>AAXZ01000025.1 GCA_000169395.1 Rhodobacteraceae bacterium HTCC2150
AAATCCGGCTTATAGATTCTCCGCGCATTATTATTCAGCCAAAATGAGTGGCTTCGCCACGCTGGTTTCCCTTGTTCGCATGAAGTTATGCAAACAAGGCGCAGGTATTTGTGGAAATGGAATGTGCATAATGCCTTTGAAAGGCGTTAATTTGCGTCGTTTTGTGATCTGGCGCTTGTAAGGACATCTTTAGAGTTGACACTAGGGCTCTAATCCCTAAAAAGCGGGTTTCAAGGATTCCCGCGGGCGTATGTTCCGCCTCGCAGTACTGGAGCAATAAAATGGCAAAACCAACCACAATCAAGATTCGCTTGAATTCCACAGCGGATACTGGCCATTTCTATGTGACCAAAAAGAATGCCCGCACTATGACAGAAAAAATGGTTGTTAAAAAATACGACCCTGTTGTGCGTAAGCATGTTGATTACAAAGAAGGCAAAATCAAGTAAGAGCTATCGCCTTACATTGGTATTTGAAAGCCGCGTTCATACGCGGCTTTTTTTATGGGGCATCGAAATTTGTTTGCCCAACAAAAAAGGCCAGTCGCAATGACTGGCCTTTTGTTTTCAAATTGTTGACTGCTTATTCGCGGTTGCCCAAGAATTGCAGAAGGAACATGAACAAGTTCACGAAATCCAAATATAGGTTCAACGCGCCCATGATTGCGGATTTTGCCAACCATTCTTGATCGCCAGAATGGGCCATTTCAAGATAAGTGTTTTTGATCTTTTGCGTGTCATAAGCTGTTAGGCCCGCAAAAATCAGCACACCGATGATTGAAATTGCAAACATGATCGCTGGTGATTGCAAAAAGATGTTCACAACCAT
>AAXZ01000024.1 GCA_000169395.1 Rhodobacteraceae bacterium HTCC2150
GAGGTTTTGAACAAGAACTTTGTCGGAAATTACATCACCGATGACTACAAGAAGTCGGTGCAAGACGTTTTCGACAAAGCGCTAAATGGGGAGCAGACAGCAAACTTTGAGTTTCCTTTGTTCTCGAAGACAGGTGAAAGGATTGACGTTCTTCTGAACTCTACAACACGGCGCGATTCAGATGGCAAGATCATTGGCGTGGTCGGTGTGGGCCAGGACATCACTGAACTGAACAAGGTGCGGGTTGAACAGGATCGGATCGCCAACGACCTGACCCAGCTGATCGACACGGCGAACGCCCCGATCTTCGGTATCGACGCAGAGGGCCGCGTGAACGAATGGAACCAGACGGCGGAACGGATCACGGGCTTCACCAAGGATGAGGTGATCGGGGAAAACCTTGTCGCCGAGTACATCACGGACGACTACAAGAAGCCAGTGAAGGAGGTTCTGGACAAGGCACTTGCGGGCGAGCAGACGGCGAACTACGAGTTCCCGCTGTTTACCAATTCCGGTGACCGGGTGGACGTGCTTCTGAACTCGACGACACGGCGCGATTCAGACGGCAAGATCACCGGCGTGGTCGGCGTGGGCCAGGACATCACTGAACTGAACAAGGTGCGGGTTGAACAGGATCGGATCGCCAACGACCTGACCCAGCTGATCGACACGGCGAACGCCCCGATCTTCGGTATCGACGCAGAGGGCCGCGTGAACGAATGGAACCAGACGGCGGAACGGATCACGGGCTTCACCAAGGATGAGGTGATCGGGAAAAACCTTGTCGCCGAGTACATCACGGACGACTACAAGAAGCCAGTGAAGGAGGTTCTGGACAAGGCACTTGCGGGCGAGCAGACGGCGAACTACGAGTTCCCGCTGTTTACCAATTCCGGTGACCGGGTGGACGTGCTTCTGAACTCGACGACACGGCGCGATTCAGACGGCAAGATCACCGGCGTGGTCGGCGTGGGCCAGGACATCACTGAACTGAACAAGGTGCGGGTTGAACAGGATCGGATCGCCAACGACCTGACCCAGCTGATCGACACGGCGAACGCCCCGATCTTCGGTATCGACGCAGAGGGCCGCGTGAACGAATGGAACCAGACGCGGACGGATCACGGGCTTCACCAAGGATGAGGTGATCGGGGAAA
>AAXZ01000023.1 GCA_000169395.1 Rhodobacteraceae bacterium HTCC2150
GATGGCGTGGATAACACCAGATGCATACGCGTCATGATAGCCCAGTTTTGAACCATCCAGCCAGCATAATGCCAACCCCATGCAGCATCAATAATCCACCAAACTGACCCGATCAGGACAGCGTGCACCCAAAGCGCAGAAGAGCGGATACGTTCGATAACTGAACCGGACACAATCGACGCAGCAGTCCAGGAAAACAGCAAGAATGCCGCCCAGAAGACACCTGTGATTCGATCACTTGCATTTGTGCCCATTGTTTCAGACCATGGTGTGTTCGCGGCACCAGCGGCCAGATCTAACCCGCCAAAAAATGGGAAGTTGGGAAAGGCCCAATAAATCCACCATCCAAAGAAGAAGAATGTAACCGTCACCAATGGGATGATCATTACGTTCTTCATTAACGTGTGCATATGATTTTTTCTGCGGCTTGCGCCGACTTCGTACATGCAAAATCCAACGTGGATTAAAAACATGAACACCACCGTTACCCAGTAATAAAACTCGGTAAAAATGGTTGTTAATGCGTCAAGATTTCCGTCCATTTCCGTCTCCCTTTTGACCCGAGACTTCTTGCCTCGTGGTAAATATTTTTTATTAACAGGATAAAATTGAGGACAAAAATACTGTTTTGTCAATCATCCAGCGCGTGAAATGGCTGATAAAGTGTCGTTTTTGGGAAATTCTTTTGCCTGACAGGAATATTTTATTAATAACAGTCTTGATCTTTGATAGGTTGTGAGGCTCAATGATCGTCTACAAACAACTTCCAAAACAGGGGATTCACATATGGCTATTCTTTGGAGACATTCCGCACTCGCACATCGTCACGCAGAAATTGGCGGCGAGCTAGAAGATTGGAACGGTATGGGTACGGCATGGTTTTATGACCACACGCCAGAACGTGCCAAGGCAGACTATGAAGCCATCCGCACCAAAGCAGGACTTATGGATGTTTCCGGCTTAAAGAAAGTTCACGTTTCTGGCGCAGATGCAGCCTACGTCATCGACCGCGTCACGACACGCAATGTTGAAAAAATTGCACCTGGTCGTTCAACTTACGCATCGATCTTGAACAGCGACGGCAAATTCATCGACGACTGCATCATTTATCACATCGCCGTAAATTCATGGCTGGTTGTCCACGGTACAGGCACGGGCATGGAACAACTTACTGCCGTGGCGGCTGGTAAAAACTGTTCCGTGATCTTTGACGACGACCTGCATGACATGTCCCTTCAAGGACCTGCTGCTGTTGATATTTTGGCCAAGGAAATTCCAGCTGTTCGTGATCTGGCCTATTTTGGTTTGATGCAAACCCGCCTTTATGGTCGCGACGTTATGATTTCGCGTACTGGTTATACCGGCGAACGTGGTTATGAAATTTTCTGTGCCCGCAAAGATGCCACGCATATTTGGGACAGCGTTCTGGCAGGTGGTCAGGCCGAAGGCGTTCGCCCAACACAATTCAGCACGCTCGATATGCTACGCATTGAAAGCTACTTGTTGTTCTACCCAGGTGACAATTCTGAAACCTTCCCATTTGACGACGAACCATGCGGTGACACGCTTTGGGAATTGGGCTTGGACTTCACAGTATCGCCTGGCAAAGAAGGCTTTATTGGCGCCGAGAACCACTATGCGGCACAAGGCAAAGAGCGTTTCAAAATCTACGGTATCAAACTGTCTGACAGCATGGACCAAATGGAAATGCACGCCCGCGTGATGCAAGATGGTAAAGACATCGGCGTAATCACCTATGGTCTGTCATCTGAGTTGAACGGTTACAGCGTTGCGATTGCACGCATCGCACCAGATGCGGCCACACCGGGCACCAAGCTGACCGTTGTTCAACCCGACGGTACGGAATTGGCAGCCACTGCCGAGGAAATGCCGTTTTATGATCAAGACAAATCAATTCGCACCGCTAAGGGCTGATTGTAAATTTTTGAGGTGCCCTGCTTTTGCGGGGCACTTTTTATGTTGAAAGGGCCGACGTACAACATGTCGAAATTCCAGTTTCCACCCAGCATTCTTAGCCGACCAACCTATGGTACGCTGAGCCCGCAAAAAGGTAAGTCGCACTTGATGATTGCTGATGGTGATGGCGCACTTGCGATCCTTGATTTGGCAAAATCTGATCCCACTATTATGGCGACCAGTCATATCATCTTTATTCCCAAGGGCACGGACCACGCGGAAAAATTGCGTGCTTTAAATCCAGCACAGTTTTACGAAGGTCCGTCCTATGCAGCCGCAGAAACCCGTATTCAGCGTGTCTTTCAGGACGCGACAATGGGCATGCAAGTTTATCTAAGTGGTACCGAGGGCCTGATGGGCCAAGCTCAAAACGAGGCGATGAAAGCTGGCATTCCCCATGAGTTCATTCAAACCGAACACCGTGGTTCTGTGGCCCGTCGCATGCAATGCGTACATTGCAAAGGCATCACAGAAGACGTCGCAACCGATCCGTTTGAATGTTCCCATTGCGGATTGAATTTATTTGTTCGCGATCACTATTCGCGCCGCCTCGCAGCCTTTCAGGCGGTTTGCATTGACGCGGAAGACCCTGGAAATGTCCCCGACAAAGTGGAGCTGTATAAATGAGTGCTGCCCCTCAAAAAGCAAAAGCCGGCGCCGAAAAAATCGCCGTTACAGTCAGCGCAATCATTCCGTTGAACGACCTTGTAACGCGCTTTGAATTCAAGCGAAGTGATGGAATGCAGTTTCCGACCTTTTCAGGCGGTGCGCATACTGTCGTGGAAATGCAGGATGGCGAGATTACACGCCTTAACCCTTATTCCTTGATGTCTGACCCAGCCGAGTTGGATACATACACAATTTCCGTTCG
>AAXZ01000022.1 GCA_000169395.1 Rhodobacteraceae bacterium HTCC2150
ACGATGTTGTCCGCGGCGACTGGGGTAAAGATTCCCTTTATGGTGGTGACGGCAACGATTCACTTTATGGCGGCAACCACAACGATAAATTGTACGGCGGCGCTGGCATGGACACACTTTCTGGCGAGAGTGGTGACGACAAGCTTTTCGGTGGTTCAGGCGATGACACGCTTTATGGCTCGGACGGCAGTGATAAACTTTATGGCGGCAATAATGATGACAAATTATATGGTGGGCGCGCAGATGATATCATGTACGGTGGAAGCGGCGACGACAGCGTTTTCGGCAACTCTCACGATGACATAATCCATGGCAATTCTGGCGCAGACACGCTGGGCGGCGGCTTGGATAATGATCAAATTTTTGGCGGCACTGGAAATGATACGATATATGGTGGCCCTGGGGATGATACGATGACCGGCGGTGCGCATTCTGACACTTTCATATTCATTGATGGCTTTGGCGTGGATGTCATTACCGACTTCGAAGCCCTAAACGACAGCGAAACGATCGATCTGTCCGGACTGAACAATATCACGAATATGGCAGACCTGACTGCCAACCACTTAACACAGACCAACAACAATGATGTCCTGATCACCGATGGGGCCGACAGCATCACCTTAACTGGTGTCAACTTAGCGGACTTGGACGCCTTTGACTTCATCTTCTGACGAATTAAACAGGGGCGTAACAAACCTAAAAGGTTGACAGCGCCCCTGCCGTTGCTCATTTCAGTTCATTGAGGCTTCTGCCATAAAATATCGTTTTTCGTCTGCTCATCGCGCTAAGTTCACAATTTTGCCGCCTTGATCCGCAACATATACAGTCAAAATTTCATGCTCTTCAGCTTGTGCAATGGCAATATTAAGAAACACAAACGTTAGATATTTTCTATTTGAACAAAATATCCCTTCATTTTGGTAGCGATATGTTATCGTGCCAGACTAGCCCACGCTTCAACAAATGCCGTTGCGCACGATTAGGGTAATCTGTGATAATACCGTCGACGCCAAATTCTATCATGCGATCAAAGTCGGCTTTTTCATTCACAGTCCAGGCGTTAACAATCAATCCCAAACTCTGTGCTCTTTCAACATCTCGCATTGTTAAATCTTTGTGGAACGGCGACCAAACCGCCCCCCCCAATTCAACAATTATTTCACAAAGCTCTGATTTGTCATTGTACGAGGTTCCAGCCATCCATGGACTGTCAACGTAAATGTTGGGCGCCATCACCGGAGCAGGGCAATCCATATAGGTAAGGTAGGATCTTGGGATTGATGGTGCGATACGCTCTACTTCGCGCAAAACACGCCAATCAAAACATTGGATAATGGTACGGCTATCTAATCCGTATTCAGCAATCAAAGACAATACATTTTCAGCAAGTGCCTTTGGTGAGGGCATCACATGATTGCCTAGCGGCGTACTTTTAATCTCTAAATTCATCCACACATTTTGATAAGCATCGCGACAAACGAGTCGGGCTATATCTTCAAGCGTCGGGATGTTCTGACCGAACAGAAACGCTTGATCTGGATAGAGTGAAGCGTATGTCGAACCAGCAAGAATGCCTCCAACATCTATTTGGCGTAACTCATCAAAATGCAACTCCGCGACATTCAAGTTTTCATTTGATAACCACTGGCCGTTCTTGTCGCGAGAAGTTGCGATCATCAATTTGGGGTTATGGGTCACAACTGGGACATTGTCCTTGGTCAGCAAAACATCCAGTTCAATTGCCTGAATGCCCATGTCCATAGCCCCCTGAAAACCAATCAAAGTATTTTCAGGCCAGATTCCACGTGCGCCACGGTGCCCATGCAACCGAACAATTCCCGGCGCTTTGCGCATTTTTTGCAATGGATCATGCGACAGAGTCACGAAATACGTTTTCCTGTTTCGGCATCAAAAATATGTAAAAATTCCGGTGGTGCATCAAAACTTAGAACATCAGCAGTACTGGCCGCGTTGATGCCATTGAGGCTTGCTGTAAAGGCAGTTTCTGCACCAGATATTCGCCCGTGAACCAACGTGGTCGCCCCCAATTTTTCAGGAAGGTCTACTTCGATTTTCAGAACACCGTCCTTGTTAGGAAATAGATGCTCTGGGCGAATTCCAACCGTGACGGCGCCGGCAGCGGTCGTATTGGTTGCCAAGGTTGTGCCGTTTGAAAGTGTCAGAACACCATTCGCAGCCGTCGCTGAAACGAAGTTCATCGATGGGCTACCGATAAATCCCGCAACGAAAATTGAGGCAGGCTTTTCATAAACTTCAATAGGCGTGCCAAATTGTTCAACATAGCCGCCGTTCAAGACCATCAACCTATCACCTAATGTCATTGCCTCGACCTGATCATGGGTAACATAGATGGAAGTAACGCCCAGCCTTCGTTGAAGTTTTCGTATTTCCAGCCGCATCTGAACACGCAGTTTTGCATCAAGATTCGATAAGGGCTCATCAAACAAAAATACCTGTGGATCACGTACAATTGCACGTCCCATCGCTACGCGTTGGCGTTGACCTCCGGACAGTTGACGCGGTTTTCGTTTCAAATAATCACGTATTTCCAGAATGTCTGCTGCTTCTTCAACACGACGCTTTATTTCCGCCTTAGGGAGTTTCCGAATTTTAAGCCCATAGGCCATATTTTGTTCAACCGACATATGCGGGTACAGTGCATAGTTTTGAAAAACCATCGCGATATCACGATCAGCTGGTTCTAGATCGTTTATCATTTTGTCACCGATCGAAACCTCACCCGTTGTTACAGTTTCCAACCCAGCAACCATGCGCAGCAAAGTTGACTTTCCGCATCCGGAAGGCCCTACAATAACGATGAATTCGCCGTGCTCT
The DNA here is from genome assembly GCA_000169395.1 of Rhodobacteraceae bacterium HTCC2150. Taxonomy (GTDB): domain Bacteria; phylum Pseudomonadota; class Alphaproteobacteria; order Rhodobacterales; family Rhodobacteraceae; genus HTCC2150. The sequence goes on from AAXZ01000022.1 coordinate 2,860, forward strand.
ATCTGACCATCGATGTGATGAAGCACCTCTGTATCGCCATAGGATTTAGTCAATTTATCAAGTTTGATGTTTGCCATGGTTGGGGCCTATTTATCGGTTTCGGTCAGGCCCTGCACAAATAACTTTTGCATGGCTATGACGACAAGAATGGGAGGGAGCATCGCCAACATGGCAGTCATCATAATGATGTTCCATTGTGGCGATTGCTCGGCGGCTTCAAGCATTTGTTTGATGCTGACGACGATAGTGGTCATGTCGCTGTCGGTCGTAATCAGCAAGGGCCAAAGATATTGGTTCCAGCCGTAGATGAACAAAATCACGAACAACGCGGCGATATTCGTGCGAGACAATGGGATCAAGATATCCCAGAAGAACCGCAAGGGCCCAGCGCCATCAATACGCGCGCTTTCAAGCATTTCGTCTGGAATTGTCAGAAACACCTGTCGGAACATGAATGTTGCTGTTGCAGATGCGATCAATGGCACAGACAGCCCCCAGTAACTGTTAAGCAATCCTAGATTAGCCACAACTTCAAAAGTTGGAAGGATACGGACTTCGACAGGCAACATCAGGGTGAGGAAAATCATCCAGAAGAAACCCATTCGGAATGGGAATTTGAAGTAAACAATTGCAAAGGCTGATAACAACGAAATCACAATTTTACCGGCGGCTATCGAAAATGCCATGACCAGTGAATTTAGCAACATTCGCCAAACTGGCGTAATTTCATTTCCGGCCAATCCACTTCCAAACAACGTCCGGGTAAAGTTTTCCCAGAAATGCCCGCCGGGCAGCATGGGTATCGGCGCTTGGGTCATGCGCAATTCATCGTGGCTTGCGGCAACAAAAGTAATCCAAATGGGCAATGCAATCATGATGACGCCCAAAACCAAAACGGCGTGCGTTATCACTGTCAAAAAGGGGCGGTTCTCGACCATTAGTATTCAACCTTCTTTTCTACGTACCTAAATTGCACGACAGTCATAACAATCACGATGAACATTAGGACAACTGACTGCGCCGCAGAGCCACCAAGATCGAGGCCCACGAAACCGTCGTTATAAACTTTGTAGACAAGGATTGTCGTCGCATTTGCAGGCCCACCTTGGGTCACGGCATGTATGATGCCAAAAGTATCAAAGAAGGCGTAAACGATGTTGATCACCAACAGGAAAAAGGTTGTCGGCGAAACAAGTGGGAACGTTATCGTCCAAAATCGTCGCATCGGGCTGGCGCCATCGATTGCAGCCGCTTCGATAACTGATTTTGGAATGGATTGCATGGCTGCGAGATAAAATAGAAAGTTGTATGCGATCTGTTTCCAAGCCGCCGCAGCCACCACCAACCCCATCGCTTGGCCACCATTCAAATAGTGATTCCAATCAATATTTATTTTTTCCAAAAGAAACGGGAAAATTCCAAGTGTGGGGTTGAACATGAACACCCATAAAGCACCGGCCAAAACTGGGGCCACAGCATATGGCCAAATAAGTAACGTGCGATAAGCTCCGGCGCCTTTGATAACCCGTTCGGCAAAACCAGCCAAAACAAGGGCGATCGACATTGCCAAAACCGCGACAAGAGACGAAAAAACTGCTGTACGCCAAAATGTTTGCAGGTAGATTTCATCATCAAAAAGAAGCTCAAAATTTTCAAACCAAACAAATTCACTAGACAGGCCAAAGGCGTCCTCGATTAAGAAACTCTGATAAAGCGCTTGCCCAGCTGGCCACATAAAAAAGATTATCGTGACCGCGATTTGTGGCGCAACCAAAAGCAGCGGCAGCATAATTTTGATAAAGTGAACACGCTTTAGCATAGGGCCGTCCAAACGAATGAAATATCTTGGTCGTCAACTCTGCCCCAAACAAACAATGAGGGGCAGAGTAATTCGTTATATTTTTATTATTTTACTGAACGCTCAAATTTGCGAAGCAATGCATTTCCGCGTGTCACAGCATCATCCAACCCTTCTTTGGCGGATTTAGATCCAGCCCAGATAGCCTCCATTTCTTCATTAATAACATCGCGTACTTGCACAAAGTTACCGAAACGGACGCCACGTGAATTTGCTGTTGGTGTGTTCAGGCTTAGCTGTTTGATGGCGGTGTCAGTGCCTGGGTTTGTTTCATAAAACCCCTGCTCTTTTGACAGTTCATATGCAGCTGTTGTAATCGGCACATAACCTGTTTCTTGATGCCACCATGCCTGTACCTCGGGCGAAGAAAGGTAAGTCATGAATTTTGCCACACCTTTATATTCTTCGTCTTCATGTCCGGCCAAGGCCCACAGCGTCGCCCCGCCAATGATAGAGTTTTGCGGCGCGTCTGCGACTGCAGTATCAAGTGGCAGCATGGTTTGTTTGAAATCAAACTTAGCTTGGGAAACCATCGACCCATAATAGGCAGATGAGTTCATCCACATGCCACATTCACCGTTCGTAAACATTGGTAAACTGTCACCACGACGGCCAGCATAAACAAACGACCCGTCTGCAGACATTGAAGCGATGTCATCTAGACGAGCAGTGACTTGATCGTTGTTGAACGTAAACTCTGTATCAAATCCAGCGAACCCGTTTTCCTTGGTTCCGACTGGAATATTGTGCCAAGCCGAAAAGTTTTCCAACATCACCCAAGATTGCCAACCAAATGACACGCCACATTTCATGCCATTGCCAACAAGTGCGCTTGCGGCACTTTTTACATCAGCCCATGTTTCAGGAACACCAACACCTGCATCTTTCAAAGCATCGGCATTGTACCACAAAACTGGTGTAGAGCTGTTGAATGGCATTGAAAGTAATTCGCCA
>AAXZ01000021.1 GCA_000169395.1 Rhodobacteraceae bacterium HTCC2150
TTTTCAAGCAAAAGGTGCAATTTTTTTACAGAATTGTGCCTAAAAGTCAGCGGAATGTTAGTGAAAATCCCAAAATGGGCGTTTTGCTTCGGTTTGGGCTTGTTTTGTGGTCAGCCCGATGTCGCTCAATTGTGTGTGATCCAATTTTGCCAAGGCACGACGTTGTTTGAAAACAGCCATTGCTTTTACGGCAAGTGTTGGAAGAGAGGCCACAGTGTGTTGAAAGCCAGAATTTGAAGCGGTGTTTGCAAAATATGTCATTGGATCATCCTTTCATTTCGTGATGATTTTGGTGTGTTTCATCAGATTACTTGATGCTCATCCGACATCGTGTATCATAAGTACAATGAATGTTTTTGAATATATACATCAAGGAACGTGATGGATGCGAAATATTGATATGACAGCCCTTAGATCCTTTGCCATGGTTGCCGAAACTGGCGGTGTGACCAAAGCGGCGGGATTTCTTAATCTGACCCAGTCGGCGGTTTCCATGCAATTAAAACGTCTTGAAGAAAGCTTGGATGTGGTTCTGCTGGATCGCCGTGCACGTACAGTTTCATTGACTGGCGAAGGTGAACAACTGTTGGGCTATGCACAGCGCATGTTAACGCTGAATGATGAAATTTATAGTCGGCTTACGGCACAGGAATTTGTTGGTGAAATCGTGCTTGGGGTGCCGCATGATATTGTTTACCCTGCAATCCCCACGGTTTTGCGCCGCTTTACGGCTGAATTCCCACGCATGCGGGTTCAGTTGATTTCCAGTTTTACGATGCAATTGCGCGAACAGTTTTCGCGTGGGGAATGTGATTTCATCATCACAACCGAAGAGGTCTGCGGTCAAAATGGGCATACGTTATCTGAGGTGGAATTAGCGTGGGCAGGGGCACCAGGTGGTAGCGCATGGAAATCGCGGCCTTTGCCACTGGCCTATGAACGTAACTGCATTTTCCGCGCGCCCACGCAAAAACGCCTGACAGAAAGCGGAATTGATTGGCAAATGGCGGTGGATTCTGAATCCTCGCGCACAGTTGAGGCAACGGTTTCAGCTGATCTGGCGGTGCACACTTATATCAAAGGCATGGCACCACCACATTTAGAAGAGATTAACCATGGCGGCGCATTGCCAACGTTGCAGTCGGTTAAGATCAATCTGTATCAATCGGATACGGCGAAAGGGCAGGCGGCACAAGCAATGGCAGATTTGCTGCGTCAGGCGTTTGAAAGTATTTGAAAAACTGGACGCATATCGATGTGGTTGCTAATCTGATTATTGAAGAAGTAACTATTTTCTTGAAGGAGTGCTGTAGAATGTCCGCTTTTGTCATTGGCCAAATGCAAATTCATAGTCGCGACTGGATGGAGGCGTATTTTGCAAAAATCCCGACCGTAGTTTCTGATCATAATGGAAAGTTCTTGGTGCGTGGTGGGAATCCGGAAAGCCTTGAGGGCGCTAGCGCCTTGCCTGATGCCGCTTTCATAATTGAGTTTCCGGATAAAGCTAACGCTAAGATTTTGGTCTTCGGACGAATTTCAAAGCCTTGCCAAATTGCGGCGTACAGGTTCAACACTCAACGCATTTTTAGTCGATGGATTAACCTAAAGATTCGTTTGAATAACGATTGTTTGAAAATTGGATCGATCTTATAGCGAAAACCAATTTATTGACGCTAAATTCGTCACACAAAATTACTCCATCGTCACAATAACTTTGCCCGTGGATTTACGCGCGCGCAGGTATTCCAGCGCGTCGGTGGCTTGAGCCAACGGAAAACGGGCGCTGATGTGGGGGGTGATGCGGCCTTGGCTGTGCCATTCAAACAATTGCTTTAGGCTGTCGGTTACGACGTTGGGTTTAAACGTCATGTAGCCGCCCCAATAAAATCCAATGACGGTGATGTTTTTGACCATTAGGATATTGGCCGCGGGTTTGGGGATGTCGCCGCTGGCAAAACCGATGACCAACACGCGCCCATCAGGGTTACAGGCGCGAATGGCGGCATCAAATTGTGCACCACCAACGGGATCATATATAACGTCAGCCCCACCAAGAGCGCGAATTTCCGCCTTTAGGTCGGCGGTTTCGCTGTCGATTAGATGATCAGCGCCTTTGCTGGCGGCCACGGCCAATTTATCGGCCCCACGGGCAACCGCGATGACCTTGGCGCCCATCAATTTGCCAACTTCGATTGCCGTCAGACCGACACCACCAGATGCCCCCAGCACCACAAGCGTTTCACCGGGTTGCAATCGTGCCTTGTATGCAAGCGCCACATGGGATGTCCCAAAAGCAACCTGAAAGGCGGCGGCTTCGTCAAATGGCATGGCATCGGGCAGGGGCGTGCAGGCGTTTACGTCAAAACACCCATAATCAGCCAAGCCGCCTTGCCCTGCGAAAATCGCAACGCGTGTGCCAATAGGTAAATCTGCGGCGTCTACATCTGGGCCAAGGGCAGTGATTGTGCCAGACAGTTCAAGCCCGGGTGAAAACGGCAAAGGGGGTGTTGCCTGATATTTGCCCGAAAGCATCAACAGATCGGCAAAGTTCAACGCACAAGCCGCAATTTTCACCAATACTTCGCCAGACTTTGGCGCAGGCACGGGTGTGTCCATTATTTGGGGGGGAGAGGCAAAGTCTGAAACGCGAAGGGCTTGCATGTAATCTTTCAACTTTCTGGGGAATCAAGGGTGTTCAGAATAAGGCTGTCACGAAAAAGGGGCCAGTCAAAATCGGTAAGGGTATTGTGGCACCCCAAGGACGTGTATTTTCAGCGGGCAAAACAATTGCAAAATGCAAAAAATGTCGATTTTTCGTGTTGCTATCAAAAAATATGTAGTTAAATCGCGCTGATACTGACCAAATGGTCAAGTGAATTAGAAATTTTGATTCAATTATGACGACAACTGACGCAAGATAAATTTACACGAATTTGTGTTGTTTGGGGAAGTGACACAAATAAATACATTAGGAGTATCGTATGAAACATCCAGTGGATGTGCACGTCGGGAAACGTGTACGCCATCGTCGTTGGATGGTTGGCATGACCCAACAGCAACTTGCTGAAAAAGTAGGGATTAAATTTCAGCAGATCCAAAAATATGAAACAGGTATGAATCGCATCAGTGCCTCACGGCTTTGGGCGATTGCAGAAAATCTAGATGTGCAGATCAGCTTTTTCTTCGAAGGTTTAGAAGGAAACGAAAAGGCGTCGGATCAAAAATTTGAAGGCATGCCCGAAAATGTATTTTCGGACAAAGAAGCCCTTGAATTGGTTCGTTGCTATTATGCAATTCCAGAAAACCAACGAAAAAGACTTTTTGAATTGGCCCGCGTTCTAAGCGCTTAAAAAGCAAATTCTAAAAATGCCCTTGGCGAAAGCAACTGAGACTGTCAAAAACAGTTTTAGGTGCTTTTTCGTGGGCAATTAACGCTGTGGTAAACATAAAATGACAATCGAACTTGCAGAAGCAAAAAACGTGGCCTTTCAAATGGCAGATGCGGCGCGGGCGGCAATCTTGCCTCATTTCCGTAAGGCAAGATTGGAAATAGAAAACAAAGATACCGATGGTTTTGATCCTGTCACGATAGCAGATCGCGCGGCCGAGACAGCTATGCGGCGTGTTTTGGCAGATCTGCGTCCCGACGACGGTATTCTGGGCGAAGAAGGAGGCACATCAATCGGCACATCTGGTTTGACTTGGATTCTTGACCCTATCGATGGAACACGTGGGTTTATGTCTGGCACGCCAACTTGGGGCGTATTAATTGCTCTGTCTGATGAAAACGGTCCGATCTTTGGTGTGATTGACCAGCCTTTCATTGGCGAAAGATTTTGGGGCGGCATGGGCGAAAACGGTCAATCCGGCCCGATGGGCGAGGGTGCGCTGGGCGTTCGAAAATCTAGTCTGCGGGATGCAGTTATTTTCACAACTTTCCCAGAGGTCGGCTTGCCAACCGAGGCACGAGGGTTTCAAGACGTTGCGAAAGAATGCAAACTGACGCGGTACGGCATGGATTGCTATGCATACGCGCTTTTGGCCGCAGGGCAAATTGATCTGGTGGTAGAAGCGTCCTTGCAACCCTATGATATTGCGGCACCAATCGCCGTTATTCAAGCCGCTGGCGGAATGGTCACAAACTGGCAAGGCGGCCCTGCCCATGACGGTGGCCGCGTGATTGCTGCGGGCTGTGCAGAGGTACATGCGGCTGCTCTAGAAATCTTGAAAGACATACCAAATGACTGATTATGTAATAAAAAATGCGCAAGCGATTGCCACGATGGATGATGATCGTCGCGAATTGACAGGTGCGGATATTCGAATTTCGCAAGGCATCATTCAGGAAATTGGCCATGGATTATCTGGAGGAGAAATCATTGATGCTTCGGGCTGTTTGGTCACGCCTGGATTGGTGAATACGCACCACCATTTGTATCAAACATTGACCCGTGCGGTGCCGGGTGGCCAAAACGCCTTGTTGTTTGGATGGTTGCAAACACTATACCCAATTTGGTCGCGCTTTGGACCCGAAGAAATGCGCATTTCCGCCCAAGTGGGCATGGCCGAATTGATGTTGTCTGGCTGTACGATGACGTCGGATCACTTGTATTTGTATCCCAATGGATCGCGTTTGGATGACACTATTGAGGCCGCTGTTGATATCGGCATGCGATTTCACCCCACTCGTGGGGCAATGTCCATTGGTGAAAGCGATGGCGGCCTGCCACCGGATATGTTGGTTGAAGATGAGGCCGATATTCTTAACGATAGCATTCGTGTCGTTGATCGTTTTCATGACGCCAGCGAGGGCGCGATGATCCGCGTGGGGCTTGCGCCATGTTCGCCGTTTTCTGTCAGCCGTGAATTGATGCGCGATGCGGCCCTTTTGGCCCGTGACAAAGGCGTGATGCTGCACACACATTTGGCGGAAAACGACGAAGATATCGCTTATAGTTTGGAAAAATTCGGATGCCGTCCCGGCCAATATGCCGAGGATTTGGGTTGGGTCGGTAAAGATGTTTGGCATGCGCACTGCGTGAAACTCGACAAAAACGAAATTGATTTGTTTGCGCGCACACGCACGGGTGTGGCCCATTGCCCTTGTTCAAACTGTCGTCTTGGTTCCGGTATTGCGCCCGTTCGCGCGATGCGGGATGCGGGGGTAAAGGTTGGCTTGGGCGTTGATGGTTCGGCCAGCAATGACGCCGGTAATTTGGTTCTTGAGGCACGGCAGTCCATGCTATTGCAACGCGTTCAAAACGGGGCTGATGCCATGAGTGCGCGCGAAGCATTGGAAATTGCGACACGTGGCGGTGCGCGTGTATTGGGGCGCAACGATACTGGGCAAATCGCCGTTGGCAAACGGGCCGACATGGCGATTTGGGACATGTCGGGCGTTGAGGCGGCAGGAAACTGGGATCCGGTGGCTTTGCTGTTGGCAGGGCCCACCCAAGTGCGTGATCTGTTCATTGAAGGGCGCCAAGTCGTTCGCGATGGTCACGTCACCACGATCGATCTGCCCAAAGTCGTAGAACGACAAAACCAATTGGCACAAAGGTTGATGTCATGAAGCATGATTTCCAAGGCCAACGCGCCGCCACCAATGCGACGTTTAAGGATATGGCGAAAATGACCGGTGTGCCCAAACGCGCGATGGTGAATTTTCTGTTTTTAGCCGACGACACAGATGGGCCATTCACCGCCTGCGCAGCGGCCCTAACGAAGGCTGGCTTTAAGACCGTCATTGATACGGATGAGGTAACGGTCGAGGCGCAAATTGGCCCAATCGATGTAAATGCCGATGCCATCTGGGCCGAAGAAAAACGTGCCACAGAAATTGCAGTCAAATTCGGCTTTGAACCGGATGGGTGGGAATTGCTGGATTAAATCGCATTTATCCATTGCGTGAACCACAGCAACAGATCGAAATACCTCCCTCACAAAACACCCGTTAAAACCAAAATTGGCACCATGACCACCAAGGCCAACAAAAACGGGGCCACAACCGCAAGAATATGGTTCGTGCCTGCTTGATTTAGGGCACAAAAGACTGATCAGATCAGCGCAAATTAGAATAGATCTATTTGTTGTGCACGTGTTTGCCGTTTACCCACACGTTTGAAATCGCGCGATCATCGCCCATCATGATAGTGGGGAACAGGGCCTCCCAAATATCATTGGCGCGGGTTGATCTTTGGGCAATTGCGGGCGTTGAGGCCAGATTAAGAACCACCAAGTCGGCCTCGTTACCTACACGTAAATTGCCAATTTTATCACCTAGATGCAGGGCGTTCGCTGATCCTGCTGTTGCCAACCAATATAGTTGCGCAGGATGCAGTGCGGTGCCAGATAGTTGCCCAATTTCATAGGCTGCGGCTATTGTGTGTAGCATGGAAAACGACGATCCGCCGCCGGTGTCCGTGGCCAGCCCGATGTTCAGTTTTGCTGCCTTAAGAGAAGCCATTTGAAACAGGCCTGACCCGATAAAGGCATTGGATGTCGGGCAATGAACCAAGGCGCCGCCTACATCTTGCAAACGATCAATTTCACGGGCTTCCAGATGGATTGCGTGCCCATATAGACCGCGGTCACCTAACAACCCGTGGGCCTCGTATGTGTCAAGATAATCCCGCGCAGTTGGATAGAGCGATTTGACCCATTCAATTTCCTCAACCTGTTCGGAAAGATGTGTTTGCATCAAACAACTGGGATTTTCAGCCCACAATGCACCAAGTGCCGCCAGTTGATCCGGTGTGGATGTGGGTGAAAATCTGGGCGTGATGGCATATTCTAAACGATCCACGCCGTTCCATCGTTCCAGCAAAGCGCGGCTGTCGTCATAGGCTGATTGTGCGGTATCGCGTAGCCCGTCTGGGGCATTCATATCCATACAGGTTTTGCCAGTGATTGCCCGCATACCGCGCGATTGTGCGGCCGTGAAAAAGGCATCAACACTTTGCGAATGAATGGTGGCAAAGCTGCACATCGTCGTGGTGCCGTGGGCAATTGCTAAATTCATGTACCGATTTGCGATCTCGTTGGCGTAATCATCATCCGCAAAACGCATTTCTTCGGGGAATGTATAAGTATTCAACCAATCAATCAGGCGCTTACCCCAAGACGCTATCATTGCGGTTTGCGGGTAATGCACGTGGGCATCAACAAATCCAGCAGTGATCAATTTTTGACCATAATCCGTGACGCTGGCGTGCGGATATTTAGAGCGCATTTGATCCGCTGTACCAATGTCGGCAATTTTGCCTTCTGAAATAACCACGCCACCATTTGATTGAAAATCGGTGGCATTATCAACCGGCGTGCTGAATGGATCAGCTGTAAAGCCGAGTGTTTGGCCGATAAGAATTTGGTGCGTCATGGCTCGTTTCTCTGTCTTTGATGGTCAGCGTTACTGTCTAACTCAATAGAACTGTATGTGAAAGGCCTTTGGCATTTTTACGCCAGAACCGGTTTTGAAAACCGCGTTTGATTGTTGTCCATGCGCATAAAACCTTGGCTCAGATAGAATGCTTGTGCCTTAAGATTTTCCTCAGTCGTACCGACGGTCAAATGTTGGGCGCGGTTATTTATTGCGTGGTCAAAAGCAGACGTGATTAGTTCGTGGCCAATGCCAAAACCACGCTGTTCAGGTGAAACAAAAAGATGGTGAATATCCATCAACTTTTCGCAAAATTGCAGCCGGATTAAGGGCACAATTGCGCAGTAACCAAAAACTTGGGCAGGGTCTTTTTGTGAGCACGCCACCAAAATGTGTGGATTTATTTCATCCTGTGCAATCAGCCCAGCAAGCTTATGTTGTGAAATTCGCGGCACGTCATTGTGGTGCTGCGCTAGCGCATGAATTTGTTCCAAAAGGGCAGGTACATGGGTGTGCGTGGGGGTGGATATTTTGAATTTCGGCATAGTTTGTCCAGTATTTGGATAATTTATTGGGATAAAGGACAAGGCCGCATTGGGATTGTGATATCTCGTGCCGTATCCTGAGGCGACGAGAATGCAAGAAAACCGTGGCCGCTATTTCAAATAGCGACGATATGAATTTTTTAGAAAGGCAGGTTTCTTAGTCATGCGGTCGGCTTAGATCGTGACTGGTATTGGGTCAAGGGCGCTTAAATTTGGGATTTGATCTGTTGTAAGCCTGTCGTTCAATTTTGAACTCCTTTATAGAGCGTCAAAATACCCCATATAAAAGGGTGGAATAATGGCCGAACTGATCAAACTAAGCGAAACCAACAACGACGCAGATTATGCGTTGGTGGCGGATGATGTGAACGCGGTGTTAGAGGCCGTAGAGGCTGGCGCGGCGGGCCAACTTGCGGCCTTATTGGATCAATTGCACGCGGCCGACATTGCCGATCTTTTGGAACAGATCCCGGCCACAGCGCGGGTCGATTTGTTACAGCTTTGGGCTGGCAAAATGGACGGTGAGGTTCTGTCGGAACTGAACGAAGGTTTGCGCGAAGAGGTTCTTGAACACCTAGATTCAAACATCGTGGCCGAAGCAGTTAGCGATCTTGAAACAGACGATGTCGTTGATCTGCTAGAAGACATGGACAGCGCTCAATCCGCGGCTGTTATGGCGGCCTTGGATGAAGGCGATCGGGCAGCGGTTGAACAATCGATGTCGTACCCCGACGATTCTGCTGGTCGATTGATGCAACGCAAGGTCGTTGTGGCACCAGAACATTGGGACGTAGGACAGGCGATTGATTTTCTGCGTAATCGCGACGATCTGCCTGAACAGTTTTATCATTTGATATTGGTCGATCCGCGATACCACCCTGTAGGCTATGTGACGCTTGGCAAGCTAATGGCATCGCGCCGCTCAGTGCCTTTGGTTAACATTGTCGAAGACAGTTTTCGTGTTATTCCTGCGGATCAAGACGAAGAAGATGTCGCCTATGCCTTTAACCAGTACCATCTAATATCTGCACCTGTTGTGGATGAAACCGATCGATTGGTGGGTGTCATCACAATCGATGATGCAATGGCGGTATTGGATGAAGAGGCGCAAGAAGACATTCTGCGTCTGGCTGGTGTTGGCGATGAGAACTTGTCCGACAGTCCCCTTGCCATTGCGTGGGCGCGTTTCCCTTGGCTATTTGTGAACTTGGTTACAGCGATCGCGGCCAGTTTGGTCATTTCAATGTTCGCAGGCACAATCACGCAACTGGTGGCGTTGGCTGTCCTTATGCCGATTGTTGCATCCATGGGGGGCAATGCGGGTACGCAGTCTTTGACGGTTGCGGTACGTGCCTTAGCAACCCGCGATTTGACATCGGCAAATGCGAGCCGTGTTGTGATGCGCGAGGTTCTTGCGGGATTGGTGAATGGCGGGGTTTTTGCCATCGTTATGGGAATAATCGGTGTTGTTTGGTTTGGTACGCCGATGTTGGGTATTGTGATCGGTATCGCGATGATTTTAAATCTTGGGGTTGCTGCTTTGGCTGGTGTCTTGGTGCCACTTGGACTTGAAAAAGCAGGGGTTGATCCGGCACTTGCCTCTGGTGCATTTGTGACAACAGTAACCGATGTCGTCGGGTTTTTCGTATTTTTAGGTTTAGCAACGGTGATGTTATTTTGACCACGCTTATTGAACGCAAAAGTGAAACTCGCAAAGCGGCGTTTGCACGTCGTAAACTGGCCCATGCCCAAGGAACTGACGCTCAAGCACAGCAGTTTTTACAAGAGGCTTTATCGCCTTATCATGGCAAATCAATCGCCGGATACATGCCCATTCGAACAGAGGTTTCGCCGCTTCCTGTGATGAAAGAATGGCAAGGGGATGTTGGCGTACCAGTAATTTTGGCGGCGGGGCAGCCTTTAGAATTTCATCGTTGGTATGCAGATTGCACAATGACAGAAGGCGCGTTTGGTGCGCATATTCCTGTTGACGCGCAACCAATGACGCCGGATGTCGTGGTTGTGCCTTTAGTTGCTTTTGATCTTAAAGGCGGGCGATTGGGTTACGGCGGTGGGTTTTATGATCGCACGCTAGAGTTACTTCGTGCAAATCGCCCGACAATTGCCATTGGTTTTGCCTATGCTGGGCAAGAGGCGGATGAACTACCGCTTGAACCAACAGATCAACCGCTTGATATGATGGTCACGGAATTGGGCATCACGCGGTTCTAGTCAAATACCAACCTTGGCCGTGTATTATCCGCGCTTCCACGTTCCTGTTTCAATCCCATCCAATGTC
>AAXZ01000020.1 GCA_000169395.1 Rhodobacteraceae bacterium HTCC2150
AGAACGCCAATTCGCGAAGCGATCAGATCCATGGTCGATTGTGGATTGCTCGAAACCCGCCCACGCAAGGGCGCTATCATCCGCGTATTGTCAGCAAAAGAGCTGAACGACCTATTCGAAGTGGCCGCCGAACTTGAGGGCATGGCATGTCGTCTCGCAAGTGAAGGGCTCACGCAAACAGCGAAAAAGACAATCAAAGTTGGACTTGATCAATGCCAAGCCGCTACTGAAGCGCAAGATATCCCAGCATATGCCGCGGCAAATATAGCGTTTCATTCCTCCATTCAGCAGGGAAGCGGGAAGAACTGGTTAGTCGAACAACTCACCCAAATTCAGGCGCGGATCAATGTCTATCGGCTCATGCCATATGAGATTGTCGGGCGACTTGAAACATCGCTCCAAGAGCACAAAGAGATTTGCGTCGCAATCTTCGCCAGTGACGGCTTACGCGCGAACACACTGATGAGAGATCATATGATGCTTCAAGGTCAGCGTTTGCCAAGCCTGTTAAAAGCGATGAAATGAGAGCTGAACTAAAGGTGGGGTTCAATCCTCAGGTTGAGATGGGCTAACACGGAGTTGCCAAAGTGGATTTGGCGGGTGCAGCGTCGCGAAGGGCCGAAACCAGTCATTGGCGGATTTCCTGTGAGGGTCTGCTTTGTCCGCATAGCGACGATTAAGCCGACAAAATGCTGCACGAAGCACCAATGGCCGCTTCGACGGGCCGCGATGCATCATTCTGCGAGGCTGGCCAATGACCGCAATGGGCCGTTCTGGTCAGCGCGACTATTGCGGCGTTGCGGTGATGCCCGCAATCAACTGACCAGTCATCTTCGACACTGTAGGCCAAGGATAGTTGCAGATCGTGATGGAGCACAGCGCCACGCCAATCATCCCGGCAACGACGGCGTCGGTTCGGACTTTTACATCGCTACGTTTCGGATTTAGGTTTCGTACAAGGTCCGCGAACATCTGAAAACTGCCCTGGACGTCGCCGGTCTCGATGAAGCTGTCGACATCCGACCGGCCGACGTCGTTCGACATAAAGACAAGCCGAAAATGGTCTGGGTGGTCTATCCAGTATCCCACGAATGCCAGCGCAGCCGCCTTTAGCCTTTCGGTTGGTTCAGTCTTTCGCTTTAGGCTTTCTTGGACATGTTGCGTCATCTCGTCCAGGACATCAGCCCAAAGCAGCATCAAGATCTCTGTCTTGCCTTGAAAATGTGCATAAAGGGTCGTGGGTGCGCATCCGACCGCTTTTGATAGGCGGCGCATGGAAACCGCTTCGAACCCTTTGTCGCGATAGAGCGCCATCGCATGTTGCGACACCTTTTTCCGGAATTCCAGAATATCGGTTTCGTTACGGGGTGGGCGTCCAGCCGTCTTGGTCATTCATGAAGTCCTCATATTATTCATTACGCGTTCCAAATAAATCTTGCACAGTCAAGTTAATAGTTTTATGGAACGCGTATCAATTAATCAGATTCAACCTCCTCAGCACACGTCAGGACTGAACATGACATTCTCCATTCTTCTGAAAACGGTACTCGCTCTGGTCGGTCTCGCGATCATGACATTGGGGTTGAACATCGGATTGGGCGGCATCCCAACGCTAGGCTGGCAGGTCTCAGAGCCGTTCATCACCGTCACCAACGAAACGATTTACCATGTACAGGACAGCCATATCCGGTTCATCGGCGGTGTTTGGTTCAGCGTTGGTGCAATCTTCGCTCTCGGCGCGTTCCTGCAAGCCAGTTTGCGTCCGACATTGATCATTCTGTGTTCAGCAATCACCTGTGCAGGGTTGTTTCGGTTGAGCGGCGTCGAAGGTGGAGCCGTCTTCAGCGCTGCAATCCTCCCTTCTCTGGCACTGGAAATTGTCGCCTTCCCGCTCTTGGGTTGGTGGTTGGCCCGGTCGGGCAAGCGCGCGAACTTGGCTGCTGTTTGACTTAAACCCCAATGAACAAGTTTGGATGCAATGAGAGCGTCCATTTCTACCGTACTTTGTAAATTTGCTTTCCCCAAATTTTGCGGTCGCAGCGAAGGTTCGCAAAGACGGGCCGCGCTGCAGCATCGAAGGTGGTCTTTGGATGTCGGCTGTGGGCCGAGCTTCACCATCTCTAGAATTATTGCTCTTCCTGAACGCTACCCCTCCCTCAAAACTATCTGAAGACAGATGAATCGGATCATAACTGCATTTCTAGATGCTGCGCGGCCTTGTTATTCTGAACCAGACGCTGCGCCAGCTTTTTCATTCGCTTTCCTTTTTCTGGAATCTGACGCGCAGAACTAGCGATGTAGTCTGGATCTAAGATTTCGGGGAAAAGCGATGTTATCTCCTCTCGCGCTGCGGAAGAGACTGATTTCAAGGCTTCAGGACCTGTGTAAAGAGTTTCCGTTTGTGCGCCATTGGACCAGACAATATGATGGGAATCGAGAAGAATATGGAAATACTCCACCTCCCTGACGCCCAAGTCTATGTCGATCCCTTCCAGGGCCAATAGTTTATTTACAGGGATCAATACCTCTGCTGTACCAAACATTCGAACCGCTATTGGGCTAGCTATCAGCACCCTATGCTGCGGTGAAACTAAAAGATCCTTCGTTGGCAAATTGGGACCTAACGCGCCGGCTTTGATACGGATTGGTCTTAGCTTTTGGTTCTTGGCTAAATCTCTCCTATTTAAGTGGCGGCGCCCGATCCATGAGATCGGCTGATATCCCGCATCCATAGTTAGAACTTGGTCACCCACCGACAAAGATTCGATTTCACACTCTCCCTTGATCGTCTTGATCAGAGTGCCCGCAGCGAAACACACAATGCTCTCAATTTCACCAGCATAAATATCATTCCACTCTCTATCTATTTTATAATCTAAATCAAGGGACTCAATGCCTACGCCAGTATTTTGGTTTAGGTCTGTAGATCCACTCCAGTTTGAATTATAGATAAATAGATCACCATTTTGTAACTGATATACATAAGCTTCATTAATTGTAACGGATGAACCATCTTTATAGTATATGGTCCCGCTGACGGTTGCCACAGTATCGATTACAGAAGATGTGGTTCCACTTCCGAGATCATAACTAACGGATTCCCCCACACCCGACGTCGCATGGTCACTATCTAGATTACCGTTATTATTTGAGTCATTAAAATTGGCAGTTACCAGACTATTAGAAAACAATGGGTTTGCCGCTGATCCATATGTTACCCCATCAATGGGACTGGTATCCTCAACAATGCCCTTTTTATCCTCATTAGTGTCCATGTCGGAAAAATTTCCGAGATAAAGAACATCTGCTGTAATTATTGGCAATGATCCGCTCCTGATAAGTATTCTCAGTAATAATATTGCAGTCTTTCTGGGCTGCACTTGGTTGAAAGCAAGGCCATGTAGTGTTTTTTTCATGAAGGGAGTGGTGGCTTGTCCAGATTGGGCTCGTTGCGGACTGATGCGAGGGCAGCGTAGCCTGCCCTAAACTGATTTGCGAAGCCAACACTCCCATGGCTGATAGAATTCGAACGTCAGCGCAATGCTGATGTTTGGGTTTGGAGGGGAGGATGGAGGGCCAATTATGCCAAGAGTCCAAGTTCCTACCGTCACCCCGAAACGTAAAGCCTGGAATAAAGGCCGTCTCATCGGGCAGAAACGCCCGCTATTGCCAAAACAGGTTTGGGCGATCCGCGCACGGCTCGAGCACGCCGGGAACCTGCGCGATGTCGCACTCTTCAACGTCGCAATCGACAGCAAACTACGTGGCTGTGATCTGGTCAACCTCAGGGTGGCTGATTTGGTCAAAGCCGAGTGCGTTCGCGAAAGGGTGTCGGTGATACAGAGCAAGACAAAGCGGCCTGTCCAGTTCGAACTTACTGAAAACACGCGCGATTGCGTGTGTGATTGGGTGGTCTCACCGGAAATGATCGGTTGTAGCTTCATGTTTCCAAGCCAGTTTCATGATCGACAGCATATCTCGACCCGACAGTATGGCCGGTTGGTGCATGATTGGGTGACGTCGATTGGTCTGGAACCGAGTGGATACGGAACCCATTCACTGCGTCGAACAAAAGTTGCTGAGATTTACCGGAAAACAGGTAATCTGCGTGCGGTTCAGCTTTTACTCAGTCATACTAAGATCGACAGCACAGTGCGGTATCTGGGCGTCGAACTTGAAGATGCGCTGATTATTGCCAAGAAGATCGATAGATAAAAAGCAGAGGTCGAACGGCTATGTGCCGTTCGCTTTCCGAGACCAGCCGTGCCCAAATTTAGTGGCAGCGCCGGCAACGAGCCCAGTTTACCAGATGCTGCACTTAGGACAAATGTCTGCTATTCAAAGCTTGCAGAAATAATCCCTGTTTGGATGATTGAAGTGAACGCAAACGAAAATCGTGAAGCATCTCGTTTTGAGAGACTCTCTCATTGGATAAAACTGAAGTTTACTCGGCATGAAATTTGGGCGCTCAAGGCTGCGCGAAAAGTACCTTTGCTCGCCCTATTCGCGTTCGGCACTCTACGGCTTTGGTTCTTCTTGCCAATGATCCCGATTGGCATCATGTCAGTCGCCCTGCTTGAGAACACGGGAATTTTGGGGGCCGTCCTCAACATGGTTCTAGGTCTTGGAGGTTTGGCAATTATCGCACCATGGTTCTTTCGTTGGTATTTCATCTGCGCAAGTTTGATGTTTGGACGTACCAAAATGGCGCAGTCTAAAGAAAATGAGGTTTCGGATCGACTTGAACGGCTCGTAGGCGCCAAAGCCGCATTGGAAAGTACTTGAGAATACTAGCGCGCGAATCCTCAGCGATCTCGCCGCCCATTCGAAAGCCGACATTGGTGCAGCCGCAGTGAAAGAGCGCTTCGTCTGCGTCTCGTTGGTTCGGTCGGCTTGCGGCGAAAGTGCAGTCTCGGTTCACGCAAAATCATCACCTGCGAATGACCGGATTGGCGACCTGCGCCGCGATGCAACAACCAGCATGCCGCATATGCGAAGAAATGCGGCGTCAGCGAAGGTCGAGAATCCAAGGTCTGCAAAGCCCCGCTTAGCGGTCATCGGCGCACAACGCAGCGAACGGCAACTAAGAGCCCAATCTGACCGATGCTGCGCTAGGTTTGAATGGCCGCATTCGGCAAAATTGGAATGAGATGGTTGTCCCACTGGACTGCTTCAGATCTGGAAAACAGTTTGCCAGCCGCGGTTAACGACGCTAGCTGACCTGTGCCTGCTGTCAGCATGAGACCATTAACGGTTGCGGCAACTCCACATACGTCGATGACAGAGCGCGACCCTAGAATCTGCGCGGAGGCAGCATCGAAGCGCTGCACAGTGTTTCCGCGTGGGGACGTGACGACGATTGTCGCTCCATCGTGGGCAAAAGCGATGCTGCCTACGTATCCTTGCATATCTCGTATCTGGTCAGGGCTGGCCTGCATAAGGGTTATAACCCTACCGAGAGCGTGATGACCTACAAGGCTTTGTGGTATTCCATCGCCCTGCCACTGCATTCCGAAAGCGACTTGTCCACCTTGGGAAACCGCCAGATGTCTGATCGAGTTCTTGTGCATCTCAGGGGGTAATTCGACTGACTCAATAACCGTGCCATCTTGGACGTAGGACAGGTTCGGTTTCATCGTGGGGATGTTCAACTTGGTGCGGCCAGACTCTGGATGCGTATCGATCCCACCATTTGCGACGACCAACACATGAGAGTTCGGCAAACGCTTGATGTCATGGGGGCCAATGCCGCCGCTGACCCATTCGTCGATACGGACGTAGCCCGAAGCAACATCCCAGACGCCTATGCGACCACGGCCTGCTTCATAGTCGTTCTCGGTCGTGTAAAGCAGGGTGCCATCTGCTGAGAATGCCCCGTGGCCGTAGAAATGGCGGCCAGCGGGTGCGTTCATGATCGCCTTTTGAACACCCGTCGTGCAGTCGATGACGATTGCGAACGTGCCTGGTCGTCGTGCGAAGGCAACGGCTTCGGGTTTGAGGGGATGCGCTGCTGCGGCATGGCCACGTGCGGGAAGAGGGAGTTGGAATGTGATGGTGAGGTCAGCATCTATCCCGCAAAGCACATAGGTCCCATCTGGTAAGGCTGCGGCTGAGAGGAACGAGGGTGATCCTGCATCTGCCCACGTTGGTTTAGGGACCAGCCCAGTGGCTAACAAGCCTGCTATGAACTGACGACGACCCGCTTTCATGCTAGTCTCCGTCCAGCGAATTGAACCCTGCCGCAACACCCAACGTAGGGCCAAGCTCTGCCTGGACGGTGGTGCGGATCGTTCCAATGGATTGGCTAACGACCTCAACCCTGAGGCGGGATTGTGGGTCCGCAACGCCTGCAAAGACAGAATCATCCAGGTCAGCCAGCTTGCCGAGGGAATCTTCGAACTGGCGATTGAGGGTATTTGCCAACGTGGCATCAGACACCGCAAGATGCGACGCCAAGTCCTGCAAAGACATCAGGCTCAACATGACATGCTGTGCAGATCGTCCTGATCTGCGGGCCTCCGCACGGGTGGGTCGGGGGCGGTCAAAGGTGCCAAGTGGTCGGCCAAGGCGGCTGTCTTGGGTGAACTGTAGCCCTGCGGTCAGCGCCCTGAGCATTTCTTGCAAGACTTCCTCATCGCTGCGGTAGGTGGCATCGGGGCCAGGTGACAGGAGGACACCCTTATGGGTTTGCCAGTCATTATGGATGGCCAATGATGTGGCAGCGATGTCTTCGGTGACGGTTTGCACCAGGGCGCAGTGGTAATCTCTGGGCTGCATCAATTCATCGTCGTACAGCAGGAACTCCAACGCATAGAACCCACGGGCTGCGATAGAGACTTCACTGTAGGCTTCGGCGTCAAGACCGATAGGGTCTTCGTCAGCGATGAGCGCAGCCAGCGCACGTGGTGTTGCACCACGGCTGTCAGGCCAGAACGCCAATGCGAAGGCACGATCATCTACTTCCGTGGGGCCAAACCGAAGGTGTGATGCGGACACCCATGCATCAAATGCCACACCATAGGCAGTGCGCAGGTCGTCCGAGGTTGGATCACAGTCCTGCGCTGCTGTTTCCGAGAGTGCCTGAGAGGTCGAGGCCAGAGCCTCGAACCTTGGCAGGATATGGTTATCGATGATTGCTGAGATGGACGGGTTCGCTGTGGCAGCGAGTGGTGCGCAGACAACAGCAGCGGCAATTAGGATACGTCTCATAGGCTCTCCAAAAATCTCAACAGGGCGTCGCGATCCTCAGTGGTCATGTTGACCACCGCGTCCCGCTGCGCCTGTGCCTCGCCACCATGCCATAACACCGCCTCAAGAAGCGACCGTGCGCGTCCGTCATGTAGGAAGTAGGTGTGGCCGCTGACCTGTTCAGTCAGGCCGATCCCCCAGAGCGGCGGGGTGCGCCATTCGCTGCCCGTGGCCCGTGCTTCGGGACGGTTGTCGGCCAAGGCAGGCCCCATATCGTGAAGCAGCATGTCGGTGTACGGCCAGATCAATTGAAAGCTCTGCTCGGGCTGATCTTCAAGGCGGTGGGTGACAAAGCTGGGTGTGTGGCAAGCTGTACAACCCGTCGAGTAGAACACTTCCTTGCCACGCAATACTTCTGGGTCATCGACATCGCGACGTGCTGGAACGCCCAGATTGCGGCTGTAGAAGGTCACAAAGTCCATGCCTTCGGCGTCGATCTCAGTGCCACGGGCGTCGTCGTCTCCGTGGATCGCGTCCTGACACAAGGTTTGGTTGGCGGTACACTCACCAGCCCCCGATACAAACAACGGGTTGGATATGCCGATGTCACCTGCAAATGCCCCCGCAGATTGCTGCATCACAGTAGGGTTGCCAGCCTTGAGGCCAAAACGGCCCAGCATGGGTTGATCGAACTCTAAGGACCAGACGATGTTGGGGCGGCCAGAAATACCGTCGTTATCCAAATCATCTGGGTCAGCGTTAGCCAAAATATCGGCTGTGGGGATCGCCTCTAACAGACCGAGGCCGATCATTTGCGGAGCGATACGTGGGGACAACATCGCGCCTTCAGCTAACGGGCCATAGCCGAGGTTATCGGCGGTATAGGTTGGATGGCGCAGGGCGACCTCGGTGCCATCGGCCAGCGTTACGATCTCTTCGGTGTAGGTGATCCCTAGCGAATACTCAGAGGCATGGCCCTGCACGGCGAAGTCCTGCAACTGCTCCCCATAGTTTGGGTCAGGCAGGGTCGAGATATAGTCGGCGATTTCGGCAATCCGCGCATCATCAGGCACACCGTCAGGGTCCATGATCGACACACGCAGGAACATCGACACCGAGTTATCCTCTGCGTTCTCTGGCGGGTGACCACGGCCATCCTTGATGTGGCATCGCTGACAAGATCGGGCATTAAACAGTGGTCCCAATCCGTCAGAGGCCAAAGTGGACGAAGGCGATGAGACCCAGAGTTTACGGAACAACCCGTTGCCTAACCTGAACTCCAGTTCATCCTCAAACGTGATGTTGCCAGAGGGTTGCGAGAAGGCGTTGGCATCAGGCAAGCCACGCACGGTCGCGGCCCCAGCAGGGCGTTCTTCGAACGGCTGCGCTGTGGTGAAATCCGTCGCCAGTGCGGTGACAGCGGCAATCCGTTCGGCCTCGGCATCAGTGCGGGGGACAATATTCAGATGCGGATCACCCAGACCGTCATACGCGGTCTGGGTCGGTGTATCTGCCAGTGCAACTGTTCCTACCACCAAGGTGGCGATGATCAGATTACTCGGCTTCATCCATTTTGCTTGCATTAAGCTGCGCATATTTTTCTTCACCGAGTTTGGCCACGAGGTCCAGTTGGGTTTCAAGGAAGTCGATATGACCTTCTTCGTCTGTCAGCAGTTCTTCAAAGATATTCTTGGTCACGAAATCGCCGACAGTTTCGCAGTGCTGTCGGGCTTTCATATACAGATCACGTGCGCCGTGTTCGGACGCAAGGTCGCACTCAAGCGTTTCCTTGGGCGTTTGGCC
Source organism: Rhodobacteraceae bacterium HTCC2150 (assembly GCA_000169395.1). Classification (GTDB taxonomy): domain Bacteria; phylum Pseudomonadota; class Alphaproteobacteria; order Rhodobacterales; family Rhodobacteraceae; genus HTCC2150. The sequence goes on from AAXZ01000020.1 coordinate 8,992, forward strand.
GATACGCAGCGGGTCCAACTTTTGCAGGTTGGGATGACCACCCAGAAACAGAATGCGGGCAATGATTTTGTCCGCATGATTCATCTCTTCGATGCTTTCTTCGCGTGATTTCGCTGCCATATGACCAAGGCCCCAGTCTTCTTGCATACGGTAGTGGAGCCAGTATTGGCTGACCGCCGTGAGTTCGCTGCGCAGGGCATCGTTCAGGTATTCAATAACTTTCTTGTCGCCGTTCATTCGCTTCTTCCTGTGTTGCTGCGGGTTTCAAATTCCGCAGTTGCATGGGGACTTCTGTATTGTCGTTGCTGCGCATGGTGGACAGGAACAGTGGCATACACCCGCCACAGTCCGCTGCCTTACCGAGTGCGCGATACACCTTTCCAGGTGTGATGATGGTCTTGTCATCCGACGCCCGCATCCAGTTGATCGCGGCATGGATGTCGTGGTCCGTGATATGCTGGCAATGACAGATGATCATGATGGCAAGACCACTTTCTTACTGGAACACAGCGTTGGGATCGTCCAAGGAGTCGGACCCTTCGATGCCAACACCATCTACACCGAGGGCGGTAATGACCCGTTCGATGGACCGTGTCTGATCAATCAGCCCGTTCACGCCGCCCATGATCAGGGCCTCACCCGCTTCATTGCCGCGTTCCAACATTTGGTCATAGGCAAAGCCTGCCTCTGCTGCGATCTTGATGCGACCCAAGGCCATCACAGCATCGCCGAGCTTGCCTTGCATTTCAGCGTCCAGTGCCGCGTCTGTTTCGGCTACCAGATCAGACAACGAAGGCCCTGTAATCAACGATCCATCAACGCGGATGTATTCACCAAGGTAGACGTTCTGGATACCCACACCGTTATAGTAATGATCGTTGTGGGTGTTGTCGGCAAAGCAGGAATGCTCTTCTTCAGGATCGTTGAGCATTACGCCAAGGCGCATACGTTCCCCAGCAGTTTCGCCGTAGGACAGTGATCCCATACCCGTGAGGATCGCGGAGATACCTACATCGGCATCGGACATCAGTTCTGTGCGGGCCTCGCCGCCATCAGCCCAAGCACCCGCCATGTATTCCAAATCGGAGATCAGCAGGTCCGTTGCTGCGGTGAGGTATTCGCCGCGACGATCACAGTTGCCGTTCGTGCAATCATCACCCATGGCGTAATCTGTCCAAGGACGATCCCCCGCACCCGTGCCGTGACCGTTGAGGTCTTGGCCCCAGAGCAAGAACTCAATCGCATGGTAACCCGTGGCCACATTGGCTTCGACACCATCGGCTTCTTGCAGTGTGTCTTCGAGCAGAGCAGGCGTGATGGATGTGGCGTCGATGTCCTGACCCGACAGGGTGAAGGTTGGGTTGGCGATGACGTTGAGGGCCGCAAAGGCGTTTTCATCAGACGGGCCACCATAGGAGGCATCTACATAGTCGATCAGCCCCTCATCCAGTGGCCATGCGTTCACCTTGCCTTCCCAGTCATCGACGATGGCATTGCCGAAACGGAACACCTCGGTCTGCTGATAGGGAACACGGGCGGCCAGCCATGCGGCACGGGCAGCGGTCAAGTTCTCGGCGGATGGATCAGCGACCAGTGCGTTCACGGCTGTCTGCAACCGCTGGGCCGTGATCAGGCTGTCGCCATAGTTAGCTGCTGCAATGTCGGCATAGGTGTCCAGCACGTCCGTAGTTTCAACCGCAAGTGCAGGTGTGGCGAGGCCAACTGCGATGGCGGTCGTAAGAAGGTAGTGTTTCATGAGGGTGTCCCTTTAGTGAAGTGTTTTTGGTAGATCATGAGAATGTGTTTCGATGTCCCGTGGGGCGCTCAGCCGCATCCGCATAAAGGCGTGGCCGACATCGGCGGCGAGGGATGCGATCAGCGGTGCCACATCGGGGCGAACAAGAAGCGTCGCGATCAGCATAGCATCTTCGCGTTCCCCCGTTGCCGCCGTGGCGATGAAGTTGGCAAAGCAGGATTCGTCTGCACCAAGGCATTTGCACTGAACCGAGTGCCGCATCAGCGGACGACGGCCATGACGGGTGCAAAGTGAACAGAGGTCTTCAAAAGACTTCAGTGCCTTCC
>AAXZ01000019.1 GCA_000169395.1 Rhodobacteraceae bacterium HTCC2150
ACACAGGGTGATTTCGCTGTGTTAGATCAACGCGAGGAAAACCTTTGGATGGATGCTGGAATGATCACGACACAAGCCGATTGGTCGCTTGATTTTGATATTGGCATGAACTTTTTTGAATGGCACGCGCCAGTACCTTTGGCCCATGAAAAGGGCATTTTCAAACGTGCGCTGAAATTCTTGTTGAACATCCAACAAGGCGCGCCTGCCCGTCGACTAAACTGGACAATGACGGTTAATCCTTTGTTGGACACCAGCCCTGAAAACTATCACAAATGGGGCATTCAAAAAACGACGCTGACACCCGAAAACCTCGGCGCAAAACAACATCTGCGGGTTGAATTGCAATCGTTCTTTAGATTGCCGCGCTCCAATGCGTTGGTCTTTCCAATTCGTTGCTATTTGATGGCATTCCAAGACATCGTAAAATCGCCAAAATGGGGCCGTCGCTTGCATCGCGTTATTCGTGATTTGCCCGAAGAGCTGGCAACCTACAAAGGCTTTATCGATAATCGCCCAATGATGTTAGATTACCTAAGTCAATTTGATGATGGTCAAGAAACGTCACCAGGTGTTTGGCCGGAATTTGACACAGCACCGCCCTTACAAAAGTAACAAATCAAAAAGCGCCCTAAGTGGCGCTTTTTCTTTGTGGGTAACTGATGATCGACAGATATTTGGCTGGCAAATTCACCAAAGTTTCGGGGCCATGCGGCGCATCGGCATCAAAGAACAACGTATCGCCCGGCTTTAGCGAAAATACGTCGTTGCCGTGGCGATAGTCCACTTCGCCTTCCAACATGTAGATCGTTTCGATCCCCCCGTGTTGAAAGGTTTCAAATGTATCAGATTTCGTTGTTAGGCTGATTAAATATGGCTCGACAATAACGCCGCTGGCGTTTGATCCAATATGCCCTAACAAATTGTATTGATGCCCTGCCCGCGTTCCGGCCCGATCTGTTTCAACCCCTTCGCCCGCTTTGGTGTGCACCGCTTGGCGACGTTCTTCGTATTGACGGAAAAACGCGGTGAGGGGCACAGCCAACGCATTGGCAAGGGTTTGCAACGTACTTAACGACGGCGAGGTGTTTCCGTTTTCAATTTTGGAAAGCATGCCAATCGACAGCTCGGTCAGACCAGAAAGTTCGGCAACTGTAATATTTTGTTGTTTTCGATAAGCACGCACTTCACGTCCAATCGCGACCTCTAAGATTTTTTCGCCACGATCAGATGTCGAATGTGGATCCTGCGTTAATTTGGTGCTCATATCTATGTCTCGCGGTTTTACATTCACTGCTAACACGTCCCTTAGTTGACACTTCTCTGCCCGTCCATTGGCCCCAGTCACCTAATGATACAACAATTTCACTGCTGTTACCTAATACTTTCCTGTCAGTTCAAAATTTGCTGCGACAGATATACGCAGAACGGTGAAATGGATTCGCACTCACTTAGACCGTCAAACATTGAATTTTTCCGGTTTTTGAAAAAAATATGTTCGGAAATCGAAAAAACGTATCGAAAGTTTCTTCTTTTCAAGAAAAAAACTTGACCCACAGGAAATATTTGAGAGGATGCATGCAGAGGCATACGGTGCGTCCAGATTCGACCGCCTTAGATGTGCCTTTCGAAAGAACGTGAAAAATTACGTCTAACCGGGAGAGATAATATGAATAAATTTACAACAGCTTTGGCCACAGGTGTGCTTGCACTGGCACCGTTGGCCGCTGTCGCTGCGGACAGCAGTGATCCAATCGTTATTCCAATTCACAACTGGTCATCACAAATTGTGATGTCCAACGTTGTGGGTCAAATTTTGGAATCCATGGGCAACAATGTTGAGTATGTCACAACAGACAGCCAAGCCGTTTATGAATCAGTGCGCTTGGGCGATGTGACCATGGAACTAGAAGTATGGGAAGGCGCGTTTGGCGCATCATTCCGTGCAGCTTTGGAAAAAGGCGGTCTACATGACGTCGGTGACCACAACGCGGTAACACGCGAGGATTGGTGGTATCCAATGTGGACAAAAGAAGCATGCCCTGGCCTGCCTTCATGGGAAGCATTGAACGAATGTGCGGCTGTATTTGCTACAGCTGAAACTGGTGACAAAGGTCGTTATCTTGACGGACCAGTTGACTGGCTAAAGCACGGCCAAGAGCGTGTCGCCGCTTTGGGCATGAACTTTGAAGTTGTGAACGCGGGTTCTGCTGCGGCTCTTTGGGCTGAAATCGGCGCTGCCGAAGCAGACAAGCGCCCAGTTGTTGTTTTCAACTGGACACCAAACTTTGCAGAGGCCGTATGGCCCGGTGAATTTGTTGAGTTCCCAGAGTGGGTAGACGGTTGTGACAAAGACCCATCAGTTGGTCCAAATCCAGACGCGCTTTATGACTGTGGTAACCCTGCAAAAGGCTACCTGAAGAAAGCAGCTTGGGACGGCATGGAAGAAAAATGGCCAGCCGCGTACGCCACTTTGACCAAAATCTCGTTCACTAACCCACAAATCGCTGAAATGGCCAAATTCGTTGATATCGACGAAATGGAACCAGAAGAAGCAGCGGCTGAATGGTTAGAGCAAAACGAAGCTGTTTGGAAATCTTGGACAGCAATGTAAGCTCAAGCTAAGCTTGTAGAAGATCAAGCCCCGCCCGGGTATTCTGGGCGGGGTAATTTTTACCCCGGGGAACAACAATGACCGAACAACCTGTAATTTCATGCAAAAACGTTTGGAAAATATTTGGGAGTGACCCAGAGAAGTATCTTTCTAATATGCCTGAAGGGCATTCTTTTGATCAAATCCGCGCTGATGGGTATATCGCCGGTGTCAAAGACGTATCCATTGATGTCAGCAAAGGTGAAATGCTTGTCATCATGGGACTTTCTGGTTCAGGAAAATCCACATTAGTGCGCTGTTTCTCGCGCCTTCATGAAATTACTGGCGGTACAATTGAGGTCGAAGGACAGGACATCATGTCTTTGTCTGAAAAAGAGCTGATTGAACTGCGCCGCAACAAAATGGGCATGGTGTTTCAATCCTTTGGCCTTTTGCCCCACAGAACGGTTCTTGAAAACGTGGCTTTCCCCTTAGAAATGCGCGGACAAGACGTTCACACCCGCCGCGCCCGTGCGCTTGAGGTTGTGAAGTTGGTTGGTCTTGAGGGCCGCGAGGAATATTTCCCGCGTGAGCTTTCAGGTGGGCAACAACAACGTGTTGGCATAGCCAGATCACTGGCCATTGAGCCGGACATTTGGTTTTTGGACGAACCGTTTTCCGCCCTTGATCCTTTGATCCGTCGCGAAATGCAGGACGAATTTTTGCGTCTACAAGCGATGTTGAACAAGACGATTGTATTTATCACGCATGATTTCGACGAGGCATTGCGCCTTGCGGACCGCATTGCCATCATGAAGGACGGCGCGGTTGAACAATGCGACACCCCTGATCAAATCGTTCTGAATCCTGCCACAGAATATGTGCGCAAATTTACCGAGGAAATTGACAAGGCGCGTGTCGTACGCGCCCGAGTTTTAGCGGACCCAAGCGCAAAGCCCGAAGGTGAGGCTGTTGATGGCAACGCGACAGTGCAAAGTTTGGCGCGCCTTTTGGTCAACGACAAACGCAAAACCATTCCTGTATCAGAAGATGGAAAATCTCTGGGCGGTTTAGACCGTCAAGCGGCCTTGGATATCTTGTTGGGATCTGAGTGATGGATAGCGTCGGCAAAAACAACGACAAAACCAACAAAAAACGTGGCATTCTAACACTTGTTGGCTTTGGTTTTCTTCTGACTTTGATCCAATGGTTTGGCTTGTTACCAGAAGCATTACATCGCTTACCAGAATGGTTGGTACCCCCGCTTCAAATCTGGCTTGATGCAATATTTAACTTCGTCAAAGATGATCTCCATCTTTTGGATTTCACACGCATGCTGACCCAAGGGCTGCAATGGTTGCTTGATTCAACAGCAAACCTTTTGTTTGGTAAGCGTCGATGGCCACACATGGGGCCAATACCGTGGATGTCTATCGCTGCTGTGGCCGGAATTATAGGCTATTATCTTGGTGGTTGGCGTCTTGCCGCGTTGGGCGCAGGTACATTTATCTGGACTGCCATGATCGGTCAGTGGAAAATAGCCATGGAAACCATGTCGGTCCTTATCGTGGCCGCACCCGTTGCATTCATCATTGGATTGTTGCTTGGAATTTGGGCATGGAAAAGCCGTACGGTTGAGGCCGCTTTGCAACCAATCTTAGTCTATCCTTCAAACAATTCCGTTTTTCACCTACCTTCTGCCCGCCGTGATCTTTTTCAAAGTTGGTCCTACTGCCGGCGCTGTTGCAACTATCGTTTATGCCATTCCACCGATGATTTGATGACCACGCTTGGGCTGAAGAAGGTGTCACATGAGGTCGTAGAGGCCGGTAAAATGTCAGGTTGTTCTAGCTGGCAAATGTTGCGCTACGTTTACATTCCATCGGCTCGTACAGAAATTTTGGTCGGCGTAAACCAAGTGATCATGTTGTGTCTTGCGATGGTGGTTTTGACAGCCTTTATTGGCATGCCCGGCCTTGGCGCAAAACTGTTGGCAATGATGGGCAGCTTTAAACTGGGTCGATCCATGGAAATTGGGATCACAATTGTTTTGCTGGCCGTTATGTTAGATCGATTGACCAAGGCGTGGGTGGCCAAGCAGCCTGAACATTTTGAAAAAGGCACAAGCTGGTTTTTGCGTCACAAGTATCTGGTTATGTCTGTCGCGGCCTTTGTGTTTTTCATCATTGTTGCGCAATTTTGGGACTTCGCGTCAGAGGTTGGCCGCAAACAACATTACAGCCAAGGCAAGGCCCTTGATGGTTTTGTGAAAAACACCCTGCTTCAAGATCCCACGCTAAAGTTCATCACCACGGGCTTGCGGGTATTCATGAACAATTATGTGTTGATACCATTCCGTAACTTCTTGCTGTCCATCCCTATGCCCGCGTTCATCGCATTCGTTGTGGCGCTTTCTTGGTATATGGCGGGTCGGAAACAAGCGTTGTTCGCATTGGCCTTTTTCAGTTGGGTTGCATTGTCAGGTTGGTGGGATCGTTCCATCATCACTATCTATTACGTAGTGTCCTCAACAGCGGTTGCTGCGCTAATAGCCATTCCACTTGCGGTTTGGGGTGCAAGCCCGCCAGCGCAACGGATTGATTTTTCCAAAGGCATAAATGGGGATGTGATCATTGGCCTTATCAGTTTGATTTTCCGCCGCTCAATCATCGCGTTTGCCTCATTTATTGTGGCTGGCATTCTGCGCTATATGCTTTGGAAACTTGGCGTCTTTGGTGACGAAGAAGTGTCTATGGGCATATACCGATTGGTTTATTGGATCATCTTTGCGATTAGTTTTTACTTGATCTGGCGGTTTATGGGCCAAATGATGCGTGATGTGTTCTTGCTGCTGGCAGCCGACAGTGCACAAACATTCCCCAGCTTCGTTTACCTTTTGCCGGCCATCATGTTGTTTTCAATCACGCCAATCGCCGTGCTGTTTGCCATCATGATTTTTGCAATGGTCCCCCTGCTTCGATACACAATCGAAGGGCTGCGCAATGTACCCGCCGAAATGACGGAAAGTGCAGATATGTCTGGCGCGACACGGATGCAAAAGCTGTGGACTGTACAGTTCCCTCTTGCTTTGCCAACCATGGCCGTCGGTTTCAACCAAGCGCTAATGTTTGCATTTTTCATGACGATGATCGCCGCTTATATCGGTACTGTTGATCTGGGCCAAGAATTGCAGCGCACACTTGCGGGAACTGATTTGGGCAAGAACTTCGTTCTGGGCTTTAACGTGGCCTTCATGGCGTTGACCTTCGATATGGTCATTTTGCACTGGTCAAACACCAAGAAGAAACTGCTTGGTCTTCAAGAGTAGGTTGCAATTGTCCGATGTCGCAAAACGTTGCGGCATCGGACAAACAGATAGCGATTTGTACTAGCTGCGCTGAATTTTTAGACGCGCAGAAAGACCAGAAGACGTATCGACAAATGAAAGCGTACCGCCGTGTAATTTCGCAATGGTCGCAACAATTGTTAAACCAAGACCATGACCATCAATTGTCGTCGTGTTTTCGCCGCGTTGGAACGGAGCCATTAATGCCTCGATTTCACTTGCCGAGGTTCGAGAGCCTTCGTCATCAATCACAATGGTTGCCCAGTTAGCGTCAGATTCAAGTGCGATTGTTGCACGGCGCCCGTATTTTAGGGCGTTCTCGATCAAATTTGTTATTGCTCGCTCAAGTGAAATCGGGCGGACAGTCGCAATAACATCGCGCCGATCAGCAACAACACTTTGACCTTTACCCGAAACAAAAACAGAGCGGCCACCTTGCACGACTATATCCTCAACGTCTCGCAATTTCACCGAACGCCCCAGATCTTGATAATCGGCAGCAATGGCCACGATCAACGAGTTGAGCGCAAGTTTGCGCGGCGCCTCTGTGTTCATTTCTGCGTGGGTATAATTCAAAACACTTTCGATTATGCCCATCATACTATCAATGTCGGTTTCCAGTTTTTGCCGCAGTTCAGCATTTTGAATAAGCGCTGCACGCAACCTTAAGCGCGTCGCGGGTGCGCCCAAATCATGACTAACACCAGATAAAACCGCCGCCCTGCTGGCAAGTTGTTCACGTTCGATTTCCAGATAACCGTTAACCGCCTGCACAATTTCCTGAAGTTCCTGCGGCCCTTTAATTTCGTAACTTGAGGGGCCACCGACACTGCGACGATTGCGAAGCATATGTGCAAAGGCGCTAAAATCTGAAGACATGTTCAGCGCAATTGTCATCAAAATTCCAACGCCTACAATGGCCAACAAAATGGCAACAAGGCGTCTGTCGGCGGGCGCATTTTCACATCCCCCAACCGAGGGACCCTGAATTTGCATCCAGGGGGCATCACCCATCTTTGCCAACACAAACGGCGCACTGCAATATGACGCCAATTTGCGAAAAACTTCGCCTGCGGTTTCGGCCGCGGACTGCCCATCTCGATTGGGCAGATCAGCAATCTTATACGTTAGATCGGGCGACAGAATAGCAAGCATGAGCGGCGCGCCAGAAAGACGATTTTGTGCATCCGCGGAAATAGGAATATTCGTTATACGGGCCCGCGCGGGGGCACCTGTGATTTGCCGAAACGAACCAATGTTAGCAAATTTTTGATCCTGATCTGACAATTTTGAGAAAACAGTACCTGTTGGCGGAACTGTTCCATCCTGCATTGCATTATAAAGTGTCAGTCCATTAACAAAGGCTGCATTCTTATGTTGCTGCCAATTCATCGTTGAAGTGGTCCAAAACCAAACCGCGATACTTCCTGTCAAAAAGGCGGCAACAACCAAAATACTATTTATTGAACGCAGGCTACGAAAACGATTGGTCACGCTTCTTTAGCCTCGACATCGACGGCAAAAACATAACCAACACCGCGTTCAGTCTTTAGAAACTGTGGGTCTTTGGGGTTTACTTCAATCTTTATACGTAAACGACCAACCAGCACATCAATTGCGCGGCCAAGTGCATCACTTGATTGCGAGGTCTCTCCTGTTACATCCAATGCAACGGCAATCTCTTCTCTCTTTAGTGGAATATGAGGGTTTGCAAGCAACACCTGAAGCAACGTCGTTTCCCGCCGAGATAAAGCGACTTGAACGCCTGTCGGGGAAAATATCTGATCCGCCTTGGCATCATATCGCCAACCACTAAAAACAAAAATTTTAGTGTTTCGGCGGTGAACAAGCGACGCTGATCTTCGCGTGCGGGTCAAAACCGCCTTCACGCGGGCCAACAACAATTCAGGATTAAAGGGCTTTGCAATATAATCATCAGCGCCCACACTATAGCCTTCCATGCGCTGATGATCAGCAGACAACGCTGAAACCATTATAATAGGTACGTCTTGTTCCTGTCTAAGCTTTCGACAAATTTCTAGACCGTTTTCATCACCCAGCATCACGTCCAACAGGATCAGATCAATTCGGCCACCTTCTAATTGGGACCGTACTTCGCTTTCGCTGGCTGCAGGCAAAGCAATGGTGCCGTTCTGGCGCAAAAATTGCGTCATCATCTGACGCATGTCAGGATCATCATCAACAACAAGGATACGCCGAATCGACATCGTTTTGTCCCCTTCATGTTCAGCACCAAACTTCTTCATGCTGTGCATTGCCACACCGTTATGTAACAATTAGCAACAAAATCGAGAGCTAGGTAACAACGTGTAACGCGATGCCTGATTATTTGTAAAGAAGGCCAGAATGTTCGCTGTCAGTGGATTGCATCAAATGCCACTGACCCGCAGAAACTTACCTATCCAACCGCATTTGCGGATTTTTCTGGGAGGAAACCAAAATGAAATCTTATCTTACTTGCGCAGCATCTACGCTTGCTTTGGTGGCATCAACTGCCGCTTTTGCTGGTCCAGAAGCTGAAGTTTTGCACTATTGGACATCCGGTGGTGAAGCAAAATCAGTAGCAGTTCTTCAAAAAGAATTTGCTGACAATGGTGGTACATGGACCGACATGCCAGTTGCTGGTGGTGGTGGTGACGCAGCTATGACAGCTTTGCGTGCACGCGTTCTTTCAGGCAACGCGCCTACGGCAGTTCAACTTAAAGGCCCAGCCATTCAAGAATGGTATGAAGAGGGCGTTCTTGCTGACATTTCTGCCGTTGCAGAAGCCAACAACTGGGCTGACGTTTTGCCTGAATCAATTGCTGGCCACATGAAATGCGAAGGCACTTGGTGTGCAGCACCTGTTAACGTTCACCGCGTTGACTGGATCTGGGCAAACTCAGATGTTTTGTCATCAAACGGCATCGAAATGCCAAAAACATGGGACGAGTTCAACGCAGCAGCAGCTAAGTTGCAAGCCGCTGGCATCATTCCTTTGGCACACGGCGGCCAAGCATGGCAGGACGCGACAGTATTTGAAGCGGTTGCTTTGGGTATCTTGGGCGCAGACGGCTTTCGCAAAGCATTTGTTGACCTAGACAAAGAAACACTAACATCCGACGCAATGGTCGCTGTTTTTGATCAAATGCGCAAAATGCGTGGCTTTGTTGATCCTAACTTCTCTGGTCGTGACTGGAACTTGGCCACAGCAATGGTCATGAACGGCGAAGCCGCTTTCCAAATCATGGGTGACTGGGCCAAAGGCGAATTCATGGCTGCTGGCAAAGTTCCAGGTGATGACTTCTTGTGCATGTCCACACCTGGCGAAGGCTTCCTTTACAACGTAGACAGCTTTGCAATGTTCTCTGTTGACGGTGAAGAAAAGCGTCAAGGTCAAGACCTTTTGGCGAAATTGGTTGTCGGCCAAAACTTCCAAAAAGTGTTCAACTTGAACAAGGGTTCTATCCCTGCACGTACAGACGTTTCACTTGACGAATTTGACAGCTGTGCGGTTCTTTCCGCAGACGATATGGCTGCAAGTTCAGCTGGTGGATCGCTTCTGCCAAGCTATGCACACGGTATGGCCCTTCGCGGCGCCCAATCTGGTGCAATCACAGACGTTGTAACAGCGCACTTCAACTCTGATATGTCTTCTGCAGACGCCGTTCAGCAGTTGGCAACAGCAGTTGCAAACAGCATGTAAATGCATTCTCTGCCCCTGCCATTAAGGCGGGGGCAGAACCTCTTTTTAGGGAAAAAATCCATGTTCAAATGGCTTGAAGAAAACACCCCGAAATTAGTTCTAGCCCCATCATTTATCGCTGTAATGGTTTTTGTTTACGGCTTTATTGCATGGACAGCTTGGGTTTCTTTGACACGCTCAAGATTGCTTCCCAAATACGAAATCGACGGCTTCATCCAATATGATCGCCTATTTGCTTCCCCACGCTGGGACACCGCATTTGGTAACCTCTTTATTTTTGGTATCTTGTTTATCGTGATCGCAATGATTTTGGGCCTATTGTTGGCTATCTTGCTGGATCAGAACATCAGAACCGAAGGCGCATTGCGCACCATCTACTTGTACCCCATGGCCCTATCGATGATCGTAACTGGCACGGCATGGAAATGGATTTTAAACCCTGGCCTTGGTCTTGAAGCGACGGTGCGCGGGTGGGGTTTTGAGAACTTTACGTTCGACTGGCTGGTTAATCCAGATATGGCAATTTACACCATTGTGATTGCCGCCATCTGGCAAAGCTCTGGTTTTGTGATGGCGCTTTTCCTTGCGGGACTGCGGTCTGTTGACGGTGAAATCATCAAGGCAGCACAAGTTGACGGTATTCCAACATGGCGCGTTTACACCGCGATAATCATTCCCTCGATGGCACCCATTTTTCTGTCTGCTTTCATTGTTTTATCTCACCTAGCAATCAAAAGCTTTGACCTTGTTATTGCGCTTACTGGCGGTGGTCCGGGTTATGCGACCGATCTGCCTGCAACATACATGTACGCAATGGCATTCTCTCGTGGCGATATTGGTCAGGCCGCAAGTTCTGCCATGATCATGATGATGGTCGTTTTCACCATTGTTGTTCCTTACCTTTATTCAGAACTGAGGTCTAAAGATGGCTGATTATTCAATGCACACAGTTCAGAACAATAACCCAATTGGTAAAATCGCGCTGCGCTGGGGGCTCTACGTGATGCTCGGTATCTTCGCAGTATTCTATCTGATGCCATTTTTTGTGATGTTGACCACATCGCTGAAAAGCCTTGATGAAATTCGTACTGGCGACCTTATTTCGCTGCCACGCGAAGTAACGCTAGATGCATGGCGCACCGCATGGTCTGGTGCCTGTACAGGCATTCAGTGCGAGGGCATGCGGCCCTATTTTTGGAATTCTATGCTGATTGCCATTCCCGGTGTTGCGATCTCAACTTTGTTGGGCGCTTTAAACGGATATGTCGTTTCGCAATGGAAATTTCGTGGGGCGAACATCATCTTTTCGCTCATGCTGTTTGGTTGCTTTATCCCGTTCCAGGTTGTTCTTTTGCCAATGGCGCGGGTTCTTGGGATGATGGGCATCGCTGGCACAATTCCCGGATTAATCTTTGTTCACGTGATTTATGGCTTGGGCTTCACCACCCTGTTCTTCCGCAACTATTACGTTTCAATTCCATCAGAGTTGACGAAGGCCGCTAAGGTCGATGGCGCTGGCTTTTTCCGCATCTTTTGGTCGATCTTTCTACCGCTTTCGATCCCAATCATTGTGGTAACGGTCATCTGGCAGTTCACCCAAATCTGGAATGACTTCTTGTTTGGTGTGTCCTTCAGCCAAGCTGGCACCCAACCGGTGACAGTCGCCCTGAACAACATCGTAAATTCAACAACCGGCGTTAAAGAATACAATGTGGATATGGCTGCAGCAATTATCGCTGCCCTGCCAACCCTGCTTGTTTATGTTGTCGCTGGTAAATATTTCGTACGCGGGCTGACCGCTGGCTCGGTGAAAGGATAATCCGAATGTCTAAGATCCTTGAAATTAACAACCTGTTCAAAAGCTATGGTCCAGTCGAGATCTTGAAAGACATCAACGTGTCGATCGATCAGGGCGATTTTCTGGTGCTCGTTGGCCCATCGGGCTGCGGTAAATCAACGTTGCTGAACTGTATTGCTGGGCTAGAACCCATTACAAGTGGCAACCTAAGCATCGGCGGTCAGGATATGACAACCGTCAGCCCCAAAGATCGCGACATCGCAATGGTGTTTCAGTCGTATGCTTTGTACCCAACCATGACGGTTGCCAAAAATATTACGTTTGGCATGAAGGTTCGTGGTGTTGACCAAGCCACCCAAGACGAAAAGCTGGCTTATGTAGCTCAACAACTGCAGATCGAACCTTTGTTGAAACGTAAACCAGGCCAACTTTCTGGTGGGCAACGTCAACGTGTTGCAATGGGCCGCGCCCTTGTCCGTGATCCAAAGTTGTTCTTGTTTGACGAACCTTTGTCGAATTTGGATGCTAAATTGCGTGTTGAAATGCGCACCGAACTTAAGGCGCTTCATCAACGGCTTGGCGCATCTATGGTTTACGTAACCCACGACCAAATTGAAGCCATGACATTGGCGACAAAAATCGTGGTTATGAAGGGTGGCATAATTCAACAAATCGGCACACCTGCAGAAATCTATAACCGTCCAGCCAATTTGTTTGTTGCCGATTTCATGGGCAGCCCTGCGATGAATTTGATCCCTGCCAAAGCCGTGAAAAACGGAAAAGGCACCGCCATTCAGATCGAGCGTAACGGAAATACGCCGATTGTTCTGTCAGACACCAAAAATTTGGACCTGCCCGAAGATGTGATTTTGGGTGTTCGACCAGAGGACATTTCAGATGCCTCATTACGGGCAAACAATGAAACCCAAGAAGCGGATTGCGTGATTGAAATTGTAGAACCAGCAGGTGCAGACACATTTGCGGTAATGGAACTGGGTGGCAAACATGTCACCGCAAGGCTGCATTCAGAAACGTCGGCCAAAGCCGGTGAAACCCAAAGATTGGCATTCGATTTGGGCAAAGTTTCCTACTTTGCGCCGGACACAGGCAAGCGTCTGAACTAAACTGCTATACGTCTTTTCTAATCTCCCTGAAATGGACAGAAAGAAGTCGCTTATGAAAATAAGCGGCTTCTTTTTTTGACGACTAAAGTTTCAAAACCCCTACGACGAAAATGGGCGCAAGCCATGTAATGCTTGCGCCCATCATATTTTACGTTGTCCTTAGGTCCTGCCTGCCTGTTGCGGCAAGTAGACCCTTAGCCCCTTAACCACCAAGGAATTTTGGCAACCAAAGAACAAGCTGTGGGAATATGAACAGCAGGGTTAGACCGATCAACTGAACGACCATGAACTGCATCATACCAAGATAGATGTCCTTCAGGTCCCAATTCGGCACAACACCCTTAAGGAAGTACGCCGACAGCGCCACCGGCGGGCTCAGCCACGCGGTTTGCAGGTTCACGGCCACAAGGATACCGAACCAAACCATCAGGTCGTATCGGTTAAGACCATGAATATCCAAAGCCGCAACGGTTGGCAGCAGGATTGGCACAACGATCAACACAATCGGCACCCATTCAAGCGGCCAGCCAAGCAAGAAGATCAACGCCATGACCATCAACAAGATCAAGTAAGGCGACATGTCCAAGCCAAGCA
>AAXZ01000018.1 GCA_000169395.1 Rhodobacteraceae bacterium HTCC2150
ACTGGTCGCGAACCGCGTCTGCAATGCTTTCACGGCCATAGCCAACATTTACTGTCCAAACACCACCGGAAACCGCATCAAGATGCTCTTTTCCAGTTTGGTCCCAAACGCGCATACCTTTACCCTCAACAATGATTCTAGGGTCGGATGTTTCGTATGGCTTGTGTTGTGACAGGTGATGCCAAACGTGCGCGCGGTCGTTTTGAACAACGTCTTGGATGTCATTTGATAGGTTACTGGAATCCATAGCAGGCCTCATAGATTATCGTGAATAAGGAAATTGCGCAAAGAAGCGCGGTATTTGTCTAGTGGAGAAGATGACGAAACAGCAACGGGAAAAATAGGGCCAGTTCAATATACACTATAAGTCCAAATTTTCGAGTTACATAGGTGTTTGTCGAATGGGAATTTCCATTAAGGTGCTGAAAAATTGATAAATTCCTAGGCTTGTCATTTGCTTTTGCCTGAATTGACTATTCAGCAAAACGAAATTGTGAGCAAAAACTAATTGATCGGTTGAACAAAATCGCTAGCGTCGCGACGTGTCAGGCCTGAAAAATGCTCGACGCACGCTGATTCAGCACAAATTGGGTAATTCGCTGGATTTGTGATGCCCATTGTGTTCAAATTCGGTGGTAGGATTGATTGTGTCGCTTTTTCAAAAAGGTGAATCCGATTGATCTGATAAGTAATAAATATAAGGCGACACTTATGTCGTCGATAAACTGGGAGAGAGATGAATGATTTCGAAACGTAATCTAATGGGTGCCGTTGCTGGTGTCGCAATGTTGTCTGGTGCAGGTACAGCGATCGCTGACGGCCACCTAGAAGAAATTACAGTGGCGTACTTCTTGGAGTGGCCAACACCAAACCAATTCGCACAAGCTAATGGCCTGTACGAAGAAGCATTGGGTGTGAAAGTTAACTGGGTGTCATTTGACGCCGGTACAGCAATGTCAGCTGCTATGGCTTCTGGCGATGTACACATTTCCTATTCACAAGGCGTAACACCATTCTTGGTTGCTACGGCTGCTGGTCAAGACCTTCAGGTTGTTGATGTTGCGGTTTCTTATTCTGACAACGACAACTGTGTTGTTCGTTCAGACCTAGAAATCACTAAAGACAACGTGATGGAACTTAAGGGTTCAAAAGTTGCCGTTCCTTTGGGAACTGCTGCGCACTCTGGTTTCTTGGCGCAAATCGCATACTTCGGTATGTCAGAGTCTGACTTCAACATCGTTGACATGTCACCATCTGATTCAGCTGCTGCATTCGGTCAACCAAGCACAGACCTAGCAATGGTATGTGGCTGGGGTGGTTCGCTGCGCACAATGAAACAGCATGGTAACCCAATCATCGAAGGCGCAGAAAAAGAATCTGTTGTGGGCAAAGTGTTCGACGTAACATCTATCCCAACTGCATTCGGTGAAGAAAACCCAGAGCTTTTGGCTAAATTCTTGGCAATGACTGCCAAAATGAACGCTATGTATGCTGCTGATCCTTCTTCAATGATGGAAGGCATCGCTCAAGAAGCTGGTATGGACATGGAAGGTACAACCGCTGTTATCGGTACGTTCGTATTCCCAGACACAGCCACACAGTTGTCTGCTGAATGGATGGGTGGCGGCGTAGCCGAAATCCTAGCTAATTCTGCAGCTGGCCTTGGCGACAAGATCACACCACTTGCTGACTACTCAGCAGTTGTGAATTCTTCATATCTTGAAGCTGCTTCAAACATGTAATCAGCCTGTCGCCTAAGCGACGCTGAAACAATTGGTACGGCCCAGTATAAACTGGGCCGTACCCCACAACTCCAAAAACTCATAACAAACAGGGACACCTCATGTCTGGATTGGTCATCGACGATGTTTCTATGACCTTCGAATTGCCTAATGGTGGCAAGGTCGAAGCTCTTAAAAACATCAATCTAAACATCAAAGAGGGCGAGCTGATGTCAGTTCTAGGCCCATCTGGATGTGGTAAATCAACGCTCCTTAATATCCTTGCCGGATTCCTTGCCCCGACCGGTGGTAAGATGTCTTTGTCTGGCGAAGCAATCACAAGCCCCAGCCCCAAACGCGGCATGGTTTTCCAGCACGGCGCTTTGTTTGAATGGATGAATGTTTCCAAAAACATCGGATTTGGTCCAAAAATGAAGGGTACCCCACAAGCAGAAATCGACAATAAAGTCGCTGAGCTGCTTGAAATCGTGGGACTTCAGGATTTTGGCGAAAAAATGATCTATGAAATGTCTGGTGGGATGCAGCAACGTGTGGCTTTGGCCCGTTGTCTTGCGAACGAGCCGGATGTGATCTTGATGGATGAACCACTGGGCGCACTTGATGCGCTAACCCGTGAGAAAATGCAAAGTCTTGTTCTGGATATCTGGAAAAAGACTGGTAAAACCATCATTCTTATTACCCACTCAGTAGAAGAAGCATTGTTGCTGGGTGAACGTCTTTTGGTTATGGCACCGCGCCCAGGACGCATTCACAAAGAATACAACTTGCCATTCGCTGAACTTGGCGTGGGTCAAGACCTGCGCGAAGTGAAAAGACATCCAGAATTTGGAACACGCCGTGATGAAATTCTTTCCATGATTTGGGATATGGAAGAAGAAATCATGGGCCGGACGGAGAACGCATAATGTTTGAAGAAATTCTCAGCCTACTAAGCACCACCTTCTGGATGATTCTTGGCATAGCCGTTATCGCAGCCGTTTATCTGGGCATCAGCGCGCTTTGTTCATTCGTGAATAACGTCATCACACGCAACCGGGCAGCCAGCAAAGGTTTTGGCAGTCTTAAAACAGTGACATTTGGTGACGAAAGTTCAGTTGTCGCAAACCGTGTTGCATCGGTTTTGGCGGTTGTCGCCATCTTCTTCTTGTGGGGCGTATTCACTGGTTCAAAACTTTTGGGACCGTTGGCATTCTTGCCAGGCCCGTTTGTTGGTGAATCTTCATTTGAATACACGGCGACGAACGCAGCTGGCGAAAGCGACACGGCAACTGTTTATGTGACAGTCACTAGTTTCAAAGATAAAGCGACCAAGAAAAAAGCTATCGAGGATGGTGGTGATGGCTTTGCAAAGCACGACAGCGTTGCGATCGCCGAACGTCGTTCGGGTATTCTACGTGTTCAAAACAATGATGATGGTGGAAAAGAAGAAGGTTACGGTGTGACCGCGATCAATGGTCAAGCCATTGCGCGTAACCAAATCGTTCCTTTCGGTGATGGTGAAATTCTGATGACTTCCAAAGGAAGCCTGTCAATTCGTCCTGCAACCGGTGCCACGATGGAAGCACTGTATTTGCCACCGCCAGAAAAAGTTTGGAACACTTTCTGGCAATTGAACCGCGACGGTTACCAAGGCGTGGGCCTTTGGGAAAACGTATTTTGGTCATTAGCACGTGTGGTCATTGGTTTTGGTTTGGGTTGCTTGTTCGGTATCCCACTGGGATTTGCGATGGGATTGAACAACTGGATGCGCGGTTGGTTTGATCCAATCGTTGAATTCATGCGTCCTGTGCCACCATTGGCATTGATCCCGCTGATCATTATTTGGTTTGGTATCGGCGAGCAGGGCAAAATCAGTCTGTTGTTCTTGGCCTCACTTTGGATCATGACAATCGCGGCCCGTGCGGGTGTATCTGGCGTAAACATTTCCAAGGTTCATGCGGCTTACAGTTTGGGCGCTACCAAGCGCCAGCTGTTGTCTAAAGTGATTTTGCCGAACAGTTTGCCCGAAATTTTCACTGGTGCGCGCGTTGCGATGGGTGTTTGTTGGGGTACTGTTGTTGCGGCGGAATTGGTTGCTGCTGAAAAAGGTGTTGGTAAAATGATCATCGCCGCATCAAAATTCCAGCTAACCGACATCGTGATCGTCGGTATCGTTATCATCGGCGTGATTGGTTTCGCAATCGAGGTGGCGATGCGCAAAGCTGAAAACAAATTGATCCCTTGGAAGGGTCGGGGCTAAACCCCTAACTTTGATCGGATCATCCTAAAAACTGCCTTGGGCGCGCGAGAAATCAGCGCGCTCTTGATGTTTTTATACTCGGCTTTTCCAGCCAAAATATCCAAGTACATATTCTGTAAACTGGATCCATTGGCCAACGCGTTTTGAAACACGCTTCGCATTGGTTTTGGGAACATCATTAGCCGCCACAATTTTGCTTGCCGTAATGACTGATGCGTTGGCCTAAGCGCTTTTTTATATCGGCGCAAAGCCTTTTGCGGCGCGTTGGATTTAATCGCGTCAGATGCGGCAAGGGCGGCCAACTCGCCACTATGCATCGCAAGCGCGATGCCTTCACCCGTAACTGGATCAACAAGGCCAGCAGCATCGCCTGCAAGCAAAATGTTTGCTTTACCCGGGCTTTTTCGAAAATCACCAAAAGGTAAATATTGCCCTTTTACTTTCAGGTCAGTCGAATTTGGGTAGCGGGTAAGAAATTCTGCCAACCTTTGTTTCATTTTGGGATTTTCAACGTTGATCCCGCCCAACCCAATCGTTGTGCTTTTGTGTTTTGGAAAGGACCAGCCATAGCCCCAATCGGCCGCAGAAAAATCTACTTCGACTGTTTGTTCTGGTGATTTTTCTGCTTCGATTGGTACCTCAACCTCTAATCCAAATCCAATTTTCGTTGGGTCAAATGAACTTCCGAAAAGTGATTTGGCGACGAAGCTGTTTACGCCGTCGCAACCGATTAGAACCTTATATGACAGGGATGAACCGTCTTTTAGTTGTAAGCAATTCTCGTTTTGATTGACTTCTAAAGCCGCTGAACCTGTGAAATTATTCACGCCCATACCCAAGGCGGTTTGAAAAAGAAACTCGTCGAAATTTCTGCGCATGGTTAGCCACATTATTGGGGCATCAAGCACCTCTGAAATAATACGGTCACCCGCGCGAAATCTCATTTTCGAACATTCAAGGAAGAGTTCATTATAGACATCGACGTTAAAAATTCGCGTCATATTTTGGCGACTGCGACCCGTGAACAAGCCACCGCAAAGCTTGTCTCGTGGAAATGATGCCTTGTCGACAAGAGCAACGGAAAAGCCGGCCTTGGCGGCTGTAATGGCCGCGGCAGATCCCGCGGGGCCCGCACCCACAACCACTATATCAAAAGGCAGTTTTGAGTTACTGGTTGGCATAGTACATTTGCAAGTCGGACCAAGAATAACTGTTCTGAATGTGGCCTGTAACGCCTTGTACAAAACGTGCATCAAATGGCAGGCAGCCTACGCCGCAAATTTGTTGTACAGAATAATTGCCAGGGTTAATCAACCATAGTCGACCACCAGGCGTTGCAACAAATCCAAAATTTCCATCAGCAGCATCGGCCCGAACATCACTTAATGAGGGCACCTCAGATACAATTTTGGGATCAAATGCGCCGTGCGTGTGAAATGAAGCAACGATTTGAACGACATTCTTGGGCCATTTGGGGCGACATCCGGCAACACCACCTTTTCTGATCTGTCCACTAACTAGGCGATTACTGCTGTCGTACCCAAAATATCCACAATACTCGCGATTGGTTCTGATCGATTTGGTCTGCAAGGCGGCCAATTGGGATTTTGCATGATTAATCTCGGAACTGCTTTGAGCATTTGCTGGCAAGGTAAATGCAACCCATGAAAGGACAAATTTTAAAACCAAAACAACTGATCGCAGACAATTTAACATGAAATGATTATGTCGTTCTGAAGAAGACTAGAAAAGGTGAATTTTCAAATAGTCGAATATTTTGAAAGGCGGCCCACGTCGTGGGGCCGCCTTGGGTTTATATTAGCGCACGAATTTCTTGTGCTTAATGCGTTTGGGCTCAAGTGCATCCGCACCAAGACGGCGTTTCTTGTCTTCTTCGTAGTCCTCAAAGTTACCTTGGAACCATTCAACATGGGCCTCGCCTTCGAATGCCAAAATATGCGTACAAATCCGATCAAGGAAGAAACGATCGTGAGAAATAACAACCGCACAGCCAGCAAAATCAACTAGCGCATCTTCGAGGGCACGCAAGGTTTCAACGTCTAGGTCATTTGTCGGCTCATCGAGCAACAGAACATTGCCGCCTTCGCGCAGTAGCTTAGCCATGTGAACACGGTTGCGTTCACCGCCGGAAAGCATGCCAACTTTTTTCTGTTGATCCCCACCCTTAAAGTTAAAAGCGGAACAATAGGCACGGGAATTTACTTCGGCATCGCCCAGTTGGATGACGTCAAGACCGTCGCCAATTACTTCCCAGACAGTTTTATCATCAGAAAGGTTGTCACGTGTTTGATCGACGTATGACAGTTGAACTGTGTCGCCATAAGTTACAGTACCCTCATCAGGTTCTAGCTGGCCTGTAAGCATCCGAAATAGAGTGGTTTTACCGGCGCCGTTCGGGCCAATTACGCCAACAATGCCGCCCGGAGGCAATGAAAATTCCAAGTTTTCAACCAAAAGCTTGTCACCCATGGCCTTGGTCAATCCTTCGACCTCGATCACTTTACCACCCAAACGCTGACCGTTGGGAATGATGATTTGCGAACGCGATAGTTTTTCGCGCTCAGACATTTGAGCCATGTCATTATAGGCGTTAATACGTGCCTTGGATTTTGCTTGGCGGGCCTTTGGTGAGGCTTGCATCCATTCCAGTTCGCGGGCCAGTGTTTGTTGGCGTGTTTTGTCTTCGCGCGCTTCTTGCAACAATCGTTTGGATTTTTGTTCCAGCCAGCTTGAATAATTGCCTTCCCATGGCACACCGCGACCGCGATCCAATTCCAAAATCCAACTGGTAATGTCATCAAGGAAATAGCGATCGTGGGTTACGATCAAAATCGTACCTTTGTAATCCATCAAGTGCTGTTGAAGCCAAGCAATTGTTTCAGCATCCAAGTGGTTAGTTGGCTCATCGAGCAACAACATGTCAGGCGCTTCAAGCAAAAGCGCGCAAAGGGCAACACGACGTTTTTCACCACCCGAAAGATTTTCAACCGATGCGTCATCTGCAGGGCAACGCAACGCTTCCATGGCGACGTCAATTTGACTGTCCAAGTCCCACAAGTTTTCCGCATCGATCTTGTCTTGCAGTTCAGCCATTTCATCGGCGGTTTCGTCAGAATAATTCATCGCCAATTCGTTGTAACGGTCAAGAATATCTTTCTTGGCTTTCACACCAAGCATGACGTTTTCACGCACACTTAGCGCTTGATCCAATTCTGGTTCCTGAGGAAGATACCCAACCTTGGCACCCTCGGCAGTCCATGCTTCGCCTGTGAAATCTTTATCCAGGCCAGCCATGATACGCATAAGGGTTGATTTACCAGAGCCGTTAACACCGACGACACCAATTTTAACACCAGGAAGAAACGAAAGTCGTATGTTTTCGAAACATTTCTTACCACCAGGATAGGTTTTGGATACTCCGTCCATGTGATAAACATATTGATATGCAGCCATTTTGACCCCCGAAAGTTGCGTTTGTTGGGTGCGTTTTATCGGTAGTTAGGGGGGGGTGCAACGGTTTGCGATGTATGTATTTGATTGTGACCTTAAGCGTTCGAAAAACGTGCCGAGGTAACGACCGTTCCATTCTGCCCAAGCAACGTTTTACGTTCTTGAACCCACTCAATCGCACTGGACACTGGCATAGGGATCGCGATGCCGTAACCTTGAACGATAGGGCATTTCCATTTTTCTAAAAGGGCCACTTGAGTGTCGGTTTCTGCCCCTTCTACAACAACTTTTATTTCAAGGTCCAAACAAAGGGAAATCAACGCTTTGACGATTTTTTGGTTACGGATGTTTTTTTCCATTCCTTGAATAAGTGACCGATCAATTTTAATCGCATCCACGTCTAATTCGGACATATGTGCCAATCCCGCAAAACCTGTTCCAAAGTCATCCAAAGACACAGCGATGCCAAGCGCCCTTAGGTTTTCAATAGAAAGAGTAATCGCGGGCTTTGTATCCGAAAAAACTGTCGTTTCTAAAATTTCAATCGAAATAGTTTCTAGGGGAACATCGTAGGCATCCGCTGTCCATTGAACTAAATGCGCATAATTTGGCATGGCCAATGATTGTTCCGACGCATTGATCGAAATGTTCAAGCGACCTAAACTTGATTTTCCTATCTCACTGGCTGCACGCAAGGCATGGTGCATCGCGATGTTATCCAGTTGCGCGACCAATCCATGTTCTTCTGCCATTGGTAAGAAATCAAACGGTGACAACAAACCACGTTCTGGGTGTTGCCATCTGATTAGAGCTTCGAAACCTGAAATTTTGTTGGTCGCAATGTCCAATTGCGGTTGCAGGAAGGTTATAAACTCTTGTTTTTTAATGCCCTCTTTCAGATCGTTAAGCAAATTTCGTTCGTTTTGAACGAGTTTGTGAATTTGTGGGGTGTAAACTATAACGTCATGGGTTGAACTCTGTTTGCATTGGGTTAATGCCATTCTCGCTTGATGAACTAAGTCTGCGATTGAGATTTCATTTGTGTTGGCAAGACTTGCGCCGATTGATGCGAAAACCCTCAGATTATTCTGCTCAAAGGAAAACGGCTGGCTGATTGCATGAATAAGTCGGTTTCCAAGTTGCGTTAGGCCGTCAATAGATGTGACGTTCGGTGATTTTATTTGAAATTCGTCATTGCCGGTTCTGGTAACGGTGCAATCTGCACGCGTTTGATTGTTCAACACTGCGGCTACATGAAGTAATGCAGCGTCGCCCGCGAGTTGTCCGTGAATATCATTGAATTCCGTAAATTTTTCCAGATCAATTGCCAGTACGCCGAGAACTCCCTTTGCTCGCCTGCTTTCATATTGTTGTTGGGCTTCGTGTGCTTCAAATTTAGGGTTTTGTGGCAATGAAGCATTGAATAACGTCGCGACAAGATTTCCAGTATTCTTTCCACTTTTGATTGGTGAAAGATCAATTTTAAATCTGGATGTACCTCCATCTTTTGGTATTAGACTTATGAATTTTTTTTGGCCGCTGGTTTCAATGATTTCTAAATTGCCAGCCTTTGAAAGATTGAAGGTCGAGCGATTAGTGCTTTCCCCTAACGGCTTTTTGAAAATATTTTTCCCAACAAGTCCGTTATCAATGTACTTCAATGCCTTATTGATTTTTGGATTCGCCCATAGAACTTGGCCATCCCTTGTAAGAACCAAGATTCCATCCGTCGTCGATTGAGCGACATCGCGGTAAATCGAATTATTGGGCAAGTGTAACAGCCTTCCATGAATTCACAGGTTTTGTACCGAAATCTGCTATCTAGGATTTCGCCAATTGACTTGTCGTTCTGCTAAGTTATTGATGAATACGGTTAATGTTTTATTGGGCCAGACTGGGTAATGTACTTAAAATTTGAATGTTTCTCATATGGGTAACGCCAAAACCCTTGCGGCTTACGATCGTCCCTTTGCCCCGGCAGGAAGTCGGGTAGGGTTGCTCGGTGGTTCGTTTGATCCGGCGCATGCGGGCCATGTGCATATCTCAAAACAAGCAATCAAAAAGTTTGATCTGGATGCGATTTGGTGGCTTGCGTCACCTGGTAACCCATTGAAAGAAAACCAACCTGCGTCGATGGTGCGCCGGATAAAAGCTGCCAATGACTTAATCAACACACCTAAAATAACGGTTAGTGATTTTGAGGGCAAAATTGGAACACGGTACACATCAGAAACATTGGCTGCATTGTTGCCGCTCTATCCAAAGGTAAGTTTTGTTTGGTTGATGGGGGCAGACAATTTGCCAAATTTTCATCACTGGCAAGATTGGCGCTGGATAATGGAAAATATCCATGTAGGTGTTCTGGCACGTCCTGGGGATCGTATGGCCGCGCGATGTGCGAAAGCGGCTGATACATTCAGGCAAGCGAAATTAGGTGCCCAAAAATCCAGACATCTGCTGGACTATCCCTTGCCAAGATGGTGTTTTGTGAATGTCCCGATGGTGACTGATTCAAGTACAAAACTTAGGAACAGCGGCAAGTGGTAGAATCAACGTTGTAATAAATGATTTTCGAGAGTGTTTTATGAGTGGAAATAAAAACCGTATTTCAAGACGTTTTTTCTTAGCTGGTTTTTTTGGTTCAACTGCGATGCCTGTGTTGGCGGGCCCGCCTGATGCCTCACTTTTCCCAAAACCCCGCCCAACGGATTTGGCGGAAAAATCGCGCCCCGGATTGGCAGATATTGTCGCAAAAACTGGCCTCACAGGTAAGGTTTCCTGTGTTGTTGCCGATGCGCGAACAGGCAAGGTTTTAGAAGTTTTAAACCCAGTATTACAGTTGCCACCTGCAAGCGTCGCCAAGGCAATAACCGCATTATACGCTTGGGAAAACCTTGGCCCCGGACATCGTTTTTCAACGCGCGTTTTAAGCGAAGGGCAAACAAATAACGGTGTTGTTCAGGGTGACATCATGCTGGTTGGGGGTGGTGATCCAACTCTTGATACAGACGGGCTGTTTGATATGGCCGCTAAGATGAAAAAGGGTGGTGTGCGAGGATTAAGCGGCAAATTCAAAGTTTATGCCGATAGCATTCCAGAAATTTTCCAAATCGACAAAGATCAACCGAAACATGTGGGATACAATCCAGCAATTGCTGCCTTAAATTTGAATTTCAATCGTGTTTATTTTGAGTGGAAACGAAACGGATCTGGACATAGCGTTACCATGGATGCGCGGGGACGAAATCATCGCCCTGCGGTCAGTTTTGCAAAAATGACGATCAAAAATCGCAAGCTGCCAACATACACCTACAAAGATCAAGGCGGGCGTGATCAGTGGACCGTTGCTAGTGGTGCTTTGGGTAAAGGAGGGGGACGTTGGTTACCCGTTCGTCGACCTGTGGTTTATACGGCCGAAGTGTTCAGGACATTCGCGCGATCGCACGGCATAGACTTGCCAAAGCCGGAATATATTAATGGACCGGCACCTATTGGAGGCGTTCTAGTTGAGCGCCCCAGCGCCGATCTGCGCAATATCATGACAGGTATGTTGCGGTATTCCACAAATCTTACGGCTGAAATCGTAGGGCTTGCCGCAACCCAGGCCAGTGGAGGAAAGGCTGGAAGTTTGCGTGCGTCGGCCAATGAAATGTCTGCATGGATGCAACGCCGATTGGGCAATAAACGTGCCAAATTAGAAGACCATTCTGGATTGGGTGATGGCTCGCGCATTTCTGCGCATGATATGGTGAATGTTTTACGCTCATCAGGTACCGACGGTCCATTGATCAACATCATGAAGGAGTACGGAATAAGGGATGCAAAAGGGCGTCCTTTGGCCAATCAACCCGCAGATGTTGTTGCAAAAACGGGCACGCTTAATTTTGTCAGTGCACTTGCCGGATATATTCGTCAAAAAGATGGTCGGATACTAACTTTTGCAATCTTTACGGCAGACATGAAAGCACGCGACCGCATAGCTAAAGGTGACGAGGAACGCCCGAAAGGTTCCCGCAGTTGGTCGCGTAAGTCACGGGCGTTACAAAATGAACTAGTCAAACGATGGGCTGAAACTCAAGGTTAGGCGTTTGCGTCAACGGCGTTGAGAATTTGTACGCCGTTAATACGCCAAGACCCTGCTTGGTTGATCATTTGATAAGCAAGCATATGAATGCGACCTTTTTTGTCTTGAACCATCACTTTCTGCCAGATCACGCCTGCAATATTTCGTTGTTCCAAGAAACGGATTTCACCGGAATTCCAAACCATTGGGAACCCGTTTTTCACCATTTTTCCAAAATGCTCAGGCCCCGAAAATTGGCGTTGAATAAAGGGGGATGCAAATTCAAATGCCATTGCGGGATCATTTGCTTGAAATGCATTGAATTGGTTTTGAATCGTGTTTTCGATGGATCCAGTCTGTGCAAAGCCAGAAGCCACTGAAAGATATAGGGTTACGAGAATTGAAAGAAGAAGTTTCATCTTTGGACACCTTGTTTAGGGTGCCCAAAGTGTGTGCTATTTTTGGAAATGCGTCAAATAACGCTTTCGTGCCAACCTAAGCCCAGCGAAGGCTCGTTTTTTAACTGACTAGCTGACCCGCAAGAGCCTGCTCAATCAGCGCGATGGTTTCATCAACGCCGTAAAGCGCAATAAATCCACCAAAGCGTGGTCCCTGCGAAGCACCTAGTAAAACCTCATATAAGGCCTTGAACCAATTTCGCAGTGGATCAAACTCATGTTCTTTGCCAACGGCGAAAACCATGGATTGCAACGCGTCTGCGTCCAGTCCGCCTTCCCAAAGCTTTAGACGTTCACAAAGATCCGCTATTGCGGCACGTTCTTGATCATCTGGGGCACGGTAGTTTTTTGTTGGTTTTACGAAATCATTGTAATACCGCACCGCAAATCCCGCAGCATCATCTAGGCCAGGGTGCGTTTCTGCCGATGCCTCTGGTGCATAACGTTGAATGAAACCCCAAAGTTGGGCTTTGTCTTCGGCTGACGCCACTGAAGCCAGATTGAGTAACATTGCAAATGGAACAACCATGTCAGACGTTGGCACGTTGTGGCCGTGAATGTGGAACACTGGGTTTGCCAAACGTTTTGCCGTGTCTTGATCCGCATAAGCACGCAGTTGTTGATGATACTCATCCACAGCCTTTGGAATTACGTCAAAATGCATGCGTTTCGCCGTTTTTGGCTTTAGATACATGAAATACGAAAGGCTTTCGGTGCTGGCGTAAGTCAACCACTCATCAATCGTCAGGCCATTGCCTGTTGATTTAGAAATTTTGCCGCCTTTTTCATCGAGGAACAATTCATAGGTGAAATGCTCAGGCGCTTTGGCACCCAGAATCCGACAGATCGAGTCATAGATCGGCGTGTTGGTTGAATGGTCCTTGCCATACATTTCAAAATCCACCCCAAGGGCCGCCCAACGCGCGCCAAAATCGGGTTTCCACTGAAGCTTTACGTTGCCACCAGTTAGCGGCAGGGTCATTTCTGTGCCGTCCTCATCATCAAACGTAATTGTGCCGGCCTTAGCATCGACGCTTTTCATCGGCACGTACATGACGCGGCCCGTTTCTGGATGAATAGGCAGGAAACAAGAATAAGTCGCGCGGCGTTCTTCGCGCAAAGATTTCAGCATGACGGCCATGATCGCATCATAGTTTTCAGCGGCCTTAAGTAATATTTCGTCAAATTGGCCAGATCCATAGAATTCAGTCGCGGAATAAAACTCATATTCAAAACCGAATGTATCCAAGAAACGACGCAGCATGGCATTGTTATGATCGCCAAAACTGTCGTGGGTGCCAAACGGGTCAGGTACGCTGGTCAGTGGCTTTTGCAAATGCTCACGCAATGCTGCTGGGTCTGGAACATTTTCGGGCACTTTGCGCATACCATCCAGGTCATCAGAAAAACAAATCAATCGGGTAGGGATATCTGAAATCACCTCAAAGGCGCGTC
The DNA here is from genome assembly GCA_000169395.1 of Rhodobacteraceae bacterium HTCC2150. Taxonomy (GTDB): domain Bacteria; phylum Pseudomonadota; class Alphaproteobacteria; order Rhodobacterales; family Rhodobacteraceae; genus HTCC2150. The sequence goes on from AAXZ01000018.1 coordinate 13,429, forward strand.
GAACCATTGTGGTGCGCGCAACTTCGCCGAAGGTTCCAAGGTGGGGTAACCCAGAAGGACCGTACCCAGTTTCAAATAGAACGTGATCTTTCTTTTCTGATGATTTTTCCGCACGTTTCAATAGCTTGCGCGCCTCTTCAAAGGGCCAAGCTTTAGATTGCATTGCTTCTGTGCGTAGATCGGACATAGTATCGCTCTTTTAATGTTCAGTGGCGGAATGCCAAGAATGTGCCTTCCCTATTGATGCATCGCCCTGCCGTCAATATTTAGGGGAAGTAACGCAAAGGAATTAAAGATGAATGAGACAACAACGCCAATGACTCCACAAGACGCGTTGGTCGCGTTAATGGTGGCTGTTTCAGCGTCGGATGAAAACATGACGACGCTAGAATTGCTTACAATTGAACGGGTTGTGGGGCATTTGCCAGTGTTTACAGATTATGACCCAGATCGGATTCGTGTGGTCAGTGAGGTTGTTCTGGATCTTTATGCCGAAGAAGATGGTTTAGATGCGCTCTTTGGCCTCATCCTTGCAGGATTGCCGGACCAGTTGCATGAAACGGCATATGCAATGGCTTGTGATGTTGCGGCGGCGGATGGTTTGCTGCGCGAAAATGAGTTGATGTTTTTGCAAGAAACGCGTTACCAGCTGAATATTGATCGCCTAGCTGCCGCGGCGATTGAAAGGGGTGCCCGAGCGAGGCACCGTGTAATTTAGCGCGACTTCGTATTCTTTTCTGTGGTCAATTTAACCTCAACTTAACATTCGACTGCTACATCATTCGCCAATCTGAACCGCGCGTTCAGGCCCTCCATGAATCGAGAACTACCTCGTGAGCTCCCTTTTGGGTCAGCAAATATGCTGGCTTAATTGGGGGCTTTTTTGTTTGGCCACGCGACTTTGTCACAAAGGATATTCAACATATGGCAACGATCGATAGCAGTTTAATTATGCCCCCCGCGTTTGAGGATGGGTTGGATGTTTGGTCCTATGAAGACGGAACACCGGGTTCCGCAACTTATGATGGGGCTGCATTTGCGGCGCTTGTTCCAGCGGATCAAGATTTTGGATCTTGTCTGGAAATTTTGAAAATCAACGGCACACAGAAAGTGCGCTACACGGGCGATACACCGGTCATTCCCGGGTGCTATCTAAAGATCACAGCAAGGGTAAAGGCCGTTTCTGGAAATTTACCAGCGGTTCGGATTGCAGGATGGGCCGGCGCCAGCGGGGGATCACACGTGTC
>AAXZ01000017.1 GCA_000169395.1 Rhodobacteraceae bacterium HTCC2150
ACTTGCACCCAATAGGTTTTTGGCATTTTGTTTTTCGGATGCGCAATCTTGGCCTGAAGTTTGCCGTCATCAGTTAATACCAACAATCCTTCGCTATCTCGATCCAACCTGCCAGCAGCATAAACATTTGGCACGTCGATGAATTTTGACAATGTTGCACGTTCACTGCCTTGAGTGCCCTTATCGGTGAATTGTGAAAGCACGCCAAAGGGTTTGTTGAAAAGGATAACTTGGGACATGGCTACAGCCCTAAAATGATTTAAGCCGACAAGCAACGCCCAAGGCACCTTGACCTTTCGCGCCATTCCCCGTTTCAGTGGAGGTGTAAGAACAAATTTCAAAGGGATGCCATCTTATGTTGGGCAATGACAAAAACCTAATCAACGACGTACGTTCAAAATTTGCCCATGTAGATACATGTCCAGATGCTGGCGCGCGGGTGTTTTTTGAAAATGCGGGTGGTGCATTAACTTTGAAATCCGCGGTTGTGACTTCCATGAAAATGGCAGCAATTCCAGATAATCAAGGGCGTGATAATCCAGCCAGTCATGAATTGGGCCGGATTATTAATCAGGCCAAGGCCGACGCAAAGATGTTTTTTAACGCCCATGACGGGCAAGTTTTTGTTGGCGAAAGTGGAACCGAATTACTGTTTCGTTTGATTTCGACGGCAATTCTGGGCACGGCCAAAGGGGGGCACGTTTTAGGCAGCACGCTGGAACACCCCGCGTCATCCAGTGCCTGCAAACGCTGGTCAGAAATTGCGGGTAAAGATTACGTCGCTGTTATCCATAATAATGAAACGTTGTCTGTGGATGCCGCCGATTATATGCCGCATATAACAGCAGATACGCGTGTAGCCACAATCCTGCACACGTCACCAGTGTCTGGGATGGGGGTCGATGTAGGCGCAATTTCACGCGCAATTCGCGCCAAGTCGCCGGATTGCATTATCATTGTGGATGGCATTCAGCACGCGGCCCACGGCGGCATTGATATTGATAGCTATGATATCGATGGCTATGTCGTTTCGCCGTACAAAATGTTTTCGCGTCATGGGTATGGTGTCGCGTGGATTTCTGATCGCTTGTCAAAGATGCCCCATAATTCATTGATTGGTGGACCATCTGAGAACTGGGAAATGGGCACACGGGATACAGGGTCTTATGCAACTTTCACAGATGTTGTGAACTATTTTGATTGGTTAGGTTCCAAGGTCAGCGACAGCAAAGACAAACGCGAACGAATTGAGGCCGCGGGCGTGGCGATCAAAGCACATGAGCGCGATCTGTGCCATGCTATGATCAATGGAACCGGCAATCTAAAGGGATTATTGGAAATGCCGGGCGTGGGTATTTTAGGTGGCATCGATAACCCACTGCGCGAAGGGTTAGTTTCGATCACTTTAGAAGGCATGAGCGCGCCAGACTTGGTCACGGCGCTGCGAGAGCGCGGCATCCGAACACATGCGCGCAAAGATGATCATTATTCGGGAAATATTCTAACGCCGCTTGGTCTAAACAACTGTGTTCGTGTTTCAATGTGTCACTACAATACCGAAAGTGAAGTGGCACAGTTTTTAGCCGCAATGCAGGAAATTAGCGGCGCATAAGGTTTCGTCCAAATGCGATAGCTTCTTCAACTGCCTGCGTGAATTCTGGCACCCAACCAGCCAATGCGTGCCAAACGTGCGGCGCGTTTTGGTACTGTTTTTCAGTTACTTGAGCGCCTTCATCACGCAGGTGTTTTGCCATGCGTTTACCGTCGTCACGCAGGATTTCACGGCTGGAATAATGAATTAAAACGGGCGGGCAATTGGGGAAATCGGCAAAAACTGGCGATACTCTTGGGTCAGTGGCGGGATGATCACCAAGATAATAATCGTTTAACCGACCGAATTGCTGGATTGGCAAAAAAGCCTCGGATTTCGTATTCTCGCTCATTGAGTGTGAGCTGCCGGTTAAATCGGTAACCGGACAAAATGCGATTAATCCTGCAGGTTTTGGAAGATCATTGTTCAGAATATGCGCCATCAACACCAAGGCAATGTTCCCGCCCGCTGAATCGCCAGCCAAAATGATCTGTTCGGGCGGAATGTCCTTGGCCAAAAGGGCTTTGTAAGCGGTAAGAGCATCCTCGTGGCACGCAGGAAATGGGTTTTCGGGGGCAAGGCGATAAGCCGGTAAATAGGCAGTAGCACCAATACCGCCAGCCAATCGAGCCGCAAGTTTGCGATAGCTTTTAGGGGAACCAAAAATAAATCCACCACCAAAAAAATATAAGATCGCAGGGGCATCAGATTGATGGCTTTTGGTGCCAACGCAAAGTCCATTTAGCCTGCCTGCGGCATGTTCAAATACGAAAGGTTTTTGCCAAAGACCACGGGGCGCGAGCAGGGGGGCTCCGACGATATTTTCAAACCACCAACGTATTAGTCGAGGAGAGTTTAGCCGTTTCAACACGGGCTTCATCGTGGTGCGGATTAAAAAATCGGCAATTTTTAGACGTATCGACATGTCATCTCTTTCTTTCATGAACCCTGCTGTGGTTTTCAAGCTTGCGCAAGGGCGTTGGGCCACCTAGGACTAGCGCCCATGAAAATACTTTATCTAGGTGATGTTGTTGGGCGCGCTGGGCGTTCGGCTGTAACGGAATGGCTCCCAAAATTGCGTGCGCAGTGGGGATTGGATTTTGTCGTGGTGAACGGCGAAAACGCCACGAATGGCGCGGGGCTAAGCCCGGATCATGCCAAAGGTATTTTATTGGCAGGGGCTGATTGCATTACTTTAGGCGATCACGCTTTCGATCAACGCGATATGCTGTCGTATATAAACAAAGAACCACGCATCGTGCGCCCAATCAATTTTGCCAAGTCTGCACCCGGTGCTGGATCGCGGGTGTTTGAAGCGACGCGTGGGCGCAAGGTTCTTGTGGCACAGGTTTTAGGCCAAGTGTTTATGAAACGCGCATTTGACGATCCTTTTTCCGCCATTGATCTGGTGTTAAAGAAGCACCCGCGTGGTGGGTTGGTGCAGGCTTCATTGGTGGACATTCACTGTGAAGCGACATCTGAAAAGATGGGCATGGGCCATTACTGTGATGGGCGTGCCAGTGTCGTTGTCGGTAGCCATACACATGTTCCAACTGGTGACGCTCAAGTTATGCCTGGTGGTACGGCCTTTCAGGCAGACGCAGGGATGTGCGGAAACTATGACAGTGTGATCGGCATGGACAAAGAAGAACCCCTTCGTCGTTTTGTCACTGGCATGGGGAAAGGGCGGTTTCAGCCTTGCACCAATGACGGTACTGTTTCTGGCCTATATGTTGAAACCGATGACAAAACAGGCAAAGCCACCCGTGTCACCCATGTTCGCCAAGGGGGGCGTCTTATTCCAGCAGGCCCTGCACCGATTGATGCTGTATGACACAGCAACGCTTCTTCCCTTTTTTGATCTTGCTTTTGGCAGGGATCAGTTGGGGGGCAACGCAACCGCTAGGTAAAATAGCAGTTGATGCTGGATACCGAAATTTCGGGCTAATATTCTGGCAGTTGGCCATAAGCGCGTTGTTTTTAGGCGCGGTGCAAATCCTACGCAAACGCCCATTGTCTACCCATCCACAGGCCCTGTTCTTTTATGTGTTTATCGCCCTGATCGGCACGATTTTACCCAATTACGCAGGTTATCAGGCCGCCATTTTTTTGCCGTCTGGCATTTTGTCCATCGCCATATCTGCGGTGCCCATGGTGACATATCCCATTGCCTTAGCGATGGGTTTGGAAAAATTTCAAGCCCTGCGATTGATGGGGTTGATAGCGGGTTTAATCGGTGTGCTACTGTTGATTTTGCCGGATACAAGTTTGCCTGATCCATCTATGGCTATCTTTATACCCTTGGCTTTCATTGGCCCAATTTTTTATGCGCTTGAGGGCAATATTGTTGCAAAATACGGCACCGCTGGTACGGGGCCAATTGAATTACTGCTGGGTGCATCGCTAGTTGGTATGGTCATTTGCTTGCCTTTGGCCCTGATGACGGGTGTTTGGATTTCGCCTTTGCCACCTTACGGCATCGCTGATGGAGCGCTGGTTTTAGCGTCAGTATTACACGCGGTCGTTTATGCAACCTATGTTTGGTTAATCAGCCGCGCTGGCAGTGTCTTTGCCGCGCAAGTGGCCTACGTCGTTACAGTGTCAGGTGTCTTTTGGGCAATGATCATTCTGGGTGAAAGCTATTCCGCATTTGTTTGGTTGGCACTTGGGTTTATGTTAATTGGCCTGTTCTTGGTGCGCGCTCGGCACAATTAAGCGCAGGGATGAAACGGCGGGTTGCGATGGGGGAAACCCGTCGCGTATGATTAAGTATGATCAATTTATCCCTTTCCCCGACAGTTGAGGCCCTTGCCGCATTGGCAATCGTCGCCACCATGTTCATCCTGTTTTTACGCGAAGAATATCCCGCCGAGGTCGTTGCTATTTCGGGCGCTGCTGCGATGTTGATTTTTGGCTTTTTGCCTTATGAAACCGCGCTAAATGTGCTGTCAAATCCCGCACCATGGACGATTGGGGCGATGTTTATCGTAATGGGGGCATTGGTACGCACTGGCGTGCTAGAAGTATTCACAAAGTTCGCCGAAAAACGTGCGGCCACCCAGCCAAAACTGGCTGTGGCATCCTTGATGGTGTTTGTGGTGCTGTCCTCAGCGATTGTGTCTAACACACCGGTTGTCGTTGTAATGATCCCCGTATTTGTTCAATTGGCCCGCGTTTTGGGTACCAAAGCCAGTAAAATGCTGATCCCACTTTCGTATGCGGCCATACTTGGCGGGACATTGACCTTGATCGGGACATCAACAAACCTGTTGGTGGATGGTGTGGCGCAGGCACAGGGAATGAAGGGGTTTTCAATCTTTGAAGTCACCCCTTTGGCAATCATCCTTGTTATTTACGGCATGGCTTATCTTTACTTTATGGCAGGGCCACTTTTGCCGGAACGCGACAGCATGGCAGACTTGTTGGGTGGTGGACAAAAGAAGAAGTTTTTCACGGAAATGGCCGTTCCTGAAAACAGCGGTCTGATCGGACAACTTGCTATCAAAGTCGGACAATTCAAACGCGAAGGCGTTCGATTGGTTGATGTTCTTCGCGGCGACAAATCCCTTCGCCGTCAATTGAAAGAAGTTGAATTACAAGCAGGCGATCGGGTCGTTTTAAAAACTGAAATTGCCGAATTGATGGGGTTAAAGGACGACAAAGAGGTTCACGCCGTTGATCAACTTTCCTCGGTTGAAACAGCCATCGTTGAAGTGTTGATCTCACCAGGCTGTAAAATGATTGGGCGCAAATTGGGCGATATGCGCCTTCGCCGTAGTTATGGCGTCTATCCACTTGCCGTGCATCGGCGCAATCAGAATATCGGTCGCCAACTTGACGATGTGGTCGTCAAAGTGGGTGATACCATTTTGATGGAGGGTTCGCCCTCTGACATTCAACGTATGGCCAACGATATGCGTTTGGTTGATTTGACTTTGCCAACGGAACAAGCATTTCGGCGTAACAAAGTACCAATTGCGGTGTTGGCCTTGTTTGGCATTGTTTTGATTGCTGCATTCAATATTGCGCCAATTTTCCTAGCGGCCCTAGGTGCCGTTGCATTGGTTTTGATCACGCGTTGTATTGACGCCGAAGAAGCATTTAGCTTTATCGATGGTCGCTTGCTGGCACTGATTTTTTCCATGCTTACAATTGGCGCGACGCTGGAAAATACGGGTGCGGTCGAATTAATCGTCGGAAAATTTGCCCCCGGACTGGCGTTGTTACCGCCATTTCTGATCGTTTGGGCGATATATCTGCTGACGTCCGTTTTAACCGAAATGGTTTCCAACAATGCCGTGGCGGTGGTCATCACACCCATTGCGATATCACTTGGATTGGCTTTGGGCATTGATCCGCGCCCCTTGGTGGTGGCGGTTATGGTTGCCGCCAGCGCCAGTTTTGCAACGCCGATTGGCTATCAGACAAACATGATGGTGTACGGGCCGGGCGGGTACAAATTTTCAGATTTTCTGAAAACTGGAATTCCCTTGAATTTGACCCTTGGCATTTTGGCCTCGGCATTGATTCCGTTTTTCTGGCCACTGTAAGATCGCTTAGGCGCGGATTAGAGCGGCCAGAATATCAAAATTGATGGAATAGATACGGCAACAATGATGATCTCAAGTGGCAAACCCATGCGCCAATAATCACCAAAGGCATATCCACCTGGGCCAAGAATTAGCGTGTTGTTCTTGTGCCCAATCGGGGTCAGGAACGCGGCAGATGCAGCGATGGCAACGGCCATCAAAAACGGATCAGGATCAACATTCAAGGTTTGCGCCATCTGAATACCAATCGGTGCGGCAACAATAGTGGTCGCAGTGTTGTTCAAGATATCTGACAGCGTCATGGTAACGATCATCAAAATTGTCAAAATTGCCCACGCAGGCATGCCCAATGTTAGATCAATCAACGCACCAGCAATCAATTCGGTACCGCCAGACGTTTCCAAGGCCGACCCAAGCGGGATCATTGAACCCAGCAACACAACCACGGGCCAGTTGATATGGGAATAAATTTCGTCCACGGGCAAAATTTTCAATGAAACATACGCAATAACCACAAGTCCCAAGGCAATGGGCAGATAAACCAACCCGATGCTAGCCGCCAAAACCGCCGCCGCAAATAGACCAATCGCAGCCCAAGTTTTATTTCCCTGCGTCACCGCAAGACCACGTGCGGCCAAGGGCAAACAACCTGTCCATTCCAATACGTCTGCTTGTGATTTTTGGGGCGTTAGAAGCAGTAAAATATCGCCTTCTTGCAGTTCTGTTTTACGCAATTGTTTGGTGATTTTTTTCCCGCCTCGGGAAAGCCCCATCAAAATACTACGCTGACGCCAAGCCAAGCCAACACTGGCTGCGGTTTTGCCGCGCAAGCGAGAATTTTCCATAACCACGACCTCGACAAGAGCCATGCCCGCACCCTCGGCATCCAAATGTGCCTGTCGATTGGGATCCGCAAAATCTAGCTTTAGTGTCGTGCGAAATTCATCCAACGCATCCGGGGTGGCCTCTATCACAAGAATGTCGTTTGCTTTCAACATTCGGCTGCGTGCAGTGCCATAAAGGCGTTTGCCATCACGTACGAGGCCAAGCAGCGCAACATCAGCTTTTTCGGCTTCTTCATGAAGATCACCAAAGCGGGTATCAACCAATTTGGAACCCGTTGGCACCGTAAGTTCTGATATATACTCGGCGATGTCATCCATTGGGTTGCTGGCTTGATCACCTTCAGATCTCGCTGGAATAAGGCGCCAACCAACGAGGGCAACAAAGGCTAAACCTGCCAAAGCAGCGATACCGCCCACTGGCGCAAAATCAAACATCTTAAAGGGCTCGCCCAGTGACTTTTCCCGAATTGACGCGATAATAATGTTAGGGGGCGTTCCGATTAACGTCACCATGCCGCCAAGAATTGTTGCAAAGGACAAAGGCATGAGCGACAGTCCTACGGCGCGTTTTGCTTTGCGGGCCGTCTGAATATCGACGGGCATTAGTAATGCAAGGGCCGCCACGTTGTTCATGAAGGCAGATAATATGCCGCCCACCGCGCCCATCAATGCGATATGCGCACCGAGGCTGCGACTGGCGTCCACAAGCGTTCGGGTGATCAAAAAGACCGCACCAGATCGCACCAAACCAGCGGACACAACAAGAACTAAGGCCACGACCAAAGTTGCCGGATGCCCAAATCCGCTGAACGCTTCTTTCGTGGGAACAACACCCAAAACCACGCCGATCATCAATGCCGCAAATGCAATCATGTCGTATCTAAATCGGCCCCACAAAAGCATGGCAAAAACGGCGGCGAATAGGGTGAATAGAATAATTTGATCTTGAGTCATTCGTTGGTTCTATCTTGCTTACAGTGGAAGGTCACGGGGAGGATCAAGAAATTATTCCCGGTAGAACGGAAAGGATTAACAAAGCGGCCATCGTGTAATTGAACATCTTTAGCTGCAAAGGTTTCTTTAACAAACGCCTTATATGTGTTCCTGCAACCGTCCAAATCAAAACTGTTGGGATGTTTATCAAACCGAATGCGCAAGTGACCACAAGAACGGCGCCAAAGGATTGATCGGGTGAAAAAGTTGTGATGGCCGTCAATCCCATTGCCCATGCTTTGGGGTTGACCCATTGAAACAAACAAGCTTGCAAAAAGGTGATCGGTTTACCCGTACCTTTTGCCTTGTCTGGTGCACCTGCATTCGCAACTTTGTATGCCAAATAAAAAAGATAGATCAGGCAGGCATATTTTAGGACCAACAAAACGTTTGGGTAAAGTTCGAAAACTTGAACCAATGCAATACCAACCAAAAAGATCATCACAAGAAAACCAGTCAACACGCCGATCAAATGTGGCAATGTCCGGCGTAGGCCAAAGTTTGTCCCTGACGCCATCAACATCAAATTGTTCGGCCCCGGCGTAATTGCCGCGACAAACACAAAAAGCCCTAGTGCAGATAAAGTTTCTAAATCCATGAGGCAATTTTATGCGGGTAAACCACGCGAAAGAAAAGCAGCCATTTGCGTCTGGGATTGCCCCTGTGCGCACAGCCAGATATAGGGGCAATAACGTAATTCTAAGAACTGGAGGTGCACCATGGCAGGGCACTCAAAATGGGCGAATATTCAGCACCGTAAAGGGCGTCAGGATAAGCTGCGCTCAAAACTATTTTCCAAGTTGGCCAAGGAAATCACCGTGGCCGCAAAAATGGGCGACCCTGATCCCGATAAAAACCCACGTCTGCGTTTGGCGGTAAAAGAAGCGAAATCAAATTCGGTTCCAAAGGATGTGATTGACCGCGCGATTAAAAAATCTGTTGGTGGTGATGCGGAAACCTATGACGAAATCCGGTATGAGGGTTACGGCCCCGGCGGTGTTGCAGTGATTGTTGAGGCAATGACCGACAATCGCAACCGCACCGCGTCAACTGTACGTTCAACATTCACCAAAAACGGCGGCAATCTGGGTGAAACTGGCTCTGTTGGTTTCATGTTTGATCGCATCGGTCAGGTGATCTATCCGGCGGCAGTTGGTGATGACGACACCGTCATGATGGCCGCGATTGAGGCGGGTGCGAACGATTGTGAAAGTTCCGTAGAGGGGCACATCATCACCTGTGCGGATACCGATTTGAACGAGGTTTCCACAGCACTTGAGGCCGAGCTTGGCGAAAGCGACAGCACCAAGTTAATCTGGCAACCAAACATCTCAACTGAACTTGATCTTGAAGGCATGGAAAAGCTGATGAAGCTGATTGATGCGCTAGAGGATGACGACGACATCCAACGCATCACGGCCAACTTCGAGGTTAGCGACGAGGTGATGGCCCAGCTGGGTTGAAAATTACTTTGTTGTTCTAAAATATTTAAACGGCTCTCAAAATTGGGGGCCGTTTCGCATTTGGCTTTGCAGTTTTTATAGGTACGATGATTTTAAGTAATCTTGCTATTATTTAACAAAGGCTTTGTCTCCGACGCCTTGCACAGCCCATAGATTTCAGGTTCAGTCGAACCATGACACCACCCAGTCCCCAGAATAATACCCACGGCATTTTATGGATGCTGGCCACAGGCATTTCTTTTGTTGCGGTGGCCAGTCTTGTGCGTTGGATCGGCACCGACATGCCCCCCGCCGAGGCGGGATTTATCCGTTATGTCCTTGGGCTTATCTTCGTTATTCCCGCCCTTAACCAGCTGCGCGGGGCAGGGATTAGTGGCAAGGATTGGGGCCTTTTTGCCCTGCGCGGCGTGGCGCAAACCTTTGGTGTGATCCTGTGGTTTTACGCCATGGCGCGATTGCCCGTCGCCGATGTTGTGGCCATGGGCTATCTGACGCCTGTTTGGGTAACGCTGGGCGCGGCGGTGGTTCTGGGTGAACGGTTTAAGTTGGCGCGACTGACGGCGATTGCCGTGGCCTTTGTGGGCGTGCTGATCATTTTACGCCCGGGCATGCGTGAATTATCTGATGGGTATACCGCCATGCTGTTTACCGCGCCTATATTCGCCGTCAGCTATTTGGCGGCCAAAAGCCTAACGGCGCGCCATGGGGCGGGTTTGATTGTTGTCATGCTATCCATTGCCACCCCAATATTTATGGCCCCATTCGCCATTGCCGTTTGGGTGACACCCACATTGACCCAGCTGATAGGCCTGTTTGCCATCGCCGGATTTGCCACATTGGGGCATTACACCATGACGCGCGCCTTTCGCACGGCACCGATGGCTGTGACGCAGCCAGTTGTCTTTTTCCAACTGATTTGGGCAACGCTTGTGGGTGTTTTGATATTCCACGATCCCTTTGATTTCTGGGTTATCGTTGGTGGTTTGGTGATTGTTGTTGCCATCACATTCATTGCTATCCGTGAAGCGCGGCAATCGGCGTCAAAAAAAGCCTAAGCACCGCTTTAATTCAATTGAATAACTGCCATGCCTGACGCATTCTATATGTTCACTAAGGGGACGAACAATTGCCTAAAGTTGGAATGGAACCATTGCGCCGTCGCGCATTGATCGAGGCGACAATTGCCGAAGTCGGGGCGGCAGGATCATTAGATGTGACCGTGGGCCAAATTGCCCGTCGCGCGGGCATGTCTAGCGGGTTGGCGCATCACTATTTTGGTGGCAAGGATCAAATTTTTTTGGCGGCGATGCGGGAAATTTTGTCACGTCTAAAGGAACGTGTGGTGGCGAATACGGGCGCTGCGGCGTCGCCAAGGGCAAGACTACATGCGATTGTGGCGGCCAATTTGGAACCAGAGAACTTGGCCGAAGATGTGGTGGCGGCTTGGCTTACATTTTATCTGGCGGCCCTAAGCAATGATGAGGCGCATCGTCTAATTCAGGTTTATCGGCGGCGGCTCCATTCAAACCTTATGCACGATTTGCGCGATCTGACAGATGTTGAAAATGCCCAAAATATTGCGCGTTCAATTGCGGCGATGATTGATGGAGTCTATATTCAATTGGCGATGGATAAAGGTAAGTTTGGGGCCACTGAGGCCATCACGATGATTAAAACCTATCTAGATACTCAAGTGCCGCAAACACCTGAGATACCGCAATGATCGAGGTTTTTGGGCGTCCCACCAGTTCCAATGTTCAGATCGTTATGTGGGCGATCGCTGAATTGGATTTACCCTATCTGCGGCATGACATTGGGCACAACTTTGGGGGCAATCAAACGGACGAATTTCGGGCCATGAACCCAAATGGTTTGGTGCCTGTAATCCGCGATGATCAAAGAACGGTTTTTGAAAGTGCTGCGATTTTACGGTATTTGGCGGCGGCTTATGGAAGTGACAATTTTTATCCACGAAACGCGGGAATGCGGGCAGAATTGGATATGTGGGCGGAATGGATAAAGACCACTTTTACGCCAATTGTCTTGGGTCGATTGTTTTACCCTTTGGTGCGCCGCGATCCAGCTTTGATAGACCAAAACGCAATTTCTGCGGCTGCCAATGATCTAAAACCTTTGATCATGATGCTGGAACGCCGAATAGGCGATGGGCCTTACTTGGGTGGGGATGACATTTCATTCGCTGACATCATGATCGGGCATCTGTTGTTTCGCTATTATGTTCTAGATTTCGAAAAAATTGAAGCACCAGCCGTTTGGGACTATTATCAACGGTTATGCGCGAGACCTGCCTATCAAAAACACATTATGGTGGATTTTGAATCCTTAAGATGGGGTTCCGAATAGGGATGAAACGAAAAAACCGACCTGCGTAACAGGTCGGAGTTTTCAGGAAGAGGCGGGTTTATTACCCGCTCGTTGAACTTAAAACAACGAAATGATGAAGTTCGTTGTAATGAACAAAACCCAAATACTTAAACTCGTAAATACGCCATAACCCAGTTTCCATTCACCTAGACGGCCAGGATCAATGCAATCTTTCAGCGATTATTCTGGGGGCACTTAGGTTCGTTTTACTGATCCTTTCCTTGGGAGGAGATAGTGTGATTTCACATTCGCATAGATTGATTTTGGATCCAGGAATTGTTTCCAAATATAATACAATCACGAAAATTTTGGCCTATTTAGGGGGTATTTGTTGTAAAAACACTACATTTATGCCGATTTCATTGCAGTCTTTAGGATAGTTTCCATTATCGAAACAATCATTCGCTCAAAGTCATTAGCCGTGCAGCACCCGAAACTTTGATGGAACTTCCGATTTGATCCGTAAAACTTGCCACCAATTGTGAGGCGCATCCCATATCTTGCCCCTGCACAATCTCAATACGGCCTGCATGCGGCCAATTAAGATCGCGCAAGTATCCTGCCAATGCGGCTGTTGCGGCACCTGTTGCCGGATCTTCTAGAACACCGCCAGATGCAAAAGGGCTGCGCGTGTGAAAGCTTTGCGGGCTTTCGGCATAGCCCAACAAAATCGTCACCAATCCTGCGTCATTCATCAACTTGCGACCTTGATCTAGATCGTAATTCATTTCTGCCAATCTTTCGCGACTGTTCAGCATCAATATCAAATGATTGGCCCCACCATTGGCAAACGCGGGGGGAATGGCACTGTCTAAATCCGCGCGATCATATCCCAACAAGGCCAGCGATCGATCTACCAAATCGGGGTCGGCTACTTTGCTGTAGGTCGGAGGAGATTGCAGGGCCGCTTTAAATATGTCGCCCTCGCGATGCCCTTCAATGGTGATATTGGCCTCGTTTAAAAACAGTGGATAAGTCCCGTCGCCACTGTGGCGGGCAAGGGCAGCACCAAGGGCAATCGTGGCGTGGCCACAAAAGGGGACCTCGCTTTCAGGTGAAAAATAACGGGCCCGCCAACCGTCGTTTTCGGGAACGGCAAATACAGTTTCTGAAAAACCAATCTCTGCTGCGATCCTTTGCATGTCACTGACTGCGGGCATTTGCGCAAGCAATGCAACACCAGCAGGATTACCGCCGGTGTCACCAATGGAAAAGGCCGCTATGCGTTCTACCGTAATATCGTTGCTCATCTAAAATTCCCTTCACCCCCAATAAGGGAGTGATTTTGAGAAATTACAACCGTGATATCGAATTTGAGCGTTGTTTATTCGTGCATCAACAAATGGACCTCGATTTGTGGGTCTCCCGCTTCTTTGGCAGGAAAGACTTCGCGTTCACCGTCAGGGCCCATTGCCATGATTTCAATGCCAATCTTGCCATTTGAAATTTTGGAGACATCGACCTCGAACACCAAATTAGCCGTTCCATTCTTGATGCAGGTTGGGCAACTTTCGGGCGTATTGGGTTGAAAAACGGCCTGTTTCGCAATGGTTTTTCCGTCTACTTGCAAAGCGACGCTAAAAGTTCCCGCAATCTTTAGACGGTTTATTCCTGTAACTTTAACTGCGGCCTTCTGTGTTGATTGCAACCTGAATGAGGTGGTCGCCGAAGCGTTTGCCAACATTTGAAACCCACTTGATGGGACAACTTCGTCCACTGGGTGTTCATAATCGGCACCAAGATCAGTTAGCGAAATCATTTTTGGGCTGCTGGTGTCAAAGGGCAACAAATGATTAATCACGTCGTCATTGAACCAAAACGGGTCCTCGTGGATCAGTTTTTTGAACGAGGTAACATCGGTTGCGCCAACCTCTTGTTGCCAACGCCACCAGAGGCGATCCCAATTGCTGTGGAAAAACCAAAAGATCGGATCAAACGCAGCAACGTCTTGATCGGCCATGGTTGGCCCAATTGAATCGTGCCCACCATCATGGGCGCGAATGATGCCCGTGTGGGTTCCTTGGCCGTTTGACCAGCCGTTGAAATCCTCCCACCAATGGGCGGCCAACGCGTCATCGATGTGGGTGTTTACATCATAATCCAGTAACTCTTGTTTGATTTTTGCGTGGCTGAAGCGGCTTGTGGCGTATCCCTTCTTGTATTTAACATTGCCATCCAGCTGTTCTAAGTCTTGCGGCAATGTATAGCTGTTAAAGGGCGCCTCATCAAAAATGGCAGGCAGGGCGCCAGAATAAATATTCCAATAGGGCATTGTGATATCTTCACATCCCGCAATCGAGCGTAACGCATTTTCAAACCGGAACATGTATGCGCGATGCCATGGGTTATAGGCGTTTTCGTGGTGGCGACAGTAAACATCTGGGGCCGGCAACCAATGCATGCCTGCGACCTGAAAGTAGCTGTTTGGATCGTCATCTGGCAAATCCATGATGCCCTGAAACGCCTTTTTCAGTTGATCGATTTCAGGTTGGGAATAAGTTGTAATATCACGGCGAATACCCAGATCAGATGTTGCTTTGCCATAAATTTCACTGGCACGTTGTGTTTTACCGTGGGGGTAGTTCTGTGCAATCCAGTTGTGAAATGTTTCCAGCATTGCGTCATCCCAACGCCGTTCAGGATCTGGTGGCATCACGCCTTGGCGGGTCTTAATATAGATACGATCTGCGTTTAATTTAACGCCATAATAACTGTCCAAATCCACGCCTTTGATTTGCCATGCAGCCAATATCCATTGGACGAAACATGTCTGCGATGTCATCAATATAGGTGGGTTTAGCAACGGGGTGTTTTGATGCCGTCATAATGTGTCCTTTGAAAATACGTGTGAATTACCCCTTGGCGAAAATTGCCAAGGGGTTTGTTTTGTTAGTGGTGCGACGCTTTGATTTGGCCACCCATACCGTCCGGCAAGGTGATGCGGATGTTTTGCATCATGCCCTGATCCTCGTGATCAAGTATGTGACAGTGCAAGACAAAATCACCGATATAGCGTTGGTACCTTGTGCGCGTAATGATCCGGTAATGCCCCCCGTCATTATCTTGGGTCACAAATATCGTATCCTTCCATGCGCCCTTAAGGCGGGCATATGGCGTTTCATTGCCTTCGTCATACCCGTTGACATCATTACCTTCGGCATCATAAACAGCGATGATTTGAAACGGATTGACGTGGATGTGGAATGGATGCCCGCCTGAAAAAGATTTCAGTTCCCATTCATCAGTGGTGCCAAGCGTCAAGAAACGATCGGTATGACCGGCCTTATAAGGGGCTGGGTTTAAGATGTTTCCATCCGCGTCCAAATCACCAATCATGAAATCGAAAACATCAGTATCGATTTCGTTTCGAGCAATCTTAAAGCCAAGCGTTTGATTGCCGTCAGTGACAGTATCCATCATGGTTTTATGCGGTTCAAATGCTGCCAGACCAAGATTGTTTTGCAAATCATTGATGATTTTGGCCTGTGTCACTGGATCAATGTTCAGGGTTCCGGCATTTTTTTCCAAAATTGAACAGGCGCGATCAACGACAGTTTCATCGCCCATTGCCTCACCTTCGCCAACAACTACAAAGCCCAATAAATTGACGCTTTTCTTGATGGCGCCAGCACCTTCATTTGCCTCAATCGCGCCATCCATCATGCAATAGATGCCACGCTCAGGGAAAATCATGACCAAGTCTTCGCGATACCCAGGGTGCAAAAGTGTTTCATCTTGCACAACCATGCGATCACGCGTGATGCCGTCTGTTGCCATAGACAATTGCGTGGCTTTGGCACCGGAACAGTTTAGCTCCATAAATGCAGCTTGCTCTTCGGGGGATCGGTTCAGAAACTCTGCCGATGAAACCTCGGCCTCAACCGCGGTGGGCATTTTGACAAAGCTGGGTTTGATTGAATCGCGCACCCCCGCGTGGATCATCCGCCAACGCGAAAGCGTGCCTGATTGAAAACCCGTTAAGATAGGCAAAACCTCGCCATTGATTGACGTATAGCGACCAGAGGCGCGCCATTTGCCGGGGCCAAACACCTCTTTGTAGGTTTCAATCACGCCCACATCGCCGGGATCACACTTCCACAACCCATTTTCATCAACTTTGATGGGTGAACTGTAATCGCCGGGTATCGTGTAACAAGCGTAAGGAATTTGTTGAAACAACACCAATTGTTCTGGCAGTTTCGGCCCCGTTGGATTGGCCAGCAGAACATCAATGTCACCGGGTGAATTGGGGCCGGGCAGGCGATCACCTTCGACGATCATGGCACCTGCCATTCCGCTGGATACTTGCAAGGCGGTCGAGCCGTGCAAATGCGGATGATACCAAAAGGTTCCCGCAGGATGGGCATCAGGCAGATTGTATTCATAGGTGAATTCAACATTTGGTCGGATCGTGATCAAAACATTGTCTGAGTTGCCAGTTGGGCTGACCCAAAAACCGTGGCTGTGTAAGTTCGTCGAGTTAAAACAATGCGGTATGTTTGGTGTCGTTGACTCCAAACATTCTGGACCCTCAGCCGGCAATTTATTGTTCAGCGTGATGCGAAATGTATCGCCCGGGCGCATGGTCACTGTCGGTGCCACAAAGGGAACATCAGGATTGGTGTCCGTTCCTTGATAGCTGCGCAATCGTACGTTGTCGTATTTCTGACCAACTGGGTTTCGAGGGTTGAAAATCTTTCCGCCATTTGAATAATCAATATCCGTGTTCCATGTGATGATCCGCGCAGGGCGTGGCATACCCGGTTGCAAGCCACCGGGTATCGCCTGCAAGGCACGTGCTTGATTGGCGATGACATTCCCAAATAC
>AAXZ01000016.1 GCA_000169395.1 Rhodobacteraceae bacterium HTCC2150
AGGTTCATCGCATCAAAATCGACTTTGGTGCCGAACGCAATGCTAGCAAGCAGGGCAAGTTTGTGGCCCGCATCGATGCCACCAACATCCAACGTTGGATCAGCCTCAAGGTACCCAAGGTTGTTGGCTTCTTGGAATACTTCATCATAAGGAAGTTTAGCGTTTTCCATTCGTGTAAGAATGTAATTGCAAGTCCCGTTCATCACGCCCATGACGCGGGAAATCTTATTTCCTGACAAGCTTTCTGTCAGGGCTTTCACGACAGGAATGCCACCAGCAACAGCTGCTTCAAAACGGATTGTGCAATTGTTTAACTCCGCCAATTCAGCCAACTGATGACCATGGATGGCCAGCATTGCTTTGTTGGCGGTAATGACGTCTTTGCCCGCCTTTAAGGCCGCTTCGGTTGCGGCCTTTGCAGGACCATCAGAGCCGCCAATCAGTTCGACAAAAATATCGACGTCATCACGTTTGGCAAGGGCAACTGGGTCATCCTCCCAAGCGTAATCTTCCAGCGAAACACCACGATATTTGTTGCGTGTCTGTGCACAGACGGCGCTGATTTCAATGGCGCGACCGGCGCGTGCTGTCAATAAATCGGCGTGGTTTTGCACAATTTTAACAAGCCCTGTACCAACGGTCCCAAGCCCTGCGATTCCAAGTTTCAAAGAAGATGTCATATCGCGGCGCGCTCCGTATAAAAATTGTCTCGGGATTGCCTTACCGATTTTGCCCATAGGGTGCAATCACACGGTAAGAATAATGACAGATTAATTCAGGATGATCATTTGTGAAAAATGATCTGATCAAACAATTAAATATCTCTTGCTCGTAGGCGAGCCGCTCGTCTTTTCAAGGCAGCAATCCTTGCGGCCATTTGCGAAGCCGTCAATTCTGTCAAACTTCCGTCATTTGCAGCAACGATCAGCGCATCTGCCGGCACCAATTCGGGGTAGGGGCCTGATACTGCACGGGCCGAAGCAACGCCATCTAACGCATCAAAATCAGCGCAGGCGCTGGTCATGAACATGGCCAATACGAAAATGCTGGATTTTAGTGACATTGAATTGTGCTCGTTTTTGTTTTTTGTAGAATAGAACGCCTCATGCTTTGGTGCAAGCATATGCATTTTGCTTGAATTGAACGCACGTTCAGATACTTTGATGAAATGGCACGTAAACAAGGTTCTCATTCCACAATCACAGGCCCCAAGGTTTTTGCCGCCGCTCGTGATTTAATTGCGCAGCACGGTTTTGCTGCTGTATCCATGCGCCAAATCGCCCGAGAGGTTGGTGTTCAGGCTGGCGCTCTTTATCTATACACGCCGGACAAACAAACGTTGTTGTTTGAACTGATGCGTTCCCACATGGAAGAATTATTGACCGCTTTACCCGCCCAATCAGGTGGGTTTCTTGAGCAGTTACAAAATTTTACTGAATTCCATTTGCAATTCCATTTGGCACGCCCAGAACTGGTTTTCATCAGTTATATGGAGTTACGAAATCTTAACCCCGAAAATTTTGCAATTATCAGCCAGATGCGAAAATCCTACGAGGATCGATTAGAGGCAATCCTCGCTGGTGGCGATCAGACTCAAGAGTTTGTCGTGCCAGACACTAAACTGGCAACGATGGCCGTGATCGCCATGCTAAATGGTGTGAACACTTGGTACCGACCAGGGGGACGTTTGGCTCTGACAGATGTCGAGGCCATCTATTTTGAGATGGTACGCCATTCCGTCGGTGCTTAATTGTATTTAATGTGCTGGCTTTATGAAGGTGTCATTTTGTAACTCACGAAACGCTTGATGTAATTCTGACCGCGTATTCATGACAATAGGCCCGTGCCAAGCAATTGGTTCCTCAATTGGCGCACCTGAGATCAGCAAAAAACGAATGCCTTGTTCCCCTGCTTGAACGGTTACTTCATCCCCTGTGCCAAACCGAACCAAGGTACGATCGCCGGACTTATCGCGAATATTCACTTCTTGGCCCATTACTTCTTTTTCCAGCAAAACACCCGTCGGGGCGGCTGCATCAGAAAAATAACCTGCCCCGTCAAAAACATATGCAAAAGCCCGCCGATATGTGTCGATTTTGAATGTTTTTTTGACACCTGCTGGCACATAAATGTCCAAATATTGCGGATCAGCGGCGATTCCATCTACGGGGCCGGATTTACCCCAGAAATTTCCAACGATCACTTTAACTTCGGTGCCATCATCATCTTTGATTACGGGAATTTCGCCGCTTTCCACATCTTGATAACGCGGGTCGCTCATTTTCAGCGCACTTGGCAGATTGGCCCATAGCTGAAATCCATGCATCTGCCCTTTGGTATTACCCTTTGGCATTTCTTGGTGCATGATCCCAGATCCGGCCGTCATCCACTGAACATCTCCTGCATCCAGTGTACCTTTATTGCCAAGGCTGTCGCCATGTTCCACAGAGCCATTTAAAACATAGGTAATTGTTTCAATACCGCGATGCGGATGCCAAGGAAAACCAGCCTCAAAATCTTGCGGGTGTTCGTTGCGAAAATCATCAAACAATAAAAACGGGTCCAGCATTTCTGGGTGCTCAAACCCAAACGCACGGTGTAAACGCACGCCAGCACCCTCTTTTGTCAAAATGGCTGGGCTTTGTTGAATGACAGGTCGAATTGACATGATGTTTCCTTTTAAGGTTGTTAATAGAAACCTATGTCCCCAGCTGATTGTGTACAATAAGTATGTAGGGGTGAAATTTGCTAAGCATATGTGCAATTTTGCACATAGGGGGCGGCGCAAACAGAATGCCACGGGGTCGCTTTTGAGCGATATTTCCCACAGTCCTTATGGTTTTCATAATGAAGTATTCAAAAAAGGGAACACAATGAAAATAGGCTTTATCGGATTGGGCAATGTCGGCGCCAAACTGTCGGGCAGTTTGCTGCGCAACGGTCATGACCTGATGGTGTTGGATTTAGACCAAGAACTGGTGGATGGTTTTGTCGCGCGCGGTGCAAGGGCTGCGAAAAACCCAGCTGATATGATGGCGCAATGTGATGCCGTGATAACATGTCTGCCAAGCCCCGCAGCATCCGCCGCCGTGATGGAGGCCGAGGATGGTCTGTTAAGCGCGCTGAGTGTCGGTAAAATCTGGATGGAAATGTCCACCACCGATGAGGCCGAAGTTAAACGCTTGGGCGAAAAAGTGATTGCGGCAGGGGGCAAAGCTGTGGATTGTCCGGTTTCTGGTGGATGTCATCGCGCCGATACTGGCAATATTGCCATTTTTGCAGGATGTGATCGTCCAACATTTGAGGCAATTTTGCCAACGCTTACTTCAATGGGGCGTCGTATATTGCACACGGGTCCATTGGGTTCTGCCTCTATATTAAAGGTTGTAACAAACTACCTTGCTACGGCAAACTTAATTTCTGTGGCCGAAGCTTTGACCGTTTCCAAGGCGGCAGGCATGGACCTTGGTACCGCCTATGAGGCCATTAGCATTTCATCAGGCAACAGCTTTGTGCATGAAACAGAAGGGCAGATAATCTTGAATGGCAGCCGTGAAATCCATTTCACGATGGATCTGGTCCTCAAGGATATCGGCTTATTTCAAGCCGTGGCCGATCGCGCCAATGTGCCTTTGGAAATGAATCCGCTGATGATCAAGATTTTTGAGGATGGCATCAGTAAATACGGCCCCCGAGAAAGATCGCCCGCCATTATTCAACGGCTAGAGGATGCAACAGGCCTCGATGTAACGACCACTGGCTTCCCAGCAGATATCCTTGATGATGAAGCCGAAGAGCCCGGTTATGAGGTTATCGTAAAAAGATAACCTGTAGATTTCTTCTGGTTATAAATATCCCCGCCGGAGGCATCCGTGATTTCCTACGGCGGGGCATTGATTTTTTGACGATCTATAAACCCTTAGCTTTATAGCTGTCGGTGACACGCCCGATGGAAACCAAATAGGCCGCCACGCGCAGATCACTAACGTCATTTCGCGAATGCCAGACCTCGCGCATGCTGCCATAGGCGGCGCGCATGGTGTCATCCAATCCTGATCGTACCAGTTCCAACTCACCAGCACCTTTTAGGTAACGCTCTGTAAATGTGTCTGACAGAACCTCCGGTAATCCAGCTTTGCCCATAACGCGATTAAGCTCATCAACCAACAATTGGTGGCGACCTTCTTCTTGGCGCCTTTGCATACGGCCAAACCGAATGTGGCTAAGGTTTTTTACCCACTCAAAATAGGAAACCGTCACACCGCCTGCGTTTGCGTACATATCGGGGATGATCACAACGCCTTTCTTTTGCAAGATTTGGTCGGCTCCCGCTGTCACTGGGCCATTGGCGGCCTCAATGATCAGTTTAGCTTTGATGTTTTCAGCGTTGCCCAAATGGATAACACCCTCAAGGGCAGCGGGAACAAGGATGTCACAGTCGTTTTCTAATACAAGCGCACCATTTTCGACAAACTCACCCTCAGGGCATCCTTTGACACCATCATTGTGAGCGATCCAGTTGCGAACTTCGTCAATATTCATCCCAGCTTCGTTTACAAGTGCGCCATCGCGTTCGATGATGCCAGTGATCAAGGCACCGTCTTCGGTCGATAAGAAATGTGCTGCGTGATATCCAACATTACCCAGCCCTTGAACAATGACTTTCTTACCATCAAGGGTGCCGCTTAAGTTTGCAGCCGCGCGATCCTCTGGATGGCGAAAGAATTCTTGCAGGGCATATTGCACACCGCGTCCTGTCGCCTCAACGCGTCCTGCAATGCCACCGGCATTCAACGGTTTACCGGTTACACAGGCTGATGCATTGATGTCTGTCGTGTTCATCCGGCGATATTGATCGGCCATCCATGCCATTTCACGTTCGCCGGTTCCCATGTCAGGTGCGGGAACGTTTTGGGATGGATGAATCAAGTCACGTTTTGCCAATTCATACGTAAAGCGTCGTGTGATTTGTTCTAGTTCATGTTCATTGTATTCCCGTGGGTCAATGCATAACCCGCCCTTTGAGCCACCAAAGGGCGTTTCAACCAAGGCGCATTTGAACGTCATAAGGGCCGCAAGCGCCTCAACCTCGTCTTGGTTCACGCCCATTGAATAACGAATGCCACCTTTAACGGGTTCCATATGTTCGGAATGAACCGATCTGTAACCTGTGAAGGTATGGATGGCGCCGCGTAATCGAACGCCAAACCGCACGGTATACGTGGCATTACATACTTTAATTTTTTCGGCCAAGCCGGGCGGCATATCCATCTTTGCAACCGCACGGTCAAACATAAGGTTAACGGAATCGCGAAAACTGGGTTCTTTGGTGTTTATCATTGGGGTGCCTTTCATGGCATGTTGTGACCCGCCTTTAGGCGGAACGCCCAATTAATGGGCGTTTTGAAAACACACGGCCAACTTATTATATTGTCATGTAAGGGCAAGGTCTTTCCGGCGGTGACGAACAAATTATGAATTTAGCGACCCCGGCCAGAATTAGGGATCGCACCTAAAGCGTTGATAAATATAATCAACTAGTTTCCAGAAATCTGAATTTTGACGCCGCCATTTAATTTGGATTTGATGCATAATGCGTTTGGGCGGGAATTGGCCGACGACTGTTTCCATTGAGGCAACAACCGCTCGTTCATGGCGAAATTATTCCCAAAATTAAAGACATGAACACATTCGCGCCCAAAAATCACCAAGGTTGCGCTGTTTAACAAACGAAACCGCCCTCGATCCGAGTCGCGGAATTTGAATGAGGCTTGCAATGTTAAACGTTCGTCAAAAGTCAGGGGTGGCTGGGACTAACCAAGGTGAAACTGATCAGCAGTTTTCCATGCGGAAAGTATTTTCTAATTGGCGCAAGAGCGAAAAGGGCTCGATGACAGCCTTTGGTATATTCATCGTGGCCATCATGGTGACCAGCGCCGGACTTAGCATCGACTTTATGCGTCAAGAAAGAACACGTGTTCAAATGCAACAGAATTTGGACACCGCTGTTTTATCGGCAGCGTCATTGCTTCAAACCTTAGGTGCTGAGGCGGTCGTTACGGATTACATGAGCAAAGCCAATATCGACGTTGATTACAATTTGTCAGTGAATGTTTCAGAAGGCATTAACTTTCGTGCCGTGGATGCAACGGCCACAGCGACGTTGGAAACGTTGTTCCTAGGTCTGCTCAATATCGATTCATTGGGCATCACCGTAACTTCTGGTGCTGAAGAACGCATTCCGAACCTTGAAATCTCACTAGTGTTGGATGTTTCAGGTTCAATGGGCAGCAACTCGCGCCTGACAAACCTAAAGACGGCAGCGACGCAATTTGTATCAACCATCATCAGTGGTGGGTCTGGCGGCACGGTTGCCATGTCAATTATTCCGTTTAGTTCGTCAGTGACACCTTCACAATCAGTCATCGATGCCATCACAATGGAAGACAATCACGACTATTCCACATGTATTGAATTTGCGGATGATGATTTTTCCAGCTCTAGCCTGGATCTAGACTCAACTTACAAACGGGCTGTTTTCACCTCTCGTTATAGTGACACAGGTTCGGGTGATTTTGATGATGCGGATGATTTCAATCAAGATTGGCGTTCTTGTTATATGGATGAATATTTCGAATTGCTTGCCTATAGCGATGACGAAACTGTTCTATATAACAAAATTCAAGGCCTGTTAGCGCAGGGATCGACAGCTGGTCACACGGGCATGAAGTGGGGCACCAGTCTGCTTGACCCAGAATTTCAGGCGGTCACAAACAGCATGATCGCGGCAGGCGTCGTTGATGCAGCACACGCTGGCATGCCGGTTGCCTATTCAGATACAAACACGATGAAAATCATTGTTTTCATGAGCGACGGTAACAACCACACACAACGCCGTTTTGGTAGCGACTACCGTGGCGATAATTCGGTGGTGTGGAAGGCAGAAGGCGGTACAGGCGTATGGGTCGAAGGCAGCTTTGATCGCATCTATCACCGCTATTCAAGCTGGTCCTCAAGTAACACTGGGTATGAATATGCCTGCTCATGGAGCAACTATTACTGTACCTATACCGAAGGTTTTTATGCTGACCCTGATCCGTATTATTTTGAAAAGAATGGTAATTATTATGGCGTTGCTACAGAAACTTGGTACAATTCCATGACTGGCATGACGTTCGAAAACCTAAGCTGGGAAGAGGCATGGGGCCTAATGTCCATCGAATACTATGAAAGCGTCATGGGTTCTGGTGCAGCTACCGATTGGGGTTCAACGTCGGCACGTACAGGCAGTCAGTCTGACACGTTGATGTCAGCAAACTGCACAGCGGCCAAGGATCGTGGGATCACTATCTTCACCATCGCGTTTGAGGCACCTTCAAATGCTGAAACACAACTAAACAACTGTGCAACGTCAGATAACCATTATTACGACGCGCAGGGTACCAGCATTACATCGGTTTTCAGCTCTATTGCGACAACGATCCAGAAACTGAAACTGACACTGTAAGGAACAAGGGTTATGAAAATCAAAAACCTCAAAAGGTTCCTCACAAGAACCGCCAAAGATGAAAGTGGTAACGCGACGTTAGAATTCGTCATGACCATGCCGCTGGTGATCACACTAATGTTTTCAACCGTGGAAAGCGGCATTCTTTTGGTTCAACAAATGATGCTTGAACGGGCGTTGGATGTGAATGTGCGACAATTGCGATTGGGCGCCAACATGACCCAAAGCGAATTGGCGGCGTCTATTTGCGATGACATCGCTGTTATTTCAAATTGTGACCAGTCGATGACGTTGGAATTGACTGTTCTAAGCAAAACGACATGGAATGTACCCGCAACGTCTGCTGTTTGTTACAACCGCCAAGAAGATATCACACCTGTGACAAGCTATACGGGCGGCATTGATAGTGACCTAATGCTGGTTCGCGCTTGTGTGATCGTTGATCCTTTGTTCCCATTGTTGGGGCTAGGTGTTGCGATGACGGAAACCAATAACGGTGATTTCACCATTTCGGCCCGCTCGGCCTTTGTGAATGAGCCGTAAGGAGTATCACGATGTTCTTTAAAAATAGACTAAAGCGGTTCTTTGTTGAGGACCAAAGCGGTGTGATCCTCGTTGAGCTTATTGTCATGTTGCCCGCAATGCTATTTGCTTTTTATATGGGGTTTGCTTTCTTTGACGCGTATCAAGCGAAAGTGGCAAGTGAACGCGCGGCTTATACACTTGGCGATTTGATTTCGCGTGAAACGGGCACTGTCGATTCAGCGTATATTGATGGAATGGGGGAAATTTTCACCTATCTGACTGATGCTGATCAAGATGACTATTGGTTTAGGGTTACGTCGCTGACATGGTCTGATGAGGACGAGGGTCATACAATCGATTGGTCGGACGCAACAACCAACAACAGTGCTATGACACAATCGGAACTGAACAGTATTTTGGAAAGCATCCCGCTAATGGCAGATGGCGATACAATCATGGTTGTCGAAACAAACGAAACCTATACACCAATTCTGTCCGGTATGATTGGCAATCAAATATTTAAGAATATCAATATCGTACGGGCAAGATTTGTGCCGGCGGTATTGTACGAAGATTCATAAGGCGCTGTCAGCTTTTTAGCAGTCGCACTGCCAAATATGTAGAATATCACCACCAATTTCACGCAGGTTTTCCAATTGAAAGGCCTGCGTTTCGTCTATTGCGTCAAGGTTTAGCGCGCCAACACATGCGCGACCGTCACCGCCAAGCGCCATGCCTGCGGTGAAACCAACCAATCGATCCACTAGTTTTGCTTTCAGTAAGCCTGCAGCCAATTGGCCACCGCCCTCGCAAAAGACGCGGGTAATGCCTTTTTCGCAAAGTTTTTGCATGGCTACCGTCATATCCAAACCGTTTGGCGATGAAGGTACCTGAATGAGTTTAGCACCTTTTTGCAACCACGCATCCCTGGCGCTTGCCTTAGCGTCTTGCCCATGTATCAGCCATAAAGGCGCGTGTTTGATTGCGCCAACCAATGCGCCGTCCATCGGAATATTCAAATCCGAGGTGCAGATGACGCGGATCGGTTGATGTGCAATTCCGCCAACGCGTTGCGTAAGTGTTGGATCATCTGCGCGTGCGGTGCCTGCACCCACCATGATTGCATCATGATTTGCGCGCATCATATGAACAGCCCGCCGCGCATTTGGGCCCGTGATCCACTGGCTTTGCCCGCTAGCCGTTGCGATACGCCCATCAAAGGACGTGGCAAGTTTTAACGTAAGGGCAGGGCGCCCTTTAGTTATGGCTGTGATAAAACCTTGATTGGCGGCAAGCGCTTGTTTTTCTAACACCGGTCCTGTGACAGCAATTCCAGCGGCACTCAGCATTGAAGTGCCTTTGCCATCTACACGACAGTCAGGATCCCGCATGCCATAAACAACCCGAGCAACACGTGCATCGATCAATGCTTGCGCACAGGGCGGTGTTTTTCCCGTGTGTGCGCAGGGTTCAAGGGAAACATAGACCGTAGATCCCTTCGCATTAATACCATCCAACGCTTGAGTTTCAGCGTGAGGGCGGCCACCTGGGGCGGTTGCTGCGCGCGCAAGAACACGACCATCTTTGACGATGACACACCCAACGGCGGGATTGGGCCATGTTTGGCCCAATCGTTGTGCGCCAAGCGAAATCGCCAGTCGCATCCACCGTTCATCGGTGGCCAGTGTCATTATTACTCGTCCGAGATTGTGTCGGGACGCAACTCTGCAACAAAATCTTCAAAGTCATCAGCGGCTTGGAAGTTCTTGTAAACACTCGCGAAACGAACATATGCAACGGTATCAACCCGCGCCAATGTTTCCATAACAATTTCGCCGATCAGCTTGGAACCAATGTCGGTTTCGCCCATGCTTTCTAAGCGTCTCACGATGCCTGAAATCATTTGATCGATACGCTCTGGGTTAATTGGGCGTTTCTGCAAAGAAATACGGATCGAACGTTCTAGCTTGTCACGATCGAAATCTTCGCGTTTACCGTTGGTTTTTATGACAACCAAATCGCGCAATTGCACGCGTTCATAGGTCGTGAAACGTCCAGTACATGCAGGACAAAAACGGCGCCGTCTAATTGCGACGTGGTCCTCTGCTGGGCGTGAATCTTTAACTTGTGTGTCGACGTTTCCACAAAATGGACAGCGCATTGCTTACCCTCACTCTTCTGCCTCTTGGGGGTATTTTCCCCCTTGTACGCAGGTACTATAGGGGAACCACACGACCTTGGGTAGGGGGCAAATATACGCGCAAGATATGGCGGTAATCTTGCCACGGGTGTTAGAAATGTGGGGAGCGTAAGTTATAGATTTCAAAGGGATACCAAGTGCTGAGCGAAGGCTAGGACGTTAGGTTTAACGCAATATTTCTTTGATGAGGCGCATCGCGATGTTCAAATAGATAAATACCCTGCCATTGCCCCAAAACCATCTGACCGTTTAAC
Organism: Rhodobacteraceae bacterium HTCC2150; assembly: GCA_000169395.1. Taxonomy (GTDB): domain Bacteria; phylum Pseudomonadota; class Alphaproteobacteria; order Rhodobacterales; family Rhodobacteraceae; genus HTCC2150. The sequence goes on from AAXZ01000016.1 coordinate 10,487, forward strand.
ACCGGTATTGCTAGGCTAACCGGCATCATTGCTGCCTTGATGTGCGCGGGCATGTCGTCGGGGCCTTCATATCGGTGTTTCAGATAAGTCATTTTCGGATGATTTGCGTGTGGTACGAGTTTTCTAAAGAAAGCGTGCAGGTCAGTTTGTACATCTGGGTCAGCATTTTCTTGTATCAATAAGGATGCGGATGTGTGTCGGACGAACACGGTCAACAACCCATCTTTAGTCTGTTCATTGGCTAACCAATTTTGAACTGATCGCGTAATTTCATACAGCCCCGCCCCATGAGTACTAACAGAAAACTCTATTGTCATGCCGGGGTTTCCTTTTTGTTAACCATATCTGGCGAATTTGGTTAATTTTTTATAAATTGCAACCTAAGCTATCGCTAATCTTTTGCTAACTATGAATGTAAATGGGGAATGCGTGGTTTTTGGAAAGGTTTTATCGTCGTGATCGTGACCAGTTCTAGTCTGAATGCCGAGGAAATCTCTGGCTTTGAGTATGGAGTGCAAGGTTTTGAATTACCTTCAGCCACCTGGCACATCGCGGATTATCAAATGCCAAATCCGCTGTTTGATACTGATTTTTCGCACAATAATTTACAGGTTCAAGAGGGCTTAACACTTAGACTTAAACCAATTTGTGGGCGGAAAAACCGATTTCTTGGCGTGTCAATCCGTCGACAAAAGACCAGCGGGTTTGGACGCTATGAGGCAATTTTAAAACCCGCAAAAGGCGTTGGCGTGGTTACTGGATTTTTCCTTTATACGGGTGCCGCTTATGGAACCCAGCATGATGAAATTGATATAGAGTTTTTGGGTAAGGATCTGACGGTTTTAAACCTAGGTTGGTTCAAGGATGGGGTACTAACCCAACATCAAATCCCGTTGAATTTTAATGCCTCAACCGGGTTTCATTCTTATGCTTTTGAATGGCGCCATAATCGAATTTCATGGTTTGTTGATGGGCGGCTCGTCTTTGATGTCTTGTCGGAAAATGGCCTAGTTCCAACAACTTCAGGCAGGTTATTTGCCAATATTTGGGCGGTTAGTGACAAGTTGAAGGATTGGGCAGGGCACGCATCTTTGGATACCTCAGCGACCGCTAGTTTTCGAAGGATGAAATTCACGCCACTTAGCCAGTTAAAAAACGACAAAAAGGAAGAAGACTATTTGTTCAATACTGGCGGCACATAATTTGGATCATTTACCAATTTGTAGTCGTGTATAAATACCTTAACGACGTCCCGCAGGGCATCATCCACGTCATAATCAATATCACTTTGATCTTGCCCAGAAGAAGTTGACCAACTGGTATTGCGCAGTTTTACGTTTAGATCGCGCGATAACAACATGGTTTGTTTTAACGAAAAAGAAAGTGACCAAGGACGACATCCCTGAATTTCAGGCGAGAACCGAATTGATAATTCGGGTTTTCCGGGTGCTAGCAACATGTCGTCTTTGCTAAGGATGGGAATGCCAGCTAAGGCGAATTGTTCGCTGAGATGCGTATGGGAAACCTGCCCAAATGTACCTTTATATCCAGCGGGCCCAATTACGGCACGAAGATCGACAAACACACCATTCAATCCTCGTAGCGTATCTTTCTTCTCAGCAAGGGTCAGTGCATTAACCGCCTCGGTGCTAGGTGTCGCAGGGCCCACGTCATTGGTGTTATCAAGACAAATTGGGGAACGTTTGTGGGGAATGTTCGCGCTTCCTTTGGCTTTGGCCATCGGTTCAAGGCTTTGGAAAAATTGACCAGCTTCAGTTGACGGAATGTTCAGAATGAAATGACTTAGGAAACTCTTTTGATTTGGGCAATTCTGGCCCGCGGTGCAGTTCGCCCCGGCAGAGATGTTTTCCCACATGATCCAGAGATTACTTTTGGTTTTTGGGTCAGTTAATGGTGGCTGTGATTGGCCGTAGGCCGAGCCAACAAACAGAAGAAAAGCAATTATACACCAGATATTTTTCATGCATTCGTCCCTACAATTGTGGCGAATATTGCGGGCTTTTCCTTAAGAATACGTAAGAAAATGACGTGAATCTAAAATTTGAAATAGTTTGGGGCGCAAAATCAAAAACGCCCCAACAAAGTGGGGCGTTTAAAATTCGAAATGGTCGTTGTTTTTACTGATCCAAGAAACTGCGCAGTTTGCGGCTGCGGCTGGGGTGCTTTAGCTTGCGCAAGGCTTTCGCCTCGATCTGACGAATACGTTCGCGCGTTACGCTAAATTGCTGACCCACTTCTTCTAGCGTGTGGTCCGTGTTCATGCCGATACCAAAGCGCATGCGCAAAACACGTTCTTCGCGCGGTGTAAGTGATGCCAGAACACGTGTCGTGGTTTCTTTCAGATTTTCCTGAATGGCAGAGTCCAGAGGTAGAACCGCGTTCTTATCCTCGATGAAATCGCCCAATTGGCTGTCTTCTTCGTCACCAATCGGCGTTTCCAATGAAATAGGTTCTTTGGCGATTTTCATCACTTTGCGAACTTTTTCCAATGGCATTTGCAATTTCTTCGCCAATTCTTCAGGCGTAGGTTCGCGACCAATTTCATGCAACATTTGGCGACCGGTACGGACCAACTTGTTGATGGTTTCGATCATGTGCACAGGAATACGGATCGTGCGTGCTTGATCCGCGATAGAACGTGTGATCGCTTGACGGATCCACCATGTCGCGTAAGTCGAGAATTTATAGCCGCGACGGTATTCAAATTTATCAACCGCCTTCATCAGGCCAATGTTACCTTCTTGAATAAGATCAAGGAATTGCAGGCCACGGTTCGTGTATTTTTTGGCAATTGAAATCACCAAACGAAGGTTCGCTTCGACCATTTCTTTTTTGGCAGCGCGGGCTTCTTTTTCACCTTTTTGAACCTGTTGAACAATCCGGCGGAATTCAGAGATATCCAAACCAACGTATGTACCAACCTGGGCCATTTCTGTGCGCAGTTCGGAAACTTTGTCGGCGGAACGTTCAAGGAAAGCAGCCCAGCCACGACCCGGCAGTTCCGCGATAGTTTCAAGCCAAGTTGGGTCCAATTCGTGACCGCGATAGGCATCGATAAATTCCTTGCGGTTGATACGTGCTTGGTCGGCAAGCTTAACCATGCTGCTGTCGATTTGCATGATGCGACGGTTGATACCGTAAAGCTGATCGATCAAGGCCTCGATGCGGTTGTTATGCAAATGCATAGACGTAACCAAATCAACGATTTTTGTGCGAAGTGCCTGATAAGCGTCTTCTTCTTTGCTGGAATAGCTTTCGCTTTCGTTCAACGTTGCGGAAATCCGCACGTCCTGCATATCAGATAACTCGGCGTAATAGTCCGCAATTTCTTCAAGTGTTTCCAGAACGCGAGGTTTAAGAACCGCCTCCATTGCCGCAAGCGACAAGTTTGCTTGTTCGTCTTCGTCGTCGTCATCATCATCGTTTGAAATGGGGTTGCCATCGGCGTCTAATTCTTGCGCGGCGGTTTCACCACTGGGTTTTGTTTCAGCTGTGGCGGCACCTGGAACAGCGGTTACGCCGTCTTCGCCTTCTTCGCCCATGGTGTTGCCAAAGGTGGTTTCCAGATCAATAACGTCGCGCAGCAAAATGTCTTCGCTTAAAAGCTCGTCACGCCAAATGGTGATCGCTTGAAAGGTAAGTGGGCTTTCGCAAAGGCCCAAGATCATCGTTTTGCGGCCAGCCTCAATGCGTTTCGCAATGGCGATTTCGCCTTCGCGAGACAGCAACTCAACACTGCCCATTTCGCGCAGATACATCCGCACAGGATCGTCGGTACGATCTAGTTTCTCTTTGTCGGCACCTGCAAGAACCAGACCACGTTCTTGATCTGTGGTGACAACATCCGTGGATTTCACTTCATCCTCGGCTTCTTCGTCTTCAATAATGTTGATGCCCATTTCGGATAGCATCGACATCACGTCTTCGATTTGTTCGGATGAAACCTGTTCTGGTGGCAGTACGGCATTCAATTGATCGTAAGTGATGTAACCTTTGACACGCGCCTCGGCGATCATCTTTTTGACGGCGGTTTGACTTGTATCAGTCATACCATCATTGTCTTGATCGTTCTGTTTGCTGTCGTCGTTGTCTTTAGCGGCCAATGGTCAGCTCCTTCACTTCAGCATGTCACCCAGGGGTGATTCGATAGTCTAGTGATTCGTTCATAGATTGTTTGATCGAATCATTAAAGCGAATCAATGATTCGCAGGTTAATTATCTCTTTTTCTTTACCCAAATCTCACTGTCGAGAAAATCCTGTAATTTACTCGACAACGCGGCTTGGTCTTCATTCATCACACCACTGTCATCATCTTGGCTGCGCGACGCGGCATTTCGTGCCTCGGCTGCTTGGCCTAAACGCCAAGTTAATCCTTCGTCTGCAATGCCTTGCAAGTCTTCTGCGGCTTCTGATATTTCAAGTTCTGCACCGCGTATCGAGGTCAGTTTTGCTAGTTCTTCGGCCACGCATTTCGCAGCCTGTGAGTGATTTTCGGTGTTTCGAACGGGTGGTGCTATCTGCACATGGTTAAGGGCAAACAACTTATCAAGGGCCGAACGGTGCTCTTGGGCAATTATTTCCCTGGCGGATTCTGTATCGGTGTCTGTCGGCAACCTTAACAGCGCGTCACGGATACCGGCATGTTCCGGCGACATATGCAACGTATCCATGTCAGCTTCAAATTCAGGAATGATGGATGGATGACAAATAAGGGCCGCCAAAATCACAGCTTCACGCAATTGATCCTCTACACCTGCACCCGCACTAGCCAGAAGCGAGGTCTTGGTACTGGCTAAGGGTTTTGTGGGTGCTTTGTTCCACTTTCCTTTACCACCCGGTGTCCATTCACGTTTTTGCGGTGTTTTACCTTGGCGTGGATCAAACAATTCCCAACGCAGGTTTTTAACCGCCTCGCCATAATGGCGTTGAATGGATGGGTCTTTGATCAACATCAACGCATCACGTAGGGATTTATCCAAAGCCGCGCGGCGTTCTGGGCTGTCAAAGTTCTTGCCGTCGGTTTCGCGCCGCCACAACAAATTTACCATAGGTTCAGCTTGATCCAGCAAGGCCTGCATTGCACCTGCGCCTTGTGCTTTGATCACATCATCGGGATCTTGGCCTTCGGGCATAATGCAAAAACGCAAGGATTTACCGGCCTCAATCAAAGGAAAGGCAATGTCGATCAGACGCATCGCGGCACGGATACCAGCCTTGTCGCCATCAAGCGCAATGATTGGTTCAGGTGAAATCCGCCACATTAACGCCAGCTGATTTTCAGTGACCGCTGTACCCAGTGGTGCAACGGCTGCGCCAAAACCTGCCTCAACCAAAGCGATCACATCCATGTACCCTTCGGCCACGATCAAAGGCGCACCCTTGCCAGCCGCTTCGCGGGCGGGGCCGTGATTGTATAGGCTGCGGCCCTTATCAAATAAGGGGGTTTCAGGTGAATTCAGATACTTAGCACGCGCGTTTTGATCCATTGCGCGTCCACCCAAGCCAATGGCGCGGCCACGTGCATCGCGAATTGGAAACAAGATGCGACCCCGAAATCGATCATAGGGCGCGCCACCATCATCGGGCTTTGCCGCCAAACCGGCCTCAATAATAAGGTCGGGCGCGACGTTCTTACCGGTAAGATGGCTGAATAATATTTGACGTTGTTCAGGGGCAAACCCAATATCAAAACGTGCCTGCGCCGCCTCGTCCAATCCGCGACGTAATAGGTAATCACGAGCATTTCCTGCCGCACCAGTCTGTAATTGCAGGCGATAAAATTGAACCGCCATTTCCATCACTTCGGCCAATTGGGCGTTACGGTCAGCCTTTTTCTGTGCTTGTGGGTCACGCGCCGGCATCGGCATGCCATTTTCCCGCGCCAAAATTTCAACTGCTTCCATAAAGCTGACGTTTTCGGTTTCACGAATGAAACCCAAGGCGTCACCTTTGGCATGACACCCAAAGCAATAATAGAAACCTTTACGGTCATCGACATGAAAGGACGCGGTTTTTTCTTCGTGAAAGGGGCAGGGCGACCACATATCGCCCTTCGCCTGATTTGATTTACGTTGATCCCACGTGACCTTACGCCCAACCACTTGGGTCAGGCTGGTTCGGGTGCGCAGTTCATCAAGGAATCCGGGGGGCAAGCTCATACCCCTAATCTATGCGCAGATTGCACGATTTTAAAGAGCCGAATATCTATTGCTTGCAAGTGCTTTTTATAGGGCTCTTATCAGTATGTGCGCTATTTCTCGGTGCTATAAATCACTGGCATTTGGCCTTGCCAATTGCGCCAAATATCAATGTCAATGATTAAACTTGCCATGAAGTGCCCGACGTTGATCCGGCTGACGGAACCTGCGTCAAAAATTGCACTTCTGGTTGGAGAGGGGTGTATTTCATAATTCGTCACCTGTCCCTCATTAATCAATCCATCAGGTCGCACAGCTGTCCATTCAACAAACCGGTCGGTTTGGCCGATTTCTGTCCGTAAAAAGTCCGCAGCCTTTTCATTATCGACATGCGGCGGCAACAAAAGACGCAGCAATGCAATTACACATTTTTGGGCAAACGAAATTGGTTCGTTCAAATCGCGGTTTTGATTACCTGTTGTGTTCATCAACACATATTTCACGGCGTCTGCGGGCCGATTTTGCTGAATAGCCTGACAAAGACGTCGCGTGGCCTCTGTCACCAGACGTCTAGGCCGCCCGTAAATTCCTTTAAACGTCAAATTGTGCCCCAAACACGAGGCAACGGCGGTGCAGTCGCGCACGATTTCCTTCATCTGTGTTTCACTTAGGTCAAGAACGCTTGCCTTTATGATGCTTAGATTTTCGTGGTTTTTAACGGCAGTTGGAAGGTTGTCGCTGGAACGTACAATAATTTTTACTGTTTTGCCCATTTCCAACAGATGGGTAACTAACAACCGACCGGTGGCACCGCTTGCGCCGACTACAAGAACTGTCATTTTGATTTCTTTCCGTGAATAGATTTCGTGATTTCATTCGGTTTAACGTGCCTGTCTAAATATGCGAATTGACTAAATACTGTCATTTGATATGCATATTTGCATGGATTGGCGCTCGGTAAAATTTGACTGGAACAAAGCACGGGCTTTTTTAGTGACAGCTGAAGAAGGGTCTCTGTCGGCGGCGGCACGCGCTCTTGGCATGGCGCAACCAACGCTTGGAAGGCAAGTGGACGGGCTAGAACAAGAACTTGGAATAGTTTTGTTTGAACGGGTGGGGCGGGGACTTAGGCTTACGCCCAGTGGTCTAGAGTTGCTGGATCACGTTCGCGATATGGGTGAGGCCGCAGGGCGAGTTTCCTTGACTGCACTTGGACAATCTCAAGCGATAGAAGGTAAAATCTGCATTTCAGCCAGTGAAACATACGCCGCTGTTTTATTGCCGCCAATTATTGCAAAGCTGCGCCTACAAGAGCCAGGTATTAAGGTGGAAATCGTCGTGGCTAATCACGCAAGTGATTTACGCCGACGAGAGGCAGACATTGCAATCCGTAACTTTCGCCCGACAGAACCTGACTTGGTTGCCAAGAAACTTGGGGATGCCGAGGCTGTACTTTACGCAACGCCTGAATATATCGAAAAGATTGGCAACCCAACGAAACCCAGCGATTTGCAACGCGCCGATTTTGTTGATCTTGATGCAGGCGGCATGATGATAAAGGGCCTGAATACGCTTGGTCTTGGCGTCACCAAGGCAAATTTTCCCATTCTAACAGAGAACTATCTGGTGATGTGGGAACTGGTTCGCCAAGGCGCAGGGGTTGGCATTTTAGACGCCTATATTGGCGATGCTGACCCGACTGTTGTGCGCATTTTGCCCGATTTACCGCCGCTTGTATTTCCGATTTGGCTTGTTGCGCATCGTGAATTGACCACCAGCCGACGCATCCGAATGGTCTATGATTTTCTGGCGACGGAATTAAAGCGGGATTAATGTAGGGCATTCCCATCGTTAACAGCGTGACAAATTTTTCTTTCCCGCCTAAAGATCGAAACATGACATCTGAAAATGAAAACACCCCGCCGATCGCAACGCTAACGCCATCACCTTTTCGCCGCCACTTTGCGTCGGGTGTGCAGTTGGTCTTGGGCATATTTCTTATTTATTCCGCGCTTACAAATGATGGAACGACACTTGGCCTAAAGCTGCTTTTGATTGCTTTTGGTCTTTTGGTTATGTTCAATGCGTCGCGTATGTATCGGGCAACAGGTACTTTTCTGGCGTTGACCCCTGACGGCTTGTTTGATGGAAATGGACAAGTATTGGCCGCCATTGATGACATCAAAAAGGTGGACCGTGGTATTTTGGCGTTCAAACCGAGCCAAGGTTTTCTGATTGTATTAAATTCACGCGCCAAGGGTGGCTGGGCGCCAGGGTTATGGTGGCGGCTAGGCAAACAAATGGGCATCGGTGGCGTGACCAGCCCCGCCGAGGGCAAATATATGGCCGAACAATTGCAGGCTTTGCTTTTAGAACGTCAAAACAGCTAAAGGCGATTTAGCGCCGCCAAATCCACGAATAACTGGCCAAAGCGCCTTGAGCCTTGGCTAACAAACGATTTGCGATACCCCGATGATGGGTTTCGCCAGATGCCAAACGATCAACCACAATTTCAACGCTACAGGCTTGTTTGGTCTTTGGGTCAAAATAACGTGGGTAATCTATCAGTGTCGCGTGAACCAACGCCTCTAGGCTAATGTGTTTTAGGCGTCTTTTGGGTACGGTCATCTTATCGCGCGTAAGACCCCATCCCGCATAAAACGGCATGCCCATGCAGGTAACAGTTTTGCCCCGCAACAATGCCTCAAACCCAAGTAACGATGTCATGGTCCAAACCTCATCTACCGCATCAATTAGGGCAATCGGATCGCCTTTATTGACCACGATATCAGCATGCAAAAGCGCGGTTTCCTCAGATACCTTGCCTTGGCGCAAACCGGCTTCAACATCAGGGTGGGGCTTATAAATGATGATCGCATCAGGATGTGCAGCGCGTGTTGCGACCAATAGATCCAAGTTTGTGGAAATCGTATCCGTACCCAGTTTGATCGAGGCGTCGTCTTCGACCTGACCTGGTACCAAAATTCGATGGCCAACAGGAAGGTCGGGTAATGGATTGGCAGCAAGATTATATTTTGAAAGCCGCATCGCGATCAATTTATCAATCAATCGCCGCGCGCGTTCATCACGGTGAATATGTTCTTGTGTGTTGTTTTTTAACAGAATTTCAAGATCACTTGGGCCTGACGGGTCGTAGTAAATGCCGTTCTTATCCACGACCAGCGACATTGGCGGCACAAGATCGGCACCTAAACCACGTGATCGCAAGAAACCATCTTCGACACGTAAAACTCGCAACTTCTGTGCCTTTGCTGTTTCCAAAAGCGCATCGTCGGTTTTTCCAGCCCACGACAAAATGGGGCGCGACGAACGTGTATCTTTTAGGGGCGTTGTGAATTTCAGGCGTTTGAATTTCCCAAAAAACGATTGCAGCGGCGCACGTTTCCAAAGGCGCATATTGCAGGCCGTGTAACCATCGTTATCCTCGCGCCACGCACGGGCGTTTGCCTCGGCCCAAGCCAAGGCATCCTCAAATTGCCCCAGTTGATTTTCAAATGGGTTCCACCACGTCGGATAAAGCAGCATGGCACCGGCAAACAGCTGAACCTTGGTGAGGTTGCGATTGCGTCGTTGAACAGGAAAGCGATCCTCTGAAAGCCCCCAACCCGCATAAAACGGTTGCCCAAAAAGATGAGGGCGATGACCCGCCATAATGGCCTCAAATCCCATGCCAGAGGTAACACAATAAATGGATAAGGCCCCTGACATCAAAGACCATGGGCTGGCGTTGCCATCATAGATTTCCATATTTTCGTCAAGATCATCTTCAGAAAAATGGCCTGTTCGATGACCGGCGTTTGTTTCAGGATGACTTTTGATGACAATTCGGGCGTACGGATTTTCCTCACGTGCCGTAAAAAGCATCTCTTTGAAATGATTGGAATTTGCGCCTCCAAGACGGATTGATGCATCGCCTTTGGTTTGGTCTACCACCAGTACATAACCTGCATCGGGCAGGGGCGCCGTCAGCGAGGTCGCGCAGTATTTGGATAAATGCGCGGCCTGCATGCGATACATGCCTTCACGTGCGCGTTTCAATAAAACCGCATCATCAAATGGATGGTTTTTTAGCAAGTCTTCTAAATCTGAGGGCGATGTTGCATCAAAATATATGCCAGTTTTGTCAATGACGATCCCAAGCGCGGGTTCACCAGATCGACCTGGAAAAAGTGATCGCAAAAAGGCGTCTTCTATTCGGATAATACCAGCCTTGGTTTTGGCGGCAGCTGCCTCGCCGCGATGTGCAGTTGGGCTGTGGCCCCAAACCGCGACATTATCTTTTGCGGATGGGTGGCCAAGTTTTATCTGATAGCCTGCGCCGCTGACAATTGCCCGCAAACGACGGTTCGTTACAAAGCCGCCGTTAAATACAAAAAGCCGCGAAGGTTGATCCTTCGCGACTTTGTTTTCTTGTGTGTTATCAGACAACTGCGCCCTTAACCCCCGCCAAGACCGGCAGTGGTTGCAAGATCAGAAACCGAAGAGGAAACACCAGTGATTGCGGCTAATGTTTTGGTCCATTGGGTGAACGGTGCCTCGGTGACATAAACGGTATCACGATCACGGATCACGAAATCACGGGCTTCAAACATGCCGTTTGGTTCGGTCAGATCAAGCACGTAAACAAAGCGCTGTGCGCCTTCTAAATCTGTGCGACCCAATACGGAATTGGCGATTTCTTGTGGCTCGTTCCGCATGACAAAAACACCTGTCGGATCAGCCAATGTTGATGAAAGCCCGCCAACTTGTGCCAATGCCTCAAGTGCTGAAAGGTCTTGTGATTGAAAACCAAGGCGTGTCTGGGTGCCTGTGGCACCAAGTGCCGTATATGAACGTGTATCTTCCTCTAGAACAATGCGATCCCCAGGGCGAAGGGCGATATCAAGTTCTGGGTTTGTGTTCAGATCTTCGTACCAAATTTTACCGGTTTCTTTACCACGAATAACGGTGATTTGCGTAACAGCCGGTGCAATCGTGATGCCGCCTGCCTTGGCAACCATCGCAGCAAGAGTGCGCGTTGGGCGTTCAATCGGGTAAATGCCTTGGGCGCCAATACCACCCAAAATTGAAACAGTTGCTCCGTCACCCGCCAAACGGCGAACGATTACTTGGGGGTCAGGCGTTTGGGCATCCAATTTGCGGGTGATTACACCGCGAAGGCTTTCAGGCGTGTTGCCGGCAGCCTTGATACGACCAGCATAAGGAACGAATATAAATCCGGCGCTATCAACTTGGACTTCGTCCAAAAGGGCAGAGGCACCACCAACAGACAACAAGCCATCGTCAACGTTTTCATAGATTTGCAAACCTAAACGGTCACCGGATCGGATCGTATCTGATCCCACGACACCGGCGTTTTTGAATTTGGTTGAAAATCCAAGTGCAGGTGCCACAGCCGTTGCGCGTGTAACCCGTGGGTTCACGGCCACAATGAATGCGTCGCCCTGTTTAAGAACGCTGCCTGCATAAATTTCTCGTTTATTTGGTCCCACACGTGGGAGACCACAGGTTGCCACAAGTGATGCAACAACTGATATCGCGACAATACGCGATAGTCTCGACGCCATGATTTTCATGGTTCTGCCCCTTAATTATTCTCTGCCTCGGTCTTTTTTTATTAAAATTAGGGCATTTTTAAGGAAAAAGCCACAATTAGGTTGAGAGTTTACTTCACCAACGTCAACTGTTGCCTTGGGGCCGCGTTTCCAAGGCGCAATGCCTCGTAGGAATCTTCTTTTGCTAACATTAAATCAACGACTTGGCGCATTAATTGCTCGCGACCTTTGCGGGAATAAAAACCGCCCGTAACTTGGCTGGTTTCTAACAAATAGTGGCGAAAATCGCGATATGCGCGGCTGTCAGGGCGTTTGGGATCGGCAAAAAACGCCGCTAGTGGCTGTTTTGAAACGAATTCTGGCTTTGCATAAACCGCGCTGCCGAATACTTTGATCGGCAATCCACGCCAAAGGGCTTGCTGACCTGCCGTTGAATTTACGGTGATTGCAGTTCGCGCAAGGTTCAGTAATTCCGCCAATTTGCCACCAGGTACATAATGCACACGGTCTGCCACATGATTGCGCGCCGCAATGCGTGCAATTTCCGCTTTCATTGGCAAACGGCCATCTTCTAGCGGGTGACCCTTGAATACCAAATGATGGTGGCGTGGTGCACCTGCTGCAAAGCCAGCGATTGTTACCTCTATGAATTGGGTCATCGTTTCAAAGGGGCTGTGTGCAATGAACGAACTGTCATGTGCCAATTGAAGAATCGCCAGATGAAATGGATATCCACCTTTTTTAATTCGACGTGTGGCGCGACGGCGGGTGGCAATTCTAGCCGGAATGCCGACTAAGCGTTTTAAATATAGGCGAAATTCTTCTTTTACTGACAATTCGCGGTGCGGTTTAAATGCCGTGAATGATTTGTTTAGGAACATCACCCAAAAATGATAGGCAGCCCCATAAAAGATGTGCTGACGCATGTCGCCCCAACGGGTGGGAACGTCTGGTAATTCAAGATCAAGGCCGGAAAGTTCTTGGCGCATTTCTGGGACCGTTTTGTCCATCAAACGGGAATATCCGTTAGAGCCGCCGCGTTCGTAGGTCACCCAGTAGGGGCGCAAATACCCTTCTTCAAAGACATGCACTTGAATGCCCATGTCCTTGGCGACGCGCACGGCCTCGGCATGAATGTAACGAACATCACCGTATAAAACGATATCGGTAACCTTCTCAGCTTTGAAAAGCTCGGCAATGAATGTTGGCCATTCGTCTTGGGATTTGGTGAAGGGAATGAAGGTATCTTTGTTTTCCCAAAACGCCTGATCACCGCGGTTAAAGCCGACGCGCAATGCCCGCGCACCAGAATTAACCAACATTTTAGATAGTTGATCAAAGTAGGGGCCATGGGGTCCTTGTAAAAACAAGAATGTCTTACCAGACCCGATTTGTGTAATACCAATCACTCTCAAACCCCGAAACCAGTGCAGAAACATTCTGCGTTAGTGTTTAGTTGCTAAATTTTATGACAATTGTAGGGCAGAATGCAAAAAAGTTGAAAACATCGTTAATATTGGCCTGATGACTTGTGACATGAACCCCGTCAGTTTAGGAAATTAACCAAGCACGAGGAGGACAAGCATGTTCACAGGAATTATCACAGACGTTGGCCGTATCGAAGCATTGGAAAATCGCGGTGATCTGCGCGCACGCCTTTCTAGTTCTTATCCACTTGCGGGCATCGATATGGGGGCTTCTATTGCCTGTGACGGCGTTTGTTTGACTGTCGTTGGAAAGGGCAGCACGGAAAATGATGGCAGTTGGTTTGACGTCGATATTTCTGCAGAAACTTTGTCCAAAACGAACCTACATACTTGGGCCGAGGCGCGCGCGGTCAATTTGGAGCGTGCATTGAAAGTTGGCGACGAGCTGGGCGGTCACATTGTTTCGGGGCATGTTGATGGTTTGGCTGAAATTATCGAAATCACAGATGAGGGCGACAGTACGCGGGTAACCCTGCGCGCGCCCCATGCATTGGCAGGGTTCATTGCCTCAAAAGGTTCCGTTGCCCTGAATGGGGCGTCGTTGACGGTGAACGATGTGCAATGCACTGATTTTGGGATCAATTTTATTCCCCACACCAAAAGTGTTACAACATGGGGGCGCATTGCTGTCGGTGATTTGGTCAACCTTGAAATTGATACACTCGCAAGATACGTCGCTCGGCTTCAGGATTGGGGCCAATACAACAGCTAAATTGCAGGCCCGACATTGCTATTTGTGCGGGTTTGCCGCGTCTTCTTCTCTTTTAATCCAATCCAGCTTGCGGTATCTGGCAGATCAGTCTGCTAAGAAGGTGCCCCATGGCCGAACCACATTTCGAAAAACCCGGTCCAGTTGAAGAAAACTGGCGTGAAGCGATTTCTCCTATTGAGGAAATTATTGATGATGCCAGAAATGGCCGGATGTTTATTTTGGTGGATCATGAGGATCGCGAAAATGAGGGTGATCTGGTTATTCCAGCGCAAATGGCAACACCTGATGCGATTAACTTTATGGCCCGTCATGGACGTGGATTGATCTGTTTGGCTTTGCCAGGATCGCGCATTGATGCGTTGGGTCTAAGCCTCATGTCCACGAATAATTCCAGCCGACATGAAACCGCTTTTACGACCTCAATTGAGGCCCGCGAAGGTGTGACCACGGGCATTTCGGCCCATGATCGTGCCTTGACAGTTTCGGTTGCCATTGATGCCACGAAAGGCGCCGCTGACATCGCCACACCCGGTCACGTATTTCCACTGCGCGCCCGCGAAGGTGGTGTTTTGGTTCGCGCTGGTCACACAGAGGCGGCTGTCGACGTTTCACGCCTTGCGGGTTTGAATGCATCAGGTGTGATTTGCGAAATCATGAGCGAAGATGGCACCATGTCGCGCCTGCCAGAATTGGTTAGTTTTGCGCAATTGCACGGATTAAAAGTTGGCACGATCAGCGATCTAATCGCGTATCGCCGTCGCAATGACAATCTTGTAAAATCCAGCAAAGAAGAGGTGATTACCTCGGAATTTGGTGGTGAATGGAACATGCGTATATACACAGATGAAACCCATGGTTCTGAACACATCGCTTTGATTAAAGGTGATATTTCAGGTGATGAACCGGTACTGGTTCGCATGCACGCCCTTGATCCGATGTTGGATATCGTTGGTACCGGTGGTTCTGGGCGCACGAATGAATTTGGCGATGCGATGGAATTGATCGCAGCCGAAGGACGTGGTGTTTTGGTGCTGTTGCGCGATGTGCATATGAAACTGGTGGCAGACGGTGAAACATCACCGCAAACGTTGCGCCAATATGGGTTGGGCGCACAAATCCTTTCGTCTCTGGGGTTAAGTGAACTAACGTTGTTGACGAATTCACCAACACCCAAAGTAGTTGGGTTAGAAGCTTATGGTTTGAACATCGCAGGCACACGCCGCGTGACGCCAGAATAACTTACGTAAGGACGAAAATATGGCTGGTATCACACATACAGAACTGCCACTTCCAAGCTTTGATAAGCCTGTGAAAGTTCTTTTGGTTGTTTCACCTTATTATGCTGAAATTGCGGCCAACATGGTGGCGGGTGCTGAGGCGACTTTGACCGCCGCAGGGGCATCCTTTGATCGTATTGATGTGCCAGGGGCATTGGAAATTCCAACAGCAATCAGCATTGCCAACAACCACAGCAATTTTGATGGTTTCGTGGCACTTGGCTGCGTTGTTCGCGGTGAAACCACGCACTATGAAACGGTTTGCAACGACAGCAGTCGTGCTTTGCAATTGCTTGGTCTAGAGGGCGTTTGCATTGGCAATGGCATTTTGACAGTGGAAAGCATCGGCCAAGCAGAAGTACGCGCAGATCCTGCGGATCAAAATAAAGGCGGTGGTGCTGCCGCTGCGGCCTTGCATCTGGTTGCGCTTTCGCGCAAATGGGGCGGCCCAGCAGGGGACATTGGTTTTAAAGGCAAGTCCATTTTGATGGCGGGCGAAGAAAGCAAACAAGCATGACAGTTTCTGGCAATCAGATGCGAAAAATGAAATCAGCGGCGCGTTTTTTCGCGGTACAAGCGCTGTTTCAACTGGAACACTCGGGTCAAGAAGTCGACAAAGTGATTTCGGAATTTGAAGAGCATCGCTTTGGTGCGACCTTTGATGGCGACGAGATGCAAGAGGGCGATCCGGCAACATTTGGTTTGTTGATGCGCGGTGCGGTCAATTTACAGGCCAAGATTGACCAAATGACCGATCGAGCGCTTGTGGTGAAATGGCCTTTGGGTCGGATCGACCCAACGTTGCGCGCGCTTTTTCGAGCGGCTGGCGCCGAATTGACTGAGGGTGAAACACCGCCAAAAGTCGTAATCAATGAATTTGTCGAAGTAGCACGGGCGTTTTTTCCAGAAACAAAAGAGCCTAAATTTGTGAACGGTGTGCTTGATCATATGGCACGTGAGGCACGGCCAGAAGCATTTTAATAATGTTGGTCTGATCTGGTTGGGGGCGGAGCCTCCGGCGGGGATATTTAGAACCAGAAGAAATACGCAGGTTTTTAAGGAAGAGATTGTGTGACGGGACCACCATGGCCGTGAAGATCTGATTCCTGAGGACCTGTATGTACAGGTGGGCGCCAGGTAAGTGGACCAGGGTCCAAACAGAGCCAGCTCCCTAGGAATTGCTTAAGGCCGCTGAAATGCTGTCTTCGTATACGAGAAAGGCAGAACCCGTCACCCATGTGATGTAGGGTGTCGGTGCACCAAGAACAAGGGTGATGTGGATTTGATTTCCGCCTTAATCGTGTACTTGCCTTTTGTTCACCTATTGTTCATGTTTAGGATAATGAACGATGCCCCCCTAAATACCTTGCAGCCAGGTCAATTGTTGGCCCGCGGCGTTTGTCGTCATTTGCGACAATTGGATTTTTCACCGCTTGAAGAATTCGTTCCTGAACGCGGAAAACGCGTTGATGTCATTGCGATCAACCCAAAGGGTGAAATCTGGGTCATTGAATGTAAATCTTCTCGCAACGATTTTACGTCTGATCAAAAGTGGGGCGGATATTTGGAATGGTGTGATCGGTATTTCTGGGCCGTGGACCAAGATTTTCCCACAGAATTGCTGCCAGATGGCACGGGGTTAATCATTGCTGATTCTTATGGGGCCGAAATTATCCGTAATGCGCCTGAGGAAAAGCTGTCAGCCCCGCGGCGCAAGAAGGTCACGCTGAAATTTGCGCGTGACGCTGCACGACGATTACGTGGGCAGTTAGATCAAGGTTTTACTGGAAATATAGGCGTTTAGCGGCGTTTTTTCGTGCCGATTTTTTGGGCTTGTGCCGCGGCGGCCTTGATTTCATCGGCGATGTCATTGGCCTCATCCGGATCAAAATCCATAGGCAAATCGATTCCCGAGCCTTCGATATACAAACGCACCATGCCTTGATCGGTTGGCCCGATTTGCAGATTTGTTAAGACTTCGCTCTCTTTATTGATGCCCATTGTCGTATCTCCTTGGTTCTAATCCTGTGCTATCGTTGGTGCGGCAGAAAAACAAGTCGATCTTGGTAATCAAGCCCTTGCAATTGATTTCTTAGGGGGGTAAATCCCCACCGTGTGCCGCCGTAGCTCAGTAGGTTAGAGCGCTTGATTGTGGATCAAGAGGCCCCCCGTTCGAGCCGGGGCGGTGGTACCACCTCTTCCTAATATTTGAAAATACAATGCGCCTTTAAAGTGGCGGTCAAAATTATTCTGACTTGATCATGATTTTTTGGCGCAGACTGTTGTCGGATTGATTGAAAATCAGAAACTCTTGGGCCGAGGTCACAACGCCATACCAATCATCACCATATGTCACGGCTTGCGCCTGCACGCCCGCTGGCAGTGTAATGTTTTCAGGCAACTGCACGCGCGCTGCTGGATCTGCCGAGAAGCGGATGACAAACAGTGCTACGATGGTTAGAAGCCCCAAGATCATCGTGGCTGTAAGAATCGTTACCAATATGCGAAGAAAACGCAGGTTGGCAGGTTCTGGTGCCATTTCAGCAACTTCTTCTTGAGGCAATTCTTTGGACAATACCCGCATCCTTACAGTTATCATTGGCGAGGAACCGCCACGCCGTCTTGATAAGGCGCTTTCCCGTGATGTGCCAGCAGAAGCCGCATTAAGCCGCTCTCGGCTGATGAAGTTGCTTGCCGAAGGGGCGATTACCTTTAAGGGCGAGGTGATTTCTGATCCACGTGCCAAAGTGCAAGAGGGTGACGAGTTTACAATTACGGTTGAACAATCTGTCGAAGTTGATGTTTTGCCCGAAGATATCCCGTTGGAAATTCTTTTTGAAGATGATGATCTGATTGTGGTGAATAAACCCGTGGGCATGGTGGTTCATCCTGCACCCGGGTCGCCGTCTGGCACGTTGGTGAATGCCTTGCTTCACCACTTTGGTGGGAATCTTTCAGGTATTGGCGGTGAAAAACGCCCCGGCATCGTGCACCGCATCGATAAAGACACGTCCGGTGTTTTGGTTGTGGCCAAAAGTGACGCGGCACATCACGGTTTGGCGGCGCAATTTGAGGCACACACCGTTAATCGCAAGTATCACGCGATTTGTTACGGTGTGCCTGACAATGCCGATCCGCGTCTGAAGGGCGTGCGAGGCGTCAGTTTTGAAGGCTCAAACGTGGTGAAAATAAACACCCAACTTGCGCGCCACCGAACCGATAGGCAACGCCAATCGGTGTATTTCAACCAAGGGCGTCACGCCGTAACGCGTGCGCGGTTGGTGCAGCGATATGGCAAACCATCGGTGGCTTGTTTGGTGGAATGCTGGCTGGAAACGGGCCGTACACACCAGATCAGGGTTCATATGACCCATACTGGGCATTCATTGATTGGGGATCAAACTTATGGTGGGCGACGTAAGTTGTCGCCTAAAGCCCTAAGTGCGGCTGCAATTGATGCTGTCGCTGCATTTCCACGACAGGCACTGCATGCCGCGACCTTGGGGTTTGTTCATCCGATCACCAAAGAAGAGCTTAGCTTTGATGCACCATTACCTAATGATATGGCGTTACTTATCGATCTTCTTGAGCAGCCACCTGCAAAATAAATGACCCATTGGGCAATTATACAAGCGGGTAAGCAGGCGTCTAGTGATGTGGATGCGGCCCCTTGGTGGAGCCTGACAAAAACAGCGATTGCAGTAGCAGCCCTAAGGTTGGCGCGCGATGGATTGATTGATCTTGATGCGCCGATTACACGGGGGGGAAGTTTGCGCATGTTGCTTTTGCATCAGGGTGGTGTGGCTAATTACACAGCCCTGCCAGCCTATGCAGAGGCCGTCGGGCGCGGTGATGTGCCTTGGTCGATGCAAGATATGTTGGCTAGAACGCAAAAAGTTAAACCACCTTTTCAGCCAAACATGGGATGGGCGTATTCAAACTCCGGTTATGCGATTGTTCGATGTGCGCTTGAAGCAGCTACAAATCAAACGCTTGCAGAAATATTGTTCCGATATGTTTTTGATCCCATTGGTTTAAGGGAAACAAAACTGGTATCGTCAGTTCGTGAATTAGACGTGTGCCCCTTAGCAGCTGGGCAAAACTATGATCCAAAATGGGTTTATCATGGCTTGGTTGTTGGTCCACCGCAGGAGGCGGCTCTTTTTGTGCATGCGTTGATGGTCGGCGATATTTTGGAACCGCTAGATTTTAAGTCTATGATGACAATCCATGATTTGGGCGGCGCCATACAAGGGCGGCCATTTACCAAATGCGGTTATGGATTGGGTGTAATGGCCGGTGAAATGGGCGCAGCTGGGCGCGTGTTTGGGCATTCTGGTGTTGGCCCATTTAGCGTCAGCGCCACTTATTATTTCGCGGATTTATCTACGCCGACAACTGTTTGTGTTTATAAAACGGGGTGTTACGAAGGCCCAGCAGAACAGCAAGCTTTGGAAATAGCGGTTAATTCACAATAGGTTGTCGAAATGTGCCTGCAGGATATTGTTTCAACAACCTCTCAAATTGGCACGACTTCGTGAGGGTT
>AAXZ01000015.1 GCA_000169395.1 Rhodobacteraceae bacterium HTCC2150
ACCCATAAAAATTACGATGATTCCTGCGGCAAAACATAGCGCGGCCAACACAGCACGCACACGAACCTGTCGGCTTACTGATCCGCTGTCGTTGATTTGGTTGATACCAACACCAGCCAAGTAACTAAGGTAAAATGGTACGATCGGCAGAATACATGGCGACAGGAAAGAAAGCAGCCCCGCTATCCCTGCTCCTGCAAATGTGATGTCTAGCATGGTGCGCCTATCTTGTTAAAATTACATATTCACATTATATAATTTGTAATCGAGAGGTCAATTGACAGTATGAAACAACTATTCTTATCGCTCGCCGTCATCTCGGCTGCTTTTTTTCAAGGTAATGCCGCGCTGGCGGATGCTGAACTTATCATGGTTGAAGAGCACGGTTGCATGTGGTGCGAACGCTGGAATGACGAATTATCAGAGATTTACCCAAAAACCGTCGAGGGCAAGGCCGCGCCCTTGCGCCGCCTCGACATCCATGACCCCCACCCTGCGGATATTAAATTTGCCCGACGTCTGTCATTCACACCAACTTTTGTTTTGATCGTGGATGGGGTCGAAGCAAGCCGAATAGAGGGGTATCCGGGCGAAGATTTCTTTTGGGGGCTGCTAGGACAAATGTTGACAGCGGCAGATATCCCTGTATCAGGCTAATCGAAGAATAAATTCACATACACGCATATTTTTATGCATGTATTGACGACACAAAAGAGAGCACCATGGGTCTTCCGGTATTTGACGAGAATATAACCAATGAAGAAATGGATAAAATGGCGACCAACGCCATGGACGCCGCCAACTTTCTTAAGGCAATCAGCCACGAAGGTCGGCTGATGATTTTGTGTTATTTGGCGTCAGGTGAAAAATCCGTCACCGAACTGGAAACGCTTTTGTCGGCGCGACAAGCATCCGTTTCCCAACAACTGTCGCGTTTACGTCTAGAGGGCCTTGTTACCCCACGGCGTGATGGCAAAGCCATCTATTACAGTCTTACCGATGATCGTCCCAAAAAAATCATGGAAATCGTCTATGATCTGTTTTGCAAAGACGACTAATTGTGACGCCTCTCAAGCATCAATCTTTGCCGTACGCTAAGTATCATGCTTGATCTCTATTCAGAACCAGCACTCACGGCATTCTTTGGCCTTGTCGGCGGAATCATTCTCGGTTTGGCCGCACGGATTGGCCGATTTTGCACATTAGGTGCCATAGAGGATTTATATTACGGCGGCAGCTCACTACGTCTGCGTATGTGGGGCATCGCTATTGGCGTGGCGGTGATCGGCACATTCGGATTGTCGGCATTGGGCATCGTGACCCTTGACCACACTCTTTATCTTAATCGTGTCTGGAATCCTGTTGCCAGCATTTTTGGTGGGCTGATGTTTGGGTATGGTATGGCGCTGTCTGGTAATTGTGGCTACGGCGCACTTGCCCGTTTAGGCGGCGGCGATCTTAGGTCTTTTGTGATCGTGTTGGTTATGGGCATTTTTGCCTACATCACCTTGGGCGGCCCCCTTGCCCCGCTTCGTTTGTATCTTTTCGGGGACACGATCCCAAGTGAGGCAACATACAGCTTCGCGTATTTGTTTTCATCAATCTCCAGCGTTCCCGTGAACCTAGTTGGGATGATCTTAGGCGCCTTGATCCTAATCGCGACACTTTCGGACCGTGAAATATTATCATCCAAAACCACGCTATTTTGGTCGGTGCTTATTGGCTTAGCAATCGTAAGCGGATGGGCGGGTACAAGCTGGCTTGCTACCAACGGCTTTGATGACTTGCCTGTGGTCAGCCACACATTCTCGGCCCCAATCGGTGAGACTATTCTTTATTCGATGACATCATCGGGCAATTCCCTCAGCTTTGGCACAGGTTCAGTCATTGGCGTTTTACTTGGTGCATTCATTGGCAGCCTGTTCAAAGGCCACTTCCGGTGGGAAGCATGCGATGATCCGCGCGAACTTCGCCGCCAAATTTTTGGTGCAGCACTCATGGGTACAGGTGCCGTGATTTCAATCGGCTGTAGCGTGGGTCAGGGCCTGTCGGCCTTTTCCGTCCTTTCCTTCAGCGCCCCTGTAACATTCATCGCCATATTACTGGGCGCATGGGTCGGCCTAAAACAATTGATCGTTGGCCTATCCGGATAGCTTTTTTGGGTGGCAAATTGCAGGTTAGATCGAGCCAAGAAATACCAAAGACATGACTGGTAAAAGTGTTTTGCGCGACAGCATCCGCACGTCACGCATCCAGCGCAAAGAAATCCCTACATAACCACAAGAACTTTTCGGCGGGTTTGGATAGTTTGTGACCCTTTTTGAACGCCACTGTCACGTGGCTTGGGGCAATATTTGTGGCAAGTGGACGTCGCACCAAAGATTTTCCATCATAGGTCATGGCAGATGCTGGTTTTGTGGCCAGCAGAGAATATCCAAGACCATGCCCTACCATGCCGCGCACCATTTCAAATGAAGTGGATTTATAGGCGACATTAGGTGTGACGCCGGCTTCGGCCAAAATACTCAGGAAATAATCGCGGCTTGGTGGTGTGTTTAACAGGATCATCGGGTGATCGACCAAATCACTTGGCGAAAGTTCGGTTTTTTCGGCCAATGGGTGATGTTCGGCCAGCAATACATATGGCTGTAGATTTGTAAGGCTTATGGTTTCCAACTCACTGGAAAGGTCTAGATCGTATAGCAAACCCACCTCTGCCTCGCCAGAAAGCAAGCTTTCTTGAATGCGCCGCTGATCCCCTTCGATCAGTTCGATTGAAATATCCGCATTCTCTGTCGCCACTCGACTGATCATCTCGGGCAAAATATACGGGCCAAATGTATGAAAACACCCAACCGTCAATTTGCTACCCGCTGCATTTTGACCGGCTTTAATCGAGTTTGCCGATTCAATCGGCGTCGCGGACCCATAGGCCCGATTGGCATAAATTAGGGGCGAGCCGTTCTCGCGAACGTACAGATCCTCAACCTCACCGATAAACACATAATGCGTGCCGACCTTTTCCGAGGATTAACCCGACAATCAAACCCAACCAATGGATCGGCAACCCTTGGGGAACCCGTGGACATGTTAACCCAGTCGGTGCACTCAAATTTGTCGCCCACTGATCTTTAAAACGTCCTGCAAATGTATCGGAAATATAGCCTTGATCGTCGCGTAAAACATTCACGCAGAAAACACCGTTTTCCAAAATCAAATCAGCCGCAGGGCTAAGGTGATGCACACATACTAGCAATGTTGGCTTGGGTGTATCAGCCGATACCGATGACATGGCGGAAACCGTGACCCCTGCCCGCCCCGCTGGACCGTCTGTTGTGACAATATTCACGGTGCAAGCCGCGCAACTCATGCCAGTCAAAAAACCCTGTCTTAGATTTGATTGGTCCATTATCGTCACTTTCCTTTTGATCCCACAGCTAGCATTTTTTCTTAGGCGTGGGGCTTTAGATGGGCAAACAGAAACAAGCCTTCGCCGTTGATTGCAATGTTCGTTGCATCAGAAAGCAGAACAGAATTTGACTGTGCCACTTGTGTCTGGGTGCCATCAACGGTGATCAAACACCCCTGCCCTATGCAATAAATAAACACCATGTCAGCCGCTTTGCATTTCAATTGCGCACTTGATGCAACGCTGCAGGTTGCTATGTTCCAAACACCCCGACGCGCCATAACATTGATGACACGCACAGGCCCGCTCAATGGTGTGCCGATGGGGGCAAGGCCCGTGTCAAAATACAGCGATTGTAACGGCGCCAAATGTTCCTTTGATGCGCCAAACTGCAAATCCAACCCTGCGCCCTCAACTAAGGTGATCACCCGATCAGCACCCTCATATGAGGAAAATACGCCCTTTTCGACAATCGGCGACAGCGCCAAACGCACATCAAAGGATGCGTGATCGCCACCCTCTGGTAAAATCAGAATGTCATGGGTCGTGCCTTTGCCGTTTTTCCATGGTTTCGTCTGATAATCCTCGCGCGGAATATGGCGCTGGTTTGCAAGGGTAGCAGTGCCCATTTAAGGATCACCCGCCACCCCGTAACTGGGTGCAGCTGTCGGATTTGTCGCACGATTTAGATAATCCTGCATTTGCGGTTCATATGCCACCCACAAGGAACGCAACTTTTTGATCGGGCAATCATCATCCCAATCCACCCGCAAATCGACCAATGGAAATGGCTGATCACCCGACACAACAAGTGCGGCGGAATGCACGGGCCCCTCTTCACCACCAGCCGCCAAACCACCTTCGATGGCTTGCACCAAACGTTCGGCGATATGCGCATCAGGATTGGCGCGAAATCCATCCGAAATACCCTTGGCGACAGCCGTACTTGATAAAAGGTTGCCCGCCGCTACACAGTCGATGTCTTCGCTGATGGCGTTGGTACCAAGAATATGCGCACCTGTGAAATGCGCGGTCGTGCCGTCTTTGTCGACCGCAGTTAGCTGGCGATAATCGATAAATTCGCGATCTTTGGTGATTTGTGCAATGGCACTGTTGGCATCCAAACCTGCCTCCATTGCGTCGAGCACCAATGTCGCCAAATGCGGATCGGTTATGTTCTGCGTGGCAACAGCCCCCACACCAGCGCGCACATGCGGGCAACGCGAGCCAACAGAAATTGACGAGGTCGTAATAGCCACACCAAACATCCCTGTTCGCGCACAGCGCGCAGCGATTGAAAAGGTCATGCGTTTTCCTTTGCGTTTGGCACCAATCGGCGCGCTAAATATCGTTGAAAATCGTGGATTTCGCGCTCAAGCCAACTCAGTTTACCTGGTGCTGCAAAATTGGATTGTGATCCGGCATAAATGCCCTCAACAACTTGGCGATCTTCTGTGTTCACATGTTCAAAGAATTTTACTAATTCATCGATCCACGCCGTACGTTCATCGGCATAACTAAGCATGGCATCCACTTCTGGCGCGATGGCCACACCAAAGCGGATATCAACCTCGCCCACACCCTTGGGACGCAAAGTTAGATACCACAAATGATCCGGTGCCAGCACATACATGTGGCACGGGAATACCGTCGGCAATACCGATGTGTTGCGCCATTCGGCCTCTAAGGTGGTGTTATCAGGGTGCGCCTGTCCGTACGTTGCATTCCCCGTTTTCGCGAAGGTCTGATAAGTGAAACTATCAAATGTTTCCTCAGGAAACATAGTTTCATTCAACGCAAACCAAGCACCAACAGTGGCCTTATGAGCAACCGGTAAATGGTACCCTTCCATGAAGTTTTCGGTCAGTAATTTCCAGTTGGTTTTCCAAACATGGTTTTCACTGACAACTGGCACATAATTTTCCATGCCATACCGCGACACCACTTCATTTAACGGCGCAAGCGCTTCTTGCACCGATGGGGCGTCTGGGTTCAACGTGACATAGATCCAACCGTTCCAGATTTCCGTGCGGATTTCCGGCAAGCAAATCTCTTTTTTGTTAAATCCATTGGTTTTTTCCATGTGACCCGCGCCAATTAGACGACCGTTCAGGTCATAGGTCCATGCATGATAGGGGCAAACAACGCGCGATGTGGTGCCACTGCCCTCTAACAATTGCATCATGCGATGACGACACACATTGGAATAGGTTTTCACCTCGCCTGACTTGTCGCGGACACAGAAAATCGGCTGCCCCGCAACGGTATAGGTTAGGTAATCCCCTTGGTTTGGAATCTCAGCAGCAAGCCCCGGACAAACCCAATCTTTGCGAAAGATATTCGCATCCTCAGATGCCGCAATATCCTCGTTCCAATACAGTGCAGGTTCCGCACCGCTGGCATCTGCCAATGTTCCATTTGCGACCTCTTTCAGTTGAACCAAGAGATCTTCAGCCGATTGATAAATTTCAGCCATAACACACCTTTAGTCTGGGATGACCGCAGTCACCTCGATTTCAACAACCCAATCAGGGCGAGCAAATGCGGTTACAACGATGCCCGTTGAACAAGGATGAACACCCTTTAGCCACTTGCCCATCTCTTGATAAACATCATCGCGATAGCGAATGTCTGTAAGATAAACGACAATCCGACACACATGATCCATATGGCTGCCAGCCTCTTCCAGCAGCATCTTGATGTTTTCCATGGATTTGCGCGTTTGCAAGGTGGCGTCACCGATATGCAGGCTCTCGCGTGTGTCCAAATCTTGGGCCACCTGCCCGCGCAAGAACACCATGGTGCCGCGTGCAACAACGCCTTGCGCCAAATCATTGTCCAAGTTTTGTTCAGGGTACGTCTCTTTCGTATTGAAAGGACGGATACGTTTATGTGTCGTCATGATCGTTTCTCTTCTACAAAATTAGGATTTGTCTGAACCCCAGACGTTATCGGAAAGGCCAGCTGCTTTATGAGCAAAATCCAAAGGTCCGCCCCAATCAAAGTTGCGGTAAACCGCTGCCAATTGCGCAAATGGTGGGGATTGCGCGAACAACTGGAACGTTAGACGGTGGCCTGCGTAGTCGGAATTCAGCAAATCACGTGCAAGGCTCAACAACTTGCGGCGATCATCCGCCACCCACTGTTCATTGATAGTGTAAAACTTATCCATCCATGGCTTGGTACCTGCTGCTGCAAAAGTGGCGGCATCGGGCGTCACACAGATTTGCCCACCGCATAATTCACGGGCCATGTGCATCATTTTTGGCAGATTGCTAAGCGCGTGAACACGACCAGACATCAGCATGGATTGGTTCGGCATCAACAAACCACTTGGGCTTTTCTCAGCTGTTGCAATCGATGCGGTAAGGAAGGCCTCAATGCCTTCGCGCCAAACGGCCAACTCGGCCAGTTTTTCTTGCACGGCTTGTTGTTTGTCCAAACCTGTTTGTTTCACGTTCCAAAGGGCCGCACCGATGATCAGATCAGCAAAAGACAGTGTGCGCTGAACAAATGGCAAGGCGGAATAGCGGTGCAATGTGGCGCGAATAAAGCTGGCCGCACGGGTGTGTTGGTAAAACAAAACGTCTTCCCATGGCACCAGAACATTATCCAAAATCATCAATGTATCGATTTCATCAACACGGTTGGACAATGGATAATCATCCGCAGGTGCGCGACCTGCAAAACCTGTGCGACAGATGTGTTTCACGCCGGGCGCGTTCATTTTCACGATACATCCTAGCGCATAGTCGGACATTTCCGAATTGCCCCAGTTTGCAATTGTTGGCTTCAAAAACGCTTGGTTTGAATAGGCCGCTGCTGTTTCGTATTTCGCACCACGAATAATGATGCCAGCATCAGTTTCTTTCACGACATGCACCAACATGTCTGGATCTTGATCTTGAGGCGCTTTTGATCGATCCCCTTTCGGGTCGGTATTGGCCGAAACGTGGAACGGGTCTTCTTTGGTGCAAGTTTGAATGTGGCGTTCAATATTTTGCGCAAATCGAGGATCAATTTCGTTTAGGATGTCCTTGCCATCGCGCAAAGACCACATTTCACCGATGGTTTCGTCGCCTACGCGCGTTACAACACCACCGACATCATGCATGACCATATCAACGGCTTCGCGCTTGTCTTGCCAATCCTTAGCCTCGTGCGGCAGGCGCATGCCGATGGCGTGACGCTCACCGTTTTCTTCATAAGTCATTACCGCTTGTGTTTTTGGGTCATGCTGCATGTCATAAATACGGGCACGCACATCAATGATTGGCTTTAGTTGTGGATGAACCGTGGGATCTTTAACTTGTTCGCCGTTTATCCAAACTTCGCGGCCATCTTTGATTGAATTGCGATATTCCTCACCGGTGCGGATCATCTTGGGTATTCCTCATGATTAAATTTCGAATTTTGTTCAGTCGTGCAGAATCTAATTTGACTGCATTTCCGTTGCGCGAAGCGTAGCCAGCAAAGTTTTATTATTAAAATAAATTGTTTTTTTAGATAAGATAGTATTTAGCTATTTAGATGCATCGTTTCTCACTTCGCCAACTGGAATATCTTGTTGCCTGCATTGATCACGGATCAACCGCACGCGCCGCAATTGCCCTAAATGTATCGCAACCAACGATTTCAATTGCCGTGACCAAACTTGAGGATCAGCTGGGGGTGCAACTTTTGCGACGTCACCATTCACAAGGCGTATCCGCAACCGCCAGTGCTGAGGATATTTTACCCTCTGCACGCGCCCTTTTGGCCCATGCAACCGACTTACAAAGACAGGTTACCGCCACGGGCGGCGAGATGGTCGGCGAGCTGCGATTGGGCAGCTTTACAACGCTTGCATCCTCGGTTCTGCCCAGATTGGTGAACGCGGTCAGCACTGAACATCCTGACATTCATTTACGCATCAGCGAAGGCACCCAAGACGAATTGCTAGAGGGGTTAAATTCCGGCCAATTAGAAATGGCGCTGCTTTATGATTTGAACCTTCCAGATGACATCCAAAAGATCCAGTTGCTGGAACTTACGCCACACGTGGTCCTGCCGCACGATCATGCACTTATTGGGCAATCAGAAATCGATCTGGCCGATCTGGCAACAGAGCCTTTCATTCTGTTGGATGTCCCGCCAAGTCGAGATTACTTTTTAGGCCTGTTCAAAACCGCAGGTCTTACACCTAATATCGTGCACAGTTCGCCGTCGTTGGAATTGGTGCGTGGCCTTGTTGGGTATGGACTAGGCTTTTCCTTGCTGGTGACACGTCCGACAGGCGACATGACTTATGATGGCCAGCCGTTGTGCATTCGGCCCTTGAAAAACGAAGCCAACAAAAGCGCGATCGTTTTGGCGCGCCACAAAGAACTTCGTGCGACACAACTTATGACACTGATTACTGAGTTGGCGCAAAACAAGGTGATGAAGCCCACTATCCCTGACCGATTAACGACATAGCCGCCTACGCCGCCCCTACCCCTCTGATTTAGCGACCCTGGACGGCAATTGCTCCTTCGTTAACCTGCTCATCCAAATTTGTCCCAATGGCGCTCTGCGGACGTTTCTGCCCCCTGAACCACTTAATGCTGCGACCTGTAAAAATCCCGACACGGCATAGATTAATGAACGCCGTTCAGTTTTCGCGCTATTTTTCCCCAGCACCTTTCTAATAATTGCGAAACCTTCCCCGCGGGGAAGATTCTGCCAATGTATCAACTACCGATCCAATTCATCTAACAGCTTGGCAACCGCCGCCTCAAGCTTCAGACGGTCCATGGCTGAGAAATCCCGCGGCATGCGTATTTCCAACCGTCCTGATGCAGCGGTGCATTTTGCAGCACCGTCAGGACGCGCCAATTGAAAGGTCGTCTTGGCCACACGCGGCTTTTCCGCTGACTTTGGCGCGGTCGGCGTTGATTGCTCGACCCTCTCCCCCTGCCCTGCGTATTGACGCAAGATGGCCATCTCGCGATCCGGCTTGCGCCCGAGGCGAGGTTTCAGCTCAGCCTTAAGCCCTGCAATCAAAAAATCTTTCCCTTCGATTTCTTTCAGCAACGCCAATCCCAAAGAGCGCGGAATATTTTCAACATAGAGCAGATCATCGCCAAGTATCTCAAGCAGCGAGACGAAGTTTCGAATATAGCTGCGCTTTTGATAGCTGGCAGATGTAAACAAAGTCGCGACCGCCTTGGCTGGATCAGACACTGTGGTTGCCGGATCTTTCGCATAGTGAATCGCCAACGCCGCCATTTCACCAAACGAAATATCTTTGCGGATCAGGTTCTCATCGACCATCTGGCGGTAGAGCGTATCAAGCCCCCTGCCCTGTTCTGACGTTGCCGCGGGAATTTTGCCGTACCGTTCAACGTCGCCGGTATCCTTTAGCAACGCGCGAAACGCAGACAATCTGCGAAAGCCCTGCACCAACTCGAAACGTCCATCCTCGCCAATCTCGACTTGAATGGGGTTAGACAGGCCAATGTCGGTGATCGATGATTTCAGTTCATCCAGCTCAGCATCAAAGCCAGCCTTGCGATCGCGGATCAACTTGTTGGTGTCGATCATGTCCAGCTCAATCAACTCGACAACCAGACCAAGTTTCTTCAGACGAACATATTCGTGCGCCAAGGCATCATTCTCGGCACGGATGGCGACCTCGGTTTCTTCGCGCAGCTTTAGGCTTTCAGCATTCTCGGAGATCGCTGATGCCATCGGGCCACGGCGGGTTGTGACCTTCCCCACGGGGAAGGCTTCCCCAACCGGTTGCCCAATCGGTTCCATGTCCACATCGGGCATGTCGATGTCAAATATGCGACGTTTCTTGCTCATTGCTCATCCTCCAAATTTTCCCAGGCATTTAGAAAGGTTTCTTTGAACTCTTCATAGGCGCGATCAAAACTTCCGCGTGCACGCCGCCAAGTATCCCGTGTCATGTCGCGGTAATCGATTTCGTAAATCGAACTTAGGAAGCGACCAGATTGCTCGACGGCGCGCGTCATCTCGATGGGGTTCTTGGTCAACCTATCCCCAAACACCTTACTAAAGGCTTCGACCATCGCGCGGTGCAAATCATTGCTGGACTCATAACGCGTAACAAGGAAGCGGATGTCTTGGAAAACCTTGGGCAGAGAAACCTTCCCCGCGGGGAAGGTCTTACCAAACCCCTCACTAAGATCCCCAAGAGCCTCGGCCAATTGCCCGATGAAACTGGTTGTGCTGTCGTATTCCCAATAACCAGGGCCAGATGGGATATACAAAACGTCCGTCGCAAAAACGGCATTCATCGACTGATAACCAATAGCAGGTGGGCAATCAAAAATGATTAAGTCGTATGCGTCATCAGGAATAGAATCCAAGTACCGACTAACCGCCGCGAAAAAGGACCACTCTGGATTAAGATGTCTGTACTGGGCAGAAGCAAATTCAACGAATGCCGCATTAGCACAGGACGGCACAATATCAATCGTTGGCCACGATGTTGGCTTGATGAAATCATTGACGCGTAAGTCCGCCAAGCCAAGATCGCTGATTGAAGAAGGAATACGTCGCTGGGGCAGGGAGGTACCAGATTGCGCCCCGCTGGCCGCGGCATTCATCCGGTTCGTCTCCCGTTCCAAATCTCTCGCCATGATGCCCCAAACAGTGTGATCCTCGGAAACGTTTGTTAAACCCATGGAATGGCTCAGCGTGGCTTGGGGGTCAAAATCCACCGCCAGAACGCGGTATCCATCCAAAGCCGCAGCGTGGGCAAAATGCAACGCAACAGTCGACTTACCAGCACCCCCTTTAAAATTTGCAATCGCGCACCGGATCGCACGTTTACCAGCGGGACGTTTAGGTAAAAGGCTTTGCCGCTTCACCTTCATCTTACGACGCAGCTCGTTTACCTCTTCCAGAGAGTACCAACGTTGACGACCATCTTCTTCCACCAGGCCATCGGGCAAGCTTGGATCAACAGCGAGACGCCCACGAAAGGTCGACTGATTAATCTTAAGGATAAGTTCCGCAACTTCCCAACTCGAAAACCTACGGAGGCTTTTGTCCATTTCAGGTGAAAAAGTTTGCTGACGGATGAAACTTTGCATCTTTAGACTGTTGGCCTGTAGTTGGCTTAAATCTTCGTGGGTAAACATTGAAATTCCTTCCGGACGTAAATTCTGGTATTTTTTTCAAATACGCCCTATTTACAAAAAAGGCAAAGAACAATTACACTAAAACAACAAAAACTGATAATACTGGAAAAACCCTACAAAACTAAGGTCATGACGCAGTAAACCGATTCGTCTGATCCTTCAAAAAACGTCACTAACCCAGATGAATCACATGTTATTTGCCCGACATTTAGAGGGACAGAAATTGACCTGATACAGAATATAGGGGACAAAACTAGTCTAATAGGGGACACTCATGATGTCCCGCTATACCAATATTACCTTTTTTAAATTTCAAATTAGGGTTAAGAATGAGCACAAAGTCGAAATAAACTTGACAGTTCCGCCAAACTAGACGCAAATGCCTTCAGGTTAGGCAATAACGTTCCAAAACAACAAAAAAAACGGGTTGCCAAATAAACAGACGGTAAAAACCGCAGCAGGGCAGTATGGCAATTCTAAAACCAATAGGCAAAAAGTCATCTTCAACGAAATACGATATACTTGCCTGCATCGCAGCGCATGGTCTCTCTGCTGACAAAACCACTCAACGTCAAACTTTACGACTGATTGCTTTGATCACGGCACGCTATAACTGGCTGGGTAATGAGCTCAAGATTGGTCAAAAAGAGATCGCACGTCTTTGGGCCGTAGATACGAGAACCGTCAAACGCGAAGTCGCTAGGCTGAAATTAAAGGGGTGGCTTGAAGTACGTCATCAAGGCGCGCGGGGCAGGGTGACCACTTACAAATTGAACATCGAAAAAGTTATTTCAAGTTGCCAACCGCAACTGTCAAACATCGGTCCAGACTTCGTTCAGCGACTTGGTGCTGTGGTTGAGCAGAAAGAACAATCAAAGGTGGTCAATGTTGATTTTGGCCAGACAGCGGCAAAACCAATTCCCGTACGCGAAGGCAGCTGGGGGGATGTCATGGCCGCTATGCGACAGGTCAACCCAACGCAATTTGAAAGCTGGCTAGCCAGACTAGATTTCGTCAACGTTGATGCGCACATCCTGACATTGCGGGCACCAAGTACGTTCGTTGCAAATTATGTCCAATCCCATTTGTCGGATATGGTCCTAAATACGGCCAAACGCGCATTCACTGACGTGCGCAGACTGCGAATAGTGGGGTAAGGGGGGAGACTTTGCCTAAAACATAAGTTCCCACAACTAAGGAAACAGACCGTGTAGCCCAAAATACGCCTTCTCAGGCCTGCTAGTGACCAAGTAGGGGGCTCAGCCCAGCAAACAAAGCCGCAGAACGCTCAGCGACGTCCTGCGGCAATAATAGGGCGATTTGTGAGGTAAGGGAACAAAGAGCCACGAATAACCCTTTGTTTGAATTTAGATATCCATCCGCAGATAGTTACATGCGAATAAATCTTCGCGTGAAGGATCAATATTCCATGGAATGACGCCCAGCGGTAAAAGCGTTCTTGTGAATGTTCCTAAAAGTGCGCCGTTTCTGCCAAATTCTTTATCATTCAATGCAAGAGGGCAGGTGGCATTCAAAAACGCGACGATATCGCCTGCGAACAATTCGCCCGAAATTTCCAAGTTACATTGCGAAATCTCAACACAGACCTGTAATGACCGAAAGAATGTCATCATGCGACGGGCAGGGCCATAATCAAGTGGCACCAGTGTGGCCATCTTTCCGCGAAGTTCAGCGCGCAAGGATGTCGAGATATCTTTTCCGATTTCATCCAAAACAGACATCTCTTCCACTGATATTGTAGAACAGTTTGGCAAAGGCATTGTAAGCTTGAACTTCTTTCCAGCGGCAGCGGTTTCATAAAACTCACACCGTAGTTTCAAAATTCTGCGAACGCGTTCGTCATCTGAAATTTGGGTGAATGTTTGCGCCCCCTCGGGAAAGGAATCCAGAAATTGGCGATGAATGGCGAGGGTTGTATTTGCCCGCTGAATGCCGACGCCATCTGAATATTGAAACAATGTCCAGACAGCGCCGAATGTAGCAAGCGTCAAGGTCAGCCAGGGAAGGATTCGATCTGAAATGACCTTGGACGGCAGCATGCGGGCCATGTTGATAAGCAGGACCCTCATTGCCATTTCTCAATCAGTGAATTCCCGTTGTTTGGAAATTCTGATTCCAGGGACCACGGTTCAAATGGATCGCCAAGATTATCTTCTGAGGAAATAGTACAGCAACCGCAATAGTTACAGATATCCACGATATACCCATCAGAAAGACCCTGAATATAGGCTTTCGCCTTGTGGTCATCTTCATTGGCCAGATCATACATCCCTTTGGCCCATTCAGGAATGATCACATTTGTATCCACTGTGCCCAGTCCAACGCCATTGGAGGGTAGGCAAAGCATACCTTCGGGGCAGGTTTGATCCGCGAAATTAACAAAATTTCCTTGGGGACTTACAAACAACATTTCATCAGCCACGATCGGCGTTGTTATGAGCAATAGTATAAATGGGAGTACGCGTTTCATTATATCTTCCTCCTTGAGTTACGTAAAAACGTCGACAGTGCGTCGAATTAAATCCAGCAACTTGGCGGCCTGTTCCAACAGTTCGATAGTGTTCTGAACCCTAGTAATCGAGGCATTCGTTTCTGCGACGATTTTCATAAGCTCTTGATTGACTGCTTTAAGGTTTTCGCGCCGAAGGGCCTTTTGTTTGGCGCGGTGCAGCACAAGATTTTGACGCGACAACGTGATTGCCAGATCTTTAAGCTTCTTCGTCAATTCAATGTCTTTGGCGAGCCGGGCCTCTTTTGCGGCTTTGTTTAGGTTCGCGAGCGTTGCCTTTTGTGCAATTTTTATGGAACCAACCAAAGCGGCGGCATTTTCTTGATCTGCAGTAAGCGTATCTAACGGGGCCATGTTATGTCTCCTCATTGATGGTGGTGTTTAGGGTTTTCAGTTCTTCTAAAAGGTCGATGATGTCAGAAGCCGAACCGCCATTTGTTGCTTTTTCGACAAGCCGCAAGTGTGCTTGCTTAAACAGAAGAAGTTGAATGACAGGGGATGCGGCCTCGGCTGTTTTGAATGCTTTCACCGCTTTACGAAGCCGATCTGACGCAGCACGCGAAACCTTCACATTTCCGGTGCCAAGTGCGTTGTTGACGTCGTCTTGAGCATCATGAAGTTCGGTTTGAGCGGCTAAAAGCGGTTTGTCGAAAGATTCAAGATGCGATGCCACCAGCGGAACGGTTTTGTTAATTAGTGGTGCCGCACTTTTAAGGGCGCGTCGCAAGGCGCTTAGGCGGATTTGATAAACCAAAAAAGCCGAGCCTTTGGCAAAAGACTGTTTTCGGTCCCTTGCAAATTGACCCAGCTTTTCAAAGGCTGCCGGACGATTGGCGTCGGCTGAACCGAAGGCCGCGACAATTGCATTTGTTTGTTCCTGGACTTCGGTACTTGATTTTGAATTAACCAATGACCCAAGGGCGGCAAGGTAATTATCCATAATCACCAGAAAGGTTTGAACCTCGGTTGCCCCTCCGGGATCGTCGGCGGCATCGAAGCTTTCGACAATCCTGCAATCGCTTAGAACCTTTGGTTCATCCCTAGCCGCAATCGTGTCACAATCACCTGCTACGCCAATGACCGGTTCTTTTGCCAAAATGGTTTGCGTTTCAATGCGGCGGTGTTCTTCTTTCGCACTTGCCGTAATTTCGGTTTCAATGCCCTCTTTAAGGGCATTGAAATGGGTGTTTGTCAGTTCCAGTTCTTTGGAAATATCTGGGTTGGTACAGGCCGCAAGCGCAAGCATTACCAACGAAACAGCGCGCCGGTTCATGCGATTTCCCCTATTACCTGATCTCGCGCCGCTGGGGGAACGAGATAGCCAACGACAAACGTGCTGACCGTAACGATTGCGGTACTGACACCTTCGCGAATTTCGATATCAGTCCATTCTCTTAGTGCAAAAATGATCAAAATCGAGATGGCGGAGCCCAACGCGCTGGCCGTTACCTTGCGTGCGGGCATTGCGGTTTGCATACGGGTCATGATTAGGCCTCCAACAAAAGTGCTGCGCGAAGCATCGCTGGAATTGAGTCGACCAATTGACCTGATGCGCGTACGCCATCAATTGGATGCCAACGTTCCTCAAAGGAACCTGGTGTGTTCCAAACAGATTGGGGGTCGTGGATCAAAAGCCCGGCAATTGTTCCTGCTACGATGTGGGTGCCTACGGCGCCAAGACGTTGACCCGCTTGGCGAACCTCGGCCTCTTTCAGAACGTAAAACCACAATGGCGTTTGCGCGTCATACCCAGCATTGATCAATTCATTGCCTGTGCGGCCACTGGTTAATTCAGCCTTGGTAAGCGGACGTAAATTGAAATTATGGTCACTGTTCAGCACATCGATGCATGCCTGCGCCGATGGCACGTTCATTCGCGCGCTGCGTTTTAAATTACGCGCAGCAAGGTTCTTTTCATCCAATTGTTGGGGTGTCGCGG
The DNA here is from genome assembly GCA_000169395.1 of Rhodobacteraceae bacterium HTCC2150. Lineage (GTDB taxonomy): Bacteria > Pseudomonadota > Alphaproteobacteria > Rhodobacterales > Rhodobacteraceae > HTCC2150. The sequence goes on from AAXZ01000015.1 coordinate 16,011, forward strand.
TGGCTGGATCAAGGTCAGTTGCTTCATTTCGCATTTTTTGAAGTGGCAAAGCCAAATTGGTGTCCATTCGGCGCGTCGTACGATCGGCAAATTCTGAATTTGGCATCGCAACACGGCGCCAATCTGCTACCCAATTTTGGGGTAGATTGTCTTGGCCAGCCAAAGGATTTTCGCCACCGCCCGTAAACAGGAACATGAATTCAAAACTTGCACGATCCAGTAAGGCAGATTCACCGCGCCCAAAGGCAGCGTTCCAATCATAATTTCCACGCACCATTGAGTGACCGAAGCGATAGGCACCTGCTGCAAATTCAATTGGCATAGGGAAAGCGGAACCTGTTTCATGGTCGCATTTTTCAAGAAAAGATCCATAGAGAGACGCGCCTGATTGTTTGACTTGTTGCAAGGCCACAGGGTCGCAAATCGATGGCAAATAAACATGCATTACCAACCATTGGTAATGAAGAATTACTTGTTTTCGTGCGTCGTTGAATACTTCGTCGGCATTTCCTGCGTGGCCACCATCACGCAAGGCATCAACCATACGATTGTGAAAGCGTAGGAAGGCCAAATGAAATTGTGCAACAAAAAGATTTTCATCATTTCGTGGATCACCAATAACAGCAGCACGCATATTTGGCGTGCCGTCTTTGGACAAAAGTGACGTACGGATGCCGTCAGGCAAATCGTCAAAATCGGCTTGGGTGAAAAGAACGTCACCCGTTTTTGGTGCCATTAATCGCCCAAGACGCAGCAAATCTGCGGCACCGTCCAAAGGCAAGCCACCGAGAATACCTTCAGCTGAAGGTGCCGGAAATGCGATCCACATTTTTGCGCGATCACCTTTGAAGCGAAGCAGCCCAGTTAGTTTGTCCAGCGCGGGATTATTGGTCGGCAATTCGGGGCCATACAGGCTGTCTAAATCAAGGCGGCCTGTACGTTGGTTTTTAATCGCATCTACGACTGTGTTGCGGGGTTGTGGCGAAAAATCATCGTTCGGGCGACTGAAAATATCCACGACATCCTTGGCCGCCTCACTGGTGAGACCTTGATTGGTAATGTCGTGATCAATGAATTGACCAAAATAGGTAAACACAGGCGGTAGGGCGGAATTGTTTACGTCATCAACGTCACCATGGGTGTAAATTTCCATTTGCAATGCGCGTAATTGATCGGGTGTGTCTGATGTAAAAGCAGGGCTTTCGCCATCTGGGAAAAGATAGCCAAAGCTGCCACAATGTGGCTGTTGATCTGTTCCAATGACATGCGCACTGCCGTGTTTTCCGGTTTCAAGCATTTTTTTGTCTCCCTCATATGTTTTTGATGATGGGATGACTTTGCGCATGGCCTGTGATTGGGGCGGGATGGAAACGTGAATGTTTCGTGAATAACGGCGATAAACAGAAACATTGCCTTTGATAAAAAAAACCGAGACACGAAGTCTCGGTTTGAAAGTTTCAGGGAGGATTTTTTATGCTCGGTATAAATATTCCCAGCAGTATCGTTCGACGTCGCTGGCCTTGATTATTCCATAACCAGGCGCGGGTATGTAGGGGCGCGATTTGCGCCGCAACGCATCGCGGCCAAAAGAAAATGCGCCATAGCTGTTGCGAAAAACGAACCACCCGTTTTCATCTTCTGGATTTTGAGTTTCGGGATTTTCGATATCAAAACCACTTTCGGGCGATTCCGTTGGAATGAACCCGACAAGACAAACTGTATGTCCTAGGCCAGCCTTCAAGTTTTTAACGATCGAAGGCAAAGGATAGCGCACACGCCCATAAAGACGGGCTTCGGGTGACGTGAAAACCCCAGAACCCACGCCGTCAAATAATACAAAACTGGCAACTACCGGCACGTTATTTTGAATTTGCTCAAGAAAAGTGGAAACAACCGTCTCTCCTTGTAGAATGTCGTTAAACCAATTGTCAGAAAGACCAACGTTCGGTTTTTTCCAAATATTGTGGACGTATTCGGAATGTTTCGTCACCTTTTCCGCCGAACTTGGTGCAAGACCGACATCAAAATTAGGTGCCAAAAATCGATCCTCATCATATTTTGTGTCGCCCGCTTTAAACAGTTTTTCGCTCTTCATCGGTTGCACGGCCTGAAGTAGAAACGTTGCCCCACTTTCTTCGATAAGGGTTTTATCCGCTTCTTCTGTGACGACTGGTGGAAGAGGCTGTCTTCGCATTTCGGCATAAAGGTATTCTTCGGACAAGGGTTCTATCGTTCCACTGTTGAGTGAACGAGAAAGTTCCTCGGCAGCGACCACAGCAAATGCATTACAAGTGCCCCGATTAGATTGATCACGCACTGGCCATTTATTGAGATGAAAGTCTTCGCCCACGATCAATGTTGATTGCCGCGGTCCACCTGTCTGAGATAAAAATTTTAGAAATCCGTCATTATCTTGGGTTAGGTTGAATTGCTGTTCTCGAGCTTTTGCGGCTTCGATGGAATCGGCGGCATTCCATCCTTGTGGAACTGCCGCCGCATTTGTTCTAGACGGCCTCATTATGCTGACTCTGGGTCTAGTGCCGAAACGACATGTTCTAACTTGGCGCTGTCCCTTAGTTCCACCACAGAATCGATGGATAACAGGGCGATAGCGATCTCTTTGCCTAAAAGTTCGCCCGCGTCTGTGTCGGATCTGAAATGTACGCCTGCATACTCTCGATTGATAGAAACGCGGCGGGCGATTGCGTCCAGATATCCAGACATTGACGAAGTTTCCCCGAACAACGTTTTCAGCATCTCTGAAACACAATAGGATTGGGTTGCATGATTTGAGGGAAAAGAGGGGTGGGCTGGTGTCGGAATCATCGGCAGGATTCCAGGCCAAACTTGTGCCGGACGAGGCCGATTATAATGCAATTTTTGTTGCATGCCGAGGGTACCGGCCACAAGAATTGCCTGCGAAATGAGACGCAATGTATTTTTATGCCGATGTGTGGTTAGACCCAAAACATTCACGTACATGAAATCGAAACGTCCGGATTGTGCACTAATTTCTGCACCATACTCATACACATGTTTTTCACGATCATTTCGTGAATATTTTAGTTCGAGTTCAATGCCTGCCGCTGTTTGGGGCATTGGCCAGTTGTCTAAAATTGTTCGTAGGTCAACATCTGAAAGTGGGAATGCAGCAAGAATTTCACGCAGTTGGCCTAGTGCCCAAAGATCTGGATGAACGTCATCCTCGTTATAGCTAGCGGCAGTTAGCGGCTGAAAACCACCTTGATCCGCAAGGGGGATTCCTGTGGGCACGACAGACCCCGCGCCCGGTGCGCTTGCGGTTGCGCCATGTGTCGCGCCATGTGTTGCGCCGTGTGTTGCACCATGCGTTGCGCCGTGTGTTGCGCCGTGTCCACTTCCAAAAAATCGCATTTTTCTCTCCCGTTATTACAATTATGGTTAATGTTTAATTAAGTGTCGTGAGCGATGCGTGATTTTGGCGTGAGCCGTTATCGTGCCAAACCCGCCGCAACCAATGTTTCGCCAAATTCGTGCCGCTTTGCAGGGTTTGATAGGCCATGACCTTGCATTAGTTTCGTTACCGAAAAATCTGGCATCAGATTGGCGTGATGTTCGATCAAGGGTTCAATTTCATGAAGCCGTGTTGCGCGTTGCAGTGCAGCAATGGTCATTCGAATATTTGAACTGTAGTCGGGGGCGCGGCGATAACATGACAAACCTTTTTCCGCCGCCCCGTCATAGTCACCTGTCATAAACAAAGCGATGCTCAGAAAGTGCTCGTTGCGAAAAATAAAAGGATCAAGGGGCGACAATTCAAGAACCCGTTTCCCATGCGCAACCCCGCGATCTGCTTGGTCTGAATATGCAAGGGTTGGAACGGACCAAGCCAGTGTTTCCGCATCATTTGGGGTCAGTTCAATGGCTTGATCAAAGAGGGTCAATGCTTCGTTGTGCCGTTGATCAAACATCATTCGACAATGCCCCATCAAGGAAACGATACGCCCGTCACCCGGCGCAAGCGCCACGGCGCGTTTTACATGTAATTCAAGTGAGCGGCGGTCTGCGTCTGGTTGTTTGCTCCAGCCTTGCCAAATTCGCAAAGCATACCATTCCCCTAACAAGGCGTGAGCGGCTGCAAAAGTCGGATCAATCGTCACCGCTTGCATTAACAAACCACCGGCAAGCTCAAAGGAACCTGTTTCAAGTTGAAAGATTAAATCTTTTGCCCGAAGCACGAGATGATAGGGGCCAAGGGCCTCGTCGTTTTGGGTTGTCGTTGTCCGGAGTTCAGCCAAATTCACATTGGGCATGAGCGTGCGTGCAATGCTTTCGGCCACGCCTTGACGCACGCTAAACACCGTATCACTTGCCACAACAAATGAGCCGGCCCAAAGAACCAATGAGGATTTGGCCTCGACCAATTGAACCGAAACGGACGCTTCGCCCTTTTGCAACAGAACGCTTCCTGTGACGACATAGGTTGGATCAATATCCCTACGAATTTGATTGAGATCCGGGGATTGTCCACGGTATCCGCGAGTAGAATTAGAGGAAATGACCGCGGGCGCGCGATAAGAGGCCAAATGGCAAGTGATTTGATCTAACAAGCCCAACGCCAAGTATTCCGGCGTTGGTTCAGGACCAAAGAAATCAAAAGGCAGAACCGCCACGGTTGCCAATTTTGTTTTTTTCACTTCGACCGGCACGATTTTGACAGGCGCATCAGGGGCCGCGTTTTTTTCAAGTTTGATTGCCACCACAAGATCAAGCGTTTGCTGAGATGGTTCCGCGTCCAGCTCTTCTTCTAGTCGCGCGTGCAAATTCCCATAAACACGAAGGGCAAGTGCCGAATTTCCTGCCTGAACATGGCATTCCATCAAAGCCCGCGCGGCGTGTTCGTCCAAATCATTAAGCAGCAATGCTGCGTGTGATGCCCGATTGCGAACATCAAGGGCAACGTCCTGCTTGCTGTAAACTGTTCGCAATCGGTTTTGGGTTGTTGAAAGAGTGTGGGATCTTGTTGTGGCTAGCCAGTCGTCAAATCCAGAACTAATGCCATCCAATTCGGACATCAATTGGGGCAGGGCTTGAATAGATTTAACGGTGTTGGGTTGGTTAAATTCAGAAGTTAGATCCTGCATCATTTCATCTAAATCAGTAGATAAGTTTTCAAGAGGAATAGAAACCTCGTCAGGCGTCGTTTGAAACAAGTCTGGGTCGTGACCCTTAAAGGAACGTCTTAGATTGGATATCACTTGCCGAAGTGAAGTTCGCGCCTGACCTATGTCACCCGAATCCCACAATAGCTCTGCCAAAGTTTCCCTGCGGGCGCTGCCACCAGAAAGGGCAAGGTACGTCAAAAGAGCACGGCCCTTTCGACTTCGGATTTTTGTATCCTCGCCGTTTAATGTCAGCTTCCAAGAAGCAGAAAGATGCAGATGGATCAACTTTGCCGCCCAATAGCTTGGTTTCTAAATTTGAATTTCTTAATGAACTACACGCGAATTGACCCTGCAACGCAAGAATATTTGTCTTTCTAATCCGCAAAAATAAAAATGGTGGGATGTGTTCACTCTTTTCGTGCCCGAAAATATTTTTGATAGACTTCCCTGTTGGGCATGTGGTCCTTGAATAAGAAGGAAAGCGGTACCTTGGCGACTATGCACGATCCCCAATGTTTTAAATGATTGTTCGTTCAGAAAGACTAGCGGATCTGTCTTACAGGGGCTTACGTTCTAAGTACATTTAGACTGTCCAAAAATGATCGAAGTTGGGTTGTGTTTATGGGTTTGGGCAAGAAATTGATCCCCAACCGTTTGCATTCGGCCCTAAGTTCACTGGTTCGATCTGCGGAAATAATCGCTGTCGGAACCGGATGATGGGTTGTGGAAATATATTCATATAATTCTGTTCCGGTTTGCCCAGATCCCAATCGATAATCCAAAAGAAATGCATCCGGGATCAAATCGATCTCCTCAATAATTTCTAAAGCCTGGTTTGCATCACTTGCGGCCAATACCTCAACGCCAAGTCCCGTTAGAATTTTCGCCATCGCGGTGCGCAGTCTGGATTCGTTTTCAACGAGTATGACCACCAAGCCACTAATGTTTCCTTCGGTTTCCTGCGTCTCGTGTTCTGTTTCGGGAGCCAAAAGCGCTTTGTTTGAAATTGGGACGTTCAGGGAAAAACAACTGCCGGTGCCCAATTCGGACCACAAGCCCAATTGATGTTCCAGCCCAGCACAGGCACGTTCGACAATTGCCAAGCCCAACCCAAGACCAGTATTTTTCTGAGATGTCCCGATCTGTTTGAATTCTTGAAAAATCAGATGGTGATCTTGTTCTGCAATGCCGCTTCCGGTGTCCCAAATTTCTATTCGTGCCGATGTGCCGTTTCTGCGCACACCAAAAACCACCCGCCCCTTTTCAGTGTAACGAATGGCATTTGTAAGCAAATTTTGCAGTATGCGCCGCAAATAAGCAGGATCACTGACGACAATAAGTGAGCTGTCGATCAACGACAGATGGATTCCTTTTTCTGCCGCGGTTAATGACAGTTCGTTGTACAGGGGTTCAAAAATTTCGGACAATCTGACGGGTTTAACGTCAAAGACAGCCTTGCCGGCGTCCAATTTGGAGATATCCAAAAGTGCTTCGATGATTTGCTCAACGGCCTGAAGGGCGGTTTCTGTTTTGCCTATGATCTCGTGTGAAGCGGCATCAGAGTTTTCGGCCAATGAGGACAAAAACAATTTGGCCGCCGAAAGTGGTTGAAGCAGATCATGGCTGGCCGCTGCAACAAACCGAGACTTTGAGGCGTTTGCCCGTTCTGCCTCGGCTAATGCAATGCCAAGTTCCCTTGTGCGTTCTTCGACCCGCAATTCAAGTTGTTCATTCATTTGTGACAGCACATGTGCGGCGGCGCGTTCTGCGGTGACATCAGTTATGCTGATCACGAAGCCGCGGTCGGGCATTTCCTGACAAAAAATACTGAATATTTGATCAGGTTTGCGGGTTACTTCGAAGAAAATCGGTTTGCGTTTTGTTGTCTTATTTGCCCAATTGCTAAATTTTTCCGCACTAAATTTTCGTTGAAATTCTAATTCACTACTTAAATGATCCAAAAGAGAACCAAATTTATATTCTGTCGCTTTGCGCCGATCAGGAAGGTTCAACAAAAGGTTCATATTCTTGTTCCAACCGACCAGAACTTGGTGGCGATTGAAAATACAAACCCCTTGATTCAAATGGTCTAGGGTCGCTTGCAGTGTTTTTGCTTGGCGATCACGAAGGCGCGCCCTTTCCTGACGTTCCAAATAGACAATGTCAGAGACATCGGTTTGCAAAACAACAGTCGCCCCACGATCCGTACGATGTTCGCTGATTTGAACCCAACGTTGCCCTGACAAACTTATTTTGTAAGCAACGTGATCATCACCGTGATGGGCAAGTCGGTCCGCAACCCAATCGGATGGGGTTTGTTCGACCGGCAAGGAGAGTGTTTCGCTTTGCGAAATCATGTTCACATATTCTTTGAAACTTAACCCTTCAAACAGTTTCGTTTCGACATCAATCAGGTCTTGGCAAAATCGAGAATTGAACAGGACCAGTTTGTCTTCGGGGTCAAATAACGCAAAACCATCGTCAATTGCTTCGATTGCTTCGGTCAAGTTTGATCTAGCGATTTCGCGTTCGGTACTGACGATTTCAAGGCGGGCATTTGAATCCTGTAACAAATCCAACGTGCGTTCCAAATCGCGCGTGCGTTCACGCACCTGCGATTCAAGCAAGGCTGCGCGTTCAAATTGTTGATACGCAAATCCTGATTGTTCGGTTTTCTGTTCGACGCGCTGCATCAAAGACTGTGCAATCAGCAACAGTTTTTCGTTTTGCCGTTCTAAGGAATCCCGTGGATCGATAAGTGTCGAATTCAAATCTTATTGGCCCCTATTAATTTCGATAAAATGCGACACCACTCATCGTATGGTTTACGTGAAGCGGGCCAATTTGTTCGCCATAAGTTGAGAAACCCGTCACTTTGTGGTCAGCAAGAATTTCCGCCATTTCGCGGCTTTGTTGCCCCTGTTCGGCCTCTATTCGGCGCAGAATGCAATCGCAGCCAATAATATTTGTCGGGGCTTCGTCTTTGGACAGTTCTTGCAATTTTTGGCGCAAATGGTCCGCCAGATTTTTAGGATTAGCAACGGTCAGAACCATGCCCTCGTCGATCGCAGAAAAGAAAACAAGTTCCCCGTTTTCATTCACCTGTTGAATTGCCCGCACATGATGAGAGTCACCCAGACGCACGGCAACAGGGTGCGAGGCAAAGGTGAAACGGTCTAATTGATTGGGATCTTTCCCCACCAAGCGAGCGTATTCACGTGCCGCAGGTTCGGCATTTATTGTTTTTACAATGCGTTTGACTGGATCGGCCTCGGTGACGACCATTCTTTGATCTGTGGGCTCAAGGTGATCAAGGCTGAAAACACGGGTCCTATATTTGCTACGGGCGATGGTTAAAACCGCGGCATTGTCGCAAATGACACCATTCAGGGCGACATAGGTTTGTTGAAAGGACGTACCATCACCGGCAGATCCACCCAGCATAGGAACATCTCGCAAAGCAGGGGCAATTGTTGCGGCCAGCGTATCTTCGCTGAGGGAAAGGCCGTCTACGATCAGAAAGGCAAAATCAAATGGCATATCTAATGGCCGATCTTGCAGCGCAATTCGTTCAATCGCAATTTCGCTAAGTACAGACTGAATATCTAGATCGTTGATGTTTTCGATCAAAAGCGAAGTCGTTGCAAAGTCACCCTCTGGAAAACCAATCGCCACAATCAGCCCCTCTTCGTAACCAGAGCTGCTTATTTCCCCTGCGGTGGTGCAGGCAACAACATCGGTGTCGGGGAACATTTCTTCGGCTTGGGCCACAATATCCGCAAAATCGACCAAAGGGGTGACCATTAGCATCACCAATCCAAGCTTGTCTGTGCCCAGCTGTTCCTTGAGGTATTTTACAGGTGATGTATTTGAACAATTGATGTGTGCTGTTCGCAGAATATCGGTATCAAAACTATTGTCTGCCACATCAGATTTGATTTTGGTCTTGGTCGCACACATGCCTAAATTCTCCCTAGGGCACGTTAGTGTGTTTGTTAAGAACTTGGCAAGGATTCTGTATACTTCGCCTCTTGTGCAACCAACACTGCTTGGGTTCGGCTGTGAACCTGAAGTTTGCGCATGATGGCTGTGACATGCGCTTTGACGGTTGTTTCTGCAATCGTCAATTCAAAGGCGATTTGTTTATTGAGTTTACCTTCGCAAATTAGCTCGAGAATGCGCGCCTGTTGATTTGTTAAGGATGCAAGTCGGGATATTACCGTATCTTGAACGGTCGTCGATACATTTTCGGTGAATCCATGTGGTTTGAATTGGCCACCTTCTTTGATCATATCAATGGCCTGTTTAAACACCGAACGATGGCTGTGTTTTGGAACGTAACCAGATGCACCTGCCGTTATGGCGCCTTCGATCAAGGCCGTGTCAGTCATGGATGAAACGATGATGATGGGGCAATTATCTGCCACACGCTTTAGTTTGAGCAGGCCATTTAACCCACTGGCATCGGGTAAATTAAGATCAAGCAGAATGAGCGAAGGCAAAGGTGATGTGCTCAGCTCTGAAATGGCAGCCTGAAGATTGTCGACCGCAACAATTTTGTTAAAGTTGGCAATCGAACCTAACGTCAGTTTCAATGCATCACAAAACAATGGGTGATCATCAATGATAAGGACCCAAGAGGGCAAACTTGCGCTTTCGATAGGGTCCAAAGGCTTGCTGTATTTAGAATTCATGGGGCACAATATTCCAGAAAATGCCAACCAGCAACAAGCCTAAAGTCTTATATAAAAAACCGCGCCTGTTACGTCAGGCGCGGTTTCGATTTTTAGAGTCAATACGCGTTGGAAGACGGAAGAATACCCGCAATCGATAATGTCTATGGTCTGACTTTTGTAGCACCTAAACGCTAGGTCGCGGGCCAAGGGGTAGGCCTTTAGTCTTATGGTTGAAATTTGATTTACGAGCTAGGCTCAAACAAAATGAAAGTTGATCAAGAATGGATTTAAGCGACAATCGAACAATTAATGCCAATATTCAAACCGTTTGGGCCTCACTTTTGGATCCAGCGATTCTGAAAGAGTGTGTCCCTGGGTGTCAAGAAATGACAGGCACTGCGGAAACTGGCTTTAACGCCGTGGTCGTGCAAAAGGTTGGTCCAGTTAAGGCAACTTTTAAAGGTGCCGTAACGCTAAGCGATTTGAACAAACCTGACAGCCTGACCATTTCGGGTGAGGGCACGGGTGGCCCTGCTGGATTTGCAAAGGGCGGTGCCAAGGTGCGTCTTGAGACCCAAGGTAAAACCACAATTCTGCATTACGAAGTACAAGCCAAGGTCGGGGGCAAACTTGCCCAACTTGGCAGCCGGATCATTGATGGGTTTGCCAAAAAAATGGCCGACCAGTTTTTCAATAATTTCCAAGAGGCAGTCGGGGCAGTTACGCCCATTGTTGACACAGTCAGCACTGAAAAAGGTTGGCTAGGCCGACTGATTGATCGTCTGCTTGGGCGATAAAATTCAAAACAAGAGATCTACTAATATGTCCAAGGGAGGATAGGATGACAAAAGTTACCATGACCGTAAACGGTAAGGCCGTTTCTGGCACAGTGGAAGGGCGTACATTATTGACGTCGTTCCTGCGCGAAGATTTGCATTTAACAGGTACTCACGTTGGCTGCGATACATCGCAATGTGGTGCCTGCGTTGTACACGTAAATGGCAAAGCTGTGAAATCATGCACAATGTTCGCGATTGAAGCGGATGGCGCAGAAGTTTCAACAATCGAAGGCCAAGCGAATGAGGATGGATCGTTGAACGCAATCCAGGCCGCATTCCAAGAACATCACGGTCTGCAATGTGGTTTCTGCACACCAGGAATGGTGATGACAGCGGCATCATTGTTGAAAGAAAACCCCAAGCCCACCGTGGATGAAGTCCGTAACCATCTCGAAGGCAACCTTTGCCGCTGTACCGGTTATCATAACATCATCAAAGCAATCATGGCCGCAAGTGGACAAGACGTGTCTGCAATCGCAGCTGAATAATAGATAAGGGAGGATACGAAATGCCGAAAGATACTGGAATAGGCGCCGCTCCAAAACGCCGCGAAGACGTTCGCTTCCTAACAGGAACAGGTCAATACAGTGATGATATTTCGCTGGTAAACCAAGCGTCGGCCGTTTTTGCGCGATCAAATGTTGCGAATGGTGTGATTAAATCAATTGATACAACAGCCGCGGCCGCAATGCCCGGTGTTTTGGCCATTTTCACTGGCGAAGACTTTGTCGAAGTTGGCGGCAACCCTGCGGGTTGGCTGATCAATTCACGCGACGGCGAACCGATGAAAGAACCAAAGCGGCCTGTTTTGGCCCATGGCAAAGTGCGCCACGTTGGTGATGCTTATGCGGCCGTTATTGCGGAAACCGTTGAGCAAGCTAAAGACGCAGTCGAAGCTATTGAGGCCGACATCGAAGAATTGCCAGCCGTCATCAACATGAAAGATGCCCTTGCGGGATCAAATTATGTGCATGATGAAATTGAAACAAACCAGTGTTTTGACTGGGGTTGGATCGAAGACAACCGTGCCGCCACCGATGAGGCGATCAAAAACGCGCATCACGTGACGACGTTGGATTTGGTCAACAACCGATTGGTGCCAAACGCAATGGAACCGCGTTGTTCTATGGCCAACTATAATGCCGCGATGAATGAGTATACATTGTACACCACATCGCAAAACCCGCACTTAACGCGCCTGTTGATTTCCGCGTTTGTTTTGGGCATTCCCGAAAACAAATTGACCGTAATTGCGCCAGATGTTGGTGGCGGTTTTGGATCAAAAATCTATCACTACGGCGAAGAAGCTTTGGTGCTTGCTGCCGCGAAAAAGTTGAAGCGGCCCGTGAAATGGACATCGGATCGCACCGAAGCATTTTTGACAGATGCACATGGTCGAGACCACGTAACGACCATCGAATTGGCCATGGACAAAGAGGGCAACTTTCTTGCCTTCCGTACTGAAACAATGGCCAACGTCGGCGCATATTTGTCAAACTTTTCGACGGCAACACCGACATTTTTGCACGGCACATTGATGGCCGGCAATTATACGGTTCCATTGGTTTATGTGAATGTAAAAGCCGTATTCACAAACACAGCACCCGTTGATGCATATCGTGGTGCCGGACGTCCTGAGGCGACATATTCAATCGAACGTGTGATCGATAAAGCCGCACGTGAAATTGGCATGGACCCAATCGAATTGCGTCGCAAGAATTTTGTGAAACCGGATCAATATCCATTCGGCAGCGCAGCAGGGCTTGAATATGATTCAGGTAACTATGATGCGTTGATGGACAAGATGGAAGATGTCGCGGATTTGGCTGGTTTTGATGCCCGTCGTGCTGCGTCAGAAGCCAAAGGTCTGCTTCGCGGACGCGGCGTGAACGCCTACATCGAGGCTTGTGGCATTGCGCCGTCAAACCTGGTTGGCATTCTTGGATCGCGCGTTGGCCTGTACGATGCCTCGACTGTACGTGTGAATGCGACGGGAAATATTTCCGTCATGGTTGGGGCGCACAGTCACGGCCAAGGTCACGAAACAGCATTTCCGCAAATCGTGGCGGAACTGTTGGGTGTGGACGCGGCATCGGTTGATATCGTTCATGGCGACACCTCGAAAATTCCATTCGGGATGGGGACATATGGATCGCGTTCTTTGGCTGTCTGTGGATCTGCGATTGTACGTGCAACCGAAAAAATCATCGTGAAAGCTAAGAAAATCGCCGCGCATATGTTAGAAATAACAGACAGCGAAGTTGAATTCAACGATGGTGTTTTTTCTGCAGTCGGCACAAACAAAACCGTAAGTTTCGGTGATGTAGCGCTGAAAGCTTATATTCCACATGATTTCCCGATTGATGCAATTGAGCCTGGTTTAGAAGAAACGGCATTTTATGACCCGGCCAACTTTACCTACCCAAGTGGCGCCTATTGCTGCGAAGTAGAAGTTGATCCGGAAACAGGCAAAGTGACCGTTGAGCGCATGACCGCAGTTGATGACTTTGGGAACATTGTGAACCCAATGATTGTTACGGGTCAGGTCCATGGCGGCTTGGGGCAGGGTATTGGTCAAGCGTTGCTTGAAAACACTGTCTATGACGAAACGGGTCAGCTGTTGAATGCATCCTATATGGATTACACCATGCCACGCGCCGATGATCTGCCGTTTTACGCTGTTGATCATTCGCAAGGCACGGCCTGTACGCACAATCCCTTAGGCGTAAAAGGGTGCGGTGAAGCAGGCGCGATTGGATCACCCCCGACCGTTGTCAACGCCGTCATCGACGCTTTGCAGTCGGGTGGAAACAATGTCACCCATATCGATATGCCAGTCAGCCCACTAAATGTGTGGACTGCCATTCAGAACGCTTAAGAAAGGAGCCTTTTCATGTATGAACTAGAAATTGAACGTCCAACAACTGTTGCTGATGCTGTCTCCGCATTAGGCGGCGAGGCGCAACTGCTGGGTGGGGGTCAAACATTGATCCCAACCTTAAAACAACGCCTAGCTGACCCTGAAAAGTTGGTATCACTTAGTGGCATTGCAGACATGCAGGGTATTTCTGCATCTGGTGACACCGTCGAAATTGGCGGTGGAACGATCCATGCTGATGTGGCGGCCGATGGCACCTATGCGGCGCTGTCTGAATTGGCGTCTCATATTGGTGATCCTGCCGTGCGTAACCGAGGCACAATTGGCGGCTCTATTGCCAATAATGATCCGGCCGCCTGCTATCCAGCAGCCGCACTTGGGTCAGGTGCAACGATCGTGACAAACAAGCGCGAAATTGCGGCCGATGACTTTTTTCAGGGCTTGTTTGAGACGGCCTTGGCCGAAGGTGAAATTGTCACCGCAGTCAAGTTTCCCATGCCACAACAAGCAAAATACATCAAATTTGTGCAGCCTGCATCGCGGTTTGCATTGGTTGGTGTGTTCGTTGCAAAATTTGCGGATGGTGTCCGGGTCGCTGTGACAGGTGCATCAAATGACGGTGTTTACCGTTGGTCCGAAGCCGAAGCAGCATTAAGCGCTGATTTCTCGGCAAGTGCCTTGGAGGGTTTGACTGTTTCATCTGATGATATGGTAACCGACTTACATGGGTCCGCCGAATACCGGGCGCATTTGGTCAAGGTAATGACCGCGCGCGCGGTAAATGCAGCCTAATACGTAATTCAATTTACACAACAAAAATCAAAGCCCCGCCAATGTGGGGCTTTTTTAGTTCTAGGAACTAGAGCGTGATTAAATTGGGTGCTGTGTTGCGAACGAAATCTTGGGTTACCAATCCATGACGCACGGCATCAATTATTAGGACGGGCTCATCGGTGGTGGAGATATCCATGAAATCTTGCAGCACTTCAAAGCTGCATTTGCTTAGGACCGCCTTTGCAATTGACGGGGATCCGATGTCAACGATTCACAGATCAAGATAGGGCTGATCGGGGTTCTCGGTGGCCTCTGGGTCGTCATCTTCCCAAAGCGTGCCAGCAAAAACCGCGTCAATTTCTTTATTTAGAACAAGTCGTCGTTTTGCGATGCCTTGTTCAACCAAATCACCCCAACTTAATTCTTCGGTATATTCTTTGTTGGCGAAGGCTGGTGGTTCTTTTGAACATTCCTGCGCATGTCGCCATTGTGCTTTGCTATCTGTGGATTGGTTTGAATGAAACGGCTGCTATAACGGCTGTTGCATTGAATAAAACTGCAATGGATGCGGTTTCAATTCGCGAAGGTGTGCAGGCTTTGGACCCCAAGTTGGGGTAAATGTCCAAAATTTATCGTATGACAGCCTTTGCAAAATCGTTTTGTTGGTTGAGTTTTTGGGCCGCAGCAACGCGTTGGCGTTTATCTGACAAATAATTACACACTTTCTAGCGAAAGGATTTCGGCCAGAACCGAAACCGCGAGCGTGTTGCTGTCGCGCACTGAGGGAATCAATCCAATGGGGCCGTGTATTTTATCTAACTGCGCCGCAGAAACACCCATTGATGACAGTTCGGCCATGCGGTTGTCACGCGTTCGCATGCTTCCCTGACATCCAATATAAAATGTCTCACCGCCTACGACGTCTTTCAGAATAGGAGCCTCCCATTCGTGATCATGGAAAAAGCAAAGTACAGCGGTTCTATCGTCTAGATCGATATCTTCTGGGGAATGCGGATGAAAAATCTGCTTCATCGACCACCCCGCCAATTTGGCCTTGGTCAATGTTTCACTATCGGGCGAAACCAATGTGCCTAAATACCCCAAAGATTGCGTCAGCTTAACGAATGTACAGGCCTCTGGTCCTTTGCCGAAAACCACGAATTTGATCGAGGGGATAAGGCGTAGGATGAACTGATCATGGTTTAGTTGCGTGTCAGCGAATGAGCCAGCCGTAATCTTTCCACTGGCAAGGTCGATTGAAATATTCGTGGGTTTTCTGTCGATTTCAACGGCACTAATCAACGCCAATTCAGACAATGATGGTTGTGGCAGCAATAATATTTCTAACCCACCCCCACAAGGCAATTGAATATCGATGAAGGGTGAGCCTTGGCCATACAACACACGTTGAGGCACATTCGTTTCACGAACTTTGTCTGCGTGGATCGCCAGATCAGCTTCGATGCAGCCTGACGAAAGACTGCCAAAACGATCACCGCATTTACTGAAAACCATACTGGCGCCGACAGCACGATATGAAGGCCCGACGGTTCGAATGATAAGCGCCAAGACACCGGCAATTTCACCACATGCCAAGCTGAGCATTGGGTTATTTTCGACAGAAGGTCGGCGCAATCTTTTTGATGCATTTTCGGGGGTGATCATATGGTTCAAGTGTGATCCCTCTTGTGATTTTCTACTCGACCGAACGCAAAAAATCGATCAGATTGCTGATGTCTTGATCCTTGCGTAATCCAGAGAAAGACATCTTGGTTCCTGGGATAAATTTACGGGGTTTGCGCAAAAATTCAGTTAAGGACGCGTCGTCCCAAACAAGGCCTATTTCTGCGGCGGCGCGCAATTCGCTTGAATATTGAAAACCTTCCACCACACCCGCAGGCACGCCCATGATACCTGTAAGAATTGGGCCCGTTTTGTTCGTCGCACCCTCACCGATTGTGTGACAAGCCTTACATTTTCGAAAGACTTTTTTACCACGATCAATATCTGCCTCGGCAAAACCAAAGCTTCCGAATATTGTTGCGACAACGCACACTGCAATAGACAAAAATCGACGCATCCAAAACTCCAATTTACTTAATTCGTTTTATCAAAGCCAAAATTAGCGTTCTATGAGACTTTGGTCGCTGTCAGCGGTGAGGGCCATGAAATCAATTGCGTATTTCCACCTAAAACTGACTGTTGTGAAGTATAATTGATTGGCGCAAACAATGGGTTCAGGATGCAAAACCTAAACTGAGCACATAAAACGATATCGCGAACAGCACGAAACACACCAAGGCATAAAGCCCATTCCACCGCCACGTCAGTGTTGTCGGTGCAATATTTGTGATGGCCGATATCAACAACGTTGCAGATGCGTTTGGTGATGCCGACATGCTAAGTGCCCAACCTGCGCCCAGTGCAAAAACGATCAGGTTTGGATCGGCGGGCAACATGGGTAATTCGTTAATCACAGCGGCCAAAAACACCACCACCAAAATCGGGCTTAGGGCGATTTGACCGCAAATTGTGATCAAAACGGGTAGGGACACTAAAAACAGCCACACGGGCATTTGTGAAATATTCAACACTTCGGCGACTTGTGCCACGGGTGCCAATCTCGCGCCTGCCTCACCTATGAAACCTGCGGCGCCTAAAACAAAGGCGCTTAGGGCAGGGTCTTTGGTTTCATCGACAAAGATTACTTTCAAACGCCTTAAGGTGGCAGTAACCGCCAACGAAGGTGCCGCTTTTAGGTTTTGTTCAAATATCCACGCCACCATGATGATCGGCGCTACCAACATTAGCGCCACGGCGGCGGACACATCGGCAAGGATCAACACTAAATATGTGGCGGCGATCAACAGGCCACAAATTGTGGCAAAACGAATGCCAGACGTTTTGGGAAAAGTTGGCCGTGATTGGGACGCAACTGCTGGCAAACTTCGCCATAGCAAAAGGTCCAATGCTCGGCCTACAAAAATCATTACCAATGAGGCGGATATACCTAACAACATGACGACACCTGTTTGAACACCGGCAAACGACGTGAATAAAACTGCTTGCGTCAGCGCCGTGGGTGACCAAAGGATCATCCACGAAAATCCCCTAAGGAGACCCGATATTTGGCGTTGTTCATCTACTGCTTGGCGCTCAACTGATTGCCCCGATGCCCTGACGCCGCGTTGTATCAAGGGCGTCAGCAAACTGATGGCACCAAAGTTCAGTAAAACGCCCATAATATGCCCGCCGAATGCCAACGAGTAATACCGTCGTCCCGATGGTTGCCGTGTCATGTATTGACCCAGCGCTAATACTGATCCCGAACTTTGTGCTGCGTTCTTTAGCAAGGTCACAAGATAAATAAATGCCCCAAAGAACGCTGCGCGGTTAAGGGCGGAAATGATGTTGATTGCGTCACCATCCTTGATCAAAAGCCCCAAAACCATCAATCCGGCAAGTGTGGTTAGCGCCCATTCGCGCAAGCTGAAATGGGGCATCAATAAAGGAACAAGTGTCAAAAATGTGAGGTGCGCAATTATGTTAAAAACCGCCACATCAAGATAAATGATGCCGATTTCCGCGCCAGCCAATATGATCATGCAAGTCGCAATCGCGACGTCCAACCATGACACACTTGATTTTGCTTCACCCATTTCCATTACCCAGAATACCGGTTTAGATTGTCACAACTCTGCACAACTTTCACCTTTAGAAAGCTATCCACCAAATGCAACATTTCATGACACTTCGCCGTCACACAGTCACCAAGAATGATCTGGTCAACCTTGGTGATGGACAGCACGCCATTCGTGTTTTGCAAGGAAACGTCATAATCGGGGATCGTACCATTGCTGCGGGTGAAGGAACCTATGCCGGTGTTGGGTCTACGCTTTCTGGTGACGCTGAAATTTTGCAGTTTACGATTAGTGGGCAAAAACACGAAGGCGCCAATTTGATGTCCCAAGAAATTCACGGATTCGCGACAGCGGCGATCTTGCGTCTGGATCAGATCACTTTTCCACCCGGTGCCATCGCCTACCGGCATATCCACGCAGGTGCCGGTATTCGGTGTTTGATTTCGGGTGAATTGACGATCCGTGCAGACGATCATGTTGAAATAATGCCACCCTTCAAGCCGTGGTTTGAGGCCGCCAACAGTCCAGTGCGTGCCGAGGCGTCGTTGACCCATGAGACCACCTTTGTTCGGGCCATGTTGCTGCCCGTGGAATACTCTGGAAAGCCAACGATTACCTATTTGAATACCGAGGATGATGACAAACCAAGGTTGCAATCAAACCACCGCTTCTTTGATCAACTGTTGGATTTTGAAAACCTTCAGTGATCCTTGTCTGAAAGGCTGGATTTTTGCCATTCAGGATCAACCTCGGACGGTTCTGAAAACAGACCAGCCGCCTTTACGCCGACGATGGCACAGTATTCGTCTTTTTCCGACGTATCGCCACTGATGCCGACGGCACCGATGGTGAAACCTTCGCTGTCCTCAATCAACACGCCGCCCGGAACAGGCACGAAACGTCCACCCGATGCCGCGCCTAAAGAATTCACAAACGTCGGGCGTTTTGACAAGCGGTCGCGAATAAGGCGGCTGGAAATGCCCATGCCAAGTGCGCCCCAGGCCTTACCCATCGCAATATCAAATCGCATGATGCCAGATCCGTCTTCGCTTTTGGTGGCGATGATTTTGCCGCCTGCATCCAAGACGATGACAGTCAATGGCAACAAGTCAGCCTTGCGCCCCTCGGTCAATGCCACATCAACAATCCGCTCTGCGTCTTGCAATCTTAGGGTGGGTTTAAGTTTCATACGCAACACTCCACATTAGGGGCCTCATCAATGCATCAAGCTTGGCAACCAAGTCACGATTTCTGGATACCGTAGTAACAACGCGATGGTGATAACGTCGGCGACGAAAAACAATGCAATCCCGCGGAATACCTGTGTCAGGGATATATCAGGGCGAACGCCATTTACCACAAAACAGTTCAATCCAATGGGCGGTGTGATCAGGCAAACTTCGGCCATTTTCACAACGATAATGCCAAACCAAATACTGTCGAAACCAAGTGCAATAACGGCAGGATATACAACAGGCAGCGTCAGCAATAGCATCCCAATCGCATCCATGAACATGCCCAATACGGAATAGGCGATAAGGATGCAGATCATGATTACCATGGGCGAGGCATCAAGGCTGATGATCCACGAAGTAAACGCCTCGGGCAAACCTGAGAAACCCAAGAAACGAACGAAGATTAGAACGCCCCAGATAAGCGAAAAGATCATCGCCGTAAGTTTTGCAGATTCCATCAAGGCAGCGGTGATCGTTTTCATTCGCGTCCCACGAATAAGCGCCAACCCAAAGACAACCGTTGCACCAAGTGCCCCTGCCTCTGTTGGTGTGGCCCAGCCGTTATAAATTGCTGACATGATAATCGCGACAACGATAAAAATTGGGGAAATACCGGGCAGCGAATAAATACGTTCTTTCCACGTATACCCTTTCACTGAGGGCGCATCTTGGGGTTTGTACAGCGCCCAAACGATGATGATGCCGCCATAGATAAGTGCAGAAACCGCGCCGGGCAGAAACCCTGCCAACAACAATTCACCCACGGATTCCTCAACAATGATCGCATAGATCACCAAGATAGCTGATGGTGGGATAAGGGATGCGAGCGTGCCGCCTGCTGCAACAACACCCGCTGCCAGTTTTTTGTCATAGCCGTATCGCAACATTTCCGGAATCGCGACGCGAGAAAATACCGCGGCCGTCGCTGTTGATGCACCTGATACCGCCGCAAAACCTGCGGTGGCAAATACCGTTGCCACGGCCAAACCACCTGGCACCCAGCCCACCCATTTACGGGCAGCATCAAACAATTGCTGGGTCATGCCAGCGTGAAACGCCAAAAACCCGATAAAGATGAACATCGGCAAAACACTAAGTGCGTAGGTGGATGATTTAGAATGCGGGATTGTACCGATGATGCCAGCGGCAGGTCCCCAGCCCAAAAGTTCGACCAATCCAAAAAGACCAACTATTGCCGCCGCGAATACAACGCGGACACCAAGAAAGACCAAGACCAAAAGGCAACCAAGGCCGATAAGCCCAACGGTGAAAGGATCACCAAAACCAATTCCTAAAATCATTGTTTTTCGCCCTGACCTGATTGAACATTTTCAGGCACATCGTCACCAAATGTTTCGTGAATTTCATCGGCTGCTTGTTCTGCAGCACCTTGAATAACTGTCACACCAACCGGTGTTTTGCTGGGATCAATAAACAGACGGATCGACCCGATCAGTTGGATTGTTAAGCGGATGAACCAAAAACCAAAGGCAATCGGCACCAAAAGTTTGGATGGCCAAACGGGAAATTCGGCGTCAATCGTGCTGTCGCCCAATGTGTAGGATCGTAAAAAGTGACCCCAGCCGTGCCAGATTAAAACGCCGATGATGAACAAGGCTACTAAGGTGCCAAATACTTCAAAGCCCCACAACGCGCGTCCTCGAAATCGGCCAATCAGAATTTCCATGCGGATATGCGCGCCTAAGCGTTGGCAATATGCGGCACCCAGAAATGCCATGCTTGCCATGGATAATTCGACCAAATCGATGTAGCCCGCGATCGGTGAATTAAAAACGGTCCGAAACAGAATTTGCGCACTGCCCAGTAACATCAAAACGAAAATCGCCAAGGCGGCGAACATATTTATAGTGTCTTCAAAGGGGCGCATGGCGCGGTCAGCGATGCCAAGCAGACCGGCGGCTTCAGGATCAGAATTTTGTTCGGACATTGCACTCGATCCTTAAATTTTTACGTGCCAAAAGGTGGCAAGTCTGAAAGGCGCAGACACGCCTTTCAGATTTTTAGACTAACTTATTGGTTTGCAGCTTCTGCTGCATATTCCCAAACAGCGTCAAACACGGCTTGCGAGTCAAACTTGTCTTTGTTGTCCTCAATCCATGCATCCCAAACGGGCTTACCAGCAACTTCTTTGAAAGTTGCCAATTGCTCGTCTGTGTAAACGATTTTAGTCATGGATTTTTCAAACGCTGGCAAATTGATTGCGTCTTGTTCCGCATAGGCTGCTTGTTCGGCGTCCATCACCATGTCGCGGCTTTCCATCAACAATGCTTGGTATTGAGGTGGTAACGCTTCATATGCGGTTTTGTTGAATACCCAACCACATTCTGATGTGCCAGGTGCCAAGTTGCTTGTGTACCAATCAGCCTCTTCGCTGATTTTAAAGGACACGTGCGCATAGGTGAACGGGAATGCCGCCGCATCTAGAGCACCACGTTGGAATGCCGTGGATGTTTCACCCGCTGGCAATGTTTGCTTAACAGCGCCCAATTTTTCCATGGCTGTACCAAGACCACCACCGGCACGAACGCGTTTACCCGCCCAACCTTCTAGTGTTGTTGGCGCGTCGCCTTTGCCCAGAATTTCATACTGTGGCAACAGACCTGAAACATATGGAACTGCATTCCACTTTTCCATGTCGGCAACAATCGCTGGATGCGACATCATTTTGGAACGCACGTATTTATCAACCGCTGGATCACCTAGCGGCAAGAACGGCAATGAGAACACCATCCACGCAGGGTTTTTACCTGGGTGATAGAAGTTACAAATTGCGGCACCTTCAAAGGCGTTCAGTTTTAGACCGTCAAGGTTTTCACGGTTGCTTGAAAGTTGTGCACCGTAGAAAATTTTGATCTGAAATTTTCCGTCTGTTTCAGCAGCGGCCTTCGCTGCCAGCTCTTCCATGCCGGCCGACAAAGCCCGTGGATTGCCCCACATCGAAATTTTCCAAAAAACGCTTGGGCCATCGACATTGGCCGCTTGTAATGTTGTTGGAATAGCAAGGCTGGCGCATGTGGCGGCCAGAACAAATGCTGTTTTCATTTTACCTAATTTCATATTTTTTCCTCCCAATCATAGCTTCGAAAAGTCCCGCAAACAGTTTGCGAAAGCCACATTCAAAACAGATATGGGAAATACTAGCCATCCAAATGATAAAATCAATGATTTAAAACAATTTTTCAAAATATCGATTTTTTTTGAGTGGCGATTGATCCAATATCCGTGTTCCAAAGGGAGCGACCCCTGTATAGACGGGTTCAAAGTTTACGTAACTTAGTTCTAACCCAAGAAATTTGATGCAAGCAATCGCAATGCTAACAATGTCAGAATGGCAATAATGGCTTTGTCGAAAGTGGACTTTGGAAGTTTTTTACCCAATACACCGCCAACCAACATGCCAAAGATAAAAGGCACAAAGGCTGCTACGCCATAGATGAACCGCTCCCAATTCAAGACCCCAAGCGCTAGTTGTGCGGGGATTTGAACAAGGGTCATCGTGAAGAAAAAGAGGGACATCGAAAAAATGAACTCTTCACGACGCAAATTAAGCGAGCTCATGAAGGTGACTGTGATTGGAGCTGAAAGGCCTGTCGATCCTTGTAAAAACCCGCCGACGGCGCCAACCGGCACCACCAGCCGTTTCGCCAAATTCCAGTTTAGTGACCATTTTGGGTTTTTCAGTCGGAAAGTGACAAATATCAAAATAAGAACGGCGACCGTGTTCATAAGGGCCAATCCGCTAAAACGCGCCAATACTAATGTGCCAAACCCCGCACCAATCATGCCAAGAATAGCAAACTTCCATGCAAATGCGTCGGCTGGATTGTGCTTTCGAAACCGCCAAGTTTGCCACGCATTTGACAGGATGTTTGGCACCAAAAATACAGCAACTGCAAATGGTACATCTACAAGAAGTGCCATGGTCGGGATTGCAACCAATGGGGCCCCAATCCCTGTGGCACCTTTAAAGATACCGCCGACAATAAAGGTCAAACAAACAAGAGCTAGATATTCAACAGGCATGGTTTCTAGCCCCAACTTTCATTGCAAGTAAACTAGCGGTGGATGCCTTTTTGGCGATCTTCGGGTGCGTCGCGCTGACTGACACCGTCCACCAGAACAAATGCAATAACGCAAGGTTCAGTTCCACGATTTGACCACGCATGATTGTTGCCACGTTGGACAAGAACATCACCGGCCTTTAGCAACAGATCATCCTCTTCTTCGTCCATCATCATCCAAATCTCGCCGGTCAAAACAATTGCATAGTCCAACGAGTCTGTGCGGTGCATAAAGGGGTGGCGGGCATCCTCGACCACGTTGGCACTTGCGCCCATTTCACCGAATGCGGTTTTCCCGTCCAAAGTCTTAAGAACTTCGGGATCTTCGGGTAGGAATTCAACACAACGAAACGTGCTGCCCAAATGGGGTGGGTGAAGAACGAAACCCCCTGTGCAGGTTTCGGTTGATCCATCAAATTCTGCTGGGCTGCCGCGTTCGATCCAGAAATTTGTCAGACGAACGCCGGGTCGATTTGGGCGTTCTAGATACTGGGTGACGACTCTGCGAAACTCTCGTGCCATTTAATTCTCCTGTATCATGCTTTGCGAGGTGTGTTTGAGGCAGATTTGCTGCCCCAAATAATCAAAACTAAAATGGCCAGTCCAACGGCGTCGCTTATCCATCCTTGATGAAGGAGGGCAATGCCTGCGCTTGCCATGACGATCCGTTGCCAAACCGACAGGGGCGTCGTGGAATAGCCAACAACGGCTGATGCAATGGCAAAAACGCCAAATGCCCCTGAAACGATGGCCAAAATAATGGGCCCGATTGACCCGTCTAGCAATAATGCTGGCCCAAAAACAAAAACGAAAGGCAGGATGTAACAGGTGATCCCGTAAAAGAACGCGGTCCAGCCAACGCGATTGATATCGGCCTTGGCAATGCCCGCCGCCACATAAGAGGCCAGCGCCACAGGGGGTGTTATCGTGGAAACGCATCCGTAAAAGAAAACAAACAGGTGGGCTGTCAAAAGTGGCAATCCCATTTTGGCAAGTGCGGGCGCAACGACTGTTGCCAACACAAGATAGGCGGCCGTGGTCGGTAACCCCATCCCGAGAATAATTGCCGTGAGCATGGTCAAAACGAGCGCAAAGAATAAATAACCACCAGAAGCAACCACAATCAAACCCGAGATTTTTGATCCCAATCCCGTGATGCCAAGGGTGCCGGCGATAATACCTGCCGCCGCACAAGCGGCCGCGATTGGCACAACTGATTTTGCGCCGTTGGTGATCGCGCTTGCGGATTTGGTTAAAATATCGAAACTTAGTTTTCGCTTCCAAATGATGTGTAGCCTAGACGAGCCTGTGGGACACTTGTGGGGTTACTGTAGCTTGTCTCTGAGAGCTTCGTAAGGGGTCTGCCCATTGTGCGCGCCATGTGGTCTGGCGAAGTTGTAAAACCGTTCCCACTCGTCCAGCTTGGCCTCGAGATCGACATCACCCTTGTAGCTCAGGAGCTGATAGAACTCCTGTTGATCGGATCGGTGAGATCGCTCCACTTTTCCATTTAACTGGGGCGTGCCGCGTTTTATGTAGGCGTGCCTGATCCCAACATCTTCAACATGCCAATGGAATTTGGCTTGGAACTCGTGGCCGTTATCTGTCCGCACTTCACGAATACGGAACGGGAACTTTTCAATGATGTGATCAATGAAGTCGATTGCGCTTGCCTGCGTGTGTTTCTCGTAGATCTTAAGGGCCCGAACTCTTGTCGCATCATCGATCGCGGTGAACTGGAAGCGGCGTACTTTCTCGCCGCGTTTTCCTTTGATGTCAGAAACTTGACGTCACTTGGATATGGTGTCCTGGCACCTGTTTCTGATAGCGTTTGTGTGTATTTACGCATTCGTGTGCCTCTGGGTAGTCGGTGAGACATTGCGCTTGAGGATACGGTAA
>AAXZ01000014.1 GCA_000169395.1 Rhodobacteraceae bacterium HTCC2150
TTGTGTTGTCACATGCACCAAATCACTAAGGGCAACATAGTCACCTGTTTCTGTTCGCATTTGCATACGATCAAGGAAATCCGCAGTTAATTCCCCATCAGGCAGTTCCACGCGAATGCTGGCGGTACGCGGACCATCAGGAAAACTGGCCGCCTCAATACCATTTAGACGATGGCGCAGAACGCGCCCCAGACCATCAATCGTAAAGCCGAGCGTTTGTCCCTGCGGGGTAAGCTCCAAGATCAATTCTTCTTTGTCATAAGATAGCGTGTCTTCGACGGCAGAAACCTCACCAAATTTTGCAAGTTCGGTTTTCAGGGATTCTGCGGCTGCTTTCAGCGTTTGACCATCAGCCCCTATGAATTGCACATCAAGCGCATCCCCACCCGGGCCCGAACGCCACCCTCGAAAGCTTACGTTTTCGGCTAAAGGGTGTTGGCGTACAGAATCTTGTAAATCAGCTACAAATTGAAAACTGGAATACGGGCGGAAATCGGCTTCGATCAATTCAATAGCAATAGAACCCAATAAATCGCGGTCTTTATTGTCCGCACCTGCCACACCGCGCCCCGTGCTTCCGCCCACTTCGGCCAGAACAAATACCAACGGATTGGTTCCATGTTCTGCCTCAAGTTTTGCACCCAACGCTTCGGTGGCGCGTTGCATTTCGCGCATCATTTCCAAACTGTCTTCGCGCGTGGCTCCATTTGCCATTACAAAATTACCAGAAACCGACGAACGCTCTGGTGCATTAAAGAAACGCCAACTGACGTCACCATTGATGAACAGAACAACTTGGCCAACCAAAATCACAACAGCCCCCGCCATCACGGGATACCGCGCCCAGATTACCAATCGCATCAGGCGACGGAAAATCACGACGCGGAACCAATCGAAAACGATGTTTACGAAACGACTGGGCAAATCATACCAATGCGTTTTCGCTGTGTGTACCAAGGCGTGCGACATGTGGTTTGGCAAAATCAAAAAACATTCAACCAAAGAGGCAATCAAAACCGCAATCACGGTAATTGGAATGTCTGCAATAAGATCGCCAAAACGCCCCTCGACAGCTGTCAGTGCAAAGAACGCGATGATTGTTGTCAAAGTTGCTGAAAACACCGGCAGCGACATTCTGCGTGCAGCATTTTCCGCCGCCTCGACGGGGGATTCCCCTAACCGTCGCGCTCGGAAATCTGCGTGTTCCCCCACAACAATTGCGTCATCCACAACAATACCCAGCGTGATGATCAAGGCAAATAGACTGACCATGTTGATCGTTAATCCAAAGAGGTACATCAACCCAATGGTGGCAAACATCGCCACAGGAATACCTGCCGCCACCCAGAAAGCCGTGCGCGCATTTAGGAACAAAAACAGCAACCCAACAACAAGACCAAGCCCAATCAAGCCGTTGTCCACCAAGATATCGAGGCGATCTGAAATCGCCTCGGCGCGCGTTCTGATCAGATCGACCTTCACACCCGCAGGCAAACTAAGTTCCATATCATCGGCTACTTTTTGCACCTTGGCCTGAATGCGTATTGCATCGCCTTTGTCAGACCGATCCACCCGCACCGACATGGCAGAATTTTCATCCACAAAATAGGCGCGACCCCGATCCACACCTTCGACCCGCACCTGCGCAACATCGCCAATTAACAGCTTTGATCCATCACTGTTTACCCGCAGAACAATCGCTTCGATCTGATCGCCACGTCGTTTGGCAATGCCTGTGCGCACACGCGCGTTGGCACCACTTACGTCACCTGCCGGATCTGTTTCAGCCTCTGATGCAATCATGTTCGCGATCTGAGACATGGTCACATCGTGACGGATCAAATCTATTGTGGCGACTTCGACAATGGTTTGTGGGGCAGCAACACCGCGAATGGTCGTGCGCGTCACACCCTCGGCAAACAATCGCGTCACCAATTCATCGGCAAAACGCCCTAACTGATCAACACCAACGGGGCCTGTAATGATGACATCCGTAACACGATCGCGCCATGCCCCTCGTCGCACTTGGGGATCATCCGCATCCTCTGGCAAGGAATTCACGGCATCCACGGCGTTTTGCACATCCTCAGCCGCGCGCGCCATATCCCAGCCGGGGCTAAATTCTAACCTAATCTGTGCTCGACCCTCGCTGGCCGTCGCGGCAGATTCTGCCACACCCTCAACACCAAGTAACGCAGGTTCAAGGATCTGAACGATACCGGCATCAACATCCTCGGCACCCGCCCCATCCCAACGAACAGATACAGAAACATTGTCGATGATTACGTCTGGAAAAAATTGTGCGCGCATTTTGGGCAAGGCCAATAGCCCCCCAACGATCATCACCACCAACAACAAATTGGCTGCTGTTTTGTGGCGTGTAAAATATGACAACAGACCGCCACTGCCGGATTTAAATCGTTGCCGTGCCATACGTTACCCCCCCATTCGATCTTGCAATCGCTTAACTACGGCGGCGGGTACTTTATCTTGCGCTAACTGCCCCAACAACCTTTCTTTGATTTGGGCGGGCATTCGTTTATTCGCCTCAACGAACGCAATCATTGCAGCGCGTTTTTCGGCAGATAGTTCTATATCTTCGGGTTCTGGCGCTTGGGCAATCTCGCCACTAGCGTCTTTTCGCAAAGGTTTAACCTTGATCCCTGCCCCTAACAGGGGCGAGCGTTCTGCGACCACTTCGCGACCCGCTAATCCACGGCCACGAACTAGAACACTGTCACCCTGTCGACGGATCAATTCAACTTTGGCGATTTCTAGACGATCTTCTGGACCGATCAACAACAATGTTTCAGCCGCATCCAAGGCCGCCGCAGGAAGTATTGCAACAAACCGCACTTCGGGTTCTTCAATCTGGACAGTCACAAAATCACCAGGGCGAAATCCGGCCGGTGCCTCAAGCGATGCAAAAATCGTGCGTCCAATTTGCCCATCACTTACCGCCGCACTGACGCGGGAAACCCGCCCATTGGTAGAAATATCAGCCCCAGAAACATCCAGAACAACCTGAATAGCCGAACCAAGCAATTCGCCGTCAGTATTCAAAAGGCGCGCATATTCAGCGGTTGAAACACGAAATGAAACCTCGAGCGCAGTCGCGTCAATAAGGCTGGCCAAACGTTCGTTATTGGAAACAAGCCCCCCTTGAACCAACGTCACCGAAGCAAGCGTGCCCGAAAATTCCGCACGAAGTTCCGTTTCATCAAGTTTGCGTTTAGCTTCTGCCAGGTTAATTTCACGACGGGCCAAGGCCGTTGCGGTTTGACTGACGCGCGCTTCTGCTTGGGCTTCGGATTTTCGACGTGTCACGACGGCTTGTTCAGCACTTGATGCAGCCAACGCTGCCGTTTCCACCGCAGATTCTGTGCCGACACCACGACGCAACAAATCTTGTTGTCGTTGTAATGCTTGTTTGCGTAATTCTGCCTGTGCCATCGACGCTTTGGCGTCGTCGCGTGATAATTCCAGCGTTCGCGCGGCATCAAGAACATCTGCCTTGGCCTCTGCTACATCAGTTTCGGCCACAGCTAAGGCAGACAAGGCCTGTGCTGGATCAATCCGCAACAACAATTGCCCCGCCTCTACACGCCCACCTTCTTCGAAATTTTGTGCCACTTCTATAACTTGTCCACCGGAAGGTGCCCGAACATCAAGCGTGCGGCGGCTTCGAATTTCGCCAAATGTTTCAAGTATCGGCGTCTGTGCACCGACTTCAAATGGAACAACGTTAACGGCAAAAATCCGTTCACGCGCAGGGCGCTGTCTTGCTTCGCGCGACCAGCGTTCCTCAAGCGAACCACGGATATTTTGGCCTGCAAAGGCAAGCAACCCAAAGGTAAACGAGATCAAAAATAGCCCTACAAGGCTTCGGCGAAGAAATCGCATTTCCAAGACTTTCCGTTGTAAAACGATAGATATTTAGCATTCAGTAGAATTGCAAAGGGTGCAACTCATACTTTTGTTACGTGCCAGCCCGTTATTTCCGTCGCTGTTTTTCAGTTAACCGTGGAAATATTTCAACAAAGTTGCAGGGCATGTGTTGATAATTCAACTGATGAACCAGAATTTCGTCCCACGCATCACGACATGCACCTGGGCTGCCGGGCAGCGCAAACAGGTAAGTTCCGTTTGCCACGCCGCCACAAGCCCGCGATTGTACCGCAGATGTGCCGATTTTTTTCATGGAAACGATTGTGAAAATGGTCCCAAACGCGTCCATCTCTTTTTCGTAGACATCGCGATGTGCTTCTACAGAAACATCGCGCCCTGTTAGGCCCGTGCCGCCAGTTGAAATGACCACATCAATTTCGCTATTAGCGCACCAAGATTTCAACTGATTTGCAATTTCGACACGTTCGTCATGAATGATTTTGCGGTCGGCCACGACATGCCCAGCCTCTTTGATCAGCGCAATCAATGTGTCACCTGATTTATCCTCATCCAGCGTACGGCTGTCACTGACGGTCAAAACCGCAATGCGTACAGGAATAAACTCACGGTCTAAATTCAATCTCGACATGCCTATGCACCTTTTTTCAGCTTGGCTTGCACCGCCAATAAATCCGCCCAAGCATCACGTTTAGCAACAGGCGTTCTAAGCAAATAAGCTGGATGGAATATTGGCATTACAGGTCGTTCAAAGGCCGTCGCCCAATTTCCACGCAGCCGTGTGATACCTTTTTTGCTAAGCGCCGCAAGGCACGCAACGTTGCCCATTAAGATAACGACATCAGGAGAAACCAATTCTATATGTTTGCTCACAAATGGCATCATCATCGCAATTTCTTCAACGCTGGGGTCGCGGTTCTGCGGGGGGCGCCATGGCATCACATTGGTAACATAGGCTGAATTTTCCCCAGTGCGATCCATATCAATTGCGGCCAACATTTTGTCCAATAGCTGACCGGCCTCACCGGCAAAAGGGCGCCCTTGTTGATCCTCGTCTCGCCCTGGTGCCTCGCCCAAAATCAATAAACGCGATTTTGGATTACCATCTGCAAAGACAAATTTTCGTGCACCCTTTTTAAGATCGCACATCTCAAATTCAGATTGAATTTTTGCCAGTTCTTCAAGTGTTGTTGCTTGATCGGCCAGTTTTTGAGCCTCTGCCACGGCATCGACGGCCACCGGTTTTACAGGCGGTGCAGGCTTGGTTGGTTTACCATTTTCAACCGTAGCCGTTGCCTTGGGTTTTACTGGCTCTTGAACGGCTTCAAATCGATTAATCGGCGCGTCGCTGATCGTCTCGGTAACACCAAGATCAATTTGCCATTCCAACATGGCACGCGCGCTGTGATAATCAAAAACCGATTCCATAGACCCAAAGTATCGCCAAGCGCCACTTGCCGCCACCCCCAACACAATCTATGATTTTAGATGAAATTACCTTCGAACCACAATTCATAAACGCTGCCTATATTCGCTAAAAAGTAGAATGATTAAAAATGAGCAATACACCGGAAATTCAAAATCAAAACGCCACGCCCGATGGTTGGCAAGGCATCCTTGATGCCGGCGAAAACATATTGTGGCAAGGGCGCCCCGATTCAAAAGTCAAATTTGAAATCACCCACGCCTTTTCATTTCTATTTGGATTGGCCTTTGCTGGATTTGCAGTATTCTGGATGGTTGGGGCCAGCCAAGCAGGTGGCGGGTTTTGGATGTTCGGATTGATCCACTTCTTTGTCGGTCTAAGCCTGTCAATTGGTCCACCCTTTTATGCCACTTGGCGACGAAAACACACGTGGTACACACTTTCTTCAAAACGCGCATTTATCGCGACGGAAATGCCGGTTTTGGGTAGGCGAATGGACATATATCCATTGAACAAGGACACCAACCTGTCGTTCGATAGCGGCGAACCAGCAACGATTTACTTCGCGGAAACGCACAAGCAAACGAAAAATGGATCTCGTGTTTTTAAAATTGGGTTTGAGCGGATCAATGACGGCAAGACCGTATATTCAATGATCCGAAAGGTGCAAAACGGCGAAACTTGATCCTGTAATTCGTACCCCACCCCTTGCCGTGTGCCTGTTCCCTTTCTATAACCACGGAAATAAAGGACGAGGCCACCTCATGACATTTCGCCAGACGCACCTTTTGGGAATAGAAAACCTCCATCAAGAGGAAATAAAGACGTTGCTAGACGTCGCGGACCAATACGTTGATCTGAACCGGCGCGATGTTAAACAATCTAGCCTGTTATCGGGCCTGACCCAAATCAATATGTTTTTTGAAAACTCAACCCGTACGCAATCCAGCTTTGAGTTGGCAGGCAAGCGCTTGGGTGCCGATGTGATGAACATGTCAATGCAGGCATCATCCATCAAAAAAGGCGAAACGCTGATTGATACCGCGTTAACCCTGAACGCTATGCATCCTGATTTATTGGTTGTTCGCCACCCCCATTCCGGTGCCGTTAATTTGTTAGCGGAAAAGGTCAACTGTGCCGTGTTAAATGCCGGTGATGGTCGGCACGAACACCCAACCCAAGCACTGCTTGATGCCCTAACAATTCGTCGCGCCAAAGGTCGTTTGCATCGTTTGTCCATCGCTATTTGCGGTGACATTGCTCACTCCCGCGTCGCGCGTTCCAACATCATGCTCTTGGGCAAAATGGAAAACCGCGTGCGTCTTATCGGCCCTTCAACCTTGATGCCGTCAGAGGTTCGCGAACTCGGCGTTGAGGTATATGAAGACATGACCGAAGGATTGGCCGACGTTGATGTCGTCATGATGTTGCGTCTTCAGAAAGAACGGATGGACGGCGGTTTCATCCCATCTGAACGTGAATATTATCATCGTTGGGGCTTGGATGCTAAAAAACTTAGCCATGCCAAACCAGATGCCATCGTCATGCACCCTGGCCCAATGAACCGTGGCGTTGAAATTGACGGCACCCTTGCAGATGACATCAACCGTTCGGTAATTCAGGAACAGGTTGAAATGGGTGTGGCCGTTCGTATGGCCGCAATGGATTTACTGTCGAAAAACCTTGCGGCAAAACGCATGCAAAATCGCGTTCAACAACAGGTGACGGCATGAAAAAGCATGCCCCCACAAAAATCAGCTTAGAGACGCCAGAACAAGTTATGGATGCACTTAAGATCGAAGGTGCAGAAAAGGATAAACTTATCCTAATTTGGCGGCCGCAATACCGCCTTTTCCTTGCTCAACAATCTATGATTATTTTGGGCATCATGGGGGTCGCAACCACCATCAACTTTTTTATGGGCGGCACATATCTGTTTCCGCTCTTTATGTTCGCTGGCTTGACGCTCTGGGCATTTTTCCTAGACCAAGACGATTGGCGCGGAAACAAGAACAAAGTGTGGGCGTTGACGGATCGCAATCTATTTCGCCTTAGCACCAACCCAATGGACGAGGTTTTGGCCCTAAGGCTGGACAGCATTGATCGCATTACCGATTGGGGAATGTGGAAATTGTACATTCGTACCAAGGAAATCAAAATCGTTGATTTGTCTTACGTCGGGCGCGCCTCGGAAATCTATGTCGACCTGGATAAAGCCATGCAAAACGCGACACCGCCAACACCCAAAAAGGGCCTTTTATGACGGTTTATCTACACAACGCCATTCTTATCGATCCAGTTGCCGAAACCGAAACCCTTGGCGGCATGCTGATAAAGGGTGGGAAAATTGCCCAAGTGTTTGTGGGCGATAACACCCCTTCCACAGCAGATATTGCAAAGGCCGAAAGCATCGATTGCCAAGGTAAATATCTGGCCCCAGGCATTGTCGACATTGGCGTCAAAGTTTGTGAACCCGGCGAACGTCACAAAGAAAGCTTTCGAACAGCAGGCAGGGCCGCCGCCGCAGGTGGCGTCACCACCATGGTCACACGCCCTGATACGACACCGACAATCGACAGCCCAGAAACCTTGGAATTCGTAACACGTCGCGCAAACGAGGCATCCCCTGTCAGAATGCGCCCTATGGCCGCCCTGACACGCGATCGTGACGGTCGCGAAATGGTTGAAATTGGCTTTCTAAGCGATGCGGGGGCCGCCGCTTTCACTGATTGTGATCATGTGGTGCAAAACCCCAAAGTTTTCGCCCGTTGCCTGACTTATGCAAAATCCCTTGGCGCACTGGTCATTGCACACCCACAAGACCCCTCGTTTTCAAATGGCGCTGCAGTAACTTCTGGGAAATTCGCAACCCTTCGCGGATTGCCGTCAGTTTCCCCAATTGCTGAACGTATGGGATTGGAGCGCGATTTGGCATTGGTAGAAATGTCAGGTGCCAAATATCACGCCGACAACCTCTCAACAGCGGCCTCTTTGCCAGCACTTCAGCGCGCAAAAGATGCCGGTTTAGATGTCACAGCAGGCGTTAACGTCCATCACCTGACACTTAACGAGTTTGACGTCGGCGATTATCGAACTTTTTTCAAAATCAAACCGCCCCTTCGATCCGAAGATGACCGTCAAGCAATGATCGATGCAGTCGCAAGCGGTCTCATCGACGTGATTTCCTCGATGCATACCCCGCAAGATGAGGAATCAAAACGCCTGCCATATGAAGAGGCCGCCTCTGGTGCCGTCGCCCTTGAAACGCTTCTACCAGCCGGACTGCGCCTGTTTCATTCCGGCGATCTAACCCTGCCTGAACTGTTCCGCGCAATGTCACTAAATCCAGCGCGCCGCTTGGGCCTTGATGCCGGAACACTGTCCAAAGACGCGCCCGCTGATTTGGTCCTATTTGACGCCCATGCTCCTTTCGTATTGGATCGTTTCACCATGCATTCTAAATCAAAGAACACGCCCTTTGATGGTCAACGCATGCAGGGTCGTGTGATTGCCACTTATGTCGGTGGCAACAAGGTTTGGGGTTAAGATGCCCGACATAACCACAGCTCCATTTTTACTGATCCTAACGGCAATTGCCGCCTACCTATTGGGTGCAATTCCCTTTGGCATCGCAATGTCTCGCCTATTTGGGTTAGGCGACTTACGTCAAATCGGTTCAGGAAACATCGGCGCAACAAACGTTCTTAGAACCGGCAATAAATTCGCGGCATTCCTGACACTGATCGGTGATGCTGGCAAAGGTGGCGCAGCAGTTCTAATCGCTCGTGCTTTATTGGGGCCAGACGCCGCCCAATTGGCAGGCTTCGCGGCCTTCTTAGGCCACTGCTTCCCGATTTACCTAAATTTCAAAGGCGGCAAAGGCGTCGCCACATTTCTCGGCACTCTCTTGGCCCTGTTCTGGCCAGCAGGCATCGCCGCCTGTTTCACATGGTTGGTAGTAGCCCTAATTTTCAGAATTTCGTCACTTGCGGCACTTATTGCTGCCGTCATGTCACCAATATGGCTGGCCTTTCTCGGCATGCCCAATGCGACAGTATTCGGCGTAGCACTCGCAATTCTTATCCTTTGGCGACACAGATCTAACATTGCGCGCCTGCTAAAAGGAACTGAACCAAAAATAGGTAAAAAATAGGCCCCATATCGTCGTAATCTTTACGTTTTCTTCTGGTTAAAAATATCCTCGCCGAAGGCAAGAATACTTTTAGACCAACACAGAACTAGTACGAATACTCGTCATAGATACGGCTCAAATCTCCGTTCCATTCTCCATGATACTTCGCCAGCAATTCATCCGCAGGCGTTTGACCTGTTTCCAAACTTTCTTGCAGCGAATTCAGGAAATGCGTTTCATCTGGAATTAATCCACCCGCGCCAGGTCGCGCACGTGCTTTCAGCCCGGCTTCGGAAATATTCACACATTCCCGCGCCAGATCGATCATCTTGATACCGTCAACTTCCGCCTGCAAACCTTGTTCTGATGCGGCCACGCGGAATGCTTCCATGCGTTCAACATCCCATCCTTTGGTCAAATCAGATGCCGCATCAAGCGAGTTTTGATCATACATCAAACCCACCCAAAAAGCAGGCAGCGCACACAAGCGGCGCCAAGGACCACCATCAGCACCACGCATCTCAATGAACTGTTTGATCCGTGCCTCGGTAAAGATTGTGGTCAAATGATCTGCCCAATCTGAAAGCATCGGTTTTTCACCGGGCAAAGCGGGCAATTCACCACGCAAGAAATCACGAAAACTTTGGCCCAGCGCATCGATATATTTGCCATCACGGTACACAAAATACATCGGCACATCCAACGCGTAATCAACCCAACGCTGGAAACCAAAACCTTCCTCAAACACAAATCCGGGAATGCCAGTGCGATCTTTATCCAGATTGCGCCAAACACGACTGCGAAAGGATTTCAGCCCATTTGGCTTACCCTCTGAAAACGGTGAGTTTGCAAACAGAGCGGTTGCAACAGATTGCAACGCCAATGACACGCGTAGTTTTTGCACCATGTCCGCCTCAGAGGCGAAATCAAGATTCACCTGCACCGTGCACGTCCGGTACATCATCGTGGTGCCCATCGTATCAACGCGCCCCATATAATCCGTCATCAAACGATACCGACCTTTGGGCATCATTGCCATTTCTTCATGAGACCATTCTGGTGCGCCACCTAAACCGATAAACCGAACGCCAATGCGATCAGCGACTGATTTCACCTCTTTCAGGTGAACATTCACCTCATCACAGGTTTCATGAATCGTTTCTAATGGCGCGCCAGACAATTCCAACTGCCCACCCGGTTCCAATGAAACGTTGGCACCATCTTTGGTCAGGCCAATGATATTGCCACCTTCGGCAACTGGCGCCCAATTATATTCATCGCGCAACCCTTCAAGGATGGCCTTGATTGATCGCTCGCCCTCATAGGGCAGCGGTTTATGTGTGTCTTTGCAGTAACCAAATTTTTCATGCTCGGTACCAATGCGCCAATCTTCTTTGGGCTTGCATCCTTTGGACAAAACCTCTGCCAATTGATCCATATGTTCGATCGGGCCACCGCCACTTTGGGGTATCGACATTATGTTCTCCGCTCATCAAAAAAATTGGCATCATTGCACTATTCAGTGCTGAAACCATTTACGCCTATTGTCAATGCGACGTCGTTCAAATTGATCACCACAACGTTGAAAAAATGCATGACAATTCGATGAGTTCCACCATATGTTGGCCTGTCAAACAGGAGGCGACAATGAAGCTGAAAAATAAAACTGTCATTGTAACTGGGGCGGCCCAAGGTCTTGGCTATGCGTGTGCTCTTAGATTTTTGCAAGACGGTGCAAATGTCGTGATGGCGGATGTAAATGCGGAAAAACTTGCAGAGTCTGTCCAAGATCTAATCGAATTTGACGGCGCGGTTTCCAGCATGGTTTGTGATGTGACCAAACGGGAAAACCTGCAGGCGTTGGTCGGTCTTGCAGTTTCAAATTACGGAAATTTGGATGTCATGATAAACAACGCGGGCATCGCCAAAGTTCAGGACTTTCTGGAAATTTCAGATGATGAATATGACGCCGTGATGGATGTGAACCTGCGTGGTGCTTTTATTGGTACGCAAATCGCCGGTAAACAAATGATCGCACAAGGAAAGGGTGGCGTGATTATAAACATGTCATCAATTAACGCATTGGTCGCCAACCCGATGTTATCGACCTATGCAATTTCCAAAGGCGGCATGAACCAGTTAACCAATATTGCGGCCGTTGGTTTGGCCCCGCATAATATTCGCGTATGTGGCATCGGACCCGGAACCATTTTGACAGACATGGTAGCTGACGTAATCATGACCTCGCCCGAGGCACGGCATAATGTTTTGTCGCGCACCCCGATGGAACGTTGTGGCGAGCCGCGTGAGATCGCATCCGTTGCGGCATTTTTAGCCAGTGATGACGCTAGCTATATGACGGGGCAAACGGTTTATCCTGATGGTGGTCGCATGGCGTTGCATTATTCCATTCCGGTTAAAGACGAATAATCAGTGCAAACGACGCGGGCCTTTTTTCCAAATTTGGAAAGTGCCCGTTTCCGTTGTTTGTGCCGCGGCCACCGCTTTGTCAAAATCAACATTGTTGAAACTGGCCAGCATATCGTAAATTTTTTCCGCACCAACGGCATTGCCCGGAATTGATTGCGGATGCTGGCCAATACTTTTGAACACCCAAAACAAATCGTTCGAAAGTGGCCCCAATGAATTTGTTTGGATTTCAATCGCTGTAATGTCGCCAATAGACAAGGTGAAGCCGCCATATGACAATAAATAGCTGATCTGTCGTTCATCCACCTCAACGACGCCTAACCCGCCTTCACCAAAATTTAGACGCACACGACGCCAACCGATTAGCGCCAAACCAAAACCAGCAAAGATAATGACCAAGCCTATAAACCCAAACAACGGGCCACCAGCGCTAAACACCCAAAGACCAAATAAACCTACCCCAACAGCAAATATCACTTCTCGAAATCGGAAGATTTGTGCTCGCAATTCTGGGCGAACGAAGCTCATTTCCAATCTCCCAATTCGCGTTGCCAAAGCGTAAGCGCAGCAACTGCCGCCGTATCGGCCCGCAAAATCCGGGGGCCAAGGCTTTGTGTCGTTACGAAATCCAGAGACGCAAGGCGGTTGCGTTCTTTTTCCGAAAACCCACCCTCTGGCCCAATTAATATCGCCCATGGCCCCGTTTTGTTGACTGCTGTCAACTTTGATTGATCCAAACCGGTCGGTCGCCCAATTAGTCCTTCGTCACAAAACAACAACTGCCGCCCGTCGGGCCAATTATCCAACATACGATCCAGTTTTTGCAGTTCCGCCACCTCGGGCACATAGGTGCCGCCACATTGCTCCGCCGCCTCGACGGCGTGAATTTGCATTTTTTCTTGGCGAACGCGATCCGAATTTGTGTATTCCGTCATGACCGGTACAATTCGCGCCGCGCCCATTTCGGTGGCTTTTTCCACAATAAAATCTGTGCGCGCCTTTTTGATTGGCGCAAACATCAGCCACAAATCCGGCGGCATTTGCAATGGACGCGTTTGATGCGTTACCTCCAAAATGCCACGATGCTTGTTGGCATGCACAACTTTGCCCCGCCATTCACCATCACGGCCATTGAATAATTCGACCTCATCACCCAGCTTTCGACGCATCACGCCAAATAGGTAATGAGCTTGATCCCGCTCAAGCGGAATATTATGCCCTTGGGCAAGCGGGTGATCTGTGTAAAGTCGTGAAAGTACTGCCATGGAAGTGATATATGAATAACGAGAGCAAAGCACCAGAGGGGCAAGTCGCGGATGCGGTGAAAATGAATTGGGTTGACCACTGGGCACCAGCTTGGTCACGACCCTATTTACGGCTGTCGCGTGCTGATCGACCCATCGGAACTTGGTTATTATTGCTGCCTTGCTGGTGGGGTGTTCTATTGGCGGCTTTGGCTGATCCCAACGGCGCCAAGCCGCTCGACCTTTGGATCATTCTGGCATGCGCCATGGGTGCATTCCTTATGCGTGGTGCCGGGTGTACATGGAATGACATCACTGACCGACATTATGACGCCGAAGTAGAACGAACCAGATCGCGCCCCATCCCGTCGGGCCAAGTTAATTTGCGCCAAGCTGTTCTTTGGATGGCATTGCAAGCCCTTATTTCATTATCCATTCTGCTAACCCTAGCCCCTTTCGCAATTTTCCTTGGCTTTCTCGCAATACTTCCGGTGGCCGTTTATCCATATGCAAAACGCTTTACATGGTGGCCACAGGTATTTCTTGGCCTTGCCTTTAACTGGGGCGCTTTATTGGCATGGTCCGCACATCACGGCAGCCTCAGCTGGGCCCCGATTGTTTTGTATATCGCGGGGATAAGCTGGACGTTGTTTTATGATACTATTTATGCCCATCAGGACACAGAAGACGACGCCTTAATCGGTGTTAAATCAACCGCACGATTGTTTGGTGAAAACTCTCCCAAATGGCTAAATTTATTTTTGACGACAACAGTCATTTTGTTAGGGTTTGCAATCCTCTTGGCCACGCAGAACGCCAGCTTGCCAACCACCTTAATCGCCTTGATTGCGCCTTGGGCAATGGGGTGGCACATGATGTCACTTATGAAACGACTGGATATCTCCGACCCCGAAAGTTGTCTGTCTATTTTCCGCGCGGGTCGCAACACAGGTTTGATCGTCACGCTATTTCTTGCCGTCAGCCTGTTAGTTTGATTGAAACACATTCAATCACCGTATAGACGATTACAGGCAATAATATACCGGAGCAGAACCACCGCATGGTTTCTCGAAAACGAATACTGGGTCTAGCCCTCTTTATCCTCGCAGCAGGCCTCGCTTTTTCAGCGGCCTATTTGGCTGCGAATTGGGTCGAAAGCCGCTCAAAATCGGCGGTAGAACGGGTAATGACCCTGCAAGGTTATGAATGGGTCAATGTTTCGGTTGATGGCTTGCAGTTGCGTCTGGAGGGCACCGCTGAAAATGAAGCAAATCGTTTCCGCGCTCTTACCCTTGCCGGCAGTGCTGTGGACCCAGACCGCGTTCAGGATGCCATGAAAGTACAGGACCAAAATCTGTCGGCCCCGCCCAGGTTCTCGGTTGAGATATTGCGCAATAATGATGGCGTATCCGTCATCGGGCTGATCCCTGCTAGCACCGATAGACAAACAATTTTGACGGCCATTTCCGAAATGGCAGGTGGCACCAAAGTCACCGATCTTTTGGAAACGGCTGACTACGCCGCGCCTGAAAACTGGAATGTCTCATTAGCCTTTGGACTTGAGGCATTGGAACAATTGAATCGTTCAAAAATTTCGATTTCA
Organism: Rhodobacteraceae bacterium HTCC2150; assembly: GCA_000169395.1. Classification (GTDB taxonomy): domain Bacteria; phylum Pseudomonadota; class Alphaproteobacteria; order Rhodobacterales; family Rhodobacteraceae; genus HTCC2150. The sequence continues at coordinate 14,742 of AAXZ01000014.1, forward strand.
GCTAACCGCATTGCTGTCACCGCCATTACCGACAGCAAAGAAGAAAAAGAAAACTTTGAAACCAACCTGCGCAAAAACGCACCTAGCAAGGTTGCCTTGGTTTTAAATATCAATGCACCGCGCCCAGTAATCACGCCATTTACTACTAGATTTTCTATAGACCATGCGGGTTTTACATTTGACACATGCGCCGCTGATACAGCCAAAGCGCGTAATGAAATTCTGAGCGCGGCGTTATCTGCAGGCGCCGACAGCACGCAGTCTTGTACCATCGGGCTGGGGGTTCCTTCACCCACTTGGTCAGCGGCTGTTAAAATTGGAATCGAAAAACTTGCTGAACTTGGCGGCGGCACAATCACTTATTCTGATGCAGATGTTTCTTTGGTCGCCTTGGACACAACACCAGAGGCCGATTTTGACCGTGTCGTTGGCGAACTAAAAGCGGCCTTGCCCGAGGTGTTTTCACTTGATGCTGTTTTGCCAAAGGTCGTCGTTCTTGATGGCACCGGCTCTGATCCAGCATTAATCGAATTTTTCGCCACCAAGAGTCCCGAGGGCCAAGTACAATTACGTGGACGTCTAGCGGACGAGCGACAGCAATCCACCGTCACCAGCTTTGCCCAAGCGCGCTTTGGTGCCGACGCAGTATATTCAGCCACGCGCTTAGACACCGATCTACCAGATGGATGGGCCTTGCGTGTTCTTGCAGGCGTCGAGGCGATGTCGATGTTGACCCATGGCGTTTTAATCGTTCAACCCGAATTTGTTGAACTAAAGGGCGAAAGTCATGTTGAAACCGTCAATGATGATGTGGCGCGTTTGTTGGGTGAAAAATTGGGCGAAGGTCAAAATTACCGTCTGAATATCACCTATGTTGAACCACCACTGCCAGAAGATGCACCAAAATCACCAGAGGTATGCATCACGAACATCTCTACCGCACTTGCCTCTAGAAAAATCGCCTTCGCACCCGGGGCAGCTGACATCGAGGCAACATCACTTTCGACGATTGATAAGCTAACAGAAGCTTTTCAGGGCTGTAGCGAGGTCGCCATGGAAATCGGCGGCCACACAGACAGCCAAGGTCGCGAAACCATGAACCTAAACCTTAGCCAACAGCGTGCCGACGCCGTTTTAAATGGATTGCTGGCTCGTGGCGTTTTGACCAGCAACTTAACCGCTAAGGGCTATGGTGAAACGGTTCCGATTGCTGACAATGGCACTGAAGAAGGCCGCGAAGAAAACCGCCGCATTGAATTTGTGCTTGTGAAAGAAACATCCGAGGGTGAGGCCGAAACCACGGCCACCAAAACATCTGAACCAGAAACAACGGAAACAGAAAATGAATAGAAGCGAATTCATCATAACGATTGCGATCATCCTGTTCGTTGCTTTTGCACTTGGATGGTTCGCATTCTGGGCCCTCAGCCGCTTTACCCGCGTCAATCAATCAGACATGGGCGAGCTGGATAAAATGGCGCAAGCTTTGCACGAGGCCGAAGAAGTACGCGACCAAGCGATTGATTACGTGAACAATCGCGAACGCGAATTAACGAACCAGTTGACCCAAACCGAGGCAGAGTTAACCGCCGCCATGGAAGGTTTACGAGATGCCCGCCACGAGGCACAGGAATTGCGCAACTATATCGAAGCCCACATTAAGTAGACAACGTACTTTAGCTTTTGCGTTCCGCCATCAACGCCACCATCTCAAACATAACCGCAGCCGCCGTGCGTGCCGTAATCATGTTTGAGTTATCCCGTGTTGGCATAAGGCAAACCACGTCGCCACCAACGATGTTCATGCCGCGTGTTGCGCGGATAAGTTCCATGGCCTCATCGACTTGAAACCCTCGCTCGCCTGGTTCTAGGTTAGAGACACCGGGTGCAACGGTGGGATCAAAACTGTCTAAATCAAAGGTGATGTAAACGGGGCGTCCATTTAGAACTTCTTTTGTTTGGGCAATCACATCCGCCAATCCGCGACGGCGAAAATCTTTCATCGTGACAACATTATAGCCATAATCATAACTGGGCTGCAGCCAATCCATCGTACGCGGATTGCCTCTGATACCGATTTGCATGCTGGTTTTCGGATCAACCTGTCCTTGGTCTGCTAGATAAGCCCCCCAATGTGCGGCTGACTTTTTCGCCCCTAGGAAATGCGGCACCTTGGCAAAAACATCCGTATGCGCATCAATATGCAAAAATGAAATGGGTTCGCCACCCGCCAGTTTTCCGCCGCCCAACGCCTGAACGATGCCGCCGGTAATGGAATGATCCCCACCGATAGAAATTGGACGCGTACCCGCCGCATCAAGGCGTGCAAAGTAATCAGTGATACGTTGAATGGATGCCTCGTTGTCATTCGCCTCTGGCAATGGAACGTCACCCAGATCATTGATTTTTGTGCCTTCCCAAGGGTCAAACCCAAAATCCATATGCACCCGTCGCGCTGTGGCTGAAACATTGCGCACAGCACGCGGACCTAAATGTTGATCTTTTTCGGTTGTCCCGTTGCCCGATGAATGTGGCACGCCAACCAAACCAATATCGCAATTGGCTGGATCAGTGTCATGTTCACACCGAAACAGCGTTGGCACCCCCCACCAATACAGGTTTTCCATCATGCGTTCTTCGGGGGTTGCCATACTATGCGCCTTTCGTCGGAAGTGGGACGACATTTTCAGCGCCGCCAACCTCTTCAAAATCAAAGTTATCAAGTTTTGCGGCCCGCTTTCCGGCGCGTTCCGCCGCCGTGCCTATGCCATCAATGTCAGTTTGCGCCTGTTTGAAATGGGTCTGCAATTTGCCGACACGTTCCACCACCAGTTCAACATCACGATGCACCATCGACAGCGTCTTGCGAATTTCACCGGCTTGTTCACGCATCCGCGCATCCTTCAAAATTGCCCGCATTGTGTTAAGTGTGGCCATACAAGTCGTCGGTGAAACGATCCATACGCGGGCGGCGAAACCTTCACGTACCACTTCGGGCAAACGCGCATGCAATTCGGCATAAACAGCCTCGGAAGGTAAAAACATCAGCGCACCATCTGCGGTTTCACCATCGATCAAATATTTGGTGGAAATATCCTTGATGTGAACCTTAACCGCGTTGCGCAACCCGCTTAACGCCCGTGCGGCATCTTCTTTGGTTTCGGCCCGAACCAATGCTTCATAGGCCTCCAGTGGGAATTTTGCATCGATCACAATCGGACCCGGTGGGTTTGGTAAGTGGATCAGACAATCCGCACGCTTGCCGTTAGAAAGCGTTGCCTGAAATGAATAGGCGTCAGATGGCAACGCTTTGGTAACGATGTCATTCAGTTGGATTTCACCAAAAGCCCCACGAGTTTGTTTGTTGGACAAGATATCCTGTAGGCTAAGCACATCACCCGACAGCTTTTCGATGTTTGTTTGCGCCTTATCAATGGTCGCTAATCGTTCCTGCAACTGTGTTAGTGACGTGGTCGTTTTCACCGAATTCCCGTGCAGGGATTCTTTCATCCGTTCTTGCATTTCCGCCAATGCATGGGCGGATTTCATCGCATTGGCATGCAATGTGTCGTTCATCCCTGTTTGCACATCCGCCAGTCGCGTTTCCATTGTTTGTATCAAACGAACTTGGGCATTTGCTTGTGTATCAGACACGCTTTGTAGGTTGCCTGCCAATTGCTGCTGTCCTGCGCCAAGTGTTTGAAGGTCGGCGTTCAGACGACCCATATTTGCAGCCAGTTGTTCTGTAACAGATGCCGAACGCCCCGTACGCTTGATTGCAACAATCAACAGGATCAACAACAACAAGATTACCGCGGCGCCAAGCAAAACACCCAGCACTAAAGGATCCGTTAGATCATACACTTCACCGTTAATCATCATCACGTACGTCCAAACAATCGTTCAATATCTGCTAATTTCAGTTCTACATAGGTGGGGCGGCCGTGGTTGCATTGACCGGAATGGGGCGTCGCCTCCATTTCGCGCAACAGTGCGTTCATTTCATCGGCTTGCATACGGCGGCCAGAGCGGATGGAGCCATGGCAAGCGATGCGGGACAACACAGCCTCTATTCGTTCTCGCAAAGAACGGCTTTCGCCCTGATCTGACAATTCATCCAATACATCATGTATCATTGCAGCGGCATTGACTTCACCCAAAACAGCCGGCGTTGCGCGGATGGCAATTGCTGTGCCGCCAAAGGGTTCCATTTCCAAACCCAAGGCTGCTAAATCGCCAGCCATTTCCAAAATTAGATCACGGTCGCCGACAGACAATTCAATAATTTCAGGGATCAACAAAGCCTGTGCAGCGACGCCGTTTTCCGCCATTTGGTTTTTTAGTTTTTCATAAACCAAACGTTCATGCGCGGCATGTTGGTCAACCAGAATCATCCCATCGCGTGTTTGTGCTACGATATAGTTTTCATGCACTTGCGCCCGCGCCGCGCCCAAAGGACGATCAAGCAATTCGGGTGCTGCTTCGGCCATTTCGACACGGGCTGAAGTGGCATTAAAATCTGGATTGGCCTCGGCGAAACCAAATGAACTATCCAGCGATTGCATGGCAAACGAACGCCCAATGGCACTGGATGATGGCCGATCCATTTGATACACTCGGCCTTGCACAGGCTCTTGGGTGAATGCCCCCAGCGTTGCGTCTGCAACCGTTGTAGAGGCGCGATGTCCGGCCCCTGCAAGCGCGTGCTTTAGGCCCGATACAATCAAACCACGCGCAAGACCAGGATCACGAAAACGAACCTCGGATTTGGCGGGATGTACGTTTACGTCCACGCGCGCAGGATCACAGGAAATGTTCAATACAACCGCCGGATGGCGATCGCGTGACAGAAAATCTGCATATGCCCCACGCAACGCACCAATCAACAAACGATCCTTAACGGGTCGCCCATTCACAAACAGGAATTGCGCAACAGAAGTACCACGCGAATACGTCGGCAGTGCGGCGTATCCTGTTAATGTATGTCCTTCGCGTTCGGCCTCAATGCGAAGAGCATTGGCGGCAAAATCAGCCCCCAAAAGACGTTTCAGCCTTGAATGCAATGCATCAAAAAAATCGCCTTGCTCCGCATCAAGTCGCAAAACAACGCGCCCTTGTCCGCCTTCGCTTACATCCCTTAGTGTAAATCCAACATGTGGTTCAGCCATGGCCAATCGTTTTATCACGTCAGAAATTGCCTGCGCTTCGGAACGATCTGTGCGCATGAATTTCAAACGAGCCGGTGTTGCGTAAAACAAATCGGCCAGCGTAACAATTGTTCCCTTTGTAAGGGCTGCGGGTTTTACGGGGCTTTGAATACTTCCGTTTACCGAAATTTCAAATGCGCTGTCAGATCCGATTGCGCGAGAAACCAAACTTAGACGGCCAACAGCGCCAAGCGATGGCAATGCCTCGCCGCGAAAACCAAAAGTGTGAATATTTAACAAATCACTGCCGTCAATTTTTGACGTGGCATGGCGCGACAAAGCCAGCGGCAATTCATCGGCCGTAATCCCGTGACCATCATCAACAACGCGGATCAGGTTTTTACCACCAGCGGCATATGACACGTCAATGCGTGTGGCCCCAGCATCAATCGCGTTTTCAACCAATTCTTTAACCGCAGAGGCAGGACGTTCCACAACCTCACCCGCCGCAATGCGGTTCACAGCGGCTTCGTCTAATTGACGAATTTGCGGCTGTTTGGTGGTTATGTTGGGGTTGGCAGCATTCATACCACAGGATTTAGCACAACACGCGCGATTCGACTACGCCGAACCGCGTGTGTTGCTAGCATTTGGTTAATCTGTGTTCTCAACGTTGTCGGGTTGACCTACGACCACATATCGCAAATCTTCGGGCCGCATTAGGCGTTTTGCAACCCGTGCAATATCTGCCAAGGTTACAGCGTTCACCTTATCATTGCGGGTATCAGGATAGGCGATGTCCAAACCTGTTGATTGCATGCCTGTCAGAATACCTGCAATCCGTGAATTGCCGTCAAATCGCAACGGATACGCACCAGTCAGAAAGGTTTTTGCCGCTGACAATTCCTCAGCTGTCAAACCGCTTTCCGCCATACGCGTCCATTCATCTGTGACAACAGTGATTACCTCGGCCATGCGATCATTCGAGGATGCAACCTGCCCGATGAAAAGTTGGCCATGATCCAGAGAATATAGGCTTGAACCAATTCCATATGTCAGGCCTCGTTTTTCGCGTACTTCACTCATTAAGCGGCTTTCGAAACCAGCCCCACCAAAGACATGGTTCAAAATGAAAGCGGCAAAGAAATCATCATCATGACGTTCAATTCCTTGATGCCCAAAAACAGCAACTGATTGCGGTGTTTCATAAGGAATTACGGTCACACCATTCGTCAGTTGATATTCCGCCTGCTTCGGCATCGGCGCACCAACCGCTGGTAAGTCACCTAAAAGATCATCCAACAACGCTGCCAATTCATCTGGCGTTATGTCACCACTGGCCCCAATGAATATGCGATCTTGCGCCATGGCATTGTGATGGGCTGCGATCAAATCATCACGGTTAAGGCCCTCAACACTTTCTTCAGTACCATTTAAACCCGATCCGTATGGATGATCGCCAAACGCCGCGGCGCTGAATGCGCGCGAGGCAATATCTTCTGGATTTTTGCTGTCTGACAAAATAATTGATTGAACTTGTGATTTAACGCGATCAATCGAAACTTGATCAAAACGCGGTTCAATCAGGGCTCGACGCAATAAAGCCACAGCTTGATCGCGGTTTTCGGTCAACATTTTGGCACTGATGCTGACGCTGTCGTTATAGGCATCAAATCCAAAACTAGCAGCCAGACCTTCGGCAGCAGCCGCAAAATCACGGGCATCCATGTCGCCCGTACCTTCTTCCAACAAGCCTACCATCAGGTTTGTGGCGCCGCGTTTTCCTGGCAGGTCAAGAGAAGCCCCGCCCTTGAACGAGATGTCGATTGATACAAAGGGAATTGAGTGTTCTTCGACCAACCATGCAGTAAAGCCACCTTTTGATTTCACTTCTTGAATATCAATAGCCAATGCCGAAAGTGGAATTAAAATTAGGGTGCTAAGCGCGGTTAAGAATATTCTCATTGCTCTTCTCCTTTACGCATTAACCAGCCTGTTACCGCCTGACGACGATCAAATACTTTGGCTGCAGCGGCTTTGATATCTTCTTCGGTGACAGCGGCCAGAACCTCGGGCCATGCGGCAACATCTTTCAATGTCAAACCCTGCGTTAACGCTGAGCCATATGAATTCGCCAAACCGCGAAGGCTGTCACGTCCGTAAATTTCGCTGGCCTTTATTTGTTGTTTGATCCGGCCCATCTGTTCCTGATTGATCGGTTGTTCTAAAAATTCCGCGACAACACGATCAAGAGCGTCTTCGGCGTCTTGTAATGAAACATTTGCTGCCGGCACAACGACCAAGCCAAATGTCGTCGCATCCAAGCTTTGGCCTGAATAAAACGCAGATGAATAGACCGCGATTTGTTCGTCGAATTGCAGGCGTTTCCCCAAAAAGGATGTTTGACTGCTGCCGCCTAATAATTCCGCCAAAATGGTCAAAGCCGCCGCTTCGGATTGCTCACCGGCATTGCGTTCTGGTGCTAAATAGCTGCGGATAATATACGGTTGCGCAACGCGTTCATCTGAAAATTTCAAACGACGTTCGGCAAGATGTGGCGGTTCCAAAACACGCGCTCGAACTGGCAAATCTAAGCTGGGTTCAAGCGGCCCAAAGTGTTTCTCTGCTAGGGCCTGAACATCCGCCGTCGTTACATCGCCCGCGACGACCAAAATAGCATTGTTGGGCGAATAATAGGTTTCGTAAAACGCCAAGGCATCCGCACGTGACAATTTTTCGGCCTCGTGTCGCCAGCCGATGATCGGAATACCATAAGGATGATTCAAATACTGTGCGGCTGTTCTTTGTTCGCCAAACAACGCACTAGGGTCGCTATCTGTACGTTGATTCCGTTCCTCTAGAACGACATCGCGTTCGGTCAAAACATCTTCTTCGGAAATTCGCAGATTGCGCATCCGATCAGCTTCCATTTTCATCATCAGTTCTAATCGATCCGCCGCGACCCGTTGAAAATATGCTGTGTAATCTTTCGCAGTGAAAGCATTGTCGCTGCCCCCATTTGCAGCAACGGTTTTAGAAAACTCACCAGGTGCCAAATTTTCTGTACCTTTGAACAACAAGTGTTCCAACATATGCGCGATACCAGATTTACCGCGTGGCTCATCGGCAGCGCCTGCGCGATACCAGACCATATTAACCACGACGGGGCTGCGGTGATCTTCGATCACGACACCCTCCATTCCATTGGCCAATGTAAATGATTTTACGTTATCTTGGGCACTTAGTGGCGCTGCAATTACGGATAAAATCAGCGCGGCAAAAATGTGTTTCAAAGCTTACCTCTTTCGTGGTTGTTAAACAGAACCTAAGTCGCTTTGCAAAAGGTGCAAGCGGTCAAACGAAGATGTGAGCAATGGTTACTGATTATTCTGGTGCTTGATAGCCTTCAGGCGGTGCAGATGGTGTGCGAATGCCTGCTTTGCGGAAACGTTCCAATTCGGCATATTGATCCAAGGATTGCTTTTTGTAGGCAGAATAATAGACGTTTACGTTGAACCAGCGCTCTAGAACTTTACCATTATTGCGACGGCGAAAATCCAAATCCTCTGCGGCCAGCTGTTCACGAACATTACCAGCAACACCGTAACGTGTGGCGTAATTGTAAACGCCTTGATCACCACGGGCGACACCAGTAGCAACCAATCGCTTAGGGTTACCGCCCAGAGCCTTTACTGCGTCAGCACGCGGTGTTGGATCAACCAGATTGCTGCCACCCAACGTAGGGGCCGGCAATTCAGCATAGTTTTTTGGCTGTGTGATCGGCTTATTCGGCAAAATCGCAAACTCATCTGGCGTGGATTTTGTAGCACTAATATTCATCAAACTCGGCTCTTTGTTCCGCCCACAGGCAGTTAAGGCCATCGTAGCCACAATCAATGATACCAGTCCAAGTCTTGCCGCCCGCATCAAGCTCTCCTTTGCTCGGTTGCCTATCGGTTTAACCGATCATTAAGGCCCCGTCACGTAAGTTATTTCGCTTCATCTTTTTCTGCATGAAAAAAGATCAACCCAATCGCCCCGGCAAAGATAAAAATGTCGGCGACGTTGAAGATATATGGGTTCTGAAAGCCACAACAAGTGACGTTCAGAAAATCCGCAACAGCCCCAAAAACAACGCGATCCAGTGCATTTCCTAAGGCTCCGCCGATGATCAATCCGGCAAATGCCCAATCTTTGGTTTGATTAAAGTTGCGCCGCCCCCAAAGGAACAATCCCATCGATATGACCAAAGAGAGGGCAACCAACACCCAACGATTGTTTTCTTCACCACCACCTAGCATGCCGAAATTGATGCCTGTGTTCCAACCCATGTGAAAATTCAAGATCGGGGGTAAAACCTCAATCGCCAGCTTTTCACGCAAGCCCATGCCATACATCACACCATACTTACTGGCTTGATCCAGAACAAAGGCGATCAACAAAGTGGGGAGAAAAATACGCATAAAAACCTAGTGCCTGAAGTGCCGCATACCAGTGTAAACCATGGCCAAACCGGCCTCGTCGGCTGCTTTTATCACTTCATCGTCGCGCATGGAACCACCTGGTTGAATTATTGCGCGCGCGCCCGCTTCGGCGGCTGTCAACAAACCGTCAGCAAATGGGAAAAACGCATCTGAGGCAACAACCGAACCTATTGTTGGGCTTTCGCTTTGACCCATCGCTTCGGCCATATCTTGGGCTTTGCGCGCCGCGATCCGTGTGCTGTCAACGCGGCTCATTTGGCCCGCGCCAACGCCAACTGTTGCGCCGTCTTTCACATAAACGATTGCATTTGATTTAACGTGTTTTGCGGTTTTCCAAGCAAACAGCATATCGTCGATCTGCGCATCTGTTGGTTGGATTTTGGTAACCACTTTTAGATCATCACGTGTAATGAACCCATTGTCTTTGTTCTGCGCTAGAAATCCGCCAGAAACCTGACGCATCGTCATGGCACTGGTGCGCACGTCAGGCAAACCGCCGGTGGTCAGCAAACGCAAATTCTTTTTGGCGGCAAAAATTTCACGCGCTTCGTCATCGGCGCCCGGCGCGATGACAACTTCGGTGAAAATGTTAACGATCTCGCGGGCAGTGGCACCATCCAGCGGCTGATTAAGGGCAATGATGCCACCAAACGCCGATGTGCGATCACAATCAAATGCGCGACTGTATGCTTCGGCCAATGTCGCGCCACGCGCTACACCACAAGGGTTTGCGTGTTTGATAATGGCAACAGCAGGACCATCAGCTGGATCAAATTCAGCAACCAATTCAAACGCTGCGTCCGTGTCATTGATGTTGTTATAAGACAGCTCTTTGCCTTGATGCTGTTTTGCTGTGGCGACACCTTCGCGCACAGAACCATCCAGATAGAACGCTGCGTCTTGATGTGGGTTTTCGCCATAGCGAAGCGTTTGTGACAAAGTACCTGCAACCACACGACGCCGTGGTGTTGCATTACCCAGTGCATCAGCCATCCAAGTGGAAACAGCCGCATCATACGCACCGGTACGGGCATAGGCGACTTGGGCCAGGTTTTGGCGGAAGGCCATAGATGTACCACCATCATTGGCATCCATCTCGGCAATCAACGCGTCATAATCTTGCACATCTACAACAACATTCACGAAACCATGGTTTTTGGCGGCGGCGCGGATCATCGCAGGGCCGCCAATGTCGATGTTTTCAACACATGTCTCGTAATCGGCGCCTTTGGCGACAGTTTCTTCAAACGGATATAAATTCACCACCAGCAAGTCGATTGCGTTGATCCCGTGATCCTGCATCGCCTTTTGGTGGTCCGCATTGTCACGAAGCGCCAGCAAACCGCCGTGCACCATCGGATGAAGCGTTTTCACTCGACCGTCCATCATTTCCGGAAAACCTGTGACATCAGCCACATCCCGCACTTCCAATCCGGCATCGCGGATTGCCTTGGCTGAACCACCTGTTGAAAGCAATTCAATCCCCCGAGAGGCAAGGTTTTTGGCGAGATCAATCAACCCAGTTTTATCAGATACGGAAAGCAAGGCGCGGCGAACGGGCACAATATCGGTCATTTTTCGAAAAAATCCTGTTTTTTGCTGTGGCATGCACCCCATATGTCGCGCAATGACGAGGTGCAATGGGTGCAGGGTGCGGCGAATAGCGACCGAATGAACAAAAGAAAATGGTTCAAAAAATGAAAAGCCCCGCGCAAGCGAGGCTTTTCAGCTAGATGTTTGTACGACTACAGCTTAACAGCCTGTGCCGCCACCCGTTCCAAAAAACTTAAGACGTTTCATGTTTATCTCCTGTCTAGCGAAATTTTATACTTACACGCCATTTAGACGCATTTTGGTTTTTTACAAGGCGAAAGTGTGAAGTTGAAACAAAATTCACATTAACGCACGCATTTTAGGTGTTTCCATTATTTGAGTTTAGCTTCCTCCTGAACAGGTTTGTTGTCAACTTCAAAATTCTCCGCTTGTACGTCTTCGACCTTTGGCTGCCACCACATAAACGCCCCGTTCTGGGGCATCAACGGCGCGTTAATGGTCACCGTTGTGCATTTATCACCGTGCGTTGCTTTTTGTTCAGTATCCCATTTTCCCTGAGGATGCACTGGTTCCAAAAAGACGTTATAATGTTCAGGATCAAACCGGAGTTTTAGGGTAAGGTTCTCGGTAACACATGACGTTTGGTATAAATCATTATCCATAACTCGTTTAAGTTGGGTAAACACTACGCGCACCTCGACTTCCTGCTGGGACAACAACTGAATGGGCTTCTTGTATCGTTTGATACCTATTTCATCTTCTCCAGCTTCATCGAGATCATCAAAATCTTCTGTCGGTATATTTTTACGATCAATTGATAAAGACTGTAATCCTAAGTTTCTTCCTTGTTCAGAAACTGGTTCCGTCGGCTCTGAAACATAGAATTTTACGTCGTAAGGTACTGTTTTATCTGAAATATTTTTAACAGTATACTCGTATTCGCCTTGCATTTCAATCCAAATTTGATCGTCTTCATGAATGTCTGGTAAGGTATAATTTAGAATCTGTCGTGTCTTAATTACTGGGACATCAAAAACGTATTTTTCAAGAACCTCAAAAGAATTTTTTGGTAAGTGCACGCCATAGAGATAGCCAAAAACATTTCTACTCATCTCCTTCGATTTTTCTTGAGCGAACTCCGTGTATTCATCCCTTGCAGTTTTTTCTAAAAGAACGCCAACGGAAACCGCGATGACCAAAGCAAAGCCTATCTCGAGGAATACGCCAAAAAGGAGTTTATATAGAAACAGCTTCGGATCAAAATACAGAAAACAAATCAACCCAACTAGAATTAAAAGACAACCCAAAATGAGCAAAACAATTGGTTTCTGAAAAAAATTTCACGTCACATAAAATCCAGACCTTAGTTAATTACACAATTTCTTGAAGATCTAAAATTTTCACTGGGAATTAAAAATTCGGTTCGATCCGCTTCAACAATTCAATCTATATCGACACTAAAACCCGAAAATCACCCCATAGGTCAACATCTTTTTACGATCCAAAACACAATTTAACGGATTCGGAATAGAGAAAAACCCTAGTTCAGATCACGAATATTCGATGGCGTGTCTTGTGCCTTGGCCAGTGTCCAATTTACTTGATGGGCATAATCAGTGACGGTCGAAGACAGTACAATTTGTTGCGCAGTGCGGGGTTTCAGTCGCCCTGCCTCTAGATAAACACCGCTTTGCAATGTCATCTTGGATGGGCCTTCACGACGGAAAACCCAAACCTCACCGCTTTTTAGCGCGAGTGAAATCGCTCGCCCCCCTAAATCCAACCCTGCTTCGACATCAGGATGAATGTGGAAACGAATATGAAACGGCACACCTTCGATTGAGACTCGATTCAAATACATTTCAAATCTTCGCTTTTCATTGTCGTTCAGCGCACCAAGCGTGTCTTCACCCGACAACATTCGCCCATCATTTGACAAATCCAATCGACGAATATGGGTCAAACCATGGGTATCAACATACCCATCTTGGCCCATAAGGATGGACATTCCATCTGGCCCCTTGGATTGCTGTACACGGACATTTTTTGGCGTTTCCACCAAAAGTTCACTTTCAATGCCCCGTACCAAGCGTTTTGACCCAAGGCGAGAGGATGAAAATCCCTCAATCGACAAGGTTGAATGGGTTTGTGTTGCGCGTCCTGCCTGTCGCCACTCTTCGCCAAACGAAATGCCTGACCCACAATTCACAATAAGTGGACGGCGGCCAGATGTTAATTCGAACGCCAATGTGCTGGCGTGTGCTTGATGCGACGCCTCTAAAGCGGGCGGCGGTGAGGCATCGATAATCACGCTTGTTCGCCCGCCACCAATTCGAGCATACCCCATAGACAGACCCGTATTTGCGGTTGCGCGCACACCAGATGCGGCCAAGGCATGATCCAAACGCCCCTCAAGACCGCGACCACCACCATGGAACCGTGCCAATCCACCGTCGGCATGACGCAATGAACGCAAGGTAGGCGCGATGCGTTCAATGGCCAACAGATGTTCCTTCATGGCCATATGACCACTTTCAGACAAAGCAGCCGCGGCCCACGTCAGCAATGTAAACACCTCTAGCAATTCTTCTGGATTGCGAGTCGGAATGCCGCCTTCGGCATCAATTTGTGACTGACATTCAACCGCAAGTGCCCGCATTGCGGGCCGCACGTGTCGGTCCATCCCTTTTAGGGCTAAACCCGCGTAAATTAGCCCTGTTAATGCCTCAAACCGCGGTAAACCCGGGGATGCACTAGCCCAGCGACGTGATAGAAAAATCGTCTGTTGTCCTAGGGATAAAAAATATTCCTCAGATTGTTCTTTTTCGGCCCCGTTTAGCAACATAAGTGCATGATTGATCCAGCGGATCAAACGTCGACCTGTTAAATCAGGTGTCCACCCCGGTCCAGAACCACGACCAAACTTGGCAATCCATTCCAAAACCCAACTTTGACCAGCGGCGCGTGCTGGTAAATCACCAACGGCCGCCAAATCATCAAGCCAAGCAAACCCATGCATTGATTGATCAAACGCGGGGCTTGGTGCCTTGATGTCCCAAATACTTTCATCGCCATGTTCAACCAAATGGCCAGCAAACATGAAATTGCCAGCTGTCAGTTGCTTGCCACGGGCAAACGAACCAATGGTCCGGGGTTCTGGTTGTGAAAGAAAGGCTGTGGCAGGTTTTGAAAACGCACTTAGGCGTGCGTGCAACCGGTTCGCAAAGCGCACCCGTCGTGTGGGCCAACCATCGGCCCTTGGTGGAAAAGAGGCATTATTTGGTGCCATGTGGGTTTACAATTTTTTATCTGCTCAGGTTTTTAAAGCAGTCTAACCCGCCAGATTTGATGTGTCACCGTCAAAAGCTAAGGACAGCAAAATAGAAGCCGTCCATTCCGCCTTTATCCGCCCAAAAATCGGGACGAAGACGATAACCCCCTTCTGAGGTGCGCCATTTAGGGTCAAGACCGCCAATGGATGTATCTGGTTCAAGAACCTTCAACCCTTTGTGGCGCTCAAGCGCAGTCTGTACCTGAATTTCACCTTCCTGCGGGAATAAGGAACAGGTGCAGTACACAATGCGTCCACCCGGTTTTAGCAATGTCAGCGCGTGGTCCAACATCCGGCCCTGTAACGCCACAATGGCACCGACGTCTTTGCCATCTTTCACAAACGGTAAATCAGGGTGGCGGCGCAAAGTACCCGTTGCAGAACAAGGCGCATCAAGCAAAATCGCATCATACCCGCCTTCGGTTAGATCAAATGCATCGGCCACAACAACCTCGGCATCCAAACCGGTTCTGGCGAGGTTTTCATGCACCAACTTTAGGCGTTCAGCCGATTGGTCCACAGCGGTAACATGGGCCCCACTTGCCGCCATTTGCATTGTTTTACCTCCTGGCGCGGCACACATATCCAACACGCGCTCGCCCTTTTGGGCGGCCAGCGCCAACACTGGATAGGTAGCAGCGGCATCTTGAACCCACCAGTCACCTGTCTCAAAACCTGGCAAAATGGAAATCTGGCCACTGTCCGACAAACGCATGCTGCCATTAGGCAACATTTCGCCAACAAGACCCTCAGTCGGCGCATTCTTGAAGGTCAAATCAACTGGTGGTGGGGCTGCGTGCGCGGCCTCAATCGATTCAATGCCTTTCATGCCATAAGCTTTGATCAATGGCAGGCGGATCCAGTCCGGCAGTTCGGTATCAGTTTCTTTGTCCCAAGCGGCCTGACCATCACGGGCAACTTTACGTAACACAGCATTTACCAATCCAGCAAAATGTGATGAATTTCGCAACTTTCGCGTCATCGCCACGGCAGAATCCACAACAGCATAATCTTGCGCGCCTTCGTGGCAAATCTCTGTCACAGCCAATCGAAGGATATTCATTACCGTCCCCAAAGGCGGTTTGCGCAAATATGGGATCAACACTTGATCGGCACGACCAACATTACGCAACGTGGTCATCGCCAAACGCATAGCGCGCGCTTTGTCCGCCGCTGGCAAGGCGCGAAAGTTTGATGTTAGATCGGTTAAGGGACGTTGGTTTTCCAAAACCTCATCAATTAGGCGCACCGCGGCACGGCGGGCAATCAATCCTTCTTTGGGTTTTGGTGCATCATTCATCGTCTTATCCTTGTCCTCGTTTGCCCTTGCGGTATATCAAGGGACCACGCACCACAAGTAAAAGCCGCTTTCGTGGCTTGATCACTTCGCTAGGAAAAAACATGACCGACGCTTCTGATACCAACCTACCCCCTGCCGCCAAACGCGCATTGGCTGAGGCTGAAGAACGTCGCAAGAAGGCGAAAGCAAAGGAATTGCCATTGGAATTGGGTGGTCGTGAAGGCCCAGAACCCGTGCGTTATGGCGATTGGGAAAAAAAGGGCATCGCGGTCGATTTTTAACGCGCCCTTTTGCGACGAAAAAACTTGAAATTCTGATCTAAACCGCCAAACTTTCCCAAAAGTATTTTAGGGAAGACTTTTATGACGAGCAAAAGTGGCGCCGCACGCGCGATTGTAACTGTGCATGGAACATGGGCTGGGGATCGCAACGAAATAAAACCTCGGTGGTGGGAAAAAAATTCCACCTTTTGTGAAAGCTTGATTGGCGAAAACCCTCATAATACCAAACCTGCGGACATCCACGAATTTATCTGGAGTGGTGAAAACAGCTTCCTTTATCGCGAAGCTGCTACAAAAGCGTTGATTGAATTTCTTGCCCCACTGTCTAAAGAATACAACCAAATCGACATTATTGCTCATTCGCACGGTGGGAATATCGTCTCTAATGCACTTTATGCGAACAAGAAAAAATCAGAGGCAGCCCTAGCGAACGTGCGAAACGTCGTTTCAGTCGGCACGCCATTTTTTGGTCGCCGCACACCACTTTTGCGAAGGTTTGCAAAGCTTTTCATCTGCATTGGCCAAATTTACGCCTTCTTGCTTGCTCTCGCCGTTTTGTATTTTGGTTTTGTCCTGACCAGCGCAGGTGACTTTTTTATTGTTTTGGGTGTTTTGGCCTTTGTCATTGGCTTCGCAATACTTTTCGTTCTGTATTGGCTAAATCGAAAAGGATCTCGGTTTCGAGTGTTGATTTCCAACAGGTCCACAAACCCATCTATCAAATGGCATGTGATTAGCCATGAAAACGATGAGGCGATAAACGCGCTAATGATTGCGGAAAACACGCATTACCGACTGATCAAAAAGGATACAATCAGGCGCACGCTAACAGCCCTGTTTAGCAACATTTTCATGGTGTCATTGGGTTGCTACATGATCTTTGTTTTATACACATTGTTTCATGAAATCACCGAGTCATCATGGGCAGAAGATCTGGGCATTCAGCTGCCGACCAAATTACTTTTGATACCTTTAGGCATTTACATCGTCGGGTTCGCCATATTCTGGGTGATTGGAAGGCTATTTGGTGGACCATTGGCAAACTTTGCAAACAACCGAATTTCGGGCGGCATTCGGGCCGTGGTGTTTGGTCAAGACGGGCCAACAATATTGCGTAACATTCAAGACATGCCACAAAAATGAGTGCTGAGGTTGAGGTGTTGCGTGCGGAATATTTCGACACACATCGCGATCAACTTAGCAAATTGGTGGTCGGGCAATCGCTGGCTGATCTGCTAAATGGCTTGCCAATCGAGGGTTTAGACGAGGCAATGCTTCACACAACCTATTTTGACCACGGCGAAGTGGTCAAAATGATTGCAAGAGCGATTTATCAACCTGGTGAAATTCAGGCGCCTTAGGTTTAGTTCAAACCCAAAACGTCCAACATGTCATATTCGCCTGGTTTTTTGTCTTGGCCCCAAAGGGCAGCTTTCAGGGCGCCACGGGCAAATATGTTTCGATCAGTTGCCAGATGACGCAACACAATCCGTTCGCCATCAGCGGCAAAAATCACGTCGTGTTCACCGACAACGTCGCCGCCGCGAATGGCGCTAAACCCAATGTCACCCCGCGTGCGTGCACCTGTGATGCCATCACGACCAGAATCAGAAACGTCAGCAAGATTTACACCGCGACCATCAGCAGCAGCCTCACCCAACATCAAAGCGGTACCGGATGGGGCGTCAACTTTGTGGCGGTGATGTGCCTCAACCACTTCGATATCAAAATCTGCATCTAACGCGGCCGCAACCTTGCGCGTCAGTTGTGTTAACAAATTGACACCAAGGCTCATGTTGCCGGCCCGCACAATTACCGCGTGCCGCGCCGCGGGGCCAAGTTTGGCCAGATGTTCAGGCCCCATGCCAGTTGTACCGATAACATGCACAAGCCGCGCCTGTGCTGCCAATGCTGCAAATTCCACAGTGGCCGCTGGTGCCGTAAAATCAATCACGGCCTGTGCATTGGCAAATGCCGACAAGGGATCATCTGTAACGACCACGCCATTGGCTGATCCGCCCATCGCCTCACCCACATCACGGCCAACCCAATCGTGCCCAGCGCGTTCGACAACACCGCCTAAAGTCGCTTGATCAGAGGCCTCGACAGCCTTGATAAGCATCTGACCCATACGACCAGAGGCCCCTGTTATGACAATACGTGGCAAATCAGACATGAAACTTATTCCTTTTTTGGTTATCTTCCCTTTATCGAATGCCAATCGGGTTGGCAAAGGCTCTCATCCCGCATAAGGGGCGCACATGGTAAAAAATAGAAAAGATAGCGGCCAAGGGCCATCACAACGTCAATTACGCGTAGGCGAGGTCATTCGCCGTACGCTTGCAGAGGTATTGCAGCGGGGCGAAATTCACGATCCCGACCTAAATCGCATGTCCATAACTGTGGGCGAGGTTCGCGCATCCCCTGATCTAAAAATCGCAACTGCCTTCATTTTACCACTTGGTGGAGAGGGCGCCGAAGAGGCGTTGGACCTTTTGCGTAAAAACCGTCATGAAATTCGCCGCGTAATTTCAAAGAAAATGAAGCTTAAGCACTCGCCTGAACTTCGGTTTTTGATCGACGTTACCTTTGATCGTATCGACGACACCCGTCGTATGTTGGCGCAAGAGGCTGTGACGCGCGATACGCAAAAAGTCGCAGACGAGCATGACGATGAAACAAGCGAAGAAGAATAAGCATGGGTCGTAAACGCCGAGGTCGCGCCGTTTCAGGATGGGTTATTGTGGACAAGCCAGCAGGTTTGACCTCATCCACCGTGGTCAACAAAGTGCGCTGGTTGTTTGACGCGGCCAAAGCCGGTCATGCAGGTACACTTGATCCAGATGCAACGGGCCTTTTGGCAATTGCACTGGGCGAGGCTACAAAAACAATTCCGTACATCACCGATGCATTGAAAGCCTATGAATTCACGATTCGTTTGGGGCAAGCCACCAATACAGATGACGAAGAAGGCGAAATCATTGATACCAGTGATCTTCGTCCTGACACCGACGCGATTGAGGCGGCCCTTGCAGATTTCCGTGGCGAAATCATGCAAATACCACCACAGTTTTCGGCTGTTAAGGTCGACGGGCAACGCGCCTATAAACTCGCCCGTGCAGGCGAGGATTTAGAATTGGCCGCGCGGCCATTGTGGGTCGAAGAATTGCGCGTTGTTGATCGCCCTGACGCAGATCATGTGACGTTGGAAATGACATGTGGCAAGGGTGGTTATGTCCGCTCTATCGCCCGCGATTTGGGCGAAGCTCTTGGGTGCTTGGGCCACGTAAAATGTCTTCGTCGCATTTGGTCAGGCCCATTTGATTTAGAAAACGCTGTGCATTTGTCTGACCTAGCTGACGAGGATCGCGGTCAGTTTGATCACCTGTTATTGCCGCTAGAGGTTGGTTTGTCAGATTTACCTGAACTTCGCACAACTGCCGAGGGCGCTGTGAAACTGCGCAATGGCAACCCGGGGATGGTTTTAACTTCAACCGCCGAATATGGCGACGAAGCCTATGCAACATACGAAGGCAAAGCGATTGCCGTGGGCATGTACAAAGCGGGTGAATTGCACCCAAGTCGCGTATTTGTCGACCACTCATAATGCTTGACTAATCCGTCAAATATTACATTATTTTCGCATGTTAACATTGAACACCGGCGTTACTTTTAGCGGCCCCAACCAATTCACCCGTGGCCTTGTTCTGATTGCCCCTATTGGCGGCAGCCAGGTTCAATTGATCAACTATAAGGGTGAGGTCGTTCATGAATGGCAAGTTGGGAATGGTTTTACCAATTGGTGCTATCTGCTGCCAAACGGCAATCTGTTTATCAATGAACGCTGTGACAATCGAAAGGGCGTCGCCCTAACAGGCAGCGGATTGATGCGGGAATATGATTGGGATGGAAATTTGCTTTGGGAACATCTGGATCCCTATCAACACCATGATGCCCGCAAATTACCTCAGGGCGGTGCCGCTTATCTGGCCTTTACCGAACTGACACCATCAGAAGCGGCGCAAGTAAAAGGAGGCGTCCCTCATTCAGAATCACCCGGCGGCCTTTATGGCGAGGCGGTACGGGTCGTTGATGAAAACGGTGCTTTGGTTTGGGAATGGGATTTAGCCCAATTGGACAACGATAAATTCCCGCTTCACGCTAACGCAAATCGTTGGTCTCGTGGTCACACCAATACGGTCTGCCCCCTTGACGATGGCACCTACCTGATTAGCTGCAAAGTATTAAACTTGATTTTCATTGTTGATCCAAAAACTGATAAGATCATCTGGTACAAACAAGATGTAATTATGAGCGGCCAGCATGACGCGCAACAGTTGGAAAACGGCAATATATTGGTGTTTGCCAATGGTGTTTATTCTTCGGACTTGCACTTTTCACAGGTGCTAGAAATTGATCCCGCAACAAAAGAAATTGCATGGGCCTATAAGGCCAAAGACAACCCGCAAGGGTTCTTTTCACCACACATTGGCGGCGCGCAACGACTGGCATCCGGAAATACGCTTATTTGTGAAGGCGCCAAGGGATGTCTGTTTGAGGTGACACCAGAAGGTGACATTGTTTGGGAATACGTATGTCCCCAAATGGTTGATGTGCCGGGCTTTGGTGAAATCAACTGGCTTTTCCGCGCGCTCCATTATTTAGAGGACAGCCAAGAAATTCAGGGTCGTGTAAAAGCCTAATTAGCGATGTTTTTCAGTTAAATTCCGTCACCGGATCGCCACTTACCCATTTTGGGTATTTCGTCATGATTGATGCAAACCTTTCTGACGCCAAAAACCGGTCCAGCCAAGAAATAAGATGTGACCAGTCCTGCGACCAAAACCATTCACGATCTACATGGGCAAATTGGCGAACGAACGGTAGTATCGCCATATCTGCAAGGCACGATGCATCCCCAAACAAGTATTCTTGCCCATCTAGTTTTGCATTCAATTTTTGTAAGAATTCACAAGCAGCCTCGCGGGCGACCTCGCCGTCAACGTCATCATAACGACTGGCGTATTTGTAGTGATCAAGGGATGTCTTAAACGGGCCATCCGCTTGTTCAATAAGGGCAGAACCTTCACTTGGCATCGAAAGCCAGTTTTCTGGATCGGATGTTTTCAGTGCCCAATGCATCACGTCCAAAGATTGTTCAATGACAATATCATTGTCCACCAGAACAGGCACCGTACCTTTGGGTGAGGCGATCAACATTTCGGGCGCTTTGTCCCGCAAAACGATTTCCCGCAACACCACTTTTTGCCCACTGGATTGCAAAGCCAGTCGCGCACGCATTGCATAGGGGCAGCGTCGGAATGAATACAAAATGGGCAGATCAGCGATTTCAGTCATGCCGACAATTTAGCACGCTGATTTGGGTCGGCAAGTCATTCAACAGAAGGAAGCGCCAATAGATAGGCCGCAATCGCTTCGCGGTCACTTTGTGATAAGCGTGCCATGTTTTCGACCACCTCAACCATCTCGCCGCCAGCAGTGTCAAATTCGGGGGTAAATCCAGATGTTAGATATTCAACAATATCGCCCTTGGCCCACTCCAGGGCCGCTGGTGTGATATTTGGTATACGCCCCTTGCCGCTGGGGTGTGCAGCCCCACCCAACCATTTGCCACGTTTCATCCCGCCCAGCGCATTGCGTGGCGTGTGACATTCACCGCAATGGCCTAGCGCCTCTACCAGATAGCGCCCACGGATCAGTTCATCACTTAAATCGCCCTGCATCACCCAATCATCGCTCGCGAATAGAAATTTCCACCCACCCAAATTGCGCCGGATGTTAAAGGGAAAAGAAACCTCATGCGGCTGATTTTTGACATCACTGGCAGGAAGCTCGCGCAGATATGAAACCAAATCAGCCAAATCAGCGAGTGTCATTTTATTGTATGTGGCATAGGGGAACGCCGGAAAATAATGCTGTTTTTGAGGGCCAACACCATTGATCACTGCATTCGCAATTTCATAGTCTGTCCAGCCACCAATACCCATTTCCACATCGCTGGATAAATTGGGGGCAATGAATGTACCGAATGGGCTGTCAAACCGCTTGCCGCCGGTCAAAATCAAATGGCTTTCTTCGTCGGCATTCTCAGCCGCGTGACACGACGCGCAACCCGAAGCATCAAACACTGTTTTACCGCGATCCGCATTTCCCGTTTGTTCTAAAAAACTTGTTTCATCCAAAAACGCAGGACTGGTCAGCAATCCGAAGACCGCCAACCCCAATACAATCACTATCAAAACTGGCCAAAGAAGCCGTTTCATACCCTAGTTTTTCGGGCCACGGTGCGCCTTGTGACACGCAGCACAAGCACCACCAACGTCACCAATTGCCCCTTGAAGTGCGGCCAGACTTTCGCCCGCGGCGGCATTCATTGCTGTTGCGGCATCAATCAATCCTTGTTCTTTGGCGGCAAAATCATCGGCCATATCCCAAACGGAAATTTTTGCGCGGCTGGTGTCAGCGAAACCTTGTTGCGTGCCCTCAACCCAGAAACCAGATTGATCAGAACTGGCAGCAGCCAACAATGCAGCAGCGGCTTCGCTGGCTTTGGCGGCATCATAGGCCATTTTGCCTTTTGCCATCCCACCCAGAACACCCATGCTTGCACCATAGGTTTTCATGATATTTTGGCGTTCTGTTACTGGATCGGCATGACTGCCTGAAATCGCAGCACCTGCCAAAAGTGCGGTAACGGCCACGCCGGCAATTGCTGTTTTAAAATGTTTCATGTGCTATCTCCCATAGGCTTGAATTGCGAACAGTGTAATCAAAGGCACATCAATTACCATTCACGTTTTCTTTATATGACCGCGTTTGCTGTATTCACTGCCTTCCTGATCTCGAGCAATTCTTGGAATGGTTTGCAAACAAAAATTCGCGAAAAGGTCCATAACCTAATCGACCCAAAAAACCGTGATCATAAACAATTGACACAACCCGTTGTTTTTGATTTCTTCTGAGCAAAATAGTGCTGCACGATGCAGCGCAAGGATTTGACAATGCGCAAAGAAATTACGTCAGGCGGTGAATTTCCCATCAAAGAACAGCTTTTGGCAATGGGCGAACTGTCTTTCCTGTTCTTGCGCCATCCAAACAGTGACGCAATGTCTGTAACGTCGCTGCGTGCGTCGTTAGAACATGCGGTTGATACCGGCCACTTTGCCATTTTGCGCCAAGATGATGTGCCCCGCGCGGCACTCACTTACGCGTTTTTAACAAAAGAGGCCGAGGCAGATTTTTTGCAAGGCGGCCTTCCTTCTTCCAAAGACTGGATCGCCGGTGATCGGCTGTGGTTGATGGATGTCATCGCGCCTTATCGACAGGGGTCGGCCAAGAAAATGATCGACTTTTGGCACAACAGCCTGACACCTGATGTCACCGAATACCGCTTTGTCCGGCGCGGCCGTCACCAAGACAAAGCACGCCTTTATCACGCCAAACGCTTGCCCACAGGTCGATTTGGCAGCACAATGACAGAAATGGACAAACCCGCCTAGTCGCGAATTAAAAGGATTTTAAAATGAGTTTCACTGTATTTCAATCCGTTCCGATCGGGGCCGATACCAACGACACGTCAGCCTCTGGTTCAGCCGCCTACAGCAATACAGGAACGATTGACCTGTCGGAGTCAGAGACCGAGACCATCACACTCGATTTCACGTTGCAAGCAAATGATGGAAGTCTATCCGACTCTGGCACATTTTCGGAACACACTGCGCCCGCCGCGGGCAATTTAGTTATCGACGACGCAAGCGCAGGAACAGCGACATTTACAATTACCTATGCACAATGGACAGCCGCAGGAAGCCCAGCTTCGGTGTATTTTACTGTTAAAAGTACGGGTGGAATTGCAAGTGGAGCAGGATACACCTTAAACATCACCTGTTTTGCCGCTGGTACCGCGATTGGCACGCCTACTGGCGAAACTCTGGTTGAAGGTCTGCAAATCGGGGATCTGATCACAACGATGGATGGCCGTGATGTGCCGGTGAAATGGGTTGGTCGCCAAACAGTGAATACAGCCATGGCCGAGGTGCCGCAAAATATGGAACTGGTGCGCATTGCGTCTGGTGCGTTGGATGAAAACCTGCCCGTCCGCGACCTGATCGTCACTGGTGATCACGCGATGTATATGGATGGTGTTATGATTAACGCCAGTGCCTTGGTTGGCCTGCCGGGTATCGACTATGTGCCTTTGTCCGAAACCGGCGCAAGCTACACCGTTTACCATATTGAGCTGGACGCTCATGAGGTGATCTTGGCCGAAGGCAGCCCAACCGAAAGCTTTGTAGATTTCGTGACGCGCGCAGGCTTTGACAACTATGACGAATACCTTGGGCTTTATGGCGCTGACCGGATCATCACCGAAATGCCCTATCCACGCGTTGCGTCAAACCGCCTTTTGCCACAGTATCTGCGCGCGCAGGAGGTTGCATAACGCTTAAAGGTAAGGCCGAGCTTGTTTTACAGCTTGCTTGGCCTGCCACTCGTTGAAGAAACGAACCCAGTCAACTAACCATCTAAGAAATTGCGGGATACGCCCTTATAAAGGCGCGGCGATCAGGCCTTTTTCTTGCATGCCAGAAATCAAAGACGGCACAATCGCGCCCTCTGTTTGATCATCGGAAAAGAACACCTCTGCAAATTGTTCCGTGCGACCCATTCGGGCATTTTCCATCAAAACCTGATGAACCTTACCGACTTGATGCCCTAAATGTTCGGCGACCTTGATGTCACCCGCCGCCCTTAACCGTGCCGCGCGTTCTTTGATCAAAGCACCATTCACTTGCGGCATTCGCGCCGCTGGTGTGCCTTGCCGAACCGAATAGGGAAAAACATGCAGCCACGTTAAGTCGCAATCTGCCACCATCGCCAACGAGTTTTCAAACATGGCCTCAGTTTCGGTAGGAAACCCCGCAATGATATCCGCGCCAAACGTCATGTCAGGGCGCAGTTTCTTGGCCGTTTCGCAAAACTCAATCGCATCATCGCGCAAGTGGCGGCGTTTCATCCGCTTTAGGATCATGTCGTCGCCTGCCTGCAACGACAGATGCAGATGCGGCATCAAACGTTTCTCTGTCGCGATAGCCTGCAGAAGGTTTTCATCAACCTCGATGCTGTCAATCGAGCTGATCCTTAGGCGCGGCAGGTCTGGCACTAGTTTAAGGATGCGCATCACCAAATCGCCCAATTTGGGTTCACCGGGTAAATCAGCCCCCCAACTGGTCAGATCCACGCCGGTCAGCACGATTTCATTAAAACCCTTGCCCACCAACCGTTTGATCTGTTCCACCACAACGCCGGCAGCAACGGAACGTGAATTGCCACGACCAAAAGGAATGATGCAAAACGTACAGCGATGATCACACCCATTTTGCACTTGAACATAGGCGCGGCTGCGGGTGCCAAACCCGTCGATCAAATGGCCAGCAGTTTCGGTAACCGACATAATGTCGTCAACCTGAACCTTTTCAACGTCACCGATAAAGTCAGGCCCCTTGGAAATTTTCGTCCAAGTATCACCCAGCATCTTTTCGGTGTTGCCAATGACCTGATCGACCTCATCCATTGACGCAAAGGTTTCAGGTTCAGTTTGCGCCGCACAACCAGTCACGATCAGCTTTGCATCGGGATTATCACGGCGCAGCTTGCGAATTTCTTGGCGTGCTTTGCGCACGGCCTCGCTAGTGACGGCACAAGTGTTAACAACAACCGCGTTTTCTAATCCAGCGGCGGCTGACAATTCTTTCATCGCCTCAGTTTCATAAGAATTCAGACGACACCCAAGGGTGGAAAATACCGGCGCTGTCATTTTATCGTTTCCATGAACGCAGGTGTTAAGCGTGCATCAAATACATGGGCTGTTGGCCCTGTCATCCAAACGCCATCATCGCGCCAATCAAGGGTAAGCCAACCGCCGTCAACCTCCATCCGAACGCATTTATCGGTCAAGCCGCGCAAATGCGCCGCCACAGCCGTTGCACAAGCACCTGATCCGCAAGCCAGCGTAATACCAGTGCCGCGTTCCCAAACCCGCATACGAATTTCATCGCGTGATCGCACTTGGGCAAATTCAACATTACAGCGTTCAGGAAATAGCTCGTGATTTTCAATTGGCGGACCAGCAATCGCGGGATCAACATCGGCAATGTCATCCACAAAAAACACGCAATGCGGATTACCCATGCCTACGGCAACTGGATCGCCATCAATCGGTAAATGATCGACGGGCACGTCACGGGCCAAAGGAACATCTTGCCAATCAAGCTGAGGCAGACCCATGTTGATGCTGACCAGATCACCGGACCATTTTGCGCGTAAAAGACCGCGTTCTGTTGTTAAAGACAATTCACCCGTGCCCGCCTGGCGCATCAAAAATTCTGAAACGCATCGTGTTGCATTGCCACAGGCGCCTGCACGGCTGCCGTCTGAGTTCCAAAAATCAAGGATAACGTCGCTGGTGACACCGTCCCGAATTTCCGCCAACTGATCAAAGCCAACACCACGATTGCGATCACCCAGCGCGCGTGCCAGTTTTTCAGTTACAACAGCATCACGCCCGCGGGAATCAATCACCACGAAATCATTACCTAAACCATGCATTTTCATGAAGGTTGGCGCATCTGTAAAACTGTCAGTCGTCATGGGCTGACATATACGCCTGATCGGTTTGTTTTGCTAGGGGCCGATCAGATCACTTGATGGCGACTGTGACACATTTAATAGATCAAAAACTTACCCAGACTCAGGTGACTGCCACATTCCGGCCATACAAAAATACGCAAACCGTCAAAGTTCACTCCAATTGTTTCCATATTGGCAACGCATAGTTTCCAATATCGATCTGGCAGGATTGATTATTGTAGCAGTAAAGGAGTTTCGCCATGAGTAATCGCGATTATGCTCTGTTTTTTCAGGACACAAATTGCCTGACAGCGGCAGAGATTGATAAAAATATTTGGTTAACAATGAAATCCTTAGGATTTTCGAAGATTGAAACAGAAGCGTCGATGCTAAGGTATCAGTCGGAATCAATGACCGTTGATTTGACCACAGAACCTTTAAATCACGAAGCACGATCCAAGGTCGCCAAATCATTGGCAACCTCTCAAAAATATCTAATTCCTGTGCTTGCCAGTCAACATTCTGTTGTTAAGGCATCCATTCAAACGACGGCTGCTGGCGCAGAAGATCAGCAATTGAATCAGAAAATGTTGGCGGCCCTTCAGGATACTGGTGAATGTGATTTGGTACAAACGCCAGATCAAGGATGGTTTGATTTGTCAAATTCTGTCGCTCAGCTGGATGAAATCCTTTCAACGCTTTCACCCCAGCCACAGGCCAAAGGGTTTGACAGCAAAATGCCCGCTGGTTTCGAAATTTTGGTGGCCGCATCAAAGACGGGGTGCATCCATGACATGAATTCCGGCGAACTCGAGCATCTGCATGCGCTTGAATTGCGGCAAAACCTTACGGCCAGGCGAACAAGCCGTGTGCCAGTAGAGATGCAAGCCATGGCAATATCCGCTATTTCCCTTGTCGCTTACATGTCTTTTTCAGTTTTACCACAACAAGTCATGGCATCACCACTAAACGCCATTGCCCACACATTGGGGTTTCTAAACTAATCTAGACTACTGATTCTAATTTTGATGAATCAGAACACAGTTTACTGCCGCCCCCTCCCCTAGGCTGCCACCGTTTTAACGGGGAGGGGGCAATTAATTCGCGTCAAATAGAGGTTAGGTTAAATTATTGGGAAAAGAAGGAATTTAGCCCTTGACCCCCTGCTCAGCTTTTCTTAGAGAGACGGCGTTGTGGGCCCTTAGCTCAGTTGGTAGAGCAACTGACTTTTAATCAGTAGGTCGATGGTTCGAATCCATCAGGGCTCACCACTTCACTCGCTTTCATGTGGTTCGGTTTGAACAGTCCGTTGTTCGGATTTCAAAATTTTGCGAGATCAAGGAACCACCAGCCTTTTTGCCCGATTAAAGTGCAAGCGTCGCAATCGACCCAAAAACCAGAAAAACCGCAAACCATTGCAGCATGGACATTCTTTCCTTTAGAAAAATTGCCGCCAGTACAACAGTGATTAATCCGAATGTAGACGCCGAAACTGAGGCAAATTCTGGATTATTCATTCGCCCTGCACTGATAACAACGCCAAGGGCAAAAGCATCCAAAACCCCCATCAACGCCAGAATGTGAAACTGTCCAAGTTTGGGCCAAAGGGGCGCGCGCAATGCCAACCCAATAATAACAACCGTCAAAAGGGCCACAAATCGCGTGGGGCCGATCAACGCCAGCTCGCCACCATTAGCAGATGCAGCTTGTCCCAATGCAAAGGTGACAGCAAACCCGGGTCCGGCAAGCAGCGACCACAAAACTGCCTCACGCTGATTTGAAACCAAGGGGTCTTGATCTGAACTGGCCGCCACATACCCCACGCCAAGCACAACAAGAAAGGTGGCAATCCATTGTAGGGGCGTTATCGGTTGCCCCTGAAAAACGGCCCACGCGATCGACAAAATGGGATATGCCCCAATAATCGGGGCCACAAGCCGAATTGGCCCAATAGAAAACGCCTTATACAATGCCAGCGCGCCTATGCCGTAAGATATGCCCCCTGCGACTGACAAGCTGAATTCCCTTGCACCCAATGCCGTATCCCAAGCAAATCCACTGATTGGTAGCGTGATGAGACATCCAAAGAACAGGACGGCAAAAACCGATGCAAAAATGCCAGTGCTTTGGCTAACTTGTCTGACGCAAAAATCGTGAATGCCCCACGCAAGGGCTGCGATCAAACCAACAGAAAGCGTAATCATTCGTGATTGCCGTCCCTAAAAAATGGAATCAAAAACACAAGACAAGCAATAAGAAAGAAAACCGATCCAAACATTCCCCAAAAACTGCCGATGCTGGCAATACAAAACCCAACCGCTGAAACAATAAACAATATCCAACCCAGTAAGTTGATTTGACGATTATTCATTTCGTATTTCCTGTTCTGCTTGCATGGATTGCTCTGTTATGGTTATTCTTTATATTAAATAATTATTCCGCTTATGCAACACTTGAGCGGACGGGAGAGACACGATGTTGGACGAACTTTATGCGAAAGTGAACCCTGGGCCACCCAAACCCAGTGAGATTTATCAGCCGTCGGTTTTTTCTATGCCCGCCGGTACAGAACGCTATGTCGTTGAGGTCTGTGGTGCTGTGCTTGTTCCCGTGGAAACCGGTGATCAGATCACGGTTATAAATGACGAAGGTGGTCAACCTTGTGAGTTCATTGCTGTTGATAAGAAAGGCAAGATAGATGCCTCGATCATAGGGCAATCAACCAATTCCGAGGCCCAAGGTTTAAAGGCGCTTTTGTTGGGCTCTGATCAATCATTGCGTGGGTTGCGCATGGGGTTGGATGCGCGAAACATTGATCTTGGCAAAGCTGGTGCAATCACGTTTTTTGACAGCACAACACCAGCGAAAACCGAAGTGACTTTCCGCGCGGAACGCGACGGATCGGTGATCGTTGCTGCCCCCCACCCAAATGCCCGCGGCGCGATGGATTATGAGACACAAGACACAGCAACGCCGCTTGTCGTTATGATCAAACGGGCCGTGATTAAACAAGCCGCCAAATTTGAACTACCAGATCCGCTGGCCAATCCGCTTGATGAAATCCGCGTACACACGCAAACCGCCGAAAGCTTCTTTGTGAAAGCCGGTGATTACATCCAAATCATCGATGTGGATGGCCGACAGTGTACCGATTTTGAATGTTTTAGTGCGCGCAAATTGGACAAAGGCATCGAGCACGCTTTGGATGTTACAACGACGCGCACTTTGATGGGACATGCCTATCCAATGCCCGGCCTGCACGCAAAATACTATGACCAAGAAATGCTGCCTTTGGTCGAAGTGGTGCAAGATACTTGCGGGCGCCATGATGCCTTTGCCCTTGCCTGTTCGGCAAAATATTATGACGATATTGGTTATCCGGGCCATGTGAATTGCTCGGACAATTTCAATACTGCGCTGTCAAAATTCGGTGTTTCTGGGCGACCAGGATGGATGGCTATCAACTTTTTCTTCAACACGGCCATTGATGATCATGGTGTGATGTATGGCGATGAACCGTGGTCACGCCCCGGTGATTACGTGTTGTTGCGCGCCTTGACCGATTTGGTTTGCGTAAGCTCGGCTTGCCCTGACGACACAACAGCCGCAAATGGCTGGAACCCCACAGACATTCATGTTCGCACCTATAGCGGTGTTGAAACCTTCCAACGTAGCATCGCGTTTCGCGCAACCCCAGAATCGGAACCAAAGATGACAAAACAAACCGGTTTTCACGACAGTTTTGCAAAGCACACTCGAAACTTTATCGAATATAACGGCTATTGGTTGGCCAATTGTTTTGCCGAGGCTGGCCCGATTGAGGAATACCATGCAGCGCGCGAAAAATGCGTGATCATGGATTTGTCGCCTTTGCGGAAATTTGAAATCACCGGCCCAGATGCCGAGGCGCTTTGCCAGTATATTTTCACCCGTAACATGAAAACGCTGCCCATCGGCGGCGTTGTTTATACGACAATGTGTTATGAACATGGCGGCATGATCGACGATGGTACCGTGTTCCGTTTGGCCAAAGACAATTTCCGCTGGATTGGTGGCAATGACTATGGTGGGGAATGGATGCGCGAGCAGGCTGAAAAACTGGGCCTCAAGGTTTTGGTTCGTTCCTCTACCGACCAATTACACAACGTCGCCGTGCAAGGCCCCGAAAGCCGCGATCTGTTGAACAAGATCGTTTGGACCGCGCCCCATAATCCCAAGTTTGATCAACTGGGTTGGTTCCGCTTTACGCCTGCCCGCCTGAACAACGAAATGGGCACGCCTTTTGTGGTTTCACGTACAGGTTACACGGGTGAATTGGGCTATGAGGTTATGTGCCATCCAAAAGATTGCGCCGAGATTTTTGATGCGATTTGGGCGGCCGGAAAAGAACATGACATAAAACCTTTAGGCCTAGAAGCGTTGGACATGCTGCGCATTGAGGCCGGATTGATTTTTGCCGATTATGAGTTCAGCGATCAAACCGATCCGTTTGAGGCTGGCATTGGATTTACCTGCCCGCTTAAATCAAAGCCGGATGACTTCATTGGGCGCGATGCTTTGATCCGTCGCAAGGAAAACCCAATGCGTAAACTGGTTGGGTTGGATATCGACAGCAACGTGGATGTAACACATGGCGATTGTATCCACATTGGTCGGGCGAAAATTGGCGAGATATGCTCTTCAATGCGTTCGCCACTTTTGGGTAAAAACATCGCTATGGCACGCGTGGATGTGGCCCATTGTGAACCCGGTACCGTGTTGGAAATTGGCAAACTTGACGGTCATCAAAAACGCTTACCTGCCGTGATCCGCCCTGACCTTGCGGCCTATGATCCAACGAAATCAAAGCCACGTTCATGATCCGTCGATTATTCATTTGCCTTATCTTGGTTTTGCCAATTTCCGCACATGCGCAATCGGTAAAACTAAACGCATCTGAAATCGAGACATTACTAACGGGCAACACGGCTGTTGGTGTTTGGCAGGGGGCGAAGTATCGACAGTTTTTTGATGCCGATGGCAGCACTATTTATGCCCAAGAAGGATCTAGGTCTGCTCTAGGGCAATGGCGCATTGACCCAACGCGCAATGAGTTTCAATCCCTATGGCCAAATGACAGTGATTGGGAAGGTTGGTTTATCATGGAATACGCCGGCGATTATTATTGGGTTAGTAAGTCAACTCCACCGACCCCATTTGCCATGCTAAACGGGCAGCAGTTGATTGCGCCTGATTAGCCTATTCCTTGCCCTTTGCCTTTGCGGTGCCGCACAGGCTGATGGGCCTTGTGACAACACTACAGAATGTACGGCTGATAGTTTGACCTGCACATGGGCGTTTCCATACAGGGCAAAAGAAGCGGATAATAAATTCAAAAAGACCCTTTTTGACATTCAAACTTGCCTTGGGCCAAATGCCAAATCGAACAAGGATACTGGCGTCAATCACCCTGATTCCTATGATCTTTGGGTCATAGAAAGCGACAGGACTACGGCGCGGGTTTCTTTGAAAGACAAAGCGGCTTTGGAAAAGACTTATGTCTTTTTACAATTGATACCAAAGCCGTAATTTTACGCAAAAAACTGATGCGGATATCCTGCCCAAATCGAATTGTTCGAATTGGGCAGGCGTTTGATTTAGACTTCTAGATAACTTTCAAGACTATCATCCAACGCATCTTTCCACGCCGTGTGATGGGCGGGTGCTTTGGTGCCTGTCATTGGACTTGTATGCCCATAGTTGCGGAATTCCATGATGCCCTTTTTCTTGTGTTTTTTCCATTCATAGAAGGCTTGGTTTGCCGCTTCGACATTGAACGACGGGTAATCCGTTTCTTCAATCAGTTCGAGCGTATAAGCACCTTGATATGCAACTGCACCATAATCGTCCTCAATAGCGTCCTCTGCTGCAACACGGTCAACTACATCCTGTTTCATTGTTGCGGCATCCGGCAATTTAATCCGTCCCATAATGGCATCGCGCGCCCACCATGCTTGGGCATCAAACATGTTGAACGTGTACCATTGATCCTGCATGCCCAGATAAAACATGTCAGGGTTATTGTTCCACACCACACCTTTATAAAGGTCAGCCGCTGCCAGACGGTTCGCGGTTTTCAGGCGCAGATCGTCAGGTAAGAATGGGAAGTGGTGCTTATAGCCAGTGCAAAGAATGATCGCGTCAACATCTTTGGACGTGCCATCAATGAAATGCGCTGTACGTCCTTCGACACGATCCAATTTCGGCACTTCTTTCCAGTTATCTGGCCAGTCAAACCCCATGGGCGCTGTGCGGTGCGCAACGGTTATCGATTTGGCGCCGTATTTCCAACACTGTGATCCAATGTCTTCGGCGGAATAAGACGTACCAAGGATCAATATGTCCTTGTCCGCAAATTCGCGTGCATCGCGGAAATCGTGAGCGTGCAAAATGCGACCGTTGAATTGATCAAAGCCGGGGTATTCAGGTACGTTTGGCACACTAAAGTGACCTGTTGCGACGATCACATGATCAAAGTGTTCAGACGCGTCCACATCGGCAACCTCATCGCGGGTTGTTACGCTGAAACCGCCGCCGTCCGCAGCACGAACATCACGCACAATCGTGGAAAAACGGATCATGTCGCGCACGCCTGCCTTTTCAACGCGTCCTTTGATGTAATCAAACAAAACAGCGCGCGGCGGAAAGGATGCAATCGCTTTGCCAAAGTGTTCTTCAAACGTGTAATCGGCGAATTCCAGCCCCTCTTTGGGGCCATTGGACCACAGGTAACGATACATGGAACCGTGGCATTGATTGCCATACTCATCGACACCTGTGCGCCATGTGTAATTCCACAAACCACCCCAATCTGATTGCTTTTCAAAGCACACAACTTCGGGAATATCGGCCCCTTTATCCTTGGCTGATTGAAAGGCTCGTAATTGTGCCAAGCCCGATGGGCCTGCGCCGATGATTGCGACTCTTTTTGTCATAATATTTCCTCGAATTTAGTGTTTTCTTTGGATAAAGTTTTTAGCGTCAGGTGCATTGTGTCAACGATTTTCCATGTTAGAAAACTGACGCAACACCGTTTTTGGGTGGTTTTTCTTGTAGTTAAGCGAAAAACAAAAGACCGCGCCCCTGAAAGGCACGGTCTTTAAGGATTTTTGATTAGGAGACAATTTTTTGCGCCCTAAATATCCATCGTATTATCTTTTTCCCATTGGCTGAAGTGCCCACAGAAATCATCCCATTCTTGGTGCTTCATTTTCAAATAGGCCGCTGAAAACTCTTCGCCCATCATATCCTTTAGTTCTTTGTCGCGGTTGAATTGGCGCAAAGCGTCTAACATGTTGAGCGGCAGTTTTGGTGCGCCGCGTACTTTGTGACCATCAGCATACATATCAATGTCATGACGTTTGCCAGGATCAGCGTTGGTGCGTACACCAGAAAGACCAGCTGCAATGATGATTGCTTGTAATAGATATGGATTTACGGCCCCATCAGGCAAACGCAATTCAAAACGACCTGGGCCAGGAACACGCACCATATGTGTACGGTTATTGCCAGTCCATGTCACAGTATTGGGGGCCCATGTTGCACCAGACATTGTGCGCGGTGCGTTGATCCGTTTGTAGCTGTTCACCGTTGGGTTGGTGATCGCTGCAAGCGCGGATGCGTGCTTCATGATTCCACCAAGGAAAGCGCGGCCCTTATCAGACAGGCCAAGTTCGGCGGTTTGACTGCTTTCGTTTGCTTCCATGGCAAAGACGTTGGTTTTGGCAGCGGCACCCGGCGCATCCCAAACCGAGATATGCGCGTGACAACCGTTGCCTGTTAGACCTTCAATGGGTTTTGGCATAAATGTTGCGCGGTAGCCGTGCTTTTCTGCCACGCATTTTGTCATGAATTTAAAGAAACTGTGCTTGTCAGCCGTTTTCAAGGCATCGTCAAAGTCCCAGTTCATTTCCCACTGGCCGTTCGCGTCTTCGTGGTCGTTCTGGTACGCGCCCCAACCCAATTCCAACATGTAGTCAGAAATTTCGCGGATCACATCCAAACGACGCATGAAGGCTTGTTGATCATAACAAGGCTTTGCCGCTGTATCGAATTGATCTGAAATTTGATCACCAGCAGGGGTCAGTAAGAAAAATTCAGCCTCAATGCCGGTCTTGACGTGCATGCCCTCGTCGGCAGCCTCGGCAATCAGTTTGCGCAGAACGTTACGTGGGGCTTGGGCGACATCTTCGCCTTCCATTACGCAATTGCCTGGAACCCATGCGATTTCTTTGTTCCATGGCAGAATGATTGCCGCCTCAGGATCAGGTACAGCCAACATATCAGGATGGGCTGGTGTCAGGTCCAGCCATGTAGCGAAACCTGCAAAACCAGCGCCATCTTCTTGCATGTCGGCAATTGCGCGGGCTGGGACCAATTTGGCACGTTGTCCGCCAAACAAGTCAGTGAATGAAATCATGAAGTATTTTACGCCATTTTCTTCGGCGAATTTTGCTAGGTCTGTTGCCATAGTCTTGTTTCCCTGTCTGTGTCTTCTTTTATGCAAAGGGCGCGACCGGAAAAACCGACGCGCCCTGATGTTCTTAGTAAGAGCCGCCTTTGCCGGGCCACCAATCGGTTCCTGCCAATGGAACCTGCGCCATTGCAGCGGCTTCCATTGTCAGCGCCACAAGATCCTCTGGTTCCAGATTGTGCAAATGATTTTTACCACAGGCCCGTGCAATTGTTTGTGCCTCTAGTGTCATCACGCTTAGATAATTGTGCAAGCGACGCCCCCCTTCGATGGGATCAAAACGCGCCATCAATTCTGGGTCCTGCGTGGTGATACCAGCAGGATCAAGACCATCTTGCCAATCGTCATAGGCACCGGCAGTTGTGCCAAGCTTGTTGTATTCAGATTCCCACTTTGGATCATTGTCACCCAAGGCAATCAAGGCCGCCGTGCCAATTGCAACAGCGTCTGCGCCCAGCGCCATTGCTTTGGCAACATCGGCACCAGAACGAATGCCACCTGACAAAATTAACTGAACCTTGCGGTGCATGCCCAGATCTTGCAGGGCTTTCACCGCTGGACGGATGATTGCCAAAGTCGGCTGACCAACGTGTTCGATGAACACATCTTGCGTTGCGGCTGTGCCGCCTTGCATACCGTCCAGAACAATCGCATCAGCGCCGGCTTTAACGGCCAATGTCACGTCATAGTAAGGGCGTGCACCGGCAACTTTGACATAGATCGGCACTTTCCAACCAGTGATTTCACGTAATTCCAGAATTTTAATTTCCAGATCATCTGGACCAGTCCAATCAGGGTGACGGCACGCAGAACGCTGATCAATCCCTTTGGGCAGGTTACGCATAGCCGCCACACGGTCACTAATTTTTTGACCCAACAACATGCCGCCGCCGCCGGGTTTCGCGCCCTGACCCACAACGATTTCAATCGCGTCGGCTTTGCGCAAATCATTCGGGTTCATGCCATACCGAGACGGCAAATATTGATAGACCAGTTTAGTTGAATGCCCGCGTTCCTCAGGTGTCATGCCACCGTCACCAGTTGTTGTCGATGTACCGGCGGCAGATGCGCCGCGGCCCAAAGCCTCTTTGGCAGGGCCAGAAAGCGCACCAAAAGACATGCCTGCAATCGTAACGGGCGTATCAAGTTCAATTGGGTTAGAGGCATTCAAGCCACCAATGGTCACCGAGGTGTCACATTTTTCACGATAGCCTTCCAGTGGATAGCGCGAGATTGATGCGCCCATAAACAGAAGATCATCAAAGCTGGGCACTTTGCGTTTTGCCCCACCCCCGCGGATATCATAGATACCTGTGGCCGCCGCACGACGGATGTCACTGTTGACGTCTTGGTTGAAGGTGTATGATTGGCGAGGCGTGGTGCGCGGGATGCCGTTGTTTTCGTTGCTCATGTTGCTATCCCTTAATACGCATTATCAATGTTGAAGTTATACAAGTTTCGAGCCGAGCCATACCGCTTGAATTCTTCGGGCTTGGCGTCGCTTTCTGCTTGCTCAAGTAGGTCTTTCAAGATTTCCAAATGTTCCGGACGCATCTCTTTTTCTTCGCAATCTGCACCCAGTGATTTGACTGATCCGCGCACAAACATGCGGGCCTCGTAACAGCTGTCGCCAAGGGCATCACCTGCGTCACCGCAAACAACTAAATTACCTGATTGCGCCATAAAAGCGGACATGTGGCCGATATTGCCATGCACGACGATATTGATGCCTTTCATGGAAATCCCACAGCGGCTTGATGCATTGCCTTTAACAACCAGCAATCCGCCATGGCCCGTTGCACCGGCGTATTGACTGGCGTCGCCATCAATCACAACTTTGCCAGACATCATATTTTCCGCAACACCGGGGCCGGCGGAACCTTTGATGTTGACGGTGGCTTGCTGGTTCATGCCAGCACTGTAATAGCCGGTTGAACCTTTGATCGTCACCTCAATTGGGGCATCCAATCCACATGCAATCGCATGCGCACCCTTCGGGTTTTCAATGGTCCAAGCCGTTTGGTTGGTGTCATCATTTTGCGCATGTAGCGTAGAATTCAGCGTGCGAAGATCGCTGTCTGCAAGGTCAAATGTCTGCATTTTAGTGGTTCCAGAAATAAACGGTTGCGGGCTCAGGTTCCCAGACGCGGGCGTCTTCGATGCCTGGCAAATTCACCAAGGCGCGGTATTCGCTGCCAAAGGCCACATATTGATCGGTTTCGGCCATGACGGCAGGCTTACAAGCGATCGGATCGCGTACAACGCCAAACCCGTCTTTCGTGCCCACAACGAATGTGAAGAAACCGTCCAAATCCTCTAGGCTGCTTTCAAGCGCTTCGCTTAAGCTGCTGCCATTCTGCATTTTCCACGTAAGATAAGCGGCGCCTACTTCCGTGTCGTTTTCGGTCTCGATATGAACACCCTCACGGCGCAATCTACGACGCAATGAGTTATGGTTAGAAAGTGATCCATTGTGCACCAAGCACTGGTCTGATCCGGTATTAAATGGATGGGC
Organism: Rhodobacteraceae bacterium HTCC2150; assembly: GCA_000169395.1. GTDB lineage: Bacteria > Pseudomonadota > Alphaproteobacteria > Rhodobacterales > Rhodobacteraceae > HTCC2150. The sequence continues at coordinate 52,513 of AAXZ01000014.1, forward strand.
ACCCATTGTCGTTACGGCGGACTCAGTTGCCATGCGCGTGTGGCCAATACCGTGGCTGCCAGACATTTTCGCGACCTCAAATCGCTGTGCGACGTCTTTCGGCAGGCCGACTTCTTTGTAAATCTCAAGAGTGTCACCCACGCTCATGACCCGAACGTTAGGGCGAATTTCCTTAAGCGCACTGCGTGCAGTAGCCAATTGATCCGCCTGCATTTCCAAAACGGTATGCGTGTCTTTTTGAGACGACGTCACATTTCCGCTAACGTGTGCAGACAGGTCGGCCGCCAAGTTTCCAAAGTCGACATCAGGCGTATCTGACTGAACCGTCAATTTGCCTTTGCTATCAACGTCAGAACCATAAATGGCAATGCCAGCACTGTCAGGTCCACGGTCTGTCATAGTGACAAGCATATCCGTCAACATTGTGCCAAGTTCAGGTTCCAGTTTTTTGTCTTTTAGGAATAGTCCTACGATGCCACACATGGGTGTCGTTCCTTCTACAGATGTGAATCAACCGCTACCATTTTAAATTACCTCATTCAACCATGAAGAAACTTTTTTTCATAAGAGGCAATAAGAAAGAGCGCCCCAAAAGGGCGCTCTTTCCAAGATTTTAAACCAATTAGTAGCGTTCTAGGATCGCTTTGACTTTGTCAGGGTCCGCCATTTTACGGGCTTCTTCCAACTCAGCTGCTTCGCGTTTTGATTGGATAAGATGCCATCCAATCCAAAACACAACACCAAGAATTACCATAAACACTTCTGCACCTTGAAAGGGGTACATTGCACCTACGTCAGCCATATCAACGGCCCAATCTTTATATCCTATTGTAGACATTAGTTTGCTCCTTAGTTTGCTTTGATATGCTCTGCGCTAGCCGCAGTGATTTCAGCAATTGCTTCTTCATAGGCTTCATGTTCGCCCATATCCAATCCTTGCAATTCAACTTCCGCAGGGATGCGTAATGTGCCGCGCGCCGCTTGAATGCGCGTAACAATATATGCAGGCAAGAACCCAAGCACAAAGAACATGATTATCGCACCAGCAATTTGACCTAGTGGATTAATTGCTGCGTAGCCTTCGTAAGGTGAGCTTGGCGCACCCCATAGAACGAAACCTGCAATAACAACGCCAAGGAAACCTGCATAACCGTGAACCGCAACAGCGCCAACAGCGTCATCAATCTTAAACTTGCGCTCTACCCAGTAGTGCAGCTTGTAAGCAACGACCGGAACAAATGCACCGATCAACATGGCCTGCATCGGATGATAAAGGTCATTACCTGCTGACGCACCAATGATGCCTGCAAGGCCACCAGAAAATGTCCAGAAAGCATCGCCTTTTGAAACAATATAAGATGCCATCAAACCGCCTGATAGAGACAGCAAGAAGTTAAACGTAATTGCACCCAAGGTTGTTGGACCTAGGTAAATGTTCGTAGCCGTCCATGTTGTTCCTACAATTTGACCGTCAATAACTTCAGGAGAGATCAAAGGCACGTTACATGCGGCATAGAAACCCCAGAAGCCTGTGTAGATCATAAAGATACCCAAAGTCACCATCCAAGGATTGTGCGGCGGT
>AAXZ01000013.1 GCA_000169395.1 Rhodobacteraceae bacterium HTCC2150
TCGGTAAGGTAACCACCACAACTGTCCGTAGAAGGCTCAATAGTCTGAACGCAGTGTTTAACTACGCGATATACGAGTTGGATTTACCGCACAAAAACCCTTTTGCTAGGATCATTATCAAGGGTGAAGGTAAGGATGCGACCTCAAGGGAACCGTTCTCTGTGGTTGAACTCAAGAAGCTGTACAGCGCCTCTTTAGCTTATGGTCAGCTACGCCTCATTCTTCCTATTCTTGGTGAAACTGGTTGTCGATTATCTGAAGTTCTTGGCCTCATGAAACAGGATGTAATCCACTCTGAGGATGATTTACTGGTTATTAATATCAGAGAGAATGATTGTAGAGGTCTCAAGACTGAGAATAGCAAGAGGTCGCTACCTGTCGTCTCTGATAGTGCCACAAAAGCCCTACAGAAATTACTAGGGGCTAAGAGCGACAGTCCTTACCTATTTCCCCGCTACGCTTCCTGTGGCTACCTTAACAATACAGGGGCCTCAGCTACACTCTGTAAGCACCTCAAGAAGTCCTTCAACGGTAAAACCACCCACTGCCTAAGACACAGCTTTAGGGACCGCCTGAGAGACTGTGACGTGCCTTTAGAAGCCATTGATCAGGCTGGTGGATGGTCCAGTGTAGGGGGCGTAGGAACCAACTACGGTAAAGGCTACAGTATGCCTAAACTAGCTGAGTACCTACAGCGGATAGCTATTTAATCTTCAGTAGCCACAGTTCTGGTAATTGCTGCTCACACAAGTTCTCATCAAAGTCCGAGCTTCGGAGATTTCGTCAGCACTCATATAGTGTGCTTCCAACGTTTCCATTCCTAGTCTTCCGGGTTCGTTACCATTCGCGCTAGCTAGGGTGAACCACATGTAAGCAACGACAATATCTTTAGGTACGCCTAAACCCTTCCAGTAATTAGAACCCAAACTCGCCTGAGCCTTCCCGTGAGCTTGACCTGCAGCCATGCGATAAAATTTGCTAGACTCCCTGTGATCACGAGCCACTCCTTTTCCTTGCCCGTACAAGTTTCCAAGGATGTATTGAGCTTCTGCAGCGCCTTGTTCAGCTAGAGGGGTCAACTCCAATAAAGCGGTCGCATAATCACGAGCGGCATAAGCATCTAAGCCTTTTTGCAAATCTTGAGCCTGAGCAGTGCCAGAGAGAGCTACAACGACAACCAGAGCAGAGATGAACTTCTTCATAATATGAACCTTTGTTTGGGCTTGCTTTAGCTCACTTCAAATGAGCGACACATGGACATCAGGGGGAGTCGTAAGAACCAACTACGGTAAAGGCTATAGTCTGCCTAAATTAGCTGAGTCCCTACGCCGAATAGCTATTTAACCAAAGGTTTTCTTCATGGAACCAACGACGTTTAGTAGGTTGCTGCTATTGGTATACTCGCCCAGTTTCTATGTTAACGTACCAGCGATTAGGTATGGTAAAGCCACCGCAATAGGTGAAGTAAACGGGACGTGATTGGTTTGCACCAGTTGCTTTCCACCAACCCCCTGCCTCATGAAAATCAGCGGTTGTGCAAGTGCCACGTTCGATAAGTTTTGTGCCTGCAAGAACAAATTCAGCCAAGTGCAAATCGACATCATCACTTTGTCTCAGGGATTGTTCTAGTGTCGATGTCTGTGCATGCCCTGCCTGTGCGATTGTCAAAAACGCTGTGACAAGTAGTGGAAGGGTTAATCGTGTCGCCATAATTAATCTCGCAATTTCAAGTGATTTGATTTCTAGGGTGGGAAGGCAACAAACGAAGCTCCGCCTTAATGGGCATCTTCCGTAGCACAGGGGACAGAGGGCAGTGGAAGAGGTTTCGTCCGTAATCATCCGAGCATTCGTTTGTTGTAGAATCATAGTTAACACAGAAAGTCTCACAATGATACCTTTTTTATTGACCATTTGGTAAAAACTCTTGTATTTAATGATCGTTAGGGGCTACCTGCTCGATGGTTGAGTAAATGCATAAGACGCCCGATTGGGGTATTTAAGGAAGGTCAGAGGATTATGGCTGAATGTGTTGAGTGTGGAAAAGAAATGGGCTTTGTCGATAGGCAGAACGCTAAGGGTTACAGAGGGCTTTGTCGATCATGCTCCGAAAAAGGCCGAAACGTGTCAGCGGGACTAGATGATAAAACAATTGAGCAAGTAAACTTTGAAAAACGAGAGCTTAATCTAAAAATTGAAGCCATACTCCTCACAACCGAAACAGCACCTAACCTGAACATCACCGAGCGCATTGAGATTGTCACCGCTGAGTGTGCCTTTGGCATGAACATCTTCAAGGTGTAGCCTAGACGAGCCTGCGGGACACTTGTGGGGTTACTGTAGCTTGTCTCTGAGAGCTTCGTAAGGGGTCTGCCCATTGTGCGCGCCATGTGGTCTGGCGAAGTTGTAAAACCGTTCCCACTCGTCCAGCTTGGCCTCGAGATCGACATCACCCTTGTAGCTCAGGAGCTGATAGAACTCCTGTTGATCGGATCGGTGAGATCGCTCCACTTTTCCATTTAACTGGGGCGTGCCGCGTTTTATGTAGGCGTGCCTGATCCCAACATCTTCAACATGCCAATGGAATTTGGCTTGGAACTCGTGGCCGTTATCTGTCCGCACTTCACGAATACGGAACGGGAACTTTTCAATGATGTGATCAATGAAGTCGATTGCGCTTGCCTGCGTGTGTTTCTCGTAGATCTTAAGGGCCCGAACTCTTGTCGCATCATCGATCGCGGTGAACTGGAAGCGGCGTACTTTCTCGCCGCGTTTTCCTTTGAATGTCAGAAACTTGACGTCAACTTGGATATGGTGTCCTGGCACCTGTTTCTGATAGCGTTTTGTGTGTAATTTACGCATTCGTGTGCCTCTGGGTAGTCGGTTGAGACCATTGCGCTTGAGGATACGGTAAACCCCTGCATCCGAGATTTTGATGCCGTGATAGCGCGCCAAATACCAGACGATCCTGATGGGCCCGAGGTGATACTTGCGGCGTAGATACAGAACCTTCTCCACGATCTCTGGCGGCGTTTGATTGGCAGGGTTCTTTGGAATAGATTTGGCATTCTTCAGACCAGATTCGCCATGCTTTTGATACGCATCCCGCCATCTATAGAAGCTGGATCTCCCAATCCCAAAATACCGACAGGCTTTGCGGGCATTGCCGATCTTTTCGGCGTGTTGAAGCACCCTCAATTTGCGTTGAATGTCGCGTTCTTCGTTCGTCATGGAAACTTCCTCCATCCCTAAATAAGGGAGTTTACAGGAAGTGTCCCGAGAGTCCGTACATATCTACATGTCAGTGACAACGGGACTGAGTTTACCAGTCGCGCGATCCTGAAGTGGGCTGGCGATAACGACGTTGCTTGGCATTACATTGATCCCGGCAAACCGCAGCAGAATGGCTTCATCGAAAGCTTCAATGGCAGCCTGCGAGACGAGCTGTTGAATGAAGATATCTTCGACACTTTGGATGATGCCCGCCGCAAACTGGCGCTCTGGCGGTACGACTACAACAACGTCCGACCGCACTCATCTCTGGGCAACCAAACACCCGCCCAAGCGCGTCGAGCGCTTGAGCAACTTGAGGGCTCCGCGCACGACGCGCTTGCTCAAACTAGCGACGAAGAATATGAAATCCAAACCCGCAAACTCTCGTTATGAATGAGGGAGCCTCGGGGGGCAGGTCATGGACTATATAACAAAAACGCCAAAACCTGAAGCCAAATTACTCAATTACTTGGGAAATGTGGGCTAAGCATGCTGTCTGAAATCCGCCGAACCACTCCAGTCTTTGCCCACGTCTTCCACAAGTCAGTCTGCAGACGTACAGTTTACACGGTGTTACTGGCTCGCTGTACGCGCTTTTTTTGGCGATCTGGTGTGGCCTTTCTGATGCGGTTTAGAAGGGAGAGTAGCACCTTGAGCTTTTGCATTGAAAACGCTGCTTGGTATACAGAACGAAAAGAGCCTTCGAGTAAGCTTAGCATATACTCTTTAGTTGCCAGCCGCTTTTCCAGGAGCTGGATCACATCATAGCGTTCTGGTCGAGCAATGTGGCAATCCTTTAGCCTCTGCCGATACGTGTCCACAGCCCGCTGACAATTCTTGCGTTCCTGCGCAATTCCTTCTTTCAAGTTGTTGGTGACCTTCGGCCGGGAAAGCCCGGCGCCAAGCCTGTAGTTTACTAGAGGCTTAGGGACATGCGCCATTCTATCCAACATCATAGCGCGGAAAAAGAATATCAAATCGTCAAAATTATCTTTGCCTTCCACAGGACCAAACCTGTCGCGAATTTCAGGGTTCCAGGCGCAACTAGCGCCAACACCAAGTGATGAAGATACTGCGGCGGCTTTCAGATCCATGCTTTCCAGATCGCTTTGGCGCGATGAGACCACACCAGTCAGATTTCCTTGCTGGTTCATATTGTTCACATCGGAATGCACTAGCAAGGGGCGGTCCTGGTAGAAGGCTTGGTAAAGTTCTGCCGCGCGATCAGAGTGTGAGATGTCGTCTCCAGGAGCGTAGACGATCAGCACTCCATGGCAGAGATCAAATACGCTATTCAGATGCCCCACAAACCCGAGGTTTTCTTGATTTTGGTTCAAGCGGATTTGGTGTGGACCTTGGTACTCCGCTGCAAGTCTCTCCATGATTTCATAGGTGCCATCTGTAGAGTTATCATCAGATAAAATAATCTCTAGGGGCTCATAGGTCTGAGCAAATGCAGATCTGACTGTAGCCTCTATAAAATCAACTTGATTGTAGGCCATCACGAACATGGAAACTAGCTCCTGTCTAGTTTTGGCGGCAGCAGATTTGTTAGTTTTTACACTAATATTGTTAGCCTTGATCATACAGCATAATCTCCATTCGTGGCACCGCAAAGTGCATAAACCGGCATTCCCCAAGTGGCCTGCCATCTGTTGCGGAATCGCCTGAAGGCGGACCGATGTCTGCTTTGCGCAGATAGTGATCTTTGCAAAGTTTGGGCAGTTTTGCGACAGCGGAGAGTTATTGTCAAATCTGGTGTTTGAGGGTTCTGGGTCATGCGGCGATCTGGTCTGTGGTTGTGGCTTCAATTCCGTCTTTGAACCTGACGCCTGTGATGACTTTAGCGAGGTAATCAAAGCCGCGTAGTTTTCGCCAGTTTTGCTTGAGTTATTGTCAAATCTGGTGTTTGAGGGTTCTGGGTCATGCGGCGATCTGGTCTGTGGTTGTGGCTTCAATTCCGTCTTTGAACCTGACGCCTGTGATGACTTTAGCGAGGTAATCAAAGCCGCGTAGTTTTCGCCAGTTTTGCTCGGCGCATTGGCCCAGTTTGAACATCATGTGTAGCATACCATCGCGTGACAGGCAGCCCTTTGATCGCTTGGTGCGATGGCGGATCGTGGCGAACGCGGACTCAATCGGATTGCTGGTGCGGATGCTCTGCCAATGCTGAGCTGGGAAGTCGAAGAATGCCATGAGTTCGGCCCGATCTTTTTGCAGGCACAACGTCGCCTTGGGATACTTGGCCTCATAGGTTTTGATGAACAAATCGAAGGCCTTTTCCGCATCCTCTTTGGTCTCGGCCTGCCAAATGTTGTGGATCGCAGCTTTTGCTTTTGGCTGTGATAGCTTGGGCAGGCAGTTGAGCACATTCATCGTCTTGTGCTGCCAGCACCGCTGCTGACGGGACGTCGGATAGACTTCTTCCAGTGCCGCCCAGAACCCCATGGCGCCATCCCCGATCGCCAGCTTTGGGGCATTCATGCCCCGGCTTTTGAGGCTGAGAAGCACCTCGCGCCAACTCTGGGTGCTTTCGCGCACCCCGTCCTCGATTGCCAGGAACCGCTTCTTGCCACGGGCGGTGACACCAACAATGACAAGGGCGCAGAGCTTGTCATTCTCGCCCCGAAGGCCGCTGTGGACGCCGTCGGCCCAGATATAGACGATTGGCTCATCATCGAAAGCCGCGTCTTTCCAGCCGTCGTATTCCTTGGCCCAATCGCGCTTGAGGCGCGAGACTGTATTCGCCGACAGTCCAGTCGCATCAGGACCCAGAAGAACTTTGAGTGCCGCGCCCATTTCGCCGCTGGAAATCCCTTTGAGGTAGAGCCAGGGCAAGGCCGCCTCCAGCGTCTTGGTGCGGCGCACATAGGGAGGCACCAAGGCAGAGCGGAAGGTCACAGGCGTGCCGTCTTTTGAGCGAACCTTGGGAATGCGAACACTCACAGGGCCAATGCTGGTTTGGAATGGTCGCTCTGGATGATGTCCATTGCGCACGACGGCCGCGTGACCTGCATCCGTGCGCATGTCGGCGAACTGCGCAAGATAGCTGGCAAGCTCTGCCTCAACTGCTGTCGCGATCAATTCCTGCGCTCCCGTTCTGAGCAATTCCGTCAGCGCATCCGTCATCCCGTCTCGACGCGCAAAATCAATAATGTTAGTCGTTTCCATGGTGGTGTATCTCCTTTGGTTGGGCTGCTGTCTCGCAACAACAATTCAACCAGATACGCCGCCAACCTTCAAACCGCCCAAACACCAGATCCAGTCATAACTCCCACCGAGGAGGATATTTACTTTAGTGATCGTTAGGGGACCTGATTTAATGCGTCTTCGACTCAATGATAAATATTACACAGCAATATTTATGTCTCCAAAAGACTCTAAGGTCTTTAAAGCTTGCTTCGCCAAAAAACAGTGGCCCACATTAAAGAGGGTGTCTTTAAAGTCTGCTCAGACATTCACGGACAGTTATGGCTCACATGAGACACTGCATGTCCCCCTTGCCCCCCAGATATAGCTAAAGGCGTACATCCTACGTCTTTAACCTGACAGTTATTTTGTCATTCCCTACCAGATGTCTCAGGCCACCACAGAGGCCACCAGAAGTGCCCTAGACAGCTTGGGCTAGCTAAAGCTAAGCTACTGTTATCACTTGTTCTGGTGTGTTGGCTGATGCCGTCTTAGGGAACCAATGTCCGTGTGGGGGCACCAGAATCGGCTTGAATTTCCCATAAAATCATAGATTATCAGTTATAATTACAGATACGGGGTCATTTTACGAGGTTGTTTACGGGGTTGTTCAGCATAGTTCTGAAGATACTTACTCAGCACTGCTTCGGCTGGAAACTACCTCGTCGTTTTTTGACAGAAACGTCACAGACTGACTACGATACGTCAGAAACGGATATACGGTTCCTCGCAAAACAACCTCTTATGGTTTACATCAAAACCAGCCAATGGAGTTATCAATGTCTAAGACTAGCCAAGACAAGCTTCCGCAGTACGTTTATCGGACACCTTTTGGGGTCTACCGTCTGCGTAGGAACGTCCCGAAAGACATCGTGGAAGTGTCGGGTCGCAAGCTCTGGTACAAGGTGCTGGGCAAAGATTACAAAGATGCAATGCGTGCTTACTCGACAGCCTTGCTGGATTTTGACCGCTTTGTTGCCACCTATCGGAATGAAGCACCTGTGCGTGATGCGGCCCTTGCGATTGTTTCTTCTGAGTACGGTGAAGAGGCAATGCTACAGCTTGCCAGAGGTCAGGTTGATGAGAACTTAGACTTCGCGCTGATGGACTTGTCCGACAAGGTCGAAGGAAAGGTCTCGAAGGAAGTCCAAGCAGTGATACATTCGGGTGTGTTGCCAGAGGCTCCGCTGTCTATTGCTGAGTGTATTGACCGCCACTACACCTACAAAAAATCAGGTATTAAAGATAAGGACCGCCTTGTTCGGAACCTTGGGGAGCGTGCTAAGACCTATCTCACCGAAGCTTTGGGCAGACAGGCTGTGTATGAGACCCCTGTCGAGACCCTGACAAGGAAAGACAGCAACCGCTATCGTGACCTGCTCTTGTCTAAGATGAAGCCTAACTGGACCTGTCACGGTTTGATGCCGCTCCTTTGATAGCATTTACTGCAGCAAAGGAGACTGACTATGGTACTGAAACGGACGGACGAATTCCGCCAAGATGCAGTGCGGATCGCGCTGACCAGTGGGCTGACGCGCAAGCAGGTGGTGGACGATCTTGGCGTCGGCATGTCGACACTGAACAAATGGATCACGGCGCATCGAGACACGGATTTGGTGTCAAAAGAGGATTTAAGCCTCGCCCAAGAGAATGACCGGCTTCGACGTGAGAACCGCATTCTCAAGGAGGAAAGGGAAGTGTTAAAAAAGGCCACGGTGTTCTTTGCGAGCCAAAAGCCATGAGGTTTAAGTTTATCGAAGAACACCGATCTGCATTTTCCATTGAACTGATGTGTCGGGTCATGGCTGTCAGTCCGCGCGGTTTGCGGGCGTATCGCAGCCGACCTGCCAGCCGCAGACAGCGGTCTGATATGGTGACGTTGGCGCACATTAAAGAACAATCGCGCCTGAGCTTGGGCAGCTATGGCCGCCCACGCATGACAGAAGAGCTGAAAGAGATTGGCCTTGATATTGGTCACCGCCGTGTTGGGCGTTTGATGCGCCAGAATGGCATATCAGTGATCAGAACACGCAAACATAAGGTGACGACAGACAGCAATCATAAGTTCAACATCTCGCCGAACCTACTGGAGCGTGACTTCAACGCAGATGCGCCAAATCAGAAGTGGGTTGGTGACATTACCTATATCTGGACGCGTGAGGGCTGGTTGTATCTGGCCGTGATCCTCGATCTTCATTCACGGCGTGTGATCGGCTGGGCGGTGAGCAATCGGATGAAACGAGACCTGGCAATCAGGGCGTTGAAAATGGCTATCGCGTTCCGCGCACCTGCAAAAGGCTGCATCCATCACACTGACCGTGGCAGCCAATATTGCTCACACGATTACCAAAAGATCCTGCGCCAGCATGGCTTCAAAGTATCCATGTCTGGCAAAGGCAATTGCTATGATAATGCCGCCGTCGAAACCTTCTTCAAAACCATCAAGGCGGAATTGATCTGGCGCGATAACTGGGAAACCCGCAGGAAGGCTGAGATGGCGATCTTCGAATACATCAACGGCTTCTACAATCCACGACGACGCCATTCAGCATTAGGCTGGAAAAGCCCTGTCGCATTCGAACGAAAGGTGGCTTAAACGAGCACTGGGGGCGGCACAAAAGCGCGACAGGTCCACACTCCGTTAAGCGTTTGATGGGTCATACTGCGACTGCTCTAAACTTCTGTATCAAGGAAGACGACCTGAACACTCGCAACCCGTTTCAAGGTGTCATTATCAAGGATGCAGGGTCCACCAAAGATGACCGCCTACCGTTGTCTAAGGAAGACATCTACGAGCTTAACAACGCCTTTGATGCCCCTGATGATGTCACTGCGCTGTGGACTACCTTGCGGGATACAGGTGCGCGTCTGTCAGAGATAGTCTATCTGGCTGTTGGGGATGTAGACCTGCAGGATAAGTCCGTAGCTATCCGTCCAAACGCTTTCAGAGATAGCCTGAAGACTGCTTCCTCGGAGCGCACTATACCTCTGTCCGACAAGGCTCTGAATGCTCTACAGCTGTTGCGTCAGGGTAAGGAAGATAATGACCCAATCTTCACTCGCTATGCCCGTCCAAGAGGTGCTGACAGTGCGTCTCAGATGTTGATGAAGCGTCTGCGTAAGGTCGTCAAAGACCCTAAGAAAACCCTGCACTCCTTACGTCACTCTATGAAGGATGCGTTGCGTAACTCTGGCTGTCCAGAAGAACTTGGCAAGGCTTTGCTAGGACACTCTGACGGCTCTGTCGCTTCGCGCTATGGCTCTGGTTATACTCTGGATGTGATGCGTGAGGCTATCGAAAAGGCTTGGTAGGCAAGTAGGCTAGTAGGCACATAGGTTTTTACTCTAAAAGGTGCGAGAGTTCATCTTGGTCACTGTCCTGCTTTTCCCTGCCGATAGGGTTGCGCACATCAGTCTCTATACCTCGTTCTAGGTATTCATCTTGGTCAGGCTTAAGGAGCGATAGCTCTATATCACCCTCGAACTCTAACTCTTGCCCTTTACCTTTGGCACCTCTGCCAGAGTAGAACCTGCTTACCTCGTCATCTCTGTTCTGGCGGTCTGATCCTGACAGGAGGTGGCTTGGACGGATACACTTACGATTGTTGCACTGGTGTCTGACTAACTCCTCTGTCTCTAAAAAGATGCCATTATACACCATAAATACGAAGCGGTAGGTCAGGGTATTTATGTGGTGATGATTGCCAATAGATATGCGTACCTCATCAGGTTCAGCTTGGGTTCCAAGTTCCCAACAGGCTCCCGCTGACGCTAAGTCCTGGATATGTTGCTTTGGCTCCTGCGTGGCTTTCTTTGCCTCTGTGAGCTTGCTGACCATTAGCATTGGAACATGAGGCGCTGACGCCAAGGGAGCTTGCGGTCAAATATACTGACGAGACGCGATATTTTGTCTCTGAATCTTCAGTGTACCGTATCTTAAAGGCGGCTGATCTGATCACAGCACCAAGCCATGTCACGATCAAAGCTGCATCTGAGTTCCATGAAAAAACAACCCGCATCAACGAGATGTGGCAAACTGATTTTACGTACTTCAAGATCATTGGCTGGGGTTGGTACTATCTCAGCACAATCTTGGACGATTACAGCCGCTACATCATCGCATGGAAGCTGTGTACGACGATGAAGGCGGGTGATGTGACTGATACGCTAGAAATGGCGTTAGAAACGTCGGGCTGTGATCAGGCCGTCGTTCGCCACAAGCCACGGCTGCTCAGTGACAATGGCTCATGCTATATCTCTGGCGAATTGGCAGAATGGTTAGGTGATCGAAGAATGGATCATGTGCGCGGAGCGCCATTCCATCCGCAAACACAAGGCAAAATTGAACGCTGGCATCAAACCATGAAGAACCGCGTGCTCTTGGAAAATTACTATCTACCTGGTGATCTTGAACGTCGAATTGGGACATTCGTCGAATATTACAACAACGAGCGTTACCACGAGAGCTTAAACAACGTCACGCCTGCGGATGTGTACTTCGGGCGCGACAGGGAAATCATCAGAGAAAGGAAGAAGACCAAACGCAACACCATCAATCAACGTCGCTTGCAACATTTTAAGAAAGCGGCATAATCAAATCAACAATACGAACCAGAGCCCCCAGTAATTTATAAGCTCACCTGTTCCAATTTATCTGACGACGGACAAATTAACCTTATGAGAGAGTAAAGTTTATGCGTATCCTTCCAACGACATTGTTCTTGATATCACTTTTCTGGCAATCTGCGGTTGCCCAGACACTCGAGCTTCACATTGACGCTGACTATTCGATAAGCGTTGACGCTTCACTCTCAATAGAGAGCGGCGTGCGCACGGCATTATCTGAAGTTGGCGGACAAATCGCAGGATACCAAATTGACGTTGTCGCCAATGACCATCGCGGCAACGTCAAGCGCTCTCTCCGAACGATGGAAAACTTCCTTGAAAATGATAGGGCACTTGCTGTGGTCGGCGGGTTACATTCTCCACCATATCTGACCAACCAAAAATTCATCAATCAAAATGGTGTCTTGACCCTGCTGCCGTGGTCAGCAGCAGGCCCGATCACGAGACCTGCACTCGGTGATGATAACTGGATTTTTCGACTTTCTGTAGACGATTTTAAAACCGCCCCCTTTCTCGTAGACGAAGCAATGCAGGGTGGTGAATGCACCGACATAGGGTTAGTTTTAATCGATACGGGTTGGGGTCGGGGCAACCAAGCAGCTCTGTCTGCAGTGCTCAATACGCGCGGAAGCCCTCCCGTTTTCTCTCAATTTTTCGGCTCTAACATCAACGCGACCAACGCGAACATCCTCGCCAAAGACTTAGCGGTCTCAGGTGCTGACTGTGCCATTATTCTGTCGGATTGGGACAATGGTGCTGAGGTTATGCTCGCTTTGCACGAACGCGCACCTAACGCCCGTATTTTTAGTCATTGGGGCATTATGGGGGGGGCATTCGCCCAACGTGTGCCGAATGACATCAGAGCCGATTTAGATCTGCGCGTTCTCCAAACTTGCGGATTAAGACGGGAAGCAGATGGTAGTGATATTTTGTCGGCTGCGTTACGAGCGGCTGATGAAACCTTTGACAGCCTTTCCGATGTTCCGGCCCAGACGGGCTTCGTGCATGGCTACGATCTGACGCGTATTTTCATTGCAGCGGTTCGGCAGGCGTCAACCACACAGGAATGGAACGGAAATATCGTTGCCAAAAGGTTGGCCGTGCGCAACGCACTCGAACAACTTGACAGCGCGGTCGAAGGTATCTTGAAAACATATGCAACACCGTTTGAGCCCTACACAACAGAAAACATAGACGCGCATGAGGCTCTGGGGTCCGCAGATCTTTGCATGGCTAAATTTAATACTGACGGAATATTGGAACTCATAAAGTGAGTTGGCAAAGCAGCATATCTAAGGATGTGGTAAGGGGAGCACCATCGCAATTGGCGCGCAGGTTCTGGATACTTCTGATTGCTATTATGGCAGCGGCAATTGCGGCGAGTGTCCTAGCCATTTGGTTAACGGCCACGCCATTTTTGCGGAATTTTCAGACTGAATCTGTTAAAATTAAAGCTGAAAGCATAGCTCTCAATTTAGAACACTCTCTGACGCAAAATACCCAAATCCTTAAGCTCATTGCCAACCAACGTGACGTCGTGTCCGTCGCGCTGGGATATATTGCTGATACAGAAACACTGTACGAATACGCGACGAACACCGAACTTCCAAAAGAGTTTATTCATCTCATGCTCTACGATGCACTAGGGTATAGACTTGAGACTCAGAACATCTCGGGAAAACACAATATTGACAATTTTTCGGATTCAGAAATTGAGGCGCTAGTACTCACGGTGTTAGAAGTCCAGGCTGGCGCGCAGAAAGCCGTTCTCCTGAAACGGCATGACAACGACATCAACATAATGGTCGCCGCACCTGTCCGCAGTCGAGGCCTTATTGAAGGTGTGTTACTTGGCCATTTGCGTTTTGGGGTGAACGAAGTTTTAGTTGCGAATGATAGTATCCTCTCGGTTGATATTATACGCAAGGATTTGGACGACCAACCATTCCAACAAAGCTCTATTTATGCCGCCCAAGCCATCGTATCTGGGACACAGCTTCTGATATCCGTCGAGCCGAATATGGCAGTCATCGCCCTTGCAGGGCGCAAACTTCTGATCACTACTGTCGGCGCCATCAGCCTCGTCCTCTCCGTAGCATTCGCAACGTTTGCATGGCTAGGTCGCTCAAGCATCATCGCGCCACATCAGAAACTTCAGGATCAAAAAAATGAGCTTTCAGACCGTGCGGCTGAGCTAGTCATCGCCAACAATCAGACGGAGTTTCAAGCCCTGCATGATCCTCTAACGGAGCTTTTTAACAGGAGAGGGCTTGATGCCGCATTTGAGGCACGAAAAAGCTACGGCATCACCGAGGGCACGCTCATTCACATCGACTTGGACCACTTCAAAAATGTTAACGACAACATGGGTCACACTGCAGGCGATTTTGTGCTGAGTGAAGTAGGTAGAATTCTCACCAGTGAGGTCCGCTCTGGGAACGGTGAGCGATTGCCGGATATTGTTGCCCGCACGGGTGGTGATGAATTTGTGGTATTACTAGGCCCGCAAGCTACGATCGAAACTGCCGAGATTCTCAGCACCCGGCTCTTGGCCAAAATTTGCGAACCCATGCCTTTTGATTCCATATCACTTCAGATTGGCGCAAGTTTTGGTATAGCAAGCACACATGACGGGCTAGTTTCGTCGTTAAGCGATCTATTGGCGGCAGCAGATGCAGCGCTTTACGACGCCAAAGATAGCGGCCGGAACTGCATCCGCTATTATACTGAATCCCTGCACGGCAAGGTCGTCGAACAACGACAGCTTGCGCTCAAATTTAGACTGGCTATCTCGGATCGTGAGTTCGAGCCATATTTTCAACCGCAGTTTGATGCGCATACCGGTAAACTCAGCGGTGTCGAGGTACTCGCGCGCTGGCCCTCCGAGCAGCTGGGGTTAGTGACCCCAGACACGTTCCTTCCTATTGCACGGCAGCTTTACATGATGGGGGAATTAGACCAAATCATATTCGATAAAGCATCAGATCAGATCATGACGCTGCACCGGAAGGGCATCCGCGTTCCGAAAATATCTTTCAATGTTACAGCAGAACGCGTGATCAGCGGCGGAGCACTTAAAGCCGTGCGTTCTTTAGGCAAAAATCGACCGCAGATCTCAATCGAAGTGCTGGAATCCGTCATCGTAGAGGATCAGCTGGATGGCTTCTGGATAGAAATAGAGAAATTACGCAAGCTCGAAGTCGTGATCGAGATCGACGATTTTGGTTCAGGGCACTCATCGTTGGTCGGGGCTCTAGAGCTCCAACCAGACGTTTTGAAGATCGATCGCCGTCTCATCATTCCAATTACGACGTCCGAGCAAGCGAAAAAAATGCTCAAACAGATTGTCGGGATGGCAAAGATCATCGGTTTGAAGGTAACAGCCGAGGGCGTCGAAACAATAGAACATGCTAAAATTGCGACGGACTGCGGCTGTGACATACTCCAAGGTTTTGGGTTGGCGCTTCCAATGCCGATCGCCGAGCTGGAAGCTTTCCTCCAAAACAATGCGGATCTTCTCCTTAGCCCTGGAACTACGCCGCATAGGTGGACCAAAACATCGGTTCGTAGTACCTGAAACTCGGCTAACCTTATCCCTAAAACTGGGTTCTGTCAGACAAACTTGACGGTTTCACGGTTGATCCCTATTTTTGGTAAATGACAACATGTTCTCCCTTCAAATATTTCAAGACTTCACCTGAAATCATCCGATTGGCAGTGATGTATTACATACCTTATCCATTGAGTTTTCTTCAGTTGGAAGACATCTAGTTTGAAACGAGCGATGCATATTCATATTCTATTATGGTTCAGTTTAAAGAATGTAAGATATGGTTATTCGAGCTTCGTTAGCTTTTATGCCATGTTTAACACAGTAATTCCGCCCCTCCCTAAGATGACGCCAAAAACATACTATTAAACACACCAAAAATATCGCCACTTAAGTCATTGTTTATAAACATATAGTTTACACCGCCTACATTGAAAATCCTCGTGTCGGTGGTTCAAATCCGCCCCTGGGCACCATTTAAAAAAATATTAGTGATAATAAACAGTTAGTTGGGTAGTTTAGAATTTATAGTGTCCACCAAATTGTCCACCACCTCGCAATCTCTTGCTATAAGTCCCGCAGCTTAAATAGTCCAAATGCTTTCTGATCCAGTCGGGCGCATTCTTCCCAACCGGCGAAATATTTCTTCCTCGTCATGCCATGTGGTCTTGCGGGGAACGGAACCATTAGGCCTCCCTCAACTTGTCCAAACTTCTCACGATGGCGAATTGCCTTCCTAATTGCCCTATCTCTGGGACTTTCGGATTTGCATCTGTATCTGAGCTTAGAACAGCCCCGACAGACCCATGGATACAGCTTCTTACATCGATGATTACATTGCGGACATCGAAACCAGGGACGTCTGCCACCTAGATTGCATTCTGTCCAGGTCACGTCAATGCGAACATCTTCAGGTTTTTTGATGACGAACCTCGCGCCAGGGACTGGTCTAAAGTCCCGTATGTCTAAGTTTACTATATCGTCCACATACGAAATTATTTTTCTATTCATCGATTTGCCACCTTCTGGGCAGATTTTTCTAGGGCAATGGTTGTGGTTGGGCTTGGCCTGCTGCAAACGAGCTAGGGGCCTCTGTCATCCCACGGGGCTTGGCTGCACATGCAGCGCGTTGGGATTCATGGTCAGATTTTTAGCATATGTCCGTCATCATATAATTTAAGACAGATGGCGCTTTGACTTTGAGGAGTCATCGCTCACCTAGTTCCAATTAAGCAGCAGACTTTCGTGCTCTGCGCAGCATTTTATTGGCGGTAAAGTCGTTGTGCGGACAAACCGGCCTGTTGCAACATCGAATTCGAAGGCTGCTTGGACCTGTCGCGCTTTTGTGCCGCCCCCGGTGCTCGTTTAAGCCACCTTTCGTTCGAATGCGACAGGGCTTTTCCAGCCTAATGCTGAATGGCGTCGTCGTGGATTGTAGAAGCCGTTGATGTATTCGAAGATCGCCATCTCAGCCTTCCTGCGGGTTTCCCAGTTATCGCGCCAGATCAATTCCGCCTTGATGGTTTTGAAGAAGGTTTCGACGGCGGCATTATCATAGCAATTGCCTTTGCCAGACATGGATACTTTGAAGCCATGCTGGCGCAGGATCTTTTGGTAATCGTGTGAGCAATATTGGCTGCCACGGTCAGTGTGATGGATGCAGCCTTTTGCAGGTGCGCGGAACGCGATAGCCATTTTCAACGCCCTGATTGCCAGGTCTCGTTTCATCCGATTGCTCACCGCCCAGCCGATCACACGCCGTGAATGAAGATCGAGGATCACGGCCAGATACAACCAGCCCTCACGCGTCCAGATATAGGTAATGTCACCAACCCACTTCTGATTTGGCGCATCTGCGTTGAAGTCACGCTCCAGTAGGTTCGGCGAGATGTTGAACTTATGATTGCTGTCTGTCGTCACCTTATGTTTGCGTGTTCTGATCACTGATATGCCATTCTGGCGCATCAAACGCCCAACACGGCGGTGACCAATATCAAGGCCAATCTCTTTCAGCTCTTCTGTCATGCGTGGGCGGCCATAGCTGCCCAAGCTCAGGCGCGATTGTTCTTTAATGTGCGCCAACGTCACCATATCAGACCGCTGTCTGCGGCTGGCAGGTCGGCTGCGATACGCCCGCAAACCGCGCGGACTGACAGCCATGACCCGACACATCAGTTCAATGGAAAATGCAGATCGGTGTTCTTCGATAAACTTAAACCTCATGGCTTTTGGCTCGCAAAGAACACCGTGGCCTTTTTTAACACTTCCCTTTCCTCCTTGAGAATGCGGTTCTCACGTCGAAGCCGGTCATTCTCTTGGGCGAGGCTTAAATCCTCTTTTGACACCAAATCCGTGTCTCGATGCGCCGTGATCCATTTGTTCAGTGTCGACATGCCGACGCCAAGATCGTCCACCACCTGCTTGCGCGTCAGCCCACTGGTCAGCGCGATCCGCACTGCATCTTGGCGGAATTCGTCCGTCCGTTTCAGTACCATAGTCAGTCTCCTTTGCTGCAGTAAATGCTATCAAAGGAGCGGCATCAAACCGTGACAGGTCCAAGCTGGCTTCTCTTTGGGTAAGGACGCACGCTCTTCAAAGCTCGTTGCTACACGTTAGTGACTTGTTGTCTTGGCTCTAGCCAGCGCTTGAGCGTGCATCGAAACTATTTCTCTTGTCTTGGATTGCGAGGTGGAAACCCGATCTGGCTAAAATCTTTGGTCACTTCTGGCAGGGTCCCATACTTACCAATGAGCCTTCATCCTCTGCACCCTAGTGGCCTGCCAGACTGTTGAACGACCTGACGGGGTTTGAACTTAGATTTCGAAGTGGTTTGCTGGAGCCATACGTGCTCTTGGCTTGATGTACTGACGGTTTTCACTCATCCTCAGCGGGAAATTAGAAGTACGGAATTTTAACTTGGCGACATTTGATCAGTTTATTGCATCGTTACAGCGAGATTATGGTGAGCAAGGCAAAGGCAAACCCTTCGAGGTCTTCTGCAAGTGGTTCCTAGAGAACGATCCTGAGTGGTCAAAAACTGTCGAGAAGGTTTGGCTTTGGGGTGACTATCCAAACAAGTGGCAACAACAAGACTTAGGGACTGACCTTGTCTTCAGGGACAACGAGGGATTGATCTGGGCTGTTCAGGCTAAATGCTACGGTGAGCATAGAACGACCACCAAAGGCGATATGAACTCCTTTCTGAACGACATGGGGCGCACTGGCGTTGATCGTGGGCTTTGGATCAGGCTATCCGCTTATCTAAGTAGCCATTGTGATGATTTTCTCTTCCCCTTGACGATACTATGACAGGTCTCACTGCCATTAGCTGATACCCTATAAATAGCCCACGGATGGGATCTGTATGTCTCAGCGGTCCAACTCATCCCAGAGCTTAATTTTTTATATGATTTCTTGTTTCCGTTATAATCTAGCCAATAAATTCGAAATGAATTATCAGTTTGCCCAACAAAAAATGTAACTTTTGTTTTTTGTTCAGCTTCCTTGGAGCGAAATCTAGTCAGGTCGGAACATTTATAATTTCGTGGTGTGGACCTATTGTCGTTCTCGCAGAGGCCATATGTACCATTAACTTTATTGTTGAAACCACACAATATCCCTCCCCATTGATACCCAACCTGACCATTACCGTACACAATCTTAAACCAGTTAAAACCATCGTTAGCAGGTTTTTTCTTTCTCAACAGAACGACTGGATCGCCATTCTTTAGGCTTCCAATTATTGGGTAGTCCGTACTTGGTCCAGAGCGAACATTGCCACCCCAAGAACCAATTTTCAATTCACTAGCATGAGTCTGACTTGCAAATAAGCTCATCCCAACCAAAACTGCTGGTAAAAATAAAAAACTCTTCTTCATTTTCTTCTCCATGATAGCTCCTACGTCTATAGGAGTTCACTGTGCATCGCATTAAAGAAAAAGGCCAGAGGACATGAGCATAGTTATCAAGTTGATCATTGTGGCCTTGATGGGTGGCAACACGTATCAGATGTCAATCGCAGAGTAAAAAGGGACCATCCATTCCCGCAAACCGTTTACCTTTTCACGATAGCTGTAAGAGTTTCGACATAACCCATAACTATATCGTACATATTTGTTGGGTCCGCTTCGAAGGTACGAACAAACACGTTTTGTCAAAGGTGTAATCAAAGTCATGCTGCGTCCTTTCCATTAACCCTTGCCAGAGTGCCATTAACTAGCTGAACCAGAAGTAAAGTTGAGCTGTAGGTATTGTTTTTTAGAAGAAGCAGGTCGGCCTGTACAGCTGCTGCCAAGTCACGAGGTAAGGCTGTTGGTACGGAATACTTGTGAGGATTGCTTTGCACTGTAGGTGGGACTGCCAGTTTCTGACTTGTCCGTGTCATCTGCATGAACAACACAGCCACGAGCTAGTGGCCATGAGTGAGGCTGTCTGTGCCTCTGTTAAGCTACCTTTAAACATCGATAGTAACTCGCCTTCGACATGCCGAGCTGCTCCTGTATCTTCACCCGATCAACACCAGCAGCTACCAGTGCCTTAACCTTATCCGCTTGCTGCATAGCTGTAGGAACCCGGCCTTTGTACTTACCTTCTGCTTGCGCCCTCTTGATGCCCTCTACCTGACGTTCCTTCATCATCTCACGTTCAAACTGTGCGACTGACACCATCATGTTCAGGATGAGTTTGCCTGTAGCCGTAGACGTATCAACTGTCTCTGAGCCTAACGAAAGGATCACAAGGCCAGCACCTTTAGCTTCGATCTGCTCCAGTAGCTCACCCATGTGCATTACGTTACGGGCCAGACGATCCAGTTTGGTCACCACCAGCTTGTCACCCACACGTAACATATCAATGGCACGTTCAAGTTCCTGTCGGGATGCTACAGCACTGACCTGTTCCTGATACATACGTTCACAGCCGTATGCTTTCAATTCCACGAGTTGTGCCTCAAACCCAGCGTGTTGGTCTGTTGTGCTTGTTCTGGCGTATCCGATAAGCATTGCGTGTGTCTCCAAATTGACGAATCATTAGACCCTAAAGTTTATATGAGACTACTACTGTATCAGTATCGGAGCAAGCTATTGAGACAGAACTGCCCATAAAACGACTGATGAAGGTGTCTCAAATGGAAGATCACATGAGCAGGACCTAGTGAGACTGGGCTGGCACCCCTGATGGCTAAGATCCCCTAGTGTCGATCAGGATCAATTCTGAGCTAAAAGATCAGTAGCTACTAAAGGGACAAATCTCAGCTGGGGTTTCTCTGGGGGGGGTGGTAGCCTAGAAGGGCATGATAAGTTTAATGCTACAGTAATAACTAGGAACAAGAGAGGGCGATCCCTATCAAACTACCCTTGCTGCTACAGATGGCACCATAGGAATTTAAGCTTAGAGAGCTATCCCTGAATGGTTATCAACCTATTGGTCATAATCCTGAAAAGCCAGACCAGATAATAGCCAAAGAGACCTTGAGCATCCTCATGTAACCACTTATTATGGAATTATTACAACCGGTTTGAGGTTGTTTGTGGCTGCTCTAGTTGCCGAGGCATAGTACAAAAAAATCACCATTTCTATCAAAGTTACATACTGTGAAAGGGCGTCACTTGCCGCGTAATGAACAAAAAAATGATGATGATTTCGATGTCTGGCATTCCCGTCCGTTAGATGTCCACAGATGGTCTGACTTCCCAGAAGTTAACCAGTTGGTTGATAGGGTCTTTGATGATTTTACAGAAGAACAGAAAGCCAATATCTCAGGGCGAAACAACAACTCTGGCAAGGCATCAGGCAAGACCCATCTGAAGGTTGTCCTTCTTGATCTGTATGTTGCTTGGAAGAATGACCCGGATATGTGTCTCGGTGTAATGCTGAGCAATGATGCCCACAGATTCGATACAATGCCATACATATCTCACGGCGCATACGGCATGTGATTGTAGAGCTTGAGAATGCTTATTTGATCAACGTCAAAGGTGGTAGTTACAATCGTTTCGGTGACACCAAGGGCAATAGAACCACTCGGGTTAAAACCACAGGCCTACTTGTGATGCACTTTGAAGGACTTGAGGTGCCCCCTTATGCAATAGGACGACATGAGGATATTGAGTGCATAATACTCAACGACAAGGACACAAACGAGTTTGGAGAGCCAATCGGGAAGAAGAAATCTAAGCCTATAGAGTATCACGACACCCCAGAAACCAACCAGTGGCGTGAAGAATTAACCGCCTACAACAACCAGCTCGCAGCAACCTACATCGACATTGTCTCCTTAGAAGAACCAACCATCACAAGACTGAAGAGCAACGGTGACAAACAAACGATAGGCATCAATCAAAATGGTAAGTTTATAAGACGCATATTCAGCCGTGGCGATTGGATGTTCAACGGGCGCTTCTATGGGGGATGGTGGCAACAGATTGGGGAAGACCTCAGAAGAGATATTACCCTTAACAACCTGCCTACTGTCGAAGTAGATTATAAAGGACTTCATGCTTCGATCTTAGCTGCGGAAGCGGGCCAGTATGATAGGGACAAGGACATCTACAATCTAGGTGAACAAATCCTCCATCAGTTCGACATGGACCAACAACGTAAAATTGTGAAACTCTTAGTCCTTACAGCAATCAACGCAAAGACCCAGAAATCTGCATTTTCAGCCTTTAGGGATGACTGTGATGCAGGGACACCTGAGAAGAAACTAACCAATAATGAGCTTGAACAATATTTAACCAAGTTCATACAACTACACCCGTATCTCGAAGACAAATTGTGTGCAGATCAAGGCGTCAGGTTGATGTTTCTAGACAGCCAGATCACAGCCATGATTATCAACAATTTTGTGAAGATGAAGAAGCCAATACTCTCGGTCCATGACAGCTATATTGTTCAAACCACAGATGTAGACCAACTCAAAAATGAGATGAAGAAAGCCAGTCTCGCTGTTGTAAACACCGACCTCTCAGTAGAACAAGAAATTCCTAGCTACAGCGACATAATAAGAATGCAGAGACTAGATCGCGACAGAAGTATCGATACCTTCAAAGAAGTTCTATCCATGAAGAAGACAACTCAGTACAAAGAAAGGCTTGGTGAGTTCATATCCTTCCGGCATAAATACTATCAAGATACCTACTGGTTATATCATTACTAGGACGAGTTGGACTTCTTGCATGTACATATTACTCCAAACTTAAGTAAAAGGGCGTGCTACTGCGACGTAAGTACATAAGTCAAACATCTCGCCCCACTAAAATATTTAGGTCATTGGCACAAGGTAATGAAGGCTGTTTGGTCGTCTCCCAATTCAGCCCGTCCAAGAGCACTAAAAGAGCATCCCAAGGTCTAAGCGTGGCCCGGACGACATAAGCAACTTCCAAGCGCTCTGCATGACCTGCAACACCAAAAAGCGGGATACTGATGATACTGACTTTAGGGGCGTTCTAGATAGTTACAGTGATCGGAAAACAGGATGTATCTTCTGTGAGTTAGGCGCTGGGCGTATCATCTCTGAGAATGAACTTTGCTTTGCTATCAAGGATGCTTTCCCTGTTACCGAGCATCAAACGTTAGTAATCCCCAAGCGACACGTAGCTGATTACTTCGACCGACATCAGCCTGAGCGTAATCCCATTGAGGCACTGCGTATGAGCAAAGACAGTTGATCCTAAAGCAAGATAACACAGTCACAGGCTTAAATGTCGGTATCAATGCAGGAGCCTCAGCAGGTCAGACTGTCTTCCACGTACACGTACACTTGATCCCAAGACGTGATGATGATGTCGTTGACCCCAGAGGTGGGGTACGTGGGGTCATCCCAAGTAAGCAGAGGTATTGAGTTGTTCTGCTCATAAACGACACACTTTCAAGTGTCCTCAGTGTCTCTCTTACGTTCGTACTCATCTAAGTTGGCCTCCATCATTGCCTCGTGTCTCTTAGCCTGTCGGATCAAAGCTAATCCTACTACCCAACCTATGACTGATGTACCAATTCCGAAGAGTATCTCGTTACGCACTATCCAAGCGGGTTCTCCAAAGCTGTGGTCTAAGTATGCCGCCGAGAATCCAAACAAAGAAACAAACGTCATAAGGATGATCAAAAACACTCCGTAGCCCTTTTTGAACTTTGGAAATACAGCGGCCAAGGCCACAATGATCAACTTGATAACTATGCTCATGTCTTGTGGCCTACTGTTTGGTTTGCGAGCATGATAACCATCAGACTACTCAGAGCGTCAACATCTGAATTCGAAGAACTTCCAAACCTAACAACCAACAGCACTAGACTAAGCTAATGAATGTCTGACGCCAGCACCTAATAGGTAACACAGGTTGGCGTCAGGCTATCACTTACCTGAACCTTGCGTCATTCAATGCCCAGTAAGCATCTGTACCTACTAGTGCTTGATTTTCTTTAGCTAGGTCGAATGGTGTTCTAAGCAGACTATCAACGGCAGTCCCGTCAGACCCATTGTCTAGCAGTACAGTTATGACTTCTGGATTGTCGTTGAAATTGGCAGCCTTGTGAAGCGGTATGGCTCCAGTGCGATCTCTAGCATTCACGTCAGCCCTAGCGTCGAGCAGTACAGCTTCTTGAGTTCAGCCACAGAAAAGGGTTCCCTAGTGGTCGCATCTTTACCCTCACCTTTGATTAGAATCCTTGAGAACGGGTTCCTGTGTGGTAAAGCCAATTCATAGATAGCGTAATTAAACACAGCATTGATACTATTAAGCCTTCTACGGACTGATGTAGTTTTGACCTTAGAACCATAAACTCTGACGTATTGTCTGGCATCTCCTCTGGTATAATCACCTACTGGTTTTTCACCAACAATACTAAAAAGGGAATCAAAAGCCTCGAACAAAGGTTTACGGTTCAAGGACTTCAGATCAACGTATTCCTCTATGATAGACCTCAGGTCTTGCAATTGTGTTGGTTTTTGAGAGTTTTTCGCCATAGCTAACCGCCTGTTCTTTAATCAGAATCAAGCTTTAGTATGGCTCCGGCGGTAGGGATCGAACCTACGTTATCTAATTGTTTTACAAATTTTTTCTCGCTGTATACGTCTGAGAATTAGGGTGAGATCAGGGCCAGCAATTGTGATCTTTTAGGTGTTTTCTTAGGGGTCGATTGCTTTAGGTCTCATATGTTTGCTCATGGCTCTCTGTGGCACTACTACAGCTACAACTAGTGCAACTACAGCAACCCTTTTCTTTGTTCTGGATTCATAGGTGGCAACCCCAACCCCTAAAAATTTTTCGTGAGAATCCATAGGGTCCCATTTGTTATAGCTGGTGTAATCCTAGCGACCCCCACCAAACTACCCTTGCTGCTACAGATGCCACTATAGGAATTTTAGCCGAGAGAGCTATCCCTGAATAGTCATCAACCTCTTGGTTCTGATCCCGAATAGCCATATCAGAGAATAGCCAAGAGAGACCTAAAATATCCTTATGTAAGATATATATTAGGTTATGTTGCTATGAGGAATTATTCATTCCGGAAGAAGACAGACTGAACTAATCAGCACCCTCAATAATCATTAGGTCAGTGTCCGAGCATGTGTCACGGACAGCTTTGGCAGCCTGATATTCGGCACTGAAGTAGAACGTTTCAGCAGCTTGCTTACTCTCAAACTCAATCATCATAACCGTGCCACTGAGTTCACCTTCGTGTCTATCGGCTGATGGGCCTCTTGCTAAAACCTTGCCACCGTATTTCTTGATAGCTGGTGCTGCCATTCCAGCAAATGCTTGGAACTTTTCAGCGTCAGTTACCCTAATGTTGGCCACTAAGTATCCCTTTGGCATGTTTCTGATCCCCCAAGATGTCGGAGAACCTTAACACAGGTTTATAACTTTGCGATACCCCCCATACATCTACTACGCGAACAGGGTGCTTGATCATAAGTGACACGTTAGAACAAATCGAAGCCAATGGTGCCCCCATCCGACAGTGGTGTGGATGATCGAGCCTCTCTACCCCTTCTTAGGATTGATAACTGTTTGAGGTTGTTTGCAGCTGCTATGGTCAATGGGTATTACTATAAAAAAGCACCAGTTCTATCAAAGTTATATACCATGAAAGGGCGACACTTGCCGCGTAATGAACAAAAAAATGATGATGATTTCGATGTCTGGCATTCCCGTCCGTTAGATGTCCACAGATGGTCTGACTTCCCAGAAGTTAACCAGTTGGTTGATAGGGTCTTTGATGATTTCACAGACGAACAGAAAGCTAATATCTCAGGGCGAAGCAACAACTCTGGCAAGGCGTCAGGCAAGACCCATCTGAAGGTTGTCCTTCTTGATCTGTATGTTGCTTGGAAGAATGACCCGGATATGTGTCTCGGTGTAATGCTGAGCAATGATGCCCACAAAGTCGGTAGTCGATACAATGCTATACATATCTCACGGCGCATACGGGGGGTGATTTTAGAGCTTGAGACTGCTGATTTGATCAACGTCAAAGGTGGTAGTTATAGTCATTCCGGTGACACCAAGGGCAATAGAACCACTCGGATTAAAGCGACAGGTCTGCTTGAAATGCACTTTGAAGGACTTGAGGTGCCCCCTTTTGCAATAGGACGACATGAGGATATTGAGTGCATAATACTCAACGACAAGGACACAAACGAGTTTGGAGAGCCAATCGGGAAGAAGAAATCTAAGCCTATAGAGTATCACGACACCCCAGAAACCAACCAGTGGCGTGAAGAATTAACCGCCTACAACAACCAGCTCGCAGCAACCTACATCGACATTGTCTCCTTAGAAGAACCAACCATCACAAGACTGAAGAGCAACGGTGACAAACAAACGATAGGCATCAATCAAAATGGTAAGTTTGTAAGACGCATATTCAGCCGTGGCGATTGGATGTTCAACGGGCGCTTCTATGGGGGATGGTGGCAACAGATTGGGGAAGACCTCAGAAGAGATATTACCCTTAACAACCTGCCTACTGTCGAAGTAGTGTAGATATGTACGGACTCTCGGGACACTTCCTGTAAACTCCCTTATTTAGGGATGGAGGAAGTTTCCATGACGAACGAAGAACGCGACATTCAACGCAAATTGAGGGTGCTTCAACACGCCGAAAAGATCGGCAATGCCCGCAAAGCCTGTCGGTATTTTGGGATTGGGAGATCCAGCTTCTATAGATGGCGGGATGCGTATCAAAAGCATGGCGAATCTGGTCTGAAGAATGCCAAATCTATTCCAAAGAACCCTGCCAATCAAACGCCGCCAGAGATCGTGGAGAAGGTTCTGTATCTACGCCGCAAGTATCACCTCGGGCCCATCAGGATCGTCTGGTATTTGGCGCGCTATCACGGCATCAAAATCTCGGATGCAGGGGTTTACCGTATCCTCAAGCGCAATGGTCTCAACCGACTACCCAGAGGCACACGAATGCGTAAATTACACACAAAACGCTATCAGAAACAGGTGCCAGGACACCATATCCAAGTTGACGTCAAGTTTCTGACATTCAAAGGAAAACGCGGCGAGAAAGTACGCCGCTTCCAGTTCACCGCGATCGATGATGCGACAAGAGTTCGGGCCCTTAAGATCTACGAGAAACACACGCAGGCAAGCGCAATCGACTTCATTGATCACATCATTGAAAAGTTCCCGTTCCGTATTCGTGAAGTGCGGACAGATAACGGCCACGAGTTCCAAGCCAAATTCCATTGGCATGTTGAAGATGTTGGGATCAGGCACGCCTACATAAAACGCGGCACGCCCCAGTTAAATGGAAAAGTGGAGCGATCTCACCGATCCGATCAACAGGAGTTCTATCAGCTCCTGAGCTACAAGGGTGATGTCGATCTCGAGGCCAAGCTGGACGAGTGGGAACGGTTTTACAACTTCGCCAGACCACACGGCGCGCACAATGGGCAGACCCCTTACGAAGCTCTCAGAGACAAGCTACAGTAACCCCACAAGTGTCCCGCAGGTTCGTCTAGGCTACAGACCCAATTGAACTAATGCTGTGTGGTTGTGTCAATGTCTGCACCCTTTGGAATGGCATTTGAAACATACTTCTATGTTAATCGTGGATTGGCTTTTAAGCGCTGAATGGTCTCAAGTGAAAGGATGTCTCTGGCGGGAAGTTGAGATAGCTTTACGCGATCTTCGGTCGGTATAAGTCCACGCAACTGAAGTTCAAGAAACCTCAAACAGCAGACCCGTAAAAAGGACGTGAAATTCCCAACATCGTGATCTGCATCAAGGCTTTCGTTGTAAAGCCGATGCAAAAGTTGCGGAACTGTCAAATCGTCCCGATGTCCGATTGTTTCGAGAGTGCGCCAAAACATCTCTTCTAGCCGGACGCTTGTAACCATCCCATCCATTCGAAATGATCGCGTGTGAGACGCCCAAAGTGCTGGGTCTGCATCGATAAATAATTGGCACATTATGGACGTCTCTTTCTTTTGGTCAGCGGCCTAGTCGTTCTTTCACGTCTTCTGCAAAATCTTCATAACGGCGGAGAGATTTCACATCCACTTGCACAAGATGTCCCATCTTTTGCATGATGGGAAGATCAAATAAAATCCGGTCAAGATCATCCGGGGTTTCCACATCGGCAATTACAAGCACCTTGCGCTCTCCAACGACTTTCCAAAGGTCGACAACAACGCCTGCTGATTTCGCGCCCAAGGCTGCATTTGCTTCTTCGGCCCAAACGCCGAGCAAACCTTGTTGCGCCATAGTTTCATCATACTCCACTGTGAAATCTAGTCTGTAAAGCATAGTTTTTCCTTTCGTTTTGGGTTAATAAGTTAAGCGAACCGCCCGCCTTTTTCGATTACTTCGATTTGGTATCCGTCAGGGTCTTTGATAAAAAAGAACCTCGCGACGCGTTCACCGCCGGGGCGAAAATCCACAACATCACCCGGACTGGAGCCGACTTTAGCGGCAGTAGCATGAGCTTCTTCAAGATCATCCACGACAACAGCCAGATGGCCGTAACCATCGCCCAGATCATAAGGCGTATCGCGGCCCTTATTGACGGTAACTTCAAGTTCAAATGTAGACGTCGGAAGGGCCATATAAATGAGCGTGAAGCTCTCAAAGTCCAACCGGTCGACGACCCTTAATCCAAAAGTATCCTGGTAGAATTTCACTGACACTGCTTCATTCAAAACCCTGATCATACTGTGCACAATTTTGGTCATGTTTTCTCCTCTGGTCGATG
The DNA here is from genome assembly GCA_000169395.1 of Rhodobacteraceae bacterium HTCC2150. GTDB lineage: Bacteria > Pseudomonadota > Alphaproteobacteria > Rhodobacterales > Rhodobacteraceae > HTCC2150. Next base: position 27,839 of record AAXZ01000013.1, read on the forward strand.
CATATCAGTTATCAGGTGGGGAGTGGTATTATGCCGTTACTACATTCGTTTTTAGGGTTGAGACCACGTCTTTTGTATTGATGGGAACAAAAGGCACGATAGCCACAGACGTCAATTTTATCTCGAAATTCAAATCAATAGCCGCTTGAAGATGGTAAAGCGGTCATCGAAGTAGGCTTAATGAACGGCAGCAAAGTCCGCATAGCAGCCATTTAGCAAAAACAAATTTATTGCGAACTGATTAGGAAAGAGAAACTCTGTAGTCAGTTTTGATCAAATTTGGAGCGATTATGTGCCGAAATTTTCGGTTAAGGAGCCCTCACAACGGTCAGCGTCAAATGTGCGAAGCGTATTTGGTTGCGATTGCAATGATTTCTGTCATCTATTGATACGCAAAGGTTCACCATGCTTGGTTGAGGTCCTCAATTAACTTTATTGAAAAGAAATGATTTATGTCCAATTCACAGACTAACATTGAAAATCTGATAGCCAGCTTAACTAAAGAAAGTCTCGAAGAAGAAATAAGGTCCTATTTCGAGATTACCCCTAAGAAATATCCGGCATATGCAAAAAAAGTTTTGGAAAAAGAAACAGGGAAAAGCACCGAAGAAGCGCGAACCTACTTCATGTAGCCTAGACGAGCCTGTGGGACACTTGTGGGGTTACTGTAGCTTGTCTCTGAGAGCTTCGTAAGGGGTCTGCCCATTGTGCGCGCCATGTGGTCTGGCGAAGTTGTAAAACCGTTCCCACTCGTCCAGCTTGGCCTCGAGATCGACATCACCCTTGTAGCTCAGGAGCTGATAGAACGCCTGTTGATCGGATCGGTGAGATCGCTCCACTTTTCCATTTAACTGGGGCGTGCCGCGTTTTATGTAGGCGTGCCTGATCCCAAGATCTTCAACATGCCAATGGAATTTGGCTTGGAACTCGTGGCCGTTATCTGTCCGCACTTCACGAATACGGAACGGGAACTTTTCAATGATGTGATCAATGAAGTCGATTGCGCTTGCCTGCGTGTGTTTCTCGTAGATCTTAAGGGCCCGAACTCTTGTCGCATCATCGATCGCGGTGAACTGGAAGCGGCGTACTTTCTCGCCGCGTTTTCCTTTGAATGTCAGAAACTTGACGTCAACTTGGATATGGTGTCCTGGCACCTGTTTCTGATAGCGTTTTGTGTGTAATTTACGCATTCGTGTGCCTCTGGGTAGTCGGTTGAGACCATTGCGCTTGAGGATACGGTAAACCCCTGCATCCGAGATTTTGATGCCGTGATAGCGCGCCAAATACCAGACGATCCTGATGGGCCCGAGGTGATACTTGCGGCGTAGATACAGAACCTTCTCCACGATCTCTGGCGGCGTTTGATTGGCAGGGTTCTTTGGAATAGATTTGGCATTCTTCAGACCAGATTCGCCATGCTTTTGATACGCATCCCGCCATCTATAGAAGCTGGATCTCCCAATCCCAAAATACCGACAGGCTTTGCGGGCATTGCCGATCTTTTCGGCGTGTTGAAGCACCCTCAATTTGCGTTGAATGTCGCGTTCTTCGTTCGTCATGGAAACTTCCTCCATCCCTAAATAAGGGAGTTTACAGGAAGTGTCCCGAGAGTCCGTACATATCTACACTTTAGTTCATCTAGAAATATCTTGGTACTACACTGCAGAAATGGCCAGCACCACTTCCGAAATCATAGCAGTTGTTGAGAAGCCTACAACCGCCCCACCAAAGTCAAAACGCCTTCTGTGTCTAACTATATGATGACAGCCACGGCAATACCCAAGAGCCAGTTTCTGTGAAGGTTGGAGCACCTGACTGTAACCTTATCTGGTGACCATAGATACTGCAAAAATTCGAATTCAGCTGAACGGTCAAAAGTCGCACAAATTTCCATGTAAACAGTCACAATGCCCAACTCAGTTCCTTCTAAACGTCGATACACAAGTATCAGTGTAGACCCAGCTTGTTTTAAAGGGAAAATGGCTTTGTTAGCGCAATTGTGTTTAATGATATTTGCACGGAAAGAAGCAATCATAACAGGTGTATTGGATTCCACCATTTTACTTTTTTGCTTTTTTGCTTAAAATGTAAAGGTAGGATACTGTTTAGGTAAATTTTTTATGGTTTATCATTAATAATGAATTCTGTATTTTTGTTCTAATATCAAACAGTAACCTAAGGAAATCAATTGAAACACTTTTTAGTCGCGGCTGTTTTGGCTATTCTGCCATTGGAAATATTTGCTCAGAATTCCGAAATAGTTGGTATTGCTCAAGTCGTCGATGGGGATACTATTGAAATAGGTGACATCATATTTCGAATAAATGGGATTGATGCACCAGAATATGGGCAGAAGTGTGGTCCAGCGGAAGCTCTATGGCAATGTGGTCGAGAAGCATTGGCCCTTGTGGCCAACTTAGTCGATGGGCATGATGTACGCTGCAATCCAATTGAAAAAGACAATTATGGCCGTGTGGTTGGAACTTGTTACGTTGGAGATCTGGACATAGGTTCCGAGGTTGTTCGGCAGGGCTTGGCTTGGGCTTTCGTTCGTTACTCAACAATTTACATTGATGTGGAAAATGAAGCGCGTTTGTCCGGTCGCAATATTTGGAGCGGACCTGCTCAACCTGCTTGGGAATTCCGGGCTGCACGTTGGGAAATAGAGCAACAACAAGCCCCAGATGGGTGTCCTATTAAGGGAAATATTTCTAAAAATGGAAAGATATATCACCCACCTTGGTCGCCATGGTACACAAAAACGAAGATAAGTATCGCTAGAGGCGAACAATGGTTTTGTTCTGAAGCAGAGGCGATCGAAGCTGGGTGGAGAGCTCCAAAATGGCAATAGCTTCAAATGTGATCGACAATCAAAGGCTCAATTGAAGATTTAAGAAAACAAATTTTGCACGTGAGTTTTTGCTTTTTAGCAACGAATATTTGGGTCGGGGTTTTGCCTTAATGAATTAGAAGCACAGGCAAGACGTTGTGCGCTTCTACGGTTTTTCTCGACCTCATTTTGTAGGCAAATCGCATAGGCAGCAGTTCCTCTTTCAAACCCATAATCGCTACAAGAAGTCTGAGGATCACCACAAGCGCTAAGCAAAATGGCAACGGTAGTTAATGCAAAGAATTGTGTCTTTTTCATTTATTTTCCAAAAGTTAATTTTAACACACCTGTATGGTAACTCATTTTTTTTGCAATTTCTTGATTTAGATCAATACTGTGGAATTTTTTTTTAATATATTCACATTGGTTACACATATGGGAAAAATAAGATGTTTTTAATTAGAGGCAATGCAAGGTTTAACTCAATGCCAAGATGAGCGTTTCGACAACTTCACTGGCCCCAACCGTGCGCAAAATTGAAAAAAATTTTTCGAAACTCTATGAGCGAAGCAATAATCAAAAATTGGACTTTTACGAACTACTGCACCAACGATTTGAAAAAATCGAACCTTGACTGGCAATCTATTCTGATTTGCAATTTAGCTTTCTTTCGTAACCGAATATTGCGCCACTTTCGCCAATGAAAAGAAATATGAAAAGGCGAGAGCCACTTAGTGAAATGCAGTTTTGTCGAGTGTCGCCATATTGGTTGTGAATATCTTTTGCACGGCGGTACCGCTCTCCAACGATGAGCATTTCAGTACCTTTGCTTACTTGGGATCACCCCACGAACCCCGCTTCTGGGGTCAACTACATCAACATCAAGATTTGGTATCAAGTGTACGTGTATATGGAAAACTGTCTGACCTGCTGAGGCTCATGCATTGATGCCGACGTTGAAGTCTGTGGCGGTGTCATCTCGATCGAGGATGGATTGTCGCTGTTCGTGGAGCGTTGCCTCAACCTCATTATGTTCTGGCCGATGAAGGTCGAAATAATCAGCTACGTGCCTTTTGGGATAATGATAATGTGATGTTCAGTGACTGCAAAAGCATCCCTGATGGTAAAACAAAGTTCATTCTCAGCGATGATGCGCCCAGGCCAATCTCACAGAAGATACATCCTGCCTCACGATTACTATAGCAATTTAGGACACCAAGTGGGGGTATTAGTCAGTTTATTGCTTCAGCAGTCAAAGCGACTTCGGGCAAATCAGATAATGCATGAAGTCAGTTTTGAAACCTGCATTTTTACGCAATCACTTCCTGGCGGCGATTTTCAATCTATCAACGACACACAACCACAGAAACAAAAAACTCTAACGACGGACAATTTCCGTTCTATTTTTTTTTAGGCCTAACACATTTTTCACGAAATGTAACGTAACCGTGAGCATGTGATCCAAGTTTGTAATGTCTCCGTAATCTACACGCTAACGTAAAATCGAACTCTAAAAAAACACACTCGGAGATACTAAAATGAAAACTCAAATTAAAATCGCTGCTACTGCAATCTCGATGGCACTTTCAGCATGTGCCGCTCAAGCTGACAACATTGTCGAAATTGCTGCAAATGACGCCCGCTTCTCAACATTGGTTGCCGCAGTACAAGCCGCTGGATTAGCTGAAACCTTGTCTGGACCAGGCCCATTCACCGTGTTTGCACCATTAAATGATGCCTTTGCTGCCCTACCAGAAGGCACTGTTGAAACATTGCTGAAGCCCGAAAATAAGGGCCAACTAACAAATGTTCTTCTTTATCACGTGGACGACCGGAAATTGACTTCAAACATGATTCCAACTGGCTCAAATTACTTTAAGCCAATCTTGGCAAGTGAACGCCTGTGCATAACAGCTGGCGCAGAGGGAGTATCGATTGCTGACGGCACGGGCGACATGGCCAAAGTAGTGATTGCTGACATCATTGCAGACAACGGCGTGATCCATGTCGTTGATAAAGTGTTATTGCCTGGCACTCGCCCAGCGTGCCACTGAAAATCGTTTAAACAAATAGCAGATAAAAACTAAAAAATGGCCAACCCTATTTATATGAATAGGGTTGGTGATTTATTTTGTCTCTTCAAAACTTATGCTGAAAGTTATGTTTAGATTTTGGGAGAGGCTGAGCCGGTAAAGCCGTCAATGGTCAAACAGCACTGATGTCAACTTCATACGACGACGGAAACATCAGTGTAGCTGAAACGTGTTTGACGGTGAATATGATTGCAAGTGATGCCTCACTTGAAATCCTTAAAGATCTGTAGATATGTACGGACTCTCGGGACACTTCCTGTAAACTCCCTTATTTAGGGATGGAGGAAGTTTCCATGACGAACGAAGAACGCGACATTCAACGCAAATTGAGGGTGCTTCAACACGCCGAAAAGATCGGCAATGCCCGCAAAGCCTGTCGGTATTTTGGGATTGGGAGATCCAGCTTCTATAGATGGCGGGATGCGTATCAAAAGCATGGCGAATCTGGTCTGAAGAATGCCAAATCTATTCCAAAGAACCCTGCCAATCAAACGCCGCCAGAGATCGTGGAGAAGGTTCTGTATCTACGCCGCAAGTATCACCTCGGGCCCATCAGGATCGTCTGGTATTTGGCGCGCTATCACGGCATCAAAATCTCGGATGCAGGGGTTTACCGTATCCTCAAGCGCAATGGTCTCAACCGACTACCCAGAGGCACACGAATGCGTAAATTACACACAAAACGCTATCAGAAACAGGTGCCAGGACACCATATCCAAGTTGACGTCAAGTTTCTGACATTCAAAGGAAAACGCGGCGAGAAAGTACGCCGCTTCCAGTTCACCGCGATCGATGATGCGACAAGAGTTCGGGCCCTTAAGATCTACGAGAAACACACGCAGGCAAGCGCAATCGACTTCATTGATCACATCATTGAAAAGTTCCCGTTCCGTATTCGTGAAGTGCGGACAGATAACGGCCACGAGTTCCAAGCCAAATTCCATTGGCATGTTGAAGATGTTGGGATCAGGCACGCCTACATAAAACGCGGCACGCCCCAGTTAAATGGAAAAGTGGAGCGATCTCACCGATCCGATCAACAGGAGTTCTATCAGCTCCTGAGCTACAAGGGTGATGTCGATCTCGAGGCCAAGCTGGACGAGTGGGAACGGTTTTACAACTTCGCCAGACCACATGGCGCGCACAATGGGCAGACCCCTTACGAAGCTCTCAGAGACAAGCTACAGTAACCCCACAAGTGTCCCACAGGCTCGTCTAGGCTACACTCTCCCAAGCCCTGCCAAAACAGATGGACGCTAAGCAACACCGCAAAAGTTTGCTTTACGACAAGGTGCCAGATTTTTTGGTTGCGCTCAGAGCCTCAAGCGCTGGTGATGCAACAAAACTGGCGCTGGGACTGGTTATCTTGACCGCGTCAGTGTCGGGCGAAGTCCGGTTGGCACAGTGGTCGGAATTTGATCTGGACCGAGGCATCTGGACACGCCCAGCACTGCGCATGAAGTCGAAGAAAGAACATCGCATTCGTCTTTCACCACGCGCTTTGGATCTATTGTCAAAAGAGTGGGCGCTTCGCAGTGGCAGAGGGGATGTTTTTCCGGGCACCGTTTATGGCAAGCCAATTTCGGACATTTACGGACATTACCCAAAGTAATGCTTAGCAAGTTTTGTGATTTCCTCGATATCAACTGGCTTTTGAATGAAACCAACAACATTTTTATAGTTTGAAAGAATCCGATGTTTTGTTTCGTCATCGTCGATGTTTCCTGTAATCACGACAAAAGGTGTTTTAAGTCCTAGTTCCTTGTATGCTATCTTGATAAGATCCTCACCAGACCTATAAGGCATCTTCAGGTCTGTAATCACCAACTTTATCTGGTTGTTATCTCTCAGTTTTTTTAGTGCATTTGCAACATGATTAGATTGCAAACAATTTATTTCAAAGAATGTAAATACATCACATATCTCTTCGCAGATGGAGGATTCATCATCGACAATAAGGACCGTCATTTTGCATCACCAGACTTAATCCTAGGCAGTGGTTCATCAATTTTTGCCTTAGGCAGTATTATGGAAAAACAGGCACCTTCTTCCCAATTGCAACATTCCAACGAACCACCCATGTCAGTAATAATTCCGTAACTAATCGACAATCCTAGACCCGTTCCTTTGCTAACTTCCTTTGTTGTAAAAAATGGATGGAATATCTGATCAATTACTTTTTCTGGGATACCTCCACCAGTATCAAAAATTTTAATCTGAATAGATTCTAAACTTTCCACAATTTCAATTGTAATCTCTTTTAGACTTCGACCACGAGTTTGTAACGCGTCCCTTGCATTTGTAATAAGATTTATGAAAACTTGCTCCAACTGAATTTCATGGCCAATTACAAATATCTCGTGCTCCTTACTGGAGGAACAACGCTTTTTTTCTCTAAGATTAATGCCTGCTAAACGAATTTGTTCACCAACTAGATCAAAAGTGCTCTGAATAACTTCGTGGACATTTATGTTTGATGGCTTTTCATCGGTTTTACGGCCAAACATTTTCATGTGGTCAATGATTAAAGCTGCTCGCGCTGTTTGTTCCTCAATTCGAGAAAGTTTTTCAACCAAATAGGTTGAATCTGGGTCAATTCTCAATCGGCAGTTTCCAGCCGCCAACCTGATCACGTTAAGGGGTTGATTGAGTTCGTGTGCAACACTCGTTGCCATTTCCCCTAGTGTTGCAAGTTTAGAAGAATGGATAACTTGAGCTTGAGATTTTTTTAACTCAGTGATGTCCTGACCCACGCCGACCACGCCGGTGATCTTGCCGTCTGAATCGCGCCGTGTTGTAAAGTTCAGAAGAACGTCCACCCGGTCACCGGAATTGGTAAACAGCGGGAACTCGTAGTTTGCTGTCTGCTCGCCCGCAAGTGCTTTGTCCAGAACCTCCTTCACCGACTCCTTGAAGTCGTCCGTGATGTACTCGGCGACAAGGTTTTTCCCGATCACCTCATCCTTGGTGAAACCCGTGATCCGTTCCGCCGTCTGGTTCCATTCGTTCACGCGGCCCTCTGCGTCGATACCGAAGATCGGGGCGTTTGCCGTGTCGATCAGCTGGGTCAGGTCGTTGGCGATCCGATCCTGTTCAACCCGCACCTTGTTCAGTTCAGTGATGTCCTGGCCCACGCCGACCACGCCGGTGATCTTGCCGTCTGAATCGCGCCGTGTTGTAAAGTTCAGAAGAACGTCCACCCGGTCACCGGAATTGGTAAACAGCGGGAACTCGTAGTTCGCCGTCTGCTCGCCCGCAAGTGCCTTGTCCAGAACCTCCTTCACTGGCTTCTTGTAGTCGTCCGTGATGTACTCGGCGACAAGGTTTTCCCCGATCACCTCATCCTTGGTGAAGCCCGTGATCCGTTCCGCCGTCTGGTTCCATTCGTTCACGCGGCCCTCTGCGTCGATACCGAAGATCGGGGCGTTCGCCGTGTCGATCAGCTGGGTCAGGTCGTTGGCGATCCGATCCTGTTCAACCCGCACCTTGTTCAGTTCAGTGATGTCCTGGCCCACGCCGACCACGCCGGTGATCTTGCCGTCTGAATCGCGCCGTGTCGTCGAGTTCAGAAGCACGTCCACCCGGTCACCGGAATTGGTAAACAGCGGGAACTCGTAGTTCGCCGTCTGCTCGCCCGCAAGTGCCTTGTCCAGAACCTCCTTCACTGGCTTCTTGTAGTCGTCCGTGATGTACTCGGCGACAAGGTTTTTCCCGATCACCTCATCCTTGGTGAAGCCCGTGATCCGTTCCGCCGTCTGGTTCCATTCGTTCACGCGGCCCTCTGCGTCGATACCGAAGATCGGGGCGTTCGCCGTGTCGATCAGCTGGGTCAGGTCGTTGGCGATCCGATCCTGTTCAACCCGCACCTTGTTCAGTTCAGTGATGTCCTGGCCCACGCCGACCACGCCGGTGATCTTGCCGTCTGAATCGCGCCGTGTCGTCGAGTTCAGAAGCACGTCCACCCGGTCACCGGAATTGGTAAACAGCGGGAACTCGTAGTTCGCCGTCTGCTCGCCCGCAAGTGCCTTGTCCAGAACCTCCTTCACTGGCTTCTTGTAGTCGTCCGTGATGTACTCGGCGACAAGGTTTTCCCCGATCACCTCATCCTTGGTGAAGCCCGTGATCCGTTCCGCCGTCTGGTTCCATTCGTTCACGCGGCCCTCTGCGTCGATACCGAAGATCGGGGCGTTCGCCGTGTCGATCAGCTGGGTCAGGTCGTTGGCGATCCGATCCTGTTCAACCCGCACCTTGTTCAGTTCAGTGATGTCCTGGCCCACACCGACCACGCCAATGATCTTGCCATCTGAATCGCGCCGTGTTGTAGAGTTCAGAAGAACGTCAATCCTTTCACCTGTCTTCGAGAACAAAGGAAACTCAAAGTTTGCTGTCTGCTCCCCATTTAGCGCTTTGTCGAAAACGTCTTGCACCGACTTCTTGTAGTCATCGGTGATGTAATTTCCGACAAAGTTCTTGTTCAAAACCTCATTTTTGGTAAGGCTGGTGATTTCTGCTGTTGCGTCGTTCCACTCATTCACACAACCTTTTGCATCAATCCCAAACATTGGTACATTCGCAGTATTAAGCAGCTGGGCAAGTTCAATCGCTACTTGCTCCTGTTCGACACGCACCTTGTTCAGTTCAGTGATGTCCTGGCCCACACCGACCACGCCAATGATCTTGCCATCTGAATCGCGCCGTGTTGTAGAGTTCAGAAGAACGTCAATCCTTTCACCTGTCTTCGAGAACAAAGGAAACTCAAAGTTTGCTGTCTGCTCCCCATTTAGCGCTTTGTCCAAAACGTCCTGCACCGACTTCTTGTAGTCATCGGTGATGTGATTTCCGACAAGGTCCTGCCCCATCACCTCATCTTTGGCAAAACCAGTAATTTGCTCCGCCATCTGGTTCCACTCATTTACCCGACCTTCCGCGTCAATTCCAAAAATTGGTGCGTTCGCCAAATCGATAAGCTGTTGATGGTCATATAAACTTTTTTCTAATTCTGCGGTTCTATATTTGACGCGTTGATGCAGTTTTGCAAGCCAAACGGAAATCCAACGTAACTCATAGACAAGGCTCGAGCGCATATATTCACTACGGGATCCGTGCTGTTTTTCAATTCTTTGAATTTCCATCGCCAGATGAAATGTTAATTTGGCAATCCAGCGCCTTAACCAAATTGAAATGATCATTGTTGCGCTTAGAAAAGTAATAATAAGCAAAATATCTTTGGCGATATCTTGCTGTTGATCCAAAATCATTTTCCGTGCAGGCAGTAAGGCTGTGATTGTGATTTTATCATTTACGCCAATTTTGACTTCACGACAAAAAACAGCATTTATCCACTGGAGTAATTTTCCTTCGGAAGAGTTTTTTGGAAGAAAAACCCCGAGACCTGCATAATCTTTGCTAGATTCATACTCGCTATGCTGCTTCGATCTGTCACCTTCTAATATTACATTGAAACGAACTTGGCTGTTATCACCAGCGGAATTATTCAAGTAAAAAATAATTTTTTCTAGATTCCATTTGAAAATTAATAGCTGGTTGTCAGTTGATGATTTTAAAACGCTGTAAATATGTCCGTCGAATCCAAAGATCTGAAAAGTTTCAGAATGTACCGCGCTCAAATTGGAGGTGGAAGACTCAAGTACGTTAAGTGCATAATGGTATACTGCATCATCAATCTGATTTGTAGAAAACTGCGGATCAATCTCAGGAATAAAATTAAATTTGAAATTGCCAGCGCCATCGTATGCTGTACCGCTTTCCAAGATTTTTAGTTTGGTGTATTTCGTGACATCTTTTTCAAGTAACAAATTTTTAGTAAAAATTTGTTCCCGTGTTTTGTCCCAGAGTAAATGTTCAAATTCAGCACGAGCAAGAATAGCCTTGTTTTCTGTCATTTTACTTAAGTAATTAATTTTTTGATTAAAGTCTTTTTCACTAAAATAATGGAGGGTGATTGAAGATGGGATGAAAACTAAGAAAACTATGAATGTCAAAGCTAAAGCACTTATAGACCACACCGACGCACCCTTTTGGATCCACGGGGTTTTCAAAAAATACTTCCGACCCAAAATTAATAATAGGCTAGCAATTAGTACATTGATTAATCCATTGAGGGTTTCTTTGAACGCAATAAGGGCTATCGTCGAAAATGAAAGTTCTAAAAAAATTGAAAACAAAACAAAAGTTAAAGGAATACCAATTATTGCCCAGAACACAAAATCCCAGGCGATCAGGCTAGTATTCCTGTTTAATCTTGAAGCTGTAAAAGCAAAAAATACCGCTTCAGCGACGTAAATAATAAATGCAAATGGGTGCTGCCATAATACAATGGTGTAAAGGCCGCCGAAAAAAGCAACACCTACACCATACCAAGGGCCAAGAGTGAAAAGTGCAATAATTACAAAAACTGAGCTGAATACTAAACGCGCACCAAAAAATAATTCTACATTAAGCGCGTTTCCCACCAAACTCAGAAATCCGAGCAAGAAAAATGCTATGATTTTTTTTACATTATCTGTCATTTTTGGGCCGTGTCCTCGTCTTTGATGGAGAGCGACAAATGACATCGAATCCATAATTCACTCTTGTTCAATCCATACCATGTTCAGTTCAGTGATGCCCTGACTTCGGCTCCGTCGGCTCCGTAAGTCGCCTGTAAAGAACAAAATTCTGTAAGTTAGCCTGTACAGAGCAAAATAGAGACAAAGCATCAGGCTTGGCTCAACTACATTTTTTGTTTTGCCCACTAAATCAACTGCCCCTTCTTTGGACCGCAAAACTGATTTTAAACATAGTAAAAACCGCCCAACAGTAAAAGACCGATATCCAAGTTGCTTAGAGTGAATGTCTCAAAAATGTGCAGAAATTGTGCAAAATATGACATTTTTGAAAAAATGCCCCAAAATTTTTTATCAAATTTGTATAATACCGTACAGTTTGGTTTATATTTGATTTTTTGTTTCAATCCTTATCAATAATCACTGGACAAGTAGGGTGATTACCTGCAATTTTTGATAAATGAAATTACCTCAAAAAACGATTGCCCTAGTGGAAGACGATGGCCTCGCGCGGGCGGAGATTTGTGAGTATCTTCGCTACAACAATTACGAAGTTTTATCAGCTGGCACGCAAAGTGACTTTGAAAAAAAAATCGCGAATGCCGATGTGGATATATTCCTGATCGATTTGGGTCTCCCGGATGGAGACGGACTGGATGTCATAAGAGGTCTTAAAGGCAGAGCAAATTGTGGCATCATAGTCCTTTCTGGGCGCTCAGATGACATAGACAAGGTTGTATGCCTAGAAGTTGGAGCTGACGATTACATTACAAAGCCATTCAATCCTAGAGAAATGCTTGCAAGGGTGCATAGTCTGTTGAGACGGCTAGAAAATAAGAATGAAACGGCCGACCTCAGTACAGAGAGCACAACCGACAGCATAATCTCATTTCTTGACTGGTCGCTTGACACAAACACAAGACAGCTTTTTGACGCCGATAACATAGAAACGCCTCTGACGAGATCGGAGTTCGATCTACTCGTTTTCTTTTTAAAAAACCCCAATCGTGCCCTATCCCGTGAAACACTGATTGCAAACCTTCGGGGAAGTAATTGGGCGGGTTATGACCGAGCTATGGATGGACTTGTTAGCCGGCTTCGAGGAAAACTTAGTAAGGGAAATTCCTCCATCAATTATATAAAAACAATGCATGGGGTTGGTTATCTGTTCATCCCTAAACCTAAATAAAGTTAAGCTGGTTGACGTTCTCTCGCTCTACGGCATCGGTCTTTCAAATCGCTAGGGCCATTCTTTCGAGCGAGGATCGAAAAAATTACAACACTTCTTCTGAAGTGGTCTTGCTTTTCTGGAAAACTTTGAGGCTGCGCTAAGATGCATAGTTTTGGTTTTCACGCCGCTTTGCAGATCTCTACTTGTTCGAAGTGTGCTGCGACTAGAACAATAGCTCCTTGCTGCTTCCAGGTGCTCACTTGCGTTGGAAGAAGCTCGCGCTTCGCGGCAATCTCCTGAACCTCCTTGCCACCTCGCAGCGCTTAGAGCGCCAAAGTCGTTTTGAACTTGTCTGAAAAATCCCGTCTTTTCGTCGTCATTCTCGTAGCCAGCCATTCGTGTTGGATACACCTTAGCATGTAGTCCAAATTTACCTGACCATTTGACGAGTTAGTGACCGCACATTTTGACACATATTAATACACAATTTTTACATTATTTCACATTTCTTGAAAGTCTTTGAGGTGGCGGTAAGCCAATTTGATGAAGGGGTAACGAGCAAAAAAAGAAAGTCCATTCTTATGTTAAGCACATGTTTAAATACTCTAACTACGTTTTTAGGACACTTGACGACATCGTCGCTGGTCCAAATAGTCAAGCCGGAAGGCTCTACTACTGCCAAGAGTGCGCTGGCGATTACCAATAGCAACCTTCAGGCCGAAAACTTAGTTAGCGCATTTGAAATTCTCGATTCTGAGCTTGCCTACACAAATTATGCCGACTTGGCTTTGTCGTCTTTAATTGAGACTCCAGATTCATGGGGCTTCCTTATACTGAGCTTAGAAAAATTTGACACTACTGAAAAAATATTGGATTTCGTGAGCCAAGTTTGTTGCATCAACCCTAGACTACCAATTTTACTTCTTTCCAGAGATGCAAAAAAGTCGAATGTAACATTAAAGCGAACAAGGCTTGGAGACGCCGTTATAGGCGGATGTTCGAACCCCAAAAAATTTGCAGAAACAATTGCTACACTAATGATTCCGAATAAAACCTGTGAAGTGTTGTCGGCAAAATTTGAACCAGCCTCGACAGAAATGTTTGAGCTTTCGTCACTGTCAAAAGCATCTTGAGCATGCATAAACGGCAACGCATTTACTAAACAATCATTCTGGAAGGATTGCTTATGTTCAATCGTGACGAGCGTCTGACCGTGATCATTTTTTTTGCAAAGCTTTTAGTGATTTAGGGGATTTTTGTGCCAGCAATATCTATAATGAATAGTGGCTTTGAAGCAGAAGATCTCAAAAATGGGAAGTATACTTTTGGAACTGGGTCAGGCCCTGTCGAAGATTGGGCTTTGATTGGGGGCAGTGGCGGTGTTTATAACCCCAAAAACAACAATGAGATTGACAATATTTCCGATGATCATATTGCCTATATTTATGACGCGGGAGCTGCTTTAGAACAGCAATTGGCGGGTTATACATACAATTCAAATGAGCAAATTACCTTTTCGGTAGACATCGGTGATCCAGACTATGAAGGGGCACAGGACTACGCCCTCGAAATTGTTGTAAATGGTGCAGTTATTGGTAGTTCAACCGGAAACACTGGGGACAATGACGCATTGTTTACAGCTTCGGTTGTCAGTACAGTCTCTAATCCAGCATTAAATGGCGAAATAGTTACTGTTCGTATTGTCAAGGTTGGTTTTGATAATCAAGAACTTCACCTCGATAATGCGCTAGCATCCTTCGAAAATACCGTTGTAGTCTGTTTTGCTGCCGGTACGATGATTAAAACACCATATGGAGACCGACCAATAGAAAATCTTTGCGTGGGTGACCAGATCTTTGTGCATAATGAAGGCTTACAGGTTATCCGCTGGATACACAGTGACCTGCATCCAATTGATGGGGATGATGACTACCCAATTCTAATAAAAGCTGGTGCATTAGGTGATGGGGTACCTTATTCTGATATCATCGTTTCCCCCCAGCATCGTATTCTTGTTGGTGAAACGGGCCAGTTAGAACATCTTTTTGACATGTCTGTTCTTGTGCCAGCCAAAAGCTTAATTTCCCTGCCAGGCATTCGGAAAATGCGTGGGCGAAAGGAAATACACTGGTGGCACTTTGCATGTGATAACCATGGTATTGTTACTGCAAACGGTGCAAAAACAGAAAATCTTCTATTAGGTAAAATGGTCTTAAACGGACTTCCTAAAAACCGTTGTGATGAACTGTTGAGTTATTTTGGAACTAATCGTTTACACCAAGGTGCACTAAACGGAATGCCCGCTCGTCCGTTGTTGGGGGCTGGAAAAGTAAAGCGGATATTAGACCAAAAAAAATTGGCAAGCGAGTTAGTTGTTCCGCCAACTTGTCCGTCTTATTGTAAGGTTATGTAATGTAACAAAGACGAACCTGCGGGACACTTGCGCTGTTGTCTAGCTTGTCTCTGAAAGGGTCTGTCTGTTGCGCCCGCCGTGTGGTCTGGCGAACTTCCCGTGACCCGTTCGATAAGACCTAAGAGGGGCTGCAAACGATATTGGGGCCAGAATACCCCTAAGTCACATGGCTTCCCAAGGCTGCGCCAATATCACGCCCCCAGATAGCAATAATGGTATTCCTTCTCGGCGGGCCATCCGCGCAATCTCACGCCACAAATAGATATCGCGTGAAGAAGCTGATTTACCGAGGCAATGACCTTCGTTGTGTTCACCTGCTTCTATGAGGGCTGGCCACGTAACGGTGATACTGACATTGACAGGCCAATCCATTTCATAAGCGAACAACACTGCTGCCGGGTTGTCCGTTCGCCAGCCATTTGCCACGGCCCATTTCATAACTGTACCGATGCGCTGGCGAACACGCCGCGCTGTTTCAGGCTTTGCCAGCTAAATAGGTTGCAGCACCGCCAACACATCAGCCGTTGTAACCTCTGACACTTTCAATTTGCCTATTCGGGGAAAAGTATATGTTTGGAGTGTCGATAGAAATTGCGCCGCGTGTTTCTTGTTACGCCATGTAGGTTTGTGAATTTTGTGAACCTTGCGGGATGCTTCTTCAAACGTCAGCAATGCTTGTGATGTTCGCTTGGCTTGAAGGGGGTCACCGCCCGCTCGCGTGAGCTTGCGATTTTCTAACGCCTGTTCTCGCGCTTCTGCCAAACTGACCAGCGATGCGCCGCCCATGCCTATTTCTGTCCGTTTTCCACGAATGATTATACGCGGCACCCAACGCTTTGCACCTGACTTATCGACCTTCAAAATGAGTCCATTTCCATCGGTGTATTTACCGGGTGTGGTAACCGAGCGGACAAACGCCGCCGACAGGACCTTCTCGGCCCGCTTGCTTGGCCCACTTTGTTTGATTTCCGTTCCTGCGTCCGCCATTCCGTCCCAGAATACTATCAGGAATATGGGGGACGACACTGGAACAACCAAGACATAAACTTAAGCTATCATATGGTTTATATGCATTGCTGGAATTAGTCGGAATGCATCTAGGCGGAAACCTCCTCCGCCACAAGTTTTCAAACTTACTGGCAAACGCATTTCAGGCTCATCGGCCTTGAACAAGTGCAATAAAAAAACGCCCCAACTATTCTAAAATGAAAACCGTTCAATACTTCTTTGTTCCTGTGTTATGATTGAGCACTGAAATATAAAGGATGACTTTAGTGAAAAGTTTATTTTTGTCGGAATTTGACACAACCATTCGCTATCACGAAATCAAGGGCGAGGGACGGCCGGTCATATATTTGGCAGCCCTAAGTTTGCCTTCGTTACCGAATTTTCTTTCTATTGCAACGCATCCCGCAATGGCCAGTAGACACAGCATTTTAATTGACTACTTGGGCGTTGGTCACAGTGATCATCCTGAAGGATTTGATTATTCACTCGAAAACCATGCCAAAACGATTGCCGATGTCCTTGATCACGAAAATCTAAAGAACTGCATCGTGATTGGGCACAGTATGGGCGGTACCGTCGGCGTTCTGCTCGCGATGGCCCGCCCTGACTTAGTTTCGCATCTATTTGTTTGTGAGGGAAATTTAATTTGCGGCGGTGGTGCTGCAACATTGCGAAATACATCTGTGTCTGAAGATGTTTTTGCCAATGAGTTTTTCCCGAAAATGCTAGACAATTGGCAAAAAGAGGGGGCAGGTGGCGATGAAATGGCCGCTTGGCGTGCAGGCGTTTGGAAAGATGTTAGTTTTCGCGGTATGCATAAAAACAGCGCGGCTTTGGTTAACTTGAACGACGAGCTGAAATCTAGTTTTTTCAAATTGCCAATGAAATGCACATTTGTTTATGGCGAGCATTCGCTGCCAGAAAACACAGGAAAAATCACGCCAGATGCACCAAACCCAAATGAGCTATTGGCAAACGGCATTTCTGTTGGCGTGGTGCCAAACGTCGGTCACATGATGGTTCTTAACCCAGATGGCTTTGTTGAGGCGGTTTTGTCGGAATTATAAAGACATTGGCTCGATTGCGAGCGACCCAACTCGTTCTTATTCGACCCTCATATTAGGTCACGGCAGACCTATTCTGAAATCTTTCGTCGCGCCAAGAGCCGTCTTTGAATATTTGTTCCATGATATCAACAGCCTTGATGATTTCAGCCGCGCCTACGTAAAGCGGCGTTATACCAAATCGCATGATGTCTGGTTCCCGAAAATCGCCGATAACATTTTGCTCAATAAGGGCCTGCATGAATGGATAACCATGTTCAAAGTGAAACGAAACATGGCTGCCGCGGGCAGTTGGATCATTTGGGCTGGCAAGGCTTAAGGCAGGGCAGCGTTCCGCGACCTCACGAATGAATAACTCTGACAGTTCAATCGATTTTGCGCGCACATCGTTTAGATCAACGTGATCCCAAACATCTAACGCTGCTGACAACAATGAAAACGCGGCAATCGAAGGCGTGCCAATACGCATACGCTCAATTTTACCTGGCATGGGGCGATACATGGTTTCAAAGGCAAAAGGGGCCTCGTGACCATACCACCCAGATAACGCGGGTTCGACAACGTCCAACAAACGCGGGGCAACATAAATGAATGCCGGCGCGCCTGGGCCGCCGTTTAAGTATTTATACGTACAACCAATAGCAAAATCAGCGTCTGTTCCGGTGACATCAACGGGCAGGGCGCCAGCCGAATGTGCCAAATCCCAAACAACAACTGCACCAACTGAATGTGCTTTGGCAATGATGGCTTTCATGTCGTGACGTCGACCAGTGCGGTAATCAACTTCTGTTAGCATCACCACTGCAACCTCGTCAGTGATCAAGTCAAAAACATCCTCAGGCGCAGGTTTTTTCAAAACGTAACCGTCGTTTTTCAACTTCATCAACCCTTCGGCCATATAAAGATCGCTGGGGAAATTGCCATTGTCCGACAGGATCACGCGCCGATCAGGCACCAGTGAAAGCCCCGCGGATACAGCCTGAAAAACCTTGATCGATAATGTATCTGATACAACAACCGTGCCACTTGCGGCACCAATAAGTGGCGCAATACGATCACCCAAAAAATTGGTTTGGTTAAACCAACCTTTGCTGTTCCACCCCTTGATTAGCTCGTCGCGCCATTCATCATGCAAGAACGATTGTATCGCGTCCGGTGCTGTAATTGGCATTGGCCCAAGCGAGTTACCGTCAAGATAAATCATTCCTTCGGGCAGGTAAAACATTTCACGGGTTTTATTGAAATCGGTCATTGGGGTGCCTTTGATTTAAGAGCCAACACTTTTTGTACCCTAAGTGTTGTTGTCGAAAACTGTATTGAACGTGGATTTTAGCGCAACGTCTAAATCAGCGATATTTACGGGTAATCCAAGATCAACCAAGGATGTGACGCCGTGATCAGAAATGCCGCAAGGTACGATGCCCTGAAAATGGTTTAGATCTGGTTCAACGTTGATGGATATCCCGTGAAAACTTACCCAGCGGCGTAGGCGCACACCAATTGCGGCGATTTTATCCTCGGCAATTTGACCTGTGATTGTCGTGGGCTTTTCGGGGCGTTCGACCCAAACACCAACGCGTCCTGCACGAATTTCGCCGGTCACATTGAATTCGGCTAAGGTTGCTATGGTCCACGCTTCCAAATTGGCCACAAACTTACGCACATCGCGCCCGCGTTTGTTTAAATCTAACATGACGTAAATTACGCGCTGACCGGGGCCATGATAGGTGTATTGACCACCGCGTCTTGCTTCATAGACCGGAAATTTTTCAGGTTCCAAAAGATCGGCGGGATTGGCACTGGTACCAGCCGTATAAAGAGGCGGGTGTTCTAGGCACCAAATAAGTTCGTCCGCAGACCCTGCAACAATCGCATCAACCCGCGCTTCCATTTCTGCAAGTGCGGTTTCGTAATTCACAAGTTCATCAGAAATGCGCCATTCTACCATGCAATTGGTGTAGCCAAAAAAACAAGCAGAGGTCCAGACCCCGTCGACAAAGGAATTCATGTATTGGGCGTAAAAACCGCTTCACTTTGCACAATTCGGCGGGTAGAGAGGCGCCACCATGTTATGGCTGTGCGGTCGTGGCGGAATGGTAGACGCGCAGCGTTGAGGTCGCTGTGGGGTAACACCCGTGAGAGTTCGAGTCTCTCCGACCGCACCACTTTTCCAAAAAATGAATGTCTGGTTCGATATCGCTAGCAATAAATCCGGTTGTGTTTCTGACAGATAAGCACGTTCAAGGTGCGCAAATACACCTGTCTTATTGTATTTCAATTAAAACTTGTGGCAAAAGCACGGTTAATACGATGGTGCTTAAGATTGTAATGGAGCAAATTGAATTTATGGCAACACCAATTTTTTCCGACCTTGTTCGCAGAACGTTTGATCAATCGTCCAAACTTTTCGACCAATACAATTCTGCATTTGATGCCTGGAAAGGGTTGTTGGATATTGACGAACCTTTCGGTTCTTTCTTTACCAAGTTTGATTTTTGGGTTTCGGTGATTGCGCCTTCAACAAACAAAGACATCCAATCTCTGATTAACCAAAGCTTCAAAGGACCACTAAAGACTTATATGCTTGCGTGCCATCAAGAAGGGTATATTGGCCGCTTTGGTGGAACAGTGTCCCCCAGTTCATATTCGTTAAATTATCCGGCTTCTAATGTTTCCCTTCTTTGGATCCCTAAAAATGGGTGTACGACCCTAAAACGATCTTTGGTTGAATTGGAGCCACTTGAGGCCCAAAAACATATTAAAATTAAAAAAATTCATAAGACTTGTCAAAAACACTTCGGTCTCACACATATTCAATATGCACGCGGCAAGTTGTTGCCGAAAATTTGCGCAATCAGACATCCGTACGAGCGTATCGTCAGCTGTTGTTTAGATAAATTTGCCAATCCGGTGATGACAAATACAGAGCGTGGATATGAGTTTTCGTTATTGGTCACGTTGAGAATGCGCAAAGTATTAGTGGTATTCCAACGGATTTGAGTCGCTCAATATCGTTCCTTGAGTTTTTAAATTATATTCGTGCACGCCCGCGCTGGTCTTATGATGCGCATTGGCGGCTGCAAGTTGATTTTCTACCTGACGATCATTCAAATATTACTTTTGGATCGGTGAGAAACTTGCCCGGGCTGCTCGCCAGTGTCGGAATTGGCGAAGAAATCAAAAGTCACAATCCGTCTTATGGTGGAAAAGTTACGTCAAAAGGATTGGGGAAGTTTGCAAAGACGCTTCCACAGAAACTATCCGATGAAAACCTTGAAGACTATGGTGATTTTCTTTCGGACGAATGCCTGGAAATTCTTAATGTTCTTTATGGCGATGATATTCGTCTATATGATGAAATGATCGCTTCATAAACTCGCAAGGTTAATTCGCTAACCGGTCGGAGGGGATTTGAAATTCCGCTCTAATTTTCGACGCGCTTTTTGGAAAATCGAAAGACCGGTGGAGTTTTGCTTAAAAAATCACAAAAAACCACTTCGAATTATGAAGTGTGAACGGTGTTTTCTTTTGTATTTGCGCTCTATTTCTTCTAATCCGCTGATTTTAAATATTTAAATATTTTTGTTAAGTTAAGCGCACGTTAACTCGGCTTGACACCTATCAACTTAGGGTGGTATTTTTTGACAAAATGATTTGCAATGCTGCTATTTGGGTTCATTTGAGGTGATAATTCACCTATTAATAAGTAAACTCGATAGCTTTAACGAGGAAAATTCATCATGCCGACAACACCCACAGATCCCCTATATGTAAACCAATGGCACTTTCCATTACTTGGTGACATTGAAACCATTTGGGATGAATTTACCGGTGCCGGTGTGAAGGTTGCGGTTTATGATGATGGTGTACAATAAACCCACCCTGATTTGACTAATAATTACGACGCATCCATGCATTTTACTTTTGGTGGTGTTACCTATGATCCGACCCCCATTGATTTGGTCGGTGATCCTACAGCCGACCCTGTCGATTATGGTGATAGTCACGGTACATCAGTCGCTGGTCTAATCGGATCAACCGAGGGCAACGGCATCGGTGGCGTTGGCATGGCTTGGGGCGTTAGCCTGACGGGTGTGAATTTCTTGTCTGACATTCAATTTGAAAGCAACACAGTCATTTCCGCCGCCATTCAGCATGCGGCCAACTTTGATATCATGAACAACAGCTGGGGTATTACCCCCTTGTTCGGTAGTTATCAAAATCTAACCAACCCATTTGCTGGTCAGACCTTGGTCAATAATGAATACGAATATGTGGTGGAAAATGGCCGTGGTGGTCTTGGTACAATCATTGTGCAAGCATCGGGAAATGACACGCTGAACGCAAATGGCGATGCGCTGAATGCGAGCCGCTTCACTGTTTCTATGGCGGCCACTGATGGCACTGGTTTTGCAGCTATCTATTCAAATTACGGCTCTAATATTTTGGTTACGGCGCCTGCAGGTTCTGTAACCACAGATTTGGTCGGCGCTAATGGGTATGACGATACGGGCGATTATACCGATACCTTTGGCGGTACCTCGGCGGCAACACCCGTCACCTCTGGTGTGATCGCCCTGATGCTAGAGGCCAACCCTGGTCTTGGTTGGCGCGATGTACAAAATATCTTGGCGATTTCTGCTTCACACACTGGCTCTGCATTTGATGCGGCGGCATCGGGTTTTGAACAAGGAACTTGGTTTGAAACAGGATCGTCCAACTGGAATGGTGGCGGCAACATGTTCCACCTTTCATATGGTTTTGGCATGGTTGACGCCTTTGCCGCCGTGCGCATGGCCGAGGCATGGGGCATCATGTTTGACGCCGCCGCCACATCGGTGAATGAACAACACGTGTCCATGACATCAGGCACCATCAATATGGGTATTGTTGATGAGACCACTTCAACCAATGACATGTTGGTCACCAGCGATCTTAATATCGAACAAATCATGGTGACGATCGACTTTACACACACCTATTCCGGTGCATTGGAAATATATCTGATTGCACCAGATGGTACGCGTTTCATGTTGCATGACGTAAACTTTAATGTCGATGCTGCAGATAGCGGTCTTGAATGGACCTTTGGTGTGACCGGCGCATTGGACATGAGCAGCCTTGGATCATGGACGCTTGAGGTTACTGATACCGATGCGTGGGGCGACACAGGTACAGTCTATGACTGGACCCTTGATTTCTACGGATCCGCTTCTAGCACAGATGATGTGCACCACTTTACCGGTGATTTCTTTGCACTGGTCGCGCTGGATGCCAGCCGTGGTTTGATCGAAGATACGAACGGTGGCATCGATTGGCTGAACTTTTCTGTTGCCAGCGTTGGTCTTCAAATCAATCTGGATGCCAAAACTATCAATGCGACGGGTGTTGCTGAAACAATGATCATCGGTGCGACGTCTGAAATTGAAAACGTCATGGCCGGTGATGGGAATGACTTGCTGACTGGGGATGCTCTTGCAAATGAAATGCACGGCATGCGCGGCGATGACACGTTAAATGGTGGCGCAGGCAAGGATTCCCTATTTGGTGGCGTCGGACATGACGACATTTATGGCGGCTTTCACTCTGACAAACTGTACGGTGACGATAACAATGATCTGATTTACGGTGGTGTTGGTAATGATTTCCTTTATGGCGGAGCTGACACAGACTCGCTTTATGGCGATGAAGGGAACGACAAACTTTACGGTGGCCAAGGCAATGATTTCTTTTATGGCGGCGATGGCTTTGACAAGCTGTTTGGCGGCACCGAAAACGACAGACTTTATGGCGACCTGAAAAACGACAAGCTTTATGGCCAAGACGGTTTAGACAAGCTTTATGGCGGGGATGGTAACGATGTCATGTTTGGCGGTTCGGACGCGGATTCGATCTATGGCGGCGATGCAGAAGACAAATTGTTTGGCAACGGCGATGTAGATTTGCTCGTTGGGGGTTCTGGCAATGACAAGCTGTACGGTCATGCGGGTAACGACATGCTTTATGGTGGTGGCAACGATGACACGTTGTTTGGCGGTAACCATAATGATTTGATGTACGGCGGTAATTCTGCCGACAGTTTCTTTGGCGGCGCAGGCAACGACGAGATTTACGGCGACGATGGCAACGATAATCTGAAAGGCCAGGCTGGCAGTGATACGCTTGACGGTGGGGCGCATAACGATGAATTGTTCGGCGGTGGTGACAACGATACGCTAACTGGTGGTACCGGTGACGACACAATGTCTGGTGGTTCAGGGTCAGATACGTTTATCTTTGCAGATGGATTTGGCACCGATATCATCACAGATTTCAACGCAACCAATAACGCCGAGAAAATCGACCTTTCGGGCGTGTCTGCAATCACTGATTATACCGATTTGACCACGCTGGCCAACAACCACATCGCACAAGTCGGCCTTGATGTGGTGATTTCTGATGGCACAGGTGACACAATTACCCTGACGGGTGTGACGCTTGGCAACCTAGGTGTGGACGATTTTATTTTCGTTTGATGACGAAAATATCAAGGGGTAATGACCGCGACTTTTGGGCGTTTGTATGTTTTTCAAACAAAAGTTGTGTGCGTTAATCTTTGGTTTCTAGGTAATGAATTCGAACAATAGTTTTTGCCCAGGCAGATATGCCTTGGCTTTTTTGTGACGAAAATCCTTTGATTTAGAAATTCCGCGACTATGGGATAGTTTCATATTTCCGAAATTTTCTTTTTGACATCACGGTACTTCACCTCATCGATTCAATCTGTTCTAATTGGCTTGAGCCTGCCCGCGTTAGGCTGAGGTACTGAATTATTGGGGGAAATATGACCAAAAACGTGCTGTTTATAATGTGTGATCAATTACGGTATGATTACTTAGGTTGCAGTGGCCATCCGACGATCAAAACACCCAACATCGATGCCTTGGCCAAACGCGGTGTTCGATTTGATCAAAGTTACGTGCAATCGCCCATTTGCGGCCCAAGCCGCGCATGCACTTACACTGGGCGCTATGTCCGCAGTCACGGGGTGGATTACAATCGCGTGCCTTTGCGGGTGGGGGAATGGACGCTTGGTGATCATCTTAATACATGCGGGGCGCGGGCAGTCTTGTGCGGTAAAACCCATGCCACCGCGGATATTCACGGCATGGAACGTTTGGGTATTGATCCAAGCAGCGAAAAAGGCGTGCATATTGCCCAAGGTGGCTTTGAAATCTGGGATCGAATGGACGGCGTTCACCCAACGAATGGCAGCAAGCCAAGCCATTACAACGATTATTTACGCACTAATGGCTTTGATGGCGAAAACCCATGGCTTGAATGGGCCGCGTCTGTGGTTGATGAAGATGGAACCGTAAAAAACGGCTGGTTGAATGAAAACTGTCACCTTCCAGCGCGCATTCCGGCGGAACATACAGAAACTGCCTATTCAACAGATCGCGCGATGGAATTTATTGAACAGGCCGACGCAGCACCTTGGTGTTTGCATCTAAGTTACATCAAACCCCATTGGCCCTTGGTGGCGGCGACGCCATACAATGAGATGTATGGGGCAGATGATGTCGTTCCAGTCGTTCGCGCGCAAGATGAACGCGAAACTGTGCATCCCGTTTATCAGTCTAACCAAAAATCCCGTGTATCAAATGTCTATTCCAATCAAGGTGCGCGTGAAAAAATGATTGCGACCTACATGGGGTTAATTACACAAGTTGATGACAATGTTGGCCGGATGATGGCGTGGCTTGATGAAACGGGCCGTGCCAAGGATACATTGATCATTTTCACCTCGGATCATGGTGATTATTTGGGGGATCATTGGATGGGTGAAAAGCTCTATTTTCACGACCAATCCGTACGCGTTCCCTTGATTGTTGTTGATCCTTCTAAAGAGGCGGATGCCACCCGTGGCACTGTGGATACAAGTTTGACCGAGGCCATTGATTTGGTACCTACCATTGTTGATTTCATGGGGGGGCAGGTTCAGGAAAATATACTTGAAGGTCGTTCTTTGCTGCCGCTTATTCACAACAACTCTGTGACGTGGCGCGATTGTGTATTTAGCCAAGCAGATTATGGTCGTTCGCCTGCGCGGGCGATTTTGGAACGCCCGACAAGCCAATGCCGCATGGTTATGGCGTATGACGGGCGTTGGAAATACATCCACACCGAAGGTCTGCGCCCGATGTTGTTTGATCTAGAAACTGACCCACAAGAGCTGATTGATCTGGGGGAACACCCAGATTTTGAAGCAGAACGACAGCGCATGTTAGGACATGTTTTAGATTGGTCGTTTGGGGGCAATTACCGCGTTACCCAAACCGATGCGGCGATCGAGACGAAAAAACCAGAGTTTCTCAATGGAGTCCTCATTGGTTTTTGGGATGAACAAGAACACATGGACGCGATCGCAAGCGTCAAAACGTAGATTAGCCAATCATTTCGCTAAGAATTTTTGCTGCAATCTCAAAGGAATGAACACGGGCAGCGGGGTCATGTATCATGCCCGTGATCATTAATTCATCTGGCTGATGCTCTGCCACAAGGCTTGTCAGCTGTTCCTTGACTGTTTCTGGTGATCCTGTTGCCGAACAGGACAATGCTTGGTTCACTTGGCGCAACACATTTTCCGGCACTTCGGCGGAAATATCGTCAACAGGCAAGGGTAACTTACCGGGCTTACCGGTGCGCAGACGGGCAAATGCCAGCAATTGTGATGACCTTAAAAAATTGGCTTCGGCATCGGTATCCGCGGCACAGACACCTGCGGCAATCATGGCATATGGCTTTGCCAGCGTTGTGGATGGTTGAAAGGTTGATCGATAAATTGACAAGGCCTCGGTTAATTGCGCAGGCGCGAAGTGTGAGGCAAATGCATAAGGCAGTCCCAAAAAGGCGGCCAACTGCGCGCCATAAAGGCTGGAGCCCAATACCCAGACAGGCACATTTGTACCGGCACCTGGAACCGCCTGAACCGGGCTGCCCGTGTTCTGAAAATAGCTAATTAATTCCTGCACATCTTGCGGGAAGTTGTCCTCGCCACTCAAATTACGCCTTAACGCACGTGCCGTGCCCATATCCGTGCCAGGTGCGCGGCCCAACCCCAAATCAATACGCCCAGGATAAAGGGTTTCTAGCGTGCCAAATTGTTCTGCAATGATGAGGGGTGCATGATTTGGCAACATGATACCACCGGCACCAACACGTATGGTTTTTGTTGCACTGGCCACGTGGCCTATAACAACAGATGTGGCCGCACTGGCGATGCCTGGCATGTTGTGATGCTCTGCCAGCCAATATCTGTGATAACCCGCTGCCTCCGCTGCGCGTGCCAGCGTAACAGTGTTGTCAAAAGCGTCTGCTGCGGTTTTACCTTCGGGAATTGGGGACAGATCAAGAAGAGAAAACTTGTGCATTTTGGTGCCTTTTATTGTGTGTCAAAAGGTTATGCTCGTAAGCGTTCGCCTTTGGGATCAAAAGGTGGTTCAGTCAGAATAACAGCATTATGTGGCGTGCCCAACACCATAACCTGAACACGGTCACCCGGTTTGGCACCCTTTACATAACCCAAAGCCAAACTCATCCCAACTGTGTAACCGTAAGTGCCTGATGTAACTCGCCCAATTCCCTTGCCATTCATGAAAATCGGCTCGCCACCTGTGGCATCTGCATTTGATGCGTTAACATCAGCTTCCTCCAGATGCAGTAAAACCAAATCTTCGCGTGGGGCATTTGACATTGTTTCAGCGGCTGCTGATTTATTCAAAAAATTTTTGTCCATTTTGCAAAGACGATCAAGGCCGACTTCTTGTGGCCAATATTCCGGGCTGTATTCCCGTGACCAACTACCATAGCCCTTTTCCACGCGCAGGCTCATCAGGGCGCGGCTGCCAACGGGGCCAGAACCAAATTCTTTGCCAGCCTCTAGCAAGGTTTCGTAAAGGCGCATTTGATCTTCGGCTTTGCAATGAAGTTCCCAACCTAAATCCCCTGTAAAGGAAACCCTCAAGGCCAGTAATTCTATTCCCGCCAAATCGACCATTTTTGAGCGCATGAACGGAAAATCAGCGGTGGCTAACGATGTATTTGTCAGCCGTTGCAAGATATCGCGTGATTTTGGCCCTGCTACGTTAAAGCCGCAGAATGCTTCGGTATGGCTTTCAAATGTTGTGCCATGGGGCAGGGGAATTTGTTTGAAAAACCTTGTGTGATAGCGTTCTGCCAATCCGGAACCAATGATCCAAAATTCATCCTCGGCAACACGCGTTACAGTGAAATCACCTGCAATGCCGCCGCGTTTCCCGATCAAAGGGGTTAAACAGGAACGACCAACTGCTTTTGGCATGTTATTTGCAAAGAGCGCATTCAGCCAATCAGCGGCACCTGGACCTTTGCAGATGTATTTAGCAAAGTTTGAAATATCGATGATGCCCGCATTTTGGCGCAGCATTTTACATTCTTGCCCAACAGGGCCCCACCAATTCTGGCGTGTAAAACCGTTAGTGTCTTGGGTGTCGGGTTTGTCAGAAAACCAAAGTGGGTGCTCCCAGCCAACGTTTAGACCAAAGACTGCCCCCATTTGTTTTTGCATCTCATAAATTGGCCGCACGCGGCAAGGACGCCCCGCGCTACGTTCTTCATTTGGAAAGTGGATGGCGAAACGATGGGAATATTGATCCTCAACCTTGGCTTTGGTAAATTCTTTATCAGCCCAATCCCCAAAACGCGCTACGTCCCAGGCATACATGTCGTATTGGGTTTCGCCCTCGATTATCCATTGCGCCGCCATCAGGCCCATGCCGCCCGATTGGCTGAAACCTGGAATGATCCCGTTGCAGCAAAAATAGTTTTCCAATTCAGGCAGGGGGCCGAACAGAACGTTGGCGTCAGGCGACCAAATCATTGGGCCGTTGATTACGCGCTTAATGCCCGCTTCACCAACAGCAGGCACACGTTCAATGGCATTCATCATGTTGTCTTCAATACGTTCCAGATCATCGGCGAATAGTTCATGGGCGAAATCTAACGGCGTGCCATCTTCGGCCCAGAATTTCATGTTCTTTTCGTAGGCGCCAACCAGCAATCCTTGGCCTTCTTGGCGTAAATAATATTCACCATCGCGGTCGCTGACAGATGGTAGCCGATTTGGCGCGTCTGCAATTTCCTGAATGGTTTCAGTTACAAAATACTGATGTTCTGTAGGTTGCAAGGGCAGGGTGATGCCTGCTAACGCCGCCACCTCTCGCCCCCAAAGACCGGCAGCATTAACCACCCATTGTGTATGAATGTCACCCTTTGGCGTTTTCACAATCCAACTGCCATCGGTTTGTTGTTCTGTTGCCGTCACGGGTGTGAAACGGTTGATTTCAGCACCGTTTTGGCGTGCGCCAGCCGCATATGCACTTGTGACGCCGCTTGGATCGACATTGCCGCCGTCTGGTTCATACATCACACAGCGAATGCCGTCGTAATTAACCATTGGATGCAGCTTCTGGGCCTCTTCTATGCTGATTTCATAAAAGTTCATCCCGTAAAGCTTGGCCTTTGCTGCTTGTAACCGCAGCTGATGTTCACGTTCTTCGGTTTGGGCTAAATAGAGCGAACCGGGTTGAAATACTCCACAGCTTTGACCGGTTTCGGCCTCAAGGTCATTATACAAATTCATCGTATAATGCTGAATGCGGCTAATGTTGGTGCTGTCGTGTAGGCCGTGAATATTGGCTGCAGCATGCCAAGTTGAACCAGAAGTTAACTCATCGCGTTCCAAAAGGACCACATCTGACCAACCCAATTTCGTCAGGTGATAAAGAATAGAACAACCGATAACGCCGCCACCGATGACGACTGCTTGGGCTTGGGTGCGCATGTGACCTCACTGCAAAACGATTAATGCTTGAGTGTAGCTTCGCGAACTTGGCGCAAAAGGTAAAAGACAAAAACGACAAAGACTGGCCTGAAATGACTTTTCTTGCGTCAATCTATTCAATTATGCATTCAACAAAACTGTGCAGATCAACAGTTTGTCGGTTTAGCTTGCCGCTGAAGGTTCAGTTCCGGGAAACGGTGCCGTACTCCCAGCCAAATAGCGCAGGGCATCGGTGTAATCAAACGCCAGTGAAACTAACATGACGACCATAATAGCCATAATAATTCGCTTGGGCAGAACTGGCATGTCGGGGCGTTTATACTGAGATAAAAGATAGATGACCAATGGCGTGTAAAGAATGATATGAGGCAGGCCCAGCAATTTCACATAGCCCAAATTGGCAAATAGCCACTCAACACCGATAAACGACCCAATATTTGCGATGATGATTAACAACGTCGTCAAACGGGTTTGCCGCCAAATCAGCAACGTAAGAGGCAACAAAAATACGCCAAAAGTCAGAACATAGATCCAATAGGTAAGCCATGCGGGCTGAAGGGCCATTGCTTCTTCAAGGGTCATCATGTTTCCAATTTCCATAGATAGTGCGTAGGATTTTAAGATAGATAATCCGGATTTGAAAGTTCTATGTGGCCAAGGTTTCGCTAAGCCCGTTTAAAATTGGACAATCAGGTCGATTGTCGCCCGCGCATTCGGTCACTAAATGCGAAAGCGTTGCACGCATTGCCATCAGGTCTGAAATTTTGGCATTAATCTGTTCAAGGTGCTGGTTTGCAATGGTTTTCACATCGGAACTGGCACGGGCTTGATCCTCATATAGTGCCAAAAGAGCGCGGCAATTTTCGATGGTAAAACCCAGCTTTCTGGCCCGCGCTAGAAAGGTCAATTTGTGTAAATCATTGGCCTGAAACGCACGATACCCGTTGTTATCCCTTAGTGGTTTTACCAATCCGATGTCCTCATAGTATCGAATGGTCTTTGCTGGCAGGCCAACTTTGTCGGCAACATCCCCAATATTCATTTAATCGTTTCCTTTTTTTGGTGTGGGGCAACCCATTTAAGCCGCAGTGCGTTTGACAAAACAAATACAGATGAAAATGCCATGGCACCCGCGGCCAATATTGGAGAAAGCATAAGACCGAATACAGGATAAAAAATACCTGCTGCCACAGGGATTAATAGTGCGTTGTAGCCAAATGCCCAGACAAGGTTTTGCCTGATATTTTCCATTGTTTTGGCGCTGATCCGAAAGGCATTTAGAATTGTGGCCAAATCATCATTCGTCAAAATAACATCAGCAGCCTCAATCGCGATGTCACTGCCTTTGCCAACAGCAATGCCCACATCAGCCGCCGCAAGGGCAGGGGCATCATTTATGCCATCGCCAACAAAGGCAACTGTTTCGCCAGCGGCCTGCATTTCGCGAATGACATCAAGTTTATCGTGCGGCATCAAATGTCCGACCGCATGATCAATTCCAAGGTTTTGCGCAATTGCGTTTGCAGTGTCTTGGTGATCACCTGATAGCATTGCGACTTTTAAACCCATATTATGAAGGGTTTTGATTGTGGCCCCGCTGGTTGATTTTAAGGGATCTGCCACCGCTAAAAGGGCTGCAATTTTACCATCAATCGCGATTAAAACGGGTGTCTTTGCGGCCTTTGCTAAAGAAATGATCGTTTCACTGAAATGCGATGTATCGATGGTTTCCTGCGTCAAAAATTTTTCTGTACCCACCAAAACCTTCGTTCCATTCAAGGTGGCTTTGATGCCTTTGCCTGTTATTGTTTGAAACTTAGTAACGTCTGAGATTGGTAGATTCTGTTGTTTGGCGGCAGTTACAATTGCTTTTCCAATTGGATGCTCAGAAGTTGTTTCAATTGATGCGGCAATGGACAGAATTGTATCGCGTTCAAAACCATTAACGACTTCAATATCCGTTAGAACTGGGTGGCCCAATGTCAGTGTGCCGGTCTTGTCAAAAATAACTGTATTACAGGATTGTAGTGACTGTAATGCTGCCCCTTTGCGAAACAAAACGCCAAGTTGGGCCGCACGTCCTGTGCCCACAATAATTGACGTAGGTGTAGCAAGCCCCATGGCGCAAGGGCATGCAATTATTAAAATTGACACGCCGGCAACAAGTGCATGACCAAGTGCAGGGTCAGGACCAAGCATTAACCACAATGCAACAGTTAACGCCGCTATTAGCATTACAGCGGGTACGAATTTTTCTGTGACTTTATCAACCAGCGCTTGGATTGGCAGTTTGGCACCTTGTGCTTGTTCAACCATTTTGATGATCTTGGCCAATATGGTGTCTGATCCAACTTGTGTCGCACGATAAACGAGCGCGCCGTTTCCGTTAAACGTGCCACCAATCAGCGTATCATCTGTCGACCGTTTTGCAGGGATCGCTTCGCCGGTAATTATACTTTCATCAATGTAACTCTCGCCAGATATAACAATGCCATCGACCGCCACACTTTGACCCGGCAGAAGGCGCAGTTCATCACCAATAACCAAATCTTCGATAAGTGTTTCCTCGAAAATCTCACCTCTTTTTACTAAAGCTGATTTTGGAGATAGGGCAATCAACTGTCGAATTGCTTCGCCAGTTCGCCCTTTGGCGCGGGCCTCTGCAAGGCGGCCAATCAGAATAAGAACAATAATGACAACCGCCGGCTCAAAATAGATGTTGGCTGTGCCAATTGGCAAAAAAGTTGGGAAAAAGCCTGCGATTATCGAGAATAAAAATGCGAATCCGGTGCCAATTGCGACCAAGGCATTCATGTCTGGGTGCCCTTTGACTAGTGATGGAACCCCTTTGGTAAAAAACTGACGACCAGGACCAATCAAAATGAGCGAAGTTA
Source organism: Rhodobacteraceae bacterium HTCC2150 (assembly GCA_000169395.1). GTDB lineage: Bacteria > Pseudomonadota > Alphaproteobacteria > Rhodobacterales > Rhodobacteraceae > HTCC2150. The sequence continues at coordinate 59,741 of AAXZ01000013.1, forward strand.
GTATAAATTGAACAAGAACACTGCCTTCATGCCCAATTGTCTGCTTAACAAGGTGGTGAACTGGTGGGAAAATGTGCCCCCCCATTTCAATTATCACAACAGGTAAGGCAAGAATTGCTGCAACCAAGGTGTCGCGTTGTAATTTGGACTGTTCGGATTGTTTTAATAAGTCCTTTTCCGCCGCATCCGCAGAAACTGTCAGCGGATATCCGGTGGATTTCGCGACATCCTTCAAGTGTTCTACTGAAACAGCGCCTTGAATGAATGTTAGTCTTACACTTTCGCTGGCCAAATTTACGTTTACTTTTTCAACGCCTTTAACCTTCACCAGTGCCGTTTCTAATCGTTTGACACAGGATGCACAGGAAAGGCCCGTGACATTCATGGTTTTGGTTTGGGTTGCTGCAGGGTACCCGATTTCGTTTAATTTCGTAATAATTTCAGCAATTTGTATGTCGTCGATCACCGCGATTTTCAGCGTTTTGTCCACTAAATTCACGTGCACGTCATTTGTTTGGAGAACGGTCAACGCAGCCTTTTCTATACGGCCAACACAAGACGCACAGTTCATGCCATTGATCGCTAGGGTTATTTTACGCGCGTCGTTCACGGTGGATTCCTATCCAATGCTTGATCTTAGCGATATAGATAGGGCTTCCAGTTAATGGAAGGTCAAGTGATTACTTAAGCTTTTCGTGAAACTCTTTAAATGACATCCGATGCTGTTCCTTGGAATTTTGATACTCATCACACCCAGCGCTTTCTAACCATTTTTTTTGAGGCTGGTTCTCAACACCATCTGCCGTAACGTGAATGCCAAGTGCCTTGGCCATTGAAATAATTGTAAGAGCCAGGATTTTAAGTTTTCCATCCGTAACAAGCGATTGATCAAGTTTAAGGTGAGAAATTGGATAGTTTTGCAAGCAGGAAATGTACGAGTATGCAGTACCAAAATCTCGTATCACCAGTTGATAGCCCATTTGGGTAATCTTGGTTATTGTATTTTGAAGTCGCAAGTCATTGGTCAACAAAAGCATTTCGGTGATTTCCAATTTCATGCTTTTCGGTGTGAATTTTGAATTGTCTAAATATTGCTGAAGTAGGGGAATAAAATGGTCATCCTGTAAAAGAAGTTCCGAAACTTTAACAGAAATTGATTGGTGCCTTCCTACCTTCGCAAAATCAAGTGCAACATCCATGGCTTTCTGGAGAACCCATTTTTCAATTTGTAGATTTGCACCCGTCGCCTCCGCAACTGAATTTAATTCATACGTTGGTAAGTTTTTACCGTTTGGTAATCTTACCCAGTAAGAGGTTTCCGCGCCAATAATTTTTTCGGTTTCAAAACAAAATTGAGGGCAGAAGTTTACTTCTAATGATTTGGTTTCAAGACATTTTTTGATCTTATCATCGACAAAGTGAAATCTTTGGCTTTCTTCCGACATCTCCGGATTAAAGGCTTTGCATGTGTTATTGCCCTCTCGTTTCGCGGCATAAAGGGCCAAATCGGCTTGTTGAAAGAGCACATCATAACTTTGAGTTTCAGCACTGGTTTGGCTGAACCCAAGACTTGCATTCATTTGCACGTTGTGTCCGTTAATGGAAAACGGTTTGTTGACTTGGTCAAGAAACATCTCGCAGATATTTTTCGGCAAGACATCGTTACGGATCAATAGACAAAATTCATCCCCTCCCAAGCGGGCAACAATCGATCCTTTGGGGGCAATCTTTTGCAAACGGCGTGCAAACTCTGCCAATAATTGATCGCCTGCATCATGCCCTAAAGTATCGTTGACATATTTAAATCGGTCTAAATCAACCAAAGACATTGAAACGTACGTATGATCATCGGTGGCTGATTGCAGAAATTCTGGCGCGTGTTTTTTCAGAAAGTTCCGATTTTTCAATCCTGTAAGTGAATCATGATTGGCAAGATATTGCAGTTCGTCTTTTACCTCTTCTGCCATGCTGACATCGGATTCAGTAAGCAACCAAGATTTTTCACCACTAATTGCATCAAACGAGGATTTTACCTCTATGCGGTGAAGGCGAATGCCAAAAACTGTCGCAACCTTAGCCAGTGTTGTTCCCTCGGCAATGTTTTCCACGCCGTCTTGGATCATTTCATAAAGTGGTCCAGACAAAATGCGCTGAGAAAGGTCGGGTGCTGACGACGGGAAAACACGACGGGCGGCGGGATTAGCGTATTGGCAGGAACCATTCATCCGATAAGAGGTTACCAAGACGTCGGTATAGATGAGCGCTTGTGCGGCCTTTATCAAATTGGGTGAATTGTCGGTGATATCTTCGCCTTCACAAAGCATCGCCATTGTGCCGTCGGGCATCAAAAGACCACGAAACCTGCATGCAAGGGTTTTGGCTTTGTCATGTGGGTAAATCGTCCAGATTTCATCAAAAACAACGCCTTTCCAAAAGTCAGTTTGGAATTGCTGCAAACGGGCCTGAACCGAAGGCGACATATCTGAACGCAAATTTCGTGCCTCTAATTCCGGCATCGTTTTGGCCTGCCACAGCAAAAGCGCGGTGTCGTTGGCCCATACAACACGCGCCTTATCAATATTGAATACCCAAATGGGAAACCGCGAATTTTCGGCGAAACGTAAGTCGTCAAGTGACATGAAAACTGAATTTTGGTCGGTTTTCGACATTTCAAGAATGTCAGTTTTTGAAGTTGAATGTTGCACGTTGCACCCCAATGCATTCCTTAAAAGGTACCGCAAAAATAGTTAACGAAGGGTAAATGAACGAGATTCGTGAAGGGGCAAGATATTGTGAACCAACGATTCTTTTCAATTCGGCGCGTAAAGTCGTTGAATTGGTTTTCTATGATTTGTCGCCAAGAATGGAGCAAAAGGCCGGAGATCGTGCATGTATCAAGAAAATACGGCCCAAAAAGCAAAAAGCCACGCTATTGCGTGGCCTTTGCGTGAACCTAAGGTTCCAAACTGGTACTCCCTAGGGGAATTGAACCCCTCTTTCCAGGTTGAAAACCTGGCGTCCTAACCGATAGACGAAGGGAGCACTTAGTTTGTGTGGGTGTACTATGAAAATGTGCGGCGGGGATCAAGAGCAAAATGCACGGTTTTTATAATTTTTTATCTGCAGGGGCCGCATCTTCCAATCGAAGCTGAACTTTCTGACGTCCACCCCAAGTGTTCAGCTCTAAACGCCCTGCAAGATGAAACAAATTATGGCCTGCATTTTGCAAACTATTGCCTATTTCACTATCAAAGGCACCAAAGGCGATGCCATCCAAGCGCGTGCCAGTTTCATCACCGAATGAAAAACGCAGATGGCTTTCGCCTACGGGTTTTGCAAAAGTAATACGTTGATCGGGGAAAACAAAACGGGGTGCTGCGGCACTTGCGCCAAATGGGCCTGCATTTTCAATCTGTTCAATAAGATCGGTTGTGGCTGCCGTTGGCATCAATATGGAATCATAGTGCAAATCACGCGGGCCAAGTTCACCGGCACCTTGTTTGGCAAGTAATTCGCCAAGCCGTTCCATAGCGGGTTCAAGTTGCGCGCGTGTTAACGAAAGCCCTGCCGCCATTTTATGCCCACCACCTTTGGTCAACAATCCCTCGGCCACCAATTTTTGGATCGAGGCACCCAGATCAACACCGCTGACCGATCGACCGGACCCTTTGCCTTCGTCGCCTTCAAAGCCGATGACGACAGATGGTCGGTTGGTGGATTCTTTGAGCCGCGAGGCAACAATGCCCACCACACCAGGGTGCCACCCATCGTCGGCCGCCCAAATAAGAGGGGCGGCAAGGTCGCGAGATTGGGCTTGTTCAAGCGCGCCTTCACGCACTTGGTTTTCAATGGCGCGTCGTTCGCTGTTTAATTGATCCAACCGCTCAGCCATCGCACCTGCTTCGTGCGGGTTGTCGGTTGAAAGTAGGCGCGCACCAAGGTCGGCGGCACCGATACGGCCCCCTGCGTTAACGCGTGGCCCCAGTAAAAAGCCTAGGTGATACGACGTCGGTGCACTGTCCATCCGCGCCACATCGGCCAGCGCGACCAGTCCTGGTCGTTGCCGTGCGGCCATGATTTTCAATCCTTGGCGCACAAATGCACGATTTACGCCAATCAGGGGTGCCACATCTGCAACCGTTGCAAGGGCAACAAGATCCAACAGGGCCATAAGGTCTGGGGATTTTTCGCCAAGTACTCGGCGTTGGCGGTTTGCCTCGACCAACATCAGGAAAACGACGCCTGCTGCACAAAGATGTGCTAGATCACCGGTTTCATCTTGGCGGTTGGGGTTCACAACCGCCAGTGCATCGGGCAGGGTTTCACCGCCAAGGTGGTGATCAAGCACAATAACATCGGCACCCTTTGTGGCCTGAATTGGGCCGTGGGAAAGCGTGCCGCAGTCAACGCAAATCACCAAGTCATGGGTGGCGGCAAGTTCGGCCATAGCCGCATCATTCGGCCCATATCCCTCGTCGATACGGTCAGGCACATATACCGTTGCCTGAATGCCAAAGTCGCGTAACCACCACACCAAAAGGGCCGCCGACGATCCGCCATCCACATCGTAGTCCGCAAAAATCGCGATTTTTTGGTTGGCTTTCACCGCCGCCAAAAAACGTCCCGCCGCCTTTTCCATATCCAACATCGAACGTGGGTCCGGCATTAAGTCACGCAAAGATGGCGCAAGGAAGCTAGTGCTTTCGTCGGCCGCAACACCGCGTCGGGCCAAAATACGAGAAAGAGGTAAAGAGAGGCCGGTTTGTTGCGCCAATGCTTCGGCGGCGCGAACTGTATCTGTTCCAAGACCGACCCAGCGTCGACCCGTTAGGCTGTTTTCAACCGCGATGCTCATGGAATGGACGCCATGATATCATCGCACGTCATCGCTTGAGCAAACTCACCGTGCAGATGGGAAACAGCAGTTTGGTGGATTTCTTCAGGCGTTAGCGCCGCGCCGCCCCAACTAACATCAGCATTTGCCGCGAAGGACGCGCAGGCGTCATGGGCGAGAATAACAGTAAAGCCTAAATTTGCCGCCATGCGGGTTGTTGTGGAAACACAATGCGGCGTGGTTAAACCGCAAATGACCAGACGCTGAATTGATTGTTCTCTGAGGTGGTTTTCAAGATCGGTACCAATAAATGCCGAATTCACTGATTTTTCAAAAACCACTTCGTCATTCTGCGGCATGACCATTGGTTTAAACGCAGCCCCATCACCAACAAGGGGGCTGCCTTTTTCAGTGCTTATGTGGCGAACGTGAACCACTGCAAGGTTCAATTCGCGCCAATGCGACAACAGGTTTGCCGCTTGGCCTTCAGCATTGGGATTGTTGCGCGCGCCCCAAACCGGATTGTCAAATCCAGCTTGGATATCAATAAGAACGAGCGCGGTTTTCATCTAGTCTTTCGCTACTGGGTGGCGATAAGACATGCGACGCACGGAACCGGTTTTTGAGCGCATCAAAATGGTTTCAATCGTCAAAAATCCTGGTTCACGTTTTACGCCAGCCAAGATTGAACCATCAGTCACACCAGATGCAGCAAATACAACGTCGTCGGTAACCATGTCATCGCGTGTATAGATTTTGTCCAAATCTGTAATGCCAGCTTTTTGGGCGCGGCCACGTTCATCATCGTTGCGGAACATCAAGCGACCATAAATTTGACCACCCATACATTTAAGAGCCGAGGCTGCCAAAACACCCTCTGGTGCGCCACCAGAACCCATATACATATCAATGCCAGTGATTTCGCTTTCGGCACAGTGAATGACGCCTGCAACATCACCGTCTGTGATTAAACGGATAGCAGCACCTGTGGCACGCACATCACGGATCAAATCCTCGTGGCGGGGGCGTTCCAAGATGCAAACGGTAATGTCTGCAACATCACACCCTTTGGCTGCGGCCAATGCATGAACGCGTTCACCAGGTGTCATGTCCAAGGTTACGGTATCGGTCGCAAATCCTGGACCAATTGCCAGTTTGTCCATGTAAACATCAGGGGCGTGTAGCATAGAACCCCGTGGTCCCAATGCGATCACGGCCAAGGCGTTTGGCATGTCTTTTGCGGTCAATGTCGTACCTTCAAGTGGATCAAGCGCGATATCAACCGCAGGGCCTGTGCCACTGCCGACTTCTTCGCCGATATAAAGCATCGGTGCTTCGTCGCGTTCGCCTTCGCCAATTACAACGACGCCTGCAATATCAAGCATGTTCAGCTGTGTGCGCATCGCATCAACTGCCGCTTGATCAGCAGCTTTTTCATCGCCACGTCCGATCAGTTTTGCGCTGGCAATCGCCGCCGCCTCTGAGACACGCGCCAATCCAAGTGAAAGCATTCGATCGCCGAATTCCGATGTTTTAGTCATTGTAGTTCCTTTTGCTGGGCCAAAGCAGATTTTGTAAGATAGTCTAAAGTTCTTCGATGCGGATTGCGACAGGTGCGTGTGCGACCATATCCGTTTTTGTAAGGTTTTTCAGTGCCGTATCCAATTCGGTACGGTTTGTTTTATGCGTCACAATTAGTACAGGCGCGGTTGGGTCATTGTGGCTGTACTGACGCATGCGATCAATTGAAACGCCTGCATCACCAAGGGATTTGGCAACTTTTGCCAAGGCACCAGGTTTGTCCATAAGTTCCATGCGCAAATAATACGCAGCAGGCGTCGCTGTTATCGCAATCGGTGCCTCAACAAGATTTGCCGCGGGCTGACCAAACGTTGGAATGCGCACACCCCGCGCCAA
>AAXZ01000012.1 GCA_000169395.1 Rhodobacteraceae bacterium HTCC2150
GTATGGTGAAATCGTAACGGTTTCTAGCATCGTTGGGGCCGGTGCGCGTAACGGCGTAGAGTTGATTTGGGGAACAACGCCGGTTTTTGGTCACTTTGGTATTGATTTAACAGGGGCAAATGGCGGGTTGATCCGCGTTGATGACATTCAAATCGAAGACGTTACAGCCGATTACGTGCGTGATTTGATCAGTATCGTGGATGTCAAAGATTATGGCGCCATTGGGGACGGCGTTACCAATGACAGTGCTGCATTTGAGGCAGCAGATTCTGCTGCGAACGGGCGCACTGTTTTGGTACCGGAAGGTGTGTTCTTCTTGGGCAACAATGTCACTTTTGACAGCCATGTGAAATTTGAAGGCACGGTTACGATGGCGGATGCAACGCGCCTTTCTTGTAATAGGGACTATAACCTAAACACCTATATTGACGCATTTGGCGACGAGGTTTTGGGGTTTAAAAAAGCTTATCAGGCTTTGCTTCAATATAACGATCACGCAAGTTTAGACATGCAAGGCAGACGGATTGATCTTGATGGGCCGCTTGATATGCAGGCGATTGTAGGTAACCGAGATGTTTGGGAAATTCGCCGCGTTATCCATAATGGGCTGTTTCATGCGACCCCTTCGCCGAATTGGGACACCACGGTCGTAACATCCAACGCAACCTATTCGACCAGCAATTCGTACACTCTAACGAACGTAAACAATGTCGCCAATATTGAGGTTGGTTCATTGGTCGAAGGTAACGGCGTTGGCCGAGAGATTTATGTGTCGGATCGCAATATTGCCGCGCAAACATTGACACTAACGAAACAATTGCACGACGCAGCTGGCACCCAGAATTTCACCTTTCGCCGATTTAAATATATGATTGATTTTGGCGGTTTCACTAAAATGTCCAAGATGGATTTTATCGCCGTGGAATTCCACTGTAACCGCGTGGCCTCGGGCATCATGATGGCGCAAGACGGTATTCTTTTCCGACTTAAAAGTTGCGTGGTTCGATTTCCTTTGGATCGTGGTGTCACATCGGCTGGTGCGGCGTGTCAGGGCATGATTTTTGATGAATGTGAATTTGCATCTGGCGAAGCAGGAACACCTGCGCAAAACCGAACATCAATTATGTTCAACATGAACAAAAATGATCTAAAAGTTCGCAACTGTCGCGCGCATTTCTTCCATCATTTTGGTATTGTGAGCGGTACAGGGAATTTGTTTAACGGCAATCACTGGTTTCAGGGTGACAGCGAGCCATCTGGAACGCGAACGGCGGGTGTGGTGTTCACACGACCCAATAATAATTCAATTATTACGGGTAATTACGTTGATAACAACTTCATTCAATGGACGAATGAACATGACGCATTCACAGATCATAATAACCAATATTCTTTTGGTGGAACAACAATAACTGGCAATATCTTTGTTTGTTCAAGTGTTGGCAGTTGGTTCCGCTGGCTTGTCATCAAACCCTATGGCAGCGATCATTTTATCAATGGTCTGTCGGTCACGGGAAATACCTTTCGAACGATCAATGGCGGTATCGATCGTGTGGATATGGTTGATGATAGTTATGCCACGTTAAACAATGATCGAATGCTGAACGTAACGTTCACTGGGAACACATTTAGTGGGATAAGTCAGCCGACTATAAACCCAGTCTTTCTGACCCATGATCAAGATACGGCGGACAATCATTGGACCGTAGATTGCGGCCCATACTTGCCATTTGGTGGATATGCGCGGATTGTGCAGAACTTTGCGATGTGGGACACACTACGAAATGCCAGCAATCAAGTTGTGTACAAAACGCCGATTTTCAACGTGTATCAAGGATCAAACAAAGACAAAATTCGCGCCGTTTTTGATGAGCCCGTTCACGGCAAGATGGTGGTCACCGCACGCATGGACAATCCTATTTAATTTGAGTGTGATTGATGAACCTTTTGGGTCCGATATTTTGTCGGGCCCTTTTTTGTGTTTTTGAAGCACCAATTTGGGTGACAGCAAGAAATCATTGCGCTAGACAGCGATCATATTGGTCCCATAGCTCAACTGGATAGAGCACCTGCCTTCTAAGCAGGGGGTTTCAGGTTCGAGTCCTGATGGGATCGCCACATCTTCTTAATTTGTAATTGTGTTGGTCATCTTCGGTTTACCATCACCAGCGTTTACAAATTTGTTAACCAAGCTAAGGTGTCATCTGTCGCACCCGCTGGTTTATATTCGGCACCCAATGGTAATTTCCAACCAAGCGCATCAAATTGCTTGAACAACCAAGCATAGTTAACCTCGCCATGATCCGGCGCACCACGGTCTGGAACAGATGCAAATTGAACATGGCCAATAGACTCTCGCAACGCGTTGAAACGGGTCAATAAATCGCCCTCGGTTCGGCCAATATGATAGCAATCAAACATCAACTTCAAATTTGGCATGCCAGCTTCGGTGATAATTTGTTGCGCCTGATCCGTGTTTGCCAAGAAGTAACCCGGTGCATCGTGACGGTTTAGTGGTTCTATCAACATTGTTAGTTCAGGGGCTTGGCGACAGGCATATTCAAGATTGGCGACAAAACATGCATGTGCGTCTGATCCTTCTGCAAAACCAGCCATTACATGTACGGCTTTGGCCCCAATTTCACGGGCATAGGCAATCGCTTGGTCAATGGCGGCGCGGGCCTCATCCACGCGATCGGGTATGGCAGAAAGACCATTGTCACCAGTGGCCACATCACCCCGCGTTGTGTTCAACCCCAACATCGTTAAACCAGTTTCTTCCAAAGCTGATTTTACTTCATGGGCCGGTGTATCATATGGCCAATGGCATTCTACCGCGTCAAAACCAGCGCTCTTTGCGGCTATGATCGCGCGGGGCAATGGTCTGTCCGTCCATAGAAACCCAAGATTTGCAGAGAATTTAGTCATTGATCCCACTCTATATCAAATTTTGTAACCAGCGCCTTTATCTGGTCGTCGTTTAACGCCTTTGCGCCTAGTCGACGGGTCATCATGGCCAATCGGGCTGTATCTTCCAATTCTTCGATGGCGTTACAAGCGGCCTCAATATCCTTGCCCGCAACGACAGGTCCGTGATTTGCCAACATAACGGCGGACCTTTTACCAGCAAGACCGCGTACGGCTTTGCCCATTTCAGGATCACCCGGCAAAAAGAAAGGCAGAAGCTTCACTCGCCCAAGCTTCATCAAACCATAAGGCGTGAGTGGCGGCAGAAAATCATCGGGATCAACATCAGGCATCATCGACAACGCCACCGAATGACAACTGTGCAAATGAACGACTGCGCCAGTTTTGCTGCGTGTCTCGTAAAACGCGCTATGAAGTGGCATTTCTTTGGTCGGTTCATCTCCGTCAACCAGCCTGCCTTTTGAATTAAAGCGGCTAAGGCGTGCAGGATCAAGACGACCGAAGCTCGTTCCCGTTGGGCTGACAAGTAGGCCACCATCAGCGGTGCGTGCTGAAATGTTTCCCGTACTGCCGCCGGTTAATCCACGATCAAACATGGATTTAGCCAGCATACAGATGTGTTCTCGAAGTTTGCTTTCAGGGGTCAAATTGCATCCAAAACGGCTGTTGCGTCAGTAAAGAAAGTTTCAGCACCAAAGTTACCGGATTTAAGCGTAAGCGCAATACGCGTGCCGCTACTGATACAAAAAGTCCAAGGAACGCCGGGTGCGATTTCGGGACCAATATCCAAGGCGTCGACATTCAGCCCCTTGGTAACCGCACCGGAACTTTCACCACCTGCTACAATAAAGCGACGCGCACCTGCATTTCGTGCCGCTATCGCACAAGCTGCCAGCGCATTCTCAACAATTTCCCCAGCCTCTTTGACGCCAAGGCGGTCTTGGGTTGCTTTAACACTTTCGGGTGTGGCCGTTGCGTATATCAAAGGCGCGCACTCAAGGTCTTGTTTTGAAAGCCATTCAAGTACGGGTTCAACACCATCGGTTGCCAAAGCAAGCGGATCTAATTGAAACGAGGGCGCGCCCGTTTTCAAATACGCATCAACCTGTTTGTTCGTCATTTCTGAACAACTGCCAGAAAGGATGAGTGTAGGTGAGCCTGGTGCGACGTGCTTGGACAGGGCAGCTTTTAGATCAAAAAGACCTTGTTCGGCGTATAGTTGTGGCAACGGCATCGCTAGGGCCGAGCCGCCGGTCATCAAAGGCATATCTTGGCAGGCCGTGGCTATCGTATTCAAATCGCTATTTGCAACGGCATCAACGACGACATGGGCACAATTTTTGTTCGCCAATGCCGCCAATTCAGATTTAACGGCAGCGACACCTTGTTCTACCACAAGCCGATTAACCAAACCAACATCCTGACTGGTTTGCGGGTCTAACAGTCGCATCAAGTTGCTGTCATTCATAGGGGTCAAAGGGTGATCCTTCATCGGGCTTTCAGCAAGTGGTTGCTGCCCAACAAAAAGGTTACCCATAAAAACCGATCGCCCATTTTCAGGAAAAGCGGGGCAATAAACGGTTTGTTTGGCCCCTAATTCATCCATCAAACCCTCTGCGACGGGACCAATGTTTCCTTCAGAAGTACTGTCAAAAGTAGAGCAGTATTTCCAGAAGAACCGTTGTGCGCCTGCTGCACGCAACCATGCCAATGCAGCCTTGGTTTCGGCCACGGCCTCGGCAACTGGGGCCGTTCGACTTTTTAGGGCGATCACTTCAAAAGCGGCCGTATCGGTAGGGGGGATATCTGGCACACCAATCCTTAGGGATACGGCAACGCCACTTCTCGCCAAAAGCCCAGCCAAATCGGTAGCACCAGTGAAATCATCAGCTATGCAGCCTAAAACAGTTGCCATTTTATGTGCCATCCTCACCTGGAAGCGTCAGTTGCGCGTTTCTTGCATAAACCTTTGCAACGGCGGCGTCGTCTTCACCTCCGAGGCCCATTCCTGCGGCCGCAACAAATTGTTGTAACGCGGCGGCGGTGATCGGCGCACTAAACTGCGATGATTTTGCAATATCCAAAACAATCCCTAGGTCTTTGGGCCAGATATTTACAGAACTAAGCGGCGTGTAATCGCCCTCAACAATATGAGGCGCGCGATTTTCCAACATCCAACTGGTGCCAGCGCATTTTGAAATGACCTCGACAAATTTATCTGGGGTTACACCTTGGGTCATGCCAAAGGTCAACGCCTCGGCCATTGTGGCGATATGAACGCCTGCCAGCAATTGATTGACCGCTTTCATTGCTGAACCTGCACCCGCACTGTCGCCTAAGGTGAAAACTGTTTCAGCCGCGGCATCCAGTGTGGGTTTCGCAGCCACGAACGCCTCGTTTGTGCCCGATGCCATCACGGATAATTGCCCAGTCGCGGCCTTTCCTGCGCCACCAGAAATTGGGGCGTCTAAGTAATGCACACCATAAGTTGCGCATTGTGTTTCCATTTGACGGGCAAATTCAGGGGGCACCGTTGCGCAAGCAAGAACAACAGCCCCTTTGCGCAATTTTGGAACGATGCCATTCTCGCCAAACAACACACTTTCGGTTTGTGCTGCATTTAAAACAACGACGATGGCGGCATCCAAATCAGATGCGATTTCATCGATGGCGCCCTTGGCACCACCATCTGCACGAAATCGATCCATTTGGGTTGCAACGACATCAAACCCATAGGTTTCATGGCCCGCTCGAAGAACTGAACTTGCGATGCCATATCCCATGGCTCCAAGACCAAAAATCGCCATTTTTCCCATCGTGTATCTTTCCTATTGTTTACGTTCGGTTTGAGCACATTGAAGGCGCAGAATTATTGATTTGATTTTAGTTTCATGCATTGAGCTGGTGTTCACAAGAACGTCTCGGATAACATTTTGATGCCACTAATGCCAAGGAAAACGGCAAAGGCCAAACGCAGGCCTGATGCATTCAAGCGATGGGCAATTTTAACACCGAGTGGTGCGCAAAAGAAGGTTGCAATCGAAATGGTAACCGCGGCGGGGAGGTTTATATAACCAAGTGAAATTGGCAATAAGCCATTGATGTTTTGACCTGCAAAAGCAAAACCAAGCACGCCGGGAACAGCGATCGTTAAACCAAACAACGATGCGGTACCTACAGCTCGGTGAACAGGAAATGACAGTAGCGTTAAAATCGGTACCGATAATGTTCCACCGCCGATGCCCATCATCGCAGAAAACGCCCCGATTGGCCCTGCGATAATTGCTTTAGCCATAATAGATTTTGGTGGCGCCTTGGCCAGTGTAAACGGTTTAGGGTTTACCATGTTGATGACAACGATCACGGCGATAACCCCGAAAACGCCCGAAAGAAGTGACGCATCAAATTTTGCCGCAAGTAGACCACCCAAAAGGGCCCCAAAAACCATCCAAGGTGCCCAAGCGTGAAACATTTCAAGGTCTATTGACCCCTTTTTGTGATGCGCTCTTGCCGAAGATATTGACGTAGGAATGATCGTTGCAAGTGACGTGGCAACCGCAAAATGAATAGCGACACTTTGATCAACCTGCAAAAGGCCAGTTTCAGTCAGCCAATACAAAACGGGCACAATTACAATTCCCCCACCAACGCCCAGCAATCCCGCCAAAGTACCGGCGATGGCCCCAACCAACAGAAGTATTGGAATAATTAAAAGCCACAAGGAAAAATCTATCATGTCATGATCGCTCGAATTACGGGTGCCATTGTTCAAATACAGCTATAGCATTTGCGAATTTCAGTACAAGAGGAGCAAAAAATCGAGTTAAACGTCCACCTAATTTGAAAACTTTTTTTGGGTGTAAATAATTGGTTGCAAAGAATAACAATTCCCACATCTTCGGGTTGAAGTGTGGAAAACATCAAAAACCCAAAAAACTGTTTTAACAGAAGACTTGATTTAAAAAACTACCTCGCCCATGCTGATTCAGTAAGTTTTGAGTTTTTAGTACGTATTTTGTGCAATTTATTTTTTTGGGGGTCTCTATGACTAATATTGCCGGCAAGGCGGCTGCACTGAATGTTGTAACGCCAAGCAAACCTCGGTGGACGTGGGCGAACAACCTAGTATTTATGGCGGCGCGGGGGGTGCCGGGTCAATTGGTGGGGCTTTAGGGTCTTTCCATCATTCACTTCGCGCGATGGGTGATCATCAAGCCGGAAGAATGGCCCGATCTAGGGCAAGGAAAACAAAAAGATTTGGACAACGACTATATGATCTTTTGTTCCAACTTTAACGGAACATGGGATCAATATATCGATGCGTTTTCTGATGGTATTCCGGGCGGTCTAAACCTGTTTTGGTTAACAGCCAGCAAATTCCCACAATCGATCCCAATCACGGCATTCAAAAATTACATAAACCACAATTCGGTTACGACAGACTATTTTTATAACGCAACACCGGGTTCGGCCCAACGTGATATCAAAACATCGATCTGTCTGAACGAAGTGATCAATACACTTGCTGAGGCGCATGCAACTCAGTCGCCAGAGGACTTCGCAAAAACCTACTGCGAACAACTGACGACAGTTCAAGATTGTTTGGGTGATCCCGGATTTGGACCTGTGGCCAGCTTGGATACAGAACGTGCCGATTTGAACCGCGCCAGCGAAATTGAGCGTCTGATGAGCCGTTTAAACATCAAAAAAGATATGAAGTGAGGATCAGATATGCCTAATTTTGACACCGGTCATATTTTTCTGACCACACTCGCACCGATCAAAAACGGTGGGTTCACAAACAAGGCAGGGATACGGGTTTCGTATCGCCAGCAAGTGCGGATCATTTTGTCGATGCTTCCGACTGCTTTGCAATCACCGGCTACGCAGCAAATGGACTACAACAGCCCCTTTGCCCGAAATACACGCAACCACCTTTGCCGGATGTTTGTTATTGATGACGTTGTGTACAACGGGCGCCCCAAAGTCGTTCCCGTCATTGGCAATGATCCACTAACAACAACGCACGTTGATAGTCTGGGTAACGCTTATCTGATGTTCAACGCGGATATTGATGCGGTCACAGAAGATGGCGAGGCCCTGCATCAGACACGCACACCTGCACAACAAGACGCCGCTCGTGACAGCTATGCCCGCAAATTGTGGGAAACCATGCAGGGCGAGTTGGAAGAAATCTATTCGAACTGTGTTGGCTTTGATGGTGTGGATACCGCTGACAAATTTGCAGCCTACATCGCTAAGTGTCAGGTAAAAACCACGATGCCGTTCAACGATTATTGGCTGCCGGGTGAAGCGAAACTTCACCAATTGCCAGTTGGTCGGATAACGAAGATGATCAAATGGCCGCTTTATGCCGCGATATTTGGGTTGATTGCCTTCATTGCGAAATGTTTGCTTGGTTGGTTGAGCATTTTGCCCAAGTTGGAAGGTTGGCTAAGCTACATCTGTCCCGGTTGGATATTCATTGTCGGTTTAATTCTGACGATACTGGCGGTGATATATGCTTATAAGCTGGCGCTTTCCAACGGTGAAAAACCGATGTCTGCTGGCAAATACGGCGATTTGCCGTCTGTCTTGAAGTCTCTGTACCTACAGCAAAATTTTGCTGATTTTGCGGTCGACGCACAGGGTAAAACTGACAAGCAATTACATACGGCGTTTGGTAAATTTTTGGCCAATCACAAGCCTGAACAAAAAATGTCCCCGACACAGCACCCTGGCGTGATTTCGATCAAAGCCAAGGGCGGCATCGTCAAAGAGACTGGTAAATAATATAACACGTGAATTAAATCCGGACGATATCCAAGGCAACGTAACCCGCGCATATGGCAAGTTTTCTTTTCCATTCGCTCGTTATTTCTTTTTCCATATTAGATCTCCCGCTGCGGGGCGTCAGTTCTTGGCTGAAGTGCGCAAAGAAGTAACAACGGCCGCGCGTTGGAACGATACCGATAACATAAAACCTGCCACGACGATGAATGTGGCCCTGTCATTTTTGGGCATGGTGAAACTGCGGGTTTCGACGAAAACGTTGCAAGCATTCCCACCAGAATTTATCGAGGGAATGCGCGCGCGCGCCTTTGTTTTGGGTGATCGTGACACGGCCAAAGTTGAAAAAGATCATGACCACAGTTGGTGCGATCATTGGGACAAAATTTGGCGAGAAAACCGACTTCCTTTTACACTAGGAACAGACACGGATGTGCACATTTGGGTTTCGATAAACTCTCAGTCAGAATCCGCGATTGAATGGTCAAAACCCCATCCAAATTTCGAAAAACAAACACAATTTCTAAGGGATTTGTGCAAAAAAGTACCGAAATGCCCATTAACAGGGAAGCCAGGCGTGGAATTGATGACCACCAATGGACAATCTGGTAAGGATGAGTACCAATCCGCAAACGCTGTTTTTGAAAAACATGGCGACGTGGTTGTACCTTCACCGAATGAACACTTTGGCCTTGCAGACGGGATCGGTGATCCAGTGTTCGAGGGGCAATATCCGCCTGACGTTGAGCGTGAAAAAGTACGTGGTCGTGGTAAATGGATGTCTGCGGATCGTGGTTACGAAGGATGGGAGCCTATTGCGACGGGTGAGTTCATTCTTGGCCACCCTGATGAAAGCCAAGAGTTGCCCCCTGCAACCTTGCCGCCTGAATTTATGCGCAACGGTACCTTCATGGCCTATCGCAAACTGCATGAAAATGTGACGACGTTTAAGAAAGTTGTTTCAGAGCAGGCGAAAGATTACGCCAAGATTAACAAAGTGCCTCAGGAACAGGCCGAAGAAATTCTAAAGGCGAAAATGGTGGGGCGTTGGTCTGACGGTGTGCCACTAAGCAAATACCCGACTTATGACTCTTGGATTGCGCTGCAAACCAAAATGGGTTTCTCTGCGGCTGATTTCAAAGCCAATCCGATGAAAGCAGCGTTCGCGCAATTGGCTTATATGAAGACATCCGATGCCGTCGATTTCAAATATGGTGACGATATGAAGGGTACAAAATGCCCAACAACCAGTCACCTTCGTCGTGTGAATACGCGCGACTATCTTGATCCAACCAACGATGTGGATGGCGATAATCCAGACGCCACGACCCAGTTGAACAAACGTCGTCGCATCATGCGTCGCGGTCTGCCTTACGGCGCCAATGACTTTAAGGAAAAGACGGACGATACGGAACAAGGCGTTGCAATGATGTTGCTGGGTGCCAGTCTTTTCCGGCAATTTGAGTTTATTCAACAACAATGGATTCAATACGGTATGGATTTTCATGCTGGCAACAATACTTGCCCATTGTTGGGGGATCACACGAACCATGATCGCCATACAATTGCTGTGGAACCCAAGTCAGGTGGTTGTCCGTTCACCATGCAACTTGGCAAAGAGAAAAACTTTGTCGACGTTCGTGGCGGCGAATATTTCTTCATCCCGTCAATGACATCACTTCGCATGATGGCCATGGGAACCGTTGATCCAACATAAAGACGTTATTTTGCGTCTCAGGGGGTAACTATGATTACTGCTATAAAGAACGTCATTGTGACGGCTATCCAAGTGTTGTGGGTTTGGCTTGAAGGCCTTTGGGCCATTGTCTGCCTGATTGGTATTGGTTTGGGTGCATTGGTTGGCAAGGGCGGACCTAAGGTTGCCCTTGGTGCCGCTTTTGCAAAGGTTTCCACACAATTAACAGTGATGAAAGTCCTTCGGGCCTTCATTCCAAATCTTTCGCTTAAGCTTAAGATAATGAATGCATATGAAAACACCGGCACCGCAATCATAACGCGGTACAATGATTGTGTTGATGTCTTAAATCGCAACGAAGATTTTGAGGTGGTCTATGGCTCGAGGATGCGAAAACTTACAGCAGGCGAAAATTTCTTCCTCGGGATGCAGCCAAGTTGGGATTATACGCGTGACACGTCCGCCATGCGCCTTGCCATGCGTCGCACGGATGTTGAGCAATTTGTTGAAGCACGCGCGGCAAAACTTGCCGCTGAGATCGTGAGTGGATCAAACGGAAAAATCGATTTACCCGCCCAGCTAGTACAACAAATTCCATGGGATATGACCAATCAATATTTTGGTGCCGGCGGTAATTCCAAGGATATGATCGACTGGACGACGGTTCTGTTTTGGTACTTGTTTGAAGATCTGCCAGCAGATCCAGAAGTTGAAGCAAAGGCCATGGATTATGCGGCCAAATTGCGCAACTATTTGGATGAAGCGGTCGCGGATCGTAAGAAAAATCCTACAGATGCAGCTGACGTTTTGAACCGTTGCCTAGCTTTGCAAAGCTCAGATACGCCAGGAATGGAGGATTTGGGTATTCGCAACAACCTGATTGGCATCCTGATCGGCGCTATTCCAACTATTTCAAAATCATGTTGCCTAGTTATGGATGAACTTTTGCGTCGCCCTGATGCGTTGGCCACGGCACATGCAGCTGCGGTACGTGGTGATGACGATCTGGTCGCCCAACATTGCTGGGAGGCATTGCGCTTTAACCCGCATAATCCGGTCATCTATCGTCGTGCCAACAAAGATTGCGTGGTTGCAGAGGCCACGCTTCGCCGCCAAAAAATTCGCAAAGGTCAAATGGTCTTTGCTGCGAATATGTCGGCTTGTTTTGACCGTTATGAAATCGACAAGCCTAATGAGTTTCGCACGGACCGTCCTTGGAATAATTATATGATCTGGGGTTATGGAATGCACAACTGCTTTGGTGATGCGATCAACGCCAAGATTATTCCGGCAATTATGAAATCCCTTTTGGCGCAGAAAAATTTACGTCGGGCGGCGGGGGATGCGGGCCAAATCGATACCGGCGGCACACCACATCCGCAACATTTCCATCTTGAATTTGACGCTTGATAGCCAGCGGATAGGAGAAACAAATGCGTAAACAAAATCTGCTGATTACTTTGCAACCTTCCAGCGGCGTTGACACTGCCCGTTGGTTAATGGGGCACTATGAAATTCCATATGAAGAACGCCCTCATGCGCCCATATTTCATGTTCTTGCGTTGAAATGGTGGAAACAAGGACCAGAAGATTATGCCCTTTTGGTTGAACCTGACGGCAAGAAAACCTTCGGTCGGGTACCAATTGCAGAACGTTTTGATGGTGCGGCCGCCGCTGACAAAAAATTGATACCGGACCAAGCAACCGAAAAGGAATTGTATGACGATGTCATGGCCGTGGTGAATTATTCGGGCACTGTCACGGGATCGGCCGTCGTCAACTGGTCGTACTTCAATTTGTTGAAATCGAAGTGGGTTGTGTGGCCATCAATTGTGACGAACGTACCTTGGTATGAAAAGCTATTTTGTTTCCTAGCTTTCCGCGTCATCCGAGTATTGATGTACAAAGGCTTAGGATTGAACCAAGAAGTTTCCGATAAAGCCTTAAAGACAATCTACCAAAGTTTCGACCGCATCGATGAGCGCCTTTCAGACGGTCGGGAATACCTTTGTGGGGATCGCTTAACATTAGCGGACATATCGGTCGCCGCCTTATTTGGACCAAGCATCTTGGTGCAGGGTTATGGCGGGCACTTACCCAATCAAGTGAAGTGTCCGGAGTACATGCAAAAGGTCTACAAAGAACTTCGCGAGCGGCCAACAGGCCTGTTTATTCAACGAATGTACGATCAACATCGCGTTCCAAAACAACTGTGATTGAGGATAACGATGGCTAAGCCGAATCTACTAATCACCATGCGCCCTGCCAAAGATGTGGATTTGGGCCGATTTTTGATGGCACATTACGAAGTGCCCTATAAAGAACGTCCTCATGCACCGATCTTCCACGTTTTTGCGTTGAAGTGGTGGGGGTACGGCGATCGCGGTTATCCGCTTTTTGTGCGTCAAATAGACAATGCCCAGTTTTCAAGGAATGGACCAATCTGGGGGGAACTAGATCCACCTGAGGGTGACCCCAAAAACTTGTGGCCAGATCCTATGAACAGCCCAAAAGAGTTTTCTGAGGTTCATGAACTACAATACTATATCCGTCGTGTTGTAGGGAAATCCGTCGTCGCTTGGTCATATTTCAATCTCTTGCAGCACAAAAAAGTGGTCTGGTCGTCCATCACGACCGGTGTCCCGTGGTATGAAAAATTTCTTTGCTACATAGGGTTTCCGCTCGTGCGTAAGCTTATGTATCTTGGATTGGGGATCGACAAAGAGGTAGCGGACAAAGCGATCACTCACATTTACGAGGGCTTTAATCGTATCGATGAACTTTTGTCTGATGGCCGCCAATATTTGGTGGGGGATCGATTGACCTTCGCAGATTTGGCTTTAGCCACTTCTTTTGGAACGATGATTTTGGCGCAAGGTTACGAAGGGTGTTTGCCTAACCAAGTAGCTTGCCCGGCGTATATGCAAAAAATCTACAAAGAGTTACGCCAACGTCCGGCAGGCCAATTAATTCAGCGCATATATGATGAGCATCGGCCTGCAAAACAGGTCAAGGGCTAACCCGTTATTCCTTGACGGGTGAGCCGCCGATGAAATTGTTCCCATTGGCATAATCGCATGGCTCTTCTTGCATTTGCAAATGTAACCCGTCGGTATCCAACGGATGAGCACGAGCAAGGTCTTCGTCTACATCAATCCCCAACCCGGGTGCTGTTGGCACGGGCACAAAACCTCGGTCAACGCGGATACTACTTTTGATCAATGCATCGTGAAATGGCGTTTCGATTGTTTCTGCGATCAACAAGTTTGGAATGCTTGCTGCCAAATGGATATTAGCCGCCCATTCAATAGGACCCGCATACAGATGCGGGGCCATTTGAACATTGTAGCATTCGGCCATGGCCGCCAGTTTGCGCATTTCCCAGATGCCGCCTGCGCGACCCAAGGCAGGTTGCAAAATCGCAGCGCCACCAGTGCGCAAAAGTGCGGCAAATTCAGAACGTGTCGTCATGCGTTCGCCTGTTGCAAGGGGAATGCGAACAGCACGCGCAACTTCGGCAAATTCCAACAGGTTGTCTGGCGGAATTGGTTCTTCATACCACAATGGCAAGAATTGCTCGATCGCTTGACCCAGCCGAATGGCGCCGGACGTGTTGAATTGACCATGGGTGCCAAACAGCAAGTCAGCACGATCACCAACGGCATCTCGGATTGCTTTGCAGAATGCCACAGACTTGCTGATGTCTGACATAGCCGGTTGATGGCCGCCGCGGATTGTATACGGGCCAGCTGGATCAAACTTTAAGGCTGTATATCCCTGATCAACGTATTCAGCCGCCGCGCGTGCAGTCATTTCTGGGCTTAACCAAAAGTCGTTCATATTTTGGTCGGGCAGGGGGTAAAGATAGGTATAGGCACGAATGCGTTCGTTCATCAGCCCGCCAAGCAAAGCATAAACGGGGCGATCGCGATCTTTACCTAATATATCCCAACAAGCGATTTCTAGCCCACTAAAGGCCCCCATAACTGTTAAATCTGGCCTTTGCGTGAAGCCGCTGGAATAAACACGTCGAAACATCAGTTCGATGTTTTCAGGGTTCTCATCCTGCATGTGCCGTTCAAACACATCCTTGATAACCGCTCTCATTGCATCAGGGCCAACAGAGCTTGCGTAGCATTCTCCCCAACCGACAACACCGGTGTCAGTTGTTACCTTTACCAAAATCCAATAACGGCCGCCCCAGCCGGGGGGCGGCGGTGATGTAATGATAATATCAAGGTCTTGGAGTTTCATTTCATAAGCTCACTGGGAATGACTGATCTTTAACGTCAGAGTGCCAGCACCGTGATAAAGTGCAAGCACAAATCAACCGGTTTATGAAATGATTGATCCTATGATTGGGCTATTTTTGAAGGTCTGTAAGGCAAAAAGACAATGATACATGTCGTCATCAAGGCCAGTGATAATAGAAATGGCGCACCTGGTAGGTAAAAGGGTGTATCGCTTGCAGTAAAGTAAGCAAAAATCTGTGTCATCACCAATGGCGACAAGATCATTGCCAACGCGCGTGCAGAACTGGAAACACCCTGTAATTCACCCTGTGCATTTCGATCAACAGATTGGGACATCAGACTTTGTAATGCGGGATTAACGACAGCACCAAGCGCAGATATCGGTGTAAGGATCAGGGCCCACATTCCGTTGGTTAAAAACGCCATGATTGCGAATGACATGACGCTAAAACCAAGCCCCAGCAAAACAAGTGTTCGTTCATCTAGAATACGCATGAGGGGGCGAATAAGAAATCCTTGGACGACGAACATTGAAACGCCAAAACTGGCCAAGGACATCCCAATCATGTGGCTTTCCCAGCCAAATCTGGCGGTAGTGAAATAAGCCCAAACAACAGGGTAAACAATGAAAGCAAATTCATAGAAAAAGATCAAAATGATCAGACGTATAACGCCAGGCAGTTTGCGCATTTGTGTGATGGCACCAAATGGGTTTGAACGCCGCCAGTCAAAGGGGCGTTTCATGTCATCTGTGACAGTTTCTTTTACAACGAAATATCCGAAAATCATGTTTGCCAGCGCCAGAAGGGCAGCCGCATAGAACGGTGCGTGCGTTCCGAAACCACCCAAGACGCCACCGATTAAGGGACCCAGAACAAAGCCTACGCCAAAGGCCGCACCCGCCAAGCCAAAATTCGCAGCCTTTTCGGATGGTGAGGAAATATCCGCAATATAGGCGTAGGCGGTACTTTGCGTAGCGGCCGTAACCCCCCCAACAATTCGCGCAATCAGGATCAGCCAGATAACGCCTGCTAAACCCATGACCAAATAATCGATAGCCATAACAAATAAGGACACAAGCAAAACTGGTCTGCGTCCAAATCTGTCTGACAAACCACCCAATGTTGGGCCAAAAAGGAACTGCATGACGGCAAATGAAAATGTCATGACGCCCCCCCAAATCGCTGCACCCGCCAAATCTGTTCCCGCCACTTCGCGCAACAAATCTGGCATAACGGGCATGATCAAACCAATGCCCATGGCATCAATGACAAGCGTAATTAGAATGAAGAATACAGGAAGACGGTTTTGGGGCATGTGCATCGCAAAGTTGGCCTGAAAGGCTGGGTGTTTCGGGCAGACAACATCGTTTTTAAGGCGCCTGCAAGGGTTACTCTACTTTTACGTGTTTTTTTGCGAAGTTTGGCGCGTTGCTTGTGCAAATACCAATGCTTCGCTTGGGGCGGTGCCCATCTGACGTTGCAAATCAAAAGCACTTTCAAGATTTAGTGCAGGCCATTTTTCCGCAGCCAATTTTTGTAGCGAGGTCTGCGTTTGTTTGGCCAATATGCAAAGTGCTTTCACCTCATTTTGCGCGTCAGGCCGTGGCATTGTTTCAGCCAAGCAAAACGACAGGCTTTCAGCGAATATCAACCCTAACCCATCATCAATGCCTACGCTCATGTTGTGTGCGTTTGGCGAAACAGTTTTCGCCAAATTTGTGGCGACGTTGATCATACGTGCCAAAGCCATACACATTTGCGGTAATACCATCCATTCCAACATCCATGCCGCACCATCACGTTGTTGACGGTGTAATGTGGCGGATTGCATCGCGGAATTTTGGGCCATGACGAAATTTGCTAGTGCCACCAATACTGATGGCTCAACTGGGTTGTTCTTTTGGGGCATCGTGGATGAGCCACCACCAATACCAAGATCAACCTCGTTAACACCGCTTTGCGTCAACAGAATGAGATCCTCGCCCATCTTACCAAGACTACCTGCCACGAGCGTCATCCAAGCGGCAAAAGCGGCGACACTATCGCGTTGGGAATGCCAAGACCCACAAGGATCAGCCAGGCCTAAACCCGCGGCCAATTCTGCACGCACCTCTGGCCCTTTCGGTCCCATGGCTGACAGCGTACCTGCGGCGCCAGACAAGCTGACTTGTAAAAGGTTTTCTTTGACCAAAACTAATCGTTCGATATGACGTAGATGTGGGTTTCCCCAACTGGCGACGATTGCACCAAAACTGGTAGGCGTGGCGATCTGCGAATACGTTCGCGCCGCAATTGGTGTTTCAGCGTGGGCTTTAGCAAGGTTGCCTAAAGATTGAACAAGCGTATTCAACCTTTGTGAAAAGATATTGATGACTTGGCGCAGTCTTAAATTTTGACCCGTTTCCATAATGTCTTGGGAAGTTGCCCCAAAATGAATGAATTTTGCATGATCGGGCGCTTGCATCGCCTCACGAAAAGCCGCCACCAATGCAGGAACAGGGACCGCAGAGCGGCCTGTTTGCGCAGCTAAACCGGCAGGATCAATTATGACCTCCATCGCAGCGCCGTTAATGGCGGCAGCCGCGGTTTCAGGAATAACACCAAGTGCGCCCTGCGCCTTTGCCAAAGCCCCTTCAACCAACAGCATTGCCCGAATTTCTGCACTGTCAGTAAACAGTTTTCCAACTTCGGCATCTCTGAATAGTTCAGAGAATATTGCGCTTTCAAATGGGCTTGTGGACATTTTTATACAGCCCTCAGGCCCAAAATGTCACGCGCCTGTTGATAGGTCGCAACAGGGCGGTCGTATTTTGCACAGATATCAGCCGCCCGCTTCACAAGGGCGGCATTGGATGGTGCAAGCGTGTGTTTATCCATCCTAATGTTGTCTTCAAGGCCCGTACGCGTGTGCCCGCCAAGTTCAATACACCATTCATTAACTGTGGCTTGGTGTTGGCCAACGCCCGCACCACACCACTGCGCATCCGGCGCAAGGCGCTGAACTGTTTTTATGTAAAATTCAAATGTTTCCCGATCGACAGGCATCGCATTCTTAACACCCATTACAAATTGCACGTACAGCTTTCCAGGAATACGCCCATCTTTGTTCATCATCGCCGCTTGGTGAATATGTGAAAGGTCAAATGCTTCAATCTCGGGCTTAACGTCGTACTTAACCATTTCGCTTGCCAAGTGGGTGATTAGGTCGGGCGAGTTTTCATAAACGCGCGTGGGGAAATTGTTTGATCCAACGGTCAAAGACGCCATGTCTGGGCGCAGGTGCAGCATTCCAGCACGTTCAGCCCCTGTT
Organism: Rhodobacteraceae bacterium HTCC2150; assembly: GCA_000169395.1. GTDB lineage: Bacteria > Pseudomonadota > Alphaproteobacteria > Rhodobacterales > Rhodobacteraceae > HTCC2150. The sequence goes on from AAXZ01000012.1 coordinate 17,980, forward strand.
CCTGACCGTCCACCGGTTGAAAACTGAACAATCATTCCGTGACAGTGCTTTTCAATGCCTTCTTTAAGGGCTGCAAATTTTTCAGGGTCAGAGGTTGTGGTTTGATCCGCATTGCGCACATGCACATGCGCAATACTTGCGCCTGCTTCAAATGCAGCATGGGTGGATTCCACCTGTTCTGAAATCGTTATTGGTACCGCAGGATTGTCCTCTTTGCGAGCGACGGATCCTGTTATTGCCACACAGATGATTGCTGGTTTTGTCATCACTCAATCCTAAATGTCAAAAAAGATCGTTTCATTGTCACCTTGTAAAATGATGTCAAAGCGATAGGAACCCTTGCCATCATTTTGCGCAAGCAGGGTAGGCACACGGTTTTGATGCTCGATACGTGTCAGAATTGGATCCACGGCGTTGGCTTCAACTTCTTCTGCAAAATACATCCGTGTATGCAGGCCCAAATTTATCCCACGTGCAACAATCCAAAACGTAATATGAGGTGCAAACAGCCTGCCGTCGCGACTGGCGACGCGTCCTGGTTTGATTGTGTCGAAACGAAATTGACCAGTTTCTGCATTGCCAGATGAGCGCCCCCATCCGGTAAAATTGGGATCAGCAACACCACGTGTTTCTTGGGGGGAATTATGAACTCCCGCAGCATCAGCTTGCCAGATTTCCACCATAGTGTCCCGCAACACCATACCAGCACCATCGACGACAGTGCCAGTAATCGAAATGCGTTCCCCCAAGGTATTTGCATTTACCATGCTGTCGCCCAGATCATTGTTGTAAACATCGATACCAGTAAATGACGGTGTACAGCCGATATGCACATAGGGGCCAGCTGTTTGGCTGGGCGTTTCATTCAGGCGTTTAATCTTTTGCGCCATATCACAGCCCCTCTAATCGGTTTTCAAATACCGTTTGCCGGTTTCCACGCAAGACAATATCAAACTTATAAGCGCGTGCATCCATCGGCACGGTGCGATCCATATCCAACGCTGCGATCAATGTTTTAATGGCTTTTTTGCTAGGAATAGTATCGACAATCGGGCACTGCCAAATCATAGGGTCACCCTCAAAATACATCTGTGTAATCAGCCGTTGGGCAAATGCGTGTCCAAAAACTGAAAAGTGAATATGAGCGGGCCTCCAATCATTGGCGCGATTTGGCCAAGGGTAGGGCCCAGGTTGCACCGTGCGAAACTCATAGTTGCCATCCGCATCAGTAATCACGCGCCCACAGCCACCAAAGTTAGGATCCAAAGGCGCAAGGTATCCTTCTTTTTTATGACGATAACGCCCGCCTGCATTGGCTTGCCATACTTCCACCAACGCACCTGCAATACCGCGGCCATCTTGATCCGTTACACGGCCGTAAACAATGATACGTGGCCCAATTGCCAATTCACCCGGTTGGGCAAAGTTTTGGATGAGATCATGATCAAGTGGGCCGAGGATGTTTTGGTTAAAGGTTGGCCCTGTTTCTTCGGAAATTCCGGTGGAAAACGAAAGAGGTGCAAAATTAGGGGAGCGCGTGATGGATGTTTTGTATTGCTCGTCATAGGCTGGTGGGTGCCAATTTCGATCGCGATGATAATAACCTGAATTCTTAGTCATTCTTTTCCTCGCTTTCCATTTCCGCAAAGGTTTGTTTAGCCAGTTTCAGCGCATGATTGGCGCGTGGCACACCCGCATAAATTGCGACGTGCTGGAATGTTTCTTGTATATCCAATTTGCTGGCCCCTGTCCGCACAGTAGCGCGAATATGCATGGGAATTTCATCAAAATTCCCTGTTGCGGCTAATAAGGCAAGGGTTAACATCGATCGTTCTCGTAAACTGATGTTGTCACTTGCCCAAACAGTTCCCCATGCAGCCTCGGTGATTAATGTCTGAAAGGATGCATCAAAATCGGTTTTTGCTGCTTCTGCTTTATCAACATGAGCATCACCCAATACTTTGCGACGCACTTGCATACCTAAGTCAAAACGTTTTGTTGGACTGTCAGACATGACCAATTTCTTTCATGAAATCCAATAGTGTTGCCGCGTATTCATCCGGATTTTCAACACAAGGAATATGGCCAGCGCCTTTAATCAAATGAAACCGACTGCCTGGAATTAGGTCGGAGGTTTCACGCACCAAATCAGGGGGCGTTGCGCCATCCTTGTCCCCTGCGATTGCCAATGTGGGCAACCTAAGACCAGATGTCGGTGTAATGAAATCCGCCCCTGCTATGGCCGCAGAACACCCAGCATATCCCTGCGCAGGCGAGCGGGCCAACATATTAGCCCAGGGCGCAACTTCGACTGTTTGGCGAAAGGGCTTAGAAAACCACCGCTCAAGGATTGTCGGTGCCATTGCTGGCAATCCTTGGGCGTGAACCATATCAATACGTTCCTGCCAAATATCTGCATTTCCAATTTTGGCCGCAGTATTGGAAAGAACCAATGCACGTATCTGATCAAGTCTTTTTACGGCTAACCCTTGTGCAATCAGGCCGCCAATAGACAGCCCAACAAAAACGCAATCTTTGACATTTAGATGATCGAGCAATCGTTCAGCATCTGTAATCAGCGATCCCATAGAATAGGGGGCATCTGGGCAATCCGTCAGGCCGTGGCCTCGTTTGTCATAGCGAATGATGCGCAAGGATTTCGGCAACAAATCAACGACCTGATCCCAAATCCGAAAATCCGTACCCAATGAATTACCAAAAACCAAAGTTGGGCCCGTGGAGTTGCCATCCTCGCGATAATGAACGCGCAAACCGTTTAAATCGACAACTGGCATTTACATTTTCCTTTTAGATTTATCAGAATTTGAACCATACGATAAAGATCGGCAAGTGTGTTTGGTATCACCTTTTGGAATTCACGCTAACCTTACAATAATTTCATATGAGCCATGATTTGCCCGTGATCCGAGGCAAGTTTGTTGTAGGGGGCCTCTGGGTGTGATCCATCGGTTAGGTGGTCGTTTAAGACGCTGAAATATTCCATCTCACCAATGCGGCTGTCAGACGTTGGATCAAAATGATGGCTCATCAAAATCTGGTCAATAGATTCAAAGACCCCGCCAAAGGCCGATGTATAAACCATGTCACGAAGGGATTTCCGCACAAACAACTTTTCTGCCGATAACAATTTCGCCGACTTTATTGCCGCTTGAATGGTCTCATTCTCAGCGTCTGAATATCGATCATTGTGGCGTTTGGCGTTATGTCTGCGCATCCAAGAATAATTTTTGAACGCGTTTTCGCCGTGTATGATTTCAGACGAAACCGCGGTGTCGCTGTCATTCAGATCGCCCAACACCATGACCGGATTGTTCTGGGCAAGTTCATCCAAAATCAACCCACGTAGAACAGCGGCTTCCGCCATGCGACGAACGGTTGCGCGCAAACTACCGAGGGCGCGGCCAAAGGGATCATATGCCGCCAAATCTTGTTCTGGTGCAAATTCGGCACCTTCTGGGCGAATGAACTCGCCCAATTTGGATTTAAGATGGCAATTGAAAACAGTGATAACTTTGCCGTTAACAGGAATGCGTGCCTTAAGAATGGGGCGTGACAGACGTGTCAGCGTGAAATGCCCATCACCATCGTTACCAAATTGAATGGTTAATGGTTCGTTTAGTTCTTGGATGACCTCGGGTGTTCCCTCAAATCCAAATCGCGACAAGATTGCCAAACCAGGGCGCCGTTGGCCTGGTTCACCATCATTGATGTTAGGTGCAAAAAATACTTTGTCATCCCCGTAACTCTTGTAAGACAATTTCCGGAAAATGGCCTTGCGCGCATATCGTTTTGAACGATCGGGGATCACGTCGCGATTGCTGGCTTCGCCTAAAGCGTCGGCCTCTTTGATCACGGCATCCAGAGCAGGTTTGTCAAAAATTTCCTGAAACCCAACGATGTCGGCATCCATGGTGACGACCTGATCTGCCAGCCAATCTTCTTTCCAAGCATGCTCTTCGGGTGAATATTTTTCATAACGATAATATTCCTGATCTGCGCCGATTAGGTTTTTAACGTTGAAACTCGCAATAGAAAAATTCGTCATCCTGAACCCTTTATGAACCGTATTTACTTAGTGCGGTCTGAAACATAGGCGCATCCACGTTGCCGCCAGTGGCAACAGCGATTACCGCATCACCTTGAATTTTATCACCATGATAAAGCGCGGCGGCCAATGCGGTAGCACCGCCTGGTTCCAGCACGACTTTGAGGCGGGCAAAAGCAACGGCCATGGCGCGCAAACAGTCCTCTTCTGGCACGACCAATCCCTCACCGCAAAGATGCTTGAGAATGGGGAAAGTAATGTCACCAGGTTGTGGGGTTATGATTGCATCGCAAATGCTGCCGCTTAGCTGTTCATTCGCCTTGATTTCACCTGCCTTAAGTGAACGGGCAACATCGTCAAATCCGACGGGTTCCACGGGACGAACACACATTTTTGGTGCTTTCTCTTCCAAGGCCAATGCGATGCCCGATGTTAATCCACCGCCACCACAGTTCACGAGAACATCTGCTTTTTCGACGTCCAATTCGGCGGCTTGTTCTGCAATTTCAAGCCCTGTCGTACCTTGACCCGCGATCACCAAGGGTTCGTCATAAGGCTTGATAAGGGTTAATTCATTTCCGGCAAGCCGCGCACCGATCTCGTCGCGATCTTCTGTTGCGCGGTCATACAACACCACCTTGGCACCCAAAGCGCGCGTGTTTTCAATCTTAATCTTGGGCGCATCAGCGGGCATGACGATGGTTGCGGGTGCGCCATGCATTTTTGCGGCATAGGCCACACCTTGTGCGTGATTGCCTGAAGAAAAGGCAATGACGCCAGCTTTAAGCTGTTGGGGGGTAAGCGTAGACACCATAGACCAGCCGCCGCGAAACTTGAAACTGCCGGTGTGCTGCAACGCCTCGCATTTTAGCAAAACGCGCCGTCCTGCAATTTCGTCGACGAAAGGCGAGGTCAGCATTGGCGTGCGTCGCGCGTGGCCTTTAATGCGAATGGCGGCTTCGTTGATCATGTCGATATTCATGTGATTGACCTTATAAATTGGTTTAGCGCCGTCAGGCTTTCGACCTCATCCAAAAAGGGTATATGGCCACGATCTGGAACATTGGTAAATATCATATCAGGTCGACGCCGCTGCATTTCGGCAGTCGTTTCCATTGACAAAAGATCGGAGTTTGCCCCTCGGATCAATGCTAAAGGTAAATCATTCATCGCATCAAACAACGGCCACAGATCAACGGGTGGCTGTTTTGCGGCCTCTATTAATGCGTCGCGCAATGCTGGGTCATAGTTAATTTTCAGCCCCTCTGCAGTTTCGCGGTAATGGTGCTCGGCTTCTGTTTGCCAGCGACCATCAGGAACAGGGCCAAATTCGGTAAAATGGGTAGGTAATTTTGGGATCAGTTCGTTCATCGTTTTGGCCGTGGGATTTCGCCCAACATAGCCCATGATTTTGCCCAAACCTTCAGTGGCAATCTGAGGTCCAATATCATTCAAACAAATGCCAACCAATCGATCTTTTACAGTTGCTGCGAGAACCATTGCGATCAACCCACCGCGTGACGTACCCAGAATAGCGGCTTTATCAATATTCAAATGATCAAGAAGCTCAACCGCGTCACGGGCCTCAACGGGAATAGAGTAATTGTTGAAATTTTCGTCCCAATCAGATGCACCGCGCCCTCGATAATCAAGGCGGATCAGTCGAACATTGGATAAATATGGTGCAACATAGTCAAAATCGTTGCCATTACGGGTCAGACCAGAAAGGCATAAAACTGGCGTTCCTTCGCCTTCGTCCTGAAAAGCCAGCTTTAGACCATCAGATGTCGTGAAAGAACTTTTTACCATTCACCGGCCAATTTTGGGATGTCCGTTAAATCACGCAACACTTCGCGGGGTTTCCACGGCAATCGATCCATAGGTTCGCCTGCACGATTGACCCAAGCCGTTTGAAACCCATAGCCAGCGGATGCGGCGGCGTCCCATCCGTTTGATGACACGAACAGTACCTCGTTTGGTTGGCAATTAAACCTTTTCACTACAAGATCATAAACGGATTTATGGGGTTTAAAGATTTGCACGCCTTCCACGCTTAACACATCGTCTAGCAATTCGCCTAAACCGGCGGACTGCACTGCACCGTCAAGCATATCGGGCGACCCATTGGACAAAATAGCAGTTTCAAATCCATTGGTTTTTAGGGACAAAAGCATTTCGGGAACTTCTGCATAGGCCGACAATTCCCAATACAGCGCCAACAAGCGTTCGCGCAATTCAGGGTCAGTCTGATCAGATGCCTCTAACGCCCAATCAAGCCCGTTTTGCGTGACCTCCCAAAAATCGCAGTGGGCGTCAGAAACGGCGCGTAACCAAGTATATTGCAACTGCTTAAGGCGCCAATCATTGGCAACCTTTGCCCAATGTGGCAAGAAAGCCTCGCGCCCTGGTTCGTTCGCGGCCTCACGGGCGGCGGCGGCAACGTCAAATAACGTGCCGTAAGCGTCAAAAACACATACTTTAATGGACATGGCAAATCTCCTTTGTGTCGGAGACTTGCACAGGTTTAAGCGGTGCGAAACCTATAAGTTAAAGGTTTTCCGGCTGAGGCATGCCAAGAACGTGATAACCACCATCAACACGTACAATTTCACCCGTTGTACAAGCACCATAATCAGAGGCCAAATAGACGGCAGTGCCGCCAACGGCCTCAAGCGTTGCATTGCTGCGCATTGGCGAATTCGCCTCGGTTTGACGGAATGTTTTGCGCGCGCCGCCAATCGCGGCACCAGCGAGTGTTTTCATTGGACCAGGTGAAATCGCGTTCACACGAATGTTGTCGGTGCCCAAGTCATTGGCCAAATAACGAACCGTTGACTCAAGTGCTGCCTTCGCGACACCCATAACGTTATAGAACGGTGTAACGCGGTTAGACCCTTGATAGGTCAGCGTCAAAATCGTGCCGCCATCCGTCATCAAATCCTTGGCGCGACGCGCAACATCGATCAGTGAGTAGCACGAGATTGATAGCGAGTTTTTAAAGTTTTCGCGGCTGGTATTGATGAAACGACCTGTAAGTTCGTCTTTGTCGGAAAATGCAATGGCATGAACAACAAAATCGATCTTGCCCCATTTTTCTTTCAATACACCAAAGGCTGCATCTAGGGATGCATCATCCGTCACATCCACATCCACCAAAATGTCAGAACCAACACTTTCGGCCAGTGGTTTTACGCGTGAACCAAAAGCATCACCTTGGTAGGTGAACGCCAATTCGGCACCCTCGGCGGCGAGGGCCGAGGCAATGCCCCATGCAATGGAACGTTGGTTTGCAACGCCCATGATCAGCCCGCGTTTGCCTTTCATCAGATCAGCCATATCAGATCACCCTAAATATTTGCTCATGGCGATAGTGCCGTTTGTGCCGCCAAACCCAAAGCTGTTGGACATGACTGTATCAAGGCCAGCATTTTCGATCATTGTTGTGGCGATCTCATCCGCATGAATTTCTGGATCAAGCGTTTCGATATTTGCTGACGGTGCGATAAAGTTACCGCCCAACATGATCAGCGAATAAATCGCCTCGTGTACACCAGCACCACCCAAACAGTGACCTGTCAAAGATTTGGTTGAGGTAATCTTTGGTGTGTTACCTTCGCCAAATGCACGACGAACCGCGTGTACTTCGGTTACGTCACCGGCAGGTGTCGATGTACCGTGCGCGTTGATATAGCCAACTTTGCGATCACCCAACGTGGCCATTGCCAATTTCATAGAGCGTTCTGCGCCTTCACCAGATGGGGCAACCATGTCATGTCCATCTGATGTTGCACCATACCCTGTCACTTCGGCGTAAATTTTAGCGCCACGTGCCTTAGCATGTTCCAGTTCCTCAAGAACCAACACGCCGCCACCACCAGAAATAACAAAGCCATCGCGATTTGCATCAAATGCGCGGGATGCTTTGGTTGGATCATCATTATACTTTGATGACATGGCACCCATGGCATCAAACAAACATGACAATGTCCAATCAAGCTCTTCGCCACCACCGGCAAAGACGATGTCTTGCTTGCCGAATTGGATTTGCTCAACACCGTTACCGATGCAATGCAAAGACGTGGTACAAGCGGATGTGATTGAGTAGTTCACGCCTTTGATCTTGAAAGGTGTCGCCAAACAAGCAGAGTTTGTAGACGACATACAGCGGGTCACCATGAATGGCCCCATACGCTTGGGCGCGCCCTTTTCTTTGACAATGTTATGCGCGGCAAAAAGGTTCATCGTAGAGGGGCCGCCAGAGCCCATCACCAAACCTGTACGCTCGTTAGAAACGTCGCTTTCCTCAAGGCCGGAATCCGCGATCGCTTGTTCCATCGCGATGAAGTTGTATGCGGCACCGGTACCCATGAAACGCAGATTGCGTTTGTCGACGTGTTCTGTGACATCGATTGAGGGCATGCCATGAACGCGGCTGCGAAAGCCGTTTTCGGTCATGTCAGATGATGCTGTGATGCCAGAGCGGCTTTCGCGAAGACTTTTGGTAACTTCGGCGACATTGTTTCCGATCGAGGAAACGATGCCCATTCCAGTGATAACGACACGACGCATAATCGGCCCCTTTTATATTGTGATGCCCTAAACGGGATTAATCTTGAAACAAACCGACTTTCATATTTTCGGTTGTGTAAATCTCTTCGCCGTCAGCAAACATACGACCATTGGCGATGCCCATTTTTAAACGACGGTCAATGACGCGTGTGAAATCAACGTGATAAGTGATGACCTTGGTGCTTGGCGTGACCATGCCGGTAAATTTTACTTCGCCAACACCCAATGCGCGACCGCGCCCCTGCATGCCGCGCCAACCAAGATTGAAACCGGTTAACTGCCACAAGGCATCAAGGCCCAAACAACCGGGCATTACGGGATCACCTGGGAAGTGGCAGGCGAAAAACCAAAGGTCAGGGTTAATATCAAACTCTGCAACAACGTGGCCCTTGCCATGCAATCCCGCATCGCCTGAAATTTCAGTCACGCGATCCATCATCAGCATTGGTGGCATCGGCAGCTGTGGATTGCCTTCGCCAAATAATTTGCCGCTGGCGCATTCAATAAGACCATCTTTGTCAAAACTTGTTGGAAAATCTGCCATATGCCCGATCCTGTCATTTAATTTGGTCCCCAAGTGCGGGGTTTCTTTACCCTGTACCATTTGTGGTTTCCTGCTGGCAAGTCCAGCTTGTGCAAACTCTGCCAACGATTTTTAATTGAAATTGGGTATTTTTCAGGGCTATAGGTAGAAGAAGTTAATGTAGGACGGATAAATGTCAGTTTTGGCAAGTGAACGCAGCACCAGTTGGTTAGCAAAAGCAGGGCTTCGCCCAACGCGTCAGCGCGTGGCATTGGCGACTTTGTTAGTGGGCGACGGTCAAGATCGTCACGTCACAGCGGAAAGTCTGTTTGCGGCCTCTGAGGGGGGCATTGAAAAAGTTTCCCTAGCAACGGTTTACAATACACTTCGTGCATTTTGCGAGGCTGGCCTCATGCAAGAGGTCACAGTAGACGGCAACAAATCTTATTTTGACACCCGTATGGATGATCACCCACATTATTATTGGGAAGATACAGGCCAGTTAACAGATGCGCCTGCGGACCAGTTGGAAATTACCAGCTTGCCAGAAGTTCCAATGGGGACCGAAATTTCAAAGGTGGATGTGGTCATTCGACTGCGCCGCAAATAACTTTCGTACGGGGGTGCAAACTAACCATCGTAGTGTTCAGGAACCAAATTCTTGATTAAACCCGATTGCCGTTTTTGTTTGGCCAATGAATTATTGACCGACACGCCATTGTATCGTTTGGCGCAGTTTTTTATCCTTGGATCGATTGATCCCGACAGAACACACCAAGTAATGATTGTTCCGTATCGACACATTGAAACTCCGTTTTGTCTAAACGCCGATGAATGGGCCGAAATTGGCGAGGCGTTGAATATTGCACGTTAACACCTTGAACCGGCTGATCCCAATGGGTTTACTGTTGGTTGGAACGTCGGGGCGACGGCTGGCCAAACAGTTTTCCATGCCCATTTGCATGTTTTTGCCCGTTTTAAGGGCGAACCTTCTGAAGTTTTTGGAATCCATTCACTTTTGCGAAATCAGAATTAGTGTTTGGACATCAAAAGCCGGTTAATGAAACCAACCTCGGGCCGCGACTTTGCGCGCATAAAGCCAGAGCAAAAGGCCAACAAAAATAGGGACAATAACCATCAAGCTAACTTCGGCGGTTGAAAGCTGTGCCTCGTTGATCAATCGAATTGTTGGAATAACTGTCGCCACAATCCCGATGAACGAAATTGCAAAAACGGGTACCGCCCAAAACTGACGTAGCAAAAGCAAAATTGACCCAACAACACCCCCAATTACGCCAACACCGAAAGCAATAGTTCCATAGATGGACCGACCTTTGATTAGATCGCGATGGGTTTCAGGCAGACTGGCAATGTTGTCGGGGCTCAACTGGTACAAAAAATTTGCAGTACCCAAGCCGTTCCAAATTAAAGCCGCCGTGGCGATAAGCCAAAAACCTATGGATGCCTTTGATTTTTGATCGGTCATTTCATTTCCTTTACGAAAATTAGAACCATTGTCCGGGTTCCATCAAACCAAGATCCATCAATTGTTGTGAATCCCACTTAAATTGTGTTGATCCATGCCATTGAAAATCATCAATTTCGAAGGTCGATCCAGGATTAAGTTTTAGGGCTTTGGCCGTGCGGAATGAACAAATCGCTGCCGTTAGATTGTTATGCCACTCACAAGCATAGGTATTGTATTCTTGAATGTTGAACCGGTGATCTTCTGTGATTTCCAATCCAGCCACCGCGCGAAAGACGCCGACGCGATCGATGCGTCTTTTGCTGACAGAAACATGTTCTTCAAATCGCCAACGTAGACCGCCGAAAAAATCTAACTGTCTGTCTCGATGAACGTCTGTCACAGGATCAGGGCGGGCTAGGGCGTAGTATCCTGATTTGTCCATCATCGCACGATCGCGCCGCACACCGGTTTCAAATTTCGCAAGATCATCTGCATATAGATCAATGACATAGCAAAGCGCGCTGTCGCGGCGTTCCTCAGAAAGGAATGTCGTCATATCCTTTATGGATCGTGTTTCACAGAAAGGGAAAAACAAATACTCGGCATTGTAACAATAGTATATCCAACTGCCCGGGGCCGCCTTTATGACCATATTGATTTGCTCGTGGGCTTTGGTCTTGGTGTAATTATAGTCAACACGGGTCAGGGATTCAGTCAAATCCCGAGGCAAATTAAGCTCTATCGGGGCAAATAGGATGATTTCTGCGAAACCTTGATCCAAATGATGACGGATCGTTGAATCAACCTCAATAAGATCCTCAACAAAGATCAAACCGATAGGGCCCTTGGCCTTGGCCAACTGGTTGGTTCGCAAAAAACTGTTCAAATCGGGGTAAAGCATGGCTGCCTTTATGCCTTTTTACATATGAATGCGCCATTACTACCGACAAATTCAAGTGATTTTGCACAATTGGGGCCGTTGCAGCGCGTGACGAGGTTCTGTATGGCAGAGCCAACCCAGTAAAACAGAGTGATCCCATGTCCGCGCCAAAGAAACTTTTTATTAAAACTTACGGCTGTCAGATGAATGTATATGACAGTGAACGCATGGCCGAGGCGCTGGGCACCAAAGGGTATGAACAAACTACTGACGCGGATCAAGCTGATATGATCTTGCTGAATACATGTCACATCCGTGAAAAAGCTGCGGAAAAAATGTATTCCGAATTGGGCCGTCTAAAGCAGTTCAAGCTAGCCAAACCTGAAATGAAGTTTGCCGTCGCTGGTTGCGTGGCCCAAGCCGAAGGCGGCGAAATCATTGAACGTCAGCCGATGGTTGATTTGGTTGTAGGGCCGCAATCTTATCACCGATTGCCAAAAATGGCGGATGCAATTGATCGTGGCGAGAAAGCAATCGACACAGATTTCCCCGAAGAAGATAAGTTCGAAGAATTGAAAGATCGCCCCAAGGCACGTCGTGCCCCGTCGGCGTTTTTGACGGTTCAAGAAGGTTGTGACAAATTTTGCACGTTTTGTGTGGTGCCTTATACCCGTGGAGCTGAGGTTTCCCGCCCTGTAGATCGTATTCTTCGCGAGGCCCGTGAACTTGTTGAGCGTGGCGTGGCAGAGATTAATCTGTTGGGGCAAAACGTAAACGCCTATCACGGCGAGGGGCCCGACGGCGATTGGACTTTGGCGCAGCTTATTCGTGAGATGGCAACCATCGAGGGACTGGAACGCATTCGTTTCACCACCAGCCATCCGCGCGACATGGAACAAGATTTGATTGACGCCCACGGCGATTGCGCAAAGTTGATGCCTTATCTGCATCTGCCCGTGCAGTCGGGTTCAGACAAAATTCTAAAGGCTATGAACCGTGGCCACACACGGGAAGAGTATTTTGCGCTGATCAAACGCATTCGCGATGTGCGCCCCGATTTGTTACTGTCTGGTGACTTTATCGTCGGTTTCCCTGGTGAAACTGAAGAAGATTTCATGGATACGATGGATCTGGTTGAACAAGTTGGATTTGGCCAAGCCTATTCATTCAAGTATTCCACGCGCCCCGGAACACCGGCCGCCGAACGCGCGCAGGTTGATGAAGATGTGAAAAGTGAGCGCTTGCAACGCTTGCAGGCATTGCTGGGAAAACAACAAAAAGCCGCACAAGATGCAATGGTTGGCCGCGAAACGACTGTTTTGTTTGAAAAACAGGGCCGCGATCCGGGGCAACTTATTGGTAAGTCAGAAAATTTGCACGCGGTTCATGCCTTTGCAGATAAGTCCCTGATCGGCACTGTGCGACGGGTAAGAGTCATCAAAAGCCTGACAAACTCTTTGACCGGTGAATTGATCTAAGCGGCAAAGTTTTACGAATTAGCTGCGTGATTCATCAATCAGTGCCTTGAAAATGTCGTAGTTTGGACAAATTTCCTACTATATCTTGTAAAACCCACTTCCAATATAGGCTGACTTTGATAGTATCCGCTACATAATGTGGCCGGATCCCATCTATGTGGCATATACGTTTAGCGGTCTAATATTTTCGGAGGGAATGCAGTGGCAAAATTTCTAGGAATGACATTGCGCAAGAAGTCACTGGTAGCAGGAATCGCCGCATTTGCTGCGTTCGCCCTTACATCGGCTTCTGTGTATGCACATGACGATGCAGCAGGTCGCAATCATATTCACAAACAAGGTAAAACACGCACAGTGGTTGGCAGCAGCTATGTGCCAACTGTTTGGGTTGATCCAGACGGGTGCCAGCACTGGGTGATGGACGACGGCGTTGAAGGGTATATGACCCCGAATGTTAACCGCAATGGTGTACCCGTTTGTCATCGTGGCAGCGCGTGTGGCGTCATGGATGCAGACACGTTGTTTGCTACAGACAGATACCGCATTACCAGCAAAGGTCGTGCGCTTTTGGCTGACTTCTTCAACAGCTCATCGGCAGCTGCTTATGTGATCGTTGGACACACAGACAGTCGCGCCTCTGATGAATACAACATGCGCCTATCGCAAAACCGCGCAAACGCTGTTGCAAATGTCGCGTCAAGCTTGGGTGCGCGTGTCGTTGATATTCGTCACTATGGCGAACGCATGCCGCGCGCGACAAACAGAACTGCAGCGGGCCGTCAGGCAAACCGCCGCGTTGAAATCATGTGTATTCGCTGAGGAAAATGAAATGAAAATTGTAAAAATAGTTACACTTCTTGTTGTCACGACCTCATTGGCGGGCTGCTTGGGTGAAAAAGCCGACAAAACTGTTGACCGTGGATTTGACAGCAAACATCTTAGCCAACTTCAGGCGGGTATTTGGGTTGATCCAAATGGTTGTGACCACTGGATCATTGACGACGGTGTTGAAGGATATCTTTCCCAGCGTCTTGATGACTATGGTAAACCAGTTTGTTCTGGCATTGCCCCACCAACGACAGCCGTTGGCGGCCTAAAACGCGGTAGCGCATTCCCTGATCCTATCTAATCAGACGATGCGAAATTAAGTTTTATTAGGCCGCGTAGCGATACGCGGCCTTTTGCTTTTTTCCTGCCTTGCAGGTAATACGACTCGTTGTGCTGATCTTTAAATTGGCCCATGATAAATCACAGACTTTTTGAACACGGAGCAAGACTTGGGAAACACCCCGCCTAACACAACGCTAAATCCAGAAAACGCGGCTCAAACGATTTTGGAATTTCCTGACAACTTGTTGATGATTGATCTTTGTGGTGAATTTGACAGTCATCTAACGCAACTTGAAAAACTGTTGAATATTCAAGTTGTTCGTCGTGGAAATCAATTGGTTGTTGCGGGCGATCCCGAGTCGCTTGAATGGGGTGTTGGTGTCATTCAAGGGCTTTACCAACGTCTAGAAACCGGACGACCTGTCGATAGAACCGTGATTGAAGCGGCCATTCGCCTAGGGCAGGGCACTGACGAAAATGGTGTTGCCGCTGATCAGATGGAAATGTTCAAAGGTGCCGCTATTGAGATAAAAACCCGCAAAAAAACCATTGAACCCCGTACTTTAGCGCAAAAGAAATATGCGCAAGCGTTGTTCAATAATGAATTGGTTTTTGGAATTGGGCCAGCAGGCACTGGCAAAACCTATATTGCAGTGGCGGCCGCTGTGAATTTGTTCATGAGTGGCGAAGTTGAGCGAATTGTTTTGTCGCGGCCTGCTGTTGAAGCGGGCGAAAGATTGGGTTTTTTGCCAGGTGACATGAAGGACAAAGTCGATCCTTATATGCAGCCGCTTTACGACGCGTTGAACGACTTTTTACCCGGCAAGCAATTGGCCAAATTGATCGAAGAAAAGCGCATAGAAATTGCGCCTTTGGCCTTCATGCGCGGGCGTACGCTATCCAATGCATTTGTCGTTTTAGACGAGGCGCAAAATGCGACGGCTATGCAGATGAAAATGTTTTTGACCCGTTTGGGCAAAGGCAGCCGCATGGCTATCACCGGTGATAGAAGCCAAGTGGATTTACCGCGTGGCGTTACATCTGGCCTTGCCGATGCGGAACGCCTGCTGAAAACCATCCCTAAAATCAGCTTTAATTATTTCACATCCAAAGATGTGGTGCGACATCCATTGGTTGCAAAAATAATCGAGGCTTATGACGCTGACGGTCCCATTGGATAATCCCATGTTAATCGACAGTTTGATCGAGGATGACCGCTGGCGGGCCGCTGATTTTGACGATCATGCACGAATAGCGGCAAGCGCTACGCTTACCCATTTGGGGTTGCGGGTGGATGACTATCTAATTTCCGTTCTTGCGTGTGATGACGCCAAAATTGCCACTCTGAACGCTGATTTTCGTGGTAAACCAACACCCACCAACGTTCTGTCTTGGCCATCCGAAGAACGTGGGGTCGAGGTTGCTGGTGATACGCCTGAATTGCCAGACATTGGACAGGAAATTCCATATGAATTGGGCGATATCGCCATTTCATTTGATACGTGTCTGCAAGAGGCCAAGGTATCTAATACGCCATTTGAGCAACATGTTTTGCACCTTATGATACATGGTACCTTGCATTTGTTGGGATATGATCACATTTTCGATAAAGATGCGGCCCTTATGGAGGGAATAGAGACCGAAGTCCTTGCGACTTTGGGTGTTCCTGACCCATATGCGGCGCACGAGGCATTGAGCCTTGATAACGTGGAACAGGATTAATGAACGACCAAACTGACGGTTCTTTAAACGCGGCGCATCGCGCGCTGGAAAATGAAGACGATGAAAATGGCGATGCAAGTGAAAACAAGGGTGCATTTTCCCGTTTTCTTTCTGCCTTTAACCCACGGAAAAACGACGATTTAGAACAAGACGTTCTTGACCACCCCACAATGCGCGGACAGGTCGTTGGCATGGTGAACCTGCGCCGTCTTAGTTTAGAAGATGTTGCCATTCCTAAGGTGGAAATTGTGGCTGTTCCACATGACATCAAGAAATCAAAACTTGTGTCTGTATTTCGTGAAAGCGGCCTAACACGTTTGCCGGTTTTTGAGGGCACGCTTGATACGCCACTTGGCTTTATTCACCTTAAAGATTTTGCTTTGAAACATGGTTTTGGCACTGCTGGCGCCTTTTCTATGAAAGATCTTGTGCGGCCATTGATCTTTGCACCACCCAGCATGGGCATCGGTGTTTTGCTACAAAAGATGCAAAACGAACGTATTCACATGGCCTTGGTCATTGATGAATACGGTGGTGTAGATGGGTTGGTGACAATCGAGGACTTGATTGAACAAGTGATCGGTC
This sequence comes from Rhodobacteraceae bacterium HTCC2150, assembly GCA_000169395.1. Lineage (GTDB taxonomy): Bacteria > Pseudomonadota > Alphaproteobacteria > Rhodobacterales > Rhodobacteraceae > HTCC2150. The sequence continues at coordinate 34,381 of AAXZ01000012.1, forward strand.
AAATCGACGACGAACATGATCCTGAAGACGCCAGTGCCTGGACACAAGAAGCACCCGGAATTTATCTGGCCGATGCCCGTTCTGATTTGACCGAATTTGAAGCCGAAATCGGTTTGAATTTGATCAAGGATTTAGAAGATGACGAAGTTGACACCTTAGGTGGTATCATCTTTGTTTTAACAGGGCGCATTCCAACACGTGGCGAGGTTATTCCGCATCCATTGGGCGTTGAATTTGAAATTGTTGACGCAGATGCACGACGTATCAAACGATTGCGCGTGAGATTGCCAAGCGCAAAGGATGACTAGACTTGCGGCCATGGTTTCGTGGCTTCAAGGAACCCGCGCACGTCTATTCTGGCTTTGTCTATGTGGCGTTGTACTGGCGCTAGGCCAGCCGCCTTTTCAAGCGATCATGTTGGCATACCCAGCCCTCGTGATTGCCATTTTCATTTTAACGTCCTCGAAAAGGTTTTTCCTTGAGGGCTGGATTTTCGGCACTGCGTTTTTTGCAACCTCGCTTTCATGGATTGTCTCACCCTTTATGGTGGAACCGTGGCGGCACGGGTGGATGGCACCTTTTGCCTTGCTATTCATGGCGGCAGGGTTGGCTTTGTTTTGGGCAGTGGCTATTCGCGTCACAAAACGTCTTCCGATGCGGCCATTTGCAATTGCCCTAACATTAAGCATTGCGGAACTTGCTCGAGGGTATGTTTTAACGGGATTTCCATGGGGTCTAATAGGGACCATGTGGGTTGATTTGCCTGTCATGTCGCTTGCCGCTTGGATCGGCACTTACGGGGTGACCTTCCTTACAATGATTGCGGCCGCAATGGCGGCAAATGCTTTGTTTAACAAAGGGCGCTGGACGGCTGTTGTTTGGATATTCTTACCTGTTGTCGCCCTTCTTGGGGCCGGCAGTTTGCGCCAAGGCGTGGTGGTTGATCGCGTTCAGCCTTATGTGCGTCTTATACAGCCAAACGCCCCGCAACATCTAAAATTTCAGCGCGAATTTGCTTTGCGAAATTTTGAAGAGGCGATGGCGCTTACAGCTGAACCTTCCGATCAAATAATCGATGTGGTAATTTGGCCAGAAACCTCAATGCCGTTTTGGGTGGATCAGGCTGAATTTGCATTGTTGGAATTGTCTGATCGTGCAAATGGCGCGCATGTGTTAATTGGCGCAAACCGTCGCGAGGGCAGGGGTGTTTATAATTCATTGCTTGTGGTCGACCCAAATGGTCAAATTTCCTCAATTTATGACAAGGAACATTTGGTGCCATTTGGCGAGTATTTGCCGTTTTCCGAAAGCTTGTCTGCGCTTGGGATCAACGGAATTGCAGCGTTTGAGGATTACGGATACCGCCATGGAACGTCAAACCCGATATTAGATTTAGGGGCGGCAGGTCGAGCACTAGCATCAATTTGTTATGAGGCGGTGTTTCCCCAGAGCATGCGCCAAAGCGAACCAAGACCCAATTGGATTGCCCACATTACCAATGATGCGTGGTTTGGAAAATTCACTGGCCCCCAACAGCATTTGGTTCAAACGCGTCTACGTAGCATTGAGTTGGGTTTGCCAATTGCGCGCGCTGCAAACACCGGAATTTCCGCAATCATTGATGCAAACGGCGATGTCCTCGGGTCTGTTGAGCTAAACAAACAAGGGCGATTGGATATGGCGCTGCCACCGCCATTTGCACCAACTCTGTATTCGAAATGGGGCGAATTGCCGTTGCTCATCGGCATCTTCCTGCTTGGAATGGCGATTTGGTATCGAAAACGTCGCGTTTTTCATTGAACGCATGCGCGTTGCACAGTACACGGTCTTCATAATTGTCCCCCTCAACGGCTTCCTGACGAGGCGGGCTTAACAAAACGGAGCAATTTTCATGTCACGAAATAACTATATCTTTACCTCGGAATCAGTTTCCGAAGGTCACCCTGACAAAGTTTGTGATCGCATTTCCGATTCCATCCTTGATGCATTTTTGACCGAAGAACCCGAAGCACGGGTCGGTTGCGAAACTTTTGCTACAACAAATCGCGTCGTTGTTGGTGGTGAGGTTGGTCTGTCTGATCAAGCCAAATTGGCTGAATACATGGGCAACGTTGAACAAATCGTTCGTGATAGCGTACGCGAAATTGGCTATGAGCAAGACAAGTTCCACTGGAACACTTTGCAGGTTGATAACCTGTTGCACGAACAATCCGCACACATCGCGCAAGGCGTTGATGCCACTTCTGACAAAGAAGAAGGCGCGGGCGACCAAGGTTTGATGTTCGGCTATGCGGTGAATGAAACACCAGAATTGATGCCAGCACCTATCCAGTATTCCCATGCGATCCTACGCAAACTGGCCGAAGTACGCAAAAACGGCACCGAGCCTGCACTAGGTCCTGATGCGAAATCTCAGCTGACTGTTCGTTATGCCGATGGCAAACCAGTGGGCGTTACATCGATTGTTTTGTCCACTCAGCATCTTGATCCTGAACTGTCATCCGACGACGTGCGTGCCATTGTTGAGCCATATATTCGGGGTGAATTGCCGGATGGTTGGATTTCTGAAGGCACTGAATGGTGGGTGAACCCAACAGGTAAATTCGTCATTGGCGGCCCTGATGGCGATGCTGGTTTGACTGGTCGCAAAATCATTGTGGACACTTATGGTGGTGCTGCCCCTCATGGCGGCGGTGCTTTTTCTGGTAAAGATCCAACCAAGGTTGACCGTTCAGCAGCATATGCCGCGCGGTATTTAGCGAAAAACGTGGTTGCCGCCGGAATGGCACATCGTTGCACCATTCAGTTGGCCTATGCCATCGGTGTGGCCAAACCGTTGTCGATCTATTGTGACACACACGGTACTGGCAATGTCGCCGAGGTTGATATCGAACGCGCGATTGCCAAGTCCATGGACCTAACACCACAAGGTATCCGTACGCATTTGGGCATGAACCGTCCAATCTATGCACGCACAGCTGCCTATGGGCACTTTGGTCGGGCACCAGAGGCTGACGGTGGTTTCAGCTGGGAAAAAACCGACTTGATGGAAACGCTGAAAAACAACTGCTGATCCATTTTAGAATGAATGAAGCGCCGCCTTTTGTTGCACAAGAGGCGGCGTTTGCTATTCTATAGGCATAAATCAGAAAGTGAAATCTGCTAATGTCTCGTATGTTATTGTTATTTATATTTATTTTTTCCACGCCTGTATTTTCGCAAACTGGGCAAGGAAAATTTAATGTTGTTGATGATGTCATTTTTTATGACACAGAAACAAACATCGATTCTGATCATGACTTGGTTGAGGTCGAAGATGTTGATGAATTCCGTGATCTGTTGATGAAACACCCCAACATAAAACAAGTGACTCTTAATTCAGGTGGGGGTGGTTATTATGCGGGTTTTGACATGGCCGATTTGATTATTGATTTTGATCTGAAAACCCATGTTCAAGGCGAATGCATCAGTTCCTGTGTGTTGATTTTTCTTGGGGGATCCGTTCGCACCATGGAAAAAGGCAGCCGAATTGGGTTTCATAACAACAGTTGGTCTGCCAACTCAATCAAAGATTATTATGAACGAAAGAACCAAAGCAAAGGCTGGGACACGCCTTTTGAAATGGCAAGCTGGCTTTATCAGGACACCCAAGAAGAAGTTTTTAATGAGTTAGAGTTCTTCATTGAACGAGGTGTCGATCCAAAATTTGCCATTCAATCGATCCGTGATCGTGGTGATGAAATCTGGTACCCAAGACGGCGTGAGTTAATGCGAGCGCGCGTTTTACGTGAATTTGATAAGCTGGGTGATTGCGATGGCGTGCTGGATTGTTTATTGCCCGCGCGAAAGCACTAACCCAGACAGGTTGATATCGTGGTACGTCCTAAAGAAGAAAATGAACCTTGGCGCAATTTTTATGGCCGCTTGAAAGGGAAATCCCTTCGAGACAGCCAAAAACGATATTTGGACCAAGATCTTGCTGCGCTAAGTCCGGGGGCGGTTGATTGGGACGTAAACCCAGATCGCAATCCACTGGATTTGTCCGCACTTTTTGAAGATCGCGATGTATGGCTTGAGGTCGGTTTTGGTGGTGGCGAACACATGGTTCACCAAGCGGCGAGTTATCCTGATGTTGGCATCATTGGATGCGAGCCGTATATCAACGGTGTCGCTATGTTGTTGGGAAAAATTCGGGACGCAGGTGTTTCCAATTTACGCGTATTTCCAGGGGATGTGCGTCAAATGTTTGACGTTTTACAACCCGCCAGCATTTCTCGGGCGTTTCTGTTATATCCAGATCCATGGCCAAAACAGCGTCATCACCGTCGCCGATTTGTGACCGAAGAACATTTGGTGCCACTGGCAAAATCAATGAAACCAGGTGCAATTTTTCGAGTGGCGACGGATATTCCGTCTTATGTAAAACAGACATTACGTGAAGTACCTAAGTTCGGTTTTAAACGTATTCGAGATGCCGAAGCGGATTTGACTACGCCTTGGGATGATTGGATTTCTACGCGTTATGAGCAAAAGGCGCTCCGTGAAGATCGCCAGCCCCATTACATGACGTTTGAGCGGGTTTAATCGCCGAAATATCAGATGCCTCCGGCGGGGATATTTAGAACCAGAAGAAACCGTGAACTGACACTAGACCCTTATAGGGGCTTGGGTTATCACTGGCAGAAATTTGAATAAGAGGCGCGCAACTATGTCCAGTCATGGCACACCCATTCCAATGATTTCCCACAAATCTGGCCCCTTGAAGGGGACGGCAAATGTGCCTGGAGACAAGTCAATTTCCCACCGTTCCTTGATCCTTGGAGCGATGTCCATCGGTGAAACTAAAGTGACCGGATTGCTGGAAGGGCAGGATGTGTTGGACACTGGCCGCGCTATGCAGGCATTTGGAGCCGAAGTGATCAATCATGGTGACGGGCAGTGGTCTGTACACGGCGTTGGCGTTGGCGGATTTGCAGAGCCGGATCAGGTGATTGATTGCGGCAACTCTGGAACTGGTGTTCGTTTGATCATGGGGGCCATGGCAACCAGCCCAATTGCGTCAACTTTTACAGGGGATGCATCCCTTAACAGTCGCCCAATGGGGCGGATTACCGATCCTTTGGCCTTGTTTGGGGCACAATCCTTTGGTCGATCAGAAGGGCGTCTGCCTTTGACAATCATTGGCGCGGCCGAGCCTGTTCCCGTGCATTACAAAACCCCCGTGCCATCCGCGCAGGTGAAGTCTGCTGTCTTGTTAGCAGGATTGAATGCGCCTGGGCAAACTGTCGTTATTGAGCGTGAGGCAACACGGGATCACTCAGAACGTATGCTACGTGGTTTTGGCGCCGATTTATCGGTTGAGAAAACTGACGAAGGCAATGTGATTACATTGATGGGGCAACCGGAACTAAAGGCGCAAAATATCGTGGTGCCGCGTGATCCTTCTTCCGCCGCGTTTCCAGTTTGCGCCGCATTGATTGTTGAAGGTTCTGATGTGTTGGTGCCTAATATTGGCCTTAACCCAACGCGCGCCGGTTTGTTTTATACTTTGCAGGAAATGGGCGCCGATCTGACGTTTGAGAACCCCCGCGAAGAGGGGGGTGAGCCTGTTGCCGATCTGCGTGCAAAATTTTCGCCCAACATGAAGGGCATTGTTGTGCCTGCTGAACGCGCGGCGAGCATGATTGATGAATATCCAATTCTGTCAATTGTTGCATCTTTTGCCGAAGGCGTAACCGAAATGCCGGGCGTCAAAGAACTGCGCGTGAAAGAAAGTGATCGCATTGATGCGATGGCTAAGGGCTTGCGCGCCAGTGGTGTTAATGTTGCTGAGGGCGATGATTGGTGGTCGGTAACTGGTCTTGGGGCTGGGGGTGTCAAAGGCGGCATTACCGCCGCAAGTGAATTGGATCACCGGATTGCAATGTCTTACATGTGTTTGGGCATGGCGACGCAGCAACCAATTACGATTGATGACGGCGGGCCTATCGCGACGTCGTTTCCGATTTTCCTGACGTTAATGGCTGAACTTGGTGCCAATATCGAACCGACTTAGGGGGCAAACATGGCGAAGCATTCAGGCAGTTGCCTTTGTGGTGCAGTGACTTATGAAACGGTTGGCCAACTGCGCCCTGTCGTTGCATGCCATTGTAAACAATGCCGTAAATCAACGGGTCATTATGTTTCAGCGACTTCGGCGCGACGCGATGCGATTTCGATCACTGGAAATGTAACGTGGTTTCAATCCAGCGATACGGCGCGCCGTGGGTTTTGCAGCACGTGTGGGTCAAACCTGTTTTGGGACGGCGCGGGTGATAATCTGTCGATCATGGCAGGCACAATTGATGGTGACACCGGTCTGAAAACAGCGGGCCACATTTTTTGTGCCGACAAAGGTGACTATTACGAGATTGATGCGAATTCTGCGCAGGCCGAGGGATTTGATCCGAACCTAACAACGATGGTTACCGAGTGAGTTTTACGATTGCCATCGATGGCCCAGCAGCGGCTGGGAAAGGTACTATTTCAAAGGCCGTTGCCGCTGAATTTGGGTTTGCACATTTGGACACGGGTCTTTTGTATCGTGCGGTTGGGGCCAAAGTGCTGGCTGGAACCGAAGCGGTTCAAGCCGCGCAGAATTTGCAATCTGAAGATTTTGGCGATGCCGATTTGCGTACAACCAAAGTTGCCGAAGCGGCCAGTAAAGTTGCCGCCATACCTGCCGTAAGATCGGCTTTGTTGGATTTTCAAATTGAATTTGCAGCGCGTGATGGTGGTGCCGTTTTAGATGGCCGCGATATTGGGACGGTAATCTGCCCGAATGCTGATGTGAAATTGTTTGTGACCGCCAGTGCCGAAGTACGTGCGGACCGCCGTTTCAAAGAACTGACCGCCAAAGGGGACCAGACCGATTTTCAAAAGGTTCTGGCGGCGGTGATTGCAAGGGATGAACGCGATGCCGCGCGGGACGTGGCACCCATGGTTGCGGCGGCGGATGCGATCACGTTGGATACTTCAGACATGTCTATCGAGAATGCTGTGGCGCAAGCCATTTCAGCGATCCGCGCGAAATACATTCCTTCATAATACGCATTCGCGACGGCGGCTTTGTCGGTTTTGGTCGGGCAATCAAATGAGTTTTCTTTCAATGTGAATTGAAACCATTTTTACAGGGTTTAAAGAAAATGACGCGCCAGTTGTCCTTTGTCGACATTATCATGGGCCTATCGGTTGCCTTGCTTTGGGGGATGGGCCTGGTTTTTGCCAAAGCGGCCCTTGAACACTTCCCGCCCGTTTTATTGATGACCTGTAGGTTCATAGTGACGGCGGGTGCCTTGGTTTGGTTCGTGCGACCGCCATGGGGTCAAATGCGTGCATTGTTTTTGATCGCGCTGATTTCAGCGGCGTTGCAATACAGCCTGACGTTTACTGGTCTAAAAGGGTTGGATGCGTCAATTACCGCCTTGGTCGTGCAACTAGAAGTGCCATTTTTGGTGATCATTGGCGTCGTCGCTTTGGGTGAGGTGGCAGGCGTTCGAAAATGGATCGGAATCGCCATGGCTTTCATCGGTGTTGCGTTGATTTCGGGCGAGCCGAAAGTCGCGAGTGCTTGGTTATCCGTTTTGTTGGTGATTGGTGGTGCCTTTACGTGGGCTGTGGGGCAAGAAATGACCCGCGCTCTGAAAGACATCAGTGGTTTGACCGTGACTGCATGGGTGGCTGTCTTTGCAGTGCCTCAACTGGCCGTTGTTTCGCTGATTTTTGAAGAAAACCACATCGAGGCTATTCGTACGGCACAACCCGTCGTTTGGGGTGCCGTGCTTTATATGGGGTTGATAATGACGGCCCTTGGCTACGGTATGTGGTACACTTTGGTGCGCAAACACCCCATTAGCCTCATAGCACCATTCTTGTTAATGCTTCCGGTATTTGCTGTGCTTGGCGGTGTATTCTTTTTGGGCGAAGAACTTGGCATCCGAGCGATTCTTGGTGGGGCGATTGTTATTGCAGGTGTGGCCTTTATTCTGGTGGAAAGACCAAAACCGGAAACGTCTTTGCCGGATTGAATTCAACGCCTTTTCGCACCATCTTTGAAGGTGCGTAAAAAGCAGCAAACGCTTGCTCTTTCACTGATTCTGAACTATATGCGCGAGCAATCGCACAAAGCGGCGGTGGGCAATCCACCAAAGGGCAAGGCAGGGCTGGAACATTCCGGCCCTTTGTTTGTTTGAGCCAACCCCTTCGCAAGGGCGATTGTAATGAAACCAAAGACCGGCGGAACCAACCGTTAGGCCAGTAAAACGACGATAAAAGGAAAGAACTTATATGTGCTCTAAAGCAACAATGGACGAATTCGAAGCCCTTCTGAACGAAAGCTTCGAAATTGACACACCCGACGAAGGGTCTGTCGTAAAAGGCAAAGTCATCGCAATCGAAGCGGGCCAAGCCATCATCGACGTCGGCTACAAAATGGAAGGCCGCGTTGACATTAAAGAATTTGCAAACCCAGGCGAAGCCCCTGAAATCGCTGTTGGCGACGAAGTAGAGGTTTTCCTTGACCGCGTTGAAAACGCACGCGGCGAAGCATCTATCTCACGCGACAAAGCGCGTCGTGAAGAAGCTTGGGACAAACTGGAAAAAGCCTTCGAAAAAGAAGAGCGCGTCGATGGCGCAATCTTTGGTCGCGTCAAAGGTGGCTTTACTGTTGATCTGGGCGGCGCGGTTGCGTTCTTGCCAGGTTCACAAGTTGACGTACGCCCTGTGCGTGACGCAGGCCCATTGATGGGTCTTAAGCAGCCTTTCCAAGTTTTAAAAATGGACCGTCGTCGTGGAAACATCGTTGTTTCTCGTCGTGCTATCCTTGAAGAATCACGTGCTGAACAGCGTGCAGAAGTTATCGGCAAATTGGCCGAAGGCGATGCGGTTGACGGCGTGGTTAAAAACATCACTGAATACGGTGCCTTTGTTGATCTTGGCGGCGTAGACGGCTTGTTGCACGTGACTGACATGGCATGGCGTCGTGTAAATCACCCGAATGAAATCTTGAACATTGGCGAAACAGTCAAAGTACAAGTAATCAAAATCAACAAAGAAACCCACCGCATCAGCCTTGGCATGAAGCAACTTCAAGACGATCCATGGTCCATCGTTGAAGAGCGCTTCCCGCTAGAGTCTGTACATCAGGGCCGCGTTACCAACATCACTGATTACGGTGCATTTGTTGAACTAGAAGCTGGCGTTGAAGGTTTGGTTCACGTTTCTGAAATGTCTTGGACTAAGAAGAACGTACACCCAGGTAAAATCGTTTCTACTTCGCAAGAAGTCGAAGTTATGGTTCTGGAAATCGACACTGTTAAGCGTCGCGTATCTTTGGGTCTTAAACAGACACAGCGTAACCCGTGGGAAGTGTTCGCCGAGAACAACCCAGTGGGCAAGCAAGTTGAAGGTGAAGTTAAGAACATCACTGAATTCGGTCTGTTCATTGGCTTGGACAACGACATCGACGGTATGGTTCACCTGTCAGATTTGACATGGGAAGGCCGTGGCGAAGACGTGATTGGCGACTACCGCAAAGGCGACATGGTTCAGGCCGTTGTCACTGAAGTAGACGTTGAAAAAGAGCGTATTTCTTTGTCAGTTAAAGCGTTGGACAACAGCTTTGACGGTGCAGTTGAGGGCGTTAAGCGCGGCTCAATCATCACTGTTGAAGTGACGTCAATCGAAGAAGGCGGCGTTGAAGTGGTATATGAAGGTGCAAAATCCTTTATCCGCCGTTCAGACCTTGCCCGTGATCGTGGCGATCAACGTCCAGAGCGTTTCAACGTTGGCGACAAAGTCGACGTTCGCGTAACCAACGTAGATGCAAAAACACGTCGCTTGGGTCTATCGATTAAAGCACGCGAAATTGCAGAAGAAAAAGAAGCAGTACAACAGTACGGCTCTTCAGACTCTGGTGCGTCTTTGGGCGACATTCTGGGTGCGGCGCTTAAGGGCGACGAATAATCCAGTTCCGGAAATAATTTAAGAAAGGCCCCGCAGGAAACTGCGGGGCCTTTTTTGTTTGATTGGCTGCTTGGAGCCCAGAATACCTGATGCTGCATCGCGAACGAATGGCCGCTTTGCTCATTCGGTCAGCACTAGATTTCTTCGCCTCCATAAGATGTACATGCCGCCCAATACGAAACAAATACCACCAAGTCTCGCAAACATCCCGCCGAAGGCCTTGCTAGAAGCGATCATGGAGACACTCCTGACTTCACCTCCAGCCCAGTCGACAAGCCCATCAACTATTTCATCTTCGTCATGCGGTTTGGGGCTTACCCACGTATTTTCCGAGTATCTTAGTGTATTGCCATTTTTGTCGATTGTTTCAAAAACAGGTCTATAAACTAACCCGTTGTCGCCCCTGCGGCTTTCAACGGTTACTACTGTTAAGCTGGCTTCTTCCGCCCGAGAAGTGAAAGAAGATGCGGAATAAATCATGTAAATTCCGATAAAGAAAAACACGATTCCGTTAAAAACCGCGACATATGGCAGGGTTTTGAGTGATTTAACAAAGAAATCGGAAAGACTTATTGGTCTAGCAAACAACGGCCGATACCCCCAGTGGAATTCATGTATTTGAATTATAGCCAAGCGAAACTTTCATCAAGAGCTGGTTTGATGTGAGTCGCACAGTTCCGAAAGCAGACACTTGCTCAAAGAATTTCAACGGCAGCAAAGTCCGCATACCAGACGTTTGGCTTCCACTCGAAATGATCAAAGCACGCGAAATTGTTGAAGAAAACTGAGCAGTACAACAGCACGATTTTTCAGACGCTGGTGCACCCACGATGTCTAATGTTGCGAGTTTCATGAATGGTGGATTTCATAGATTGAACACTCTTTTTGTTGCTCGGCCTGCATGCTAGAGAATGACCAAATTTTACAGGAACAGAATATTGAAACTTGAGGGTATCCCCGTCGCTTGGCCTAAGCCAAACTGCTCTGAGCTGAGTGAATATGACCTTTTTGAGTATTACGATGGCTATCTAGGATTACGACAACAGCTGCAAAAGCTCTATTTCCGTACAGAAGAAATTCTGGATATTGTTGTTGAGGCGGCTGCATTCCGGCTTGGGTGCATTGATCATGAGACGTGTATGTTTGGCTGGTGCCCTTGGGAAATTGACGATCCTGATCATTTTGCGCTGCTTCGTCGGTTTATTGAAAGGACGGGGCAGAACGATCTTGCCCAAGAGGTTTTGAACTTCGAGGAAAAACTATTACAGTTTGGCGTCGAAAATGTGCGCCTCTATTTCTCGAATAACGTTGGACAACTGTCACCGGCATTGAATAACGGTATAAACGACGTGGTGGTAAATGGCTTTGATCATTCCAAGTTTGGCGAAGACATCTGGCTTAAAACCGCTCTTATTGGTGCTGAACTAGTCGAGGACGGAAATGTTCTTCACCGCCATTATGACGTCGAAAGTTTGACGCAATCGCTACGCGCTCTTGTGAACAAGCTTCCAGACTATGAAAGCCGAATTCTGTACAAACCCACATTGAGTTGGGAGGAACCGTTTTTCGAACTCTTAACACAAGTTGGAGAACGATATTACACAAGCGAATGCGTGAAAATAGCGCGCGGCGAAGGGCATGTTTCACTTTATTTTGATGCCCATAAATATGAAAAACTCACGTTTTTTGAAGAGGCAAGTAAAGTCAGTTTGATGACATCAACAGAACGTGAATGGTTGTGCTGTCAAATTGGTAACACTGTTTGGCTCGTCGAACCGACAACTGGTGAAAAACGAGCTTCTGCACCCGCGCCAACCGGACTAAATGGTTAGGGTTTGTAGGCGCCAACGGTCACTGCTTCGCTCATACCGAGATGGAATTTATCCCCATGCCGTCATTTGCAGAGCCCCAGAAAAACGTTGCTAAATCTCGCAATGCCGACAGTTGAGGGCAGTGTAAATTCCCGATAATCGCGGCAGAAAAAGAAGTAGTATGACCCGCCCGCCCAAAACTCGTCCAAAATGATGTAGTGTTCGTCAAAAAAGCAGACGGACGAATAAAGAAACGTAAATTCCTGTGTTTGTGTTTTTAAGCTTGCAGACTTGTAAAAGCCGCGCTTATTTTTCTTGGTAAATTGAATGGAGAAAGAAGTAAGATGAAACCCATTAATTTATCTGAAAAATTGGCCATGTTCGCCACCCATTGGGATCCGCATGTCGTTGCTGATTATAATCAAAACGAGGTTATGGTTGTAAAATTTCAAGGCGAATTTCTGTTTCACAAGCACGAAGAAACTGACGATTTTTTCTATGTACTTGAGGGTGAAATGTTCATGGATATCGAAGGCGAGGATTCTAAAGTCGTCAAAGCAGGTGAGTTGTTTGTGGTGCCTAAGGGGGTGGTTCATCGTCCCCGTGCCGAAGCCGAAGTAAAGGTTTTATTGATTGAACCAAAGGGCGAACCTAATTCGGGTGATGCTGACAGAGCGCCCGCTCCAAAGCCCCGTGTTTAGAACGAACACCCATAGGTAATCTTGTGCTGAGAAAGGAAGCTTTATGTCAGAAAAGCCCAAACAGAACCCGTTCACGGGTGACCAACTTCAAGGAACGCATTACCAAAAGGCGGATATGACAGGTGCGAATTTTGACGGTGTTAATCTTAGTGGTGCCAAATTTTATGCAGTTTTAACGGATGCAAAGTTTACGGACACCAATCTGCAAGGTGCTGATTTTGATGATGTGAACCTGTCAAATGCACGGCTTAACAACATCAATTTTTCCGGCACGCAGATTACCTATGCCAATCTTTCAAATCTAAAAATCAGTGGTGTCACATTGGAAAACGCCGAAATCAGCGATGCTAATTTAACAGGAATGAGGATCAACGGTGTTTTGGTGACTGATCTTTTTGCGGCGTATGACAAGTGAGCAAGGCATCCCATTTGAACCTGTCAAAGACTTAAGGCGAATTTAGCTATGACCATCCCAAATCTGAAGCGTGTTTCAATCAGTTCTGAGTTAGAACTGCGGACATGGTTGAAAAATCACCCAGATTACGTTGGGCGTATTATGTGTGTGACGAAGGCAAATTCCACACATTCAAAATACGTCAGTTCTGATGAAATTCAGACCACCATTGGTGATTTCAACTGGTTTGGTGAACGAAGGTATACGCTTAATGGAAACCAAATTGGTCACGTCATCCGAAGCCCATCGGAATGATCAAAATTTGGTACCAAAATTTGACGTGATTGTTAATGAATTTCCATTTCTCAAGGACGTTTTGAGGTTCAAAAACGATGCCGATTACCACCCGAAACGACTGAAATAGGACGCCGTTTTTAGACGAGGCGGTACATCCAACCGCGAATCGGGTAATTGTGAATTAACGGAAAATGTCCGAGATATGCGGATTTCGGCCCGCTTGAATGCAAAAACGAATAGAAAAGAGGCATTTAGGCCCCCGACACAGAAGAATTAAGCATCCACAGGTGGGATTTTTCTTTCTAAATTGCAATTTTCCAACCTATAGTGGTGGCCAGTTGTTAAGGCCCGCGATTGGATGGGCCATGCAGGGGGATAGAAATGATAAGGTCGGAACTGGTTCAAAAAATCGCCGATGAAAATCCACAACTGTTTCAGCGTGACGTTGAGCGGATTGTGAACACATTGTTTGAAGAAATTATCAATGCATTGGCTGACGGTGACCGTGTTGAATTGCGTGGCTTCGGCGCGTTTTCTGTTAAACAACGCGACGCACGTATAGGCCGTAATCCGCGCAGTGGTGAAAGTGTTGAAGTTGAGGCAAAGAACGTGCCTTTCTTTAAAACTGGGAAACTGTTACGCGATCGTTTGAACGGCAAAGCTTAAAACCTAGGAACAGATTATGCGTACGATCAAATGGATTCTCCTCGGTGCCATCGGGGTGGCACTTTTGGTATTAGCGCTTGCCAATGGCCAAAGCGTCACTGTTCAATTGCTACCCGCTGAAATTGATTTGTTTGCAAAGATGAACATGGCGATTGATTTGCCATTGTTTTTTGTCATTCTTTTGGCCGTCGCTGTGGGCATCATCATTGGGTTTATTTGGGAATGGCTGCGCGAACACAAACACCGTGCAGAAGCCGCCCGAAAAGGGCGTGAGGTTAACAAATTGGAACGCAAAGTCTCAGAATTGCGTCCAGACAACGGCGGCGAAAGCGACGATGTTTTAGCCCTTCTTGAGGATACCGGCACGCGTCGTTAGAAAGCTGCCTATGAACACCAGAACAAAAATTTGTGGATTGAAAACCGAAAGTGACGTTGTCGCCGCGGCCGCGGCCGGTGCAGCCTATGTCGGTTTCGTATTTTTTGAAAAATCCCCGCGTAATATTTCCTTTGAAGATGCTGCAAATCTGGCCCAGCTTGTGCCGCTTGGTATGGCTAAGGTCGCATTGACGGTAAATGCAGACAACGCCATGTTGGATGAATTAACGGCAAAGGTGCCGCTTGATATGCTTCAACTACACGGAAAGGAAACACCCGAACGTGTGGCCGAAGTTAAAGCGCGATACGGGTTACCCGTGATGAAAGCAATTGGCGTGGCGGACGCAGCCGATATGGAACAAATCAGTCTTTACACCGGCATCGCTGATCAATTGTTAATTGATGCAAAGCCACCAAAAGGTTCTGTCCTGCCAGGCGGAAATGGCTTGGCCTTTGATTGGCGTTTGCTTGCTGGGCGCCGGTGGGCAACCCCTTGGATGTTGGCAGGTGGTTTGACGCCAGAAAATGTGGCACAAGCTGTTCAATTGACGGGTGCCAAGCAAGTTGACGTCTCATCAGGTGTCGAAAGCCAATCAGGCGTAAAAGATCACGACAAAATCTCGGCGTTCTGCGATGCGACCCGCTAGGGGCAAAGCAGGCGATCAGATCTATGCTGAATAGATTTTGGACCAGTTAAAGGCAAAGGGTGCATCATGTTCACAGCAGCAATAGGCGGCATGCAACTTGCCCGTCGCCTTGATTATTTCAAGATAATCTTGCCAGCGATCAAGGTGCTGAGAAGTGCAAAGTCAAATCCAGCCTGTGTACGTGCAGAAATGTTCAAATCTGGCCGCGTCTACTTTGCTGTTTCAATTTGGGAAAATGAAACCGAGATGAAGGCCTTTGCCAAAGGCGGCCTTCATGGCAAATTGGCGGACTTAGCGATGGAAAACATGAAGTTTTTCCACAATCACACGCATTTTTTCGCAGCGGTTCCTACAAAAAAAGAGATAGTCGCTGCGTGGCATACGGCAATGAATTTACGAAATGGTGAAGGAACAGTTGGCAAACTTGTTTAATGCGAAGGCAAACTGGCCTTTACCCTTCACCCAAGCCAAGCTAGACCTCAAATAAGCAGGTTGAAGGAGATGAATATGCCCGAAGATAACGTAAATTCCTTTATGAATGGCCCAGATGAAAATGGCCGTTTTGGTGACTTTGGTGGTCGGTTTGTTTCTGAAACCTTGATGCCACTGATTTTGGAATTAGAAGCCCAGTATGAGCACGCAAAAACGGACGATAGTTTTTGGGCTGAAATGAATGATTTGTGGACGCATTATGTTGGCCGTCCTAGCCCGCTTTATTATGCCGAACGCCTGACCGAAAAACTTGGCGGTGCCAAGATTTATTTGAAACGCGATGAGCTGAACCATACAGGCGCGCATAAAATTAATAACGTGCTGGGCCAGATCATTCTGGCGCGTCGCATGGGTAAAACGCGGATCATCGCGGAAACCGGTGCGGGGCAACACGGCGTGGCAACAGCGACGGTTTGTGCCAAGTTTGGTTTGAAATGCGTGGTCTACATGGGTGCGCACGATGTTGAACGCCAAGCGCCGAATGTTTTCCGAATGAAGTTGCTGGGTGCCGAGGTTGTGCCTGTAACGTCAGGTCGTGGAACGCTGAAAGATGCGATGAACGATGCCTTGCGTGACTGGGTGACCAACGTGCGCGACACATTTTATTGTATTGGTACAGTGGCTGGCCCGCATCCGTATCCCGCCATGGTACGTGATTTTCAGGCCATCATCGGCAAAGAAACCAAAGAACAAATGCATGCCGCCGAAGGGCGATTGCCAGATACATTGATTGCTGCCATCGGTGGTGGATCAAATGCTATGGGGCTGTTCTTTCCTTTCCTTGATGACAAATCCGTAAACATCATTGGTGTTGAAGCAGGCGGTAAAGGCGTGAATGCAAAAATGGAGCATTGCGCCAGTTTGACAGGTGGTCGTCCGGGCGTGTTGCACGGAAACCGTACATACCTGTTGCAAGATGATGATGGGCAGATCCTTGAAGGTTTCTCGATCTCGGCTGGCTTGGATTATCCGGGTATCGGTCCAGAACATTCATGGCTGCATGATATTGGTCGTGCCAAATACGTGTCGATCACCGATGTTGAGGCGCTTGAGGCGTTTCAGTTGTGTTGTGAAATGGAAGGCATCATTCCCGCACTAGAACCATCCCACGCGCTGGGCCATGTGATCAAATTGGCACCAACTTTGCCCAAAGATCACCTTTTGGTTATGAACATGTGTGGCCGCGGTGACAAAGATATCTTCACCGTTGCCGCCGCACTGGGCATTGAAATGAACAACGGCGAATAATTTATTAAAATTTCTGAAAGGGGCATCGCATTGGCGGTGCCCTTTTTCGTTTCTGCCATAAACTTTGGTTTATGTGGGTAATCCTTTGGTTTGCATTGACTGATTTAAACCCCAGTTCAATAGGATGCGCCTGAATTTTCCGTCATCAAATCGTTATCGGCCCAATCCCGGGCTTAACGAGAGGACAGAAAATGAAAAAGACAACACTAGGTACAAGCATCGCAATTCTTACTTTGGCGGCTGGCACAGCTTTTGCAGCAGTAAGCGAAGCAGACATTATCGCGAACCTAACAGCCCAAGGATACAGCGACATCACCGTAGAAGTCGAAGATGACGGCACCTTTGAAGCCGAAGCGATGAAAGTTGGTGCGGAATGGGAAATCATCATTGATCCAACTACGGGCGAAGAATTGTCTGCTGAGTTGGAAACAGATGACGATGACGATCATGACGACGAAGGCGAAGATGAAGCCGACGGCGAAACAGCATCTAAAGATGATGGCGCCTAAGCATTTCGAAATGTGACGGTGTCCATTGCTCGGACCCCGTGACAAAAGCGCCTCTTTCGTTATAGTCCCCAACAACACGAAAGAGGCGTCTTATAACAAAGGCGCAATGGGAATGAACAAGATGATCAGGGTGATGATGCTAATACTGGCGATGGCCAGTTTTCCCCTTTTGGCGATGGCTCAAAGCTCGCCGTTGGATTTTCTGATCTCTTCTCTTGAGGGGCAAGGTTACAAAATAACTGAGGTGTCACGCACATGGTTAGGTCGTGTGGTTATTGAGGCCGAAACTGACAGACATGAACGCGAAATCGTGCTTGATCCTATCAGTGGCGAAATCTTGCGGGATTATTGGGAACGTCGCGATGATGACGAAGTCGATCACGATGACGAGGAGGAAGGCAAAAGCTGGTTCCTTTTCCTATTTAAACCCTCGCGGGGTGGATCGTGAAAATTAAGCGGCTGATTTGGCCGCTGGTGATCATTCAGGGTGCAAGCACGCTGTTGGTCGTATCTGACATCACAATGAGTGTGTTTGGTTTGCGTGCACGACCCGTGCCGTGGGCATTGCGCGAAGTGTTTGAGGTTCTTGGTGCACTTGGCCTGATAATGGGTTTGGTTATAGGCGCTTTGTATCTGCGACGTGTCGAACGAGAACGTCGTCAATCCCGCGATCAATTGCGTATTGCACGCGGGGCATTTGGTGAGGTGATGGAAGAAAAGTTCACTCACTGGGGGTTGACGAAGGCGGAACGCGACGTGGCGCTCTTTGCGATCAAGGGGATGAGCCTTGCAGAAATTGCCAGTCTTAGGTCAACATCTGAAGGTACGGTAAAGGCCCAAACTGGCGCGATCTATCGCAAAGCCGGTGTTTCGGGACGTGCGCAATTGATCAGCTTGTTTGTCGAAGATTTGCTTAATGAGGGCATCATTTAATCCAGCGCGTATTCCTTAAGCGTTTTTAGTAATACGATATCTAATGCCTTTTCATGGGTTGCTGCCAAATTAACCTTGGGTGCAACGTCTTCAGCCACAGCTTGCAAAAAGCGGCTGGCGCACAGGCACCATTGATCCCCATCCTTAAGACCCACAAACCCAAACTCTGGTCGGGGCGTGGATAGATCGTTGCCTAGGTATTTTGAATAGGCCAAAAACTCGTCCGTCATTACGACACAAACCGTGTGACTGCCTTGATCTTGGGCACAGGTGTTACAGGCACCATCGCGAAAGAAACCGGTTAGGGGGTCAAGGGAACAGGGCTGAAGTTCGCCGCCTAGAACATTGATAGATGGGTCTTTCTTTATGCTCATCGCTTCCTCAGTCTGGTTGTTCAACTCAGCATAGTATCAATGCCACAGAATTCCCAAACAGTTTGTGCGATTGATCACCGAAATTTGTCGGCAAGCTTTTGCAAGGTGGTTCTTGTGTCGACTTGCTGCTCAATAACTGGGGTCGCAGAAGGTGTCGGTTTTGCCTTTGGTTTGGCTGTTGTGTTTGATGAACGGGCGGGGGCCGCGCGTCGGGCCACTGCATTCATAAACTTGGGCGCGTCTCCTGCGGCCAGTTCAGGCGCACCCTCGCCACAGCCGCGGATCACATCATCAAGCCAAGTCTGATCCGCCTTGGCAAAATCTGACAACACATAGCCCGGTACACGATCCTTGTGGCCCGGATGGCCGACACCAAGGCGTACGCGCCCATAGTGGGGGCCAATATGTTGGTGAATGGATCTAAGTCCGTTGTGGCCTGCATGACCGCCACCGTCTTTTACGCGCACCTTTGCAGGGGCCAGATCGATTTCATCGTGAAATACTGTTACGTCCGTACTGTCGCATTTGTAAAACCGCATAGCTTCGCCAATGGATTGGCCAGAAAGGTTCATGAAGGTCATGGGTTTGATTAACAAAACCTTTTCGCCGGCCAGTTTTCCGTCTGAAATTTCGGCCTGAAATTTACTACGCCATTGCGAAAAACTATGCGCGTGCGCAATTTCATCCAACACCATAAAACCAATGTTGTGCCGGTTGTTGGCGTATTTTGTTCCGGGGTTGCCGAGGCCTGCAAAAATGATCACGTCGTATATTCCTATTTTCACATTTTTTAGGCGCTATGGTCTGAAAACGCAAACGCGAGGCCGAAGCCCCGCGTTTGTCTAAATTCAATCAGCTTAGTCGGCTATCAGCTTTCTGCTGCATCGCCTTCTGCTGCTGCTTCGCCTTCGGCTTCTTCGCCTTCAGCTTCGTCAGTTTCTTCTGATGCGCCACCTGGGGCCGCAATCGTTGCGATGATGAAATCACGCTCGATTGTTGGCTCAGCGCCTTTTGGCAGATCGATGTCAGAAATTGAGATCGTTGCGCCAACGTTCAATCCAGCAAGATCAACAGTGATGTGATCAGGGATGTCGCTTGCAATAACGCTTAGCTCAACTTCAGGACGTACAGTGTTCAAAGAACCGCCCTGATTTGCCAAACCTGGTGATTCTTCGTGATTGATGAATTCGACCGTAATCGACATCGCAACACGTGAATCACGACGCAAACGCATCAGGTCCAAGTGAATTGGCAAATCTTTAACTTTGTCGCGCTGAACGTCGCGGCAAACAACGCGTACATCTTCTTGGCCTTCAATTTTCAAATTGAACAAAGTTGCCAAGAAACGCCCTGCTTTCAGACGCTTGAACAAAGCGTTGAATGGAATTTCGATTGCGATTGGATCTTGTCCACCGCCATATACAGTACCCGGTACGTTGCCATCACGGCGAGATTGACGAGCGGCCCCCTTGCCTGTCCCCGTACGAACCGAAACGTTAAGATCTGGAATTTTACCAGCCATGTTGTCTCTCCTAGATGAAGGGGGCGTCCTCCAAGGGTGTACGCCCCGTTGAAGGGGCGCGTATAGGCTAATTTTTAAGGGTTTGGAAGGGTGAAAAAATCTAATTCGCAGAATTGCTCGCCGCTTTGGCAGCGCGTTGTTTTTCGATCCCAGAATATGACCGGTCGACGTCGGTTTTTAGGTGTCCCGCTTCCAGCACTTGATAATAAAGTCTAAACTCCTCGGGCCGCGCAACCACGAATTCTTGCGCCACTGCTGGGTCGATTGATGTGTCGATTTCTGGTGAAACATTTACTTGAGGCAATACAACATCCTGCCACAGGCGTTCTTTCACAAATGCCAACAAAGGCGTGGGTTTTTCGATGGCGAACAGATGGTCAATCGCCAAATTGCCTTTCTGATCAGAACAGAAATAGTTTTGATCACCCACGCCGGCCGCCACAGGTTTACCGGCAATAATGTCCCTGACATATTGGGTGAAGGTGATGTTTTTCGTGCTGTTTTCCGTATCAATCTGATCTGCTGCACGGCCATATTTATACCAACTGCGCACGCGATCTAAAGGATGGCGCAGTATAGCCATGCGTTCTGGATAGGTTTTATGCTCACGGGCAACGTGTTTGCCAAATGAAAAATCATAGCGACGCACGTTCATATGACGATATTCAGGCGGGTCGCGATAATTCAACGAACAATGGTCAGCCAACGCCGTTTCAAATGCCGTTGATCCGGTTTTGGGAATGGCAAAATAGACCAAGTTTTGTTCCAGAAATAGCAACATAATTTTTGCCCTTGTAAGGTGTTCTAGCGCGTCTCTAACATAGGTTAGTCTTGCCAGTCACCTTCGAAGTTCTTGGGAATTAGCAGATCGCTTCGATCCAGTGTTTTCACATCCCGCCGCCCGCAAAGGGCCATGGTTGTATCCAGTTCTTTGTGAATAACCTCAAGCGCGGTGGTAACCCCTTTTTGCCCCATGGCACCCAATCCATAGATGTACGAGCGCCCGATAAAGACGCCGTCAGCCCCCATTGCCATGGCTTTTAGCACGTCTTGGCCAGAACGAATGCCACTGTCCAAGAATACCTCTATTTTCCCATTCACCGCGTCTAAAATCGGGGCAAGACTGCGGATGGATGAAAGGGCACCGTCAAGTTGTCGTCCGCCATGATTGGAAACTAGGATTGCATCGGCACCGACATTGATCGCCTTTTTCGCGTCTTCAGCATCTAAAATACCCTTTAGGATCAGCTCGCCGCCCCATTTTTTCTTGATCTCTTTGATCTTGTCCCAATCCAAAGTGGGATCAAACTGTTCTGCGGCCCATGAGGAAAGTGATGAAATGTCATCAACACCCTTTGCATGCCCCACGATATTGCCAAAGGTCCAACTTTTCGCCCCAAGCATGGCCAATCCCCAATGCGGTTTGGTGCTGAGGTTTATGATGTTTTTCAAGGTGGGTTTTGGGGGTGTTGTCAGTCCATTTTTAATATCCATATGACGCTGACCCAAGATTTGTAGATCAAGCGTTAGAACCAGTGCTGAACATTTCGCCGCTTTGGCGCGTTCAATCATGGTATCCACGAAGTTTTCGTCGCGCATCACATAAAGCTGAAACCAAAATGGTTTTTCCGTAGCTTCAGCGACCTGTTCAATGGAATTTACTGACATGGTTGTCAGTGTGTAAGGAACGCCAAACGCCTCGGCGGCGCGGGCGGATTTAATTTCACCATCCGCACATTGCATGCCAGTTATGCCTATCGGCGCCAATGCCACCGGCATTGCCACGTCTTCACCAATCATTGTGCTGGCCGTGCTGCGGCCAGACATATCAACGGCCACGCGCTGGCGCAGGCGAATATGATCAAAATCGGTGACGTTTTCCCGAAAGGTTTGTTCTGTCCAACTGCCACTTTCGGTATAGTCGTAAAACATCTTCGGAGCGCGGCGCTTGTAGATTTTTTTCAGGTCATAAATGTTGGTAATAGTCGGCATGATAGCGATCACCTTTGTTGACGTGGTAAATCTTTATTACCAATTCCTCAAAGGTGTCGCAATCGAGTTTTAGTGGATCAGGCTTTGTGTGCGCCGGCCGCGAGTGAAGCCACAAATTCCAACACATCAGCAGGGCTGTCGCCATTGGCAATTTTGCCAACAATGGCAGACCCGACAACAGCACCATCTGAAATGGACGCGATTGCCTCTGCTTTTTCAGGTGTGTTCACGCCAAAACCAACGATGATGGGCAAGTCGGTGGCGGCTTTGATCCGCGCAACCTCTGGGCCGACGTTTGTTGCTTCGGCCTCGGCCGCACCGGTGATGCCAGTGATTGAAACGTAATAAACAAATCCGGACGTGTTTTGCAGAACCTTGGGTAAACGCTCGCTATCGGTTGTGGGAGTGGCCAAGCGAATAAAGTTCAAACCAGCGGCCTGTGCGGGAATGCAAAGCTCGGTGTCTTCTTCTGGTGGCAAGTCAACAACGATCATGCCGTCGATACCTGCATCTTTGGCATCCACCAAGAATTGATCCACGCCGCGCGAATAAATCGGGTTGTAATAACCCATCAAAACAATCGGTGTGACATCGTCCACGGCGCGAAAATCGCGGGCCATTTGCAATGTGCGCTCCAGCGTCATGCCCGCTTCTAGCGCGCGTTGACCCGCCAGTTGAATTGTTGGGCCATCAGCCATTGGGTCAGTGAACGGCAAGCCAAGCTCGATAATGTCGACACCTGCTGCTGGCAGGCCTTTTACGATTTCAAGTGAGGTATCATAATCAGGATCACCCGCCATCAAATAAGATACAAAAGCCTTTTTATTGGCAGCTTTCAGTCGTGCAAATGTGGCGTCAATTCGGGTCATGGTATCCTCATTTATCCTTGGTTTCCGACATTTGGCGAAAACGGCACCAAATTGCAATGCGCAAAAGACATTGCTGTTGCGAAAGCGCTAACTTGCACCTTGCGCCGTGACACCCTATTAGCGGTCGAAATCTATCGCAAGGGGGCCAAAATGGGCTTTAAAACCGGAATTGTAGGCATGCCAAACGTGGGAAAATCCACTTTGTTTAATGCATTGACCAAAACTGCTGCGGCGCAAGCGGCGAATTTTCCCTTTTGCACAATTGAGCCAAATGTCGGCGAAGTGGCCGTACCAGACGCGCGCATTGATGTGTTGGCTGAAATTGCTGGATCGAAATCGATCATTCCAACGCGCATGACCTTTGTCGACATTGCCGGCCTTGTTAAGGGCGCATCCCAAGGCGAGGGGTTGGGCAACCAGTTTTTGGCCAACATTCGTGAGTGCGATACCATTGCACATGTTTTGCGGTGTTTTGAAGACGACGATGTTACCCACGTTGATGGACGCGTTGATCCTGTTGCCGACGCTGAAACGATTGAAACTGAACTGATGCTGGCCGACTTGGAAAGCATTGAGAAGCGTTTGACCAATTTGGTTCGCAAAACGCGTGGTGGCGATAAAGAGGCTTTGTTGCAAGTTGAGTTGCTTACCCGCGCGAAGGTGGCACTTGAAGATGGGCAACCCGCACGAAACGTGGAAATTGCCGAAGACGAAGCCAAAGCATGGGAAATGCTGCAATTGCTTACAACAAAACCAATTTTGTATGTCTGCAACGTCGAAGAAAGCAACGCAGGCGATGGTAACGCCCATTCCGCCCGTGTTGCTGAAATGGCGAAAGCTCAGGGTGCGGCGTCAGTTGTGATTTCCGCCGCGATAGAAGAAGAGATCAGCCAACTTGACGATGAAGATGCCGAGATGTTCCTATCTGAGATCGGCTTGGAAGAGCCAGGTTTGGATCGATTGATCCGTGCGGGCTATGAATTGCTGGGACTTGCGACTTATTTCACTGTTGGCCCAAAAGAGGCGCGTGCTTGGACTATTCACCAAGGGTGGACAGCCCCGCAAGCCGCCGGTGTGATCCACGGCGATTTTGAAAAAGGGTTCATTCGCGCAGAAACGATTGCTTACGACGATTTTGTTGCCTTTAACGGCGAACAAGGTTCCAAAGAAGCAGGGAAAATGCGAGCTGAAGGAAAAGCTTACCTCGTCAAAGATGGCGATGTAATGCACTTTTTGCATTCAAAATAGACACTTTGCACGTTTAGAAGTATTGATTTGATGCGACCTTTTAGGGGGGCGGTTTGTCTATGCGTTGACATGGCTCTTCTTTCGGGATCACTTTGTTGTTGAACGTCATTTGACGATTAACAACAAGGGAAGACAAATGAAAATTTCAGGACAAACAGCGATCATTTCTGGTGGCGGCAGTGGTCTGGGTGAAGCAACGGCGCGTCGTTTGGCATCCCTTGGTGCGAATGTGGCAATTTTGGATTTTGACGCCGATAAAGGTGCAGCCGTCGCCGCCGATATCGGTGGTTATTTTCATGCAGTTGACGTGACTGATCCAGACGCGGTTGAACTGGCGGTTAATGCTGCGAATTCGCACTTTGGTCAGGCAGCACGGATCGCCGTCAGTTGCGCGGGCATTGGTGTTGCGGCTCGTGTGGTTGGGCGCGAAGGAAAAACATCAATCCCTTTGTTTCAAAAGGTAATTGGAGTCAATCTTTTGGGCAGCTATTACATGATGACTTTTGCTGCTCGCGCGATGATGGAAATGGAACCTACTGAAACCGGTGAGCGCGGCGTCATTATCAATACGTCTTCGGCGGCCTATCAGGATGGGCAAGTCGGTCAATCTGCTTATGCGGCATCAAAGGGGGCTATTTCTGCGATGAACCTGCCTGTGGCGCGTGAATTCGCCAAAATGGGTATTCGTGTAAATGCGGTTGCACCGGGTTTATTCAATACGCCAATGATGGAATCCTTGCCAGATGAAACCACGGCCGAGATTGTCAAAAATATTCCCTTCCCAGCGCGTCTTGGTCACCCTGAAGAATACGCGTTGATGGTAAGCCAAATCGTTGAAAACCCTTATTTGAACGGCGAAACCATCCGTCTTGACGGGGCAACACGCCTGCCGCCGCGCTAATATGCATTCATGGTTAATAATTCGTATTCGGCAACTTTTTCGTCATCTTGATTGCTTAGTGTGACGTGCCAACGCACCTCACCGTACTCATCGTTTCGCTTGGTTTTCTTTTTGACGGTCAAGCGAACCTTGATGCTGTCGCCGGCCTGCACAGGTTTCATGAAACGCAGGTTATCAAGGCCTGTATTGGCCAAAACCGGCCCCGGGTTAGGTTCTACAAACATCCCTGCGGCAAAACTAAGCAGCAAATACCCATGCGCTACACGACCGGGAAAAAAGGGATTTGCTGCGGCGGCTGTTTCATCCATGTGGGCATAAAACGTATCGCCAGTAAAATACGCGAAAGTTTCGATGTCTTTCAGGCTGATTTCACGTGATCCGGTATGGATGGTTTCACCAATGGCCAGATCGGTGAAACTGCGGGTGAAAGGGTGTGCAGGGGCAGTGATCTCGGCGCTTTCAGGCACCCATGTTCCACAAACCGCAGTCAACATGTCAGGGCTGCCTTGAATGGCGGTGCGCTGCATATAGTGCAAAACACCACGAATGCCGCCCAATTCCTCGCCACCACCGGCACGCCCAGGGCCGCCGTGAACCATATGTGGTAAGGGGGATCCGTGGCCTGTTGCCTCTTTCATTGATGTGCGGTTATTGATGTATATGCGTCCATGCCACGCCGCAGCGTTCATCACCACCTGGCGGGCAACGTCGCCGTCATTGGTAATTAATGATGCAACCAAGCTGCCTTGACCACGATTGGCAAGTTCCGCGGCATGATCTAAATCACGATAGGGCATCAATGTTGCCACGGGGCCAAATGCCTCGGTATCATGCACGCGTTGGGCGCTGTCAGGATCGGTGCAGTGAAACAACATAGGCGGCACGAATGCCCCTTTTTGCGCATCTGCCCCTGACACATCAAACCGATCTGGATCGCCAAATACACAGTCTGCTTCAGTTCCAATAAGAGCCGCCTTTTTCAAAACATCCTGTCTTTGACCGTTTGACACTAGGGCACCCATTCGTGTGCCTTCAGAACGCGGATCACCAATCGTCGTTTTGCCAAGGCGCACTGACAGCGCATCAATTATGGCTTGTTGGCAATCCTCCGGCGCAATGATCCGTCGAATGGCCGTGCATTTTTGCCCCGCTTTGGCTGTCATTTCACGGGACACTTCTTTGATGAACAAATCAAACTCTGGAGTGTTTGGTTTTGCGTCAGGTCCAAGGATTGACGCATTCAAACTGTCTTGTTCGCTGGCAAACCGTATACCATTTTCCACAATATTGGGGGCCGAGCGTAACATCAAAGCCGTGTCAGCTGATCCTGTAAATGCGACTGCATCTTGGGTTTTTAGGCGATCAAGCATGTCACCCAAACCACCTGACACCAATTGCACGGCCCCTTTAGGTAATAGCCCACTTTCCAACATCATACGAACGCAAGCCTCGGCCACATAACATGTGGATGTGGCGGGTTTAACAATTGCGGGCATGCCTGCCAAAAGGGTTGGCGCCAGTTTTTCTAACATGCCCCAGACCGGAAAATTAAAGGCATTGATGTGAACAGCAACACCGCGCATTGGGGTGTAAATGTGTTGCCCTAGGAAACTACCGTTGCGGGAAAGCTGTTCTAGGTCACCATCCTGATAAACAAGTGCATCAGGCATTTCGCGGCGCCCTTTTGAGGCGAAAACAAACATTGTGCCAATGCCACCGTCAATATCGATCATATTGTCGGATTGTGTGGCACCTGTGTTGAACGACAAATCATAAAGCTGTTGTTTACGTTCATTTAGATAAGTGGCCAATGCCTTCAACATTCGCGCGCGATCATGGAACGTCATGTTGCGTAGGGCCGCCCCGCCTGTGTTGCGGGCATAGTCCAACATTGCTTGGCTATCCAAGGCGTTGTTGCCAGCTGTGGCCATAACCTCGCCAGTTACGGCATTTTCAATGCTGCGGGCACCAGAACCTGGCGCGATCCACTCGCCAGCAACAAACGAACTAACCTGCAATAAACCCATCAGCGACCACCTTGCTTTATCAATATTTCCGCAATTTTGCGGTTCAATTATTAATTGACCAATCGGTCGGTTTATGCAAGTTTTTTTGAAACAGCTGACGTGCTTGGAACAATTAAGTAGGGACTTTTATGAAAGATTTAGGCGCCAAGAAATCCGAACTGGACCCGATTGAAATAGCCAGCCGCGATGAAATTTCAGCCCTTCAATTGAAGCGGCTGAAATGGTCGCTTGCTCATGCCTATGACAATGTTCCTATGTATAAAGCACGATTTGATGCAGCGGGCGTGCATCCTGATGATTTGAATTCTTTGGCGGATTTGGCAAAATTTCCCTTCACCAACAAAAGCGATCTGCGTGACAATTATCCTTTTGGTTTGTTTGCTGTGCCGCGTGAAAAAATCATGCGCATTCACGCAAGTTCGGGCACAACAGGTAAGGCGACCGTTGTTGGGTACAGCCACAACGATCTTGAGGTGTTTAGCGACATGGTCGCGCGTTCATTGCGGGCCTCGGGTGTTCGGCCAGGTGAAATGGTGCACAACGCTTATGGGTACGGTTTGTTTACTGGCGGGCTTGGGGCGCATATGGGGATCGAACGTTTGGGGGCAACGGTGGTGCCTGTTTCCGGTGGGATGACACCGCGACAAGTAACCCTGATCAATGACTTTAAACCCGAGGCGATCATGGTGACGCCGTCATATATGCTTAATATTCTGGAAGAGTTTGAACGCCAAGGTTTGGATCCAAGGGCATCGTCCTTGCAAGTTGGAATTTTTGGCGCTGAACCTTGGACAAATGCTATGCGGCGCGAGGTTGAAGAGGCCTTTGATATGCATTGCGTCGATATTTACGGACTGTCCGAAATTATGGGGCCAGGGGTGGCTAACGAGTGTGTTGAAACCAAGGATGGTCTGCACATTTGGGAAGACCACTTTTACCCAGAAGTAATTGATCCTGTCACAGGCGAAGTCGTTGAAGATGGTCAGGAAGGCGAATTGGTTTTCACCACATTAACCAAAGAAGGGATGCCAATGATCCGCTATCGTACGCGGGATCTAACGCGGTTAATGCCGGGAACCGCTCGCAGCATGCGGCGGATGGAAAAAATTACAGGTCGTTCAGATGATATGATCATTCTTCGGGGCGTAAATGTTTTCCCAACACAAATTGAGGAACAGTTGCTGGCAACAGACGGTCTGGGACCTTATTTCCAAATTGAGCTTCATAAAAACGGGCCAATGGATGCCATGCGCGTGCATGTAGAACCAACTGTTGGCAATTCAGATGCTGACGGTCTGGCGCAGATTCTGGGAAAACGAATTAAGGAAACCATCGGTATTTCAGCGGAAATCGTTTTGCAAAAATCTGGGGGCGTCGAACGGTCAGAAGGCAAAGCCAAAAGAGTTGTCGATAACCGTGGGCAGGGGAAATAAGTGGCACGCCCCAAGGCACAAGATCATGCTGCCAAACGCGCCATTATTTTAAACAAAGCGGCCGCCGTATTTGCAGATCAAGGGTTTGATCGGGCAAGTGTGGCCAATGTGGCCGCCGCGTGTGAAATTTCGAAAGCCAATATTTATCATTATTACGCCAGTAAAGATGACATTCTTTTTGACGTGTTAGATGGATATTTGGGCGGCCTCATGAAACGTATTTGTGGGTTGGACCTTTCTGGGTTTGAGCCCAAAGATCAATTTCGAAAATGTGTTCAAGAAATCTTTTTGGCCTATCAAGGTGCAGACAATGAGCATCGGCTTCAATCCACGGGAATTGCACATCTTGCACCTGAACAGCAGGGTATATTATTGGGCCATCAAAGGGCGTTGATTGGTCATTTGGCGTCCATCGTTTGTCCAATTTTGCCTAAGGAAATTCAGACTGATAAGGCACGGCTTAGGGCGGTCACGGTGTCGATTTTTGGCATGTTGAACTGGTTTTACATGTGGAACCAAAACGCCGACGAAATTGCCCGACGTAATTATGCGAACCTTGTTTGTGATTTGTGTTTGAATGGCTTTTCCGGCCTCAGCAACGTTCCAGAATGATTGCAAAACCTTGACCAACGCCGACACACATCGTGCAAAGTGCATAACGCCCTTTTGTGCGTCGCAATTGATAAGCTGCGGTCATCACAAGACGCGCACCTGACATGCCCAATGGATGTCCCATGGCAATGGCACCGCCATTAGGGTTAACGTGCTCTGCATCATCAGGAAGTCCCAAGGCACGTAGGCTTGCCAAACCTTGGCTGGCAAAGGCCTCGTTCAATTCAATCACGTCCATCTGATCAATCGTCAATCCAGCAATGGCCAGTACTTTCTGAGTGGCAGGCACGGGGCCAATGCCCATAATGCGAGGGGCAACACCAGCGGCCGCCGCGGCCACGACACGCACCAAAGGCGTATGATTTTTAGCCATCGCTTCATTGCCAAGTAACAAGGCAGCCGCCCCATCATTTACACCTGATGCGTTTCCTGCTGTTACTGTTAAATCAACGCCATTAATGGCGCGCAACTTGGCCAAGCTTTCAATACTGGTCTGAGGTCGCGGATGTTCATCCTGATCAACTGTTATGGGGTCACCCTTACGTTGTGGGACCGATACGCTCGTTATTTCGTCTTTGAAAAAACCGGCCTCATTTGCTGCCGCCCAGCGGGCCTGTGAACGCGCGGCGAATGCATCCTGATCATTGCGATTGATGTTATAGTCAGCGGCCACATTATCGGCCGTCTGAGGCATTGAATCGATACCAAATTCCGCTTTCATTTTGGGGTTCACGAAACGCCAGCCGATGGTTGTATCATGGATGGTTGCCGCGCGGTCAAAAGCAGCGGTGGCTTTGGGCATCACAAAGGGCGCACGGCTCATGCTTTCAACACCGCCAGCAATTGCCCCGCGATAATCACCGGCTTTAATACCGCGTGCGGCCATGGCAACGCTGTCCATGCCCGATGCACAAAGGCGGTTGATGGTCGTTCCAGCCGCATCAATCGGTAATCCCGCCAGTAACGCCGCCATGCGGGCCACATTGCGATTATCCTCACCAGCTTGGTTTGCAGATCCATAAATCACATCATCGATAGCCGCCCAATCAATATTGGAATTTCGAGCCATTAACGCGGCAATGGGCAACGCGGCCAAATCATCGGTACGGATACTGGATAATGCGCCGCCATATCGACCGATTGGGGTACGTGTCGCGTCGATAATGAAAGCGTCCATGAAAAATTGTCCTTGATGATTGTAACAGTTTTAATTGCTCGACCAATTGGTCGGTTATCTGAATTCATAAATGATTTTTCAAATTGTGCATAGGGAAAGAAATACATCTTTCTTAGGTCAGAATTTTTAGCATCCACTCTTGCATGAAATCAGCAACGCTTCATTGTCAGGGTTGTAGAATTCTGATTCTTGGCACCAAAATTGGGTGCCCATCAAAAGGGGCCTTCGTGGAACGTTTCGACTATATTATCGTTGGCGCAGGCTCGGCAGGGTGCGTTTTAGCCAACCGCTTGTCCGAGGATGGGAAGTCACAAGTTTTGTTGCTGGAAGCGGGTGGTTCAGATCGAAACATCTGGGTACAGATGCCAATCGGCTATGGTAAAGTATACTATGATGAACGCGTAAATTGGAAATACACAACAGAACCTGATCCAAACCGGAATAACCTGCGAAACTATTGGCCGCGTGGCAAGGTTTTAGGGGGGTCTAGCAGCATCAATGCAATGGTGTATGTGCGCGGTCACCAAAATGATTACGCCGAATGGGCGGCTGTTGCACCGGGATGGGGCTGGGAAAATGTTGGACCTGTTTTTAAAGAAATGGAAGAATGGGTGGGCGGCGCAGACGAATATCGCGGCGGTGATGGTCCATTGCCTGTTTATGATATCACGAAAGATGCGCACCCTCTAAGCCGCAAGTTCTTGAGGGCGGCAAATCAGGCGGGTTTTCCGACTAATCCCGATTATAATGGGGCCGAGATGGAAGGGGCCACACTTTATCAAATCACCACCAAGAATGGCGTACGTGCCTCTGCGGCGCGCAGTTATTTGCGCCCAGCGATGGGTCGAAAAAACCTGACCGTTAGAACCAAAGCCCACGCCACAAGAGTACTGTTTAAGGATAAGCAAGCGATTGGCGTTGAATATCTCAAAAGAGGCAAAACCTATCAAGTTTTTGCCAACGCCGAAGTGATCCTTGCCGGTGGTGCCATAAATTCCCCGCAATTGTTGCAATTGTCGGGGGTAGGGCCCGCTGAGGTTCTGTCAAAACACGAAATTCCAGTAGTGCTAGATGTGCCCGAAGTTGGTCAAAACTTGATGGATCATTTGGGGGCTGATAATCTTTATGTGTGCAATGTACCCAGTTTGAACAAAGAGTTACGACCACTTTTGGGGAAAATTCGTGCAGGGCTGCACTATCTTTTCGCTCGCAAAGGGCCACTGTCCCTTAGTCTTAATCAGGCAGGGGGGTTCATCCGTGTGATGGAAAATGCCACGCGCCCAGATTTACAGCTTTATTTTTCGCCCGTTAGTTATACCCGCGCGCCAGTTGGTACACGGCCATTGATGAATCCCGATCCATTCCAAGGGTTCTTGCTAGGCTTTAATCCCTGCAAACCGACCAGCAAGGGTTCGTTGCAAATATGCTCGCCTGATCCGTTGGCTGCACCTGAAATGCACAGCAACTATTTGGATACAGATTACGATAAGGCGGTGATGTTAGCTGGAATGCGTTTGATGCGAAAAATTGCGCAAACGCCGGCGTTGTCTGCGGTGATCGATACCGAGCTTTACCCTGGTGTTGAAATTGAAAGCGACGCAGACATGGCAGACTTTTTGCGAGAAAAATCTTGGACGGTCTTTCATCAATGTGGCACCTGCCGGATGGGGCAAGACGCCAAAACATCTGTCGTTGACGAAAGGCTGCGCGTGCATGGCGTCGCTGGTCTGCGCGTGGCCGATGCATCGATTTTCCCTACAATTCCGACCGGAAATACAAATGCACCCGCAATAATGGTTGGGGAAATGGCATCAAAATTGATACGCCAAGATGCAAAAAAATGAAATTAGATTGCAGGGGTTAAGGGTTTTAGTACTAATGGTTCAATAGGCGTGGCTTGTCGGCGAAAAAAATGCACGCAGCGCGATCAATTCGTCGAGGTAAGTTGGGACAAAGTCTCAGACATAATTGCCAACGAACTGACGCGCATTAAATCCCCGCACGGGAATTGTACGATATTTTGACGATCATTCGGATGGGCAAGTTTGTTTGATCAGTGCTTTATAAAGTTTACGAATTTTATGGAAAACGGGGCCAGCCTCGCCACCACCGATCACCCGTCCATCGATTTCAAACACCGGCGTTTGCGCCCCGAAAGTGCCGGTTAAAAACACTTCCTCAGCACCATAGGTGTCTACCAGCGAAAAGTTGCGTTCAAAGATCGGGATTTCAGCGACCCGGCACAAATCAATAACCTTTTGGCGCGTAATACCATTCATGCAATAATCGCCCTTTGACGTCCAAACCTCACCTTTACGAACAATGAAAAAATTACAGGCGTTTGTTGTATTCACAAACCCAAACGGATCAAGCATTAACGCCTCATCGGCACCTGCGCGAATGGCGTGGTTCAAGGCGATAATACAATTCAGCTTGGAATGAGAATTCAGTTTAGCGTCTTGCGTTAAGGGCAGCCCGCGATGATGGGGAACGGTGTGCAATTTGATGCCTCGTGCAACCGCGCTTTCATCTGGTTTTGAATGTTCGGCAATGATCACGATGGTCGAGCCAAAAATGCTTAAATGAGGGTGTTGAAATGGTTTTCTTTTTCGCCCGCGGGTGACCATCAGGCGCACATGCACGTCATCGTGCATATCATTTGCCTTTAGTGTATCATGGATTGCTTTTGTGAGCTCGGCACGGGTTTTCCCGATTTCAAGGTCAATACAAAGGGCCGCCTCAAATAAGCGATCAAGATGTTCGTCAAGAAACGAAAGATGCCCGTTGTAAAGGCGAAGACCTTCCCAAATACCGTCCCCTAGCATGAACCCAGAATCGTAAACCGATACCTTGGCATCGTTACGATGAACAATTTCGCCATCTACATAAATAAGAATGTCGTCGTTTCGTGCATCTGCAGCGGCGTCATGGGTTGAAACATGGGTGTCGGTCATTTGATTTTCCAGCGTGATTGTTGACGGCTATTCTTTTATCTAACGCAAAACCACGAAAAACGGCAAACCAGAAGTTTTGACGCCGCGATTTATGGCGGGAAAATTGCCCACTGACGATAACTAAAAACTGTTGAAGAAGATGTTGGCTGGGTCGGTACCAGCCATCATAGGTTCCAACTATTGTCTGAAATTTTCTATTATTACTATGTTATATTGGCAAATAACACCACCTTTGTTCTGAAGTGGTCTTGTGTGATCCAGCTTATTCTGCCACTAATAGTGGTAACAAAAGAGGGAACAAGATGATGGCACTTACCGCAGCATTTGTTCGAACGGTAAAAAACCCTGGCCGGTATTCCGATCGTGGGGCAGTGGGACTTCAACTTTATGTCAAAAAAAGTGGCCGCTCTTATTGGGTTCAGCGACTGACCGTCAATGGCATACGTCGCGACATTGGTCTTGGTAGCCCACCAATCACCACGTTGGCAGAGGCGCGTGAAGTGGCTTTCGAGAACAAACGCATTGCGAGGGCAGGGGGTGATCCACTGGCCCAGAAACGCCAGAAAGCGGTGATTCCCTCGTTTGAACAGGCCGCGCGACAGGTGGTCGTTGAACTTGGCCCAACGTGGCGAGGGGCTAAGGAGGCCGCGTCATTTATCTCCACAATGGAATGCTATGTTTTCCCACGGATCGGGGGGTCACGGGTTTCTAATGTTCAATCCTCTGATGTGCGCAACATAATCATGGATGTTCGGAAGACTGCTCCGACGGTAGCTGCGCGACTGCAAACCCGCATCTCTGCCGTATTCAAGTTCAGCATCGCCAAGAACTGGCGGACGGATAATCCTGCAACGAGTTCAGCTCTTGCTCTGCCAAAGCCTACTCACAAACCGAAGCCGCGTGTTTCTTTGCCGTACCTCCAAGTGAGCGGTTGCATTCACGCAGTTAACAATTCCCACGCATGGGTTGGCACGAAGTTGGCAATCGAGTTTACGATCCTGACGGCCTCGCGATCTGGCGAGGTTCGGAAGGCCGAATGGTGCGAAATCGACGGCGATCTTTGGAACCGCCCTTCCGAACATATGAAAGAGGAGATCGCGCACTCGGTTCCACTTAGCGAACGGGCGTTGGCCATTCTCGAAAAAGCCCAAGAAATTAATAACGAAAGCGGCCTAATCTTTCCTGCACCGCGGGGTGGCATGTTGAGCGATATGACGATGAGCAAGCTAATCAAAGAACTTGGTTTCGCTGCAGATGTTCACGGGTTCAGGACGTCTTTTCGAACATGGTCGCAGGAACAGACCAACTTTGCATGGGAAGTCGGCGAGGTTGCGTTGGCCCATAGCGTTGGTGGCAAAAGCGAACGTGCCTATGCGCGATCCGACTACCTAGAAAAACGTCGTCTGATGATGGCTGCGTGGTCGTCCTACCTGACGCTGCCGCGTGGCGAGGTTGTGCAAATCAATGCTTGATCGTGACGAACTGATCCGCGAAGTCGCCGACCATCTGGTGCATCAAATCCAATTGATCGGGCCAACACCAACTGTATCTGAGCGTTTGAGAGACAACGCTATTCAAGCGCAAGAAACGGGTGAACCCACTGGAAAGAACTGGCAGAAGATGCTCGCCGACAAATCCCGTAACGATAGCAAGCGCGGTCCACGGTCTAGCGCCACGTTGGATCACGTTGTGCTGGAACACCTCGATTATCTTGACGGGCTTGGGATCAAACCAAACCTGTGGGCCGAAAAAACCGACGGTTCCGAAATTGTGGCCGAAGCAATGGTGATTGCACGCCGAGAACTGATCGATCAGGGCAGAAAACCGGGCCATGCCCGCCTACCCATGACGCAGAGGGCAGTGCGCGAAATCTGGGATCGACGGAGCAAAGCCAAGCCGGGAAATTAATTCCCGCTTAGAGAAAATCCAAGAAATTTGAAATTGTTCTGTCAGCACTAAAACCTGCTGAAAGGACACATTTATGGCTCAGGACATTTTCCCACATTTCATGCGAATTTCTGAACTCGTCGCGACCACCGGCATTCCTAAATCATCCATCTATCAGAAGCTGAATGAAGAAAATTCAGATTTTCCGCGCCCACGCCGTTTAGGGCCACGAGCTGTCGCTTGGATGTCAGATGAGGTTTACGAATGGATGCGCTCACGGGTGGCAGCATGATGCAGTGGCCACATACTAGGTATCTGAACAAGCCCGCCGCTGCCGTACAGATGAATATAAACACTAAGGGTATCACTGTTCTGATGCAGAGCAGTGACCTTCGGTACAACCTTTACAGGCGGCAACCGTGGATCCCGCCGGATGTCATTCCTCTCGGAGCGATCACCTGCGGCGAGCTGCTGGTGAACTCAAAAATCTACAAATGAAATGAGAACCCCCGCTAGGCGAGGACCGGGCGAGGGCGTAACAATGATTGTTGAGGTGAACAATGACTACCGCAAAAAACGATGACGCGAAAGCCAAACAACCCCAGGGTGGGGAAGCGAGACATCCCGAAAAAGGGGATAGCAAGCTGCCCCTGACAAAAACGACACCTGACTATGACGCTCCCTTTTTCGCCTCAATTTTGATGTCGAACCAAAACAGGAGACACATTGACGGCCAAGCGTGGGGTTTGGCCGGAGCTACAAGGCAATTGCCCAATCTGGCCTCCTATGAGTCCCTGACGCCCTTCTGGCCCGCAGTGTGGGGGTTAGTACAATGAACCCCAAACTAGATGCAGCCCTTGACTACGCAAGCAGAGGCTGGCCGGTATTGGCGATCAAGGCAGGCACGAAGCAGCCACGTGATGCTGCCGTTAACGGCGGGCCAAGATGGAACGCTACGACTGATTTGGAGACGATCAACAATCGCTGGGGCATCGCTGACCCGCCTGGCATTGGCATCGTCTGCGGGATCGACAGCGGTCTGCTGGTAATCGATATCGACACAGACGATGGCCACGGCGCGGACGGCCCTACCTCTCTGGCTGCGTTGGAAGCGAAACATGGCACGCTGCCTGCAACCGTCGAGGCCAAGACACAAAGTGGTGGCAGACACCTGTATTTCCGCTATCTTGATGGCCCTCAGATTGGAAACGGTGCGGGCGTAATCGGTCCCGGCATCGACCATCGCGGTGAAGGCGGTTTTGTAGTTGCCCCTCCCAGCCAGGGGACTTACGGGGACTATTTATGGGTGCGTTCACCAAACGATCACGAGATTGCTGACTGTCCAGGTTGGCTAATTGATAAAATGTTTAAGAAACAGGTTGGCTAATTGATAAAATGTTTAAGAAAATAGAGCAGCCAAAGAAGCCAAAACTGTCCGAGATGGCGTTGGTGGGCATTACCGATCCGAACGCGGGTTCCTGTTGGGCCGAGGCTGCCTTTGTCAGAGAAACATCTGCACTCAAGAACGCGACAGAAACCACAAGGAACGACCAACTCAACAAATCCGCATTTATTTTAGGCCAGATTGTCGCTGGTGGTGGGCTGGATCGCACCCGTGTTGAAACTGAGTTGCGTGCCATCGCTTTGGCCATCGGGCTGGATACGGGCGAGATTGGCCCAACGATCAAGAGCGGGCTGAACGCGGGTGCAAAAAAGCCAATGCGCGTGCCGCGAGACTTTGATGGGCTAAAGGATTCCGCCCTGGCGTTGAAGCCCGGCGACATCGACGACATGGAAAAAATTGTGGCCGAGTGTGCAGCGCTCAAGCCCATGCGTAGGGATGCGATCTTTCGGCACATCAAGACGGCAACGGGCGTTCCACTTGGTGCACTGCGCGCCCAGCACGCCCAAGACACCGACACCCCGCCAGAACCGAACCATCTGGATTTTGCGCGGCTAACTCTTGGGCAGATTGGCTTGGAGAATATCATTTGCGCTGACGGCTTTGTCTGGGAATGGTCTGACACCGGCGTTTGGAAGCTCCAGGATGACCGGTCGCTCAAGCAAACCGTGCAGGGCGTCATTGATCACCTTGACGACGAAGTCGGTGTGATTGCAAGCCGCGTGAACGGCACGGTTGATGTTCTCAAGAGTGAAATTTTCAAGCCTGACCACGCGTTCAATCTCGGCGACCCTGAAACGGTCAACTGCCTCAATGGCGAACTGACCCTTGACGGCCTCAGACCACATTGCCGGGAACATTACCGGACAACGCAAATCCCGGTGGAATATGACCCCGAAGCCAAGGCTCCGATGTTTGAGGCGTTTCTGGATCAGGTCTTTCGCGAGGACGAGGACCGAGCCGACAAGATCAGAACGGTGCTGGAGTTGATGGGTTACAGCCTGATGAGCCATGCCCGCCATGAGTTGTTCTTGATGCTGATCGGACCCGGGGCAAACGGTAAGTCCGTCCTGCTGGGCGTCCTCGAGGGTTTGCTCGGTGCGGCAAACGTCGCTGGCGTTCAGCCATCGAATTTCGACAACCGGTTCCAGCGGGCGCACCTGCACCAAAAGCTGGCAAACATCGTCACCGAATTACGGCAAGGCGAGGTCATCGCCGATGCAGAGCTAAAGGCAATCACCTCAGGCGAACCGGCTACGGTCGAGCATAAGTTCCAAAACCCTTTCGTGATGCGACCCTTCGCGACTTGTTGGTTCGGGACAAACCACATGCCTCACACCAGAGATTTTTCGGATGCGCTGTTCCGGCGGGCCACGATCCTAAAATTCAACCGGACCTTTGCCGAGCATGAACAAGATCCGATGCTCAAGATAAAACTGCTGAACGAACTGCCGGGAATACTAAATTTGGCACTGGATGCCTACATCGTCACTACGTTCGCCGGGTTTACCGCTCCGCAATCGTCCATCGAGGCTAAGCAGGAATGGAAGCTCGAAGCAGACCAAGTCGCTCAATTCGTTGATGACGCCTGCGATGCTGACCCGAACGGCGAGGTTCCGATTGGCCACCTCTATAAGTTTTACGGGCAGTGGGCCGATGATGTGGGAATTTCCCGCACGGTGACAATGAAAATCTTGCGGGACCGGCTGACCACGCTTGGGTTCGGTGGGCGGCGCACTGGAAAAGCCAGATTTGTTACTGGTCTGCGCCTCAAACCAGGGGATTTGTGAGATGGACATGACGCCAATGACGGGTGTGACGGGTTTCCCTATTGTTCTTAGAACTGGGAACAAACATACTTTTAGGCAAAAGCAAATAAATTTTTATGTTTTTTCACCGTAGAGCCAACAGTAGGAAAACCCGTCACACCCGTCATGGGCTATGGCAAAAAATGCCCCCTCCATCACGCCCTAACACCTGAGAAAATTGCAATTCTGGCCATTTAGCGCCAATTGCCATCAACTTGGCTTTATAAAGCGGTACCTATCCTTAGCGTTTTGCAGTTGTTTAGACGTTTTTACACGATTTGATTTTAGGTTAGTATTGATGCTTTTTGTTGCTTTGGCGACAAATGAACTCAATTTGTCCATTTGAACGCCTTCAAGCGCTGCCCAAGTTACTAGCCCACAGCTGACACGGCTAGACACGCCAAGTACATGATGCAATATTTGTGGAAAGTTTGGAATTGTAATACGTGGAACATCTTAACCTTAAAATTTTGAAAATATTTTGCATAGTACTTCTGTTGCTCTCAAATAGTGCATCAGCACAAGCGACAGCAGA
Source organism: Rhodobacteraceae bacterium HTCC2150 (assembly GCA_000169395.1). Lineage (GTDB taxonomy): Bacteria > Pseudomonadota > Alphaproteobacteria > Rhodobacterales > Rhodobacteraceae > HTCC2150. The sequence goes on from AAXZ01000012.1 coordinate 73,197, forward strand.
CTGTACATATTATCCGTCGTCTTGCAGCAGAACCGATCTTTGTTTTTTTGCTACCAAAAATGGCCACTGGAGTGTGAAATCTTCATTTCAAAAATATGTAAGAGAGGCTCATCGTAGAGGCCTTTCTTGCGGGGTTCGTGGGGCTTCAGTAAGCCCTCAATTTAAACCGAATGTTCAGACAAATTTTGCGCAGGCAAGCTTCAGGAAATTATCCACCATTGATCGAAAAAAAATCCAGAGTGTATTGCACTCAAAGGGTTTCTACTCGGGTAGAATAGATGGCCTTTGGGGCAACCAGACAGCAAGTGCTTTAAACAAGTATATCAGTACCGACAGAAATGCTGGAGATTTTGATAGCACTAATAACGCAGCCTCGGTATTCGGCATTATCCTTAATAACAGCATTTTGGCCGAGAATGATCGCGAGCTTAGAAGAGAAGGCAGTGGAACTGCTTTCTATGTTTCTCCGCTTGGACACATGCTGACTGCGTATCATGTCATCGATGAATGTAAAGAAACCCACATCCTTAAAAATGGTGTAGAGTTAAAAGCGGATGTAATCGGTTACGATAAAAGTAACGATCTTGCACTTCTTTACTCTGAAGAGCCGGTGGACCAATTTTTCGCAATTTCCGATGAGTCTCCAAAACTAATGCAGGATGTTTTTGTAGCTGGGTTCCCTTTCGGAGACCGCTTCAGCGTCAGCGTTAAAGTTACACGCGGCATAGTTAGTTCGACAACGGGTTTCAGGCGGGGTATCATTTGCAAATTTTTGCACCGTCAAACTCGTTCCAGCGACACTGATGTTTCCGTCGTCATATGAAGTTGGCACCAAAGCTATTTGACCATTGAAGGCTTCACTGGCTCAGCCTCTCCCAAAATTCAAACATAACTTTCAGTACAAGCTTTGAAGATACAAATTAAATAACCAACCCGATTCATATAAATAGCGCCAGCCAATTTTCAGTTTTGATCTGTTATTTTTTGAAACTGATTTTCAATGGCACGCTGGGTGGGTAATCCTGACCGTTTACGGATCTCCTTGGACATAACCAATCATGCAGAAGCTAACCCTGCTGCCGTCCGTCGGGTCTTGGGGCGCTTGAGAATTGCACTGGCACGTCAGCCTGAGAGTATTATTCTTGCTGATGTGTACCTCGCCTTGGATGAAAGTCTCATCGCAACCGATGGAGATCAGCAAGCATCTACGTGCTCAGTTGATTACGCACTGCAACGCTGCGTCTTGTCTGTGATGGACCAAATTGAACAGAGCCTGATCCAGCACCGCGGTAAAACAACCCTCTCAGAAGTTCGCGGTAATTAGTGGTGATACTGGAAACTGCACATTATCGCTTTAATAACACTCGCACCAAGCTTGGGTATTTGAAGTCAGTGTTTTTGTGACTCTAACGACTGTTTTAATTCCACTTTACAAAGGCTTGGACTGTGCTCTCGGCAGTAAAGACTATCCTATGCGGCGTTTCAGGAAAATTACACCAGAAATTTTGCACGTAATTGCACAGAATTAAATTTTTTACGAATATCACTGGCAAATTAGATTGCGATCTTCTACCATAAGTAGAGATATTATCCAGTACTCAATTTTAAATAGTTTTCAAACCAACCGCGCTGTTTGCGCATTCAAGAAAATTCAATCGATCTATCAATCACATACATGCGATCAACTAATTTATGGGAGAGAATTATGCCTACAGAAACAGTCTATTGGACAAACAGTAATGGACAGGAATTCGAAATTTATTTGTTTGAAAATGGGGGTAAACACGAAACTTATGTAACAGCGCTCTTCAGCAGCGGCATGACTGTTAACATCAAACACCTCTGGGCAGAAATGTTAGCAGGTGGTGCATTTGACAACACGGCGAATAAAGCACTTTTCGAAAACATATCAAAACCAAAGCGATTTACTGGCACTGACGATAACGACACGATCACCAAAACTGAAGGCGGAATTTCGGGTCTAGATGGCGACGACACCCTGAATGCGTATGTTCTGAACGGCAAAGGTCAAAGCCATACCTATGGCGGCGATGGTGACGACCAAATAAATATGAATTTCTACAATATTTCAGATTTTTCACACGGACACCATTCCCAAGGTGACGGTTACAACACCGAGATCTATTACAATGAGGGGGACGTTGCTTTATTTAAGGATACCTTCAATTTCCAAAATCTAGGAAATGTTCATAACCTCATTGTTGGGCGTTTTGAGGATTTCGATCCCAGCCGCGACACCATCACTATCGAAGGTGACGCGGTGAATATTTTTGATTTGGATGCTTATAATCAGGGTGATGGTAAAGATAAGTACATCCTCGACATCATAAATTTCAATGGCGCCCACAACGATGCAGGAACTTTGGATCAGCAATGGCTACGGATCAAGGTTCTTGATGCTAGCAACAATGTTCAAGGTGTTGTTTTTTACTCCTTAAATGGTGCTAGAGTTGATATGAATGGTGATGGCATTACAGTCACGGGAGCCCAAGAAGCACATTTCCTCCCCAACGATTTGTATTACAATGGCCTGCTCGTCGACATGCAGTTTGTTCTGAATCAAGCCGCAGTCGATTACATCGACCCCAAGGATTATCTCGTCGATGGTGTGTTAACCGCCGATAGTGAAGGCCTCTATATTCAAGACATTGACGCCGAGGCTTCCAATGTAAAAGATATTGTTGATGGCACAAATTTGGCAGCCATCAATGGCAGCGCCTATGGTGATGTTATCGCCGCAGGTCTGAATGATGATGAAGTCTATGCTGGTGCCGGTGATGATGTTGTTTGGGGTGGCAGCGGTCATGATTTGATTTATGGTGGGAATGGTGAGGACTTTATCGAAGGCAACACCGGTCATGACACGATTTACGGAGGCAATGACAATGACAGGCTGTTTGGTGGCACTGGCGACGACAAGCTGAATGGTGGCGATGGACG
>AAXZ01000011.1 GCA_000169395.1 Rhodobacteraceae bacterium HTCC2150
TTTCCTGTGCGCTAAGTTGGAAACCAACAGGCCCAATACCGTACCGCACAGACCTGAAAGTACCCGGTTGAAGATCCTTGGCACATTTGCCCAAGTAGATCTTTGCTAGGGTGGCAATCGTGGCCTGCCCAAGGAATGTGGCACGTTGGAACTTGGGCACCGCTTCCCAGATAACGATCGCCTGATTGCCTTGTTGTTCATTTGCCAAGACCAATTGAACTTCGGCCTCGCTGACGATCCTAGCATAGCTGGCGTTAACATCGATCACCCGAGCCTTTGCCACCCGCGCATCCCCGGTCTTGAGGGATTGCTTGAGTGCATGGCCAAGGACCGCCTGCAGGTGCTTGGGATAAGTACGTCTGTAAAGCCATGTTTGATGATTGCGATACGCGTATTTGATTTTAGTAGACATGCGTTCTCCTTCTGGGGCGTTAGACCCAGTTTGATTTGTGGATTTGATTTTGTGATGAGGAACAAAGAAATTATTGGTTAGGGCAGTACCAAGCAGATCAACTGTTCAGTCGGTGTGTCGGCGCAAGATCAGATCTAGGGTGGGTTCGCCGTATATCCCTTTTAGGGGCCCTGAGATTGCGTAACCTGTGATACAATCCTCATAAATCTCCCAGACTTGAAACAGGTGTTCTGGGATATCGTCAAAGGCCCAGATTACGACGATGTCGTCTTCTTTGAGGTCCCGATTTATCATTGCGACCCCCTGCGAAAAAAGAAATCTGGTAACGTGTAGCCTAGACGAGCCTGTGGGACACTTGTGGGGTTACTGTAGCTTGTCTCTGAGAGCTTCGTAAGGGGTCTGCCCATTGTGCGCGCCGTGTGGTCTGGCGAAGTTGTAAAACCGTTCCCACTCGTCCAGCTTGGCCTCGAGATCGACATCACCCTTGTAGCTCAGGAGCTGATAGAACTCCTGTTGATCGGATCGGTGAGATCGCTCCACTTTTCCATTTAACTGGGGCGTGCCGCGTTTTATGTAGGCGTGCCTGATCCCAACATCTTCAACATGCCAATGGAATTTGGCTTGGAACTCGTGGCCGTTATCTGTCCGCACTTCACGAATACGGAACGGGAACTTTTCAATGATGTGATCAATGAAGTCGATTGCGCTTGCCTGCGTGTGTTTCTCGTAGATCTTAAGGGCCCGAACTCTTGTCGCATCATCGATCGCGGTGAACTGGAAGCGGCGTACTTTCTCGCCGCGTTTTCCTTTGAATGTCAGAAACTTGACGTCAACTTGGATATGGTGTCCTGGCACCTGTTTCTGATAGCGTTTTGTGTGTAATTTACGCATTCGTGTGCCTCTGGGTAGTCGGTTGAGACCATTGCGCTTGAGGATACGGTAAACCCCTGCATCCGAGATTTTGATGCCGTGATAGCGCGCCAAATACCAGACGATCCTGATGGGCCCGAGGTGATACTTGCGGCGTAGATACAGAACCTTCTCCACGATCTCTGGCGGCGTTTGATTGGCAGGGTTCTTTGGAATAGATTTGGCATTCTTCAGACCAGATTCGCCATGCTTTTGATACGCATCCCGCCATCTATAGAAGCTGGATCTCCCAATCCCAAAATACCGACAGGCTTTGCGGGCATTGCCGATCTTTTCGGCGTGTTGAAGCACCCTCAATTTGCGTTGAATGTCGCGTTCTTCGTTCGTCATGGAAACTTCCTCCATCCCTAAATAAGGGAGTTTACAGGAAGTGTCCCGAGAGTCCGTACATATCTACAAGGAAAGAGCCCATTTTGACGGATGCTGCAAACTGCGCTGATGTCGGCTTTGGGCAGGTGAGCAACGAGTTTTTTGAGAATCGACGACGTCTTGTCCCCGCAAAGCAGGCCTTCAGGTGCATGGTTTTGCCGCCTCCCCTGACGATATAATCCCCTTTTTATTGGTTCGCTGTAAAATCCATAAAAACTGAAGAATTCTCGGCATCTAAAATGGTTATAACCATTATGGAGAACAACAATGTTTATTATATTCACGTCTCTAGCAGTAGCTGGGGTGTCCTTAGTGTTGTCTTAAACTGGTAGCTGAGGAAGCACTGGGACCTATGCCCTGTGGTCCCCCAGATCACTGATAATAATAACTTTATCGCTGTACTTAACGAGTACCTCGATGCCGCCCCATTTGCTTGCGCCCAATCTGGCGGCCCAGTAAACTGGTCCCGCTTATGCTCTCAGTTTTATGCAATAGGACTTAGTATGAAAAATATCTATCAATACTTGGCGTTTTTGGGCACTTTGCCATTTATTATCTGCGCTGCTAGCTTTGTTTCTGATGTGCAGGCTATTCCTGTGTTAGGCGAAACTCGCAACGTCCTGGGCGCATATGCACTCGTTATTACTGCCTTTATGGCAGGCAGCCACTGGGGGCAACATCTTGATTTGGATAACAAATGGGGCGATTATCTCCCAATAATCAGTAACGCGATTGCTGTTTTGGTATGGATCGGATTTCTTGTACTGCCGTTTAAGATTGTGCTTTTTGTATTTACAATCTCATTTCTTGTTCTGCTGTGGATCGATCAAAAGCTGTGCCAAAACGACCTGATCAGCTATGAATATTTACGAACACGCTATCTGATAACAACAATTGTCGTCTTCACTCTCTTCATCTCAGGAATTTATGCATGATGCGAATTGCTATTATCGGCGCAGGATTGTCGGGCTTAACAGCGGCAAACACCCTAAAAAATCACGCTGAGATCACCATATTCGAAAAAGCGCGTGATGTAGGTGGCCGAATGTCAAACAGGTGTGCAAAACCATATTTCTTTGACCATGGTGCGCAATTCTTTAGTGCCCAAACAAATGAATTTAAAGCATTTATTGCTCCAATGATAACCGATGGGATTATGAATTCTTGGAATGCGCGGTTTGCTGAAATCGAAGGGCGTGCAATTATTAGAGAACGCCGGTGGAACGATGATTATCCGCACTATGTGGGTGTACCAGGCATGAGTTCAATTGCTAAGCATTTGAGTAATGGTATGAATTTAAAGCTGGGAACACGAGTTCAATCGATCAGTAAACAAATGAGTAAATGGTCTTTAGCAGATGACCAGGGGCATTCGCTGGGGGAATATGACTGGGTAATATCCGCCATTCCCGCTGAGCAAGCTGCTGGCCTTCTTCCATCATCTTTACCACTTTATCCTGAGGTAAGTTCGATAAAAATGGAAGGCTGTTTCTCTATGATGCTTGGCTTCGACCAAGCCTTGCCACTTGAATTTGATAGCGCACTTGTTCGTGGCGAAGATATCAGCTGGATTTCTGTCAACAGTTCCAAATTTGATAGAAAAGGTGGCTTTTGTTTACTTGTCCATTCAACAAACAGTTGGGCCGACACCCACCGAAACGACGATCACAAAGAGATTATGCATTACTTATGCCTGCAGACCAGTTTGGTCATTGGTCATGATGTCAGAAAAGCGGATCACAAGACTATTCATGGGTGGCACTATGCCAACGCTAAAAAACGAACAGGTGACACTCATTTTATTGACACCAATGAAAATATTGGAGTCTGCGGTGATTGGTGCATTCAAGGCCGTGTAGAGGCCGCTTTCACCAGTGGATTTGATCTTGGGAAAAGGATTTTAACTGAATTGAAGAGCATTTGATTTTTGCTGGTTTGTTCCAGCTCTCAAGCATTCTTGCAAAACAAGGTTTATTTAGTTAAGGAAATGCCGGACCGTCCATTGACATTCGATTTAGGAAAAGTTCGCGAAGCTGAGACAGGTTGAGATTTTAACCGGTTAAGGCATGGAGAGCGTTGACGCTATTCGTCAGATCAGTATCATAGAAAAAACCTACTACAGCTGGCGCAAGCAGTGTGGCGGCATGGGATCCGACTAGCTCAAAGAGTTGAAACGCCTTCAGAAAGAGAACGATCACCTTTGCAGGTTCACCGATTGTCCTTAACCGCAAGATTCAAAACCTTGCGAATTTCAGGCAAATCATTTGCACTAGTACTGCGATTGCATAGGCATTCGCAGACCTCAAAAATCGCCTTTAGACAGCCACCTGTGTCACTAGTTGGCTCGTAGTCGGCCAATGCCCCCAACTGCATCCTTTGGGCTATCGCCCGCCTGCGCCAGAAGCATCCATCCCGGTGGACCAAAGGCCAGTCATACACTAACTTTCAAATTGGACTACTCTAGTGGGGCTGCTCACCTGTTTTGATCCACAATTTTTGTACGTGGACTGCCAACTCCTTCAGAGCGGGACACGCAGTTGGGCGACCTGTCTTGAGATATTTGAGATGGCAGTAGACTAGTTTACTAGGAAATAACTGAGCATAAAAATAAAAACGAAAGTAAAACACTATGTAAAGTAAAGTTTCAAAAATACGAAATATTTTTCAATGGGCATCCCATTCTCGGGCGGCAGAAATAGCTATTTCCAAAGTCGCCTCTGGCGCATTCAAAAACCCATGCTTTGGAAATTGATACAGAAAAATTTGTTAATGCTCATAACCAGAAACAGAATGAGTGATACCACCCATTTGGTGGTACATTTCCTTTTCACTCATCTCTGCCAAAGTTTGAGCATTTTGAGCCATTTGCGGTACGTGATCCAGTAAGTTTCTGCTTAGACAAAACTCTAATTCTTGCAGTGCTGTTGTTAGATTTTTTGCTCCAAATACTGTACAAGAACCACAAGCGCGGTGAATTCTTTTAGCGTAATATATTGAGTCGATAAGCTCGTCAGTGATTGCAATTCGCCGTAAGTCATCGTGAAGGAAGTCGAATATAGATTTTATTGATATTCTTAAAGATTTTTTCCCCAATACGTCCAAGGCACATGTAAACGTACCTTTATCGATAACTGATTCCATCACTAACCCCCGAAAGCCTAATCACATACTTGGTGCAGTGTGTTCGATTTCTTAAACACCCCAACTTAACTGTATTTCCAGACTCAAACGCTTTTCAAGCTAACCATAAGCATCACGTCTTATCCTAAAGTATATATTTCTGTAGCTATGTACGAAATCTCAGGACACTTACCGTAAATTCCCTGATTTGGGTTGAAGGAAGTAATCACGACAAACGAAGTACGCAAACTTAGATTGTGCTAACACGCCCAGAAGGTCCACAATGCCCACAAAGCATGTCGGTATTTCCGGGTTGGGAGATCCAGCTTTTATTGTTGGCCCAGAGTTCATCGTAGAAATCGTTCGAAACTGGATAGCAGCTGTCGGCGCAAAGACCTCTAACATCGAACCGGGCTCACTTGGGGAAAATGGCTAATGCAAAAGCTTTAATGCCAGACTGCGAGACGAACTTCTTAATGACGAAGTCTTTTACATGTGACCTGCGCCCCTAAAACTCCTCCAAATTTGTGTAGATTCCGCCCAACAAAAGGACGGACAAATGAAGTTACGATTCACGGATGAACAGATCATTGCGATGACCAAAGAGCAGGAACTTGGTGAGAAGACTGCAGATGTATGTTGGCGGCATGGAGCCCTTGGACGGGAAGCGCTTAAAGGCTTTGGAAAATGAGAACGTTTAGCTGAAGAAGTTACTGGCAGAGCAGATGCTCGACAATGCGATGTTGCAAGACATCAATTCAAAAAAATGGTGATGCCCGTCAGTAAGCGGAAAGATATGTTGCACTTGATGGTCCAAATCAACGCTAAAGCCTAGATTTCGTATCAGATGCGCTGACGGATGGGCGTCGTTTCAACATTCTGGGCATCGTGGATGACTTCAGCCGTGAGAACCTGGTGGTAGTGCGGACACATCACTGTCAGGGTATCGTGACGTTGAAGAACTGGATCGCATAATCACTGAGCGCGGTGCCCGAAGATAATCGTTTCAGACAACGGTGCTGGGTTCACCAGCATGGCAATCCTCAAGTAGCTACAAGATACTGGTATCGATTGGCATTACATCGCTCCAGGAAAGAGCCAGCAGAACGGCTTCTTCAAAAGCTTCAACGGCAAGCTGCGGGATGAATGCCTCAATGAAACGTAGTTTGGCACGTTGCACGACGCTTGTAAAACGCTCGAAGATTGGCAAGAGTATCACAACTGGCGAAGACCCCATTCAGCGTTGGGTAACCTGACGCCCATGGAGTTTTTGTAGAGAATGGCGATGGACAAAATAGCCACCTAAAGTCACGGATTAAACCTCAAGGACTTCGCGCAAAGCTGGAGAGAGAAAGGGGCTTAGGTCATACTCAAGCGCGCTCTTGACGTGAAATTGTTACACTTGTTACACTTGTAACACTTGTTCGGAGGGTTTGACTTGCGGCTAAATAATAAAACTCTAGCGCGCAAGCTAGGTTATGGCTTTTCTGTTGATGAAGTCATCTCTGAGGATGAAAACTTCATAGGTCATGCAAAAGCGCAATTAGAAAGTCTACCTGAATTCCACCCTTGGAAGTTTATTGCCAGAGCTGACCCATACACCGCATTACTATCAAAAATCAATCTTAGCGATTTGCCGGACGAATTTCAAAACGATTTGGATAAAGAAAAGAAGAAGGGGATACAACAGTATCTTAAGGCTAAAGGTTTTTATAATTTGTCAATAGATGGAGACCTTGGAAGGGGATCGCGCAAAGCGATATCAGATTGGCAAGTCTCAATCAACGCCCCACAAACGGGACAAGTCGACAGAACACAATATAGAAGGATCCTCCTATACCAGCAAACCCACGGCTCAACAGAGGAATTAAACTTCCCTGATGAAATTAATGAACTTTCATATTGGAATTTAACAAGGTCAGATTTGCGTTATCCTGTCGATGTTGGATTGTCGGTTAAGCATAGACTTGAACTGGATGAGGAGCGTGAGCGGCTTCGCGCGTTATACGCAAATGGTGAAATCCCAGATAGTGAATTTCAACGCCTTTGGTGGGAACGTTATAATACTTTCCCTTGGTGGCGAGACACGCTGACAAGAGCTATCGATAATGTCCATGGTGAGTCACCTATTTTGAATAGGTTTTGGCATTTTTGGATTAACTTTTTTACGGTCAATGTTGAGGCTTGCGAAGGAGAATTATTTGGCAATTATTACCTAACGATACGCAATCACATGACAGGTAATTTCGAGGAATTGCTTTATGATGCCGTGTGGCACCCCGCTATGCAGGAATTTCTACAGAATAATCAATCCATCGGCCCAAATTCAAAAGCAGCAAGATGGCGGAAGGAAGAAGGCCGGTCAGCTTCGATAAATGAGAATCTTGCCAGAGAGCTATTAGAACTTTTCACCGTAACCCCTGCAGCAGAATACACTCAAGACGATGTGAATAATGTAGCCTATATTCTTACTGGATATGGTCAAATTTGGGATAAAAATGAAGTTAACCGTAAGTATTTTTCGTACAACTTTGCGGAGCCTGGCCACCACAAAGTTATGGGCAAGACTTATAAACAAACTGCGTCAAAAAAGCTCCTCGCGCTTTGCAAAGATTTAGCAAGAGACCCTCAAACTGGTTTGCACATTGCAAAAAAATTAGCACAACACTTCATCGCCGATGCTCCCCCGCTAGAAGCGATCGAGCTAATTTCACAGGCGTATAATAGAAGTGGTGGTAGCCTTATTAAAGTCCATCAAGCAGTTATTGACGCCGTTGCGAAATTCAGTCGTGAGGGTGATAAATTCTTGCAGCCAGAGATATGGCTATTTCAGGTGCATAAAGCAATTGGAGGAAAATTACCTCTAAAATTTGTTGGTGACACTGACAATCAAGACGGCCCACAGTTGAACTCTATACTTTTTGAACTTGGCCACCTTAACTGTAGATCGCCGCAACCAAATGGTTGGTCAGATATGGCCATTGATTGGCTAACTCCAGAAATGATGGATCGTCGATTGCGATATATTGGGCAAATCGCCAACCGACAACTGCTTGCAAGCGAATTTGACCCTAAAAAATATGCTGACAAGTTGTTTGGTGCTGGCTCAGATAGTGCTCAGTTTGTGGCCGCAGCGCCGACATACCAGAATGCCTGCATAAGGTTATTTTGCCATCCAAAGTTTATGAGGACATAAGATATGGACCGTCGAAGTTTCATAAAAGGATCAATAGGAACCTTATATATGATGGCCAATCCTTCTATGGCGTTCCCAAAAGCAAAAATAACTGACAAGCGTCTCTTAATCGTACTTTTGCGGGGCGGTATGGACGGACTAGCTTCTATCCCGCCGATTGGAGATAAATATTTATCGAAAATACGAAAAGATATTTTAGTTAAAGGCGTTAGGAACTTAGATGGTTTTTTTGGAATAAATCCCGCTTTGCGTTTTCTTGGCTCAGAATATCATAAAGGCCGTGCTGGATTTGTTCATGCAACATCGTTCCCTTACACAGGCCGATCCCATTTTGATGGCCAGAACATCATGGAAACTGGTAATGAGCAGCCTTATGCCACAAATACAGGCTGGATTGGGCGTGCTATGAACGCTGGCGGTTATTCGTCACTTTCAGTTTCGCTGCCAATCCCGATCATTTTACGAGGAAACGAAATTAACAGTAATTTCTTTCCTTCTAAATTTCAGAAACTTTCATCGCAGGATTATAGCGATATTTCACAATTGTGGCATAATGATGGGCAGTTAAATGGGCTTCTGGAACCTATAATGGAACGGGATATTCCTCCAGGTCGTGGGGATACACGTGAACTAGTATCCTTCGCAGCATCAGAAATGCACAAAACAAATGGGCCGCGTGTGGGCCTATTGGAGTTTGAGGGGTTTGATACACATGCTTTGCAAGGAAACGAAGATGGGCATCATGCTGCAAATCTTTCTGAACTTGATGGCGTTCTTCAAAGCTTTAAAAATAGTATGGGCGCACTTTACGATAATACTGTGGTAGTGACTGTTACTGAATTTGGGCGCACCGCTGCAGAAAATGGTACCAGTGGTACTGACCACGGTTATGCTAGTGCGATTTTTCTTGCCGGTGGGCTGGTAAACGGTAAACAAGTCATCTCTGATTGGCCGGGATTAAGCGAGCGCGACCTTTATGAAGGTCGAGACGTTCGCATGACAATAGACGCACGTGATGTTTATGCAGAGGTGGTCAAAACAGTTTTTGACCTGACTGATGAAGACATCACACGTTATGTTTTCCATGGCTACCAACAGAAAAATCCCTTGGGAATAATGCGGGGGTAAGGTGAAGACAAGAAATTGGTAGGCCAAGCTAATTTAGCAACAGAGACATTACGTTTACGATGGTCCATCTCTTTGAGTAAGGAAAACTAAAAAGTGAGCTGTGAAGCGGCTGACGTCATTTTACTCAATAAAAATATAGATACCATAGGCATAGAGAGTACTGATATTGCAATTAATGGCATTTCTGGTCGCGATGGGCTTAAGTATCCTGTTGATGACGGCACTTCCGGAGGCGCAATGTGTAGGTACAGCGTGTGGCTAAGCCCCTTCCAGAACCACTAGCACGCCCTTGTTTAGCAGATAAAATTAACAAATTAGGTTTAGTGAGAAGACGAAGGGAGTCTCTGCATCCCTGCTAACTTGATTATATTCCGTTTATAAATTCAAGTTTTGGTTCTATGCGTGTGTGCAATGGGTTCCCTTCAATGAGGCATTTTATCTGAATACGGACAAGAAGCAGCAGAAAGAACCTTATACAGCTACTTTAGCCATGATTGCGCACTGACCAGCTCAAAAGGCTTAGAACTTGATTAAAGGTACAACAGCACCAGCTCTACCATCAAGTGCTGTGCGTCGTTCAAGAATAAAATCTGAATTCCAAAGTCCGATATTAATGCTGTTGTTTGAATAATTAACAGAAATCACATCACCACAAGCCTGAGTAACTGAGGCTAGCGTATCTGTGTTCAACATTGGGCCAAAGCCACCCGCCCACGTAGATTCTGCGCCATTCAAACTTAGATCAGCGGGCACAAGAGCAAGATCACCACAACTGGCCAAAGCCACTGGGTTTGCCGTAGCCGCCGCACGTTGTATTGGATCACCGATCCAGATCAATGTTCCAGGAACTTGCGCTTCAATGCCGTATGTTTTCAAAATGTCAGGCAACACGGCTGTTTGGAATACTTCCTCAGTAACAGCCTTTGGTAACTTGATTGTCCGGAAAATCGCAATAGCACCGTATTCTGGCAAATCAGCGTCATAAGTAGCCACCAAACGGTTAGATCCATCAGCAGGCCACGTTGGTGTCATAATATGCTGGGCTCGGCTAAATAAGTCGTCTCCACCAAAGTTCACATCGGAAATTTCCACAAATAACCCGTTACCTAATTCATCGGCAGCGATCTCACTAATTTCCTCAGGCACCATGCCAAACCGCAGACCCATCATTTCAAGGCTTATGGGATATTCAGTTACCGTTGATTCCGCTACAGGAGAAACAACTGGCGTGGGCATGGCCGCGCCTGGCGTCATTGCGCCCTGATCGTCCGCTGGAGCCAATGGAGCGTTTACCGCAGCAGCACCATCAGCAAAGGGGAGCGCGGGTGCATACGGCTGCATCGTCAAAGTGAACACGCCGTCGGCCTTCGATGTGTCAATCAAACGGAATGATTCACGATCATAACCCCGACCTTTACAATCCGTATCACCATAAATTGTGTATGCTTTGGGTGTTGTGCAAAAATAATAAGCCTCGCCATCAAAATCACCACCATTAACTTCGGCGCGATAGTAATAGGTATCTTTCAATTCCCCGCGAACTACCATTGAACATTTGCCAGGTTCCATCACCCACCAGCCTTCGGATGTCCACGCTTCGTCACCTTCATAACCAATGGAAACGCTTTGGCTGTTTTTGGTTTCGTTGCAAATTCTTAATCCCTCATCTTTTGCCACCGACGTCGTATTGGCAGACGTCAAAGTAAGAGTATAATCTTTAGTTCCGCTACCAACATCAAATGGCTGAAAACTTTCACGATCATATCCACGGTCTTTGCACTTTGTGTCCCCAACAATGGTATGGGCCGCCGTGTCGGTACAGAAATAATAACTGGCACCCTCAAACGGGCCACCATTAATTTCAGCGCGATAATAATAGGTTTGCTGATTTAGATCATCACCGATTGGTGTCGCACATTTGGTGGGCTCGATGAGCCACCAGCCTTTAGAAGTCCAACCACCATCACCCTTATAACCGATGGAAATTTCCTGAACATCGCCAGTAGTATTGCAAATTTCCAGCCCCGCATTCGCCTCATTCGTTGATTGGAAAACAAAGAAAGACGCCACGATCGCCAAAGTCAGAACCTGTGCTTTTCGCCCTGTAATTGATTTTTTGGTTGATTTAAATAATTGACTACATGATGCCATGGTCATTTTGATACTATTGTAGTTTTTGTCGTTCATTACAAAGCCACCCTAATAAAGATCGGGTACAATTTCAGACCCATAAATTCCAGCAAACGTTCAGCACCCAGAGACAACAAAAAAGAACTGAATTGCCACCTCAATTATTCCACGAACGTAAAATCATTAGTTAATCACGAAAAGGATAAGAACATTTTGACCGAATGATCAAGGTAAGTGTCCATGTGGGTGATTAAGATTTACTCCACTAATTGTGTTGTTGTCTTCCACTTATTAAATGTTCTTAGGTCTGTGACATTGTCCGTCGTCAGATAAATTGGAACACGTGAGCTAATAAAATAATGGAGGCTCTGGTTCGTATTATTGATTTAATTATGCCGCTTTCTTGAAGTGTCCCGAGAGTCCGTACATATCTACACGCAGAAGTTTTTGGGCACCTTCTTGGTGCGGGGTTGCCGCCGAAAGTTTTCACTTTGGAAACCGCATACGAACAATACGCGAAGTACAAGGATGCGGACAAAAACCAAAATCTTCAAAAATACTTAAACCGCTCTAAAACCGACCTAATCAAAGTACTTGGAAAAGTTGCATTCTCAGGCACACCAATGATAAAACTTACCAGGAGTCAGGCGCTTACGTATCGGGATGCCTTACTAGATCGCGTCGCTCCTGCATCTGTTGAGCGGTATGTCACGACTGTCAAAGCAGTCATAAATCACGCGATTGACGAACTTGGTTTACAGATGAATAACCCGTTTAATCGCCTGAAGGTGAAAGGTGCCGCAGCAACAGCAAGAGACCGTCAGAGCTTGTCAGAGACAGACGTGATGGCAGTTCGGAATATGATCGCAGCAGAAGACCTGAAGGCACTCTATGAGGCACTCTGTGCTACTGGTGCTAGACTCTCTGAGGTCTGTGGGATGGAGTGTGGAGACATGAACCTGCAAGACCGTGCTATCCACATTAAACCCAACAGCATCAGGACCCTAAAAAATTGCTGGGAGTGAGCGGACAATTCCTCTGTCAGACGTGGCCTTTGATCTTCTGTTCAAGCTGAAGCATGACAGAGAAGACAGCGCACCATTGTTTGTCAGGTATGGACGCCTAAACGGGAACACGGCAGCGAGCGCCGCGCTGATGAAGTCCGTTAGAAAGGTCATCGCAGAAAAGAAGAAAGGCATCCATTCACTGAGGCACCGTAAGGCTGACCAGCTACGCCAGATAGAAGCACCAGAAGAGCTTCGGAAGGCGATCTTTAGGCACTCAAACAGGGAAGTGGTCGCAAGGTACGGTGATGGTTATTCGCTTGATGTTATCCGGAAATGGTTGAGTAAGACTTGGTAAATCGAATTCCTGACAAACCAGGTCTCTCTCCCTGTTATTTTTTGTTATAAACCATTGGGAAGTTGGCTCGATCGGCTGGGCTATTCTTCATCATAACCACACGTTTTTATGAAAAAATATTAGGAAACATCAAAGAGAAAGGACTAGCGGTGCGCAAACAAGTGAGTTCATTCGCCTTACGTGAAACCTCTCGGCCGAGACGGCGAGACAGTAAGACAGCAAGACAACCAAAAACTCCTACTGATGTGACCAATCTTTGATCCCTTTGAGCCGTTGATCACGCAAATTCTGGGCTTGTGTGCCCACCTTCAGATGCTCCGGATGGATACAAAGACGGTTGTTGCATAGATGACGAACGACGCTTCGTTTTGATGGCAGCTGACCGTACAATCCCCAAGCTACAAATTGATACACCCTTTGGCGACGACCTCGCCAATAAATCCTCTGAGGTGTGGCCGTAGTGGCCCGTTTCCTTAGCTCCAGGCAGCCTGTGTCGGTCAAAGTTGCCGCCAGAATGTGAGTTCGGACGCGTTGGGCAAGCTCTTCAGGATATGCCTCGAAGGTCTTCTTCCACCAAACTTGATCTTCTCGTAGCTCCAGCGTGTCACCAAGGAAGTCCTCAAATTTAGAACTGGCTTTTAGGCAATCTGTATAGGCGTTTTGCGCAATAGACCCAAGTTTATGATTTGCAGCGTCAATCTTGGTCATGTTTCAGGAACTTACGCTGTCCAGCTAAAATGTCTTTGTCATTTAGCCAAGTCAGGTATCTTGTTTCCGTTGTGCTGTCCAAGAACGGGCCATTTTCACCGGTGTTCAGGTCTAAAAATGGCTGAGTGCCTTGCTCGTTCTTGAATTTGACTTTGAGCTTATTGTCCCTAAGAGCCGTCCAGGTTGTTTCTACGTAGTAATCCAGAGGAAACCAAACAAACCCATTTTCGACGGCTCCGTCCAGTGTTTCACTGAGGTCAGTTGATTGGATCCGGCCATTTTCGATCATGAGTCCTTTCTTGGCCCACACCCTTTGCTGCCTTCCTGCCAAACGAAGCCTCATGCTCTCCCAGCCAAGTCTTACCAGTGCATTTCGTACAGCATTGTCATTTTTGGCGTTTAGAAATTTCACCAATTCCTTGAAATCCGAGCTTGGTATGATCGAAACACAAAACTCTGATAGGACAGCCTCAAGGGTTTCGTCTGCTTCATTTCCTGACTGGGCTTGAAGTTCGCGCATGATCGGTGTGGCATTTGCATCGAACCGCATGCTCTTGGGATTGAATTCGGGAGAGATGTTTCGCGCCATCAATGCAGCATAAAGCGCCGCCAGCCGCTTTGGATTGTTGATCTGTTCGTAAACCTCACCAACCATCTCAGCGAATTCGTCGCTTTTTGGACCCTGCGCGTGACCGTCATGCTTCATCTCGATAATGTAATACCGACGTTCTCCGCCCTCTAGCCAAAGAGGTTTGTGGTTTGTCGTGAAGAGATAGCAGGCTTTGAGGGGAATGGTTTTCATGGCCTGATATTTGGGGTTCACAGTCGTTCTGTCGCTCGTAATCAGGTCCTTCAGAGCATTCCCTGTTTTGGAATGGCTGCTTATGTGAACTTCTTCGGCAACGATCAGTTTCTTGTCCAGAACACGATCGTTGTGGGTCGCAACCAGCTTATCGACGCCATCAAGTTTGGCTGTGTTCTGCGCGCCAAACAAGGCCTCCAAGACAACGCCGATGGTAGACTTGCCAGTCCCTTTTTCTTCGGAGAATAACAGGATAGCCCAAGTCGGTTTTGATGCCTCATGCTGAAGTGACCAAGCTATCCAGTCTAGTAGGACTGTTTGCTGCCCTGTATCCTCGATCGCAAAGTTGAGGAATGGTTGCAGTGCTCCGTAGTCGCCGCCTTCATGGTGCTGTCGATACGATGGCACAGACCAGCTATTGAGGTCCCAGAGGTAGTTCCGATACAGCCGCTGTGAAGGGTTGCCCGGGACAGGATATATCTTGCCTGACCAGACACCAAAGGCGATTCTTGGGTCAATTGGTTCCCCTTCCAGACATGAACGAACGATGTTTCCGGCGTGTTGTTGGACAATCGGAGCAAATTCAGTCCCCGCATAATGCGCAACCATCATCGGTTTCGCCACCTTTGAAACATCCATCATGCTCATCCGCGATTCTGGAGCGTCGATCTTGATGTATTTTTGTTCAGCTGTAAGAAACCAACTTGCGACCTCCATCAAGATTTCCCGTTCTTTATCGTCGGCGGTGGGTTTTATTGGGGCAGAACGTTTGGAAACACTCGCCTCCCACGCAACGCCAGACATGAGGTCCGTTTCTAACCGGCTTAGCTCGATATCCTGCCACTTGTTTGGAGGCGGAATTTCTCCAACTTCTGTGATCATCGAAAGGTCATCGGTGTCTACTAGCGGGAAGTCATCGTCATCATTCATGCGCCTTTTTCACCCACTCTTGCCGTACAGACAAGTGGTCCAATCTGTTTAGATTCAAATAGGATTTGTGGATCGTCAAGTTTCAGGTGGTAGTGAGACAACTGGGACGGTTGCAGACACTGTCACGAAAGGCCCGTCCTGACCAATGCTGCATAATGTACATTTTAACAAAAATGGCGGAAACAAGACGTTCGCTGCATGTGCGAGGACGTTCAATAGAAACAGTCAAAGCAGCCGTTCACGGATTGGTTGAAACCATGAATGCTGCAATCGATCAAATGACAGCCGCGAGCCCAGAGTAAAAGTGTCGAATTTGTGCCGCGCGTGCACGAGTTAGCGAACACCGTTCTGCGCTCATGTCTGTTCATTTTCCACCTGGCGCCAAACCGGTCTGCAAAGGTCTGTGCAGTGGCGTCATTCCTTGACGGAAGTCAGTAGCTTTTCGGCTAGCTCAACAAATCCTTCGCCTCCCTTTTGCGCGGTTATCCAAGTGGGTTCGGCGGAAATCTTGCCCGCGAAATCAGCGACATTTGCGACACCACAGGAATTTGGAAAATAGCCGAACATCGGCGCGTCATTGGGGCTGTCGCCGCAAAATACGACCCGGGATTTTTCTGCTTCAAGGTCAAAACCCAATACCTCGTCCGCAAACCGACGGGACATCGACAGCTTGTCATAATCGCCATACCAGCCGTTCACATGGATCGAGGAAATCTTGGCCACCGCTCCCTCTTCTTCGAATATTTTCTTGATTCGGTTGACCAATGCCGCGTCCAGCGGGGTCACATCCTCGCAAAAGTCGATTGCCAAGTCGGCCTCACGGTAGGGTTGGTCAGCGGATATCGCGCAGCCGGGAACCTCGGTCAGAACGCGGGTCTGAATATGTTCAAGCCGAGCGGAATTTTGTGCCCGCTCGGCCGCATCAGCAAAGTACTCTCGGTGCATTTGGCGCGTTTGGGGGTCATAGGCGAAATAGAATGCACCGTTTTCTCCAACAACGCCGTGGACCGGCCAAATCCGGGCGATCAGATCGCACCAACCTGCAGGGCGCCCAGTAATAGGGGCAACATAGAACCCTGCGTTGAAAAGGTCTTCCAGTGCCCGGTAAGCGACCGCAGGCAAGCGCCCGTCGGTGGTCAAGGTATCGTCGATATCGGCAAAAACCGTGGTAATTTCGGCGGCGGTGGCGGCGGGAAGCTCGGATATGGGGCGCATTATGGGAAAATCTCGTTTCTGTTGGGGCGTGATAAGTCTGGAAATCGCAACTCGGTACCGGCAAAAAACCAACTCTGAAATCGGGTTAGATTCCAGAAAGACCATTTGGGATTCGCCCAAGGA
The DNA here is from genome assembly GCA_000169395.1 of Rhodobacteraceae bacterium HTCC2150. Lineage (GTDB taxonomy): Bacteria > Pseudomonadota > Alphaproteobacteria > Rhodobacterales > Rhodobacteraceae > HTCC2150. The sequence continues at coordinate 16,426 of AAXZ01000011.1, forward strand.
AATCCCAAGTCAAACTTTTGAAAAGAATCAGATTTTAGTTGTTCTGAGTGTCCCATGTCCCTGCCATTTCGAGGATGCGCCAAGTGCATGCGACACCATAAGGGAAAAAACCAAAAGAAAAAGGCAAAACAACATAAACTCAAAAACTTTACCAAAATCAGCGCATTATCGAAATAAATACTCTTAATAACAACAAAACAACAAGCGAATTCATCCAAACAGTCAGTTTGGGTAAATAAAATGTTGTTTTGTGACATTCTTCTGTCTAAAGTGTTGAGCAAATGGCGGGGGGACGGCAATGTCATCGAAAAAGAAAAAGCGACGCGAGGCGATCTCGGCACTTGTACTTGAACAGGGGTCAGCGACGGTAGGATCGCTTGCCGAAAACCTAAATGTTTCCATGCAAACCATTCGTCGCGACGTTGATGCATTGTGTGAAAATGACATGTTGCACCGTGTTCATGGTCGAATTGAGTTAAGGAAAGAATTTCTGAATACGCCATTTGACCAGCGGACCGACACAAATCCGTCAGGCAAGCAGGCAATTGGTGAGGCCACGGCGCAACTTATTCCTGATGGCTCGACCGTGTTTATGTCCATTGGTTCAACGCCGTTGAGCGTTGCGCATGCCCTGCGAAGCCGAAAAAATCTGACTGTCATTACCAACAATCTGAATGTAGCGATGGCATTGAGTCACGAAATTTCAAACCGCATCATTATTCCTGAAGGAGAGTTGCGCCTACCGGACCGCGATATTCTGGGAAATGATGTTCTTGATTTTTTTGGGCGCTATCGAGCTGAGTTTGCGGTCTTTGGTGTGGCTGGTGTCGACATGGATGGCAGTCTTTTGGATTTCCACACAGCCGAAGTTCAGGTTCGTCAAAAAATCAGGGACAACGCGCAGCAATCTATCTTGGTTGTCGATCAATCAAAGCTTGGCCGCCAAGCCCCGGCATTGGGCGACAATATTGCAGATATAGACACAATAGTAATGGATCGCCGCCCGGGGCCCGCGTTTGCCCCACTGCTGGAACAAATTGAAGACAGGCTAGTCTTGGCCAATGGAGAAACGAAATGACAAACTCCCAGTTTGTAGTGCTCAAAGATGTTGCCAAACGCTGGAATGGTCAGCTTGGCGTCGAGGATATTTCGCTGGAAATCCCCGAGGGAAGTTTTACCGCACTGCTAGGCCCGTCGGGATGCGGTAAATCCACAACTTTGCGCCTTTTGGCGGGGTTGGAATTGCCTGATGAGGGTCAGATCCTGATTGATGGCAAAGACGTCACAACCAGCGCGGCGTCCGACCGCAACCTGTCGATGGTGTTTCAGTCCTATGCATTGTTCCCGCATCTTTCGGTAACCGAAAACGTCGTTTTCGGCCTGAAGGTTCGGCGAGTTCCAAAGGCGGAGCGCCAAGAAAAACTACATCGTGCTTTGGAAATTACTGGCCTACTCGGTTATGAAAACCGCAAGCCGGGCGAATTGTCAGGCGGCCAGCGTCAGCGGGTAGCCTTGGCTCGCGCCATCGTTGCAGGGCAGCGTCTGTGTCTGATGGACGAACCGCTGTCGAACCTTGATGCAAAACTGCGCAATTCCGTGCGAAAGGACATCAAAAAACTTCAACGCGATCTGGGCATTACGGTGATCTACGTCACCCACGACCAGACCGAAGCGATGAGCATGGCCGATACCGTGGTTTTGATGAAAGATGGACACATTCAACAGGTCGGAACGCCCGAAGACTTGTACAGCAGACCCAATAATATTTTCGTTGCTGAATTTGTCGGCGCGCCGCCAATGGCTTTGCTGCAATCAACGGCCCCAGACGGGTTTGGCGAAGGTAAAACCATCGGAATTAGGGCCGAAAACATCCAAATTGTGCCAAAAGGCGAAGGACGGATGTGCTGCACGGTCAATGAAAGCGAATTTCTGGGTGCCGAGACATTAATTGGATTGGATCATGCCGACGCAACCGGACTTTGCGTCCTAAAGCCCGGCATGGCGACGATGGCCGAAGGCACCGAAATCGAAATCAATTTTCACGACGACAATCTGCACATCTTTGACGGTGCAGGACAAAGGTTGCCTGACTGACAGGTTGGGCAAATCACGGACTATCAAAAAACCAAGGGAGAAAGACATGAAATTATTTTCAACATCCGGCCTGGGGCTCGTAACCGCGATGGCTACCGGCCTTGCTGTTTCGGCAAGCGCCGATACAGAACTGACGATGTATTACCCAATAGCCGTGGGTGGTGCGCTTACGGAAGTGGTCGACGGCATCGTTGCCGATTTTGAGGCGGCAAACCCTGACATCAGCGTTAACGCGATTTATTCGGGTAACTACGACGACACGCGTGTGCGCGCATTATCAGCGCTTGCTTCAGGCGAACCCGCTCAGCTTGCGGTTATGTTTTCAATCGATGCCTACGACCTGATTGAACAAGACCTGATCCTGCCTTTTGAAGATGTCGCTACAACCGATGCTGACAAAGAATGGCTGGGCAGCTTTTATCCGGCCCTAATGGCAAACGGCATTATCGAAGGCAAGACTTGGGGCATTCCTTTCCAGCGTTCGACGATCGTTGCCTATTACAACAAAGACTTGTTCCGCGCCGCCGGCCTAGACCCAGAAGCACCACCAACCACGTGGGATGAGATGATTGAGATGGGTAAAGCCCTGACCAATGAAGACACTTATGGGTTGATGATCCCATCTACCGGATATCCATATTGGATGTTCCAAGCACTGGCGATCCAAAACGGCAAAGAAGTGATGTCAGACGACGGTCTAACAACATATTTTGATGATGCAGATGTGGTTGAAACGCTGGAGTTTTGGCAATCCTTATCGGGTGAACACGGCATTATGCCAAATGGCACTGTCGAATGGGGAACACTCCGTCAGGCGTTCCTTGAGGGTCAAACCGCGATGATGTGGCACTCCACGGGCAACCTTACAACCGTTAAGAAAAACGCGAGTTTTGATTTTGGTGTCGCCGAGCTTCCCGGCAATGTGCGTCTTGGCTCGCCAACAGGTGGCGGCAACTTCTATATGTTCAAAGACACATCAGATGAGGAACGCGCAGCGGCCCTTAAACTGATGCAGTTCATGACATCACCTGAGCAGGCGGCCGCTTGGTCAATCGGCACAGGTTATATGGGTGTTTCCCCAGCCGCTTACGAAACCGAAGCACTGCAAGCTTATGTAGCTGATTTCCCACCGGCTCTTGTCGCGCGCAACCAGCTAGAAAACGCAGTCGCCGAGTTTTCGACTTTTGAAACTGCACGGGTTCGTGACGGCCTGAACAACGCTATTCAATCGGCGTTGACAGGATCAAAGTCGGCCGAAGACGCATTGAGCGAAGCTCAGGCTAAAGCCGAACGTCTGTTGCGAGCTTATCAATAAAATTCTGGTTGGGCCCGCGCGATCTGCGCTGGCCCAACCAATCCAATTAATCGGAGTCACGTAATGTCCGCTCACGCCAATCTCGAACGCCGAAGACAAGCCATTTATGGGTGGCTGTTACTGTCGCCCGCTATGGTGTTGCTGACGGTCTTCGCGTTTTATCCTTCGATTGCGACCCTTTGGTCGTCATTGTTTTCACGCCACACACGTCGCAATCCCACCGAATTTGTCGGGACTGAAAACTATGCCGATCTTTTTGCGGACCCTACGTTTTGGCTCGTCGTCAAAAATAACCTGTTATATGCGGGGATAACGATCCCTGTTTCGATCTTCATCGCGCTTTCCATGGCTCTTTGGGCAAACTCCAAAATCTCAGCGCGGGGGTTTGTTCGCACCGCTTATTTTACACCAACTGTCCTCCCGATGATTGCAGCGGCCAACCTGTGGCTGTTCTTTTATACGCCCGGACTTGGTGTGCTGGACCAGATTGGTAGCCTATTTGGCTTGCCTTCAGTTAACTGGTTGGGACAGCCCGAAACGGCGCTTTGGGCGATCATTATCGTAACGATTTGGAAGGAAGCCGGGTTTTTTATGATATTCTACCTCGCAGCTTTGCAGACAATTCCTGAGGACCTAAAGGAAGCAGCGGACATCGAAGGCACGAGCCGCTGGACTTATACCCGTCGTATCGTGTTGCCACTCCTGATGCCGACAACGCTGTTTATTGCGGTCAATGCGATGATCAATTCAGTAAAGCTGATCGACCATTTGTTTATTCTCACCAAAGGCGGCCCGTCAGACGCGTCCAAGCTGATCCTCTACTACATCTGGGAAATGGCATTTGCCTTCTTTGACGCCCCACATGCTGCGGCGATTACAGTCCTTGTAATAGCCGTGCTTGGTGTCGTGGCGGCGGTGCAGTTCTTGTACCTCGACAAAAGGACACACTACCAATGAAGAGCCTCACCAAATTCGTGGATAGCTTCGGTGCGATCCTTCTGGCGATCATCTGGATTGCGCCGCTTTTGTTCGCTTTCTGGGCTGCAACCCATTCGACCTCTGATGCGGTAAATCTCAGACTATTTTCGCCCTGGACGCTGGAAAATTTCCGTGTTGCCTGGAACGGTGCGCCTTGGGTGAAGTATTTCTTCAACACATTCATGCTGGTGACGGTCATCCTGATAGGCCAATTTTTCCTGACCACGCTTGCAGGGTTCGCGTTTGCGCAGCTGCGATTCCCGGGCAAGGAATTTGTCTTCATTCTGGTCTTGATGCAGTTGTTCATCCTACCCGAAGTTTTAATCGTGGAAAACTATGCGATGGTGTCCCGGTTAGGGTTGTTTGACAGCATCCTTGGTGTGGGTATGCCTTATATGGCTTCAGCCTTTGGGATTTTCCTGATGCGTCAGGCGTTCAAAGGCGTTCCGATCGAGTTGCACGAGGCCGCGCGTATTGAAGGTTGCGGGTTGCTTGGTATCCTGTGGCGGGTCTACGTGCCGCTGGCAAAGCCAACCTATATTGCCTATGCGCTGGTCTCGGTTTCGACCCATTGGAACAATTTTCTATGGCCACTGATCGTTACCAACTCACCGGAGACACGCCCCCTAACGGTTGGCTTGTCGATCTTTGGCGCACCCGAAAACGGTGTGGATATCAGTATAATTTCGGCAGCCACTCTCATGTCTGTTGCTCCCTTACTGATCGGGTTTCTGATCTTCCAACGCCAGTTCGTGCAATCTTTCTTGCGGGCTGGGATCAAGTGACCGCAATTCTTCAGATAACGGACACGCATATTGTTCCGGACGGAAATCTTGTTTCAGGGCGGTTGGAAACTTCTGATGCGCTTGCACGCTTGGTCGAACGGATAACGTCGATTGGTCATCAAATCGGTCCAATCGATGCTGTTTTGGTCAGCGGTGACGTCAGCGACGACGGAAGCGCAGAAAGCTATGCGCGGTTCAAGTCCCTGATGGCCCCGCTGCACCTGCCCATCCATGTGATCCCTGGCAACCATGATTCCCGCGAAACGATGCGGGCGGCATTTGCGGATCAACTTCCCGTTTCGGGCCCGCTAAATTGGTGCCGTAAAGTCGGGAATGTGCAGTTGATTGGACTTGATACTTTGGTTGAAGGTCACGGGTACGGCACCTTGGCACCCGAAACACTGGTATTCCTGAAAGATGCACTTTCAAATGCGGATGGATCACCCGTTCTTTTGGCGCTGCATCATCCACCGTTTCAGTCTGGGATCGATTTCATGGACGATATTGGCCTTACAAACCAATCCAACCTTCGTGATGCGATCGCAAATCATTCTGGTGAGTTGCGCCTTGTCTGTGGTCATATTCACTGCATGGTCGTAACGAATATTGCTGGCCACATCGCGATGTCGGCACCCTCTCCCTGCAGCACTTTCGCAAGTGACTTCCGGGGTGATGCACCAGCCGGCTATCATACGTTAGAAGACGGCTGCATGTTGCATCGCCACGACGACAGCTTTCGATCTGTCCGTATCGGTCCAACTGCCGGTGCGGGTCCATATCCCTTTTGATCTCGCCGATCTGACTGAAGGAGGCACCTGTGGGTGAACCACATATCATTCTGTTTCTTCTAAACATCGCTGGCGCCGCAGCCCTGCTGATTTGGGCGGTGCGACTGGTTCGCACAGGGGTCGAGCGAGGCTTCGCTGCGCACCTTAGGATATGGTTGCGCCATTCTGCAAATAACCGGTGGCTTGCGGCAGGCACAGGTATGATGGCAGCCGTCTTTTTGCAAAGTTCGACAGCCGTTGCTGTTCTGGCGTCCAATTTCGTCGTCAAGGGCGGGATAACCGCCACTGTCGGGCTCGCAATTCTGTTGGGAGCGGATGTCGGTTCTGCACTGGTGACGCAGTTTCTGATGGTCAGACAGGCCTTCCTTATTCCATTGTTGTTGTTGGTTGGCGTCGCGATCTTTCTGCGTGGTCAAACAAGCGCTCAGCAAATTGGCCGCATCCTGATTGGAATTGCCCTGATATTTGTATCCCTAGATATGATCAGGGCCGCGACCGGCCCTCTGGTCGGTGATCCAGGCACTCAAAACGTCATGGCCTATCTGGGGCGCGATTTGCTCACGGCCTTTGTCCTGGGGGCTGGTTTTGCGTGGGTCGTCCATTCAAGTGTTGCGGCCGTGTTGCTGTTTGTCACCTTGGTTGGACAAGGCGTTCTCCCAACACCCGCCGCGGCGGCAATGATTCTCGGGGCCAACCTCGGCGGGGCTATGATTGCCTATGTCCTGACATTGTCAGCGACGGTCGCATCGCGCCGCATGGTCGTCGCAAATCTGGCACTGCGCGGTGGCGGCGCTATTGTTGCCACCCTGTTCATATCAATGGTTCCCGAAATCCTTAACGCATTTGGCAAAACACCGGCACGTCAGGCAATCAATTTGCATCTTGCCTTTAACCTCGGGCTGGCACTGTTAATGTTGCCCGTGATCCGGCCCACGATAGCGTTGCTGAACAAAGTAATGCCCGACAAACCCAGCACGGATTTCGCATTGAATAAATCCTCGGCATTGGATCCAGCGGCAATTGATCGTCCCCAGCGGGCGTTAGATTGCACCGCACGAGAATTGCTGGGGATGGGGCAGCAAATCGAACGGATGCTGGTTGCGATCGAGCCGCTTTATGATCATTGGAGCTCGGAAAATGGAAAACTGATCCGCGCTCAAGATGCAGAAATTCAGAAGATGCATTTTGATGTGAAGCTATATCTCGCTCAGCTGGGCAAGAAAGGCCTCGAGGAAGTACTTGGACGCCGCTCAATGGAGTTTGCATCGATCTCCAGCAGCCTCGCTTCGGCTTCGGACACTATTACGCGGATCATGCTCGAACTCGCCGAAAGGCTGGATCGGCAAAATCTCCAGTTTTCTAAGCAGGGCCGTGAAGAGATTGGTGACTTCTCGGATCGAGTGCAAAGCAATGTGCAATTGGCATTGAACGTGATGATGAACCAAAATCCGGCCGAAGCACGTGAGTTGGTTGCAGCCAAAGAAAAGGTGCGAAATGTCGAACAAAAGTTGCAACGCAGCCATATTGGCAGACTGCGCGAAGGGCTGGTCGACAGTATTGAGACCAGTAATATTCACCAAGAAACTCTAAGGGCGCTAAAACAGATAAACACTGCATTCTCGCAGATCGGATATCCGATACTTCACAAGTCCGGTGATTTGTTAAAAAGCCGCCTGACCTAGACCGAACTGAAAAGACAATACAGAGCATAAAAATCACAAAACGGCTCCTGCTAAACACAGAGGAAAAAAATTGACTAACATGTCACCAAAAAAACAACCAAAAGAAATCGATCTATTCGTTATTGGCGGGGGCATTAACGGCTGCGGAATTGCGCGTGATGCAGCGGGTCGTGGGCTGTCTGTGGCGCTGGCTGAAATGAACGACTTGGCATCTGCGACCTCCTCGGCCTCGACCAAGCTTTTTCACGGGGGGTTAAGATACCTTGAGTTTTTTGAGGTGCGCTTGGTTCGTGAAGCGTTGAAAGAGCGCGAAACACTTTTACGCGCAATGCCACATATCAGTTGGCCGATGCGATTTGTTCTGCCCTACCACAAGGACATGCGGTTCGAGGGCGATACCCCAACGTCGAAGGTCCTACGCTTTATCATGCCGTGGATGCGGGGGCGCAGGCCTGCTTGGTTGATCCGCTTTGGCTTGTTCCTTTATGACAATCTGGGTGGGCGCAAACTGCTGCTTGGCACGACGACGGTTGACCTTACGACTGATCCGGTCGGGCGACCACTGCGCGACCGTTTCACAAAGGCGTACGAATACTCTGACTGCTGGATAGAAGATTCCCGTCTCGTGGTTTTAAACGCGAGGGATGCGCAAGCGCGCGGCGCGAATATCATGACCCGCACCAAAGTTGTGTCGGCAGAGCGTGTCGGCGATGTCTGGCATATCACCACCGAAGATCAGGACACGAAAAAATCCCGACTGACCGTCGCCAAAATGTTGGTGAATGCCGGCGGACCTTGGGTCGAAGACGTCATTCGAAACATCTCCAAGATCAAATCATCTGAGGGTGTGCGTTTGGTGCGCGGCAGCCACATCGTGACGCGAAAATTGTTTGATCATGACAAATGCTATTTCTTTCAAGGCGAAGACGGCAGGATCATTTTCGCCATTCCGTATGAGACAGATTTTACCTTAATCGGTACGACGGATGCAGATCATCAAGACGCATCCATAAAACCGAAATGCAGCGAGGCCGAATCTGATTACCTACGGGCCTTCGCGTCGAATTATTTCAAAGAGCCAATCACAAAAGACGATGTCGTCTGGAGCTATTCCGGTGTGCGCCCACTTTATGATGACGGCGCCAGTTCCGCGACAGCGGCGACACGGGACTATGTTCTGACCGTAAATCAAGATGACGGTGCTGCGCCTATGTTGAACATCTTTGGCGGTAAGATCACTACTTACCGCAAACTCGCTGAGGCCGCCCTTGCAAAGATAACCCCATTTTTTCCCAAGGCAGGTCCGGAATGGACCGCCGGAGTAAGCCTTCCGGGCGGGGATTTCCCGGTGAATGGCGTTGTGCCTTTGATCCGCGAGTTACGCGAAAACTTTTTGTTTTTGGATGATTTCTGGGCGCGGCGCCTGGTAAGGGCTTATGGCACTGATGCCCGGTTGATCCTTGGCGATGCAAAATCTGCCCAGGATATGGGCAAGAGATTTGGTGCAACCCTGACTGAACGCGAGATCGACTGGCTGATGGACAAAGAATACGCCCGCACCGCTGAGGATGTGGTTTGGCGGCGTTCGCGATTGGGGCTTCGGATGAGCAAGGCAGAAATCGCCGAACTTGATGCTTGTATGAAAGACGCGCGCAAAGACGCTGGCCCGGTGGTCAACGATGAAGTCCTGCGCACGAAGGCCCAGCAATGACGCCAGATGTGTCTGCAATGAGCCTTAAGTAACATCTTGCTGCGATGCCGCGGCTGCCGGTATACGTCGGTCAATCGAGAACCCAATCACATTGTTTGGGCGCGTTTCCCGAGAAGACCAATCACGCACCTTCTTGTTGCAACTGGGTGAGGATGCTTTTGAAGTTATCGACACCCTGCGCGCCTGTGACCAAATGTTGGCGATCAAAGACTACGGCAGGAACGCCACTGATCCCTTGCGAGATCCAGAATTTTTGCTCTTGGCGCACTGCGGTTGCAAATCTCTGATCGGTAAGGGCCGCTTTCGCCTCGTTACGATCCAAGCCGATTTCACCCGCAACTTCGACTAAGACCGAATCGTCAGACAAGTTCCGCCCATGGGTGAAGTGCGCGGTGAACAATGCTAGCTTTAAAGCGTGCTTTGCGCCTTGTTCATCGGCCCAATGCAGCAGTTGATGGGTGTTGAACGTGTTGTGCATGCGAAAGCCATCGGCAAAGTTGAAGTCGAACCCAAGCTCTTTGCCACGCTCGGTCATCATCGCGCGATTGGCTGCGGATTGCTCTGGTGTCGTTCCGTATTTCTCGGCCAGATGTTCACCGATGTCCTGCCCTTCGGGGGGCATATTCGGATTCAGCTCAAACGGATGCCAGTGGATTTCGTGGTCCACATCGTTTGCCTCCAAGGCGGTTTCAAGTTGGCGAAACCCGATGATGCACCAAGGGCACATCACGTCCGAAACAATATCAATGCGGAGCGGGGATTTTGTGTCAGTCATGATGAGCGCCTTTGGTTCTAGGAGTTCGCTTCGGTACGTTTTAGCAAGGTCGTTGCCGCCAGTCTGCCGAAATCATTGGCCGCCTGCGGGCTCGCACCTGTCACAAGGCGACGGTCAACATGGGTCGAATTGTCGGCCTTTTTGTTGATGGTTTCCACGCCCAATGCATTCAACCTTTCGCAGACCCACCACGGCATCGGACCGGGCAAGTAGCCAATCATTGGCGTTTGCTTGTCCACCGCATCGGGGAACACCGTCATCTTATAGCCGTCATACAAGAAACCTGCGTCGCTTTTTGCAGCCAACAACGCAGCAGGGCCGTGGCAAATCGCGAGGGTATGAAGGCCCGTCTTTTGCGCCCAGCGAAGCACTTTGCCAAGGTCGGCGTTGTCGGGCAGTCCAAGCATCGCACCGTGGCCACCGGGGATAAAGACGGCAGCGTAGGCGGTGTCGTCTGTCATCGTGTTGGCGACAAACTCGGCAAGGCTAGTCGGGTTCTGAAACGCACCCGCAAAGTCGCGGAACAATTTCTGAATATCTGCGTCGTCAGCGGGCATCGCCCATTCCTCGATTGCGACCCGTGCGCCAGTTGGCGTCACGACATCAATCTCGAAGCCAGCGTTCATCAGGTGCAGCATTGGCAGACCCATCTCAACAGGATGGTTTCCGGTTGAGAATTTCTTGCCATTGGCCATCGGCATATTGCGTTGCTCGGTACAGACCATCAGCACGCGGTTTTTTTTGCCCGCGTAGCGGGTAGCATATGCGCCGCCGTCATAATCCGTGGTGGGCGATGTGCCCATTTTGATCGCCAAAGGGGACGGACTAAACGCGCCGTCGGCTGTGGGTGTTGGTTGGGCGCGGAAAAGTTTGCGAAGAAGTCCCATATCAGTTCACCTCCGTGACGAGGGTGTCGCGGGTTTTGCGCACCTTATCCATTGGCGCCAACCAATCGCTGGCAGCGTCACGGTAGCCCAATGGCATCAATACAACAGACCGCAAACCGCGTTCCTTCAAGCCAAGGATCGAATCTACGGCATCGGGGTTAAAGCCTTCCATCGGGGTACTGTCGACCTCTTGTTCAGCAGCCGCAACAAGGGCAACACCAAGCGCAATATAGGCTTGGCGTGCGGCATGGGCGTAGTTGGTTTCAGCGTCGCGGGGCACGTAGTTCGATTTCAGATTGTCATAATAGGCGTGCAACATCGGCAGATCGCCGCGCGCCTCGACATTCAGATCAACGACTTCATCGATCCGTTGATCCGTGTAATTGTCCCACGCTGCGAACACCAATGTATGAGACCCGTCAGTGATCTGCGCCTGTCCACCAGCAGCCTCAGCAATTTTGCTGCGGATGTCGGGGTTGGTCACAACAAACACCTCAAACGGTTGGGTGCCGCTGGATGTCGGGGTCATGCGGATTGCCTCGATGATGGCATCAACGCTTTCCTGCCGGACTGTTTTTGAAGGGTCCATCTTCTTGGTGGCGTAACGCCAGTTTAGAAGGTCGTTGAGTGGCTTGACTGTCATTAATCTCATCCTATTGTCAGACCCCTTGCAGGTCAGTATACATTTGTAACTGACGATCTAATTGACACCACATGAAGCCGCAAGAAGGCACATTCTTGAACCTCGGTCACACAAAGGGAACCACCATGTTAGACGACGACCGCTGCCCTGATTGCCACCGCATCAACGAGGTCCTGTCTCGTGTTGGTGATCGTTGGAGCGTGCTTGTCGTGATTTCTCTCGCTCAATACGGGACGCTTCGGTTCAATGAATTGAAACGCAACCTCGGCATTTCACAACGCATGCTCAGCTTGACGTTGAAAGAGTTAGAGCGCGACGGCCTTGTGAACCGGACCTACCACCCGACCATTCCACCAAAGGTGGAATACAACCTTACCGAAATGGGCGAGTCGTTTCGAGAGCCAGTCAATGTGCTGGGCAATTGGGCGTTGGATAACCTCGCCAAAATTGATGGTGCGCGGGAGGCCTATGATGAAAGAGCGAGAAACTAGCCAATTTGCCTAACGAAAGTCCGGTCAGCGTCAAAGCGACCTTTCGTATACAGCGCGTTGCGGGTCGCTTCGTCCGCACACTGTGAATTCGCCAAGCATCAGATTTTGCGGTTGCAGCCAATGTCCGCTTTGGGAAAGCTGCAGCGCGGCGTCTTGGTACTCTGCAAAGGTCGGCTAAGGGCCGTCCGTGGCGGCGCGATCCTAATTAATCCGAGAGGATGCTGCGAAACGGAGATTGGCGGCAACGAGCCCAATTTGACCAATGCTGCAGTCTGTATGAATAGCTGCTTCGCTTAGTGACGACGGTAAGTTCAGTTTCGCAAAAGTTAGAAGAAAAGCGGCGATGCCAAAACTGACACCGCCGTTATTTGCTCGCATGGTCACGTCTATTTCGTAATAATCTCGGGGCCCATAAATGTGTTGGGCAAGACCGTCGAAATCCACGGCACATAGGTCACCAGGATCAAGAAGACAAAGAGCACCGCGAGGAATGGCAGTGCGGCACGGACGACACTCATCATTGGCATTCCAGCCACGCCCGAGGTTACAAAAAGGTTCAACCCGACGGGCGGTGTAATCATCCCGATCTCCATGTTGACGACCATGATGATGCCCAGATGGATCGGATCTATGCCAAGTTCAATCGCGATTGGGAACACCAATGGCGCCACGATCACCAGCAGTCCCGAGGGTTCCATGAACTGGCCGCCTATCAAGAGGATGATGTTGACGACAATCAAAAACATGACCGGCCCGAGACCAGCAGAAAGCATCGCATTGGCGATATGCTGTGGGATTTGCTCGTCCGTTAGAACGTGCTTTAAGATCAGCGCATTCGCGATCACGAACAGCAGCGTGACCGTCAGCTTGCCAGCATCGAATAAGGTGCGTTGCGTATCGGGATGGAAGAACGCCGTCAAGATTGCCCAAGGGCGGCGGCGCAATGATAAACTGCCGGGGGTTTCATTCACTGCCGCCGCAGACAGATTGCGTGGTTGTCGATCTGCGAGTGGGCCCATATCTTTGTAGACGAACGTCGCGATAAAGAACGCGTAGACTGCTGCGACCGCTGCCGCTTCGGTTGGTGTGAAGATGCCGCCGTAGATGCCACCAAGGATGATGACAATCAGGAAAAGGCCCCAGCCCGCCTCGCGGCCAGAGGCGAGGACTTCGCCCCAGCCCAGCCACTCGCCTTTGGGCAGGTTCTTGATCTTTGCGATGACATAGATGGTAGTCATCAGCATGAAACCAGCGAGCAAGCCGGGGATGACCCCTGCCAGAAACATCCGACCGACCGAAACCTCAACCGACGCAGCATAGACTACCATCACGATGGACGGTGGGATCAGGATACCCAATGTTCCTGCTGTACAGATGACGCCTGCGGCAAAGTCTTTGGTATATCCAACCTGACGCATCCCACTGATCACGATCGTTCCGATTGCCACGACAGTCGCGGGGGAAGACCCCGAAAGGGCAGCAAACAACATGCAAGCGAAAACGCCTGCAATCGCCAATCCGCCAGGCAAGTGTCCGACACAAGCGATAGAGAAGCGAATGATGCGTTGGGCAACACCGCCTGTCGTCATGAAGGACGATGCGAGGATAAAGAACGGGATCGCCAGCAGGGTATAGTGCCCCTCAAACGCGCTGAATAGGGTTTGTGCGACGGATGCCATTGAGCTGTCTGAATAGACCAACAGGAAAAGAACCGAGGACATGCCAAGCGAAATGGCAATCGGAACACCGATCAGCATCAAGCCGATGACCATTGTAAAGAGGAGTACGACTTCCATTATTCTTCTCCCTGCCTTTGTTCACGGATTTCTTGAATTTCATCTTCAACCTCATGGCTGGCCACCACGCGGTCAGTTTTACCAGTCCAAAGCGCCCAGGCAGCTTGAACAAAACGCAACAGCATCAGCGTCATTGACAATGGCAGCACAAGGTAAGGTAGCAAGCGTGGGATTTTTTCGTAATTTTCGCCTTCATTGAAAACGGTTTCCATCCAGCCTAAAACCGCAGGATGAGGGATGTCGTTGACCTCGTACCAACCCTTGCCACGGTAGGTTTCTTCAAACCCAAGGGGGAACCAGCGTCCCTCGGTACCGGGAAGATTTGCGAAATTCGCCCAATAATCCCATGCACCTTTCACCATAAGCAAGCTGAAGGCGATACAGACGGCAACCGCAGCCAGCCCCATCGTGCGACGTGGTCTTGGTGCCAGCGTGTTAATAACGATGTCGACGCCCAGATGCGCGCCTTTTTTGACCGCATAAGATGCACCGAGAAGAACGAGCCAACCGAACAAAAAGACGGTTAGTTCCAACGCCCAAAGAATGTTCTGATTGAAGCCGTATCGCATGACGACATTGGCGAATGTAATCAATGTCATCACGCCAAGGATGCCCGCAATTAGGGTTTCTTCTATTCGATCAGAGAACGATCTCGTGTGATCCATTTTGGACCTCCTTTTGAGTGCCGAGGGCAGATCACCCGCCCTCGGCAATTGCCCGTTTAACTGCCGCCGTTCAATGACTGTGCCGCATCGATCATATCTTGGCCGACGTCGTCAGAGAATTGCTCCCATACCGGTTTCATGGCATTGACCCACGCCAAACGCTCTTCTGCTGTGAGGGTGCGTACTTCGCCACCGGCATCGATGATGGCCTGACGGTTGGCTTGGTTAACCGCGAAGGACTCGGAGTTTCGAAGTTCAGTGACCTCGCCTAAAATTGTCAGAAATTGGTCACGGACACTCGCATCCAAACCCTCAAGCCAATCGGCGTTAGTCACGACCAAATAGTCGATAACCCCGTGGTTGGTTTCGCTGATGCCGTCCTGCACCTCGAAAAACTTCTTGCCGTAAATGTTGGACCAAGTGTTTTCTTGACCGTCTACAACACCCTGCTGAAGCGCTCCGTATACTTCAGAAAAAGACATCTTTTGCGGGCTACCACCGATCGCTTCCATTTGTGCGACAAGAACGTCGGATGACATTACACGGAACTTTAGACCGTCAGCGTCCGTCGGTGACATCAATGGCACGTTGGCTGACATTTGTTTCATGCCATTGTGCCAGAAAGTAAGACCCTGAAGGCCACGACGCTGCATACTATCGAGCAAGGCTTGCCCTGCTTCAGACGCTTGAAACGCATCAACAGCCTCGATGTCTTCAAACATGAAAGGCAGGTCGAAAATACGGAATTGCTTGGTGAATTTTTCAAACTTTGACAACGATGGTGCAGCCAATTGCACGTCGCCTTGTAGCAACGCCTCTAGCACCTTGTTGTCATCATAAAGGGTCGAGTTCGGGAACACTTCCATACAGGCTGTTCCGTCCATCTCGGTGTTGACGCGCTCAGCCAGCAAAGTGGCCGCGATGCCTTTGGGGTGCTTGTCTGTGTTCGTGACGTGGCTAAATTTGATAACCATTTCGCCTTCGTCGCAGGCCGCCACTGCGGATGTTGCGCTGAATGCCAATGTCATGGATAGTGCTGTGCTTAGCAGAAACTTCATTTTTTCCTCCGTTGAACCGTTGTTGCCGTACCTCTGATTTGTTCTGGAACGGCTTATGTCGGAGAGACTACTGTGGTTTTGCATGAATATTAGTCGGCATAACTAATCAGTTTTACCGATTAAACATTTTGATTTAATCTGAGATAGTGGATAAAAATTCATATCCTAAGGGGGTCGAAATGTTCAAAGATTTTGTGGAAGAGCGTATCGCAGGCGATGGTGCGACGTTGTTCGTCCGCCGCGCTGGACCTGTTGGTGCGCCCCCGCTGGTTCTTTTACACGGGTATCCGCAGACATCCGCCATGTGGCACAGCGTGGCCCCGATTCTGGCCCGTTCGTTTCAGATTGTTTGCCCCGATCTGCGCGGCTATGGGCGGTCTGATAAGCCGGCGTCTGATGCGGTTCACGCACCTTATGCAAAGCGGGTTATGGCGAACGACATCGTCGCCATCATGAAGCGTTTAGGGCATGAGCGGTTTCTTATTGGTGCCCATGACCGCGGTGCGCGGGTCGCTCATCGGTTGGGTCTGGACCATCCCGACCGTGTCGCGGCCATGGCATTGCTCGACATCGCGCCAACTCGTGAAATGTACGCCAATACAAGTGCTGCATTTGCGCATGCCTATTGGCACTGGTTCTTTCTGACCCAGCCAAGCCCGCTACCAGAACGCATGATCGGTGCAGATCCCGAAGGGTTCTGGAAATTAAAGTGCTTTAATCAGGCACGCGGCGATAATCCGTTTTCACCCGAAGCATTGGCGGAATACCTAAATGCCTTTGCTGACCCCACCGCCATTCATGCCAGCTGTGAAGATTACCGTGCCGCCGCTACAATCGACATCACACACGATGATGCAGATCAGGGCCGCAAACTTCACATGCCTGTTCTGACCCTTTGGGCGAAACGCGGTGTGATTGAGACTTGCTTTGACGCGCTTACCCTATGGCGTCAGCGGGCTGAAAGGGTTGAGGGCGAAACACTCGACACGACACATTACATGGCCGAAGAAATCCCAGATGACATCGCCGCGCGCATGTCTGATTTCTTTGCCCGTAACCCTATTCACTCAAAGGCAAACGCATGAGCCGGACACTTTATGACAAACTGGTTGACGCCCATAAGGTGTGCGATCTGCCCGATGGCGACATGCTGATCTATGTCGACTTCCACATCATGAACGAATACACCAGCCCGCAGGCTTTTTCGGGGCTCGATACAAAGGGCTTGGACGTTTGGCGGCCAGAGGCACATCTGGCCGTGGTCGATCACGTGAACGCAACCCGCAGCAATGAACCCCATGACGCGGCCTCAAAGTTGCTAATCGACAATCTGGAATCCAATTGCACCAGGCACGACATCGCTTTTTACGGTTTGGGCGACCAAAGGCAAGGCATTGAACACGTCGTGGTTCCCGAACAGGGGTTAGTCACACCCGGCATGTTGATTGCCTGCGGCGACAGCCATACCACAACTTACGGCGCATACGGCGCGTTGGGATTTGGGATTGGCACGTCAGAGGTGGAACACGTCCTCGCAACCCAGACGCTGCGCTACAAACGTATGAAAACGATGCGCGTTTTGATCGAGGGCGATACCGCACCTGGCGTGACGGCGAAGGACATCATCATGAAAGTCGTGCAAGTCGTCGGCGCAGGTGGGGCCAATGGGTTTGCGGTTGAGTTTGCAGGTTCTGCTACTCAAAACCTCGACATGGCCGGACGGATGACCGTGTGCAATATGGCGGTTGAATTGGGTGCGCGTGCAGCTTTGATCGCAGCGGATGAGATCACTGAAACGGCATTGCAAGGCCACTCTCATAGCGGTCGGTTTACATACAACGGCGAGAGCTGGCACAGCGATCTTGAGGCCGTCTTTGACAAAGAGGTCACGATTGCAGGGGGCGATATCGAACCGCTGATCACGTGGGGCACAAGTCCGGATCAATCGGTGCCGATCACGGCACAGGTACCGGTCGCGTCCGATTATGTCACTCCGAAAGCCAAGGCTGCTCTTGCTAGGTCGTTGAATTACATGGGGCTAACCGAGGGGCAGTCAGCCCAGTCGATTGAAATCGACACGGCCTTTATCGGTTCTTGCACCAACAGCCGGATTGAAGACCTGCGCGAGGCGGCCAAAATACTGACAGGTCGGCATGTGGCGGCAGGCGTCGAAGCCATCGTCGTGCCGGGCTCTGCCATGACGCGCCTCAAGGCCGAAGCCGAAGGTTTGCGCGAAATTTTTGAGGCCGCTGGTTTTGAATGGCGACCCGAGGCGGGCTGTTCCATGTGTCTTGCGATGAACGACGACATTGCAATGGACGGTGAACGCGTCGCATCATCCACCAACCGGAATTTTGAGGGGCGACAGGGCCGCGGCGCACGCACGCACCTGATGTCGCCTGCAATGGTCGCGGCGGCGGCTATCGCGGGGCATCTGGCCGATGTACGAGATTTCAAATGAATGACTGGCAAGGAAAAGACGGGCAGATGACAAAAACAATCAAAGGAATCTCAGCACCTTTGCCGCTGGCCAACGTCGACACGGACGTGATCATGCCCAAGCGGTTCCTGATCACGATCACCCGCGAAGGATTGGCGGATGGCACATTTGCCGATCTGCGTTTTGACAACGAGGGGGCCCGGCGCCCTGACTTTATCTTGAATAAGGCACCTTGGACACAGGCCAATATTCTGGTGGTGGGTGACAATTTCGGCTGTGGATCCAGTCGCGAACACGCCGTTTGGGGCATGCGTCAGCTTGGTATTGATGCCTGCATCGGCACAAGTTTCGCCGGAATATTCTACGACAACGCCCGCAAAAACGGATTGGCATTGCCGATTGTCTCGCATCAGACGCGTGATTTACTTTTACGATTTGCCGACGATGACAACGGTGCCGAGATTGAAATTGACCTAATTAACCGCACGATTACAGCTGGTGACATTGACGCGCCATTCGAGATGGACCCCGCGACACAAACAGCGCTGATCCGAGGGCGCGATGACACGTTGGACTCGTTAGAACATGCAGGTGCGATCCGAGAATATGAGGCGGGATTAAAAAGCAAGATGCGGGTCAGCGTCATCAAGTAGACCAATAAGGAAACACAGATTGGACATCAGACAGTTGGAATGCTTCGTCGCCGTCGCGGAAGAACTTCACTTCCGACGGGCAGGCGAACGGTTGGGGTTGAGCCAATCCGCCTTGTCTGAACGGATTTCTGCATTGGAACATGAACTTGGTGCACGGCTGTTTTTCAGAACGACACGGCAAGTCAGCCTCACCCAAGCGGGATCGGAGTTTGTTCAAGATGCAAAACGGATTCTGGCTGATATCGAAAAGTCGATCTCCAACGTGCGCCACACAGCCGAATCCGACCTACGCCACATCCGCGTCAGTGGTGTCGACGAAGCGATTTCAATGCTGTTGCCCAAAGCTCTGCTCGCGTTTCGCGAGGCGGACCCAAAGGTTCATGTGCAGGTCTTGGAAACCGCGTCGTCCGAACAACACGCGCAAGAGTTGATCGGCCATCGCACCGACGTGGCCTTTGTGCGCACCCCTCAACAAGACGATTTCGTCACCAGTGAGCTGCTGCATCGCCAGCCGGTTTTAGTCGTTCTTGCCGATACCAATCCTTTGTCCAGCGCTGCGACTCTGTCCGCGTCCGATATCGCCGACCAACCGATTGTCGGCTACCCAAAGCACGCCCGACCGATCCTTCACGAAGCCCTATGGAGCGGTTTTCGGAAAATTGGGGCGCAACCAAACATTGTCTGCGAGATCATTGATAAGTCCACAATGTTGCAGTTTGTAGCTCAGGGTCTCGGAATCGCATTGGCCCCTGCCTGGGTCAAGAATATCGCCCCGACGGGTGTTTCCTTCGTCCCGTTTGAACCATGCGAAAACCAAATTGAACTCTATATTGCTTTTCGAAAATCGGGGAATTCAGACACCGTGAAAAGGTTCGTCGATACCGTAAGAACAATCACAGTCTAATTATCAAACAACATGATTTTCTTCGATGGCAAAGCGCCACTGCTCAATGCATATGTCACAAACGCGTGGGTCGCCAAATTCTGGAAGCAGCCGTTACTAAAAAAGTCGTCAAAGTCTGGAATGTCCCGCACACCGTGAATTCGCTGAGCATCAGATTTTGCAGTTGCAGCCAATGTCCGCAATGCGGGCCGCTAGTGCGGCATTCGAGTACACTCGCGAACGGCAGGAATGGGCCGGCAGCGTTGAGTGAAATGTTGATTGTTCAGCTTTATGAGGTTTCGTTCTCTAAACAGTCTTTTATTGTGAACCTTACTGACGCTCAAAGAAGCGCATGATTGTATTGGCTGTAAGAGATTGATTGGTCAAAACCACACCGTTTTCGACAGCACAATGATCGACTTCACTTTTGATAATGTAATCCAAGAGTACACTCAGATCGCCGGTTGTGAAGTCCATTCCGGCGATACTTGGGGTGTCTTCGTTGCGGACTTGATCGGTAAGAGATCCAATGTCGTTTTCCAAGGCAACAGTGTTTAGTACCCTTAGCACGCCATTGGCCGTCTGGTATTGAAAGCCGCCTTTCAAAACCTCGAAGCTTTTGTACAAGCCACCTAACTGTGTCTTGAGGGCTGCATGGTGCCTTTCATGTGCAACAATATTCACCCCACAAATGCCGTTGACTGTGTTCGGGTGCTCTAGCCATTCAGGCACATAGATAAGTTCGGGGCGATGTTGTTGGCATAGAAAGAACGACAATCGTGGGAAGTTGGTATCGGGCATTAGCGCCAGCGTGGTTTTTGTGCGCCCCTGGGTACCGTCCGGCAGGATTACATCGCGGCCAAATTCTAAATGTCCGGCGACAACTAAATCGGCTTTCTCCGCATGTTTAGCATCCTCCACTGAATTTGTGCTGTGCAGAGCAGATAGGGCTACGCCTTCGCGGATATTCAAATGCTCATAGACATGCCGTCCGAACCGAAAATCCCCCGCAGGCACTTTGTCCAGCAAGGTGTCATCATAGATGCCCATGATCTCGAGGAGGCATCCGTCAAACATCGCAAGGCTCGTACTTGTGCCCCACGGATGCTTCCCGATGGCCGTCATGTTGAAGCCCAAAGATATCAGGAGTTCGCGTAGCGCATCTATATCGTGGGTTGCAAGCAGCGGGTGATCAATTCCAAAAGAGGCGTTCATGAGGATATTCTTTTTGTTTGAACAAAACTGACGCGTGCCGGGCCCCGCAAGCTGGCCTTTGATCCAACAGCAACCATGCCCTCGGGGATGTCCTCCACAACAATTGAACCCGCTGCGATATTGGCATGCGACCCGATGGTGATGCCGCCCAATAGGATGGCTCCTGCACCGATCACCGCACCTGAGCCAACATGTGGATGGCGATGTGCACCACTATCATTCAGTGTGCTGCCAAGGGTTACGTTGTGCCAAATCGATACGTCTTCACCGATCACGGACGTCTCACCGACAACAAAGCCTAAGCCGTGGTCAAGCCACAGCCCTGCGCCGATCTTTGCCGCAGGGTGAATGTCTGTCGCGAATGCCCGCCCGGAACTGACCTTGATCGCGAGAGATAAGTTTGTGTCACCGTCCACCCAAAGTTTGTGTGCAACGCGATGCGCCATGATTGCCTGCACACCCCGCGAGAACAGCAGTGTCGCCGACTGGCCGCCTGGTTCAAAATTACGACGCGCGGTTTCGGCAATATCATAGAGGGTTGTCTCCACCAGCTGGCTATCTGAAGCATAGACCGAATGAACGACGTCCCCAATGGTAGCGCTGTTGCAAAGCTGACTGAACAAAGCCCCTGCCAATTGTGGGAAATTCTCAAAGGCGCTGAGATTAAGCACCTGCGCCAATTGAGGGTTACCGTTCAGTAATGCTTGGACGTCATCAACCAGTTTCATCAATTCTCCTTTTCAAGAAACATACCCGAAAGCGATGCGCGGTTTTGGTGCGCTGTCAAGCCAGACACTCTTGGCAGAGGTGTATTCCATCAAGGCATCCGTTCCACTAGAACGCCCAAAACCAGAATTAAGTGAACCGCCAAAAGGTGAGGAGACATGGATCGCCTTATAGCTGTTGATCCAAAACGTACCCGCACGCACAGCGTCGGCCATTCGGTGTGCACGTCCTACATCTGCAGTCCACACAGCACCAGCCAGTCCAAAATCGGTGGCGTTAGCGAGCGCGATAGCATCGGTTTCGTCTTCGAACGGGATCGCAGTGACGACCGGGCCAAATATTTCCTGCTGCGCCGCCTTTGCTGCATTGGACAATCCGTTCAGGATGGTTGGCGGCACGAAGTAGCCTTGTTTTCGGATATCGGTACGCGTGAGAACCGACGCGCCTTCGTTTTTAGCAAGTGCCACCATATCGCTGACGTGCGCGAATTGGCGGGCGTTGCTGATCGGGCCAACTTCTGTGGCTTCATCCAGTGGGTCGCCCAGTTTGATGTTGTTCATGCCCTTGGACAGCATCTCGACCAACTCTGCGTGAACGGATTTATGCACGAGCAGACGTGACCCAGCCACACAACTTTGTCCCGCGCCAGAAAAGATCGCCGCTTGGGCTCCAAGACATGCGTGTTCGAGATTGGCGTCGTCAAAGACGATGTTCGCAGACTTACCACCAAGTTCCAGTACGGCGGGCTTCAACGCTTCGGCCGCGGCAACCGCCACCCGCTTACCCGTTTCCGGTGAGCCAACAAAGACAACTTTGCGGACCGCCGCGTGCGCGATTGCGGCCTGTCCTGATGTTGGACCCAAACCGCAAAGCACGTTAACCAAACCAACAGGCAAGCCGACGCTTTCTGCAAGTTTAACGAGGGCGACAGTTGTGATTGGTGTCAATTCGCTAGGCTTGATCACCACACCATTGCCTGTCGCAATGGCTGGCGCGATTTGCCATCCAGCAGTGAAGATAGGTGCATTCCAAGGCGTGATTTGGAATACGACACCAAGCGGTTTGCGTTGCGTGTAGTTCAGGTGACCAGACGGCACGGGGATAACCTCGCCATGCATTTTGTCGGCCCAGCCTGCATAATATGCGAACATCTCTGCGACCTTGGTGACTTCAATCCGGCAATCACGGATCGGCTTGCCTGCGACAATCGCCTCAATGGTGGCCAGTGGTTCGACATTCGCACTAACCGCCCGCGTGATGTCTTGCATCACCTGACCCCGCGCGGCAGCGGAGATAACCTTTGCCCAACCGACCTGCGCATTTTGTGCAGCGTCACAAGCCTTATCAGCCAACGTTTCGCCCGCATCAGGATAGGTGAGCAAGACCTCTTCGGTGAAGGGATCAATCAGTTGTACGTCTGCTCCGGTTCCCTCGGTCAAAACGCCGTTGATCAGGCTTTTTGGATGCGCGCCAAGCCCAAGAGCAGCCATCGCTTCGAGTAGTTTTTGTTTACGTTCTGACATCTCAAACGCCCTTTGGATTGTGTTTTACAATTGCATTGAAATCATCGCTGTCGGAAATGTCAGTCGATGCATTCAGCCAGATGTTTGCGATCTGTTCAAAGCCGCACAGATCAACACCTGAATTTTTAGCTAGATCAAGCGCAAGGCCCACGTCTTTGCGCATCAGACCCATCGTAAAGCCAGAATCAAACGCGTCGTTCAATACCCATTTAGGGAAATTGACTTCGCTTACACCACTGCGACCAGACCCTGCATTGATCCCTTCCAACAGGTCTGCGGGGCTGACCCCAGCGGCCTGACCCAAACGGATCGCTTCACCGACCAAGACAAGATTGGCCGCACACAGCATGTTGTTCGCAATTTTGGCGGCATGACCCGCACCTGAATCACCAACCTTAACCGTCTTTGAGGTAATGATATCCAAGGCAGGTCGCATCGTTTCAATCGCGTCAGCGTCGCCGCCCAATAACATCGTCATCGTTCCCGCATTGGCCGCCTCCGGGCCACCGCTTACAGGACCATCAACAAAGGCAAACCCATGTTCTGCGCCTTTAGCACACATGGCTTGAGACGTTGCAGGCTCAGACGTTGAGGCATCTAAAATAACTGTGCCAGCCTGAATATCGGGTAAAATTTCGGCCATCACGGCCTCGACCACGGCGGCCTTTGGCAATGAAAGAATGATAACGTCACAGGCTTTGGCCAATGCACCAGCAGAAGCGGCCGTGGTTGCACCAAGGGTCGCCATTCTACTGCTGATTTCAGGGATTGGATCAAAACAGGTCACTTCAAACCCGTTTTTGCCAAGCTGGGACGCCATGCCGCCGCCCATGTTTCCGCATCCGATAATTCCAAGCCGCATTGCCACTGATCCTTACATGTGTTTTCGCGACTATGCCGCATTCGCTTGGCGCAATAAATATCAACTGATGAATCTCTTCGTTGCGCTGAATGCAACGAAAAGATTCAAGTAAATGCGGACATAGATTTCAAATGCTTGAGCAAAAGCTGGGCCGCCTGCGGAAGCTTTCGACCTTCTTTGCGAATAAGAGACGATTTCCCATCTTGGAAAACCGCACGAGGGATCGAACGCGCAACCATCAGCCCTGCGGAAAGTTCGCTTTCAACAACGAACCTTGGCAAGATTGTACAGCCCATGTCGTTGCGCACAAACGCCTTTAAAGCAGCGATCGATCCGGTCTCGACCACCGCGCGCAACCTCACCCCTTGTTTTGCTTCGACGGCGGTAATCATCGCTCCAATCCCAAAACTCTTTGGGGGAACTGCACATGGCATCTCAGCAAGGTCATCCAATGAAAACGGTTGTTCGTTGTCATATGATCCGCCGCTTTTTACCAGCCCCACAAGTGGTTGCGCGCAAGAGGTTTGAACCCTCACCAGCGGGGTCTTAGGGACATTATATGCCAATCCCAGATGCGCCTGCTCCGAGGTAACTTGATGTACGACATCCTCAGTTGATCCAACCGACAGTGAAAATGTGATATCTGGGAAGGCCAAAGAGAATGCTGCCAGTGCGTTGTCGAAGAGATCGCCAACAAAACCTTCACCAACAGCAATCGAAACGTTGCCGCGCTTCATTCCTGCAATAGCATCAAATTCAGATTGAAGTAGATCAAGCGCGCCTTCTTGCTGTGAAAGAAAGGAGATTAACAATTCGCCTGCCTCTGTCGCGCGGACACCAAGCCGTCCACGTTCGACTAGTGTCGTTGCCAACACTTTTTCGAGCGTAGAAATGTTGCGACTAACGGTTGAAGGCTCCAAAGCGAGTTGTTCAGCGGCGGCACGCAGCGTTCCACACTGAACTGCGGTCAGGAAGCAGGAGGTTTGTCTTGGGTCAAGGCTTTGCATACTCGATGCTTAACGCAACAAAGCGATCGTGATCAATGCGTTTGATGCAACAAATAGGAGATCTAAACCGCCAACAGCAGACATGCTGTCAGCTGTAGCGAAGCGCAGATTTATCTCCTAGTTGACGTTAAAGTGCCAAATAATAGAAATTTACCACCACTGTCTGCTTCGGGAAGATTTTAGAGCTCGAGTTGAAAAGTATCGAACGGCAGCTAAGGGCCGGACAAGCGTTTAAACAATTCGCTTAAGTTTGGGCTCGGTATAAAATTCGTTAGTTGTGATTCTACTGCAACACAAAATTTACCTAAACCTGCTTCCTATATGCTCTCGGATTTTTTTGGCACGAAATCCGACAAATTCAAAAAGCTAGTATCTTATTGATTTTATGTGAAAAATGGCGCCCCCACACGGAGCCGAGATAGCAGTTTAACCTGTTGTTTATAAGTAATATTAATATCCACTTGGGTTCGACTAATCAACAAAAGTGGTTCGCAATTTGGTTCACCAAAAATTGGCTCTCAGTGCAATTAGATTTCCGTTCCTTCGGCCATATTTGAACGCTTCTGAATAGGGCGTTCAAGTATGAAATCGGGAGGCAAAGGTAATGGTGGCCGTTTGTGAACGCATTGCTTGATCTGAAGTTTCGCAACATTGTCTTCCTGCCTATTCACGATGCTTTTTTTGTAGATGTGGAGCATGAGGATCAGGTGAAGGACGCATAATCACTCATCGATTTTTGGCGGTATCACCACTCAAAGCAACCTCCAAATATGCTTTTGATGCAATTTATCTATTTTTTATAATTACTTAGCTTAATCAGATTTCGAATTTCGCCCCTGAGGGATGATTTATGCATTAAAAACATATTCTTAAAGGTAAAATAATCTAGCTAACCCTTATGATAATACGAAACGGAAATTGCAAACAAACCTGAGCTTTCCCTATTGGAAAAACAAGAAGACGTGAGCCACATTGATGGTGAACCAAATTGCGAACCTGACTAGATTGCCGGTCAAGGTTCGCTGTCTTATCAAATTGTTGGTTAGTTTTGGTTCTCTGGACGCATTGGGTGGGTAGGAAAGAAGGTTGCAAACAAAGCGGGCGATTAAAGTAACCTTGCCTACTCTCGGGGTGCTGAAAAGTGAGCCAGTTGATCAGGTAGTTGGGTAAGGAAAGTTTTAGGGGGAATTACGAAATGATCGTGGCGATCGCAGTCTACAACACTAATGGCGGAAAGCGGACCTTCATTGCGAGTGCACTGACTGGCGAGCGGTTTTGCGAAAGCTGCCGTTCAACGAGTTGTTAAATTCACAAATGCTGCGAACGATCTCATGATTTAATGAGTCCACATCGGACCTGTTGAAATTGCGCTGCGTACGCTCGTCGCTGCATGAAGGGAGATCTGGACATTCAAGCGGGTCTTAACAAAACGATGGGGCTTAGAATCACACCGTGGACATTACTGCCCTTTTGAGCGCTTCAACAAAATTTGCTAATTCTGAATAATTCTGACGCACAGGCCAAAGGCAAGTCGGAATTCGATCTCACCAAGACCAGTGGCTGAGGGCCGCCTCTCGATTACTTGGCATGAAAATTCAAACATATTAGGTCGTTAGTCTAAATTTCCAAATCTAACAGGCTGCAGAACCAAGCAGCGCTTTTCATCAGAAGTGCTTACCAAAATGTCGCCTTGCTATTTGTAATGTTATAACATAACAAATACTGAAGTTGATGATTGGAGAGGCAAAATGGGTGAACGGGGTGAAGCGCTGCGAGCGGAGATTCTTAGCATCTTCGGCATGCAATCCGAACCGATTTCGGCCTATGGCTTGCTAGATGAGTTGAAAAAAACCAATGCGAAGATCGCACCGCCAACAGTGTATCGTGCCCTTTCCGCTCTGGTGAATGGTGGTCGGATTCATCGTTTAGAATCTTTGAACGCTTATGTTGTGTGTCAGCATGACGATCATCAGAATGCGCCGATCCTTTCCATTTGTGACGACTGTGGCACCGTAGAAGAGACCATTGCGCTCGACCTTGTTGCCGACATTTCTTCAAACATTGGACAAACCGGTTTTGTGGCCGAACGTCATATGATCGAGGTTCATGGAACCTGCGGTTCATGCACGAGCGAGAAAGCACCAAAATGAGTGATCAACTTCGTACTTTCCGCCTCATTCTGGTCGGCGTGTTGCCGCGCATCGGCATTGCAGCAGTGATTTCAGCGCTTTTGTGGTTGGGCTTTTTATGGGCTACGGCCACTCCGGGGGCGATATGACGCCAGCACTTACATTTCAAAACCTCACACTTGGATATGATCGCTACCCTGCGGTTCATCATCTTGAAACCAGCATTGTCAGTGGCAGCTTAACCGCTGTCGTCGGGCCAAATGGTGCGGGCAAATCGACGCTCTTGAAAGGCGTCACTGGCGCTTTGGTCCCGTTGGAAGGGCGCATTGAAATCAGCGGTGTGAAAGCCGAAGACATTGCCTATCTCCCGCAGCAATCGCAGATTGACCGTACATTCCCAATGAGCGTTATTGATCTGGTGGCGATGGGGCTTTGGCGCGAGATTGGGGCGTTTGGCCAGCTCAACCGCAAAGGCCGCAAACTTGTAGACACCGCTTTGTCCGCGGTTGGCCTAACTGGGTTTGAGCGGCGATCTATCGGCTCGCTCTCAGGGGGGCAAATGCAGCGTGCTTTGTTTGCACGGCTTCTCTTGCAGGACGCTAACCTTATTCTACTGGACGAACCATTTACAGCAATCGATGGCAAAACAATGGCTGATCTATTGGATGTTATCAAAGGCTGGAACGACGAAGGCCGCA
Source organism: Rhodobacteraceae bacterium HTCC2150 (assembly GCA_000169395.1). Classification (GTDB taxonomy): domain Bacteria; phylum Pseudomonadota; class Alphaproteobacteria; order Rhodobacterales; family Rhodobacteraceae; genus HTCC2150. Next base: position 44,230 of record AAXZ01000011.1, read on the forward strand.
CCGTGATCGCCGTACTGCATGATGACGCAACAGTGCGCGCGCATTTTCCATCTACGCTCATGCTTGCGCGTGAGCTGGTCGCGCATGGAGCAACCGACACGGTTCTGACCTCCGAGAACCAATTCCGCGCACGCCAAATGTGCGAAGCCTGTGCCAGCACGCCACATATCTGCGGCAAGGATGCATCATGATTTGGGATTTGATCATCGCGCCTTTCGCCGATTTTGGGTTCATGCGTCGTGCGCTGCTCGGGTGCATAGCCGTGTCAGTTGGGGCAACACCAGTCGGTGTGTTTCTTATGCTAAGAAACATGAGCCTAACGGGTGACGCGATGGCGCATGCGATTTTGCCGGGCGCTGCGATCGGCTATCTTGCGTCGGGTCTATCGCTTGGGGCGATGACTATTGGTGGCTTGATCGCAGGGATGGTGGTTGCGCTTGCCTCTGGATTTGTAGCGCGTGTCACCACACTGCGCGAAGACGCAAGCCTTGCTGCTTTTTATCTGATCTCACTTGCGCTCGGCGTGCTGATTGTTTCGACACGGGGCAGCAATGTAGACCTAATGCATGTCCTGTTCGGCACGGTGCTGGCCCTCGACAATGCCGCGCTTATTCTCTTGTGCTCCTTCGCGAGCTTGTCGGTATTCATCCTTGCGATCCTATTTCGCCCTCTGGTGCTTGAATGCGTTGACCCGCATTTTCTGCGCTCAGTCAGCAAACTTAGTGCGATCACGCATTTTGGCTTTCTGGCTTTGGTTGTGATGAACCTCGTCGGTGGGTTTCACGCACTGGGAACATTGATGGCGGTTGGCATCATGATTCTACCCGCAGCTGCTGCACGGTTTTGGGCCAACGGGATCGGTGCCTTGATAGCCGCTGCTGCCTTGATCGCCCTGTTGTCGAGCTTCACCGGTTTACTTCTGTCGTTCCACTACAGCCTGCCATCCGGCCCTGCGATCATTCTCGTTGCGGGTATCGTCTATGGCCTCTCGGTTATTTTTGGTCCGGTTGGGGGGCTTGTCGTCCAAAACCTACCGCGCCGTCATTTTGAATCCTGAAAGGAAACTCATGTTCTCTCGTCGTATTTTGCTAACCTCTGTCAGTGCCCTCGCTGCTTTGGCTTTGACACTTCCCACCACCACTTGGGCCAAGGAACCCATCCCAGTCGTCGCAACCTTCTCGATCTTGGGTGATATGGTCGAACGCATTGGCGGCGAGCATATCGCAGTCACAACACTTGTCGGCCCCGACGGTGACGCACATGTCTACCAGCCAACGCCACAAGCTGCGCGCGCAGTAGCAGAAGCAGACCTGATGTTTGTAAACGGTCTCGACTTTGAGGGCTGGCTAGAGCGCTTGGCTGAAGCAGCCGCATTTGATGGTGCCTTGGTTGTTGCAACTGATGGAATCGAAGCCCTTGCTTTTGACGAGCACGGCGATGAACCCAGCGATCATAATGAGCACAAAGATGAGCATGATGATCACGAAGGCGATCACGGGGACGAAGATCATAAAGATGAGCACGCCGAGGATGGGGATCATAAAGATCACGCTGACGAAGGCCATGATGACCACAAAGACGAGCACGATAAACATGAGGGTGGGCACGATGATCATGACGCTCATGCAGGCCACGATCACGGTGCATTCGATCCGCACGCATGGCAGAGCCTGACACATGCAGTGACCTATGTGGACAACATCACAGTGGGCCTTGCCAAAGCTGATCCGGAGAATGCCACAGATTACTACGCAAACCGCGCGACTTATGTGACAGAAATCGAAGCGCTCAATGTGGATGTCAGTGCAATGATGGCCGCAGTGCCTGAAGACAAGCGCACGGTCGTGACATCACATGATGCGTTTGGCTATTTCGCGGATGCCTATGGCCTTACATTCGAAGCGCCCCAAGGTCTGAGCACAGAAAGTGAAGTTGCCGCCGCCGATGTCGCCGAGTTGATCGAGCAAATTCGCGCCGTTGGTATCTCCGCAGTGTTCGTAGAAGCAATCGCCGACAATCGCCTCTTGCAGCAAATCGCAAGCGAAACGGGCGCAACAATCGGTGGAACACTTTATTCGGACGCTTTGTCAGACTCTAACGGTCCGGCATCGACCTACCTTGATATGATGCGTCACAATGCGGAAACGCTTTCCAAAGCATTGAGCAACTAAATGGAAAAGACACGCGTCCCGGTAACTTTGCTCACGGGCTTTCTCGGAGCAGGTAAAACAACTTTGTTGAATGCCGTTCTCGCCGATAATACATCGGGACGCGTGGCTGTTATAGTGAACGAGTTTGGCGAGGCGGGTCTTGATCATGATTTGATAGAGACAAGCCGTGAAGAGATCACGTTGATGCAATCCGGGTGTCTGTGTTGTTCTGTGCGCGGTGACCTTTCAAAGACTATCGCAAACCTCCTAGAGCGACGGGATGCGGGAATATTTGAGTTCGAACGCATCGTAATCGAAACAACCGGCCTCGCTGACCCTGGGCCAATTTTGCAAACGTTGCTTGTTGATAGCTATCTCGCGCGAAACACACGGATGGATGGCATTGTTACCGTTGCAGATGCCGCAAACGGTGCCGCGACGCTGGATGCGCAATTCGAAGCCGTCTCCCAAGTGGCGATGGCCGATCTGATTATCTTAAGCAAAACCGACCTTGTGACGCCTTTCGAAATCCAAAAGTTTGAAAGCCGCCTTTGTGATTTAAACCCGAGCGTGCGGATCGTTCATGCCATTCACGGCGAAGGCATTTCAAAACAAATCTGGGATCTCAGTGCGCTACGCGCGAACGCTGAGAAACCGGACGTCTTAAGCTGGACGATCGGTGCGAGTGAGACCGCGGAAGACCTCTTTGCTAATCTATCTGGCCTAGCACCGAGCAAGGCGACACCGGTCAGCCCCGCTCAGCATGATACTCGGATTGAATCTGCCTCTATCATTTTAGAAGAGCCTATCGCGGATGTTGCCTTTGATCTTTGGCTCGATACTTTGATCGCGTTGCGCGGGCCGGACATCTTACGTGTGAAGGGAATTGTTTTTCTAGAAGGCCTCGACATGCCCTTCGTTTTTCACGGCGTGCAACACACGTTTGATCCGCCTGTTCAACTTAAAAGCTGGCCATCCGATGATCGCCGCTCCCGCATTGTTGTGATTGCCCGCGATCTCACCCGACATGAGCTACAGGCGAGCCTCAACATGCTGCGCGCACATGCGCTTCATCAAGATGAGATTCCGAAACCTGTAGCTAAACTTTAGGACATCCAATGACCGACACCCGTCTCCCCGTAACCGTTCTTTCTGGCTTTCTTGGCGCAGGAAAGACGACACTTTTAAACCGTGTTCTCAACAATCGAGAAGGGCGGCGCGTCGCCGTGATTGTCAATGACATGTCAGAGGTGAATATCGACGCTGACCTTGTGCGCGCAGATACAGAGCTATCTCGCACGGATGAAACGCTTGTAGAGATGTCCAATGGTTGCATCTGCTGCACGCTGCGTGACGATTTGCTTGACGAAGTACGCCGTCTCGCTGCGGAAAAGCGCTTTGACTACCTTTTGATTGAATCCACGGGCATCTCTGAGCCGCTACCCGTCGCTGCGACTTTTGATTTTCGCGACGAGTTTGGCGATAGCCTCGCAGATGTCTCACGTCTGGATACGATGGTGACGGTGGTCGATGCTGTGAACCTACTCAATGACTTTTCCAGCCACGATTTTCTACGCGATCGCGGTGAGATCATGGGCGAAGAAGATGAACGCACATTGGTTCACTTGCTCACAGATCAGATAGAATTCGCAGATGTCGTCATTCTGAACAAAGTGGATGATGCAACGCCAAGCCAAATCGACGCTGCGCGCAAGATTATTCGCAGCTTGAACAAGGATGCTGAAATTATTGAGGCCAATCACTCAGAAGTGGCAGCCAACAAAATTTTAGACACAGGTCTGTTTGATTTTGAGAAAGCACATGAACATCCAATGTGGGCGAAAGAGCTTTATGGCTTTGCCGATCATGTGCCCGAAACTGAAGAATACGGCGTAGCGAGCTTTGTGTACCGTGCGCGCCAGCCCTTTGTGCCCGAGAAAGTGCTCGCCGTGCTCAATGGCGAGCTACCGGGTGTTATTCGCGCCAAAGGTCATTTCTGGATAGCAACCCGCCCTGAGTGGGTCGCGGAATTCTCACTTGCTGGTTCCTTGTCGAGCGTGAAGCCAATCGGCACATGGTGGGCGTCTGTTCCTAAAGAAAAGTGGCCTGATCAAGGGGCGGTTCAAACCTATCTGGATGAGCACTGGTCAGAACCTTGGGGGGATCGCCGGCAAGAGTTGGTGTTTATCGGCGCAGATATTGATTGGCCTGCTCTCAAGTCCAAACTCGACGCGTGCTTGGTATCGGATGAGCTCGCGACTGGGCCAGACATGCTTCCCCTCGATATGCCTGACCCGTTTCCCAGCTGGCGCAGAGTTGAGGACGCGGCATGACTCAAGTCGCAGATCGTTTGGACACTGCTGTGATTGGTGTAGCAGACGTCACAACGCTCGAAGGGCTGTCCGCGATCCATCAACCGCATTGCGCCGCGGCTGTCTTTCGACGTCAGCACAGTGATCATTTCGTGCCTTGGATTGCGGCACTGGATCCGTCCCAGCTTCCAAGTGCGCGCGTGGTTTTACAGCCGAACAAGGTACGAAGCGCGCTGGAACACCTTTGCGAGATCGCAGAGACGCCTGCATGCACACAGCGCGATGCTTTTATTGAGGATGTTACCAAATTGGCGACGTCTTTCGCGCGCACTATGAATGCGCCCTATGTGCGTTTCCGACTGGATGTTGTAACAACAAACGCGTGCCGCAAGTTTCATATCGACGCCCTAACAGCACGCTTGATCTGCACCTATCGCGGGACAGGTACGCAATATGGCACGGCGACAGACACCTCTGACCCAGAACATATCAACACTGTGCCAACTGGTTCACCTATCGTCTTGCGCGGCACGCGATGGCCTGAGAACCCAGCGTCAAAACTGCTTCACCGCTCACCTCCGATCGAAGGCACGGGCGCGTCCCGTTTGGTCCTTGTGCTCGACCCCGTTTAAGAAGATGACGCCGCAAACTGATGTCTATTAGGGTGTTCAAACAGAGCGGCCGGCTTGCCGGAACCAAGCTCAATAGCTTTGCGGCTATGTGCAGCGCAGTCTTCGCATGTGCGGCGCCATTTCAAGCGCATCCGCATGTGTTTGTAGATGGAGGGGTCGATTTTATACTCTCCGAAAATAGCACGCTTGAAGCATTGCAAGTGACTTAGGTCAACGACGCATTTGAGACACGCTACATTCTTTCATCCTATGAAATGTCTCTGAATGAAAATGGTGGCTTGGATAAAGAAACACGGCAAAAATTAGTGCAACTTCGCAGCACATGGCCCAGTGACTTTGATGGTTCCGCGCATTTGTTTGCCGAAGGCGAACGCGTAGATCTGAAATGGCCGAGTGATCTCGATGCGCATTTGATCGATGGCAAACTGCAACTCACGTTTAGACGCACGCTTGAAACACCTCTTGATCTAAGCCGCGTCTCGACCCGCGTTGCCTTTTATGAATCAACCTATTTCTATGCCTTTTCTATCACCAAGGAGCCGCAATTTTTTGGGCGCGGCAGAGACCTGCAGTGCGAGCGTCATGCCTTTCAATCCTGATGCTCAAGATCTTGATCTTAAGGCTGCGTTGGCCAAGATTAGCAGGGAAGAAACCCCTGAGAATGATCAAGTTGGTGCCCTTTTTGCGGATAGGATTTCTGTAACATGCGCATAGCACTTTATGTCAGCCTCGCAATTCTTGCGGCTTTTGCGATCTACCTCTTCCTCGACCTAAGCCGCGTTTCAATCTGGGCTGTCGACGCGCAGCGCGGTTTTCAAAACCAAATGGCTTAGGGCGTGCGTGCGCTCAAAGCTGGCGAGGCAAGCGCATATGTGACCCTTTTAAGTGCGACAGCTGCCTATGGGTTCGTTCATGCACTTGGACCTGGGCATGGGAAGTACCTGGTAGGTGGCGTCGGTCTTGGCACGTCGATCTCAAGCGCGCGCCTAATGGGGCTCGCTGTTGCGTCTAGCGTGGCACAGGCACTTTGGGCCATTGCCTTAGTCTATGGCGGTTTCCTGTTGATCGAAACGACCGCTCATCAAATGACAGCTTTTGCGGAAGATTTCCGCGCCCCTGCAAGCTATCTCGCGATCGCTGTAATCGGAGTGATTAACATTTGGCGTGGTACACGCACGCTCGGCAAAACGGCGCATCACACCCATGATGATCACCATCACCATTCCCACGCAGATCATGAATGCTGCGGTCATTCTCATGGCCCAACAGCGCAAGAGGCGGCGAGCGTTAAGTCCCTTCGCAACGCAGTTGTTCTCGTGCTGAGCATCGCCATCCGCCCCTGTACTGGCGCGATTTTCCTTTTGGTCATCACTTGGCAGATGGATATCTTGCTCGCTGGAGCGCTGGCGGTTTTGGTGATGGGCCTTGGAACCGAAATGCTGATAAGTATAGTCGCAGTGTCTAGCGTAACGGCGCGAAAATTCGTGCTCGTTTCGCCCAATGCAAACTGCAAAGTCCAGTTTGTTCTACCAACGTTACAGGTATTCACCGGATCTCTGATCTTGCTCATCAGTTTAGTGTTTCTGACAAACGCTTTGAGCTGAGATGTTGAACGTAAATTAGGTTTTTTGAGGTTTGGGGCTGTGAAGTGTAGATCAGCTGGTCATTCGAATGAGTCAGTCTTCGCTACGTCGTAGCTTAACTACAGCAACCACTCGTACATTGTGATTTTGTAAGAGGTTTTAGGTCTTCTTCATTCAGTGGAAAATCGCCCGTAAGTGTCGGCTCTGGCACTTGGAGTACGTCCGAGAGTATTGCGACTGTCGAATGCGGAAGGATAGATGAGGTTTCCGCTTCAATTTTCGCCAACTTTCGCTCGGTAAGGCCTGACAATTTCGCCAGTTTTGGTCGCCCGATTTTCCGGTCTTTACGAATGGCTTTAAGGCGAGCACTTTTGATTTTCATATGGTCTATCATTCGGATTAAATATCAAACGTTAACGAAGCTTTCTAGGCGTAATAGCAGTTACAAAGGTTTTTTACTTTGAGCCGCCAATTAACTATGGAGCCGTTCGAGCGGTTTGGTTTTTTAAAATTAGCGCTCAACCTATCACCGAGGTGTCATCTGTATGAACGTCTGCAATGTGGGCTGTTCGCGCAGCACTGAACGGCCTTGGTTAACGGTCGGTTTGGGCCGTTACCGTCGACAATCCAGAAGACAATTCGACAGAAATACGATTTGGCAGTGCAAAAAATAAATGCAAGCGATACCCCGTCCGAACACCCATAAAGGGCATCCAGACGGGGTGTTTTTGTGGTCTTTATCAGGATTAACGCCGCTTCAGAACATACTCAGCCAACCACTGCCAGTAAGCCTCTGCATCGCTAAAGCCTTGTCTTTGGGCTGCCAGATCTTCTGCCTGTCTGCGTGATAAACCGCCATCATATTGAGCAATTGCTGCGCGCTCTTCAAAGTCATCAATATCAGGAATTGGACCACACTGGCTCATATCCGTACACCAACTGGCAGGCTTACTTGATCAATAATTTCCCGCTTCTGGGCGTCACTGATCCCGGCTGAGTAAAGCCCATAGGTGAGTTTGTTTTCCGAACGGGCAGACTGATGCCCAACGATACTAGCGGTGAAGTGCTCTGGTACACCTGTCCGCTCACACTGCGTAATGAACCACTTGCGGCTTGAGTGGAACACCAGCCCTGGGCGGGTCAGGTTTAACCTTCGTCTTAGCAGGGTGAACCGTTTGGTTATCCTGTCTACCGATAGGTTCGGAAACAACGGCCCTTGGCTTGGTAGTCCCTGAATGATCGGCAACAACAGATCGTGCAGTGGTACTTCACGTTCTGCGCTTACCGACTTGAGACGCCTGATCCTGTTCGGCCTGACCCTGATAAAAACACCCAGATTACCCTTGGTGATCAGATCTTCTGCAAGCAGACCGCAAGCTTCCCCTGATCGTAGCCCTGACAGCAGGCAAAGCGACAGTATCGACATGAGATCAGGGTCATTTGCATTGAGCACTTCAGTAACTTCCTTGTCAGACATAACCGCATAACTTTGCACAGACGCCTTGCCCAATACTTTCAGTGAACCAAAACAATGCTCGCCAAGATGCCCTTCGTCGATTGCCCAACCCAGGAACTGACAGACTTGCTTCCAGATCCGTTTCTGAGTCTGTGGTGTGATGGTTTTGCTATCGCCTTTGGAAAGGGCTACCAACTGTTTTAGCCCCTGCCCTTTTGCGGCATTGGATTTGGCCACATCTGGGGAAACCTTGGCGATCAGATTGAGGAATTCCTGACCATCCGTTCTGTTAAGATCGCTGATTTTCCTGTGCGCTAAGTTGGAAACCAACAGGCCAATACCGTACCGCACAGACCTGAAAGTACCCGGTTGAAGATCCTTGGCACATTTGCCCAAGTAGATCTTTGCTAGGGTGGCAATCGTGGCCTGCCCAAGGAATGTGGCACGTTGGAACTTGGGCACCGCTTCCCAGATAACGATCGCCTGATTGCCTTGTTGTTCATTTGCCAAGACCAATTGAACTTCGGCCTCGCTGACGATCCTAGCATAGCTGGCGTTAACATCGATCACCCGAGCCTTTGCCACCCGCGCATCCCCGGTCTTGAGGGATTGCTTGAGTGCATGGCCAAGGACCGCCTGCAGGTGCTTGGGATAAGTACGTCTGTAAAGCCATGTTTGATGATTGCGATACGCGTATTTGATTTTAGTAGACATGCGTTCTCCTTCTGGGGCGTTAGACCCAGTTTGATTTGTGGATTTGATTTTGTGATGAGGAACAAAGAAATTATTGGTTAGGGCAGTACCAAGCAGATCAACTGTTCAGTCGGTGTGTCGGCGCAAGATCAGATCTAGGGTGGGTTCGCCGTATATCCCTTTTAGGGGCCCTGAGATTGCGTAACCTGTGATACAATCCTCATAAATCTCCCAGACTTGAAACAGGTGTTCTGGGATATCGTCAAAGGCCCAGATTACGACGATGTCGTCTTCTTTGAGGTCCCATTTTGTCATTGCGACCCCCTGCGAAAAAAGAAGTCTGGTAACAGAACCCCAAGAGTGAAACTGAGAGGCAGGGGGAAGGGAATTGGCTTAAGTAGGTCGGGCAGCACAGCCAGTACAACCAGTGCACATGCAAGAGCCTGTGGAATCGAAAGGGCTAGGTCAAAGCGCAGCCTCAGCCCCCAGTTAAGGACCAGCCGGAAGCCCCACCCGACTGCAATAAGCAGCGTGAAAGTCGTAAACATCTATACATCTCCATAATGAGTTTCTTTGTATAGATGCCTGTGGTTTCTCAGTTTCACCGGTTGCTACAGCGTTCAGGGCTTCGCTAAAGCAGACAATCGGACAAAATACAGCGAACAACTGGTCAGAGCTCAAATACGACCTTCAAAATTTGTTGAGATTCAGCAATCATGGCCCTTAGCCGACGTTCGCGAGTTAGTCCGGCGTTACGCTGCTGTTTCCGCAAAGCGGACCTTGCTCCGTCACAGGTTGTGATTGAGGTATTGCTGGACAACGGATCACATAAATTGAATTTTCAACCGTTAACTGCCTTTTCTAATGTTGATTTCAAATACCCCCAAGTTGCCCAGATCAGAACAGTGACAACTGTGTATTTTCGTTCGCATTAACCTTCGTCATTTTCTTTGATGATCGTTTACGGCTGCCCAGTTTTGTGAATACGGCGTTGGCCGACGTACGGAAATCATCCCCCTTACGCACATCCGAAATGCGTTTCTTGGCCTGTCTTGCGGCAACTTCATGATCAAGAATCGGTTCTGGATAGTCGCGCCCCAGCTCGAATTCGACATCATCAAGCAACGTCCCTTTCCATTTCCATGGTTCGTGTATGAATTCGTTTGGCACGGCCCTTAACTCTGGAACCCACTTTCGAATGAACTTTCCGGTTGGATCATGCTCTTGGGATTGTTTGATTGGGTTATAAACGCGCATTGTATTGATGCCTGTAACGCCAGATTGCATCTGTAATTGACTGTAATGAATACCTGGTTCGTAATCGGTAAACACACGCGCCAAGTGTTTCCCAGTAATGCGCCAATCAAGCCAAAGATGATAACTTGCAAAGCTCACCAACATTGCGCGCATGCGAAATGTGATCCAGCCCTCTGACACCAGATTACGCATACAGGCATCGATGAAAGGGTAGCCAGTTTGCCCCGCGGCCCACGCCTGAAAATAGGCGTCGTTATGTTCGTCTTCGCGGATCCCTTCGAACGCGGGATGCATACAGCAGGTCTCGATTGAGGGTTGGTCTTCGATTTTTTGCACGAAATGGCACCGCCATGCGACCCGTGATCCAAAAGCAGTTAAGTTACGACCAAATGTCTTCTTTTCCATGGGGGAGAGTTGCGCACGGCGCTTTGCAATCGACTGGACGACCTCGCGCACCGATAGGCTCCCCAGTGCAAGATGCGCAGATAGTCGCGAACAATACATTTCGGACGCATCGGGCGCAGAAATATGGTAAAGATATCGCTCGGCACGATACGTCAAGAAGCTCTGTAAATCTGCCACGGCAGCGTCACGTCCTCCTTTTTGAACATTACCCGTCAAGGCAGCGCCAAAAATTGGATCGTGTTTTGGAGGCAGCGGGGCCGATGCACATTTTGGAAAAGGCACAAGCTTAGTTGGCTTTGGACTTATTCGATCCGCCATGCGTTCATTTCGAATACGAGACCAGACATCGCGGCTTTTCAGCCGCCGTACAACGCCATTTGACGGATACTCATGAAACGGTATCTCAAGGTCAGAGCACAGCCCAGCCACCGCGACATCGCGGTCATATGTCCACGCATTTCCGGTTTCCTCATGGGCAAAGAGATCAACGGCGCCAAACTTCTTTTGCAGCTGCGCTATAACATCCACGGCTACGCCTACTGCGATAATCAGTGGCTGCCCAAGATCCGTGAGGTCCTTATTGAGGTCGACCAAACAGTCATGGGTAAAATGCCAATGTCGGCGCGCTACATCAGGTTGCTGCCAACATTCCGGCTCAATGATATAAAGCGGGATGATCGGGCGGTTCGTGTGTGACGCGGCCAGCAAGGGCGCGTGATCTTGGACCCTTAAATCTCGTTTGAACCAAACAATGCATGGTGGTTGCGACATCGTTCCTGACCCTATTTATAGACGTCTCTGCGATCCGAGAAATCGCGAACACGTCTGCGCCAAGCCTTGTAGCTGCCGCTTTTCAATTCGCGTCGCATAATGATTTTTACGTCTTTGTCACTTACCCCGTATTCGGTCTTAATATCGGAAAATCTGACGTGATCTGACAGGGCCATCTCGATAATTCCGCTGATGTGATCGGTGGAAAGAGCGGTTGTATCAGGGGCCTTCGACATGAGCGTGTCCTAGCGTGCTTAGAATGGTCGGGATCATTTTCTTGAGCTTAAAGAAGCCTTTCGTAGCATGGGGCCATGTGTGCGTATCGTAGGGGCGGCGGTGCTGATAAAGCGTTATCCCTTCGGTGGCGAGTGTCGCCTGAAGGGCTGCGAGTTTTGTCGCGACGTCGCCGACTGGCGCAAAAGGTGTCACAACATGTTTGATGCCCGCCGCTTGTGCTGCGGCGATGATCGCAGTGGCCCAATCATCGGTTACGGCAACGTTAGATGGCGCGCCAAGACGATCCAGTGCGTCCCCAATCGCGCCTGTTTTAAAAGCGTGCTGTTGATTGCTCTGACCATGTTTGAGCGGCACACCCAGACCGATTATGCCTGACGCCCCCTCGGGGATGAAATCATCGGGACGGCAATCTTCGGCCGTGACTAACAAGAGATGATCACCGTGAGGTTGGCGCGCCATTGGCTCAAGGGGGACGACGGGGTGAATATCGTCTTCGAACAGTGGCAGTGTTGTTTTGGCCAACTGACCTATCGTTTTAAACGCGCCATCGGTATATTTGGCGATATTGTCCTGCCGCGCCAGATAGGTTTTGCCTTTCGTATGCAGCCCGCCTACCCAACGCCAACTGAGCGTGTTGGAGGCTGAATCACCATCGATCAAGTGGTTGAGGAAAAAGTCCGCCCCTAGTTCCCAAGGCAAGCGCAGGGTGAAAATCCAGATCGAGGCAAACCACATCCGCGCGTGGTTATGCAGATATCCAGTTTCCACAAGTTCGCGACACCAATGATCAAAACACGCAATGCCTGTCCGGCCTTCAATTGCGCCGATGTAATCAGCATTGAGCTCAGCGTTGCTGTGCAAGCGGTTCTGGGCGGTTCGAACACCCTGTTTGTAGCTGTTCCAAACGCTTGGATGCTGCTCTAGCCAACCTTTGAAATAGCCGCGCCAGAATACCTCTTGGATAAATTTCATGGCTGTGGATGGGCTGTATCGCGCCAGCGTTTGTGTCAGAACTTCCTCCTCAGTGATCAGCCTATGGCGGATCCATGGGGACAGCGCAGAGACCGTGCTGCGGTTATTTGCGCCCAAATCGTAATTGCGCTTCGATGCGTAATGCGCCCCAGTGCGGATGGCGAATTGTTCCATCCGCACAATCCCTGCGCTGCGGGTCGGTTCAAACGCGACCTTTTCTGGTGGCGCGGACATAGCCGCAAATAGGTCTTCTGATGCGCTCATGACGGTCGCTCCGTGCTGTGTTCGGCGGGCTTTGATCGACGCGTACGTCGACAACGTTCTGAGCAGTATTTAACATCAACCCAAACCTTGGCCCATTTTTTGCGCCACGTGAACGGTAGGCCACATTTGGCACAGGTTTTACTTGGCAGGTCAGACTTTTTCATTGGTTTCTATCGCGCTAAAAAATCTACGGGTGTCAGCTTGGATCGCGTCACGTTTTTCATCGCTCATACGATCCAAGCTTTTGTACACGAACCCCATTCGCGGGTTCCCTCGCAATTTGCCCTCATTTCGCGCAATGAAATCCCAATATAGGTAGTTAAATGGGCACGCTGTAGGCCCGTTCTTAACCGTTGGTTTGTATTTACACGATCTACAATAGTTGGACATTTTGTTGATATAGGCACCACTGGCTGCATATGGTTTTGATCCAAGCAACCCGCCGTCTGCAAATAAGATCATGCCTGTCACATTGGGCAATTCAACCCATTCATATGCATCTGCATAAACCAACATGTACCAATTATTGACCTCGTCCGGATCAAGACCGGCAATCAAAGCAAAGTTCCCAAGTACCATCAATCGCTGAATATGATGCGCATATGCATTCTGTTTGGTTTCAGTGATACATTGGCGCATACAGTTCATCTGTGTGTCGGCGGTCCAGTAAAATTCTGGAAGGGAACGTTGGGCATCAAAAAAGTTAACCGTTTTGTAATCCGGCATTTTAAGCCAATAAATTCCTCGGACATATTCGCGCCAGCCTAGAATTTGACGGATAAAACCTTCGACCGCGTTCAGGGGCGCAGTGCCGTTGTGATAGGCCGCTTCAGCACGTTGAATACATTCAAGCGGCTCCAGAAGACCACAATTGAGGTAAAGGCCGATGTGGCTGTGGAACATCCAAGGTTCGCCCTGAATCATCGCGTCTTGGTAATCGCCAAACATCTTTAGACGGCGAGCGATAAATTCCTCAAACGCCACAATCGCCTGATCTCGTGTGACGGCGAAATGAAACGGCGTTAGGTCGCCGAAGTGATCTGCGAAATGTGTCCCGACCAAATCCATCACCTCTTGGGTGATCGCGTCAGGGTACGCCCTATACGTCGTCGGTACATCTAACCCGTTAGAGGGGGGCTTGCGATTTTCTGCATCATAATTCCATTGGCCACCGATTGGGCCATCTTGGTCCATCAAGATTGAATACCTGCGGCGCATTTCACGGTAAAAAAATTCCATCCGCAATTGTTTGCGACCATCTGCCCAGGCTGCAAAATCTGAAGCAGAGCTTAGAAAACGGTCATCACTCCTGATGGAAACATGCACATTCAAGGCTTGGGCCCACCTGCTCATATCGTCCGAAAGGCGATATTCGCTAGGTGTTGTTACAATTACCTCGTCAATCTCATGTTTACCAACAGCACGCGCGACCTCACCACTCAAGGACCCTGCATTATCAGGGTCGTCATAACGAACGTAACGAAGATTCAATCCCTGTTCAGCCAGTTCTGCCGCGAAATGGCGCATCGCAGAAAAGATGAACGCGATCTTCTTTTTATGATGTTTTACATAGGTTGCCTCGCTGCGAACTTCGCACATCAAAATGATGTCGTTTTGCGTGTCCACATCGGAAAGGCTGGAAATATTATGGCTAAGTTGATCGCCGAGTATAAGACGTAATTTCATAACCATTCCCTCGCGAAAAACCTATAAGTAGAACGGGCGTTTCTGATCACTGCAACGCTGTTGAGAAGGACCTCACCAAGGTATAGATTTGCCAGCATAATCGAAAAACCCCCCTGTATCTTTTCGGGAAAGTTGATCCATCACTGCGACAAGGTTAGCTGCCGCAGCTGGGGCGGGCGTACGTTTTTGGGATTTGCCATAGTCTGCTGAGAAAGTTGTTTCGACAGTCCCAGGATGCAAGCAAACACAACAGGCTAAAGGATGTGTGCGCCCGAGTTCGATAGAAGCGCCACGGATCAACTGATTTAGAGCGGCTTTCGCGCTTCTGTAAGAGTGCCAGCCACCAATCTGGTTGTCGCTGATCGAACCAACGCGTGCTGAAAGTGCCGCAAAAACACAGGACCGGTCACGTGGCATCAAGCGAATACTGTGTTTCAGAACCAATGCGGGGCCGACAGCGTTAACTTGAAACTGATCCAGCAAGGCGGCGGCGTTCAAAGACTTTATGGATTTTTCTGGCTTTTGATCATTTATCACCAAAGCACCAGTCGCTACGAGAATTAGGTCAAAAGTTCCCTCTAGTTTTCCGAGGCTCCTCTCAACAGAAGTTTCGTTGGTCACATCCAAGAGGTCACGGCTGCGCGACAAACCAACAACTTCGTCGCCACGCGCGCGTAGCGATTTTGAAATTGCGCGTCCAATGCCGCCGGATTCACCTATTACAAGCGCTCGTTTCATTGTCAGAATACGATCTAAGCGTCACAAAATGCGGTGTTTATGATGGCTTTTGAATTTGATCCTATGATTGCAGAATACTCTACATTGTTTGACACAAGCGACACTTTGGCACCACGAATTTCGCCATCAGTGACCGTGATTTCACGCGACCCATTCGTATCGTCTACATCGATAGTAAAAGCTATCGTTTCATTTCGCTCAAGGCCAATCATGGACAAAGTTGCGCGTTGATCTCCATCTGAAATCGTCGGCAACGATTTGAGATACTGCGCGCCAGCTGTCACTTCAAAAGGCTGGAACACTTCCACGCCTGCACCAGAATTCGTGACGTCAAAAATCAAACCAGCATTTGATGCGGCAAAATCGATCGTAAGATCAGCTGCCTCTAGGTCGCAGGTGCCAACATTCAAAATTTCAAACCTGTCTTTCGGGGCGCCCTCAATAAATTTGACGTGGACATCCGCAAACAAAGGTGTCGAAAAATAAAAAATGGCCAATCCACTTAGGGCAAGTGCTGTTTTATTCATGTTCGTTTCTCCACGATGTAGATAGCAGGCGAAAAGCTGTCGCCGATTTTTGATTCAGGTATATTACGTACAGTGTTCTCGGGTGGATCAATTTTTTGCAAATTTACGCGTGAAAAGAGTTTTCACAATCTAGTTCACAAGCGTCCAACGACCGCTCTTGGTTAAATTTCAACCCATCCAAACGCCGCAGATGTGCATCGCTAGGCGACAAAACCCAGCGATTTGGAACGGCTTCAGAATAATCACGCAGCTAATATGCCTTGACAGAAGAAGATCTGAAGGCCGTAATTTTTCATCAAAGTCTTAACTGAAACACCCGAAGGATTGAGATAAAAACAATCAAGTCGTTTCTATAACGCTAGCTTTGTCTCATATCCGAAAGAGCGGTTGCAAAACGCGCGGCAACACCGAATTGAACTTGAGTGGCGCGTCCGTCGCGGCGAGGCAGATACAAGGTGCCCCATAGTCAGCAATCGGCGTGTGATCGAGATCCTCATCGGCAACCTCTAAGTCGCCAACGTCAAAGCGTCCTGTTTCGTCGCTAAAGCTGCCTTGAAGAACCAAAGTTAGCTCCAATCCGCCATGCGTATGATCTGGCACCGCTTGCCCAGGCGGGATATAAAGCAAACGCACCGAGCCACTTTCGTCAGCGGACAAAATATTCTGTTTCACACCGCCGCCTAGCCGCCGCCAGCGTGGCGGTTTGCCTTTGAGGGCTTGCATGACGGGGCCAGGATAGACGCCCGTGCGTGCATAAACATCGGATTCTTGGTCTGGGGCATCAAGCAAACTTAACACGTTGGTTTTCAAATCCGGTGAAATTTCGACCGCATCAAAGCCCTCAAGAACAATCCCGCCAATTGCTTGATGCGCTTCAAAGGCAGCGCGGCACTTAAGACATAGTGAAATATGCGCAGCAACAACCAAGGCAAAAGGTTGGGGTAATGTACCAGCAGCATAAGCCGCCAACAACGCGTCGGGTGTGTGGTGGGTGATATCAGTCATATTAACGTACATCCTTTAAATCATGGCGTAAGCGTTCAAGTCCGAGGCGAATGCGAGATTTAATCGTCCCAAGTGGTAAACCAGTTTGGGCCTTGATTTCTTGGTGCGTGAGCTCGCCCAAATAGGCTTTTTCAATCATCTCACGTTGATCAGGTTTAAGTTTGGAAATCGCTTCTTTAAGCTGAAGCGCCTCTTGTTCAACGGCCAGAATTTGCCCCGCATCAGTGTCAGTGCGCCCACTGTCCTGTGCATCAGATTTAAGCTCTTCTGGCAAAGGGCGGTTTTCTTTGCGCAAGACATCAATCTGACGGTTTTTCGCAATCTGATAAACCCATGCAGCGACTTGAGCTTTTTGCGGATCAAACTGATCAGCTTTGCGCCAGACAGTCAGCATCACATCTTGAACAATCTCTTCGGCCTGACCAGATCCTGTGCCAGAACGCATGATAAAACCCTTGAGGCGCGGCGCAAAGTGATCGAATAAAGCGGCGAATGCCGCACGATCTCGCGCATCTCTAACCGCCAGCATTTGCGCCGTTAAAGGAGATAGCTGTGCAGAAATTAGGGTCACGCGTTTCTGATCCTTTCGCATGCGTCTTGCAGGCGGTCGCTCAGTGTGATCAATTTTTCGGTTCAGTGTCAACATATCTAAACTACGAAGTGACTTAATCTTTGGATCATTTTTTTCGAAATTATTTGATCCAACAAGAGCTGCCTTCCGTAGTACAACTAAAATCGTCAGCTTGATCTGTCTGGTCTGTCAAAATTAATAGGAGTCCGCATGTCCCTCGATGCTACCCTTTTTCGTCCTCAGCGCATCGCCATCATCGGCGGTGGCATTTCAGGTTTATCTGCCGCGTACTTGCTAGCGCCTGATCACGCTGTGACACTGTTTGAAGCTGCTTCTGAATTGGGTGGGCACGCTCGGACCGTGCTTGCAGGGAAAAATGGCGATCAGCCTGTTGATACAGGCTTTATCGTTTTCAATTATGCTAATTACCCGCATTTGACCCGTATGTTTCAAGAACTTGATGTGCCTGTTGCCAAAAGTAACATGTCTTTCGGTGCGTCGATAAATAATGGTCAAATTGAATACAGTATTACGAACCTCCGCGCCCTTCTTGCGCAACCCAGCAATCTATTGAAACCCGGCTTCTTACGGATGGTACGTGACATCCTCAAGTTCAATAAATACGCCGGTGGTATGGACACAAATGAGACCATGACGATTGGGGATTTGGTCGATGAACTTGGTCTTGGGGCTTGGTTTCAAAACTATTACCTTATGCCATTGTGCGGCGCTATTTGGTCGACGCCGGCCACCGAAATTCGCCGTTTTCCCGCACAGGCCCTAATACAGTTCTTTCGCAATCACGCACTTCTCAGCAGACATGGCCAGCATCAATGGTGGACTGTCGACGGCGGTAGCACCCAGTATGTGCAACGTTTAGAGCACCACTTGCGTAGCCGCGGCGTTGCAATCCGCAAAGCGACACCTGTGAACAAGGTCATTCGCGCTGATGGGGGATGCACTATCCACAGCGATGCGGGTGCTCATGAACCATTTGATCAAGTGATTTTTGCTTGCCACTCCGATCAAGCTTTGAGCATGTTGCAAGACCCTTCTCCCCAAGAACAAAGCGCGTTGTCGGCTATTCGATTTCAAGACAATGAAATGGTTTTGCACTGCGACGAACAGCAAATGCCACGCCGTCGAGCAACATGGTCAAGCTGGGTGTACAAAATTGACACGGCGCGCCCGCAACCCGCCATTGGCGTTACATATTGGATGAACCGCTTGCAAAACATTCCCGAGAGCGATCCTCTTTTTGTATCTTTGAATCCGGTTGATCCGGTACCGGACCATTTAATTTATGACCAAAAAACATTCCGTCACCCCGTGTTTGATGCCCCTGCCCTTGCGGCACAAAAACAACTGCGTGACCTCAATGGGCAAAACAATACTTGGTTTGCAGGCGCCTATACGCGTCACGGTTTTCACGAAGATGGATTTGCAAGTGCGGCACGGATCGCGCGGCTTTTAGAAAAGCAAACAGCATGAACTTTCCCGCTGAACAAATTCACGCGGTAACATCCCACAAGCGGCGCGGCGCAATTTCAAATGCGTTTCGTTATGGTGTTGATTACGTGCTCATTGATCTTGAAAACACAGCAAAGACGCCAATTCTGTTTTCTCGTAACCGTTTCAATTTGAACTCTATTCATGACGTCGATCATGGCGGACCACTAAAAGAAGGTTCTGGGGCCAAATGGGCCCGTAAGGTTTTTAGTGAACATGGCCTCATTTCGCCTGGGTTAAAAATTCTTCTCCTCACTCAACCCCGCTTCTTGATGTATAGTTTCAATCCCGTGAGCTTTTGGCTCGCATTCATTGGAGACGCGTTGGTGGCCGTGATTTCAGAAGTGTCGACACCTTTTGCACAACGACATTCTTATGTTTGTCATCAACATGACTTTACGCCGATCACCAAAGATGCCCGCATGATCAGGCCCAAACTTTTGCATGTCTCACCCTTTCAAAATATTGAAGGAGACTACGAATTTATTTTTGATATCAGGCCTAAGCATATCGACATTCGTATAATCTATCGCAATGAGAACGACGGCGTCATTGCAACACTTCAAGGTGCACGCGAGCCTCTTTCAAGTTTTGGTCTGCTCAAAGCGGGTTTACGGCGACCGCTTGGGGCATTGCGCACGATGATCTTGATCCATTGGCAAGCTTTGCGTTTGAAGTTTAAGGGCGCAAAATATCGTACAACACCCCCCTCCCCAAAATCTGAGGTCTCTTAATGCTTTTTATAACGAAACGCCTAAAACACGACTTTCTTGAAAGCTGTGCTCAGATCAGTTCTGGCAGCCTGCGCTTACAAACGCCAGAAGGTGAGATCTATGATTTTGGGCAAGGCTCCCCTGCTGCGGACATGCAAATCTTCGATTGGTCAGTTGTTACAGCCGTCGCTTCGCGCTCCAATATCGGTTTGGGCGAGACCTATGTGGAAGGATTATGGACCACATCGTCCATTGAAGATTTATCCTACTTGGTGCTGAAAAATCAGAACGAACTGAATGATTATCTCCATTCAAGTTTCTGGAATACATTGAAGTTTCGGGTCGTAAATCGTTTGATGCGCGCCAATTCTCAACGCGGCTCTGCACGGAATATCAAATCTCATTACGATGTCGGGAATGAATTTTATCAGCTTTGGCTTGATGAAAGCATGACCTATTCCTCTGGCCTATTTGCCGAAGGCGATAATGATCTGGGCCGCGCGCAAACGCGTAAATACAGCCGTATTTTGGATCGTATAGGCAATGCACGGAACGTATTGGAAATAGGATGTGGCTGGGGTGGT
Organism: Rhodobacteraceae bacterium HTCC2150; assembly: GCA_000169395.1. Classification (GTDB taxonomy): domain Bacteria; phylum Pseudomonadota; class Alphaproteobacteria; order Rhodobacterales; family Rhodobacteraceae; genus HTCC2150. The sequence goes on from AAXZ01000011.1 coordinate 64,295, forward strand.
TTTGCAGAACAGGCTGCAGACACCGGCCGTCACGTTACCGGAATAACGATATCACCAAGTCAGAAAGGCTACGCGGATGCCCGCCTTGACGGGCGTGCAGATATCTTACTTCAAGACTACCGCAAAACGTCCGGCACTTTTGACAGCATCGTTTCTATTGAGATGATCGAAGCAGTCGGTGAACGCTATTGGCCCAATTATTTTGCAACGATAAAAGCCCGCTTATCTCAAACAGGTAACGCAGTATTGCAAGCAATAACCGTACCAGACGCGGAATTTGCACGGTATCGCAAAAGCTCTGATTACATACGCCAATACACCTTTCCCGGTGGCATGTTATTGTCAAAAGAAGTGATCGCAAAACAAGCCAAACGAGCAGGATTGCAAGTGACCAATTCCCATGCTTTTGGCACTGATTATGCCCGAACATGCTCGATGTGGGACACTCGTATGACCGAGCAAGAAAAGCGTATCAAAAAGCTAGGATATGATGATGCATTTCTACGCAATTGGCATTTCTATCTGGGGGTTTGTGCTGCCACATTTTCAATCAACCAAACCGATGTTGTGCAAATGGAGTTGAAACATGCCTAAAGAGCGCGAGTTGATTTGGATTATCGGTGCTAGTGAAGGTATCGGCGCAGCCCTTGCCAAAACATGGTCCAAAGAGGGCGTGCGGTTGATTCTGTCCGCGCGTTCTACAGAACGATTGGCCATACTGGCAAAAACTCTTGGTGAAGATACTGTCGTTGTGCCGCTTGATGTGACCAATCGTGAAAGTTTGGAGGCGGCCACCCAGACGATCAAGAACCTTGGGTCCGTTGATCGTATCGTGCACCTAGCAGCCACCTATGATCCAGGTAAGGTTGAAGATCTCGACCCAGATAAAGCCGCACAAATCGTGACAACGAATTTAACCGGCAGCTTCAATGTGGCCCAAATGTCATTACGCGTTTTGCGCAAAGGCGGGCAACTTGCATTATGTGGGTCCATTGCTGGGTACTTTGGTCTTCCACAGGGCCAGATTTACTCTGCTACTAAGGCTGGTGTTATGAATCTCGCACAATCGTTGCGGGCAGAGTGGCACGACAGATTTGATGTACGCCTAATCAGTCCTGGCTTTGTTGACACCCGACTTACCCAGCGAAACGATTTCAATATGCCTGCGATAATCACCCCCGATGTTGCAGCGCGTGAGATCATTCGTGGCCTAAAATCTTCTCGTTTTGAGTTGCATTTCCCACGTCGTCTTACGCTTGTTCTCAAAACGATACGTATACTGCCCTACTGGTTATCGTTACCACTCACACGGAGATTGACCCGATGAAACTATTCACTCTTTATGCTTCTACAGCATTCATTTTTTTGATCATTGATCTCATTGGCTTGCGGTTTTTAGTCAAACCAGTTTTCGATCGCCATGTATCGCATCTGCTTGCTGATCCTTTACGCATGACCCCTGCAACCATCTTCTATCTTGGATATATAGCTGGTGTTTTGTGGTTTGTCTCTCTGCCAGCTTTGCGGTCAGGCGATCCAATTTCTTCCCTCATCGGCGGAGCGCTTCTAGGCATACTCGCCTATGGCACTTATGAATTTACCAATTACGCAACCCTGCGCGATTGGTCTTCTCAGCAAGTGTTCGTCGACACGTTGTGGGGCGGTGCGGTGACTGGCCTATCTGCTTGGTTAGGTGTGCTAATTACGCGCGCGGTATGGTAACTGCCCGTCATCATATAGTTTAAGGCAGATGGCGCTTGGACATTCGTGTAATTGGGGCCACATAGGTTTTGGGCTAAACACCCACTCGAATGTTTCAGAACCCCTTTTCGAATATGTCGAATGGCCAGACTTTGCGAGAAGGTTACATTTTCCTAACTCCAAGGGACCGAAGTGTGCAAAATACGCATTTTGACTTTCCGTGATATATAAGAAATTTGCCAGCGAGCTAGAGAACATAGCTATATCAATTTCATCGTCTCGTTCATTTTCAGAAAGCAGGCTGCTAGCAAAGGAATAGAAACCGAATATTTCATCAAATTCGCCTTTCTTCACTAGAACATCAACTACTAACAAAGTGGCTTCCAGTTTTTCTTTCCATGAGATCAATTCTGATGTCTTTGAAGCTTCAAAACGTTTTAAAGAACAAATGCGCGCGATCTCTAAAGCACCTTGGTGTAGCGCTAAAACCGTATCTTTTGTGAGTTCGGATGATATGGACTAATAATCTTCAAGCATCAGAATGTGTACCTCGGCCTTGCAAATGGCAGGGGTTTCACCCTTTGCAAGTAAGGTTGCTGGACTAAACGAAGTGAACACAAAAAGAATTAATAGGTAGAAATATTTGAACCCGACTTCAGATAACTTAAGTTTAATCAAGCTCTGCATCCACATAGTTCATTTCATTTTGATAGCGGTATTTCGCAAAAATTTATGCTTCCCATTTGTAAATGCTTATTGAATTACCAGCAACGCAACAAAAACTGCAGAAAATATCACGAGATACAAGGTGAATGAACTGCGTTTGAGAGTGATACGGTGCGCCGCACGTGTGCTTTATGCCTTAGTCTTTGAACTGATTTACGATCGTCAGTACGATTAGACAAAAGGCAAATAAAAGTCCCGTACATCATCGACGCTTTTGCCAAGCAACCGTTTGAATTCGTCGCGTTTAATATACAACAACGCGTCGCAATACAGCTCTCCTATCGCCTTGCGCAGTTCGACGTCGTGATCCAACGCATCCAAAGATTTGTCTAAACCAGAGGGTACGTGGCGCTTTTCGCGCACATTATCCCAGCCATCCAAATCCTCTGCCGGTTGTAAAGGCAATTTGTTCACGTAGCCCAACCGGGCTGCCTGTAACACTGCAGTCACAGCCTGATAAGGATTGGTTGCGCAATCCGCCATACGGTGCTCAAGACGTGCTGATTTTGGCGATTTTGACGACGTGCGTGTCGTGACCAAACGGTGATCCTCAGCCCAATTCGCCCAATAGCCTGCCAAGCCACCGGGGTTCAGACGGTCATAGCTGTTGACCGTTGTTGCCAGCATCCCTGCCAGCGCCGGATGATGTTCCACCAATCCGGCAACGCAATGTTTGGCCAAATCAGACAGCCCACCATTTGGGGCGATGGCATTGTTGCCGTCTTGATCGTTGAAGCTGAAATTCACATGGAGACCAGAGCCGCCACGATCTGGCACAGGCTTGGGCATGAACGTCAGCAACAGCCCCTTTTTCAACGCAACCTCGCGCGCCATCGTGCGCATTAAAAAGGCATCATCGCAGGCCTTGACCGCATGGTCGAATTTCATGGTCAGCTCAAACTGGCCATTATCAAATTCACCGTTCATGCTTTCTATCGGGATATCGGCAGCATAGGCAGCCTCCCAGATATCATCCATCACGCCTTTGGGGTCGCCTTCGGGGCCTGTATTATAAACAAAGGCACCGGGGGTATCATAGGGACGCCAAATACCGTCGGCATCGCGTTGAAAAATGAAGGCTTCGGTCTCAAGCCCGATCATAGGTGCATAACCCAGCGCACCCCAATCAGCCACCGCGCGTTTCAGCGCGCCGCGTGCGCACAGGCCAAAGGGTGCATCATGTGCGTGCAGATCACCAAGTGCGACTTCGGTGCCCGCTTGCCAGCCCTTGCGCCGTTCAGCATCCAACACCAATTCCATGTCCGGCACACCATTAAAATAATCAACACCCGGTACAGTCACCAAATCGCGATCATAGGACACCGCAAACGCACCACGCGCAAAGCCGATCGTCCCACCTGCAGCCATTTCAGGCGGCACATATTTTCCGCGTGGCAGGTTCAGAAAATCGGTAAACATTGCACGTGTGCGATTGATGTTTGTCATGTCATAAGGCCTTTGTCGCGCATAAGTTTAGTTTCTTCACACCCCAGATAGAACTCGATCGATTTGTCCTGATAGTTCTGCAATTTATCAAGTTTGATGCGTTTCATGGGATCTCTGTTTTTTCGAGATGGGTGCCCACCTATCGGCAGGCACCCAATTTGGTTTATTGACCGATGGCTTCCATCATGCCGCCAACGACTTCGCGGTCGTTAAGCACGCGACCGGCCGCTGTTTCAGCATCCTGCCAATAAACACCAGCGCCAGTTTCTGTCATCAGCGTTTGTGCAGCATCAGAGGCCATCGTTTCTTTGGCAATTGCCGCAAGCGTGTCGACTACCTCTTGTGGTGTGCCCTTTGTGACGAACAAACCGTTCCACAGTTCTAAATCGTCGATACCGGACTGAGAAGACAGCGTTGCGACGCCATCCAGTTTCGGGATCGGATCGTTGCCGATGTTGGCAAGAATGTTGAGGTCACCCAAGCATGGCTCAATCAACGCCAATGTTGTGTTGATGACATCAGCATCGCCAGCGGACAATGTGTTACAATCCAGCATATCGAAAGCTGAATCATCGGCAAATTCAAAGCCCATTTTCTGGGCAGCGGCAAATGATGCAACTGTTGGCGTCAGGCTGGCGCCAAAGTGACCCAATACAACGTCGTTGTCCTGCGCGTGTGCGGACAATTCTGCCATGTTGCTGTAAGGCGCATCACCTGAGGCGGCCAAAACGAATGGGTAAGTCAAAAAGATCCCAACTGGCACAAAGCTGTCCAGTTCAATACCGATGTCGATCAGTGGGCCAACGATTGGCACAACGCCCACGAAAGATCCAACAACCGTACCGTCACTGGGTGCATTCAATACGTCAAGTGCGCCAGGGAAGGGGCCATCACCGCCACCTGGTTTATTAACAACAGACACGGACACACCAGTTTTCTCTTGCATGTTTGCTGCGATCATCCGTGTTAGAATGTCCTCAAAATCACCGGGGGGGAACGGAACAACGAATTGTACTGGTGACGTAGGATAGTCGGCAAATGCAGGCAGTGCGCCCGCAATGGTCGTGGTCGCGGCAAGTGCTGCCGTCAGTGCTAAATTTTTCATTTTAATCTCCCTTTTGGTTTGGTCATGTTTGAAAATTCGTGCGTCTGTTTTTGAACGACGTCCAGATGATGAAACCTATGACCATAAGGATCACCACGAATAAGGTACCCGAGACTGGTCGATTAATCAGATCGACCGCGGATTTGATTTGTCCAGCTCCCGCTGTAAGACGCTCGACTATAATTGATCCCAACACAAGTCCCAGAACGATGGGTACAAGTGGCCAATCAAGGCGGCGAAGCACAAACCCGATGAAGCCAAAAATGACGGCAAAGATGCAATCGGTTAAGCTGTTGCGGATCGAATAAACACCGACGAACGACAGGATCATGATGAAAGCGCCCAGAAAACGGTTTGGGATATAGACCATCTTGGCGATCCATTTCGTCGATACCAACAGTGTGGCCAAAACCAGAACGTTAATAATCAGCAGTGCCGTGAACAGGCTAAACAGAAAGTCGGGGTTATTCTCAAAGATGTCCGGCCCGGGTTTGATGCCTGCGTCAAAGAACACAACCATCATCATCGCAGTCAACGCTTCGCCGGGTACACCCAGCGCCAACAATGGGATCATCGCGGCGGCGGGAACAGCGTTGTTGGATGTCTCGGATGCGATCAATCCCTCGGGCGAACCGTGGCCAAAACGAGCGGGATTTTTGGACAGTGACCGCGCTGTCGAATAGCTGAAAAACTGCGCCACAAACTCGCCCACGCCCGGGATAATGCCCATAATCGTGCCGTACATGGCCGAAAACAACGTGATGAGTTTCTGGCGGGCGATCTCACGGAAACCACTGAGAAGACCGCCTGAAATGCGCGCTTCAGGTGGATCATCGTCCTTGCCAACAAGCAGGTTCAACGCTTGGCTCAGCGCGAAAATACCCACGATAACAACAATCAAGTTAAAGCCGGAATAAAGATATTCAATGTCAAAGGTATAGCGGTCGATCTTTCGCGAGGATTGCCGCCCGATCATTGCGATCAGAAAACCAAAACCAAAAAGCAGCGCAGCGATTCCCATGGTTTGACGATGCGCGGCGATCAACAAGACACCGCCGAGGATGGCGGCCATTAGTATGTCGCGTTGGCCAAACAATGCCCCAAGATCACGCAGATACGGACCAAAAGCGAACAACGCGACAATCGCCATAACTATCGAAAAGCAGCCTCCAAAGAACGACGCAGAATAGGCAAGCGACAACGCACGCGATGCCTCGCCACGCCGCGTCATGGCATAGCCGTCATAAGTGGTTAGCGCGTTGACGGGCGTGCCGGGGGTGTTGATCAAAATCGCAGGGATCGCGCCGCCATACATTGACGATCCATAGACACCCAGCAGCAGAACCAGACTGACCAAATCGTCCAAAAATACGGTCGCCGGCAATAGGATCGCTATCGCAATCGCGGGACCAATGCCCGGCACAGCACCAATAATCAACCCACCGACAGAGCCGATCAAGATGGCAAGCAGTACAGCGGGCTGCATCAAACTATCCAGACCTGTTAGAAACGCTTCCATCTCAGCCCCCTAAAAATAAGTCAACATGAACGCACGTGTCGCGTCTGGCAGTTGATCATACAGCCAAATATTAAGTGGCGTTTTGATTTGCAGAAAAGTTCGGAATGCGATGACCACAGCAAGGCTTGATGTAAAACCGATCAGCATCCAGCGCGGGCTACGGTAGCCCAATCGCCATGTTAAAAACGTGCCAAGTATTAATGTTGAAACGAGGTATCCCAGAAGCGGAACAATCAAGGTATACCCGATAAAATAGGCGACAAACTCTAGCGCTGCTATGTATTTGGTCACCTCAAAATACGCACTTGTTGGCAGCAAGAACCGCTTGCGCCACGCGGTTTCGCGCCAAGACAAACGCAGGTTCCACAAGGCGGCTGGTACCAAAACCAAAAGACACAACATCGGTGCGACCCACGACTGCTTTACGATGCGACCCAACCGCGTCACACGTCCGTCGATATCGGCCAGCCCGAACTGATAGGCGACATAGGTCCCAAAATCATCCGGTAACTTCCGGTTGTCCCAACCCGTCTGGGTCCAGAAAACGGCGAGGAAAAACAAAGCGAGAACGGCTGCCACAACCGATACATGTAAATCACCACGTTTGCGGGAGAATTTGAATAAATCCTCAACCTTTACTTTCGCATCCGGGGGGCATTCGCTTTGAAAACGCTGATCCTCCGCAGGCGGGGAACTGTCATCGAACAAATACAGATCTGGCGTTGCCGATTGTTTGGGAGTCATGGCCTCGCCACGCTAAATAGATCAAAACTTTCGGCATTTGCGCCACTCATTACCATCACTCCCTAGGCGTTTGCCCACATTTTCGATCTTAGCGAAAAACTTCAACCCAAGAGAAATTGAACAGAAAAAGTTAACATGTCAATAATTTATATAACCTGTGCGCGACATGCCATGAGGGTAAGTGTGCTTCGTGCTGCGTTCCGTCACAAACACGCAGCTGTCATTGTGCATTTTCCCGTTCTTTGAGCGATTTAGCCTTGGCTTTGATCATTGCATCCAACTCGCTAGATAGTATCTTTGGCCCTACACCATAGGCTTTTAGAAACACGTGTAATCCATGGCCAATCACTGTTAGCAATTCGTTCTCTGTGGGCCTTTTATCCACATGATGAAGATAATAATCGCGCGGTCCAGACAGGATCAACGACCACAGGTTTTGTGCGGCAAGCTCTGGCACGTCGCATTCCAATTCCCCAGCAGCGACAGCCGTTGTTACGAACTCGACCAACCCTTCAAAGGCGCGTGCAGGACCGTTTTGATGATAGGCAATCGCGTTTTCAGGGCGACGCGCCGCTTCACCTAAGATAAGCCGTGCCAAAGACAACATGTCGGGCCGCAGAACAAAATCTGCGTAAACCCACGCAAATCGCCACAGCCGATCGACCAACGGGCCATCCTTGGCCATCAAGGGCGCCACGATTTGCATGCGACCTACGTCAAGTACCGCCTCCATCAGACCGTCTTTCCCGCCGAAATATTGATACAAAGTGGGCTTGGACACATCAGCACGCGTGGCAATGCGGTCCATGGATGCACCATCGTATCCGTTCTCGCAAAATTCGTCGTGCGCGGCTTGCCGGATACGAGCGCGCTTTTCGCGCTGGCGTTCTAACACGCTGGATTTGTAGTTGCGCGCCACGCTCGGCAAGCGCGACAGAAATCGATGGATCAACGCATTCGTCTCGTCGGCAGCCTCAAGGTTACAAACATGGCCCACGTCCGAAATGACTTCAAAATGCACATCGGCATTTTTGGCCGCTGCGCGTCGTTCTTCCATAATCCGCTCGGACACGCGACGGATTTCTGAAGGAGGGGCGAGCCTGTCGTGTTCGCCGGTAAACATCAAAACGGGGCAATCTATGCGCGCAAATTCGAATTTCTCAAGCGGGTTGCAAAAACAATTCAGCGCGTCTCGGTATGTCGCCGCTGGAATTTCCTCCATTGATTGACGCAACTCGTTTCGTTGCGCTTCAGTTGCGCGCGGTCCTGCGATGACATTGACGACCGCGGGTGCGAAATCCGCAGGCGTCTGACCTGCATTCAGCGGAACCTCACGCGTGATGCGAAAGTTTTCCCGCTCACTTGGGTCGGCTTCGGACATGCCCGTACACCCGCCTGCAAGGATCAGACCCCGCAAAATATCACTGTGGCGCATGGCAAAACTTGTCGCGATCCAGCTGCCGTAACTGAGGCCTGCCAAGACAAGACGGCTTGCGCCACGTGTTTCCATGACATGCAGAATATCTGCGCAGTAATCGTCGATTGTTGATTGTGCAAACCCTAACGTACTGGTCCCGTATCCCCGTAGATCAAGGGCTGCGACGTCGTAGTCAGCGCACAGCGCTCGCAACTGGTTGTCCCAGTTTTTCGCATTACCACCTATGCCGTGTAGGAACAGGACCAATGCGCCTGTTTCACCTTTCTCACCCTCAGAGGACCGGAGGCCAAGGGTCGGCATGCCCTCCAATTTGGTCGGGGTGATGTGCCCTGATGCGACGTTCATTTGCCGGCGCTTAATCGACTTTCTAGAAGGCGCAGACACCAGTGTGTCCAAAGCGGCCTCGAAAATCGCACGTGTGCCTTCGGCTATCGCATCAACTCGATCACTCACGGCGACAATGTCTGCATGCCATGTGATCAAGCTGCCTTCGTCCGCCTTTGTGACTTCGATGCGGGCGGCATAGCTTTGTATGCCATCAATTCCGCTCTCAAGCTCGTAGCACAGCACACGTTCTCTATCGCTCAAATAGGTACGACGCTCTTCGTAGGTCTGACCGTCACCGTCAGTGAAACTGCGCAATAGCGCCCCTTGCGGGGAACGCAGCAGATCACAGCTGGCCACAAAAGGATGCCAAGACAGATCGAACGTCCCCAACACAACCCAAAGCCGATCAGGATCAACGGGGATCTTGCGCAAGCAGTGAACGGTGGTGCGCGTCATGTATCAGCCGACTGCATCCGCCGGACGCCACATGGAAATACGCGCAGATGCGGTATCTGTGTTGACCTTGTCGACATCTTCCATGTCATAAACGCTCATCATGGACAGGTAATCTTCCATAATTTCAGTCGTGTAGGGCAACATCAAAGCCCCACAACGACTGTCGCGATAAATGCGTTCCAATGGAAGGGTTTTCAACATCGACTGCCCCCCGCAGGTCCGAATTGCAAGGGCAGCCATTTCCTGCACGCCTTCCATCACGGAATACTGCGCGGCGTAAATTCGCATGACTTCCGCCTTGCTCGGAAACGGTTTCGCCTCCAAAAACGCGTTCGTCCAAATGCTACGCATTTCGGTCAGTTTTTGATACATGCGGCCAACTGTGGCCCGCTTGGTCGGATAAATGCGGCGATCAATCGGCGGCAGGCCGGGCGTTTCACCGCGCAGATATTCCACCGTGAAATCATACGCCGACTGCGCCACACCCATATAGGCAGGCGTCAGCGTCGCCATCATGTGTGGCCATTGAGATAGGGTTTTGCCAAAAACGCCCGCGGGCATCATCAGATCGTCCTCGGACACGAAGACATCCTTGAGGATCAGATCACGGCTGACGGTGCCGCGCATACCAATTGGGTCCCAGTCGCCAACAATGGACAAACCTTCACAATCCTTATGTACGGCGAAATCCATTGTGTCCTCATGTGCGGGCTCTTTGCCCTCAAAATGTTCGGTACACACAATGGAATAATAATCGCAATTGCCCGCAAGGGATGCGAACTTTTTAAAACCGTTGATCACCCAACCGCCTTCAACACGGCGGCAGTTGGTTTTGATCGGCTCTGACGTCCAGTTGGCACCACCTTCGGAAATTGGCTGACTGAAAATTGCGCCATCGTTCACGACTTTTGCAAACTGGATTTCGCGCATCCGTTTGAACGCAGTACGTTCCGTGGGTGTCAGGTTGTCCATCTCGTACATGAACCGCAACCACATCATCGATGACGTATGCATGTTAAACGTCAGTGCGGTCGCTCCGCAGTATTTGCCTATTTCTGCGCCAATGGTGGCGTATTCGCCCAAGGTGAACCCGTGGCCACCAAATTCGGTGGGGATCACGAGTTTCAAGAAACCGGCCTCGCGCAAGTCGTTGTAATTCTCGGTTGGAAAGCTTGCCTCGCGGTCGTGCTCCGGTGCGCGTTCTTTGAATTTCGGACCCAAATCGTTAATCTTGTGCATCATCTCAACCACTTCGGGGCGGAAACGGGACAGGTCGTAATAGTCGGAAAAGTTCATGCCAATTCTCCTTGAAGTTTGCCGTCCACCACAACTGCGGTGCCATCGAGCGTAATCGTACAACCGCGCATTGGCAGGTCAAAATGGCCCAGCGTAAAGCGGTTTGCGTATTGGTTTGATCCCGTAGACCATAAGAAGTTGCCGGACCAAGCGCGAAATTCCGTCGCCTGAACGTCGCGCTTGTCATAAAGCGCCATGCTTTCCCACCGCGCGTGCGGGTTCATGCCCCAGCCCACATGGCTAAGTCCGTAGGCAATTGGATCATCCCACGCCGCGAGGTATTCACGGAACAAATCCGCATCCACACTATCGCCGCCAATGCTGCGCACGAAATCATCCTCAATCTCAAAATCGATTGTATCGGAGAGGTAGCTTTTGAACGTCAGGTTCATGTCGCCTGGTGCCATTACAATACGCCCGTTAATGGTGTTCTGCCCTGGAAAGCACAGGCACAGTCCGCCCGGCCAATGGGCAACCCCGCCCTTGTCGGTTGAAAAACCCGGCGTGCCGCCAGAAGGCGCATCACGGATATCAATCACCAAATCTGTTCCCGCCGCAGAGGTCACGCGCATTTCCGATGCATCGCGCAACATCTCGATACCACGTGCAACTTTTGGACCAAGTGCTGCGCGTGGTTCTGTCCTCTCGAGGATTTCGGGGTGCTCATTGCAGATCACAAAAAGCCGCGTGCCTGCCGCTTCGATCTCTGGCCATTCCTCGGCATGCAACAGACCTTCGACGGTCACATCCACGATTACTTCGACGTTTTTCAGGGCCTCGATCACGGGGCGCATGCCGGCAATGGCATTGGACGCGCCTGTCGATTTGACAGGAACAATAGCCGTTTGTTCTGGCGTTGGCAGATTGACTGTGAAAAATATCGCCCCCAGATCATAAAGTGCGATCTCGCTTAATTCACGCAGGATCGGGCGCGACTGGCTTTCGGCGACAATCGCAACCGACGTCCACTCTTTGATTCCGTTCAACTTTAGAACACGGCGAAAGCTCGCGATCCATTTCCCTTCGGGTCTTTCCTGTAACATAATAATTCACTTTACTAACCGGTTTAGTAAACTAAATATGGACAAGGTGTATCTGTCAACAAGATAACCAAGAGGACCGTTGCGCCGGTTATCGTGATGGTGAATGCTGTCCGGAAATAATCCCAGTAGGTCTTTCATGTTCGATTATTCAATACTCCATTGGACGACGTTCGTCACTGCCGCGATATTGCTCAACCTTTCACCTGGCCCCGACATCGCCTTTATCCTTGGACAAACTGTCAGAGGAGGTCGACGCGCAGGCTTTGCCGCAATGGCTGGTATCTGGACAGGCGCACTGGTGCATGTGGGTTTTGTTGCCGCGGGTCTCACAGCAATCCTAGCCTCTTCGGCAGTTGCATTCTCCATTGTAAAATGGGTTGGTACTGCCTACTTGATTTACCTCGGGTTGTCCGCTCTGGGCTCTAAAGGTGGGAAATTCATCAATGACAAGGTTGAAATCAGCCCCTCTGGTTTAAAGGTGATGAGACAAGGTGTGCTGGTATCATTGTTGAATCCGAAGGTCGCTTTCTTCTTTCTTGCGTTTCTGCCCCAGTTTGTTGTGCCCGGGATGGGTCCGACTTGGTTGTAGCCTAGACGAGCCTGCGGGACACTTGTGGGGTTACTGTAGCTTGTCTCTGAGAGCTTCGTAAGGGGTCTGCCCATTGTGCGCGCCATGTGGTCTGGCGAAGTTGTAAAACCGTTCCCACTCGTCCAGCTTGGCCTCGAGATCGACATCACCCTTGTAGCTCAGGAGCTGATAGAACGCCTGTTGATCGGATCGGTGAGATCGCTCCACTTTTCCATTTAACTGGGGCGTGCCACGTTTTATGTAGGCGTGCCTGATCCCAACATCTTCAACATGCCAATGGAATTTGGCTTGGAACTCGTGGCCGTTATCTGTCCGCACTTCACGAATACGGAACGGGAACTTTTCAATGATGTGATCAATGAAGTCGATTGCGCTTGCCTGCGTGTGTTTCTCGTAGATCTTAAGGGCCCGAACTCTTGTCGCATCATCGATCGCGGTGAACTGGAAGCGGCGTACTTTCTCGCCGCGTTTTCCTTTGAATGTCAGAAACTTGACGTCAACTTGGATATGGTGTCCTGGCACCTGTTTCTGATAGCGTTTTGTGTGTAATTTACGCATTCGTGTGCCTCTGGGTAGTCGGTTGAGACCATTGCGCTTGAGGATACGGTAAACCCCTGCATCCGAGATTTTGATGCCGTGATAGCGCGCCAAATACCAGACGATCCTGATGGGCCCGAGGTGATACTTGCGGCGTAGATACAGAACTTCTCACGATCTCTGGCGGCGTTTGAT
>AAXZ01000010.1 GCA_000169395.1 Rhodobacteraceae bacterium HTCC2150
CTTGAACAATATGCGGGTGTTGCTTGGCACGGAAACCAGCGATCGCAGCCGTCATTGTTTCTGTGTAATTGCCTTTATAAACTGGTACGACTTTGTAATCAGATTGCGTTGCATTAAAATCTGTAGCGATTTTGTCAACGCGTTCACCGTTAGCGCCCCCCATTGCGTGCCACCACTGAACTTCTACTTCAGCGTATGCTGCCGTAGACAAAGCCAGTGCACCTACTGTTAGTGCGGAACCCAAAATTGAATATTTCATTGTGTAAGCCTCCCAAAAAAATGCTTAGGAATCGCCCGGATCGACGATGCCTGAAACTGTCCGATTAAGGTTACACAACAAAATGATAATTCAAAGCAATTTTTTTATATGAAAATATAATATAATGTTATATTATTGAACAACCCTTACACACCGTTCGTTTTCGTAGATGAAGAGTTAAACTATTGAAATTTAAGTTAAGACAACTAGAGGCTTTTAATGCGTTGGCTCAAACTGGCTCTATCACGCGGGTCGCAAGGGCCCTAAACATATCACAACCTGCGGCAAGCCGATTATTATCAGATTTCGCAAAAAACGTAGAATTTGATGTGTTCAAGCGCGAAGGCGGTCGACTTGTACTGACCAGCGAATCAAGACACATGCTTCCTGAAGTGCAGAGGATACTGGAAGGTCTAGACCACCTTGGCGACCTTCAGCAAAACCTTTCGAACCAAACCGCTGGTCACCTTCGAATTGCCTGTTTGCCCGGATTTGCAACAAGCCACTTACCAAACGTTCTCAGTCAATTCTTAGCGCAACGGCCCGGTGTAACAGTATCGCTCGAACCTGACCGACCCGAGAGAATTCAAGAATGGATTATTGGGCAACAATACGACTATGGAATAACGGATGGTTTCACCGAACATCCCGCCTTGCATTCTTCGGATTCATACATTCGCTCCGTTTGTATTCTGCCCGATGGACACCCACTGAGTGTAAAAACACAAATCACACCGCAAGATTTGATCGACGAAAAAATCATTCACACGCGACGCGATAGTCGTTTTTACAAACATTTGGTTCATGCATTTGCTAGCAACGGAATTTCTCTAAAAACATGGATCGAAGTTCGACAGTTTTCGACTGCCTGTAAAATAATTCAAGAAGGCCAAGGTGCATCGATTATTAGCGCCTTGGATGCGGAACAATATCGCCATACCGGCATAATTATTCGAGCATTTGCACCTAAAATTTTACATCGGGTATCTCTGCTTTTACCAAAATCCAGCGAACCCTCGAAACTAACCAGAGAATTCCATTTGGCATTTAAAGAAAGCCTGATGCCATTCTTAGAGGTTGAATAATTAGAAAGGTTCAAACAGCCAATCTACATGTTCCTCTGTTTGACGTCAGCGTCTTTGGAACAAATATGAGTATTTGAATAATGGAGTGTTTCTGGTTCATCTTAACAATTAGGAGTTAAGCATGACAAAGAAACCAGGGCAGTCGAAAGCATCTGCAGATAAATTGGTGAAGAGTATTCGCCGCAAAACCAGACAGACATATTCTTCGGAAGAGAAGATCCGTATTGTACTGGCAGGCCTGCGCGGCGAAGAAAGTATATTGGCTTTGTGTTGTCGTGAAGGCATTGCGGAAAGCCTGTATTATAGCTGGTCGAAGGAATTCCTTGAAGCAGGGAAACGTCGTCTGTCAGGCGATACTGCCCGCCAAGCCACATCCCCAGAAGTGAAGGATTTGCGTTCAGAGTCTTTGGCGTTGAAAGAATGCGTCGCCGATTTAACATTGGAAAACCGGCTTCTCAAAAAAAGCATGACAGGCAGTGGGGAATACGAGGAATGAGGTATCCGGCGTCAGAATAACTGGAGATCATCCGCACTGTTGAAGCGTCGCATCTACCGGTGAAGAAAACGTTGGATATGCTGTGTATTCCGCGCACGACGTTCTATCGGTGGTACGATTTATACCTTGAAGGTGGGCTGGATGGTTTATCCGACAGATCACCAAGTCCAGGTCTTGTTTGGAACCGCATCCCAGAATCAAAGCCCAATGATCTGATCGAGTTTGCGCTGGAATATGAGGCGCTAACGCCTAGGGAACTTGCAATTAAATACACCAATCAGAAACGCTATTTTGTCTCTGAATCTTCAGTGTACCGTATTTTAAAGGCGGCTGACCTGATCACAGCACCAAGCCACGTTACGATCAAAGCTGCCTCTGAGTTCCATGATTAAACTGTCCGCATCAACGAGATGTGGCAGACAGACTTCACATACTTCAAGATCATTGCCCTCTCTGCGATGCCAGCATCGCTTGCCGGGTTTTAGCTGGGGATGGTATTATCTGAGCACGATTTTGGACGATTACAGCCGCTACATCATCTCTTGGAAGCTGTGTACGACAATGAAGGCTGCTGATGTGACGAACACATTAGAAATGGCACTGGAAGCGTCGGGTTGTGATCAGGTAACTGTCCGTCACAAACCGCGTCTAGCTCAGTGACAATGGTTCATGCTACATCTCTGGAGAATTGGCCAGCTGGTTAGGCGATCGCAGAATGGATGATGTGCGCGGAGCGCCATTCCACCCGCAAACACAAGGCAAAATTGAACGCTGGCATCAAACCATGAAGAACCGCGTGCTCTTGGAAAATTACTATCTACCTGGTGATCTTGAACGTCGAATTGGGACATTCGTCGAATACTATAACAACGAGCGTTACCACGAGAGCTTAAACAACGTCGCGTCAGCAGATGTGTACTTTGGACGTGATAAAGACATCATCAGAGAAAGGAAAAAGATCAAACGCAACACCATCAATCAACGTCGCTTGCAACATTTTAAGAAAGCGGCATAATCAAATCAACAATACGAACCAGAGCCTCCAGTAATTTATAAGCTCACCTGTTCCAATTTATCTGACGACGGACGATTCAGGCCCAGGTAATTTGATGAATAAGATAAAACTCTGGTTCGCGTGAACAACCATGATTTAGATCAAGGCTTGTCAGTATCTACGGGATGATAAGAGCAGAGCTAATGGGGAATATATTATGTTAAAGGTATTTCAGACTGCAATTCTTGCGCTTACTCTGTCGGTCCAGTTGGCGGTGGCTCAAGACTTTCAAAAGGGCTTGGCTTACTACGATGTCGAAGACTATGCAGCAGCACTTAAACATTGGGGTCCCTTGGCAGAGGCGGGCAATGTAGATGCCCAAGCTGGCCTCGCGTCAATGTACAATTTCGGTTGGGGTGTCGAGGAAGACATAATCAAAGCGAATTACTGGTACCGTCAAGCTGCTATTCAAGGGGACTCTTTAGCTCAATGGATACTGGGAAATAACTATTGGATTGGCAGTCCTCCTCCGCGAGATCGGGAAACTGCGTTGATGTGGTACGCCATTTCGTTCAAGTCTGGGTACGAACAGGCGGCGCGGTCAATGTTGCATGCAACTGGATCTTTGACAGCAGAAGAAATCTGGTCCGCCCAACAGCGCGCGCATGCATGCATTGAAAGCGATTACGCCGACTGCGGACCTTTGGTTGAGCATTCAGAATCTACAAATCAAGACAGACTAGAGAATCCTCCTTTTTCTGAACTTTGCCCCAATATAAAGTCGGGTGGAACTATTTGTGATTTGGCGAAGGAAGTGGCGGCCATAATTGCACCTGAACTGCCCAAGCAATTGTCTAACAATATGCGCGCTGTTAGCATTATCGCCTTACAAAATTCATTAAATATAAAGGTTCGGCTGGCATACACAGAGGAACACCTAAATGGCCGTTTGAGTGATTTGGGCGTAAGCCGAGATGTCATTGACAAAAGAATGGTTTCGCAGACAAACAATTTAGTATGTTCGGACGTTGATCTAGAAAAATTTGTTCTTTCAGGTGGCGTTGCTGGTTACAGATATGTTTTTTCAGATGGCAATGCTTATCTGAAGATTGAAGTGAGCAAATGCTGAAAACAATATTGTTAAGAATTTCTGCTGGATTGTCTTGTTTGACATCAGCGCCTTTGGAACAAATATGAGTATTTGAATAATGGAGTGTTTCTGGTTCATCTTAACAATTAGGAGTTAAGCATGACAAATGAATTTAAAGTCTGGGGCCTATGCGATGCTTCGACAAACTTGGTGTCGTGTTGAACAACGTCAAAAAAACGTTGAGTAGATCTTCTTTGATGACCACAAGGACATCTTTGATAGCATCGAATATCCCACGCTAAAGATTGCTTATGCTGCACTGATTAAAAACCAGTTTCAGCCATCATGGGATGTTCCGGAAGGAATTGTACGGCAGATCAGTCATCACGATCCGTATAGTGACCACCCATTGCGAGAATGGATGAACACATTTCCTCTGGCGTGGACTGGGCTGAACCAGACGAAGATGATCCACATGAATACGTTCGTCAAAGCCATGTGGTAAATCAGATCAAATCAACTGATGATCAGCAAAGCCCTGGCAAACTGTTCATCGACCTTCCCCCACCTGATGATCTTGATGTGGAAAAGTTGACGTCTGACGAAATTCGGGAGAAGATACACAATATGAAGAAGGAGGCCCTTGCGCGCCTCAAGTTACGAATAGCGCGGGATGAATAAGCGTTAGTTTACTCAGAACTTGAGGGGATGGGAGCTGCGATGGGAAGGCGAAACAACATACGAGGCTGCTCCACGGTATTTCATCTTGGGTCCAATTGGGTTTCTCGCCCCAAAGCTCCACCTGATCCCAAAGCAATATTTAAAAAAGAAAATGCTGAAGACGAGCGTAAGAAGTGGCTTGGAAAAACCTCGCCTGAAAAAATGCGCCGGGATGAAGAGAAACGTCAAAAACGAATAGAAGAGAATAGAGAGCGGCTAGCAAAGTCCGACGCCTCAGGTGGAGCAAAGAATGCCGGGCGAGCCAGAATGAAAGATGTAGTCGTGGTACGAAAGCCGCTCGGCTAACACCGAAAATTTCGTGAAGGCTGTGGAAAAATTTAGTGTCAATTAGGGTTTCAGGATGGTCAAGATCGCATTGCGGTATTCTGATACTGCGTTGTGCATCCAGTCCATAATCTCCGACCAGTCACCATCTTGCTCGTGACCCTTTGGGAAGTCCTTCCCTAGAAAATGGTTTCCTCGACCAGACGGCCCTAGAGGTGTATCCCGTCAGCGCCTTTGAGACAGCGCGGCAGTTTTGCACAACGAGAGTTTTCGGTTGTGCTTGAATACACGGCTTCCGTTGACGATGTTTCAACCCTGAATCTTGTTAGCTCAAAGATTGATGAAGACGCACCAGTTTGGCTACAGGATGAAGATCAGCGTCGGGAACAAGAAACTCGTGTTGAAATTGCTCGATTGATTTCCAAAGACCAAAGCTGAAGTCGAAGGGAACTAAATCCCCAAATTGGTATCCCCAAGCAGAGGAGAGGGGGGCAATAAGCCCTTTCACAGAACAGATGATGGCGGGGCTTTCAGGACCTTGAATATCCGTGTATCTTTCAGTCAAACATGCTAAAGCTCTAACCACATCCCAACGCCCTGCATGTGCAGCCAAGCACCGTGGGATGACAGCGGTCCCTAGCTCATTTGCAGCAGGATAAGCCCAACCACAACCATTGCCCTAGAAAAGCCTGTCCCAGAAGGTGGGAAATCGATGAATAGAAAAATAATTTCGTATGTGGACGATATAGTAAGCTTAGACATACGGGACTTTAGACCGGTACCTGGCGCGAGGTTTGTCATTAAAAACCCAGAAGGCTTTCGCATTGGCGTAACTTGGACCGACTGCAATCTGGGTGGTAAACGCTCCTGGTTTCGTTGTCCGCAATGTAATCATCGATGTAAGAAGCTGTATCCATGGGTCTGTCGGGGCTGTTCTAAGCTCAGATACAGGTGCAAATCCGAAAGTCCCAGAGATAGGGCAATTAGGAAGGCAATTCGCCATCGTGAGAAGTTTGGACAAGTTGAGGGAGGGCTAATGGTTCCATTCCCCTCAAGACCACATGGCATGACGAGGAAGAGATATTTCGCCGGTTGGGAAGAATGCGCCCGACTGGATCAAATCGCATTTGGGTTATTTATGGTGCGGGAACCAATTCTGCCACGATCCGCAATCAAGATGAAAAGTGGGAACAAAAGGGGGAACTAATTCATTGTATTTTGATAAATCGTTTACTAACAGTTTCTTAAAGTTATTATTGGCTGGGTCGGTAGGATTCGAACCTACGATCTGCGCTACCAAAAAGCGTTGCCCTACCACTAGGCCACGACCCAACACAAGGACGGTGTCTACTTGCAGAACTTTGTCGCTTCAAGGGGGGAAATGCAAAAAACTACCTGTTTGGCGAATTTTTTGCATAACCCTTATTTTCATAGCATCAAAGCGTTTGGTCGTAGTCGCCAACCAGTTCTTCTGTGCGAATGACGGCATCCAAATCTGAGAAAATGCTGCGCAATTCGGCATCAGATTCGGGGCTCTCGCAAACAACAACCAGATTTGGTGTGTTGGATGATGCACGGACCAACCCCCAACCGCCGTTTTCCAGCATCACGCGCGCACCATTCACCGTCACGATGCCCGTAATTTTTTGACCACCTAAACTTGCACCATTTTCGGCCAATGTTTCTAACTTGGCCACGATACGTTCCAAAACTTTGTATTTTTCGGTGTCTGCACAATAGGGCGACATCGTAGGCGACGAATACGTGACGGGCAGGGCGCGGCGCAGGTCTGACATCGACATGTCAGGATTGCGGTCCATCAGTTTGCACAGCTCGACTGCAACGCGCATGCCGCAATCATAGCCACGTCCAATTGGTTCTGCCAAAAAGTAGTGACCTGATTTTTCAAATCCCGCTAGTGCGCCCAACTCATTTACGCGGCGTTTCATATGCGAATGGCCCGTCTTCCAATAGTCGGTTGTCGCGCCGTATTTCTTTAATTCAGGATCAGAAGCATAAATACCAGTGGATTTAACATCTGCTACAAAGACAGCGTTCGGGTGCAATTTTGCAAAATCACGCGCCATGATGACGCCGACTTTGTCTGCAAAAATCTCTTCGCCTTCATCATCCACCACACCACAACGATCACCGTCGCCGTCAAAACCTAGGGCGAAATCGGCACCAGACGCCGTAACAGATGCTGACATATCATGCAGCATTTCCATGGCTTCGGGGTTTGGATTATAGTGAGGGAAAGTATAATCTAATTCAGTATGGCTATGAACAACCTCGACGCCGATGCGTTTCAGGACTTTGGGGCCAAAGGCGGCGGCAGTGCCGTTGCCAGTTGCGCAAACAACTTTCAATTTGCGC
Source organism: Rhodobacteraceae bacterium HTCC2150 (assembly GCA_000169395.1). Classification (GTDB taxonomy): domain Bacteria; phylum Pseudomonadota; class Alphaproteobacteria; order Rhodobacterales; family Rhodobacteraceae; genus HTCC2150. The sequence goes on from AAXZ01000010.1 coordinate 7,306, forward strand.
GACATTTTAAAATCACCGCAAAGATCATCAAGGTAGGCCTCAAAAACACCATCTACGCGCTCGATTTTACCGCCTTCGCGTGCGACTTGTTCGCCGTTCAAAACAATTTCGCGTAAGCGGTTCATTTCATCCGGACCGTGGGTCAAGGGACGCTGGAAACCCATTTTAACACCGGTCCAACCATTAGGATTATGCGATGCGGTAACCATCGCCACAGCTGGAACGTCTAGATGGAATTGCGAAAAATAAGCCATAGGCGACAGGGCAGGGCCAATGTCTTTGACGTGAATGCCTGCTTGCATAAGACCGATCATCAGCGCGTTTTTAATGGTCAAAGAATAATCGCGATAGTCATTTCCAACTGAAATCACAGGGTCAATGCCCGCTTCAATCATCTGTGTTCCCAGGCCCATGCCAAGGGCGGTCACGCCAGGTAAATTGATTTCATCTGGGTACTTCCAACGGGCGTCATATTCGCGAAATCCTGTTGGGGTAATCATTGGGTCGCGCAGAAATTCCCACGTGTTTTGGGCAACAGTTGGCATCGGTTTCATATTGGTACTCTCCGAACTTTATAAACGAATAGGATCAGTTTTCGCGAGGCGGTCAAAGGCCATCAGGCTTTCGACGAGGCGAGGCATTTGATCAAGTGCAATGGTGTTGGGGCCATCGGATGGGGCATTGTCTGGGTCTTCGTGTGTTTCAATGAACAAGCCTGCAAGGCCCATTGAAACAGCACAGCGCGCCATTACGGGTGCAAATTCACGCTGGCCACCACTGCTGCCACCAAGGCCGCCGGGTTGTTGTACAGAATGTGTCGCATCCATAATGACAGGATATTCAGTTTTCATCATTTGTGGCAACGACCGCATGTCAGCCACCAAAGTGTTGTAGCCAAAGCTTGTACCACGTTCGGTTAACAAAATGTTCTGATTGCCGGTGCTCGCGACCTTATCCACGACATTAGGCATTTCCCAAGGGGCCAAAAACTGACCTTTTTTGACGTTGACCGCTTTGCCGGTGTTGCCGGCAGCTAACAAAAGATCGGTTTGGCGACAAAGGAATGCTGGGATTTGAAGGATATCTACCACTTCGGCCACTTCGGCACATTGATCTGGGCCATGCACATCAGTGATAACTGGAACGCCAATAGTGTCACGTACAGATTGCAGTGCTTTTAAGCCTGCCGCCATTCCCATGCCACGCACGCCACCCAAGGAAGACCGATTGGCTTTGTCATAGCTGGCCTTAAATACATAAGAGGCGCCAAATTCTGCGCAAATCTCTTTCATTCTGCCCGCAATCATTTGTGCGTGATCAGCACTTTCCAATTGGCATGGGCCAGAAATGAACAAAAGGGGCAGGTCGTTGCCAACCTGCACCCCAGCAATATCAAGTGTTTTCATTAGTTAGAAACCTGTTCTCTCAGAATTGACGCTGTCAGTGATGCCAGCAGGTATAGCCCTAGGAAGATGAACATTGCCAGCATGGTTTGTTCAAATGCGCGGGGATACGCCGCGCGATCTGCCTTTACCGGCGCCACGGCCAAGGAAAGGTAACGTGTTTGGCGATTTGCCTCAATACGCGCGGATTCCATTTGTTGCAGCGCTGTCTGCAGCATGAATTGACGAGTTTCCCAATCAGCTTGTGCAATTGCCAATTCACCAGTGATTTGCGCAAGAGATGCGTTGTTTGCTGTCCCTTCCGTCAATTCCGCGCGTTTGGAGGCGATCAAGTCCTTAATGTTCTTAATTTTCAAATCCACGACTGATAATTTAGAACTGTTTGGTCTAGCGTTTGCCAACAATTCTTCGCGGTTCAGAATTTCGATATTCAATTGGGTGTTCAATCCATTGATTTCACCCATAACCAACGACCCCTCGGCCTCGGCACTTAGGATGCCCGCCTTGGTTTGAAGTTCCAAAAATGTCTTTTGGGCGTTTTTCATGTTCAGTTCGGCTTCGTCATAGGCCGCGCGTGCACCTTTGTTTTGATCACCACGCAAACGCAAAGTCAGCTTGTCTACTTCTTCTTCAGCATATCCAATCAGGGCGTTTGAAAAATCCACCGCTAATTGCGGATCAGCGGCGATAACTTCCATTTTGATGATACCCTCGGTTGGGTCATAGGCAATTAGAACCTTCTTGGAATATTTTTTATATGCGGCCTCATTTGTGGCGTCTGCATCCAAGCGTTGAATGGCGTCAATGTTGGGATCGGAAAAATGTTCTTTGAATCCGTGATCCTCACTGAGGCGGTTCATCGCCTCGCGGCCTTGCAAATAGCTTTGCACAGCTATTGAGTCTGAACTCGTGGCAAAACTGGTGCCCTTTAACAAACCACCCATACCCGCGGCGGCGGGGGGATCGGCCTGTTGAATGACGAATTGCGAATAGCTGGCGTAAAATGGCGTTGCTAACTTGTAGTAATAAAAACCAGCCAAAATCGTGGGCAGCATTACGAAAAATGCCAGACGCGAAAACAACAAGACCAAACGTTTGCGGCGGCGCGAAACGATGTCGCGTTGAATGCGCATGATTTCAGTGGCGCGCTGACCCTCGTCAATCTGCATTTGAGGTTCTGGTTTTTTCTGAACTTCTGTAGGTTTAGATTTGTTTGGCAATTGCAACGGGCTTTTGGCAGGGCCATCGTTGCGTACAACTTCTAGCATGTTGGCGCGTTGGAAAGGGTCCACGCCCTGTTTGCGTAATTGGTAAACCGCGTCATAGTCCGAGCTTGCGTAAATGCCATGTTTTTGAGAAATCCGTCGAGCCATGCGTAACTGACGACCGGTCAAACCTTCTTTTTTGATCGCTGATATCGCCGCCGGCGCATCCATGCCCTCGGTCAAGTCCTCAAAAGGTGCTTCTGGCACATCGCTTTCGGCATTTCTTTCTTCGTCAGCCGCAGCGGCGGTTGGAAAAGGTCTGCCGCCAAAGCCGTCTTCTACTTCGTCCTCTTGACCGAAGTAATCGGGGTTTTGCTGGACCACCGGCATATTGGGATTGCGGCGGATGCGGAATTTTTTAGCCTTGGGTTTCGTAGTCATACAGCCTCTTCGCTTCTTCCAGCGTGTCAAACATGTGCAATTGTCCGTCCTTAAGTACCGCAGCCGTTCGACAGAATTTTTCGAGCGTTTTTGCCTGGTGCGATACAATCACGACAGTTGCATTTTTCAACCGATCCCGCAGGATTGACCCTGCTTTGCGGTTGAATTCGGGGTCGGTGGTGCTGGGCATGCCTTCATCGATCAAATAAATGTCGAACTCTAGTGCCAGCAAAAGGGAAAAACTAAACCTGGCCCGCATACCAGCACTATAGGTGCCAACGGGCATTTCAAAATATTCTTCTAGGCCGCAAACATATCGGCAAAATGCCTCGACATAGTCTGGGTCTAATTGGTAAAGCCGCGCAATATAGCGACAGTTTTCTAAGGCTGAGTGTTTTGGTGAAACGCCGCCCATAAATCCCAAAGGGAATGAAATTTTACACCCGCGATAAATGCGACCCTCGTCGGGTTTTTCCAAACCCGACATCATATTCACCAACGTTGATTTACCAGTGCCATTCGGGGCCAAGATGCCCAATGATGTGCCAAGATCCACGCGAAAAGAGGCGCGATCAAGGATTACCTTGCGCTGCTTGCCTGTCCAAAAGGACTTGCTGACATTCTCAAACTCTAACACGAGGGTTGAACCCCACTCTTTATTTTTGCCTCGATCGTGTTTATCACGATCCCCTTTTTTAACAGCTTAACACACAATCAAAAGTCGTTAAACCGCCTGCCTTTTCCGGTTCTTATGCCCGATGTTTTTAAACTAGGGCCGAAATGAGGCATTTTTTTGTCTACCTAACAGCTTTGCAAAGAGATTTATACGGAAATATCGTTAAAAAATTCAATGTTCGATTAATTGAACAAGAATGTTTGAGTAAGGTTGCTGTCATTAGTTGACTAAATGCACGTTATCTATGTCGGTAACAAATTTGTTTTTCGCGTATTTTTGCCCGAAAATTGCGCCAAATCTGGTTGCCAATTTTTTCGCCATGTTGTCTAATTACGCGCAACACAGCCATAAGGTTGGATGGGAACAGGGAAATCAAAGTGCGTACGATCGTTTCGGCCATAATATTGATGGCGCTCTGGCTTTTGATGTCGGGCGTTTATAAGCCTTTGACCATTGGCTTTGGTGTGGCCTCTGTTTTAATCACGCTTTTTGTTGTGCGCCGGATGGATGCGATCGACGGGCAACCGGTTGAGTTGCGTTTGCGCCCTATTGCAACATTAAAATATTTTGCCTGGCTTATGGTGGAAATCGCCAAAGCTAACTGGTCGGTTACAAAGATTGTTTTGGCGCGCAAAATGCCCATTCGCCAACATTTATTTTTCGTGGATTATACACAAAAGACTGATTTAGGTCAGACGATTTTTGCAAATTCCATTACGCTTACACCGGGTACAATTTCTGTCGAGGTTGAGGATGGCAAATTCTTGATACACGCTGTTAACTATAGTGATGATGATCCTGCCGCTTTGGCTGATATGGATGCGCGGGTTACTGCAACCGAGGGGGGCGTTTGATGTTTGCTGTCGCGGCCATTGGGTTGTTTATTGCCATGCTGTTGGTGTTGATCCGTTTGTATTCAGGGCCTACGCTTTATGATCGGGTTCTTGCTGTGAACTCGTTTGGAACGCACACGGTTTTGTTCATCGGTGTTCTTGGTTTTCTAAACGGACGTCCCGATTTTCTTGATATTGCGCTGCTTTATGCGCTGATCAATTTTGTCGGCACAATCGCGATTTTGAAGTATTTCCGTTATCGCGCAATTGGCGACATGTCGCCCGTTACCCGTAAAAAGGAAACAGGGCTATGAGTGCGCTTGATATGTTTATCGAAGGCCTTAGTTGGGTCTTTATCGTTTCAGGTAGTTTCTTTGCGATTGTTGGTGCCTTTGGTTCCCTACGGTTTCCAGATTTTTGGTCTCGCCTGCACGCGGCTTCGATTTCTGAATCCGCTGGCGTCATTTTGTTATTGGTGGGTATGGCGCTTCAGGCCGGTTTAACTTTGATCACTGTAAAATTACTGATCATCGGAATATTCTTGTTCATAACTGGGCCAACAGCTACGCACGCCGTGGCGAATGCCGCTTATGTAACGGGTTTGCGTCCTAAAGAGGGTACTGGCCTTGAGGCACCCAAAGAAACCAGCACGAAAACCGAAAAACCTAAGTCTAAGGTTAAAGTAAAATCCAAACCCGCCACCAAACGCCGTAAGCCATCAGCAAATGGTAAAACACGTGCCAACGGCACAACCCGGTCCAAAGGGTAGGGCGAACATATGCAAACCTTTATAGATATTGTTCTTTTCTTAATGCTTGCGGCAACAGCAATCTCTATTGTTCGCACCAAAAGCTTGTTTGCTATTGTCATGCTTTCTGGCGTGTTCAGTTTGTTGTCAGCGTTGTTGTTGGTGACACTTGATGCGGTTGATGTTGCTTTTACCGAGGCCGCAGTTGGTGCAGGTATTTCAACCGTTTTGATGCTTGGAACATTGGCGCTGACTTCCAGAACAGAAAAGCCATCAAGCCATTCCAATTTCGTCCCCTTCGTTGTTGTGCTGATCACGGGCGCTGCCTTGATTTACGGTACATTGGACATGCCGAATTTTGGTGATCCAAACGCACCGGCACATGTGCATGTTGGTCCTGATTATTTAGAACGCAGTGTTGAAGAGATCGATGTACCTAATGTCGTAACCAGCATTTTGGCCAGCTATCGCGGCTTTGACACCTTAGGTGAAACGGCTGTTGTGTTTACAGCTGGTATCGCCGTGCTGCTGTTGATTTCGGGCCTTCGCCGTCGCCGCGAAGACGAAGAAGCGGACGAAGTTGACGACAACGAGGGGCAAAGCTGATGCATCACCACTTGATCTTGCGCGTTGTAACCAAGTTGCTTTGCGGCGCGATTATGCTTTTCGCCTTTTATGTCCAGTTTCACGGTGATTTTTCACCGGGTGGCGGCTTTCAGGCTGGTGTGATTATGGCCGTTGCATTCATCGTTTACGGTGTTGTATTTGGCGTCAATCAGGTGAAACTGGTTTTCCCACCTTGGTTCGTTCACAAATTGGTCGCTTTGGGTGTTTTGGTTTACGCTGGTACAGGCATTTTCAGCATGTATCTGGGATATGGATTTCTGGATTACGGTGCGTTTGATCCGGGTCACCCAAGTCATGGTCAACACAACGGAATCTTGGCAGTTGAACTGGGCGTGGGCATCACCGTAACGGGTGTCATGGTCGCCGTTTATTACGCTTTTGCAAGTCGTCCCCCCACCATTAATGACGAGGATTGGTAAGATGGATTTTGATTTCATCATTGGCCATTTGAATTATTGGCTGTTCATCGTTTTGATGATGACTGGCCTTTATATCGTTATTGCTAAGGGAAACTTGGTTAAAAAAATCGTTGGCCTGAACATCTTTCAGACCGCTGTTTTTATGTTCTATATCTCAATCGGCAAAGTGGAAAATGGCACAGCGCCGATATTTCCGATGGATATGAATGTTGACCCCAGCGTTGCCTATTCTAACCCATTACCGCATGTTTTGATCCTTACGGCGATTGTTGTTGGTATTGCGACGACATCTCTTGGTTTGGCCTTGGTTGTGCGCATTCATGAAGCATTTGGCACCATCGAAGAAGACGATCTATTGAAAATTGAACGTGATATGGCGACGCGCGAATATGAATTACATGGTTCCGCCATGGGTGGGCGTGCATAATGGCTTCTGAAACGACACATGATGTTGCCCACACGGCGATGACCTTGATTGATCAATTGCCTGTCTTGCAGATTTTGATCCCGCTGGTTGCAGCACCTTTGTTGGTGTTGCTCGGCACAAAGCGCCTGTCTTGGGCCATCACATTTATCGCAAGCGTCTTAGCCTTTGCCGTTTCGATTGCATTGTTGTGGTTAGTCAAAGACGGCGGGTTCATATCGTATGAACTTGGCGGTTGGGCACCACCTTTGGGGATTGAATATCGCGTTGATGCGGCCAATGCTTTTGTGTTGCTGCTGATTAGCGGCATCAGCACTGTGATTTTGCCGTTTGCTTATACCAGTGTTCGTGCAGAAATTGCCGAACGCCATCACACGCTGTTTTATTCTTGTTACCTTTTGTGTCTGACTGGCCTTTTGGGCGTGGTTATTACTGGTGATGCATTCAACGTATTTGTGTTCCTAGAAATTTCGTCACTTTCAACTTATGCATTGATTGCAACCGGTGCAGGAAAGAACAAACGCGCATTAACAGCGGCTTATGATTACTTGGTAATGGGAACTATCGGCGCGACGTTCTTCGTTATCGGTCTTGGTTTTTTGTATATGGCAACGGGTACGCTTAACATGGCGGACATTGCAGAACGCATTGCCGATCAGGGCGCAAATCGAACAATTCAGGCCGCGTTTGCCTTTATTATTGTTGGAATGGGGCTAAAGGCGGCGATCTACCCGCTGCATTTATGGCTGCCAAATGCGTATACTTATGCGCCTTCTGCTGTGACAGTGTTTTTGGCGGCAACAGCCACCAAGGCGGCGATCTATGTAATTCTGCGGTTCTCGTTTTCAGTGTTTCAACCCGAGTTTATGTTTGAAACATTGACGTTTGAATATCTTGTTCTTCCGCTTGCGCTTTTGGCGATGTTTGCGGCCAGTTTCATTGCCATATTCCAAACCGACCTGAAACGCCTTTTGGCTTATTCCAGCCTTGCCCAGATCGGTTATATGTTGCTGGGTATCGCGTTGATGAACGAAACGGGCATCACGGCCGCAATCGTACATCTGTTTAATCACGGAATCACCAAGGCTGTTTTGTTTATGGGTGTTGGCGCCATCGTGCTGCGAACAGGCAGTTCCTTTCTTTACCGCATCCAAGGCATGGGGCGTGTTATGCCCGTTACGGCCGCGGCAATGGTTGTTGGTGGGCTTTCGCTTATCGGTGTGCCAGGTACCGCAGGTTTCATTTCAAAATGGGTCTTGGTGCAAGGGGCGCTTGAAAAAGGCTGGTGGCCGATCGCGGTATTGATCGTTCTGTCGTCGCTTTTGGCGGTTATTTACGTTTGGCGGATGGTTGAAATATTATATCTTTCATCCCCTGTTGTCGGTGCGGACAAACGCGAAGCACCTTTAACAATGACAATTCCGATGGTGATCATGGCTGGTGCGTGTGTGTATTTCGGTTTTGCTACTGACATCACAATTGGTGCGTCAACAACAGCGGCACAAGGTTTGCTAGGCGGCACGACTGGGATGATTGAAGTGATCGAAACAGCAACGCAGGCGGGGCACTAAGATGGATACCACTACAGCCATTTTCCTGTCGATGCTGATCCCTGCTGGGGCAACGTTGACGAATATCTTGTTCAAAGAAAACGAGAACCTGCGTGATGGGCTGACGTTCGCCGCAGCAATCGCGACGTTCCTAGTCGTTCTGAATATCCTTTGGAACGAAGGCAATGCAACGACCGAGGCCGTTGCATTATTCGAAATTCTACCCGGTATCGATATCGCCTTTAATGTTGAACCCTTGGGTTTGATGTTCGCAATTATTGCATCGGGTCTGTGGATCGTGACGCATGTCTATGGCCTTGGTTACATGCGCGGGAATAATGAAAAGCACCATGCCCGTTTCTTTGCGTGTTTCAGTTTTGCAATCGCATCCGTGATGGGCATCGCATTTGCATCCAATATGTTCACGCTGTTCCTGTTTTATGAGCTGCTAACATTGTCCACATATCCGCTGGTTGCCCACAAAGGCACACCAGAGGCGATACGTGGTGCGCGTACATACCTTGGTATTCTGATCGGTACGTCAATTGGTTTGCAATTGATTGCGGTTATTTGGACGTGGGTTCTAGCGGGTACACTTGATTTCACGTTGGGCGGCATTCTTGATGGTCACATTTCGGGACCCTTGGTTGCCGTGCTGCTGGCGCTCTATGCCTTCGGTATCGGTAAGGCGGCATTGATGCCATTTCACCGTTGGTTGCCGGCTGCGATGGTTGCACCAACACCAGTTTCCGCCTTGTTGCACGCGGTTGCTGTCGTGAAAGCAGGCGTTTTCACCATGCTAAAAGTTGGCATCTATATCTTTGGGATCGACTTTTTGGCCGAAACGGGCGCTTCAGTTTGGTTGATGTGGCTTGCCGCATTCTCGATCGTTGCCGCCTCTGTCGTTGCAATGACCAAAGACAATCTGAAGGCGCGGTTGGCGTATTCCACGATTTCACAGCTTTCCTATATTACCCTTGGCATGGCGCTGGCCACTTCTATGGGTGCTTTGGGGGGGGGGGTGCACATCGCGATGCACGCCATGGGTAAAATTACGCTCTTTATGTGCGCAGGTTCAATCTATGTTGCCACGCATAAAACCAACATTAGCCAAATGACCGGACTGGGCCGGATCATGCCAATTACGTTTGGTGCATTCCTTGTGGGATCTTTGTCCATTATTGGTCTGCCACCCCTAGGTGGTTCTTGGTCCAAATGGTTACTGATCATGGGGGCCGCCGACACGGGCCAGTTGATCATGATCGGCGTCTTAATGGTCAGTTCGCTTTTGAACGTATTTTACTTGCTGCCTGTGGTCGGACGAGGATTTTTCTTAAAAGATCCTGACAACTCCGGCCCCGTCGCTGAAGCCCCGTTGATGTGTTGGCTGCCGCCTGCATTAACGGCCCTTGGCTGTTTCGTGTTGTTCTTCTCCGGTGGCGCAATCCTTGAATTCTTGTCGCCCATTGTGGCGAACGTGACGAATTAGGAAACGATATGTCGAATTCCCCAAAAACTAACCCAAACGATGATCCAAGCACATATCCATTGCTTGGGCGGATGATGCTTTGGACCGACAAAAAGAAAAACGTCGATTGGATTGTGCGTGGTCTTTATGCCATTTGCACAGCATTGTTTTTGGCTGACTTTGTTTATTATAAAAAAGTCTACCTTGGCATGGAAAAAATCCCGGGTTTTTATGCAATGTATGGATTTTTCATGTGCGCCGCTTTGGTGATCTGCGCCCGTGGCATGCGCGTTTTCTTGAAACGTGACGAAGAATTTTATGCGCCCCATGATGTGGAATCTGAAGAATTCCCTGACGATCAATTGGAAAAGGTCGACTATAATGCCTGATGTGTTTCCGATCTCGCTGATCTTCTTTTTTGGCGCCGCACTATTGTTGCTGCTGCCCAAAGGCCATTTACGGGCGGCTTTGTTGCTGATTGTACCGATTTTGGCTGGCACAATGCTGTGGAACTTGCCTGCTGGAAACCTTTGGACCGCCACGATCATGGGGTTCGATCTAGAATTCATGCGCGTTGATAAACTTTCGCGGTTGTTTGGTTTGATATTCTGTGTGGCTGCGTTTTTGGGCAATCTTTATGCTTGGCATGTGCGTGACACCATTCAGCAAGTTGCAGCACTGCTTTATGCCGGATCTGCAATTGGTGCGGTATTCGCGGGTGATTTGATTTCATTGTTTTTCTATTGGGAAGGCACGGCGATTGCGTCTGTGTTCCTGATTTGGGCGCGTCGTACAGAAGGTGCATATCACACTGGTATGCGTTACCTGATTGTTCAGATTGCATCAGGCGTAATTCTATTGGCGGGGGCGGCCGTATTTTACGGTGAAACCGGATCAATTACCTTTGAAAAAATGACGCTTGGATCACTGGGTACTTGGTTGATATTCATTGCCTTTGGCATCAAATGTGCATTCCCATTGATGCACAATTGGTTGCAAGACAGTTACCCCGCAGCAACTGTAACCGGAACTGTTGTCCTCTCTGCATTTACAACGAAACTTGCGGTTTACGCATTGGCACGAGGTTTTCCCGGCACTGAAATCCTGATCTACATCGGTGCGATCATGACGCTTTTCCCAATTTTCTATGCGGTGATTGAAAACGATTTGCGTCGGGTTTTGGCCTATTCATTGAACAACCAATTAGGCTTTATGGTGGTTGGTGTTGGTATCGGCACAGAGTTGGCGTTGAATGGTACAGCGGCGCATGCCTTTGCGCACATCCTGTACAAAGCATTGTTGTTTATGTCTGTCGGTGCGGTTCTGTTTAGAACAGGTACGGCTAAAGGGTCAGAGCTGGGTGGTTTGTATAAAACGATGCCACTGACAATGATTTTCTGTGTCATCGGCGCTGCATCAATTTCTGCATTTCCACTATTCTCAGGCTTTATCTCAAAGTCGCTAATTTTGTCAGCGGCATCGCACGATGGATATTACGTGGTCTGGGCGATCTTGCTCTTTGCTTCTGCTGGTGTTTTTCACCACTCCGGCATCAAAATTCCCTATTTCGCATTCTTTGCTCACGACAGCGGATTGCGCCCGAAAGAGGCCCCGACACATATGTTGTTGGCCATGGGCTTAACTGCATTTCTATGTATTGCGGTCGGCGTATATCCTATTCCATTGTATGAAATGTTGCCGTTTGAAATCGACTATGTGCCATACACAACAACCCACGTGATAACCCAGCTGCAATTGTTATTCTTCTCGGCATTGGCATTTGCGGTGTTAATGCGCACAGGTATCTATCCGCCGGAACTAAAGTCGGTGAACTTGGATTCAGATGTTGTCTACCGCTGGTTCTTGCCGCGTTTGATCGCAAAAATTGCGACAGGAGTTGCACGCGTTTGGAACGCCAAGACCAGTTTCTGGATTACCCGTTACAACAACGTCGTACGGGGCCTTTACCACACGCACGGCCCCGAAGGCCGCATGGCGCGCGCGTGGCCGACTGGTTCAATGGTGATTTGGTTGGCGGTGCTGTTGGGCATAAGCTTGCTGATTAATTTCGTCAGTTAAGTCGATTTTTGTTGAATTTTTTGGCCTTGCAAACGCAACGCCAAAAAATTGCTAAAGAAGAAAACGCATTGCTCTTTCGCTAACCCAGCACATTGAGGCTATTTAATTGTATTTCTTCTGTGCCTTGCCGCGATAGGTACGTGTTCCTGCCTTGCCAGAATTACTGCGCCCTGACGCTTTCTTGGCACCCTCAACCGCTGCATCAACCGCTGTTTGTCGTGCCATGGGATCATCTGCGATGGCCAATTCCACAACTTCTAGTCGCTTAACCTCATCGCGCAAACGGGCGGCTTCTTCAAACTCTAGGTTCTCAGCGGCTTTGCGCATGTCTGTGCGTAGCCCTTCCAGAACCGCGGCCAAATTGGCGCCCATTGCCGGTTTATCAACCTTGGTTGTGACACGGGATTGATCTGTATCGCCATTGTATAGCCCAGCCAAAACATCCTCGACGTTCTTTTTAACAGTGGCAGGCGTGATGCCGTGCTCAATGTTATAGGCATTTTGTTTTTCGCGACGACGTTCGGTTTCACCCATGGCGCGTTCCATGGAACCTGTGATGCGATCCGCATACATGATCACGCGTCCACCGGCATTACGTGCAGCACGGCCAATGGTTTGCACCAATGATGTTTCAGAACGCAAAAAGCCCTCTTTATCGGCGTCCAAAATGGCTACCAAGCCGCATTCAGGAATATCCAAACCCTCGCGCAACAAGTTGATACCAATCAAAACATCAAACGCCCCAAGACGTAAGTCTCGAAGGATTTCGATCCGTTCCAAAGTATCAATATCGCTGTGCATATACCGAACGCGGGTGCCTTGTTCGTGCATGTATTCGGTCAAATCCTCGGCCATACGTTTGGTCAATGTCGTGACCAACGTACGCAGGCCCTGTTCCGCCATTTTGCCGACTTCATCCAACAGATCATCAACCTGTGTTCCGACAGGGCGAATTTCAATGACGGGATCAAGCAGACCAGTTGGGCGAATGATTTGTTCAGCGAAAACACCGCCGGATTGTTCAAGTTCCCAATTCTGCGGTGTGGCTGAAACAAAGACGGTTTGTGGGCGCATGGCGTCCCATTCTTCAAACTTAAGCGGTCGATTGTCCATGCAAGAAGGCAACCGAAATCCGTGCTCTGCCAACGTGAATTTGCGGCGATAGTCACCTTTATACATGCCACCAATTTGCGGCACGGATACGTGGGACTCATCGGCAAATACGATGGCATGATCTGGGATGAATTCAAACAATGTGGGGGGCGGCTCGCCAGGTGCGCGGCCTGTTAGATAGCGGGAATAGTTTTCAATGCCGTTGCAAAAACCCTGTGCCTCAAGCATTTCCAGATCGAAATGTGTACGCTGTTCCAGCCGCTGCGCCTCTAACAATTTACCATCGGCTTCCATCTGGGCCAATCGCAGGCGCAATTCTTCTTTGATCGAAACAATTGCTTGTCGCAACGTTGGTTTCGGCGTCACGTAGTGGGAATTCGCATAAACGCGAATTTGCTCCATTGTGCCTGTTTTTTGCCCAGTGAGGGGGTCAAATTCAGTAATGGTTTCCAATTCATCGCCAAAGAACGACAGTTTCCATGCACGATCTTCAAGGTGGGCAGGAAAGATTTCCAAACTGTCACCCCGTACGCGGAACGTGCCACGGGCAAAGGCGGCGTCGTTGCGTTTGTATTGTTGGGCAACCAAATCCATGATCACGTCGCGTTGCTTGTAAGACTTGCCCGCCACCAAATCCAACGTCATTGCGCCGTAGGTTTCCACTGACCCAATACCATAAATACACGAAACCGAGGCCACGATAATCACGTCATCGCGCTCTAGTAATGAGCGCGTGGCCGAGTGGCGCATGCGGTCAATTTGTTCGTTTATCTGGCTTTCTTTTTCAATGTAGGTGTCAGAGCGCGCAACATATGCCTCTGGTTGATAATAGTCATAAAATGACACAAAATATTCGACCGCATTTTCGGGGAAAAACCCTTTAAATTCACCATACAATTGCGCCGCCAAGGTTTTGTTGGGGGCAAGGATGATGGCGGGCCGCTGTGTTTCTTCGATCAATTTGGCCATAGTAAACGTTTTGCCGGTACCGGTTGCACCCAACAAAACTTGATTGCGCTCACCGTCAAGAATGCCCTCTTTCAGTTCAGCAATCGCCGTGGGTTGATCGCCTGCTGGCTCAAACGGTGTATGCAAAACAAACTTGCGACCACCCTCGAGTTTTTCGCGGTTCTTAACGTCTGGTGCTGGGGCGCTGGTCAGGTGCGTTTCCATTATGGGTCCATGAACAAGGGCAGGGCGGGATTATTGCAGTTTGATCCCTTTTTGTTCTACTTCAATTCCGAAAGGACGGAAAGTAGGGATTTGTTAAAAATATGCCAAATTGCGGTTTCAGACCGGATATTGGTTAATAAATCGTAAAGCTATAGGTGGCATTTTATGGATATATTTACAACTTAAGCGAAAGTTTCACTTGATTGGCAAAGTTGATCTGGCTAACGTAATTAGGCAAGCAGCAGAAAGGGTTGTCGGCTGGGCGGGTCACACCACCCCACCCCTCGCACCGCTGTCCGGACCGACAACCCAACTGTGCTTGCGCCTTTTCCATTTTACCCTTGAACGACTGGCGTTGATGCGGGATAACCTCGTCAAACGGAGATATCATGATGTTTGCAAGAATCTATCAACCTGCACGTAATGCCATGCAATCAGGCAACGCCAAAACCAATGGGTGGGTGTTGGAATTTGATGCGTCAGAATCGCAACAAGTTGATCCCTTGATGGGGTGGACGGGTTCAAGTGATACACAAAGCCAAGTGCACTTGCGGTTTGACACAAAAGAGGCCGCACAAGCATATGCCGAAGAAAACGGTATTATGGCGCAAGTGACAGAGCCACAAAAGCGCAAAGCCAACGTGCGTGCCGCTGGATACGCCGAAAATTTCGCAACAAATCGTCGTGGTGTTTGGACACACTAGGACAACTGTTTTATCTGATTTTTAAAAGGCGCTTTGTTTTCAAAGCGCCTTTTTCTATTTGGCCACAAGTATAACTAAGAACTAATTTTTAGTGTAATCTACTTCCGCGCGGCCGTGATAGCGCGACAAGGCCAATTCATCAATTTCAGTGCCGTCATATAGCCCTAAAAGAATGCCTTTTCGACGCGACGCTCCGCGACTTTGAATGATGTCTTGATCCGATTTGGTAACACGTTGCGACATGCGACGGGCCCATTTTGCAAGACGTTCGTACATCAAATCAATCGTATCAGAATATGCTGGATCGGTACCTAGATCGGTCAACTCATTTGGATCGTTTTCCAAGTCAAACAACATCGGGCGAAATCCACCCTCGGCATGCATAAATTTCCATCGTTTATCCGCCACCATAAACAGGCGCGAATCCTTGGGAACCAAGCCAAGATTTTTTGCCATTATGGTCGAACTGAAATCATATTCAGAAATTGCATATTCGCGCCAATCGTCGACTTCCTGCCCGTGAAGGAATGGCAGCAATGAGCGCCCTTCGACGATATGTTGGGGCACCTCACCACCTGCGGCCTCAATAAAGGTGGCTGCACAGTCAATGGCTTCGACCAATTCATCACACGTCGTGCCACGCGTTGCATCAGCCGCCTCGCTGGGATCATAAACGATCAGTGGAATCTTTACGGAAGGTTCATGAAACAAATCCTTTTCCCCCATCCAGTGATCGCCCAAATAGTCACCATGATCGGACGTGAGAACAATCATCGTATCATCCATGCGACCGGTTTCTTCTAAATAGGCCAGTAAACGCCCCAGTTGGTCATCGCATTGTTTGATCAGCCCCATATAGGCTGGGATGACGGCGTCGCGCACTTCGCGTTTGTGAAATGCCGATCCAATAGCGTTGTTTTGATACTGACCAAAGACTGGATGGGGATCGACGCGTTCGGCATCATTTCGAACAACGGGCAACATTTGATTTGGGCCGTACATGTTGTGATAGGGTTTTGGCACAATATAAGGCCAGTGTGGCTTGATATAACTGACATGCGCCAGCCAGGGGTCGGCACCTTGTTCCTCAATGAAATCAATGGTGCGTGATGTAAGCCAAGGGGTTTCGCTGTCTTCTTCTTTGATGTTTGCAGGCTTATCCGCGTGCATCATCAAAAAGCCGGATGCAACGTCATCATCCTTGACGCCCGAATTGGCAAAGTCATGCCATGGATTTTCAGATGGATACCCTTTTTGCTTTAGATATTCGTTGTAGGGCGAGCGTTTTTGATCATAAAAACCCTCGGGGCCCTCGGCCCACAATCCGTCGTCGCGAATGTAGGCATCAAACCCA
This sequence comes from Rhodobacteraceae bacterium HTCC2150, assembly GCA_000169395.1. GTDB lineage: Bacteria > Pseudomonadota > Alphaproteobacteria > Rhodobacterales > Rhodobacteraceae > HTCC2150. The sequence goes on from AAXZ01000010.1 coordinate 23,523, forward strand.
CATTCTGATTGGCGTGCCCCGATTTGGCTGTCGGGCGACAGACCTAGGCGTTCCATTCCAGCGACATCCGCTTTCATGTGGGTTTTGCCAATCAAGTGACAGCTCATGCCAATGTTACGCAGATGATCACCTAGTGTGTGCTCACCAACACGTAAGGGAAATCCGTTCCATTGTGCCCCGTGGCTGTGACAATAGCGGCCCGTATAAAATGACATGCGTGATGCGCCACAAATCGGTGACTGAACATAAACGCGTGTGAACCGAACACCTTTGGCTGCAACGCGATCAAAATTGGGGGTTTCAAGATGCGGATGCCCTGCGCAACTTAGGTAATCAAAGCGCAATTGATCATACATGATGAAAAGGATGTTTTTGGTTTTACGTGTCACAGGTTGGCCTTATCGGAAGAATTGTCGCCATGAGTTTAGGCGGCGGAATGCCTAGCGTAAAGCGTCGATAAAACGATATATTGATAACTGATTTTTTGAGGTCCACAGATTGTTGTGCCCCAATCCACGTGCACGCAAAAATGTTTTTTGGGTTGCGGGCGATGCCTTGAAAACGCGTTGACCTAATTCAAACGGTATGACCTGATCGTTGGTGCCGTGAATAATCAGCGTTGGCACATGAACTTGCTTTATGTGTTCTTCAGTGTGCCATGTTTCCTTCATCAAACTGCGCAAGCCTGGGATTGGATAGGAAATCGCGGCAACATCGGGAATGGATGTATATGGGGCCTCCAATACTAACCCTTTCGGTGGATGTTCAACAGCCAGCTTCACAGCGACGCCTGTCCCCAAGCTTTCACCATAGTAGACGATGTTTTCAGTTGCATTGAAACGCGCCAAAACTTCTATTGCATCGCGGCTCATCACTTCTTCGGTCGGATTGCCGGTGCTGCCAGATGATCTTCGGTATGCTGGCGCGATAATGCCATAGCCACGATCCAACAGTCGATCAAAGCGTTGCACACGATCTTTCAAACCACCTGCATTGCCGTGGAAATAAAGGATTGTCGGTTTTCTAAGCTTGGCCTTGGCGTGCCAAATTATCAATGTTTCTTCATCTGAAGTGGTTACATTTATCTCACTTAGGCGAGCCTCGCCTGCCTCAGCGGGGCTAACGTGCCTTGGATCAAAGGGATAAACCAGAACGCTTTCACCACCCTTAAGAAATGCGGTGATACTGGCAACAAGTATGCCAACAATGATGATAAATCGCATCTAAGGAAGTACCTCATAGGCCAAAACACCGCGATTGTTTTTATCAACAGACAGACGATTTTCAAGTGGCGGAACAGATCGTTGGTGGCAATCTGGTCTTGGGCAAATGCGACAAGAAACACCAATGCGCTCATAAGCGCGATCATTGTTTAAATCCAAATCATCGGCATAAACCAAATCCGAGGCGTGGCTGATTTCGCAACCCAAACCAATGGCGTACCGACGATTTGGTACATGAAATGCGCCGCTGGTTTTTGTGACGTCCCGTGCAAGGCAAAGATAACGAACATCATCCGGTGTTTCTGCCAACTGCCGAATGAAACGACCCGGGGTTTCAAAGGCTTGATGCACATTCCAAAGGGGGCACGCGCCCCCAAAACGGGCAAATTGTAGGCGTGTTGCAGAATGTCGTTTCGTGATAGTGCCTGCCTGATCAACCCGCACAAAAAAGAAGGGTATGCCTTTGGCCTGTGGGCGTTGCATGGTCGACAAACGATGCGCAACTTGTTCAAGCGATGCCCCAAACTTATCTGCCAAAATTTGTAAATCATGCCGACAAGCCATCGCTGCATCTAAGAAGGCACCATATGGCATTAAGGCGGCACCTGCGAAATAATTGGCCATACCGATTTTGGCGACGGCACGTGATTCATCGGTTTTGAATTGCGCCAAATCAAGGCAAGCATCAAGAAGTGGTTCGTGTTTTATCAAGGAGTACTGATGCAAGGTTTGAAAAGCGCGGGTTGCTGGATCTGATGCGGAAGACAGCGAAAGCGTGTTTGTTTCAGGATCATAACGGCGAATGCCTTGATCGTTATCCATCGCCGTTTGAATGCCGTCTTTGGCCAGTAAATCGATCGTTTTGCCCAATGGATCGCCCAAGATTTCCAAACCTATTCGCTCGGCCGCACGATCCACCGCATCCACATAGTTATCGCAATAATGAAAGAAATCACGCACTTCTTCCCATGGTGAAATAGCAGGCGCTGCACCATCGCGCCCTAACGCTTCTTCCATAACCGCAAGGCGATCATGGCCCTGTTTGTACGCCTGATGAAGATCAAGAAAGCTGCGGGCAAGGCCCGGCGCGTTTGCTGCAACCAGGCGAATATCAGCAAGGCTGGGCGTGGTTTGACCGAAAACCGGATCGGACGTCACCTCGGCCATATCAGCCACCAATCTTGCGGCATCAGATGAGTTAAGCTCGGTTACATCCAGCCCAAATTCGGACGCAAGCGCCAGAACGACAGTTGTCGAGACGGGGCGGTTGTTGTTTTCCATTTGATTTAGGTAAGGCAACGATACGCCTAACTTTTGCGCAAATACCGCCTGCGTCAAGGTAAGGCGGGTCCGCATTTCCTTAAGTTTAGCGCCTGCATATATTTTGTTGCCTGCCATGGGATGACCTTTGCAAATTTGCTTAGTCTATTCATAGACTTTGCAAAGGCGTATTTCAAGCTTCGGGATCGTACTGTCGCTGAACCATGCGTGTGTAATAGGTGAATACAATCGACATTGCAGATATCAGAAACATGAAGGCGGCCAAAGGAAGCGCGGAGTTTAAATCCCGAGTGATAAAGCCAGAGGTTCCCGACAAAAGCCCGCCGCCGAAAACCATCATCGCCCCACCAACGCCAGCAGCAGTTCCTGCCAATGACGGTCGCACAGACATCAATCCAACCGTTGCGCTGGGCAGGGCTAGCCCGTTGCCAAACCCAACAGCAACCACGCAACCAAAGAACGCAAGCGGGCTTGCGGCACCAAGGGCGACCAGAATTATGGATATGCCAATGCCTGTTGTGGCAAACCAACAGCCAATAATCATCATTTTGAAAATACCAAGTCGTTCCGCGTTGCGACCAGAATAGTAATTCCCAAAGAAATAGCCGAGCGAAATCAAACCCAGATAGGCGCCTGTCTGCGTTTCACTAAGGGCATAGACTTGGTTTGCAACCTGTGGTGCACCCCCAAGATAACTGAAAAATGTTCCGCTGCAGAACATTGATGTAAGGGTGAAACCCCAATAGCGACGCGCACCAAATAACTCGGGGCATTCTGCAAATTGTTTTGAAAAGCTTTCGCTACGGTTGGAATTGGATTCACCTAAATCAAAGAAAACCAGCCCCAACATAACTGCGCCGAATGTTGCTAAAAACCAGAACGTCGTTTGCCAACCGAATGTTTCACCCAGATAACCGCCAACAATTGGGCCAATCATCGGGAATATGGCCATACCCATTGTGACATAGGCGATCATGCTTGCGGCACTTGGTCCGGGCACAAGGTCACGAACGACTGCTCGCGATAACACCATGCCCGTGGCTATGCCGCCTTGTGCCATTCTGAATGCCAAAAACGTTTCGACATTGGGTGCATAGATGGCCCCGATTGTGGCAATGACAAATATTAATATGCCCCACAACAGCACGGGTCGACGGCCATATCTGTCAGAAAGGGGCCCAATGATTAGTTGCAATGTGCCAGTAACTAAGAAATAGCCAGCAATCGAAAGCTGCATCACCGCATAATCGGTTCCAAAGTGCTCGGCCATTTTGGGTAAAGACGGTACAAATATTGCTAATGACAGGGCAGCAAGCCCTGCTGTGAGAACAAGTGTAATAAGTTTTGGTGGGGTCGTTCTGTCTAAAAAACGTGAATTTGGAATGTCAGCCATTAGCAGACCATAGGCCTCATTTTCAAGAAGTCCAATGGGGAAAATTACTTGACAAATTGCGGTAAAAAATTTGCATATTAGCAATTATACAAAACCCTATTTGCTGAATTTTGCAAATTTGCGATGTTTAACTTTTAAACCCGCTGTTTTGCTCATATTATACAGGCGCAAATCTGGAGATTCACCATGACTAATATTCTGCAAGAACTAGAAGATCGCCGCGATGTAGCACGCATCGGTGGAGGTCAACGCCGCATCGATGCGCAGCACGCGAAAGGTAAATTAACCGCGCGTGAGCGTTTGGATCTATTGCTTGATGAAGGGTCTTTTGAAGAATTTGACATGTTCGTCGCGCATCGTTGTGTCGAATTTGGCATGGAAGAAAATCGCCCTTCTGGGGATGGCGTGATTACAGGCTGGGGAACCATCAACGGCCGCATGGTCTATGTGTATTCACAAGACTTCACCGTTTTTGGGGGTTCACTGTCTGAAACCCATGCGCAAAAGATTTGCAAAATCATGGATATGGCCATTCAAAATGGCGCGCCAATCATCGGGCTTAACGATTCAGGTGGTGCGCGGATCCAGGAGGGTGTTGCGTCTTTGGCCGGATATGCAGAAGTGTTCCAGCGCAACATTATGGCATCAGGTGTTGTTCCACAGATCAGCGTCATCATGGGGCCATGCGCTGGCGGTGCAGTTTATTCGCCCGCAATCACAGATTTCATCTTCATGGTTAAAGACAGCTCTTACATGTTTGTCACTGGCCCCGATGTGGTGAAGACCGTTACCAACGAGGTTGTAACAGCCGAGGAATTGGGTGGTGCTAGCACGCACACCAAAAAATCAAGCGTTGCCGATGGTGCTTTTGAAAACGACGTTGAGGCTTTGGCGGAGGTTCGCCGCCTTGTTGATTTCTTGCCGTTGCATAACCGCGAAAAACCACCAGTTCGCCCGTTTTATGACAACCCAGCCCGTGTTGAAAACTCCCTTGATACGTTGATCCCTGACAATCCAAACCAGCCTTATGATATGAAAGAACTTATCAACAAGCTTGGGGATGAAGGTGATTTTTACGAGATACAAGAAGACTTTGCGGCAAACATCTTAACCGGATTCATTCGTCTCGAGGGGTCCACCGTCGGCGTTGTGGCAAACCAGCCAACCGTTTTGGCAGGTTGTTTGGATATTGATGCATCCCGCAAGGCGGCGCGTTTTGTGCGTTTCTGCGATGCGTTTGAAATTCCAATCCTAACGCTTGTTGATGTTCCTGGCTTCTTGCCAGGTACCAGCCAAGAATACGGCGGCGTTATCAAGCATGGCGCGAAGCTTTTGTTTGCTTATGGCGAAGCGACGGTTCCAAAGGTAACTGTTATTACGCGCAAGGCTTACGGTGGTGCGTATGATGTGATGGCGTCAAAGCATTTGCGTGGTGATTTCAATTATGCATGGCCGACTGCGGAAATTGCCGTGATGGGTGCTAAGGGTGCTGTTGAAATTCTGTATCGCAATGAATTGGATGATCCAGAAAAGATTGCTGCACGTGTTGCCGATTATGAAAAACGTTTCGCCAATCCGTTTGTAGCCGCGGAAAAAGGTTTCATTGACGAGGTGATTTTGCCGCATTCTACACGTCGTCGTGTTTGCCGCGCTTTTGCTTCGTTACGAGGTAAATCGTTACAAAACCCATGGAAAAAACACGACAATATTCCGTTGTAGGCAGGGCAATTGTGATGGGTAAAAACTGGCATATCACACGCAATGAAACGTCGCTGACTCTGTCGCGACGCCGTCATGCGCGTTTTGATGTGGCGGTTGAAACGGTATTAAGCGGCGGTTCCAAAACCCGGCTTGCCCATCAAATTCGCCAAGATTTGTGGCGGGCTTTGCAAAACTTGCGAGGCTTTTCACCGGCAGTTCAAATCACAACAATAGGTGCAGGTGTCGCTGTTCGGGCGGGTGGCCAAATCGATGGGGCATTTCCGCGTCTACAAATTGAAGCAAGAATTGCAGATGTACTAGAAAACCCCAAAAACCGTAAAAGATGGGTGCGACATGCCTGATTTTCACTTGTTTTCAAAAGGCCCGCGCCCAGTTGCTCCGTTTTCACATGCTGTGGAAAGTGATGGCTGGGTGATCCTTACGGGGCAAATGCCAACTGATCCTGCTGCACCAGATGCACCATTACCCAATGGCGTTGCAGCGCAAACCCGCCGTGTGATGGATAATCTAGCGTTAATTTTGGCAGAACTTGATTTGGATATGTCCCATGTCGTTCAGTGCCGCGCGTATTTGACCGAATTTGAACGTGACTATGCAACGTTCAACGATACGTACCAAAGTTACTTTCCTGTTGATAGGCGCCCGGCGCGCACAACAATTGGGGTGACAGCTTTGGCTGTTGGCGCTTTGGTTGAAATTGATTGCGTGGCGCGTCGTCCGGAATGAGACGTTTGGCCAACATATTATTTCCAATCGCTGCCGCTTTGGTGGCTTTTGGGCTTTGGATCGCATGGCCAACGGATGAAACCGATTTTCCAACCGAAGATATCGTGGCCGATCAAATGCCATCGGGCCAATCCCTTGAACATTTCGAAACTTTGTACGAGCAACAAAACGGCAAAAAAGTTCTGATCCTACGTTACCTTGCGCCTCAAATTGCCCGCGACAGTGGCAACATTGATGCGGAAATGGCCGAGGGCGACATGGATTATATTTGCCGTTCGACGGGTTTGAGATTGGCAAAATTGGATGGTGACACGCAAGAGATCATCGTGACACTTATTGATCAACCCCATGAGCGTGGTGCCAGAAATCCAAAAGTGACACAATTTTTCAAGGTCTTTTCGATCAAAGACAACACCTGCATCTGGGAGCTTTTCTAATGTTGCCACTAGATATTGCGATGACCATCAGCCAAAATGGCCGATCTGATGCAGGCCGGTCACAGATTGTGGATAGGTCTGCAAAACCGTGTTTTTTCAAGGCATTTTGGAGTATTCTTGCTGTGAATTACGTCCGCGTAATTTCAACCAGTAAAAGAAACAGTATCGTTTCTATAAAAAGCAGGAGTGCAGGATGTCAAAGAGCATCGTTTCAATTTTCGCCCTTGGCCTATTGGTCACACTTGCCGCATGTTCAAGCGGCACCCAAGAAGAAATCGTATTTGTTGAGCCAGAAGTTGTGGTGGCTGAGCCTGTTTACGCAGGTAAATACAAATAAGTTTTTCATGGGGCAGGTTTTGCCTGCCCCATGTATTCAAATCCGCAGCACCCATCATTTAACAAGGGGTGCACAATGTTAAAGCATCGCGGGTTTCCGGGCCGATTGGCTGGCACAGATTTTCAATTCATCATCCGACGCCCGAATAAATCGGGGGCAACCCCTTTGATTTCGCGTGAACGATACCGTGATCGTCGTCCGCCTGATAAACGCGCAGACGCGGCATTCATTCATGCGTTGTGCGTTCATTTTGGCGAAGAGCCGTTTGAACGCGGGAACTTGGACGGCGGTCGTCTTTCGTGGTTTTTCGGGCGCGAAGTCATCCCCGCGACGGATCCTTTTGACAATGCATCATATGAGGCATTGCTAAAACTCGACAGTAAACTGATCGAACGTAATTTCCCTGAGATTTTCGAATGATTATCGGCAACTATCCGCTGTTGCTTACGCAAGTTAAGCAGGATTTGGCCGATTTTTGCATCGGTATGTTTCCCCTCTTTCGCGGGGCGATTTTTGGCGACATTTTGAATTCAGAAACGGGCACTCCAACGTTGGCTCGTTTCTTTGTTCAGTTTTGTTACCCTTCCCCTCCAATGAGGTTTGTCTATCAATCAGGCAAACCTCATTTTTTTTGTCTGCGCAACAATCAGAACACCTCCAATCTAAAAAGGCTGACCCATGTTTAAGAAAATCCTGATCGCTAATCGGGGCGAAATCGCTTGCCGTGTAATCAAGTCAGCCCAGAAAATGGGTATCAAAACGGTCGCAATTTATTCTGACGCCGATCGAAATGCATTGCACGTGAAAATGGCGGATGAGGCTGTGCACATCGGCCCACCGCCAGCAAATGAATCATACATTGTGATTGAAAACGTCATGAAAGCGATCCGTGAAACGGGTGCCGAGGCGGTTCACCCTGGTTATGGGTTTTTGTCCGAAAACAGCAAATTTGCCGAGGCATTGTCAGCAGAAGGTGTTGCCTTCATTGGACCACCAGTTGGCGCGATCGAAAAAATGGGTGACAAAATTACATCCAAAAAGATTGCGATGGATGCAGGGGTTTCCACCGTTCCAGGATACATGGGCCTAATTGCTGATGCGGATGAGGCTGTTAAAATTTCCAACGAAATTGGCTATCCGGTGATGCTAAAGGCCAGCGCTGGCGGCGGCGGCAAAGGCATGCGGATTGCGTGGAATGACACCGAAGCGCGCGAAGGTTTTCAGTCATCCAAGAATGAAGCTGCCAAATCTTTTGGTGATGATCGCATTTTCATTGAAAAATTCGTAACCCAACCACGTCACATCGAAATTCAGGTGCTTGCCGACAGCCATGGCAACTGCATCTATTTGGGCGAGCGGGAATGTTCGATCCAGCGTCGAAACCAAAAGGTTATTGAAGAAGCGCCATCACCATTCTTGGACGAAGCCACGCGTAAGGCCATGGGTGAAGAGGCATGCTCTCTTGCCTCGGCTGTTGATTACACCAGTGCGGGTACAGTGGAATTCATCGTTGATGGGGACCGCAACTTTTACTTCTTGGAAATGAATACGCGTTTGCAAGTTGAGCATCCTGTAACCGAATTGATCACAGGCGTTGATCTTGTGGAACAAATGATCTGTGTGGCTTACGGTGAAAAGCTGAAGATCGCCCAAGAAGATGTGAAATTAAATGGTTGGGCATTGGAAAGCCGTCTTTATGCTGAGGATCCCTATCGCAACTTCTTGCCCTCGATTGGTCGTTTGACACGCTATCGTCCACCAAGCGAAGAGGCCAGCGAAACGCACGCCGTACGTAATGACACCGGCGTTTTTGAGGGTGGCGAGATTTCGATGTTTTATGATCCGATGATTGCCAAGCTTTGTACATGGGGCACTGATCGGGCATCTGTGCTGGAACATATGCGCGTGGCTTTGGATAGTTTTGAGGTCGAAGGTATTGGGCACAACTTGCCCTTTTTGTCAGCAGTTATGGATCATCCGAAATTCATTTCAGGCAATATGACGACAGCGTTCATCGAAGAGGAATACCCAGACGGCTTTGAGGGTGTGACACTTGATGAATCTGCTTTGCGTCAAATCGCGGCTGCTGCAACGGCGATGTTCCGTGTCGCTGAAATTCGCCGCGCGCGTTTGTCTGGTCGGATGGATAATCATTACCGTACTGTTGGTGATAATTGGGTAACGCAGGTTCAGGGGCAAAACTTCGCCGTAACCATTGATGCAGATAAAACTGGTACAGACGTAAAATTTGATGATGGCACAGTTTTGCGTGTCATGTCTGACTGGCTACCTGGTCAACGATTAGCCACGCTGACAGTCGGTGATACTAAGGTCGTTCTAAAGGTCGAAAAAATTACCAATGGCTTCCGTCTTCGTTCACGTGGGGCCGATATGAACGTTAAAGTTTATAACCCGCGTCAGGCAGAACTTGCGGCGTTGATGCCCGAAAAAATTGCACCAGACACGTCAAAATTCTTGTTGTGCCCTATGCCTGGTTTGATCGTTTCAGTGAATGTCGCCGAGGGCGAAGAAGTTCAAGAAGGCCAAGCCCTTTGTACGGTTGAAGCGATGAAAATGGAAAACATCCTGCGTGCCGAGCGTAAAGGTGTTGTCGCGAAGATTGAAGCTGCCGCAGGCGACAGCCTAAAGGTCGACGAAGTCATTATGACGTTTGAGTAGGAAAAGCCGTGGCTTATTCTTCCCTAGATTTGCGAAGTTCTTGTTGGCGGATGGTCGTTTTGTCGATCAACCGCCCAAGTTCGCGCATTTTCCAAGGGGCGGCTTTGCGCAAAATGGTCCGGCCATCTTTGTCGATTAACACAAATGAAAACCCGCGAGGGCGAAGTTTCGTACGCACATCAGATTTTGCAGCAGGGTCACTATCGACGATCAAGATCAAATCGCGTTCGTCGGTCGCGGCCTTGGCATCGGTGAAATATTCGATTTGTTCGGCAAGTCGTGGATCGGCAGGCGTGTCAGCAAAAACAACAAGCACGCGTTTTTGCCACATAAAGTCGCCCAAATTTACGTCGAATGCATCTAAAAAGGGTGCTGTTTCAGCCAAATTATCGGAAATTTCCTCCGCTGCAGCGACTGTTTGTGCTGTTATTGCGTTGGTTGTTGCAACGCCAATAAATGCTGCAATTACAAAGCTGAATAGATGTTTCATGGTTGCTCCCTCAAAATCATATATAGGTCTTTCTGCACGTTTTACTATGGGCGTTAGATCATTGTTTTCCCCTTTAAATATCCCAGCTGTGCACAATTTGATCTTTAACCCCCTAACAAGGGATCACATCTGATGATGACCCTTCAGGAGCATATTCAGGCCACAATGGCCTTCGCTCGTTTGGGTATTGGGTGGGTTTTGGATATTATCCTACATGTTGGCGCGCATCGGACAGGCTCGACCAGTTTTCAAAACATGTTGCGCTGCACAGCACCGGATTTACGAAAGCAGGGCGTTGCTGTTTGGGAAACCAAACACACGCGCGATGGGCGATTTGCTGGACTAGTTTGCCCTAAAAGCCAAATAACTGACAAGACAAAGTCGGCCGCGATGAAATCGACCACCCACATTCAATTTGAATTGGATCGCCTTGATGGTGATGGCGTTAAAACGCTTGTTGTCAGTGAGGAAAATATGTTGGGACAGATGCGATGCAATCTTGCGGCGCATGAATTATATCCTGATGCGCGATTTCGTTTGGGGCGGTTCTCTGATGTTTTTGGTGACCGCGTTAGCCGAGTGGTTTTGGCGGTGCGCAGTCAGGATGCCGTTTGGCGTTCAGCACTTTCCTATGGGTTGAACGCAGGCTTAGATTTGGTCGCGGGTACTGATTTTGATGCCTTGGCTAATGCCAAACGCCGATGGCGCCACGTTGTTAGTGATATGTCACGTGCATTTGGCTCTACAAAACTGGCTGTTTGGAAATTCGAGGCATTTGCGGGCGACGCTGACGGACAACTGGCAATCGTTTTGGGTGGAAAATCGCCAGCAAAGGCACGTCTTTTGCAAAATCAGCATCACGCATCGCCCAATGCTGTTGCGCTGCGTAAAAGGGCGGTGGAACGCGGCCTGTGGAATCTTGCAAAGACTATTCCAGAATTTCCGGCCCAATGGCAGCCGTTTAACACCACACAGTTGGCGGGGTTCCAAGCAGCATATGCCAAGGATCTTGATTGGTTAAGCCGCCAACCAGCGCGTGAATTAGAATATTACGGCACAAAAATAGAAGATAAAAATGGGATTTGCATTCAGTCAAATCCGCAGGAAAACCTACACAGAGGAAGTTTTGATGACAAAAGAGGTCAACGAATGGGGTGAACTGGCAGCCAAAGAATTGCGCGGCCGTACACTTGACGATCTAACATGGAACACCCTTGAGGGAATTGACGTAAAACCAGTTTATAGCCCGGCTGACACCGAGCATCTGGGTCATCTGGGTCCCATGCCGGGCGCTGAACCGTTTACGAGGGGGGTAAAGGCCACCATGTATGCAGGTCGTCCATGGACGATCCGTCAGTATGCAGGGTTCTCAACCGCTGAAGAAAGTAATGCGTTTTATCGCAAAGCACTGGCGGCAGGGCAACAAGGCGTTTCTGTTGCTTTTGATTTGGCGACGCACCGTGGCTATGACAGTGATCATCCCCGCGTTGAAGGGGATGTCGGCAAGGCGGGTGTTGCTATAGACAGTGTCGAGGACATGAAAATCCTGTTTGACGGCATTCCGCTTGAAAAAGTATCTGTGTCCATGACAATGAACGGTGCCGTTATTCCAATTTTGGCAAACTTCATTGTGGCAGGCGAAGAGCAAGGTGTGGATCGCGCGGCCCTTGCCGGCACAATTCAAAACGATGTTTTGAAGGAGTTCATGGTTCGCAATACTTATGTCTATCCGCCAGAACCCAGCATGCGTATCGTGGCCGACATCATTGAATATACAGCAAACGAGATGCCAAAATTTAACTCGATCTCAATTTCGGGTTATCACATGCAAGAAGCAGGGGCGAACTTGGTGCAAGAACTGGCCTATACGATTGCAGATGGTCGTGAATATGTGCGCACGGCGATTGCGCGTGGCATGGACGTGGACAAATTCGCCCCGCGTTTATCCTTCTTTTTCGCCATCGGGATGAATTTCTTTATGGAAGCATCCAAATTACGTGCCGCGCGCCTTTTGTGGCACCGTGTGATGGAGGAATTTGAACCAAAGAATCCAAAATCAAGCATGCTGCGCACCCATTGCCAAACATCTGGTGTTTCGTTGCAAGCCCAAGACCCTTACAACAATGTTGTGCGTACCGCCTATGAAGCGATGGCGGCAGCCCTTGGTGGCACGCAATCCTTGCACACAAACGCGCTGGATGAAGCGATTGCTTTGCCAACAGAGTTTTCTGCGCGCATTGCACGAAATACGCAATTGATCTTGCAAGAGGAAACGGGCGTAACCAATGTCGTTGATCCATTGGCTGGGTCTTATTACGTTGAAAGCCTAACAGCTGAGTTGGCCGAAAAAGCATGGGCGCTGATTGAAGAAGTCGAGGAAATGGGCGGCATGACCAAGGCCGTTGCCAGTGGATTGCCCAAGTTGCGCATTGAAGAAAGCGCCGCCAAACGTCAATCGATGATTGATCGTGGCGAAGAGGTGGTTGTTGGTGTGAACAAATACCAGCCAACCCATGAAGAACAGATCGATATTTTGGACATCGATAACGACGCGGTTCGAGAATCCCAAGTTGCGCGTCTGAAAGACGTGCGCGGCAACCGCGATGAAGCCGCATGCCAAGCGGCGCTGGATGCTCTTTCGCGGGCCGCAGAGGGCAATGAAAACCTGCTGGCGATCGCTGTTGATGCTGCGCGGGCACGCGCAACGGTTGGAGAAATTAGTTTGGCCTTGGAAAAAACATTTGGTCGCCACCGCGCAGAAGTGAAAACTTTGGCCGGTGTTTATGGCGCGGCATATGAAGGTGACGAAGCCTTTGAAGCCATTCAAGCGGATGTTGCAACATTTGCGGAAAATGAAGGTCGTCGCCCACGTATGTTGGTGGTTAAAATGGGCCAAGACGGCCATGATCGCGGCGCCAAAGTTATCGCCACGGCCTTTGCTGACATTGGTTTTGATGTAGACGTCGGACCGTTGTTTCAAACGCCATCAGAAGCAGCGCAAGACGCAATTGACAACGATGTGCATGTAGTGGGCATTTCCAGCCAAGCAGCGGGCCATAAAACCTTGGCACCAAAATTGGTGCAGGCGCTAAAAGATCAAGGCGCAGGTGAAATCATTGTTATTTGTGGCGGTGTGATCCCACAGCAGGATTATGATTATCTGTACAATGCGGGCGTCAAAGCGATTTTTGGACCTGGTACAAATATTCCGAAAGCGGCAAAGGACATTTTGGACCTAATTGCGAAAACCTGATCTGGTGCTTTGGCGTTGACCATGACAAAACATGGACATGAGCCAAAACATCAACATCTACGTCATAAATCTGGATAAACGAATTGACCGCCTAGAACGACTTGGCGGTCAACTCGATGATATGGGATTAAAGTGGCAGCGTATTTCAGCAATTGACGCTACAAAAGCTACGCCTGATGCGTTTGAGCATGCCACAGGGCTTGCGGGTCCTTTGGGTAAAATGGGTATGGGGGATCGTGCCTGTGCTACCAGTCATAATAAGGCATGGCGGGCATTTTTAGAAAGCGATGCCACCTTTGGCTTGTTTCTTGAAGATGACGTGTACCTAAGTTCAGACACACCAAAGTTACTGACCGATGATACGTGGATAAAGCCGGGCATAGACGTCGTTAAGCTGGAAAAATACGACAAAGGTGTTTCAAAAGTTTTGTTGGGGCAGGGGTTTACCTTGCCAAATGGCAGAACCTTGCGACCGATGTATTCGCGCCATGCTGGTGGGGCTGCGTACATATTGTCGCGCAAGGCGGCCGCGGCCGCTGTTCAACGTAGAAATATTTGCGTGCCTGTTGATCACTATTGGTTTAATGCAAATGTTTCTTCCATGGCACGGCGCTTTAAACCGCATTTGATAAATCCGGGCATGGCCACGCAACGCGAATTTGGCTTCAATTCTGATATGGCGTTTATTGGGCGATCTGAACGGCCCAAAGGATGGCGAATGAAATGGCGGCGCGCGAAGCGTGGGTTTTATGAAATTTCCCGTTTGCCGCAACAATTGCTGGCTATGGCATTTCTCGGGGCACGGGTGACGCCAATCGAATGGATTGAAAACTTTCAGGAAAAAGAAGAATGAGTTGGACGTTGGACCATCTCGTTGTTTCTGCCGAAAACCTTGATGAGGGGCGGAAATTTGTTGAAAACGCGTTAGGGGTACCCATGCAACAAGGTGGTAAACATGCCTTGATGGGAACCCACAACATGCTTTTAGGTCTGGGTGAATTTTATCTAGAAGTGATAGCCATTGATCCCAGTGCACCTGCACCAAACCGGCCCCGTTGGTTTGATCTGGATAATTTCAATGGCGCACCTAAACTAACGCACTGGGCTGCTTCGTGCAGTGACTTGAAGACCGAAACAGATGCTTTTCCAAAAGATTGCGGGGAAATCACCGATTTTGAACGGGGTGATTTACGTTGGCGTGTTGCCTTATCAAAAACTGGGCGGAACCCGTTCGATGATTTGGCACCCTTGATGATTGAATGGCAGGGTGCGACTCGTGTTCCACCCAGACTGATTGACCAATCGATACGATTAAAGACATTTCAAATTCAATCACTTGATGTGGCAGAACTTGCAACCGCAATGGGGGAGTTCAAAGAAGTTAATTACAAGGTGGCTGGCCAACATGGCCTAACAGCGGTCTTTGAAACCAAAGATGGCCAAAGGACATTGTCTTGATTTCCTCTGCCCAGATTTGCCCTGCTAAAACTACCGATGCGGCAGAAATTGCGGCGATATGGAAACCTATTTTAGCAGGAAGTCTAGCGACCTTTAATCCAGTTGTTAAATCGACCACAGACATTGAAACAATGATTACCGACAAAGCGGATGCAGGTTTTGCGTTTCTCGTCGCCAAAGATGCGGATGGTGTTCTGGGTTTTGCGACTTACGGGCAATTTCGAGGCGGGGTTGGTTATGCGCGAACCATGGAACACACGATTATTTTGGCTGATCGCGCACAAGGCTGTGGCTTGGGTCGTCAACTAATGCACGCCATAGAAGATCATGCGCGAACAGGTGGTGCGCATTCTATTTTTGCAGGCGTCAGTGCCGCCAATCAGCAAGGTGTCGCCTTTCATGCACGCCTTGGGTATGAAGAGGTAGCAAGATTGCCAAGTGTTGGATACAAATTCGACAAATACTTGGATTTGGTTTTGATGCAGAAGCTTTTGTAAATGTCTATTTGGAAACGCATAACGGATGCCCT
Source organism: Rhodobacteraceae bacterium HTCC2150 (assembly GCA_000169395.1). Lineage (GTDB taxonomy): Bacteria > Pseudomonadota > Alphaproteobacteria > Rhodobacterales > Rhodobacteraceae > HTCC2150. The sequence continues at coordinate 39,051 of AAXZ01000010.1, forward strand.
ATCGGCGCTTGCCCAAGGTGAGCCCCTTAGTGAGGTATTTGAACGCCTTCGCACGCCACCTGAGAAATCTGTGGCTTTTGCCATTGCGGTGATTGCACTGGGTGCAAAAATGGCAAAGGCGGATGGCACTGTTACCAAGGCCGAAGTTGCCGCGTTTCGTGATGTGTTCACAATCGCCCCAAAAGATGAAGAAAGTGCCGCTCGTGTTTTCGATTTGGCACGCGAAGATGTTGCTGGTTATGAGCAATATGCCAAACGCATCGCCGCGATGTTTGAAAAGGGCAACCCAGTTCTGTGTGATTTAATGGAAGGTTTGTTTTATGTCGCGGTTTCGGATCGCACATATCACCCCAAAGAAGACGATTTCTTGTCTCATGTTGCCAGTATTTTTGGTCTAAGTGACATGGCATTTCGTGCCCTTCGAGCACGATTCGTGCCCGACGCGGCACCTGATCCCTATACAGTGTTAGGATTGAACGAAGGCGCAGACATTGAACAAATTCGCACTGCTTGGCGTGAGGCTGTGCGCGAAAATCACCCTGATAGGATGATGGCGCGCGGCGTTCCTAAAGAGGCGGTGAAACTTGCAGAAAGACGCTTGATCGCAATCAATCGTGCCTGGGAAGAAATTCAAATGCTACAAAAGCAGGGTGTTTTCCAAAGATGAGGATCGCAACCTATAATGTTGAATGGTTCAACGCTCTGTTTGATGATGATGGGCAGATGATCAACGATGCCAGTTGGTCAAAACGATATAATGTTACCAAAGCCCAGCAAACTGCGGCTTTGGGGGCGGTCTTTCAAGCAATGGATGCGGATGCAATAATGGTGATCGAGGCACCTGACAGCCATCGAGGGCGCGATGGCGTCTATGCTCTGGAAGGGTTTGCAGCCCATTTTGGATTGCGCGCACGAAGCGGTGTGATTGGATACAGCAATGACACCCAGCAAGAGATCATATTGATGTATGATCCCGATGTTTTACAAGCATCCCATGCCCCACAAGCATCCGACGCGGCGCCAAGTTTTGAAGAAGAGTTTAAGCTTGATTTGGATTTGGACAGTCACCCTGATCCGATTGTGTTTTCCAAGCCACCGCTTGAAGTATCCGCCGTTAAAGGGGATTTTGCCTTTAATTTGATTGGTGTCCACGCCAAATCCAAGGCCCCTCATGGTGCAAGTAACCCCAAAGAAGTCATGCAAATCTCGATCCAAAATCGTCGCAAACAATTGGCGCAATGTATTTGGCTTAGGGCACGTGTTGCCGAACATTTGGCTGCAAAAACACCGCTGATTGTTCTGGGGGATTTCAATGACGGCCCAGGGCTGGATGAATACGAACGATTGTTTGGCCGTTCCGGCGTTGAAATTGTATTGGGTGAGGGCGCAGATGATGAAAAACTCTATGACCCTCATGCACAGCGCGCATTGTCTCAGCGATTACCAGCAAATTTCACCACGTCACGTTTCTTTTTGCGCCACGAAAAACGCTATTTGTCGGCCTTGTTGGATTACATCATGGTTTCATCCGACTTAAAGGAAAAGAACCCTGCTTGGCACATCTGGCATCCGTTTGATGATCCTGCGTGTTATGGCGATCTAAACCTGCGCGAGGCACTTTTGGCAGCCTCAGATCATTTCCCTGTAACCTTGGATATTGATATCTGAGAATTGAAAAAACCGTTATGCGTGTTATATTAAAGTTATGAAAAACACTCTGTCCATTGCGCTTGTGATAAGTTTTCTATCATTCCCAATGTCGGTTCATGGCCAAGAAATTGAAAATGGCCTTGATAAACTGGGCGAAGGTGGACGACTGTTATTAGAAGGTCTTTTGAAAAAATTAGACCCCATGGTTGATGAATTGGGTGAAAAACTAGGTGATCTTAGTGCTTATTATCCACCCGAGGTCATGCCCAACGGCGACATTATCATCAGACGCAAAGTTCCCCTTAAAGGCGAACAACAAGGTGAGATTGATTTGTGAAGCTGAATTCCAGCGATGCAGCTGATGCATCCATAAGTCTATTCAAGCGACAAGCTATCTAAGGTGCCCAACTTAGAAAATTAGCAATCATCCGTAACCCATTCGCTTGGCTTTTTTCAGGATGGAATTGCATACCGATTTTGTTGTCGCGACCCACAATGGCCGTAACATCACCTGCATAATCAACATGGGCGATAAGATCAGTTGGGTCTGATACTTTCATCGCATAGGAATGCACGAAATAAGCGTGATCACCGGTTTCAATGCCAGCCAAAACTGGATGCGGCTGATCAATAATCAAATCATTCCATCCCATATGGGGTATCTTTAGCGATGGGTCTTTGGGTGTGATGGCCGCCACATCGCCTTTGATCCAATCAAAGCCGGATGTTTCTTCGAACTCTAATCCTCGTGTGGCCATCATTTGCATGCCGACGCATATACCCAAAAACGGTCGGCCCTTATTTTCAACCGCGTCTATGATCGCATCAGCCAGCCCTTCATACCCTCCAAGGGCGGCGCGGCACGCTGGATATGCACCATCACCAGGCAAAACGATGCGGTCAGCAGATGCGACAACTTTAGGATCAGAGGTCACGACAACTTCACCGGCACCAGTTTCGGTCGCCATGCGTTGGAACGCTTTTTCAGCGGAATGCAAATTCCCGCTGTCATAATCAACAAGTGCAGTAATCACGTTAGAGCGCGCCTTTGGTTGAAGGAACAGCATCCGCCTTGCGCGGATCAGTTTCAAGCGCATCACGCAAAGCGCGAGCAACGGATTTGAACGCAGCCTCGGCTATGTGGTGACTGTTTACGCCGTGCAATTGATCAATGTGTAACGTGATGCCGCCGTGCGTTGAAAACGCTTGGAAAAATTCCCGCACCAATTCGGTGTCGAAATTACCGATCTTGGCAGTGGGCAATTCTACATTCCAAATGAAAAAAGGACGTGCAGACAAATCAAGTGCTGTGCGCACCAATGCGTCATCCATTGCCAAGTGGCATGAACCATAACGAACGATCCCGCGCTTATCACCCATGGCCGCGGTTAAGGCTTGGCCTAAGGCAATACCTACGTCTTCGACGGTGTGGTGGTCATCAATGTGCAAATCACCGGTGGCGCGCACTTTCATGTCGATCAAAGCATGGCGAGACAATTGATCCAGCATGTGATCAAAAAAGCCCACGCCAGTTTCATTGTCATATATCCCAGTGCCATCCAAATTGATGTCGACTGTGATGTCAGTTTCCGCCGTTTTGCGACTGATGGTTGCCTTACGCATGATCATTTCCTTGTTAACTTGCCTTCCTATACTGCTGACAAGGGTCGCATGAAAGGAAAAACCGCGACTAAATTCTGTTGATTGTCGATCTGCAACGCTTGGCCTATAAGGGCCGTCTGTGAAATATCGCCCTAATCGACAAAGAAGAGTTTTCCGAAAATGACCGTCACTCGTTTTGCCCCATCGCCCACTGGTTACCTGCATGTAGGCAATCTGCGCACCGCATTGTTTAATTTCATGATCGCCCGCAAATCAGGGGGTAAATTCATTTTGCGTCTTGATGATACCGATCAAGAACGCAGCAAGCAGGAATACGTGGACGGCATTCAACGCGATCTTGAATGGTTGGGCATCGAGTGGGACGTTGTTGAACGTCAGTCGACGCGCCTTGACCGTTATGAGGCGGCGGCGCAAAAACTGCGCGAAATTGAACGTTTTTATGAGTGTTTTGAAACGCCCGTGGATTTGGATCTTAAGCGTAAAAAACAACTGAATATGGGCAAGCCACCTGTTTATGACCGTGCCGCGCTAGAACTTTCGCCAGCCGAACGCGATGCATTGCGCGCTGAACGTGCGGGACACTGGCGTTTCTTGCTGAATCAAACGCGCATCAATTGGACAGACCAAATATTGGGTGACATCTCGATTGATGCCGCGTCTGTTTCCGATCCCGTTTTGATCCGTGGTGATGGGCAATTTTTGTATACGTTGGCGTCTGTTGTGGATGACACTGAAATGGGCGTGACCCATGTTGTGCGCGGTTCAGATCACGTCACCAATACAGCCACGCAAATTCAAATCATGGAATCACTTGGGTTTGACGCGCCAACATTTGCACACCATTCACTTTTGACAGGCCCACAAGGTGAGGCTTTGTCCAAACGATTGGGCACGCTTGCCTTGCGCGATCTTCGCGAACAAGGCGTTGAACCTTTGGCTTTGCTAAGTCACATGGCGCGGCTTGGTTCATCCGAAAACGTCGAACTGATGCATTCAATGCAAGACTTGATCGATGGATTTGATTTAACCAGTTTTGGCGCCGCCCCTACGAAATTTGATGTGGCTGACCTATTTCCAATCACGGGTCGTTATTTAGCAGCGCAAGAATATGCTGCGGTTTCTGACAGTATCGCCGCCCTTGGTGTGCCCGCTGATAAAGGCGAGGCGTTTTGGGAAACCATCCATGGCAACATAACAACGCGCCATGATTTAGCAGATTGGTGGGCGTTGTGTCGTGATGGTGCTGAACCCGTGATTGCTGACGAAGATCGTGAATTTATCGCAGCGGCTATGGCATTGTTGCCGGATGCACCTCACACTGACGCCACTTGGGGTGAATGGACAGGCGCTGTTAAGGCGGCGACTGGTCGTAAGGGAAAAGGTTTGTTTCAACCCTTGCGTCGTGCTCTAACTGGTCAAGACGCAGGGCCAGTGATGGCGAAATTGCTGCCTCTGTTGCAGGTGATCAAAGCCAAAGGATAAGAGATGTCAGGTGAAAAACCCGTTTTCCTAACAGGAAGTCTATTCCGTCATATCGCGGTTATGTCACTTACATCTTCGGTTGGATTGATCGCGATTTTTGCGGTTGATTTCATCGACATGATTTTCATTTCCATGCTGGGTAAGGCTGAATTGGCGGCAGCCGTTGGTTTTGCCGGGGCAATCCTGTTTTTCACTACATCTTTTGGCATAGGCATATCCATTGCAGCTGGGGCGCTTGTTTCACAAGCAATTGGCAGTGGAGATCAAGAATTATTGCGCAGGCGCGCAGGCACCGCATTGGTTTACGGTGTCGTGTTTGGGGCCATATTTGCAGCCATGGTTTGGGCATATCTCACACCGCTTGCGCAAATGATGGGGGCCTCTGGTGAAACCCTGACCATGTCGGTGCTTTATCTTTCCATTATTGTGCCCAGCTTGCCGTTTTTATTGATTGGCATGGTTGGTATGGCCCTTTTGCGGGCCTTTGGGGATGCTAAACGTGCGATGTGGGCAACAATAGCTGGTGGCGTCGTGAATGCGGTGCTTGACCCAATTCTAATTTTTGGTCTGAATATGGAATTGGCGGGCGCAGCTTGGGCATCTGTCGCTGCGCGAATGACAATTGCATTTGTCGCCCTATATCCGATTTTTAAATATCACAGCGGGATTGCTAGACCGAATTTATCGGATCTACGTCTTGATTTAATGCCGATCATGGCGATTGCGATACCAGCAATCCTGACACAAATGGCGACACCAGTTGGCCAAGCTTTCGTTACGCGTTCTATGGCGGCTTTTGGCGAAGGTGCGGTTGCGGGCATGGCAATTACAGCCCGTATTACACCATTGGCCTTTGGCGTTTTGTTTGCGCTTTCGGGCACCATTGGCCCGATTATTGGGCAGAATTTTGGGGCAGGGCAACACGATCGTGTGCGGCAAGCCTTTAAAGAGGGCGTATTGTTTACGCTGATCTACGTTATTTTGGCTACGGTCGCGCTCTATTTCTTACGTGCCCCGATTGCTGAGTTGTTCCAAGCTGACGGTGTTGCACGCTCGTTGGTTTACCTATTTTGTGGTCCGTTGGCGTTGGCATTCTTTTTCAACGGGGTGATCTTTGTGGGCAACGCCTCGTTTAATAATCTGGGGCATCCATTTTATTCCACATGGATTAACTGGGGCCGTAATACGCTGGGTACAATTCCGTTAGTTTACCTTGGTGGACTTTGGTACGGTCCGGCGGGCGTTTTGGTCGGTGCGGCCTTCGGGGGCATATTGTTTGCCGCAATCACATGGTTTTTGGCCCTTAAAGTGATGGCACAACAAGAAGACATTAAGCCAGCCGACAAAGGCTTTCAGCGACACGCACGCCTGATGTCACTATTCCACAATCGACGCTAAACGTTGCAAATGGTGATCGACAAGGGCGGTTTCATTGGCTGTCAGCACCTGATGTCGTGGATAAATAGGCGCTGTGCGATCATCTAAAACGCCAACATGCCAGCCAGTTGTTGATGCAAAGAAATTGTCTACGCCGACCTCGCCAAATTCAGCTAAAAACCCTTGGATAACCACATCCAGATAGCTGCGCAAAATCGGATTGCTTGACCTTTGATGATCTTTGTCTGGAACGGCATAGACCTGAATATCATTCAGGTGAATTTCTGGAAATGCGCGCGTAATACTTGATTTCTCATAAGCAAATTCGCGTTCATCAAGAGCTGCCCAATCACCATTTGGAACCTCGGCAACTAACCCATCTATCTGTGAATTTGCATCGTGGCGCGCACTTAAAAATGAAAAATCACGCGCGCCAGTTTGGCACCATTCGCGCCGCCAACCCGATAAATTTGGGCAAGCCAAAACATTAAAATCATGCGTTGCTCGGTTCACCAATGAGCCGTATCCGAAAAAACCACGTTGTGTCATAAACCTCAATAAGAGGAAAAATACCTCAAGTCGCAAGTCACTTTACTGATTTTGAACAAAAATAGACGATTTTCCCCTTAGAAAAGTCGGACCAGCGATTGCGTCAAGCGCCGACCAAGTGTTACGAGCAATCAATTCACGCAGCGGAGGTTGGAATGGACATTATCGTTTTAAATTCGGAAATGATTGCCGTTCTAATTATTCTTGCCCTGACGATCTTTCTGTTTGTGGCTGAAGTGGTGCGCGTCGATCTTGCCGCGATCTTTATTATGGTTCTGGTGGGCGTTGTTAGTTACATCCCCGGTTACGGGAGTTTGGCGGATATCAATCATCTTTTTGATGGTTTTGCATCTAACGCTGTGATTTCCATTATTGCCGTTATGATCATTGGGGCAGGGTTGGATAAAACCGGCTTGATGAGTACGGTTGCCGCGACGATTTTGAAATATGGTGGCAGTACGGAAAAGCGGATCATTCCTATTGTTTCGTCCGTTGTTGGTTTCATTTCCAGCTTTATGCAAAATGTTGGCGCGGCGGCCTTGTTCTTGCCAGTGGTCAGCCGAATTTCGGCGCGTACAGAATTGCCGCTATCTCGATTGTTAATGCCCATGGGTTTTTGTGCAATTCTAGGTGGCACTATGACGATGGTTGGTTCATCGCCTCTGATTTTGCTAAATGATTTGATCACAACAGCGAATGCTGACTTGCCCGAAGGTGCCAAGATGGAGGCATTTAGTCTGTTTTCCGTAACGCCCATTGGTGTTGCTTTGTTGATTACAGGTGTTTTGTATTTTGTTATCTTTGGGCGTTGGGTTTTGCCAAACATTCAAAACCGTGATGCGGCGGCAGGTCAATCAATGGCCGATTACGTAAAACACTTGTACGGTCTAAAGGCTGATATCGTTGAGGTGGTGATCCCAGAGGGAAATATCCTACTTGGTCAGACCATGGGCGATATGATGGATGCGCACCATTGTTACATCATCGGCAGCTACTATAACGGTCAGCGAAACGTGGCCCCCCCCGTTGATACGGTGATTACGCCGCCCTGCCGTCTTGCGATTTTGGGTCGTAAAAAAGTTATCCGCGAAATGGCAAATGATTATGGCTTAGAAGTTTTGCCAAAGCTGGACATTTTCAACGAAGATTATGCGGCAACCAAAGGTGGTGTTGCCGAATTGGTTATTCCACCCGGTTCCAGCATTATCGGAAAATCTAGCCAAGAGATCCGGCTTCGCAAAACATATGGCGTTAATCTTTTGGCGATTCATCGCGGTGAAAACACCCTAAGTCACGTTGAAACCGAAGATCATGCCGCAACGCGTATTGGTCACGAGGAATTCTTTGCCGGTGATACCTTGGTTATTCACACCCAATGGGAGGCCCTGACGCGCCTGACCAAGGATCGCGATTTTGTTGTTGTTACCAGTGACTTCCCTCAAGAAGAATTACGCCCGCACAAAGTTGGTTGGGCGATGGTGTTTTTCGCTGTGGCATTGGGGCTTATTCTATTTTCCGATATCCGTTTGTCGTTGTGTCTATTGGTCGGCGCGGTCGGCATGATTGGCAGCCGCGTTTTGTCAATTGATGAGGCGTATGAGTCTGTTGGCTGGAATACTGTATTCTTGTTGGCGTCCCTAATTCCATTAGGGCAAGCCGTTCAAAATACGGGAACAGCCGCGTGGATTGCGCAAGAAATTTTGCAACTGCTTGATGGCTGGCCAATTTGGTCACTGCAGGTTGGTGTCGCTGTTCTGGCCACGATATTCACCCTCGTGATGTCAAACGTTGGCGCTACAGTTTTACTGGTACCTTTGGCTGTTTCAATTGCAGTGGCAGCTGGCGGTGATCCGGCAATCTTTGCCCTAACCGTGGCAATTTCCACATCCAATTCGTTCCTTATCCCAACGCACCAAGTGAATGCGCTGATTATGGGGCCGGCAGGTTACCGCGTGATGGATTTTGTGAAAACTGGCGGCCTTATGACCGTTTTGTTCTTGGTCGTGTCCATGGTTGTGATGAACTTGATCTTTTAGACCAGCACCCGCGGGTTAATAAGATTTTTCTTCGATCAAATCTGATCCCAATGCCAAATTGATGTTCCGTTTAAAGGCGGCGCGTTGGTCATTGGTTTTGTAAACCGCACGCGCCAATTCGACAAAACGTTCGCCAAAATCGCCAGTGTCCTCAAACTTTCGAATGTCCTCTTCAATGTGCCACAGGGCGTGGTTCGCTGTGCGCAAGCCCTTTATGTCGGCCAAACAGATGTTTTCATAATCACCAATAGCGGTGGCAACATCGCGTAACTGATCCAATTCTTTCTGGGCATTTGCTACCTGAGTTGGATTGGGAATCAGTTGGGTTTTAAGCTCAAGAATTGTGATTTTATCCAATAGTTCACCAACAGAAACAGGCGCAGATAGGGTAACAGTCATTTGGTTTTTCCTTTGTTCGTATCCTTGATACTCAAACCATTGCTGCAATCCCAGAAGTTTATCGCCCTTTGCGTCGCATCTGGCACATGCTGCGACGTGATGATCCCTTGTTGGATTGTCGCGCGCCTGTTAGCCATGTACGATAGACGATGCCAAATTGGCTGAGCGGAAGATCAACCATGTCGACCCAGTTAGGGGACATCGGTGGATCATCGTCAGGAAGGTGCAATATTTTGTACAATCCCGAGGCTCTTTTGGTGAACAGATACACGAAAAGGAAGCCCAAAATGAGCAAAATCGGTGTTATGATATGTGGCCATGGATCGCGCAGCGAAGCAGCGGTACGTGAATTCGCGGTTCTAGCGGAAAAATTACCACCACTTCTGCCCAAAGAATGGGAAATCGATTACGGGTATTTGGAATTTGCAAATCCGGTAATCCGCCTTGGTTTGGACAACTTACGCGAAAAAGGTTGTGATCAGATATTGGCGGTGCCCGGCATGTTGTTTGCGGCGATGCACGCTAAAAATGATATACCATCTGTTTTGAATGCTTATGCCAAAGAACACGGGGTTAAGGTTTCTTATGGCCGCGAACTGGGCGTTGATCCCCGCATGATCCGTGCAGCATCCGAGCGCATTGAAGAAGCCGTTATTGAGGCTGACAAAGGTGGTGTCGTTGCACGGCATGACACGTGCTTGGTTGTCATTGGTCGCGGGGCATCAGATCCTGACGCCAATTCAAACGTCAACAAAATTGCCCGCATGCTGTGGGAAGGTATGGGTTTTGGTTGGTGCGAGGTTGGCTATTCCGGCGTGACATTCCCCCTTGTTGAGCCATGCTTGGAACAAGTTGTAAAGCTGGGCTATAAACGCGTTATTGTATTCCCATATTTCTTGTTCACTGGCATTTTGATTGATCGCATTTACGGCTTTACGGATATGGTTGCGGCGGCACATCCTGATACGCAATTTGTCAAAGCCGGATATCTGAATGATCACCCACAAGTTTTGGCAACGTTTGCCGAACGTGTGACCGAAATCCTTGAAGGACAGTCACTGATGAACTGTTCGCTTTGCAAATACAGAACGCAAGTTTTGGGTTTTGAAGACGAAGTTGGTTTGCCGCAAGAAAGTCACCACCACCATGTTGAAGGGCAGGGCGCTACTGCACCTGGTTCAAACGTTGGTGATTGCAAACTGTGTGACGATTTTTGTTCTGGTGCCTGTCGGTTGGAAATCGACGGCCATCATCACGATCACAGCCACAGCCATGATCACAGTCATGATCACGGCCACAGCCATTCACATGACCACGATCATGATCATCACCATCATCCTTATCCGCACGCGGATCATCCGTTGGGGCCTGAATCCGTGCGAAAGCATCTTAAAGACTAATGGCTTATGCGTACCAACATAATCCAGCGCTGATCTATGCCGAAAGCTTTGCCACGATCAAAGGCGAGGCTGATTTGGATGCTATTTCCCCTGAGGCCCAAGATATGGCGATCCGCCTTATCCACGCCTGTGGCATGGTTGATGTGTTGGATGACTTCCGGTTTGCAGAGGGTGCAATCACTGCTGGTCGCGCGGCTTTGGCTTCTGGTGCACCAATTTTGTGCGACGTGGAAATGGTGGCACGGGGGATCATCGCGCGGGCTTTGCCCAAAGGGACAAGCCCCATTGTGACACTTAATGATGCGCGGACGCCGGAATTAGCGCGCGAACTTGGCACAACACGGTCAGCTGCCGCGGTTGATTTGTGGCGTGATCATATCGAAGGTGCCGTTGTCGCCATAGGCAATGCCCCAACAGCTTTGTTTCATTTGCTCGAACGTATCGACGCGGGCTGGCCAAAACCGGCCGTTATCCTTGGTTTTCCTGTTGGCTTTGTTGGGGCTGCTGAAAGCAAAGCGGCCTTGGCTGAAAGTGGCTTGCCACATGCCACACTTCTGGGTCGTCGTGGTGGGTCGGCAATGGCTGCCGCCGCCGTCAATGCGCTTAGCCTCGGATTAAAGGGCGACGGTACATGAGTTGGCTTTCGGTCATCGGCATTGGCGAAGATGGATGGGATGGCCTGTCTGGCCCTGCCAAAGCAGCACTTGAGGCTGCCGAAATTATAGTGGGCGGCGAGCGTCATCACGGGTTGGCGCCCGATTTACCGGCCAAGCGGGTGTTCTGGCCCAGCCCGTTTTCTGCAATGCGGGATCAAATTTCAGGCTATGAAGGTCAACAAGTTGCGGTGTTGGTTACAGGTGATCCACTTTGGTATTCGGTTGGGGCCTATTTTGCCAAAAACTTTGCTGAAGCATGCGTTTTCTTTCCGCAAATTTCTGCCTTTCAATGGGCCGCAGTGCGTTTGGGCTGGTCTTTGGCGGATGTGGAAACGCTCACCATTCACGGCCGACCAGCTGAAAAGATCATTGCCAACTTTGCGCCAAAGCAAAGATTATTGTTGTTAACCAAAGATGAAACAACACCGGCCACTGTGGCTGAATTGTTAGTTGCCAATGGGTTTGGCCCATCAAAGATGGTGGTTCTTGGTGCATTGGGCGGCAATGATGAGACCCGCACAGAAGGCGTGGCAAATACGTGGAACGAGACTGCCCCCGCCTTTCATCTTTTGGCTGTTGAATGTGTGGCAGATGAAAATGCGCGCCTTTTACCGCGCACTGGCCTGCCTGATGATGCTTTCGTTCATGACGGTCAAATGACCAAGCGAGAGGTTCGAATTCAAACCTTGGCCGCGCTTGATCCGCGCCGTGGTGCGTTACTTTGGGATTTGGGCAGCGGTTGTGGATCCGTCGCTATTGAATGGATGCGCGCGGCCCATGACAGCCTTGCAATTGGCGTCGAAAGATCGAGCGCGCGACGCGATATGGCCGCCAAAAATGCCCTAAAACTTGGCGCGCCGTTATTCAAACAGATTGACGCGAATGTCGCTGATGCAATTGACAACATGCCCGATCCTGATGCGATTTTTATTGGTGGTGGATTAGATTTTTCATTGGCCGAACAGGCTGTTCAAAGGTTGTCAAAACACGGGCGTTTGGTGGCAAATGCGGTCACCCTTGAAAGCGAATGCACTTTAGCGGCTTTACATAAAAAATATGGTGGTCAGTTGATCCATTTGGCGGTATCTCGCGCAATTGAAGTCGGGGCAAAACGAGGTTGGAAATCGTCGATGCCCGTCACACAATGGATATACGTTAAATGAGTGGAATAGTTTACGGCGTTGGTGTCGGCCCGGGGGATCCGGAATTGATAACCCTAAAGGCGCATCGCCTGATAAGTGAGGCGGATGTTGTCGCCTATCCTGCACCCGATAGTGGTGATAGTTTTGCGCGACGCATTGTGGCGGATTTCCTTCCAAAAGGCGTGCGCGAAATTCCGATGATCGTGCCAATGCGCGTTGAAAGATTTCCAGCCCAAGACGTTTATGATGCAGGTGCCGCTGAAATATCAAAGGCTGCAAAGGCGGGCAAAAACGTTGTCGTTCTATGCGAGGGTGATCCATTTTTCTATGGCTCGTTCATGTATCTGTTTGCGCGCCTATCGGGTGACATTGAGATGCAAGTCGTTCCAGGTGTCAGTTCACTTGGCGCGGTGACAGCGGCGGCCCAAACGCCGCTTTGTGCCCGCGAGGAAACGCTGTCAGTATTACCCGCTACATTGGATGAGGCTGAATTGGTCGAGCGTTTAAATCGTGTGAATGCCGTGGCCATGATGAAAATTGGCCGCCACTTTGCAAAGGCGAAGCGTGCCATTGACGCCGCTGGTCTAACAGATCGCGCGATGTTCGTTTCTCATGCCTCATTGCCAGAACAACACGCTTGCCCCTTGGCCGATGCGCCTGAAACCGCCCCCTATTTTTCAATGATCGTTATCCCAGGAAGGGATGCCCATGTTTGAACCCAGTTCTGAACCTGTTGTTGTCGCCATTTTGCCCCATGCGGCTGAATTGGCTGAAAAAATTGCCGCAAAAATTGGTGGTCGCGTAGATTTACGAGGTAGTGATTTCACCGATACAGGTGCGCATTTACGTAGTTTGTTTTTAGCGGGCCACCCCATTGTTGGGATCGGCGCGGCTGGCATTTATATCCGTTCACTTGCTTCTGTTCTTGGCGACAAAAATAGTGAACCACCTGTTCTGGCGGTGTCCGAAGATGCGCGGAACATTGTACCGTTGCTGGGTGGTCATCACGGTGCCAATGGATTGGCAAAAGAAATAGCTGATTATTTAGAAACGGCAGCGGCTGTTACAACTTCAGGTGATGTGGCCTTGGGTGTGGCTTTGGATGAACCACCGCAAGGTTGGAAGTTAGAAAACCCTGAGGATGCCAAAGGCGCAATGGCTGCTCTTTTGGGGGGCGCGAAAGCACAACAATCGGGCAATGGGGATTGGTTGACACCATTGTCTAGTCGAGTTGAGTTTTCAGAAACTGACGCGGATGCACCTGTTGTATTGAGTGTAGAAGGTGCGGCACCGTTGATTTATCGCCGTCAATCATTCGCGCTTGGATTAGGATGCGCCCGTGGATGTGATCCTGATGAATTGATCGCTCTTGTGGCCAAAACACTGGCTGATAATGGCCGTTCAATTCACGAAGTGGCGATGGTCGGTTCGATTGACATAAAATCAGATGAGGCGGCAATTCACGCCGTTGCGCGGCATTTAGGTGTGCCTGCTCGGTTCTTTGATGCGGATGAATTGAATTCAGTAACGCCACGTTTGGCAAACCCATCTGAGGTCGTTCGCGCCGAAGTTGGTGTTGCAGGCGTATCAGAAGGCGCGGCCTTAGTCATGGCTGGCGTAAGCGGTGCATTGGTGATCGAAAAGACTAAGACCGCAAATGCTACCTGCGCCTTGGCACGCATTTCACAAGATGGATCTGAGGGTCGCGCACGTGGATCATTGGCCGTTGTTGGTATTGGCCCAGGACAAGCCGAATGGCGCACACCCGAAGCCAGCCGTTTGGTGGCTGATGCTGATGAACTTGTTGGTTATGGGCTATATTTGGAATTGTTGGGACCAGAGGCAAAAGGCAAAGCGCAAAAAACCTTCGCCCTTGGTGAAGAAGAAGCCCGTTGTCGTTATGCGTTGGAACGCGCGGGCGAAGGCGTGAATGTTGCGTTGGTGTGTTCTGGTGACGGCGGCATTTATGCAATGGGCGCTTTAGTCATGGAGTTGCTGGATCGCGATGCTGACCAAGGTGGGGTTTCAGCGGCTGCAAAACGTGTGGCTGTCGTTCATGCACCTGGGGTTTCAGCATTGCAGGCAGCATCTGCCCGAATGGGTGCCATCCTTGGGCATGATTTTTGTACAATCAGTCTGTCGGATTTGTTGACCCCTCGCGAGGCGATCATCAAACGGCTGCATTCAGCCGCAGAGGGTGATTTTGTAACGGCGTTTTACAATCCTGTTTCCCGCAAACGCCGCACATTGTTAGCAATGGCGCGTGAAATCTATTTGGAACATCGCCCATCAGATACGCCGGTTTTGCTGGCCTCAAATCTTGGTCGGCCAGATGAAAAATTGGTTGTGCGCGATCTAAAGGATCTGGACGTGGACGAAGTGGATATGTTGACGATTGTTTTAATCGGCGCGTCGACCTCGCGCCGCATTAAATCTGGCGACATATCAACAGGTGCACAAGGCACTTGGATTTACACACCGCGCGGCTATGCCAAACGGATTGATGGAGAAAAAGCATGACAGTCTATTTTATTGGTGCCGGTCCAGGTGACCCCGATCTAATCACAGTAAAGGGCCAGCGTTTGATTGCTGAATGCCCAGTTTGTTTGTTTGCCGGTTCGCTTGTTCCCGAAGCAATCGTTGCAGGTGCGCCGGCAGATGCTGATGTACGCGACACAGCCCCGATGCATTTGGACGAAATCATTGCACTGATCGTTGAGGCCCATGAAAAAGGTCAAGACGTTTCACGCGTGCATTCTGGCGATCCATCCATTTACGGGGCAACAGCGGAACAAATTCGGCGCCTGAATGATCTGAAAATTCCTTTTGAAATCATCCCCGGTGTTCCAGCATTTGCTGCCGCCGCCGCGGCATTGGGTCAGGAATTAACGGTGCCAGAAGTGGCGCAATCAATCGTGTTAACGCGTACATCGATGAAATCTACAGGCATGCCTGAAGGTGAAGATTTGGCAACGTTGGGCGCAAGTCGTGCCACTTTGGCGATCCATCTTTCTGTACGTAACTTGCTGTTAGTAGAACGTGAATTGACACCTCTTTATGGTGCAGATTGTCCTGTGGTTGTTGCTTATCGCGTTGGTTGGCCAGATCAGGCGTTCATCTTTGGCACATTGGCTGACATTCGTGATAAAGTTCGTGCCAGCAAGCTAACGCGCACGGCATTAATTTTTGTGGGTCGCGTGTTTGAAAAGACTGAATTTCCTGATTCAGCACTTTATGACGAAGCGATCCCGCACATTTTGCGCCCCAAAAAACGCGCCTAACGTTCACCGGCGTTTGGCGCAATTATGTGGGCATAGCTGCCCAAAATACGACCATTTTGCAGACCCATATCTGGTAAATCGGTATGGGTTGCATCACGCGCCTTAAACAGTGGTTGTGCATCGCCCTGATGGGCAATCGTGCTGTAATGAAACTCATGCGCCAATAAGGGCGTCTGAAAAAACGCATTCGCACAAGGTGTCAGGCGACGATAACCCAAGCTAAGTTTTCGAGTTTCAAAACTTGTGGTTAAGGGCAGAAACCCCAACATTTCATGGGTTTCGCCTTTGGCATCGATTAGCCCATTGCCGAGAACCATAAACCCACCGCATTCACCATAAATTAGGGCATCGTTCTGGGCTGCCGTGTTCATCGTTTTCTTGAAGTTGACAGCATTTGCCAATTTCTGTGCATGTAATTCGGGATAGCCGCCGGGCAAAAATACGGCGTCGGCGTCTGGGGCTGGGCCCTCATCATTCAATGGGGAAAACGTGTGAATGCTGGCCCCTTGAGAGTGCCAATCCGCCAAAAGATGGGGGTAAATGAAACTGAACGCCAAATCTGATGCAACAGAAATGCGCTGTCCGAGTGGCGGCAGCTTTTGCACAACATCCGTGGGTGTTGTTAAAGGCGTAGCGCAGGCCAAAATACCTTCTACATCAATGGTTTTTTCAATTTCGTCGGCCAGTTGATCTAAATATTCGTCCAGCAGTTTGTTTTCCGCCGCTTGAACCAATCCTAAATGGCGTTCTGGCAATGTGAAGTTATTGTTTCGCTGCACATGACCAAAAACGTCGAAGCCAGCACGTTCAATTGCGCCTTTGGCCATTTTTACGTGCTTGGCACTTCCTGCCCGATTTAGAATTGTACCTGCTATGGGAATATCTGGGCGCAAGGCCGTTAAGCCCGCAAGGGAAAGGGCCGCGGATTGCGCTTGTTTTGCGATGTCTAGAACCATGACGATTGGAACACCCAAAATTCGGGCCAAATCCGCAACCGAACCTTTGTTATCAGCACCTGCATCAAGCACACCCATCGCGCCCTCAACAATCAACAGATCACCTTGTTGGGAAGTTGCGTAACCACGTATGGCGGCTGGCGTCATGGCCCAAGCATCAAGGTTTATTGATGGATGGCCACAGGCAACAGCATGAAAGGCAGGGTCGATATAGTCTGGGCCACTTTTAGCGGCGCGAACATTAATGCCTCGATTTTTCAGGGCGCGTAAAAGACCCAATGTAAGCGTGGTTTTGCCTGCGCCTGAATTTGCTGCCGCCAAGACAATGGCGCGGGTCATGATACGTCGCTAATTGCGCGTGTGCCCAAAGGATCAAGGTTTCGCGGGGCCTCGCCACGTAATTGCCCAGACCAATCAATGACTTGCCGTAATTGAACAACGTCCCCGACACAAATGATGGCGGGCGCTGCAAATCCACTTTCGGCGATATCAACGGCGGCTGAACCCAGTGTTGTTTCAAGAACTTCCATGTCAGGTCGTGTCGCATTTCGCACGACTGCAACTGGTGTACTTGCTGATTTACCACCAGCCAAAAGGGCGGACGATATCTGTTCGATATGCTTGATCGCCATGTAAAGAACGATAACCGGTGATCCTTTGGCCAATGCGTTCCAATCTACAGCGGAGGGTGCCAGTCCATTTTGATCATGGCCTGTTACAAATGTTACCGATTGGTTTACATCACGATGCGTGATGGGGATGCCTGCATAGGCCAATCCACCAATACCAGCGGAAATTCCGGGTGTTAGGCGAATGGCCACACCTGCCTGAACCAATGTCTGCGCCTCTTCACCACCACGGCCAAATACAAACGGGTCACCACCTTTTAAGCGTAAAACGCGTTTGCCTGATTGGGCCAGTTCAATCAATCTAAGGGAAATGTCACGTTGTTTGGCCGAAGGTTTGCCGCCACGCTTGCCAGCATATTCCAAAATAGCGTTTGGTGCCGCCCATTCCAAAATGCGTTGATCAACCAGTGCATCATAGACGATGACGTCAGCGCGTTGAATGGCCGAAAGACCATGCAATGTCATCAATCCAGGGTCACCAGGACCAGCCCCCAACAGCCAAACAAGGCCTGGGAAAAAGTCGGCTTGATCGAAATCCGGCAGGGTTTTGCGCGCGTTGTTTTCCATGTTCTTTCTATAGCGCAGATATTTGTGACGGGCGAGTGCGAACTGCGTCGTATTTAGGCCTGTCAGCGGCTTTTTATTTACTGCATTATAGGTTTATGACACGCAAACCGATCAGTGATCTGCGAACTGGCTTTACCACGGGGGCTTGTGCCACTGCGGCGGCTAAGGCTGCGTATTTGGCGTTGTTGACTGGTAGGTTTACTTCACCTGTCAAAATCACGTTACCACGCGGACAAAAGCCCGTTTTTGAACTTGCCGAAAGTCAGTTGGGCGATGGATATGCCAGTGCGATTGTTCAAAAGGATGCGGGTGACGATCCTGATGTTACGCATGGCGCAATGATTTCTGCGCATGTGACAATCGGTGGAATGGGCGTCACTTTTTGCGCCGGTGAAGGTGTTGGAATGGTCACGAAACCGGGGCTGCCAATTCCAGTTGGGGAGCCGGCGATTAACCCTGTGCCACGACAAATGATGATCGAAACATTGCAAGACGTGGCTGACGCGGCCGGTGTGAAATGCAATGTGATCGTGACAATTTCTGTGGCGGGTGGGGCTGAGCTGGCCAAACAAACATGGAATCCACGTTTGGGCATTGAGGGTGGTATTTCCATTCTTGGCACCACAGGGATTGTTAGACCGTTTTCGTGTGCGGCTTGGATTGCGTCAATTCATCGAGGCATTGATGTCGCGCGCGCAACTGGCTTGACGCATGTCGCGGGTGCAACAGGTGCAACTTCAGAGGCGGTTGCGCAAGCGGAATTAAATCTGCCGGATCATGCAATGCTTGATATGGGTGATTTTGCAGGTGGTATGCTTAAGTATCTAAAAACCCATCCAATTGAACGTGTTACAGTTGCGGGTGGTTTTGGAAAACTGACGAAATTGGCGCAAGGTGCGATGGATTTGCACTCATCTCGAAGTCAGGTTGATTTCGCTAATCTCGCCGAATGGGCGGCAGAAGTAGGGGCCGATAAATCCGAAATTGCGGCCTGTAATACGGCGATGCAAGCCTTGGAAATTGCTGGGGAAAAACTTGCAAATTTGGTAGCCCAAAAGGCAAACGAACGCGCGGCTGCGGTGGTGGGGTCTGATATCCAAATAGACATTATTATTATTGATCGCAAAGGTCGGATTGTTGCGCGGGCAGGATAGCCAATAGACGAATTGCTTTGATCCAATTTTTAATTAGGGTGGACAGCGACGCGCCACAACTTCATTGCGAGAAACCATGAAAAACGAAAGCTTCCACCCCGATCAAGTGCTTGATCTATGGTTCCCTGACACCGGCCATCAAAATGATGTTTCAACCCACGGTGCGTTTTGGAATGAACGCATGCAAGGTGGCATGGATGCGATTATTATTTCAGATTATGCCGAATTGACGCTGGCCGCGGCGACGGGGCTTTTGGATCATTGGGCCGAAACACCACGTGGTCGTTTGGCGTTATTAATTGCACTTGATCAGTTTCCGCGATCATTGTGGCGTGACACGCCTGCCGCATATGCCCAAGACATAAAGGCAACTCGTTTGGCACTTGAGGGTATTCAAAATGGGGATTTTGATGAATTAGCACCTTGGGAACAAGCATTCTTTGTGATTTCAATTTCACATTGCGAAGGGCCAGATCATTTGGAACGTATGAACATGCTGACGGAATTGACGGATCGGATTGCTCAAAAAATGCCTGACAGTATTGCGCCAATGCGGGACGGATTTCGGGATCAAACAGCGCGCGTTAAAAAAAATATCGAACTGTTCGGTCGGCACCCCCATCGAAATGCAATTTTGGGGCGGCATTCTACGCCTGCCGAAATTGCCTATATCGAAACGGGTGATTTTCCGCATGTCCGTAAGGCCGACGAACTTACGCCTTGAACGGATAGGGTGAATTCGGTGTTGCTTGGCTGAAATTGGTCGCATTTGTTCTGTAATTCCCTCTAAATTTGTGCAATTTCTGCGGGCAGTAAATCACAGTCAGAGAATCCTCATGCCCGCAAAAATTCCAGCAACAGTTGTCACCGGTTTCCTTGGTGCAGGTAAAACAACATTGATCCGTCATTTGATTGAAAATGCAAATGGCCGTCGGATCGCGTTGATCATCAATGAATTTGGCGATTTGGGTGTAGATGGTGAAATTCTAAAAGGTTGTGGCATCGAAGGATGTAACGACGATGATGTTGTTGAATTGTCCAACGGCTGCATCTGTTGCACGGTTGCCGAGGATTTTTTACCTGCAATTCAAAAGCTTATCGACCGAGAAAATGCACCTGACCACATCGTCATTGAGACATCTGGTTTGGCTTTGCCGCAACCGCTGGTTCGTGCGTTCAACTGGCCAGATATTCGTACGCGCGTGACTGTGGATGGTGTGGTTGCTGTAATTGATGGGCCAGCCGTTGCTGATGGGCAATTTGCAGCAGATGTTGCCGCCGTGGATCGTCAACGTGCAGCGGATGACGGATTAGATCACGAAACGCCACTGTCTGAATTGTTTGAAGATCAGTTGGCCTGTGCTGACATGGTTGTCGTAAACAAATCAGACCTTTTGGATGATGCGGCCGTTTTGACAGCCAATATCAAAGGTCGTGTTCGGGATGGCGTATCGGTGATCAACGCCGCAATGGGCGCAGTTGATCCTGCGGTTCTGCTTGGTCTTGGTGTTGCTGCCGAAGATGATTTGGATGCGCGTCACGAAGTCCACCACCATCACCACCACCACGACCATGATGAAGATCATCACGATCACGATGAGGACCATCACGACGATGGCCACCACCATCATCATGAACACGAACATGGCCACGATGAATTTGAAAGCTTCGTTGTAGATTTGCCAGAAGTTGCCGATGGAGCTGCGCTAACAGCCAAAGTCAAAGAGGTGATCGCTGCCCATAACTTGTTACGAGTAAAGGGATTTGCTGCCATTTCTGGTAAGCCTATGCGCATGGTTCTTCAGGCTGTGGGGCCACGAATTGACACGCATTTTGATCGTCCATTTGGATCCGACCCTCGCGGAACACGGCTGGTTGTCATCGGTCTTGCAGGATTGGATCAGGACAAAATTAGCGCTGAACTGGCCGCATGAACGTTACAGTAGAATATGGTGATCCTCGCAGTGAAGCATCGCGCGGTTTATTGGCGCAATCTCATGCGTTGATGGAAAGCCTATTTCCATCTGAATCAAACCACTACCTTTCAATTGATGCATTATGCGTTGATAACATTCGGTTTTTTGAGGCAAGAATTGATGGTGTTACGCTGGGATGTGCCGCTATAAAAATCTATGATGGTTATGGCGAAATTAAATCGATGTTTGTGGATCCAGCGGCACGCGGCGCTGGTTTGGCTCGGGCATTGCTTGCTCGCCTTGAACAAGAGGCACGCGCCGAAAGTTTGCCAATGTTGAAAATGGAAACTGGAAATCTCCTGACTGACGCGCATAAACTTTATGCTAGCGTTGGTTTCACAACAACAGGTCCCTTTGGTGATTATCAGGATGATCCCAATTCACTGTTTATGGTTAAGGCGCTGACATAATGCATCTATTGGCTGCTGCACCCGGTACCGTTTCTGACGGATCTGAACCCGTTGATCCGGGGCAAACACCGGCGGATGTGATTTTCCTGTCGGCTGCCGATACCGAACTTGCCGCACTTTCTGAGGCGCGCGGTTCAATGAGCGCGCCACCGGGATTGCGTCTTGCCTCACTTTCATGGCTGGCGCATCCATTTACCGTCGATAAATACATTGATGACACTGCTTCCAAGGCGAAAATTGTCGTGGTTCGTGCACTTGGTGGTGCCGCGTATTGGGCGTACGCTATTGAGCAACTAGCAGCACGTTTACACGAAACAGGCGTCAAATTGGCGCTTTTGCCTGGTGATGATAAACCTGACGAAGAGCTATTTTCCCTTTCCACCGTCAGCCATGAAGATTGGGAAAGCCTTTGGGCATATATGGTTGAATTTGGACCCAAAAACGCCAGCAATTTTCTGGGGTATTGTAATCACATCCTAGATGGTTCTGAAAAGCCACCACTTGCCCAACCTTTGCTACGAGCCGGATATTATTGGCCGGGCGAAGGCAGTGCAGATGCCGAAATACTTCGCAATAATTGGGTAGCGGATGCACCGGTCGTCGCGGTTGTTTTTTACCGCGCATTGCTGCAAGGGGCTGGTCTGCACCCCGTTAATCAAATGATAAAGGCGCTGTTGCGACGGGGGATAAATCCTTTGCCGGTTTTTGCCGCTTCGCTGAAAGATCCTGTTTCAAAGGCAACATTGGCCGCGATTTTTGAAGAACATGATCCCAAACTGGTTCTTAACGCCACAAGTTTTGCCGTTTCTTCCCCAGATCCCCTTCAATGGGGAACAGAACGTACGCCAACGATACTAGACACGCCGGGGCGCCCTGTGTTGCAAATGGTTTTCTCAGCGAGTGACGAAGGTGGATGGGCAACCAGCGACAGAGGCTTAACAGCACGTGACATCGCAATGAATGTTGCGTTGCCCGAGGTAGACGGACGCGTTTTAACCCGCGCTGTCAGCTTTAAGTCTGAGGCGTATTTTGATGATGCCACGGAATGCGCTATTGCGGCTTATCGTGGTCATGGTGAACGTATCGGATACGTAGCCGATTTAGCCGCTAATTGGGTGAAACTGGGCGCGGCACAACCCCAAGAACGCCGCGTGGCACTGGTTTTAGCGAATTACCCGAATAAAGACGGTCGATTAGCAAACGGCGTTGGATTAGATACGCCGGCAGCGACAGTTCATGTTTTGGCGGAAATGGCCAAAGCCGGTTATAGTATTGAAAATGCGCCTGAAAATTCTGACATATTGATGCAGGCGATTTTGAATGGTCCTACGAATTGGTTGACCGGTAGATCCGAGCGTAAGGGCGGCGAGCGTTTGTCTTTGGCGGATTATCAGGCTTTTTATGCTGATTTACCCTATGAAGTTCGGCAACAAGTTGAGGCAAGATGGGGTACCCCAGAAACCGATCCGTTTTTGGATGACAATGGTTTTGCACTGTCCATTTTGCGGTTTGGAAATGCTGTCGTCGGCATCCAGCCAGCACGCGGATATAACATTGATCCCGAAGAAACGTATCACGCGCCTGACCTTGTACCCCCTCATAATTATTTGGCGTTTTATGCGTGGTTGCGCCGAGAATTTGGTGCGCACGCGATTGTACACATGGGCAAGCATGGAAACTTGGAATGGTTGCCGGGCAAGGCTGTTGGTCTTTCAAATGAGTGTTTCCCCGAAGTTGCGATTGGCCCAACGCCGCACATCTATCCATTCATCGTTAATGATCCGGGTGAGGGTACGCAGGCAAAACGCCGCGCGTCAGCTGTAATTATTGATCATTTAACGCCACCTCTGACGCGGGCTGAAACTTATGGGCCTTTGCGTGATTTAGAAATGTTGGTGGATGAGTATTACCAAGCGGCAGGCATTGATCCCAAACGGATCACGTATTTGCGCAGCGAAATTCTTTCTATGATGTCGGCCACAGGGTTGGATGAGGATTTGCCGAAAGGCGATGACGACGCCGACAGTCGTTTGGCGCGATTGGATGCCTATTTATGTGAATTAAAAGAAGCCCAAATTCGCGATGGGTTGCACATCTTTGGTCAAGCACCAACAGGGCGTTTGGCACGGGATTTGGTTGTTGCGTTGGCGCGTGTGCAACGCGGCAAAGGGCAGGGGGGTGATGCATCGCTCCATCGAGCAATTGCCAATGATTTGGCTTTGGATTTTGATCCCTTAGATTGCGATATGTCCGCAACTTGGCACGGTCCTAAACCGAATGTTTTGCAAGCGTTGAGTGACGATATTTGGCGCAGCACGGGCGACACTGTTGAGCGCATCGAAGCTATGGCCGCTAAACTGGTTGAGGGCGGGCCCGCGCTTGGGCAATATACCAAAGACGTTTTAGAACAAATTGTTAACCGCATCACACCCGCAGTTGATGATGCGGGGGCTGCTGAAATCAAGGGTTTAATGACCGCACTTGATGGGCGGTTTGTACCACCTGGCCCGAGTGGGGCGCCTACACGCGGGCGCCTTGACGTGCTGCCCACGGGGCGCAATTTCTTTAGTGTGGATAGTCGGGCATTGCCAACACGTGCGGCATGGTCATTGGGTTGGAAATCCGCCTCTTTATTGATCGAGCGGCACCTGCAAGACAATGGTGACTGGCCAAAAACACTGGCTTTGACGGCATGGGGCACCGCGAATATGCGCACGGGTGGTGATGATATCGCCCAAGCATTGGCTTTGATGGGGTGTCGTCCTAAATGGGATGAAATGTCAGGTCGTGTCACGGGTTTTGAAGTGATCCCGATGGGCGCATTGGGTCGCCCGCGGGTTGACGTAACCATGCGGATATCGGGATTTTTCCGCGATGCATTTCCGGCGCAGATTGATCTGCTAGCATCCGCAGCCAAGGCGGTTATGCAACTTGATGAACCACACGCGGATAATCCGGCGGCAGCGCGATATCGTGTCGAGGCCGCCGAAATGGGCGCAGATCGCGCATCCTTTCGCGTATTTGGCAGTAAACCCGGTGCCTATGGTGCTGGATTGCAGGCCATGATGGATGAACGTTTATGGGCCGATAAAGGCGATCTGGCAGACGCTTTCCTTGGATGGGGCGGGTATGCCTACGGCGAGGGTGCCGAAGGCGCGCCTGCTCGTGCGGAATTTTCAACCCGATTGGGTCATGTCGAGGTGATCGTTCAAAACCAAGACAACCGCGAACATGATTTACTAGACAGTGATGATTATTATCAATTTGAAGGTGGGTTAGCGGCCACTGTCGAAACCTTAAAAGGTGCTGCGCCGACTGTTTACCATAACGATCATTCACGCCCGGATCGCCCTGTCATCCGAACGCTGGACGAGGAAATGGGCCGCGTTGTCCGTTCGCGTGCAGCCAATCCAAAATGGATCGCTGGCGTGATGCGCCACGGGTACAAAGGTGCATTTGAAATGGCGGCGACGGTTGACTATTTGTTCGCCTTTGCGGCAACCACGCATGCTGTACGTTCAACGCATTTCGACCTGCTTTATGAAGCGTATCTTGAGGACGATCAGGTGCGGGAATTTATCGAAGAGCACAACGCGCCCGCTTTGCGTGAAATGGCAGAAAAGTTCACCGAAGCAATGGATCGTGGAATGTGGACGCCTAAATCGAATTCCGCAAAGGCGCGATTGGCGGGTCTTTTGTGAACGTTGAACGTGCTGTTGATCCTTATGATTGGGGCGCGTTGCTTAGGCTTTTACAGAACAGTTTTGCCTACATGGATGGGCGAATTGATCCACCGACGTCTCTTCATAAAATGGATGAAGTCAAGCTTGCAAAGATCTCTAAAAAATCGGAAATTTGGGTTATTCACAAGGGACGTGAACCAATTGCGACAGTAAACTTAGTGCCAAAATCTGGGTTTTTATATTTGGGTAAACTTGCGATTTCACCAGATTATCAGGGGAAAGGGCTTGCGCGAGTTTTGGTTAACCACGCTTGTATGCGCGCGGCTTTACTTGGGCTTTCACAGGTCCAATTGGAAGTTCGCATTGAGCTAACTGAAAATCACCGCGTATTTGCTGGTCTAGGTTTTCGAAAAATTGCCGAAGGATCGCATCCGGGTTTTGAAAAAATTACCGAAATCACAATGGCAAAAGATGTGAGTGGGGAAAATACGTGAGAGAAAATATTTGAACCAAGCCCTTTAGTGCCTCATAGTGAGGCCCTAAAGTTGACGAAAAATAATGATAAATTGCTGCGTAATCGGCACGCTTAAAAGATGGAGACCCGTAGAATGGATGAAGATCGCCACAACATGAAAATGGCCAAAAAGAAGGTCGCGCGCGACAAGATTATGGCCACAAAGACCGAAAAAAAGGGTCTGCTTATTGTTCATACAGGCAAAGGTAAGGGAAAATCTTCGTCTGCTTTCGGTATGATTTTTCGGTGTATCGCTCACAAAATGCCTTGTGCAGTCGTACAATTCATCAAGGGCGGCATGGATACAGGTGAGCGAAACCTGATTACAGAAAACTTTGGCGATCTTTGTCAGTTCTATACAATGGGCGAAGGGTTCACTTGGGAAACCCAAGATAAGTCGCGTGATATTGAAATGGCACAAGCGGCCTGGGCGAAGGCAAAAGAACTGATTTTGGACGAACGTAACGCCATGGTTTTGTTGGATGAAATCAACATTGCCCTACGGTATGACTATGTCGATGTAGAAGAGGTTGTTGCATGGCTTGCCGAAAATAAACCACCAATGACCCATGTTGTGATGACGGGGCGAAATGCCAAGGAACCATTGATTGAGGCTGCAGATTTGGTCACAGAGATGGAATTGATCAAGCACCCATTCCGGTCTGGTATCAAAGCCCAGCAAGGCGTGGAATTTTAAGAAATACCTAGGGGATATCGCATGGCGCATACCTTGATGATCCAAGGTGCAGGGTCTAACGTTGGTAAATCAATGTTGGTCGCTGGCCTTTGTCGCGCTTGTGTGCGTCGTGGAATAACCGTGCGGCCGTTTAAACCACAGAACATGTCCAACAATGCCGCTGTTACAGTTGACGGCGGTGAAATTGGGCGTGCGCAGGCACTGCAGGCTCTTGCATGCGGCGTGCCGGCACATACTGACATGAACCCTGTTTTATTGAAGCCGGAAACGGAAACTGGCGCACAGGTTGTTATACAGGGTAAACGCATCGCGACGGTAAAGGCGCGTGAATATTCCACATTAAAGCCAAGCCTTATGGCACCGGTATTAGACAGCTTTAACAGACTTTCAACAGAGGCTGACCTGATCCTGGTCGAAGGGGCCGGAAGCCCGGCCGAGGTCAATCTACGCGAAGGCGATATCGCAAATATGGGATTTGCTGCGGCAGCAAACACACCTGTTGTTATCGTTGGTGATATCGATCGTGGTGGGGTAATTGCCCAACTGATCGGTACACAAGTTGTTGTGGACAAGAGCGACGCTGATCTAATTAAAGGATTTATTATCAACAAGTTTCGAGGTGATCCTCAACTTTTTGATGAAGGATATCAAACCATCGCGGATCACACCCAATGGCGTGGATTGGGTGTTGTGCCTTGGTTTACCGATGCCCATCTATTGCCTGCAGAAGATGCCCTTGATATTGCAAGTTCCCCCAAAGACGGCGGAATAAAGGTTGGATGTTTAACACTGTCGCGAATTGCAAATTTTGATGACCTTGATCCATTGGCCGCTGAGCCCGATGTTAGTCTTGAGATGATCAAAGCGGGGCAAGCCGTACCGGGTGATTTGGATTTGCTAATTATACCAGGCAGCAAATCCACGATTGGCGATCTGAAATTTTTGCGCGATCAAGGTTGGGATGTTGATATCAATGCACACATTCGCCGCGGGGGCCATGTATTGGGGCTTTGCGGTGGGTATCAAATGTTGGGCAAAATGATAAATGACCCACTGGGTATAGAAGGATCAACTGGTGCCACTGAGGGTTTAGGTTTGTTGGACTTATCAACAGAAATGACCCCCAAAAAAAGCCTGACACAAGTTTCCGCAACACATGTGGAAAGTGGTAAAAATTTTGAGGGATATGAAATACATATCGGGCAAAGTGAAGGTGAAGATCGCGTGCGCCCCTTCGCAAAAATTGCGGATCAAAATGAAGGTGCAATCAGCCCAGATGGGTTGGTTATGGGCACTTACTGTCACGGGTTATTTGCCGCAGATGGTTTTAGAAGGGCGTTTCTGAAAACACTGGGGACGGTACGTCATTCTTCAAACTACGGAAAAATCGTAGAGGACACGTTAGATAAACTGGCGGATCACATCGAAGAACATTTAGATGTGGATGCCTTACTCGCAATCGCTAAAAATGGCGTCTGAAAGAGTGTAAATCTATTTGAAGCGTATTACCAAGCAAAAAAGGCGTGGAAGTTAATCCACGCCTTTGTTTTTTCCGAGAACTTAAAATTAGTCTTCCATCGCCTCAAGTTCGTCAATCATGCCTGAAATCATCGACAGACCTTTATCCCAGAACGCAGGATCAGAGGCATCTAGGCCAAATGGTGCCAGCAATTCTTTGTGATGCTTGGAACCACCAGCCTTTAACATGTCGAAGTATTTTTCCTGAAATCCAGGGGTTCCTTCCTCGTAAACAGCATAAAGCGCATTCACCAATCCGTCGCCGAACGCATAGGCATACACGTAGAACGGGGAATGGACGAAGTGTGGAATATAGGCCCAGAAGGTTTCGTAACCTTCCATGTATTCAAACACTGGTCCCAAAGATTCGGCCTGAACCGACATCCAAAGCGCGTTGATGTCATCAGGTGTCAGTTCGCCATCGGCGCGTGCCGCGTGCAATTTACATTCAAAATCATAAAACGCGATTTGGCGAACGACTGTGTTAATCATGTCCTCGACTTTGCCAGCCAACAAGATTTTACGCTCGCTCTGGTCTTTGGCCCCTTCCAGCATCTTGCGGAAAGTTAGCATTTCGCCAAAAACGGATGCAGTTTCAGCCAACGTCAGTGGGGTGGAGGACAGCATTTCACCTTGTTCCGCCGCCAAAACCTGATGCACGCCGTGACCTAATTCGTGGGCCAAGGTCATAACGTCACGAGGCTTTCCAAGATAGTTCAGCATGACGTAGGGGTGTACGTCGGTAACGGTTGGGTGGGCGAATGCACCCGGTGCTTTGCCTGGTTTTACGGCGGCATCTATCCAGCCATCAGTGAAGAATGGTTTTGCTAATTCGGCCATTTCGGGTGCAAAATCACCATAGGCTTTCATGACCAAGTCTTCGGCCTCATCCCAAGGAACCGTGCGCTTGATTTCGCTAGGCAGTGGCGCATTACGATCCCAAACTTGCATTTCATCAAGACCCATCCACTTGGCCTTAAGCGCATAGTAACGATGCGACAACTTTGGATAGGCGGCGACAACGGCGTTGCGCAAGGCCTCAACCACCTCTGGTTCAACGTGGTTTGAAAGATGGCGGCCAGTTTGCGGTGTTGGCAGGCCGCGCCAGCGATCTTCGATCTCTTTTTCTTTGGCCAATGTATTGTGGATGCGCGCATATAATTTCACATTGTCTTGCAACACAGCGGCCACAGCACGGGCACCTTTTTCACGCGTGGCGCGATCTTGGTCAGACATTAGGTTTAATGTCGCCTCAAGTGGCAGCATTTCACCATCAACTTCAAATTCAAGCCCAGCCATGGATTCATCAAATAGGCGGTTCCAAGCAGCGGAGCCAACGGTTGATTGATCGTGCAAGAATTTTTCCAGCTCGTCAGATAATTGATACGGCTTCATCGCGCGCATGCGGTCCAAAACAGGACGATAGCGCGCTAAATCTGCGTTTGCAGCAATGATCGCTTCGTAATCGGCGTCCTCAATGCGGTTGAATTCTAAAGAAAAGAAAACAAGTGGTGTCGTGAATACCGTGATGTTTTCCTGACAATCCGACATGAACTTTGCACGATCAGCGTCAGTGGTGTTTTGGTAATAGCGCAAGCCCGCAAACGACATAATACGACCAGCGGTGCTGTCGATTTTTTCATACGCCAAAATGCATTCCAGCATGGCGTCAGCGTTCAATCCAGCCAAATTACCTTCGTAGGTTTTCGCAAAATCGGCACATGCATTTTCAAGCCATGCCATGTCACGCGTTAGCTCTGACGCTTCTTCACCTTTGTAAAGATCGTCCAAATTCCATTCAGGCAGATCGCCAAATTCATTGGTGCCGCCGCTGGTTGCCGCATCGCGCAAAATTTCAAACTGTGGACGAGGTGTGAATTGGAACATGTATCAGCCTTTGTTTTTCGTGTTTGACTGACATAGGCATGGGTCATGCCTAGGTTCAACCCCGTGACACGAAAGCGTCAGCTATTGGCATCAAAAAATGCAATGGAATGTGCGAAAAAGTCTTCGCGGATCGCGGCTACTTCCATCATTGTTTCATGATTGCCGTTCTCATACATTTTTAGCGAACCATTCGGCCACTTGGCGACTTGATCAATAATGGCGTCGATAACCACGATGCCCTCTTTTTCACCATAGACCGTCAAAGATGGTTGTTTCGGTGCTGGAAGGGCCGCAAGTTTTTTGCATTCCCGCAATCCTTCGTATCCCCAACCAACACTAGGTCCGCCAAGTGACAATGCAGGGTAGGCGGCCAATTGATCCTTTAAAAAAGTGAACATTTCAGGATCACCGGTCAAAAGGTTGTCTTTGAATTCGGCAGACGTTGTATAGCTTTCTTCGGAATAACCTGGGGCAAGCCATTTTGATTTACCGATAGCTTCACTGCCAATTCCAAGGGCCCAGGCAATTGGGCGCAATGCCGGTTTCATGGTGATGCCCCACATCGGGCCTGAAAAAACGGCCGCTTTAAAGACATCTAATCGGTGCAATGCACGCAGGCCAATCGCGCCGCCCATGGAATGGCCAATCAAAAACATTGGTTGTGGCAGGGCGCGCTCATTTATAACCTCAAGTGCGGTATCAAGGTCATCTTGGAATTGGACGAAATTGTCGACGTGCCCCACGCCGTGTAATGGCGTGTCACGATCAGCTAGGCCTTGACCGCGCCAGTCAATTACAACAACGCTATAGCCTGCATCGATATAATTATGCACAGATTTACCATATTTTTCGATGTATTCCGTGCGACCTGGCATAAGGAATATTGTGCCCTTTTTACCTGCCCCCCAAATCGCCAGACGAATGCGTGTTCCATCTTTGGTATGCAGCCAAAGGCATTCAACGCCTTCTGGCGCTGTGGCGATGTCTTTGTAAAAGGGGGCGGGCGAAGTGGTCATGATTAAAGGACAGCCGCCAATTTCATGGCTTCTGACATGTCACCATCTACCGAAAGTTTTCCAGTCATGAATGCAGACGTCGGGTTCACATCCCCAGACAAGATACCCTCGAATGTTTCGGCATCGGCAGAAAGCGTACAGCTGGTTTCATCGTCAGATGCGCGAACGCCGCCGGCATCCATCACGATGGAGCCTTCATCAGCAATTGCAAACTTAATACTGCCATCATAGCTGGCACCAACTTTTTCAGTGATTGCCGCGACGGCTTTGTCGATGATCGTGCTCATTTTGGTTTCCCTCAAAAATGTTACTGACAATTGCATGGCTTTTGTCAAATTACGCGTTAAATTACACCCAATATGAGTATTCGATCTTCTCTTTCCAGCCTTACCTTCGCGTCAATTGTAGCGTTTGTGATGGTTTTCTCAACAAATTCGTCGTTTTCGGCGGAAGTTGGCCCATTGCTTGATCTGTTAAAGACACCGAATTTAGAGAATTGGGAAGAGGTAGAAGACGAAATAATAGTGGAATGGTCAAAATCGGGTTCTCCTTCGATCGATTTATTACTACGTCGTGGAAAAAATGCATTGGATGAGGGCGAGGTCGAAGCCGCATTACAACATTTTACCGCGCTAACTGACCATGCACCTGATTTTGCCGAAGGTTGGCAATTACGGGCAACGGCGTTTTATCTGGCCGAACTTTTCGCGCCCGCAATGGCCGATTTGGAGCGCGCTGTGACATTGAACCCAAATCATTTTGGTGCGTATCACGGTATTGGCATCATTTCAGAGTTGTTGGAGTTTAATGAACAAGCTTTAAATGCTTATGAAGCGGCAATTGCTATACATCCTAATTCGACCGACATAAAAGAGGGGCTGAAAAGGGTGCAAGCCCTTCTAAACGGAATCACCCTTTAAGGTGCAGACACCCTGATGGGTGAAAACACCCAATGGGCAAAAGCGGATTTCAACAGGCCCATTGATGCGTGATTTTTCTAAAGTAGTTGCCGTTTTGGGGCCAACCAACACGGGCAAAACCCATTATGCGATAGAGCGTATGTTGGCACATAAGTCCGGTGTAATCGGTTTGCCGTTGCGCCTTTTGGCACGTGAAGTTTACGATAAAATTGTTGCACTGCGCGGCCCTTCGGTCGTGGCGTTGGTCACGGGCGAAGAACGCATTGTACCGGATCGAGCCGCGTATTGGGTCGCAACGGTAGAAGCAATGCCACAAGAAATTGGTGCTGACTTTGTGGCCGTTGATGAAATTCAACTCTGTGCCGATCCAGAACGGGGTCATGTATTTACTGATCGGTTGCTGCATGCACGTGGGCGTCACGAGACGTTATTTATGGGCGCCGATACGATGCGCAGTGCCATTGCCGGATTGATCCCAGAGGCTCAGTTTTTGTATCGAGACCGATTTTCAACGCTGACATATACGGGTAGTCGCAAAATTAGCCGTATGAAACCACGTTCGGCGATTGTCGGGTTTTCTGTTGATAGCGTTTATTCAATTGCGGAATGGATACGTCGCCAAAAGGGTGGTGCAGCTGTGGTGATGGGGGCATTGTCGCCTCGAACCCGCAACGCGCAGGTGGAAATGTATCAAAATGGCGATGTCGAATATCTTGTGGCGACCGACGCCATTGGGATGGGTTTGAACCTAGATATCGATCACATCGCATTTTCAGGCACGGTGAAATTTGACGGCCACCGGATGCGCCCCTTGCAACCTAATGAAATGGCACAGATTGCTGGTCGCGCTGGGCGATACATGAATGCGGGAACTTTTGGCGTAACAGGCGAGGCAGAACCACTGGATGATGCCTTGGTTGAAGCAATTGAAAAGCATCAATTCCCCCCTGTAACCCGCCTACAATGGCGCAATACAGCACTTGATTTTACCCGTATTGATCGCCTAATTGCGAGCCTTGAAAGATATCCGGGTGATGAACGCTTGATCCGCACGCGAACGGCTGAGGATCTCAATGTATTAAAAATCCTCAGCCAACGCCCCGAATTGACGCAGCGTTTAGCCTCGGCCAAAGACATTCGATTGTTGTGGGATGTGTGTCGCGTGCCAGATTTTCAAGGCATTTCCATCGGCAATCATGCCGCAATGGTGCAAGAATTGTTCGAACATCTACAAAATGGCCAGATTCCCATCAGTTGGATGGCAAATAAGGTGCAAAAAATCGACAGATGCGACGGGGATATCGATACCCTGTCAAAACGGCTGTCATTTATCAGAACATGGACATATGTTGCGCAGCGAAATGGCTGGGTCGAAGATTCCAGCTATTGGCGCGGCGAAACCCGTGCCGTAGAAGACCGACTGTCAGATGCGTTACACGCAGCCCTGACCCAACGATTCGTAGATCGGCGCACATCTGTTTTGATGCGCCGGTTGAAACAAAAGGAGAGCCTAGTGGCCCAAATAGATGATAACGGCGACGTCACAGTCGAAGGCGAAAAAATTGGTCGTATTGACGGATTTCGTTTTACCCAAGACAAAACCTCGTCAGCGGACGAGGCAAAGACATTACGTGCCGCATCAGTCGCAGCCCTTTCGCCGGAATTCCACTTGCTGGCAGACCGCTTTTATAACTCTCCTGATACCGAGCTGGATTTTACCGAGCAGGGTGGCCTTATGTGGGGCAACAATGCCGTTGGTAAGCTTGTCAAAGGAACCGAGGCCCTAAAGCCAGGTGTTGTCGCCTTTGTAGATGAAGAGGCTGGACCAGACGTTGCGGCGAAAGTTCAACGTCGTTTGCAGCATTTCATTGATCGCAAAATCGCGGCTTTGTTTGAGCCACTGGTTGCGCTGGGCGCTGACGAAACCCTTGAGGGTTTGGCCAAAGGCTTTGCATTCCGCATGGTCGAAGGTTTTGGCGTTTTGCCACGCGCGGCTGTTGCATCTGAGGTTAAAGACTTGGATCAAGATGCCCGTGGTACATTGCGCAAGCACGGTATCCGTTTTGGTCAGTTCACGATCTTTCAGCCTGCGTTGTTGAAACCTGCACCAACGCGTTTGCGCCTTGTTTTGTGGTCTTTGGACAAAGATTTGGACATTTTCCCTGAAAGCCCACCACCTGGTTTGGTAACGATCCCTAAAATTCCAGATGCTTCTGAGGAAACGTATACGATGGCGGGCTATTGCATCGCCGGTGAACGCGCGATCCGCATTGATATGTTAGAACGTCTGGCTGATCTTATTCGTGGTCAGGATACGCGATCTGGTTTCGAGGCAACTGCTGACATGTTGTCAATTTCGGGCATGACGCTGGAACAGTTTTCCAATCTTATGGCTGGTCTTGGGTATGCTGCAGACAAAGGTGAGCGCGTCAAGGTTAAGGCCACTGCCGAACCAGTTGCAGTACCTGCCGCTGACGAAGGCGCGTCTAGCAACCCAATTACCGAAGAAGAAAGCGTTCTGAAACCTGTCGATGAAACAGCAGAACCTGAAACCGAGGTTTATTACGTCTTTCGCTGGGCACCGCCCAAACGCGAACGTCCCCAGCGCCCGCAAAATAACGATGGCGCGAAACGTGATGGCGGCAAGCCTAATCAAAAGGGTCGTGGAAAACCGGGTCAAAAGGCACGCGGTAAAAGGGGTGGTAAACCTGAAGGCGCCAAAAAGTTTGAGGCCCGTCCACCTAAACGCGAAAAACCGATTGATCCGGATAATCCGTTCGCGGCCGCCCTTATGGGGCTGAAAACCAAGTAGGGGGCGATATTGGGCGAAAAAATCCGCCTTGATAAATGGTTGTGGCACGCGCGATTTTTTAAAACGCGCGTGCTGGCCACAAAAACCGTTACCTCGGGTTCGGTTCGCTTAAACAGTGTGAAAGTGGCCAAGGCCGCCACCCAAATAGCGCCAGGCGATGTGTTGACCTTCAACAAAGGCGATGACGTCAAAATTATTCAAGTTGAATTGATCTCAAAACGCCGTGGTCCCGCGCCCGAGGCGCAAACACTTTATACTGATTTATCGCCGCCACCTGCACCACGCGCGGAATATGTTCCCAATGCGCCCGGATTTGAGGGAAAAGGGCGTCCATCTAAGAAAGATCGGCGTATCTTTGATCTTTCTCAACGTAAGGTCCTTGAATGATCGACGCGGCCGCTTTATGTCGCCTTTGATCCGGAAAAGAGAATAGACCCATGACCTATATCGTCAACGACAGCTGCATCGCATGTAAATACACCGACTGTGTCGAGGTGTGCCCCGTAGATTGTTTCTATGAGGGTGAAAACATGTTGGTGATTCACCCCGACGAATGCATCGATTGCGGTGTGTGTGAACCAGAATGCCCAGCTGATGCTATCCGCCCAGACACCGAGCCTGATATGGACAAGTGGGTTGAATTTAACCGGAAATATTCTGAGCTTTGGCCAGTGATCATCACGCGCAAAGATCCGCCAGCAAATGCTGCGGAAATGGAAGGCGTTGAAGGCAAACTGGAAAGCCACTTTTCCGAAAAACCCGGTACTGGCGGCTAATTTGCCGATTCGCCGAAATTTATATTCTAGGCGATCTATCACCGAAATTGGGTGAATTTTCACAATTTTTGTGCTGATAATTTAGGGTTTGAGTCCCTAAATTGTTTGTCACGCTATGAAAATGCCCAAATTTGTGATATACTGCAACGCAGCAAAGTAGCAAAGTAGCAAGTAACGCAACATATACGAAATTACGGTGATCCTTGGCCCTGCCAAAAAAACTCTAAATCATCTTAAATATATAACGACATGCCGTACCGATGACATTGGTACGACCTGTTGTTTTCGTCGTGTGCAAACCAAAGGACGTTTGAATGAGCAAGAAAAAAAATTACGCCTTCCGCCCCAATGAATTCGTGGTCTATCCAGCCCACGGTGTTGGTCAAATCGTGCGTATCGAGGATCAAGAAATTGCAGGCATCGAAATGGAATTGTTCGTGGTTGCATTTGAGAAAGACAAAATGACCTTGCGCGTGCCAACTGAAAAGGCACTGCATGTCGGAATGCGTTCATTGTCGTCGCCTGAAACTGTGACTCGCGCAATGACGACCCTAAAGGGTAAAGCAAAAGTTAAACGCGCAATGTGGTCACGTCGCGCGCAGGAATATGAGCAAAAAATCAACTCCGGCGATTTGATTGCTATCGCCGAAGTGGTGCGTGATTTACACCGTACGGATGAGCAACGTGAGCAAAGCTATTCAGAGCGTCAGCTTTATGAGGCCGCTTTAGAGCGGTTGACCCGTGAAGTGGCGGCCGTTGGTGGCACTGACGAAGTTGTGGCAGGCCAGCAAATTGACGGTGTTTTGATGTCGCGCGCACCTGCCGCCGCATAGAATAATAAATTATAGATGAAAGAAGCCGCTGATTGTCATGATCAGCGGCTTTTTTTGTGACCTAAATCATCGCCGCAATCGCCAACATTGCACCTATTTCACCAATCTGTTGCATGGCCCCCAAAATATCACCGGTTTGGCCACCGATTTTGGCAATGCCTATGCGTGAGACTGTGAATGTTAGAACCGCCACAACCGTGGTCACAAGAATGAAGCCGGCGACACCAAGGCATAGCAATACAATAAAACCTGCACTCAATGCAGCCACTAACGCTGTTGTTTGGCTCGGGCGACCAACCGAATGTGATAAGCCCTGTTTTCGGGCATTGGGGATCATGGCCATGGCCAAAACCATCGGTGTGCGACTGATGGTTCCTACTGCGACCAGCGCAAACCAAAACCCGCCGCTTAAAATCATTTCCAGTGCCGCCCAGCGGATCAGTAACGACAAGATCAGCGCCAGCACACCATAAGTGCCGATTGCGCTGTCTTTCATTATCTCAAGGCGTCGTTCAGGAGTGTAGCCGCCCCACAGGCCATCAGCGCTATCGGCTAATCCGTCTTCGTGTAAGGCACCTGTTAACATAACGCCTGAAAATAAAACGATGCAGGCTGAAAGGCTGGAACTTAAGCCCACAGACATGGAAATCTGTGCGACTAAGGCGAGTGCCAAGCCAACAAAAACGCCCACTAACGGATAAGCCCAAGCCGCCGAGGCACCGCGGTTCTGGGCCAGATCAATGTTTACGTGAATAGGCAGACGAGTCAGAAGGCCCAGTGCGGCCCAAAAATCGCCAGTTGCCAGCAAAGGCTGGTCGCTGTTGCTTGACATAATGACCTTTCTGGAACATCCACGACTGTCCCAACGGGGTACTCCAAGACCAACAATAATTCAACGAGGCTGATCAGCAAAATGACTCAAGCTACATTCAACACACTTGCCGAATTCCAAACGGTTCTTTCCGGCTTTTCTGGTGCAGACCAAACCGCACTTGCGGCAGCTGCTGAACGCAACGGCCAATTGACCAAACCACCAGGTGCCTTGGGCCGACTAGAGGATTTAGCGCTTTGGGCTGCATCGTGGCAAGGGACTGAAAAACCGACAGTGAATGCGCCACAAGTAATTGTTTTTGCTGGAAACCACGGAATTACGGCGCAAGGTGTTTCGGCTTTCCCTGCCGAAGTTACTGTTCAGATGGTTGGAAATTTCGCAAATGGTGGGGCCGCGATCAATCAGTTGGCCAAGGCTTATGGCGCAAAACTTGATGTCCATGCTTTGGATTTGGAAACACCAACGGCGGATTTCACACAATCCCCAGCCATGACTGAGCCAGAAGTTGTGGCGGCATTGCAAAAAGGTTGGAATGCTGTTGATCCGGCGTCGGATTTGTTGGTCACAGGCGAAATGGGTATCGGAAACACCACATCAGCCGCCGCAATTGCGGCCGCATTGTTGGGGGGTACGGGTGCTGATTGGGTTGGGCGCGGAACTGGCGTTGATGATGCAGGTTTGGCGATCAAAGCACGTGTCGTGGACGAAGGATTGGCCAAACACGCCGATCTACTTGGTAACCCATTAGAGGTGTTGCGCTGTCTTGGTGGGCGCGAGCTGGCCGCGATGGCGGGTGCCGTCGCCGCCGCGCGTCACCATGGTATTCCTGTATTGATGGATGGTTTCATTTGCACAGCTGCATGCGCCACCTTGGCTTTTGCCGCCAAAGGTGCCCTTGACCACGTTCAAGCCGCACATCTGTCAGCCGAAGGTGCCCACGGTCGTTTACTTGAAGCGCTTGAAAAAGAACCGATATTGTCAATGGGCATGCGTTTGGGCGAGGGATCAGGTGCTGCATTGGCAATTGGCGTTTTGCAGGGTGCTGTTGCCTGTCATTCAGGCATGGCAACCTTTGCGGAGGCCGCCGTTTCAGCGGGTGCTTAAAGGTTTAGATAAGAACAAAGTGCGGTTGCCTCATACTTCTTGAGGGGCAATCGCGCAGGCAAACCATAATCAAATTCCTCGCTTGCCAATACAGGGAATAACCTGAACAACTCGTCCTCAACATCGGCGTCAAAGGCGTCTTTTGTCATCTCACCCGGATAATAGCTTTCGGAAACTGCGCCATGGGTTGTGATCAACTGATGTTCAGAAAATAACAAATGAAAATAGATCACTTCGTTTGAAGAATAATCATAGATGATGGAATTGTCGTTCACCAAATCCTTGGCTTTCACCAAAACTTCGTTGTCCGCAAACAATAGTTCCGCCCATACATCGGTTATAAGCATCCGATGGTTTGGCGACACCACAAGGTCTTTGGTCGTTTCCAAAGTACCCGCTTTAATTCGAATAGGGCGGTTTTCGGGTGATACCTTACAATGACTGCGGCCAACCCACATTAAAGGCTGTGGGCCATCATCACGTGTGTTGACCAAATCGCCAGCAACAAGTTTCTCAATTAATCGCGGCCCATCTGGTGTCATGACCTCAGTGCCTGCAACAAAACACGCCATTTGAGTAACCGTAACAATGGCGCTGTCCGCGTTACCTAATGTGTCTTCCATTGTATAAACAAAATTGACGGTCTCAATGTCA
The DNA here is from genome assembly GCA_000169395.1 of Rhodobacteraceae bacterium HTCC2150. Lineage (GTDB taxonomy): Bacteria > Pseudomonadota > Alphaproteobacteria > Rhodobacterales > Rhodobacteraceae > HTCC2150. The sequence continues at coordinate 77,584 of AAXZ01000010.1, forward strand.
CCATCGGAAACCACTGTTAACGTGCCATCCACGTTAATTGTAACAATTTGACCCGTCGTCAAAGTGACAGAGTTGGGTAACGGGCTGCCTGGGGCCGCTGAAACGGCTACATCATTGATGTGCGTAATCGTTAATGCGCCAGGAATTGTAGAGCTGTCGTTGTCCAAAACATCTAAGGTTTTGGAGGAATTTTGACCCATGTTCATGGAATCATCTTGGGCGACAATCGCGGTTTGTGCCGAGTCACCTGCAATCAGCAGGTTCGTGTCATAGCCAGAGTCACCGCCATCAGCGACGCCGATTTTGATAGTGTTAACACCGGTGGTGATGACGTTCGCGACAAATGACAAGGTGACCGTGAAGCCGTCCATTTCAGTGTTAAATTGATCGGCTGTATTATCGACATATAGGTTTGATGTCAGATCGCCGTTGATGTTTGCAACAGAGGCGGTGCCATCACCGATGGTTACCGTCGCTTGAACACCATTTACCCAAACACCAATGGCATCGTTATAATCGGCAAAAAACTCTGGGAATTCTTCGGACCCAAACATGAAATCCAACGTCAGAACATTGCCCGTCGAAAGAAACGTCGCTTCTAATATGGCCGCGTCACTGGTTGTTGAACCTGAAAGTGCCGTTAAATCAGCATCACCCGCCGTGCCATTAAAACCCGATGTGCCTGTAGATGTATTGGTGTTCGTTGTGCCTGAGTTGTTTGCAAAACTGTTGACGTTACCTGTTGAAAGAATGACGCCAGTATCAGAAGGGGCAACGCCCGGCGAACTTGTGTCAGCACCAGAAAAAATCCCCGAAGCCGTGGCTGCACCTGTATAGGTCGCAGTTTGTACCGTTATGCCGTCGCCAAAGATGGCCTCAGCCATTTCCATGGCGGTCGCGCCGGTATCAATTGTTAATTCGGTTGCGGTTGCCACATCGGCCTCATCGATTGTTGCTATATTGTGTACAGATTTACTCGAACTATCGAAAAACTTGGAACAAAGCCGTTTTTGGCAGCGAAATGTGGTGGAATCTGGGCAGAAACGCGCCAGCAATGTGAATTGTTAAGAATATGGAAACAAAAGGGAAAATTTACGTCGATCAAATTCGCCAAATTTTCAAAGGGCTAAGAAACATCGTTTCATGGTTGATCTGTTTCGCTTTCTCGGGACATCAGCTCAAATTCCATTGCCTTGTTTAACTCCATCGCGCGATCGATGTAGGCGGCGTTATCTTCCAACTTTAATTCGGGTTTCCAAAGTTTGGCGAGTTCAATCATTGCATGGCGATCGGCCTTATAAAACGCAATCTCGTGTTCATGGGCTTCGTATTCAGACATGCCGACATTTTCCAAAACATAACGGCCGGCGCGCAAAGAGCTGTCAAACATTTCGCGGACGATGTCATCGGCACCAGCGCGATACAGGCGATAAACGTGCTGACGATCAAAAGCGCGGGCAACGATATGCAGATCGGGCTGCGCACGTCGGGCCATTTCGACCAATCGAATGGCGGCGTCTTTGTCATCCAAGGCCACAACAAGCGTTGCCGCCGTGGCCAAGCCTGACGCATTCAGTAATTCAGGACGTGTAGGATCACCGAAAAATGCCTTAACCCCAAATCGACGCATAAGCTTGATGGTTTCAATGTCATTGTCCAAAACAGTTGTTTCATGGCCCGCCGTCCGCACCATTGAATTCACAATTTGGCCAAAGCGCCCAACACCTGCGATGATTACAGGACCTTCGCCATCGATTTCATCCATTTCATGGTGGCCAAAGGTTTTGACCAATCTTTTTGCCAAAAATCCATGAAGGATAAAAAACAAGGGCGTAAGCAACATAGTCAACGCGATGATGATTAATAAGATGGGCAACAAGTGATCCGGCACAATGCTTTGCGCCACGACAAATCCTACCAGCACCAAACCAAACTCGCCCGCTTGGGCCAATCCCAAGGTAAACAGCCATTTATCACGGCCTTTAATGCCAAAGAGGGTCGCAAGAACAAACAAAACCAACCCTTTTGAAAACATGATCAGCAGTGTGAGCCCGATGATGAAAACAGGTGCTGCCAGTATGATCTCAAAATCGATACCTGATCCGACGGTGATAAAAAACAAGCCCAACAGTAGGCCCTTGAACGGTTGAATGCTGGCCTCTAGTTCATGCTTAAATTCAGAGTTGGCCAGAACAACACCAGCCAGAAAGGTACCCAGTGCGGGGGAAAGACCGACCAAGTTCATAAGGCTGGCAATGACAACGACGGTCATCAGGGCAACCGCCGTATACATTTCCCGCAGTTTTGCACTATGAATGAAATGAAACAAAGGTCGCGTACCAAATAGACCAAATAAAATCACCAACCCAACGGCCGCCAACGTGACGAGTGTAACGCCCCAGCCGGGCAACCCATCAACTAGTGATACGGCATGGGTACCATGATCTGCCGAAGAATGTTCGTTTAACCCATGAATTGCCAACAAGGGTAAAAGGGCCAGCATAGGAATGACGGCGATGTCTTGTGCTAATAGAACGGAAAAAACTGAGCGCCCACCTTGGGTATGGGTCAGCTTCTTTTCGCTGAGGGTTTGCATAACAATTGCCGTTGAGGACAATGAAAAGGTTAACCCAATCGCAATGGCCGATGGCCAAGCAAGGCCGAAAGAGGCGGCACCAGCCGCGATCATGCTTGCCGTCAACGTTATCTGTAAAAACCCCAATCCAAGCAATTTGTGCCGCATGTCCCAAAGTGCACGCGGCTCTAGTTCTAACCCGATAATGAACAACATCATCACGACGCCGAATTCGGCAAAATGCTGAAGATTTTGGGTTTCACTGCCAACCAGCCCAAGGACTGGGCCGATAATGATGCCAGCCAGCAAATACCCCAGAACAGATCCAAGGCCTAGACGGGTGGCGATTGGCACTGCGATGACGGCTGCCAACAGATAAATTGATGCTTGAATTAGAAATGATTCCATTTTTGTCCTTGTTAGTTAAGTTTCGATAGCAATCGCCTTACAGAGGCAAAGGAGCATCGATTTTCAATTGATCCATTACGATTTGGCTTTGTACGCGTGCAATCGCGGGATGGGGTAACAACACGTCTTGGATCAGGGCATTCAGTGCCGCTAAATCCGTGCAGTATATTCTTAACAAATAGTCAGCATCGCCGGTTAAGGTCCATGCGTGGATAATCTCGGGCTGCAAAGCAACCATGCGTTTGAATTGCCGCACAGGTTCTGCACCATGGGCTGCCATTTGTATTTGTACGAACGCTTGAACTGTAAGGCCAAGCTTTCGCGCATCAAGACGGGCAATCGTCGCCTTGATGTAACCGTCAGCTTCTAAACGTTGACGCCGCCGTCCTGCTTGACTGGATGACAAATTCAAGGTCTCCGCCATTTCTTGGGCGGTCAAATGTGCATCCTTTTGCAACAAAGACAGCAAGCGTTTATCGATTTCATCCAAAGCCATGCGTAAAAATTACCAATAACGTGTAAATGTTGCGTATTTATAGCAAAAAATTTTCGTTTCGTCAACAATTTTGCGCAATTTTGACAGTGATGATGCGCTATTTTTGTGAAAATGAATCAAATTGCGGAGAATTTTATGGGCCCTTTCCCACATGATGCACCAACTGCGAAAATCAGCGACCTAAACCCAGCCGGAACCGATGGTTTTGAGTTCGTAGAATTTGCGCACGAAAACCCTCAAGAACTGCGAAATTTGTTTTTGCAGATGGGTTATTCCCATACGGCCACTCACAAGACCAAACAAATCGAACTTTGGCAGCAGGGTGATATTACTTATGTTTTGAATGCCGAACCCGGATCAATGGGAATGAACTATGTGGCAGATCACGGTCCTTGCGCCCCATCAATGGCGTGGCGTGTTGTCGACGCTCAGCATGCATTTGATCATGCTGTTGCGAAAGGGGCTAAACCCTACACGGGCGGTGGCAAGGTGCTGGATGTTCCCGCAATCGTTGGGATTGGGGGCAGTTTGTTGTATTTTGTGGAAACTTACGGTTACAATGGGAATGCTTATACCACCGAATATGACTGGATCACCGAGCCAGCCCCAAAAGGCGTCGGATTCTTTTATTTGGATCACCTGACCCACAACGTAAAACGGGGCAATATGGATATCTGGTTCAGCTTTTACGCTGACATATTCAATTTCAAACAAATTAGGTTTTTTGATATTGCGGGTAAACATACAGGTTTGTTTTCCCGCGCATTAACGTCGCCCTGTGGAAGAATACGCATTCCTATCAACGAAAGTGCGGACGAAAACAGCCAGATTGAAGAATATCTTCGTGCCTATAATGGTGAAGGAATTCAACATATTGCCGTTGCAACCAATGACATTTACGGCGCGACGGATAAAATTCATGCAAATGGATTAGAGTTTATGCCACCGCCACCTGCTGCTTATTACCAAATGAGTGGGATGCGTGTTCTCAATCACCAAGAACCGATTGATCAGCTTTCTAAACATGGCATTCTGATTGATGGGGAGGGCGTCGTTGATGGGGGTATCACGCGTGTTCTGTTGCAAATTTTTTCCAAGACTGTGATTGGTCCAATCTTCTTTGAATTTATTCAACGAAAAGGGGATGATGGATTTGGCGAGGGTAATTTCAAGGCGCTGTTTGAATCCATTGAACAAGATCAAATAGACCGCGGTGTCCTTAAAGCAAGTTAAGGTTACCCAAATTGGATTGGATTGATTTTCCCAACGCGCCCAACATCGGTGACGTGATTTGCGAGCTTGCTGATGTTTCAGAAGGCACGACAAAGGCGATCCTGACTGATGGGTTTGGATTTTTGGTCGTTCGCCGCAAAGATCATGTATGGGGGTTTGTTAATCTTTGCCCTCATCAGTTTTTGCCCTTAACCCACCGACGTTCCGACATAATGAGTGCCGATGCCACAGCACTTTTATGTTCTAATCATTCGATGCGTTTTGATATTGAAACGGGCCAAGGCGAAACTTGTGCCCTGTCAAAAGTGCCGTTGCAGGTTGTTGATGGGGAAATTGTGATTGGGCGGGTTAAGCGGGCTTAACCTTCGTCTGGCATTTTTAATACGACATTACGCCCGCTTTTGACGTAACTTAGGCTGCCACTGCCAATACTCGCTACTTTGCCACCATCCAATCGATCCCCGACTTCAACGGTTTTGATCCGGCCACTGGGCAGACGTACAAGGGCGCGGTAGGCATTTGATTTTCCAGTGACACCCAACAGGGATACAGCGTTTAGACGAATGGCATTGCGTTGTGTGGCGCTGCGGGCAACTGATGCGCGGGTAGGGATGCTTGGCGCAGTTGTTGCTGTGCGTGGAACAGTCGATTGTGCCGCGCCTGTGGATACCGAAGTGGCCACAGCCGCGGCAACCGTATCTTGAAAGTTCTTAGGTCGTGAAGCAGGCTTAAGCGAAGCTAGAACCGCCAGTTTGGTTGCCCCTTCGATGTTTTGATCCGGTGTGTTTGCATCTGTGCCATCTTCGTTGGCGGCGATGTCTTGGACTGATTGTGGTCGTGCCTTGGGGCGTAGTTTTCCTAATTCGGCCAATGTTCTGCCGGATAAGGTGCTGCGCTCGATACGGTCTGAAAAATCAGTTGGCCGTGCTTTGGGGCGGGTGTTCGGCAGGTTTGCCGATGCAACCACCGCCTCACGCAAGGTTTCCTCGGGGCGATCTGGTATCGTGATGTTTGGGCGCCCAGAAACAACCCGCACGCCTTCGGGCGTGATCGCACCATTTGGCGTTGCTTTAACAAATCCGCGTTCATCAAAATCAAAGGACAGACCGGGTGCGATTGGGAAATTCGAAATGCGCGGCGCGGTTTCGTGATCACTTAAGGAAACACTAGGCAAAGCGACGGCATCAAACGAGTTCACAACGCGATCAATAGAAGCCACATAAATATCATCCGATGTTTCAAACCCAGGTGTCGGGGATTGATCTGGCGAAAGTTGCCAAATGCCGGATGCCACATAAGCAACTTCTGCGTCTTGAACGGTTTGCGGGCCTTCGTTCGTGCCCGAAAGCGGGCCGACGGGCAACGCGTCATTGTCTGTCTGAACGGCACCCGTGTCACCGTCTAGGTTTTCTGGGGTAACAGACGCCACTTGTTCGTTGTTATCATCCAACCCTTCAAGGGCAGCGGCGTCAGCGGCGGCCTCAATCTCAGAACTGTTCAATTCCTCGGCGATTTCGGTTTCTTGGATAAGAGAATCGTTATTCCAAAGTCGCGCAATGGTGTCAGATAGGAAATAAGACGATCCAAATGCGATAAGCAAAAGGAATATCAATAAGATGATCGTTAGAATGAAACCAAGTTTTGAATTGTCACCACGTTGTTCTTTACGCGCGCCAAAAACGGTCAATGCCTCGGCTTCGTTGGTTTGCGCAGGGATTTGGCTTGGTGCGCTTGTTTTTACTTTTTTGGTGGGTTTTCGAATGCCAGCAAGCTTTTGCGCTGGAATCATACCGCCAAGAGCCGCTGAAATCTTAGCGCCTAGGCCGCTGAAAATACTGCTTTTGGTCGTTTTCTTTGTATCAACTGGCGCGAAATTTGTATCCCTTGCGGGTATGCTTGGCGGCGCAACAGTGCGAATTGGTTCAGGAATCGGTGCAGGTACAGCTGGTGGCACGTCAATTTTGGCCGCGGGACTTTCGATATCACCCGTTGTTGGGCGTAAATTTAGGCGTGGCTCAATGCGCGTTTCGTCGGGCAGTGCCTGAATTTTTGGTGCATTGTCGGGTTCAAACGGCGTAGCAGACAATCCAAATCGGGGTGCAATTTGTTCAAGTGTTTTGTTTGCAGGTTCGTCGCCGCCCACTGCCGCGACACTTTCACTGGTGCGATTGCTACTGAATGAAATCGGAGCGGCGCTAAGTTCTGCCTCATCACTATCTTCTGCGTCGTCAATAATTGGTAAATCAGGTGATAAAGTATCCAGACCAGCCGGATCATTTTCGTCCTCTTGCACCAATTCAGAAGTTTCCAGATCAATAGATGGATCGTCGTCAACGGGTGCTGTTTCCTCAATTACAGGGACTTCTGGAACGGCTGGCTTGTCATTTCGAAAGGGTAAAATTTCACCGTGAGGATCAACTGGCTCACCATGAAGGAAGTCAGCTGCAAATTTGGTTTCCCCAAAAAACGGCTCGCGATTGAAGGGCGTTCCATTAGCACTGGCAACAAAACAGACAGGGTTAAAGCCATGTTCAACAGCAAAGGCCTCTGCCTCATCTAATGTTTCTTGGGCCACAATGATGGCGTCTATGTGATCGCCCGCGCCCGAATAATCATAGACCAGATCATTGACATCATAAGGCGTCTGACCATCTAGCGCGGCGACGATATATCCCTCGCGATCAGGTTTAGGGGCATATATTTCACGCGTTAGTAATTGCGACGATGGAATGATTAATTGGGTTGATAAACCGGCCTTATCAAGACCGGTTGCCGTGCCCCGCAACACCGCCAATGCCGAGTCCATTTCCGGATCATCCAAGGCCACAAGGCCAACCAAAAGCCACTCTTTTCGCCCACGGCGGTAAAGAGAAATGCCTTCATGGGACAGATCCAATGCAAAATTAGGTTTCATATGGTCGTGCCTATATTAAGTCTGCAGTAGAAAAAAACCGTTTTCCACCGATTTAGAAGCTATAGCATGAAACCGCTTATGGGAAGTCTCATGAAAACTTCACCTTGTGTCTAAGCTTCAAAGCGTAAACCTTTGTAAAAAATGGAGGTTCAAATGCGAAAATTTTCGATCACAGTTGCAATTCTTGCAAGTTTACTTGTTGCTCAGCCAAGTTTGGCACAACCCACAGCTGGTCAAATAAACGTCTCAGGGCAAGGTGAGATTGCCGCAGTGCCCGACGTTGCTACAATTTCACTTGGTGTGAACACTGAGGCGCGCAATGCAGCAGAGGCGTTGAAGGCCAATAACAAAGCCACCGCAGCCGTTTTAGCGTTGTTAGTGGATCAAGGTATTGCCGCCAAAGACATGCAAACATCGAACCTTTCACTAAACCCGGTTTGGGATCGTCGGAAAAGCAATGATAGTCGCCCTAAAATTGCTGGTTATCAGGTGAATAACACGGTTTCGGTACGTGTTCGAGATTTGCCCAAGCTAGGTGAAATTCTTGATCAGGTCGTGAGTGCAGGCGCGAATGTTTTTCACGGATTACAATTTGGCACGACACAAACCGCCGATCTTCGTAATCAAGCACGCAAAGCGGCAGTACGTGATGCGCGAGCCAAAGCAGAACTTTATGCTGACGCGGCAGGCGTGAAACTTGGGCGGTTGATTTCATTGTCCGAGTCTTCTGGCCATTCGCCACGCCCTATGATGCGAATGGAGGCAATGGCCGCAGATTCAGTACCTATCGCAACAGGTGAGATTGGCATAAATATCAACGTGAATATGGTGTATGAAATCGCCGACTAACGGCGGCGTTTCACGATTTTCTTGGATTTTTTGGTCGCGGTTTCTGGGGTAAGACCCAGCTGATCCCGCAAAACGCGGCCCTTAATTTCCTCTACCTCATCAGCGCGTAGATCGTTCAATTGAAACGGGCCATAGCTGACACGGATCAAACGATTTACAGGGAGGAAGATCGTTTCAAAGGCCCGACGAATTTCACGGTTTTTGCCTTCACGAATACCGACGGTCAGCCAGGCGTTGGAACCTTGTTGACGATCGACTGAAATATTCATCGGTTGAAACTTTTCGCCGTCAATCACCAGACCTTTACGCAAAGGCGTTAAATGATCCTCAATAACAATGCCATTTACACGCACCCGATATTTTCGCAGCCAACCTGTCGAAGGCAGCTCTAGTTTACGTTTCAATCCGCCGTCATTGGTCAACAATAGCAAACCTTCGGAATTAATATCCAAACGACCAACAGACATCACGCGGGGCAAGCCATCGGGTAAGTTGTCAAAAACCGTGTCGCGACCTTTTTCATCACGTTCAGTTGTGACCAATCCCACTGGCTTGTGATAAAGCCAAAGACGGGCGGGTTCTGCATCGCCAACCTCTTTACCATCAACTTTGATTTTATCTTTGGGTGTCACGTTCAGGGCAGGGCTAGGAATAACCTTGCCGTTCACCGAAACACGGCCAGCCTCGATCATACGTTCAGCTTCGCGGCGCGAGGCGATCCCTGCGCGGCTTAGAACTTTGGCGATGCGGTCGCCTTTTTCAGGGGTATCTGTCATGCGCGACCCATAGCGACAATGTTTGCCTTTGGAAAGCGGGTTGCGCCAAGTTGGACATAAAGGCACAAGAAACCATGAGTATTTTCACCAATCATATGGATATTGCCCTAGATGAGGCCCGCGCTGCAGGGCAGCGCGGAGAGGTGCCAGTAGGGGCCGTTATCCTTTCGCGCGATGGTCAAGTGATTGCCCAAGCGGGCAATGAAACCCGCGCTCAAAATGATCCAATAGCACATGCTGAAATCTTAGCAATCCGCGCGGCGTGTTCGGCTTTGGGGCGAGAACGTCTGCAAGGTTTTGATTTATATGTAACACTAGAACCTTGCGCGATGTGTGCAGCAGCGATTGCGGCCGCCAGAATTGGGCGCGTATATTATGGGGCGTCGGATCCAAAATCAGGCGGTGTTGCCCAAGGTGCACGGGTGTTTGATCATGCACAATCCCATCACAAACCAGAGGTTTATGACGGGATTTCAGCTAAAGAATGTGAAAACCTTTTGAAAGATTTCTTCGCCGCCAAACGTTAGATTTTGATCGTTTTCATCACTTCAGGTTCTATGACATTTACATCTGGCAATGCTGCGATCAGTGCATCAGCCGTTTGTTCCAGCCTTGGGAAAGTTTTGTAGTGGCAAGGTATCAATGTCTTGAAGTTGAAATATCTATTTGAGGCATAGGCAACTTTGTCCATGTCCATGGTGAAATGCCCACCTGCGCACACTATGCCGATGTCTGGTTTGTAATAGTCACCAAACCATTCCATATCTGCCATAACATCCGTGTCGCCTGAAAAATAAATCATATGACCTTCGCCTTTGATCATGAAGCCAGATTCAGCAGCAAAATGAATGTGACCCTTGTCTGTTTTCAAGCTAGAAGAATGAACCGCATTTACCAATGAAACATCCACATTCCCTAATTTGACTGTACCGCCACGATTATATCCAATGACGTCGGCACCTTGATCTGCGAAATACCCCATAAGATCGTTCATCCCGACCAAAGGCGCATTCAATTCCTGTGACAAACGGAACGCATCACCAGCATGATCAAAATGCCCGTGGGTGATCAAAATATGAGTAGCGCCTGCAACAGCCCGTTCATGATCCGTGGCATTTAGAACTGGATTGCCCGAAAGCCAAGGATCAATCAGCAATACTTGATCTTCAATCTCAATTCGAAAACTCGCATGTCCTAGAAAAGTAATGTCCATCAACCTATCCTTTGCATTTACGATTTGTTGGCTATGATCGCGCCATGAACTTTTTTATGTATATTGACGGATATTGCGAACGCTTGGAACCTGGTTTTTGGGACGAGCCGCTAAATGCCATCTCAAACCTCGCGTTTTTAATCGCGGCGATTTTGATGGGCGTGCGATTGAAGGGGGCCAATTTACCGCTGGCCCGCGGCATGGTCGCCATACTTGCAAGTATCGCTGTTGGTTCGTTTTTGCTGCACACATATGCGATGGCTTGGTCTAGTGCTGCCGATGTTGCCCCGATTATGGCGTTTATTTTGTTATACGTCTTTGCGTCGGTCAAAGATTATATGAATTTGCGGCCGCTTTGGGCCTTTCTCAGTGTCCTTTTGTTTTTTGTCTACACCGCTATTGGTGTCCAATTTACAAGTATGATCCCCGGTATCGGTTCAAGTTCCGAATATGCCGTCATCCCGCCGCTCATTCTGTTTTTTGCCGCGTGTGTTTGGCGCAGTAATCGTGAAACAGGGCGTGGATTGGTTATTGGCGCGTTATTATTGACGCTTTCAATTGTATTTCGCTCGCTTGATTTGCCTTATTGCATGGCGAACGCACTGGGTACGCATTTCATCTGGCACCTCATTAATGCAGTCATGTTAGGTTGGATGATTGAGGTTTATCGTCGACATATGGTTGCAGCGGCGTCCACGTAACGCTAAACGGTTTCAGACCCTAAAACTCAGCCATTTTGGATTGATTAAACATGAGCATCGACATTGATACCGCGCGACGCGTGGCGAAACTAGCCCGCATCGCAGTACCAGAAGATAATTTACCAGGCTTGGCCAGTGAATTGTCCAATATTATTGGGTTCATGGAACAACTGAACGAGGTCGATGTTGAAGGTGTTGAACCAATGACATCCGTAACACCTCAGGCGCTAAAACGTCGTGATGATGTTGTAACAGATGGTGGCCAACAAGAGGCCGTTTTGGCCAATGCACCTGATGCACGCGAAGGTTTCTTTGCCGTGCCAAAAGTGGTGGAGTAAAGATCATGACAGCCTTAAACAGCCTAACAATTTCCGCCGCACGAGATGCATTGCGCGCCGGTGATGTAACTGCCGCCGATCTAACAAGTGCGTGCTTGAGCGCCATTGAAGACGCTGGCGTTCTGAATGCATTTGTCCACAAAACGCCAGAATTGGCGATGGAACAGGCTAAATCGGCGGATGCCCGCTTGGCCAAAGGTGATGCGCCAGACATGTGCGGCATTCCACTGGGCATCAAAGATTTGTTTTGCACCAAGGGTGTTGAAAGCCAAGCTGCCAGTCGGATTTTGGAAGGGTTCAAGCCTGAATACGAATCCACCGTCAGCCAAAATCTGTTGGATCAGGGCACGATCATGTTGGGCAAGTTGAACATGGACGAATTCGCCATGGGATCATCCAATGAAACCTCTGTTTATGGTGATGCGATCAATCCATGGCGTCGCGAAGGTTCTGACGCGGCCCTTACACCTGGTGGATCATCCGGTGGTTCCGCGAGCGCGGTTGCAGCTGATTTGTGTTTGGCGGCAACTGGTACAGACACAGGTGGGTCAATCCGTCAGCCAGCGGCATTTACCGGCATCGTCGGTTTGAAACCTACCTATGGTCGTTGCTCACGTTGGGGTGTTGTTGCGTTTGCATCTTCATTGGATCAAGCGGGTCCAATGACAAAATCTGTGCGCGACGCGGCCATTATGATGCGTGCCATGGCCAGCCATGATCCCAAAGACAGCACATCATCAGAATTGCCAGTTCCAGATTTTGAGGCAGCCTTAACAGGTGACATTCGCGGCAAAAAGATAGGTATTCCAAAGGAATATCGTATGGATGGCATGGATGATGGCATTGAAAAGCTTTGGGCCGATGGCGCCGATATGCTGCGCGATGCGGGTGCTGAGATTGTTGATATTTCATTGCCGCACACGAAATACGCATTGCCTGCCTATTATGTGATTGCACCTGCAGAAGCGTCTTCAAACTTGGCGCGCTATGATGGCGTTCGCTTTGGGCACCGTGCCAAACTGGCGGCAGGCGACGGTATTACAGAAATGTATGAAAAGACCCGCGCCGAAGGTTTTGGGCCCGAGGTTCAACGACGCGTAATGATCGGCACCTATGTTTTGTCGGCTGGTTTTTATGATGCCTATTATAACCGTGCTCGCCGTGTTCGTGCGTTGATTAAGAAAGACTTTGATGACGTGTTTGCCACGGGTGTTGATGCAATCTTGACGCCAGCAACACCATCATCCGCCTTTGGTTTGGGCGAAATGAAGGATGTCGATCCCGTTCAAATGTTCCTAAATGACGTCTTTACCGTGACTGTTAACCTTGCTGGTCTGCCAGGAATTTCGGTGCCGGCCGGTCTGGACAAACAAGGTTTGCCAATGGGTCTGCAAATGATTGGACGCCCATGGGAAGAGGGAGCGTTGCTCAATCACGCCTATGCGCTTGAAAAATCAATCGGATTTGTTTCCAAACCTGCCAAATGGTGGTAAAACTGCTCAAACAATAAAAATGAGCAGTACGTTAAATGAAATATCTATTCCCAGTTTTGGGCGTTCTGGCACTTGTTGCCTGTGCGCCGCCTGTACCTGACAGCGCCTCTGGCGTTGGCTTTGAGGACTATGGTTCGTATCAAAGTCGTCTGGCGCAGGCCGCAAGAATTGAGGCAGATAAAGCTTCCAAAGCGCGGATCGAGGCGCGGGTGAATGCGTCATTGTTAAAACCTGAAGCCGCACCAGAAGTCGCTGAGGCAGTTGCAACGGTCGAGGTCCCCGCAGTTGTTGTTCAAAAACCAACCGTAAGCGCGCCTGCTGTAAACAATCCCGGCATTTCAGACGAGCAAAATTTTGCGGCCGTGGCTGCGCGGGAAACCATTCAATCAGATGCCGAACGTCGCAAGGAACAAGCCGCGCAATATGAAGTGGCCGAAGTGAAAACCGTACCCAACCGAAACAACACCTTGGGCCCTAATATTGTTGAATACGCATTGGCAACATCAAATCCAGTGGGCAACAAACTATACAATCGCTTGCGCGCGTTTGGCGGCGGAAATAATGCACGCAATTGTGCCGCGCACGGTTCGCCTGACATCGCACAAGAGGCGTTCTTGGCCGCAGGTGGCCCGCGCAAGGATCGCAAGAACCTAGATCCAGATGGCGATGGCTATGCTTGCGGTTGGGATCCAGAACCTTTCCGTGCAGCGGTACGCAAATAGAAATCGTTCAACAGGCAAGCCCAAATTTTGGGCCAAGGCGGGGCGATGTTTTGCCCGACCTTATTGTGCTGCATTATACGGCAATGACGTCGGCGGTTAAGGCATGCGCTTGGCTGTGCAATCCGGAGGCTGAAGTATCTGCGCATTACCTGATTGATGAGCAAGGCCGCGTAATTCAAATGGTGGCCGAAGTTGATCGCGCATGGCATGCAGGTGTTGGGTCATGGGGCGATGTTGATGATGTGAACAGCCGCTCAATCGGAATAGAGTTGGCAAACCCGAGCGGGACGCCCTTTTCTGAACCTCAGATGAACGCGCTTGAAACGCTTCTTGCCGGTATTATGGATAGATGGGCAATTCCAGCTCATCGCGTTATCGGGCATTCAGACATGGCGCCGGGGCGAAAAATTGATCCTGGAAATCGATTTGATTGGCGTCGTTTTGCACGAAGCGGTTTGACGGTTTGGCCGCAAGCCTTCGATGAACCAAAGTTGGATTTCAATCAAGCAGCACGAACGTTTGGATATCCGGATGTAGGTGATGAGTTGGTGCTAAATTCATTTCGTCAAAGATTTCGCCCATGGGCGGACGGGCCGCTTGATGGCACGGATGTCGCAATGATCAATGATTTGGCGCGACGCTTCCCCGTTGACGCGCCTGTCCCAAGCGCCTAAGCGTGCAGCGCGCGGAGGATCGGATGGCCGCGG
>AAXZ01000009.1 GCA_000169395.1 Rhodobacteraceae bacterium HTCC2150
TTCCATCAAATCATAGAAATGTTCGACCAATTCCCGCAACGCATCTTCGCCGCCTAGCTTGCTTAGGGTGGTCGGTACGTTCAATTTCTTTCCTTTTACCAGGACGATCGAATTTCCCAGCTCAGTCCCGCGACTATCGCGCCAGTCTTAACTGGTGATTGGTATTGCGGTTAAGGTGCCCGATTGTTTGCGGGCATTCAAGGATGTACGATCTTTTTCGTTGAATGTGCCGCAGTCTACTGATCAAGGTGTGGGGGTGCTGTCAAACCGTGTTCTTCTGCATCGGCACGGTCCCAGTAGGCAATATAAATGCCTGGGGGTTCTTTGCCCGCTGCCATTTTTTCAACGATTTGCGGACTGCGGGTGATGCGTGTATGGTGTTTTCGGGCCCATTCAAAATGCAGCTCACTTAGTCGTTCGATCTGATCTTGGTGCTCGGCGTTATCGCCTAGATCGTGTAATTCGTCCGGATCGGTTTTTAGATCAAACAGCATTGGGCGCATCTGTTCAACGTGGACGTATTTCCAACGCCCATCAAAGACCATCACCAAACGCGCATCGCTTTGGTCAATGCCCAGTCCATCACGCGCGTCACGTGTTGAATAGTCATATTCCGAGATGCAGTATTCGCGCCAACTGACATCTTGATCATGCAACAGCGGTTGTAGGGATCGCCCTTCCATCACATGCGGTTTTGCTTCTCCGCCAAAGAATTCGTGAAAGGTTGGGGCCAAATCGATAGCTTCGATCAACTTATCGGTCGCGGTTCCGCGTGTCGCATCAGCCTCTGTTCGTGGATCATAGACGATCATGGGGACGCGCGCTGAGCAATCATAGAACAAGTCCTTTTCACCCAACCAGTGATCACCCATATTGTCACCATGGTCCGAACAGAACACGATCATCGTATCCTTCATGCGGCCACTTGTTTCGAGATATTCAAATAGACGGCCCAGATTATCGTCTAATTCTTTGATCAATCCCATATAGACAGGTGCCACCAAATCGCGAACATCGTTTCGTGAAAAACTTTCGCATATGCGTGTTTTTTCCCAAGCTTGCATAAGCGGATGGGTATGTTCGCCGTCACGTCGATTAACGGGTGGCAAATCATCTTTGGAATACATGTCGTTGTAAGGGGCAGGGGCCAGATAAGGCCAATGCGGCTTGATATAACTTAGATGGCACAGCCAAGGGTCATCGCCCTGAGATTCAATGAAATCGATGCCGCGCGTGGTCAACCATGCCGTTTCGGAATGTTCCCTAGGAACGCGGGCAGGCAGTGGCGCATTTTCTAGGAACCAGCCAGACTTTTTCTGACCATCAGCACCAATTGCGGTATTTGCCCATTCTTCCCAAGGTACTTCGGCGTCCATTCCGTGTTCACGCAGATATCGATCATAGTCTTCTGCATGACGATTTTTATAGTTGATGGCGTTGGTACCATCGTCGCGCACATATTCGTCAAAACCACATTGGCTAACAAGCGCGCCAATTGTGCTTTCAGGATCAATGCCAAGGCGTTTCATGCCGTCAAAATCTGGCGTCATGTGGGTCTTGCCAACAAGCGAGCAGCTGACTCCTATTTCACGCAAATGATCACCCAAAGTTGGTTCCCCAACCCGCAGCGGAAAACCGTTCCACGTTGCACCGTGGCTGCGCACATAACGACCAGTGTACGAACTCATCCGGCTGGGGCCGCAGATTGGCGATTGCACATAAGCCTTGTCAAACCGCACACCTTTTGACGCCAAACGATCTATGTTGGGCGTATCGATATGTTTCGCACCATAACAGCTGAGGTAATCAAAACGAAGTTGATCAGCCATGATCCAAAGTACATTCATTGATCTGTCTTTCTAAATTTTAGCGCGGCGCCATGAACAGGTTTTCGGATTTGAGGATTTCGATATTTACATCCTCACGAGCCATTGCCCGCTGAACCGCAGGGCGCTCTTTGTTTAATGCAAAATGGCGTTGGATATTGGGAAAGGCGGAACCATCATATCCGACGCCGGTAATGCGTGCCCAAACCCAGTACAGATATGCGTCAACGATAGACCAATCTTCACCGTACCACCACGGACCTGCTTCTAACCGCGCATCAATCATTTTCATCACGCTGTCCATATCCTTGACGCCAGCCGGACGCACGATTTCGAACGATTGCGCCGCGTCTGCGATGATTTTCATGGGCATGGCGATGCGGGTGACGATCGGATGAACCGATCCTGCAAAAAACGCCAAATCAGCGGTTTGTTTTAATGATTCCATTTTGTCATTGGCCGCCGGCAATAGTTTTGCATCGGGAAAAGTGTCAGCCAACCAAGTAAGGATCGCCACATTTTCCGTCAAAGGCGCGCCATCGATTAGCAACGTTGGCACCTTGCCTTTGGGGTTTATTTTCAAAAATTCCGGTGATTTTTGTTGATTAGCGGCGGTTCGCACCAAAGATGTTTCAAAAGGTACACCTATTTCCTCTAAGGCGATCGTCGCGACCCGTGCGCAGGTATTCGGTGCAACAAAAAGTTTCAAATCAATCATTGCTTGGTTTCCTAAAGTAGTTTTTACTGCCGCTATGCCCAAAAAATCGATTTTTTGGTGCTTATGGGAGTTAAGCAGCTAAAAAGAACGATGTCACGGGCAAAACGACATACATCATCTGGGAGGATACACGATGTCAAAAAAATTATTGGCAATTATTGCCGCCACAACTTGTTTGGGTTCCGGTGCCTTTGCACAAAGCATTCTAACCGCTGAAACCGCTGCACCTAACACGACACCGGGGATTTCGATCATTGCTTTGTCTGAGGCGGCATCTAAAGCAGGCGTTGCCGATATTCAGGTGACCGCTGGTCAAACGCTGACAAACTCTGTTCAGAACGTGGCCGAAGGCAAAACAGATATTGCGGCTGGTCCTTTCATCCTGCCCTTCTTGCTGTCACGCGGCGTGGGCCCCTATGCTGGCCTAGGTAAAGAAGCAGGTGCTGATCTGGCCGACAATTTGGCCGTTCTTTATACGTACCGTATTTCTGTGCAAGGGATGTACGCTTATGATAGTTCGGGCATTTCCGGTTGGGATGGCTTGGAAGGCAAGACAATCTTTAATGGCCCCCCACGTGGTGCCGCTTTGACAAATTCACGTCTTTTGATCAAAACTATTGCTGGGTTGGACGAGGGCGCGGGTTATACCGGTGTTCAGGTCAACTGGGGCCAAGCGGTCAAAACCATCCAAGACGGTTCTGCTGATGCGTTTGTTTTGCCACAAGCATTTCCTGATCCTCGTGTGACTGCCGCGTTGGCATCTGGTGATATGACTGTCTTTTCTATGCCAAAAGACGTGTTTGAAAGCGATGCTTTCCAAAAAGTTACCAAACTTCCGGGTACAGTTTCCTTTACAATGCCAGTGGCAGACATGGGATATGGTGACGGCGTAACAGTTTCATCAGAGGATGACACCTTCCGTGGTCCTGGCACAGTTGGTGGCGATATCGTCAACAAAAACATGGACTTTGATACGGCCAAAGCACTGACCGCGGCATTCATTGAAGGTATCGAACCAATTTATCATGCCAAAGCATCTTTCATGGCTTCGGCATGGCACGGTGTAACCGATCAGGCATTGACCGACATGTGCGGCAACAACCCAATGAAATACCATCCAGGTGCGGTCGCCGCTTGGGAAGAAGCTGGTTACACACTTCCTGAATGTGCAAAGTAAACTGACAACAGCGGGCCGCGTGTGTAATTGCGCGGCCCGCATAAGACTGTTTGGGGATTAAGTAAAAATGGCTGAAGCGACGCCTGTGCCGCAAGTTCAACGAGACTTCTCTCTACGCTTGCTATTCGTTCTTTCACTGGCGCTGGTTATCATCGGCCTAATAAACTCTACCCCCGGCATTCCCGGATATGACGCACTTGCCGCCTCTTTATGGGGCGAAAGTGGCACGCGGTTCCGCAAATTTCCGACCGAGTGGTTTTATCCCTTTTTCTTCGCATTGATGATGTGCGTGGTCGTGCTTAGGCATTCGATGTGGCGCGATTGGAAGGGGCAATCCTCATTAAAACGTGGCTTTGGTTTGGCGCAAGATATTGCGCTTGTGGTCATGGCGGCGACGATTTCAATCACTTATCTTGTTGAAATTGAATCTGTTTGTTTGATTGATCAATTAAACGGTGATCGTGCACGTTTGATTGCAAAAAGCCTCGCGTCAGCGGCCGAATTCAATGAAAGTCTTGGATTGCCTGCCCCCACAACGGTTGAGGACCCACAATGTGTGAACACCACAGGCGGTTGGTTGGTTTTGATCGTGGGTATAGCGGTCATGGTTTTCCTATCTTACAACATCAAAGTCTGGGGATTACCGCTGGTCATCGTGGCCATCGCTTTTGCCAGCTACACAATCATCACAGTCCTTGTTTGGTATTTCTACGGCACTGATGACATCAACAAATATCTTGTTACAAAACTTGCAGGGGAACCACGGTTGTTGTCGGATGGACGGCCACGGGTCCATGATATTCTGGTTAACAATTCCTCGGGTCTTATGGGCCGTTTCATGGATATCGTGTTGAACACGATCTTTCCATATCTGGTTCTTGGATCCCTATTCGGCAGCTCCGCAGGTGGCCGATCTTTGATCAAACTGGCATTTCGCTGGACGCGCAAATTGCGCGGCGGTCCTGCACACGCAGCAATCGTATCATCCGCAATATTTGGCACAATTTCCGGCGGGCCAATTGTTAACGTTCTGTCGACTGGTGTTTTGACGATCCCAATGATGGTGAAACGCGGATTTTCCAAGGTGTTTGCAGGTGGTGTCGAAGCAGCGGCCTCATCTGGTGGGTCGATTATGCCACCGGTGATGGGCGTGGCGGCATTCGTTCTGGCCTCATTGACCTCGGTTCCTTATTCCAGTGTCATCATCGCGGCGATCATACCTGCCCTTGCATATTTCTTCTGCCTATTTTTGTCGGCGGTTTTCCAGTCGCGCAAACAAAACATCACGGCCATTGGCGAAATGACAGAAGACATGATCCTTGATCGTCAGGACTATCTGAATTTGATCATGGTGTTCGGACCAATCCTAGTAATCCTGACATTGCTCTTGATCCCCAAAGACGCGGTTGGTTGTGGCCTGTTTGGTGGTATCTTGGGTGCCGATCGTATTTTCAGCGATGGCGGTTGCGACGTGCAAAGCCTAAGCTGGTTCTTACAAACAGTTCAAAACGCATCCGGTTCTGCGGGCGCCGCTGGGTGGTGGGCCGTCATGTTGTTGATCGGATTGCTGTTCCTAGATCCTGAAATCCGCTCACGTCCGGGCAAGATTATTACTGCACTGTCACAAGCAGGCGTTCTAATCGCCACGCTTTACTTGATGTTCCTCGCGGTTTCGATCATCGATTTTTGCCTATCTTTCACGGGGCTTCCCGTATTCTTGTCCCTTGATGTTCTGTCTTGGTTAAACAGTTTGAATTTGGGCGGAACAGGCACTGCTTTCCCACAATTCATGGCATTGCTTCTTACTATGCTGCTTGCAGTGCTGCTTGGGATGGGGATGCCTGCGGTTCCAGCCTATATCAATGCTGCATTGTTGATGAGCCCCGTTCTTGCAGGTCTTGGTCTTTCGCTTTTCACAGCACATATGTTCATCTTTTACTTTGCCGTCGCGAGTGCCATCACGCCACCCGTTGCTTTGGCCGCCTTTGCCGCCGCCTCAATCACGAAGGCAGAACCGATGGCGACTGGATTTTCTGCGGTAAAATCTGGGATCGTCATATTCATCGTTCCCTTTGTTTTCGCCTTTCACCCTGAACTTCTGTTGATCAGCGAAGCCATCATTGATGCGCAATCAGCAAGTGGTGCTTTCATTCCGGGATATGACGGCCAATTTCACTTTGGTGCTTTTGCCTTACTTCTTTTGCGCCTAGCTCTTGCGTTGTACTTGTTATCCAGTGCGCTTGCCGCATTCGACAAATCCCAGCTTGGTGTTTGGGAGATTAGCTTGCGATTGGTCTTGGCCGTATTGTTAATGATGAAACCAGAAACCATTTGGATTGGTGCGGCGGTTGTGTCGCTGGTCATTTTGTTCGTGCACACAAGACGGCGCGATCCAAAACCAGTCTAGCAACGCAATGTCCCATATTTATTCGGAGTAAACATGTCACAGGATGTCGTCATCGTCGGCGCAGGGCCCGTTGGTCTTTTGCTTGCCATTCTTTTGGGCCGCGAAGGAAAATCAGTCACTGTTGTTGAAAAATGGCCCGAGATTTACGATCGCCCTCGCGCAGTTACGATGGATGCAGAAGTTGCCCGTATTCTGGCAACGCTTGGCATTGATTGCGACAACGATCCGGCATTTGAAAACCACAAAGAGCTTTATTACTGGAAAAATGCCGATCTCAAAGACTTGCAGATTGTAGATTGGGAAAGCCTCGCCCCATGTGGCTGGCACGTAACCTACTGGTTCAATCAGCCAGAATTCGAAGCTCGATTGATCGACATTGCAAGCACCATACCATCAGTCACATTATTGCGTGGTTGGACAGCAACTGAGCTGAGCCAAAACGCAATGGGTGCGCAGGTCACCATCAATGACGCAACCTCTGCCCGAAACATCGATGCGCAATTTGTCGTTGGTGCAGACGGCGCCAATAGTTTTGTACGTGATGCATTAGGCCTGAATGTCATCGACGAGGGTTATTTCTTTGACTGGTTGATCCTCGATATGATCCCTGCTGCGGAATACAAAGCCGTGTCAGCACAATGGCAACTGTGCGATCCCAAACGCCCGACAACCATCGTGCCAGGTGGCCCAGGACGCCGCCGGTGGGAATTCATGGTTTTGCCGACAGAAGACAAAAACGAAATCGCGAAACCAGAAAGCGCGTGGCGACTGCTTGAACCTTGGGGTCTTTCGCCTGAAAACGCTAA
This sequence comes from Rhodobacteraceae bacterium HTCC2150, assembly GCA_000169395.1. Lineage (GTDB taxonomy): Bacteria > Pseudomonadota > Alphaproteobacteria > Rhodobacterales > Rhodobacteraceae > HTCC2150. The sequence goes on from AAXZ01000009.1 coordinate 6,935, forward strand.
ATTGGAACGCAGTGCGGTTTACCGCTTCCAAGCCCGCTATACTGAAAACTGGCTTAAAGGTCGGTGCATGATTGCCGGTGATGCCGCGCATCTGATGCCACCCTTTGCAGGGGAAGGAATGTGCGCAGGATTGCGCGATGCAGTGGCATTGCATTGGCGGCTGTCCGCTATTCTGGATGGCACGTTGGATATGAATGTTTTGCAAAGCTATGAATCCGAGCGTATCGAACATGCCAAACATTATATCCAGTTTAGCCGTGATCTTGGCGATATCATTTGCATCGCAGACAAAGAGAAAGCGGATGAAAGGGACGCACGTATGATGGCGGATCTCGCGGCGCGCAACCATGAACCGATCACCGGCGATCTTGTTAAATTAGGGCCTGGCGTTTGGTGCGAGGGCACGGCCACCGCGGGTGAATTATCGCCGCAAGGCATGGTTCAATATCAGGGGCGTGAAGGTCGATTTGATCAAGCAGTCGGGCAGGGCTGGATGGTCTTGGCGGTGGAATGTTCAACAGCTGGCCTGTTGAGCGATACTCAAAGGGCGGCACTGAAAAAAGTCGGCGGTCGGTTGCTTTCACTTGGAACACAAGGCCATGACGTTGAAACCTTGGATGCCAGTTATAGGGATTGGATGTCGAAGGCTGATGCGCATTACGCAATCATCCGCCCCGATTTTTATGTGGCCGCAACAGCCAAAACGCCGGAACAACTGGCCACATGTTTTGACACGATCCTTGATCGTTTAGCAGGGGCTCGCTGAATAAGCGAAAGTGGTAGCAGATCGTGCGAGGGGACAAATACGCTTGTTTGCCGTTCCGCAGCAATGCCAATAGGCATGACGCATGATGCCAGAATGGATCGATGCCAAAACATTTATTGCGGTTTTTCTAAAAATTAGACCCAACGCATATTGCGCGAAGCGGGTCAAAATCAATGTTGGGGTTTGTTAATCCTTGACTTTGATTTCGTTAACGTGTGTCGTGATGCCTTTAGAGTAGCCCATTTTATATAATCTTTTTTTCACGCAATTTTTGTGAGGTTTTTGTTTTGAGTAATTCCAAAGATTTCGAAGGCATTCGAGAATTTCGCCAGTGGCTGTACAGCGGGGGCGAGGGGCGCGCGGGTTTACCGCGAGGTTCGTTAACTAATCTTGCAACAAAGGTTGATGTTTTTTCCGGTTCAACCGATGGCATTTCGGATCACATTGACGAAATAGCGCGGATTTGGGCTGATGCAAAAGGCGACAATTCCCTGAAAGCCTCGTTGCAGGAAATTCTGCTTAGCCTGCACAGCGCTGGGGGCTTTGTGAAACAGTCCATGCCTCAGGCCGCAACCGTTCAAATTGAGGTTATTGAAACCCGCAAAATGGTTGGTTCACACATGTCCATAGGTGAGATCAAAATTGTGAACCAGAAATCCTCCATTATTCAAATACTCAATTCTGTCCCAAAGGTGCTGACGTTAGACACACCTTCTGTCACAGGCAGAACGTAACGCGGACAAAGGTGAAATCCGTGCGGCAAGAGAGGCGTTAATGGCCAGCAAGGATTTTGATCTATACTGCCCCAATTTTGAGAAAGACCACGTCAGCGCGATGCCAATCGAAAAAAAACAACTCTCATATATCGCGGGTGTTAGCCTTCCGCGAAGCGGCCACCATTTGCTTGAACGTTGCCTGCGTCAATATTTTGAATCAAGATTTACGTATTGCGAATTCTATTCACCGGGTGACGAATGTTGCCATACGTTTCCTTGCCAGAACACTGACCGTATTTCCTTTTCTAAAAACCACGACAACACGCAAGATTTGCCCCAGTTAAAAGACCAGCAGTACCTTATTCAATACCGCGAGTTTTTACCGGCAGCATTATCAAATTTTGAACTTTACGTTCTCAATGGTTCGCCAGACACTGTTGAATCGTTGAAATTTTTCTTGTAGGCACAATTTGGTCTGTGGCAAAATTTTGTGAAAAAATGGGTGGATTCACCGTTTGCCAAGTCGCAAATTATTGTCGAATATTCTAAATTCATGGACTCACCCGTCGACATGCTTGCAAAAGTTATTTCAAAGTTTGACCCCGATAACGAAGTCGACCTAGAGCGCGTTAAAAAAATCGTAACGAATATCCAAGGTCATGAGGTCAAAAATAAAGAGGTTGTCGTGACCGAGAGTCAGGGTGTTAAAAGCATGCGAAAAATTGAAGATCATAGATTTTACAATGAACAATTGTTTGAAACAGTTAAGAAGTTGAAATTGTCACGGGACGTGGTGTTCAAAGTGGCGCAGCTTGAAAATATTCCGCTTGGTGACGAAAGTTCAATTTTGATGCTGCAGACGGAGGCATCAGAAATCGCAGTCGCTGTTGCGCTAAGAGGCAAGACTGCAAACTAACTTTCGCTTTGGTTACGAAGTTAGGTGTTTAGTCAAGGTTTCAAGGCCATAAATAGGGGGCCGCCTTTCCAGCGCGGGAAACCATACCCGTTGACCATCACGACATCGATATCATCCGCAGAATTGGCAATTCCTTCGTCCAAAATTGCCGCCGCTTCGGTACGCATTGTGGCCAAAATCTGTGCCATTATTTCATCTGCCGTCATTGACGCGCGGGTGATGCCATTGCGTGCAGATGTTTGTAAAATCAAGTCTGTAACAGTCGGGTCAATTGTGGCTTTGCCGTTCTCATATTGGTACCAGCCCGATCCTGTTTTGCGCCCAAAGCGGCCCATTTCACAAAGTGTATCTGCGATATCAACATAACGTTCTTGAGGGTCACGGGTTGCGGCGCGTCGTTTACGCATGGCCCATGCAATGTCTAGTCCCGCCAGATCCTGCATTTCAAAAATACCCATGGGAAACCCAAAGTCACGCATTGCGGCATCGACATCTGCTGGCAATGCTCCATCCTCGATAAGATAGTCACAAGTTCGACGGTATGCGGACATAATTCGGTTGCCAATGAAACCATCGCAGACACCAGATGGTACGGTTATCTTGCCTAGTCGTTTGCCAAGAGCGACGCCTGTTGCAATGGCGGTGGGGTTGGCCGTTTTGGTTGTCACCAGTTCCAACAGTTTCATGATATGAGCCGGTGAAAAGAAGTGCAGTCCGATCACGCGCGTTGGGTTTATGGTGCTTTGGGCAATTTCATCGATATCCAGATAAGACGTGTTTGTGGCGAAGATCGCATCAGCCTTGCAAGCTTGGTCAAGGGCGTCAAATACGGCCTTTTTGATTTCCATGTCCTCAAACACGGCCTCGATAACCAGATCGGCATCGGCAAGGGCGATATAAGAAATTGAACCAGTGAATGCGGCAATAAGTCGGTCGTGTTTGGCTTGCGTGATCAGGCCCCTTTTTAGGCTATTAGCCAAGGTTGCCTTGGTGCGCGACATGCCCTGTGCCAAGGCCTCGTCGTTGCGTTCTATCATCACCACGTCAAAACCCGCCAAAAGACAGGCAGCCGCAATGCCAGCCCCCATTGTACCGCCGCCAATGATGCCAATTTGATTAACTGGCGCAGCAGGCACACCTTTGATTGCGGAAATTTTGGAAGTGGCGCGTTCAGCAAAGAAAATGTGGCGCAATGCCAATGATTGTGGATCGCTTTTAAGTTCGACAAACAATTTGCGTTCAGCAGCAAGCGCATCATGTGCGGACATTTCAATTGCATTGCGTACCGCCTGACATACCGCAACGGGGCTGTTTTGCCCCCGCGCTTTGGCCGCGCCTGCTGTCAGTTTTTTATCCAATGCGGCCCGATCGTAGTCAGCCATTCGGGTCAAAATTTGGGATGGGCGTGGTTCGTCTTTGATACGGTTGGCAAATGCAATTGCGCTGTTTTGCAAATCATCGTCGCATGTGGCGTCAATCAGGCCCAAGTTTTTGGCGCGATCTGCTGAAACAGGTTTGCCGCTGATCATGATATCAAGGGCAGGTTCAGCGCTGATCAATCGCGTTAGTCGTACAGTGCCGCCCGCGCCGGGGATCAGGCCAAGGTTAACCTCGGGCAAGCCTAATTTCGCAGAATTAATTGCAATTCGGTAATCACAGCCAAGCGCAATCTCAAGCCCGCCGCCTAGTGCCGTGCCATGAATGGCCGCAACCAATGGTTTTTTTCCACCTTCAAGGGCGATGACCAAATCAGGCAGATGCGGTTCTTTTGGTGGGGTATTAAATTCCCTGATATCAGCACCGGCGATGAAGGTTCTGTCGGCACAAACGATGATGCCAGCCTTGATTGCAGGATCGGCTTCTATCTGCTGCTTTGCGTCCAACAACCCTTGGCGAACCGCATGAGATATAGCGTTAACAGGTGGATTTTCGATGGTGACGATGGCCACATCCTGAACTGATCTTACGCTGACAACCATTTGTGAAACCACCTATATGCATGAAAAATTGTGCCGCTGGGACAATACCCACAGTTCAACCGAAGCCCTAATAATGGTCAAGAGCGAAAGGGTAAGAACGCCAATCCTTCATGTACATTTATGTTTAAAGTAGCCCGCGCAAAATCAGAGGCCGTTCATTTGTCTATAATTTCCCGTCTAGAGGATGAATATTGGTCAAGTAACAGATCCAAAGTAATATTGGCGCTAAAAGGCAGTGATGAAACCATTGCAAATCAGAACCGGGGCCAGCTTATCCCAAATGTTCATTAGGTCGATGTTACGGGTATTTTGATGTGCATCTGTTTGGCGTTCGCAGCTTACGTTGTTGCCGTAAAACGCGGCTATCAAGCTGAGAAATTTCCAGGCTGGACGGCGTTGATGATCGCCTTTGTTGGCTCGTTACCTGGTCTTATGACAGCGGTGATTATCGTGGGTGGTGTTCTATCTGGCGTCTTTACTGTGACTGAATCTGGTGCATTTGGCGCGCTTTATGCCTTTATCGTCACATTGCTGGTTTACCGCGCGATCACATGGAGCAACTTTAAGATGGCGGTGATGTCATCTGTGCGCACGACATCAATGGTGATGATCTTGATCGCCTGTTAGGGTGCGTTTGCCTATATGCTGACGTTCTATCGCGTGCCCAGTAAAACCGTAGATATGCTGATGGGCATCACGGAAAACCCAATTCTGATCTTGTTGATGATTAATGCCATGCTGTTGTTACTTGGCATGATCATGGACATGGCGGCCTTGATCCTGATTTGTACCCCGATCTTCTTGCCCGTGATGTATGCCTTGGGTATTGATCCTGTTCAGTTTGGTATCATCCTGTTGGTCAATCTTGGCTTGGGTCTGTGTACGCCGCCCGTTGGAACCTGTTTGTTTGCGGGCTGTATCGTGGGCAAGTTGCCCATGGAAAAAGCCGTGAAAACAATCTGGCCTTTCTATCTGGCAATTTTCTCAGCCCTTATGTTAATCACCTTCATTCCGGCAATTTCTATGACGCTGCCGAATCTTTTGGTGAAGTAGGAGTGCCCAATGCTGACCGTTAATCGTTTGGATTTAGAGGACGCAAATCTTTTGATTGCGGGGGCCAAAGCAAAGGCACATGAAATCGGTGTAGATATGTGCATTGCGGTGACAGACGAAAGTTGCAACCTGATTGCCTTTGAACGCATGGATGGCGCCAAGATACCCAGTATCACAGTCGCCATCGACAAAGCCTATACAGCAAGTGGTACGCGCAAAGGCACCCATGAATTGGGCGCCGCCAGTCAACCGGGTAAACCGGTTTATGGTCTGCAGGCAACTGTGGGTGGCCGCATGGTGATCATCGCGGGTGGTTTGCCAGTGAGTGTGGATGGTGAATTTGTAGGTGCCATTGGCGTCAGCACTGGAAGCCCAGACCAAGACATGGCCGTCGCCGAAGCTGGCATTGAGGCTTTTATGAAATTTAATAACGAACAGATATGTTCAGGGAGTAAAACATGACAAAACCTACCATCGGATTCATCGGCCTTGGCCTTATGGGTGGCAACATGGCCGAATGCCTGCAAAACAACGGTTTTGATTTAGTTGTCATGGGGCGTAACAAAGACGCGGTAGCGGCCACTGTTGCACGCGGTGCAACCGAGGTCAGCACACCAAAAGCACTTGCTGAAGCAAGCGACATTGTCATGCTTTGTGTCACAACATCAGACGTTGTCGAAAGCCTGATTTACGGTGACGACGGTATTTTGGCAGGCATTAAGAGTAGGGCTGTTGTCATTGACTTTGGCACGTCTATTCCTGCTTCTACCCGCAAAATTGGCGCTGATTTGGCTTCAAAAGGTGCAGGTATGATTGATGCACCACTTGGCCGAACACCTGCTCACGCCAAAGACGGTCTGCTGAACATCATGGCCGCGGGTGATAAGGATACCTTTGAAAAGGTGAAACCGGTATTAGACGTTCAAGGCGAAAACATCTTTTATCTTGGCGCTCTTGGTGCGGGTCATGTGACCAAACTGATCAATAATTTTATGGGAATGACGACCGCCGTCACCATGAGTCAGGCATTTGCAGTTGCCGAACGCGCTGGTCTGGAGAAACAGCAACTCTTTGATATCATGTCAGCCGGCCCCTCAAATTCCCCGTTCATGCAATTTTGTAAGAACTACGCCGTAGATGGTGTCAGTGATTTGGGTTTTTCGATCAATAATGCCAACAAAGACCTAAGCTATTTCTTGAAAATGGCGGAGGACATGGGCACACGGGCCGAAATCGCGGAAGGCACAGCCAACAACCTGCAAGCTGCGGCTGACGCGGGCATGGGCGATGGCAACGTACCAGAAATTTTCGATTATTTTGTCAAACTCTGACTGTAAAAGAGAACGAACTTTAAAAGGATATTAAAATGACCAACAAACCCAAAATTGATGTGCCCGTTGAAAAACTTAGTTTTCCAAATGTATCCGGGGGTACCACGGAAATTGGCCAAACCAAGGACCGTTGGACGATGGTTTTTGTTTATCGCGGGAAACACTGTCCGCGCTGCAAACGGTTTTTGAACAAACTACAGGCCGTTCTGTCTGATTGGACTGCGGTGATGGACGTTGTCGTCGTGTCATCAGACACCAAAGAAAAGGCATTGGCTGACCAAAAAGAGTTCGGTTGGACCTTTGATCTGGCATACGGCATGACTGAACCACAAATGCGCTCGCTTGGGCTGTTTGTCACCGAACCACTTTCCGAGGCCGAAACAACGGGCCTATTTGCCGAACCAGGCGCATTTGGCATTCGTCCTGATGGAACCTTGATGCTGGTCGATATTTCAAACGGCCCTGCAGCACGCCCGGATCTGGAAGAGTTGTTGGATGGCATGAAGTTTAACATCGAAAACAACCGTCCAGCACGGGGCACTGCTTAACCTATCAATGAGTGCAGAAGAGCGTCAGAAGGGGTCATCATTACCTCCTGTTCGTTATTCTGCCCCCGTAGCATCCCAAAGATGCAAAAATTAGTTCCAATTTTTGGGTAAGACAGGTGTCAGGGAGAGCAATTCTTTGGTGTAATCTGCCGTTGGGTTTTCAAAGATTGTTTGCCCCTTGCCGTATTCTTCGATCTTACCATTTCGCAAGACGACGACATCATCCGACATTTGACGCACAACAGCCAAGTTGTGGCTGATGAATAGAATTGTAAGCCCAAATTTTGCTTGAAGGTCTTTCAACAAATTAAGAATTTCGGCTTGAATTGACACATCTAGTGCAGAGGTGGGTTCGTCGCATATCAAAAATCTTGGGCGTGCAAGCAGTGAGCGTGCCACTGCAATTCGTTGACGTTGGCCGCCGGAAAATTGATGCGGGTATTTGTCGATGGCGTCAGGTTCCAGTCCGACCAAGTTTAGCATAGCCGCCGATAGTTCGCGCCTTTCATTGGCGTCATCCACCAGACCATAAAGCCACAGTGGTTCGGACAAAATTCGGCCAACCCGATGGCGCGAATTTAGGCTAGAATAAGGATCCTGAAAAATCATTTGGATCATTTGGCGCGAGGGATGGCCGCGCCCACGTTGTCGCCCATTTGGCAGTTCTTGGCCGCCCAAAATCATTTGGCCAGATGATGGTTTTACAAGGCCCGTGATTGCCTTGGCCAAGGTGGATTTTCCAGATCCACTTTCCCCGACCAGACCAAGGATGCTGCCGGGTCTGACTTCGAAATTGATGTCGTTGAGCGCAGTAAAGGAATTTGGTTTACGCCACAGCGATGTACGGACACCGGGAAATTCGACGCAAAGCCCTGAGATTTGCAATCCAATCTTGTCCGCATCACGCCCTTGCAACAACCACGCCTCGGCCGCATCACCGGCGTCTTTTCCGTGTGATTGTTTTTCCTCATCAGGCATGCGGAAACGGTCAATCTTTCGATCCAACGGCGGAACCGCATCTAACAAAGCAGACGTATAGGGATGCTGCGGATCACCCAATACTTGGCGTGTCGTACCGGATTCTAGAACCTTGCCACGCCGCATAACACTGACGCGGTCCGCAATCTGGGCAATGACCCCGATATCATGCGTGATCAACATGAACCCAATTTTGCGTGAATTTGCCAATTCGCGGATAAGGTCCAAAACTTTGCTTTGAACAGCAACATCCAGCGCGGTCGTTGGCTCGTCGGTAATGATCAATTCAGGGTTCGTACACAGCGCCAGTGCGATCACCACCCGTTGACGCATGCCGCCCGAAAATTGATGAGGATAGGCTTTGATCCGATCTGATGCATTCTTGATCCCGATTTCTTCGAGGATATCAACGGCCCGCTTGCGGGCGTCACTTGCGGATATATCCTCGTGGGCTTGAATGGTTTCAATCAATTGATCTTCGACGCGCATCAGTGGGTTCAGGCTGGTTTGTGGATCCTGAAAAATCATCGAAATTCGTTTGCCGCGCAGATGATGCGCCTCAACTAGACTAAGGTTGCGCAAGTCTGTTTCACCCAGCGACATCGATCCAGTTGCGACATATCCTGGTGCCTGCAACAAACCAATGATGGCCGCCCCAACAGTGGATTTGCCAGCGCCACTTTCCCCGACCAGCCCGTGAATTTCACCGGGTGCGATCGACATGGCGACATCTTCAATTGCTGTGATGTCCCCAAACCGCGAGGGGAAGCGTACCGAAAGATTTTCAACCTTTAACATATCAACGCAACCTCGGATTAAAGACGTCACGAAGGAAGTCGCCCAAAATGTTGATCGATATCACGAGGGCAACCAAGAAAACCGTCGGTATCCAAAGAATCCACCATTCACCTGACAACATGAATTGCATGCCGATCCGAATAAGTGTGCCAAGGGACGGGCTGTCTGCGGGCAAGCCAATACCAAGGAACGACAGTGTGGCCTCTAGCAAAATTGCTGATGCCAGATCAACGGTCATGATTACCAACAACGGTCCCAAAATGTTTGGCAGGATATGAACGAACATCACACGAATTGGGCGCTGGCCCATGATGATCGCGGCCTGAACATATTCCTTTTGCATCTGAACGAAGGTCGAGGCCCGCGCGGTTCGTGCAAAGTTCACCCAAAGAGACAGAGCAATCGCAAGCGTCAGAACAGCAACACGCAAATCTTGTTGGACTTCGGTTGGTAGAATGCCGCGTGCAATACCATCGATCAACAACGCGGTAAGGATTGCGGGCAAAGCAAGTTGAATATCGGCGATACGCATGACGATCATGTCAAACCGGCCACCGTAGTATCCAGCAGCCAATCCCAACCCGACGCCCAACACCGTTGCAATCGTCATCGCAGATATCCCGATAATCAGCGAAAGGCGGGCACCATAAAGGATTGAGGACACCATATCGCGTCCTTGGTCATCGGTGCCTAGCAAGAATTTTGGATTTCCATAATCTTCCCACACTGGGGGAAGCAAGCCGTCCATCAAACTGAACGATGCCAAATCATAGGGATTAACCGAGGCAATCAGGGGTGCAAAAATCGCCCCAAAAATGGAAAAGAACGCAACGATTGCGGCAATGATCGCCGCAGGGGATCGCGTAAACAGCCAAAGCCCCTCATATCGTTTAATAAAGGCGATCATGATGTATCCTTGACGCGTAAGCGTGGATCAATTGCGAGGTACAACAAATCAACGATAAGGTTCACCAGAACAAAGAAAAAGGCAATGACGACCAAATAAACGCCCATAACCGGAATATCGACAAAGCGAATGCTTTCCAAAAACAAAAGCCCCATGCCAGGCCATTGAAAGACGCTTTCGGTCACGATGGAAAAGGCAATCACCCCGCCAAATTGTAAGCCAATAATTGTGATGACGGGCACCATGGTATTTGCCAAAGCATGCCTGAAATACAAGCTGCGCATCGGCACACCACGCGCCATGCCAAATCTTATATAATCCGAACGTAACACTTCCATCATTTCAGCCCGCACCAAACGCATCGTCAATGTGAGCTGATAAACACCAAGCGTGATCGCGGGCAATATCAACGCGCGCCATCCATCAATGGTAAATAGCGAGGTTTCCCAACCGCCGATCTGCACAGTTCCACCGCGCCCAAAGGTCGGAAGCCAACCCAGTTGGACGCCAAATAGGAATATCAACATGATCCCAATCACAAACGTCGGGATCGAGACCCCGACAAGCGTTGTTAACAATATCGTTTGTGTTGCAAATCCACGGGGGCGAAGGGCTGTGAATACACCAGTTGGAATGCCCACAACCAAAGAAATTAATAGCGCCACAATCCCAAGCTCTAATGTGGCAGGCACGCGGGTTGCGATCATTTCACCGACAGGTTGCCGTGTGCGATAGGAATAACCAAAATCACCCTGCAACATGTCGCCGGTAAAACGTACGAACTGTGCCACGAAGGGATCGTTCAGACCTAATTCTTCGCGCAAACGTTCTTGATCTTCGATCGAGGTTTCCACGCCGGTCATCTGGGTAATTGGATCACCAACAAACCGGAAAAGGGAAAAAGCAAGAAAGGCAACGGCGATCATCACAAAGACTGATTGGATCAGTCGTTTCAAAATGAAATATACCATTGCCTTTCTTCGTTCTTATTGGATCAGTTTACAGTTACCCAACGCAGCATGAAGAAGTTATCTGCGCGTTGTGTTAGATCAACATTGTCTTTTGCGGCCCAAATAAGTGGCTGCGTATAAAGCGGAATGTAGGCAACCTCTTCTTGGGTGATCGCGACCACTTCATCAACCATTGCCTGACGTGCAGCGGGGTTAACTTCGCGCTGAATTCCAGGCAACAATTCGTCAACACGGGCATTAGAATATCCACCAAAGTTCCAAGAACCCAGTTTCTTTTCTTTGTTTGGTGTCGACATCAAGAAGCGGATCGGGTGCTCCATATCAAATGTACCAGGTGACCAACCCAACAGATACATATCAAACGCATCTTCGCGAAGCTGTGGCCAGTAATCGCGAACTGGTCCTGTGCTTAGTTCGGCATTTAGACCAACGGCTGCAAACATTGATGCAGCGGCACGACACAAGGCTTCGTCATTGATGTAACGATCATTCGGGCATTTCAGACCAAAGCTGAACCCTTCAGGATAACCCGCCTCTGCCAACAGTGCCTTGGCGCGATCTGGATCATACGCAGGGCGATCTGAGTTTGCTTCGGAATAACCGGAAATACCAGCAGGCACCAACTGTGATGCGCCTTCGATTTTACCGCGGAAAAGAACGCGGTCAATTGATGCAATGTCGATGGCATGCGCCGCAGCAAGGCGAACGCGTGCATCGGCGAATGGGTTTTTGCCGGTTACGTCAGATGAATAAAGCAACTCTTCATGTTCATGGCCAAAACCAAACATGATGACGCGTGTTTCTTCGCCTTCAAGAACCTTGAAACCATCACGGCTTTCAACTTGGGCAACGTCCTGCAATGGGATTGGTTGGATAAAGTCGATTTCACTCGACAGCAAAGCCGCCAAACCAGTAGCCGCGTTGCCAATTGGCGTGAACGTTGCTTCGGTGATGTTGTGAGTTGCTTCACCCCACCAACCTTCGTTTGGCACCAAAACAGTTTTCACACCAGGATCACGGCTGGCCACTTTAAAGGCGCCCGTGCCGTTTACGTTCATTGTCGCGTGATTTTCAGCATCGCGTGCTGGCAGTTCTGCACCATTTGCTTCGGCCCAGCCTTTGTCCAAAATCATAAAGTTCGCGATTGAATCTGGGAACAACGGATTTGGTGCCTTGGTGATGAAATCAATGGTGAAGTCATCGACAACGCGCACCTCGGAAACGGGGGCGAACCATGATCGTACGTCGGCTGCCTCGTTTGAGGCGCGCTCATAAGAAAACATGACGTCTTCTGATGTAAAAGCCGCACCATCTTGAAAGGTAACACCTTGGCGCAAGTTAAACCGCCAACCGTCGTCGTCTTGCAAAGGTTCCCAGCTTTCGGCCAAGGAGCCTTCGATCGACATGCCTTGGTTGCGACGCACAAGGCCTTCGTAAACGTTGTTTAAGAACGACAACACAGGTGCGGAATTTACCGCATGTGGATCCATAGTTTGTGGATCAGTGTTTGAGGCCCACTTGAATTCTGCGGCAGAAGCACTTGCAGCGCCAATTAATAATGCACCAGCAACCATTGCTGAGTTTTTGAGAATGAGATTTTTCATATGTCTCCCCTAATCTTTGATGTCTGAAAGCTTGAGCATTCTGGATCAATCGTCAAGGGGGCGTGTCATTTCATGTGATAAATAATTCTTTAGCACGATCGTTGCATTGTTCGAAGATCACATTCACCTTTAGGAATTGTAAGCCCAATCCTCTTTTGAATAAATCTTCAAGAATTTGCGCATTTGATTATGACGCATCTGCACCTTGGACCAAATTATCAAGATCGCCCTCAGACATTCCTGCCAGAAAGAGTTTCACAATGGTTGAATCTTTTTCTGTTACTTTAACAAACACGCCCTCTTCTGACGACGGATAAGGTATTAAGAGCAACGCGGCGCCTTTACGCCGACTAGCGATAAATATGAAGGTCAGCTGTCCTTGCTTGGGTTTTAAAACCCTTTTTTCACCAAACCTCTATTTTTATCAAAAAAACCTTCCGTATACGACGGTATACAGTCGACGTTTGGAAAAAGATTGGTTAAAGGACACCAACTTTAGCCGAAAGGATACCCAATGTCAGATATCATTTACACCAAAGTAGACGAAGCGCCCGAGTTGGCCTCTGCATCATTTCTACCCATCATCCAAAAATTCGCCGCCGCCGCTGGCGTGACTGTTGGCACCAAAGACATCAGTCTGGCTGGCCGTATTCTGGCAACATTCCCTGATCATTTGAAACCAGAGCAACGTCAATCCGACGATCTTGCGGAACTTGGCCGTCTTGTGAAAACCGCAGAAGCGAATGTGATCAAACTGCCGAATATTTCTGCGTCGGTTCCGCAAATGGAAGCTGCAATCAAAGAATTGCAATCTAAAGGCTATGCCTTGCCTGATTATCCAAATGCGCCACAAAATGATGCTGAAAAAGAAATTCGCGCCAGATATGACGCGATCAAAGGTTCAGCTGTAAACCCTGTGCTTCGTGAAGGTAACTCTGACCGCCGTGCTGCAAAGGCTGTTAAAAGCTATGCACAAAGCAACCCTCACCGGATGGGTGATTGGTCAGCAGACAGCAAAACACATGTTGCTTCTATGTCTGGCAACGATTTCTTCTCAAATGAAAAATCGGCAACATTGGCAAAAGAATCAACCGTCAAAATCGTGCTTGAAACGGCAACTGGCGAAATCGTTCTTAAAGAAGGTCTTAACTTTCCTGCGGGCACCGTAGTTGATGCAACGTTCATGAGTGTTGCCGCGCTGAAGGAATTTTTGGCCGCTGAGATCGAAAATACCAAAGCAAACGGAACGTTGTTTTCTGTGCACCTTAAATCCACAATGATGAAGGTTTCTGACCCCATTATCTTTGGCCACGTTGTGAAAGCGTTCCTTGCCCCAGTTTTTGAAGCCCACGGCGATGCGCTTGCTGAACTTGGTGTGAACCCAAATTCCGGTCTTGGTGATATGTTTGCGCGCGTCCAAGACAACGCGGCGATTATGGCTGACATTGAGGCATGCATCGCGGCACGCCCACCAATGTATATGGTCGACAGCGACAAGGGTCTGACCAATTTGCACGTCTCTTCTGATGTGATCATCGATGCATCTATGCCCGCTTTGATCCGCGCTGGTGGTAAAGGTTGGGGGCCAGACGGCAACGAATCTGATGCTGTTTGCGTTATTCCAGACAATTCATATGCACCTGTTTTTGATGAAACGATCAACTTCTTCAAAGAAAACGGTAAATTGAACCCTGCAACAGCAGGCACAGTTCAAAACGTTGGTTTGATGGCGCAAAAAGCCGAGGAATACGGTTCTCACCCAACAACGTTTGAAGTTCCAGAGGCTGGCACCGTTAGAATGCTGCTAGACGACGGAACTGTATTGCATGAGCACGTTGTTGAAGCAGGTGATATCTGGCGTTCAGCATCAACCCGCAAAGCACCAATCGAAGATTGGGTTAACCTTGCGATTTCTCGTCAGAAAGCTGAAAACTGTAACGCTATCTTCTGGCTTGATGGAAACCGTGCCCATGATGCGGAATTGATCGCTTATGTTAAGCCGATTTTGGAAGCACAGGGTGTTGCGGATAAATTTCAAATCATGACACCACGCGCGGCGACAAGATCCTCATTCGAGACCATTACAGCGGGCAACAATTCCATTGCGATCACAGGTAACGTATTGCGCGATTATTTGACCGACTTGTTCCCAATCTTGGAATTGGCAACCTCTGCCAAGATGTTGTCTATCGTGAAACTAATGAACGGTGGCGGTTTGTTTGAGACAGGCGCGGGTGGTTCTGCACCTAAGCACGTTCAACAGTTGAATGATGAAAATCACCTTCGTTGGGATAGCCTGGGCGAGTTCTGTGCACTGGGTGAAAGCCTGACTTTCCTTGCTGAATCCAAAGACAACGAAAAAGCCCGCGTTTTGGGCCAAGCCGTTGATGCAGCAACACAGGGTATTTTGGACGACGGTCGTTCACCATCACGCAAAGTGGGCGAGCCTGACAACCGCAACAGCCACTATTGGTTTGCGCGTTACTGGGCAGAAGCTTTGTCGCGTCAAAACAGTGACACAGAATTGGCAGCCTATTTTACCCCTGTCGCCAAAGCACTTGCCGAAGGCGAAGAAGCAATCCTTGCAGAACTTGCAAGTGTTCAAGGCAACGCGGTTGATCTGGACGGATACTATCGCACAGATGCTGACAAAACTGCGAATGCCATGCGTCCATCAAAAACGCTCAATGCAATAATTGACTAAATAACTAGAACAACAGCTGGGTCGCGGGGAGTTTTGCAACCGCGACCTAGCATACATTGAATGCCGGTTGTCTTTTTAAGAAACCACTCAGTTCATGCACAGTTTTCTGGACCGAGTCCTTGGCTAAAATGCCTTACTTCAAATCAATATTTGACAGGTTATCAACGGACGAGAATGATCACTGCCCGTTGATGAAATCTAAGTCACGCATGTCGTGCATGCTTTGAATTCAATTGTCAGGTGCGCGCTTTTTCAAAGGCAGCCCATGCGGCCTCAAAGGCTTCAAAATCAAAGCCTTCTTGGCGGGCCGGATCGAGCACCAGATTTTCGGTGTCCAACAGTTTGCGAATTGCCGCCTCTAGCGTTGGAATAACATCTTGCGGAATGACAACTGCGCCGTGTCGGTCCGCGTGGATCAGATCGCCGTCGGCAACCTGCATCCCAAAAACGTTGACGTTTGTGCCGACTTCTTTGACGTGCACAAATCCGTGGCTGGGCCCGATTGATCCCGCCACAACAGGAAAACCGTCTGGAACGTCACCAAGGTCGCGCATAACACCATTGGTCAGGGCACCTGATAGGCCAAATCCCTTGTGAACAGTCGTGTTAATCTCGCCCCAATAGGCACCGATGCAATGGGGGAAATCCATGTCCTCAACCACGGCGACAGCGGGGCGGGGCCCCTCTGACATGTGGCGGTAATAATTCATGCGGCGCTCTTTGATTACATCTGGGGCCTCTGTTGGTGGGGCCACGGCCGCGATACGTGCCGTGCGCGCATAGCCAACCATTGCGGGGGCTTCGGGATGCGAGGCAAGCATCGTGCCACGGGTGAATGCGTTAAAGCCGCGTTTGCCTTGTGCAACTTCGATCGCATTGCAAACGGTTGGTGTGTCTACTTGCTGTAGTAATTTCAAAAGTGAGTCGTTCATTTAGGTCTCCAGCCAGCGGGCGATTGCCGCGTTCGTCAATTCAGGTTGTTCCAGTGTGGGCAAATGGCCCGCGCCTTCGATTATCTCAAGCTGTGCTTTGGGGATCAGTTCGGCCATCAATTCATGACGCGACACAGGGCAAAGCGCATCATCGCGACCGCACATAACCAGTGCTGGAACATCAACGCCGCGCAAGGTGTCAGACTGGTCTGGCCGATCCATCAGGGCACGTGATTGTTCCATGAACACATGGGGGCCAAGGCCCAGTGCCATTTCCATGCAAAGATCAAGAATGCTGTCACGTTGCGGTGTGTCACTTAAGTATTGTGGTTTCATCTCGTCGCGCATTACGCTGTCCAACGCACCATCTCGCACTTTCACCATCTGAGGCAAACGTCGTGCTTTGATCTCGTCGATTTCCGCCAGTGGATTGGTGTCTATCAGGGCAATCCGCTCAACGCGCTCTGGTGCTTGGCGCAATATTTCCATCGCAACGATGCCACCCATCGATAAGCCCGCAAGGGCAAAGCGGTTTGGGGCGTTTGCCAATACATCCGCGGCGAAACCTTCAACAGAAGCACGCCCCGTAAGCGGCGCACAAACCAATGTACACCGCCCAGAGAACGCCGCGATTTGCGGGCCAAACAGCCGCGCATCGCACATCATTCCGGGGATCAAGACAAGTGGGGTCATTTGACCAGTGCAGCGCCTTCTGACAACGCAGACAATTTTGCGTAGGCAATGTCAGAATCAACCGCGCCAAAGCCAGCAAAAGTGCCAAAGCCACAGTCAGAGCCCGCAACAACACGATCAGCGCCGACAATATCGACAAACCGGCTGATGCGCTCTGCGACCAGTTCGGGGTGCTCGACAAAATTGGTGGTTGTATCCACAACACCTGGAACAAGGATTTTGTTGTCTGGAATGTCGGCTTTGCGATCCCTAAACACTGACCACTCGTGACCATGGCGTGGGTTTGAGGTTTCAAACAACACCGAAGCAGCCTTGGTTGACATCAAAGTATCAAACATCTTGGCCATAGGGATATCGCAACAATGCGGACCCTCATAGTTGCCCCAACAAATGTGAACACGAACCTTTTCAGCTGGCACATCAGACAGCGCATGATTTAGCGCCTCAACATGCATGTCCGCGACCTTGATGAACTCATCATCCGAAAGATCAGTGAAAAGCATGTGACGCGACAAAGCCAGATCAGGGCAATCCAATTGCAGATCCAGACCAGAAGCGACGATCGTCTCGTATTCAGCCTTCATTGCATCTGCTAAAGCGGCCAAATAGGCTTCGCGCGATTTATAGTAATCGTTTTGCAAAAAGAGCGAGATCACGCCAGGGCTGGCAGCATTCATAAAGCCACGCTCAGCGCCATGCTCGGCCATGGCAGATTTAAGGTTGGCGATATCTTTCTCAAGCTCGCCCTGACCTTTGGATTTCACCTCACCAACGCACATGGGGCGTGCGTATTGCGGCGTGCCACCGTCGTCTGAAAGGCGTTTCAAAAAGCCGGGGAACATTTTCAGGTCAGCTGGTGCATTACGTGGGCTATCGCCGCCAAAACCAGTGTAGCGATCCTTAACATATGTCGCGTATGAAATTTTCGATGTCTCACCATCGGAAACAATATCAACGCCAGCCTCAACCTGTTTGCGCACAGTTTCGGACACCGCATTGGTCATGCATGTGTCAAATTCGGCCTGTTCAAAAGGCGTTTCATTTTCGCGGGCAAAAATGAAGTCCACCACGTCTTGCGAGCGCGGCAAGGAGCCCACATGAGTTGTTTTTACTTTTTTCATTTGTACTCTCCCAGAGTTAGTTTCCAGTATTTGTTAATCCAGCTGGATCATTTGTAGTTCGCACGCGATAAAGGCTTGCCTCACCAGTCATTGACGGTGAAATCGCATGAACCTCATTGGGGTTTATCAAACAAGTGTCACCCGGATTGAGGATCGTTTCGCTTTCTTGCAAGGTTAGTTTCCAATGCCCACGCATAGGCATCAAAACTGTTGGTTTGTCGTGGCTGTGCATTTCGTCAGAAATTGAACCACGTGATAAGAAGTCTACTTCAAACCCGGGTTTGTCCTTAAGCAATCCATCCGCGCCGATCACCTTGGCTGGTTGGCTGTCTGACAATGCCATCATGTCCCAATAACGGGCAATATGATTTGGCAAAACGTCTGCTGTTGTCGGTTCCGCGCGTTTGACTAATTCTTCGTCAGACATCACCTGCATTGGGTGGACATTGTGGGGCAGGGTATCGCCTTTTTTGCTGTCGTAAAGCACGCCATTCTCGCCAAGGATCAAACCATGATCTGCTGCGTCCTCGATGACTTGTGGTGCCCAGTGAACGCCGCCGCCCGCATCATTGCCCCCAAGAACAGCCATGATCATTCCATAATCGGTTCCGATGTTTTCAAAGCCGCGAAAAATTCCGGTGGGAATGTTGAAAATATCGCCTTCTTCTAGCGTTACCTCACCAGCAGTCCCCCAACGGCCCCAGAAAAAGCGCCATTTGCCTTTCAGAACAAAAAACACTTCGGCAGTGTTGTGATCGTGCAGCGAATTGCGCACGCGCGGTGGTTGACCCGCGGCACCAATGTTAAACCCGATCTGATCGGCAATATGCACGTGTTGATCAGGGCTTTCAGATACCCCACCACCGATGATGGTGAAGTTTTCTTTTTGATCCGATCCCGGCGTGTGGGCGTCGATAAAGGCGGTTTTACAGGGTTTCAATTCGCCGTAACGAACAATGCGATCTTGGATATTTGTCATTTCAGTTTTCCTAAAGGTTTGGGTTGATGTGAGGGCCAAACCTGGCACCCTGGTGGACGGTTATTAAGACGACGTGCGCGCAATGAGGCGCGATAGATATGAAAGCGGATTTCGCTTTGACTGGTGCGCATCTAAACCTCGCCCGTTTGGATAAGAATTTGCTTCCAAACTGCTGTTTCGTCAATCAGCGTAAATTCACAACGTAAGCCACGTGGCCCAAATTCAGCGTGGGTAATGCCCATCACATGAACTTGCGCGCCTGTCGGTTTGCCAAAGGCACCCCAACCAGAATGCAAACCGTTTATGGACCAGCGCACAGCGGCGCGGGGTGGCATCAACGGGTCTTGGCGGCCAATAACATGATGAATCTCGAATGCGGCATTTGGGAATGCGGCATGTAAACCCATCCAGAATTGGTCGGCGCCCGCGTGTCCTTGAGTGTTAACCCCATTGGGGTAATACAAAGCTGCGGCGCGATCATATTCGGCCTTGATCGCCCTGAAATCTGCCTGCGAAAGCCGCGTCAGAATATCAGCAAGACGGAGACCCCACGCGTTGTCGTTTCCCCGTGCCTGATAGGGGCCGGGAATGTCTTGAGCAGGCGTAAACGGTTTAACACATCGTTCAACGCCACCTTCGTCGGCGATCAGTTTGGCGGCGAAATCGCGCGGTGTTGTACCCAATTGGCGCGCAATGGCCCCTTGGTCACGAACCAACCATTCGTCGTTGATCTGGTTATTCACTGCATGGCAATCGGCAAGAATACGATAGCTGATTTGCTTGCCTGTGGGGGCGCCGTAAACACCTGGATGACTGTGGGTCGCTGTCGACATCAAACGATGAGAACTAAGAAAGCCACCACTGGGCGCGTCACAAAAAATCACGTCCTCGCCCAGCAACTGTCGATCCGGCAACTCGGCCAAAGTGGCCATTGTCGCACCAATGACGTTTTCGTTCCCAACAACGATGCTTGCAGGCGACCGAACAATGATGTCGTCACCGTAGTATTGGGTAAGCGTGGATATACCACGGTCTTCCCAAATCTCGCGGGTGACGCCTAGAATATAGTCCGTCTCATCTGTCCAGCGTGGATCAAAGCCCTCCATGCTGCATTATCCCGTTTGCATCAAGATTTGCTTCCAGATCGAAACATGATCAAACAAAGTCCATTCGCGGCGCAGCCCGTTCGGGCCAAATTCCGCGTGGGTAAAACCCATTACATAGACATCAGCACCCGTTGGTTGGCCAAACATGCCCCAGCCGTCGTGTTTGCCGTGCAGGCTCCATCGGACTGCCGCACGTGGCGACATCATCGGATCTTCGCGACCGATTTGATGTTCTATCTTGAACGTTGCGTTGGGAAATGATGCACGCAGACCCATCCACAGCTTTTCTGTGTCAGCCCATGAATGCACCGTGGTGGAAGCGGCATGTTCGGTTTGAACGGCGCGGTCGTATTCTGCGCGGATCACGGCAAAATCTTTATCCATCATGCGGGTCAGGATGTCAGACATCCGTTGCCCCCACTCGTTGTCATTGCCGCGGCTTTTGTACGGGCCGTCAACATCGATTTCGGGGCAAAACGGCTCGACGCAATTTTCGGGGCCGCCTTCACGCTTGATCAAATTGCGCGCGAATTTTTTGGGTTTCATGCCCAATTGCAGAACGATACCCGCCGTGTCACGTATCAACCATTCATCATTGATCTGATCGTTGATCGCCGCGCAATCGGCAATAGCGCGGATAATGAAACGCTTGCCCGTCGCCCGACCAAAATATCCATCACCCTTATGCGTGCCCATCGTCAATAGGCGGTGTGAAGATAGAAATCCGTCATCTTCGTTGCCTGACCAAATCACGTCTTCGCCCGTCAATTCGCGGTCAGGAAATTCGGCCAAGGTTGCCAATGTACCATTCATTGTACCTTGATTGCCCATTGAAACGCCTTCGGGAAAACGCATGGGGATATTTTCTGTATAATAATGGTTCAGCGTTGCGATACCACGGTCTTCCCAAATTTCTTGTGTAATCCCAAGAATATAATCGGGAAAATCTTTCCACCTGTTTGAGAAGCCCTTCATTTGGTCCATCCTTTTGGAATGCGTGCGGATCCGCGAACAATCAGCGGCCCGTCTATTGCGATGCGGCGTGTTTCACCAGTGTTGTTTTCAATTTGATCGAGCAGAATTTCGACCGTGTTTGTGACCATTCGGTTTGCCGGTTGGCGTACGGTTGTCAGGTCATAGGCGCGCCATCCGGCGGCTGGTACATCATCGTAACCAACGACCGAAACATCGTCTGGAACCTTCATACCCAATTCAAAACGCAAGGTATCGAGTACCGCCAAAGCCATATGATCGTTTGCGACGAATACTGCATCTGGTGCATCATGTGTGAACATTTTTCTGGCGGCCTCCGCGGCCCTTGCCATCGTGAAATCACCCTCTGAACGTGAATGAAGTGCGACGCCCGCATCAGCCAGTGCCGATATAAACCCTGCCTCGCGGTCACGCTGTGTTGATGCACCATGCCAACCAGCAATATGACCAATTTTCTTGTGCCCCGCGGCCAACAAAAATTCGGCGATCTTGTGCCCGCCTGCATAGTTGTCAGACGTTACCGCCGACATGTTTGGGTCATCCTGACTGCGATTAAATAGAACCATCGGCACGCCAGCTGCACGACAACGTTCTGACAGATCAGAAGACATCGCAACAGAAGCCGCGATAATGCCGTCTACTTGGTAATCAAGAATTTCCTCAACAACCGCGTCGATATTCTCGGCGGTTTGTTCGGCCATAAATATCAGTACGTGATAGCCGCGCTTTTGCAGCTCATTGGACAGTTTTTCCAGCGCTTCGGGGTAGAATTGGTTTTCAAGATAGGCAACGACCAAGCCAATGATCCTGCTTTTCCCTGATACCATTGCACGCGCTAGGACATTTGGGCGATAACCCAGTTCGGCCGCAGCCTTGCGCACTTTTTCAACGGTTTTCTTGGAAGCAGACGCACCGGGTGTAAAGGTGCGGGACACCGCAGATTGACTGACGCCTGCGCGTTCGGCGACCTCTTGTGATGTGATGCGGCTTTTGCTCATTCGGCGGTCCAACCACCATCGATCACCAAGGATGTACCTGTCACCATTGCGGATGCTTGGGATGCCAAAAAGACAACGCCGCCCATGATGTCTTCGACTTCGCCAGCACGGCCAAGCTTTATCTTATCTTCGATCCAAGCGCGTTTTTCAGGGTCTTGGAATGTTGGGCGGGTCAAATCGGTCAAGATGAATGTTGGACAGATCGTATTTATGCGAATACCTACCTTGCCCCATTCGATTGACATGGATTTGGTAAATCCCTCAACCGCATGTTTTGTGGCACAATAAACGGCGCGATCAATGCCACCAACATGGGCCATTTGCGACGAAATATTGATCAGGCTTCCAGGTCTCCCGGCCGCGGCCAATCCTTTGGCAACAGCTTGCGTTAGAAAATAGGCGCCTTTCACATTTAGATCTGCAACGGCGTCAAAATCTGCCTCAATTGTATCCAGGGCGGGACTATGACGTGCCAGTCCTGCCGAATTTACCAAAATGTCAAACGGCCCGTTTGCGGCAACTGCCGCTTGGGTGTTTGCGATATCGGATACATCAAGGGGCAGGGCGCTTGCCGACATTCCCGCCGCTTTCATTTCATCGACAAGTGCGTTTAACGTATCCACGCGCCGCGCGGCGAGCGTTACCTCTGCGCCGGCTTCGCCTAATGCCACCGCACAAGCCAATCCAATGCCAGAACTTGCGCCTGCGACCAATGCGCGTTTACCGTCTAGTCGAAATGAAGGTGTTTTAGGCAAAGTCATTTGTTGGCTCCTATAGGTAATGCGATTGATCCTGGGACGCGGGCCTTGTTGAATTCCCGCAAACGGGCAAATACATCCACGCCCAGTTGGGCATATACGTCCAACAAATCGACTAAAACCCAATTTTCACGAATAAGCGCGCCTTCTACGCGCCAGAAATCGAGGCTGCGCATCGTGATCTTTTGGCCAGATGGGGCAATGCCCAGCCAGCCATCCCCAGTAACCGTCATTTGCATGTTGGGCCAACCCGTGGCGACCACATATGCGCCGTCGCCATAAAAATGGCAATTGAGCGTGCCGGTTGTGCCACCAGTACGATCAGGCAGTGCATTCAAAAATGGTATCTGGTGCCAATGTCGAAACCCAGCAAGGCCGCGTGCTGTGCCAATGCCGGCAGGACCGTACCAATTGACACGAGGGTCCCAGTATTTTTCGGCCTGCATAATTTCAGGGCCACCTTCGGCTGGATGACGCGACAGATTGGTCAGCATCCCGATAACAGTATCCAGACTTTGCGCGCTTTGCGTTTCGGTGCGCGTCTCGTAGGACAGTCCATCCTGACTTGCTGGGCCAGAGATAAACATCTCGCGCCCAAGGCTGGGGACCATGGGCCAAGCACCTGCTTGCATCATAATTTCAGGCAAATCCCAGATCGCTTGCATCTCAACGACTTTATCGTCTGAGATGCGATAAAATTCGTGGAAACGCATATGGGCGAAATGGCCAGTCGGCGGGATATCAAGGAATGGCCGCAGAAAGGTGCCAACGTAATGACCTGCACAACCGATCCAGTCGTTGCCATCCGCATCAGTGCCCGCGCTGACAATCCAATCACGACGTTCCAAATCAGGAAACGCATCAAACAAAGGTGCATAGGCGGAATCATACAAGGCTTGTGGCCCTGACAGATCACCGAAAGGATGGCACAAATGCACCAATGCATCTGCTGACATGAACGCGCTTAGTGCAGATTGCACCGTTGCAGGTTCAAAATTTGCCATTGCCTTTCGTAGGGGCGTAATCAGCGCCCGAAGTCTGTCAGGGTTGCTCATTTTATTCGGCGGCCTCGCCGTAAGGTACATTTTGGCCACCATAGCGTCGTACACGCAGATTGCATTGTTCCGCGTGGCCGACAAAGCCCTCTAACAAGCACAAACGGGATCCATAGGCACCGATCTTGGCGGCGGCTTCGTCCGTTGTGATTTTTTGGTAGCTATGTGTCTTGAGATACTTACCAACCCAAAGACCACCGGTATACCGGCCCGCTTTTTTGGTTGGCAACGTGTGGTTGGTGCCAATGACCTTATCACCATTTGACACGTTTGTACGTGGCCCAAGGAACAGCGCACCGTAACACGTCATTTTGTCCAAGAACCAATCATCGCGGTCTGTCATTACCTGTACGTGTTCGGATGCAATGTCATCGGCAACAGCCAGCATTTCATCATAAGTGTCACAAAGAATGACTTCACCATAATCTTCCCAGCTGACGCCAGCCGTGCCCGCAGTGGGTAGGATTTTCAAAATACGGTCGATTTCAGACAGGGTATCTTCGGCCAATTTGCGCGAGTTGGTCAACAAAACGGCAGGTGAGTTATACCCATGTTCGGCCTGACCAAGCAGGTCGGTTGCACACATTTCTGCATCTACAGTTTCATCTGCAATGACCATCGTTTCGGTTGGGCCTGCAAACAGGTCGATGCCGACGCGGCCAAATAGCTGACGTTTGGCTTCGGCAACAAAGGCGTTACCCGGCCCGACCAGAAGATGCACAGGTGCAATCGTTTCGGTACCAATGGCCATCGCACCAACCGCTTGGATACCGCCCAAAACGTAAATCTCATGCGCACCGCCCAAATGCATGGCTGCAATTACCGCTGGGTTTGGCTCGCCGTTAAATGGCGGGGTGCAGGCGATGATGCGCGGCACACCGGCAACTTTGGCCGTGGCAACCGACATATGCGCAGAGGCAACCATTGGGAATTTTCCACCCGGTACATAACAGCCAACGGATTGCACTGGGATATTCTTGTGTCCAAGGATCACGCCAGGCATGGTTTCAACCTCGATATCAAGCATGCTGTCGCGTTGTGCTTGGGCAAAGTTGACGACTTGCTCTTGGGCAAATTTGATATCCTCAAGATCGCGCGGGCTTACTTTGGCGATCAGCGCATCAATTTCGTCTTGGCTAAGGCGATAGCTGTCGCGATCATAGCCATCAAATTTATTGGCCAATTCACGCACGGCAACATCGCCTCGCTGTTCAATATCCTTAAGAGTTGATGCGACAACGGCCGCGGTCTTGGCGTCGTCTTCGGCGCGATCAGCTTCGGGTTTTCCGTTTTTAAGATATGTTATTGTCATTGCTTTATTCTCACTTAATCAGGTCGTGGGGCAGTACGGTCGCCGCGGTCATAGGCTTCCCAGCCTTCGCCGTTGAACAGGTCCACACCCAGTTGTGCTGCGACATGGGCAAAATCAACATTTACCCAATTGTCGACGATCTTACCGTCGACCACTTTCCAGAAATCCATATATCGAATTTCAATTCGTTTGCCGGTGGCCTTGATACCAAGGAATTCGCCGGAATGCGTTGCTTCTTGGCGGCCAAACGCGGCGGCCCATTCGCCCATATAAAGGCGCGCTTCGTCGATGCATGTTTTGTCAGAGAAGGCGGCCTGAAACGGGCGCTGCCAATTGTCTTGGAACTCGCGCAGGCCGGTTTTTGTCCCGCACCCCTGATTGCCCATCCAGCGAAAGCTTTCTGAGAAGAACTCGCCGATATCGCCAATCCGGTGGTCATTCAGACCATCAACCATGCCTTCAATAACTGCGCGGGTTTCGTCTGTTTTGGACATATCCGTATCGCGAGTTAGTACCGCTTGTTCCGGGCGTGATCCCTTCATGTTGCATCCTTTTCAATTAATTCTGCGGCCCTGTACTCGATCATCATCGAGGGAGCGTATGTATTGGCCGACGTCACCGCATCCGTGCTCATCCGCGTTTCTCCACTTCGGCGAATAGATCGTACCCAAGTTGGAGCAGCACATGGGGGATATCCAACATGCACCAGTTTTCGATGATTTTTCCGTCTTCACAGCGCCACCAATCACAATCACGCATGAACACGCGCTTACCAGTGGTTTTTAGACCTAGGAATGGTTTGACTTGGACGCCTGTGATCATCGGCCAGCCGCTTAGAAAGGCATAATCCCCGTCACCAGATTTACAATCTGCACCGACACCCTTGATGCCCTCTTCGCTGCCATCACCCCATCCGTCAAATGTCTGCTCAAACGGTTGTTGAAACGTGGCGAATGCATCAACTGTTGCATAAGAACCAAGCCCGCCAGGGCCGTACCAAACCATCCGTTCATGCCAGAAAGGGCGCCATGCTTCGTCTTCTGTCGCAAGCTTCTTAAGCATGCCTTCGACCAGATCGGCGGATGTCCTTGATGTGGCTGGATTGGATGGTCCCATGACAATGCCGTCATGGGTCGCTGGGCCAGGTACAACGCCCTCATATCCGTGGCTTATGTCTAATGGCCAAAGACCAAGGGCGATGATCAACTCTGCAAAGCCCAGAAAAACGTGACTTTCTACAATTTTGCCGTTTTCCATGCGGTGGAATTCGCCAAAGCGCAAAAAGGCCATCTTGCCACTTGCTGGGATACCAAAGAGAGGCTTTGAGAAATGCCCGTGGAAATACCCCGTGGATGTTACCCATTCTGTGCCAAGGTATTCGCCGCCAAGCACGATGTAGTTTTGGCGTGTGAACCCCTCTAGCGAGGCCATGATCGGGGCGATGATGTCGCGATAATAGCCAACGCCATCTTGTGCCTCATTGATCGGATGGCTCGCATTCACTTTCGCAGCGTTGTGAAAGAGATCTGCGATAACTTCTTCCATCCCGCCCGTACCAAAGCTGTCAAGCATCTGGCAATAAAGCGTTTTGTTTTTGTATGATGTCTCGGTTGCAATACCCATGGCCGGACGATTTTCGCGTGCGGTCATTTCAGACGTCCCGTCTGCTTGGCAAATTTGCGGTCATTGTTTTACCCCTTGACCGCACCGGCTGTAAGGCCACCAACGATTTGACGTTGGAAGAACAATACCATCAAGAACAACGGCGCCGTCACTGAAACCACAGATGACACGGCAAACATCACGTTGCCTTTGGTTTGCGTGGTTCCAAGGAAACTAGCAACTTTCGGGATCATTGTCTGATTTTCTTTGGACAGAAGCATCGTTGTCACCGCAAAATCGTTGTAGGCTAGAAGGAATGAAAATAGCCCCGTGGTGATAACGCCCGGCCACATGACCGGAATGATCACATTGCGGAAAGCTTGAAACCGTGTGCAGCCATCGACCATCGCACTTTCGTCCAGTTCGGCGGGAATGTTCTTGAAGAACGAATGCAGCATCCAGAGGGTGAAGGGTTGATTGATCGCAACCAGAACGATGATTGTCGTTGCGGTATGGCCCCAAAGGTTCCATTGGAAAAATACTGGCAAGTAACCTGAAACCAACGTGATTGGTGGCATCGCCCGAAAAATCAACGCTGCAAGCAAGAACCAAAAGGCATAGCGATAAGTAGACCGCGCAAGGGCGTAACCACCCAAGGTTCCCAAGGTCAGAGAGATCGTCACCACAAAGAAACATACGATTACGGAATTCAGCGCGGCGCGCCAAAATTCTTCTTGGACCCAGGCACCATAGTATCCATCACCTGTTACGGCACCCCCGGTTTCTTTAACAGTCAGTTTGCCTGTCAGCGCGTTGGCCCAATTGGCTTTGGAAAAGAAGTCACCCTCTACTTTGAATGATCCCCACAATGTCCAAAGGAAAGGGAATGCGGCAAGGATCATCCAAACTGCCAATACGACGAATACCAGTAAAGAGATAGCGGGGGGTTGGCGTAGTGCTTTGTTAGACATGTTTCACCTATTTCCGATCGAATTCGCGCCAAGTGCGCACCAAAACCGGCGACAAAAGGATCGCCACACCAAGAATGGTCAAAACCGAGGTTGCTGCTGCCGATGAAAGTTGTCGGGTTTCGCCACCAAGGTCGTTAAAGATTGCCCAGCTTAGGGATGTTGCGTGCGCCTCAGCCGAGAAACTGACGATGGGCTCAAATACACGAAAGTTATCCATGAGCTGCATCAACGCGATGAATGTGGTCAGTGGCAGCAAGTGCGGGATAACCACGTGGCGGATTTGCAGCCAACGACTGGCGCCATCCACGCGGGCGGCTTCCAATGTGTCCTGACTTACCGACTGAAGGCCTGCGTAATAAACAATGAATGCAAAAGGGGCCGAGTGCCACACGCCGTAAACCATCAACATGATCCACATTAGAGGTGTCGATGCTTTGACCGACAAATCAGGGTCACCAGCAAGAAATTGCAGTGTCGCCCCGACAATGCCCCGTGCGTCGACCATCCAAAACAGGATTAGCGCACCCACCAGTGGTGTAATCATCATCGGCAAAAGTGAGAAAAAGATAAGCGGGCCGCGGATCTTTTGACCGCACTGTTAACCGCCACAGCGACCACAAATCCCAATATTATTACAAGGGGCGTTACAACAAACGTAAAGACCAGCGTAAATGAAATAGCGTTGTAAAATGGCAAATTCAGCATCTGCGAGCCGAAGTCACGCCAAGAATTTGACCTTGTCCAATTCTTACCAACCTCTTCAATAGCCAGATGGTTGCGGTCGGCATATGTCGTCAGTCCCGCAAACTGACCCAATGGGCGATTTGCACGCAATTCAGCAGTGGCATCCTGATCAACCGTAGTTGATTCCTTGCAGCCAAACACATCGCACGTTTCAACGGTTTTGATCACTTGTTCATGATCAACGTAAACGGATTGTACGACAACAGAAATGATTGGAAAAAAGATAAACAACAACATTGCAAAAGCTGATGGAAGAACAAACCAGAAAAAAGATTTATGTTTCATAGTCTTGATGCCCCCTAGGCTTTGATCAAGGTTGTTGAAAATCCGGGGCAGGTATGCCCGCCCCGGATCGAAGGTTTCCTTAGTTTAGGAAGCCTTTTTCTTTTGCAGCAGCAGTGTAAGCGGCTTCGGCATCTGCCAATGCTTGTTCTGCGCTTTCTTTACCAAGCAAGAAGTCAGACAAGTTGCCACCCAAAGCAGTGTGCAACAGACCGTGGTATGGCAGCATTGGGTAAGAAGTTGTGCCCGCCGCGATTGCAGCAAATACGCCATCATTAACCGGTGCTGGTGTGTAGCCTTCGATCATCCAGACAGCCTGACCCATTGTTTCATCGTTCAAGATTGCTGGGCTCGTGCCATTCTTCATAGCTACGAATGTTGCGACCGCATCAGCGTCTGATACGTTCTTGGCAACAGTCCAGCCGTCCCACCAAAGTGTAGACGCTGGGATTGAGCCGCCACCAACTGTCAACGGTCCGCCCGCAACGATGTTGGAATAAACCTGCTCTTCTGCACCCTCATCATCCATCAATGGGCCCATGCGTGATCCCCACATGTTCATCAACATGACGTTGCCTGCTTCCATTTCAGCGTTAGTCGCGTTGGAATCATGCGTTAGGAAGTCTGGGTTCATGTATTCTGTCAGTTCTTTCATCACGTTTAAGGCAGCAACACCCTGAGCGTTATTGATGGAAACTTCAGCCGTACCGGCATTGTAGAATTCGCCGCCGTGGCCAAGATACATGTTGGTGAATTCCTGCGCGAGGTTCCAACCGGCTTTGTATGCACCGCCAACTGGGTATTCGCTAATACCTGCCGCGCGAATTTTTTCGGCAGCTTCCAGAAGTTCTTCGTATGTGCTTGGCACATCAACACCGATTTCTGCGAGCACATCTTTACGATAAGCAAGTGTCTGCGCGTTCGCCATAAAGGCAACGGCCATAACATCACCACCAATGGTGATCAGTTGGTTCTTAGGAATGTCCTGACCATGTGAAGCAATAAGATCGTTCAACGGGCGAACAACATCTTCGTTCATCAACGCAACAAGTGAAGAGTTAGCGATGATCGCTGACGTATATTCAGCAGGGTTGCCGCTCATGCCGTCAACGTTAATTTTTTGGTGGTCAGCTGTTAGGTTTGACTTAACTTCACCGCCTGTACACGCAGCCGCACCATTGGCAACTGTGTGAATGGCTGGAAATTCGTTGCCAACAATGCTGACATTTCCGGAAATTTCGCAGGCCGCGAATGCGGAACCAGCTGTGATTGCTAATACGCTTGTAAGCGCAATTTTATTTAGAAACATTTAGTCTCTCTCCCTTTTGAATGGATGCATCTTCGAAGCCTGCATCCGTTGATCCCGCCAAAGCGGGCATTTGCGGGGGTCACCCCCCGATACGCGCACCTGTTTCGGCTTCGAACAGGTGACAGTGTTCTTTCGGCACCTTAATCGACACCTTTTCGTCGATTGCTGCCCTATAATTTTTGTCGGCTTTCACTGAAACCAAGGCACCGCCAATGCGTACGCTGACCATTGTCGCGTCACCTAATAGTTCCATTGTGTAAATCGGCGCGTTAATCTGCCCGTCGCTCTCAACAACGCTGGCATCTTCGGCGCGGAACCCAAGTGTTACAGGACCATCTGCTGCATCAAGTCCGCGGATTTCAACATTATTAGTGGTAAATGTTCCGTCTTTGATTTCCCCATCCATTAGGTTCATCGCTGGGTTACCAATAAAGCTGGCAACAAAGGCGTTCGCGGGGTTGTCATAAATTTCAACAGGCGTGCCGACTTGCTGCACGACACCGGCCTTCATGATCACAACCCGATCCGCCAATGTCATGGCTTCGATTTGGTCGTGGGTTACATAAATCGTCGTAACCGCCAATTCATGAGACAAGTTTTTGATCTGCGCGCGGGTCGAAACCCGCAGCTTGGCATCAAGATTGGAAAGAGGCTCGTCCATTAAGAACACGTTTGGTTCCCGCACAACCGCGCGGGCAAGTGCGACGCGCTGGCGTTGACCGCCTGACAATTCGGCAGGTTTACGGTGCAAGAAATCATCAAGCTCAACCATGGCACTGGCCCGGCGAACTTTCTCATCATGGGTTTTGGGATCAATGCCACGCACACGCAAAGGAAAACGAATATTTTCATAAACGTTCATATTTGGATAAAGTGCATAGCTTTGGAACACCATCGCCACATCGCGGTCTTTTGGTTCAAGGTCATTGACCCGTACCCCATCAACCAGAATGTCGCCTTCTGTGGCATCCTCAAGACCAGCAATCATTCGCATCGTAGTTGTTTTGCCGCAGCCTGAAGGCCCAAGCAAAACCAAAAACTCTTTGTCAGCAATAGTAAGATCAAATTCGTGTACACCCACGAAAGACCCCCAACGTTTCGACAAATTCCGGAGCTGTATTTCGGCCATATCTTCCCCCTGACGGAATGCAGAATATTTTTTGCATGCGTTTGCAAAGATCATAGACATCAGGCGATTTGTTTGGCAACATGTTTTTGCAAGCGAATGCAATAAAATGCCAATCAGAACCAGAAAGTACGCGCATGAATCCCGATTTTAAAGATGAAAAGCAGCTTGTTAGGGACTATTATGCGCGTCTTGATGGCGCGAACGTAGCTGATATTCCTGCGGTTTTGGAAGCATTCACAACCAAAGAATATCTGTGGCGTGGCTATCATCCCTTTCATGAAATCAGAACGTCTGTCGAGGTGGCCGAATTGTTTTGGCAACCGCTTCGCAGGTCTTTGACCTCGCTTCAACGCCGCCTCAATGTCTTTATGGCTGGTCAAAATACAATCACGGATACAGGTGGTGTTTGGGTCGTCGCCATGGGGCACTTAATGGGCCTATTTGATCAACCGTGGCTGGGCATTCCGCCAACCGGAAAAATTGCGATGCTACGCTTTTGCGAATTTCATCGGGTTGAGAACGGCAAGATTGTCGATACAGCGATGTTTTTCGATATTCCGCACTTAATGGTGCAGGCTGGCTTGCGGCCTTTTCCGAACCAAACCGCCGCACATTTGGTGCAACCCGGCCCGATGACCCACGAAGGCGTAATGTTTGAACCCCAAGATCCGGCCAAAGGGCAAAAGACACTCGCCACTATTGAAAAAATGATCACCGATCTTGGTCAATGGGACAGCCCCTTAAGCCTTGAGGATGAACTGCGACTAACGTGGGCGGAAGACATGATCTGGTGGGGCCCAGAGGGCATCGGTGCGACTTACACAATCGAGCGTTATGCCAAACAGCATTCCGGCCCGTTTCGAGCGAGCCTGACCAATCGAAGCAAAACAGGGCACATTGCGCGATTGGCAGAAGGCAACTTTGGGGGCTTTTTTGGCTGGCCAAACTTTACCGCCACGCCCTCTGGTGGGTTCATGGGGATGCCTGCAACCAATACGCCTGCAGAATTTCGTGTCATCGACATCTACAGACGTGAAGGGGAAAAACTTGCCGAAAACTGGATTTTCATTGATCTTCTGCACTTCTGGAACATGCAAGGTATCGACATTCTGGCGCGCACAACGGGTATTCATGCAGGCCGTGAAATCGGCGCGAAAGGCGTGGCGTTATGATTGATGCACACCATCATCTTTGGGATCTTTCTGCTGTTAATTATCCTTGGTTAATGGCGCAGGGCGTTGAGCGTTTCTTTGGCGATCCAACCCCAATTCAGCGCGACTATCTTATCAACGAATTTCGCAACGAGGCTATAGCCGAAGGTTTTGGCGCATCTGTGCACATTCAGGTGGGCGCGGAAAATAGCATGGACGAGGCACGCTGGGTTCAATCTGTTGCCAATGCCAATCCTGACTGGCCCTTGAAGCAAGTTGTTTTTGTTGATCTTACAGCGCCCGATTTGGATGCGCAGTTAGATGCCTTTCAAGCCCTGCCAAGCGTCGTTGGTGTGCGCCAAATTGTTGGCCGTGCACCGGGTGAGGACGCAGTAACTGGTACGAATACTCTACTGGATAACCCTGACTTTGTAACTGGTTTGCAAAACGCAGGACGTCGCGGTCTTAGTTTTGATCTTCAGTTGATACCGGAATTGATGGGCAAAACTGCCGATCTCCTTGCGCGGGCATCGGATACGGCTGTTGCACTTTGTCATGCTGGGTCCCCGCATGATCGATCGAATGATGGATTGCCGCGTTGGGCAGACGAATTGCGTGCGCTGTCTGATCTGCCTCAGGTGTCTTGTAAACTGTCTGGACTGGGTATGTTTGATCATGACTGGCAGCCCGAGGGTTTCCGCCCAATTGTCGAAACTTGCCTTGATCAGTTCAGCCCTAGTCGCGTGATGTTCGGATCAAACTTTCCGGTGGATAAACTGTATTCCGACTATGCCACACTGGCAAAAACTTATCGCGATCTTGTTCCGCGTGAAATGCATCAAGCGGTATTCAACGATACAGCAGCAGATTTCTATTCCATGTTCAGCGGCAAGTAATCTTGACACGAACCTCCAATAATTTTTAAGGCCACGTATTCCAATTTATCTGACGACGTACAATTCGAAAGCAATTTAAATGCCCAAAACTCAAAATTCATATTCAATTTTTAACCCACCAGTTTTGGCCTTGCTCGCCTTGAGTCTCGTCCCATTTGCATTTCCAAATTTTGTTAAAGCTGAAAATCTAAGCGAACGCGAATTTTGTAATGCTACGATACAACGCTTGGCGTTAGAAAGCGAAAGCACCGAGCCACCGGACACAACCGGATGTATCCAAATGGAAAATATTCTGAATAGATCGACTACTTGGCCAGACTTCACAATAAATTTCAATAAAGGAATGACAAATGAAGCATTTCCTTCATACCTAGGCAATGCCTTGGCCCAAAACAGAAATCGAAATCAAATTGAGGCTTTTATTTTCGCGGATAAAGCTCTGATTAACTCAACGCAAATTTTTGCAAGATTTCCCAATGACCAACGGCGTAGCACCTATCTTGGTCTAATATTAGAACTCAGAAATTCATTTCTGGAACCCATTCTCAATAGTGGGTTTGATCGCCATAAGTTGCGGTCAAGCTATAACGAACGAGTTAGAGAGACCACATTCAACGGATTGCCTTCTCAAGCTGTATTGATTTGCTTGCTAATGAACGATCCTCTTATTGGCGACTTTCAAAAAATAATTGATTCAAAGTCATTCAACAAATGTCTTCAAAAATAGGAAAATTTTCTGAGTACATACAATATGATGAGGGTTTATTGACTAAGCTCAAAAATCGAATTCCCCCCGCGCACACCATTTTCACTCTCATGGAATCCGCCAAGCTCAACAAGATTGATGAACTGCTTTCGCGGGACTGTAAGAGCTGAAGCCTTGCACCAGTTCCCAAATTTTCAAGGTAGTAACCATTCAATATCCTTCTGCTTGTGAATTTGGGCAGTTGCGGTGGGCGGCTTGTTCATCGACATGCGGCCCTTGGAACTTGAACACATTCTTTGAACGGTGATTGTTTGCAAAACAAGCGATCTGAGGGGGGCTAACTTTCACCTGATATGGGCCAAACCGGCGAATGAGGAACGATCCATATCCAGACCTTCGCGGTTAATGATTTGGGCTTGGCGAAATGTGGGGTGCTGTCTCACAAGGTTTGCCATTGGTCGGGCGCGTGTTTGATAGACATTCATCAGGCAAGGGTACATGGCTGACAAAAGCACTGCACCCATCATGTGGGAGGATTTCGTCCAGTAGGATAAAAACTATTTCAACGCAAATTTGAGAGCTTACTTGATATTTCTTACGCTGAATGCTTTGTCTTGTATCGGGCACATTGTTTGCAGTCGAATCTGGTTTTGTCTCGAGGAGGAGCGTCAATACCGGTTTCACTGTTTGGCAATTCTGTCGAATAAAAAGAATAAGTAACTCGGAGGAGAAAATATATGGAACGTCGTAAGTTTTTAAAGGGTGCCGCACTCGGCGCTGGTGCAGTTGCTGTTGCATCACCAGCCATTGCCCAATCTGCGAAACAATTGACAATCGTATCAACATGGCCACGTGATTTCCCAGGTTTGGGAACGTCTGCTCAGCGCCTTGCTGCGCGCATTGCTCAACTTTCTGATGGTGCCTTCAACGTTGAATATTTCGCTGCTGGCGAACGCGTTGGTGCATTTGACAGCTTTGACGAAGTGGCATCTGGCAACAGCCAAGCCTACATCGCGGCTGATTACTACTGGGGCGGCAAGCACCCAGCGTTTAACTATTTCACATCTGTGCCATTTGGCATGTCCACACCACAGTGGAATGCTTGGATCAAATTCGGTGGCGGTCAAGAACTTTGGGACGAACTATCCGGTTCATTCGGTCTAAAAGCATTGGCTTGTGGGTCAACTGGTACGCAAGCTGGCGGTTGGTTCAACAAAGAGATTGAATCACCAGATGACTTCAAAGGTCTGAAAATGCGTATTCCCGGCCTTGGTGGTCAGGTTCTTACTAAATTGGGCGCATCAACGGTATCACTTCCAGGTGGTCAGATTTATGAAAACCTTGTTTCTGGCGCCATCGACGCGACAGAGTGGGTTGGACCATACAATGACTACTTCATGAAGTTTTATGAGGCTGCTCAGTATTACTATACTGGTGGTATGCACGAGCCAGGTGGTGGTCTTGCGTTCGGTATGAACCTAGATTTCTGGAATGGTTTGTCAGACTACGAAAAATCCATCATCGAAGCCGCTTGTAACGAAGAGCATGCAGCATCACACGAAGAAAACATCGCGAAAAACGGTGAATTCCTAGCCAAATTGGTTAATGATCACGGCGTGAAAATTCGTGCGTTTAACGATGACATCTGGGATGCATTCGGTGAAGCCGCAGAAGAAGTGTTCGAAGAAGTTCGCGCACATTCTCCACTTGCGGAAAAAATCGATGATGCGTTCCAAGCGTCTTTGCGTGAAACTGGTGAGTTTATGGCCAACTTCGAAGGCACATTCGTCAACCAGCGTAACCGGGTTTTGGATCTAGGTTAATCTGACAGGTTAAAACAGAACGGGGCCTTTCTGGCCCCGTTTTTACGATTGATAGACAGACGCACTCCCAATTTTTATTGGTAGAGAAGTGTCTTTTGACTTGGGGAATTCGATGAGCACAACGTTTGAAGAAACTGGGATGGATCAAGGGCTGCCCACGGCGCCGATTGTTCGCACTTTTGGGTGGATCATGCTGGCAGTTTTAGCGGCCTTTTTGATTAATAATGTTTTGATCGTTGCATGGGGATTTCCCGGTTTTTTCGCGATTTTCAGTGATGGCGGCATGCCTGCATTGATTAATTTGGCCGTCTACGTCGTGGCAATTGCCATTGCAGTTTTTTATGTTCAACGATCGCCTTCTAACCCACTTAGACGTGATGCGATGCGCATTCACGCATTTAATTGTTATATTATTCGTGCGGCTTTTTGGATTGTATTGCTGGTCGGCATTGTTGACGCTCTTATCGCACTGGGACGCGTTGAAAGCCTGTTAGAGCTGATCTTTGCAGATGCCACCGTGACCAATCTTGGACGTGCGCAATTTGTTGGGCCTAATATCCATGTGCCTTTGATCATTGCTGGCATGTTCGTCGCTCTATTCACCCGAACGCTAGGCTTTCCATGGTTGGCGTTGATGATCGTGGCTGCCGAATTGGGCATCGTTATTTCGCGTTTTGTATTCAGTTATGAGCAGGCGCTAATGGGTGACCTTGTTCGGTATTGGTATGCGGCGTTGTTCTTATTTGCCTCGGCCTATACGTTGTTTGAGGAAGGGCACGTACGTGTTGACGTGCTCTACGCCGGATTTGGGAAAACCACCAAAGGGTTCCTGAATGCGTGGGGATCTATCTTGTTGGGTATGTCCACGGCATGGATAATCATTTACATTGGATTTAACGGCAAAACGTCAATCATCAACAGCCCTGTTGCCAATTTTGAAGTGACGCAATCTGGTTCAACTGGGATGTTCATCAAATATCAAATGGCGGCATTTTTGGGCATCTTCGCCATCACAATGCTGATCCAATTTGTCAGCTATTTCTTTGAATCCGTTGCCGATTGGCGCGACCAAGACGGGCACCGTGAAGTCACGCCCGCGGCTCATTAATAAGGACAACGGATATGGAACTCTTCTTTCTCGCACTGCTCGTCCTTATTATGGCTGGCGCACTTGGCTCTGGTTACCCAGTGGCTTTCGCATTACCTGGTTCTGCGATCATCACCATTGGGTTAGCAGCAGGTGCTGGCTATCTGTTTGACGGAAACACGGATGCCTATTTCCATTCAGGTGGCCCGCAACAATGGCTGTCAGCGGGGGTAACAAACCTTCGAGGGGTCTATTGGGAGGTTGAGCGGGATACGCTGATTGCGATCCCATTGTTCATTTTCATGGGCATCATGTTGCAGCGTTCAAAAATTGCCGAAGATCTGTTGGTGACAATGGCCCAATTATTTGGTCCAGTTCCCGGTGGATTAGGTATTTCCGTTGTTTTCGTGGGCGCACTTCTTGCAGCAACAACAGGCATCGTTGGGGCAACCGTTGTGGCCATGGGCCTGATTTCGCTGCCAGCAATGTTACGCAACAAATATTCACCTTCTTTGGCGACAGGCACAATTGCCGCGTCGGGTACATTGGGTCAGATTATTCCGCCATCGATCGTTTTGATTATTTTGGCGGATCAATTGGCCTCGGCCACTGACCAAGCATCCACAGCGCGCAAAGCCTTGCACAAAGAGGCAACAGGTGAACTATCTATGCCGTCAGCATTTGATGTGGCGTCAACATCGGCAGGTGAAATGTTCCTTGGGGCCTTTGTTCCAGGCATTCTGTTGGTTCTGCTGTATATGGCATACATTCTGATTTATGCGGTAATTAACCCCAAAGCGGCCCCTGCGGTGCAAAGCGATAGCAAGTTTAACCGCGCCTTTTGGGGACAAGTCGCCCTTACGCTTGTCCCACCTTTGACGC
Organism: Rhodobacteraceae bacterium HTCC2150; assembly: GCA_000169395.1. GTDB lineage: Bacteria > Pseudomonadota > Alphaproteobacteria > Rhodobacterales > Rhodobacteraceae > HTCC2150. Next base: position 44,735 of record AAXZ01000009.1, read on the forward strand.
TTATTTTCCTTGTTCTGGGTTCTATCATCACTGGTGTGGCTACTGTGAACCAAGCGGGTGCGATCGGTGCGGCAGGTGCGATGATCATGGCTGGTTACAGGCTGCATGAAAATGGCGGTAAGTTAACTTATGTTCCGGCCATCTTGGGTTTGATTGCGTTGGCAATGCTGGCTTTCGTGCTGGATCGCTATGAGATGAACCTTAAGTCTATCGACACGGCCGAAGATTGGTTTGGTATCCAGCTTGGTTTGCTTGCCACACTTCTATTGATCATATCCCTGGTCTGGAGCGGCGCCCGCGTTTTACGCATTGGGAACACCATGCATGGTGTTATGTTGGAAACGGCTAAAACCACCTCGCTGGTGTTCATCATCCTTTTGGGTGCCGCGATGCTAACAGCCGCCTTCCGTGCCTTTGGTGGCGAGGAACTGGTTCGTGATTTCCTAAATTCATTGCCGGGTGGTTTCTGGACGCAATTCATAATCGTTATGGCCGTTATTTTCATCCTTGGCTTCTTCTTGGACTTCATCGAGATCGCCGTGGTGGTTGTGCCAATTGTTGCGCCTATTTTGCTGGCAGATCCCGGCGCGAATATTACCGCCGTTTGGTTAGGTGTAATGATCGGTCTGAATATTCAAACGTCATTCCTGACACCGCCGTTTGGATTTGCGTTATTCTATCTGCGTGGCGTTGCACCCAAAGCCGTGAAAACCATCGCGATGTATAAGGGCGTCATTGCCTTTATTGGGTTGCAGTTGGCCGCCTTAACCATCGTTGGTCTTTATCCGCCACTGGTGAATTATTTGCCCAATCGTGTGTCGTTTTTGTCGGAAACGGCGCCCCCACCGCGCAATCCAAAATTACAACATTGTATTGAGCAATATGTTAGTGATCAGGTTGCCCTTGATGGCAATCTATCAACGACCGTGGCAAATGCTTTGAATATGGACCTTACCGTATTGCCAAAAGATTTGGCCAAAGATCTGACAAAGGGATTTGAAAGTGGAGAAACTGCTTTGATCTCATTGCCGCGTATTTCGGAAACCGCAGCGGCCGTAAACGCCGCTGCGGATGACTATCGCCCACAACTTTCTTATGTACGTAGCATCGAAAAACAGGTGCGGGTGGTGCAGGCAGAAATCAAAGATTTGGATACGCGAATTGGTCGTTTACGTGACGAAAGTGAAAAAGCTGAACGCGATAGGTTGCAAGTGATCCGAGCTGGTTTTGCGGATGAAGTGGCGCATTTAGAAAAGGACGTTCCTGATACTTGGGTATCCGTAAACGAAGAATTTGCCACAATGACCACAGCGGAACAAAAGGCCCGTACGACATATCGACGACATGCAGACAGCGCTTGGAGTGGCCCAAATGACTTGCTGGCAATCTTAGATGGCAACACTGAATTTGCCGCCCTTGAGCAACAGCTTCGCGATCTAAAATCCTTCATTGAAACAACACCAGAAGCTGACGCTCATGAGACGGTAAACCAATTGTCCAAAGCGTTTGGTAAGGTTGAAGGTGCTGGTGACGTAAAATCCGCGTTGTCCAAGGCGCGCCGCGCCCTGAAAGACAAAAGAAACCCTGACCGTGAAAAAGCATTGGTTCAATACGACAAGGCAGTTGCCGCATATGAAGAACAAGCCCAATGGCGCAGCGAAGCGGATACTGTTTTACGACCAAAGCTTAATGCCTATCTTGAGGCCATTCGCCCAACTTTAGGCATTCGTTCGCAAGAACGCTTAAATCGTGAACAGGCGCTGTTTATGGCTGGCTGTAATGCAAAACATCGGGATATTTCACTCAACTTTTAAGGCAAAGTTGAACTTATTGCAGGGTTGGTGAAACAAGCCATTGCACCAGTAGCATTTGAAACGGGCGTATTGTGGACCTGTCACCGGACACAACCGGATGTATCAAAATGGAAAATATTCTGAATACGTCGACCACTTGGTCAGAATTCACAATAAATTTCAATAAAGGGATCGAAATCAAACCCCCGGCGCGCTTAGCGCGGGAAGAATAACTTTTGTTTAAACATGCCACAATGCGCGCTGCTACCCAAGAAAATCGCTTTCAACACCCCAAGGGTTAGTGACTGTGCGGTTCTTCATCCAACGAGCCGTGAATAGCGAATTGATCCAACCCAGCGGCCCGAGGTTCGATAGTGCGAAAGCTTTCCTTAACACCTGAATCCGTCAATTCGCGTGCAACGGTCACCAATGTGTTGGCATCATGTTCGTCGCAAAGCTCGGCCATATGCTGAAGCTCGTCCAGCGCAACTTGTGACGCCGCTTCAATTGATGGAGCGCCGTACATTTGGACAAAATGTTGTGCCAAGTTTTTGACAAGCGCATCCAATTCAAAAGGCTCGATTTGCGTGACTGCAACAAAGGTGACGCGCCCGAATGTTTCGCCGCCAAGCCATCCGTTTGAAAACGCCTGACGTGCTTTGCCCGTCAAATCACCTTCGGTCCAGTTTGAGAATTCAAAACCACCTGACAGGCACCATTCGCCGGTGCGCGCTGGCGAGTGAAAAACGTTCATGTCACTTTCATCAAAGTGGATTGCGCGTGCTAATTTCATGAGTTTACTCTTCCAGCAAATGTGTAAGCGGGATTAAATGTGTATCAGTTTCATCGCGAAGCAACATGCCGAAACGTTCGTCGATCCCAAGGAACGTACCCTTAAGGCCCTTCATCGCGACGTTTTCGCCGACACCATGCGCCAGCCCGCGCCAGTCACGGTGTAACGAGGTTACGCCACCATCCGTCCACGTGTTTATGCCGACCAAGGAATGCTTGATCCATGATTCAAGTAAATCAACCGCGTTAACATCCGCACATCCTTCGGCATAAAGTGCCGTTTGATCGGGTTGATCGCCGGTATCGTCGCTGTCGGGCCAAAGGGGTAATTCTAGGCCTATGACGATCCAATCCGGTTCAACCAATGGATCGTTTCCCGAAGCCGCAGCACGAAGCTTGCCGCAATTTGCGCCATTAATCATCAAAGCACCGTTCCAATTAAGATGAACAGCCACCTCGGGAGGGGCTAATGCACCTAAAGCATTTTGAAAGCCAACCCCACACAAAGGAAGCATCGCCATGGCGTCTTGTAGCGAAACATCAGGCGCAAAAACGACTGAGGCCCGTAAGGTGTGTGCGCCCAAATTATAGACAACCAATCCAGCGTCACAGCCGCGCAACGCCTCGGCACAGGCTTTGTCAAAGGGGTCAATCGTGCCTTCGACGGCTAATCCGCTAAAAAGGGGGGGAAAGCTGGGTGTTGTCATGCTTTTCCTGCATCAATAAGGGCCTTGGCAACCGTGCGGAATGCCTGTGCCTGAGCGGATTCAGGTTTGGAAACTACAATTGGTGCGCCGCCATCCGCCGCGAGACGAATATCAAGATGCAACGGAATTTCGGCCAAAAGTGGTACGCCAAGTTTTTCAGCCTCTGAAACGACGCCGCCGTGGCCAAAGACATGTTCTTCGTGCCCACATTGCGAACAAATATGCGTGCTCATGTTTTCGATCATGCCAATAATGGGCGTGCCCAATTGGTTAAACATATCAATGCCTTTGCGTGCATCCAAAAGCGCTACGTCTTGGGGCGTGGACACAATCACAGCACCATCCAAGTGCGCCTTTTGAGCCAATGTCATTTGAACGTCACCAGTGCCCGGTGGCAGATCAACAATCAATACATCCAAAGCACCCCATTGAACCTGCGTCAGCATTTGCTGCAAGGCACCCATCAGCATAGGGCCACGCCAAACAACCGCTTGGTCATCGTTGGTCATAAGACCGATAGACATCATCGTCACGCCAAAGTTTCGCAAGGGTAAGATAAGTTTGCCGTCAGGGCTTTGGGGTCGTCCTGAAACACCCAACATGCGGGGTTGGGATGGGCCATAAACATCAGCATCCAAGATGCCAACGCGACGACCTTCTGCCGCCAATGCACAGGCCAGATTTGAGGCGACTGTGGATTTGCCAACACCGCCTTTGCCCGATGCTACGGCAATAATGCGATCAATGCCGGGAATTTTTTCTGGCCCAGAGGGTGCGGCTTTTTTAGCAAGGCCAAGGTCAGGCGGTGGGGCTTGAGTTGAATGCGCGGTCATCACAATGGAAACGGATGTGGCACCAAGTTCTGACAGCGCCGCTTCGGCCTCGGCTTTGGCTGGCTCAAACGGGGCAGGGGCGTCAACTTCCATAACGAACCGCACAGCACCATCCTCGACGTTCAATGCGCGGACCAGTCCGGCTTCGACCATATCAACACCAGAGGGTGCTTTGATTTTCTTAAGGCACGTCAGCACACTTTCTCGTGTTAGGCTCATTTTAGGAACCTTCAATCGTGCCAGTGACGACATGTTCAAGTTCAATGCCGTCGATTGTCAAAACCATTTTGGCCTCAAAGCTTTTGCCCGCGGTATCGCCCGCGTTGCGCATCGCCTCTTCAATCGCTTGTTGGGATGTAACCCCGACTTGCTTTAGAAATTTACGCATCGACATGTTTTGATCATCGCTCATGATTGAAACCCTTGGTTATTTGAAATTGTTGACGTTTTCATCCTAGCGGCTGTAAGTTGATATGCAACTGGATGAGTTGGGGTGAGGTGTTTTAGATGTTCAAAAAACTGACGCTGGCTTGCTTTTCGGTTGCCGTTTTCTCTTGGCCGGTTTTGGCACAGGATAAGACTTTCAGCCTTCAAACACCCGATGTATTGACTGACAGCGGCTTTATTAAGCATCTGTTGCCAAGGTTTTCCTTGAAGACAGGCATTCGGATTAAACCGATTACTGGGGCTGGCGACGCGGCGTTTGGTGATAAAGGTGTGCCGGTTTTTACGCAGGGCGATACGGTCTGGCATTTTGATGCAAACAAAGGCCCAATGACTGATGTTTTTGAGGCATGGCTTTTGTCTGACATTGGCAAACGCACTATTGAGGCATTTAAGCCTGACGGAACGCCAATGTTCAGTGCTGATGTAAGCATTCAAGAAACCACCGAAGTTGCCGCGATTACTGGTGATGCCGTAATGGGCGAGGCCGTCGGTTTGAAAAAATGTGGGCGTTGCCATGTGGTTAACGACACCAATCGAATGAAGGCAATTGGGTCGACGCCGTCTTTCGCATTGTTGCGCGGATTTGACGATTGGCAAAATCGATTTGAGGCATTTTATGTGTTGAAGCCGCATCCAGCCTTTACACAAGTTAAAGACGTCACTGATCCTTTTGCCAGCCATCTGCCCTCGCCAATTGCGCCGATCGAGGTGACGCTTGAAGAGATTGAAGCGATCACAGCCTATGTCGCGACAATCGCGCCAGCCGACCTTGGGGCGCCTATTCAAAGTCAGTGATCCTTGCGTTTTGAAAAGTAATCTTCTGACGTGCGCACGCGGGGTCTTTCGCCACTTTGGAAGGGATTATCATCGGAATGATATTGCGCCTGAATTCGGCAATTGTCACACATCTGGATCATTCTTGCGGCATCTGACGTGGCAAACATTGAATGCGTTCCAGCCAGCTTTTCCGTGATTTTTTCCACCGTTGATTTGACGCCAAATAAGGCCCCACATTCGACGCATGGAAACGGCTCTTCTTCATGGACAACACGTTGAGAAAGAACAGTGTCCGTCAAGTCCATCTGTGGTGCCAATGTGATGGCATTTTCAGGGCAGATATTGCTGCATAAACCGCATTGTAAACAGGCGTCTTCTTGGAACCTTAGCTGGGGCATGTCTGGGTTATCCGCCAATGCACCTGAGGGGCAAAGCGACACGCACGATAGACACAACGTGCAAGATTCCTTATCGACTACGACCGCACCATAAGGGGCGCCTTCGGGCAATGAGATGATCGTTTCATCGGGGTTAAGTGTTTTGGCGGCAAGGCGTGTAACCTGTCTGCGGCTGCCAAGTGGTAAGATCGGATCACACGAAATCGGGTGGGAAAGTTCCTCACTTAACAATTCACATAAGGCATCCGGATCGGCAGGTTGTAACAATGAAACGCTGTTATTTCCTGCAAGGGCAACGGCAATTTCTGTTTGATTTTCAACAACATCAAGATCGGTTTTCGGAGAAATCAGAATGTCGACATGACTGAAGCCACAGGCCAGCGCGGCCAATGCTTCGGCATGACCAAAGCCAGAAAGGGCGTCCACCTCAAGCGGGATCACATTCGCAGGCAATCCGCACCCGAAACGTGCCGCAAGTGAAATCATTTCCATGCCATGATCGGCGTCATGTACCAGCAATCGCGCGTCTTGGCCGCCTGCTTTGCGGTACGTTGAGGCAAGCAATGAAAGCCTTTGAAATACGGTTTCCACGGGCGGCGCATCATAGCTGATTGCACCCGATGGGCATACAGCAGAACAGGCGCCACAGCCTGCACAAATCATGGGATCAATTGCTACGTGTTCGCCCGCTGAAACAATGGCACCTGTTGGGCATACATTAAGGCAGTTTGAACAGGCCGGTTGCTCGGCTCGGCTGTGGGCGCACATGCTTTCCTCAAGCCGAACATATAGGGGTTTTTCGAACGTACCGATCATTTGGGACGCTTCTAAAACGGCCTTGTCGACCGAAGGTTGATGCTTGGGATCTGCGCGCAAATAACCTTCGCGTTTTTCGGGGGCAGGGAACAAGGCGGCTCCACCTGTCAGGTCCAAGATAATATCGCAATCCGACAACGCGTTTTCTTGCATTTCACCCAATTGAAAGGAACCGCGCCCGCCAGTAAGAGGTTGCTGTAATCTTGAGAATTTTACCGAAAAACCGCCAAGTGCGCCGGTTGCGCTGTGGATGGTGCCAACAGCACAATCAAAACGGCGATCAAGTGAGATTTCCTCGGCATCGGCAAGTACAACCGTTACAGCCAAGGTTTCGCATAATTGACCCGCGGCTTCTATTGCTGTTGCGTTGCCCAAAATTAGGCATGTTCCTTCTGAAATTACATCGACAGACCTGCCCATGGCCAACGGCATCACGGCCTCGGCGGCCAAAGCGGCCATTTTTGGGGCCGTGTTCCCGTCACCCCAGCCTGCACGATCACGAAGGTCGACAAAACCGGGCGTATCCGCGCCTATTTCCTCGGCAAGATCAGTAAAACATTGGCGCTCTTGTTGGCAGGCAATAATCGCGTTGCCCTCGGCAATTTCTTTCGCGGCATCGTTCAGTTGATCCTGACAAAGGCTGGTGAAAACTTTGGAACAAGCAAGTCCGGATCCGTTTGAAATGGCGTCAGCATCTAATGTTTGACTGCCCAAGCAATCACATAAAATTAGCTTTTTCGCCATTTGCATTTTCCCTTGCAGTTGCCTGTTTGTTGCCTGATCGCACCTTGCGCAGAGCAACTTGAATTGTTTTTTCCCGCACGTAAACCGAAATTAAATTTATTCTGAGTCGAATCCTGATTGTTGTGGATCATTTTCCATAAGCATTCAAATAATCCAATTTTTGATTATTGTTGTAATCTCTTTTTTTTATTGACGCTATTGCGCTTGGACGTTGCGTTGTTGGACAATTTTGGTAATGCGACTAAGGTCTTAATTTATAAAGCTTTGAGAATGGGCATTTTTCGCCTAAACTTACTCCACGTCATTAAAGAATCTGGGAGTGTCAATAATTCTGCCTTGTTCGAAATCCATTTCGATGCCTTTGGGGATAGTGATCCGAAGAGAGCCCGGTGTTACGCGGTGGGCCAAGTATGTTTGGAAGGCGACTGACGTTTTACCTGGGGCAAATGACGCTGAATGGAAAGAGTTGCGCCGTGATGGCGAAACCGTTGAATTTCACGCTACAACTTTAACGCTAGAACTATTTCGTACCGATACCGAGGCATATTTGCATGGCCTGTCAGCACAGGTGCCTGCGATTTATGTTGTGATGCGCGCAAGTGAGGATGAAAATCCTTTGCAAGTGCTTTTGGCCACGGCATCCCCTTATGAGGCGCAAGACTATGCCGATACGGGTGAGGAGCTGGTTGAAAAGGTTCCGATGCCAGCAGGGCTGGTTGCTTGGATTCGTGATTTTGTCGAATTGCACCATGAGGACGAAGTTTTCATTAAGCGGCGGCGCAATAAGGCACGGATTGATCTTAAAGAAGACGGAATTGGCGACGCACGAATTCGCCAAGCTTCTGATGTATATCGCGCCCCTTCTCGTAAGGAGACGGTTCATTGAGCGGTGAGCAAAACTTTTGGTCCCGCCGTCGTGCGGGCGTAGCTGCTGAAGCAGAAGAGAAAGCCGCCGAACTAGAGGCGCGGGCGGTTGCCAAAGATCATGCCGTCTTAGAGGAAAAAACCGACGGCGAAATTCTGGAAGAACTGGAATTGCCGGATCCAGAAACATTGGAAAAAGGCGACGATTTTTCTGTGTTTATGGCCAAGGCTGTACCGGATCGTATTCGCCGCCGTGCATTGCGCCAATTGTGGCGCAGCAATCCCGTGTTAGCGAATGTTGATATGTTGGTCGATTATGGCGAAGATTTCACCGATACAGCAATGGCTATAGAAAATATTCAAACGGCTTATCAAGTTGGCAAAGGCATGTTGAAACATGTTGAGGAAATGGCGCGTCAAGAAGAGTTGCGTGAAAATCCACCACAGCCCGAAGAGGCGTCGGATGATACTGACCCCAATGAAGATGACATTGAACAAGACGAACCAGCCGAAGACGATGTTTTGGTTGCCGATGCGGAACAAGACATAGACGCTGAAGTTCAAGAACCCGATATATTTGAGCCGGAAGAGACGCAGGCATATGCCGCACCAACGCCGCGCCGGATGAAATTCCGTAAAGAGGAGCGTGCTGCATGAATGCTGCCGTAGACATAGAAGTAGCACAAGAAGATCGTTTGCGTGCAGATCTGTATAATTTTCTGGGTCTGATGTTTTCAGGACCCCCTGATCAACTTTTGCTTGATCAATGTGCGGGCCTTTCAGGGGACACCAGTGATTTAGGACAAGCAATCGCAGGCCTTTCTCGGGTGGCAAAAGCCAGTAAACCAAAAAAGGTAGAAAGCGAATTTAACGCACTGTTCATTGGTCTTGGGCGGGGTGAGTTATTGCCTTATGCCAGTTATTATCTAACCGGCTTTTTGAACGAAAAACCCTTGGCGACATTGCGTAACGACATGGCGGTGCGTGGTATAACGCGGGCCGAAAATGTTTATGAGCCAGAAGACAACATCGCGTCCCTTATGGAAATGATGGGCGGTATGATTGTTGGGCGTTTCGGCGCACCAGCCTCGCAAAGCGATCAGAAGAATTTTTTCAACAAACATATTGCTCCATGGGCGGGGCATTTCTTTTCAGATTTGGAAGCGGCAAAGAATTCAATTCTTTATGCCTCACTCGGCAGTGTGGGCCGTGCTTTCATGGAGATTGAGCGCGAGGCGTTCAGAATGACGTCGGCCTAACGGCCAACGGAACCGACGAGGATGCTCGTCACAACTAGGGAGGGAGACATCCCATGACTAAGAAAACAGACGGTGGAAACCGACGTGATTTTCTAAAGATGGCCGGAGCTACCGCGCCAATTGCCGCCGTAGCACTTGCTGGTGGCACAACGACAGCAGAGGCAGCACCCGCTGATCCTTTGTCTGACAAAATGCAAGACACCGCACATGTTCGTGCATACCTCGAAAGCGCCCGTTTCTAGGACGTTTTCATTCAAGACCTTTAGACGACTGGTTGCGTGACGCCCGACTGTCTGAAGTTAAAAAGTAACCAAGCAAGCTGGGAATTTCTCATGCTAGCAAGGGAGGAACTACAATGCTAAGGAAAAAGACCAACGGGGTTGCGCGACGCCCCCAGCGGACCGGTATCCTGTCTGACATGGCAGAAAAATCTGTCGATCGACGTGCGTTTTTGCGCGGATCTGGACTGGCCATCGGCGGCTTAGTGGCAATTTCAGCTACAGGTGGCTCTGTCACCCAAGCTTCGGCCCAAACAGCAGCAGATGGTGCTGTTGAAACAATTAAATCAGTCTGTACCCACTGTTCTGTCGGTTGCACCGTCATAGCAGAAGTCAGCAATGGCGTTTGGACAGGTCAAGAACCTGGTTGGGACAGCCCCTTTAACCTTGGTGCGCACTGCGCCAAAGGTGCATCGGTACGCGAACACGCCCACGGCGAGCGTCGTCTAAAATATCCGATGAAAAAAGAAAACGGCGAATGGAAGCGTATCAGCTGGGAAACAGCGATCGACGAAATTGGCGATGGCATGATGCAAATGCGCGAAGAAAGTGGACCGGATTCGGTTTATTGGCTTGGCTCAGCGAAACACAGCAACGAACAAGCTTATTTGTTCCGCAAATTCGCAGCTTATTGGGGAACGAACAACGTCGATCACCAAGCACGTATTTGTCACTCGACGACCGTTGCTGGTGTAGCAAATACATGGGGCTACGGCGCCATGACCAACAGCTACAATGACATCCACAATTCGAAATCCATTTTCATTATTGGTGGTAACCCAGCCGAAGCGCACCCTGTTTCGCTGTTGCACCTTTTGAAAGCCAAAGAGCAAAACAACGCGCCAGTGATTGTTTGTGATCCTCGCTTTACACGTACCGCAGCGCATGCTGACGAATACGTGCGTTTCCGTCCGGGCTCGGATGTTGCGTTGGTCTGGGGTATTCTGTGGCATATCTTTGAAAACGGTTGGGAAGACAAAGAGTTCATCCGCACCCGTGTTTGGGGCATGGATCAAATTCAGGAAGAAGTTCGCAAATGGAACCCTGAAGAAGTTGAACGCGTCACCGGCGCACCTGGCGAGCAATTGCGCCGCGTTGCACGTACCTTGGCAAACAACCGTCCGGGCACTGTAATTTGGTGTATGGGTGGCACGCAGCACACGAACGGTAACAACAACACACGTGCATATTGTGTCCTTCAGTTGGCTTTGGGCAACATGGGTACATCTGGTGGCGGTACAAACATTTTCCGCGGCCACGACAACGTGCAAGGTGCAACCGACTTGGGCGTTCTTTCACACACATTGCCAGGTTATTATGGCTTGTCAGCAGGCGCTTGGGCCCACTGGGGACGTGTATGGGAAGAAGATGCGGATTGGCTGAAGGGTCAGTTTGCGATGACCAAAGGTGCCGATGGCAAAGACAAATCTTTGCAGCAACTGACGGGTATACCTGTTTCGCGCTGGATTGATGGTGTGCTTGAGGACAATGAAAACACCGACAACCCGAACCCAGTCCGGGCGATGGTTTTCTGGGGTCACGCACCGAATTCACAGACCCGTATGAAGGAAATGAAAACAGCAATGGAAAAGCTGGATATGTTGGTCGTTGTTGACCCTTATCCAACGGTGTCTGCTGTGCTTCATGATCGTGAAGACGGCGTATATTTGTTGCCGGCTTGTACCCAGTTTGAAACTCGTGGCTCTGTCACGGCGTCAAACCGGTCTTTCCAGTGGCGTGATCGCGTTGTTGAGCCTTTGTTTGAAAGCAAACCTGATCAAGACATTATGGCAATGTTTGCAAACAAATTTGGTTGGGGCGATCGTCTACTTCGCAACATCGAAATGGAAGCGGAAAACGTGCCAAACGTTGAAAGCATCACGCGTGAGTTGAACAAAGGTCTATGGACCATTGGTTACACTGGCCAAAGCCCAGAGCGGATCAAACTTCACATGGAAAACCAGCATACCTTTGATCGCACGACTTTGCAGGCCATTGGTGGCCCAGCAGATGGTGACTATTACGGGATGCCTTGGCCATGTTGGGGTACACCTGAGATGAAGCATCCAGGCACGCCAAACCTTTACGACATGTCAAAACGTGTCTCAGAAGGTGGTCTAACGTTCCGCGCCCGTTTTGGTGTTGAGCGTGATGGTGACAACTTGTTGGCAGAAGGCGTTTACAGCAAGGATTCAGACATCCAAGACGGATATCCCGAATTCACGATGCAAATGCTGATGGACCTTGGTTGGGACAGTGAGTTGACGGCAGAAGAACGTGCATCAATTGATGCCGTGGCTGGGCCTAAGACCAACTGGAAAACCGACCTTTCAGGCGGTATCCAGCGGGTAGCGATTGCGCATGAATGTGCGCCATTCGGTAACGCCAAAGCGCGGGCTGTTGTCTGGACATTCCCAGATCCAGTTCCACTTCACCGTGAGCCACTCTATACCAACCGTCGTGATCTGGTTGAGGATTATCCAACATATGAGGATCGGAAATTCTATCGTCTTCCGACCATGTATGCGTCAATCCAAAAACAGGATTTCAGCAAAGAGTATCCGATGATCCTGACCTCTGGTCGTTTGGTCGAATATGAAGGTGGTGGTGATGAAAGTCGTTCCAACCCATGGCTTGCCGAACTTCAGCAGGACATGTTCGTTGAGATCAACACGCGTGACGCCAACAATCTAGGTGTACGTGATGGTGCACAGGTTTGGGTCGAAGGCGCCGAAGGGTCCAAGGTCAAAGTTATGGCCATGGTAACGGAACGTGTCGGTGAAGGCGTTGCCTTTATGCCATTCCACTTTGGTGGTCATTTCGAAGGTAAGGACTTGAGGGATAAATATCCTGATGGCGCCGATCCTTATGTGTTGGGCGAAAGCGCAAACACAGCGATGACATATGGCTATGACTCGGTCACACAAATGCAAGAGAGTAAGTGTTCTCTTTGCAAAATTTCAGCAGCATAAGGAGAGTAAAGAATGGCAAGAGCAAAGTTTCTCGTCGACGCCGAACGCTGCATTGAATGCAACGCTTGTGTCACTGCCTGTAAGAACGAGCATGAAGTGCCTTGGGGCATCAACCGCCGGAAAGTTGTCACGATCAATGACGGCTCACCGGGTGAACGGTCGATTTCCGTGGCCTGTATGCATTGTTCTGATGCGCCCTGTATGGCGGTCTGCCCTGTAGACTGTTTTTACCAAAGCGAAGAAGGCGTGGTTCTCCACTCCAAAGACCTTTGTATTGGTTGCGGATATTGCTTCTATGCGTGTCCGTTCGGTGCGCCTCAATATCCACAGGCTGGTAACTTCGGCTCACGTGGCAAGATGGACAAATGTACCTTCTGTGCTGGTGGACCTGAAGAAAACCACTCTACAGCTGAGTTCGCCAAATATGGTCGCAACCGGATCGCCGAAGGCAAATTGCCTATCTGCGCCGAAATGTGTTCAACCAAGGCGCTGTTGGCGGGTGATGGCGACATCGTTTCAGGCATCTACCGCGAACGTGTAGTTGCACGTGGTTTCGGTTCTGGCGCTTGGGGCTGGGGTACAGCCTATAACCAAAAAGGCGGTTGATCCGTTCTCTTGGTAAACGTTAACGAAGAGGGCGATCCAAACGAGTCGCCCTTTTTAACCACTAACACAATTAGGAATTAACATGTTTCGTGCTCTGCTCGCCTTGATGCTAACCCTGTCTTTTCTTTCGACAGCACAGGCGCAAGATAATCCAACGCCAGATCGCTCGGCGACAGGTGGTGCGCAAACATTGGCTGATATTCTGGCCCGCCAAAATGGCGAAAACGTCGACAATGATTTTCGCAGCAGTGTTACAGGTAATCCTGAAAACGCCGCTGACATGAATGGCCAATTGGGCACACTTGGGGGCGCATCTGACCCCGATCTATGGCGCGCGTTTCGTTTTGGATCCGCAGATATCACAGCATCAAATAATGGGCCCGCTGCAACCACTTTGGTTCAAGACGGCGGGATGAAATGGCTAAAACTTCGCGAGGGGCCATTGGCCACATATGGCGGGTACTTATTATTGGCGACCCTTGCATTATTGGCGTTGTTCTATCTCATTCGCGGTCGAATTAAGATTGACGGCGAAAAAACTGGCAACAAAATAACGCGGTTCAAGGCGATTGAACGCTTTGGTCATTGGCTGTTGGCAGGTTCGTTCATTTTGCTTGGTTTAACGGGCATAATTTCGTTGTTCGGTCGCAAGGTTCTAATTCCCGCATTTGGGCATGAAACCTTCGCTTTCTTAGCCATCGGTTCAAAATGGATACACAACAATGTCTCATGGGCCTTTATGTTGGGCCTAGCGATGATTTTTGTCATGTGGGTTATTCATAATTTGCCAGACCGAACAGACATCAACTGGTTGCTGAAAGGCGGCGGAATATTCACTAAAGGTCACCCACCGGCCAAGAAATTCAACGCGGGTCAAAAGATGATCTTTTGGTCTGTAATTTTGCTGGGCGCGTCGATCTCTGTATCCGGCCTTGCATTGTTGTTCCCGTTTGAAATCAACATGTTCAGCGCTACGTTCTATAAGCTAAACTCACTGGGTATTTCCAGCGCGCTTGGATTAGGCGAGTTGCGAACGACACTGGCACCCCATGAGGAAATGCAATACGCACAGCTTTGGCATGCGATGGTCAGCTTTGTATTGATGGCCATCATATTTGCGCATATTTATATCGGCACGGTCGGGATGGAAGGCGCCGCTGATGCAATGGTTTCAGGCGACGTAGAGGAACAATGGGCGCGCGAGCACCACTCGATTTGGGCCGAAGAAGTAAGTGCAAAGAAACAATCCAAGAATGAAACCGCGACACCCGCCGAGTAGGTGTTTGAGGAGAAGTAAAATGAAATCAATGTTGATCGCCTTCGTGGCCATTGCTGTCATTGCTGTTGGATCAAACAGCTTTTTGGGCCAAGCTGGTTTTTCTAGCCAAGAAGCCGCAACAGGTACCGCTGTTCGTCTTGATAACTAACGCTGCGCCGTACGTCAGGACCTTGTTGCAATGAACGAAATCTGGGCCGGGCTGCAGGCCGCTCTTTTCCTTGTATTCACCTTAGATAAAGACTTGGTTGAAATCACGCTGCGCTCACTTCAGGTCAGCCTGTCAGCACTGGTGATTGCGTCGGCCATTGCTTTGCCATTTGGTACATGGTTGGCGATCCGCCGGTTTCGTTATCGCCGGGCGACAATTGCTGCATTAAATGCCTTGATGGGGCTACCGCCTGTTGTTGTTGGGTTGATTGTCTACTTACTGTTATCGCGATCCGGCCCGTTTGGCGTTCTTGGGCTGTTGTTTTCACCGACGGCCATGATCATTGCTCAGGTGATCATTATTGCGCCACTGATTGCGTCAATTACCCACCAGGCCATGCGCGAGCTTTGGGCCGAATACCATGATTTACTGATCTCGCTAAACACCACGAAACGGCAACGTATTTTCACCCTGATCCGCGATGGAAAACGCGCGTTGCTTACCGCCGCATTGGCCGGTTTCGGCCGCGCCATTGGCGAGGTCGGCGCGATAATGATTGTGGGTGGCAATATTGACCATGCAACACGTGTTCTAACAACCGCAATTGCGCTTGAAACTGGCAAAGGCGATTTTGCTTTGGCTCTTGGGTTGGGGTTTGTTCTTATCGCATTGGCAATGCTCGTGAACTTCGCAATCCACGCACTGTCTCGCACCGAACGTGAGGGCACATGGTAAATCCAACGATGTCGGCAAATTTATCCCAGGTAATCGTCAAACGACGCGGTTCGGTTATTCTTGGACCCATTGAACTTACACTTGCACGTCAGGGTATAACCATTGTTCTTGGCCCAAATGGCGCGGGAAAAACGACTTTGTTGAAGGTGTTGCATGGTGTTGAACGGATTTCTTCGGGATCTGTCGATTGGTCAGTTCCTGACGAATTAGCGCGCCAATCACAGGCCTTTATCTTTCAAAAACCCACGATGTTACGCCGGTCTGTTCGTGAAAATCTTGCTTATCCATTGCAACTTTTGGACTACAAAAAGGCCGAGATTGCTGAACGGGTTGCTTTGTGGGCGCATCGCATCGACCTAGGTGACATGCTTGATAGATCGGCCCCGCGTTTGTCCGGAGGCGAGCAGCAAAAACTGGCCTTAGCGCGCGCGTTAATCCGTGACCCGGACGTGTTGTTTTTGGATGAGCCTTGCGCCAATTTGGACGCGCGATCGACGCGTGAAATCGAAAAACTATTAGTAGATGCGCAAAGTTCCGGCACACGTATCATCATGACCACGCACAACATTGGCCAAGCACGCCGTCTGGCCAATGACGTTTTGTTTTTGTTGAACGGAAAATTGCACGAACAGGGCGCAGCCATGACCTTTTTCAAAGAGCCAAAAACACCAGAAGCTAAATCTTTCCTTGAAGGGGACATTGTCGAATGATCCGCATACTTGCCATTTTCTGTATTCTTTTTAGCACCTCATTAAGGGCAGAAACGATCAAACTTGCCGTCACCACAAGTTTTCATAACTCAGGGCTTTCAGATATTCTTTTGCCCGAAATCTTAGCCGATACTGGGCTGGAAGTGCAGTTGCTGGTTGTTGGAACAGGGCAGGCGCTCCGTTTGGGTGAGGCAGGCGACGTGGATGCAATACTCGTTCATTCTAAACAAGCCGAGGTGGATTTTGTGGCCAATGGATTTGGAACGCACAGACGGGAAATTATGTACAATGATTTCGTTATTATTGGCCCCGCATCAGACCCTTCAAACATCCAAAATGCCCAAAGCGCAGATGCAGCACTTTCGCAAATTGCGTCGCACAAAGCGGCCTTTGTAAGTCGAGGCGATCAAAGTGGAACCCACAAAAAGGAACTGGGTTTGTGGCAGACTGCAAACCTTGATCCCGAAGCTTTTGGTGGCTGGTATCGCTCGGTTGGTTCCGGAATGGGCGCAAGTCTTAATATAGCATCCAGCATGAACGCCCATATCTTGTCAGATCGAGCGAGTTGGTTGAACTTCGGTAATAAAGGTGCGCTGGGGTTGCTGTTTTCAGGCGATCCCCAGTTAGCCAATCAATATGCCTATATTCCGGTGAATCCTGAACGACATAGACATGTAAACAGTTCAGCGACAATAATACTCGAAAAATGGCTTACTTCGCGTGCTGCGGAACTTTTGATCAATGGTTATGAAATAGGGGGGCAGCCGCTTTTTGTATTCAATGCCTCTCCAACTCGCTAGATCGAGAGATAGGAATGACTGAATACTCCTAGAATTGTAGACGCTTTGCTTGGTAATTCTGGAACCGAGGAGAGACGGATATGAACAAGAAAATGCGGTTTAATCACGAGCTGGACCTGTTTCCTTAAACATATCCAAGTCATAAATAACATAATTTCGCCGTAAGCGGTGCGCAACGGTATCGAAACACCGCTTACCTAAATTTTACAACTATGCATTTTTGAATGTTCTATGACGGCACTTTTAAATTTGCTGAGAAGTTCAAAATTTTCGTGAGCTAATGAAAAGTACTGTTCAAAATGTGTAGAGCTGCCGAATTTGGAGAAAAATATAATCCGGTTCATGGATTGATAGTTCGGAATAAATAGTTTCATTTTGTATTCTAGTAAGGTCACGAACTCATTATGGGATCGAGAGTCTTTGTATGGCCAGCTAATGCCCTTTTCGCTTTCGTGTATGAGTTTATAAAACTCCTTGGTCTTTTGATATATATGAGAATATTCGGAATCAAATTCTGCAGCCAATACAAACTGCTTCATTAATTTGGACCCGACGTCATCAATCTGTGCGTCATTGAATTCCTTGAGGCTGTTCAGTTCGATGAACTTTGTAAATGCAAACCCGTTGTTGGGTTTCATTGCAGGTACAATTCTTCTGCTGAACGTCACTGCGCAACCGTCGATTTGAATATTTTCATACCCCATATCTTTTAGAACAAAAGACAGTTTAGGTTGTGAATTTGCGGCGCCAACAAACGACAATAATGAAAACAAGAACATTCCGAATATTTTACGAGCACTGCTGCGATTTAAGATTGCGCGCGTCACACTCATTGACTTGCAACCCCCATGATGAATGTTTCATCAAATGCCGAGAGCACATCAATATGTATATTGTTCAATTTTTCTTTTGCTGAAATTTTCATATTTGATGTCTCCAAGATTACTTACCTTTCACCGCAACACATCACACCACTTGATCCTTTTACCACCATCATATGGAACGGCGAGGTTTTCGCCAATAAGGGATTGCCCGACGTCCAAACCGTCAAGGTTAAGGTTAGCAAGGACGCGGCGGTATTTGTTAGGCTTGCCTGTTGTATCAAGCGTTACGGTTTGGGCCGCATAGATCAAGCCGCGCAGCCGTTTTGTTGCAGTCATCTCGGACTTTCGCTGGCGGCGCGAGAAGGGAATTCGTACACAGCGCAAGCCGACCTTCGAATAACTATGTATCAAGTGTTTGTGCTTCAGTTCGGAGGGCTAATCTGTGCCCAAAACTATCGTTCGAGACAACTTTAGTTATAGTGATACTGTCAGTCGAAGTAGACGGCCGGAGAAGCCCTAAAAATAGGTTAGAGTTGAGATTTATTAATGAGATAGGGCCGTATTTTGATATAATACAAACTTGTCATAAAAATTATTTGTATTGAAATTTGATGATGTGCGTTAACAGAAAAAGGGGTTGGTAGTTAACTTGGGTGAACTCGCTATCAATATGTCCTTGTGTTCGACCAATCTACAAATAAATCTTGCAGATGCAGTGATCAGCGCTGCCGAAGCGTCCCAAAATGTGCGCATTTCAACGATCTTTTCCTTAGTTGCCGTTTCAATTTCTGAAATTATTGACCCAATGGAAAATTGTTGCCCAGGTGTTTGGCGGGAAACGACAACACATCCAAGGTATTTTGTACCTTTTGTAGCAATGGACCTTCGCAAAACAGGATCAACAAAACGGGCCGTGGTCCTAAATTCGTCAATATGTTTTGGGTCATCAAACGAATTACTACCAAAAACTCTCAAAGCTTTAATTGGGTCGATCACTCCACATACAGAGAGCTTCTTTACATCTGGGAATTGTGTTGAAAAACATCCGTTCTTTAGGGCGCGTCCAAGTTCAAAAACAGTGGCATGTGGATTGTCCTGTAAAACCAATGCCGCGATACCTGCTACAAATGCCGCAGATTGCGATGTACCACTTTGGGTAACAAATTTACTTTGCCCAACAGACGCTGATTTTAGGTTCACGCCCGGCGCCAAAATGTCTGGGCCGGAACATTACCCATCAATGAAACGACTGCCTGAAAAACTTGCGACATCGCCATTTGGATTTACCGCTCCAACGGAAAGGACATTGGAATAGATCCCAGGTGCTGTCGCCCTTCCTTTACCACCATTCCCAATTGGACAGATAACAAGTTTTCCGGCACGCCGGAGGGCCTCAATCATTGAAAATAGGACGGGATTGGGCCATGATGAACCTACCGCCAAAACAACAATGCGTGCGGGCGAGTTCAGAGCCCATTCTAGCCCCGCCAAAATTCGCACCAAACTCCAACCTGAGTTAATGACCGATGCCACATGTAACCGCGCATCTGGTGCGACCCCAATTCCTTGATCGCCACAGATGATGCCAGCTAAATGCGTTCCATGTTTTGCAGTATCGAATGCCGCACGCCCGCATTCCAACACCCCTTGATCATTAAAGAATGCAAAATCAGCGACCTTATCATGCAAAGCAGGATGACCGACATCCACGCCGGTATCCAGCAAAGCAATATCAATGCCTTTACCCGTCAACCCCAAGTCCAAAAGCGGCCCTGCATATTGTTGTACGGGCGTTAGGTCTAGGTTGCCCAACGAATACTACCCGCGACGCCATAACATAGTGATTGCGCAGGGATCGTAACTGTTTCGATTGGGGTTCCCTTTGCAAACCCAACCAATTCCAGCAATGCACCAATAGATTCTAGTGTCATTGCCGTTGCCACTTTGGGATCATCTTCGCCTTCCGCGACTGCCGCAATAACCGTCAGAACCGCCGCAACTGCATCTATAATAACTTCAATTTCAGCAGATGCTTGTTCACCTCCTTCACTGTATTTCTTATTGCCTATCGCGATGGTTACAGCAGCACCAGCGAACAGAATGTCTTTGATGGAACCGCGAACCAAACCAGAACCAACAGTTGCCAACATGGCCATAAGACTAAGATAGTTACAAAGCTCGGTGACTTTGCTGTGTAGATATGTACGGACTCTCGGGACACTTCCTGTAAACTCCCTTATTTAGGGATGGAGGAAGTTTCCATGACGAACGAAGAACGCGACATTCAACGCAAATTGAGGGTGCTTCAACACGCCGAAAAGATCGGCAATGCCCGCAAAGCCTGTCGGTATTTTGGGATTGGGAGATCCAGCTTCTATAGATGGCGGGATGCGTATCAAAAGCATGGCGAATCTGGTCTGAAGAATGCCAAATCTATTCCAAAGAACCCTGCCAATCAAACGCCGCCAGAGATCGTGGAGAAGGTTCTGTATCTACGCCGCAAGTATCACCTCGGGCCCATCAGGATCGTCTGGTATTTGGCGCGCTATCACGGCATCAAAATCTCGGATGCAGGGGTTTACCGTATCCTCAAGCGCAATGGTCTCAACCGACTACCCAGAAGCACACGAATGCGTAAATTACACACAAAACGCTATCAGAAACAGGTGCCAGGACACCATATCCAAGTTGACGTCAAGTTTCTGACATTCAAAGGAAAACGCGGCGAGAAAGTACGCCGCTTCCAGTTCACCGCGATCGATGATGCGACAAGAGTTCGGGCCCTTAAGATCTACGAGAAACACACGCAGGCAAGCGCAATCGACTTCATTGATCACATCATTGAAAAGTTCCCGTTCCGTATTCGTGAAGTGCGGACAGATAACGGCCACGAGTTCCAAGCCAAATTCCATTGGCATGTTGAAGATGTTGGGATCAGGCACGCCTACATAAAACGCGGCACGCCCCAGTTAAATGGAAAAGTGGAGCGATCTCACCGATCCGATCAACAGGAGTTCTATCAGCTCCTGAGCTACAAGGGTGATGTCGATCTCGAGGCCAAGCTGGACGAGTGGGAACGGTTTTACAACTTCGCCAGACCACATGGCGCGCACAATGGGCAGACCCCTTACGAAGCTCTCAGAGACAAGCTACAGTAACCCCACAAGTGTCCCGCAGGCTCGTCTAGGCTACATACGAGAGCGAATATATTTTACTGGGGGGACGGGCTCGAAGCTTGGTTACGGATGCCGAAGGAAACGAGGCAAGTCTGAACTTGTACGCCGCTCCAATTGTAGTAACGCCGAATATGGCCAGAACTTCTGATGACTGTTCCTTGGTGGATATCGAAATTTTGGAAGACGCTGTTCTTGCCGTGATCCCTGCTGCGCAGTTGATGGATCTGATGGTGAGGTTCGAAAGCATCCGCGAATGGGGAAACACCCTAATGCGCGAAGAGTTGTCCCGTAAAGTCCGTCGTGAATGGTGCCTTGCAGCGTTGAGTGCCCCGCAGCGTTTAGAATGGTTTCGAGAGAACCACCCCGGGTATGAAGATCTTTTCGCCCATTTCCACATCGCGTCGTATCTGGGAATGACCCCCGTCACACTTAGCAGAGCGCGCAATCGATGATTGCAGCCAAACGAGTTAGCCAGCGAGGAATTCGTTCGAAATTATTACTTTGTAAGGCGACGGCCACAATGTCCGCATACCCAAGTTAAGGCCGTCAAAATGCTACAAGATGCATGAACGGCCGCTTCGACGGGCCGTACCGCAGCATTTTGTGAGAGTGGTCAAAGTCCGCTATGGGCCGGAGTGACGCCCTCAGGGATCGGTCAAACTGCAAATGCTGCGTTCGATCTAATGGCGGTTAACGAGATGTGCCCAGCCGTCTCTTGATTTGCTCACTTGGTTGCAGAGCAACTCTCAAAAGCATGTTGCCAACCATTCACAAAACGCTGTTGATGCGCGCTTCTCGGTTGAGGTGGTGTTTCGTCGGACGACGTAATGAGACTGACCGTTTGCGACCGGATCACCGACAATTTTGATAGGCCGACCCGCCGCGATGGCTTGTTGCGCAAACCGCTTAAACATAATGGCACATCCGTTCTCGGCTGCTGCTAATTCACAGGCAGCTACAGAGGTATCAACGACGACACGCGGAGAAACTTTGTCCGTGGGAAGGCCGTTCACCGAAAGATAACGCGCCCAATGGTCGTCAAAACCCAAGACGTGAATCACGTCGAGTTGCATCAGATCCGCAGGTCTTTGGATTTGTCTGGATGTTTGCAACCCGCACACAGGCACAATCAGCTCGTCCGACAGCTTGACCATGCGCGGATCAGATTGGTTCTCCGCGGCCAGCAAAATCTCCACATCCACTGGGTGTTTTTCTGACTCTTTTTGCCACAGCGAGGTTTCAAGCTTGATTACTGTTTGTGGGTGCTCTTTTTGAAAGGAGGACAGTTTCGACGACAGCCAGATAATCATCGCCGCGGAGGCGCGCACGACGATGGAGGTTTTCAACTCCGGCCCGAAAAGCCCGTTTGTTGAAAACGCGATGTGTTCAAGCGCGTCCCGAACCGAAATCAGATAGGCCTGACCTATATCCGTAAGCTGCAAGCTTCGGGGGCGGCGAATAAACAAGTTTTGCCCTAACTTGGTTTCAAGAGCCTTGATGTGCTGGCTGACGGCTGTTTGAGTCAGGCCCAGTCATGACTGGCTGCGTAAACTTAGGTGGCGCGCGGCGGCATCAAAAGTGCGCAACCAATTCAGATTTAAGTTCTGTTTCATGTAACAGTCATAAATTTTTATGTTCATTGATGCAAATGATTTCGTTTATCTTTTGATGTTTAACGACTTATCAAAGCTTAACAGACCCAACGGGTGCCCAATTTCAAAGGAGAGCAGTATGACGAAGACCGATCTTGGAACCGAAACAGACATGGCCCTTAACCTTGTTGATCTTGCCCGCTTTCCGATTTCTGATCTCGATAGCGGTGAAGGAGCGGCGTTTTTAAAAGAATGCCAGGATCACATGGACGCACACGGCTGGTGCAATCTTGATGGTTTCATTCGCCCCGATGCTCTTACTGCCCTTGAGGATGAAGCCAGCAATCTTTTGCCTGGCGCAGAAGTACTGACGATCAAGCGCAATATCTATCAGGGGGCGATTGATCCATCTTTGCCCAAAGATGATCCGCGACGGCGCGAATATACTCATGTTGCAACACAACTCGCTGACGATCAATTGCCCTCTGACACGCTTGTGCAGCAACTCTATAAATCAGAAATTCTGACCGAATTTGTTCGACGAGTACAAAAAAAGCCTGTGCTTTACCGCTGCGCAGATGAATTTCAGGCGTTGAACGTTGTGGCACTTTACCCTGGTAGTTGGCACGCTTGGCATTACGACACGACAGAATGCACTGTGACTTTGCTGTTGAAAGCCGCTGAAAGTGGTGGCCATTTTGCGTTCCTTCCTAATTCCCGCACGGATGACACGGAAGACCGCGAAGCCGTCGATCGCGTATTGGCAGGGGACATGTCGCATGCGCAAAAGTTTGATCGTGGGGCTGGAACGTTCACGTTATTTCGCGGTGGATATTCGTTGCATGGTGTCACCGAAGTTTTTGGTGAAAGCCCCAGAATCACGGCAATTATGACCTATGATGAACAAGAAAGCCGTGTCATCAGTGACGACATCAACATGCGCATCTATGGCAAGCGCGTCGAGAAAATTTTAAGCGACCGCAAGGCCGCATTGGCCCAAAGGTAAAGGAATATCATAATGAAAACTGCTCTTCTTGTTATCGATGTGCAAATGGCGCTCGCCCATGACGATGCTGCTGGGGCGGCGCGATCTTGCCCTGAAGCGTCGGACAATATTGGGCGCTTGCTAGCTCAGTTCCGCGCATCTGGCGACAAAATTATTCACGTCCATCATCATGGCACAGATGCGGATGATCCGTTTCATCCAGATGCTCCGGGTGCGGTCGTTCAACCGTTCGCGGCACCTCAGGGCGATGAGCAGGTGATCATCAAGCGCGCCTCCAGCGCATTTGGTGGCACCACGCTTTTGGCTGACCTTCACAGTGCGGCCATTGAACGGGTCGTCATCTGTGGGGCGACCGCCAATCATTGCGCGGAATCGGCGGCACGCTCGGCCAGCAGCCTTGGGTTTGATATGATCTATGCCTCTGATGCCGTATGGGCCTATGACGCCACTGGCCCAGATGGGGTTGCCCACACCGCTGCGCAGATCCACTCGGTCACCCTTGCAAACCTTCACGGTGAATTTGGTGCGGTCCAATTGACCGACGAAATTCTCACGGCTTTACAATAAGGGTCGAACACTTGCGCATTGGCTTTATTGGACTTGGCACGTTGGGTGGGGCAGCGGCCCTGAACTTGATCAAAGGCGGCAATCAGTTGGCCATTTGTGATCTGGACTCTGAGCGCACCAAAGAGCATCTCGCGCTTGGAGCGACTTGGGCCAACACGCCTGCAAATGCCGCCAAAGATGCCGAAATTGTATTTACCATGGTTTTTGGTCCATAGCAGATAGAACAGGTTGTGCGAGGTCCAAACGGGCTCCTGTCGGCGATGGGTGCAGGGCACGTTTTCGCACAAATAGCTCTGGGTTAGTTAACTAAACCCTGAACGTTTGATGTCGTACGTTAGTGTTTTTGCCGCGCGACACTATTCTGCCGCGCAGCAGATTTTCTATTAGTCATTAGAAAATGAAGTTATCCACACCAAGATCATCAGCATCTACAGATTTCAACACCAACTTGTCGTTGAATTCGCCGCCATCTAGTTTTTGCAAATCAATAACCGTAGCCCAACCAAGATCCGTTGTGACGCTATTTAATTCTTCGATCGAAGTCGCCAAACCAGACAAGTCAATGACATCGAATTCTGTTTCGAAATCATGGATATAGTCTTTGCCGTCACCAAAGTTGAAGATGAAAGTGTCTGATGAGCCATCTGCTGTCCATTTGCCGCCCCAAAGGTGGTCGTTGCCTGTTCCACCTTCGATAACGTCTGCGCCTTTGCCGCCAACGATTTTGTCGACACCAGCACCGCCCATCAAGTTATCATCGCCAGCACCGCCATTTAGGTAGTCTTTGCCGTCGTTGCCGGAAATTACGTCATTGCCAGATTGGCCACGCAGTTTGTCGTTGCCTTGGCCGCCTGAAATCCAGTCGTCATCGGTGCCACCATTGATTTTGTCATTTCCTTGATCACCGAATAATTCGTCTTCGCCAGTGCCGCCATTCAGAATGTCATTACCTGCGTTGCCGTGCATTTCGTCGTTACCACTGCCGCCGTTCAATACGTCATTTCCACCTTCAACTTTGATAAGTTCTGGCTGGTTGATAAGGACAGGTGCGTTGGCGTCGATTTCTGCAAATGCATCGCTTGAGGTTGGATCAACCGCGCCATCATTTGATCCTGTCGTCGGTGCCTCGGACATGAATTCAGAGAACGCCTGACCAGCATCCCAATCCATGATGACTTTGAAAATGGCACCCTCAGTGCTTGTTGAAGGGTCCAAATCGTGATCACCCTTGTTCAAGCCGTAATAAAGATTGCCTTCGCCGTCTAAGAAAACCGCACCAAACGCTCCTTTGGACATGCCGCTTTCCATGACATCGCCATAAAGCGTACCGGTGATTTCTAGCTCTGTGAATGTTGGTTGGCCGCCGCTTTCCAATGCACTCATGTCAATCTTTACAATTTTGCCGTTACCACCGTTGCTCTTTGGTGCAACGACTGCGTAAAAGTTGCCGTCTTTATGGTTGAAAGCAATGTCATACGTGCGATCACCAAAAAGATCAGATGGAATTTGATAGTGAGAAATTTTGGGATTGCCGTCCGCGTCAAAATCATCGACGTCAACAACGCTTACGCGGTTTATTGATGAATTAAACGTCCATAGATTGCCGCTGTCATCAAAATCACCCACGTAGTCAGCATAAAAACCGTCACCCACAAGGTAGGTCGCACCAGCTGCGTCCATCATGACAACATTTGATGTAGATACGGCATTTCCTAGAGAGTCTGTGCCATTGGATTTGGCAATACCATAGATCATGTTGTCTTCTACATTGAAGCCAACAGCGTTGATCTTAAAGCTGGGCTGATCCCCAACGGCGATGTATTCTTTGTCGTTGACATCAAAGACATTCAACTGTCCATCAATCACCTGATAAAGTTTGGCTTGTCCTGGTGCAAAGGCATCAACTTCGACCTCTGTGCCCCCAATTGTGATCACTTTTTCATAAGAAACGATCGGACCATCAAAATTGTAAACATTGTTGTCTTCGGGTGCCAGAGCGTTGAAAGTAAGCTCACCTTCGGCACCATTACTGACAACGTCTATTTCAAAAGATTTAAAAACTCCTGATGGCGCCTCTACAGTGTCCACAACAACACCGTTCCAAAGAACCTCGACCATGCCAGTGGCGTGACCTGCGGCGAGGTTTGCCGCGAGATTAAAGGCGATTGTATATTTTTCGCCAATTTCAGTGGCGACGGACTGTGCAATCGTTGATTGGCCAAAAGTGTCCGTCATTGTCCAAGACCCGTTTTCGGCCAATTACGAAAATGTTGTGGCTGACTCTGGGTTTTCGGCAAGCAGGTTTTCACCTTTAACATCGCCATAAACAACATCGTCGCCATGTCCTGCGTTTACTTTGTCATCACCATATCCAGCCTCGGCATAATCATTACCATTCTCAAGATTGATTAAATCGTTGCCATTTCCACCGTATGCATAATCAATTCCAACGCCACCGTTGATAATGTCATTTCCATCGCCGGCATAAAGTTTGTCGTGCCCACCATTGCCCAACAGAACGTCATCGCCAGCGCCAGTTGTAATCGTGTCGTTGAATGATTTATCCGCGCCATAATCCGAGACAATTACATCAGCGGCATTGTACACCCATTGCCCATCCACGAATGTCCATTCATCGCCAACCATGTCACCAGCCGCGAGATCGTCGCTGCCTTCAGTGGTGATCGTGTCGTCACCTTCTAAACCGTTAACCTTTGTGGCTTCGTCAGTTGTAGGAGGGGTGACGCCTAGAATTCAAATTCACTTAAGCTGTCGTCCAGCTGTGTCCCAAAAAAGTCAAAGACATCTGAAGTAGGTGTATTAGGCATTGTATGGTCCGTTACTAAAAAAATGTTGGACGGCATTGTTCCTCAGAACAAGCCGCCCAACGTAGTCGTTAGGGGTGGTAGGGATCCTCATTTGTCGCAGAACGGTTGAGCACAAACAAAAGGGCAAGAGGGTTAAAAACAACCCAAACGGATAGGTTAATTCCATGAAAGGATATTAAAAGGGGTGTTGTTTCGCTGTGTCATTGGCTGACGGCTGTGTTGTTGTAAAGAAACCGATCAAATTTGCACGTAATATTTGCTTGGCAAAACCCAAAAAGGAATCAAAAAAACCGGCGATGTTTTCTACAAGGCCGGTTTTATTTTAGATGGTAGATAAGGTTTGGGTTAATTGGAAAGTACGGGTTTTGTTCGTTCCCAGACAGAATAGAAATCTTCAATTCGTTTTTTAACCTCGGATTGGTTTTCAGACTTCGCCGCGTTTTCTAGTTCTTTCAATGTCTCTCGAAGTTGAACGGCCCCAAAAATTGCCGCGCCTCCAGCAATAGAATGCGCGCGTTTTGCGGTGTCGGAAAAATCTGACGTCGTTTTGCCAGCAAAGTAGCTTGCAAGGTCATCTACCTCTGAAGCAAACCGATTGATCATTTCTGAAAATGGGGCCTCGCCCAGCACATCGCGGGTTTCTGCACTGTGGGTGTGATCGACATATACAACGTCTTCACTTTCCCTCTGAGATTGAGTTTGTTGAAGAAGGTTTCGCAAAGCCACACGTGAAAGAGGCTTTGTTAGAATTTCATTCATACCATCTTTGATAAACTCTTCTTGCTCTTCAACCATCGCGTTGGCTGTCAGCGCGACGATAACAGAATCCGATGACTGCCCATTCTCGCTGCGAATTGTGCGTGTAGCTGTGCGCCCATCCATTACGGGCATACTGATATCCATCAATATTAA
Organism: Rhodobacteraceae bacterium HTCC2150; assembly: GCA_000169395.1. Taxonomy (GTDB): domain Bacteria; phylum Pseudomonadota; class Alphaproteobacteria; order Rhodobacterales; family Rhodobacteraceae; genus HTCC2150. Next base: position 72,598 of record AAXZ01000009.1, read on the forward strand.
ATCGAATTTAGTGTCTTTAGCCGCATGTACGCCTTGGCGGCCATCATGTGCCTCAACGACTGAATGCCCTTCGGCCAAAAGCATTTCTCTTGCAACTATTCGATTGATTTCGTTGTCTTCGACCAACAATACATTGAGGGGCCGATCAGAAATAAGCGCAATTTTTTCGTCAACGATTGGTGCGGGTTCTTCTGCCGTTTCCACCGGCATTTTAAACCAAAACGTACTGCCTTTTCCCAGTACACTTTCAACACCGATTTCACCGCCAAGTGCGCTGACAAACCGTTTTGCAATGCTTAGGCCAAGCCCAGTTCCACCAACTTCGCGATCATAGGCGGTCGTTCCAGTGACAAAGTCTTCAAATACCCGTGCCGACAATTCATCCGACATGCCAGGGCCTGTATCGACTATTTTAACAAGCAATTCGGGTTCTTGGGCGTTGCCAATGTTTTCAACCGAAACAGACACTTCGCCATCTTTGGTGAACTTAACGGCATTCCCGATCAGGTTCATCATGACGTGTTGCAAACGATCATGATCAGAAGTTACCCAATCCATCGGATTACCGATCCAGTTCCACGTGAGAGACGTGCTGTTATTAAAGGCGGCACCACTTTGGTTATCAACAATATCTTGAAACAACGCGGAAACATTTACAGGTTCAGAACGCGCACTTAATTTTCCAGCATCATAGCGTGTGATGTCCAAAACATCTGAAATATGGTTCATCAAAAGGCGGCCAGATGTTTCCATGTAACCGATGAAACGTTCCTGTTTAGGATTCAAATTGGTATCTCGTAAAAGATTCATGTTGCCTAAAAGACCATTTAGTGGGGTACGAATTTCGTGGCTCATTGTAGAAAGAAATTCAGTTTTCATCTTTTCACTGGCAAGCGCCTTATCTCGTGCTACCACCAGTTCAGATTCAGCCGCCACTCGGTGCGAAATATCTCGCAAAAAGGCGATGAAGACATCGCCTTGATCAGTCTCGGCTGTTTGAATGGCCAATTCCACTGGGAAAGTACGATCTGAAGAGTGTCTTGCTTCCAGACGAACACGTCCTTTGCCAACAACCCGTTTCTCACCGTTTGCTTGCATGCGTTTAATACCGGCCTCGTGAGCGGCTCGCAAATAATCTGGCACGATAACATCACCAATTTTTTTCTTTAAAACATCTTCTTCAATAGTACCAAACATTGCCTCTGCAGCAGGGTTGAATTCGAGAATAATGCCATTGTCGTCACAAACGATGACACCATCAAGCGATGTTCCCATGATCGTTTTCATTCTTGTAGCCGACTGCTTGAGATCGCTTTCCCGCTTTGTAATTCGAGCGTTTAGGTAGTTCAGACAAAAGATTGCTAAAATCAAAACCCCAACCAAACTAGCAACAGCCAACGCCAACCGAGTCATAGTATTTGCTAAAGCCAAACGTTGGTCATCGGATTCCTGAGCAAACAATTTGAGGCCTAAATTATTGAGTTCTCGAACATTTAGACGAATTTTTTCAGCAGACAAAGATATTTCTTGAATTTGTGCCTGTAACTTAATATCGCTGGCATCTATCAGAGGAACAGTTTCTTCTAGAAAAGTGTCTAATACATTTAATATGACGCGCACGTTGGCATTTTCACGCAAATTCTCAAAGACCGTGGCGCTGCGAACTGTTGTGATCCGACTATAAAAAACGTCAAATCGTTGCCGCAGCTTTACTAGATCGAGGTTGGTTTCGTTTAGCTGAATTGTAAACTCAAGAAATTCAACTTGAGTTTGAGCCAGCGACCACTGGACGTTGTCAGATTTGGCAGAACCCAAAAGTCGAATTTCGCGCGAAACATTATAAGTAAGCGAAAAGATAGCCATAAATGCAACCAACCCAGCAATAATGGCGATGGTTCGACTAAATCTAATACCCAACAGATTTTTTATCAAAATTCGGACTTTCGTTTGCGCGGCCCATTCATTCCCAAATCATTACTGGGAAATTTTGAAACTGTCGAGTTGCCATATGCTGCGCGAATAAATCACTTCGCTTTGATAGTTTACGTTGCTGTCATAAGGGTAGATCACCCAAAGAGGGCCCCTTTCACGAACCGACATTTTTTCGCCGTCTTTTTTGTAGGCAATTATTGGGCCGTTTGGTTCTGCGTCTGAAAACGGAATTCGAACCGAGTAGTCATTGATAGCTTTTGCAATGAACGTACCGCTTTCAACACCCAGTTCTTTTGCGAAATCAAAAAGTGAAACACCGGTAAACGAATGGATACTGTCTGTCCAAATGGTACTTGTCTTGAATGTAGTGGTACCTAGCGCTTCAAGTTGCGCGCAACTGTATTCGTGTAGAACCTCACCTTTTTCAGAGTAAATGGTTAATAGAAAGACATCCCCACTTGAACTGTGCTCTTCAGCCATTGCAGACGTAATAAACGTAAGTAAAAACGCGAAAACTAATACAATATTTCGAATGTGGGAGTTCATGAAGTATTCCTTAGAAGAATTTAAACACTTTATTCTTTTAAAAAAAACTTTGCATGTGAGCATAGGTATAGGAACCCATCCTTTCGGATAGGTTTATTAGCCAATAGGTTATGTTTGGGCGTTAAGCCACTAAACGAAGTCGCAGGGCGCGGTCATCTAGGAATGACGCGAATTCATCACGCAAGTCCGCGCGGTCCAAAGCAAACGCAGTAGTCGCTTGAACAAACCCCTGTACAGAACCGCAATCAAAACGTTCGCCTTCGAAAAGAAAACCGGTGACACCCACGCGATCCACATCAGCATTGATGGCATCTGTCAGTTGCAATTCACCGCCAGCGCCCGGCCCAAGATTGTCTAAACGATCAAAGATTTGACTGTCGAGGATATAGCGACCAACCACTGCTTTAGTTGATGGTGCAACATTTGGATTTGGCTTTTCCACCATCCCACGCGCATGGGCGAGGCGGCCGTTTTCCTGTGCCACGTCCAGAACACCATATTTACTGGTTTCGGCCAGTGGCACATCCATGGTTGCAACCATGTGCCCACCCACATTTTTATGCGCTTGAACCATTTGCGCCAAAGCGCCCTTTTTACCTTTGATCACATCATCGGGCAGTAATACCGCAAAAGGTTCATTTGCAATCAGGTGTTTTGCTTGTCGTACCGCATGACCTAAGCCTCTAGGTTGTGCTTGGCGAAGAATGCAAAGTGATCCTTCTGCCATCCGCGTTCTTTCCAAAGACGCAAGCGCGTCAGTTTTACCAGCCGCGGTTAGACGACTTTCCAATGCGGATGCCGTATCAAAATAATCTTCTAATGCACCCTTTCCGGCGGCAGATACAAAAATGAATTCTTCAATTCCCGCATCACGTGCTTCGTCAATGGCGTATTGAATAAGCGGGCGATCGACGAGTGTTAGCATCTCTTTGGGAATTGTTTTTGTTGCAGGTAAAAAACGCGTACCCATGCCGGCAACTGGAAATACTGCTTTGCGAATATGTGTCATTTTATCAGCCCGTTTTTGATCCTAGATTTGACGCCATCAAAACCTTGGCGACGGCGCCGATCAACTGAACAGCGGGACATGAAAGTTGGGCAAATGGTTTTCAACAAAGCCTTTCGGTCACAGTTTCTATCCGAATGGATAGTGTGTTAATCCTTGTGGATGTACATAATTGGCGGATTCTTCTATCACTGGCACCAACGAAGTGGCACACTTAAAGAGTGTGGCGTTTTTTGTAGACTAGGAGTGACAAATGAAAATCTTAATTGCGGATGACCATGCCTTATTGAGGGACACTCTTGTTTTGTTTCTTGAAAGCGAAAGTGATATCCAAACGGCCACCGCAAGCACATATGACGAAGCTGTTGAACGTATTAAAAGCGACGATTCACATGACTTGATTTTACTTGATTATAATATGCCAGGAATGAATGGGCTGGATGGTTTGAAATCTGCCTTAACAATTGGGCAGGGCCAACGGGTCGCCCTTATTTCTGGTGAAGCAACAAAAGAGATCGCCGAACAAGCACTGGAAGCGGGGGCATCAGGTTTCGTGCCAAAGTCATTGCCAGCAAAATCTTTGGTCAATGCCGTAAAATTCATGGTCTTGGGCGAGCAATACGCGCCAATTGATTTCATGACAGCATTGGATGAAGAGGCCAAGCACCCCTTGGTCGAAAAACTAACGAAGCGAGAATGCGAAGTTCTGAAGGGGCTTACCAAAGGAAAGTCAAATAAAGAAATAGCCCGTGATTTGAATATTCAAGAACCAACTGTTAAGCTTCATATGAAAACACTGTACCGTAAAATCGGCGCGGCAAACCGCACACAGGCGGCACTTATGGCATACGAAGCAGGTATTTTTTAAAGCCCATCCTGAAGGATGTATTGAAGTCTAGATTTTTTAAACCGGTCTGTTATCTAATATATTGAAACTTATATTTTTGACTTTTAGAAATTGTCGCTCATCTGGGTTTTCCTCGCCACGACAACGAATCAGCAAAGAGAAGCACTCGCAATGCTTTGCCACGTTAAGCTAGCCAATCAACTTGCCAATCTTGAATTGGTTGCACGTGAGCATCACTTCTTTGATTTTGCGTCGTGGGTATCAAATTAAACTGCAATCGTAGAACAAAACCCAAACCCGTCTTTTGGATTACCAGACTATTCCAAAGAGTATGAAAGCCACGCCTATTCGTTAACGACTATGCTTTTGCGCAGAAGCATTAGAGCCACTTAAAGACTAAATTTTATAAAAGTAACACAAACCGCTTTGGCGGATGTTAATTTTAGAAGGATAAAAAAGATGTCAAACAATAAAAATATTATCGTGGTAGGTGGTGATGGCTTTTGTGGCTGGCCAACTGCGCTTCACCTTTCCCACCTCGGTCATACAGTGACAATTGTTGATAACATGTCGCGGCGCGATATTGACCTTAAAATAGGCGCAGATAGTTTAACACCGATTGCTTCGATGAATGAACGCCGAGCAGCCTGGCTCGAGAAGACAGGCAAAGAAATTACGTTTAAGAAAATCGATGTAGCTAAAGAATTCGATCAAGTTATTGCATTACTAGATGAAATTAAACCTGACACGATCATCCATTTTGGCGAGCAACGTGCTGCGCCCTATTCGATGCGCAACGTTAGTGAAAAACGCTACACAGTCGATAATAACATCTCAGGTACGCACAATTTATTAGCTGCATCTGTCGAGGTGGGCCTCAACCCACATTTTGTGCACCTTGGGACAATGGGTGTCTATGGTTATGATGATGATGGGATCGAAATTCCAGAGGGGTACCTGCCCGTATATATCCCAGGTGACAGTAAAAAGATCTACCAACGCGATATCCTGTACCCAACGAACCCCGGTAGCGTCTACCATATGACAAAATCCATGGATCAGTTGTTGTTCCAGTTTTATTCAAAAAACGACCTTTTGCGTATCACAGACCTCCACCAAGGGATCGTATGGGGTACTCAAACGGACGAGACCCGCCTCGACGAACGCCTAATCAACCGTTTCGATTACGACGGTGATTACGGCACGGTCCTAAATCGGTTTTTGATGCAGGCTGTTGTTGGTCACCCACTGACAGTACATGGGACTGGAGGACAAACACGTGCATTTATCCACATCCAAGACACGGTAAAATGCATTGCGCTGGCGGTAAATAATCCCCCACCTCAGGATGGCAAGGTTGCGATCATGAATCAGATGACCGAAACGCACACTGTTCGCTCACTTGCCGCTTTGGTAGCGCAAGCTGCTGACGCAGAAATTGCCAACGTTGATAACCCACGGAATGAAGCCGCTGAAAACGACCTACGGGTCTCAAATAAAACGTTTATTTCCCTCGGCTTAAAGCCAGTAACATTAGCTAACGGCTTGATGGACGAAACATCCCAGATTGCAGCGAAGTACTCGTATCGGTGTAAACATGAGATGATTCCATGCGTGTCCACGTGGACTGACAATCAAAGACCTGGCATCATTGGTACCACCAACAAAGTTGCCTAAAGCGCATGATCAGACTTATTGAACCTGCTTGGAGGTAGGTTCAATAAAACTTATGAAAAATTGGTGAATATAATGCGAATGATTGGCATTGGCCTACTTGGCTTTCTTCTTGCAAGTGTCGCCCTTCTTCTATCGTCGATGAACATTTGGGGCAAATTGCAACAGGTTGGCCAGTCACAAATCAATCACCCTCAAATGGTGTTTGAAACACGATCTACACGTCAGGTATCGGGCGAATATAAAGCTCGTATCTTACAGTCTAATTTAGGTCATCCAGTAATTTTGTCCGGTTTGCCAGCTTACCAAGGGCTCACATTTAATCTACCTATGGATGTGCGCCCAATGTCGGGATACCTCCAAATTGAAGCAACTACTCAGGTGCTAACCGGCGTCGAAGGTGTCCTACGGGTATCTATTGATAATGTTCGTCGTGGAGAAGTGTTGCTACATCCCGGCACGGTAGGACTGTCCTTGCAAGTTCCGCTTTCACCATCGGAGCTTGCAAGGCAACAGCTTGTCGTTTCGATTTCGCTTCAAGGTGGTAGACCACAAGTACAATGCCGAACGGAGCCTAGTATTGCTGCACTTGTCGAAATCGAATCGACAAGTGCTGTTTATCTAACCTTAAATGGCCCCCTCGCAACGATAAATGACCGTGTAAACGCTTGGGGCGGTGTGGTGCGTGTCGGTTGGCCACAATGGCTAAACCCAAATGAACAAGCACGTCGTTTGTTACTTGCTACGAAAGTAAAACAATTAGGTATACCGGCTCATTTTTTTAGCGAAAACGCAACTGATGCGCTCTCGACCAAAGAGTTGCGTGAGGTAATACCAAACCTTACTAACCTCAAACCAGCATACGCAGTATGGCCACGTCAATTTGCCAAAGAAGGTCCAAACGCAGGTCTACGTTATTTTCAAACGGCGACACGCTGGCGTTCTAATTTCAACTTACACAATAGTCCTGAACTGCGGGTTCCTACTGAACTTGATATACACCTGGCCTTAGGCAATCAATCACTTGATGATTGGTGGAATGTTACTGTGACGTTGAATGGTCGGCTATTAAAACATGTTATTTTGTCTCAGGCGGCAACACATTTTGATGCATTGATCAAGTTATCACCAGAGATGATGCGCGCCAAAAATGTTATTGAGGTGTCAGCATCCTCGTCGCGCACAACACAGACTAATTGTAATCAACCCCCGCGGTTGATTGCAGAGATGCTCCCCAACACCTCTCTTATTCTAGGCGACACCACATTTTCTGACGCGCTGACTGTTTTGCGGGCCCATTTGTTAGACCTTGGGGTGTTACGCGTCGGATCTGTTGCGAATTTGAGTACAGTAGACGCCGCCGCCGCGAGTGATCTGTTGGCTGAATTATTACCCAGAGGGGTGCATCTGAAACCTGAAACGGAAACTTTAGACATCGTCGTCATTTCGCCCAGGGATATGCCTATTGATTTGCCTGACGCAGCACAGGTTTGGTATGTGACCCGAGACACTTCTACCGGAGGCATAGGAATCAAAAATTTTACTTCAAATACAAAAATTTCTTCCCAGGGCCTTGGTCTATTGATCGTGGTTGATGGTACTGATTTGGCTGAGGTGGCATTATGACTGACGTTGACGACAAACGCGAACAGATCAACTACATCTCTGTGGATAGCGCACCAAAACGTTTTGCTGGACCGGTAAATCAACTGCAAGCCCCATTGATGCTGGCCCTCTTCACTGTACTCTCTGTCGTGTTATTGTGGGCCTTCAACACAGCTCCGGTCAGCACAGTATTTCCGAACCGTGATGTTGTTTTTTCACACCATGAAGGGCGGCACGCAATTGCGATCAGGATCTATCTGATTACCTTCTTTGTTTCGTTTGCATCCTTCAGTAACGGAGGCTGGCGGGCTAGAACTTTATTCGGATTGGACATGGTCGTGATGTTTCTGCTGGGTTGTGCCGCCTTCGATCTTGCAAACGCTCTTACACATTTTGTGATTGGGAAGTCACTCTCACTTCATTTTAGTGCCATAGCGTCTGGGCTTTTTGGCTTCGCCATCTATTCGTTCAAACTGCTTGAGCGTGGTTTTATGCCTGCCCGTATCCGTATTGAGCAAATTTCTGTCAGTCAAATGCGCGCTATCATCCGTCTTTTGGTGACACTTGTAACTGCAGCAGTTGTTGCTATCTGGGTTAGCAATATGGAACTCTCAACCGTCAGATGGTTGCGCGAATGGACATTACTGGGTGGAATTGGACCAGGTGTTTTCCTGTTTCTTCCTGTCTTGTTTGGTCAGTTGTATGTCCTTGCCATTTACGATGTGATCACTGCGAAAAAGGCAAAATTTGCCCCACCAATTTCAATAATTGTCCCCGCGCACAACGAATCTTACATCATTGAGGATACCATCAATGCAATGGACCGCGCCGCAATGCACTATGGGGGTGAGGTCAATATCCTCATTATGAATAACAATTCTACAGATGAAACTGAAGATATCGCCTGCGCAACATTGGAAGCGTGCACTGCGGCTAAAGGACGGGTAATTAATGTCCCAAAACCGGGAAAATCTAACGCGTTGAATGCAGGGCTTGATGCCTGTGAAACAGAATTCCTTGTACGTGTAGATGCTGATACATTGGTTGGTGAGGATAACCTCTCTCGTGCTATGCCCTATTTCATCGATCCACACGTAGGGGTTGTCGGTGGTGTGCCTGTTCCGCCTGGTGGAGCATTGTTTGATCGTGCACGTTTATTAGAGGTTCTAGTGAAACATGGTTTCTATTCTGTCGCAATGGGCGCCGTGAATGGAGTAGTCGGCATTCCGGGTATGTTTGTGGTTTATCGGACGCATCAACCGCGGTATCTTGGCGGATTTGTTGAAGGGATGAATGGCGAAGACACTGATGTGTCGTTGCGCATTGGCGAATTGGGGTTTCATTCCGTTGTTGATCCAAAAATTCGCTACATTTCCGAGGTTCCCTCTTCTTATAACCACATGCGTGAACAAAGAATGCGTTGGTTCCGATCAATCTATCACATTTCGTCCCGTTGCAGGGACCTAATTTATGGGCGAAACCTAACTCTGCGCGGCAAGATCATTTTGCCTTACATGCTGGTGAACTCTGCCCGCCGAGCAATGCTTGTACCACTTATCATATACGGTGGTCTTGAATGGGCCCTCAGGTTCAACCCCAACAGCCCCATTTTATGGCAATCTATTGTGGCTGTAACCACTGGTGCACCCGCTATCATGGCTGTCATAGCATCCCTGTTAAATGGTGTGCCAAAAGGCATCATCGCTCTCCCAGAGTATCTCCTATTTCGTGTCCTACGAGCCTATTTCACACTAGAGTCGATGCTCAGCATCCTTGTCGATATCGAAGGCGAAGATCTCGAACAGGTGATCAAACTCGATATCGTGCCCGACAAGCCAATGCGCGTCGCATGATTTTCACATTCGGCACACCTCTCAATTAAAAGGTGTGATCACCGCCGGATCAGAACACCAAGTCAAAGGTAAACCCTACTTTGTATACGACACGATTTTTGCCAGCGGATAAAATTGGTCTAGCATTAATAGCGTTCGTTGGGTTGGGGCAGGGCGCAAGCGCCGCTCCCTGCGTTTCAGATAGGTTTGATCAAGCGTTACCAGGATCAACAGATGCTGCCTATTTTATAGCCTACGTGCCCTCTGTAAGGCTTCCAGCCTTTTGGCAAGCTGGCCGCATCAACGGTTTTGCTTACAAGATGTTTTCTAATGGCAAAGCCATGCTGAAATCGCCTGATAAAACCAAAATTGGGTAATAAACGTAACATGCGATCTAGACGAGAAGGTTTGCAAAGCACAAAATATTAATACCCCGCCAGAACAAGCAATTCTTGCGGCCAATGCTGTTGCTAATTGACTTGTGGGAAAAGATGTAAGCGCGGCTGATTTAACAAAGCCTGCGAAAATCGAATTGGCCGAAACCAAACCCGTCAGCGAGGAAATATCTCTGCCAACACCAAGCGTGCCAGCGGCACCTTGCGGACTTGCTTTGGTTGATGAAAAAAAAGACGTGGCTACAATTCAACGATTACTTAAGATGGCTTGGGCTCGGACTGGGCTTGTGGATGGTATAATGGGTCGCAAAACTAAAAAGGCCATAGAAAGCTTTGTGGGCGTTTCAGATACAAGTCCGCCAACAGAAAAAGTGATCGCACATTTAGACAGCATGCTATGTGAAAAGATTTGATTGCTGTCAATCGTTTAAAGATTTGCGCACAGATCTGGCAATTTTTTACGTAGGTTAGTAGAATCCTATACTATCCACATCTAACAGCGCGGTGTGATCTCGGCCGTATGCAACTATGCCGACGGATTTTATTTTCTCGGACTTTGGTGTTTTGGATAGAATGCCACCTGAGGGTGCAAATTCCGAAAAGGGCAGAACTACTTCGGACCAATCCTTTCCTGCAACAAAGCTGACCTGATAGTATTGCCAAGGCAATCTTGTTCCGTTGGTCCGCACATGAATGTAATAAGTCTCACCGTTTCCACGCACATTGATTTTGATGCCCGACAAACCTTTGACTGGTCGCGCGCCAAGTTTATTTCTAACTTGGATAAAGCCACCATTGTTTTCGGTTGTAACATTTCCACTTAGACGAGCGAATGATCTTTTCTCATTCTGAATGAATTCCACCGTTCCTTCTGATTGACCACCCATTACTGTATCAGCGACATAGGTCCAATTTTTTGCTGGGTTAGACTTAAATCCATCACTCCAGACCGATTGAGCGTGCACGCTTCCAGAGGATGCATAAAGAAGGGCAATCGACGCCAGAAATTTTGTGTGACTTTTCATTTTGTTCAATCCTAAATGTGAGGGTTAGATTAATGAAATGTTGGCCGAGCAAGACGGATTGCTAAAAAGCTAAGGAATATCGCGCCGATCCCAGCAAGTATTGAAACCGGCAAAATTTCCGTCCCATTGGCGACGATGATCCCGATCAACGCCCAGACAACAGTCATTAAATATTCCGGTGACTTACGACCGACCATTAACACAGTTGTTGTGACCAACAAGCCGATGATAATTCCAATAAATGCCCAGCCAAATGAATTAGCCAAAACACCGTACCCAGCCATAGTCGTGCCAAGAGATACACACGACGCGGCGGTAAGCCATCCCGCGTAAATCCCAACAGGTGCCTGAAACCACCAACGGTCGCGGGTGGGTGAAATTATCAACGACCAAACAGCGCCAACAGCCATGATGATGATCGTGATTGTCGCCCAAATCGCACTTGCGTTGGCTATGGCCAACCATGGCACGCCAACCGCTAAACTAACGATCAATGGTTTTCGCGCCGCGTTCCAATCTTGATCATTTGGCCGTTTCAGGAAACCATACACGGCCGAAACGATGAGCCAAGCATAGATCAAACCCCAAATTGAAAACGCATAACCGGCGGGTTGAATGGGCGGATCAATTTGGGGAATTGGGAGTTGATTGGCCAAAAAACCAGAAAACGGATTAGTTAACGCCGGGGACACAGCAAATGCTATTGTAAGAAGAAGCGTGACCGCAGAAGTTAGGTTTTTCATATTTCTGGCCTTTCAAACCAATCAATTTGCCACGTCTTCAAACAACGCTGCGTGAACTAGTTTCCGTCTTGGGGCAGTATCGACTTTTCTTTTTGCTCTGCCTGCTGGAATATTGTCAATGTAATAAACAACGCGCTTATTACCAAGCCATGTCCGATCGCTGTGATGCCAAACACAAAATAGCTGCCGATTAAAATAGAGAACACGGCGCTCCACATCCAGGCCAACATTTGCATAAGCATGTGTGCAGTAGCGAGCGGGTAATTACGCAATGGGTTTTTGTTGTGATCCATAACGCCTGACCAAGTGTCATTAATAAATGTGTTTTTCATTGTCTTTTCCTTCTCGGTTGGTAGGTGGTTGTAAAGGCCGCTTTGAGCAGCTCTTGATGAGGCAACTGTGCCGGCCTTAACCATAAAAGTTACTTTTCAATGGTCGTTGAAGGCGCGGACTTACCTGTCGCACATACCCAGAAACGTATTTTGTTCTGGGCGAGGCGGCCCGCCAACATGGGGCGGACCGTAATAGCGGTATTATGGCAGCAATACACTGTCGATCACATGGATCACGCCGTTTGAGCCAATGATGTCTGTCGCTACAACTTTCGCTTTGTTGATGTAGACTGATCCACCTTTGACATTGATGTGTACGTCTTTGCCGTTCACTGTTGTTGCGCGTTTCAGGTGAACTACGTCTGCTGCCAAAACGTTTCCAGCGACGACGTGGTATGTCAGGATACCTTGAAGAGTTGCTTTATTTCCTGGCTTGAGTAGATTTTCAACTGTGCCTGCAGGAAGTGCCGCGAAAGCAGCGTTTGTTGGTGCAAAAACTGTAAATGGGCCGTCGCCTTTTAATGTCTCGACCAAGCCTGCGGCACTAACTGCTGCAACAAGTGTTGAGAAATCTTTGTTTCCGGCTGCGATATCTACGATATCTGGCTCAGATGACATGTCTGCACACGCTGATAGGGCAATGGCGCTTGCGGTGGCGGCGGCGATTAAAAAAGTTCTGCGTAACATCGAGGTATTCCTTACATTAGGTTATAAAAAGGTGCCCCGGGCACTCCGTTAGCGGGCATTCCGCCCGGGGCGAGGGATCCTTATCCTTACGGTAGGATGACTGCGTCGATCACGTGAATAACGCCGTTGGTTGCCTCGATATCGGCAGCAACAACGTTGGCACCATCAACCATGACGCCATTGTCTAGATCGATAGTCACTGAGGATCCCTGTACGGTTGCCGCTTTCATGTCGTCCTGTAAATCTGTGGACATCACTTTACCGGAAATTACATGGTAGGTTAGAACGGCGATCAATTGATCTTTGTTCTCTGGAAGTAGTAGGCCTTCGACTGTGCCTGCTGGTAGAGCGGCGAACGCGTCGTCTGTTGGGGCAAATACTGTGAATGGGCCTTCGCTTTGCAAAGTTGCTACAAGATCAGCGGCGCTTACGGCAGCGACCAGCGTGTTAAATGTGCCAGCGCCTACTGCAACGTCTACAATATCACCTTCTGCTGCAAATGCAGATGAGAATGAAGTAAAGCTTAGTGCAATGGCTGCTGTCATTGTTGCGAATTTTGAAGTTTTAAAAGTCATATCGAGTTCCTTTTTTAGACTATTGCGTGCAACTTATTTGCTGCTGTATATGTTCATGAGGTGAAAAACTTGTTCATACAATGCAAATGTGCATTTTATGCAAAAGTTTTTCATATTATGAAAATTGACGCTTAAAAGTTGCGTTTCAGGAAAAAAGTGAGACGATAATGATCCCAGATACACTTTCCGAAGGCTTAGAAAGCTACCGCATTGGCCAAAAGATTCGGGCCTTAAGGACCGAAAAGGCGCTTGGTCTGACACAATTAGGGAATCACACTGACTTGTCTGCGGGCATGTTATCCAAGATTGAACGTGGTCAAGTAATACCGACGCTGCCTACACTTTTGCGTATCGCTATGGTTTTTGGCGTTGGATTAGAACACTTTTTTGAAGAGGGTGATGCGCCAACCTTAGAAATCGTTCGCTCAAAAGAGAGATTAAAAATGCCTGATACAATGGAAAGGATGCCCAGCTATTATTTTGAAAGTCTCGATTTTCCCGTCAATGATCGCCCGATTGATTCATTTTTGTCTGAGTTCGTTCCAAGAGCAAAAGCATCGGAACCACACGAACATGAGGGGATCGAATTGGTCTATGTCATTTCTGGTGTGTTAGAGATTCACATTCATGATGATGTTCACCAGCTTGCTGCAAAGGACTCAATTTATTTTGACGCAACGCATCCTCATTCTTATAAATGTGCTTCACCAGACAAGGCCACAGCCGTTATCGTTGCCGCAAAAGATTGTGGGTAAAAATTAGAGTGAACATCTTACGCGTAATGAGTGTTATGTTAAATAACATGCCGCAAACAATGTAGTTACGCAAAACATACTGGAATCAATGAACCAATCGACCAAAATGATCCTTTAAGTTATAAACGTTAATCAATTTGCGTCTGACATCGCCCACAATGTGGTTGTTATGGAACCACAATCCCATTAACATATTCACTTAATAGAATATTAAAAGGGTGTCTTATGCAGTATTCACGTAGAGATTTTTTGAAACATTCTGCCGGCTCAGCACTTGCTGCAAATATTGGCCTTGCTGGAACTGCCAACGCAAAGGTCCAAATTGGAGACGCTTTGATTGATGTTGTCAGCGATGGTTCCCTAACCCTGCCCGGCAACTTCATTTTTGGGCCTATGCCACAAGACGAACTGGCCCCTCTTTTGGCAAAGTACAATCAGCCAATCGATCAATTGACGCCACCCTGCAACGTCACACTTTTGCGTTCAGAGGGACGTACAGTATTGTTTGATGTGGGTTCTGGTCCTGATTTTGCACCAAATTCTGGCATTCTTTTAGACTCGCTTGATGCCTTGGGCGTCGCGCCAGAGGATGTGACAGACATCGTATTTACCCACGCCCATCCTGATCACCTGTGGGGCTTGCTAGATGATTTTGACGATCCCCTATTTCCAGAGGCCTCTTATATGATTGGCAAGAAGGAATGGGATTATTGGATGGACCCAAACACCGTTGACACAATCGGCGATGCACGCGTTCCCTTTGCTGTTGGTGCACAACGCCGTCTAGAAACGATTGAGGATAACATTTCATTCTTTACAGATGGACAGGAAATTTTGACCGGTGTCGCCGCACGTCAAAGTTTTGGGCATACTCCGGGGCACATGGCTTTTGAGGTCAATTCTGGTTCGGAATCTGTCATGATTGTTGGCGACAGTATTGGCAATCATCACATCGCATTTGAACGCCCCGATTGGCCGTCGGGGCCAGATCAGGATCAAGACGTGGCCGCGCAAACGCGCATTGGTTTGTTGGATCAACTGGCCCACAGCAAAATGCAGGTCATTGGCTATCACCTTTCAGGAAATGGGCTTGGGCGGGTTGAAAAAACTGGATCTGGTTATCGCTTTTTAAAGGAAGACTAAGATGAACCATTTTGTAAAATTCGCAATTTTGGCCGCAGCGACATGCGCAACCCCTACGTTTGCTAGCGAGGATATTGCGGATCAATATCCAGACTCAATGCTATATGCCAAACCGGTTGAAGTCATTCCCGGTGTGTTCAGTGCCATTGGGGCCACGGCACCCTCGACTTATGAAAATGCGGGCCACAACAACAACCTAAGTTTCATTGTGACTGACGAAGGCGTGGTGGTTGTGAATTCTGGCGGCTCTTATCTGTTGGCAAAGGCGCTGCATGCCGAAATTAAGGCCGCAACCGATCAACCCGTTGTTTTGGTTTTCAATGAAAATGGCCAAGGTCATGCTATGTTGGGCAATTCATATTGGGCCAAACAAGGCGTTAAAATCATCGCGCATTCTGATGCGGCACATGAATTCGAGGAATATGGCGCCCGTTCATTGCAAGGCGCACAGTCACGGATCAAAGAACGCGCAGATGGCACCACCGTGGTCTTGCCTACGGAAACATTTGACGACACCTACGACGTTGAACTTGGTGGTCTACAAATCAGCGCGCGAAATCTGGGCCCTGCCCACAGCCCCGGTGACATCGTTGTCTGGTTGCCACAGAAAAGCTTGGTGATTTCTGGCGATGTTGCTTTTCACGAACGGCTCTTACCGATTTTTGAACATACAATGACGGCGGATTGGGTCGAAACGTGGAATAACGAATTTGAGGCACTGAACGCGACCTATGTGATCCCCGGCCACGGACATCCAACAAACATGGATCAGGTACGACGTTATACCCTCGATTACTTGGTGTATCTGCGCGGCAAAATTGGCGCGCATCTTGATGATGGTGGTGATCTGGCAGAAGCGTATTACGTGGATCAATCGCCCTATACACGTCTGGACACGTTTGAAGAACTGGCCACCAAAAATGCTGGCCGCGTCTATGAACAGATGGAATTTGAGTAAAAACTACTCAGAGATTGCTTCGCGAACGATTTCGTCTAGCAAACTCTGAACTTTTTGCATGGGGCCGTCGGGGTAGTTTCGATATCCGACGGTGACTTTGCCATTTTGGTCAGCTACAAAAATTCCCCAAGGGCAAAATGCAATGTTTGTGGGGTCAATTTCCATGACTTGGCGCGAAAGCTTGGCCGAGCAAAAAACGAAAATATCCGCTGCGTCAAACAACTTGGTGCTGCTGCCTACGTCACCAGCGGTGCGGTTCAACATTTCACCTGTGTGACTGACGTAATCAATGACCAAGCCCTGATCGATAATGGCACTTTCCACCAGAAAAGTGGCGTCATCAAATGACCCATCAAAATCGTATATTGTTTTGGTGGCTTCATCAGCAAAACTTGCCGTTGATGAAAAGGCGATAAAAGCGGCTGCAATCAAATGTTTCATTTATTGTCACCTTATATCTGTTCCGCACCTGTTATGCGGATGATGAGGCCCAAGGGATTGGGCCCCATCTGTCGTTATTTAACCGAACATATCAGCTGTGATACCAGCGTACCAGCCAACAGACTCTTCGTAAGTTGCCTTACGTAGGTCAGCGCCCTCACCAGTTGCAGAGATGAACCCGTCAACTTTGGCGATTTTCTCATCAGTGGCCTCATAAGACGCACCAACTTTAACACCATCGTTAGTGTCAATAAGTGACCAACAAGTGTTAGAGAATTTAGCTGGGAATACTTTGGAACCAGTCAACGCACCACGTACAGCGTTTGCACAAACCTTGGCTTGGCTGTTCGCAGAGAAACCAGATTTAGGCATATCACCTTGCGAGCTTGAATCACCAAGAACGTAAACGTCAGCATCCGCTTTGGTGCTCATGTCGATGGCATTTACTGGCGCCCAGTTGCCCTCAGTTACGTCTGCATCATGCGCAATTTTACCAGCCTTCATGGCTGGGATCACGTTACATGCGTCAACTTTGGTGACTTCGCCGTCGATGGTTACTGTCATAGCACCAGCATCAACAGAAACATTATCACCACCAAAGTCAGAACCGATCCAATCGATCATGCCGCCATAGTGGTTTGCCCAACCTTCTTGGAACAGACCAAATTTTGAGAATTTAGCCTTAGGATCGGCGATGATGATTTTCGCGGTTGGGTTGTTGTTTTTCAGGTAGTGCGCGACCATCGAAACCCGCTCGTATGGGCCAGGAGGGCAACGGAATGGATTTGGCGGCGCGACCATTGCAAATGTACCACCTTGTGGCATTGCCATGATTTGCGCTTTCAAAAGTTCAGTTTGCGAACCCGCTTTATAGGCGTGTGGCATCGCGTTCTGCGTGCTTAGGTCCCAACCTTCAACAGCACCATCAACAAAGTCGATACCTGGGCTTAGGATCAGTTTGTCGTAAGGAACAGAACCGCCGCCAGCAAGAGCAACAGTTTTTGCGTCACGATCAACACCAGTTGCCCAGTCATGTACAACATTCACGCCACCAGCGGCCATTTTGCCATAAGAGTGACCGATTGATTGAATGTCGCGGAAACCACCGATAACCAAGTTAGAAAAGAAGCACGTGTAATATGTGCGTGTTGGTTCGATCAATGTAACATCAATCTCGCCTTTACTGTCTTTTGCAATATAACGCGCAGCCGTTGCACCACCGGCACCACCACCAACAACAACAACGCGGGGTTTACCGTGACCGGCACCCATCGCCATTGGCGCTGACAAAGATGCAGAAGCAGCCGCTGCTGAACCTAGAAATAAACGTCTATTGAGTTTCATTATTTTCTCCCAAAATGCCCTTATTGGAGGGCGTTAAAATATGCGGCTAAACTCGCAATTTCTTCGTCTGACAACCGCCCAGCCATCATCTGCATAACAGGATGAGGACGGCGTTTTTGTTTGTAGCTATGCATGGCAATGACGAAATCTTCCGTTGGCCAACCGACGATACTCGGAATGCCGTCATCGCCACCGCTGGTCTGGTGACAAGTTTTGCAATCCCCAGACAGGTACTCACCGTATTCGGCGTCACCAACGAGCGCCAAAACAGCCGCATCAAGCGCGGGGCCATCGGTGGTATCAGCGTCGACCTCTTCAAGAATGACGGCCTGTGGATTGTCCGAAAACGTCTGAAGATAGGCCAACAAATTAACGCGGTCTTTTTCTTTCTTCAGTCCTTTAAAACTCATTTTTGATTTGGGTATGAACGCCTTTGGGTTTTCGACAAATTCAGCAATTGTCTCATCTGTCCAAACAAGACCATCTTCGCCAGCAGTCGTCATTGCTTTGGAATATTTAAACCCTTCCAATGTGCCAGCTGTACGGCCAAACAACCCGTTCAATTGTGGCCCCACGCGATGTTTGGCTCCTTCACCTACTTGGTGACAGGCCTTACATTTTTTGAAAACCTTCGCGCCCTTCTTAGGGTCACCAATTCCGTCGGCGACAGCACCAAAAGAGGTTATGACGCCAATCAGAGTTGCGGTGAATAAGTGTCGTAAAATCACTGCTTATTCTCCGAAAGATTTCAGATATTCGATTACAGCATTACGGTCAGATTCTTTCTTCAGACCGTTAAACGACATCTTTGTTTTCTTCATGTAAGCCTTCGGTTTCGTAAGAAACGCATGCAGTTCTTCTGGTGTCCAAACCAAACCATCTGCACCGGCAGATGCCATTGCTTTAGAATATTTAAATTTTTCGACTGCACCCGCTGTTGCTCCAACAACACCGTTCAACAGGGGACCGGTGCCATTTTTCGCGCCCTCACCAATTTTGTGGCAGGCTTTACATTTTTTGAAGGTCTTTTTGCCTTTGGCAACCAGCGCTTCATCCAATGCAACAACTTCTGGCTCTACAACCGCTGCAACCTCTTCAACAACTGCGGCCACTTCTGCGGTTTCTTCAACCTTTGCCTCAGCAGCGGGTTCAGCTGCGGTTTGATTTGGCGTGACATCCAAAACCAAGGCCCGCATGGTGATTTTCACGTCAGTCTTACAGTTTTCCATGCAAGGTTCACCCGACCACTGTGGATATTCAGTCGTGGCACGATCATCAACGATGAAGCCCGCCGCATTCGGCATATCGACATCAAAGAATGTTTCATTCGACAGAACGAAATCATCCTCGATCATGTCGTTTGAATACAGGATATAAGCGGTGATTGCATAAACTTCGTCATCCGTAAGTGTACCGGCGGCACCAAAAGGCATCGAACGTTTCACATAATCAAATGTCGTTGAAAGATAGGGCCAGTAAGAACCAACAGTTTTAAGCGGATCCTCATGATCTAGCGTATCGGCACCACCAGCAAGCTTTGGCCAGTTATCGATACCTTCGGCAAAATCACCGTGGCAAGACGCACATTTGTCAGCAAAGATTTCTTCGCCATCAATAGCGTCACCTGAACCAACCGGCAGGCCAGTACCATCTGGACGAACTTCTTGATCCCATGCCGCGATTTCCTCTGGCAGAGCAACACGGCCCAAACCAAATTTTTCCGCCAAAACAGGTGTGGCAACAGACGTTGAGACAACAGCAAAAACTGCAATAGATTTAAGAAACTTCGACATTTTCAGCCTCACCGTTTTCGCGAACAAGCCACGTCTGGATACAATTGTTGTGATAGATGGAATTCAAACCACGCACCTCGCGCAGCTGTGCTTTGGTTGGTTGCACATAGCCTGTGTCATCCATTGCACGCGACTGCAGCAACATTTCAGAACCGTCCCAATCAGTGTCTAGATAGAAACGGGTCATCGCCATTTTCTCACCTGGCTTGGCAAGACGTGCGGTTTCCCATGTTTTGCCACCGTCTTTGGAAACGTCAACACGCGTGATCGCGCCGTTGCCCGTCCATGCCAGTCCCGTGATGACCAAAGGACCTTTGCCATGCTTGATCGGTGATTGTGGGCTTGGGCTGGTTACGACAGATTTTGCATCCATCGCCCATGTCCATTTGCGACTAACGCCATCAGCCAACGTATCTGTGTATTTTGATGTTTCTTCACGGCTTTCAACCGGACCATCCATCACTTCAATACGGCGGATCCACTTGATCCACATATTGCCTTCCCAACCGGGAACAACCAAACGAACAGGATAACCATGCTCTTTGCGAAGAGCCTCACCATTGGCCTTAAAGGCAACCAGAACATCGTCTAGCGCCTTGTCCATTGGAATAGAACGGCCATTGGATGACGCGTCAGCACCCTCTACAAAAACCCATTTGGCTGACAGATCACCAGCCGTATCTAGGCCAGCCTCTTCAAGCAACGTGCGCAATGAAACACCCGTGTATTCCATGTTGTGGATCATGCCGTGGGTGAACTGGGCGCCGTTAAGCTGGGCCCCTGCCCATTCCATGCCGGTGTTGGCCGCACATTCACAAAAATAGACGTGATTTTCACGCGGGAAGCGTTCCAAATCAGCGTATGTGAAAACAAGTGGTCGATCGACAAGACCGTTGATCATCAAACGATAATCTTCTTTGCGCAATTCAATCGCACCAGAGTGGTGACGCTCAAATGCACAGCCTTGCGGTGTGATCGTTCCGTCAAGCGCATGAATAGGCGTAAAATTAATTGAACTGATCGTATCAGCCGTTAGCCATTCAACATTGCGGCGTACTACATCGCCTTCAAATTCAATCGGCAGCCCATAGCGCACCGCGTCCACACCATCCCCTAGTTCGGACGCCCAAGGTTGCACCTTTGTGATCAATGGGTCTGGTGTTTGGGCCGCCGCAGCACCCACAGTGGCGGCTCCTGCTCCAACGGCAGCAGCCCCGCGCAAGAATGCTCGGCGAGAAGTTTTATTGGTCATGCGTTACTCCATGAACGGTTGATTATTTTGAATTCGCGGCCTTTAGGGCCGAATATAGGCAAAGCCGTTTTCTTGCAGCTCGATCAGTCGCACAACGCCCGACGTAACCATTCCTGCTTCAGAGATTAATTCAACTTGTTTGCCAGCCTTTTCGCTCATTTTGCGATGGGTGTTTCCACAAGCGGCAAAAGTCAGATTATCCAATTCCAGAGACATTGCAGAAATGCGCTGTTCGACAGGACTTTTGCCAGCAACAAACATATTAAGACCAGGGCCATAAGCCACCAGTTCAACAATCACTGTGTCGCCGATACTTTCGTAATAATTAGTGACGTTTTGTACGTTGTTAAGCGCCATGTTCATAACTTTTGGATCATTTTCATCCACATGAACTGCAACGTGATGCGTCACGCCTTCTGCCATCGCAGCACTTGTAAGCGCAAATCCAATCAGTAACGTTCCAATAATTCTTCTCATTTTCAACTTCCTTTTGGTTTTGATTAAATACCCACAACTTTAACGCTTGTGTTTGGATCAAGGGAGATCGTTCCCTGTTTGCGAATATGGGATTCTACAACGTCCCAAATTTGTGGACCTTCGGTGCCTTCGTTAACACTCGCCCATCCGGCAACTTGATAGGTTTTAGCAGGATCAATTGCTTCGCCAGTTTTTAGCAAAGTCATCTCAGTAATCCGGCTGCCTTGTGGTTTGGTCACATCGATGCGGTAACCAAGGCCACCAACACGAACCATGTCGCCACCTTGTTGATAGTAAGGGTCTGGATTGAACAGATTGTCGGCAACGTCCTCTAGAATAATATGAATGAACTCGCCCGTCATTTCAGAACGATACGCTTCGCCGTAACTCATCGATGTCACGTTCCACAAATCTTCGCGGGTGATGTCTTGGCCCGGCAAGATCGATGGGCCCCAACGAACGCCTGGCGACATTGCGATGTCTGCCTCACGTTCAGAAATAAGGGCATCACAAATCAGATCATCCCATGTCCCGTTGAAATTACCTCGACGATACAGCGTCTGATCATCACCCGTTTTGCCGATTACTTCGGACAACTGATCCATGAATGGCGCGCGCTGTTCATCAATAAGTTTGGTGATTTCTTTGTCTGGTTCAATCACATCAGAAAAGATTGGGATCAATTTGTGGCGGAAACCAAGAACGCGGCCTTGCTGAACATCAAGATCAACACGGCTTACAAACTTGCCGTTGGAACCAGATGCGACAACCAATGTGTCGCCAACAACATAAGGCTCGGGCAATGCGTCATGGGTGTGACCGGACAGAATTACATCAAGACCGGTAACGCGGCTGGCCATTTGCTTGTCTACGTCAAAGCCATTGTGGCTTAGGCAAACAACCAATTCGGCACCGTTGGCACGAACTTCATCCACCATTTCCTGCATGCGTTCATCACGAATACCAAACGAATACTCAGGAAACATCCAACCGGGGTTTGCAATTGGCATGTAGGGAAATGCTTGACCAATAACAGCAACTTTAACGCCACCGCTTTCAAAGAATTTGTAAGGGGGAAACAAGTCTGTAGGTTCATCCCATTCAGCATCAAAAATGTTTTGACCCAATGCGGCAAACGGCAGGTTTTCGACGATTTCATTTACGCGATCAGAACCCAATGTGAATTCCCAGTGGAAGGTCATCGCATCCGGTTTCAGCGCGTTCATGACATTTACCATGTCTTGGCCCTGAGTGTGGTGACATGTGTAGCTGCCGTGCCACGTGTCGCCACCGTCCAACAACAGGGCATCAGGGCGATCTGCGCGAATTTTGTTGATGACCGTTGAAACGCGATCAAGTCCACCAACACGGCCATAAGTTTGGGCCAAGGCACTAAAATCATTGTGCGACAGCGCATAAGCCGAGGCAGTTCCATCCTCAATGCCGTACATTTTGCGGAAATCTGCACCCGTCACATGCGGCACCGCGCCTTTGTTGCCACCAACGCCAATGTTGATAGACGGTTCGCGGAAATAGATCGGCTTTAACTGACCATGAATGTCGGTCACGTGGATCAACGAAACGTTTCCATAGGTATCAAAATCCAGCAACTGGTCTTGTGACATGGCCTGCTGTGCCGCAGCACGGGACCAACTACCAAATCCAGAACCACCATAAATGGCCGCTACAGCCATACTAGATTGAAGAAAATCACGACGAGAAATCATGGGCATGCCTATCTTTATATATTCGCTTTATCGAATGTGTTTAGTTACAAAAAAGCCCAGCGTGGCAACACGCTGGGCTTTTGATCTGTGGTTTAGTTTCGTACGGAAGGTGTTTCTACAGATAGACCTTCGCCGCGCGACGCGATGTACAATTCAAGTGCTTTGAATTCCTCGCCGCCCTCTTTGTAAGGGTTTGCACGGATGTTTTTCATGCAGCCTTTGAAACGAGCGTGCATTGAATTCAACTTGGCATTCTTCAAACGATACGCGGGGAAACCGTTTATTTGACCTTGGCTCAGGTGATCAGCGCGGATCATTGTGTCATAATTGTCTTCGTGACAATTTGAGCAAGCCATATCCAATTGACCAACACGCGTGTAATACAACTCTTTGCCGGTTTCCCAGAAAGATGCAGCATCACCATCAATCGCAACGTTAATTGGCATACCGCGTGACTGCAATCCAACCAAGGCTGTCATTCCAGTCATTTCGCTGCCTGAATAACTCCAAGCTTCTGCACCCATACGGTCAGTACGACACTCGTTGATCAGATTTTCCATCGTCACAAGCTGACCATCCTCGACCCGTGGCAGGGAAGGACGCAAACCTTTAAAGTCAGCGACGTCTTCGTGACAGCTTGAGCAAGACTCGCCCGCTGTTCCGTCGACATTTGACCATTCATCAATTGCTTGATCAACAAAAACGAATGCAGGATTATCAAAGTCATCAAGCTGCAATGCTTGGGTTTCATCTTTACGATAAACCCAACCTGACACAACTTCATCAAGGTTCTCAGCATGTGCAGGTGCAGAGGCCCGCACAGAGATCTCCTCTCCTTCAATGATCAGTTTAGCGTCTTGGTCAGCCACAGCACTGAAGCTGACAAAAGCCAAGCATACTGTCCCAGCTAGAAGTTTAGAAAATTTCATTCGGCGATCCTCCCTTTTTACCAGCGTTTATCCGATGGCGATTTTTTTAGCCGTTTCATAGACGGAACCATCATCGTCATACCAAGTGAATTGAAATTCACCCGCTTCTGGAACGATGGCTTCAAATTGAAAATATGGGTTCGTTGAAACAGCAGGCTCAATACTGATATCAATCACGTTTTGACCATTAAAATCAGCCGTAAAACGATTGATGATAGAACGAGGAACAACATTTCCATCGCTATCTTTACGTTGACCAGATTCCATCTTGTGGCTGATCAATGTTTTGATGGTGATCACTTCACCAGCAGCTGCCTTTTTTGGTACTTTAACGCGTGGTTTTACGTTACTTGCCATTTTATCTCTCCGTCGTTTCGATTAGCCGCCGCAGCCGCCGATTGTTACTTTCACAGTTGCTTTTGCCATTTTGAAAGAACCATCTTCCATTTTAGCTACTGCAATAACGTCCTGCGTTTTCGCTAGGCGAATACGTGTGGAACCCGAACGGGAACCAGCCAAAGGACCAAAATTGAAGGTCGCAACAGCCGGCGTAGGATTACCCGTCGCCAACAACATAATCGAAGCCGCGCCAGGCGCGTCGACAGAAACTGGAACAGTATTGCCGTTTTCCGCAATCTCAGGGGCCGTTAGTGTCAGGCCACCCTCTGCAACATCGGCACCACCAGTAAAGGCAGCGATTGCCTCGTCAGTACCTTCAGCAAAGGCACCAATTGGCAAAAGCGCCGTCGCGGCAGCGCCGAAACCGATAGCTAGTGCATCACGTCGTGTGAAATTCATAATTCTCTCCTAGAAACATCACATTTGCTAAAAGAACGATTACTCGTCCTTCAGCGTCATTAAATAGGCAACCACATCTTCTACCTGCTGTGCAGTTAGGATTGATTTACCATCAAACTTCTTAGCGCTTCTGCTGAAACCACTGTCGCGGTAGAATGCTGGCATGATTGTATCTTCAAAAACCATTTTTGAATTTGAAACAATCGCGCGCAGTTCTGCCTCGCTCCAACGACTACCAGCACCATCCATAGGAGGGCCAACTTCGCCGTGGAAAGATTCTTCTGGCATTTCTGCATTCATGTGACACGCAAGGCAGTTGCCCAATTTACGTCCCTTGAATACGTCACGGCCCGCTACCGGGTCGCCCGCCACTCCCGTCAAAGAGGCCATCACTGTACCATCTTCAAACTTAACCGCGCTTGGCGCCACTGTGTCTGCCATTAGACCAGATGCAGTCAACGCAACAATTGCGGATGCTAAACTTAAAAGCTTCATGCGTCCTCCCATAAACAACATTTGGTACACCGTAGCGTACGTGTGATCAAAAACGCAACAACAAATTCAATTTTTTGAATTTTATCAGATTTCGCCGCTGATCCTCTCACAAATTTGCCCTAGCCTTTTTGCTCTGCAAACTTACGTGCATGATATTTTTGAAAGTTTTCTTCGCCATTATAACCTTCTTCGATCACCCAGTTCAGCATGTTAAAAGTCGTATAACGCCCAAACGCACCCGGCATCATGGCAACAGCTGCCGCATTGGCAGGTTTGTCATCCCCAACTTCCGAAGGGAAAAAGAGAATCGTTGGCGTAAACAATAAGCCCCATTTTTTGGCCATATCTTTTTCCGCCATGCTGGTACCGTCAAAATCTGTCACCTCAACATCGCCAAACATATTGATCTGAACCACGAAGAAGTTTTCCTCGATATAGGCGGCAACTTTCGGCACAGGGAAAACTTCCTCATGCATCTTTTTGCAATAGATACATCCGCGCTGCTCGATGATCACCATCAGCCGCTTGCCTTCATCATTCGCCTCGGCCAGATCTTCGCGCAAATCTTTAAACGTGTCGCGCATCCAAGATGCTTTGTGCAATCCATCGTCACCAATTTCCGCGGCAACAGCCGGCGCGGCGAATGCAACAAATAGAATTAGGGCTAATAATTTTTTCATAGGTTTACTCTCCTGATTATCCAATGGCGCCAAAGAACGGCATGTAGGTCAGCATCCACTGGGCGATGTAATTCATGGAATTCGTGGCAATCAACAGGGCGAATACGATCAGCAATACGCCCATTATTTTTTCGACAAGTCCAAGGTGTTTTCTAAATCGGGCCATCCAACGCATGAACGGGCCAATGAATATGGCAGCCAAGACAAACGGTGCCGTCATCCCGATGCCATAGGTTAGCAAAAGCAACGCGCCATGTGTTGCGGTGTCAGAACCCGCCGCTGTAAACAGGATCGCGGCCAAAACTGGCCCCACGCAAGGCGTCCAACCAAAGGCGAATGCCATCCCGATAATAAATGCACCAATG
>AAXZ01000008.1:0-15000 GCA_000169395.1 Rhodobacteraceae bacterium HTCC2150
CCAGCGGATATGGTGGATTTGAAAATCCGGACACCCAATGCACCTGCATATCAGATGTTTCCCGAAATAACAGGAGCAAACCCTACTCCGATGGCCTTCTCTGAAGTGTATTTGGCACTGCAACAGGGTGTTGTCGATGCGCAGGAAAACCCACTTCCAACAATCCAATTTAAAAAATTCTATGAAGTTCAGTCGAACATAAATCTAACAGGTCACATCACAAACTCACTTGTCACTATAGTCGGACCAGGCACAGTAGGAAAACTGGGCGCTGAGGATCTTAAAGCTTTGGATGCTGCCCTAATTGATGCAGGTAAATGGGCGTCTGCAGAGATTGTCAAATCAGAAAATGAACTGGCTGCGTGGTTCACTGAACAAGGCGTCACCGTGAACGTTGTCGACAGAGGCCCGTTTATCGATGCGGTTTCCCCTGCTTTATCGAGTGCTGATATGCCCTGGGCTCCAGTAATTTTTGAACGCTTGCAGTCAATCAAATAATAGCCATAAGCGCTCGCGCCAAAATGGTGCGAGTGCATCCTTCCATCAAGGAGCAAGTAAGTGAGCACCGTTGATAAGTCTTTCGAGGACCTCGTGGCTGAGGTTGACCCTGATGTGGATGAACAGCTAAGTGAACTAAAGTTTACCCTTTGGGACATCCCATTACTTTTGATCTTTACAGCCCTGTTTGCAACTGTTTTTCTTCAATTCTTTACCCGCTATGTTTTGAACGATTCACTTTCTTGGACTGAAGAAGCTGCTCGCTATTTACTTATCATTTTGACTTTTACTGGTGCAGTGAAATGTCAAGTTCTTGATAGCCATATCCGTCTTGAATTCATCGACAACTTAGTTGGAGATTATATCGGAAAACTAAAGTTTATTGCACTGTCACTAACAACGTTCTTCTTTGGCGTACTTGCTTGGTCCATGGTTCTTTTGGCTAAGCAGACCAGTTTCCAGAAAATGGTCTCGCTACCTTATCCAAAGTATTATTTCTACGCTGTCCTCACCGCGGCGCTATGTGCCTTACTCGTAATACAGGTGAAACAAATTATTTGGGCATATAAGGAGTTAAAACGTTGACCGTTATTGCTTTATTTCTTTCGCTATTCACGTTGATGCTGCTGCGTGTGCCGATTGCTGTAGCTCTTGGCCTTTCATCACTGGGTTACATTATACTTGCGGGTCTGCCACCAGTTGTTTTAGTGCACAATGTTGTCAATGGCATGAATAGTTTTACGCTATTGGCTGTCCCGTTCTTCATTATGGCTGGAGGCCTAATGAACTCTGCAGGCATCACTAGCCGTATTTTTGCTTTTGCTCGATCCCTTGTTGGTTGGTTGAACGGTGGATTGGGACATGTTAATGTTGGAGCTTCAATCATATTTGCAGGAATGTCCGGTGCGGCCGTTGCTGATGCAGGTGGTCTTGGTGCCATCGAAATTCGTGCGATGAGGGAAGCTGGATATGATGACGAATTCTCTGTCGGTGTAACAGCGGCATCCTCTACCATCGGACCAATCATTCCTCCCTCACTGCCATTGGTTATTTTTGGTGTGATGGCTTCCACGTCCATTGGTGAACTGTTCGTAGCAGGTATAATTCCAGGGTTGATGATGGCTGTGTCGCTAATGATAATGATCTGGTTTATCGCACGCAAACGGGGCTACCCAAAAGATGCCAAATTTTGCCTTAAAAGGGTAAAAAGTACATTTTTAAGGGCAATTCTCCCACTTATGACACCCATCATTATCGTAGGCGGGATAATAACAGGAGCATTCACCCCGACCGAAGCTGCGGTCTGCGCAGCAACTTATGCTTTACTCTTGGGCCTTTTGGTGTACCGCACTTTAACCCTGAAAAAGCTTGCTGTAGTTTCACTTGAGACAATTGAAACTACAGCATCGATTATGCTTATAGTCGGGGCATCAACAATATTTGCATGGATTTTGACAGCCAATCAGGCCGCAGCGCAGTTCGCCGAAGTCCTGCTGAGTATTTCAGACAACAAGCATGTTATTCTTATGATGATCATGCTTGTAGTGCTGATTATTGGACTGTTCATGGAAACCATCGCAGCTATATCGATCTTAGTTCCCGTTCTTTTGCCTATCTCAGTTCAGATTGGCATCGATCCAGTACATTTGGGTATCATCGTTATCCTCAACTTGATGATCGGGCTGCTGACCCCACCAGTAGGCATGGTGCTGTTTGTTTTATCCAAAGTTTCAAATGTCCCATTTGAAAAATGCGTCAAAGCGACAATGCCATTTTTGGTGCCTCTGGTAATAGTATTACTTCTCCTAACTTTCTTTCCAAAACTTAGCCTCTTTCTTCCCGAACTGCTTTATCGAAATTGAGAATAAGTGGCTATAAACTGGGCACCATCTTAGTTCATGCGGATTTCAAAACTCAAATAAAATAAGGACAACCCAGAAATGAAAAACCAGATTGCTGTAATCACTGGCGCGGCGCAGGGCATTGGCATGGCAGTCGCACGGGAGCTGATAGGCTCAGGCACTCAAGTTATCAGTTGGGATATTGACAAAACTAACGTCTCTGCGATGGCAGACCTTGGGAAGAATGCCTTAGCGATAGAGTGTGATATAACTGATTTAAGGTCTGTCCAATCCGCCTATGCAGTAACATGCGAACAAGTTGGCATCCCCACCATACTTGTCAACAGCGCTGGTATAGCCGGTCCTAACGAACCTCTTGACACTTACGACGTAGAAGCTTGGCACAGGGTCATAGACATTAATTTGCACGGCGCGTTTTACGTCAACCGGGTTTGCGTAGAAGGAATGAAGAAGACGGGCTATGGGCGTATCCTAAACATTGCCTCAATTGCAGGTAAAGAGGGCAACCCTAACGCCTCTGCCTATTCCGCTTCTAAAGCAGCTGTAATAGGGATGACAAAATCTTTAGGAAAAGAGCTGGCAGGGCTGGATATTGCAGTTAACTGTACAACACCAGCAGCTGCTCGAACTCGGATTTTTGACCAGATGAGTAAAGAACATATCGACTACATGTTATCAAAAATCCCACGTGGCCGTTTCCTCGAAGTAGATGAGGCTGCAAAGATGATTGCTTGGACAGTATCACCCGAAAATTCATTTACTACTGGTGCCGTATTCGATCTCTCCGGTGGTCGCGCAACTTACTAAAGGATCTGATATGGAACTGGACCTGTCCCACCCTTCGATAGAAGATCTGCGGCATGCAGCTCGCAAGCGCATTCCTAAGTTTGCTTTCGAATATCTCGATAGTGCAACTGGCAGAGAGTTGGGGCTAAAGGTTAACCGTGAAGCGCTTGACGCCATCGGGTTCATGCCCAGCGTGTTGTGTGGCCGCACGAGAGCGAACCTTCAGACTACACTGATGGGTCAAACATACGATCTGCCTTTTGGAATTGCACCTGTTGGTATGTCCGGTCTCATGTGGGCTGGTGCGGAACGTATGCTGGCGCAGGCGGCCGTTGCGCATAACATCCCGTTTTCACTGTCCAGTGTCGCGGTCGCATCGCCCGAAGATGTGGCCCCCCATATCGGCAACAACGGATGGTTTCAGCACTATCCAGTGAACTCAGCTGATTTGCGCCGCAAGATGTTACCAAGGATCAAAGCTGCTGGATTTCACACGCTGATCATCACAGTGGATGTACCCGAAGAAAGCAGGCGTGAGCGTCAGCGGCGCGCCAACCTCACAGTTCCGCCAAAAACTGATCTGCGTACATTGACTGCGATGGCATTGCGCCCCGCTTGGTGTCTGGCACAATTGCGGGAAGGCACTGTCCCGCGCATGCGATTTTTTGATGATTATGTCCCTACAAAGGGCAGAGAAAGCTTTACCCATGCAGGCGCATTGATCCGAGGGATTCCAGACTGGCAATACCTGCGTGATCTACGTCAGGAGTGGGATGGCAAACTTATTGTTAAAGGTGTGTTGCGGCCAACAGATGCCAAACGAATAGCTTCTGAAGGTGTAGATTGCATTTGGGTTTCTAACCACTCAGGACGCCAATTTGAGGCAGGACCTGCCGTTATCGAACAGTTACCAAAAATCCGTGAAGCCGTCGGGTCTGATCTCCCTCTCATCTACGATTCTGGCGTTGTCTGGGGGCTGGATGTAATGCGCGCGCTAGCCAAAGGCGCGGATTACGTGATGGTTGGGCGCGCTTTTCAATATGCTGTGGCAGCATTTGGCGCTCGCGGGATCGATCATCTTGTGCATATCCTGAAATCTGACATCACGGCCAACATGAGCCAGCTTGGCGTTGAAGATATCAATCAATTGTCAGATTACCTCCTGAAGAGCGATTGATGAGCCGCGCGATAGGAAAGGGCCATTGGCGCGGCATGGCCACCACCAAACTGGCCAGCACCTGCCGTAGGCTTGTGTCGCTACAGGTACGGGCCGTTATTTTTCAACGAATGAATTGGTCAACATAATCTCCGCCAAGCCCAACCTCTTCGAAATGCGCACGGCACAAATCAATCTTGGTGAAGACGTCTTCATAGCCTTCAATCTTACCCCATGGATCAACGTAACACATCACGCCGTTCACTTGAAAATAGGTGATCATCTCTTCGACGTCATCTGGCACGACCAACGTATGGGTTTCGCCGGGCGGCTCATAAACATAACCCCCCTCTTCCGCGACCCAGTCATGTTCCAGATAGTGCCAACGCCCTTTTAGAACGAAGCCATGGACAGGCTGTGGATGGCGGTGCCGGGACAATACACCCGCTTTACGCACCTTCAAAAGGTTCATCCAATACCCTTGGGACCGGTTAAGGCAGAGAGGCCGAAACCAAACATTCTCGGCCTGTTTAACCCACATCCGTTCATCCTCAGTCGCAGCACTTGGGATTACAATTTCTTCTTGCGCATCCTTGGGGAACGGCAATTGATATGGCATTCTAGATTGGTCTTCGCTCATTTTAATGTCCTCACATTGCTAAATATCCACCATCAACGGGATAAACAGAACCCGTTACAAAACTGGCCTCATCGCTCAACAGCCAACGCACCAAAGCGCCTACTTCGGATGTTTTACCCCACCGTTTCATCGGGGTGCGCGCCATAATGTCTTTTGCTCGATCTTGATTGTCACGCAGCCCTTGGGTCATTTCGGTTTCAATCCAACCAGGGGCGATGGCATTCACGCGAATTCCACTTTCAGCCCATTGGCCTGCTAACGCCTTTGTGAGCTGCGAAACACCGCCTTTTGACGCAGAATATGCAGGTACAAGGGGGCCACCGAACGTGCTGAGCATTGACGCCATATTAACAATGCTGCCCTTACTGTTTGCCAATAACGGTTGAGCGGCCAGACAACAACGCATAGTTCCCACTAAGTTCACGTCAATGACCCGCTGAAAAACGTTGATATCATATTCGTCACCACGCCGCAGGATGCCAGCACAATTCACCAACCCGTCCAATCTATCCATTGTAGCGAAAACTGCATCAACAGAGGTCTGATCTGTGACATCCATCAAGCGTAGTTCAATACGATCTTGAGGTTTAAAAGCGTCTAGTTCGGCCTGTGACGCTGATACAGCAATAACGGAACATCCGACCTCTGCAAGGCAATGAGCAACACCTACCCCAATCCCGCCAGTTCCGCCTGTGACAAGTACTTTGTTCATGCAAATTCCTTTATCGCTTTAATAAACGCCTGCGCGCGCTTTGCGACTTCTTCCACGCTATAGCTCGGCTTGAAAAGAGCTGAGCCTAACCCAAACCCATTTGTGCCTGCATTACAATAGGGCTCCATATTGTCTGGAGAAATACCCCCGACCACCGCAACGAAAGTATCCACGGGTAGAACGGCGCACACTGCCGCAACTGCCGAAGGGGGTACCATTTCAGCCGGGAATATCTTCAAAACTGCGGCCCCTATTTCAAGGGCCGCAAAAGCTTCAGTCGGAGTAATCACGCCAGGGCACCAGTATAAACCGCGATCAATGGCGGCCCGTCCAACGTCTGGATTCATGTTGGGTGACACGATGATCTGCCCACCTGCTTCAGCAACCGCGTGAACATCCGAGACCGTGAGGACCGTACCTGCCCCAACGATTGCATTGGCCCCATGGCCTTTCGCGATCTTCGATATGGAGTCAAAGGGCTGCAGAGAGTTCAGTGGCACCTCAATGATTTGAAAACCCGCATCAACCAGCACTTCCGCGACGGATACTGCATTTTGCGGCTCCAGGCCACGAAGGATGGCTATCAGAGGGTTCGCAGCCAAAGCACTTCTAAGATCAATCAAGTCAACAACCCCGCTGCTTGCGCAATGAGAAAATGTCCTTTGGCAGCGATATCATCCGGTGCGCGTTGGCAACTGATCCCAACAGCTTGCAATGCGATCTCATACCGATCAGCGAGGTCATTCCGTCCAACTATTGTGACCCTTTTGGTCTTATTTTTCTTTAGGGCAGCAACAATTTCCGTACCGATCAGCAGACCAGAAAGGAAATCAGCCGTCTCGGCTTCCTTCAGCTTGCCCATCAAGGGCAAAGTGCGCACATGAAACAGGTCATGCAGCAGGTTTGCCCGCCAATCTTGGGCTGCGCTAACGCCCTTTTGGAAAGCGGAGAGGTCAAAATCACTCATTTCCATTAGTGTGCCAAGGATTGTGTGATCTTTGAGAGAGGCAAAAACTTCGCCCGTCATGTAAGTTGCGAAATCCTGTATCTTGCCCAGAGCAACATGCACCCACTTACTGTGTGTACCGGGCATCACAAAAACACCGTCAGACAGTCCAAGCGCGGCTGATCCAATAATCTGGGTCTCTTCCCCGCGCATGACGTCTGGACCGCTGATGTGTTCTGTGGTGGCACCTGTCACGAAATGGATCAACGCACCACTTTGCGATTGATGACGCACCAGCGACTGAGCTAAATGTTCAGGGCCTGTCGGCATTGTGACATAGGGTGTTTCGACCCAACCATTGCGGCTAGTAATCATGCCGGACACAACGATGGGCAGACCGGCATTGGATGGAAACGATCCAACAAGCCGGTCAAAGACTGCGTCAAAGTTGCGGTCAGGGATCTGCATGATCCCCTCCCCTGTAGTGACACTATCTAACACCTCGCCCTGCGCGCCAATCAAAAAAGCACGCAAAGACGAGGTGCCCCAATCGATGCCAATAAGCGCTGGTTCAGATACGGCCGAATTCATTCAGCAGATCCTCAACTGTCTTGCCTTGGGCAACCCATGCTCTTGTTGCAACTTCACGGTCTGCCTGCTCTTGAGCAAGTCTTACAACCTCTTCAGCGCTCTCAAGCGGAACCACAACAACGCCCATTAGATCGGCTACGATGAAATCACCAGGATTCACGACGACACCACCACAAGCGATAGGCACGTTGATCGATAACTCTTCTCTGCGCTCAGAGAACATTGTGTGAGTACCACGCGGCGTGATGGCACGTGTCCAGATAGGCCAGTTGATCTCTTCTAACTCGTCGGTGTCTCGGCCAGCGCCATCAACAATCATGCCGCGAATACCTCGGTTCTGGGCCAACCCGCCCATCAAGCCACCGCAAACGGAAGTGTTCAGATCTCCACCCGCATCGACTACAATCACGTCGCCCTCTTGACCCATTTCGAGCGCCTTTAACGGATCGACCAAATCCCCCTTTGACAGTTGTACGGTTATGGCCTGCCCAGTCACCTTGGATCGAAACGCGGGTTTTATAGCGCTGTCCATGACGCCAGTGCGATATTGAACATCTGCAAATATTGCAGCGGCTGAAAGGGCTGAAAGCACCTTGTCGAATTTCTTAAGCAGTTCTGGGTTGCGTTCAAAGTCATTGAAGACTCTCAGATCGTTGCAAGCTTCGGGCATTTTTTTCTCCTGTTAAGTTGTCGTTACGGCCAATGCCTCGGCATTGACGGTGTAATCCGGTTTCTGACTCGTCAGCACTTTGGCCACCTGTGTGGCAGCCGTGACCCTTGCCGCGCGAATGGATTCCTCGGAATAGCAGGCGGCATGTGGCGTGACCAAGACGTTTGGAAGTGTGAAAATCGGATTGTCATCGGGTGTCCAATTGGCGCATTCGGCGGGTTCTTCTTATGAAAAACGCCATTCTCTCTCTCACCATTCACGCTATGGCCTATTTTGGCTGGTAATATTCCCTTTGAGGGACGTCATAATTGGGTAAACCCAAACTGCAATAGTCAGAACCCCAAGCGAGGCGGCTATTGGGCGGGAGAAAAATTCGAGAAAATTTCCGTCTGATTTTATCATTGATGACAAAAACATTTCCTCCAGCATTCCGCCCAGTACGATCCCCAAAATAGTAGGTGCAATAGGGAATCCGTTTTCCTCCATCGCAAATGCAAGCACACCCATGACCAACATAATGATAACCCCATACACTGAATTTGTGATGGCAAATGACCCAACAAGACAGAAAAGTAGAATTGCTGGCATCAACATCCGCGCTGGGATCTTCAACATTTGAGTTGAAAGCCGGATGGCCAAATACCCAAGTGGCAGCAGAACCAAGTTGGCAACAAAGAAAATGATAAAGACCGAATTCAGAATTTGTGGGTTTTCCAAAAATATCATCGGACCAGGGTTCATACCTTTCATGTAGAGAACGCCGATCGCAATTGCAGTGACCGAGTCACCCGGAATGCCAAACACCAGTGCAGGCACCCACGCACCAGAAAGGCCTGCATTATTGGCAGCACTGGCGTCGACCAAGCCTTCGGCATGCCCGTCACCAAATTTTTCCTTTTCCTTTGACGTGCGTTTGGACACGGCATAAGCCACCCAGGCCGCAATATCGGCGCCTGCCCCCGGTAAAACACCTATCAAAGCACCGAGAGAGCTACCTCGTAAAAGATTCCAACGGTATTTAGAAAGTACTCTTCCCACGCCTTCAAATACGCTTGTGACTCTCTGGTGTGGGATCTGAGGCCGCACGTGGTCAGCGGTTGCGACGAACCGTAAGATTTCTGAAATCGCAAACATGCCAATCATTGCGGGGATGAAGCTAACCCCGCCCAAAAGCTCAATACTGCCGAAGGTAAAGCGAGGATGGCCAGACATCAGGTCAATGCCAATCGTTGAAATAAACAAGCCAACCAACAGCGATGCAAATCCTTTGATCACCGACCCAGTGGATACGATCACAGCGCAAGACAGCCCTAGACAGGCCAACCAGAAATATTCAAAGGATGAAAACTTGAATGCAAAATCTGCCAAGGTTGACGTCGCAGCCATTAAGACGGCAGACCCAAGAAGCCCACCTATTACCGAACAGACCAACCCGACACCAAGCGCCTTTGACGCCTGACCTTTGCGCGTCATGGCAAAGGCTTCGTCGCAATAAGCGGCAGAAGCCGGAGTGCCAGGGATGCGAAGTAGTGCGCCTGGAATATCTCCAGCAAAAATTGCTGTGGCGACGGTTGTTACAATTGCCGCAATAGCAGGGATTGGATCCATAAAAAATGTAACAGGCACAAGAAGAGCAGTTGCCATTGTTGCAGTCAATCCAGGAATGGACCCCACCAACAATCCAAACGCACCGGAACAAACTATAACGAGCAATACATACGGTTGAAATACAAGCTCTAAGGCCACAAAAAAGGGATCCACCACGTCTTCTCCTATAATCCAAATTGGCCGATCGGAAGTGGCACTAAAAGCCAAAATCCGAACAAATACTTTGTCGCGCCAGTCATGATCGCAGCACCAATCATCGATGTCGCAAAGCTGTTTCCAAACCGTTTGAATAACAAAGCCAAAATCAGGAAGGATGTGATTACAAAGCCGACGTCATCCACAGCCAATATGAAAAACAAGATGCTAAGAAGAACCAATGCAAAGTTGGTAATTGCAGCATTGGATTCGATCCATTCTCCGACTGAAACCAGCGCACCACCAACTATGGCATTCTTATACCTGAGCCTCAGTCCACGCATGATGAGAACCGCGCCACAAAATGCTAAGCCGATACCAATGAGAATGGGGAATTCTGATGGACCAAATTGCTGCCCGAATAATGTAGGAAATGTTCTCGCATATAGAATTTCTATGATGGCAAAAATAATTAAAAATACGCCGATAATCGCGTCATTAAACTTCATTGAGACTGACCTTCTTAGAGTTGTGGTTACAGCCGAGAGATGCGCAATTAACCCGCACTCCTCTCGACTGAATTTAGGATCAGTTATTTAGCAAGCCCAACTGCATTCATCACAATGCCCATCGCAGCATCACTTTGCTGCATCCACTCGCTAAATTTAGCGCTGGGGAGATAGTTAAGGCCAAAACCTCGGTCATTCATCGCGTCAATAAATTCTACCGAGTTATATACCTTTTCCATAGCAGAACTTAGCTTTGTAGCCACATCATCTGGCAGACCTGCTGGGCCTGCAATGCCGCGCCACGC
Organism: Rhodobacteraceae bacterium HTCC2150; assembly: GCA_000169395.1. GTDB lineage: Bacteria > Pseudomonadota > Alphaproteobacteria > Rhodobacterales > Rhodobacteraceae > HTCC2150. The sequence goes on from AAXZ01000008.1 coordinate 10,419, forward strand.
AGACATCTGCCAATCTGGCCCATTGGCTTCGACCAAGGTAGGAACATCCGGAAAGGCAGCAAGGCGCTGGGAGGACATAACGCCTAGTGTCTTGACACGCCCAGCCGAAATCAGGCCCGATGCTTCGACAACTGAAGACGTCACAATATCAACGCCACCGGCGACCAATTCCTGCAATGCTGGTGCGCCACCTTTAGAGGGCACCCAAGGCACAGAATTGGGTGCCAATCCCTGCCCGCTTAACATGCCAGCTAGGGCCAGATGCCAGATCGAGCCTTGTCCCGCACCGGAGCCTTTGTGGGCACCAGGATTCGCCGCAACCGCAGCGAAAACATCTTCCAGCGTATTCCATTCCGAATTGGCGCGCACATTTACACCAGAAGCATCGCTATTGTACAAGGCAATCGGGGTGTAGTCCTCCCAAGTAAGATCAGTCAAACCGGCCCAATGCATCATACCAATTTCAACTGTTACAACTCCGATGGTATACCCGTCCGGCTCAGCAGTTGCGATTGCAGAGTGGCCAACAACACCGCTACCGCCTGTTCGATTTACAACATTAACTGGTTGACCCAACTCTTCCTGCAATAAATTGCCAATAATCCGGCCTGTAGCATCGGTACCACCCCCTGCTCCCCACGGAACGATCAACGTCACTGGTCTTTCCGGATATTCTGCGACAGCCGCACCTGCTAGGGTGAAAGCGGCGACAGCAGCCAAAAACCCACCACGCATTATTTTAATTGGTAATTTCATTTTGTCCTCCCAGACTTGCCTCCCAAAAAACTTTGAGGTTAGTGCTAAGTAGCAACTTACATACAGTGTGTCAATTGTCCCATACACAATGGACCACCAGTCTTGCATACAATGTGTCAAATGGTTATAGCATATTTAAGCTCAAGAATGAAAAACAGTTTAAGTCACTGCATGGAGACCAATGGAGTTTTATGAAACGAATTTTGAATCGAAAATCACTGTCCGAGCAAGTAGCCGAGGCTTTAGGTGAAGACATCAGGGATGGACGGCTTAAGCTTGGTCAAATGTTATCCGAAAACCAGATAGCAACCGATTTGGGCGTCAGCCGAACACCAGTACGGGAAGCATTTTCCCACCTCGAATTTCAAGGGCTGTTAGTTACAAAACCCCAAAGCGGTACTTTTGTATTTTCTCCCTCCCAAGAAGACATTAAAGAGATATTTGAAATTCGATCTTGCCTTGAATTGCAGGGCCTTCAGTCATCATTGAAGGCTTCGGAAAAGACCTTTTCTGTAGCATTGCATAGCATATGCGAAGAGATGGACTCCGCTTTTAATGCAGGTGACGAAGACAAATATGCCAAATTAGATCATCGATTTCACGAATCTTTCGTTTTGTTTTCGGGAAACAGGTTGCTAGCCTCTGTTTATAATCCAATTTCTCTTAAACTGCGCGCACTGGCAAACAACAACTTGTTGATAAAAATGTTGGATGAAGTTAGTCACTCTGAGCACTTGCAAATAGCCCAAAACTTCGGCCACAAGCAATTTTTTGAAGTTAAAACACTGATGACGCAGCACCTTGCCCGATTTGAGGGTGTTCTTGATCAGTACCAAATGAGTGATCCAATTTGAAATTTAGTGCATGATTGACCTTTGATCCATCGGTATGGTGGTCTCTGGTGGTGCTGCCAGATTATTAATTTCAAGCATCAGATTGATGGGGCAATCAAAATCTATGCGCTCAATAATTGATGCCACTCAGCCAGAGCAGCGGCGCGGTTTAGCTTGAAATTGTGGCGTGAGTGGAAATGTACAGCCGAACAAAATTACACTCGAATGGATTTACAGCCCCAACACTAAAGGCCCGTAGTCCGAGACGCGGGGCCCTAGGATTGGGGGCCTGGGATGGGCCTGGCGCGTTTCATCTGTTTGGATTGGGCTCAGTAACCCCCGAAACAAAATGGCCAACACCTCACAGGAATGCGTAGCTCGGAAAACAGTCAAGCGTACGGATCCAGCAGTACTAAAGCGCGGATGGAACATCAGCTGAGAGCCTGTGGGGCTTATGCCCGATCAATGATAATCGGGCTTTTGGGCCGAAATGTAGCATCAACGGAGAACAGGCTATCGCTACGATTGGTGCGGGAGTATTCACAGCAGATTAAGCTTTATCGTTGGCGTTTCCCTCGATCAGACATTCGAACTTGTAAAGGGACGTCAAAAAGGGTGGTGTGGGTTCTGAGTATCCACAGATCAGCCAAAGAATGGAGTTTTGAAGATGGTACACGATACGGACACAGGCCGGACACAAGCCTTTGCGTTCAAACGCAAGAAGCGCCCCATGCGGCGCTATCACTTTGTATTTACTTAAGTTCTTGTTGGTTGCGGGAGTAGGATTTGAACCTACGACCTTCAGGTTATGAGCCTGACGAGCTACCGGGCTGCTCCATCCCGCGACGGATCCTCACGCGTGTAGTGTTGTGAGGGTTGTATTGTATCGAAGAGAGAATACGTATTTCGTGTTGCTTATTAGGTTTGGCGATGACCTACTCTCCCACGCCTTAAGACGCAGTACCATTGGCGCAACCGTGCTTAACGGCCGAGTTCGGGATGGGATCGGGTGTTTCACTAGCGCTTTGATCACCAAACCAAATAAACAACACGAGATAATTTCCAAGTCAGTGATATGCACTTGTTTAGTCCAGCTTCTACTGGATCAAATCAAGCCTATCGGGCAATTAGTATTGGTCAACTGAATGCATTACTGCACTTACATCTCCAACCTATCGACGTAGTGGTCTACTACGGCCCTCAGGGAGACCTTGTTTTAGGGGGGGCTTCCCGCTTAGATGCCTTCAGCGGTTATCCTGTCCGATCATAGCTACCCAGCACTGCTATTGGCATAACAACTGGTCCACCAGTGGATCGTTCACCCCGGTCCTCTCGTACTAGGGGCAACTCCCTTCAAGTCTCCTACACCCACGGCAGATAGGGACCGAACTGTCTCACGACGTTCTAAACCCAGCTCACGTACCTCTTTAAACGGCGAACAGCCGTACCCTTGGGACCTACTCCAGCCCCAGGATGAGATGAGCCGACATCGAGGTGCCAAACGGTGCCGTCGATATGGACTCTTGGGCACCATCAGCCTGTTATCCCCGGCGTACCTTTTATCCGTTGAGCGATGGCCCTTCCACTCGGGACCACCGGATCACTATGGCCGACTTTCGTCTCTGCTCGTCTTGTCAGACTTGCAGTCAGGCTGGCTTCTGCCATTGCACTCAACGAGCGATTTCCGACCGCTCTGAGCCAACCTTCGCGCGCCTCCGTTACTCTTTAGGAGGCGACCGCCCCAGTCAAACTACCCGCCACACAGGGTCCCGGATCCGGATAACGGACCGCGGTTAGACATCAAGCGAGCAAAGGGTGGTATCTCAAAGGAGGCTCAATAGCAACTGGCGTCACTATATCAAAGCCTACCACCTATTCTGCACATCGCTAGCCTAATGCCAGTGTGAAGCTGTAGTAAAGGTGCACGGGGTCTTTCCGTCTAACCGCGGGAAGCCTGCATCTTGACAGGCAATTCAATTTCGCTGAGTCCACATTTGAGACAGCGGGGAAGTCGTTACGCCATTCGTGCAGGTCGGAACTTACCCGACAAGGAATTTCGCTACCTTAGGACCGTTATAGTTACGGCCGCCGTTTACCTGGGCTTCAATTCGGAGCTTGCACTCCTCCTTTTAACCTTCAGGCACCGGGCAGGCGTCAGACCCTATACGTCGTCTTACGACTTCGCAGAGCCCTGTGTTTTTAGTAAACAGTCGCCACCCCCTGGTTTGTGCCCCCCGCCGAGACTTGCGTCCTGACGGGGCCTCCTTCTCGCGAACTTACGGAGGTATTTTGCCGAGTTCCTTAAATGTGGTTCTCTCAAGCGCCTTGGTATTCTCTACCAGTCCACCTGTGTCGGTTTAGGGTACGATCTTATAGGAGGGCTATTTCCAGGAACCTGTTAGCAGCCCATTCAATCCAATAAGGATGAACTACGTCTCAGATCCGTCACCACTCCACGGCCCAGGAATATTAACCTGGTTCCCATCGACTACGCCTTTCGGCCTCGCCTTAGGGGTCGGCTTACCCTGCTCAGATTAGCTTTAAGCAGGAACCCTTGGACTTTCGGCGAGAGGGTCTCTCACCCTCTTTATCGCTACTCATGTCAACATTCTCACTTCTGATCTCTCCACCGGATGGCTTACGCCCCGGCTTCTCAGACAGAACTTTTCCTCCAAAACACCCGAAGGTGCTAAAGAGGAAGCGTTCTATATCACAGAACGCTCCGCTACCATGCACTATGTGCATCCAAAGCTTCGGCTCATGGCTTGAGCCCCGTTACATCTTCGCCGCAGGATAACTTATCTAGACCAGTGAGCTGTTACGCTATCTTTAAAGGATGGCTGCTTCTAAGCCAACCTCCTGGTTGTTTTGGTCGTCCCACATGCTTTCCCACTTAGCCATGAATTAGGGGCCTTAGCTGTTGGTCAGGGTTGTTTCCCTTTTCACTACGGACGTTAGCATCCGCAGTGTGTCTGCCAGCTATTACTCCCGGG
>AAXZ01000008.1:20000-103168 GCA_000169395.1 Rhodobacteraceae bacterium HTCC2150
ATTGCCAACAAGTGCGCCCATCGCAGAACCGGTTCCGAAACCAATTGCCATCATGATAAAGAAGGCTTGAAAACCAATCGCCAAACCCGCTTGCGCATCTGTCGACAATTGACCTGCAAAATAGACGTCCACAACATTGTAAAGCGTGGTAAACAACATGCCCATTGCGGCTGGGATTGCCAGTGTACGAAAATGACCGGAAATTGGGCCTATGGTAAGGTCATGGTCACGCATATTGGCATTCCTCGTATTGCTTTCCCTACTGCGTATCTGTTTTTTGTCACTAGGTCACGCATCAGTTGTTTACATTGTACCCATCAGAAAAATCACATCGGTAAGGTGATGCACTTTTGACTGGTCGAAACGCACGTACTCAGTATTGTTGCACCGATAACGTAACATCCACATTTGCACGAAAGGGTTGATTTTAATGGCCGCCTCCCCTGCCCTTCAAAGGTTCGAGATTTATGTCGGGCGCGGTTTTGCTGAATTTGAGGTGGCATCCATTACACGCACACTTCAATGCGCAAATGAAGTGTTGGGGCGGCGAGAATTTCAATGGCGCTATGTTTCGGAAATTCCTGGTCTTGTAGGCGGATCAAATGGAATGATTATTCGCGCGGAGCCAGCTGTCAAAGATCACGATCTATTTGATGCACTAATTGTGGTGGGAGGGCAAAGCGGAAAGGGCGGCGAATGGTTGCCACGCATGCGCCAAATGTCGCGCCGTGCACGCCAATCTTTCCTTCTTTCAGATGCCGCAACGACATTCATCAAACGCACAAAACCTAAGACGGGAAATGTCACGACACATTGGCTAGATGCCGTCCCCCTGAATGAGATAATCGACATTCCAAATTTCACAAACCGCCTTGCCGAAAAATCCGGTTCAATCACAACTGCCGCAGGCAGCGGTTCGACCATGGAATTAGTCATATCACTAATTTCAGCGCAAATGTCGCTTGCTGACGTAACCGAAGTTGGCAACAGATTGCTTTTGCCAATCGTTCGCAAAACTCAGGCAGAACAGCCTCAAGATATTGCAACAATCCCTGCATTGGCTGACGGGCGCATTAAGGCGGCAGTTGTTGCAATGGGGGAATCCCTTGATGCGCCGCTCAGCATTCAAGAACTTGCAAACCAAGTTGGCATATCAAATCGCCAACTTGAACGCCGCTTCAAGGCGTTATTTGGACATGCACCTGGAAAGTTCTACAAGCTTCTTCGCACAAAACGTGCTCGTGTCTTGATCCAAGAAACCCAAATGCCCATCATTGAAATCGCTTTGGCAACGGGTTTTGGATCCAGCAACTCTTTGAACACGGCGCTAAAACTTGAATATGGCCTTACAGCCACCAAAATGCGCCTAAATAGGGATTGAGCTTACTTAGAGTGCTCATCCTGAAACAACTCTTCCAAACCATTAACATCAAGTTGCTCAACATGGCCGATGCAAACCAGCGCGGGATCATTCTGCGCGGAAGCTTCTGAAACATCAATTTGGTTGCCGACTATTTGGATAAGAAAGCTGTTCTGCTGATGATCCCTAACGAACCCTTTTGCACGAATGATACCAAACCCACCTCCAACCAAGGCTTTCGCAAGTGCCCTAGGGTCCTCAAAAGACGAAGGATTAAAAGAAACACTCCGATAATCCGCATCTGAATGGGCGGATACAGCTGTCTCTTTAGGAATCTTCGCCGCACTTAAAACAACATCCATGGCGATATTACCAAAAGAAGATTGAACGATGTGCGCCTTGCCGTTGATCTTTGAAATCCAGCTATTCAGGTGAGCCGATTGCGCTGAGGTGATTAAATCGGATTTAGTTTGCATTATTAAGTCAGCGTCAATGATCTGCCGCTCTATTGTGTCGCCGATGTATTCGTCATTCGCTTGGTCTAAAATCGTCGTTGAATCAGCCAAAACAACGATACCGTTCAACTGAAATCGATCTAACACAATAATACTTGATCCAATGGCACCTGGCATTGCTACACCTGAAGCCTCGATAACAACATGATCAGGTTGTGGCGAAATTTCTGATAGTTTTATTAACGCTTCGGTCAGATCGGAGCCGAATGAACAGCAAATGCACCCCCCTGATATCGTAATCATTTCGTCATCTTGAGCCTCGATCAAATCCTGATCGATGGGCAAGCTGCCAAATTCATTCACCAAAATCGCAAGTCGCTTGCCATTCGCCTGACGTAACAAATTATTAACAAGCGTTGTTTTTCCGGCACCTAAATATCCGCCAATCACGGTGGCGGGCAAAGCTGTGTTCATTGATCTTCCGCTGCGAATATCCGGCCACCTTGGACCGTTCCCCAAACACCAATATCCTTAAGGTTGGCGGGATCGCACGCCGTTGGGTCATCTTCTAGAATGGCAAAATCAGCTTTCTTACCTGTTTCAATTGACCCAATTTCACCATCCAGATGCAGCGTATACGCCGCCCCCATGGTGATTGCTCGCAGCGCCTCGTCCACGGTGATTTTTTCTTCTTCACCTTGCACGCGACCAGACGCCGTAATTCGGTTAACCGCTGACCACGCGGTAAACAACGGACTTAGCGGTGTAACGGGCGCATCAGAATGGATCGCCATTGCCACACCATTATTCAAAGCCGTTCGACAAGCATTCATACGTGTTGCCCGTTCTGGCCCAACAGTCAGATTATAATGCTCATCGCCCCAATAGAAGTGATGATTGGCGAATAAGTTCACGCACATACCAAGTTTGCCCGCTTTGTGAAATTGCGCAGCGTCGGCCAATTGGCAATGCTGCAAAGTAAAGCGATGATCGGGACTTGGGTGCGCCCTTAGTGCTTTTTCAAATGTCTCAAGAACCAATTGGGTGGCCTGATCACCATTCGTGTGCGTGTGCACCAAAACCCCTGCATCCAATGCGCGATGTAAAATATCTGACAATTGTTCTGGTGCAATATACCAAAGCCCATTTGGCGCACCATTATGATAACCTGGCCAACGCATACGTGCTGAAAACCCTTGGATTGATCCATCTGCCACGATCTTTATCTGCCCCATCCGCAATCGATCGGTTGATCTAGATTTAAACGTGATGACCTCTTGCAAGAGTTCCTCAGGTGTCAGGCCCATTGCAAAACGGAAAGGCATCAATCGGATTGGAAAACTATCTTCAGCTGTTACATTCAGCATCATTTTAACGGCCTCAGCATCCATTCTTGATGCAAGATCCGTAATGGTCGTTGTACCCGTGCGCACACAAAGTTTAGCGAAGTTGCGTAAGCCGCCTTCGTCTGCATCTAAAAGGTTGCGTTCAAACCCAACATGCATACCAACAGGGGTCATCACTTCTGGTCCCTTAAGTTCGCCAGTTGGCAAACCGTCATCACCCAATGGAATGCTTGGTGAATTAAAACCAGCTTTCAGCATGCCCGCCAATTCCAGAGCTTTGGAATTCACATTTAGGATATGGCCCGAAGCATGCAAAACCCCAATAGGGCGTGTGGTTGAAACACGATCCAACTGTTCGCGCGTCACCCTTACGTTATCCATATAAATCGGGTCCAATTGCCATCCAGCCAATGGCGTATCGGGATCATCCAACAGCGCGTCAGCCTCTTTCAAGCGATCCACAATGGCATCGATTGTCTTAACACCAGACCAAACTTTGCCTGACGGATCCGCCCGATCAAACCAGCCACAGTAAACTTTGCTCCATAAAGAACCTTCCATCGCGTGGGCGTGGCCTTCCACAAAACCTGGCATGATGATCTTGTCCGCAAATCTTTCATCCAAAGTGTGCGACCCATAGGACGACAATTCCTCTAATGTTCCCGTCGCCAAAATTCGCCCGTCGCGCACAGCAACATGCGTTGTCGTTGGTCGGCTTTTATTCATCGTTATGATTTTACGGGCGGAATAGATTATCGTGCCGGACATTATAGAATCCTGTGTTTGGTCATTTCCAAAACCCTAAGTCAGAAATTTCCACATGGGAACGCATTTTTGAATTTATTGTTTTGTTAATAAAATCGCTTTGTGAATCCGAAAGGCTGGTCTAGGCTTCCCATCGAAATAACAAAAATTATCTGGGAGGATAGATTCTATGAAGCAATTCTTAAAAGGTACATTTACGGCAGCGGCTGCATTAAGTGTGCTGGCCACCGGCGTAATTGCCGAAGACACGCCCAAACAAGGCGGCACTTTGGTTACTGTGTTAAGTACCAATGTGCGTAACCTAAACTCTGCGGTTCAATCAGGTATCGTGACTGGTTACCCAGGCGCGCAACTTTTTGCGTCCCCGCTTCGCTATGACGAAGATTGGACACCACAACCATACTTGGCCGAAAGCTGGAACGTTAGTGACGACGGCTTAACCGTAACGCTAAACCTTGCCAAAAATGCAAAGTTCCACGATGGCGTTGCGCTTACATCTAAGGATGTCGCGTTTTCTGTTGACGTGATCAAAGCAAACCACCCGTTTAAGTCCATGTTCGCACCGGTTGAATCTGTTGAAACACCAGACGATCATACTGCGGTTCTTAAACTGTCCAAACCACACCCGGCGTTGATGCTGGCAATGTCCGGTCAGTTGATGTCAATTATCCCACAACACATTTACGGTGATGTGCCAATTGACGAAGTGAAAACTCACCCACGCAACAACGAAAACACCGTTGGTTCGGGTCCATTCAAATTGGTCGAATACAAATCAGGCGAGCACGTCATTCTAGAGCGTTTTGACGATTTCTTCATCGAAGGCCGCCCATATCTAGATAAAGTCGTGATGCGGATCATCTCTGATCCTGCGGCGCGTGCGATTGCTTATGAAAACGGCGAAGTGCACATGGGGGCATTTGAATCACTGCCCCGCATTATCAACCGTTTGAAAAAAGTTGATGGCCTAACCGTCACCAGTGAAGGTTACGGTGGTATCGGGCCACTTGATTGGCTCGCTATGAACACAACAAAAGGTCCCTTGGCCGATGTTCGCGTTCGCAAAGCGATTGCCCATGCGGTTGATAAAAACTTCATTCGCAATGCTTTGATGCAAGGTACCACGGATGAAAGCCGAACAGGTATTCATCCAGACAGCCCGTTTTATAATGCCGATGTTGAGGCATACGAACTGGACCTAGACAAAGCAAATGCCTTGCTTGACGAGGCTGGTTTCCCAATGAATGGCGGCACTCGTTTTGCTTTGACAATCGATTTCGGTTGGCCAGGCGTGAAGCCACAGGTTGAATATGTCAAAGCTGCTTTGAAAAAGGTAGGCATCGACGTAACCGTGCGCGCCAGTGCGGATTTCCCAACCTGGGCAAAACGTATGGGAACTATGGACTTTGATATGTCTTGGGACACAGTGTTCAACTGGGGTGATCCAGTTATCGGTGTTCACCGCACATACAACAGTGAAAACATCGCTAAAGGCGTATGGTCCAACACTCAGGGTTATTCCAACTCTCGTGTAGATGAACTGATGGCGATGGCGGCTGTTGAAAATGATATGGCGAAACGCACAGCACTGTATGCAGAATTCCAGCAAATCATTGCGGACGAACTGCCTGTCTATCACGTCAACACATTGCCATACCACACGGTCTATTCTGACAAAGTGGGCAACCCACCGTTGGGCATCTGGGGCACATCGACACCAATCGATATGACCTACTTGAAAGACTAAACTTACAATTGCTGCGGCGGGGTATTCCTTGCCGCAGCATTTTCATATGCAGGCGATCCACGTGCAATTTCTTCAAACCACCCTAATTCGAATATTTTACGCTATTGTGCTGCTGGTTGCGGTATTGGTGTTGAATTTCTCCCTGATGCATCTGGCCCCGGGCGATGTGGCAGATACCATTAGCCAATCCATGGGTGGTGCCGACCAAGAATTGCTAGATCGTATTCGATCAGATTATGGTTTGGATCAACCGTTCCTCGTTCAACTTGGCCGCTACATCGCCGGCGTTTTGCAATTTGATCTGGGATTTTCATTCTTTTACAATCAACCCGTCACAAAACTAATCATGGAACGTCTTCCAGCGACGCTATTATTGGTTGTAACCGCCCAACTTTTGGCGCTGTTCCTTGGCGTGTTTCTGGGTGTTATTTCAGCGCGCAAGCCGAATGGATTAACCAGCCACTTTGTAACATTCATGGCGTTGTTTGGATATGCGGCCCCAGTGTTCTGGACAGGCATTCTATTGTTGATTGGCTTTTCGCTCCACTTGCATTGGTTCCCCGTGGCTGGCATGCGCGATGTGACAATATCAGGTGGTTTTTGGGTACATTTTGTCGATGTTTTGCGTCATTTGATTTTGCCGATGATTACATTGGCTTCAATTTTTCTAGCGCTGTATTCCCGCCTTGCCCGCGCCACCATGATGGAAGTGCTTGGTTCGGATTATGTGCGCACCGCAAAGTCCAAAGGGCTTAGCCAACGCCAAGTTGTTTATAAACACGCGCTCAAGAATTCACTGTCACCCGTTATCACATTGGCTGGATTGCAATTCAGTGCTGTGATTTCAGGCGCCGTATTGGTGGAAACAGTTTTTTCTTGGCCTGGGCTAGGCACGCTGGCGTTCCAGTCCATCATTGCTCGCGATACGCCAACCATCCTTGGCATTCTTTTCTTTTCCGCTTTGGTGGTTATCGTTGGAAATTTGCTTACCGACATCGCACTTCGATTGGTGGACCCAAGACTTAGGGGGCGTTCATGAGCAAAATGGAATCTGAACAAGAATTTGAAAAGGCGCGATCACCTTTTGCCGAGGCTTGGGGCATGTTTCGCCGCAACCATACCGCCGTCGGCGCATTAGGTGTTTTACTTTTGATCTTGCTTGGGGCGATTTTTGGACCCTTTTTGTACGGTGTTGATCCCTTTGAAATGGTCTGGGCACCATTTAGCCCGCCAGGCGAAGAGGGTTTTATGTTGGGTACCGATTATCTTGGGCGTGATCTTTTGGCGATGATAATCAGCGGCGCAAGAGTGTCATTGTTAATCGGCTTGAGCGCGGCTTTAGTTTCTATTTTGATTGGCGTCACAGTGGGTGCTTTGGCTGGGTTTTATCGCGGTTGGGTCGAAGAAGTCCTGATGCGTGTCACCGAGTTTTTCCAAGTTCTGCCTACCCTGCTATTTTCAATGGTATTAGTCGCGTTGTTTGGCGCATCGCTTCCGATGATAACCTTTGCGATTGGCGTCGTTAGTTGGACAGCCGTTGCCCGCATAACACGATCAGAGTTTTTAAGGATCCGTGAACTAGAATATGTCATGGCGGCGCGTGCATCCGGTGGATCAAACAAAACCCTGATGTTCACTGTTATTCTGCCAAATGCCCTTCCACCAATAATCGTGCAATCCGCGCTTATGGTTGGGTCGGCGATCCTGTTTGAGGCGGGCCTGTCGTTCCTTGGGTTAACAGACCCTAACGTCGTCAGCTGGGGTCAAATCATCGGATCTAATCGCCAATATATTTTGGATGCAGGCTATACCGTGACCTTCCCAGGCATTGCGATATTTGTAACTGTTTTAGCAATATCGCTCGTGGGTGATGGCTTGAACGATGCCCTTAATCCCAAACTGAGGCAACGTTAATGGCACCACTTCTAGAAGTTGAAAACCTACGCATTGAATTGACAACCCGTGATGGAATCGCGCCCGTAATTGATGACCTTTCATTCACTTTAAATGCAGGCGAAACCCTAAGCTTTGTCGGTGAAAGCGGATGTGGAAAATCCATGACCGCTTTGGCTTTGATGGGGCTATTGCCTGACAAAATCGGGCGCGTCGCATCGGGCAAGATTATCTTTAACAATGAGGATTTGACACAAGCTTCCGATGCTCGCCTGCGAGAAATCCGCGGCAACGATATTTCGATGATCTTTCAGGAACCGATGACTTCGTTAAATCCTGTTTTCACAATCGGCGAGCAAATTGCCGAAGTTCTGCGCGCCCATCAAGGATTATCACGCGCCGCCGCTTGGGCGAAGGCTGTGGAATTGCTAGATGCCGTGCGTATTCCAAACCCCAAAGGACGCGCCAGTGATTATCCTTTCCAAATGTCGGGTGGCCAACGTCAACGCGCTATGATTGCAATGGCCTTGGCTTGCGAGCCAAAAATCCTAATTGCCGACGAACCAACCACCGCGTTGGATGTGACCGTTCAGGCCCAAATTTTCGACCTACTGACTGATTTGCGTCGCCAAACGAGTGCTGCGATTATCTTGATAACTCATGATATGGGTGCTGTTGCTGAAATGGCAGAACGCATGATTGTCATGTACGCAGGCCGCAAAGCAGAATTTGGACCCGTTGATCAAATCATTACTCACCCTCGGCATCCTTACACCAAAGGCCTGATTTCCTGTGTGCCACATATTGTAAGTGACATGACCGAAGAAAGACCCGATTTAATAGAAGTGCCGGGCATTGTTCCATCGCTAAAAGATTTCGGCCAAGATAGATGTCTGTTCGCCTCTAGGTGTGCCTATGTGACCGATAAATGCCAAGCCAGCCGTCCCAGCAAAAAGCTGTTTTCTAACGGCCAAATCGCCGATTGTTGGCATGCGGAGGATTTGTAGTGCCTAAAACATTGCTTGATGTTGACGGTCTGACCGTTCGATTTGAGGTCAAACGCGGCAGTGGGTGGGGCAAAAAATCCTACCTTTATGCGGTGGATGACATTTCATTCGAGGTCAAACAGGGTGAAACTTTGTCTATTGTTGGCGAAAGTGGTTCAGGCAAAACCACTGCTGCGTTGGCTGTTGCACGGTTGGTTCCCGCACACAGTGGCACCGTTATGTTGGATGACGGTAATGTTTTAGAAAAACAAGGTGAAGACTTACGTCAAACCCGTCAGAAAGTGCAATTCATCTTTCAAGATCCATACAGCAGTTTAAACCCACGTAAACGCGCGGATTCAATCGTACGTGAACCTTTGGATAACCTGTCTGAAAAATCTGAAGATGAGAAAACAACTATCGTTGCTGAGTTGTTTGAGGCAGTTGGCCTGCGTCCAGAACAAATGAAATTATTTCCCCATCAATTTTCTGGGGGCCAACGTCAGCGTATTGGCATTGCCCGTGCATTGGCGACGCAACCCGAATTAATCATCTGTGATGAACCTGTTTCGGCACTGGATGTTGCGGTTCAGGCGCAAATTTTAAATCTGCTACGCAAACTGCAACGAGAATACAACTTAACCTATTTGTTCATCAGCCATGATCTAGGTGTTGTGCAACACATGAGCGATGCCATTGCTGTGATGTATATGGGTAAAATTGTTGAACATGCCGACCGGATCAGCTTATTCACCTCACCACGGCATCCTTACACCCAGGCATTGCTTTCTGCGGTACCAACTGTTGATCGCACACAGCGGGCAAAGCAAAAGCGTATTCTCATCCCTGGTGATCCACCTGATCCCATAAATTTACCCAAAGGGTGCCGCTTCGCCAATCGCTGTCCAATTGCAGAAGCGCAGTGCAGCCAAACCGAACCGGAATTGAAAGATGTTGGGCAAGGCCACAAAGTCGCCTGCCATTTGGTTTAGTGTCATTTTTATGTTCAATCAGCTTTCTGTGAATAGAAAATCACGATTATTCAATTTACCAGTCCAACTAAACATCGCCTTGAATCCTGCGAAATGAATAATGGTGAAGTGGGCAGTTTCAGGCTATCCAGTCTGGGCTCGAAATTCCCTGTTAACAGGGAATTTACAGGGAAAATATACGTATTTAGCGTGCTTTGAAAAACTTACCCTGTAATACAGCAGTGATTACAGTGTGTTATCGGTATTTGGTGACCCCGATTGGATTCGAACCAATAACCTGCCCCTTAGGAGGGGGCTGCTCTATCCAGTTGAGCCACGGAGCCTTACGCGTTAACGTTGATGCTTTCCTAGGGGACAAATAGCAAAAGGGGAAGCAAGTTTTGGCCCACTGCTTCCCCTTTGCGGGCGTTTGGCTAAGACGGGTAAACCCATCCAAGCGCCACGCCGTGCGCAGAGAATATGTTAGCGCTAACCAAAAGGCAAAGAGAAATTCTGGATCTCTGTCAAAAACCTCACTTTGATACCCCAGTTAAGAGGATTCATAGTTTTCATAATACAGAACACAGCCAGAATTCGACCATGCTCAACCGACGAATTGGATCAAGATCGCTCGAAAATCATTTACATTTGTGAGTGTTGGTCCTGTCAAAACCTGCCCACCAACAGCCGAAAAAAATTCATGCGCATTATTGATGGCTAGTTCGGTTTCGGCGTCAACACCTTGTCCATTCGCTTTCAAAATCGTTTCGGCATTCGCGATTGCTCCCGCGACCTCAGCAGCACCATCAACGCCGTCCGTATCACACGCCAATATATCAATTCCTCTACATCCATCTAATGCGAGGATCGCTGCCAAAGTGAATTCGGCGTTTGGGCCGCCAATACCATCACCTCGACGGGTTACAGTGCATTCGCCACCAGATAGTAACAAAACCGGTTTTGACCCTTGTTCCAAAGAGCTTTGGATTTCCTTAGCCATATTTATTTGCACCAGCGCCAAATCGCGCGCCTCACCTTCTAGATCATCCCCTAAGTTGCGAACATCGACATCGAAACCTTTGGCGATTTCCGAAGCCGCTTTCAAAGATTGGCTAGGGGCTGAAATTATTCGGTTTTCAACGTGTTTAAGTTGCGGATCATCGACTGGAATTACACAGCTTTTGGATTTCAACGCAGCAGTCACAGAGGTGGGTAACTCAATGTCAAACTTTTCGATCATTGCCCTTGCATCGGTCGTATCAGGATCCGCACCCACCGTAGGGCCCGATGCAATATCCGCGGGGTTATCACCGGGCACATCGGATATCATCAAGCAAAGCATTTTCGCCGGATACGCTGCGGCCGCCAATTGCCCACCTTTTACAAGGCTCAGATGTTTACGCAGGATATTCATTTGCCCAATTGGCGCACCTGATGCCAACAAGGCCTCATTCACCGCCTGTTTTTCACCTAGAGTAACGCCAGAAACTGGGGCCGTTAACAGAGCCGAGCCGCCGCCAGAAATCAAACAAAGAACAAAATCATCCGCCCCTAAGCCGGATACCAATTTTAGCATACGCTTTGTTGCAGCTTCGCCGGCAGCGTCTGGCACAGGATGCGCAGCGCTGACAATTTCTATCCCCTTACAGGGCCGCTCATACCCATATCGGGTAATAACCATCCCCTCGCATGCACCCCATTCTGCCTCGACGGCTTCGGCCATTCTTGCCGACGCTTTGCCGGCACCAATAACAACAACACGACCCTTGGGTTTGGCTGGAAGCGCGATTGGTATCGTGCGCATGGGATCAGCGGCCTTAACAGCCGCCTCAAAAAGTTCACGTAAGAAAGGTGTAGGATTAATCATTGTCTCTGACTTTGTAATTCAAATTAACAAAGCCAGAGACAGATTAATTTGTCCAGCGGATCAGCTTGTTGCAGCAGACAGTGCAATATCCATCAAGGCTTTGATGTCGCGTTTTGATGTGCCCGCTACAATCCGGCCCAACTCTGCATCGCCTTTTAGAACGACAAGCGTGGAACGGCGTGGAATGTTCAATTTAGCTGTCAACTTGTCGTTGCTGTATTGATCCCAATCAACGTCAATGAATGTCACGGCTTCTTCATAACGTGCGTCTTTAGATTTCAGAGCGTTAATAACTCGTTCTTGGGCGGCACACGTCGAACACCAGCTGGCCTTAAAATCAAGAAATACAGTTTTCCCAGCGGCCAGCTCTTTATCAACCAACCCTGGCGTATATTCAGTTGAGGCCCAACCGATTGCAGGGATAAGGCTTAGGCCAGCGGTGGCGGCTAAAAATTCGCGTCTTTTCATTTCGATTTTCCTTTCAAAGTTTACAGAGAGACCGACAGATCAATCAACCATGCGGGCAAGTTTTCAATCGCCCAAAATTCGATCCGTTGGTAAAATTTCGTCAAAATCATCAATCCAACAAGGATGAAAACCACCCCAGTTAATGGCCGCGCCCAGCGCGCCATCTTACGCAGTGATTGATTGCGTCGCGCAATGGTTTTACGGGCACCATATGCCAGTGCCAAAAACACGGTAGATACACCCAAGGCAAACGAAACCATAATTGATCCAGCCCAAAATAGGTTCTCTCCTTGGCTAGCTAACGCAATCGCCCCGCCAAGTGTTGGGCCAATACAGGGCTACCAAACCGCGCCCATCAACACGCCGACCAAGAATTGACCACCCAGCCCTTTCTGTTCGACCGCATCAATTGATGTATCGGCACGCGCTGCAAAGCCACTGGTCATCGTTGCGAAAATTCCAGTTGCCTTGGGCACTAATAGGATCACGCCAAAAATCAGTAAAAAGATTGCGGCGACTTGCGCAACCATCTCTTCGCTTATGCCCAAGCTTCGCCCAAATACACTTAAAACCAACCCTAGGGCCACAAATGCCACAGACATGCCCGCGGCCATTGCTAGCGGCCCTGCTTTATGCCGACCCAGTGAGCTGGTCAAAACAATTGGTAAGATTGGTAAAACACAGGGGTTTATCAGCGTTAGTAGGCCAGCCAAATAGGCGAAGAACAGATCCATCTTTGATACTTTGTTTGTGACGATGGCCTTTCATATCAGGCGCGAAAAAAATGTCACATAAAGGCTACGTGATGAAATGTTACGATGTTTTCTGCTTACTCAACTGAACCGCCAAAATTCCGATCATAACAATGGCCACGCCCAGCATGTCTAGGGCGCTGAAACCTTCGCCAAGCAAGAGGGCAGCAATAGCCACCCCAAAGAACGGATTTAGAAAGTGGAACGTAGCACCGCGCGTGGCACCGATACGTTCAACAAGCAGGAACCAAACATAAGTCGCCGCCAACCCTGGAACAAAGATTGTATAGGTAAAGGCCGCCGCCAAACGCCAACTAAAAGTGACATCCCAAGTTTCAAACGCAACGGCAGGGAACATCAAAACAAATGATCCCACCAGCATTTGCAATCCAACGATCATCATCACGTTGCCACCACTTTTGGTGGATTTCATCGCCATTGTCGCAATCGAAAGGGCAATCACGCCAATCACGCATATTAGAACGCCAACACTATCTGCGCCACCTTGCAGTCGTTGCCCCATAATCATCGCAACACCCAGAAAACCAGCCACCATGCCAATGGTACCGATCAGAGGCAATTTTTCTTTGAACACGACCCAATTTGCCGCCGCCACCATCAGTGGCATTGTACTCGCAATAATCGCGGCAAGACTGGCATCAATCCACTGCATCGCGACGAAGAATAATCCTAGATAAAGTGCATTTTGACAGACGCCAAAGATCACAACCGAACGCCATTGGCCGCGTGTTAAAGACCAATTTTGGCCCATTGCGCGAGCGATTAAGATTCCCACACATCCTGAAATGAAGAACCGCAAAGCAAGCGACATCATAGGGGGTGCTTCAGCGACGATAATGCGGGCCGAGGTAAAAGCGCTGGACCACATCAAGGCGAATGCCAGTCCCATTAAAAGTGCCTTGAAATCCATGCCCATCCCTTAAAACAACATCGCCCCGAGGAAACCTCGAGGCGATGTGAAATTCAAAAGCACATTTTGTGCGAAGCGTTTTAGTTAACGCTGTCTTTAAGTGCTTTAGCAATCGTAACTTTTACTACACGGTCAGCGTCTTTTTTGATTTGCTCACCCGTTGCTGGGTTGCGAACCATACGCTCTGGGCGCTCGCGGCAGTAAAATTTGCCCAAACCTGGCAACGTAACAGCACCGCCGCCTGAAACTTCTTTGGTAATCAAACCAACCAACGCTTCCAAAGCGGCGCCAGCAGTTTTCTTATCCAAACCGGATGCGTCTGCATAGGCAGCAACCAGTTGTGTTTTTGTCATTGGTTTCGACATTTGTAGTCTCCTGTTTTCATTTTTTTGGTCGGCTTATTCGGGCCAATTGAGAGGCATTTAACTAGATATTGCAGGACCGCACAACAAAATGTCGACATTAATTTCGGCAAATATGCTCTTTTTTGTGGAAAACTCCCTTTAAAGGAAAGCAGTTTCAGCAAAACTTCGCAATTTTCGGGAATGAATGCGTTCAAGCGGCATACCGCCAAGAATCTCCATTGCCTTAATTCCGATCTGTAAATGGCGGCTAACTTGCGTCTGATAAAAGTCAGATGCCATCCCAGGCAGCTTTAATTCACCGTGCAGCGGCTTATCCGAAACGCACAACAAAGTGCCGTAAGGAACACGGAAACGGAACCCATTAGCAGCGATTGTTCCACTTTCCATATCCAACGCCACCGCGCGCGATTGACTTAGGCGTTGCACAGGGCCCGATTGTTCGCGCAGTTCCCAATTCCGATTGTCAATTGTCGCGACGGTACCTGTTCGCATGATCTGCTTTAGGTCATACCCTGCCAATTGCGTGACATCGGCCACAGCAGTTTCCAACGCAATTTGTATTTCTGCCAGCGCTGGAATTGGCACCCAAACAGGTAAATCATCGTCCAATACGTGATCTTCACGCACATAAGCGTGGGCCAATACAAAATCCCCCAAGCGTTGCGAATTACGCAAACCTGCACAGTGCCCAACCATCAACCAAGCGTGAGGGCGCAAAACCGCAATATGATCCGTTGCGGTCTTCGCATTCGACGGACCAACGCCGATGTTGACCAAAGTAATGCCGCTACCGTCAGGTTTGGTCAGGTGATACGTCGGCATTTGCGGTAATTTTTCAGGGGTTTCGATTTGTTGATCACCATTTGTAATCGTCACGTTTCCCGTCGCGACAAATGACGTGTAGCCACTTTCCAGATCATCCAATACCGAACGCGCGTAATTTTCAAATTCCGTCACATAGAACTGGTAGTTGGTGAACAAAACATGGTTTTGGAAGTGTTCAGGATCCGTTGCGGTATAATGTGTTAGTCTGGATAACGAATAATCTATACGTTGCGCTGTGAATGGCGCCAAATGTCCCGATCCATCGGCTGCGTACGCACTGGTTCCGTTCACAATATCATCGTTGGTTGTGTTCAGTTCTGGCACATCAAAGAAATCACGCATCACAAATTGCATTGACCCTTCACGCGGAACCGCAATCTTTGCACTCGCTACAGCGAAATGCAGGGGGATCGGCGTGGTAGAGGGTCCAACCCAAACCGAAACGTCGTGGTTTTCCACTAACAGACTAATTTGTTGTTCCAAATAATGTTCAAACAATACCGGTCTGGTAACGGTCGCACTATAGGTGCCGGGTTCTGTTACGTGACCAAAACTCAATCGACTATCAACCTTAGCAAAGCTGGTCGTCGTGATCCGAATTTCAGGATAATAGGCCCGAAAACGTTTTGTTGGGATCGTGCCGTTTAATGATGCTTGGAACGCTCCTATCAGAAAATCTGTTCCGTCTTGATAAAGCTCTTGTAGACGGCGAACCGCCGCTGCGGGGTCGTGAAATTCTTGTGCATCCGGCGTTTCCGGTGAAAGTATATTTGTCATTTTGTTACTGCTCATTCTTTGTGCCCTTTAAAAAGGTCTGTTTTTTCAAATGTTCGAACGTCAATCAGACCCAAGTCGGAAATTCGCAACTCGGGGATGACGACCAACGCTAATAGTGAATGCTGCATATAAGCATTGTTCAGCGTGCAACCTGCCGCGGCCATAGCACGCCCCAGCGCATCAGCTTTGGCGGCAACATCTTGCGCAGGTGCGTCCGACATAAGGCCAGCAACTGGCAGTTCAACCAGCGCTTTTTCCGCGCCATCCTGAAATAAGGTTACACCACCGCCTACTTCGCCCAATCGATTTGCAGCCAGCGCCATATTTTCAGGATCAGTGCCCACAACAATCATATGGTGGCTGTCATGCGCCACCGTGCTGGCCATTGCCATTTTACCTTGATAGCCAAACCCTGAAACCAATGCGTTAACAACGCCACCTGTACCACGGTGTCTTTCCACCAAAGAAATCTGGCAAACGTCGCGGGCCGGGTCGCTGATGACTTTGCCGTCTGTCACATCCATGTCAATTTCCAGCGCCTTTGTCGGTGCTTGGTTTTCAACAACACCAATCACCCGTGCCGTGACTTCGGTTGCGCCTTTGGGTGCATTTATGGCGAAACTATCTGCTGAAAGCGTTTTGCCCAGATGAACGGTTTCTTTTGAGTGCTTTGGCCAATCCAGATGCGGGCATTTAACCAAAAGCGTGCCGTTTTCAGCCAATTTTTGCCCGCGCCCATAAACGACCTCAATCGGCAGCGTCTTAAGATCAGAGGTCAGGATTAAATCCGCGCGTCGTCCAGGGGCAATTGACCCCAGTTCTCGTTCCAACCCAAAATGCGTGGCTGTATTGATCGTCGCCATTTGCAACGCAACCAATGGATCGCACCCACAATCAATGGCATGGCGCAAAACGCGGTTCATGTGACCATCATTCATCAGTGTTCCAGAATGACAATCATCTGTGCAAAGAATGAAATTCCTGCTGTCCAATCCTTTTTCGGTTATTGCTGTAATCTGGGTTTCAACATCATACCAAGCACTGCCCAGACGCATCATCGAACGCATACCCAAACGCACGCGGGCTATTGCGTCAGCCTCGCAAGTTCCTTCATGATCGTCAGCAGGACCACCTGCGACGTACGCCGCAAACGCTGGGCCCAAATCTGGGCTCGCATAATGACCCCCAACCGTTTTCCCTGCATTTTGGGTCGCAGCA
Organism: Rhodobacteraceae bacterium HTCC2150; assembly: GCA_000169395.1. Taxonomy (GTDB): domain Bacteria; phylum Pseudomonadota; class Alphaproteobacteria; order Rhodobacterales; family Rhodobacteraceae; genus HTCC2150. The sequence goes on from AAXZ01000008.1 coordinate 36,727, forward strand.
ATTTCCGCCAACATTTGCGGGTCACCATTCACGACGCCAGGTAAATTCATCATCTCACCCAGCCCAATGATGCCGGGCCAATTCATCGCCTCAGCCACATCTTCGGCACTGATCTCATAACCCGTGGTTTCCAAACCCGGTGCAGATGGCGCGCAAGACGGCATTTGCGTAAAGATGTTCACCGGTTGCATCAAGGCCTCGTCATGCATCAAACGCACGCCTTCAAGACCCATTACATTGGCAATTTCATGTGGATCAGTGAACATTGTGGTCGTGCCATGGGGAATAACGGCGGCGGCAAATTCAGCGGGAATCAACATGCCGCTTTCTATGTGCATATGCCCATCACACAATCCCGGAATAGCAAAACGCCCCTGCCCGTCAATCACCTCGGTATCCTCGCCAATGCAATGACTGGCGTCAGGGCCACAATATGCAAAACGGCCATGCGAAATGGCGATTTCCGAATTTGGCAACACTTCACGTGTGTGAACATTCACCCACTGAACATTACGAAACACAAGGTCGGCGGATTTACGGCCTGCGGCCACAGCCACAAGATGAGGGGCAACATCTGCCCATGATGGAAAAGGAGTGTGATTTGTCATGTCCGAATTTGACACGAGTGCACAGCTTGTACAAGTTGTCGCAACAAAAGTTTTTAGAAGGTATCAAAATGGACTTGGAAACTGTCTCTGCAGAGGAATTTGGCGCAGGCCTGCACGGCATTGGGTTGAACCTTTTGGTACGCAATGTGCAATCAGAGGTGGCCTTTCTAAGCGAAATTTTCCAAATGACATCTCACCGCGTTTCGGACGATTTTGCGATCATGGCTTATTCAGGTCAATTATTTCAATTGCACAGCGATGCCACCTATCACGCAAACCCTATGTTGACTTTGCTGCCCGAAAACCCACCGCGCGGTGCTGGAATTGAAATCAGGCTATATGACACGGATCCAGAACAAGCCGTTGAACGCGCAGAACGATTTGGCGCACATATTTTGCAGCACCCGACAGATAAACCACATGGATTACGCGAGGCATATATTTTGTGTGAAAACGGCTATGTCTGGGTGCCAAGTCGACCAAGAACTTAACCAGCGCGGCAATCAATGTCGCAATTAGGCTTGCCGCCCAGGGGATACGGTGGCTTTCTATTACTTAACAACAAACGAAAAGGAGTCGCCTAATGTCTGTCACTCAAATCCGCCCAAATATGGACCATTGGCGAGAGCGCGTCGATCTGGCCGCAGCATTCCGTTGGACCGCGCGTCTGAATATGCACGAAGGTGTATCCAACCACTTTTCTTTGTCCATCAACGACGACGGTACAAAATTCCTGATGAACCCCAACCAGGTTCACTTTAGCCGCGTAAAGGCGAGTGACATGTTGCTAATCGATGCTAATGACCCCGAAACACTCAAAGGCCCAGATGCACCTGACCCAACGGCTTGGGGTCTGCATGGCGGCATTCATCGCCATTGCGCCCATGCCCGATGTGCCATGCATGTGCATTCAGTTCATGCAACAGTTCTGGCCTGCCTTAAAGACAAGATGCTGCCCCCACTCGATCAGAATGCCGCAATGTTTTATGATCGTCAGGTCGTTGATGATGCTTATGGCGGTCTCGCATTTGAGGAAGAAGGCGAACGCTGCGCCCAACTGTTTGACGATCCTAAGAAAAAAGTGATGGTCATGGGGAACCACGGCATCATGGTTATTGGTGACACAGTGGCCGAAACGTTCAACCGCATGTATTTCTTTGAACGCGCAGCCGAGGTTTATGTGCGTGCATTGCAAACTGGTCTGCCTTTGGCGATCTTACCGGATGAAATTGCAGCCAAGACAGCCGATGAACTTGAAGCCTATCCAGAACAAGATATTCGCCATTTGGCGGAACTTAAGGCCATTCTGGATGAGGAAAATTCCAATTATTCGCAGTGAATATAATTAGACAGCGCCCCCTTATCAAAGAGGCCTTTCGCAGCACTAACAGCACAGAACAACAAGAGAGAAATCAATGACCGATAGCCCCATCAAGACCCATCGCGAGGGTGCAATTCTGCTCGTCACCCTTGATCGTCCCAAGGCAAATGCAATCGATCTGGCGACCAGCAAAATAATGGGTGACGTATTTGCAGATTTTCGCGATGATCCCGAACTTCGTGTGGCGATTATCACAGGCGGTGGCGACAAATTCTTTTGCCCGGGGTGGGATCTAAAGGCCGCCGCCGACGGCGATGCCGTTGACGGGGATTACGGGGTCGGTGGTTTTGGCGGTTTGCAAGAACTGCGTGAATTAAACAAACCTGTCATTGCCGCCGTGAACGGCATTTGTTGCGGTGGTGGCCTTGAATTTGCTCTTTCCGCTGACATTATTTTGGCCGCCGATCACGCGCAGTTTGCATTACCTGAAATCAGGTCCGGGACAATCGCGGATGCCGCCAGTGTCAAATTGCCCAAACGCATTCCTTATCATATTGCTATGGAACTTTTGCTGACCGGGCGTTGGTTTGATGCAAATGAAGCCGCCGGTTGGGGCATCGTCAATCATGTTCATACAAGTGACGAGTTGATGGAAAAAGCATGGGAAATGGCCCGTCTATTGGCGTCAGGCCCACCCCTTGTTTATGCGGCGATCAAAGAAGTGGTGCGCGATGCAGAGGACGCGAAATTCCAAGACGTGATGAACCGAATAACAAAACGTCAATTTGGAACCATCGATCGACTTTACGCATCCGAGGATCAGCTTGAGGGCGCGCGCGCCTTTGCTGAAAAACGCGATCCCGTTTGGAAGGGTAAGTGAGCCGCAAGGCGGTATTTGCGCTTTTCTTTCTGGCCGTGTTTCAACAAGCGGGTGCCTATGGGCTGACATTTCTACTACCTGATCTGTTTGCAACTTTTCGGGCTGACGAAAAAACCGTTGGCGCCATGCTTTTGATTACGGCAATCGCGACAATAATCACTGTTTATTATGCAGGGCATTTGTCTGATCTATTTGGCCGTGTTCGAACGCTGGGATTTGGGTGTTTCTCCATCGCCGTGGCGCTTTTCTTATTCGGCAATGCCAGTAGCGTTGGCAATCAATTGATTGCGGCCAGTATTTTTCTGGGGTCAGGCTGGGGCATTACCTATTCATTGGCCCCCGTTGCCCTTACGGGCCTTGTTAATCGGTCTGAACGCGTGCGTTACTTTGCTTTACTAAGCATATTTGTCATGGCTGGGTTTGGCTTGTCACCCGTGATGACAGCGCAATTGTTAAAATCGGGATATGATGTTTCAGATGCATTTTATGTAACAGCAACCCTAAGCGCACTCAGCGGCATCATTTTTCTTTTTTTGGTTAACCCAATACGGCAAATTGCGCTGAAATCTGGAACAGAACCGCGCTCGAAATTAACCTTGTCTAACATGAGAACCGTCCTTTCAAGCCGCGCGATCCTACCGATCATTATGGTTTGTTTGGGCGCCAGTATTTTTGCGGGCATGAACAACTTCCAAACGGTATTCGCGCGATTGCGTGGATTGGACTATGCAGATTTCTTTCTTGCATACACCGTCACCGTTATATTCTTCCGTATTATCCTTGCACGTTTCAAAGGCGGATCGCGGCCCTATTTAACCATTTCTGGCATGCAATATATCATGTGCGCCAGCATCGTTATCTTTTTGTTGATGGGCGACAGTGCGTTGCTTTATGTGCTTGTGGCAGTTCTGTTTGGCATTGGGTACGGCGCATCATATCCAATTCTTGTGGCGGTGGCAGCCGATGATGCAAATGTGGATTTGGTGCCTCAAACGCTACAAATTTTTGCGCTTTCGTATTTCGTAGGGATTTTTGGTTTTCCATTAATCGCTGGTTGGATGATCGTCGACGTTAGCATTACGGCTATGCTTGTTTTGATCGCCGTTCTTGCGTTTATTGAAGCATCACTTGCCTTGATCCGAGCAACCGTTCGCTAGGCCACAATAAATTGTGCAATCAATGCCTTGTCATCAGCGTGATCACCGGTGGCACCATTCGCATAAATTCGCGTCTCTGTAAGGCTTAGCCCCTTTATCTGGCCTTTCAATTGATCAAACGCCAACCCGAAATCCGCATTTTGATAATGCTGGGCATTGATAGCAACTGTAACAAGCGCCCCATGGGCAGCAATACGAAGAATTTCATCAAACGCCTCTGGCCCGATGTGCCCCATAGTGAAAGTGCCGGAACTTACAATTCCGTCATATTTTCTGTCAGGAATCGATGGATTTCTTTCCAAAATATTACCTTGAATCAAATCGCGATACACGGCTTTGTTTTCGGCCTCATCCAACATTTCACCACTTAGGTCAAAGGCATCAATTGGCACCACACCAAGACTTGCAAGCGATTGCCCCACAAGACCTGTCCCTGCCCCCACGTCCAATACAGGGCCACGCCCGCCAGCGGCTTCAAATGCTGATGCAACAATTTGCGGAAGCCGAAAGCCATGTGCCTGAGCAAACGTTTGATCATACGTTTTTGCCCATTCGCGGTATAGACGCCGATTGTCATCGGGTGTCTTTAGATCATAGGCACCATCAAGATTTGGTTTATCAGGCATGTTTGGTTCCCTTGCTTAAGCAAAGAAAACGCTGAACAGGCTATACAGTCAAGGGCGCAGACGATTGCCCGCACCCTTAAAGATTTTCAAAAAGACGCGTGAATTATAGCTCGATGCATTCGCACACTTCGATGGAACCTGTTGGATCCTCATTAATTGGGCACCCAGCCGCCAGTTTACAGGCCGCGTCCATACTGTCTGCCTTTACAATGGTGTAACCTGAAATCGGGTTTGATCCGCCGTTGTCAGCAATACCGTTACCATTGACAGTTTTCGACATGCCACATGGCGCACCACCATCCACAAGAGATGCCTCAATCGCCCCCATCCAAGCACCCCATTTTGCCATAACGGCGGCTTCGTCTTCGGGCGTGCGCGGTGTTGTCCCGCCATGATATGCGAATATGGAATTGGCCATTTAGAAATTCCTTTGAATGAATTTATTTTGCCATGCGTTCAAGTTTAACGAAGGATGATGACCAACCAACATTGTGATTATCTGCACTTTCCTGATCCACCAACCCAGTGTGAACTAGACGAAATTCCGTGCCACCTTTGTTGTCACTTTTCACTTCAATTCGAACAATGCTGTTCCCACCACGTTCATCCTGCTCATCATGCCAACCCCAAGTAAATTCAACACTGTCTGGCGGTGATACATCTGTCACCTCGCCAGACACTTTGTATTTTTGACCATCTGCATTCATCATCGTCGCGCGCCAAGCACCAGTTTTTGTGAGGTCCAATTGATGATCAGCCACGGTCATACCCTCGGGGCCAAACCAATCGGTCAGGTGTTTTTCTTGTGTTACAAAGGCAAATACGGTTGCAGGGTCAGCAGGGAAGTTTCGGGAAATTACAAGATCAGTCATTTGCGTGTCGTTTCTTTCATAAGGGCTGCATGCAGCCGGTTCATCGAGGACTCCCAGAATTCGCGATGGCTCATTGTCCAAGCGCTGATGCCTTGGATGGCTTCAGGCGATACGCGGTAAAAACGTTTTTGGGCCGCTGTTCGTTGGTGAATGACGCCCGCGTTGCGCAACACCTTTAGATGACGCGAAATGGCTGGTGCCGATATTTCTGCCGTGGATTGCAGGTCGCCCGCCGATTTTTCGCCCTCAGTCAAAAGTCGTTCAACGATGGCAAACCGAGTAGGATCAGAGAGTGCCGCGAATGCTTGAGTAATTTGTGTCATGGTATATAAATAACAATTTTGTTAATTAACACAAGTGCTAAATAATAACTTTAATTTCGCTTGCATATTTCCCTCTGGAACCGCATCTAAGGCACATGAAAAACAAGCTTTTTACCTTTGGTCATGGATACAGCGCCCATGCGCTGGCGCAGATTTTACCAAGTGATTGGGCCAAGGTCGGCACAACACGCAGCCAGGAACGTGCCGTTGTTCTGGTCACGCGGGGAATCACGCCTGAAATCTGGCCCAACAAGATGTCAAAGATTGATCTGCAAGATACCACGCATCTGTTGTTATCTATTGCACCTAATGAAAATGGTGATCCCGTTTATAACGAATTAGCCGATGAGATTGCGGCGATGCCAAATCTTAAATGGCTTGGATATCTTTCAACAACTGGCGTTTATGGCGATCATCAGGGTGGGTGGGTCGATGAAAATACACCGCTAACACCCGCTACCAAACGCGGCAGAATGCGCGTTTTGGCCGAAGGGCAGTGGCAAGAGCTGGCGAGTAAACACGACTTACCTTTGCATATCTTTCGCATCGCCGGCATCTATGGCCCAGGTCGCGGACCATTTGCCAAGGTCCGTTCTGGCACCGCACGAAGGATCATCAAAGAAAACCAAGTGTTTTCCCGTATTCATGTGAAAGACATAGCGCAGATTCTGGCAGCGTCGATAGACAAGCCCAACCCTGGCGGCATTTACAATCTTTGCGATGACTTGGCTGCACCGCCACAGGATGTCATTGCTTTCGCGGCGCAACTGCTGAACCTGCCAATTCCAGAGGATACACCTTTTGAAACTGCGGAGCTAACAGATATGGCGCGGAGTTTTTATTCAGAATCTAAAAGGGTTCGCAACGATAAGATCAAAAACGAACTTGGTGTGCGCCTCATTCATCCTGACTATCGCGCTGGCTTATTGTCGATGATTAAAGCGGCAGGATCGGCATAGCGGCACCTTTGGGCCCACTTGCGCCAATTATCAATAAAACAAAAAATGCCCCGAGCCAAAACCCGCCACGGCTGGATGTTGTCACCTCAACTTCGCTTGGGCTCATCACGGGTACAACAATTGGATCGGACAATCCGCCTGCCGAAAGTGGGTTTATGGAAAAAAGCGAAATAGTCGCCGCAAGAAGGCTTAGCTTCATTCTTTTTAAGTCCTTCAAATTCATCACAAAGATGAACAACTTTTTGTCTTATGGCCAATTTGTACCGGCCATACCTCACAAACGGCGAACAAGTGAAAGTTTTTGTAGTTTTTTAACGCTAGATCACGGCAGTGCTGAATCTAGTTCGTAAGGGCAATCGCTACAAAGAATGTCCACAAAAACAAACCAGCTAATCCATCTGAATCGACACTGGTGTTTGATTCAACCTCTGTTGCACTCATAACAGGAACAACAATCGGATCAGTTGGACCTGAAGCCCATGTTGCAGTCAATGAACCAAGAACAATTGAAGCGGCAAGAATAAACGGTTTCATACGTTCCCCCAAACAAAAAAATCGAGGAAACATTGCCTTTATTGGGCATTCAAGTCAAGCGACTGGCGTGGGTAAAACTACACTATTTGTCCATAAATTGTGGATAAGTTGATGTCATCTACGAAATGTGCGCCCAATTACCCAATTGGCGGCAAAACCTATGGCCAGCATCAACAGCGCGACAACTCCATTCGTCACATAGAACATCAAGCGATCATCAAGCGTCAAATTGTTTAAAAACGGATAAGGCAAACCTGACGTCACACGACCTGCAGGGGCATCATTGAAACGCTGAACAAACAACTCAATCCAAAGCGCATAGACAATGATCAGGCCAATCAAATACGCAAATGGTCGAACAAATACACGAAACGCACCCAGAATGAACAAGGCGTCAATCCACTGCAATAACGGGCCAAGTAGATGCAAATAATACTGTTGAAACCACGGGCTAGGCTCGCCACGACTACTGACGGAACTAGGGTCATCAAAATATAGGCGCCAGTATAGCAAAACGACCATGCCCGATATAACACAGGCGGCAGAAATTAAAGCCAGATGTTCATTCGTACTTTGCCCCATTGATAATCGCAGCATCAACACTGAGGTAAGAACAATTCCAGACAGCCCCCAAATCGTCAGAAATCGGAACTGCCATCCAAACATCGTTCTATCGGTATCGATGAATTGGTAAATGAAATATCCGATGGCAAGAACCAAAACTATTTGTCTAAAATGCAAAACACCACGTGCTTGTAACGGCATAAAATTCTCCCTTTGAATGAAGAATATCATTCAAACCGATAACGTCTAGGAAAACGTGAGGTTAAGCGCTTTTCGCGCCGATCGACGTTACACCCAAAACATCCAAAACCTTGGCCTCAATGTCAGCGGCATTCATCTTGGCATCATCATACATATCTTTGGGGTTGGCATGATCAATGAATGTATCCGGCAACACCATTGAGCGGAATCTTAAGCCGTTATCAAAAACGCCTTCATCCGCCAACAATTGCGCGACATGGCTGCCAAAGCCGCCAACGACACCCTCTTCAATCGTGATTAACGCCTCGTGGTTGGCTGCCAAATCCAGAATCATCTCACGATCAAGCGGTTTAGCAAATCGCGCATCAGCAATCGTTGGGCTTATCCCGCGGGCTGACAACGCTTCCACTGCTTTTTGCACCTCTGACAGTCGCGTCCCGAACGACAGGATCGCCACCCGCGCGCCTTTGGCAATCATCCGGCCCTTGCCAATTTCAATCGGCTCGCCGCGTTCAGGCAAGGTCACACCAACGCCCTCGCCCCGTGGGAAACGAAAAGCAATAGGTCCATCATCATATGCGGTTGCCGTGGCAACCATGTGCACCAATTCTGCCTCATCAGCCGCGGCCATGACCACGAAGTCCGGCAAGTTTGCCAAAAACCCAATATCAAAAGCACCCGCATGTGTTGCCCCATCGGCGCCGACCAAACCAGCGCGATCAATGGCAAAACGAACAGGCAGTCGCTGAATAGCAACATCATGCACAACCTGATCATATCCACGTTGCAGGAATGTTGAATAAAGCGCGCAAAACGGCTTCATCCCACCTGCGGCTTGGGCCGCGGCAAAGGTGACGGCATGCTGTTCTGCAATACCCACGTCAAAACACCGCTTTGGAAATTTTTCCGCAAACAGGTTCAAACCTGTTCCATCAGGCATAGCAGCAGTGATTGCCGTGATTTTGTCATCACGACTGGCTTCATCCATCAACGCCTTTGCAAATACGCCGGTATATGATGGTGCGTTGCTGGGTGTCTTTTTCTGTTTACCCGTCACCACATCAAATTTTGAAACACCATGGCCCTTGTCACGCGCGGCTTCTGCCGGCGCATAACCTTTACCTTTTTGCGTAATGACGTGAATTAAGATCGGTCCGGTCGCCCGTGTTTTTACAGTGCGCAGCACCGGCAACAGCTGATCAAGATCGTGACCGTCGATTGGACCTAGATAGGAAAAGCCCAGCTCTTCGAACAAAGTGCCACCAACGGTCATGCCCTTAAGCATTTCCTTGGCACGGCGCGCCCCTTCTTGGAAGGGTTCAGGCAGCAGGGAAACAGCGCCTTTAGCAGCGGCCTTCAATTCTTGAAACGGATCGCCTGCGTATAAACGTGAAAGATAGCTGGACATTGCACCAACAGGCGGGGCAATCGACATTTCATTGTCATTCAGAATAACAAACAACCGCTTTCCCAAATGGCCCGCGTTGTTCATCGCCTCATATGCCTGCCCCGCAGACATTGCGCCATCACCAATGACCGCGATTGCGTCGCCGATGCCATGTTCGGGTGCACCACCCAAGTCGCGTGCAGTAGCAAAACCAAGTGCTGCAGAAATAGACGTACTGGAATGCGCGGCACCAAAAGGATCAAACGGGCTTTCGCTGCGTTTTGTAAAACCACTTAAACCACCTTGTTGGCGAAGCGTGCGAATACGATCACGGCGACCTGTCAAGATTTTATGCGGATAACACTGATGGCTAACGTCCCAAATAAGACGATCCTTTGGTGTGTCAAAAATCGCGTGCAAAGCAACCGTCAGTTCAACAACCCCAAGCCCAGCGCCCAGGTGCCCACCCGTTTGGGAAACGGCAGATATCGTTTCCGCTCGGAGCTCATCTGCCAGTGTCCGAAGTTCGGGATCAGACAAGCCTTTCATATCAGCGGGGACATTTACCCGATCAAGCGTTGGGGTCTGTGGCATTGTCTGTGTATTATCTGACATCGTAAAAACCTAGCTTTCGCGGTCTATAACAAAACGCGCGGTCTGGCGTAACACGTCTGCACTTGATCCGTAAGGGGCAAGCGCATCCTCGGCTTGTGTCACAAGTTCACGCGCACGCGCCTTTGCACCATCTAATCCTAGCAACGAAACGAACGTGGCTTTCCCTGCAGCGGCGTCTTTTTGCAGTTTTTTCCCAGCTTTCGCGGCGTCACCTTCTATATCCAGAATGTCATCTGCAATTTGAAAAGCAAGGCCCAGCGCCGTGGCGTAATCGCACATCGGTGTCGGATCGTCACCTGCTAAAATTGGTCCTGCCTCGGCAGACCAACGAATCAATGCGCCAGTTTTGTTCGCTTGAAGCAATGTAATCGCATTCAAATCCAATGGTGTTTCGGCTGTCTCAGCCGCAATATCCATGGCCTGACCCAAAACCATTCCTGCCGCACCACTGGCAACGGCCATTCCTTTGATCAACGAAATTTGTCGATCCGCTGAAACCGGCGTATCGGCCAAAAGATCAAAGGCCAGCGTTTGCAGGGCATCACCTGCAAGAACAGCGGTGGCATAATCCCATTTTACGTGAACGGTTGGTTGTCCGCGTCTTAGATCGTCGTCATCCATACAAGGTAAATCATCGTGAACCAGCGAATAGGCATGCAACGCCTCGACCGCTGCCGCAGCGTTTAGCGCATCATTCGCCGCAACCCCATGTAAGCTAGCGCCCTCAAGAACCAGAAACCCGCGCAATCGTTTGCCGCCAGTCACCGCATGCGCCATGGCCGCGGCAACAGGAAAATCGCCAAAATCAGCAATCACGGCATCTAGGCGGGCCTGCACTAAAGTGGCCGCATCTGACAATCGTTTTTGAAACATTTTACAAGCCTTCGGCGGGCTTTGTACCTATTGGATTTCCGGCCTCATCCAAGGTGATTGCCGCAACTTTTTCCTCGGCTTCTTTTAACTTTTGATCGCACCGCGCCTTTAGGGCCGCACCACGCTCATAAAGCTTAATCGACTCATCAAGCGCCACTTCACCGCGTTCAAGGCGTTCTACAACACCCTGTAATTCAGCCATCGCTGTTTCAAAGTTCATTTCTTCAATCGGGCTGTCGCTCATGTTGATTGCTCCATCAAAATCTTTACGTGCGCTGCTGCGCTTTCAGCTAGGGCATCCAAGTCATAGCCGCCTTCAAGGCTGGATACCAGTCGGCCCTGACAATGGGTATCCGCCAATTCACAAATTTTTTGCGTCACCCAAGCAAAGTCTTCAGTTGTGAAATCCAATCCAGCCAAAGGGTCCGCACGATGTGCATCAAACCCTGCCGAAACAATAATCAATTCCGGATCGAACGCGGCAACCGCTGGCAATACCTGCTGTTCCATTGCACGGCGAAAACCAATGCTGCCAGTACCACCCGGCAAAGGCACGTTCATAACGTTGTTGTTCACGCCCGTTTCATGCGCCGCACCCGTTCCAGGATAAAGTGGGGATTGGTGGGTTGATGCAAAGAAAATTCGCGCGTCATCCTCGACCAAATCTTGCGTTCCGTTCCCGTGGTGCACATCAAAATCGACAATCGCCACACGTTTTAATCCATGATTGCCCAGCGCATGCTTAGCTGCCAATGCCACATTCCCGAAAAAGCAAAATCCCAGGGGGGTTGTTCGTTCTGCATGGTGACCCGGTGGCCTCATCGCAACAAACGCATTTTGCACATCACCGTTCATTACCATATCAACTGCACGGACATTCCCACCGGCCGCACGCATTGCTGCCTCAAGTGACCCTGGTGACATGTGCGTATCCGCATCTAGCGAAACCCATCCGTCCTTGGGGGCCGCGTTGCGAATGGCTGAAATATGCGACTGCGGATGCACCTTTAACAGATTGTCGTCCAAGACAAGCGGCGCCTCTTCGCGCAATAAATCAAAACCTTCCAAAGCACGCAGGACATATTCAAGTCGTGCCACCTGTTCGGGATGGCCCGTTGGTGTCACGTGGTTAAGGCACGCAGGGTGGGTAATCAGCGCAGTTGTCATAATTCGGTAATATCCTTGTAATCGATCAATCTGGTGCCAGCATATAGCCAGCGCCACGCACAGTTTGCAGATACCGTGGTTGCTTTGGATCCACCTCAATTTTGCGGCGCAGACGCGTAATTTGTACGTCTACCGCGCGTTCTTGGGCTTGGCCGCCATCACGACCCAAATCTTCAACCAATTGCGTTCTGGAAATTGCCTCGCCCGGTTGTGCAGAAAACAAACGCATCAACTGGCTTTCTGTTGATGTAAGCCGCACCAACTCATCGCCATGACGCAATTCACCACGTTCCAGATCATATCGCGCCGGCCCCAATTGCATTAGTTTTGGCCCATCGCGTGACGTGTCCGCCGCCGGCATCCGACGCAAAATTGCGTTGATCCGCAAAAGCAATTCTTTTGGTTCAAACGGCTTGCTTAGGTAATCATCCGCACCTGCTTCTAGCCCAGCGATGCGATCACTGCTTTCACCCTTGGCAGTCAGCAATAAAATGGGCGTGCTGATGTCCTTGCGCAGGGATTTGGTCAACTCAATACCAGTTTCCCCCGGCATCATCACATCAAGAACAATCAGGTCAAATTCCAAGCCCGATAGCAATCGTCGCGCATGTCCTGCGTCACGGGCGGCTGACACCCAAAAACCGTTTCGGACAAGAAATTTTTGCAACAATCCGCGAATGCGTTCGTCATCATCAACAATCAGCAAGTGCACTTCGGGCGTGGTCATTGGTTTTGCTCCTTCAGACTGTCAAACTGTCGCTTCATTTCTGGATCCATCATCGCTTCTAAAACTGTTCGGAAACCATTCACGGCCTCTGGCCCTGCATGACGAAACGCGCTGCGCATTCTTTTACGTTGGGCATCCGAAATTTGCTGCTCTAGCGATACACCCGCTGACGTTAAATACAAATGACGTTCTCGTTTGTCACGCGCACCTACGCGGCTTTCCACCAATCCATCTTCAATCAATGTGCGCAAAACGCGGTTTAGCGATTGTTTGGTGACGCCAAGAATATTCAACAGATTGTTTACGGTGGTTCCCGGTGAACGATGAATGAAATGAACCGCACGATGATGCGCGCGCCCATATTCAAGTTCTGAGAGAATGCGATCAGGATCAGCCGTAAAACCGCGATACGCGAAAAACATAGCTTCAATGCCAATACGGAGCTGTTCATCGGTCAGAAACAAAAGTCCCTCACCGCCGCCGCGTGTCACCCTATTGTTCATCCCATTAGTCCCTTCAAACGAATTCGCTTTCTGTTTCTCATCCCTTTTTATGTCAGTCTTGTTGACATTCCAAGAATCAAATACTACCAATCGTACGAATTTGCGCAATTTTATGTCCGAAACGGCCCTATATTGCGCAATAAATGCAAAACAACAGGCCGCTGGCCGCAAAAGCAAAGGAACACGTTATGGCAGGTGCCTATGATGACCGCGATGGGTTTATCTGGATGGACGGCGAAATGGTCGATTGGCGTTCAGCGAATGTCCATATTCTGACGCATGCTTTGCACTACGGTTCTTCTGTGTTTGAAGGTGAGCGGGCCTACAATGGCAAGATCTTTAAATCACGCGAACATTCGCAACGTCTATTGGATAGCGGCGATTACATGGACATCCCAATCCCTTACACCGTTGACGAGATCGAAGCGGCTAAGGATCAAGTTCTAAAAGCGTCCGGCCTGTCTGATGCATATGTTCGTGTTGTTTGCTGGCGCGGATCTGGCAATGACATGGGTGTCGCTTCTGCGCAAAACCCTGTCCATATGGCGGTAGCAGCTTGGGAATGGGGTGCCTATTACGGCGACGCCAAAACCAAGGGTGCAAAATTGGACATTTCAAAATGGAAACGTCCAAGCCCAGAAACAATTCCTTGTTTCGCCAAGGCGGCTGGTCTTTACATGATCTGTACAATGGCCAAACACCAAGCCGAGGCAAAAGGTTGCTCTGACGCGATGATGTATGATCACCGTGGATATGTTGCCGAGGCAACTGGTGCGAACATTTTCTTCGTTAAAGACGGCGAAGTGCACACGCCCAAGCCTGACAGCTTTTTGAATGGCATCACGCGTCAAACTGTTATTGGCATGCTAGAAGCTAAAGGTATCAAGGTTAACGTTCGTCACATCATGGCCGAAGAACTAGAGGGCTTTGAGCAGTGCTGGTTAACAGGCACCGCCGCTGAGGTGACGCCCGTTGGTCAAATCGGCGAACATACGTTTGAAGTTGGTGCCCTGACCCGTGAAATCGCAGAGGACTACGAAAAACTCGTACGCGCTTAACAAACCCTTAGAACGGCGATGTTTAGGTGTCGCCGTTTTTCTTATTGCCCAAGCAACGCTTTCTTTTTCAGACTTTGTTCGCGCCAGATGATCAAGATGCCCGAAGCAACTACAATGCCGGCCCCCAAAAGCATGATCCCTGTCGGTAATTCATCAAAAAAGAAATAGCCTATCGCAAGCGCCAATAGGATTGATGTGTAATCAAATGGCGCGACAACGCTGGCCTCGGCATATCGATAGCAGGCTGTCAGGCAAATTTGCCCGATTCCACCTATAACGCCTGCCAAAATCAACATCCAAAATGCATCCCATGGTGGAATCGTCCAACCAAATGGTAATGTGGTCAACGACAGCAAGGTTGTTGATAACGAGAAATAGAAAACAATCGCGCCAACACTTTCGGTGGCGATCAATTTGCGAACAAACACTTGTGCTAACGCCGCCAATGCCGCCGAAGCAATCATCAAAATAGCGGCCAACGTCTGGATGAAATCAAGGTCTGCCCCGACCGATTGCAAACGAGGCGACAGAATAATGATCACGCCTACAAAGCCAAAAATCACAACTGAATATCGAAAAGCACGTACTTTTTCGCCCAAAAACATAGCCGCGAAAATTACCAAGATCAGGGGCGAAGCAAATGCAAGAACCGTCACCTCTGGAAACGTCAGAATTCCAAGGCAGAAAAACCTAAGTCCCATCGCGCTGCTGCCAGCTAACCCGCGAGCCATGTGACCAATAACCCGGTCGGTACGCAAGGCCGCGCCCAGATCACCTTGCCACTTTAACCAAACCACAAGAACGACCATCGCCATCGCTGATCGGAAAAATACAGCTTCGCCAAAGGGAACATCGGCTGAAGTCGCCTTAATAAGCGCCATCATCACGGTGAAAATCGTTACCGCCATAATCTTTAATAGGATGCCCGTCATCGGTGCCGCTGGCATGACTTAACTTTCTTATATGATGCGCTAGCTTTGGCTGTTTTCACGCAAACGTTCAACCGCCCATCTGGCAGCATCGAAAACAGTCGGGTCAGGATCATCCAGCAAAGATTGCGCTGATGTCAACAAGGCGACGTTACCGGAATTACCAATGGCATAAAGCACGTTTCGCACAAACCGATCCCGCCCAATCCGCTTGATGGGTGAGCCCGAAAATTTTGCCCGGAACCCTGTATCATCTAGAATAACCAATTCGGCCAAATCAGGGGCGATTAAATCGGGGCGGGCCTGATACTTTGCCTCATGACTAACGGCGGCAAACTTGTTCCATGGGCACGCGGCCAAACAATCATCACAGCCATAAATGTGGTTGCCCATCAGCGCGCGAAGGTCAGGGTCAATTGGCCCTTTATGTTCTATCGTCAAATAAGAGATGCATTTTCGAGCGTCTAATTTGTACGGGCCAACAAACGCATCCGTTGGACAAACATCCAAACATGCCGTGCAATTACCGCAATTCTCAACGGCCGGCTCATCAATCGGCAATTCGTGGGTTGTGAAGATTGCACCCAGGAAGAACCAACTTCCTAAATCTCGGCCTAACAAATTAGTGTGTTTGCCTTGCCAACCAAGACCTGCCGCCGCCGCCAAGGGTTTTTCCATAACCGGCGCGGTATCCACGAAAACTTTTATTTCACACCCTGCCCGATCAATAAGCCACCGACCCACTCGTTTCAGGCGTTTCTTGACCACATCATGATAATCACGGTTTTGGGCATAAACACTAATCGCGCCTTTATTGGGGTGTCCTAAAACATCCATCGGGTCATGCGTTGGCGTGTACGCCTCAGCCAGCATGATCACAGATTTTGCGTCGGGCCAAAGGGCGGCAGCACTGCCGCGCCAATTCATACGTTCCGCCATCCACGCCATTTGACCATGATAACCTGCATCAACAAATTCGCTTAAGCGGACTGGGGTTTCGGGCGTTGCATCAGGGCGGCAAATGCCAATTTTGGTAAAACCTGCGTCTAACGCAAAAGTAGATAATTCGGCCTTTAGGCTCAAAAATCCAAATCCGCATAATGGGGTGGCTGCGGGAAACCAGCCACTTGATCCGCCAAAATTGATCGAAACGCAGGGCGTGATTTGATCTTTGCGTACCAATCTTTGACTTGTGCGTTACGGTTCCAATCCACGTCTCGAATGTAATCTAGGCTGGATAATTGTGCGGCCGCTGCAAAATCCGCCATTGTCATGCTGTCACCAGCCAACCAGCGTCGTTGGTCCAATAACCAACCCATATAATCCAAGTGATATTTGATTTGTTTGGCACCGACTTTGACATTCTTACTGTCTGGATACCCTGCACCCATGATTTTCTTGTTCACGCGTTCACCAAGCAAATTCAGGGTAACTTCGCTATAAAATTTGTCATTAAACCACATTACCAAACGACGAACTTCGGCGCGATCGGCCACAGATTGCGGCATCAATGCAGGCGTAGGATGCGCCTCTTCAATGTATTCACAAATGGCGACGCTATCACACAAGGTTAAACCGTCGATTTGCAAAATCGGTACTTGGCCTGCTGGATTACGACGCATAAATTCTGGTCGCGCTTCCCAGTACTTTTCCTCGACCAATTCAACGCCCAATTTCTTCTCGGCCATCACCAAACGAACGGCGCGGCAAAACGGAGAGAGTGGGACGTGGAATAAACGATTCATCAAAGTACCTGATTTTCTTTTTCCTACTTTTGGCGTGGCTTTCAGCGAGATTCAACCTCGAAGCACGCAGAACGTCCATCTGCGAGGATTGTTGCTGCCCCATCAGCCGCCTGAGCCGCCTTTTTCACCATCCTTGCGCTGGGTTTGTTGGGGTTTCGGTTTTTCGGGTTCGGCAGAACAACGGCCAAATTCGCGGCTTGGCTTTTGCTCAGCTTCTCTGGACTTCGTTTAAAGTAATGGTGCGATGCCGCGTCAATTCCAAATACGCCTTCATCAAACTCGATGATGTTCAGGTAAACTTCTAGGATACGTCGTTTTGACCAGAACATTTCCACCAAGGGTGTGGTTATGGCTTCTAGGCCTTTGCGCACCCAACTTCGCCCTTGCCAAAAGTACAGGTTCTTTACCATTTGCTGACTGATGGATGACGCGCCTCTGGCACCACCACCGTCAATGGCATCCCGAATAGCGGCCATGTCGAACCCCCAATGCAAACAAAAGTTCGCATCCTCGGCGGCCACAATCGATCTAATAGCCTTTGGCGAAACTTCCTCGATATTGACCCACTGATAATCGACACTAGCCCCCAAGCGCCGCCCTTCAGAAATCATGTATAAAGTCGTCGGCGGGTGTAAAACCGAGAAAAGCAAAATCATCACGAAATAGAACACGATCAAATAAGTCAGAACGCGCATAAGGCGACGTTTGAACTTGGAGCGCCATCTCGTTTTAGGCGCGACTTCTGTGATGGCTTTCTTTTTTGACACAAAAATCTTAAGCCACGGCAAGGCCGCATTGGTCAAGTCAAAGCAACCCCTGCAAGGCACAAAACCTTGCAGGGATTTTTGTTATTCTGCCGGAATGGCTGTTTCTTCTATACTCAATGGATGCGGAATATGAACCAGCATCTCTATTGGGCATACTTGCAAGAAATTTGCGCATTCTACGTCCCAGTTTTGCAGAATTTGCGCGGCACGTTGGCTGCCTGTTTCTTCGAGATGACGTTCAATAAGCTCTTCTAGCTGGTTGACCCAATGAGGCACTGTCACCGCATTAACCACAAGACTTTCGCGATTGATCAATTCAGCAGACTTTCCAGAAGGATCGTACAGATACGCCATACCACCCGTCATACCAGCACCAAAATTGGCGCCAATACTGCCAAGGATAACAGCGATACCACCAGTCATGTATTCACAGCCGTTAGAACCACAGCCCTCAATCACAACCTTAGCACCCGAATTACGAACACCAAAACGTTCACCGGCACGACCCGCTGCAAACAGGTACCCATCGGTGGCACCATAAAGCACGGTGTTCCCGATGATTGTATTATCAGCCGCCACCAACGGGCTAGACATAGGCGGGCGAACCACAATCGTGCCGCCCGAAAGGCCCTTACCAACGTAGTCATTGGCATCACCAGAAACCTCAAGCTTCAACCCTGGTGCGGCAAACGCGCCAAGAGATTGGCCAGCTGAGCCACGCAATTTGATGGTCAGATGATCTGGTTGCAAATCATTGCGCATCCCAAAGTTCGTCACAATATGGCTGGAAATTCGTGTGCCAATCGTGCGGTGTGTGTTTTGAACCGCATAAGAAAGCTGCATTTTCTCGCGTGTTTGCAAGAAACGATCGGCATCTTTTACGATTTGGGCATCTAGTGTGTCAGGCACGGCGTTACGCGGACGATGACGGTCATATTTGATGTCATCTGACCCATCAACGCGGATCAACAACGGATTCAAATCCAGATCGTCCAGATGCGCGGAACCACGTGAAACCTGACTTAGCAAATCGGCACGACCGATAACCTCGTCAATTGAACGCGCACCGATGCTCGCCAAAACTTCACGTACTTCTTCAGCATAGAAAGTGATCAGATTGACAACTTTGTCTGCACTTCCAGTAAATTTATCACGCAATTCTTCGTCTTGCGTACAAACACCAACAGGGCATGTGTTGGATTGACACTGACGCACCATGATACAGCCCATCGCAATAAGCGCAGCCGTACCAATACCATATTCCTCGGCACCCATCATCGCAGCCATGACAATATCGCGACCCGTGCGAAGACCACCATCGGTACGCAGGGTAATGCGGTCACGAAGATTGTTCATCGCCAGAACTTGATGCGTCTCAGTCAAACCCATTTCCCACGGCAAACCCGCGTATTTGATCGAGGTTGCTGGGCTGGCGCCCGTACCGCCATTGTGACCCGAAATCAGGATCACATCGGCCTTGGCCTTGGCCACACCAGCAGCAATCGTGCCAACACCGGACGCCGCCACCAATTTGACAGTAACCTTACAACGAGGGTTGATCTGTTTCAGATCATAAATCAGCTGGGCCAAATCCTCGATTGAATAGATGTCGTGGTGTGGCGGCGGTGAAATCAAGGTCACACCTTTGGTGGAATGACGCAGACGCGCGATCAAATCTGTGACTTTCATGCCCGGCAATTGGCCACCCTCGCCGGGTTTAGCACCCTGCGCAACTTTGATCTCCAACTCTTCGCATTGGTTCAGATATTCCGCGGTCACCCCAAAGCGACCTGATGCAACCTGCTTGATCTTTGCAGATGGATTGTCGCCATTTGGTTCTGGGTGGAAATGCGCCGGATCTTCGCCGCCCTCGCCACTGTCAGACCGCGCGCCAATACGGTTCATCGCCACATTCAGCGTTTTATGCGCCTCGGGGCTAAGCGCACCAAGGGACATACCCGGTGTCACGAAACGCTTACGAATAGAGGTTACGCTTTCCACGTCGTCCACAGAAATCGGTGCACCCATAGGGATAATCGCCAACAAGTCACGCAGATGGATTGGCGGGTTGGATTGCATCGCTTTGGAATATTGCTTCCACAAGCCATAAGACGCTTTGGTTACTGCCGATTGCATCAAGTGCATTGTCTGGGCTTCCCACGCGTGT
The DNA here is from genome assembly GCA_000169395.1 of Rhodobacteraceae bacterium HTCC2150. Classification (GTDB taxonomy): domain Bacteria; phylum Pseudomonadota; class Alphaproteobacteria; order Rhodobacterales; family Rhodobacteraceae; genus HTCC2150. The sequence goes on from AAXZ01000008.1 coordinate 56,710, forward strand.
TTCTCACCAGAACGACGTGATTTATAAAATCCACCAACAGGCATAACAGTCGCCGCAGATTTCCACCCACGGGCGTGAACTTCTTCCAATTTGCGTTGAATACCAATGATCCCAATGCCTGAAATTCGGCTTGGCATACCAGGGAAGTATTCCGCAACCATGGCACGTGACAAACCAACTGCCTCAAAATTCAAACCACCGCGATAGGATGACATCACTGAAATGCCCATCTTGGCCATAATTTTTAGCAGACCTTGATCAATGGCATTGCGATAGCGTGCAACCGCTTCGGTCAATGAACAATTAAGCAAGCCGCGATCGATGCGATCCGCAAGACTGTCTTGGGCCAAATAAGCATTCACTGTTGTTGCGCCGCAACCAACAAGAACAGCAAAGTAATGCGGATCAATACATTCCGCGGCACGTACGTTGATCGAACAGAACGTGCGCAATCCTTTGCGTGTCAGCCATGAATGTACGGCAGATGTCGCAAGGATCATCGGCATCGCCACTTGATCAGCAGATTGTGTTTCATCCGTCAAAACAATGTGCGCGGCACCTGAAGCAACCGCATCTTCTGCTTCGGCACGAATGCGCGTCAAAGCTGATTGAAGCGATCCCTCATCTGCTTCAAAAGTACAGTTAATTGTCACAACGTCTTTGCCAAAATGCGCAAGCAGCGCCTTGAATTGGTTATTGCCGACAAACGGGCTCTCTAAGGACAGAATTTCGGTTTGGCTGCTGTCTTGGCTAAGTACATTGCGCAGATTACCAAAACGCGTTTTCAGGCTCATCACGCGGAATTCACGCAAACTGTCGATCGGTGGATTTGTTACCTGGCTAAAGTTTTGACGGAAGAAGTGCGACAAAGGACGGTACTGTGCAGACAACACAGCTGACGGCGTATCATCACCCATCGAGGCGAGCGGCTCTTTGCCATCTTCGGCCATTGGGGCCAAAATTTGTTCCAGTTCCTCAAGCGAAAAACCAGCGGCGATTTGGCGCTGACGAAGTTCAGCACCCGCAAATTGAGCGGTCTCGGTTACCGAAGCTGTTTCTTTTTCAAGATCAACAATATTGGCCACCCATTCCGCATACGGCAATTCTGATGACAGAGCGTCTTTGATTTCGGCGTCTCGGAACAATTTACCTTCCGCCATGTCCACCGCGATCATTTGGCCTGGTCCAAGTGCGCCTTTTTCAACGACTTGGGATTCATCCATTGGCACCATGCCAGCCTCAGAACCCGCGATAAGCAGACCGTCACCAGTCACAACATATCGCATTGGGCGCAGACCATTTCGATCCAAACCAGCACAAACCCATTGACCATCGGTCATCGCCAAGGCAGCAGGGCCATCCCAAGGTTCCATCACCGAATTACAATAGGAATACATATCGCGCCAAGGTTTTGGCAGCTCAACTGCGTTTTGGCTCCATGCTTCGGGTACCAAAATGGTTTTCGCCATAGGTGCTGTACGACCTGCACGAACCATCACTTCAAACACCGCATCAAGTGCCGCACTATCAGAAGATCCTGCCGCAACAATCGGCTTAATGTCGTCGGCCATATCCCCAAAAGTCGCGCTGGCCATGCGAATTTCGTGGCTACGCATCCAGTTAAGGTTGCCCTTAAGCGTGTTGATTTCACCATTGTGCGCCAACATACGGAACGGTTGTGCCAACCACCACTGCGGGAAGGTATTCGTTGAATACCGCTGGTGATAGATTGCAAATGAACTTTCAAATCGCTCATCATTCAAATCAGGGTAAAAGTCAGCAACTTGTTCCGCCAACATCATGCCCTTGTAAATGATCGAACGGCACGACAATGAACAAACATAAAGACCGTTGATGTTAATCTCGGCCGCCGCTTTTTCAATGCGACGACGGATTACATATAATTCACGTTCGAATGTTTCCTCATCGACACCACGAGAATTGGAAATCAGGATTTGTTCAATCTCAGGGCGCGTTGCGTTGGCTTTTTCACCCAAACACGTCACATCAACCGGCACATGGCGCCAACCATAGATGTAATACCCCATGCGTAGAATTTCTGTCTCCACGATTGTACGACAGGTTTCTTGCCCACCCAGATCGGTACGCGGCAAGAAAATTTGGCCAACCGCAATTAGCTCGTCTTTCTTTGGCTCATGACCCGTACGTTTCACTTGGTCATAGAAAAACGGGACAGGAATTTGCACGTGAATACCGGCACCGTCGCCAGTTTTTCCATCGGCATCCACAGCACCGCGGTGCCAAATTGCCTTTAGCGCGCTGATGCCGTTGTCTACAACTTGGCGACTGGGTTTGCCGTCAATAGAAACGACAAGTCCAACACCACAAGAAGAATGTTCGTCTTCTTCTGCATACAGGCCATTTTCGGCCATCCACTGACGTTTGGTTTCTTCGGCTTTTGCCCATGCTTCATCATAAGTTGTCATTGGCTTGTTCCTTACTTGTCGGTGATATTCTGGGGGCTGTTAACCCCGATAAAATTGTTTCGCAGTCATATTCTGGGTTTGGCGAAAAGAAGCCCGTTTCGCCCGGAAATATGAAATCTATTGGTGTGCCATCGCGTTGGAATTCGCCACCTTCGCCGCCAAGCGTGACGACAGCACGACCCGCGAAAAAGTTACGAAATTCAAGATGAATGAATTCACTGCCGCGCGCCTCGTATATCAACGTGCCATCAAGATACGTTTCGCGGGCTACAAATTCAGTTTCCAACAAAGGCTGACCATCAATGATGATGGTTTTACCGGTCAATCGATCCATGCCTGTAACACGCGATACGCGCCCATCATCGCGACGTTGTTGGAAATCAAAACTATCAAGGCCGTTTTTGGCCAACTCGTCAAACAGCATCGGATCGCTGGCAGGCAAATCCGTCACGTCGCGATTGGATGGAAAGAAATCATAACTTTCAATCCATTGTGCTTGCGCATCGATCAAGCCCAAATAGGTGATGACGCCATCAACTTCGAAATCCGCACGCCATTGATGACCCGCTGGATCGGCCGCACATTTATAATAGTTCGAGACAGAACAGTTCCGCGCCTGAACAGTCAAAAATCCGGTACAGCCTTCGGGTGGTGTAAAGACGTTTTGCGCATGCGCAGAAGTGGTCATGAAAAATGCAATCAGCAAAGCCAACAAAAGTGGAAGAACTTGCGTTCTACCAACTCTTTTTCTTGTTGATACTTTTGCGATTGAAATTTCCATTAGAACCGTTGACCCAATTAACTATTCGGCGGCTACAGCCGCAGCTGCGTTCATTTGTGCTATCATGGCGTCCGCCGCTTCGCGACCATCACGAATTGCCCATACAACCAAGGATGCCCCGCGTTGAATGTCACCACAGGCGTATACCCCTGGCATCCGCGTTTCATGGGTTTCATAGTCGGCTAAAACTGTACCCCAACGTGTGACTTCTAATGCGTCTTCATTCCAAAGGGTCGGCAATGCCTCAGGGCTAAAGCCCAGCGCCTTGATAACCAGATCAGCAGGCTCATTATAGTCGCCACCTTCAATCGGTTCAGGACTTTGGCGGCCCGTTGCATCCGGCGCACCTAGGCGCATTTTTTGAACAATCACGCCATTCACTGTGTCTCCAGTGAACCCTTTAGGTGCTGCAAGCCAGACAAATTCAACACCCTCTTCTTCGGCGTTCGCTGTTTCCCGCAAGGAGCCCGGCATATTTGCGCGATCACGACGATAAAGACATTTGACAGAAGTCGCACCTTGACGAATGGCTGTGCGAACACAATCCATCGCGGTGTCGCCACCACCGATGACAACAACACGTTTGCCCTCGGCGTTCAGTTCGCCATTTTCATATTCCGGCACAGTGTCACCAAAACCAACGCGGTTTGATGCTGTTAGATAATCAATCGCGCGTACAATTCCTTTTGCACCAGAACCTGGTGCCTCAAGATCGCGACTGTCATAAACACCTGTCGCAATCAAAACCGCATTATGTTTTGCGCGGATGTCAGCAAACGAAATGTCGGTACCAACATTACAATTCATCACCATTTTGACGCCCGATTTTTCCAACTGATCAATGCGGCGCATCACGACGTCTTTTTCCAATTTAAAACCGGGGATACCATACGTAAGCAATCCACCCGCGCGGTCATAACGATCATAAACCACCACTTGCACGCCAGCACGACGCAAACGATCGGCCGCCGCCAGACCGCCAGGGCCACATCCGATGATGCCAACACTTTCCGCGCGCTCTGCATGAGGCACTGCAGGTTTCACCCAACCGTTTTCCCAAGCTGTGTCGGTGATGTATTTTTCAATGGAACCGATTGTAACGGTGCCATGACCAGATTGCTCAATCACACAATTACCTTCGCAAAGGCGATCTTGCGGGCAAATACGTCCGCAAATTTCTGGGAATGTATTGGTTTCTTGGCTAAGCTCGTATGCCTCTTGCAAACGACCCTCGGCGGTCATGCGTAACCAATCTGGGATGTTGTTATGTAATGGGCAATGGGTTTGGCAATAAGGCACACCACATTGGCTGCAACGGCTTGCTTGTTCTGCACCTTTTTCGCCAGCGTATGCGCTGTAGATTTCGTCGAAATCCTTGGAGCGTAAATCAGGTATGCGCTTTTCGGGCATGTCCCGAGAAACAGTCGTAAACTTCAACATGGGTTGCTTGGCCATTCCAAACCTCTTAATCACTGCGAAGGATCGTTATACTTGAAAGAGCGCGGAATAAAAGACAGTAATACTGACATATATGGAAAAAATATCGAATTTTCTTTGAATTTTTGATGCCCTTGCGGAATAATAAGTAAGTATTCAGTACCTATTTGTTTTTTAATTTATATATTTCAGTAATTTACTTACTATTTTCGACAAGGAATGTGAATATGGAATTTTTCAATCTTCTGATTATTGCGATCATTCAGGGCCTGACAGAGTTTTTGCCTGTCAGCTCATCCGGCCATCTGATTCTTTTTCCGCTATTATCAGGCGAACAAGATCAAGGTCAGGCGATAGATGCTGCCGTTCATTTTGGCACACTTGGCGCGGTCACGATCTATTTTTGGCGGGACGTTCGTATTGCCCTTTCTGGATTGGTTCCATTGGCAATGGGCAGACTTGATACGCCTGGCGCCCGCCTTGCGTTGATGTTGATTGTGGCAACCATCCCTGCCATCGCCTTTGGGTTAGTTCTAAAGGTCACAGGCTTGGACGATCACCTGCGCAGCGTGGCTGTTATCGGCTGGACCATGCTGATTTTCGGCGTGGTGCTTTATATATCGGACCAACTGGGCAAGCACCAACGAGAGGCCCAAGATTGGTCAATGAAACACGCCATTCTAATAGGCCTCGCACAAGCCATTGCCCTGATACCTGGTACATCAAGATCCGGCATTACAATTTCGGCCGCGCGGATGTTGGGTTACAAACGACAAGACGCCGCAAAGATTTCAATGTTGATGTCGATCCCTGTTATCATCGCTTCAACTGTATTGATCACCGGCGAAATCCTTGTGAACGGCGAAACCGATCTGGCACTGGACGCCTTAATCGCCGCCGTACTAGCGCTTGTATCAGCGCTTTTGGCAATCAAGTTAATGCTAAGTTTTCTACAAAAATACAGCTTCACGCCCTATGTGATTTATAGGGTCGCGCTTGGCTTATTCTTACTTTGGTATGCATATTTCTGACCCCTACATCTAGGATCAGAAATCACACCTTAAGTGCGCAGGTTTTTGGCAGAAGATTTAATCGCCGCATATTGACCGGATGCGCGAAATGGCCACAAATATTCGGGCAACACATTATCCATTGGTGTCGCTTGAATATCCAAGTCCGCCAACCCACGTGCGCCTTCGGCAACAACATTATCATGCGCCAAGGCGCGCACTTGCTGTCGTGTAAGGATCGAATTCGTAAAAATACCCAGCGACAGTGTCTGCGCCAAATCGAAACCACCCGCCAAAAGGCGCGCAGCAAAGAACGGTAAATTCAAAACAATGCGTTTTCGTTGAATAACACCAAGCATGTTCTGCATCAGGCTGCGGAAATCAGCAACCTCAGGTCCGCCAAGTTCATAAACGCCACCTTCAGCCTGCCCCAAAACACCTTTGACCGCAGCCGTCGCAACATCATCAACATAAACTGGTTGGAACTTCGTCGCGCCACCAGCGATTGGCAAAATAGGGCTCATCCGCGTCATTGAGGCGAAGCGGTTGAAAAACTGATCTTCTGTTCCAAAAATAATCGATGGGCGTAGAATGATGGCACATGGGAAATGTTCCAAAACGCCAGCCTCACCCAATGCCTTGGTGCGCAGATAGTCGCTATCGCTGTCTTCATCTGCACCAATTGCCGAAAGATGAACCAATGCTGGAATTTTCGCCGCCGCCGCAAGACGCGCGATACGCTCGGCACCTTCGTGTTGAACTGGGTCAAATTTGTTCGGGCCAACTTCACCCAAAATTCCCACACAGTTCACAACGGCATCGGCACCTAACATGGCCGCTGCAACAGATGCATCATCGCGGATATTCGCCAAAACAGGCTCGACTTGACCGACCGTGCCGTAGGGCTTCACAAAGATTGCCTCGTCTGGACGGCGCACAGCAACACGCACCCGCCAACCTTGCTTGGCCATACGACGCGCAACATAGCGACCAACGAAACCTGAACCGCCAAAAATTGTGACCAACTGAGACATTGCTTTGCTCCTGCAAATGATGGGTTGATCCGATTTAAACCGATGCGGCGTGGTCGACAAGAACAAAACGCAACATCTACAGCTCGCACAGCTACCTTTGCAAAAATCCACTCTAAAACCAGCGCTATTCTCGTTGACAGACAAACAGCCTCGACCTAAATGACCAGCGCGACACCTGCCCAGGTGGCGGAATTGGTAGACGCGCTAGCTTCAGGTGCTAGTATTGGCAACGATGTGGAGGTTCGAGTCCTCTCCTGGGCACCATAAACTTACCACTTATAACCTGTTTCTATGGCTATGATGGCTTATACAGCCTCATTAGGAACACTTTTTGGGGTCAGTAAGGAACACTTTTTCGTCGCGGTTAGACTAACTCGTCGGGAACTGACTGGTGATAGTGTCTCTAACCACAGGAGACTACCGATGTTCAAACTACCGCCCTACACCGAACTGAAAGCTGATGGCATTTATCGCTATCGTCGGCGTGTTCCTGTCAAAGCAGTCAAAGAGCTTGGTAAGGGCTTCCTGTATCGCAACCTCGGTAAGACCAAAGAGGAAGTGCTGGCTAACTGGTCAGAGGCTCATAAGGAAGTAGAAGGTCTATTTGAACAAGCAAAACAAGGTGCCAAGATAGAAGCACAAGTGTTCGCCAAGAAGGGGGAACGCGAGAAAGTCCTACACCTCGTTGAGAAGCACTACGGTAAAGAAGCCTCCGAGATGTTGTCCGCTGGTGTTGTTGATGACAACCTTGAACATGCCCTTATGGGTCTTGCTGATGACCTATCAGGGTCTATCCCCCGTAAGACCGAGGCCATGTTGTATAGCGGTAAGGTGCCTGAAAAAGTCATTACGATGAGTAGTGTGATAGATGCTTACTACGAGTATAAAACCTCTGGTGATAAAGCGACAGATAAGCGCCTACATAACCGTCTAACACGGGTCAAAGAAGACCTTACACAAGCCCTTGGTCAGACCAAGATACACAAACTACCCATAGACAGTATCAGCAGGATAGATGCCAACACCTACCGCGACTTTCTGCTCACAAGGATGGTGCCAACAAGTGTTCAGCGATACAAGAACACCATAAATGCGTCCTTTAACTGGTTCGTCAAAGAAAACGGTTTAGACCTCCCAAGCCCCTTTGTGTTCATCATCAAGGATGCGACACACACCAAGAACGATAGACTGCCCTTATCACAGGAAGATGTAAGCCTCCTGAACGATAAGTTCGTAGGGTCATCTGTTGATGTCATCTACAAGGTTCTTCGTGATACTGGCGCTCGTGTTGGTGAAGTAGCAGGTATCTTGGTTGGTGATGTTTCATTACAAAACAAAACCCTACACATCAAAGCCAACGACATTAGAGGTCTGAAAACCCTATCAAGTGAGCGTGTAGTTCCCTTGTCAGACACAGCGTTAGAAGCCCTACAAGCCCTTCGTATAGGCAAGGAAGATGACCAACCTATCTTTGATGCTTATGCCAGAGGCAACGGTAATACAGCCCTGTCGGCTATCCTGATGAAGCACCTACGCACAGTCATCACAACCAAGCAGAAGTCTATTCACAGCCTACGCCATAAGATGAAAGATGACCTCCGCAACACAGGCTGTGATAGTTCTTTGGCCGATGCTATTTTAGGACATACAACAGCAGGTGTAGGTAGCAGGTATGGTTCAGGGTATAACGCAGAGGTGATGCGTCAGGCTCTTACGAAGGTTTGGTAGTAGGCTTACCCCTCTAACGAGCTAATTTGGTCTGAACCGCCCTGCGCCACCGCATGAAGGATAAGCTGCGCAACACGGGCTGTCCTGAAGCCATCTCCCTGGCCATCCTCGGGCACAGTACCAACACAGTGGCTGCCAACTATGGCTCGGGGTATGCCTTGGAGGTCATGCGGGAGCACATGGTGAAGGTCTGGGAGGAGTGATGCTGGAGTAGGCGAGTGGCGGGTCTGTGCGGACCTTCGACCAAAGCGCAGCGAACGGCAGGAAAGAGCCCAAACTACTCGATGCTGTAAAGCGCATGAATGTCTAGTTTCAAAGAACACGCTCTAGCCAACCATCAACTTTCAAAGCCGTATCGCTGCAGTTCTTCTCCATCATCAAATTGTGGCCAGCACCCTCAATTAACTGGAATTCCGCACCGTAGAAATCGGCTGAGTTTTTCGCACCTCTTAGGCTGATTACTGCGTCCCGTTCTGCGCCAAGCCAAAGGATTGGCGTTTTGGGGTTTCGCAGCGGTCGCCAAAATGGCGGATTGTGTTGATTCAACACCAAAGCGGATTCTTCGCACAGTTTGCTATGGAGTTCTTCAGGACTGTAAAGTGCGTCTCCGGTTATCAACATAGACGCGGATCGATCTGCGTCGCGAATGTAGGGATGTGTCGACAGAGTCAATCCGACCATCATTGTTCCAACGGGGTCCCGTTTAATGTGCAACAACATTCCATCAGCCATGGTGCTGTGGGACGTCCACGAAGCTACTAGAACCACAGCGGGCAAGTCGTCTGCAACCTTTTTCAAAAACCATTGAGAGAGCGCACCGCCCATGCTGTGCCCCATCAGCACTGGCCTGCGAGGCAATCGGTCAATCTCTTGCTTAAGCACCGTTAGGTAGTTGCCCATTGTGCTGAACCTTACGCTCTTTTGCGCTGGCGATTTGCCGTGGCCCGGCAAGCTGATAGCGTGACTGGAGGTTTTGAGCGAAATCCGCGGTTTCCGGGTCAATGACGGCATCGGGCCGATAGGTCGTTATGACCCTGCCATCCCAATCCGACGACGAGATTTGAGCATGGTTTTCCAAACTGTCCAGCGGGCTTTCCGTGGTCGCGATGACTTCAATATCGAACCTGTCAAAAAGCGCGCGCGGGCGAAATTCGGGGCGCGTGAGGCAGTCGGCGATCTGGTCATAGACATCATCCGCCGTATCGGCAGAGAGCACCTTGTCAACACCGAACAGATTTTGCAGTGAATGGTCGATCCAAAGCCGCGATGGCGTGCCACGAAAGACATGGTAATGCGCCGCAAAGGTCCGCCAGACGGCACGGGGGTCGACAGGTTTTTCGGCGTGCTCACCGGACCGGATGCCCAGGTTTTCCAGCCTTACGCCTTGGGAATAGAGCATGCGAAAGACGTAGTGATCGGGGGTGACAAACAGCTCTGCCGGGTTATTGAATGGCGCGTTTTTGGCAAACCAACCGGGATCGGTATGGCCGTGCGGGCTGATGATCGGAAGATCGCACAGGTTGCGAAACAGCTCTCTGGCCAAGCCTTTTCCATGGGTGTCCACCGGGAATAGCCGGTCCTCATCTAACAGCGGCATGGCACTTTTCCCGTCGTCTGAACCTAGTCATTGTGGAATACAGCAGCCTTTGACCAAGTCAAAGTGCACGGGCCATAGCCACGGCGCGCGGCTTCGATTTGCATAACTTGGGTATGATCGACGAACACATTCACTTTTGGGCCGTAAGCGTTAAGGTAATACGACATCACATCCTGATCGTCCGCTTCGAACATCAGATCCCGGACGGGTAAGTTGGCTGCGAAATCATCGACAAAATCCCAGCGTTCCTCGCCTGCCTTGACGTTCTCAAACACGCCTTCCGCCTCGACCAGAACCTTCCAGGCACCGTTGTCCAATGCGTGTTTCGCCTGGGCCTTCTTTCGCTTGGCGAACGTCCGACCGTCGACGACAGGTTCATGCGCAAAGGACAGGCCGCATTCGACGATCGGTTTCATGCCCTTTCCGTTCACATAGTCCAGCAGCCTGGCCAGATCTTCGTCATCAATACTGCGCGCGATCAGAGAGATTTCCATCACATCGACGCGCAGGCTTGCGGCATAGTCTATGACCTCTTTTGCGGCCTGGGTTCCGGCACTCAACGCCTGATCCATAATCGGATTACCGATGGCTATGCGAACGTCGTGATCATGGCTTTGAGCAATGACCTTCTTGATCTCAGCCTCGGGAACGAAGGTAAGCTGATTGGTGCCGATCTTGATAATATCGGTCAATGCGCCATAGCAGGTAAGGTAATCGGTGAAATACTGTCCCAGCACCTTTGGTGCGCGAACATAGTTGACGCCCCGGTCGCGCGGCTTGGCCTCGCGTTCGATCATGCCCGAACGTGCTTCGACGTAGCTTTCTATTGTTGTCATTTTCTCAATTCCTCAATACGCCCCGCCAAGCCACCACGGCAGCGAGATAATATTTGCGATCACCCCTGCCGGATACTGCAGCGTCAATGCGCCGGACAGGGTCCAGAGAATGATCAAAACAGCGGCTGAAATGGCAAGGGAGACGATGTATTTGCTACGGTCGTGCATAAGCACGAAACCATTGATTAATGCCACCGCTGCAATCGGGAAGCCAAGCAGCATCACCAGCCCGAAAAACACCGGCAAGATCAGATAGGCACGAAGATGATCGCCAAGCGTGCCTTCGTTTTCGAAGATATTGCGCGACATGATCCGAAGCGGTGCGATGCGGTTGACGGTTGCGCTACTCGCCGGGTTGAGCCGCATCGCCTGAAGCACAGCGATCGTGAAAAGCATGACCAACAGGGCGCCACTAAGCGCAATTGGAAAGACGTTCGCCCGGGGGTCAAGGCCACTGATCGCAACGATCATGGCGGCTGGAAACAACGCCAGCAACCCGGTGAAAATCAATTGCCCCTTTTGATCACGTCGCGATGATTCCCCAACCTCGGACCCCTTCTGTCGGATCAGGAACACCACGGTCGCCAGCGCCAGCGCGATCAGGATCAAGGATCCGGTGCGTGTCAGGAAAGACCAGCCATAGGCCGCATTTGCCTGATAGCTCAGAAGTTCGATCTTTGATGCCAAGAAGAACCCGATCAGCAGCGCCGGTCGTGACCAACCAAAGGCTTTGAAAACCACACCGACTGCGCCAAAGGCCATCAGCGAGAAGAAATCGATCCAATCTCGACTGGCGTTGTAGGTCGCAAAGAATATCAGAGCAATCAGGACAGGCGCCAGAATGTAGAACGGCACGCGGGTCAGCTGTGCCATGGGCCGAGCCAGAAAAATGCAAAGACCCGCACCTATGACATTGGCAACGGCCAGCGACCAGATGATCAGGTAGGTTACATCCAGCTGCGTGGTCACCATTTCAATTCCGGGCTCGATCCCGACAAGGATCAGGCCACCAAGCAAGAGAACTTTGTTGCCCGAGCCGGGGATGCCGAACAGGATCGTCGGGATCAGCGCGCCCCCCTCTTTCGCGTTATTGGCGGATTCGGGCGCAATGACACCTCGGATGTCGCCGGTGCCAAGTTTTTCGGGGTTTTTGACTGTCTGCTTCGCGTGGCTATAGGCGATCCAGTCGACAACGGTTCCGCCAAGCCCGGGTAGCGCGCCGACCATCACACCAAGCGATGAACAGCGCAGGACGAGGAACCAATTGTCTTTCACGTCGCGCAGCCCGTCGAGCCAGCCGATCTTCAGCTTGCCGCCCTCGGCGATGGTCGAGCGTGATTGCAGCAATCCGATGATTTCGGGGACGGCAAACAATCCAAGCCCCATGACGATCAGCGGAAAGCCATCGCGAAGGTAGAGCGTGCCGAACGTGAACCGCGGGTCACCGGTGATTTCGGCCAGCCCGATGGTGCCGATCACCAATCCGACAAAGCAGCTTGCGATGCCTTTCAGAAAATTGGCTCCGGTCAGTGCACCGACCATCAAAAGCGCCAGGAGGATCAGCAGAAACTGTTCGCCAAATCCAAATGCCATGATGATGGGGCGCGCGAAGACGATGGAGATGCTCAGGATCAGCGCGCCAAAAAGCCCACCGGTCAGCGACGCCAGGAATGCCGCGGAAAGCGCGCGTGCTGCCTCGCCACGTTTGGCCATCGGATGTCCGTCCAGCACGGTTGCCTGGCTGCCTGCGGTGCCCGGGATGCCCAGTAAGACCGCCGGAAACGTGTCGGATGTTGTCGTGGGCGCCAATGCGCCGATCATCATGGCCAGGGCAACGCCCGGCTCGAACGTGTAAACGAACGGCAAAAGGATCGCGAGCCCGGAGGTGCCGCCGAGACCGGGTAAAATGCCGAGTGTCAGGCCAAGCAATGTCCCAAGCATGAGATAGGGAAAATGTGATGGTTGAAACAACTCAATCAGCGCGGCAATGAACATTTCCAAGAGACGGCTCCTCGGCGGAATTCGGTTTGTGTTGGCCCCGGCCAAAGCCGGGACCAAAATGTTTGGGGTCGCTTACGGGATGCGGAAGGTCATACCGTATTTTTTCAAAGCGTCGTTGAATTGTGCCTTGCTCGCATCCGAGAGGTTCACAGCATTGGCGAAAATCTCTTCGACCGGCTCGCCGATCACAACAGGGAACGGCCCGATGTTGCCCGGCGCATCAGCGATGAACTGCGGATCTTCGGTCATTTTCCGGATCGCGTCACGCCAAGCATCGACAATGTCCTGAGGTGTGTCACTTGGCAAGAACAGTCCTTTCGATGCTGGCCCCCAATTTGCGGCGATCACCTTGAACGCTTCGAGGTCTTCACCCTCAAGAGGCATACCCTGGGTCTTTTCGTACATCTCGGGGAACGTGATCGCATCCGGGCTGTAAGATGGGCGTGCAACCGACCCGTCAGCCTGCAAAACACCAAGCGTCATGAACTGAACCGCATTCCCAGCTTCGATTTCCGGCACGACTTTGCCCAGGAAACCCGATGTGCCCTGCGACGCCATCTGCAATTCGCCTCTCAGGAACGACTGAAAACCTGCAGAGGTTGAGAGCCCCGGGATTGGTCGGGCGTTGATGCCCAGTTTGTCATAGATCCAAAGGTGGAACAGATCAGCAGAAGAAGCGGTCTTGAACGGGAAAAGTGACAACTCCCGCGCTTGCAAGCCGGAGATATCGTTGGGACCACTTGCAAGGTCGGATCTTGTGAACCAATGCGTAGACGTCGCCAGTGACATAACCGGGCGGTATTGTGACAGGTCAAATTCGGCCAGTTCATTTCCGGTCGCTTGCTGAATGTTCACAGATGATGAGGTCGCGAACAGGAATGTGCCATCCGGGTTTTGATTGTTGTGAAAGAAGTTCGCACCCTTGATGGTCCCGCCACCTGGAATGTTTTGAAGTTGAACAACAGGATTGCCCGGCAGGTATTTCGACAAATAGGGCTGGAAAAAACGGAAAACACGGCTGGTGCCGCCACCCTCTTTGAAAGGGATGATGACCGTGATGGTTTGCCCTTCAAAGGAAACTTCCGCCTTTGCTGATGCGCCCGTCAACATTGTCGCGGCGATGAGCGCTGATCCCAATAGCTTCCGCATTGGTTTTTTAAACATTCCTAATCCTCCTTGTGATCTCGGCTGGTTACATGTGTTGATCCCGCGAACTTTGCCGATCGACTTCGCGGGCTATTTGTGTGTTTGGCAGATATGAGAACGTTCTCAATTCAGGCCGGAAAAATCCGCCTCTTGGCGCCATCAATATCTGCAGGGGCATGTCGTTTCCCTTTCGATCAAACGGCAGGCAAGAAGAGTGTTTTTTTGTTCTTCCAGTGATTTGCCTTGCATTAACGTCAACAATTTATCTGCTGCCACCCTGCCATTCTCGTATCTTTGCTTGGCAACCGTCGTCAGCGCCGGTGCAGAAACCGAGGCAGAAAAGATATCGTCCATCCCGATAACGGATAGCTCTTCGGGAACGCGGATGTCGTTCGCCCGTGCCACTTGCAAGACGGCCAGGGCCAAAACATCATTCGACGCCAAGATCGCTGACGGGCGATCCGATCTCATCAAAAGCGCTGTTGCCGCCTCACGGGCGAAACCGATCGAATCCGCAGTCCGGACCCCAAACTCGGTCCAGGCGATCAGCGCTTCAGCGACCGCGATGCCCTTTTCTTCATGGAACTGGTAATAGGCTTCCTGCCGCGACGAGGCCGTGGCGCGGTGCGAACCACCCGTGATCAATCCGATCCTGCGATGGCCAAGTTCCCAAAATCTGTTGAGCGCAAGCTTGATCCCGCCAACGCTGTCATTCCCGACGGATGGAAATTCGGGGTAATCCAGCCCGCGCCCCAGAATGACGACCGGCGTCGGGCTTAGCGCGGCTAGGTCAAGATCAGACTGCGCCGGAGACAGTAATATGCCATCGACCATATGCTTTCTCATGGCGTCGATATGGCTGGATTCGGTTTTGGCATCCCAATCATTGTTAAACATCAAAAGGTTGTAACCTTTCGGCGTCAACGCATCCTGAGCACCGCGGACCATTGCCGGGTAGAACGGATTGGAAATGTCGGGGATAGAGATCGCTACCGAATAGGTGCGTTGCGACCGCATGCTGGCTGCGATCCTGTTGGGCACGTAGCCCACTTTCTTGGCTGCTGCCAAAACGCGTTTCCGGGTATCTTCCTTGACAGAGACATCGCCACCACCATTCATGACGCGCGCAACCGTGGCCTTTGACACCCCGGCCTCCTGGGCCACGTCGATGATGGTTCGTCGTTTTTTTGGCAAATTCATTAGGTAGATCACCCCCGATTGAGAACGTTCTCAGGGAATTTTGAGATTTTGTCAATAGGATTATGAGAACGTTCTCATATTGTGGGTGCATCCGCTTTGTCAGTGACCTTGAAACAATTAACCCATTCCCTGGATGTCAGGTTCCGCGACGGCGGGGATCGACCGATCACTGTCCGAGGCGCAATTTTCTGCAGACGCAATGTGCCGACTGCGGCTGTTAGGTGCAGGTGCAGGTGCAGCGAATTGGCGCTTCGTCCGCAAAGCAGACATCTGGGCAGAATGTAGCGAAGGGCTGCTTCCCGCCATTTCCACCTCAGGCGGAGTGGCAGCTAAGCTACGTTTCAGGGTATGCTCTGGAGGTCATGCGGGAGCATATGGAGCGGATGTGGTGAAGGATATTTTCTGGATATTAAATAAATGAACAAAGCCCGAGCATTTAACCCGTTCTTGTGTGCAAAGACTGATAAGTTGATGGCGCTCATCGCAGAAGTACAAACACAAATGAGTGGGTATGAGGCTTATTACGAGACCCGCAAGAGAGCTCGAAGACCCGCTGACCAGGTAACGTATAACCGTACGGTTGAAGCCATCCTGTGTGACCTCTGTGCTGTAGAGCTTGGGCCTAACAACGACAGCATACACCTCCCCCTCAGCAATAAAGTCCTGAGGTCAAAGTCACGGTACAAAGGGACCGCCTTAGGCAAAACCCTTCCAGACATCCTAAAGGTCATGTCAGCACCTGAGATGGACTTTGTCACCGTCGAGAAAGGCCACAGCACATCAAGATTGTCGATGATGACCCTTCATAATTATTACCTTTGTTGCGCTTGCTTTAGCTCCCTTCAAATGAGCGACACATGTGGATCAGGGGGAGGGCAACAAACGAAGCTCCGCCTTGGGGGGCATCTTCCGTAGCACAGGGGGACAGAGGCCAGTGGAAGAGATTGCGTCCGTAATCATCCGAGCCTTCGTTTGTTGCAGAATCACAGTTAACACAGGAAGTCTCACAATGATACATTTTAGTGTTGATTCTATTTACTAACGGATATAACACTAGTTAACACCAGTATGCTCGTTCAGGGCTGCTTAGTGGGAGAGTGAATGAAGAGTTTAGGAGTGGCTGGAGGCAGTTATCGCGGCGGATCAACAATCATCTATACTGGAAATCATAAGATAGATGTCATGCGACCTACGGGTATCAAGATTAAAAAGAAGTCGGCGCATGCTCCCGGCCTTCACGTTTTATCGAAAGAAGACTCAAAGCGAGTAATGCGGAAAGTGTGGAAATCACGTGAAAAGTCGGAAGCTATAGCTCGCAAGAAAAAGGCTGACGAAACAGCAAAGAGGACCAACGCCTTTTCGAAGTTTTTGAATGATGTAAAGAAATTGCAGAACGAATGACGATACTGTCAGTGCCACTAAATTTAGTAAGATAAGTCTTCCAAAGCGGCCGCAATAAAGGAATTATCGGTGCAAGTAAATTTTTCAGAGATCCAACTGTTGCTGGAAGAAATAGACCAGAGGTTACAGGCTTTTTATAAAAAGTACGCTGCTGAAGGCACTGAGCGTTTCAACAAAAAAAACGAACACGTTGGAGTTTTGCGTTACAATCGCAATTTAGGCGCCTTTTGGCATCACAAAACGGCAATAGAATGTAAGTACTTCCACAAACATAACGAAGATCAGTTAAGCAATCATCAAAAGATTGAGCTGCATCACCATAGAGACGAACTCATAAGGCTCGGCGCGACACTGGCTGATCTTCTATGCGCCATTCCGGCACTTGACCATCCCGACTTTTGGGTAACCGTCTACTCACACCAGCCCAAAACACGTCCACGCATCAAGATGGAGATTGAGGGATTATTAGTTCATGACAGAATGTTACAAATACCCAGCTTAGTAAAAAAACTCAAAGTAAACCTCGGACGCTTAACTCCTATTACCCCTTCCAGGGTCCATGATGAGTGGACGGTGTCAGGTGATGGGATATTTGCTTCAAGCGCGGCAAATGCCGTTTTTAAGTGGGTGGGTTTGAAAGGTATAACTACCAATGGGGAGATGATTGAATTTGAACATGAGGCAAGTAAACAACGATGGTTTTTACCAGAGGTCAAACGCGTCATCCCAAAGCTCGAATTCCAAGAAGAATTGAAGGCGCTCTCCGACTCTCAAACGGGTCTCAATTAAGCAATCCATAAACGGTTCTGAATTTCATGACATCAGCCTAAAAGGCACGTCAATGGTTGGGTGTATTGCGATAATCCCAGTCGCTTTAGATTCGTAATCGCCACCCTCCAATAGGGCCCAAATTTCAAAGATAAATACCCAAAGAATGGTCATAAGCACCAAAAGCGAGAAATAATGTCGATAAATGCAATGACGGTCACTGCTGGAGACGCCCTGTTAGTTCTTAAAAATGGTTGGGACGTTCAGAAATCCCATGGCATCAAAATGTCCTATATGATGCACGGGCGACCTGGCATCGGTAAGACCCAAGTCGCAGAGTCCCTCGCCCGTCATGTCGAAGGACGCCTCTACGACATCCGCTTAACTCAGATCGACACCTCAGATCTGCGCGGTCTCCCGTACTACAACCACGAGACCAAAACGACCCAGTGGTATCGTCCAGAAGATCTTCCGGAGAGCCAAGAACCAGCCGTTCTGTTCCTTGATGAAATCACAAGCGCTTCTCCATTTCTTCAGCCGACCGTCTACGGTCTTCTTCAAGAGCGACGCGTAGGCATGCACAAGATTCCCAAAAACGTAATCATCTTGGCGGCAGGGAATACAGTTGATGATGGCGCAGTCGCCTACGAAATGGGTACGGCGATCGCCGACCGCTTGGTCCATATGTATGTCGCAGCAGATGCTGACGACTGGATCAACGGCTATGCGATACCGAACAAACTGCACGCAACCGTGATTGCATTTATTAAGACCCGACCCGATTTATTGGAAACCACGCAAGAATCTATGAAGAAGGGTGACATGATTTCCGCTACTCCGCGATCTTGGGAGCGTGTGAGCCAAATTATGCATACTGTAAAAGATCGCCGCGTGCGATCGATCATGATTGCGGGAACTATTGGCGAAGCAATCATGGCCGATTTCATGCTTGTGGCCGACGACATCGCAGCGACCGTTCAAGTCACCGAGATGGTCAAGAAGTCCCGAAAAGATCGCATCGCAATGTATCCAAGCAGCCTCCATGGATTAAACGCCATGGTCTTTGGACTGCTGGCTTTGGCCAAGGAAGAGAATGCCAACGAAATCATCGAGATCATGATGGATCTTGGTCGTTTATCGGATTTACGTAAAGACGACGTAGGAGAGTTGCGCAAACTGCCGTTGGCGGAGCTTTCCACACATGGTTTCGAATGTCTTTTGGGTAAGCTGATGGAGCTTGGGCTCCACAAACTCGTGTTGAACAATCCTGACTACCAAGACTACACCGAATCGCGGAAGTCCCTCGGCCTTGCATAGAAAGTGGCGCAGAAAATGTTGTAGGCATCGAATTATACAGGATTACGTCAGATGAATCAGGCTCATTCCATTCGCGCATCGGTTCCGTTACAAAAACTTGCCGAAATTGACCCCGCCTTTTCGTCACTATCGCTGTGGTGCAACCACCGCGATAGTGACGACGTGGATACCGTAGACGTTCACTCAGATGGTGATAGTGCGATTACTGTAATTCCCAATAAATGCGACTTTGCCACGGCCTACACTGATGGCTCTACCATCTGGTACGGTCGCGACTTCACCAAATGGACGCTCAACGAACAGGTTGGCCTCTGCGCTCACGAAATCATGCATGTAGCGTTCCGGCACGTAAATCGTGCAAGAAAAATGCGAGAGCGCTTCGGCAAGGCCTTCGACAGCGACCTAATGAATATCGCCACTGATGCAATTATAAATGAGACCCTGTTGCTGTGCAGATATACACTGCCCCAGCCGTGCATTACCCTCACCGAACTCTTCAAGAAAGTTTGGGACGAATATATCCGTGCTGAAGATGGCCTTGCCGAATATGACGCTGAAAAATTGTACATAAGGCTCGTCGATGAGAATAAAAAACTGAGCGACAAAGCAGACGCAAGCAGCCAGCCTCAAACTGGGCTTAGTGACCGCCAGTCTGATCAAACTGGCCATCAGTCTGATCAATCTGGCCACAGTGGCAACCAGTCTGGTCAACGAGGGAAGAGAAACGGAAAATCCGCCGTCGATCGTGCCAAGACCTACGCTAAAGCGAAAGGCTTTAGCAGGGACTTGGACACAGCCGGAAAGTCCACGCCGGAAGATGCACAGGCCGATAACGAATGGCAACAGCGTGTTATGCGCTCGATGAATTATGGACGAGATGCAGGCAAGGGTGTTGGAGCAATTGGGCACACTCTTGCTGACCTCCCCAAAGCCAAAATGCCGTGGGAAGTTATCTTGAGGCGGCTCATCGTCAAATGGGTTACTCAAACACCACGCATTTCATACGAGCGACCTACACGACGCTGGCTGGGAATGGACTCTGACGCCCTACAACACGGCGTTTCGTCCCCCGCCTACGAGCCTGGCATCGTTAAGCAGAGTGAACGTGCGCGCATCGTAGTTGGCGTAGATGTTTCCGGATCAATCTCTGACTTTGTCCTAAAGAGATTTGCATCCGAGATCGCCTCAATCGGGAAAAAGACCAGCGCAGAAATCCATGTTATTGTCTTTAATGATGGAATCATCTCTGAACAGAAACTTGATGGTGTCGATTTCGAAGCTGAAATTAGGAAGGTCAAGCTTGGCCAATTGGGAGGAACCTCCTTCGTCGAGGTTATCGATCGGGCCGTAGAACTTAACGCCTCAATAATTCTTGTTTTGACAGATCTCTATGGTCCCTTTGGAAAAGCCCCCAGAAACACGCCAGTGATTTGGGCGACCCCCAAGTACAGTGCTAAGGAAGCGCCCTTTGGCCGCATTCTAAAGCTTGATGAATAATCTTCTTCCATCGAAAATAAAGTCTTTCAATCAAGGAATTTGGGTGCCGCTGAGGAAGCCCTGGTTCACCGTCCGAACAAAACTATCTGCGACGCTTGTTCGTCTTCATAGAAAGTTGGACGTCAGAGCGATTTGAGTACCGGAGGCACACGAGCGCAAATGAACATAAAAAGCAAAACCTTAAAAACGGAAATTGCGATGTCCGGGTGCTACACACAATTCCACACGTCATACCAAGCCCACGCCCTTACATTGAGCGGAACAGACGACCAATCCATTGCACGCACGCTGACTTCTTCTCGCGTGGAGATGAACCCTCACCAAGTGAATGCCGCGCTGTTTGCCTTAAAATCTCCGTTCTCAAAGGGGGTGCTTCTTGCCGACGAAGTCGGCCTTGGAAAAACCATAGAAGCGGGACTTGTTATCTCTCAAAGGATAGCCGAAGGGAAACGCCGTCAGCTTCTTGTGGTGCCGGCTTCACTGAGAAAGCAATGGCAGCAAGAACTATTTGAAAAATTCTCTATCAAGACAGACATCGTGGACTCTACAGTTGTTCGCCGCAGCGAATATCTCTCAGCAAAGCCGCTTCTGGAGGCAGCCCAGAAACCTCTGATTATGTCGTATGAGTTTGCTGCCCGATTGGCGGATGAAATTGAGATATGCCGCTGGGACTTGGCGGTTCTCGATGAAGCTCACAGGATGCGCAATGTCTACAAGAACGAGATTAAACCTGGGAGTTCAAAACGCAGCCAGGCATTGTCGCGTGCACTCAGGCGCACCCCGAAGATTTTGCTGACAGCAACGCCTCTCCAAAATTCGCTTTTGGAACTCTACGGACTAATCTCGGTGATCGATGATCATGCCTTCGGCGGAGTTGAGTCGTTTCGAGGTCAGTATGTTCGCTCAACGCGGGACGATACGAAAATGCTCTCTCTAAAAAAACGGATACAACCTTTCTGCCATCGAACCCTTCGGCGGCATGTTCAAGAAGCTGGTCATATCAACTTCCGAAAACGGAACGCCCTTACTTTTGATTTCGACCCCTTTGATGAGGAGATCACGTTGTACGACGCGGTCTCTGACTTTCTCCAGAGGAAGGACACGATCTCGTACGGGGAAAGAGCTAACGCCCTGGTGTTGCTGCAAGTCCGCAAGATTCTTGGGTCATCCACATTTGCCGTGGCCAGATATCTTGAAACGCTTATTGATCGTCTAAAATCTCGGCAGCGTGTAGACACTTCTATGTCTGGTGATATCGACACATTTAACGAATATGTGGAATTTGAAAAAGACACCGAAGAGGGCGATACCCCCATCGATGCCAAGCTTCTCCACCAGGAAATTCTGGAATTGGAGGGAATGCTCACCCTTGCCAATTCGATTGGGATGAATGCAAAGGGCGAAGTCCTTGTTAAAAAGCTCCCCAGTCTTTTTGAAGAAATCATTAACAAAGGTGGGCTGGAAAAGGCTGTCATCTTTACCGAAAGTGTCCGCACACAAAAGTACCTTAGTGATCTGCTTTCGTCCAACGGCTACGGAGAAAGAGTCGTCTTGTTGAACGGAAGCAATAGTGACCAGGGAAGTCGCAAAATTTATTCAAGATGGAAGGACACACACGCAGGAACTGATCGAATCTCAGGATCCCGAACTGCTGACATGAAGGCAGCACTGGTCGAGGCATTCAAGTCGTCAAACAAATCAATCATGATTTCTACAGAGAGTGGTGCAGAAGGCATTAACCTTCAATTCTGTTCAGTTCTGATCAACTTTGATCTTCCGTGGAATCCGCAGCGCATTGAGCAACGAATAGGTCGTTGTCATCGATACGGCCAAAAGATTGATGTCACCGTAGTGAATATGTTGAACCGTAAAAACCACACAGAAGCCAGAATCTTTGAATTGCTGAACGAGAAATTCAAACTATTCGATGGGGTCTTCGGTTCAAGTGACGAAGTGTTAGGTACTATCGAGTCCGGTCTCGATTTCGAAAAATCTATCCTTCGCATTGTTCAGAACTGCAGGACGGAAGAAGAAGCCGAAGCGGAATTCGAAACCCTGAAATCACATATCCAAGATCAGATCGATGCAGACATCCAAGAAGCCCGATCGAAGGTTCTTGAAAGTCTCGACGCCGACGTCATTTCGAAACTCCACAGCCGGAATGAAGCTCTTGCTATTGTCGTTCCAGAGTACCAGCAAAGGCTTCTTACAGTAGCGCGAGGTG
Source organism: Rhodobacteraceae bacterium HTCC2150 (assembly GCA_000169395.1). GTDB lineage: Bacteria > Pseudomonadota > Alphaproteobacteria > Rhodobacterales > Rhodobacteraceae > HTCC2150. The sequence goes on from AAXZ01000008.1 coordinate 79,134, forward strand.
AACTTCCTGACGCAGATTTTCTGGCAGGTAGCCAGTTAGAATTTGACCACGATGGAAAGATTTACACGACCAATTGGCCCAAAGCAGATCAAGAAGGTTGGCAGTTTTTTAGGGTCAACGATGGCCTCGGCGCAAATCTTCTCAAAAAAGCCACAGGGCGCAAACTAAGCACGTCCTTTAGCGAGCTGACATTTCTTCCTGATGAGTTTCCCTTCACCGGCAAAGCAGGCGCAGTGGATAGTCTTAAGGGTATCAGCGGTTGGCTGAAAGCTCTCAAGGTGACAATGCCACGAGCAGATGAAAGACGAGAAGAGCTGCTGTGTGCAATCGTATCTGATGATGGCGCGGTGCTTGATGGTGATCTGGGCGACAAGCTGATGGCGGTACCTTCGACACCTCCTGCACCATGTCTTGAAACCCCTAACGCCGCAATATTTGAACAATTGGAAGAGACACTGTTCGAGGGTTTTACAACCAAGGTGCAGGAGGAAAATCTCGTCTGGCTGGAAGAAGAAGAGAGCAGGCTTGACCAATATGCGAAGGATGTTGAAATCGAACTCAACGCAGAAATTGAGTTGATGGAGGAAGAGATCAAGGAGCTTCAACGAGTGCGCCGTGATCCCAAGCTATCCATGCAAGACAAACTCAACCTCGGGCGAAAGATCAAGCGCCTGGAGGGCAATGTCGATGATCTCAAACTTACAAAGTTTGAGCGCCGCAAGCAAATTCGGCGAGAAATATCAGACAAGCTCGATGATTTTGCTGACCTGCTAAATCAACAGCCCCAAATGGACGAACTTTTCACGATACGATGGAGAGTTGCCTAACTCATGTACCCTGGTAGCACCTTTGATCCACCGGCGCTCGACTATCCTTTCTTTGTGGAATTCAATCTGGAAAGTTTTGACGGACCCCGCTGGCTATATTGGCAATTGTTAAATCTCTCCGGTTGGTTGCGATTCATTGAGGCGCGTCTTGATTCGCCGATTGGCTTGTTGCGGCGTACTCTGATTGTTGGCTGTAGCGACGAAGGGGTTGCCCTGCCCAGGTGGCAGGTCAATGGCATGCTTCCACTTGCAAGTTCCTATCCTCAGGGAACATCTTGGCTTCCCCCGGACGAACTTGGAGACTTTGCCGAGATGGAACGCTGGGATTTCATGGGGGAATGCGACCTCTTGGCACTCCAGGAGATCGAAGAGCTCGAAGGCAAGACCGAAAGCAGAATACACTCTGCCGAGACGCGAGTGGGCGCCGCTCTGCGGGATACTCATAACTACATTTCCAGTCTTCGGAGAGAAGCGCGTGATCCAGCCTGCACCTTGGATCGGCGCAGCTGGATCAAGAACCAAATTGAAACGGTCGAGGAGCAGGAAACACTGGCCGGAGTAGCCTTAAGAAACCGCCTTTCGATTATCCGAACGGAGGCCCGGCACCGGGAGAATGCTTTATGGCGAAGCCTACGTTTGGAAGCTGATGTGGAAACGCTTTACACCGTCCAATTCAGCGTCATGAACCGGCTGCACGAAAGACAAATTCGTTTCCCTCTCATTCAAGAAGAGATCTTCAGTGCTGGTGTAAGCGAGCAGTCTGCTCAATCAGCGCTCGCAGAATACCTCGAGGAAGCTCCGAAGCGGCGAGAGGAAAGGAAGAGGAAACAAAAAGAAGCAGAAAAAGAGCACGCGGAACTGCAGCGAAAACGAAAGAAGGCAGCGGCGGAGAGAAAGAAAGCATCCCAAAAGGTCAGAAAGATTCGATTGGCTCCTCCAAGCATGCCAGACAGTGGCCGTCCAACTCCAAAGCCCATTGAACAAAAAGCTGCTCGCATTTCGGAGAACATGCCGACTCTTACCCCAAAGCCAGCAAAAGAAGTCGAACAGAATAGTGGAGATGCAACAGTCGAATTGCTTGAGAAGACCGTCGCCGAGCCCGACCCTATTCTTGAGAAAACCGCTAAGCGAAAATCGCAGGTGCCAATCAACCTGGACCCAGTTGATAAGCTCTGGAAGCTTGGTTCTGCCAGAGCCGAACAGATCGAGAGACTGTGCAAGGCTCGGCGGCTTACCTCCCCAAAATCCAGGAAAGCTCTGTCAAAGCTGAAACAGGGGAAGGCGACCTTGGATGATACTGATAGGAATGCATTGAAGCACTTATTGCACAACCTACAGAAGACCGGCTTTGACGTTGATGAATTTCTTAACGTCAAGTGAGCGCTGCATTTTTCTGGATAGGTCGATTGAATTAAGAACACGCGGGCAATAGGTGCTGAAAACTTCCCATCCAAAAACCGAACAGAGCCTGAACCACTATTGGTATTTGCTGCTCGGTTCCGTGGTGTGCGAAGTTATGACTGGATTCATAGCCACCTTATTTTAGATCAAAGCAACTCTTGTTGCATCTGAAGAGACTCCACTTGAAGATTGCTTGAGGTCAGAGCGAGTTCACTGCTGTGCAATCCGTAGATAGCGCTCGTAATCTTCTTCATCGCTATGCAGCGCCTGTAGTTCACGCTCCAAGTGCTTTGCGATAGGTACCAGCTTGCGGCCATCCTCTCTTGATTTCAACATCTCCAAAACGAGATTGTATGCGGCTTCCAGTCTTTCCGGTGTCATGAAACGATCCTTCCTCTTCTCTGTAAGGGAGATCGGATCGTTTCTGATATGTCGGTAACCGGACCGTAAGCATACAGCGGTAATTTCTTGGCGTTAGCTGAGCAACTGTGAGCGCCCGCATGGCATCAGGATCGTGGTTTCCGTCCACAGGCAGAGGCAATTCTTCAGGAGTACAAGTTGCCATAGGAAGCATAGCACGAGAACAGGTGTCTCAGCACGATCCTTGATGATGACACTGGACCGGTCAGTCAGTCCAAAAATCTTCATCGTTAAGTTCTACTTTGATAAGCGCCCAGACATCCGCCTCAGGCCGCGGTTGCCATGTGTCGGTCGGATGAGCCACAAGTTCCGCATACAATACACGCAATTTCAGTTCTGGCCCATCGCCATATACAGGACGGCCGCGCAGCTTGCCCACGGAGTGCCCGAGGAGGAACGCCCGCTCTTCGTTCGACATCCCCGCTGCGATACCACGTTCTTCCCAAGTGTGGCGCGTCCCACCAAAAGTGAAAGACTTGTGTCCCTCAGGCGCCGTTGGAAAGAGATTATTTGCGCGCAAAAAATTATTCATATCACCAGAGAACGTACCTTTTGCGCGATATCGCGAAAAGCCTTCCGGATTTCGGCGCATGGCATCGAGAGCTGCCCCGAGCAAAGGTACGAGCCTGATTGAGGCTGTGTTCTTGATGTCGCGAACGTGCTCCCCCTCCTCAACATACCTGATCCGAAGGTGTGGGATGGGATGGTCAAGGATGATGTCCTCAGGTGGAATATGAATGATCTCTGTCTGGCGGCCTCCTGTTTCAGCGATGACGATGCCTGCATCAACGCGCTCATCAGTCTCAATGCCTTTAGTTAGCTTCCCGCATACGAAGCTCTTAACCCAAGACTTCGGCAAAGCGGGCTTCCCGCCCTGATTCGATGACATATTTTTCTTCAGCGGGACTTGGATTTTGAACCCGGCGATCGGATTGAATCTCTGGCTTGGGAGCATTCCTGCAAGCTCGTGATACTCGTCGATCATCTGCCGCAGATATCGCACCCGTTTCACCGCCTGATCGTCCGAGATGTTGCCGGAATTCACACGGTCCTGCCAATGCTTATGATAGCGCCGTGCGTCGTCTTCGGTGATCTCATGAACGTGCTTGTTCGAGACAACCTCCGAGAAAATTCGAGCGGCGTGTTTGTAGCGGTTCCGCCATTGTCGCTTCTGGTCGGCATTCTTGCCACGGATCTTATGGTCACAACTCGTTTCCATGACCTTTGGCATTTCGAGTATCCGAATATGCGGTACGTCACACACCCCCAGGGTCGCAGGCACAGCAGGGGAGTCATCTGGGACCTGCGCGAGCTTCTCAATGCGCGAGACAAGTTCTTCAAGCGGTCCGGTCAACAATCCTTCGATGGGAATGTACGGCAGTTGCAATTCCTCGAGCAACGCCACAGACGCAGAAAAGGCCTCGAAGGATGGTCCGGCATCTTCGTGAAGCAATTTTGCCTTCCAGACGTTCTGCAACGCCTTCTTCTTGAGAACAGCAAGCCCTCGTGCTTCTGCCAGATCGCGTGTTTTCAGGGATTGATTGATCTCGGCGCGATGCTCGACCGCGCGAAACTCCGCAGGCACTCGCCAGCGAAGGTAAAAGACGTTGCCACGACGCTCGACGCCATCGATACATTTGGATATAGTCATTTAGAAATTGCTCCACAGTTTGCCACACAACAGAGCCGCGGGTGTTGGTCGATGTTTCGACCCGCTGACGCTCCAAGTAGCCGGAATGTGGGAACATTATTGTGGCAGCGGAAATCGCGTCTCCGCTGCCCTTGTTTCTCTCCTGGGCACCAAGTTTTCTGTTTACCTAGACATTGATACTGCGCCAAGGTGAGAAGTGGGTTGATACCGATCTTCGAAAGGCCAGCACTATGTCACATGTTTTTCCGCGCCATACCAAATACACGCTTCCAATGGTTACCCGCGGCGAAGGTGTTTACCTATATGATCAAGCTGGAAAGCAATATTTTGATGCCTCTGGTGGTGCCGCTGTTTCGTGTCTTGGGCATGGCGATCCAGATGTTATTGATGCAATCAAAACGCAACTTGATGCTATTGCATATGCACACACCAGTTTCTTCACGTCGGATCCAGCTGAACAACTGGCGGAAAAATTGATTGCACATGCACCAGACGGTATTGATCGTGTCTATATGGTTTCGGGTGGTTCCGAGGCTATGGAGGCGGCCCTAAAATTAGCACGACAGTATTTTGTTGAGATTGGCGAACCTCAACGCCGCCATATCATTGCACGAAAACAAAGCTATCACGGTAACACGCTTGGCGTTCTTGCGGTCGGTGGCAATGAATGGCGAAGAGCGCCATTTTCACCCTTGATGGTTGAAACAACGCATATTTCGCCTTGCTTTGAATATCGTGGTAAACAGGCCGGTGAAACGATATTTGAATATGGACAACGTGTTGCCAATGAACTGGAAGAAGAAATTCATCGGCTTGGCACAGATGCAGTAATTGCTTTTGTGGCCGAACCCGTTGTCGGTGCGACAGCAGGTGCTGTGCCCGCAGTGGAAGGATACTTTAAACGTGTTCGTGAAATTTGTGATCAATACGGCGTTCTATTAATACTGGATGAGGTGATGTGCGGCATGGGGCGTACCGGCACGCTTTTTGCCAGTGAACAAGAGGATGTGCGCCCCGACATCATCGGCATCGCCAAGGGTTTAGGTGCAGGCTATCAACCAATTGGCGCGATGCTGTGTTCCGGCGAAATCTATGCAGCAATTGAAAATGGGTCTGGTTTTTTTCAACATGGCCACACGTATATTGGTCATCCAACTGCCTGTGCTGCCGCATTGGCGGTACTGACAAAGCTGACGGATGGTGGCCTTGTTCAAAATTGCGCTACCATCGGTGACAAATTGCAAGACGCACTGCAACTGGCCTTTGGCCAACATCTCAACATAGGCGACATTCGTGGACGTGGGTTATTTCGAGGCATCGAAATCGTTCAAGATCGAGAAACCAAACGCCCCTTTGATCCGTCACGCATGATCCATAAGTCCCTCAAGAAAGAGGCATTTAACGCCGGTCTAGCCTGTTATCCAATGGGTGGGACCGTTGATGGTGTTAGTGGCGATCACATCTTGCTGGCCCCACCTTTTATCATGGATGAAAGTCATATTGATGAAATTGTCAGCAAGCTTACGACCACCTTTGCAAAGGTTCTGTAACGGATAGCGAGGGGCAAGAAGCCCAATTCACATCGACAATTTCTATACTACGCGTCCCTGTTCCCATTGCCCACCTTTGTGTTATAGCCCGCCCACGCCCCAAAGGATTCCAAAATGACCCAAGCCCCTATCACGCAGGATGTAATGACCATCCCACGCAAGTTGCCAACTGGTGGCAAAATCAATTTGGTTGGATTGACCCGTGACGGTATGCGCGACGCCTTGATTGCGGCCGGTTTGCCCGAAAAACAAGGCAAAATGCGTACAGGGCAAATCTGGGCATGGATTTACGAAAAGGGCGTTCGTACTTTTGACGTGATGACCAACCTTTCCAAAGGATACCGCGCCGAGTTGGCGGAAAGCTTTGAAATCGCCGTACCAGAGGTCGTTACGCGACAAATTTCCGAAGATGGCACACGCAAATACTTGGTGCGGATCGCCGGTGGTCATGAGGTTGAGGTTGTTTATATCCCTGAAAAAGATCGCGGCACATTGTGCATTTCCTCGCAAGTGGGATGCACGCTAACCTGTTCTTTCTGTCACACCGGCACACAAAAATTGGTGCGTAACCTGACTGCTGGTGAAATCATTGGCCAAGTCATGATTGCGCGTGATGATCTGGGCGAATGGCCAGAACTAGCGCAATCCCCAAATGTCGAGGCGCGCTTGCTGTCCAACATTGTTTTGATGGGCATGGGCGAGCCTTTGTACAATTTTGAATCCGTGCGCGATGCGATGAAAATCGCCATGGATCCCGAAGGTATCAGCCTTTCCCGTCGCCGCATTACCCTGTCGACCTCGGGCGTTGTGCCAGAAATTGCGCGTACGGCGGATGAAATTGGCTGTATGTTGGCGGTCAGTTTTCACGCAACAACAGATGACGTGCGGGACAAACTGGTTCCCATCAACAAAAAGTGGAACATCGAAGCATTGCTAGACGCATTACGCGCCTACCCCAAGGCGTCCAATTCCGAACGGATCACTTTTGAATATGTCATGCTGAATGGTGTGAATGACAGCGACGAAGATGCGCATCGTTTGGTTGAATTGATCAAAGGTATTCCAGCCAAGATCAATCTGATCCCGTTCAACGAATGGCCTGGTGCCCCGTATCAACGTTCATCCAACAACCGTATTCGCGCCTTTGCCGATATTGTCTTTAATGCGGGTTATTCTTCACCTGTTCGTCGCCCCCGTGGTGAGGATATTATGGCCGCTTGCGGCCAGCTTAAATCAGAAACCGAACGCGCGCGGAAATCCCGCAAGGAAATCGCCGCCGAGGCTGGGCTTTAGCCTTAAATCAATCCGCGCCACAGAACGAACGCCGTCACCAGAATGAACAAAAACAGCAGGTTGAACGCAATACTGCTTAACAAATCTGCGCGCTTATTGGACTTGGTTGCGGCGCGATTGATGCCCTCAAGGTGGATACGGCAAAGATAATAGGATTGTGCCAGGCTATCTTCGTCAATTTGCTTAAGCAGCTTTGGGTTTTGTAATTTCTTTTCAGCATCAGCCAATTGTTCGGCCGCCAATCGGACTTTTTTAGGTATCAATCGCCCGGCTCGCCTAATTTTGGGGGCCAATGCTTTACCACGAATGCCTAATCTTTCCGCCATCAATTCGGATATTTCTGCAGGCATTTTTTGCAATTCTTTGGGTGTCATGATTTCTCGTATACGTTGTTTCTTTAGTTCGCTCAACGGGTATGGCAATCAGTTAATTCAATCGATAAAGATGGGCTATGCTCAACATACTAACATTCGGTGAACCCACCAATTTGCCCCCTTTGTTAATCGTACATGGCCTATTTGGCTCTGCGCGCAATTGGGGCGTGATCGCCAAACGTCTTGCGGACAGTCGCCAAGTATTTGCTGTGGACATGCGCAATCACGGTGAAAGTCTGCATTTAGACAGCCATTCTTACCCCGACATGGCGCATGATCTGGGCGAAGTTATGGCGCATATTGGCGTTCCTTGTGATTTATTAGGTCATTCAATGGGCGGGAAAGCTGCCATGGTCATCGCATTGATGCAGCCTGAATTAATCCGTCGCTTGGTGATTGCCGACATTGCTCCTGTTACGTATCCACACACGCAAATTCATAATATTGACGCGATGAAATCGGTTGATCTTTCCCGCGTTACGCGCCGTTCTGATGCGGTGGAACAGCTTTCAAAACTGGTAGAAGACCCCGCATTAGTGCCGTTTTTCTTACAATCACTCGATGTACGAGCCACGCCACCGCGATGGCGTTTGAACCTAGAGGTGCTGGCTTCAGAAATGGACAAGATCATTGGTTTCCCAGACGTGACCGGTCAATTTCTTGCACCAACTTTGTTCCTAAGCGGCGCAACATCTGACTATGTACAGTCGGAACATCGCGATAAAATCAAAGCCCACTTCCCCATCGCCCGTTTTGCGAAAATCCCTGGTGCTGGCCATTGGCTTCACGCCGAAAAGCCTCGTGAATTTGAGGCGGCTGTCAGGGTGTTTCTAGACGCACCTGACCGTTAATAAGGCATCGGATGCAAACGATGGGTTTGATCGATTTCTTTTAAGATCTCATCAGACAAAGTCACATCAACGGACCCCAAAATCACCTTTAGCTGATCCACGTTCGTCGCCCCAAAAATCGCGGACGCCATGAAAGGCCGTGTCCTGCACCACGCCAGCGCCATGTGAATGGGGTGCAACCCGTGTTTTTGGGCAATAGCGACATATGCTTCGGCCGCTGTACGTACACGGCCACTATCGCGGCCACCCATGCCAGGGTTAAGTGTCATTCGCGATGCGTCAGGGATTGCACCGTCTGAATATTTTCCAGTCAAAAAACCAGTGGCGAGTGGTGAAAATGCCAAAAGGCCGACGTCTTCGTTATGAGACATCTCTGCCATATCTGTATCATAAAGACGGCAAAGCAAAGAATACTCGTTCTGCACGGTTGCAACGCGTGGCCCTTTGCCTGCTTCGGCGGCATTCACAAATTGTGTCGTTCCCCAAGCACTTTCATTTGACAGGCCAATGTGGCGGATTTTGCCAGCATCAACCATTCGCTGCATTTCGCCCAACACATCCTCGATGTGGGCAATCGTGTCAGCCTTGTTTTGTTGGGTAGCATCATATGTCCAGTTTTGTCGGAACATATATGAGCCGCGATTTGGCCAATGCAATTGATACAAGTCGATCATATCCGTCTGTAGGCGACGCAATGAATCTTCGACCGTTTTAACAATCTCACCCGATGAAATTGGAATACCGTCACGGATTTTACTGCCAGCGCCCGAAATTTTCGTTGCGATCAAAAGATCGTTGCGCCGTCCAGTTTTGGCCAACCATTCGCCCACGACCTTTTCGCTGTTGCCGGTGGTCTCTACACGTACTGGATTTACTGGATACATTTCTGCGGTATCCAGAATGTTGATCCCGTGATCCAAGGCCATATCTATCTGTGCATGCGCATCTTCGGTGGATGTCTGTGTACTGTATGTCATCGTGCCGAGGCACAGTTCAGAAATGGTTTCACCGGTTCGGCCAAGTGGATTCATGCGCATGTTAATTCTCCTTTTCCCAATGCTTAACCTGTTTTGTTTTGACTGAAAACACAAAGCAGATGGATTCAAAATCATTGACAGAACAAAACAAGAACATTAACGTTCTTCTATGTCCACTGCTCTTCTATCCCGCGCCCCCCACCGACCAGAAAAGTCGATTTTGCCCATCTTGGATCAGATGTCTTTGGCGCGATCCCGTGTGCATGAATTATGTGGGGTGTCACGGCGAACCTTGGCCTTGACGGTGGCGCGCGCAACAACAGGACCAGTTTTTTGGCTGACACCGGGTTGGCAGGCCAGCAACCTAAATGCCGAGGGGGTTCAAGCCTTTATCGAACCCTCACGCCTAATCACGATCACCATACGCCGTGCTGAGGATTTGCTTTGGTCAATGGAGGAATGCTTGCGATCTGGTGCGGTGCCTTTGGTAATTGCCGATCTACCCGGCCCACCGGCCCTAACCCCTGTGCGCCGCTTGCATTTGGCGGCTGAAACTGGCACCGAAGAGGGCCGCTTTGCCCCATTAGGTTTGATCCTAACCCCTGGTGCGGGCGGCGCCCAAGGTGTTGAAAGCCGTTGGTCAATGGACCCACAACACACAGCAACCACAACCCAATGGCAACTTGACCGTCGACGTCATCGCTCTGAACCACCTAAAACTTGGCCTGTGGCACGTGAGGGTGGTGAATTGGCAATGCTTGCCTGATCATCAGATCAAAGTAGACGCTGTAAGAATTCCTGATGCACGGCAGGCGCAGCCGCGAAAACACCTGCTTGCTTGGGGTGTGGGTTGTTAAACGACAAGGCCATGCCATGTTGATCCGTCACGGCGGCCCCAGCTTCGCGTGCAATCAAATCGCCACCTGCGATATCCCATTCCCAACAAGGATGCAGCGAAAGCATTCCGTCAAACTCACCAGATGCCACAAGACAAAACCGATAGGCTAAAGATGAACGGAAATGCAGATTAATCGGCAATGAACCACCCTGCCAAAGTTCCGGTTTCAAGCTTGGCTTTTTGCCTAAAATCCGCGCGTCTTGGATTGTGTCACGGCGCTTTGGTGTTATTGCAACACCGTTCAAATGCGCCCCGCCACCTTTTGTGGCCGAATACATCTCATCTAACATCGGCAGGAAAATCACCGCCGCGGTAATCACACCGTTTTCGGCAATAGCTAGCGAGTGGGAAAAGTTTTTCTCGCCCGCCATGAAGGACCGCGTGCCATCAATGGGATCGATGATAAAACACCGCTCACAATCCAACCGCGCAGCCGTGTCGGTGGTTTCCTCTGACAGCCAACCATATTCGGGGCGCGCATTTCGCAATTCGGCCGCCAGCATCGCATCAACGGCTAAGTCCGCTTCTGTCACGGGGCCAGCGTTATCGGGTTTATCCCATGCTTCGGGATCGGCGCGCCAAAATTTCTTGGCAATGTTGCCCGCTTCTTTCGCGGCATCCATCAATAATGAAAGGTCACTCGCCGGCAAGAATTAACCCCTGAACAAGGATCGAGGGTACGACGCGGGAAAGATGGGATTGGCCATCATTTGCAACCTCAATTCCCGCCAACATTTCGTGCAGATTTCCGGCAACCGTACACTCGTTCACCGGATACTGAATTTCGCCGTTTTCAACCCAAAAACCGGATGCGCCGCGAGAATAGTCACCCGTCGTGGGATTGATGGATGAACCAATCATTGAAGTGATAAGTAAACCTGTGCCCATTTCGGCAAGCAATTCCGCGCGGGATTTACTCCCCGCCGTCAATTCAATATTGCCAATGCTTGGCGAAGGCGCGGAACTTGTTCCCCGACTGGCGTTTGCCGTTGATTGCATGCCCAATTTTTTGGCCGATGCCAAATCAAGCGTCCAGCCTTGCAAAATACCATCCTCAACAACCATACGACGGGCTGTTGCCAAACCTTCGCCATCAAAAGGTTTAGACCCTGAAATGCGGACACGATGTGGGTTTTCAATAATCGACATGCCTTTGGGCAATACTTGCTCACCCAGCTTATCGCGCAGCCAACTTGATCCACGCGCCACAGATGCACCGTTTACTGCCCCCAAAAGATGGCCAATCAAACCACTGGAAATACGTTCATCATACACAACCGGATAGGCACCAGTATTCGGTTTTCGTGCGCCAGCACGGGCAATCGTGCGTTCAGCCGCCAACGCACCAATTTCCTCTGGGCTTGGTAGATCGGCCTGAAAAATGCGCGACTCACCGGCATAATCACGTTCCATTTCGGTGCCTGAACCGGTGATTGCGACGCATGATGTGGAACGGCTGCTGCGGCGGTAACCACCAGAAAAACCGTTGCTCATTTCCAGATGCACTTTTTGTGCACCATAACCAGAACCACAACCTGAAACCTGTGAAATGCCACTTACGGCCAATGCCGCCGCTTCACAACGCATTGCGTCGTCTTGCAGTTCCGCAGGGCTTGGTGCGGCCGATGGATCAAACATTTCCAATGCGTCCACGTCATAGTCTTTTGCCAATTGATCAGGGTCGGCAAGACCAATGTAAGGATCTTCGGGTGCCTCGCGGGCCATAGCGACAGCACGTTCGGCCATGCCCTCAAACAAATCTGGGTTGGCATCGGAAAACGATACGATCGCTTGACGTTGCCCAATCAAAACACGTAATCCAAGATCAATACCTTCGGCGCGTTCGGCTTGTTCTAAGGCACCTGCGCGCACATCAATGGAAACAGACTGCCCCTCAACAACCAAAGCGTCAGCTGCATCAGCGCCTGCGCCTTTGGCTGCTTTAATCAAAGCCTTGGCCATGTTTGCTAGATTTTCTGCCATGCGACTGATCTTTCTATTTTGGGGACTTATCCGATGGAGCCTTGATTTTCGCCAACTTGGCCACGGTGCATCAGCATGTGATCAAGTACCACACAAGCCATCATCGCCTCGCCCACTGGCACCGCACGAATACCAACGCACGGATCATGGCGACCTTTGGTGATAATTTCCGCCGGCTCGCCCGCCTTGGTAATGGTTTGGCGCGTCGACAGAATGGATGACGTTGGTTTTACTGCAAACCGCACAACAAGGTCCTGCCCCGTTGAAATGCCACCCAGAATACCACCGGCGTGATTTGAACTAAACTCCAGCCCATTGGGACCCATGGACATTTCATCGGCATTGTCACGACCAGTCAAAGCCGCAGCTGCCATGCCGTCGCCAATTTCAACGCCTTTAACAGCATTAATCGACATCATTGCCGCCGCTAGATCAGTATCAAGTTTACCGTAAACAGGGGCACCAAGACCCGCAGGCACGCCACTTGCTACAACCTCAATTACCGCGCCGACTGAATTGTGATCCTTGGTCCGCAACCAAGTTAGGTAATCTTCCCATTCAGCGGCCATTTGTGCGTCTGGACACCAAAAATCATTCTGTGCGATCTGATCCCAATCGAAACGGCTTCGATCAATCTTTTTGTCGCCCATTTGAACCATGTACCCACGGATCGAAACACCTTGCGCCAATGTATTAATCGCCGCACGGGCAACGCCACCCGCCGCAACGCGTGACGCTGTTTCACGTGCACTGGAACGTCCACCACCACGGTAATCGCGGATGCCGTATTTGGTCCAATAGGTGTAATCCGCATGACCGGGGCGGAATTTTTCAACGATATCGCCATAATCCTTGCTGCGCTGATCGGTATTTTCGATCATCAATTGTATAGGCGTTCCCGTAGATTTACCCTCAAACACACCCGACATAATTTTGACCAAATCTGGTTCGCGTCGTTGCGTGGTGTTTTTGTTCTGACCGGGTTTACGAGCCTCCATCCAGTGTTGGATCATTTCGGGCGTAATTTCCACGTTTGGCGGACAACCATCAACCGTCGCCCCAAGGGCAGGTCCGTGGCTTTCACCCCAAGTGGTTACGCGAAATAGATGGCCAAAGGTATTATACGACATCAGCAAGGCTCCTTAACTTATATTGGATGTAAACAGCGCAAGGGGACTTGCCAAGGGTCAAAGCCTTTCCAAGCAGAAACTGAATTTAGTTTAATGCTAAACTAAATTGATTTCAGGTAAAGATGCGCCGTCCATTTTGACCGAATCTGAAGGCAGTCCTTGCTTTTAGGAGCATCATCAAAGGTACGTTTCATCAATTTCCGACTGGTGTTTCGTGTGTTCCAAATCCAAGCACAAAATTCCCAATTAAACCGTTCAGGACAATTTTCGGGCAAATCGGGCCGTGACTGACCATAATATCGAACGGTGCGTTTAAACACGCGCCAAACGCGAAGCCACAATGGGGTGTCCAACCAAATCAATGTGTCCGCACGATCCGGTCGCTCGGCCCAAGTGGATGATCGTCCACCCTCAAAAATCCAACTGTCACGGGCATGAACAGCGGAACACATTTCATCCTTTTCAGCACCCGTGCGTTCAACCCACCCTGATTTCCAATGAATTTTGTCTATGTGAACAACCGGCAAACCTGTCTTTTGCCCCAACTGGCGCGCGAATACTGATTTGCCGGCCCCAGGTTGCCCAATAATCATCACACGCTTCATTGCTGTCCTCCGTTCAATAAAATGTAGGATAACGAAATCGGCGCTTCTTTCAAACCAACACAATAGCAAACCCCAAACGAAAAACGGCCCCCCGAAGGGAGCCGTTCAAATTCTTTAAGGCGTAAAGGCTTAGTCTTCTTTGCGGCCGTATTTGTGTGGTGCCCAAAGACGCTTGTTTGTCAGGTACAAAAGAACTGACAACAAGGCCATCAGAATAACCGCAACAAGACCGGTAAATTTACGGTCTTCAAGTTTTGGTTCAGCTGTCCACATTAAAAACGCTGCAACGTCTTCTGAAACATGGTGAAGGTCGTTTGCGTGACCATCAGTAAATTCAACGTCGCCACCTTCTTTTGACAATGGCGGTGCCATTGCGATCCAGCCACCAGGGAACGCTGTATTTTCATACAGTGTTGTGCCAGCTTCTTCTTTTTCCTTGCCTGTGTAACCAGTCAAGATTGCGACGATATATTCTGGACCACCAAAACCTTTGAGCAACTGATTGATACCAAGACCGTATGGGCCGTGGAATGCAGCGCGCGCTTTGGCCATCAAAGACAGATCAGGCGCGTTTTCAAGGTTGGAACCAGGGAAGTTGTCATTTGGCGTGGCCGCACGAAAATCATCCAATTCTGCGTCAAAAACTTCAAAGTTTTCTTTGGCATAGGCACGAACGCGATCCATCGGAATCTCTGGACCACCAGCGTCACCCAATGTGCGGATTGGCACATATTGCAAGCCGTGACAGGCAGAACAAACCTCAGAGTAGATTTGCAGACCACGTTGCAACTGATAATCATCATAGCTGCCAAAAGGACCATCAAAGCTGAAGTCGATGTTTTCGATGTGACCGCTGCCACCACCGGCTGCCGAAGCAACACCGGTAGATAATGCAAAAGCAGTCGCAGCGGATAGGATTAGTGTTTTGATACGCACTGTATTTTCCTTTCCCATTACTTAGCGTCAGACGAGTTAGACCCGCCCTTGCCATAGTGGGCATTAAAGTCTTCTTCGATGGTTGCCGGAGTTGGCAGCGGTTTCTCAATCACGCCAAGCAAAGGCAGAAGGACCAAGAAGTAACCAAACCAATAAGTCGAGGCGATCAAGGCAATGATGCCATAGATACCTTCAGCAGGTTGAGCACCACACCACATCAAAACGAGGAAATCGATGACCAACAAAGCGAACCACCATTTGAACTGTGGACGATATTTGCCTGAACGAACGCTGGATGTGTCCAACCAAGGCGCCAGCGCCATAACAGCGATCGCACCAAACATGGCCAGAACACCGAACAGTTTCGCGTCAACGATACCACCAGTGATAAAGCTGGCGATCTGAACAACCCATACGTCGCCAGTAAAGGCACGCAAGATTGCGTAGAAAGGCAAGAAATACCATTCAGGCACAATGTGCGCAGGTGTCGCCAAAGCGTTTGCTTCGATGTAGTTGTCAGGGTGGCCCAAGAAGTTTGGCATAAAGCCAACAATCGCAAAGAACACGACCATGATCACGGCCAGCGCGAACAAGTCTTTCATCACGAAGTATGGCCAGAATGGAAGCGTGTCTTTCTTGACGTCTTCTTTAGATGTGCGACGCACGTCAACACCAGTTGGGTTGTTGTTGCCTGTTGTGTGGAATGCCCAGATGTGAAGGATCACAAGGCCGGCAATCACGAATGGCAACAAATAGTGCAAGCTGAAGAAGCGGTTCAACGTGGCGTTATCAACGGCAGGACCGCCTAACAACAACGTCTGGATTGGCTCACCCACCAATGGGATCGCACCAAACAAACCAGTAATAACCGTCGCACCCCAGAATGACATTTGGCCCCAAGGCAAAACATAGCCCATGAAACCAGCGCCCATCATTAGAAGATAGATCAACATACCAATAATCCATGTGATTTCACGCGGGGCCTTGTAAGACCCGTAATAAAGACCACGGAAAATGTGCATATATACCGCAAAGAAGAACAGCGATGCGCCGTTCATGTGCAAGTAACGGATAAAGTGTCCGCCATTCACGTTACGCATGATGTGCTCGATAGAAGCAAAGGCCATGTCAACGTGTGGCGTGTAGTGCATCACCAAGATGATGCCGGTAATGATTTGCAATGCCAGACAGAAAGTCAGAACAATGCCCCAGATCCACATCCAGTTCAGGTTCTTTGGCGTTGGGATCATCAGCGTGCCATAAAGCAGGCCAACGATAGGTAAACGGCTGTCCAACCACTTTTCAGCGTTGGATTTGGGTTCGTAATGATCGTGAGGAATTCCAGACATGTCGCTCTCCCTTAACCCAGTTTAATTGTGTCAGCGTCGACGAATTCGGCGACAGGTACAGGCAAGTTGCGTGGCGCAGGACCCTTACGAATACGACCAGACGTATCGTAGTGCGAACCGTGACATGGGCAGAACCAACCACCAAAGTCGCCAGCTTCATTGCCGATTGGCACACAACCAAGGTGCGTACATACGCCAATCATCACCAACCATTCGCCAGCTTCGTCCAAAGAACGGTTAGCGTCAGAGGCATCAGTATCAGGTTTATTTGAGTTTTCTGAACCCTGATCAATTAGATCTGCAAGTTCCACGGCCTTAGCATCGGCAATTTCTGCCTCAGTGCGACGGCGAATAAATACGGGCTTACCCAGGTATTTAACCGTCAACTGTGTGCCTGGCTCAACGCCACTTACATCCACACGGATCGAGGACAAAGCCTGCACATCCGCAGATGGGTTCATTTGGTTGACCAATGGCCATACCGCCGCACCAGCTGCAACAGCGCCAGTACCGGCGGTTGCATAATAAAGGAAATCGCGGCGAGTGCCTTCGTGATCGTCTGCGTGTGACACGAGCGTTTCTCCGTTGTTTCGACCCAAAACGGGCCCATAGATTCGGGGGCCGCACCTTATGCACAGCCTATCGACGCCGTTCCTAACCGCCCAAACGCGCCACGTCCAGCCATCACGAAGTCGCACGCGGCGCGGATTGTCGCAGGGATTAAGTTCTGCTAGGCTTTTCAACGTGTAAATTTGATTTTTCTCAAAAGTTATTTAAGGAATTGGCAATGGAAGACGATATTGGTGTTTCCCTCATCCCTGTACCTACTGCAAATGCTGAACTGACCGGCGATTTGGTTCCCTCTTTTTTCAAGCTGCCCGATGAACTTGATAAATTAAAGGATCTTGAGGGGCATCTCATCAATGTCATTGTCGTTTGCGCGCTTTTGGCGGTTTTGGTGGTCATCCTTGTTCAATTCATCAAAATCATAATTCGCCGCCCATTTTACAGTTTTGTTGTGCGTCAGTGGTTAAATTCATTGGCGCCCTCTGAAACAATGAATGAGCGAATAAAGGATTTGATCCACGATCTTCAGAACCGTGAACTAGAAGGACGCCGTATTGAAAACCCGTTTCGCTACAACGGGTACGTCTATACGTTGTCTCGCGCTTTGTTCATGAAGCGTGTTGAAAACTCTTGCCACCAAATTCTGAATTATCCGCGCGAAAATCCACGTATGTTTGCCGCAATCACCGATGGCGTGGCCCCGCGTGATGCTTTGGCATATCTCAGCCACGATTTTGAAACAGACGATTCTGGGCATTCAAACACCCGCGCATTTGATCGGGTTAACCAAGCCGTGGACAACAATTTGGACAGCCTGCAATTGATGCTCACCCAAAAATGGATATTTTTGGTACGCGGACTTGCCTTGATCGTCGGGATTTCCATTGCCTTTTCATTCATTGCAATTGCCGGAACAGTTGGCAAAAGCGAACTGATCGTTGTTTTTGGCATTGGTATCTTGGCCGGTTTCATGGCCTCGATATTCTATTACCTCTTTAGTCGTCTGTGGCGTGAATGATCGGCGATTATCCTGAAATAAGTTTTCGTACGCGTGACGCAGGGGGTGATGTACGCAACAGCCCCCTTGAGGCGCGTGAAGGCGCGTTTCGCCGGGCGCGCAACATAACCCTATTGGTTCACGGATTTAACACCGACATCACAAGGGCACGCGAAGCTTATGCTGCTATGGCTAAAAACCTACCCGCTGAGGAACGTGAAACGATATTTCATTTGTTCTGGCCAGGCGACGTCACAGAATCGCGTCTTACCAGTGGGCTGAGGTATGCCGAAGTGCCAAATCGTGCCCGCGACTGCGCAGATATGATGGCCGAATTCATGATGGAGGAATTTGAGGCACGCGCCGATCACGACCCTTCCACCACAGAAGTTCGGATCATAGCGCATTCTCTTGGGTGCCGTCTTACATTGGAACTATGCCAGCGATTGCGATTTGCGGGCGGTTATAAGGTTAAAGAAGTTGTATTAATGGCCGCCGCCGTTCCCCGATATATGGCCGCAAACTCTGGGCGGTTTAATTTAGGGAAAACAGGTGGCAAGGAGGGCACGCTGGTTTTGCATTCTAAAAAGGACAAAATTCTTTTTGCCTTTTTTAAAACAGGCCAACGATATGAAAGCGAATACTTTGAAGATATCGACAATGGCCGCGCTGCCTTGGGTCGCTTTGGCTTGCAAGGCTTGGGCATCAAGAAGGGCTCGATAAACGAAGAAAAGACTGAACACGATCACGGCGATTACTGGACCTCCCCTAGTGTTTCTCAATCGATCACAAACCAATTTAAAGGGCCCGTTCGCAATGAACCGCGTAAAGTTGGAAAAGGTCGAAATGTTTCCAACTCGCATTCCGTGCAAGGCCGCATGAGACCGCAAGGGCGTCGATTGGGATAGATTTCAGTCACCCTGAAAGCTTTGCAATCACGCGTGCGATACAATATCACCGAGAAAACCAAGCAAATCGGCGCCGTCAATGTCCCTAAGTTCCAAAATTTCCCAACGCAGCATCAAGATCAGCATCATTCTAATTTTGATCCTTACTGTTTTGGTTAGCGAAAAGCGGGCTGAACGGTATGGCGATAACTTTCAAATCGTTCTGCCTTTGATGGCTTTAGGCTGTAATGTAGTGAATGGCAGTGCGGGTGAGTATTTTGTCCGTTATTTGGGCATGTTCTTTACGACACACGGCTTCAAGCGCGGTTTGGGGGAAATTCCATTAAATACCCGCCCCAATGGAAAAACCCACGGCTTTCCGAGCGGGCATACCTCGACGGCCGTCTTTGGCGCATCCTCACTTGTGAGCGATTGCATTACCAGTTCGCCAATCGTGAAAGGTGTTGTAATTGTCACGGCTGGATTTGTCGGCGCCAGTCGCATTGAATCTGAAAACCACAATATTTGGCAAGTGTTAGCAGGCGTTTTGGTTGGATGGTTTTGGGATCGGGCAGCCCGAAAACCCGGGCCGGTGCGTCGTATTGCCTTGAAACTGTTTAGCCCAATTAGAAGAGGTTTTCATTTCCTCACCCGCCCGTTAACTTGGCTTATCAATAAATTTT
This sequence comes from Rhodobacteraceae bacterium HTCC2150, assembly GCA_000169395.1. GTDB lineage: Bacteria > Pseudomonadota > Alphaproteobacteria > Rhodobacterales > Rhodobacteraceae > HTCC2150. The sequence goes on from AAXZ01000008.1 coordinate 98,513, forward strand.
CCATTCAAGGAACGAACAAATGATTCGTACGACCACAGCATCAATCGCGTTAACTGCCGCAATGGCTATGTCAACGTCTGCCGCTGAATTTGAGATCAGCGCATATACTGGTTTTCAAACAGCACCTCACAGCAGAGTGGATGTGGTTGGCAACAATGGTGGCAACAAATCAATTGGTGCCGGCTGGGAAGGCCGCTCATTTGAAATGCCCCCTTATTATGGCCTCCGCGGCACTTGGTGGATCAACGATAAATGGGGTGTAGGTGCTGAATTTAACCACGCCAAAGTATACGCAGATGCATCAACATTGACTGCAAATAGTCTTAGCGTTTTAGAATTTTCTGACGGTATCAACTATCTGACTGTGAATGGATGGCGTCGTTGGCAAAATCCTAATAGCCGCTGGACACCTTATGCAGGTGCTGGAATCGGCCTTTCAATTCCGCATGTCGAATATCAAGCCACTAGTGGCTCGCAGACATATGAATACCAGGTAACCGGCGCAGTCGTTCAACTTGTTGGTGGTGTTTCTTATGCAATCAACGACACTTGGTCACTGTATGGTGAATACAAGGGCGCTTATTCAATGAACAAAGCTGATCTAGTTGGCGGCGGCACCTTGGAAACAAACATTATCACCAACGCGTTAAATGTCGGTGTCAGCTACAGCTTCTAACTAAGAACAAGCGACATATCACGGTGAGGGATGCCAGCATCCAAATATTCTGGCCCCTCCGCCACAAAACCAAGTTTTTCATAAAACGGTATCGCATAGGTTTGCGAACCTAAAATTGCCGATTGAAATCCTTGTGCCTTTGCCTCTTTCAACACAAAACGCATTAATTCCGCGCCTAACCCTGTGCCACGATGGCTTTTGGCCACACAGACACGTTGAATTTTAGCCTTGTCACCTTTGGGTAAAATCCGCGCGGCGGCAATCGGTGTATCATTTTGTTTAGCTAAATAATGCGCGCAGGCATTCTCTAATTCATCAACTTCAAGATCAGCCGGCACATTTTGTTCATCTATAAAAACGTCCGCCCGAATGGCGCGACATTTTGATTGATCCGCTTCTGACACAGCCGCTAGAAAAGTGATCATTTTGGATCTACCGGCACCGTTGCCAGCATGGAAGGACGTTTAGAAAACTCCGCATACCAACTTGCCAAAGCAACATTTTCAGAACGCCAATCGCGCGCCGAATGGCGAAAATCAACATAGCCAAGTGCGGCCCCAACCGCGATGTGGCCGATATCCATGGGTCCACTTAAGTGTGCCATCCAACGTTCATTCAAGACGTTACATGCACGGCTAATTTTTCCCCATTGCCCTTCGGCAAACGCCGCCATTTGCTTTTCTTCGGGCCGAACCCTTGCCTCATATGTTAGCAACAATGCAGCGTCTAAAATTCCGTCTGCTGTGGCTTCAAGTGTTAAAGTTTCCCAAATAGAACTTTCCGGATAAAACGCCGCATCTGCACGATCATTTAGGTACCGTGTAATAACGCGACTGTCGTAGATCGCCCCACCATCAGGACGTTCAAGTGCAGGGATTTTGCCCAAAGGATTCTGCGCCAAAGGCATTTTAGATGCATCAAGCGGGCTGCCTGTCGCAAAAACCAACTCAACATCATCAAGCTGGCCGGTTTCATGTAATAAAACGATGCATTTGCGTGCATATGGCGATGTCGGTGCTTGATACAATTTCATGTCAGTTTTCCTTTATGTCTCGCCAGCCACCGCCAGCATCCAATCGCGCAATTGATCAACTTCTTGGCCAATTCCTGCCGCTGCAACACCGTGTGCGGCACGATGACGGGCCGCTTCGGTTTTGTTTTGATTAAGTTTCCACGTGCTTTGCAGATCATCAATGCGAAGTCGGCAAGGCACAATCATTCGCATCATTTTGGTCAAAACATCCGGAGTCATCTTGTCAGATTTCCACGGGGCTTTACCGTTGATCCGCTGTTCAAATTGTGCCGACAATCGATCCAAGACACCGCTCAGTTCACCTTGGTCCAAGATCGACAATTCACCCCGCAAATGTACTGCAACATAGTTCCAAGTTTGTACTTGGTCTTCGACCCCATACCAATCTGGCGAAATGTAGCTGTGCGGACCTGTGACAGATAGAACAACACGTTGAGGTTCTTTTATTTCCCGCAAAATCGGGTTTGACCGCACAAGGTGTAATTCAACTTCGCTTGCGTCCTCAGACAACACAAAAGGGACATGGGCAAGCAATGGGCCACCCTCGGCATTTATTGCGAGTGTTCCAAAGCTGCGCTGCCGAAGCAATTGGATGGAATCGCCTTCGTCATGTCGGCGAAAAATCTGGTTAGGATGCATGTTAAGCACGCCCCCCTTCAGCAGATAACATCAAGGGATCAATCCCCATTGAACGAATGGCGGATGCCCATTTATCGACGCTGCCTGTGCCAAAAACCAATTCAGCGCTACTATCGGTCGTCAGCCACCCGTTTTCCTGTAATTCAGCCTCTAATTGACCAGGTGCCCAACCGGCATAGCCAAGCGCAAGAAAGCTTTGGTCCGGCCCGCCCCCGGTTGCAATGTCTTCAAGAACATCCAAGGTCGCGCTCATCGCGAAAGTTTCATCCACCTTAAGTGTCGCCTCGGTCGCCTCATATTCGGCCGAATGCAAAACAAACCCGCGACCATGTTCAACAGGACCACCGAAATGCACCATGATAGATGCCGCTGTATCAGCCTGCTCAATGCCCATCTGTTTTAGCAGTTCATCAAGCTTCACTTCGGGTGCGGGTTTATTGATAATCAACCCCATCGCACCTTCGTCAGAATGCGCGCACATAAAAATAACGCTCTTTTCAAAGCGTGGATCGCCCATCCCCGGCATTGCGATTAATAATTTACCAGACAGGTCGGATGATTGAAGTGTGTTGTTCATTTCTAAAAGATGCGGTGGCCAAGGCAAAGATACAAGGGCAACTGTAACGAAACATCGCCTTAATGTGACTTTCACTTGATCCAAATACCCCTATGATCTGGCGAATGAAAAATCACTTCCTCTCGATCATTTTTGCGACGGCCTTCGCGCTGTCATTTTCACCTGCACAGGCCCAAGTGCCGCCCGTTGATGAACTGGTTCAACTGAAAGTGTTACCAGGTTGGCGGCTGGCAAATGGCAATCATATGATTGGCGTCGAATTGACCTTGGCAGAAGGGTGGAAAACCTATTGGCGAAATCCTGGTGACGCAGGCATTCCGCCTGAATTCAATTTGAGCCGATCAAAAAACCTAGCAGGTTTTGCAACCCATTGGCCTACCCCAAATATTTATGAAGACTACGGCACAATGGCCATTGGCTATAAAGATCGGGTGGTCTTTCCAATTGAATTGAGTCCTCGAAATGAAAGTCGCGCAATCAATCTAAAAGGCACCTTAGATTTGGGTGTTTGTGCCGAAGTTTGTATTCCAGTCGATCTAGGGTTTGGTATCAAACTTTCAGCGAGCGACGACAAAGTTGATCCACAAATAAGTGCGGCCTTGGCCAAAAAACCAACCCGCGCGCGCAACAAATTTGATTGCGACGTCCGCCCCATTAAGAACGGAATTATGTTGGAAACCACCCTGCGACAACCAAAGCTGGGTGAAAACGAGGTTCTGGTTCTAGAGGTGAATGGCGTAGATCTTTGGGTTGCAAGTACAGAGCTTCAACGCAACGGATCAAGGGTGACAGGCAAAACCAAAATCATTAATGTTGCTGGAAATGGCGTTAGCTTTGCCCGCGATCAGGTTCGTTTAACCCTGTTGTCCAATAATGGTGCTGTTGAATCCTTAGGATGTGCGAAGGGGTGATCTGCGCATAAACGTTCGCGCGATTCCATAAAACAAAATACCTAGCGCATAAATGGATATCGCGATCCCAGCAGTTCCTGCGATGAACAGCCCAAAGGCCAGCATCAAAGGCGACATATCAGGCAATTCAACCGGCAAAATTTCGATCAGATCGGGTAAAATCTTACCCTCATAAATCACCCATCCCAATGTTGCGGTAAACAAGGCCGTTGTTGCGATTACCGCACAAACAGCCAAAGTTGACACCCAGCCCGCCCCGCGCGGCAATCGAATAGCCCGTGACAAAGAAGTTACCTGTCGCCGCACATCAAGTTGCATCGCCAACAATGCCGGCACAACCAACAGCACCAAGATCATACCAAAGCCAAGTCCGTAGCAAAGAGTTATCACCGTTGGTTTGAGGAATTGTGCCTGTTGAGATTGCTCGTACAACAAGGGCGCGAGCCCCAAAACAGTCGTCAGCGTGGTAAGTAAAACCGGTCTCAAACGATCCGACGCAGCATCGATAATCGCAGGCACCAGCCCGCGATCTGCCGCGTATTCATCCACAGTTGTCACTAAGACAATGGAATCATTTATGATGATTCCAGTCATGCCAATCATTCCAACAACGGTGAACATCGATAAAGGCACGTCCCAAACATAGTGCCCGTAAATGGTACCAACCAATCCAAACGGAATAATCGCCATCACCACCATCGGTCGTGTCCAACTGGAAAAAACCCATGCCAAAACAAGATAAATACCAATCAGACAGGTCAAAAATCCCAACAATGCGTCATTTAAGAAATCGCCTTCTTGCTCGGCAAGTCCTGACAGT
>AAXZ01000007.1 GCA_000169395.1 Rhodobacteraceae bacterium HTCC2150
CTACCGGCACCATCGCCGGAACAAGGTTTAAATCGCTATATGCAGGAAATCCGCAAATTCCCAATGCTGGAACCTGAAGAAGAATACATGCTGGCCAAAAACTGGGTCGAGCATCAAGATTCAGGTGCCGCGCACCGCTTGGTGACGTCGCACCTGCGTTTGGCCGCAAAAATTGCCATGGGGTATCGTGGCTATGGATTGCCCCAAGCCGAGGTTGTGTCCGAGGCAAATGTTGGCTTGATGCAAGCCGTAAAGAAATTTGATCCCGAAAAGGGTTTCCGCCTTTCCACATATGCGATGTGGTGGATCCGTGCCTCAATTCAAGAATACGTTTTGCGTTCTTGGTCATTGGTGAAGCTTGGCACGACGAGCGCGCAAAAGAAGCTATTCTTTAATTTGCGCAAGGCTAAAAACCGCATTGGCGCCTTGGAAGAGGGTGATTTGCGCCCTGAAAACGTGGCAAAAATTGCCAGCGATCTAAATGTGACCGAAACCGAAGTTATTTCGATGAATCGCCGGATGAGTGGTGGTGATGCCTCGCTGAATGTTCAGGTTGGCGGTGATGGTGAAGGCACAGCACAATGGCAGGATTGGTTGGCTGACGACAGTGCCGATCAAGCTGGCGATTATGAAAAGCAGGACGAGCTTGATACTCGCCGTGAGTTAATGGCGCAGGCAATGGCCGTTTTGAATGATCGGGAAAAAGAAATCCTGATGGAGCGCCGATTGCAGGACAAACCGAAAACGCTAGAAGAATTGTCCGAGGTATTTTCAGTCAGCCGCGAACGAATCCGCCAAATTGAGGTGCGTGCCTTTGAAAAATTGCAAACCGAAATGCGCAGCTTAGCCGAGGATAAAGGACTTATGTAATTTAAACGACGAATGACGCAGGTGCGATTTATTTCGCAATCCTGCGCCATTTTTTTGCAAGACTTTCCAGTAAACGGCCAAATGACCATCTGATTGCGCCTTCGTAGATATCGAATTTTGAAATATTTACGTTAGGTGCAGCGGTCTTTTTCTGTACAATTACAAGGCTGTCAGTTTTACTAACATAGTTATAGTTGGAGTTTTTCTTTAAAAATCTTCTAATCGCCCAACCAACACCTGGAAACTTGGGTCGATCGTCATGAAAACAAATGTATCCGCCTTTAGAAACTTTTGCAGCCCATCCTAAATCCACCAAAACAGGATGGTGGCGATGATCTGCATCAATAAAAAGAAAATCTAGCTCAAGGTTTTTCGATTTATTAGCATTGACAAAATCGGTGGTCGTCCCTTCCCAAAAATCAACGCTTTCAGGATCTATTTCTGCGGAAATTAAGTTCTTCTTTATCTTGTTCAATTGATCGGGAAAATAACTTAAGGGATCAATAACAATGAATTGCGGTGCTCTCCCAAGGGGGTAGCAACCGATAAGTTCTTTAAGCGTACCACCCGCTGCTGTGCCTATTTCCATATGTGCCGCAGAGAAGTTGGAATTTTTCAACACATCCCGAAGTGCGCTACGTTCGGCCTCGCTACATTCAGATTCTAGCGAAATTGATGATGGTCGCACATATCGTCACCCCTTAACGTGTCATTTGTTGTCGCCATTTGGCCCAGTGGGGGCGACTTGTCAATGTAAGCATGCCTAATGACAATAAACTGTCTGCCGCCCCTTGCGGCTGGTCGGTCGCGACACTAATCTTTTATAAGCACTTCAATCGTATAGACGTCATAAGACAAAATAGAGGCACCGCAATGTTTAATCCCCTTGGCAATATCACCGATTTCGTCATCCCAACGGTCGAAGAGACTACATCACGGGGATCAATCCGTTATGATATCTTCTCGCGCCTTCTAAAAGAGCGGATCATTTTTGTTTCCGGCCCTGTCCATGATGAGATGGCGACCACAATTGTGGCTCAGCTTTTGTTCTTGGAAGCCGACAATCCAACAAAAGAAATTGCTATGTATATCAACAGCCCTGGCGGCGTTGTGACGTCTGGTTTGTCGATTTACGACACGATGCAATACATCAAACCAAAGGTTTCAACTGTTTGCATCGGTCAAGCGGCCTCAATGGGGTCTTTGTTGTTGGCGGCGGGTGAGCCAGGGATGCGTTATTCTTTGCCTAACAGCCGTATCATGGTGCATCAGCCATCTGGTGGGTACCAAGGTCAGGCAACCGACATCATGATCCACGCCGCGGAAACCCAAAAATTGAAAGACCGTTTGAACGGCATTTATGTGAAACACACGGGGCAGACGATGAAAAAAGTCGTTGATGGCCTTGAACGCGATAACTTTATGTCTGCCGAAGAAGCCAAATCATGGGGTCTGGTAGATGAAATCGTTGAAAATCGTCCAAAATCGGACGACGATAAATAGCAATAGGCGGCGCTTATTTTAGGCGCTGCAAACTACCCATTGCGGCAAGGTAGAATTAGGCATTGTACAGGTCAGCTGCCTAAACTATCTTGCCCGAAGGGCGACGGCGCATTCCCAGTGGTTTGCGTGACATAGGGCGAAACCTTTTCGAGGCGAGTATGGCGAATAATACCAGCACTGATTCCAAGAACACACTGTATTGTTCCTTTTGCGGCAAGAGCCAGCATGAGGTACGTAAACTGATTGCAGGGCCGACAGTATTCATCTGTGATGAATGCGTAGAGCTGTGTATGGACATCATCCGCGAGGAAACTAAAGCTTCGGGTTTGAAGGCCACTGATGGCGTGCCAACACCCAAAGAAATTTGTGAGGTTCTGGATGATTACGTCATCGGTCAGGGTCATGCTAAACGCGTTTTATCTGTGGCTGTTCACAACCACTACAAACGTCTAAATCACGCCGGCAAAGGCAGTGAAATTGAATTAGCCAAATCCAACATCATGCTGATCGGCCCAACGGGTTGCGGTAAAACCTTGTTGGCTCAAACGTTGGCGCGCATCTTGGATGTTCCGTTCACGATGGCCGATGCCACCACATTGACCGAGGCCGGTTATGTGGGTGAAGATGTTGAAAACATTATTCTAAAACTGTTGCAGGCGTCAGAATACAATGTTGAACGCGCCCAACGCGGTATCGTCTATATCGATGAAGTCGACAAAATTACCCGCAAATCTGACAATCCATCGATCACGCGCGACGTGTCTGGTGAGGGTGTACAACAGGCTTTGCTTAAGATCATGGAAGGTACCGTTGCCTCTGTGCCACCACAAGGTGGGCGTAAGCATCCTCAGCAAGAGTTTTTGCAAGTCGATACCACGAACATCTTATTCGTGTGTGGCGGCGCTTTTGCTGGCTTGGATAAAATCATTGCCCAACGTGGCAAGGGTTCATCAATTGGTTTTGGTGCCGATGTACGTGACGAGGCGACCAAGGGCATCGGTGAAACACTTAAGGATCTAGAGCCAGAAGATCTGTTGAAATTCGGTCTTATTCCTGAATTTGTTGGTCGTCTGCCTGTGATTGCGACACTTGAGGATCTTGATCTTGATGCGTTGGTAACAATTCTTTCCGAACCCAAAAATGCGTTGGTCAAGCAATACCAACGCTTGTTCGAGCTGGAAGATGCGGAATTGAAATTTACGGATGATGCGCTGAAAGCCATTGGTTCCCGCGCGATTGAGCGTAAAACCGGTGCCCGTGGATTGCGTTCCATCATGGAAGACATTCTTTTGGATACGATGTTCGACCTGCCAGGGTTGGAAAACGTTTCCGAAGTTGTGGTGAATGAAGAAGCGGTTAATGCAGGTGCAGCACCTTTGTTGATCTATTCAGAGCCATCCCAACAGGAAGAAGGCGCCAGCGCCGGCTGATATTAGCACAATAGCGCTTCATTGGATTTCATAACTAGACCTTTGGCGCGTGATTTGGCATATCCGACACTAGAATTCATTCGGAGGGCCTGATGGGCATCTTGAACACTCTTCTTCGCGCCGTCACTTGGTGGAATGGCCAGACCTTGAACACTCAACTTTTTACTTGGCGCAAGGGCGTCAAAGTAGGTGAGGATGATCAGGGCAATATTTATTACAAATCCCGCGACGAGAAAAAGCGTTGGGTGATTTTCAACGGCGAGGCCGAGGCCAGTCGCGTTGCACCAGATTGGCATGGTTGGCTGCACCACACTTGGGATGAAACGCCCGAGGAAAAACCGTTGGCGCGTAAATCTTGGGAAAAACCCCACACAGAAAACCTAACGGGTAGTGCGTTGTCTTATGCACCTGCTGGCTCGATCCGTCGCGGTGCACCTGCAGAACGCCAAGATTACGAAGCTTGGCAGCCAGAATAGATGGGTGAAAACACCACAGAGGTTCTGACTGGTGCGGCTGTTTTGGCCGCAGGTATCGGTTTTGCCCTGTATCTAGGAACGACAACTGGTGTAACTGATCGCACATCTGGCACCTATGAACTTCGTGCTTCTTTCCGCTCAATTGAGGGTGTTTCTGTTGGCACCGACGTTCGCCTTGCTGGTGTTAAGGTTGGCAGCGTAACAGATGTTGCATTAAATCCTGAGACATATCGTGCTGACATGCGGTTTGCTGTGAAAGATGGCATCTTATTATCCGATGACAGCACAATTTCTATATCGTCTGAGGGATTGCTGGGCGGCAATTTTGTCGAACTAATTCCTGGTGGGTCGCCCTTTGATCTTGAACCAAATGGCGAAATTGAAGACACGCAAGGCGCGGTTTCTCTGATATCACTGTTGCTAAAATTCGTGTCCGGCAGCAAAGAATGATCCGCGTACTCGCCGTCATAGCCGCCCTTTGCCCTTTTGCGGCCTTGGCTGAGGATACCACCTCAACAACCACTGCAAACATGCGTGCGCTTGACAAAGTATCAGGCCAGACATGGGATTTTGACATTTCTTCTGGTCAATCAGCAAGCCTTGGTAATCTGACATTGTTTTCAAAAGAATGCCGTTACCCGACAGATGATCCTTCATCCAACGCTTATGTGTACCTTAGCATCCAAGATGAACGCGACGGTGGCGAACTGTTCCGCGGCTGGATGGTTGCAGCCAGTCCTGCGTTGAACGCCTTTGATCACGCACGTTACGACGTTTGGTTGCTATCTTGCGCGCTGCCTGAATAACCCTGTCCATAAGGGTTTATTAAAGGTCGCGAAGAAATATCAGCCGGATGCGCCAAAGCATCATCCAAAGACACCAAAAACGCAGATTGAGGGATTTCTTGTCCCCCCATACTGGCCAAATGCGGTGTTATGAATTGTGTGTCGAACAGCTTAAAACCAGTCGCGTTCAATTGATTTACCAAATGCGTAAGCGCAATTTTTGATCCGTTTTTCACGTGACTAAACATGCTTTCGCCAAAAAAAGCGGCGTTCAGCGCAACACCGTACACACCTCCAACCAACTCTTCCCCATTCCAAACTTCAACAGAATGGGCCAGGCCGCGTTCATGGAAATCTACGTATGCATTTGTAATCATGGGGTTAATCCATGTCTCAGGGCGGTCTGCACAGGCGGCCATAACTGCTGGGAAATTCTTGTTCAGCGTAATTTCGTATCCGCAATTTCTTAAGGCCCGCCCCAAACTGCGTGAAATGTGAAAACCGTCAAGGGGCATAACACCGCGCATCTTTGGTTCAACCCAAAAAACCTCGTCTGATGTTGCCGTGTCCGCCATGGGAAATACCCCTTGGGAATATGCTTGCACAAGCAATTCAGGCGTAAGTTTTTTAACCGACATGATTTCCCTTATCCAGAATGCGCATGACACCGAACAAAGGTTGTTGTTGCCAAAATTTTGCCCTTTTGCAAGGATACGTCCAATTAAAACAAATAAAAGTTAGTTGAGTGGAGTGCAAAATGGGTTTCTTTGATTTTATTGGCGATCTAGAACAATACAGCGAACACAAACGTCCGGAAATGCGGATGAATCGTCGGCACAAGTTTTTGATTGATGACAATATCGATGATCTTCAGGGTGCGCGCGTGTTGGATTTGGCCGCCCACGATGGGCGGTGGTCTTATGCGATGGCCGCGGCTGGCGCCAGCAAAGTTGTTGGGATTGAAGGGCGAGCTGATCTCGTGAAACGGTTCGAAAACTACCCTGATGCCGCCATCCGCGACAAAGTAGAATTGCGCGTGGATGATGTGTTCTTGGGCTTAGACAAAGCTTATGCCGCTGAAGAGTATTATGATGTGATTGCCGTATTTGGTTTGCTCTATCATCTGATGGATCACTACCGCTTGCTTGTGGCGATCAGAAAACTTGATCCCGAAGTTGTCATCATTGACAGTGAATTTTGCCTTGCTGGTTGGCCAATGGTCAAATTGATTAAGGAAGATACAGAAAACATTCTGAATGCCACGGCCTATTACGAGGGCCAAAAAGAGGTGATGAAAGGCATTCCTAGCTTCAGCGCCATGGAAAAAATGGCGGAAACACTGGATTACAATATCCAGTGGTCAGATTGGAATAGCTTGGCAGAGGATGATCGTCACGGTGTCAGCGATTACTATCGGCCGGAAAATATTCGGCGCGGCACCTGTGTGCTCACGCCGAAATAATTAGTTCAGATTGTTTTCCAACCATTTTTCCAACCAGTGAATGTTATAATTCCCTGTCAGAATGTCCTCTTCTTCCAGCAATGCATGGAAGAGGGGAATGGTTGTATCCACGCCATCAACGATCAATTCACCCAAGGCACGTTTTAGACGCGCCAAGGCTTCTGGTCGATCGCGGCCATGTACGATCAATTTGCCAATAAGGCTGTCGTAGTAGGGCGGAATTGAATAGCCATCATAAAGCGCGCTGTCCATGCGTACACCAAGACCGCCAGGGGCATGATATTGCGTGATTTTTCCGGGACATGGCGAAAAGTTCGGCAGCTTTTCAGCATTGATACGAACTTCAATTGAATGGCCATTAATGGTCAGTTCATCTTGGGTAACCGATAGGGGCAAGCCAGCCGCCACGCGAATTTGTTCGCGCACGAGATCCATGTCAAAGATTGATTCCGTTACCGGATGTTCAACCTGAAGACGCGTGTTCATCTCAATGAAGAAAAACTCGCCGTCTTCATAAAGAAACTCAATCGTGCCAGCACCTGCATAGCCAATTTCGGCCATAGCATCGGCACAAGTCTTACCAATTCTTGCGCGGATTTCAGGTGAAATTGCGGGGCCGGGGGCCTCCTCAAACACTTTTTGGTGGCGACGTTGCAAGGAACAGTCGCGTTCGCCCAAATGAACTGCCTTGCCTTTGCCATCGCCGAAAACTTGAATTTCGATGTGACGTGGGCGACCAAGATACTTTTCAATATAAACTTCGTCATTGCCAAAGTTAGATTTGCCTTCGGCACGGGCAGTTCTAAATGCCGTTTCCAATTCATCTGCGGAATTGGCAAGTTTCATGCCCTTACCACCACCACCTGCTGTGGCTTTGATGATTACAGGAAACCCAGTTTCCTTAACGACTTCTTTTGCGGCGGCATAATCTGGCACACCACCAGCAGAACCTGGAACACAAGGAACACCTAGTTTTTTCATTGTGTCTTTGGCGGTGATCTTGTCACCCATTAAACGGATGTGTGCGGCTGTTGGGCCAATGAATTTAATGTCGTGATCTTCAAGGATCTGCACAAAATTGGCGTTTTCCGACATAAAGCCATAGCCCGGATGCACAGCCTGTGCGCCCGTGACTTCACAGGCTGCAATGATCGCAGAGACCGATAGATAGCTTTCAGTAGAAGAGGGTGGTCCAATACAGATCGCCTCATCTGCCATGCGCACGTGCATCGCATCGCGGTCAGCCGTTGAATGCACAGCCACCGATTGAATGCCCATTTCACGGCAAGCCCGAATAACGCGCAAGGCAATCTCGCCCCGGTTCGCGATTAGGATTTTATCAAACATTTTCAAAGGCCCCGATTATTCAAGAATGACCAGCGGTTCGCCAAATTCAACGGGCGAGCCATCGGACACAAGAATGCGCTTCACCTTACCAGCGCGTGGCGATGGAATTTGGTTCATCGTTTTCATGGCCTCGATGATCAACAATGTCTGACCCTCAGTGACCACGTCACCTACGCTGACGAATGCGGCTGCACCGGGTTCTGCCGCCATATAAACCGTGCCAACCATTGGCGATGTTATGGCGCCTGGATCACTTGCGGGATCGGCAGAAGCTGGTGCTGCGGCGGGTGCTGCAGGGGCGGCGGCAACTGGTGCGGCGGCTGCCGCAGGTGCTGCGTTGACCATAGTGACAACCTCGGCTTTGCGGCTTACGCGTACTTTCAAGCTGTCGCTTTCACCATAATCACGGCGAACCTCTAGTTCGCTAAGATCATTTTCGCGCAACAATTCAGCCAAAGCCTGAATAAATGTTACATCTGCATCATGCGTTTTTTTGGTCATGGATCCCTCAGTCTGTCCTGTTGCTGGGTTTTTACCCAACATAATTGCGCTCGCTTATACGCGAGGGAATGCAAAGTGGGAAGGCTTTGCTTGCACGTTATATGAACAATCAGAAAAACCGCAAAACCAATGGGAATTTTTCGGTCTTTGAAAAACTGCCCTTACCTTGGTAATTCTCAGAAAAGAAAGGGTAAGGGCAATTTGCTTTTAATTACTCGGCGCGGTTCATCCGGTTTTCGATCAGCTCGTCAACAACGGCTGGTTCAGCCAATGTTGATGTATCGCCAAGGGCGCTAAAATCGTCTTCGGCAATTTTACGCAAGATGCGGCGCATGATTTTACCTGAACGAGTTTTTGGCAAACCTGGTGCCCATTGAATAAGGTCAGGCGATGCAATCGGGCCGATTTCTGTGCGGACCCAAGTGCGTAATTCCTTGCGCAATTCTTCGGTAGGCTCTTCGCCACCCATCAATGTTACATAGCAATAGATGCCTTGGCCTTTGATGTCGTGTGGATATCCTACAACCGCGGCCTCAGACACTTTGGGGTGTGCAACAAGTGCGCTTTCAACTTCGGCGGTGCCCATACGGTGGCCAGATACGTTGATCACGTCATCAACGCGACCAGTGATCCAGTAATATCCATCCGCATCACGACGACAGCCGTCACCAGTAAAGTAGTAGCCTTTGTAATCGGCAAAGTATGCTGAAACGTAACGCTCGTGGTCACCCCAAACAGTGCGCATTTGACCAGGCCAACTGTCAGCCATGCAAAGAACGCCCTCGGCCTCGACGGTGGTGATTTCATCGCCGGTTGTTGGGTCAAGAATAATTGGTTTCACCCCAAAGAAGGGCAGGGTGCATGAACCTGGCTTTGTCGAGATCGCACCAGGCAGAGGCGTCATCAGGTGACCGCCCGTTTCTGTTTGCCACCAAGTGTCAACGATTGGCAATTTGCCGCCACCAACAACCTCGTTGTACCAATTCCATGCTTCTGGATTGATCGGTTCACCAACTGTGCCCAAAACCTTTAGATCGCTAAGGTCATGTGCTTCAACGAAGCTGGTGCCTTGGCCCATCAAGGCACGGATGGCTGTTGGAGCTGTATAGAACTGGTTCACTTTGTGCTTGGCACAAACCGCCCAGAAACGACCGGCATCTGGGTATGTTGGCACACCTTCAAACATTAGCGTGGTGGCGCCATTGGCCAGCGGGCCATAAACGATATAGCTGTGGCCTGTGACCCAGCCAACGTCAGCTGTACACCAGAAGATGTCGCCTTCGTGGTAATCAAATACCATCTCATGGGTCATCGAAGCATATACAAGATAGCCGCCAGTTGTGTGAACAACACCCTTAGGCATGCCGGTTGAACCAGAAGTGTAGAGAATGAACAGTGGATCTTCGGCGTTCATCGGCTCAGGTGGACAATCAGTTGATGCGGCAGCCATCAAAGGCGCATAAGCATGATCACGGCCATCTTTCATCGGAATGTCAGCACCAGTACGTGGCACAACAAGGACGTTTACATCACCACAAATTTCCATCGCTGCATCAACATTTGCCTTAAGAGGCACAGATTTGCCGCCACGTTTGCTTTCGTCAGCCGTCACAACCAATACAGCGCCACTGGCAGATACACGTGCCGCCAAAGCATCAGGGGAAAAGCCACCAAATACGATGGAATGTACGGCACCAATACGCGTACAGGCCAGCATCGCATAAGTCGCCTCAGGGATCATTGGCATATAAAGAACAACGCGGTCGCCCTTTTTGACGCCAAGTGATTTATAAACATTCGCCAGTTTTGTGACGTGATCATAAAGTTCTGAATACGTGATGTTTTGATCTTCTTCTGGGTTGTCGCCTTCCCAGATGATCGCTGTTTGATCGGCACGTGTTGCCAAGTGCCGGTCAACGCAGTTTGCACATACGTTTAATTCGCCATCTTCATACCATTTTACCGAAACGTCTGGGTATTCAAACGTGGTGTTTTTAACCTTTGTATAAGGTGTCATCCAATCCAGTCGTTTTCCTTGCTCGCCCCAGAATGCCTCTGGGTTGGCGATAGAGGCGTCATACATTTCTTTGTATTTGGCCGCATCGATGTGCGCGTTGGCTGCGAATTCAGCACTTGGAGCGTAGGTTTTATCAGTCATGACTATTGGTCCTCTGGTTTAGGAGGTTAGCAAATAAAAGTAATTAGAAGCGCGGATGGCTTAGATTGCCAAGTATTCCGCGCGCAGTTTGTCGTCGTTCAACACTTCTTCGGCGCTACCGTCATAAACGACGGTACCAGTGTCAAGGATAACGGCACGGTCTGCCAATTTAAGAGCAGCCACAGCGTTTTGTTCAACGATCACGGTTGTGATACCTTGTTCGCGGATCAGACCCAATGTTTTGGCAATTTCTTGCACGATTACAGGGGCCAAACCTTCGTAAGGCTCATCCAGCAACAACAGTTTCACATCGCGGGCTAGGGCGCGTGCGATGGCCAGCATTTGTTGCTCACCACCAGAAAGCGTGGTGCCTTCTTGTTTGCGACGTTCACGAAGGCGCGGGAACAAATCGTACAAACGATCCAACGACCAACCTAATGGTGGGGCAATTTGGGCCAACAGAATGTTTTCTTCAACTGTTAGACCTTGGATAATGCGACGATCCTCTGGCACCAAACCAACACCGGCGATAGACGCCTGATAGCTGGCCATTGTGTGCAATGGCTGGTGATCCAACCAGATTTCACCCTGTGTTACCATAGGTGAATCTACGCGGGAAATCGCGCGTAAGGTGGATGTTTTACCGGCGCCATTGCGACCCAAAAGGGCAAGGATCTCGCCCTCGTGAATGTTAAAGCTGACACCCTGGACGATATAGCTTTCGCCATAATATGCGTGCATGTCATAGACCGAAAAGTAAGCAGGCGCTGTGGCTGCGTGATTGGCGTTTTTTTCCAATGGGGCATTCATCGTGTGCGCTCCTATACCTGTGCTTCGCCAAGATACGCTTCGCGTACCTTTGGGTGGCCTTTGATGTTGTCTGGCGTGTCTTCAACCAATGGTGTGCCTTGGGCAAGAACCGTGATCCGTTCTGACAACGAGAAAACAACGTGCATATCATGCTCAATAATGGCGATGGTAATGTCGTGGGTTTCTTTGATTTGTTTTAGCAGATCGATGGTGTTGTTGGTATCAGCCCGCGCCATACCGGCAGTAGGCTCATCCAACAGCAACAAACGAGGTTCTTGGGCCAAACACATCGCAATCTCTAGGCGACGTTTGTCACCACGAGACATTGCAGATGCTTCCATGTGGCGTTTATCGGCCATGCCCATGTCAGCCAGTGCTTCTTCGGCTTTTTCCTGAATGTCTTTTTGTCCGGCGAGCGAAACCATGGCATTCATTTCAAACGCGCCATCACGGTGCGCAAGACAAGGGATCATCATGTTTTCCATCACCGTCAGATCGGTGAAGATCTCGGGTGTTTGGAAAACACGGCTGATGCCCATTTGGTTGATCTGGTGTGGTTTCTTACCCAACACAGATTGGCCGTCAAACATAACCGAACCACTGTCCGGAATAAGTTTACCAACGAAGCAGTTCAGCAAAGTTGATTTGCCAGCACCGTTAGGACCGATGATCGCGTGAACTGTGTTTTTCTGCACGTTCAGGTTCACATCACCAAGCGCTTGCAAACCGCCGAAACGCTTGGATACGCCTTTGACTTCGAGAATATTCATCATAACGCTCCTTTATTCAGCTGGTTTAGTGTTAGAGGCGTCGTCGCCCGATTTTTTGCGCTTGAAAAGACGTCCAATACGTTGGCCACCTTCAACCAGTCCACCTGGCAAGAAGATAACGATCAACATGAACAACAAGCCCAGTGTCAAATGCCAGCCTTTGCCTACGAAGAAGTGTAGAACCCAAACAATGGCGTTTTCCAAACCATCGGGCAGGGCGGCAAACCAACCGTGCAAGACGTTTTCGTTGATCTTTGAGAAGATGTTTTCAAAGTATTTGATGAAACCCGCACCAAGGATCGGACCGATCAAAGTACCAGCACCACCAAGGATAACCATCAAAACAACTTCGCCTGACGCTGTCCACTGCATCCGCTCTGCACCTGCCAATGGATCCATTGAGGCCATCAAGCCGCCCGCCAAACCAGCATACATGCCAGAGATAACGAAAGCTGCAAGTGTGTAAGGACGTGTTGAAACACCCGTGTAGTTCAAGCGTGTTTGGTTGGTCTTAATCGCACGCAACATCAAACCGAAAGGCGAGTTGAAGATACGCATTGAAAGATAGAAGGCCAAAACCATCATCACCGCACTTACATAATAACCCATGTTGAATTGGAACGCCCAATCACCAAGTGCCAATGTTGAAGTGCTGTTCATCTCAAAACCAAACAAGTGCGTAACAGTCGGACCGTTTCCTAAAAGGATTTGTGGATCGTCGTTGTAAACTTGAAGGCCAGTTTCACCATTGGTTAGCGGTGTCAAAACCGAATAAGCCAAGGCAAAGCTCATCTGAGCGAACGCCAGTGTCAGGATCGAGAAGTAGATACCCGAGCGACGCAAACTGATGAACCCGATGAGCAGCGAGAACAATCCAGCCACGATCACTGATAGGACGATTGCTGGCACGATGTTCATGCTAAGCAGTTTGAACATCCACACAGCGGCATAAGAACCCACACCCAAGAAGGCGGCGTGACCGAATGATAGATAACCGGTCAGGCCAAACAGGATGTTGAAACCGATGGCAAAGATACCAAAGATCACAAAACGCTGCATCAAGTCAGGGTAGCCAGCGTTAAACTGTGCCAAGCCACTGGATTGTGGAAAAGGGTTCATAAGGAACGGTGCGAACACCGTCAGGGCGATTACGATCAGCAATAGGGCTGAATTCTTTTTGTCTAGTCCTAGCATTTATTCCTCCATCACACCTTTGCGGCCCAACAGCCCACGAGGGCGGGTCAGCAAGACGATGATTGCAACTAGATAGATGACGATTTGGTCGATTGAAGGCAGATAGATTGCTTCAAAGAAACCTTTCACGGCGTTCATAGAGGCGAAGCTTTCCAACACACCCAGCAAGAAGCCGGCGAGTACGGCGCCAGGCAAACTGCCCATGCCGCCCACAACCACAACAACAAAGCTAAGAACCAAGAAGTCCATGCCCATGTGGTAGTTTGGTGAATTGATTGGTGTGTACATTACACCTGCAAGACCTGCGACCGCGGCGGCGATACCGAACATAATGGTAAAGCGCTTGTCGATGTTGATGCCAAGCAAACCAACGGTTTCACGATCCGCCATACCAGCGCGAACAACCATCCCGAAGGTGGTAAAGCGAAGGAAGGCAAACACGGCACCGATGACCAAAGCAGAGAAACAGAAATAAATTAGACGCCAAACAGGGTAAATAATGGCATTGGCTTCGAAGCCAATCATTACACCGAAATCATATGATCCATGGAATGCATCAGGCGCAGGCGTTGGGATAGGGTTCGCGCCATAGTTCGCTTTGATGATTTCCTGCAAAACAATCGCCAAACCGAAGGTCACCAAGATTTGGTCGGCATGTGGACGTTTGTAGAAGTGTTTGATCAGCCCGCGTTCCATCACGTAGCCAACGGCCAACATCACTGGGATTGCCACCAAAATGGCCAAAGGAACCGACCAGTTGATGATTGCAGAACCAGCCACTTCGCCGAACCAATTGATAACATAGGGCGTTTTAACCTTTAGAGGGTTACCCAAGAAATCGGTTTGTGTCGGGTCAATCGTGATTGACGAGAGGTTCAAGATTTTTTGTAAAGTTACAGCACAGAATGCACCGATCATGAACAGGGCACCGTGGGCAAAGTTTACCACACCCAAAGTACCAAAAATGAGAGTCAAACCAAGGGCGATCAAGGCATATGCCGAGCCCTTATCTAGACCGTTTAAAACTTGCAGGAGGATTGCGTCCATTTTCCCCATACCCCTTATTGTTTATAGGGTTCCCAGAAAAAACCATGGCGAAAAACTCGCCATGGTCGTTATTTTTAAGCGGTTAAGCTTATGCGCCTGGGTTACATGAACCCAAGTCGCCACCAGCGAACATTGGGTGATCCACAGCGTACTCAACTTGAGCGCGTGGTGTAACTTCAACGATTTCCAAAGCGTCGTATTCGTTAGCTGGGTCAGTTTTACCCTGCATAACCAAAACGTCTTTAAAGCACTGGTGATCAGAACCACGGTAGAATGTAGGTCCGTTGCCCAAGCCGTCAAAGTTGAAGTCTTCAAGAGCTTCAGCAATGCCACATGGGTTGAATGTACCAGCACGCTCAGCAGCATCAGCATAAAGCAATGTTTGTGCATATACTGTTTGAGCAGCGTTTGATGGTGGGAAACCATACTTAGTACCGAACGACTTAACGAAGGCTTTTGTGCCCGCGTCTTGAAGTGTCCAAGACCAGTTAGTTGAACCGTAAACGCCTTCGATGTTGGCGCCAGCACCTTTAGCCATCAACTCGGAGTACAAAGGTACAACGATTTCAAACTGTTTGCCGTTAACCATTTTGTCACGAAGACCGAACTGAACAGCGTTAGTCAAAGAGTTAACCATGTTTCCGCCGTAGTGGTTCAGAACCAAAACGTCAGCACCAGAGTTCAGAACCGGCGCGATGTATGACGAGAAGTCAGTAGTCGCAAGTGGTGTAAGAACGTTGTTAACAGTCTGCCAACCAACAGCTTCAGTTGCTGCTTGGATTGATTCCTGCTGTGTCCAGCCCCATGTGTAGTCAGCTGTTAGGTGATAAGCGCGACGATCAGAACCGTAAGCACCTTTCAAAACTGGCGCCAAAGCAGCACCTGACATGTAACCGTTAAAGAAGTGACGGAAGCCGTTGGCTTTCTTATCTTTACCAGTTGTGTCGTTTGAGTGTGTCAAACCAGCCATGAATACAACGCCAGCTTCTTGACATAGACCTTGAACAGCGATCGCAACACCTGATGAAGAACCACCAGTAATCATGATTGCGCCGTCTTTTTCGATCATAGACTTAGCAGAAGCACGAGCAGCGTCTGATTTAGTTTGAGTGTCACCAGTTACATAAGCAACTTTTTTACCCAAAACGCCTGCACCGTTAAGTGCTTGTGACGAGAATGTGCTCAAGCAACCGCCGTCGCCTTCGCCGTTCAAGTGCTCAACAGCCAATTTGTAAGCGCGTAGTTCGTCTGCGCCTTCGTCAGCATATGGACCTGATTGTGGTACGTTAAAACCAAACGTTACTGTATCACCTTGTGGGGCGTTACGGTATCCGCTGTGGCTTCCAGCCCATACAGAGCCGTCAAAAACCGTAGGAACTGCTAGACCTGCGCCGGCAACGGCACCTGTTTTTAGCAATCCACGACGAGTGAAATTAGATTTGGACATGAAAATCCTCCCTTATTTGATTTCAAGCGATACGCACCTCCTCAGTACGCATCACCCTCGGTAGTCAAGTGGCTACAGTATCGCCCATAGTTAGAAAATTTCGCAACAAGCCTTTCAATTTTAACAATTATTTTGTAAATAAATACACATGTCATCAAGGTTGGTTGTAAAAAAAATAACAAACGCTGTGCCAAGTGCTCGGGAATTAAGGATTTTTAATGAAAAATGAAGGACAGACCGGAAGCAGAATACGCGAGCGACGGATTGATCTTGGTTTGCGACAAGGTGATTTGGCGCTCAAAGTTGGAATTTCTCCGGCTTACCTAAATTTGATCGAACACAATAAGCGTAGAATCGGCGGCAAATTACTTGTTTCATTGGCGGCAACACTTGCTGTCGAGCCGATAGCGCTAACGCAAGGCGGTGCCGCGGCCGTTGTTGCTGGTTTGAAAAACGCGGCTTCAAATGCGCCACAGATTGATGTGGAAGAGGCAAATGTTGATCAGTTTTTGTCGCGGTTCCCAGGTTGGGCGGCATTGATTGAGCAACAATCTGATCAGTTAACAGAAATGGAACGTCGTGTTGCGTTGATGTCTGATCGCCTCGCCCATGATCCGGTTTTGAGCGAAAGCCTTCACGAAGTGTTAACTGCGGTAACCTCAATTCGTTCAACTGCATCAATTTTGGCGCAAACACCTGACATTGATCGCGATTGGCAGCGCCGTTTTCAAACCAACGTTTTTGAAGACAGCGCACGCCTTGCCGATACGGCGCAATCTTTGGTGTCTTATTTTGAAACCATGGCGACCGAAAACCACGAAGGGGCGGGCACAGGTGCCACCGTCGAGGCGTTTTTTGCAAAAAATAACTACCATTTCCCAGAATTAGAAAACGATACAGAACCGCAAAACTTACAAACGCAGGAAGATTTCCCGAGCGGCGCGGGTGCGGAAATTGTTCAAAAGCGATTGAAAGACTACAAAGCAGATGCCACGGATATGCCATTGGCGAAGGTGCAGAATGCGATCGCTAGCCACGGATTTAACCCAGCGGCAATAGCGCAATATTTGCAACAACCGTTGGGGCGTGTTCTGGTCCGGTTGTCTAATCTGCCTAACTCCGAAAGCTATCCTGACGTTGGATTGATCCGCTGTGATCTATCCGGCAGCATCATTTTGCGAAAACCAATCGAAGGATTTGCTTTACCTCTCACGGGCGCTGCCTGCCCACTTTGGCCCATGTATCAAGCCCTTGCACAACCGGGATTGCCCTTGGCGCAAATCGTGGAAACCCCATCGGGTGCCAAATTTCAATGCTATGCAGTGGCAGAAGTCGCACCAACACCATTATTCAATGCGCCTTTAGTGGTCACATCGACAATGATAATGATGAAGATCGATGATGATTTTGCCGAGGCGACGCCTATAGGACCGACCTGTCAAATTTGCCCGCGGTCAGATTGTCGGGCGCGGCGTTACAGCACTTCTGTTTAACTTCCTTTGACAGAGGCGAAGTTCGGTGCATAGACTGTTGTCCAAACTGGGACATGAACATTATTTAGCATTTGTACGGGTACCATTGGGGGGAATATGGGGCATCACGTTTTACTGATAGAGGATGAACCGAACATTACAGAGGCCCTTAGGTTTCTGCTAAATAGGGATGGATTTACTGTCGCTACGCACGCAGATGGAGCCACAGCGCTTGAAGCAATTGATCGCGAGGCACCCGATCTAATAGTTCTTGATGTCATGCTGCCTAACAAAAATGGTTTTGATATTTTACGTGATTTGCGGGCAGAAACTGCGACGCAACAACTTCCGGTTCTTATGCTAACAGCAAAAGGTCAAGAAAAAGACCGCGCTTTGGCCGAGAGTTTTAAGGTCGATAAATTCATGACAAAGCCATTTTCAAATCAGGAAATAGTTAGCACTATCAACGATCTGCTTGCCCGATGAATAAAGAAGATCGCCCCGTATTTTTGGAATCCGATGGGTATCGACTGCGCCGAATTGTCGATGCTTTAAGGTTCCTGCCGTTTCTCGGCATATTCTTTGTTGTCGTGCCGGGCATAATGTTGTCGGGCGCCGTACCTCGTTCGTTGTCCGGTGTTGGTATCTATTTCTTTGCAATTTGGATTGTGCTCATTCTTTTGACAGCCATACTGACGCGCGTTTTTGCAAAACGTGGTAAAGAAACGGAAGAACAGTAGTGTCGATTAACCTGCTGATTGCTGTCTCGTTTGCTTATGTGGCGTTGCTTTTTGCAGTAGCTTTTGCGGCAGAACGCGCCGGCAACCGCGGCTGGTTGCGATCCCCGATTATCTATACTTTGTCCTTATCAGTCTACTGTACGGCATGGACGTTTTATGGCGCGGTTGGATACGCTGCTCGATCTGGCTTGGAATTTCTAACGATCTATTTGGGTCCAACATTGGTTTTTGTAGGCTGGTATTGGATATTGCGAAAATTGGTTCGCATTGGGCGCATGCAACGCGTCACTTCAATCGCCGATCTTATTTCTTCGCGCTATGGGAAATCAAATGCGTTGGCTGTAATCGTAACGATGATGGCAGTTGTTGGAACGACGCCTTATATCGCACTTCAACTTCAATCTGTAACCCTCTCTTTTCAAGCGTTTTCTGAAACATCTTCTGGGGGTTGGCGGTTTGAGGACTTGAATGGCACCGCGTTGTGGATCGCTGTCGGATTGGCCTTTTTTACCATTCTTTTTGGCACGCGAAACTTGGACACAAATGAACGTCACCACGGCGTTGTTATGGCGATTGCGCTAGAGGCAATTGTTAAACTGTTGGCCTTATTAGCAGTTGGAATTTTCGTCGTTTGGGGCATCGCAGGTGGTTTGGGCGATATCGCAGCCCGCATGGATGCATCAGCCATCGCCAGTCAAAAATTCAATGGGGGCCGTTGGGTCGGGCTGACGTTTTTGGCCGCTACGGCGATTATTTGTTTGCCCCGCATGTTCCAAGTGATGGTTGTTGAAAACTCAGACGAGCGGCATTTGAAAACCGCAGCATGGGCATTTCCCTTATATCTTTTCGCGATGTCATTGTTCGTGATGCCCATCGCCGTGATGGGTCTTTCTACATTGCCTGAGGGGTCAAACCCTGACCTGTTTGTTTTGACCTTGCCGCTTGCGGCGGGACAAGGTGGTTTGGCGCTATTTGCATTCTTGGGTGGGTTTTCATCAGCAACATCGATGGTGATCGTTGCGTCAATTGCGCTTTCAACAATGGTATCAAACCACATTATGATGCCCCTTTATTTGGCTTACACCAAAAGTAACGCATCTATGTCGGGTGACGTGCGTCGGGCCATCTTGATGACGCGCCGCATTAGTATCGGCGCGGTTCTAGGGTTGGGTTATGGTTATTTTCGCCTTTCCGGCAGTGGCGAGGCATTGGCCGCCATTGGTCTAATTTCATTTGCGGGGGTTGCACAAGTATTACCCGCCCTAATCGGCGGAATTTTTTGGCGCGGCGCCACACGCTGGGGTGCGGTGGCCGGCCTTATTGGTGGCTTTACAATTTGGGCCTACACACTGTTTTTACCCAGTTTCGGCGAGGGTGGCCTGATGTCGGTGATGTTCTTGGCTGATGGTCCTTGGGGTATTCACTGGTTACGCCCACGCGCACTTTTTGGAATTGATGGGCTTGATCCCTTGGTTCACGCATTGATTTGGTCCATGTCGATCAACACCTTCTTGTTTACTGTCTTTTCGTTGGTCAGCTTTCCAAACCCAATGGAACGCTTGCAAGGCGCGCAAATGGTTAATGTTTTTGAGCATTCCATCGCCCCTGGTGGCTGGATTGGCAGTCGCGCCGAGGCCGAGGATTTGTTGGTCATGGCGCAACGTATCATTGGTGCTTCAGAAGCTTTAAAAGTGTTCCAAGTCTCGGCTCAAGAACAAGGGAAGACTGGCGCTTTGCCGGACCCAACACCACAATTCATTGACCGTTTAGAACGGGTTCTGTCGGGGTCCGTTGGTGCCGCGACCGCCCACGCAATGGTTTCGCAAATTACGGGTGGCACGGCCGTTTCGGTGCAAGATTTGATGGCGGTGGCCGATGAAACCGCCCAAATGAAAGAATATTCCAATCAGCTTGAGGCTAAATCACAAGAATTGACGATAATCGCCCGTCAGTTGGGCGAAGCGAATGATAAGTTGACGAATTTATCCGTGCAAAAAGACGCGTTTCTTTCGCAAATCAGCCACGAACTGCGTACGCCCATGACATCGATCCGGTCCTTTTCTGAAATTTTACGCGATACATCTGGCATTGGTGAGGGGGAAATTACCCGCTATTCCTCAATCATCCATGATGAAACCATGCGACTGACACGCATTCTGGACGACCTATTGGACATTAGTGTTTTAGAAAACGGTCAGGTCGTAATGACCGCCGAAGACATCACTTTGGGGGCGGTTTTGGATAAGGTAACGCGAAATGTTAATCTTGGGCCTGATCTAAAAATTAGCCGTCAAAGGGCGGGCGATGGCATTGTTATTTCAACCGATGTTGGCAGACTTAGCCAAGTTATCATCAATTTGATCACCAATGCCCGTAAATACTGTATCGCAAAACAGCCTCGATTGAAGATCGTCACGGGTCAAATGGGCGATATGGTGGTGATCGACTTTATTGACAATGGCAAAGGTATTCCGGCTAAAAGCCGAGACATTATTTTTGAAAAATTCTCGCGGTTATCTGATGAAAGCGGGGCAGGAAGTGCGGGATTGGGGTTGGCAATTTGCCGTGAGATTATGGAGCGCATGGGCGGATCAATTGCCTATCTTCCAGGGCAAGGTGGTGCGGCCTTCAGGTTAACGATGCCGCAAAAAATGGCCGCAACCAAACATTAACGCAAAGCTTTTGATCATTCGTATCCTCAAAATTCAGTGTTGTTGGATGAGCATTGTTCTGCAATTGTCGAACTGAAACGTGCTTTAATTCAAGGAAACCCCATGCCGATCAAAAACCGATATGCCGAGCTGCATTCTGAAATTACTGAATGGCGTCATGATTTTCATATCCATCCCGAATTGATGTATGATGTGCACCGCACCGCTGCTCGCGTTGCCGAACTGCTGCGTGAATTTGGTTGTGATGAGGTGGTTGAAGGTGTCGGAAAAACTGGTGTTGTGGGTGTTATCCACGGTCAAAGTATCGCCAGCGGCAAGGCAATTGGATTGCGCGCGGATATGGATGCCTTGCCAATTCACGAAGCAACCGGATTAGAATACGCATCCCAAACGCCAGGCAAAATGCATGCCTGTGGTCATGATGGTCATACGGCCATGTTGTTGGGGGCTGCAAAGTACCTTTGCGAAACACGTAATTTTGACGGCAAGGCCGTGATGGTCTTTCAGCCCGCCGAAGAGGGTGGCGCAGGTGGTTTGGCAATGTGCCAAGATGGTATGATGGATCGCTTTGGCATTCAGGAAATATACGGCATGCACAATATGCCCGGCCAACCTGTTGGGCAGTTTGCTATTCGCCCTGGCGCACTTTTGGCCTCATCCGATGAGTTTGAAATTATCGTCACAGGCAAAGGAGGGCACGCAGCCGCCCCGCATGATGCCATTGATACAACTTTAGTTGCGGCACAAATTGTTGTTTCCCTGCAAACGCTTGTCTCTCGGAACGTGGATCCGATAAAACGCGTTGTTTTGACTGTGGGCACCTTTGAAACCGACAGTGTTGCCAGCAATGTCATTGCCCATGAGGTGCGTATGAAAGGCACCGTTCGAACGCTTGATACTGAATATCGTGAATTTGCAGAAAAGCGCGTGCGCGAAATTGTTGAAGGTACGGCATCAGCATTTGGCGCAACTGTGGAAATCGCATGGTCACGGGGATATCCGGTCACGATGAATACATCAGAACATACGGTATTTGCAGCCGAGGTGGCAAAATCTATCGCGGGTAATGTGGATGACAATGTTGACCCAATCATGCCGGCCGAAGATTTCAGTTACATGTTAGAGGAGCGCCCTGGGGCCTATATTTTCTTAGGAAATGGCGACACGGCGATGTGCCATCACCCAAAGTATAACTTTGATGACGAGGCCATTCCTTTTGGGTCGAGTTGGTATTCTGGCATGATCGAGGCCCGCATGAAAATGAATACAAATTAGTAATTTTACCATTTGGTCAAATTTTTAATTGCTAAATTTTAGAACTGTGTCATGGTGTCCCTGATAGCCAAAGTAGGAGAGCCCATGACAAGTTCGATGACCCCAGGCATTGCCGCAAATCGGCTTGGCCAAGATGAATTGGCCAACAATTTTGCCGATTTGCATATGCCCTTGCAACCCCACGAAGTTAAGGTCGCGGCGGATCGATGTTATTTTTGTCATGATGCGCCGTGTGTGACGGCCTGTCCAACTGACATTGATATCCCTTTGTTCATTCGTCAGATCAGTACCGGCACACCAGAAGCGGCGGCCAAAACCATTTTTGACATGAACATTCTGGGCGGGATGTGCGCACGCGTTTGTCCGACCGAAGAATTGTGCGAACAGGTTTGTGTGCGCGAGGTTGCCGAAGGGAAACCTGTAGAAATTGGGCGTTTGCAGCGACACGCAACTGATACTTTGATGGCGCAAGACGCACATCCTTACAAAAGGGCTGCATCGACGGGCAAGAAAATTGCCATTGTTGGAGCGGGGCCTGCGGGGCTGTCGTGTGGGCATCGGTTAGCGATGTTGGGTAATGAAGTAATGATTTATGATGCCAATCCAAAGGCAGGGGGGCTGAATGAATATGGAATTGCCGCCTACAAATCGACAAATGATTTTGCCCAAAGCGAGGTTGATTGGTTAAAGTCTATCGGCGGCATCACGATTGAAAATGGGCAAGGTTTGGGGCGGGATATTCATCTTGATCAACTTGCCAGTGATTTTGACGCTATTTTTCTGAGCGTTGGTTTGAGCGGTGTGAACGCCTTAGCAATTGACGGAAGT
Organism: Rhodobacteraceae bacterium HTCC2150; assembly: GCA_000169395.1. Classification (GTDB taxonomy): domain Bacteria; phylum Pseudomonadota; class Alphaproteobacteria; order Rhodobacterales; family Rhodobacteraceae; genus HTCC2150. The sequence goes on from AAXZ01000007.1 coordinate 22,788, forward strand.
GAAAAAGACGGCGTGCAGGACGCAGTGAAATTCATTAATGATCTGCGCCAATCCAATGATCTTGCTACAATTCCAATTGGTCGAAACGTTGTTGTAATCGGCGGTGGCATGACGGCGGTTGATGCTGCGGTGCAATCAAAACTGCTGGGTGCCGAGCAAGTGACAATTGCATATCGCCGTGGCCGTGATGCAATGAGCGCCAGTCGATATGAACAAGACCTTGCCGCGTCTCATGGTGTGAAATTGTTGTTCAACGCCCAACCAAATGCGGTTCTAGGCAATGGGGCCGCAACCGCTGTCGAATTTGAATATACGGCGCAAAACGCGGGCAAACTTTCTGGCACGGGTGAAATGATTCAAATTGCGGCGGATCAAGTATTCAGTGCGATTGGTCAGACGCTAAATGCAGATGTTGACCTGAAACTTGAAGGCCGCAAAATTGCGATAACGGGCGCCGGGCGAACATCGCGTGCCGGTGTGTGGGCTGGGGGCGATTGTGCCTCAGGCGGCAATGATTTGACTGTTACTGCGGTTGCCGAAGGGCGTGATGCCGCAATGGATATCCATGAAACATTGATGGGAGCTGCGTAAAATGGCCGATTTAACCACCGACTTTCTTGGCATCAAAAGCCCAAATCCATTTTGGTTGGCCTCTGCGCCACCAACGGACAAAGAATACAACGTTCGACGCGCCTTTGAGGCTGGTTGGGGTGGCGTTGTTTGGAAAACATTGGGTTCAGATGGGCCACCTGTCGTCAACGTTAATGGGCCACGCTATGGCGTTATTCATGGGGCTGATCGACGGGTTTTGGGGCTAAATAACATCGAACTGATTACTGACCGCCCATTGGATGTGAACCTTGCGGAAATTACCCGCGTCAAAAAAGACTACCCAGATCGCGCTTTAATTGTTTCACTAATGGTTCCTTGCGAGGAAGAAGCTTGGAAAGAGGTTTTGCCCAAAGTCGAGGCAACCGGTGCTGACGGTATCGAGCTTAATTTTGGCTGCCCACACGGTATGTCCGAACGCGGCATGGGGGCCGCTGTGGGGCAAGTGCCAGAATACATCGAAATGGTGACGCGCTGGTGCAAAAAATACTATTCCAAACCCGTTATTGTTAAACTTACCCCAAATATCACAGATATTCGTGCGCCCGCCGAAGCGGCAAAACGCGGGGGGGCTGATGCTGTATCCTTGATTAACACCATCAATTCTATTGTATCTGTTGACTTGGATGCCATGTGTCCAGAGCCATCAATTGACGGCAAAGGCACGCATGGGGGATATTGCGGCCCCGCTGTAAAACCCATTGCCATGTCCATGGTGTCAGAAATTGCCCGCGCACCGGCCACGGCTGGGTTTCCAATTTCAGGCATCGGTGGCGTCACGACTTGGCGGGATGCAGCTGAATACATAACACTGGGTTGTGGGAATGTTCAGGTTTGCACAGCCGCCATGACCTATGGCTTTAAGGTTGTCCAAGAAATGATCAGCGGTTTGTCGCAATGGATGGATGAAAAGGGGCACACTTCCATACAGGATTTCATGGGTGCGGCTGTTCCTAACACAACAGATTGGCAATATCTGAACCTTAATTATGTGGCCAAGGCCAGTATTAACCAAAACGATTGCATCAGCTGTGGGCGTTGTTTCGCGGCTTGCGAAGACACTTCGCATCAAGCCATCGCAATGTCAGATGATCGCAAATTTTCTGTTGTTGATGCGGAATGCGTCGCTTGTAATTTGTGTGTTGAGGTCTGCCCTGTCGAAGGTTGTATCACTATGGTGCCGCAAACCGCCGGTTCAGTTGATCCCAGAACGGGGCAAACCGTTGACGGAAGTTACGCAAATTGGACAACACATCCTAATAATCCGGGGGCATGTGCTGCGGAATAGGGCGTTTGTGGTCGACTTTGAAAGCAAACGCCCGAAATCTGGGTGCAACGCCATTAGAGTTGTCAAAAAGACCAAGCATTTCCTTGACACATCAAAGGCCTCTGCTAGCCTACTTTTACCAGTTGGTCAAAAGGGTTGGATGGCCAACAACCTGCTAAATGTCTGCTAAACTAAGGTGTAATTTTATGTCTGCCATCGGCGAAAACTTAAAAATCAACGGCGAACGTCTATGGGACAGCCTTATGGAAATGGCCAAAATTGGCCCCGGTGTTGCAGGTGGGAATAACCGCCAAACCGTCACGGATGAAGACAGCGAAGGGCGCCATTTGTTTGAAAGCTGGTGCAAGGCCGCTGGGTGCACCATGGGTCTTGATCAAATGGGCAACATGTTTGCGCGCCGCGAAGGCGCTGATCCTGATGCTTTGCCAGTTTATGTGGGCTCTCACCTTGATACGCAACCGACGGGTGGCAAATATGACGGTGTCTTGGGCGTGCTTGGCGGGCTTGAAATCCTGCGCACATTGAATGATCTGGATATCCGCACCAAGCATCCGATTGTGGTCACGAATTTCACCAACGAGGAAGGCACACGTTACGCGCCTGCCATGTTGTCATCCGGCGTATTTGCTGGGCTGCATACCCAAGATTGGGCCTATGATCGCGTTGATGCTGACGGCAAGAAATTCGGCGATGAACTTAAACGCATTGGGTGGCGTGGCGACGAGGAAACTGGCGCGCGAAAAATGCATGCCTTCTTTGAATTGCATATTGAACAGGGCCCGATTTTAGAGGCCGAAGGTAAGGAAATCGGGGTTGTCACCCATGGTCAGGGTCTATCTTGGACGCAAATTACCGTGCATGGCAAAGACAGCCACACCGGATCAACCCCCATGCCCATGCGCAAAAACGCAGGGCTGGCCATGGCGCGTATTTTGGCCAAAGTCGAGGATATTGCCCTAAGTCATGCACCTCACGCCGTTGGCGCAGCAGGGCACATCGATGTTTACCCCAATTCGCGCAACGTGATCCCAGGCAAAGCGGTGTTTACCGTGGATTTTCGATCACCAGAACTGGCCGTGATTGAGGATATGGAGGCGCGCTTGCGCGTTGAGGGGCAAGCCATAGCCGATCAGATGGGCATGGAAATCGAATTTGAAAAGGTCGGCGGCTTTGATCCTGTGACCTTTGATGAGAATTGTGTTGCCGCCGTACGAAATGCCGCCGAACGTCTGGGTTACAGCCATATGAACCTGATTTCTGGCGCGGGACACGACGCCTGCTGGATCAATCGCGTAGCCCCAACGGCCATGGTGATGTGCCCATGTGTTGATGGTCTTAGCCACAATGAGGCCGAAGAAATTTCGCCAGAATGGGCCGCGGCCGGAACAGATGTGTTGCTGCATGCGGTCGTTGAGACGGCGGAGATTGTGGCTTAGCGCCATGGGATAGAGAAAAAATACTGGGAGATAAATCATGACCAAAGTCATCAAAAACGGCACCATTGTTACCCATGATCTGACTTATAAGGCGGATGTGCTTATTGATAATGGCAAGATCATTGAAATCGGCATGGCCCTGAAAGGGGACGAAGAACTTGACGCTACAGGGTGTTACGTCATGCCCGGCGGCATTGATCCCCATACCCACCTTGAGATGCCGTTTATGGGTACATATTCCACGGATGATTTTGAGAGTGGCACCCGTGCTGCGCTGGCTGGCGGCACAACAATGGTCGTTGATTTCGCGTTGCCCAGCCCAGGGCAGGGGCTGCATGATGCACTAAAGATGTGGGATAATAAATCAACGCGGGCAAATTGCGATTATTCTTTTCACATGGCGGTTACTTGGTGGGGCGAGCAGGTTTTTGACGAAATGGAATCCGTCATCAAGGATCGTGGCATCAACACGTTCAAGCACTTTTTGGCCTATAAGGGCGCCTTGATGGTCAATGATGACGAGCTTTTCGCCAGTTTCAACCGCCTGTCTGAACTGGGCGGCATTGCCATGGTTCATGCTGAAAACGGCGATGTGGTGGCTGAATTGTCGGCAAAATTGCTGGCTGACGGCAACACGGGACCCGAGGCACATGCATATTCACGCCCCCCGCAGGTCGAGGGCGAGGCCACCAATCGCGCGATTATGATCGCAGACATGGCGGGTGTGCCGCTTTATGTGGTGCATACGTCATGCGAGGAATCTCATGAGGCGATCCGCCGAGCACGCCAACAAGGTAAACGCGTCTGGGGTGAGCCGCTTATTCAGCATCTAACCTTGGATGAGTCTGAGTATTTCAACAAAGATTGGGACCACGCCGCACGGCGCGTGATGTCGCCACCTTTCCGCAATAAACAACACCAAGACAGCCTTTGGGCGGGTCTACAGGCGGGTTCTTTAAGTGTGGTGGCAACAGATCACTGTGCCTTTACCACTGATCAAAAACGCTTTGGCGTCGGCGACTTCACGAAAATCCCCAACGGTACAGGCGGGCTTGAGGATCGTATGCCGATGCTTTGGACCCAAGGCGTGGCAACAGGGCGTCTAACGCCAAATGAATTTGTCGCCGTAACATCCACCAACATTGCAAAAATCCTGAACTGTTATCCGCAAAAAGGTGCCATTCTTGTGGGCGCAGATGCCGACATTGTTGTGTGGGACCCAGAAAAAGAGAAAACCATAACGGCAGGCACACAGCAATCGGCGATTGATTATAACGTATTTGAGGGCAAACACGTCAAAGGCTTGCCGCGTTTCACGTTATCGCGCGGCCATGTTGCAATTCACGATGGTGAAATACGCACCCAAGAAGGCCATGGTGAATTTGTTAAACGCCAAGGCAACACCGCCACCAACAAGGCGTTGTCGTCATGGAAGGCACTGACATCGCCCAATCCAATAAAACGAACCGGTATTCCGGCGAGTGGTGTGTGATCTTTGTTGTTAGATATCGGCGCGATCCGATCAGGAGAATGAATTGACCGAAACCTCTACGATCAAGGCCGAAGGGCTGCACCTGACGTTTGAAACAAACGACGGACCGGTTCATGCGCTTAAGGATGTGAACCTTGAGGTCAAGCAAGGTGATTTTGTCAGTTTTATTGGCCCTTCGGGTTGTGGCAAAACCACCTTTTTGCGCTGTATTGCTGGTCTTGAAACACCGACTTCGGGCGATATTTCGGTCAATGGTATGTCACCAGATGAGGCGCGCCGCGCGCGTGCGTATGGCTATGTCTTTCAGGCGGCGGGGCTTTATCCGTGGCGGACAATTGGTGGCAATATTCGTTTACCCCTTGAAATAATGGGTTTTTCCAAATCTGAGATGGGGGATCGCATCAAACGCGTGCTTGAATTGGTTGATCTTGAAGGCTTTGACAAGAAATTCCCTTGGCAACTGTCAGGCGGCATGCAGCAACGCGCCAGTATTGCGCGGGCATTGGCGTTTGATGCTGACATTTTGCTGATGGATGAACCCTTTGGTGCATTAGATGAAATCGTGCGCGATCACTTGAATGAACAGTTGTTACACCTGTGGGCGCGAACGCAAAAGACGATCTGCTTTGTAACCCATTCCATTCCTGAGGCCGTGTATCTTTCGACCAAGATCGTCGTCATGAGCCCGCGACCGGGTCGAATTTCTGACGTGATCGAAAGCACATTACCCAAAGAGCGCCCCTTGGACATTCGTGATAGCGCTGAATTTATTGCCATTGCACAGCGTGTTCGCGATGGATTGCGCACGGGGCATGCCGATGTCTAATGTGTTGTGGATCCAATGGGGGTGCGTGTGAAATCAGTTCTGCCTGTCCTTACGGTGATACTTGCCGTTGTTTTGATTTGGATAATCGCGGTTGTGCCCATGAACATGCACCTAACGGCGGATCAGGCGCAGCGCGATGGATTGATTGTTGCACCTGACACACCCAAAGCACGTCAGGATTTTTCCGGCACTCGTTTAGCGTTCAAAAACCCGCATTTGATATCGCTTACCTATGTGGGTAAGCGACCAAACCTGCCGTCGCCACATCAAGTGGCGGTTGAGATGTACAAAACAGTTTTTGGCAAAAAAATCACCTCTAAGCGCAGTCTGGTTTACCATGGATGGGTGACATTGGCCCCAACGTTGCTTGGCTTCGTCATGGGGACTTTGCTGGGCATAATGTTGGCCGTGGGCATTGTTTACAGCCGTGTGATGGACAAATCGGTGATGCCTTGGGCCATTGTCAGCCAAACCATTCCTATCCTTGCGCTGGCCCCGATGATCATTGTGGTGTTGGGGGCGGCGGGTATTCATGGCGTTTTACCCAAATCTATAATTGCAGCGTATTTGTCGTTTTTTCCTGTGGTTGTTGGCATGGTCAAAGGGCTGCGCAGTCCTGATGCAATGCAACTGGATTTGTTGCGCACTTATAATACCAACAATTCGCAAGGGTTTTGGAAACTACGGCTTCCTTCCTCGACACCATATTTGTTTGCCTCGCTGAAAATCGGCATCTCGGCCTCTCTTATCGGTACGATCGTCGCTGAATTGCCAACGGGCGCTAAGGCTGGATTTGGTGCGCGAATGCTGGTTGGCGATCAGTATGGGCAACCCATTTTGTCTTGGGCCGCTTTGTTTGCCGCCGCGATTACGGCCGCGACGTTGGTGGGAATAATTGCCCTAATTGAACGCGGTACGCTGCGCCAAATGGGGATGAAATCCGCATGATGTATGTTGTACTTGGATTTATCGTTTGGGGCGCTGGTTGGGTGTTGAATGTGTATTTGGCAAACGGCAAGCAATCCAACGCTTGGGCGATGCAAATCCTTATTCCATTGATTTTTGGGCTGACAATCGTATTGGTTTGGGAATGTTTCGTTATTGGGTTTGAGGTCAATCCGGTTTTCCTACCGCGCCCTTCAGATATTGTTTTGCGTATGGTTTCTGAAACTTCGCGCCTGTGGGCTGATTTCTATCAAACGATCATCAAGGGTGCCCTGACGGGGTATATCATCGGCGGTTTAGCAGCCCTCGCAATTGCAATCTTGGCGGATAGATCCGATTTCTTAACACGCGGCGTTTTACCTGTCGGCAGCTTTATGGCCGCACTGCCGATTGTCGGCATTGCGCCGATTTTCGTGAAATGGTTCGGCAGTGATTGGGAATCCAAAGCGGCGGTTGTAGCGGTGATGGTGTTCTTCCCCATCCTTGTAAATATCGTGGCGGGCTTGCGTGATACAACCGTTATGCAGCGTGATCTAATGCGCACCTACGGGGCAGGGTATTGGCCCACGTTGATTAAATTGCGCATCCCAGCCGCGATGCCGTTTATTTTCAATGGGCTTAAGATTGCAACGACCTTGGCCTTGATCGGGGCCATTGTTGCGGAATTTTTTGGATCCCCCACCGTGGGCATGGGGTTTCGAATTTCAACCAGTTTCGGCCAACTTGCCCTTGATATGGTTTGGGCTGAAATTGCTGTGGCGGCACTTGCCGGATCTGCTTTTTATGGCATCGTCACATTAATCGAACGAGGGGTTACCTTTTGGCATCCTTCACAACGCTGAGGTTCTTAGAATAACATCAGCAAAGCAAACAGACTTGGAGGTCTATACAATGAATAAATTGATTATGGCTGCCGCACTCGCGGTCGGAATGGGCGGTTCTGCTGCTGTCGCTGACGGACACGCAAACACGGTTTCTCTGCAATTACAGTGGGTAACACAAGCACAGTTTGCTGGATATTATGTGGCTTTGGACAAAGGGTTTTATGAGGCCGAAGGTCTTGATGTTACTGTTTTGGCCGGTGGTCCAGATATTGCGCCACCCCAAGTTCTTGCAGGCGGCGGGGCCGATGCGATGTTGAACTGGATGCCATCAGCGCTTGCGGCGCGTGAAAAGGGATTGCCTGTTGTGAACATCGCGCAACCTTTCAAAACATCTGGCCTTATGCTGACTTGTTGGAAGGATACCGGCATCACCGGCGTTGAAGATTTCCGCGGCAAAACCATCGGTGTTTGGTTCTTTGGTAATGAATACCCGTTCCTTAGCTGGATGAGCCAAGTTGGTATTCCAACCGACGGTGGTGAAGATGGCGTGACGGTTCTAAAACAGGGCTTTAACGTTGATCCTTTGTTGAACCGCGAGGCGGATTGTATTTCAACTATGACTTATAATGAATACGGTCAGGTTATTGATGCGGGCGTAAACCCTGATGAGTTGGTTACCTTTAAATACGAGGATCAAGGTGTTGCAACACTAGAAGACGGCATTTACGTGCTAGAAGACAACCTTGATGATCCTGTGTTTGTCGACAAAATGGTGCGTTTCGTACGCGCATCAATGGAAGGCTGGAAATATGCCGAAGCCAACCCAGAAGAGGCCGCAGGCATCATTCTGGACAACGATGAAACAGGTGCACAAACCGAAGCGGCGCAAGTTCGCATGATGGGCGAAATTGCAAAACTAACTGCTGGTTCTGATGGTTCATTGGATTTGGCCGACTATGAACGTACGGTTGCAACCTTGCTGTCCGGTGGTTCTGATCCAGTGATCTCTGCTGCGCCAACTGGTGCATGGACACATGCAATCACGGACGCTGCGTTGAAATAAGACAATCGTCACAAAATTTGAAACGCCCTGCATTCTGTGGGGCGTTTTTTTGTGGGCGAGCGTTATGTTCAACAATGCAGATATATATGTGATTGGCGCGTGTCGAATTTCTGGGGCTATAAACTGGCCAAAAGGGGCACTTTGCTGTCCCTGACGTAATGAATGAATTCGTTTTCTAAGGGTCCCGATATGAGAGTTTTAAAATCCAATAAGCAACGTCTGATGCTGCTTTCTGTTGTGGCATTCGTTTCGCTTATCTGTGGAACTGGCCTTCGGGCGCAAACTGGGCCGGCATTGCCCTCTTATGTGACTGATGAATACGGCAACCCACCTTTGATACCAACTGGCGCTTTGTCTGCTGACGTAAGTGCGGCGTTTCAAGCCGCCTTCGTTGACAGCATGACGCAAAACACTTGGGGGGACGAACAAACTGACGCTATGGAAGTTATCAAATCCTCAAAAGATCCAAGAATTGCGTGGATCATAAGTGATCTGATGCGGTTTGTGGCGGGTTCTGACTTAAATGACATACTTGAAAACGCTGCCTCTGAATTGCTGGGTAAGCAGCTAACCGGTGCGAACAGCTGGGGGGAATTAACAGACCACCTTATTGCATGGAAAATTCCAGAACCGCCAAATTACCTTAACGTGAAACGGGCCATTTTTGTTACTGTGGTGCCAGGTTGGGACAAGATATTTGTTAAGGGCGATATTGATTGGACGCTTGTTTCTTGGGGTTGCGTGCTGATTGATGATCGCCCATTCGACAAGACAGATGAGCCATGCAATTGCATTCCTGCGGCTGACAATCCCGATGTGATTTCTGCATCTGAGGCCACATGGCTTAGTGATGATGACATTGTTTTTGGCATAGAGGTAAACGGTGAATATCGTGCCTATCCGCGCCAGATCATGGAAGTGCGCGAAATGGTGAACGACACATTGGGTGGGCGTGATTTAGGTATTCCTTATTGTACCCTTTGCGGCGCGGCGCAGGTGTATTTTACCGATCAATTGCCAGAGGGTGTTAAACGGCCAATTTTACGGACGTCGGGTTTGTTAGTACGATCCAACAAGGTGATGTATGATCTTGAAACATATTCGGTTTTTGACACGTTTTTGGGTAAGGCCGTAACAGGACCGTTGGCCGACAAAAATGTTCAATTAGAACAGGCGGCTGTCATCACGACGGACTGGGGTACTTGGAAAGAAACACACCCTGACAGCACTGTTTTGGTTGAGGCGTTGGCATTAGGTCGCAACCCAGACTTCCGCAATAATCGCGACGCAAACGGGCCAATTTTTCCCATAGGTGACGTTGATCCCCGCTTGCCCGTACACGAAGATATCATCGGGATCACAACTGCATCGGGCCAAGCGGTGGCTTTTCAACGCAGCAAGGCATTCGTCGCGCTAAACCGCGGCGAGTCAATCACCTATGAAAACGTGCGCCTTGTGTTGGATGCAGGTGGCATCAAAGCCGTTGATGCATCTGGCGGTGATCTTGGCAGCCACCAAGCCTTTTGGTTCGCTTGGTCACAGTTTCATCCCAATACTGAACTTTGGGGGCAATAGAGCCGTTGGGGCACTTAAAATCGATTTGCGCCGGACAAATGACCAAAAATCCATTCTCGATACAACATGTGGGGCATGGTTAACGGTGCTAGACTCATCAATGCGAAAGACGTATGTTTTTTGAAAGAGTTCCGACAAAAAGGTTTGATATCATGACGAAAATATTCGCACTGGCGGCAGTCTCATGCGCGCTTATGTCTAGCACTGCTTTGGCCGATGGACATTGTGCTGCTGGCAAAACATTGGTCGACGGAAAGTTCACCATCGCCACCGGTAATCCTGCTTATTATCCATGGGTAATGGATGACGCGCCTGAAAGTGGTCAAGGTTTTGAGGCGGCTGTTGCTTATGCTGTTGCCGCTGAAATGGGTTTTGCCGCTGATGATGTGGTATGGGTGCGTTCGTCTTTTGACGAGGCAATTCAACCTGGTGCCAAGAATTTTGATGTGAATATGCAGCAATATTCAATCACGCCGGAACGCGACGAAGTGGTTGATTTTTCCTTGCCTTACTATTCGGCCCCAATGGCCGTCCTTGCCAGCCCCGGTGCGATTGATACTGCGCCCACTTTGGCGGCTCTTAAAGGTTTGAAATGGGGGGCGGTTGGATCAACTACCGCTGTGTCAAAACTTGCAGAGGTTGTGCAGCCTGACAGCGATCTATTGCTCTACGGTGACAACGCCGATGTGAACGCAGCGATGTCTGCAAATCAGATTGATGCAGCATTGTTTGATTTGCCAACGGCGTTGTTCCTAAGTGCAGTGATGATCGAAGGTTCTAAAGTTATTGGCCAGTTTGCGGCGGATGCGGGTGACAACCTTGATCAGTTCGGCATGTTGATGGAGGATGGCAACCCTTTGAAATCCTGTATCGATGCAGCAATCACTTCAATGAACGAGAACGGCAAGCTTGCAGCAATTGAGGCTGAGTGGTTGCAAAACACCACTGGCGTTCCATTGATCAAGTAAAATGGCTAATCCAAATGCGGCCGGTTCAAATGTGGCTGGCCCGAATGCGGCGGGGATGACCCGCCGTGAACGATACGAAGCCCAAAAAAGGCGCCGCGGCATGGTTGTCGCGGCCATCAGTACCCTCTTTGTGGTGGTGGCGCTGGTTGTACTGGTTCCAATGACACCGGGCTGGGAGAAGGTTCAAAAAAGCTTCTTTAATGGTGCGGTTTTAGCAAAGTCATTTCCCAAGCTCCTTGAAGCATTTAAAATCAACATCATGATTTTTGCGTGGTCCGCACCGGCAATCGCAATACTGGGCTTGTTGATCGCCTTGGCACGAGACGTCAAATCACCGGCCTTATTCCCGCTAAAGATATTTGGCGCCGTTTTTACCGATGTTTTCCGGGGGGTACCTGTCATTTTGACGGTTTACTTGATTGGCTTTGGCATCCCTGGTCTTGGTTTGCCGCGCCCATGGAATTCGCCTTATATCTGGGGTTCACTGGCACTTATCCTGACGTATTCAGCCTATGTCGCTGAAATTTTCAGATCAGGCATAGACAGCGTTCATCATAGCCAGCGTTCTGCGGCACTTTCTCTTGGTCTTTCTGAACGACAGGTCATGCGAGATGTGGTTCTGCCCCAAGCAATTCGTAATGTGGTACCAAGCCAGATGAACATGCTTATCGCCCTGCAAAAAGATGTCTCGCTATTAAGTTTTATTGGGCCGGTGGAGATTTTTCGCCAAGCAGGCGTATTCAAATCCCTGTTGGCGAATTTTACGCCTTATGTAGGTGCGGCCCTCATATTCCTGATCGTGACAATTCCAGCAACGCGCTACGCCGACTATTTGATGGCACGCCAGTCAAGAGAGCGTCGATAATGGCAAAACTTGAACTGCGCGGCGTCGTAAAACGCTTTGGCCAAGTTACGGTTTGTGACGGCATATCGCTTGATGTTGAAAAGGGTCAAACGGTTTGCCTGATCGGGGCGTCTGGGGCGGGTAAATCAACGCTTTTGCGCTGTATCAATCTATTGGAACCCATAGAGGATGGTGAAATTTTCCTTGATGGCGAGGATATCTCAGTACCAGGTTTAGATCCGCAAGGCGTGCGTGCCCGAATTGGTATGGTATTTCAAAGCTATAATCTATTTCCCCATATGACAGCCTTAGAAAATGTGATGCTTGCGCCGCGGCGTGTCCATGGCAAATCACGCGCGCAGCTTTTGCCCGAAATTGAGGCGTTGTTTCAAAGTTTTGATCTGGGTGATCGGATGCATAATTATCCTGATCAATTGTCGGGTGGCCAGCAACAACGGGTTGCGATCGTTCGGGCATTGGCAATGCATCCCGAAGTTATCCTGTTTGATGAAATTACTTCGGCGCTTGATCCACAGCTGGTGGGCGAGGTGCTGGATGTATTGTTAAAATTAAAAAAACAAGGGATGACCATGATTTTGGCGACCCATGAAATGGGTTTTGCGCGCCAAGCTGCGGACAAAGTTTGTTTTCTTAAAGACGGCCAAATTATTGAAGAAGGTGCGCCAAAAGAACTATTTGATGCCCCGAAACGCGCAGAAACCAAGACCTTTCTGGCCCGTGCATTGAAATGATTTAGGAACAATTTCCAAAAAGTGTGATCATTCTTTTAACCACCAAGGAAGTGCGTTTAGAACCATGCCAGACACTGCTGCTTTTGCACAATCGCGTAAACTTCCGAAGCGAATATCTCGTCCGGACAAACCCTTGCCGTAATGTGCGTATTTTCCCGAATTCGTCATCAGGGTCGCCGTATCAACGGGAAACACAGGTTCTGTAATTGAACACCAGCAAATATCGGGGATCACCGTCACGCCAGCCTGTTCAAGTTGATCCAATACGCCAGCCTTTGATAAACCCTCTAGCGTATGGCGACCAATTGTAACGATTGTTTTGGTGTCTTGGTGGCATTGCGCACCCGCTAACAATGCTGCGAAGTTTTGGCATTCGCTGAATGATGCATGCGGGCTGCCAATGGCAACAAGATCGATATTGTCTGGTGCTGAATTGAAATTTTGCCAAATTTCAACCAAATCTTGTTTCGTGATGGCACACTTTTGAGCGCCTTTAATGGGAGGTAAATCTCCTTCTGGTGTGTGCCCATGCACATGCAAAAGTGGTGCACCAGAGGTTGTGCCAAATGCGGCGCATAGTGCTTTTAAGTCATCATTCGTGGGATTAGTCGCCTCTAGTCCAAAGAGAATAGGAACGCCATTAGGGGATTTTGCCCCAGCCAACCAACCTAACATAGGCCAAATTGCATCATCATACTGATCCGGTAAATCAACGTGAATTTCACAGGTTGGGCGACGATTTTCAGCCAAATAAACACCTGTTTCAGGCGCCCGCCCAGTCATTGCGATAAACAAATCTAAATAGTCGGGGTGTTTTTGCGTGCGTGCGCCAAGGACGGAATTTGCAAATATCACGGCGTTGGATTCAGACCATCCAATTGCCTCATCTTTAATGGGGGCATCATCAAGCAGGTATGGTGCACAGGTGAATGTCGAACGCGCGCCCATTTTAACATATGCATCGGCAAGGCGACTGGCCTTTAGACCGAAATCTGGAACCACGTCTTGAGATTGCCAATTTTGTCGGTCAACAGAAATGGCGTTAATGGTGGTGGGAATACGGGTCCTTGCACCCATTTCGTGCATTTTTTCTGCAAAATCTAGGTTTGCATCATGTGCCAAGATACATCCATCAATATGACCACGCGTGACGTCAATCAGGGTGTCGGCTCCTTGTGCGGCGGCCATTAAACACAGAACTTCCATGGCAATTTGATTGGCTGCGCCTTCTTTGCCGTCAAGATAACGTTGATCATCTTTTGACAGATTCAGGTCAGCCGTGTTTGGCGTGGAAAGTCGGATGGATTGATCAGAAAAGCCTAAGCTTTGGTTTTCTATGGATGCGGTTTCTGCACGGCTTAACCCATCGTAGATAGTTGGCGAAAGACGCAAAACGGCAAGCGGTTTGTCAAACAATCGGGCAGCAATTAGGGCGCCAAGTGTCAGGATGTCTTCGTCTTCACGAAAAACAAGCGCGGCTGGTGCAATGCCATTTCGTGCCAATTGCAATAACACACCACTGCCACTGCATGAACCGCGCGACGTGGGCATCAAAATGATTTTTCCCGCCAATGATGCGCCATGATTTGGGTGATGAACGTCAATGATTACGCCAGTTTCTGGGTCGACACCGCCCCAAAAACTTAAACCTTCTTGGCAGGTTAAAACATCGCCTTGGGCAAGCGCATCAACGTATAAAATGTTTGAATCGATGGCATGATAAGACATTTGCGGATCCTGATTTATTATGACCAAATTGGTGCAATGCGATTTCACTATCCTTTCTGAATTTTGTCAAAGAAAACAAAATGCAATGAAGTGTTTTCCTATCGATAAGAAATAGAAAGATCATGAGATTCAGAAAAATCATCGCACTCAGAGCCTTGACGCCGATTTGACGATGACTTATGTCCAAATTCTGTTGCGCGGGCGTTGTGTAATGGTAAGACCTCAGCCTTCCAAGCTGATGACACGGGTTCGATTCCCGTCGCCCGCTCCAACATAAGTTTCCTTAAAATCTGCCTGTTGTTTATTAGCGACTCAGACCGTGCAGGCCTGTGCGTTTAACCGCCCGTATGGCTCATGTGGCGTGACATTTGCCCGCCAAGCGTTTGACGCGAATAATCAAAGTCGTGCCCTTTGGGTTTTAGGCCGATAGCGGCGCGAATAGCCTCTTCAAGTGGGGCATCCGTTTCACTTGAACGAAGCGGGCCGCGCAAATCAGATTTACCTTCTTGTCCCAAACAGGTGTATATCTCGCCTGTGCAAGTAATCCGCACGCGATTGCAGCTTTCACAGAAATTATGGGTCATGGGCGTGATAAGCCCAATTTTCTGACCCGTTTCTTCTAGCTGAATATAACGTGCAGGGCCGCCTGTACGTTCAGACAGATCATGCAACGTATACCGTGTCGCCAGCGTGTCGCGCAGATCAGACAGGTCCCAATATTGCATTAAACGGTTTTCATTGCCGATATCGCCCATTGGCATCACTTCAATGAATGTCAGATCCATGTCCCGTGCTGCGCAAAATTCGGCAAGCGTAAATAATTCATCCTCGTTGAAATCTTTTAAGGCAACAGTGTTCAGTTTTACACGCAAGCCAGCCGCCAAGGCCGCATCAATACCACGCATAACTTGGGGCAGGCGGCCCCAACGGGTGATCTCGGCAAATTTGGCCTCGTCTAACGTATCAAGGGAAATATTGATCCGCCGAACACCCGCATCAAACAAGGGTTGCGCAAAGCGTTCCAGCTGGCTGCCGTTTGTTGTCAGTGTCAGTTCTTTCAGCGCGCCAGATTCTAAATGGCGACCCATGCCCTCAAAAAACGACATGATGCCCTTGCGAACCAAAGGTTCACCACCCGTAATGCGCAGTTTTTCAACGCCCAAACGAATGAACGTCGAACACAAGCGGTCCAATTCCTCAAGCGTTAGTAATTCGGCTTTGGGCAAAAACTGCATATTCTCGGACATGCAATAAACACACCGAAAATCGCAACGATCAGTTACTGAAAGGCGAAGATACGTGATTGTACGTTGAAATGGGTCAATTAGATTTGTCATGAAAACAGACTAGGCCGCGCAATCTTTTGCCGCAAGTGAATTGAGCATTGTCCAGACGCCCCATCATACTTAAGTATTACATTATGAATGAAAAACGTGCGATATTGATTGGCTTGTGCATTTTGGTTTTAAGTGGCTGTGCGTCCCTGCCAAATTTTGACCGAAAAAGCAGGGAAGTCGCTCTGGTTCCGTCTGATCCTGAGATCTACAAGCTTCGCCCTATGCCACGTGTTGGTGCTGGCGCAACGGTTGTTCCTGTTGATGCCACGTCGGTCGAAGACTTTGACACAACAACCCTATCTGAACGAAATGCAGCCGCGTCTGTGCCTGTTGCGAGTGCGGAACAAAAGCTTGGTATCACAATCGCGTCCCTTGGAAGCCCCACTGAGACTGGGTTTTGGGCAAAAACACCTCTTGTCACGCAGAATGCCAAAGGGCATCTTGTCGATCCCGCGACAGGCAAGTCTGTCCAAGTTGATCTGATTCCAATCGATGGTCCAAAGACTGCTGGTTCCCGCGTTTCCCTTGCGGCCATGCGATTGTTAGGCGTTTCCTTGACAGGCTTGCCTGAATTAGAGGTCTGGATCGACGGTTAAGTCGGGTTCAGCTACCGGAAGAGGATTAAGTTCGGGCATGGTCGGCAACAATTTTGCCGCCTCAATACGCGCCCATTTTTTCATGTAGATGCCATGTTCTGTTATAAACTGGGCTACGCGTTCTGGATCGCGTTTTGATAAATCGCGCAGCCACCAAGCTACTGATTTTTGAATAAACCATTCTTTATCCGTTACATAGTCAGCTGCCCAACCTAAAATACGTTCACGTTGTTCTAACTCTGCGGGTTTTGGATCGCGCGATTTGCACCATGGCAATGTCATCACCAAGGCCACACGGCGCACCCAGAAATTGTCGTCTTTTGTCCAGGTTTCTACATGATCCAAACGCGATGGATCTGCCGTTAGGCGGCGTGAACCAGCACTTGCGACATGATCCGCGATGGCCCAAGCGTCAAATTCTGTCACCCATTTTTTGATCAGTTCCCAAACTGGCTCGTCATTTTTTATCCGCGCTTGGGTCAACAATTTGGCCGCTGCAATGCGGCCTTCGTGACTGTTGTGGCCCCAAAGAAATTCCGCAATCTCTAGCCTTTGTTCCAAGGTCAGGGATTGACGCCATCCCGTTGTAATCTCGTTGATTTGTGGATTGGCGACACCCAAATATTCACGGTCCACCTTGTGATAGGCCGCCATTTGTTCAATTTTGCTGGTATCAGCCAGCGACTTGAGATCGGCTAATGCTTGTTCTGGGGTCATTCTACAGTCACCGATTTGGCTAGGTTGCGGGGTTGATCGACGTCTGTTCCACGCGCCATTGCGGTGTGGTACGCCAGCAATTGTGCAGGAATAGCATAAAGAATTGGGGCCCAAACAGGATCAACGTCAGGCATCAATAAAGTTCCCCAAACACCATCATTGGCAGATTTTGCCCCAGCTGAATCCGTGATCAAAAGAACCACGCCATTGCGCGCCATCACTTCTTGCATGTTCGAAATGGTTTTTTCAAAAAGGGCGTCACGCGGGGCCATGACAACCACTGGCGTCTTTTTGTCAACCAGCGCAATGGGGCCGTGTTTTAGTTCACCTGCTGCATAACCTTCGGCATGTATATAGCTGATTTCTTTAAGTTTTAGCGCACCTTCTAGTGCCATTGGATACATCAATCCACGGCCCAAAAATAGAACGTCGTCCGCCGCAGCAAGACGTTTTGCGATGGGTGTGTAGTGGCTTTCGGCAGCTATCGCTAGATTGATAAGGCCGGGTAAATTGCGCAATGTTACCAGATTATTCTTTAATTCATCCGCATCAATGACCGCGCGATCTTGAGCTGCCTTAAGGGCCATACACGCTAATACGGCTAATTGATTTGTGAACGCTTTGGTTGATGCTACACCTACTTCAACGCCCGCGCGGATCGGAATAATGATATCGCTTTCACGTGCGATTGAACTTTCAGGAACGTTAACGACCGCAACGATCTTGGCTGCTTTATCTGCAATGTGGCGAAGGGCGGCAAGGGTGTCGGCGGTCTCACCTGATTGACTGACAAAGATTGCACAGGTGCGTGGGCCAACTGGCGGTTTTCGATAGCGGTATTCAGAGGCGATATCAATTTCAACAGGCAAGCCTGAAATTTGTTCAAACCAGTATTTTGCCGTCATACAGGCATAAAAACCAGTCCCACAGGCAACCAAAACAAGACGATCAAATTCTGAAAAGTCTAATCCTTCTGGTAAGGCTAGGCCATTGTTTTCTTTGTTGATATAGTGGCCAAGGACATTGGCCAGTACTGTTGGTTGTTCCGCTATTTCTTTGGCCATAAAATGTTTGTGGCCTGCTTTATCAATTGCGGCTGTGTCAATTTCGATTTTCTTTAGTTCGCGATTGGCCAAGTTTCCGGCAGCATCGATCACTTCTAGGCTGTTGCGTGTCAGAACGGCCCAATCACCTTCTTCAAGATAGGTGATTTGATCTGTCATTGCAGCCAGTGCTATGGCATCTGAGCCGACAAACATTTCACCTACACCATGCCCAATGGCCAAGGGTGAACCTTTGCGCGCGGCGATCATCAAATCGTCTTCGCCTTCAAACAGAAAACATAGCGCGAAGGCACCATCCAGTTTGGGCAGCGTTGCAGCGACTGCATCACGTGGGCTAAGACCCTGTGAAATAAAGTGGTTTGTCAAAAGGGCGACTGTTTCCGTGTCAGTATCTGTTTCAAATGAAACGCCCAAATCGGCCAATTCGGCACGCAGTTCTCGAAAATTTTCAATGATGCCATTGTGAACAACCGCCACCGCGCCTGCGCGATGGGGGTGTGTGTTGGTCAGGTTTGGTTCACCATGTGTGGCCCATCGCGTGTGGCCTATGCCAGATTTACCTGCCAATGAATTGTGCACAAGCATATCAGATAGGTTCACCATCTTACCCGTTGCGCGCCTGCGTTCTAGTTTCCCGTCGCGCACAGTTGCAATGCCCGCGCTGTCATAGCCGCGATATTCAAGACGTTTTAGAGCATCCACCAACATGGGGGCCGCTTCGTGAAGACCAAGTACACCAACAATACCGCACATATCAGTTGTCCTTTTTTTCTTTTTCTTTACGGGCTTTTGTCGCGCGTAGTTTATCCATTAATCGCGTCGCCAAATCTTCTTTGTTGACCTGCTTTGCACGACTTAAGGCAAGGGCGCCGATCGGCACGTTTTGTGTAATCACTGAACCAGACGCAGTCATGGCCTCGATGCCGATGCTGACAGGCGCAACAAGCGAGGTGTTAGAGCCAATAAACGCCCGCGCACCAATTTCCGTGCGATGTTTCATAACACCATCGTAATTGCAGGTAATTGTGCCCGCGCCAATATTCGCCGCTTTGCCAACTGTTGCGTCACCCACATAGGAAAGGTGGTTAACTTTCGCACCTTCGGCCAGATCTGCGTTTTTAATCTCAACAAAATTGCCAACTCGCACATCCTCGGCCAGTTCGGCACCCGGGCGTAAACGCGCGAAAGGACCGACCACTGAACCACGAGAGATATGACAACCTTCAAAATGGCAATTGGCTTTAATTTCAACGTCGTTTTCAATCGTAACACCGGGGCCAAAGAAAACATTTGGTTCAATTGTTGTGTCGCGGCCAATCACCGTATCATAGGCGAAATAAACTGTTTCAGGGGCCGTCAGGGAAACGCCATTCTCCATCGCAGCAATGCGTGCCTTGGCTTGGAAATCCGCCTCTGCCGCTGCCAATTCGGCGCGCGTGTTGATGCCCAGTGTTTCAGCAATATCGCAATGTACTACACCACAAGATAACCCTTTGGATGTGGCGATGCCGATGATGTCAGTTAGGTAATATTCATTGGCGGCATTGTCGTCTTTCACCTCGGACAGAAGATCAAACAAAACAGATGTATTGGCGCATATAACACCAGAATTACAGAGTGTTACGGCTAGTTCTTCAGGTGATGCGTCTTTGGCTTCGACGATGCGATCAAGCTTGTCACCATTGGTGATCAAGCGACCATATCGGCCAGGATCATTGGTTTCAAAACCCAGAACCAACACGTCATGGCTGTCGCGTGCTTTACTCATTTCTTCAAGCGTTTCAGGGGAAATGAAGGGGGTGTCGCCATATAAAACGATACAGTCGCCTTCCATTTCGCCCAAGGCATCCTTGGCTTGCAAAACCGCGTGTGCCGTACCCAATTGTTCGTCTTGGTTTGCAATCAGTGTTTCGGCATCAATACCAAGGGCAGCCTTTGCAACCGCCGCACCGCCATGCCCTGTCACAACGACTGATTTTTTTGCGCCCCCCAAAGAAGCCGAATTCATCGCGTGCGCCAAAAGTGGCACGCCAGCCAATTTGTGCAACACCTTTGGAAGGTCGGAATTCATCCGGCTTCCTTTACCCGCTGCTAGAATAATAAAGTTGCTCGCCATGCGTCTTTGCCTTTTCTTTCTTAGGCAGAGCTTTTAATCGCTTGGGGGAAAGGCGCAAGCCCTGTAGGGCCTTTTCGGGATCACTTGTGTTTACCATCATTGTCACAGAAGGGGCGGAAAACCGCCCACGTCAGCGGATAGGAATAAAAGATGTCATTAAAACCAGCAGTTATCTTCGATCTAGACGGCACATTGGCGGACACCAGTGGTGATTTGATCGCCGCGGCCAATCATTGTTTGGCAACCCGTGGCTTTGAAACACGTTTGGATGCGAAAACCGATATGTTTACCGCATTTGCCGGTGGGCGGGCGATGTTAACGCTTGGCTATCAACGGGCAGGAATGAGTGATGGGGTTGAGGCGGCTTTGGCCGAAGATTATCAGCGGTTGTTGGATTTTTACGGTGAAAACATAGATAAACACACGTTTTTGTACCCTGGGGTTGAGGCAGCATTGGATCGATTGGCTGATGCTGGTTACGCATTGGGTATCTGTACAAACAAGCCCGAAGGTTTGGCGGAAACCCTTATGTCGCGCTTAAAGCTGCGCGATCGATTTGGTGCATTGATTGGTGCCGATACGCTTGAGCATCGTAAACCCCATGCCATGCCTTTGTTTGAAACCATCGATCGCGTGGGTGGTGATCCAGCGCGTTCAATGTTGATTGGCGACACGATAACGGATCGAAAAACGGGAATTGCCGCAGATATTCCCTGTGTTTTGGTAACGTTTGGGCCAACAGGGCGACAGGTTGAGGAAATGAAACCAGACGCATTATTGGATCATTATGACGATCTGTTTGATTTAGCTGAAAAGATGCTTTCGTAAATCAAAACATGGCTTTCATGGTGCATGACGTTGGCATAGCGTACCTTACGAAACGTTTGGGGAAAAGTAATGAGCGAAAAGTTTACAGGCAGTTTTACGCAACAGGAATCCATTCCTCAGGCTGGCATTGATGCTGCGATGGCGGTTCTGCAACACGGGCGTTTGCATCGTTACAATTTGGCAGAAGGCGAAATTGGCGAAACGTCGGCGTTGGAACAGGAATTTGCTGAACTGACAGGCGCTAAATATTGTTTGGCCGTTGCTTCTGGTGGCTATGCAATGGGGGCCGCTTTGAGGGCTTGTGGCGTTACTGCAGGGGACAAGGTTTTATCCAACGGATTTACGCTCGCGCCTGTTCCCGGTGCCATTGCTGCTGTTGGTGCTGTGCCGATATTTGTTGAAGTGACCGAAAACCTGCGCATTGATCTGGATGATCTGGCGATAAAAATCGCAAGTTCGGGCGCTAAAACGCTATTGCTAAGCCACATGCGCGGGCACTTATGTGATATGGATCGATTGATGTCGATTTGTGATGGTGCGGGCGTTACGGTGATTGAGGATTGCGCCCACACGATGGGGGCAACGTGGAACGGTGTGCCCTCAGGTCGCCAAGGGACGTTTGGATGTTATTCAACGCAGACCTATAAGCACATAAATTCAGGCGAGGGTGGTTTTCTGATTTCAGATGATCCTGATCTGATGGCGCGGGCAATCATTTTGTCAGGCAGCTATATGTTATTTGAGCGGCACAAAGCGGCCCCCCCCAAAGAAGCCTTTGATAAGGTACGTTTTGTTACGCCGAATGTATCTGGCCGTATGGACAATTTGCGGGCAGCAATCTTGCGGCCCCAGTTGGCAGATCTAAAAACACAAGTGGACCGTTGGAACGAGCGATATGATACCGTGAACGCTGGCCTGGAAAATACACCTGGCTTGCAACGTATTGAAAGACCGACAGCGGAAACCATGGTTGGTTCCTCAATCCAGTTTTTGCTGCCTAACTGGCCAGAAGCGGCGATTAACGATTTTGTGGCGCGTTGTCTTGCTTGTGGGGTCGAATTAAAGTGGTTTGGTGCAGCAGATCCCGTAGCATTCACATCGCGTTATGACAGCTGGCGGTATGCGCCCGCTCAAAAATTACCGCAAACAGACGGTGTTTTGGCAGGCTTGATTGATATGCGCATTCCTTTGACATTCAGTTTGGAAGATTGCGCGCAAATTGCCCGCATCATCCGTGCTGAGGTCGGCGCGGTCTATCAAAGTATCAAAACAGCGTAAGCGACCCGATCAAGCAAAGCCCCGATCAAGCAAAGCATTGACGCAACCAAATATTGCTGCTTACTTTATTGAACAGTTGTTCAATTAACCATTAGATTCGGAAAATGACCACTTTTTGTGTTATTTTACGGGTTGAATGGGATCCAAGCACAGATAGGGCGAAATATGTTTAATGCGTCAATGGAATTTGATTTGGGCGAAGATGTGAATGCGATGCGCGATATGGTGCATCGTTTCGCCCAAGATCGCATAAAGCCAATCGCTGCAAAAACGGATCAAGACAACATCTTCCCAGCGCACCTTTGGCGTGAAATGGGTGAATTAGGCCTGCTGGGTGTGACAGTGCCTGAGGAATTTGGCGGCGCAGGTATGAGTTATCTGGCGCATACAATTGTTGTAGAAGAAATCGCGCGGGCCAGCGCCAGTGTTTCGCTATCTTATGGCGCGCATTCCAACCTTTGTGTGAACCAAATTCGCCTTAACGGTACGGATGAACAGCGGGCCAAGTATTTGCCAGGCTTACTGTCTGGCGAAAACGTTGGTGCCTTGGCTATGTCCGAGGCAGGGGCCGGTTCAGACGTTGTATCCATGACCTTGAGGGCCGAAAAACGGAATGGATATTATCGCTTGAACGGTAATAAGTACTGGATCACCAACGGGCCTGATGCAGATACATTGGTTGTATACGCAAAAACTGATCCCGATGCAGGCGCCAAGGGCATGACGGCCTTCATCGTTGAAAAAACTATGACTGGATTTTCAACCAGCCCGCATTTTGACAAGGTCGGTATGCGCGGGTCCAACACCGCTGAATTGATTTTTGAAGATGTCGAGGTTCCTTTTGAAAACGTTCTGGGCGAAGAGGGGCGCGGCGTTAATGTTTTGATGTCAGGCCTTGATTACGAACGTGTTGTTTTGGCCGGCATTGGCACAGGCATCATGGCGGCCTGTATGGACGAAGTGATGCCCTATATGGTGGAACGCAAACAATTCGGCCAACCCATTGGTAACTTTCAACTGATGCAAGGCAAAGTTGCCGATATGTATACGGCAATGAATTCCGCGCGTGCTTATGTTTATGAGGTGGCGCGCGCATGTGATCGTGGCAAAGTTACGCGACAGGATGCAGCGGCTTGTGTGCTTTATGCCTCGGAACAGGCGATGGTGCAGGCGCATCAAGCCGTACAAGCACTTGGTGGTGCTGGATATTTGGCAGATAGCACCGTTTCTAGATTGTTTCGTGACGCAAAATTAATGGAGATTGGTGCTGGAACCAGCGAAATTCGTCGGATGTTAATCGGCCGCGAATTGATGGGCTTGATGGCATGAAATGGGTGCTAGCAGCCATATTATTTAGTGTTTCACCGGCATTCGGGCAGACTGAAAACGTCACAATCCCCAGTGTCACGGCAAATCCTGATGTTCTTTATGGCTGTCTTGCATCTGGTAAGGCGGCGGCGCAATGTCTTGATGCCATGACCCAAGATTGTCGGGCAGAGAATGCACTTGGCAATGAAAACCTCAAAGAACGCCTTTGTGTCGTTGAGGAATTAAACATATGGCGTGGCTTGCATGCCCAAGAACATGCCGCTCTTGCGGATCGTCTGAATAACCTGACAGATGAACAACGATCTACGTATTTTGCGGCACCTGCACCATTTGCGGCGGTTGCCCAAAGTACGTGGGACGAATGGCAGGGCAGACAATGCAAAATGGAACGTGCAGTGATGGGCAATCATTCGCGCCGTGCCATTATTGAAGACACCTGCACGCGTGATCTGGTGGCGTTGCAATTTGGACGTTTGCGCAACATCAATCGCCAGTTAGGGATTAAATAAGATGAAGTGTAAGGTAACTTGGCAATGTTAGAACGCACCAATAGTTTTGATCGTTTAACACGCAGTTTTGCTTGGGATTTGCCCCAAGAACTGAATATGGCCGTACAAGCCTGTGAACAATGGGTTGACGTTGATCCAGAACGAACTGCAATCATTGATATGACCGATGGCACACGCGAAGACGTAAGTTTTGGCGTTCTGGATTATCTTGCGGATCGTTTGGCCGTTCATCTGGATGGGCTGGGCGTGGGGCTTGGTGATCGTGTAGCCGTGTTTCGTGGGCAATCGGTATGGACGGCGGCGGCACATATCGCCATTTGGAAAATCGGGGCTATTTCAATTCCGTTGTTTCCGCTTTTTGGGTCAGAGGCCCTGCAAACGCGACTAAGCGACAGCGGGGCGATTGCGGCCATTTCAGATGTGGCAGGCGGCGAAACGCTACGCATGCTTGGTGATTTGCCAAATCTTTCTCATATCATTGTGCCTGAACAGGCCGCGTTTGATCAAGACGCGCCGCGCTTTGAAACGGTGGAAACAGGCCCAGAAGATCCTGCTTGTTTAATATATACATCCGGCACAACGGGCGCACCCAAGGGCGTTTTACATGGACATCGCGTCCTTACCGGCCATTTGCCGGGTGTCGAGCTTAGCCACAATTTCTTGGGCCAAAGTGGCGATTGCATTTGGACGCCTGCGGATTGGGCATGGATCGGCGGTCTGTTTGACGTGTTGATGGCGGGCCTCGCACTTGGTGTGCCTGTTGTTGCATCTCGCAGCGACAAGTTTGATCCAAAGGGCATGCAAAAACTGATTGATCAGGCGCAGGTGAAAAATGTGTTTTTGCCACCAACCGCATTGCGAATGATCAAATCTGCTGGTGTTGAAATAACAGGATTAAGATCTGTCGCCACAGGGGGGGAACCTTTGGGGGCCGAGATGCAGGTATGGGGCCAAAAGGCCTTTGGCGTGACGATAAATGAATTTTATGGTCAGACGGAATGCAACATGATCATATCCAGTTGCAGCGAATTGTTCGAGCCAAAACCGGGTGCTATGGGGCGCAGCGTTCCTGGGCATTCAGTTGATGTGCTTAATGAGGCTGGCGAGCCAACCAAAGAAGAAGGCGACATCGCTGTTCGCCAAGGTTCCGCCAGTATGATGCTGGAATATTGGAACAAACCAGAAATAACAGCCGCTAAATTCAAAGGTGATTGGATGATCACAGGGGATCGAGGCATTCGCGAAGGGGCCTACATTCGATTTTTGGGCCGCGAGGATGACGTGATTTCGTCAGCTGGCTACCGCATAGGGCCAGCAGAAATCGAGGATTGCTTGATGCAACATGAGGCTGTCGCCACTGTCGGTGTCATCGGGAAACCTGACGAATTGCGCGGCGAAATTGTAAAGGCCTATGTGGTTTTAGGGTCAGGACATGTCGCGTCGGATGCATTGAAAATAGAAATGCAGGAAAGAGTGAAATCACGACTTTCACCACATCTTTATCCACGAGAGATTGAATTTGTCGGCGATCTGCCCATGACGGTTACAGGCAAAATAATCCGTAAAGATCTGAAAAACCGCGCGTATTCCGAGGGATCACAATGAAATTAGTCAGTAAAACGGTCACCAACAGCGCAACCTTCGGTGAAAACCGCGACAGCCACCTAGCCGCACTTGCAACCATTCGCGCAGCGGCCGAGACGGCAGCATCGGGTGGGGGTGAAAAATCCCGCGAACGCCATATTGGCCGAGGTAAAATGTTGCCTCGTGATCGCGTTAGTAATTTGTTGGATGTGGGTTCGTCTTTTTTGGAAATTGGTGCAACTGCGGCTCATGATATGTATGAGGGTGCCGCACCAGGCGCAGGCGTTATTGCAGGTATTGGTCAAGTGATGGGCCAAGATGTGATGATAATTTGCAATGACGCCACCGTTAAAGGCGGTACATATTATCCAATGACCGTGAAAAAACATCTTCGGGCGCAAGAAATTGCAGCGGAGTGTTCTTTGCCATGCGTGTATTTGGTGGACTCGGGTGGGGCCAACCTGCCCAATCAAGATGAAGTATTCCCCGATCGCGACCACTTTGGGCGTATTTTTTATAACCAAGCACGTATGTCAGCCGCTGGTATCGCGCAGATCGCGGTTGTGATGGGATCATGTACAGCCGGTGGCGCATATGTGCCCGCAATGTCTGATGTTTCGATCATTGTGCGTGAACAAGGCACCATATTTTTGGCTGGGCCCCCTTTGGTGAAGGCCGCGATTGGTGAGGTTGTTTCGGCCGAAGATCTAGGTGGCGGGGATGTACATACCCGATTATCAGGCGTGGCGGATTACCTTGCGGAGGATGATGCGCACGCATTGGCCTTGGCGCGACAAGCGGTGGGAAACCTTAACAAATTACCTGTTTCAAACGTGAATTGGGCCAGCGCTGAAGAGCCGGCCTATGATCCAGACGAAATCCTTGGGGTGGTGCCGCGTGATCTAAAGACACCGTATGATATTCGCGAAGTTATTGCGCGTTTGGTGGATGGCAGCCGGTTTGATGAATTCAAGGCTAGATTTGGCGAGACATTGGTTTGCGGTTTTGCCCATGTTAAAGGCTGTCCGGTGGGAATTATTGCAAATAACGGCGTGCTGTTTTCTGAAAGTGCCCAAAAGGGTGCGCATTTTGTAGAACTTTGTAGCCAACGCAACATTCCATTGGTTTTCTTGCAAAATATCACTGGCTTTATGGTTGGGCGAAAATACGAGGCCGAAGGTATCGCACGACATGGTGCAAAACTTGTGATGGCAGTGGCCGCCACAAATGTGCCGAAAATTACCATGCTTGTTGGCGGTTCGTACGGGGCCGGTAATTACGGGATGGCAGGTCGCGCATATCAGCCGCGTTTCATGTGGACCTGGCCGAATTCGCGTATTGCTGTGATGGGTGGTGAACAGGCCGCAGGCGTTCTGGCAACAGTTAAGCGCGACGGCATAGAACGCAAAGGTGGCTCTTGGAGTGCGACAGAAGAGGCGGCATTTAAACAGCCCACCATCGATATGATCGAACGTCAAAGCCATCCATTATATGCCAGCGCGCGTTTATGGGATGACGGTGTCATTGATCCACGTAAAAGCCGCGAGGTTTTATATCTAAGCTTACGTGCTGCCCTGAATGCCCCCTTAAAAGACAGCCGATTTGGCGTCTTTAGGATGTAAATGACTGCGGTTTTTGGGTGGGCCGTTGCGAATAAGAGATTTCTTGCCTTCGGCGAGGATATTTATAACGAGAAGAAATGGTTAGAACAGTAGAGTGACGTTGATGTTTGAAAAAATTCTAATAGCGAACCGCGGTGAAATTGCCTGTCGTATTACGCGTACGGCCCAGTCGATGGGCATTAAGGTTGTCGCTGTTTATTCAGAAGCTGACGTCAGTGCGATGCATGTTGAGATGGCGGATGAGGCTGTATTAATCGGTGGGGCCGCTGTTGGTGACAGCTATTTGTGTGGGGATCGCATAATTGCCGCAGCACTTGAACAAGGCGCTGAGGCCATTCACCCTGGCTACGGTTTTTTGAGCGAGAACCCCGAGTTTGTTGAAGCGGTTGAGGCTGCGGGCTTGGTGTTCATTGGCCCAAGCTCACAGGCGATTAGGGCGATGGGGCTAAAAGATGCCGCAAAGGCGTTGATGCAAGCCGCCGGCGTGCCTGTGGTGCCTGGATATCATGGGGCGGATCAAGATGCCGCTGTGTTGGCGGATGAGGCTGGCAAAATTGGGTATCCGGTTTTGATCAAAGCGGTCGCCGGTGGAGGTGGCAAGGGAATGCGGCTTGTTAAGGACGCGGCTGATTTCACAACCGCCCTTGCATCAGCACAAAGAGAAGCGACTGCTGCCTTTGGGAATGGCGATGTCCTTGTTGAAAAATTTGTAGATCATCCACGTCACATTGAAGTGCAGGTATTTGGGGATGGTTCAAAAGCCGTGCATTTATTTGAACGCGACTGCTCGCTGCAAAGACGTCACCAAAAGGTCATTGAAGAAGCCCCAGCACCCAGTATGACCCAAGAAATGCGTCAAGCTATGGGGGAGGCGGCTGTTCGCGCGGCTGCTGCTGTTGGCTATGCAGGGGCAGGGACCGTAGAATTCATCGTTGATGCCAGTAATGGGCTGAAAGTCGATAAGTTCTATTTCATGGAAATGAATACGCGCCTGCAAGTTGAGCATCCCGTTACAGAAGCGATCACCGGCGTGGATCTGGTCGAATGGCAATTACGTGTGGCTTCTGGTGAGGGATTGCCAATGGATCAAGGCGAAATTCCCTTGAAAGGCCATAGTTTTGAAGTCAGGCTTTATGCCGAGGATGTGCCCAATGGGTTTTTGCCTGCTACCGGAACGTTAGCGCACCTGTCTTTCCCTGAAGGCGTTCGTGCGGATACGGGTGTTTGCTCTGGGGATAATATTTCACCTTGGTATGACCCGATGATTGCCAAAATTATTGTGCATGGTTCTAATCGCGCGACAGCACTAGCCGAAATGGAAGCCGCGCTAAGCGAAACCGTAATATTGGGAACGGTTACGAACATAAACTTTCTGCGCGCTTTGTGTCGTCAAAGTGATTTCCAATCAGGTAATGTTGATACAGGACTAATTGAGCGTCACCTAGATGCATTGATCGAAAGTGAAACAGCGCCAGATGCGGCATGGGGATTGGCGGCGCTAATGGGCACCGTGCCAAAGGGCGCGGGCAGTGCATTTGGCTTGTGGGAACCTGCTACTTGGCAAATACAACTGAGTGATGGGGATCAATGCCGCGTGGTTTCTGTTTCATTCACCAAGGGGGACATGGCTGAATGCCGAATTGATGGATCGGGAACTTCATTTTCCTATGGCGCTGGGCAATGGCAATGTGATCAGCCTTTGAATGCCGTTCTGCAAAGTTCTTTAATTGGCATCACGGGTACGGCGCAGTGGTCTTTTGAATTGGTTGATCCGTTAGCCCGCGAAGCGTCATCTGCACAAAACGAAGATGCAATACTGTCGCCTATGCCGGGATTGGTAAAGATGTGTTCAGCCAAGGCCGGGGATCGTGTCGAGAAAGGGCAAGTGCTTGTCGTACTGGAAGCCATGAAGATGGAACATGCATTACAGGCCCCAAGGGATGGCATCGTTTATGAGGTGCTCGCCGATGAGGGGGCGCAAGTGACCGGAAATGCGCCTTTGCTTGTTTTGCAATCAATTGATGAGGATGCCAAACAATGATACGCCTGCATCACGTACCTGAAAGTCGAAGCATGCGGGTGCTTTGGTTGCTGCACGAATTGGGATTGCCATTTGAGGTTATTGAATGGCCTTTTGATAAAACCTTGCGAAGCCCTGAGTTTTTGGCCCTTAATCCTGTTGGCCGTGTGCCCGCGCTTGAATTAAATGGCCGTAATCTGTTTGAAAGCGGTGCAATGTTGGAAATCCTTTGTGAAGGGTTTGACACAATGGGCATGTGGCGCCCGATTGGTCATGCAGAGCGGGCTGACTGGTTGGTCTGGGTGCACTTTGCAGAGACCATCAGTCAGCATTCTGCAGCACTTACCCAACAACACATCGCGCTTTATGATGATGCAATGCGTAGTCCCACTGTGATGCAGATAGAGGCCAAGCGCATTGCAAAGTGTTATGGGGCCATGGAGCAGGTTCTATCCCAACAAGATTATTTGCTGTCAGATTTTTCTGCTGCTGACATTGCCGTGGGGCAGGCGGTCTATATGGCTAAGCATTTTGCACCATTGGATGAATTTGCGGGCGTTACGGCATGGTGGGAACGTATCACGGAACGCGCAGGTTATAAGGCCTCGTTGCCTGAAGGGCCTCGTCTTTATGCAAAAGACTTTTATCCAGCGTGGACATAGCCAAACACCGATGGAAGAATTTAGATAATGGATAAGGTTGAAATATTTGAGGTAGGTCCAAGGGATGGTCTGCAAAATCAGGCCGGTTTCATAGCAACCGCTGATAAAATCAAATTGGTTCAGCTTTTGGTCGTGGCTGGTTTTGCCCGCATAGAAGTTGCAAGTTTTGTTTCCCCAAAATGGGTGCCGCAAATGGCGGATGGCGCCGATGTTTTGGCTGGCATTGGTAATGTGGCGGCAGAAATGTGGGCCCTTACGCCCAATGCGCGTGGTCTGAGTGCCGCGATTTCGGCGAGCGTTGAAGGTGTCGCGGTCTTTGGGTCCGCCAGCGAAGGGTTCAGTCGTGCCAACATTAATGCGACTGTCGATGAAAGCCTAAAGCGCTTTGCCCCCCTCGTGAGTGAGGCAAAAGAAACCGGCTTGAAGGTGCGTGGATATATCAGTTGTGTTACCGACTGCCCTTATGATGGGGCAACGCCACCGGCACGTGTTGCGCGTGTTGCCAAGGCGTTGCTTGCGATGGGTTGTGACGAAATTTCCTTGGGTGAAACCCTGGGACGCGCTACACCAGAGGCCGTTGATGCCATGTTAAAGGCCGTGTTGAATGAGGTGCCCGCAGCACAGTTGGCGGGACATTTTCATGACACTGCAGGTGTTGCGCTGGGCAATATTGATGTTTCGCTAAAACATGGCCTGCGTATTTTTGATGCTTCTATCGCTGGGCTTGGCGGTTGCCCCTATGCACCGGGGGCTGCAGGGAATGTAGCGACTGAGGCTGTGCATGCGCATTTAACGGCGCTGGGCTATGATACAAACCTTGATGCGACAGCTTTAGACAAGGCGGCAACTTTTGCAAAAGGACTTCGGGCATGAGTTATGAGGCAATCACACTGGAACGTGGTCTGCACGGGCTTGTAACAATTTCATTGAACGATCCCAGTCGTCATAACGCCCTAAACCCCATGATGATTGATGAATTGACGCGGGTCGCCAATGATCTTGGTTCAGATGCGTCTGTTCGGGTTGTTGTTCTAACCGGCGCTGGGCGCAGTTTTTGCGCGGGGGGTGATTTGGGGTGGATGAAGCAGCAAATGACCGCCACGAGTGCGGAGAGGGCGGCAGAGGCACGCAAACTGGCCAAGATGCTGGCCGCATTGGCCAATATGCCAAAACCACTTATCGGGCGCATTCAGGGGCAGGCATTCGGCGGCGGTATCGGGATGATTTCGGTCTGTGACATCGCAATCGCGGTGGATACGGCAAACTTTGCCCTAACTGAAACCCGTCTTGGATTAATTCCCGCAACGATTAGCCCTTATGTAGTGGGGGCCATGGGAAAACGTGCGGCGCAATCCGTGTTTTTGTCAGGTCGACGTTTTACAGCGGACGAGGGGGTTGCCCTTAATCTTATCACCCGCGTTGTCGGGGCGGGTGACTTAGATGCCGCGATTGCCCAAGAGGTTGCCCATTTTGCCACCTGTGCGCCCAATGCCGTCGGGGCAGCCAAGGCCTTGTTACATCGATTGGATGCGCCTGTAACACAAGATATTCAAGACATGAGCATTCAGGCACTGGTGGATACATGGGAAGATCCCGAAGCGAGCGAAGGCGTGGGTGCCTTTTTTGAAAAAAGACCAGCCAATTGGGTTGAATAGTAAGATCAAAATTGTTGGCATGGGCGTCGATTTGAAAAACAAAAAGCCAATTTTTCTGCATTCTCGTTTTTGCTGAAAAGACGTTGGCTGACCGCCAATTTACGAACCAATTTTTGCGTATGCGTTTATTGATTCCATGAAACCGAAAAAATCGACATCGCATTCCAATACGTGAATATGTTGACGAGGCAAACAGCCCATATCCGCGACATTTAAACAAAATTCAAATCCACGCACGTTTTTCTTACTGAAAACGTCTATTGCTTTGGTTGACCCCACCTTATGGGGCGCGTAAACAGCCCAAAAGCCATGACGCAATTGCGTCTGAACACTTGAGGGGTCGCACATGGACCAGCTGCTTGCAGAATATCTGCCCATCTTAGTTTTCCTTGGACTTGCAATTGGTTTGGGGTTGGTTCTAATTTTTGCCGCCTTGATCGTTGCTGTTCGCAATCCTGATCCTGAAAAAGTATCCGCGTATGAGTGTGGTTTTAACGCTTTTGACGATGCGCGGATGAAATTTGACGTGCGGTTCTATCTGGTGGCAATTTTGTTCATCATTTTCGATTTAGAGATCGCCTTCCTATTCCCTTGGGCCGTGGCCTTTAAAGATGTTGGATTGCTTGGTTTCTGGTCAATGATTGTTTTCTTGGGCGTGCTGACAATTGGCTTTGCTTATGAGTGGAAAAAAGGAGCATTGGAATGGGAATAGCAGTGGGCAACACCGCTGGCGGCGACAACGAGCTCGTCACCCAAGTCCTTAACCGCGAATTGCAGGACAAAGGCTTTTTGCTGACCTCTACCGAGGACATCATCAACTGGGCCCGTACAGGGTCTTTGCACTGGATGACCTTTGGTTTGGCGTGCTGTGCTGTTGAAATGATGCACACCGCGATGCCGCGTTATGACATGGAACGCTTTGGTACCGCCCCGCGCGCCAGCCCACGTCAGTCTGATTTGATGATCGTTGCCGGCACGCTGACCAACAAAATGGCACCGGCTTTGCGCAAGGTTTATGACCAAATGCCAGAGCCACGTTATGTTTTGTCTATGGGTTCCTGTGCAAACGGTGGTGGTTATTACCACTATTCTTATTCAGTTGTGCGCGGTTGTGACCGCGTTGTGCCCGTGGATATGTATGTTCCAGGGTGCCCACCAACGGCTGAGGCACTGCTTTATGGCTTGTTGCAATTGCAACGCAAAATCCGCCGCACTGGCACCATAGTAAGATAAGGGGCGCGGATATGTCTGATGCATTGAAAGAACTTGGTGAACTGATCGCGCTAAAACAAAGCGACGCGGTTCTAAATTGGTCCGTTGAGCGTGGCGAGTTGTGTGTAGAAATCACTGCAAATAGCGTCGTCGAATTCACAGAGTTTCTGAAAACAGACCGTAACTGTCAGTTTTCATCGCTTGTGGATATTACCGCGATTGATTTCCCATCACGCGACAAGCGTTTTGATGTGGTTTATCATCACCTGTCCATGTACCAAAATCACCGCATTCGTGTCCGCACACAGATCCTTGAAAAAGAGGTCATGCCGTCAATCATTTCTGTGCACCCTTCGGCCAATTGGTTTGAGCGTGAAATTTTTGACATGTACGGTATCCTGTTTTCTGGCCACCCAGACTTGCGTCGCATTCTAACCGACTATGGCTTTCGCGGATATCCACTGCGTAAGGATTTCCCCACGACGGGCTATACAGAAGTGCGTTACGACGAAGAACAAAAGCGCGTTGTTTATGAGCCAGTGTCATTGGTTCAAGATTATCGTCAATTTGATTTTATGTCCCCATGGGAAGGTGCTGAATATATCTTGCCAGGCGACGAAAAAGAGGTGGCTAAGTAATGGGTAGTTTTTGGTGGATCGTTCTTTCTGCGTTGACCGCAATCCCAATGCTAAAGTTGCTGCCATTCTTTGGCGTGAATAAATATTGGGCATTGGCCTGTGTAATTCCCTTTGGAACCATTGTTTTGTTGTGGGTAATGGGAATGAAGTTAAATGAGTTGGAGAAACTGTAATGGACGGCTCAAAAGGTTTTAACGACGCCCAAACCGGCGAACAGAAAATCCGCAATTTCAACATCAACTTCGGCCCGCAGCACCCTGCGGCGCACGGGGTTTTGCGTCTTGTACTTGAACTAGACGGCGAGATTGTTGAGCGTTGCGATCCCCACATCGGTCTGTTGCACCGCGGCACTGAAAAGCTGATGGAAAGCCGGACGTACCTGCAAAACCTGCCATATTTTGATCGTTTGGATTATGTGGCACCAATGAACCAAGAACATGCTTGGTGTTTGGCGATCGAAAAGCTGACCGGCGTAGAAGTGCCGCGTCGTGCGTCATTGATCCGCGTTTTGTATTCCGAAATTGGCCGCGTGTTGAACCACATCTTGAATGTGACCACACAGGCGATGGACGTTGGCGCCTTGACCCCACCTCTTTGGGGTTTTGAAGAGCGCGAAAAATTGATGGTGTTTTATGAGCGTGCTTCTGGTGCGCGCCTTCACGCCGCCTATTTCCGCCCCGGTGGTGTTCACCAAGACCTGCCAGATGATCTGATTGACGACATCGATACATGGGCTGATGAATTTCCAGCCGTATTGGCCGACATTGATGGTTTGCTAACAGACAACCGGATTTTCAAACAACGTAACGTGGATATCGGCGTGATTTCCCAGCAAGAGGCCCTTGATTGGGGTTTCTCAGGCGTGATGGTGCGTGGTTCTGGCATGGCGTGGGATTTGCGTCGCAGCCAACCCTATGAGTGTTACGACGAATTTGATTTCGACATTCCTGTTGGAACAAGCGGCGATTGTTACGATCGTTACCTGTGCCGCATGCAGGAAATGCGCGAGAGCCTGAAAATCATCAAACAAGCAGTTGCAAAATTGCGTGTTGAAAAAGGTGACGTTCTTGCCCGTGGTAAGATCACACCGCCCAGCCGTGGCGATATGAAAACATCCATGGAAAGTCTGATCCACCACTTCAAACTTTACACCGAGGGCTTCCACGTTCCAGCGGGCGAAATTTACGCCTGTGTTGAAGCGCCTAAGGGTGAATTTGGCGTGTTTCTGGTATCTGATGGGTCCAACAAACCTTACAAAGCCAAAATCCGCGCGCCTGGGTTCTTGCATTTGCAAGCTATGGATCACGTGGCGACGGGCCACCAACTGGCCGACGTGGCCGCGATCATCGGCACAATGGATGTCGTGTTTGGAGAGATTGACCGGTGAGCAACTCGGCCAAACCAGCACCAAGCAAAAAATCAAGTCTCGTTGAATGGCTTTCGTTAAGCTTTGCTGTTCTGGCATTTCTTGTTGCTGGTTGGTCTGCTTTTGTATCGTGGGATTCTTTAAGGCAAACAAAAAACAATAGCTTAGGGGCACAGCTTATTTCTACTTGCTCTGATGCTATGCGGTTTTCTAAGCAGATTTCGTGGTTTTCGGGCGACGCTCAATTTTCCGCTGATCGAGGCGATGAGCTAAAAATTCGCATGGTGGAATTTATTGGATTGAGTTCTAAAATTCGGTTTTTGGCTGAATCCTTGTCCTCCGATGATTTTGATAATACACCATTTCCAGCTTTGTGGGATTTAGAGTTGAAACGATCACCGTCACTAACGATTTCCGACTTCTCAGATGGCGAAACCGCATATGCATTCACAAAATCCCAGGTACAAGAGATCGCGAACTACTGCGAAAAAGGTATGAAAGAGACCCGATAAACATGCTACGCCGACTTCATAAAGAACAACCCGCTTCTTTCGCCTTCACGCCTGCCAATGAAACTTGGGCGCGGGCGCAGATGACCAAATTCCCTGAGGGCCGTCAGGCCTCGGCGATCATTCCACTTTTGTGGCGTGCGCAGGAACAAGAGGGATGGTTAACCCGCCCGGCGATTGAACATATCGCGGCAATGCTGGACATGGCCTATATTCGCGCGCTCGAAGTGGCGACGTTTTATTTCATGTTCCAGCTGGCACCTGTTGGTTCTGTTGCCCACGTTCAGATTTGCGGTACCACGTCTTGCATGATCTGCGGGGCAGAGGCGTTGATTGAGGTTTGCCAGCAAGAAATCGCTGCAAAAGCCCATAATTTGTCAGATGATGGAAAATTCAGCTGGGAAGAAGTTGAATGTTTGGGCGCTTGTTCAAACGCGCCAATGGTTCAAATCGGCAAAGATTTCTATGAGGATCTAACACCTGAAAAGCTGCGCGAAATCTTAGGCGAATTGGCCGCTGGACGCGTGCCAACACCTGGCCCACAAAACGGACGCTACGCGGCGGAACCTTTGTCTGGTTTGACCAGCCTTAAAGAATTTGAAAGCGGCAAAAAAGCCTATAACGCCAGCGCACAATTGGCTGTTGATTTGGGTGATACTGTTAAACGTATTGACGGCACCGAGGTTCCATTGTTGACGCCTTGGTTGGGGAAAGGTGGCAAGAAAGCTGCCGCCAAAAAGCCTGCGGCTAAGAAAGCAGCGCCCAAAGCCGCCGCAAAAGCGGCACCAAAAGCGGTGGTTGAGGCTGAAAAAGCACCTGTTGCACCGTCTAAAGCGGATGCACCCGCTGGTGCCGGTAAAAAACCACGCACAATGAAAGCACCGCGTAAGGCGGGTGCTGATGATTTGAAAATGATCAAAGGTGTTGGTCCGAAAATGGAAAGCTTGTTGAATAAGCTAGGTTTTTACCATTTCGACCAAGTTTCAAAATGGACAGCGGACGAAGTTTCTTGGGTTGATCAAAACCTAGAAGGCTTCAAAGGCCGTGTCAGCCGTGACAACTGGGTAACGCAGGCCACTAAATTGGCCGCCGGAGAAGAGACAGAATTTTCTAGCTGTGCTAAAAAGGGCGGCATCTACCAATAATAATAAAGTGGGAGAAGAAACATGACTGCGAATTCTGAAGGTATGAGCTGTCCAACCAAAAGTTGGTTGGTCGGTGCAATCGTCGGCATCATTGCCGCGCTGCTTATGCGCTTTGTGGGTACATATGGATGGGGCTCGGCGATTTTCGTTGGCATCCTGTTGTTCCTACTGATCGGCTTGTTGCTGGTTTGGTTCTGGTGTGATGCATCGGACGAGGCCGTTGCTGCACAAACCCAAGCAGCAGCGAACACTGCAAGTGCACCGAAGGCCACGGCTGCCGCGTCAACTTCGACTTCTGCAAGTACAGCCTCTGCAAGTACAGCATCTGCACCTGCTGAACCGGCTAAACCTGCGGCAAGTGCTGCACCTGCTGCTGCGGCGTCGATCCCTGCAAGCAGTGCTGCGTCAAGCTCGACAAGTTCAGAAACATCGGAAGCAGCGGCAAAACCTGCGGCGAAGCCGGCAGCAAAAGCGAAGGCCAAGCCTGCGGCAAAACCTGCCGCCAAGGCAAAGGCGAAACCTGCAGCCAAAGCAAAACCAGCAGCAAAAGCAGCCGCCAAACCTGCAGCGAAGACAAAACCTGCGGCCAAAGCGGCACCAGCTGAAGAAAGTACTGGCGGCGAGAATAAGCCCCATACAATGAAAGCACCACGTAAGGCCGGCGCGGATGATCTAAAAGTGATCAAAGGCGTTGGACCAGGTTTGGAAAAAACACTGAATGAAATGGGTTTTTACCACTATGATCAGATTGCCAAATGGGGTGCTTCTGAAATCGCATGGGTAGATTCCAGACTGAAATTCAAAGGTCGCATCGTACGCGATAATTGGATTGATCAAGCAGCATCGCTGTCAAAGACTTAAGAAGCAATAACAACACCTTGTCCGGCTGGTTCGGGCAAGGCGTTTTAAGGGATAGTTCATGGCCAAGAAGACAAAAACGGCAGAGCGAACTGTTACAAAAGAAGAATACGCAATGGGTCTTAGGGCCCGTTTGGTGGCGGTTGTTATGGTTGCCACCGTGATAATTTGGTTAGGCTTGCAATGGGTTTTTGCCCGTGACGGCGTTTCCACACGGGTCGCAATACTTTTCGACCTACTCGCACTGGCGGCCTTTGTTTGGTCAATGGTGAATATCTACTGGATCTGGCGCGCGCGTCAGGCAGAAAAGGAAGAATGACGATGCTGGCGGACAAAGACCGTATATTTACGAACCTTTACGGGATGCATGACCGAACTTTGGCTGGCGCCAAAGCGCGCGGACATTGGGATGGCACAGCAGCGATCATCAAGAAAGGTCGCGATTGGATCGTTGATGAAATGAAGGCATCTGGCTTGCGTGGTCGCGGTGGTGCTGGTTTTCCAACAGGTTTGAAATGGTCTTTCATGCCCAAAGAAAGCGATGGTCGCCCAGCGTATTTGGTGATCAATGCTGATGAATCAGAGCCAGGCACCTGTAAAGACCGCGAAATTATGCGCCATGATCCGCATACATTGATCGAGGGTGCGCTTGTTGCCAGCTTTGCGATGAATGCAAACACTTGTTACATCTATATCCGTGGCGAATTTATTCGTGAACGCGAAGCCCTGCAAAACGCAATTGACGAGGCCTATGCCGACGGCTTGCTTGGCAAAAATGCTGCGAAATCTGGTTGGGATTTTGATCTATATCTACACCACGGGGCAGGCGCCTATATTTGTGGTGAGGAAACTGCATTGCTTGAAAGCCTTGAGGGCCGCAAAGGTATGCCGCGCATGAAGCCACCATTTCCAGCAGGCGCTGGCCTTTATGGTTGCCCGACGACTGTGAACAACGTTGAATCCATTGCGGTTGTACCAACGATTTTGCGTCGTGGTTCCAGTTGGTTCAAAGGTTTTGGTCGTGACAATAATGCGGGCACAAAGCTGTTCGCTATTTCTGGTCACGTGAACAACCCATGTGTTGTTGAAGAGGCGATGTCCATTACATTGCCCGAATTGCTTGATAAACATTGCGGCGGTGTTCGTGGTGGTTGGGGCAATCTTAAGGCTGTGATCCCAGGTGGTTCATCTGTTCCATTGTTGCCTGCTGACATTTGCAAAGACGCGATCATGGATTTTGATTGGTTGCGCGAACAACGCTCGGGTCTGGGTACAGCCGCGGTTATCGTGATGGATCAATCCACCGATGTGATCAAAGCGATCTGGCGTCTAAGCAAATTTTACAAACACGAAAGCTGTGGTCAGTGCACGCCATGTCGTGAAGGCACCGGTTGGATGATGCGTGTGATGGATCGTTTGGTAACTGGTGAGGCCGAGCCCGAAGAGATCGATATGCTTTTGGATGTGACCAAACAAGTTGAGGGCCACACAATTTGTGCGCTTGGCGACGCAGCCGCTTGGCCAATCCAAGGTTTGATACGCCATTTCCGTGATGAAATTGAAGACCGCATCAAACACAAACGCACAGGTCGCGTAAGTTCGGTTGCGGCCGAGTAATTCCAACAAAGATTGATATGTTTGGCGTAACATTGCGCCAAACATGCATACCCAATAGCCAAAGTATTGAAATTCTTGCCGCTGTAAAATGATTTGGCTGGTAAGTTTTCGCAATATTGGGCAGACTTAATTTCATAACATTTCTGATTGGAAAAAATTATGAAAATTTCTGTTGCACTAACAATTACCTTACTTTCTGTTCCAACACTTGCCGTTGCCGATAAGGCCGCCGAAGTTAACAAAATCATATCTCAAATGATGACTGATAATTACGCTGCACGTGCCATCGGTTCAAACTGCCCCTCCATTCGCACGGTTGAATCCAAAATAGGCAAGGCCGCAATGGGTTTGAATAAAAACCTTGCAAACCAAGGCTATAGCCGCGCTGAAATTCGCGCGGGTACAAAAGGCATCAAAATTGGGGCTTTGAAAGCGGCGGGTAAACAGTTAGCAATTACCAAAGGGGCTACCGCAGGTGATAAAGCGTCATATTGCAATGTTGGCATGACTGAGATCTCCAAGAAAACCTATATCGGTTCAGTTTTGAAGGCTAAGTAAAAATGAAGTTCGAAATGGCAAACAAGTTGATCTCGCGTGGTGTTGCCATTTCCTTATCTTGTTTCATGGCAATGCCCAGTTTTGCGCAAGATTTGCGTCCGGCACCTGAATATTTCCTAAACAGGATGTTTGCGGTGCCTATGGCCGAAAACCTTGCCGCATTTTGCCCAACGGCAAGTTTGAATTATGCGGTGATTTCGGTGGCCCACGATGAGGTCATGAAACGATTAACCAATGATGGTTTTCAAACCGAAGATCCGTTTTCTGAAATGCAAGATACGCAACCTGCAATGGATGAAATGCTGGCCGATTTTATGGAACGCCATCAATTGGCAGGGGCGGATCAAAAGATGGTTTGTTTGGCCGCTGCAAATGAAAGTGCCGCGGGAACAATGGTTGGCCGATTGTTGGATATTTCACCGGAGTAAGTATTGAT
Organism: Rhodobacteraceae bacterium HTCC2150; assembly: GCA_000169395.1. Taxonomy (GTDB): domain Bacteria; phylum Pseudomonadota; class Alphaproteobacteria; order Rhodobacterales; family Rhodobacteraceae; genus HTCC2150. Next base: position 62,794 of record AAXZ01000007.1, read on the forward strand.
GCGCAGAATCTGGGATGGGTTATTAAGTTTCATCAGTGCACTAATTGCTGTTGCTCTATTGGGGCCCGTCCTTTGGTTTGCATTTCAAAGCGTGCGGGCAGGGGATGCACCAAATTGGCTTTATGCACCGATTATTGTTTTGGCGTTGATGTTGATCTTGCTATTCGGTGCCTTGTTGCAAAAGGCCCTTAAGGGCATTTCACCTGTTCAGGAGCGTCGTCGATGAAACAACCAGAAGGGCATCATTTAGCTGAAATAAACGTCGGGCGATTGATTGCAGATGTCGATGATCCCCGCGTTGCGGAATTTATGAAAAATCTGGATAGAATTAATGGATTGGGCATGCGGATGCCGGGTTTTGTTTGGATCATGCAGGGCGAAACCGCCGGCAACACAGACACAAAAATTGATGACGATCCACGGTATGTGCCCAACCTTACGGTTTGGGAGGATCAAGCATCATTGCGAAAGTTTGTATTTGATACGGTGCATAAGCAATTTTTTGAGCGCCGCACCGAATGGTTTGAGATTTTGGATGAATTCCATTTTGCCATGTGGTGGGTGCCAATTGGCACTGAACCTACACTGGACGAGGCGCTTGAACGTCTAAACCATCGCCGTAAACACGGCGACAGTGAATTCGCATTTGGTTGGGACGCGGTTACACAAAAGTAATCGGGTAGACGTAGACGAGATACAGATACAAAAACGCCAACGATAAAACCAGAATGATGACACCCAAAATGTTTGTCGTGACCTTAAGCCCCGTTTTACCAATTTCCATTGATTGTTCTTTCAATTTCGTAAGGTCTTTGTGGGCGTGAAACTGCATCCAAGAAAAATAGATACCCAAGCCAACAATCATAAGAACCACAACAAAAATCACCTTTGACGAAAACATTTGCCATTCAAAAACATCGATTTTGTGGTTTTCTGCAAAAGCATAGTACGCGAATAGTGATGTGGTGAAATCAGCCCGTGCTTTGGTTTCCTCTTCTGACAAAGCCTCTTGTGCCAAGAGTGCGGAAATAAAATCAACCGGCGCTGCGGGTGATTTTGTTTCATTTTTCATGGAGTTTGCCAGTTTGATTGCGGCTTCAACACGTTCTTCTGTGGTTTGGGCGTCGACAAAATTTACGGAAAAGAATGTTGCAACAAGGAAGATGCTGATCAGTTTTAGGGTTCTCATTGGGTTTCCTTTGTTGTTGTACCAAATAGGGCGGAAAGGTGGACATCTACTTTGTCTTGATCGCTCAAGCTTGCGATGCTTGCGTCATATTTACTTCGTTTCTCGGCCGACAAATTCATCACAGCTTGCCCGTATAGAACGCGTTCAGTTTTTGAAACGAAAGCTGTCAAAAATGCATGGTTTAAGGATAAGGCGGAGTTGTTCCCCAATATTCCATCTATCCCCATTGGGGGCCGAGCGGGGGGAATTAAGCCGTCAATATTTATTGCGTCTGGATTGAATTCTGAAATTGCACCCAAATCTGACAGGTGCGTTTGTCCCTGTACAGCATTCGTGAGGCAGCCGATGAAAAACAAGGCAAGGAATCGTTGTTTGATCAAACTTGGGCGCAATTTTTCATCCCCCAAACAGAATGTTTAGATGCAATTCGATCCGTTGTTCGTTGTCTAATCCATCCAGAAGACCATCGTATAAGCCCACCTGATCTGTATCAATAATCGGCTGCGCAAAAGAATAAAGCCGGTTTTCAATATTATGCAATTGTTCCCTTAGTATTGTCGTCTGGTCAATTTGAAACGGCTGAACGGTGACTTTGGGCGTACCATCGGCATTGTATTTGCCGACAGTTGAATCGCGTCGGTCCAATTCCATATAACTTTGATCTTGATAGGTTACCCGATAAAAAGGGTATTTGAACGAGCGTGAGCTGATTGTTTGATTGGCCAGAATATTGTTGTCTAAATAAGGCGGTAAGTATCCGGCCAATTCGATTATACGTGTCGTATAGCGGTGTTTCAGACATATCAAATCCGTACCACAAGTCGCCCGCCATTTCCGCCAAACCGCTTGTTGATCATCTAAAGCGTCGCTTTGCTCTTCGGGTAATCCGCGAAGGATGACTTTAAAAGTTTCCCCCAATGTTACATCCAAAACCGCCAGCTCAGGCGTTCGGCAAATTGCGCGTTCAAGCGAATTTAGATTGTTAGAACACCAGCGGGGCAAAATTCGTTCAGCGAATGCTGCATTCACGTGGGCCACTGTAATAAGTGTACCCAATATCAAAAATAATGACCTCATCTTGGCCTCCCTAAAAAAAATTAATAAAATATACGCAAACTCTATAAATTTGTCGGTTTTGCGTCAAGTTTACGAAATGGATCGGCACGTTTTGCCCTTTGAAAGGCGATAACTTGCCATTGATATTGAATAACACAGAAGCGTTCGACAATTTTGATCCAGCGCTGGTATGCAACCAGTAAGACAAGACTAAGTTAGGAAGTGATATGAGTGTTTCAAAAAAGTTAATGGTCGGATGTTTGGTTTTTGGTATTTGTGGGCAACCTCTGATGGCAAAAACTTTACGCGATATTGAGACTGTGGATACCGCACTTTTTCAATTATCATTGGCCTACAGCATTCAAAAACACTGCCCCAGCATAAAGCCTCGTCTTTTTAGGGCGCTTGGTTTCAAGAACCGGATCATGTCGGATGCACGCAGTCATGGCTTCACCGATCGTCAAATTGAAGATCACGTTGATAGCAAAGTCGAGCAAGCACGGATGCAAGGAATGGTTGATGAGCATATGTTGGCATCAGGCCAGGTTGTCGGATCTTCAGATGGTTACTGTGCAATAGGTGCTACAGAAATGGCCCAAAACACAGCTGCGGGCCGTTTGTTACGCTAAGTTTTCCCCCATGATTTGTTGTTCACTTGGCAACAAGATCAAAAAAACGAAAACAATCATCAAAATCCACGTCTAATCACCCAAGAATGGGTGCCTTTCCATTGCCCTTGGCGCAAATCTGTTGGATATAGGCACGAGCTATATCTGTGCGATTCAACGCACCTGAAAAAACGACAGCTTCGCGCGCCGATTGATCACTGGTAAGGACGTAATTATGAGCGACAAACGCAAAATCATTATTGATGACAATGAGGTCGAAGTTGATCCAGCGATGACGCTGATTCAGGCCTGTGAAGTTGCCGGTATCGAAGTGCCGCGTTTTTGCTATCACGAGCGTCTTACGATTGCTGGCAACTGTCGCATGTGTTTGGTCGAGGTCGTTGGCGGCCCACCAAAGCCAGCAGCATCTTGCGCGATGCAGGTTCGCGATTTGCGTCCGGGCCCAGAAGGGCAACCGCCTGTCGTTAAAACCAATTCACCTATGGTCAAAAAGGCCCGCGAAGGTGTGATGGAATTTTTGCTGATCAACCACCCACTTGATTGTCCAATCTGTGATCAGGGCGGCGAATGTGATTTGCAAGACCAAGCTATGGCTTATGGCGTTGATTTTTCCCGTTACCGTGAACCAAAGCGTGCCAATCAAGATCTTGATCTAGGCCCGCTCGTTGAAACACATATGACGCGTTGTATCAGCTGTACCCGCTGTGTGCGCTTTACAACCGAGGTTGCGGGCATTCACCAAATGGGCCAAACAGGCCGTGGTGAAGATGCTGAAATCACAAGTTATTTGGGCGAAACACTAAATTCCAACATGCAAGGCAATATCATTGACCTTTGCCCTGTTGGTGCTTTGGTTTCAAAGCCTTACGCCTTTACCGCGCGTCCTTGGGAATTGACCAAAACTGAATCTATTGACGTGATGGATGCGCTTGGTTCTAACATTCGTGTGGACACCAAAGGCCGCGAAGTTATGCGGATTTTGCCGCGCAACCATGACGGTGTGAATGAGGAATGGATTTCCGACAAGACACGTTTCGTTTGGGATGGCTTGCGTCGTCAACGTCTTGATACGCCTTATGTTCGTGAAAACGGCAAGTTGCGCAAAGCATCTTGGGGTGAAGCGCTTGGTAAAGCCGCAGCGGCGATGAAAGACAAAAAAGTAGCTGGTTTAATTGGTGATTTGGTGCCGACTGAAGCAGCTTTCGCCCTTAAACAGTTGATTGAAGGCATGGGCGGCAATGTTGAATGCCGCACGGACAACGCAAAATTGCCAGCCGGCAACCGCGCAGCCTACGTTGGTACCGCTACGATTGAAGATATCGATAATGCGGACATGATCCAGTTGATCGGCACGAACCCACGTGTTGAAAGCCCAGTTTTGAATGCCCGCATTCGCAAAGCGTGGTCAAAAGGTGCAAACATTGGCTTGATCGGTGAACCTGTTGATCTGACATATGAATATGCGCACATCGGAAATGACCGAGCAGCCCTTGATGGTTTGGCGAATAAAAAAATCGATGCTGCGAAAAAACTTAACACAATTGTTGTCATCGGGCAGGGCGCATTGCGTGAGGTTGATGGTGAGGCTGTGTTGGCAGCTGCTTTGCAATTGGCTGAAAACACACAAAGCAAATTCATGGTTCTGCATTCAGCGGCCGGACGTGTTGGTGCGATGGATGTTGGTGCAGTGACCAAAGGTGGAATGAACGCGGCAATCAAAGACGCCGAAGTGATTTACAACCTAGGTTCTGACGAAGTCGAAATCAAAGACGGCCCATTTGTGATTTATCAAGGCAGCCACGGTGATCGCGGTGCGCATCGCGCTGACATCATTTTGCCGGGTGCAGCTTATACCGAAGAAAACGGTTTGTTTGTAAACACCGAAGGTCGCCCACAATTGGCCATGCGTGCAGGTTTCGCACCTGGTGAAGCCAAGGAAAACTGGGCTATTTTGCGTGCTTTGTCTGCCGAGCTTGGTGCTGTGTTACCTTACGATTCCATGGCAGCCCTTCGTTCTGCGATGGTTGCCGAGGTTCCGCACTTGGGCAACATCGATCAAGTGCCTGAAAACACAGGTGCAGCGGTCAAACCTAAAAAGTTGGGTTCAGCCACATTTAAGTACGCTGTGAAAGACTTCTATCTTAGCAACCCCATTGCACGTGCATCTGTTTTGATGGGCGAATTGTCAGCAGGGGCGGCAGAACGTAACAAAAAACCAATGGCAGCGGAGTAAAGGGGGTAGTTGAGATGAAGTTTGCAAAACTCACTGTTTTCGTGTGCGCTCTCTTACTTTCAGGATGTGCATCACAAGTCATGTCCAACTACGTGGGGAAATCCATTCAAGAACCGATATTGGATTATGGACCACCAGTAAATGTCGTAGACATGAACGATGGGAAACGAGCTTTTCAGTGGTCCATTACCCATAGCGGTGCTGTTCCAATTTATACACCTCAAACCGCAACGGTATATGGGGTGGGTGGGCCCGCCACTGTGAATTACTCTACTACAACTTATTCGCCTTACTCACAAACCTGCCTCTATACGCTAATTGCCGTGCAACAGGGTAAAGATTGGGTTGTAGAAGGATTCCGCAAACCGAACTTGATGTGTGAATGACGCGAATAGGTTATGGCATAATTGTTGGTGCGGCGACGCTGATGGGGTGTACCCAACCAACCGAGGAAACGGTCGAACGGGTCGGCCGCACAGAATTTTCCCCAGTTTATATTGGGGTCAAGACAAGATTGCTTGAAGGCGAGTTGGTCAATTTTCTGGTTCAAATGCGCAATGCGCGCGATGGGCTGGACGTAGACGAATATGCACGATGCGCAGCGGCACAATATACGCTGATACGTGGATATGAATTTGCGAGACATATTCGTACCACTCAGGCAAAAAACGGTGGAATTTGGGGCGCAGATGCGGTTTACACCATTTCCAAGACATACCCTTTGGGTGTGGCCACCATTAACGCGGCGGATGTAGTTGAAAACTGCAAAGCAAACGGAATACCGACGGTTTGATCGGTTTGATTGAAGTGGGAAAAGGCAACAATGGCTGAATTCTTAGCAACCAACACAGGCATCGCCCTGATTATCGTGGCGCAATGCCTCGCGGTTATCGGTTTCGTGATGATATCGCTTTTGTTCTTGGTGTATGGCGACCGGAAAATTTGGGCGGCTGTTCAGATGCGTCGGGGGCCTAACGTTGTTGGCCTTTGGGGTTTGCTGCAAACAGTGGCCGATGCGCTGAAATATGTGGTTAAAGAGGTCGTAATCCCCGCGGGTGCTGATCGCACAGTATTCATGTTGGCGCCTTTGGCGTCTTTCGTGCTTGCGATGATCGCTTGGGCGGTTATCCCGTTTAACGATACATGGGTTTTGGCCAATCTTAATGTCGCCATCCTTTATGTCTTCGCGGTTTCCTCGCTTGAGGTATACGGCGTGATTATGGGTGGATGGGCCTCAAACTCGAAATACCCTTTCCTTGGATCGCTTCGTTCAGCGGCGCAAATGATTTCCTATGAGGTGTCGATTGGCCTGATCATTGTGGGCGTTATTATCTCAACCGGTTCCTTGAACTTCGGTGATATCGTGCGGGCACAAGATGGTAACTATGGCTTCTTTAGCTGGTATTGGTTGCCGCATTTCCCAATGGTATTCTTGTTCTTTATCAGTGCTTTGGCTGAAACCAATCGTCCACCATTTGATTTGCCAGAAGCTGAATCCGAATTGGTTGCTGGTTACCAAGTTGAATATTCTTCAACACCGTTCCTGTTGTTCATGGCAGGTGAGTATATCGCGATCTTCTTGATGTGCGCGCTGACAACATTGTTGTTCTTTGGTGGCTGGTTGTCACCCATTCCAGGCATCGCCGACAGTCCACTTTGGATGGTTGGTAAGATGGCGTTCTTCTTCTTCTTGTTCGCCATGGTTAAGGCAATCGTGCCACGCTACCGCTATGACCAATTGATGCGTTTGGGTTGGAAAGTGTTCCTACCAATGTCATTGGCTTGGGTTGTATTGGTCGCCTTCTTTGCACAATACGGTGCCTTTGGCGGCGCATATGCTCGCTGGGCAATAGGGGGTTAATGTGGGAATAGACTGCGTTCTTTTTCAACGGTTAACGGCACTCAGCCGCGTCATTGACGCGCCTGAACGCTCGTTGATGTTGGGACGGCAAGGTCTGCATTTCCAAGGCCGCTTTGGGCGTTTCTACAAACGTGCGTTGGCGGCAAATGATTATAACCCAAATGCCCGCGAATTGATCCGTGATCACGGCTATGCCGATGCCATGTGGGATGAATTTGGTTTCGGCCATGTTGAATCCATGGACATGTCAGATTTTGAGGCGGCCGATCACGTACATGATTTGAATGTGCCCGTTGATCCAGCATTACATGGCAAGTTTGATTTCATCTTTGATGGTGGCACAATCGAACATGTTTTCAACGTGCCACAAGCGTTGGCCAATGTATTTAACATGCTGAAAACTGGTGGAACTTTCGTGTCCGCAAACGGCATGAACGGTTGGTACGGTCACGGGCTATATCAGTTTAATCCTGATTTGGTTTGGTCTTATTGGCAACGTGCCGCTGGCTGTGAAGTGGTTCAATGTGTGGCTTTGCCTAAAGATCCAAATCACCCCGGTGTCGATATGCCTGATCCCGCGAATGAAGGCGTGCGTCTGCGTAAGCTTTGGCAGCAATTACCGCGTGATCAGATATATTTGTACTACCAAATCAAAAAGACAGAAGGCGCGGCCCTAACTGGCCCTGCCATGCAAAGCGATTATCAAAATCGTTGGGATAAAGCGGCGGAGGCAGCAGAATGATGAAGTCTTCGCAAGCCGTTAAAGGAAAATACCATGGCAACTGATTTCACCAGATCGGTCAAATACTTCTTGTTGATGGATATCATCAAGGGTTTTGGATTGGGGATGAAGTATTTCTTCCGTCCAAAGGCGACGTTGAACTACCCGCATGAAAAGGGTCCATTGTCCCCGCGCTTTCGTGGTGAGCATGCATTGCGTCGTTATGCAAATGGCGAAGAGCGTTGCATTGCCTGTAAATTGTGCGAAGCGATTTGCCCTGCACAAGCGATTACAATTGATGCTGAACCACGCGATGATGGTTCACGCCGTACAACGCGGTATGACATCGATATGACCAAGTGTATTTACTGTGGTTTCTGCCAAGAGGCTTGCCCAGTTGATGCAATCGTTGAAGGACCAAACTTCGAGTTTGCCACAGAAACCCGCGAAGAGCTGTTCTATGACAAGGCCAAATTGTTGGACAATGGCGATCGCTGGGAAAGTGAAATTGCCCGCAACCTAGAAACGGACGCGCCGTACCGATGAGTGATTTCGCGAAACTCTTTGAATCCATGCTAGAGCAGGGCGCCAAGATGGCCAAGGATTTCGATCCTAAGTCTATGCCTTTCTCAATGGATAAAATGGCGGACATGTTTCCGTCCATGACACCAGAGATGATGGAAACCATGTTTGGCAAAACGCTGAACAAGGATGGCCTTGATGCTAAAACGCGTCTTTTGACGTTGTTGTCGGCCCAAGTCGCCGCGCAGTCCGAGGGCAAAGAGCCACAAATCAAGGCAACTGTACGTAATGCGCTGGACGCAGAAGTACACGAGCAAGAAATAACCGAAGTGATCGTTCAAGCCGCTGTTTATGCCGGTGTGCCCTCGATGACCAAAGCGATGGAAATCGCTAAAGCCGTTTTTGAAGACCGAAAGGCAGATACATGACCTTCTTTGACTTTACCTTTTATCTGTTCGCGATTGTGACAGTTGGATCTGGGTTGCTGTGCGTTTTGGCGCGCCAGCCTGTTCACTCTGTTCTTTGGCTGATCTGCGCGTTCTTCTCTTCCGCAGGTTTGTTTGTGCTGTTGGGTGCCGAATTCATCGCCATGTTGCTGGTCATCGTATATGTGGGCGCGGTTGCCGTGTTGTTCTTGTTTGTGGTCATGATGTTGGACGTGGATTTTGCCCAACTTAAGGCGGAAATGGCCAAGTTCATGCCTGTTGCCTTGTTGATTGGCGTTGTTTTGCTGATGGAACTTGGTCTTGTGTTCGGGTCTTGGACGGTTTCACCAGATGCCGAAGGGTTGCGCGCCGCCGTGACACCGGCCCTTGACGAGGTACATAACACCGCGGCCTTAGGCCAACTTATCTACACAAAATACATCTACTTGTTTCAGGCCGCCGGTCTGATCCTGTTGGTGGCAATGATTGGTGCAATTGTACTGACACTGCGTCACCGCAAAGATGTTAAACGCCAAGTTATTCGCGATCAGATACTACGGGATCCTAAGGACGCGATGGAAATCAAAGACGTTAAACCGGGGCAGGGACTGTGATTATAGCAAAACTAGCCGTCATCGGCTTTGGGGCATCTGTGATTGCCATTATCGCGCTTGGCGCACGTAAGAACCGGAATGAAGAAAAGGGACGAGGACACAAATGATAGGCCTGGAACATTACCTTTCTGTCGCCGCCGCACTGTTTGTGATTGGCATATTCGGCATCTTTTTGAACCGTAAAAACGTGATCATCATCTTGATGAGCATCGAATTGATGCTTTTGTCGGTGAATATAAACTTTGTCGCTTTCTCTAGCTTTGCCAATGACTTGGTCGGGCAGGTGTTTTCGCTCTTCGTGCTAACTGTTGCTGCTGCTGAGGCAGCAATTGGTTTGGCGATCCTTGTCTGTTTCTTCCGTAATCGCGGCACTATTGCTGTCGAAGACGTCAACGTGATGAAAGGCTAATCAATATGCCCTCGATCATTCTCTTTGCACCCTTAGTTGGTGCCCTGATTGCTGGATTTGGCTGGCGCATCATTGGTGAAACGGCGGCGATGTATGTCACCACCGGTTTGTTGATGTTGGCGGCGGTTCTTAGCTGGATTACCTTTTTAACATTTGACGGCACTTTGCAGCAAATCCACATCTTGGATTTCATTCGCTCTGGTGCGTTGGATACGTCTTGGGCTATTCGCTTAGATCGTTTGACGACCATCATGTTGATTGTCATCACGACGGTTTCTGCACTCGTGCACCTGTATTCCATCGGCTACATGGCGCATGATGAAAACTACAAAGAAGGCGAGACATATAAGCCTCGTTTCTTTGCATACCTTAGCTTTTTCACGTTTGCGATGTTGTCGTTGGTAACGGCTGACAATCTTGTTCAGATGTTCTTCGGATGGGAAGGCGTGGGCGTTGCCTCTTATCTGTTGATCGGTTTTTATTACCGTAAACCATCTGCAAATGCCGCGGCGATCAAAGCGTTTGTTGTAAACCGCGTCGGTGATTTTGGTTTTGCTTTGGGTATCTTTGGTCTGTTCTTGATGACCGACAGTATCAATTTCACAGAAATCTTCGCAGCGACGCCTGAATTGGCGCATCAGTCGATCACTTTCTTATGGAAAGACTGGAACGCTGCTAACGTATTGGCATTCCTTTTGTTTGTTGGTGCCATGGGTAAATCAGCACAGTTGTTATTGCACACTTGGTTGCCTGACGCGATGGAAGGCCCGACACCTGTGTCAGCCCTTATTCACGCGGCGACCATGGTTACAGCTGGCGTATTTCTTGTGTGCCGTATGTCGCCATTGTTTGAATTCGCACCAGAGGCGAAAACCTTCGTGGTTTATGTCGGCGCAACAACTGCGTTCTTTGCGGCGACCGTTGGTTTGGTCCAAAACGACATTAAACGTGTAATTGCCTATTCAACCTGTTCGCAACTTGGCTATATGTTTGTGGCCGCGGGCGTTGGTGTTTATTCCGTGGCCATGTTCCACCTTCTGACACACGCGTTCTTTAAGGCGATGTTGTTCTTGGGCGCGGGTTCGGTCATCCACGCGATGCATCACGAACAAGACATGCGTAACTATGGCGCGCTACGTCACAAAATCCCAAAAACATTCTGGGCAATGATGATTGGTACGTTAGCCATCACGGGTGTTGGTATTCCACTAACGACTATTGGTTTTGCTGGATTCTTTTCAAAAGACGCTGTGATTGAAAGTGCGTTCGGTGCCCATACTGCAGCAGGTAACTATGCCTTTGTTATGTTGGTTATTGCCGCCTTCATGACCAGTTTTTACAGCTGGCGTCTGATGTTCATGACCTTTTATGGCACAGCACGCGGCGACAAACACACGCATGATCATGCTCATGAAAGCCCTGCTGTCATGACAATCCCATTGGGTGTCTTGGCTGTTGGTGCGGTCTTTGCTGGTATGGTCTTTGTTGGACCGTTCTTTGGCGATCATGACGAAGTGAACAAGTTCTACGGCGTTGGTGGTGAAAAACATGCCTTGGTTGAAACCGGTTTGATTGGTGCTGCCTATGCGGCCAGCGAAGACACTGGACATGGCGATGATCATGCCGCCGCTGCACCAGGTGATGGCGCGATTTATACGCATCCGGATAACCACGTCATGGATGCAGCACACCATTCACCAAAATGGGTCAAAATCAGCCCCTTCATTGCGATGATCCTTGGTCTTTCTTTGGCTTGGTTCATGTATATCAAAAGACCACATTTGCCCGCCAAATTGGCCGCAAACCAACGGATTTTGTACGAATTCTTGTTGAACAAATGGTACTTTGACGAAATCTACGATGCGGTGATTGTGAACCCTGCAAAACGTCTTGGTGTTTTCCTTTGGAAACGCGGTGATGGCACGGTGATTGATGGCACGCTTAACGGTGTTGCTATGGGTGCTGTTCCGTATCTAACCGGCTGGGCTAAGAAAATGCAGTCTGGTTTCTTGTTTACTTACGCGTTCTGGATGGTTCTGGGCATTGTTGGACTGATCACATGGATGTCGATCGGTGGAGGAGCAAACTAATGGAATTTCTTCTATCGATTATCATTTTCTTGCCAGCGGTTGCGGCTGTAATCTTGGCACTGTTCCTGCGTGGTGACGACAAATTCGCGCGTCTTAACGCAAAACGTGTGGCCTTGGCGGCAACGTCAGTCACTTTTTTGGCATCTATCGGATTGCTTGCTGACTTTGATCCACAAAACACTGGATTTCAGTTTGTAGAAGAGGCGACATGGATTGCGGGTTTAACTTACAAGCTGGGCGTTGACGGTATCAGCATCCTGTTTGTTATGCTGACCACCTTCTTGATGCCTATCGTTGTTCTGTCTTGTTGGAACGTTGATAACCGCGTCAAAGATTACATGATCGCCTTCTTGGTTCTTGAAACGCTGATGCTGGGTGTTTTCTGTGCGCTTGATCTGATCTTGTTCTATCTGTTCTTTGAAGCGGGCCTGATCCCAATGTTCCTGATCATTGGTATTTGGGGTGGCAAGGATCGTATCTACGCCAGCTTTAAATTCTTCCTTTATACATTGTTGGGATCGGTTTTGATGCTGGTTGCAATGATTGCAATGTATGTGGACGCGGGCACGACCGATATTCCGACATTGATGACGCACAGCTTTGGATCTGAAACCTTCAGCTTGCTGGGTATTCAAATCATCGGTGGCGCACAAACCCTGATGTGGTTGGCGTTCTTTGCGTCATTCGCCGTGAAAATGCCGATGTGGCCGGTTCACACATGGCTGCCGGATGCGCACGTTCAAGCGCCGACGGCGGGTTCAGTTGTTCTGGCGGCCATCTTGCTGAAAATGGGCGGCTACGGTTTCCTTCGTTTCAGTCTGCCAATGTTCCCTGTGGGATCTGACGTCATGGCGCCACTTGTTTTGTGGATGTCTGCGATTGCGATTGTGTACACGTCTTTGGTGGCACTGGTGCAGCAAGACATGAAAAAGCTAATTGCTTATTCATCTGTCGCGCACATGGGCTTTGTGACGATGGGTATCTTTACCTTCAATCAGCAAGGTCTTGATGGTGCGATCTTCCAGATGATCAGCCACGGCTTTATTTCTGGCGCGTTGTTCCTATGTGTTGGCGTCATTTATGACCGGATGCACACTCGCGAAATCGATGCTTATGGTGGGCTTGTGAACCGCATGCCAGCCTATGCGCTTGTGTTCATGTTCTTTACCATGGCCAACGTTGGCTTGCCGGGTACATCTGGTTTCGTGGGTGAATTCCTAACATTGATGGGCGCCTTCCAAGTGAACACTTGGGTTGCAGCCATCGCAACATCCGGTGTGATCCTATCCGCTGGCTATGCGCTGTGGCTATATCGCCGTGTAGTGATGGGTGATCTGATCAAGGAAAGCCTGAAATCAATTACCGACATGACAACAATGGAACGAGCTATTTTTGCCCCATTGATTGCCATGACACTGTTGTTGGGCGTTTACCCAGCGCTTGTTCTCGACATCATTGGCCCCTCTGTTGAGGCGCTTATCGACAATTACCATGCTGCTGTGCCGGAAGACGTTTCCGCCATGGCCAAGCCTGCAACCCATTAAGGAGCGGCACTGATGATTACCGCCGATCTTAACACCGTTTTGCCCGAAGTTGTTCTGGCAGTTTACGCCATGGCCGCCTTGCTGTTTGCCGTTTACACGACGAAAAACGCAACGGCACCAATGCTGGTTTGGTCCACCGCCATTTTGATGGCTGTCTTGGCCTTCTGGATTGGAACATCGGGTGCGGGCACGAACACCGCCTTTGATGGTGCCTTTGTGGATGATGGTTTTGCACGTTTTGCCAAGGTCGTGATTTTGCTTTCTGCCGCTGCGATTTTGGTGATGAGCCAGGAATATTTGGCCCACCGCGCCTTGTTGAAGTTTGAGTATCCAATCCTGATCGCGCTGGCGACTGTCGGCATGATGATGATGGTTTCAGCAGGCGATCTTATGGCGCTTTATATGGGGCTAGAGCTGCAATCATTGGCTTTATACGTAGTTGCATCGCTGAACCGTGACAGCGTGCGTTCAACCGAGGCTGGTTTGAAATACTTCGTGCTTGGCGCGTTGTCATCCGGTTTGCTTTTGTACGGTGCATCCTTGGTATACGGTTATGCCGGTACAACAGAATTCGCAGGCATTATGTCCACACTTGAGGCAGGCCACATGCCACTGGGTATGTTGTTCGGTTTGGTTTTCTTGTTCGCTGGTATGGCGTTCAAAGTATCTGCTGCCCCATTCCACATGTGGACACCAGATGTTTACGAAGGCTCGCCCACACCCGTGACAGCGTTCTTTGCAACAGCGCCGAAAATGGCGGCAATGGGCTTGTTTGCCCGTGTTGCGCACGATGCGTTTGGCACGGTGACGGCTGATTGGACACAAATCGTGGCACTGTTGTCCGTGGTTTCCATGTTCCTGGGCGCAATTGCTGCTATCGGTCAAACCAACATCAAACGTCTGATGGCTTATTCATCCATTGCGCACATGGGCTTTGCTTTGATGGGCTTGGCGTCTGGTACTGTTGTTGGTGTGCAAGCCATGCTGATTTACATGGCGATCTATGTGACAATGAATATCGGCACCTTTGCCTTTATCCTGTCTATGGAACGCGATGGCCAAGCAATCACCAATATCAACGCGTTGAACCAATATTCCAAGGCGCAGCCACTTAAGGCGCTTGCCATGCTTGTATTGCTGTTCTCATTGGCTGGTATCCCGCCGATGGTTGGCTTCTTTGGTAAGTTCTGGGTGCTTCAGGCCGCAGTTGATGCCAACATGGCGTGGCTCGCTGTTGCTGGTGTTGTGGCATCGGTTATTGGCGCGTTCTATTACCTTCGCATTGTATTCTATATGTACTTCGGTTCCGAGGCTGAACCGTTGGACAACAAGATGTCATTGGTGAACTGGGTAGCCCTTATGGCCGCGGCCGCGATCATGATGGTTGGTGTGATTAACTTGTTTGGAATAGAGCATTTGGCGGCAATGGCTGCTGAGGCGCTTGTCAATTAAGTTTCCACAGGGTGTTGGGCGCATTGTCCACGCCGAAATCGACAGTACAAATGCCGAGGCCGCACGTATCGCGGCCTCGCTTTCTGGCCCCACTTGGATTTTGGCCCTAAGCCAAACCGCAGCACGTGGTCGACGTGGCCGCCCTTGGGCCCATCAACAGGGCAATTTTTCAGCAACATTGGTGATGCAACCGACCGAAACGCCTGATCGCGTGGCGCTTCGATCCTTTGTTACCAGTCTGGCACTTTATGATGCATTTGTGGCCGTCACGGGCCGCACCGATGGTTTGGCGTTGAAATGGCCCAATGATGTTTTGATGCAAGGTGGCAAAGTTGCGGGTATATTGCTGGAAAGCATTGGCATTGGATCCGGCGTCAATCACTTGGCAATTGGCGTTGGAGTTAATCTTTTAACAGCACCAGATTCAGAATTGCTTGAAACCAAAGCCGTAGCGCCTGTTTCATTGGCAGGTGCCATGGGCGTACAAGTGTCACCTGAAGATTTCCTTGATGTGCTGGCCGCCTCTTATGCCAAATGGGAGGCACAGTTCGTAACCTATGGGTTTGAACCAATTCGAACCGCTTGGCTGGCGCGCGCCGCACGTTTAGGCGAACGGATCATTGCACGAACCACGCGCGAGGAATTTGAGGGCACATTTGACACAGTGGACGAACAAGGCGCACTTGTTTTATTAACCGCGCAAGGCAGGGTGAGTATCCCCGCCGGCGACGTTTTTTTCTGAAAGGGGCAACCCCATGCTTTTGGCAATTGATTGCGGCAATACAAATACTGTCTTTTCCATTTGGGATGGTCAGGAATTTTTGGCGACTTGGCGCACCAGCACAGAATGGCAGCGAACCGGTGATCAATACTATGTTTGGCTGTCCAGCTTGATGCAGCTGGCCAAATTGGACGTGGAAATTGATGAGGTGATTATCTCATCCACAGTGCCACGGGTTGTGTTCAACCTGCGGGTTCTTTGCAATCGATACTTTGATTGCCGTCCTTTGGTTGTTGGCAAACCAGAATGTAAATTACCGGTCGAGGTACGTGTGGATGCCGAAACACAAGTTGGCCCTGATCGGTTGGTGAATACTGTTGCTGGACACGATCTTTTCGGGGGCAATCTTATCGTGGTGGATTTTGGCACCGCGACCACCTTTGATGTTGTGGCCGATGATGGCGCTTATGTTGGTGGTGTCATTGCACCGGGTGTAAATCTATCACTTGAGGCGTTGCATCAGGCAGCTGCGGCTTTGCCGCATGTGGACGTTACCATTCCTGATCATGTGATTGGCACCAATACGGTGGCCTGCATGCAATCTGGCGTGTTTTGGGGTTATGTCGGGCTTGTTAACGGGATTGTTAGCAAAATCAAAGAAGAGAGAGGCCGTGAAATGAAGGTTATTTCAACCGGAGGCCTTGCACCTTTGTTCCAACAAGGTCATGCGATGTTTGACCATCTGAATGACGATTTGACGATGCATGGCCTGACGGTCATCAACGCGTATAACAAGGCGAAGTAATGAAAAATGAGCGATTAATTTACCTCCCCCTAGGTGGGGCAGGTGAAATTGGTATGAATGCCTATGTGTATGGCTATGGCAAACCTGGCAAAGAACGTTTTATCCTAGTGGATATTGGCGTGACCTTTCCTGATATGGACACAACACCCGGGGTCGATCTGATCTTCCCTGATATGACGTGGCTAGAGGATAACGCGGATCGTCTTGAGGCGATCTTTATTACGCACGCCCATGAGGATCACATTGGCGCTGTTGGCCATACGTTCAACAAGTTCCAAACGCCGATCTACACACGCAAATTTACCGGCGCGATTGCACGGCGCAAATTGTCTGAACATGGCATTGGTGCGGATGCAGTCACCATTATGGGCGCTTGGCCTGAAACGGTATCTGTTGGCCCGTTTGAGGTTGGCTTTATGCCCGTGTCCCATTCCATTCCTGAGGCATCTGGCATGGTGATTGACACACCGAAGGGCCGTATCGTGCACACCGGCGACTTTAAGTTGGATGAGACACCGGGCTTGGGTGAACCATTTGATGAAACGGCTTGGTCAGCGATTGCAGCAGGTGGCGTTAAAGCCTTGGTTTGTGATTCAACGAATATATTTTCGCCAGAAGCTGGTCGTTCTGAATCCTCGGTTGGTCCCGCGATCGAAGAATTGGTTGCCAGTTGTTCCGGCATGGTCGTGGCAACAACATTTGCCAGTAACATTGCCCGCGTACGCACATTGGCGAATGCCGGTGTCGCGGCGGGTCGCAGCATTGTTTTGCTGGGTCGTGCCATGGATCGTATGGTTTCCGCTGGTATTGAAGCGGGGGTTGTGACCGATTTCCCACCAACCATTTCAGCAGATGATGCCCGTGAATTGCCCCGCGAAAACTTGATGTTGCTGGTGACAGGGTCCCAAGGTGAACGTCGCGCTGCCAGTGCGCAACTTAGCCGTGGTAAATATCGCGGCCTTAAGGTGCGTGATGGCGATACCTTCTTGTTTTCAAGTAAAACAATTCCTGGAAATGAAAATGGTGTGGCGCGTATTATCAATGCCTATTCTGAAATGGGCGTTGATGTGATTGATGATTACGCAGGGCGATACCACGTTTCTGGCCACGCAAATGGCCCAGACTTGGCACGCGTTCATCAGATAATGCAGCCTGAAATGATCATTCCGATGCACGGTGAACACCGCCATTTGCGTACCCATATGAAAATGGCGAATGCCAATGGATTTGCCAGCATCATTGCACCCAATGGGGCCATGGTTGACCTGTCAGGATCAGAACCAGAGATCGTGGAATACGTTGATGCATCGCGCATCTACATTGACGGTAACAAACACATTGGTGCCACTGATGGGATCGTACGCGACCGTATTCGCATGGCCTTGAATGGTATTGTTGTTGTGGGTGTTATCATTGACGAAGACGATGACATAACGGGTGATGCTTGGGCCGAGGTCAAAGGTCTGGCGGAAACTGGCAAAAGCAACGGGCCTTTGGTGGAAGAAATCGAAGACGCTGTTAATGACCTGCTAAGCCGCGCCAAACGTCGCGTGATTTCGGATGATGACGCTATTGAAGAGGCCGTTCGTCGTGCGGTGCGTCATGTCAGCAATGAACAGATCGGCAAGAAGCCAGAAGTTATCGTTTTGATCAGCCGAATGGTTGCCCAATAGGATGCCGCTTCGGGTGTGGCTTTGACACCTAAGTTCAATAAAACAAAAAACGCCTGCAAGTTGCGGGCGTTTTTTGTTTTAGAGATTATTGAATAAAGGTGTTAACGCCATAAACTGGCCGCTCCACCTCTATTGGTCGGGTTTAGTTTCAGTTTCAGCTTTTTCTGTTTCAACCGGTGTATCGTTGGGTGCTTCACTGACAGTCTCTTCGGCCACAACTTCTTCAGTCACTGAATCCTCAACAACCGGCGTTTTGACCGCAGCTGATTGAGTGTCTGTTGTGTTTTCAGAAGTTGTTTCAACAACTTCGGCCTCAACAACCGTTTCCTCAACCGCTTCGACTTCTTCTGGTTTTGGGGCG
Source organism: Rhodobacteraceae bacterium HTCC2150 (assembly GCA_000169395.1). Classification (GTDB taxonomy): domain Bacteria; phylum Pseudomonadota; class Alphaproteobacteria; order Rhodobacterales; family Rhodobacteraceae; genus HTCC2150. The sequence continues at coordinate 81,099 of AAXZ01000007.1, forward strand.
TTTGCTAAATCAGCTTTGTGACGTTCCTCAAAACTAAATTCAATGAAACTGGGCATGTGTTCGCCCATGCCCAAAACCTTGGGTCCGCGATCTTGTTGGTTATTACGCCCGCCACGACCTCGACCGCGTTGATTGCGGTCGTGTTGCTTTTGCTCACGTTGCGCGTTGTTTTTGTCGTCTGATTTAACAGGCTCGTTTTGCGCTGTTTTTTCTGAAGCCGCAGGGGTGTTTTCTGTGGGTGTATCTTCAGATTTGGACTTGTGATCTTCGCGCGTTTTACGTGGTTCGCGTTTTTTGCGTTCTTCGCGTGGTTTTTCGTCCTTTGCTTTTCCACCAGTTGGGGGAGACCAAGGGTTTTCAACGCGAGGTATGGCCATTTTTACCAGTTCTTCGACAGCGGCCAATTGTTTGGCGTCATTTGGCGTGGCAATGGTAAAGGCGGTGCCTGTGCGACCTGCACGACCTGTGCGACCAATGCGGTGGACATAGTCCTCTGCGTGGCCCGGTACATCAAAGTTAAAAACGTGGCTTACGTTTGGAATGTCCAAACCACGCGCCGCCACATCTGATGCACAAAGGAAGCGAATTTCACCTTCGCGAAAACCGTTCAATACCTTCATGCGGTGGGATTGATCCAGATCACCATGGATTGGTTCAGCGTTATAGCCGTGTTTTTTCAGTGATTTAGCGACAATATCCACCTCAACTTTGCGGTTGCAAAAGATGATAGCGTTCGTGCATTTTTCGCCTTCAGCCTCAATCGTTGCGCGCAGAATATTGCGTTTATCCTTGGCGCCAAATTCACGGCGTTTTGGTTCATGCCAAATCAGGCCTTGCGTGATTGTTTCAGATGTTGTCGCCGCGCGGGCAACTTCAACTTTAACTGGGGCAGATAGGAATGTGTTGGTGATGCGTTCAATTTCTGGGGCCATTGTGGCCGAGAAGAACAAGGTTTGGCGGGTGAAAGGTGTCAGTTTGAAAATGCGTTCGATATCGGGAATGAAACCCATATCCAACATCCGGTCTGCCTCATCTACAACCATGATTTGAACGCCTGTTAGCAAAAGCTTGCCGCGTTCAACGTGATCCAGCAAGCGACCAGGTGTGGCGATCAGAACATCAACACCGCGATCAATCAGCTTGTCTTGTTCTTTGAATGAAACGCCGCCAATCAACAGCGCCTTGGTTAGCTTTGAATACTTGGAATAGGCATCAAAGTTTTCAGCAACCTGTGCGGCCAATTCGCGTGTTGGCGCCAATACAAGGGAACGCGGCATCCGTGCACGGGCGCGACCTTTGGATAAAAGTGAAATCATTGGCAGCGTAAAGCTGGCCGTTTTGCCCGTACCGGTTTGGGCGATACCCAAAACATCTTTGCCCTCGAGCGCAGGGGGAATGGCACCAGCTTGGATTGGGGTGGGGGATTCGTAACCAGTTTCGGCCACAGCTTTCAGGACCTTTGGGTCCAGACTTAGTTCAGAAAATTTTGTCATTAGCGTCCATACTTGGGTGGATTGGTCCACCAAATTATTGGGCCGCTTAGATCTGTGCGCCCCGCGTCATTGATCTGCCCTTATAGCAGATGTGGTGCGTGTACCCGAAAGGCGTAGGAAGGTCAAGAAAACAAGGCTTTACCTGTCAGTTTGCAATGGCTGCTGGCTTGTTCGTGTCTGATATGCGCCACTTATTGCAAAGTTGGGCTGAAACATGTCGAAAATTGGCGGGAATTCATACCGCCAATTTCATTTTTCTAAGCCATCATTTCTTTGGTGCTGCTTAGTTTTAGTTCCGGATGATCACGTTCAACACGGTCAATATCCCATTGTAAACGCGTCATATAAACCAAATCCCCATCATTATCATAGCTGATGTGACCTTTGTTGATGTTTACAAATTTTGTGACGTTTTCTTCGGGTCCCGTTATCCATCTGGCGGAAGTAAATTGACTGGGTTCAAACCGCACAGGCAACCCATATTCAATTTCAATGCGGCTGGCCAAAACTTCAAATTGCAACGGTCCGACTACCCCCACAACGAAGCCCGATCCGATCATTGGTTTGAATACTTTTGCGGCACCTTCTTCGGCGAACTGCATGAGTGCCTTTTCAAGGTGTTTAGACTTCATCGGATCGCCTGCGCGGATGTTTTGCAACAACTCTGGCGCAAATGATGGAATGCCGGTTACGCGCAGTGCTTCGCCTTCGGTTAGGGCGTCGCCGATGCGCAATTGGCCATGGTTTGGAATGCCGATGATGTCGCCCGCCCAGGCCTCTTCTGCCAACTCGCGGTCTGAGGCTAAAAATAGCACGGGATTGGAAATCGCCATGATTTTTTTGCTGCGCACATGGGTTAATTTCATACCGCGCTTAAAGTGACCTGATGCAAGGCGAACGAAGGCCACACGATCACGATGTTTTGGGTCCATGTTCGCCTGAACTTTGAAAACGAAGCCAACGACTTTCTTTTCTTCTGGGGCGATTTCACGGGGTTGGGCGGTTTGGACCTGTGGTTCAGGGCCATAATCGGCGATCCCGTTCATCAATTCCTGAACGCCAAATGAATTGATCGCAGAACCAAACCAAATTGGCGTCATTGTACCTTGGGCCATGGCAACAGGATCCATAGCTGGCAACAATTCACGCGCCATTTCAATTTCTTCGCGCAAGGTTTCAAGGGCGGCGGCTGGAATATGTTCGGCCAATTTCGGATCATCAAGGCCATTGATCTGAATGCTGCCAGCGACCTTGTTACGGTCAGCGCGGTCCATCAATTCCAAGCGATCGTTTAGCAAGTCGTAACACCCAAGAAAGTCGCGGCCCATGCCGATGGGCCAGCTTGCTGGTGTTACATCAATTGCCAAGGATTCTTGAATTTCGTCAATGATTTCAAATGTATCACGACTCTCGCGATCCATCTTGTTACAAAATGTCAGGATCGGCAAATCCCGCATCCGGCACACTTCAAACAATTTTTGGGTTTGGCTTTCAACACCTTTAGCGCCGTCAATCACCATGACAGCTGCATCAACCGCAGTAAGTGTGCGGTATGTATCCTCAGAAAAATCCGAGTGACCGGGTGTGTCGACAAGATTAAAGCGAAACTCTTTGAAATCAAAAGACATTGCGGATGCAGAAACCGAAATACCGCGATCTTGTTCCATTTTCATAAAGTCAGACCGCGTGCGACGGGATTCACCCTTTGCACGTACTTGTCCAGCCATTTGAATCGCGCCACCATAAAGTAGAAATTTTTCGGTCAGCGTCGTTTTACCGGCGTCTGGGTGCGAAATAATCGCAAAGGTACGCCGACGGGCGATTTCATAGGGCAATTTCGGGCGATTTTGGCTTGTGTCTAACATGACTGCCCCATAGCCGAGAGGCGGGATAAGGGCAAGATGAACCGCGACGTTGCGGCATGCTTTCTTGGTATTTGAACGGAATTTTAGCCGCTTGTTTGGCCGGCTCCTAATTTTTTAGATAACAGGGCGTTCTGCGCGTTGTTCCGTTTTCGTGCCCAAGTGAGATTTCACAACCGATTTGGGGGCGTGTTTTGGGGGGCTGACACGCCGGATGCTATGGGACGGCATCGCGGCCATTTTTCGGCGTGGGCGTATTTCTTCTGTTAGTACTGGTTCATACATTGCAGCGGCGCAGATGCCTTCTGCAAAAATTATTGCGGCAACAGGCATGCGGATTTGGAAATAATCCACGACACCAGTTTTACGCTGGTATACGAAATCATCATCGATCAACTCTTTGGCCAAAGTGACCGCTTCTGTGGCTAAAACGCCCGGCTCAATGGGATTGTCCGCCAGATAAAGCGGATATTCAGGCGACACCAACAATTCGGCTGAATTTCCAATGTAATCTTTTGGAATAACAACAGGTGCAGAAACGCTTTCTGCGGAAACTGTTTGAAATGAAACAGATTGCACGAGTTGTGCACCGTGATCGCGGGTGCGAAGGGCCATGCCAGATTGGATATCCTCAACCGCACAATGGCCACCATCCGCCAATTCAATTTTGGTGCCACGGGCGAAGCTAACCATGCCAACGGTGGCGAATTCTGCGTAACCAGTATCAGCCTCAGCGGTCAGTAAAGTGTAATCAAAACGGGGGCGTAGGGGGCGAAGCGGGTGAATACAGATGTCACCGTTGCCGATGCTTAACACCAATACTTCCGTCAGAGTTGCATCATCGGACATAAATGTTAGGCGTGAAATCGGTGTGATAGGCGTGCCAGCCTTGCCAATTTCCGAGCCCGGAGCCACAACCTGCAACGTTTTTTCCGAACCCTCAGATTTGATGGTCGCGGTTACATGAATAAGTGTTTTTGAGCTGGCTTCCGAGTGAAGATTGTAAATATCGCCCAACACTAGATTTTGCGCGTGATCGGTTGGATCGAGTGAATTTGCCCCAAGTACGACTCGAAATACCGAAGTATCAAATACTTGGCAAGTTTGATGGGCAAGAGTGCCAAAACTGGGCAGAATACTCATATTATCTCACATGACCAAAAAATACGAAGTGCAAAGGGCAAAACTATTTGCCGGATGTACTGTTGTTTAACACAACGCTTTCTTGGTTCCTCGTTACTAATGTTACTAATTACAGGTCAATGAGGATGTTACTAGATGCCGAATTAGACAATCATAAGGCGAAATTGGGCCAATTCCCTGTGGATAATGATGCAATTCTAGGGCGATTGTTTCTAAGTCACTAAATTATGCCGAATCGCTGGTGCTATTGTTGCGCTCAGTTATAGGTTGGGAAAAGGTAAACAAATGGGGATCTCATGGATTTAGGTATCAAAGGTAAGAAGGCTTTCGTTTCGGCGTCATCCAAAGGACTAGGTTTGGGTTGCGCGCGTGCATTGGCCGAAGCAGGCGTTGATTTGGTGATGAATGCGCGGGGATCAGATGCATTGGAAGCGGCAGCCGCTGATATCCGGTCTGAATTTGGCGTTAATGTCGAAACGATTGCTTGCGACGTAACAACAGATGCAGGGCAGCAGGCCGTTCTAAAGGCGGCTGATGGAGTTGATATTTTGGTCACAAACGCAGGTGGGCCGCCCCCCGGCATGTGGCATGATTGGGAACGCGAAGATTTTATCAAAGCGTTGGATGCCAATATGCTAACGCCCATCACGTTGATGAAGGCATTGTTGCCGGGCATGATGGATCGTGGCTGGGGCCGTGTTGTGAATATCACCAGCCAATCGGTAAAAGCACCGTTAGCGGTTCTTGGCCTGTCTAATGCGGCGCGTGCGGGTCTTACGGGCTATGTCGCAGGCACATCGCGTCAGGTCGCTGGAAAGGGCGTGACAATCAACAACCTTTTACCCGGTATTCACGCAACGGATCGCGCAAAATCCCTTGATGGTGGTGTTTCTGAAAAACAAGGCATCACTGTTGAAGAAGCCAAAACTGCCCGCTGCGCCACTATTCCGGCGGGGCGTTACGGCACGGCGGATGAATTTGGTGCGGCGTGTGCTTTCCTTTGTTCACAACACGCTGGCTTTATCGTCGGGCAAAACATTTTGCTTGATGGTGGCGGCGTGAACGCGACGCTTTAACACGGTCTTGAACCACGATGTTTCGGCGGCACCCCTTGTTTCGCCGAAACATGACTGTTATCCGATTTAAACCTGATTAAATTCATCGGATAAGCCTACGTGACACAAAAAACACCCCCAAGACTAGAGGTTCAACATCTCATCCGCGATTTTGCTGGGCGTTCTGTGGTATCTGATGTGTCGTTTCGCATTAACGCCGGGGAAGTGACCTGTCTTTTAGGGCCCTCTGGTTGCGGTAAATCAACGACATTGCGGATGATTGCGGGTGTTGATCGGCAAAACTCTGGTCGTATTTTGTTGGATGGTCAGGTAATTTCAGATGACAGCATCCACACACAACCGGAACATCGTTCTATTGGGTTGATGTTTCAAGATTTCGCGCTGTTTCCACATCTGAGTGTATCACAGAACGTGGCATTTGGTCTGAAGATCGCCAAATCCGAGCGTGACCAACGTGTCGCGGAATTGCTGGATCGCGTGGAAATGGGCAGATTTGCCAAGGCATTCCCCCATGAATTATCAGGTGGTGAACAACAACGCGTGGCCTTGGCTCGTGCAATTGCGCCCCGTCCCAAGGTCATGTTGATGGATGAGCCGTTTTCCGGTCTTGATAATCGTTTGCGCGACGAAATCCGTGACGCGACGTTGGCAATCTTGAAAGAAGCGGGTGCGGCGGTTTTGTTGGTAACCCACGAACCAGACGAAGCCATGCGGATGGGGGATCAAATTGCCTTGATGCGCAAAGGCAAGATCGTGCAGGGTGGGGCGCCATACAATATCTATAATGCGCCACTTGATCGTCAGGCGGCAGGGTTCTTTTCAGACATCAATGTAGTGGAGGGAAGGGTACAAGGTGCATTGATTGATACAGCCTTTGGTGCGTTCCTTGCACCGGGCAAACCTGATGGCAGCAAAGTTGAAATTGTCTTTCGCCCACAACACCTGAAAATTGACTTTGATCGTTCAGGGTCTGGCCCCAATCCCACGCCGGAACATGGTACACCAGCACGTGGAATAGTGGAACGTGCCCGCTTTATGGGCAACGAAAGCTTGGTGGAATTCCGAATGGATTTTGATGGTTCTACGTTACGTGCGACAGTACCGGCGGTTTTCTTGCCCAAAGTTGGCACGCCACTTTGGCTAACGATCCGCCGTGATCGCTGTTTTGTGTTCGACGCCTAGTGCGACGTTGGTTATCGCTGATTTAGTTTTTGGAAATCAGCCAGTGTTTTTCCCGGTTCATCGACAAACAAGCCCTGGATGGTTTTCATCTCGGTAATTTTATCCAGCCTTAGCGATAAAAAGGTTGATGTTTCTTCACACCACATCGCACCTGTCCAGACACGCCCCCAATAATCAAGTGCCAGAGGCCATACAACTGATTGGCACTTGTCACCCACACTGTCGGCGTAGCTAATCTTGAGTTTTTGTTTGGCTTGGATCGCACGACGCATCGTTGGCATGTGATCAAAGCCCGCCGCCACGTCTGCAAATGGGTAGGTGGCAAATCCCCAACCCGAAGGCGCTGTTTGGCGGTCAATTGGCAAAACGGCATCTATTTTCCCAGAAAGACTGGATGCTGCGGCCTTTAAATCGGTGTCACCACCATCGCCAACAATTGCCAACCCTACGTGCAGTGCCTCTAATTCAATCTTGGTCAAATTCAGCGGCGGCAGGGTAATCGCCGCCGTCAGCCTGTAGCCAATTCCGCGTTCCCCAACAATTGGCACACCAGATGCAGCCAGCGTATCCATGTCACGGTAAACTGACCGCAGGGATACATTCAGTTGATCTGCGATTTCTTGGGCCTTATGCACGCCGCCGCTGCGCAAAATTTGGATCAGATCAATCAGTCTATCAGCACGCCGCATTTCGTCCCTCATTTCTATGTGAGTCGTTCCTAATTTCAACATATTTGACAATAAAGTGTCAGTTGACAAGTAACTGTCACTAATATGCGATTTTTAATACGAATTGCGCATTTTTTTGGTCGGTTTCGCTTTTACTTACGAATTTTAGCGCCTAAGAAAGTGCAAAGCGCTGTGGTTCGCAGCGGCACTATTAGGAGAGATAAAATGCACACACCAATGATTTTGACGAACGTTCCCCCAATGGGTTGGCTACTTATTGCAGTTGTTGTTTTGGTTCTTTTTGGTCGCGGCAAAATTTCGTCGCTGATGGGCGAAGTTGGCAAAGGCATCACCAGCTTTAAAAAGGGCGTCAAAGAAGGCACTGCTGAACTAGAAGCTGAAGATGCGGAAATTGCAGAAGCGGCAAAAGACGTGACACCAGAAGAATCCGAAAAGAAATCCTAAGCTTGCACCACCGCAAATACGCGGCGGATTAACTTAAGATTAAACAAAGGGTTCAAGCCATGGGTTGGATGGAATTAATGTTAGTGGGCGTTGTCGCCCTGATTGTTGTCGGTCCTAAGGATTTGCCGGTGATGTTCCAGGCACTAGGCAAAATCACCGCTAAACTTCGACGCATGGCGCGTGAATTTTCGTCAGCAATGTCGGATGCCGCAAATGCGTCAGGCGTTAGTGACATCACCAAAGATTTAAAAGGTTTAACCAACCCAAAAGCAATGGGGCTGGACGCATTGAAAGATGCCGCTGACAGTTTTGACAAATGGGAACCCGGTGTAAGCCAAAAGGCAATGGGCGCTGATGGGGCAAAGCAAGCGCAAGAACGCGCAGCCGAGGTACGGGCAATCCGCGAAAAATCCGCAGAAGTGGCCCAAGCCCGACTTGATCGCGAAGCGGTTGAAACGGCGGACAAAGATCTTGAAAATGAGGGCCCAGTCGTAAAAGCGGAAAAGCCTGCTAAAAAACCAGCTAACAAAAAGGCAGTTGCCAAAAAGGCAGAGGCAAAAAAATCAGCGCCGAAGAAACCTGCGGCCAAGAAAGCCACAGCAGCAAAACCTAAGCCTGCAGCGAAACCGGTGGCAAAAAAATCCGAACCTAAATCCACTACCAAAGCCGCCAAACCCAAATCACGTACAAAAAAGCCAGAGACTAAAGCATGAGCAACGCCGACGAACTAGAAGACAGCAGCGCACCGCTTATTGAGCATTTGGCCGAATTACGCACACGTTTGATCCGTTCAGCAATTGCCTTTGTTATCGGCATCTTCGTTTGTTTTTACGTCTGGAATCCGATCTTTAACTTCATGACGCAACCGATTTGCTCGGCGCTTAATGAACGTGGACAGGATTGCGGGTTGATCTTGATTAAGTTGCAAGAAGGCTTTTTTGTAGCGATCCGCATTTCCATTATGGGCGGTTTTGCTTTGGCGTTCCCTGTCATTTCCTATCAACTTTGGCGGTTCGTTGCACCGGGGCTTTACAGCAAAGAAAAGAATGCATTTTTGCCTTTTCTTGTGGCCTCTCCCTTCATGTTTATCCTTGGTTCCGGTTTTGCGTTCCTAGTCGTCATTCCGCTTGCTTTTGATTTCTTCTTGAATTTCCAACAATTTGGAATGGGTGGTGAAGCAGCCGACCCAACCGAAGGCCTGGGCCAAGCAGGCATTACCTTCCAAGGTTCTGTAGCTGAATACCTGTCTTTGACGATTACCTTTATCATGGCCTTTGGCATGTGTTTTCAGTTGCCGGTGCTTTTGTCCCTACTGGGTAAGGCAGGGCTAGTATCATCCAAGGGCCTAGCCCACGTGCGTAAATACGCGGTCGTGGCGATCCTTGTGGTGGCGGGGCTTGTGACACCGCCAGATATCTTCACGCAGGTGATCTTGTTTGTTGTTGTCTTTGGTCTTTATGAGATATCTATTCAGATCGTTAAACGTATCGAAATCAAACGTGAGGCGCGTATGCGTGCCGATGGTACATGGTATGAAGACGACGAATTTGACGACGATGAATTTGAAGACGACGAAGACGAGCATCCCGAGGAAAAATCGTGAAGCCAGAAGATTTAGCGCGAATAGCGGCGGCGCTTGAACGGGTCAGCCCGCCACCCGCCGATCTACCTGATTTCACACTGGCCTCGGCATTTGTGTGGCATGTTGGTCCGGATCGTTTGGAAGCGATTGAAAACGTCAACCGAGTGGATTTGGATCTGCTTATCGGCGTGGACCGTGCTCGTGATACGTTGCTGGAAAACACACGTCAGTTTGCCAATGGGTTTGCGGCCAACAACGCGCTTCTTTGGGGCGCGCGTGGAATGGGCAAGTCATCCATCGTGAAGGCGATCCATGGAACGATTTGTGGCGAGGGGCTGAACCTAAAATTGGTTGAGTTGCAACGCGAAGATTTACCATCTGTGGGTCGATTGCTGGCGATTTTGAAAAATGTAGACGCGCGGTTTGTGCTGTTCTGCGATGATCTGTCATTTTCCCATGATGACGAGCATTACAAATCGCTGAAGGCCGTGTTGGATGGCGGTATCGAGGGGCGGCCTGAAAATGTTGTTCTTTATGCCACGTCAAACCGCCGCCACCTGATGCCGCGTGACATGATCGAAAACGAACGTGGCTCGGCGATTAATCCATCCGAGGCGGTTGAGGAAAAAGTTTCCTTGTCTGATCGCTTTGGTCTGTGGCTGGGCTTTCACCCTTGCGATCAAGATCAATACTTGGCGATGATCCGTGGATATTGTGATGCGCATGGTATTGAAATTTCCGACGATGATCTGCGCGCCGAAGCGATTGAATGGCAAGCCACACGCGGTTCGCGTTCTGGTCGTGTGGCTTGGCAGTATTTCACTGATTTGGCGGGGCGCCGCGGGGTTTCGGTCTAATTTTTCCGTTGATGCCGTCGTTGTCACATTGGATCAGGCCGATGCGTATTTGTCACCTACATCTTCCCGAACGGGATGCGTGTCGTAGAATATCGACATTGACGAAAAACGCCCATCTTTACTGAATTTGAAATAATCGACACCTTGGAATGTGAACTGTTCACCGCTCTTTAGGGTCCAATCATATTCAAAATGCGCAGCAGCGCGGTCGCCGGTTTCCCCCAAGAGCACATCAAAAACAGTTAGCTTACTTGCATCAGATGCGTTTCCAAGTTTTTTGAAAAATTCCGACGCGTCCATTTTGCCCAGAAACGGCGAAAGCACATGGGCATTCGCATCAAACAGCGCAATGATGCCATCAATATCAGAAGCGGTCATAAGTTCGAAATATCGTTTTACCTTTGTAACTTTTTCCTGGGGTGTCATGGCAAGTCTCCTATCGTCCTGTTTCTTCTAAACAAATGAAAGATTGGCGCATTTCGCAACCCGAAAAATAAGTTCTCTTTTCCCAGAAGTTAAACAGTTTTTACTAAACGATGTAAAAAATAGACGATAATAGGCTATTGCTTGAGCAACTGGTTGTTTCAAAGGGAAATTGTACCGGTACGTGTGGGAACGGCGCAGGTTTAATTTAGTCAGGTATTGGCAAAAATCTTACTGCAAAAACGGCAGTGGATCGACGCTTTCAAAGCCTTTGCGAATTTCAAAATGAACAAAGGCTGGATTGCTTTTGCGTACCACGGCTACGGTTTGTCCACGGGTGATTTTGTCACCTTTGGCTACCTTTATGCCGTCGATATTGGCATAGACGGTCAGGATGTTGTCGCTGTGGCGGATGACCAAAATGGGCACTTGGTCAACGTCGCGCGTGATCGCGGCAACGGTGCCGTTGCCCGCGGCCTTTACGGCCTTGCCTGCGGTTGTTGCAATGTCGATGCCTTCATTCTTACCCTTTTTGTAGGGGTTTATGATGGAACCCTGAACCGGAAAGGCGAACTGGCCTGTATCGGCTGATGCGGCAGTTTGGTTGGCGCCCAAGTCTGGTGTCGCCGCTGGTTTAGGTTTCGTGACTGTGTCGTCTTTGGGCAATGCCAACGAGGCACTTGGCGGTGTAGGTGTGGCTGATCCTTCGCCAGGTGCCGAATTTTCGGCAACAACGGCCTTGGCTTCACCTGCTACAGGGATCAACAGTGTTTGACCCGTACGAATGCCCAATGTTGCGCCCAGCCCGTTCCATTTGGCCAAGGCACGAACCGGCACGTTATAAAGGCGCGAAATTGAATATACAGTTTCGCCGCGTTCAACTCTGTGACGCACTGGTTCTGGGCCGGCCTGTATGATTGGCGTGCTTGGGGTTACGGTGACGGGGGCCGCGACCGTATCGCCATCGGCGCGATCAATGGCGGCCGAGGCCAACGTGGTAATGTCGATGCCACCTGCATCGGCACCTGTTGCAACCGTTGGTTCAGATACGCGTTTAGGCAAGGACAGCACCGCCCCTTTGCTTAGGCTGGTGGCAGGCTGCAAACCATTATGGGCGGCCAATTGAGTGGCGTCCATGCCAATACGGCTGGCAACACTTGCAACAGTGTCGCCTTTTTCCGCCACAGCGACTTGGAAGTTGGGATAAGAAATCACACCGCGATCATCGGCGCGGGGACGGTCTGCAACTGCATTTGCCGCCGCAGCTTTGGTTGATAGGCCTGTTCCACCATCGCGCATATCCAGATCAAATCCATCAAGACAGCCTGAAAGAGCGAACAGAGCGACGAGCGACGTTGCCAGTCGCAAGGATTGGGTTGGTTTTCTCATCTGCTGTTCCTCATCACTCGATATGTGTCCGATTTTTCGAACTTTGTTTTTATTACCTAGGGGCACGTCTATTCCGGTGCAATACCCTCAAGAAGGGGCACAAATCGAACGGGGCGCAATTCGTCGTATTCATACCCTGTTTCGGTTCGTGTCACTTTTATCAAGCCTTGCACCGTGTCTGATTGGCCCACGGGCACCACCATTATACCGCCAATTCGCAATTGCGCCAAGAGGGGACCAGGCGGATCCTCGGCAGCCGCCGTTACGATGATACGATCAAAGGGGGCTTGGTCTGGTAAACCAAAGCTGCCGTCGCCGGAAATCACTGTGATATTGCCCAAGTCCAACCGCTCAAATAGCTTTTGTGCGGTCTGTGCCAGACGTCTGTGACGATCAATTGTGTAAATGCGTCGTCCCAGTTGAGAAAGAATGGCGGCCTGATATCCAGAGCCAGTGCCCACCTCAAGAATTTTATCACGCGGTTGCACCTGTAACGCTTGCGTCATGAGCGCCACGACAGAGGGCTGGCTGATGGTTTGACCACAAGCAATCGGAAGCGGCATATCCTCATAGGCGCGATTGGCAAAAATGCCCTTGATGAAATCCGCTCGATCGATCTTTTCCATGGCCGTAAGGACACGCTTGTCCGTCACACCCTTTGAACGCAGCGCATAAAGAAACTGCATTTTTTGTTCGGCCGAGGTGATCATTTATTGCGTGCTTTCAATGCGTGCTTTCAGATCAGCCATGCGATCATGTGCCGTCAAATCAACGCGCATTGGGGTGATGGAAATATAGCCATCCAAATTCGCCGTGACATCAGTATCAGGCCCCGTGCGGTGGTGTTGGGGGCCACCTTGAACCCAATTGAAACGACGACCTGATGGTGAAGTATCTGATTTAACGCCAAAAAATGTCTCACGGCGAAAACCCTGCGCCACGACAAGACGCCCTTTTACTGCAGACGCGGGAACAGGTGGAAAGTTCACATTGTAAAACAAACGATAATCGCGATCCTCTTCCCATTCACCGGCATCAAGAATGGCGCGAACGGTTGCTGCACCATGCTCAAGAGACGCCTCAAACGGGTCATCAAGCCTTGCGTTATCAGGGCCATAAAATTGCGACAGCGCAATGGATGGAATGTGGTGAAGAACCCCCTCCATTGTGGCACCGATCGTGCCGGAATAAAGCGTGTTGTCGGCGGCATTATTACCCTTGTTGACACCCGATAAAATCAAATCCGGTTTTTGACCTGCCATCACATCATGCAAGCCTGCAAGGATGCAATCAGCGGGCGACCCTTCAACGGCAAAGCGACGTTCGCCAAGCTGGGCAATCATGGCCGGTTTGGTATAAGATATGCAGTGACCGACGCCAGATTGTTCAAATGCCGGTGCCACAACCCAAACTTCGCCGTCGGATCCTGCAATGGTATTTGCAATCGCCTCAAGTGTTTTTAGTCCTGGTGCGTGAATGCCATCATCGTTGGTAATTAGTATGCGCATGATTTCGCCTATTTTGCCCTTCCACCCCCATAATACAGGCAAGGCTTTGCGTAAAGCGCCCGCAGAACTATCTATCGCGATGTAGACAAAAAACCACCAAACTTAGGCGTTTAGGCAATCTCGGCAACCAAACGCGCCGCTTCTTTTGTGATATCTGCCAATGTTGCGCGATCTTCGCCTGGGAAAAAACGAGCGCGAATGGCGGTTGGCATTGGAGCAGGGGTCAATATTTTCACAATTGGGCCTGTGGATGCCGTTTCAGCGGCCCACGCTTGTGCCAGCGATATTTGCGCGCCTTTACTGGCGGCATAGGCGCCAAAGAACTTGTCACCTTGATGGGGATCATCAAAAAAGACGGCTTGCCCATCTGTGCCCAACAAGGGCGCAATCAAGGGGATCAAGGTCGCAGTGGCTGTTGCATTGATGGTCACAGATTTCGCCCAATCACGCCCGTCTACATGGGCAACAGGCGAAAGTGGGGCGGCGTGTATGGCTGTATGTGCCCAAATATCCAAACCACCCCAACGGTCAAAAATACCACGGCACAAATGCGCCATTGCGTCTGGTTTTGTGACATCCATGGGGGCCAATGTCGCTTGGCCACCTACGGCCTTGATCCGATCATCAAGTTCTTCAAGCGCACCGCTTGTGCGCCCAACAGCGATAATATGATGTGTCGGAGCAAGCGCCAACGCCAAAGCGGCCCCAAGGCCACGACTAGCACCGGTAATAAGGGCGGTTTTTTGTTTTGTATCGTTCATTGTCAAAACCAGTCAAACAGATGGATTATTCAGCGGCCTGAAGCTTGAAGCCTTTGGAAATTTGATCCGAAGGCTCAACGGGATACTGGCCAGAGAAACATGCATCGCAATATTGCGGGCTTGCGTTGTTGCGCCCCTCGGCCTCGCCAACGGCGCGGTAAAGACCGTCAAGTGAGATGAATTTCAGGCTGTCCACAGATAAATGCTTACGCATTTCTTCTTCGGACATGGTTGCGGCCAGCAGTTTTTCGCGCTGCGGTGTATCTACACCATAAAAACAAGGCCATTGTGTTGGCGGGCTGGCAATACGGAAGTGAACCTCGGCGGCACCCGCATCAAGGATCATTTCCTTAATCTTGCGGCTGGTTGTGCCGCGCACAACACTGTCGTCGACCAAAATGACGCGTTTGCCGCGAATAAGCGCACGGTTCACGTTTAATTTCAGGCGTACACCCATGTTTCGGATGTGCTCGCTGGGTTCGATAAAGGTACGGCCCATATATTGGTTGCGAATGATGCCCATGGCATAGGGAATACCGCTTTCTTGGCTGAACCCAATGGCAGCTGGCGTGCCACTGTCTGGCACGGGGCAAACAAGGTCAGCATCTACCGGATTTTCACGGGCAAGCTCTACACCGATTTGACGGCGTGTCTCATAGACCGAGCGACCGCCCAAGATGCTGTCAGGTCGCGAGAAATACACATGTTCAAAGATGCAAAAGCGCGATTTCTTCTGTTCAAACGGGCGATGGCTTTCAATGCCATTTTCCGCCGAAATCACCACCATTTCACCGGGTTCGATTTCACGAACAAATTCGGCACCTATGATATCCAAAGCGCATGTTTCAGAGGAAAGCACCCAACCGTCGCCGATCTTTCCCAATACCAATGGGCGAACGCCCAAAGCATCGCGCACGCCGATGAGTTTGGTGCGTGTCATGGCGACCACGGAAAACGCACCCTCAACACGGCGCAATGCATCTTTCAGGCGTTCTGTGTGGCTGTTCTGGAAAGAACGCGCCATCAAATGAATGATGCATTCGCTGTCAGATGAGGATTGAAAGATAGATCCGTGTTCGATCAATTCACGGCGTAAGGCATCCGCGTTGGTGATATTTCCGTTGTGCGCGATCGCGGCACCGCCCATGGAAAATTCGCCAAAGAACGGCTGAACGTCGCGCATGGCAGTGTTGCCTTTGGAACCTGCCGTGGAATACCGAACGTGGCCAATGCCGATTGGGCCGGGCAGGGCCTCCATTACGCTGGCTTTGGTAAAGTTATCACGCACATAGCCAAAACGACGAACCGAATTGAACCCTTGTTCAGGATCATGGACCACAATGCCGCCGGCCTCTTGGCCTCGATGTTGAAGGGCATGAAGGCCAAGTGCGACAAAGTTAGCGGCATCAAGCACACCAACGGCGCCGAAAATTCCACATTCTTCTTTTAATTTGTCGTCATCAAATGGATGAGCAAGAAACGCAGGGCTATTTTTCAAAGTGTCGGCAGGTGACATATGGATGTAATTCCCGAATCCGTGGCAGCGGTTGTTATCGATCTTTTAGGGCTTTCGTGCGGCTAAGTCACGGGCTTGAATCCCGATTTAAGAAAATGTTGCACGAATAAAAAAAGCGGCGACAATTTGGTCACCGCTTTAACTGAACTTAACCTTCTACGGCACCGACGTCGGCGCCACCTGGGGTAACTTTACCACAGGTGCCAACCAGCTCTTCGTAGCGTTCCAAAATCCAACCTGGTGCGTCGTTTGGAATTTGGTCATTGATCTCGTTTTGCATGCTGGCAAAAATCTGTGCAGAGCGGCTGTCGTCAACCATGGCAACGGTTTGGTTTGTCACAACGCGGTCATAAACCACAAATACCACGGCGACCAAAAGGATGCCGCGCAAGGCACCAAACAGAAAACCAAGCCCTTGATCCAAGCCGCCAAGGACGGATCGGCGGATCATGCCGGAAAATAATGGGGTGAATAGGGAAACAACCACAAGGGCAACGGCAAAGACCGCTGCAAAGGCCGCAATGATGGATAATTCACAAGATCCCGCCAGACGTTCGCCAACATAGGGAATTTCACGAATGAGGGGTTCAACTTTATGGGCAAACATGAACGCGATGATCGCGGCGGCTATCCAGCCAACGATCGACATGGTTTCACGCATGAAGCCACGGCTATAGGCCAAAATCGCCGAGACGATGATGACGACTGCGACAACCGCATCAATTATTGTGAAACCGTCCATTCCTGCGTGCTCCTCTTAACTTTCCTGTAGGGGATTATTCTGCCCCAAAAACTTCGCCAACAAAACCGATCAAATCCCGCATTTGCCGCAGGTTAATTTCGGGTGGACCGCTCAATTTTGAACGTGTCGGCACAATTGCTGTCCTGAAACCAAGTTTTTCGGCTTCTTTCAACCTATTTTCCATCTGGCCGACAGCGCGAAGCGCACCAGACAGGCTTAGTTCCCCAAAAACAACAGTATCAGCTGGCAATGCGATGTCTTCACGGGCTGACAGCAGGGCCGAGGCTACGGCCAAGTCGGCGGCAGGCTCTGTGATCCGTAATCCTCCTGCTACGTTCAGGTAAACATCAAGACCAGCAAATGAGATACCACAGCGAGCCTCAAGTACGGCTAAAATCATCGAAAGGCGCCCGGCATCCCATCCAATCACACTGCGCCTTGGTTGTGCCGTGGATGACGGCGCCACAAGCGCTTGGAGTTCTACCAACAAAGGCCGTGTGCCTTCAATACCAGCAAAGACAACGGAACCGGCGGCCGGCTCGTCGCGTTCTGACAAAAACAAAGCTGATGGGTTCGTAACTTCGGCCAACCCCGTGCCCGTCATTTCAAAGACGCCGATTTCATCCGCTGGACCAAAGCGGTTTTTTACAGCGCGCAAAATTCGGAATTGATGGCCGCGTTCACCCTCAAAATACAAAACAGTGTCGACCATATGTTCAACAACACGCGGCCCTGCGATTTGACCATCCTTGGTTACGTGGCCCACAAGAATAACTGAGGTGCCATTGCGTTTGGCAAATGTTGTTAATTCATGGGATACGGCCCGCACTTGTGAAACAGAACCCGGCGCGCTTTCGACATTATCGGCCCACATGGTTTGAACGGAATCAATAATCACCAAATCGGGCTTTTCGGCCTCAAGCGTGGTTAAAACATCGCGTAAATTTGTTTCCGTTGCCAATTGCACTGGGGCGTCGGCCAAATTCAAACGTTGAGCGCGCATTCTAATTTGGGCTTTGGCTTCCTCTCCGGAAACATAAATCACCTTCAGGCCAACACGGGCAAAGCTGGCGGCCGCTTGCAATAGCAACGTCGATTTACCAATGCCAGGATCGCCGCCCACAAGTATGGCTGAGGCTTCGACCAAACCACCGCCAAGTACACGATCAAGTTCTGGCATCTTGGCGCTGGTGCGGGCAGGGGGCGCCTCTTGCCCAGATAAATCAGCCAGCGGAATTTTCTTACCACGCATGCCGCCCAAGGATTTCTTACTAGGTCCCGTCGAAAGCGGTGCTTCTTCGACAATTGTGTTCCATTCACCGCAACCATCGCAGCGTCCAGCCCATTTTTTGTGAACCGTGCCGCATTTGTTGCAATTAAAGGTGGTGATTGCTTTAGCCATGTTCGTTTGTACCTAGCGTTTCATCGGCGTGAAATAGGAAATTACGATCGAGGCCACAATACATGCTGTGAAAAAGTACAAACCCCATGCAGATTCAACGTGCCCAAGACCCGTTCCCTTAACAACCACGATATAAAGTGCGATCAAAAAGACGTCGGCCATGGCTAGTTTTCCGAGAACCCCAAGAAACGGCATCAAGCGCGGCGAGGCTAGTTTGAAATGCACCAATGCCAAACCAATCGTTTTCAGATAGGGCGCGAAGAGCGCAAACGCTGTTACCAGCAGGGCCATCAATACGTCTGATCCCCAAAGGCTTTGTAATCCGGAAATAACGCTGATTTCGGACAATCCAAATAAGGGTAAAAGACCCGCCCGCATCAATGGTGAAAACCATGCCAGTGGAAATAGAATTAACAAAGACAGGTTGGCAAACTTAAGCATAAAAATTCCTTTTCGTTTCCTAACAGGTGGGGAAACTATCGCCATTTTCAAGTTAAGCGGTTGTTATCGGGCCGTCGGGCGCACCCGTTATAAATTGTTGTAGGTATGGATCATCTGCTGTGTCCATATCACCTACGGCACCTGTCCATTTAATTTCGCCATCATAAAGCATGGCAACCTTATCAGAGATCGCTCGAACGGATGTCATATCGTGCGTAATCGCAATGGAGGTCGCGCCCATTTCCACAACAATTTCGCGTATCAAAGTATTGATAACGCCTGCCATTATGGGATCAAGGCCGGTGGTTGGTTCATCAAAAAAGATGATTTCCGGATCAGCCGCAATGGCGCGTGCAAGACCAACACGTTTTTGCATGCCACCAGAAAGTTCAGCAGGGTATTGATCTGCAACATCGGGCGAAAGGCCGACGCGCCGCAGTTTTTCTATGGCAATTTCACGTGCCTCGAGAGGCGTCTTTTTCTCTGTTCCACGCAGTAAGCGAAAGGCCACGTTTTGCCAAACACTCATTGAATCAAAGAGCGCACCACCCTGAAACAGCATTCCAAAACGCGCAAGAAAGGCATCACGATCCGTGGCGTCTTGGGCATTCTTACCTTCGATGAAGATTTCGCCTTTGTCTTGCGCAATGAGCCCAAGAATACACTTTAATGTCACGGATTTGCCGCTGCCTGAACCACCGATAATGACCATGCTTTCACCCTTGGGCACGCTTAAGTTCATCCCGCGCAGGATTTCCTTTTTACCAAAGGCTTTGTGGATGTTTCTAAGCTCGATCATGATGTAAAAAACAGACTTGTTAACAGATAGTTGGCCGCAAGAATAAGAATAGAGCTGGACACAACGGCGTTAATTGTTGCGCGCCCTACACCTTGGGCACCGCGCCCCGAGTTCATTCCGTGATAGCATCCCATTATTGATAAGATAAAGCCAAACACAGCGCCCTTGATCAGACCTGACGTGACATCCCAAAGCTCAAGAAAAGTAACGGTATTTTTTAGATAACCGGCTGCGTTAAAATCAAGCGAATTCACACCAACAAGGTAGCCGCCAAAAATACCAATGCTATCACCTACAGCCACCAGAATTGGCAGGGTAAGCGTCGCCGCCAACACGCGTGGTACGGCCAAATATTTCAACGGGTTGCTGGAAAGCGTGACCAACGCATCAATTTGTTCCGTCACTTTCATAGAGGCAAGTTCTGCCGCGATGCTGGCAGATACGCGACCCGCCACCATCAGCCCACTTAGAACGGGGCCCAATTCACGGACCATTCCAATGGAAACGATTGATGGCACCACGGCCTCGGCGTTAAAACGCGCCCCACCTGCATAGATTTGCAAAGCCAGCGCACCGCCGGTGAATAGTGCGGTTAAGCCGACAACGGGTAAGCTGAAAAAGCCAATATTTAGAAGCGCTTGCGAAAATTCTCTAATGTAGAAAGGGGGGCGCAGCATGTGGGTAACAACGGAAAAGGCAAACAAACAAACACGCCCGATTGCGGCAAGCAAGCCCAGTGTGGATTGCCCTAAAGTCGCGAGTGCAGCTATCATTCTTGCCCCAAGTATTGGCGTTCGTAGCGATGGCCCAGTGAGGTCAATATTTCGTAACCAATCGTGCCACCAAGCTCGGCAACTTGATCCACAGTTTGTGCAGGACACAACAGATCTAGATGACTTGGCATCTGATCTAAATGGCTGACATCAACGGTCAACAAGTCCATGGAAACACGACCAGCCAGTGGGCAGGGTGTATCACCTGCGTAAAGAATGGCAGCATTTGACAAAGCACGGGTTATTCCATCTGCGTAACCTGCGGACAGGGTCGCAATTTTTGAAGGACGTTCCGCACGCCATGACGCTGAATAACCGACGGTTTCACCCACAGCCACTTCGCGGGTTTGAATAACGGGTAAAGACAAGCGTACCACCGCTTGGGCGTCTGAATATGGAAAGCCACCATAAAGCCCAACACCCGGGCGCGTCATGGAAAAATGAAAGGCTGGTCCCAATAATGTACCACCAGTTGCCGCCAATGAAAGCGGTACATCAAGGCCTGCCGTAATTGCGCGAAACTGTGATAGTTGATCGGCGTTTTGAGGGTGGGCCGGATCGTCTGCGCAGGCCAAATGCGACATGATCAGGGTGGGGTCAGATGACAGCGCCAAACTAGCAACGGCTGACCATTCATGCGGTTCCATGCCCAATCGGTTCATCCCTGAATCAAGTTGGATACCGAATTGAAAGCTGGGCAAATTTTCCAAATGTCTCGTAAGTTGTTCAATGGAATTAACCATCGGCATCAAGTGGAAATCGCGAATGGTTGTTGTATCACCTGCCATATGACCCGAAAACACATTGATTATTGCGTCATTTCCAAGGGCCACCCTTGCAGCGGCGCCTTCTTCGGCTGTTGCCACGAAAAACGTATGTGCGCCGGCCTTGGCTAAGATTTTTGCCACAGGGCCAATGCCCAGACCATAGGCATCTGCCTTAACAACGGCGGCTGTTTCCACATCACCCGCCGACATTGCATCAAGGGCACGCCAGTTGCGCGCAATTGCATTCAGATCGATTTTTAAATTACCACTAGCCATGCATTGTTTTTGACAAATCTTTGACCAAGGTCAAGCTGTGATTGGTTTAAGTAGGAAAATGCGATCAATTTGCGAAAGCAATTGAGCCAATTATTCAGAACACGTTGGGTATTCGGGGCAAATACGTTTTTGGGTGCGCGAAATCATCTTGTTTACGTCTTCGGTATAACCTGTCCAAGCCGCCTCACCACAAATCGCATATCCGTGGTTTGAAAGAAGATTTTCAAAAGATAGAGCCAGATTTTCATCAAACAAAACAGCTTCTTCTGCGGTGAACAAAAGATGTTCCACAAAGAAATCATAGGAAATGGCACGATCTGGTGTGAAGTTTGGACAGTCCCCAGGTCGGGCGAGTTCGGGGTTTTTAATAGAAAGAGATAAAAACTCGCGGTAAATTTCTTTGCCTGCTTGCGTGTCGTGCAATTGTTGCGTTGCATCGATTTGCAATTTGACGCCTGCCAACGCCAAAACGGCAACCAAAGCGGTGATTGCTGTGCCGATGGCCGTTACAGTTTCGGCATTTCGTTTAATCCAACTCATGTGGCAGGCATTTGTTGGGTCGCGCAATGAATGCCGCCACCGACCTCACCCAAGGGGTCGACGTTTAGGGTGACGATTTCACTATTTGGATAGTGCTGTTTAAGGGCGGCCAATGCGATTGCGTCGGTCACAGGGTCACCAAATTGGGCCGCGATCAGCCCACCGTTGCAAACATAATAATTCGCGTAAGACGCCACAAAATCCAAGGATTTTACGCGCGGTCGCGTTGGTTCTGGGATCACATCCAACGTCAACCCTGCATCAAGTAAGATGTCATGCGTTTCAAGCGCGGCCATGTGAAAAGGATCAGTTTCATCTGGGTTGTCTGGCAACTGGATCAATACCCGATCACGGCTGGTAAAACGCGCAAGGCTGTCGATATGGTAATCGGTAATGTCCTCATTCCAAAGGCCCGGCGCCCAAATGACGCGATCCGCACCAAAGGCCGTAAGCAGTCGGCGTTCGATCTGAGGGCGTGTTAGATTGTTGCGGTTTTTGTTGACCCAACTGCTTTCATGGGCAATCAGCGTGCCGCGCCCATCTTGATCAAGGCCACCAGACTCGCCAACTAAACCAGTGTCACGAATGGGTAAATCCAGTACCTGCGCTACCTCGGCAGCAATATTGCCGTCTCTTTTGTGAATTTGTTTGCCACCCCATCCATTGAAATTTAGCTGCGTGATGGCGCGCTGCCCTTCAGGGTTAATGGCAAATAAGGGACCGGAATCTCTTGCCCACAAGTCTTCTGTGGGGATGTCCCATAGTTCTACTTTGTTTGACAAAAAACGCCTTGCTTTGGCGTGGTCTGCTTTGGCGGCCAGCATGATAACTGGTTCAAAATCAACAATTGTATTAGCAATATCTGCAATTGTTTGTTGCAACATACCCAGAAAGACCCGATCTGGGTGCACTTGTCTGTTCACAGGCCATTGCATGAAGGTCGCCTCATGGGCGTCTTCTTCTGCCGGAACTTTAAATCCTTGACGAACACCAGCCATTACATTTCCTGCAGATAGTAGGCCTGCGGCACTTGCCGCACCCATTCCTAAAGCATCACGTCGACTAAAAAACGTCATACCCCGCCTTTAAAAGCTCGTTTCACCATCGCCGCTTTGTTGCCAAGGCTTGGCCAAGTTGCCAAATCTTGTAAATTGCCCCTCAAAACTAAGTTCAACGGTGCCAATTGGGCCGTGACGTTGTTTGCCGATGATAACTTCGGCTTTGCCGTGCAGGCGTTCCATATCTTCTTGCCAAGTTGCCAACTTGTCCAACTCGTGATCACCCGGTTTTTCACGTTCTTTGTAATATTCTTCGCGGAACACGAACATAACAACGTCGGCGTCTTGCTCAATTGATCCAGATTCACGCAAATCTGACAATTGTGGGCGTTTGTCTTCGCGGCTTTCAACGGCACGGGACAACTGGGAAAGGGCGATTACCGGAATATCCAATTCCTTGGCAATTGCTTTTAGACCCTGGGTAATTTCCGAAACCTCATTCACGCGGCTGTCTTTGGCCGAGGCGGGGCGCACAAGTTGCAGATAGTCGATAATTAAGACATCCAGACCATGGGTCCGTTTAAGGCGACGTGCGCGTGCGGCAAGTGCGGAAATAGGCAGGGCAGCTGTGTCGTCAATATAAAGCGGGGCCGCCTCAAGCGTTTTAGCTGCCTCGACAAGGGATCTAAATTCTTGCTCGGACATATCGCCGGAACGCAAGCGGTGGCTGTCGATGCTGGCAGCATCTGCCAAAATACGGCCGGCAAGTTGTTCAGCGGACATCTCAAGAGAGAAGAACCCAACAACGCCGCCCTCAACGGCACCTTCAAGACCGTCTTGTCGCAAACCTTTGCGATATTTCTTGGCGATATTAAACGCGATGTTGGTCGCAAGCGAGGTTTTCCCCATCGATGGGCGACCAGCAAGGATCAACAAATCTGAACGGTGTAATCCGCCAAGTTTTCCGTCCATGTCATCAAGACCCGTTGAGGTGCCTGACATTTTGCCGTCGTTCTGATAGGCATTATTTGCAACATTCACCGCATCGGTTAGCGCGCGAAGAAACGATTGAAAGCCGCTGTCGGTTTTGCCTTGTTCGCCCAGCTTATAAAGCAGCTGTTCGGCCTCAACGATTTGATCTTTTGGCTCAGAGGCTACATCTACTGCCGCGGCCTTGGCTGAAATGTCCCGCCCCAAGCCGATTAATTCTCGACGGATCGCCAGATCATAGATCATTTGGGCATAATCTTTGGCCGCAAATGATGAAATTGCGGCACCGGCCATACGGGCAAGGTAAGTTGTTCCGCCAAGCTCTTTTAAGCCCTCATCGTCTTCCAAAAAGGGCTTTAGCGTAACTGGGCTGGCCAAAGCATTGCGATGGATGCGCGTTGCGGCAACGTCATAAATGCGTTGATGCACGGGTTCATAGAAATGTTCGGATTTTACAATTGCCGAAATGCGGTCAAACAGATCATTATTCGTTAAAATTGCACCCAACAGCTGTTGTTCTGCTTCAATATTATGAGGCAGGGATTCTGTATCTGCAGCGATGATAGCTGTTGGCTTTAGTGGCGCAATTTCGTTCATTTTGATTTGATCCCCTTTGGGATGTGTTTAACGTCGGTTTTTCAGTTGGGCAAAATGTATGTTTCTGTGGATATGTACCATTTAAAAAAATGATACCACATTTGGTCAGCCAAACCAACCGCCCCACGATATCTTGCGAAAACTTGCCGAAAAAATTATTTGAGTTCGGTTAACTCTTTCCACAGAGGCAATTAGGCCAATTCGACCGTGCCCCTGTGAAATTTGAAAACTTGCCGAATCGTGGGTACGACAAGCTTTAGCTTTTGGCTTGATACGCTTCTTGCCATTCACGCGGCGCATTCAGGAATTTTTCAACTTCGGCAAGCGTTTCCTCATCGAAGGTTTTGTCTTCGCGTGCAACGGCCAGTACATCCCACCAAGTGCATAAATAGTGCAAGTTGATGCCGTGATCGCCAAGGTTCTTTTCGGTTCCTGGGAAAATGTCGTAAAAGAAAATCACGGCAGTATCACCGCAGGTAGCACCTGTTTCACGAATGGCCTCGACAAATGAAACTTTTGAGCCGCCATCAGTTGTCAGATCTTCAACCAGCAAAACATTTTGACCCTCTGTCATCACGCCTTCGATGCGGGCGTTGCGACCGTAACCTTTGGGCTTTTTGCGCACATAAGTCATCGGCAATGCTAGGCGTTCCGCCATCAATGCACCAAACGGAATACCAGCGGTTTCCCCACCCGCCACGTTATCAAACGCCTCAAAGCCAGCGTCGCGCATAACTGTACATGCAAGAAAGTCCATCAATGTTGTGCGAATACGCGGAAAGCTGATCAATTTACGACAATCAACATAAGTTGGACCGGGCAGGCCTGAGGCATAGATAAATGGTTCGCGTGCATTGAAGTCGACGGCCTTGATTTCAAGCAACATGCGTGCGGTCAAACGTGCAATTTCTTCTTTGGCGGGAAAGGATGTTGGGATCATTTGATATTCCTTTTAGGTGATGGCGTGCTTGTTCTGGATGTGCGTAAACTATTCGGCGACATGCCAATGCAATGGAAAACCAGGATCAAAAACAGTCACTGGCCCTGCGCCCGTTTCGATCTTGGCCGGAAATTCAACGGGTGTTTCAGATTTTCTTAGCGTGATTTTGTCGGCGTTGGATGCCAACCCGTAATGCGCCGGACCATTCAATGAGGCAAAGCGCTCAAGGTTTTCAAGTTTGCCCTCGTTTTCAAAGACATGCGCTAAACAAGACATGGTATTGGTGGCGGTAAAGCATCCAGCGCAGCCGCAACCGCTTTCTTTCAATGGATCGATATGCGGTGCAGAGTCTGTGCCTAAGAAAAATTTTGCATTTCCTGATGTGGCCGCTGCAACCAATGCATCACGGTGCAAGGCCCGCTTTGCGACGGGCAAGCAGTAGTAATGCGGGCGAATACCGCCAACCAAAATGTCATTGCGGGTAATAATCAGATGGTGCGTAGTGATCGTCGCGCCCATGTTTTCGGCTGCATTCACATAATCAACACCGTCTTTGGTGGTGACATGTTCGAGTGTTACCTTAAGATCGGGATTTGCACGTCGAATAGGATCCATCACGCGATCCAAAAACACGGCCTCGCGATCAAAAATGTCGATGTCCGCATCTGTCACTTCGCCGTGGAAACACAAAGGTAGGCCAATTTCGGCCATTTTTTCCAAGACTGGACGCACTTTGTCAAAATCAGATACGCCGCTTGCGGAATTTGTCGTGGCGCCTGCTGGGTACAATTTGACGGCTTTTATTAAGCCGCTTGCGTGGGCAGCAGCAACATCAGCAGGATCAGTATCCTCTGTCAAATATAGGGTCATAAGGGGTTCAAAGGTGGAACCATCGGGCAGGGCGGTCATAATCCGGTCGCGATAGGCGATGGCGTCTGTGGTGCGAACGACGGGTGGTACCAGATTGGGCATGATGATCGCGCGTCCAAAATCGCGGGCTGTTTCAGGCAAAATTCCAGTCAGCATATCGCCGTCACGCAAGTGTAAGTGCCAATCATCTGGTCGCGTTATCGTCAGCGTCGTCATCTTGCATCCCCTTTGGCTAGCAGCACATCGTATCAATTATTCTGTTGCCTGTCCTATTGCCAGTGCTTTGGCCGTAAGGAAAGCCGTTTTGCACATGAACAGCGTTAAATTAGTGTTCAAATGGATGCATTAAGTTGGATTTAGCTCAGAAGCCAAGAAAATGCTTTCCCTTGCTTGACGCGCACGTTAAATTTTGCGGCACACTGTCAGACCACTCTTGAAAGGTGTTTTTATGTTGGGAAGTTTAATTATCGGTGCGTTGGCCGGTGCGCTGACGCGTTGGGCCGAGGTGCAAGTCAAGCCACTGATCGAAAAACTAGAAGTCAAAGGTACCGATGTTGACGATCGTGAAATCTTGGTTTTAACCTTTGTTCTTTCTATGTTGGCTGGTGCGATCATTCTTTGGTTGTTTGGAATGAGCGGCACGTCGTTTTGGCTGGTTCTTGGCGCCGTTTTGGGTT
>AAXZ01000006.1 GCA_000169395.1 Rhodobacteraceae bacterium HTCC2150
TGACGAACGAAGAACGCGACATTCAACGCAAATTGAGGGTGCTTCAACACGCCGAAAAGATCGGCAATGCCCGCAAAGCCTGTCGGTATTTTGGGATTGGGAGATCCAGCTTCTATAGATGGCGGGATGCGTATCAAAAGCATGGCGAATCTGGTCTGAAGAATGCCAAATCTATTCCAAAGAACCCTGCCAATCAAACGCCGCCAGAGATCGTGGAGAAGGTTCTGTATCTACGCCGCAAGTATCACCTCGGGCCCATCAGGATCGTCGGTATTTGGCGCGCTATCACGGCATCAAAATCTCGGATGCAGGGGTTTACCGTATCCTCAAGCGCAATGGTCTCAACCGACTACCCAGAGGCACACGAATGCGTAAATTACACACAAAACGCTATCAGAAACAGGTGCCAGGACACCATATCCAAGTTGACGTCAAGTTTCTGACATTCAAAGGAAAACGCGGCGAGAAAGTACGCCGCTTCCAGTTCACCGCGATCGATGATGCGACAAGAGTTCGGGCCCTTAAGATCTACGAGAAACACACGCAGGCAAGCGCAATCGACTTCATTGATCACATCATTGAAAAGTTCCCGTTCCGTATTCGTGAAGTGCGGACAGATAACGGCCACGAGTTCCAAGCCAAATTCCATTGGCATGTTGAAGATGTTGGGATCAGGCACGCCTACATAAAACGCGGCACGCCCCAGTTAAATGGAAAAGTGGAGCGATCTCACCGATCCGATCAACAGGAGTTCTATCAGCTCCTGAGCTACAAGGGTGATGTCGATCTCGAGGCCAAGCTGGACGAGTGGGAACGGTTTTACAACTTCGCCAGACCACATGGCGCGCACAATGGGCAGACCCCTTACGAAGCTCTCAGAGACAAGCTACAGTAACCCCACAAGTGTCCCGCAGGCTCGTCTAGGCTACATATTTGTGATAACCGCAAAATCAGTTGCGTAACATGACAGATTGCGAAATGCTTCGCAGGCTTCAACGACGATTTGCGCACCCTTTGACGCTTTGCCGCTGTTGCTATGCAGGCCGTGAACCTCATCACCAAGAAGGAACGAGGGATCAGCACCAGCGCCGAACAATACGGACGCGATCATCGCAGATGTCGTCGATTTGCCGTGTGTACCCGTTACATGTATCGACTTCTTTCCGGCACAAAATCGTTGCAAAAAAACAGCCCGTTTAACGACTTCAATTCCCGATTTGTGGGCCTGCGCAATTTCCGGGTTATCCGATGGTATAGCATCACTGGTAACAACGACAGCCGCTCCCTGAACACAAGTACCTTTATGGGAATAGAAGATTGTGGCTCCCCGAGCCGCCAGTTTCGTTGTTGTCTCATTCTGTCGAATATCACTGCCAGAGACTATAATACCAAGATCAAGAAGATAATGAGCGATCGAGCTCATTCCAACACCGCCAATGCCTACTAGATGCACATGGTAGGGCATGGCTTGGGGTGAATTGACGAGCATTCAGAACCCCCAATGTCGTTCTTCAAACTGTACTGTGCGATCGATCCCAATTCAGTCAGTATTCGCTTGCGTCCTAGTTCTGAGCGGAACCAAGTATCAGCCTGAAGGTCGGTGGAATTTATAGTTGGCAACATGACTAGTTTTACATGTTGAGGCCAATGCTTGCGTGCTGTCATCTGAGCGCGGCGCATGTGCAAAGGTTTGCCTGCAATCGCAATAGAATTGATGGCGTTCCATGAAAACTCGGCCTCAATAATTTTTGCTGTTTCCACAAAGTTTTCTAGCGTGTTTGTTGCTGTCTTTTCCAGCAAAATTGCGCTTTGTGGAACGCCCGCCCGCAAGGCTCGATCCAGCAAGCCAGCATATTCTGGCACGAAGTCGTCTGCTGCACGCATGCCCTTTGGGCCAAAGCCGGTGATTACGATGTTTTTTACAAGATTCGCGTGATAAAGTGAAATCGCAGGATCGATGTTCGTGTAAGACGGTGCGCCCAATACAACACAAAGATCAACTGCTTGAGGTAAATCAGCTAGGAACAGGAACTGGGAAATAGCGTCTCTTGAAGAGAAGAAGTTCGCCTCCGCAGGCATATCAATTTTCACGTTACAATGGCCCAATAACTGTGTTTAAGATCAGCGGTTTGATACCGCGTTTAAGCACCAAACGCCAGAGAGAGATGTCAGATGACACCGACCCTTCCGCCGAGCCCTAGAACAAAGGCCTTGAATGCGCTGCCGTTCCGGCAGGTCGCGCCAATAGACGGCCATCCCAAGCCGCCCGATAAAGATTTTGTTATTTGGTTTACAGCCCGCACCGGCTCGACTTGGTTGGGCTCTCTTCTATTTTCAGCCGGCTTTCCGAAGCCAAGCGAATATTTCCACCCGAACAAAATTCTGCGAATTGCGTCATATCTAGGGGTCAATTCTTGGGAAGATTATGTAAATTCGGTGAAGCATAAGCGCGCTACGCACGGCCTCTTTGCGCATGAAATGACTTTTCAATTCTGGAAAATGCTACGCAACGAAGGTGATGTGATGAACCGCCTTGATTTTTCCGGCCCTTCGGTCGTCTTGTTCCGAGAAGATATTGTCGCGCAAGCAATCTCAATTCAATTGGCCGTCACAAGCAATAAGTGGCATCGTTATGAGGGTACCGAAAACCCGCAAAATAAATTGCGCATCCCTTTTGACGAGCGCGAAATTCGCAAAAAAATCCGCTATATCTGTAATCTGGAATTGGGATTGAAAGCACATCAGGACCTGTTGATCCCGAAAGCTAAATTTCTCAGTTACGAGACGCTGGCCGCCAGTGGAACGAAATCTATCATTGATGCGTTTGAGAAACACGCCGAATTCGAAGCAGACAATAGAAATGAAGCAAGTTCAAATTATGTGCCTATTCGTAGTGAGATCAACCAAAGAATGCGGGACCGTTTTCTGATTGGCAACGAACAGTTTGTAGCTGAAGTTTAAGAACAACGGGCTTGGCTTTTTGACCGTAAAATTCCGCTTCCATTCATTGTTTGAGCCGCGTTGTCCTATTGTTTGTTTCTTTGTTCATCTTTCAATCTGCCTTTCTTTGATGCGAACCATATCTTTGTCTATTTCAAGGGTGAGGTCTTTAATGTGCTCACGATCTATTTGGCCGAGTTTTTCACGAATTTCTGCATCACTAATGATGAGGGATTTTGTCACTTTTTGGTAGGTGTGTTCGTTAGACGAGATATTTCTAACTAAAGGCGGATTTACTGCTGTTTAATACCCGCCAAAATCAAACTCCCATAGAGTATCTCCAACGGTGAATTTAGTTTCTGTTGTCTCTTTATCTTTGGGGGTGCTTTGAATGCCACGCACAAAGCGCGTTGCGTTGTTGTATTACATCAAACAAACCTTTCCTGATCACGCAAAGTAAAGTTTTACGCGCTGGATAAAGATGAGTGATCTTAGGGCCGTGATAGGTGGTGGAATTAGTGTGAGTGGTGGTTCGCGTAATGAGTGTTATGTTAAATAAAAACAATTTGAATGTGGGCACGGGGCCGCATTGATCTGTGACCGGTTAAAATATGATCCCATATTGCATTGGTTTCAAAATTCTTTCACCACATCGATTGCTTTTAACTAAGCGTGACGCATACTGCTTTTAGCATTTCAGAGACGGCGGCCATGTAGTCATCATCGCGTCGGGGATCGGTATTCTGATCTGGCTGCACGATACGTTTACTCAGGCTCCGGGGCAACTTGGCCAAATCGTTCCGGCCTGACGACCCTAACTGGTCAATAATGGTGTGATCTATGTGACCACACCCTGTTCCGCCTCTAGGATCTCAGCCAATACCGAAACCGCAAGAACACGCGGGTCGCGTGCAGAAGGGATAAGCCCGATTGGGCCCCTAATGGAATTCCACGCATTTCCGATCGTACCGCTTTTTTTCAATGCGGACAGTCTTGCTTGATGCGCCTTTTGGCTGCCTTGTGCACCGACGTAAAATGCCGATGATTGCACCGCAGTAGCCAAAATTTGCAATTCCATCTCGTGGTCATGAAAAAACAATACAATCGCGGTTTGATCGTCGATGACCTCATCCTCTGGAATTTTAAGGCTGGTCAAATGGTTTGCATTGCATTGCGCAAAAGTAGCGTCAGCAAGCGTGGCCTTATCGGGTGAGTGTATCACATGCTCATATCCTGCTGAGTTGACCAAACGTGCGAACGTGCTTGCCTCTGCTCCCTTGCCGAAAATCAGAAACCGAATGTCAGGCGAAAACCGTTTGGAAAACACCGAACCCGCATGCGTTTGTTCGTTACAGGTCATAATTTGGATCTGGCCTGTATCGGTGTCTACACGCAGCGTAAATTCCTGCCTTTTGGTGGCAAGCGCTTCAGCTTTTGCAAGTTCTTCACGGCATGGGTTCGGGACCAACAGAATTTGAATACCACCCCCACAAGGAAGGCGAATGTCACAGATGCCAGAGCCAACTCCGTAGCGAACGATCTTTGGCTCACCCGAATTTAAACACTCTATTGCATGATGTGTTAGGTCTGCTTCGACGCAACCCGAAGACAAGGATCCTGCGACGCTTTTATCCTGAAATATCGCCATTGTTGCACCGAGAGGGCGGTAGGACGGGCCTTCGATGCCAATGATGATTCCTAGAACACCGGGTTGATTTGCTGAAGCCAGCGCCTTGAGAGGCCAAAATGGAGATGAAAATCCCAGACTCTGCACTCTGTGCCCCTTCTCTACTTATCTATCTACTCTGAGAGACTAATAAACGGAATCTACTTCGTAGAGGACAGGTTCGAAACTCTTGCTGAGTTCGCTAAACTTTCGCGCCCTCTTGCGCATTTCGCTTGAACGCGTGACTGCTTGGAAAGCGTCTCGAGATTGCCATTGTGTATAGTTTGCAATTCTAGTTTGCGCATCATTGCCATGGATTGCGCCACCGATAAATCCATCTTGATGTCGAATGAAAGACTCAAAAGCTTTCTGAAGTTCTTCCATCAGGTCAAGAAATGTTCCCGGGGTTACCTCGTATGTGGTGACAACGGTTTGAACGCTTTGGGTTGTGTTTATCAAAACCATAACTGCATCTCCCTTTTGGTTAAGGTCTGGCGGCGGGTTCGCGCGACAGTTCGGTCCACTTGTTTTGCTTGCCCAACCATTGGTCTGCATCCGCAGGTGGATCTATTTGTTCATCGATAACGGGCCACTGCTCGGCCAATTCCGCATTCAATTTCAACCAAGTCTCATGACCAGATTCGGTGTCCGGCTTGATGGCGTCCGCTGGACATTCAGGTTCACAGACACCGCAATCAATGCATTCATCAGGATGAATGACTAACATATTTTCACCTTCATAAAAACAGTCGACAGGACAAACGGACACGCAATCAGTATATTTGCATTTGATGCAATTCTCGGTGACGACATAAGTCATTATAGAAATTCCTATCCAACAAAAGCTTTTTCCAGCACATATTCGGCTGGACGGTTATTAGAACCTTCAACAAGGCCCTGTGCCTCGAGGATTGCTTTGAGATCATTATTCAGGCCCATCGAGCCGCAAATCATTCCTCTGTCCGTGGCGGAATTAAGCGGGGGCAAATCGAGATCTTCAAATAGTTTACCACTAGACAACAGGTCAGTGATCCGCCCTTGGGTTTGAAATTCTTCCTGCGTAATCGTTGGGTAATAAAGAAGCTTTCCGGAAATCGATTCTCCAATTAATGGGTCGTTTTCTAGATTTTCGACAAGGGTTCGCCCGTATTCTAATTCAGCAACCTGACGACACGTGTGTGTCAAAACCACTGTCTCGAATTTTTCATAGACTTCTGGGTCGCGGATCAGGGATGCGAACGGGGCAATACCAGTTCCGGTTGAAAACATGAACAGACGTTTCCCTGGAATCAACGCATCTAGTACCAGCGTGCCCGTCGGTTTGGTTTTCAAAAGAATTCTATCACCTACCTGAATTTTCTGCAGCCTCGATGTTAACGGGCCATCTGGTACTTTGATAGAAAAGAACTCAAGCTCTTCATCCCAACTGGGGCTGGCAATTGAATACGCTCTTAACAAGGGCTTTCCGTTTTCGCCCTCAAGCCCGATCATGACAAATTCACCTGATCTGAAACGCAAACTCTGCGGTCGCGTTACCCTGAACGAGAACAAATTATCGGTCCAATGGCGCACGGCGGTAACAATTTGCTCGTCTTTTCCAAGGGGCTTCTGATGTTCTGCCTCTTGCAATTTTGCGTGATTGGTCTGCGCGTACATTTCATCAAATCCCGTATAAGTAAGTAATATTATACTTACTTATGGATTGTAATTCAGTCAAGAACATTCTCATACTGCGTAGAGTGTGACCTAACTACGAGGCCCACAGGGCCGATTTGGCCAAAATGTATTGGGTGTAACCCAATGTAATGATTGAGACTCTGGGGATCCGCACAGCCGTTATGGCGCTTGGGCGGGTTCTGTTTGCTCTGCTTCCCCGCGTATCCTGGGTGCTTCCCTGAGGTTTGCGTGGATTTGTAACCTGCAAGCAAAGGAGACCAAACATGGTTCTCAATCTTAAACTGAACGACACAAGCACGGCTATCAACACCGATCCAAAAACTGGAACCAACGCTTCCAGTCGCGACACATTCATCTGGGATAAAGAGGTGCCGCAACTTGCGCAACGCCTGCGCGGGGCTAACCACACTTGGGTGATGCAAACACGGCGCGAGGGTAAAACAGTGCGGCGTAAGATAGGCGACGTTGCCAACATCAGCGTTGCAGCGGCCCGTGCTCAAGCGCGGGTCATCGTTGAGCAGTTGGTACAAAAAGCGGCACCTCCTGATCCAAACACCACCCTCAAAGATTTTGCTGAACGGTTTTTAGCCGACTGCCAACACCAATGGAAACCAGCAACGCTCAAAGCGCACGCTCGTTGTATGCGCGTTCATATCGTGCCAGTGCTTGGCACAATGCGCGTGGCTGCTTTGAGGCGGCAAGATGTCCTCAAATGGCGACGCGGTTTGATCGGTTCTGCGGGTACGGGCAACCGCGTGCTGGCGGTGCTTTCCGGCCTGATGCGCCACGCGGAACTGTTGGGATTACGACGACCTGGTGAGAACCCTTGTGCGGGATTGCGACGTCATCAATCTGACTTCAAAGCAGAGTACCTAGATGCAGATGGATACAAGCGACTGAATGATGTTTTATGCGCCCAAGCAAACGCGTTTCCTCAAGCGGTTGCATGCATCCGTTTTATCCTTTTCACGGGCTGTCGCAAAGGCGAAGCGAAGGCCGCGCGATGGGATCAACACGATGGTCCCCGCATATCCCTGCCTGACGCAAAAGCGGGCCCCAAATCGCTTTGGATGGGCAAGCCTGTACGCAACCTTCTGGCATCCCTGCCCCGCACAGGTTCTGCAATCTTTGCAGGTGACAATCCGAAAGGGTTAGAGGTGGAGCTTTCCCAACTTTGGAAGATTGTTCGTCGTGACCTTAAAAGACCAAAATTGCGCATCCATGATCTGCGGCATAGCTTTGCCTCAGTGGCTGTCCGTTAGGGTTTTGATCTGCGCATTGTTGGTGGGCTGCTAGGGCATCGCGATATTGAAACCACCGCAGGCTATGCACATTTGGACCACGCCCATATTGCAAATGCCAGCGAACGTGTTGGCAAACATCTGGATCGCGCATTTACGCCATCCAAGAAGCGGCTGTCGTTACCCCAAAGCCAACCCATCTTCGCGCGCTACCTGAAGTCAAAGACCTCCTTACGCGACTTTTGTTCCGAAGAAGGACTTGATCCAAAAACATTCCTCAAGGGCCTGTCTCAATGGCGCAAATATAATCGGGGTGCCAAATGAGACCTGCCGCACTCCTCACCCCACATCACATCGAAAGCCTTAAGCCAAGCACTCGCGAATACGCAGTGGACGACAGTCAATGCAAAGGGCTTCGTTTGCGCATTCTGCCCGGGGGCACCAAGACTTGGATGATCTTCAAACGCATTGACGGCAAGCCCCGCAGGATCACGTTGGGACACTGGCCTGAGGTCACGCCCGATGCGGCGCGGTTGGCCTTTTACAGTCGTGCAGCAGCACTGGAACCAAACGCGCCCATCTGGGATGCACAGCCCAGCACTATTACTTTTGCCGCTTTGTCTGCTCGCTTCATGGAACAACGGGTCACCCACTTTAAGCCGTCGTCCGTCGGCCCATTCCGTGCTTACGTCGAGACGCAACTTCTGCCAAACTTTGGCAATCAATCTATTGGCGAGATTACACATGCGCATGTTGCGGCTTGGTTCCATGCCTACTCAAGACAACGTCCGGGTGGCGCAAACCAAGCGCTCGGCCACTTCACCACAATCATAAATTGGGGGAAATCCGAGGGGCACCTACCCCACAATCTTCCCAACCCAGCGGCCCCCATTCGGCGCAACCGCAGCATAGCCCGTGGGCGCATGTTGAACTTTGATCAAATCTGCGCACTGGCCTGCGTGCTTACCAGCGCTGAGGGATGTCATTGGTTGCCTGCCCAAGCGATACGGCTTTGCCTGCTGACGGGCTGTCGCAAAGGCGAAGTGCTCAGCCTGCAGTGGTCACATGTGAAAACCAACCGCCTTATATTGGCAGATGCCAAAACCGGCCCCCGCGATGTGATGCTTAACGCGCCTGCGCGCGTATAAGGGGCGCAGCAAATTTGTCTTTCCATCTGCAAAAGCCGCTGGCGGTCATTTGGCTACGATATCTGGCAGTTGGGCCACCTTGCGCAAACGCGCTGATCTGCCGACCGACATCCGCCTGCACGATCTGCGCCACACCTATGCCAGTCACGCAATCCTGTCTGGTGAAAGTCTGCCCACCACGGGCAAACTTCTGGGCCACGCCAGCCCCCGCACCACCAAGCGCTACGCCCATCTTGACGGTACAACGTTGGCAAAAGCTGCAGATAAGGTCGCCCTAGAAATTGAACAGATGATGGAGGGCGGCGACATGTAAAAGGGGCGGCTATCGTCACGCAGGGTGTTGAGCCCACGAGACAAAGCCGCCGTTCGATTTTCTTTTAAACGCAACGCTCCTTCCCCGAACCAGACACTGGCGATGGAGCACTCACTTTTATCTGCTGGGCGTCGGAGTGCGAACAAAGTCGCCTTTTGCAGTTGCGGCTATTGTTGGCACAGCATTTCCTCGCACGAGTAGCAGGTTTTCTGCCGCGATGCAGAGCACGTCACCGAAGCCGCCATTGGAATGTGAGAATAGGTGCAAATTCAAATTATTCTTTTGTTGAGCAAGGGGCCAACTTACAGATCTCGGACAAGATGATCCTTCCCTGCAAATTCGTTAAGGTCAGTTGTCAAAAATTATCGCCTCCAGAAGGGCCGTTGAATGTCCGATAAAACTTGGATCAAACCACCGACAAAGCATACGGTGCGCGCCAAGCCCTGCGAAATTCCGCAGGGTTGCCCTTAACAGTCCTCAGCAAGGTATTTACACGCATGCGGCTTCTGAGCAAGTATGCCGGAGCGGAGGATATCATGCTGGCAACGTCCCTTTTCGACCGAACACCTACCCGGATGCGAAAAAGCATCTTGGGTGTTCTCATCGTCACTGTATTGTTGGCTACAGTTGCGATTTTCGTTGCATCCAATCGCTACTTCACACGGCAAGAAACACAAACCACATCGTCGCAAATGGCATTCTACTTGCGGGAATTGAACGATGTTCTTGGCCAACATCAGCATCTTCCTTTTGTTTTGGCTCGCAACCCTCTTTATTTTGACGACCCAAACCCAAAGGATGCCTTTGCCGAAATTAATGCGCAGTTATACGAACTCACGCAAGACGCGGGACTGGAGGCAATTTATGCGATGGACGCTAACGGCTTTGTTCTGGCGGCGTCAAACGCGGGGCAACCGAACAGTTTCTTAGGCCAAAACTACAATTTCCGTCCCTATTTCCAAGAGGCCTTGGCCGGCAATCGCAGTGACTATTTTGCGATTGGTGCGACGTCAGGACGTCCAGGTTATTTCGTGGCAGAACCTGCGACTTGGGCGTCGGGCACACAAAGGAGCACACAGCAGGGCGTCATCGCCATCAAACTTGATGTGAGCGAGCTTCAGCGATCATGGGAAAGCGACAGCGAGGTTGTGGTTGCGGTTAACGATGACGGGATTGTCGTTCTGGCGTCTAACCCGGCGTGGCTATATCGTCCCCTTGGGGACCTGCCAAGCGCCACTCGAGAGCGTATTTTGGACAGCAGACAGTTTGGCGACGTACTGCCTGCAACCGAAAACGCGACCTTACCCGCCTTGATCTTGCCCCTTGTTGTCTCCAGCGCAGAAATTTGGGATCCATCGCGCACGATACCCGTAACCGCGCAGTTCTGAATAATGTCGACACCATGATGATCAGCCGCGCGTGCATATCCCCACGCCACCGCATCATGGCGCGCCGTGCCCGCACGTTTTTGCACAGCGGCACCCATAATCGGGAACCGTGCGTTTGGCGCGTAATTCAGGTGAGGCACGGCCTGTTTCAACTGATCCAAACCCCAGATTTCGGCATCAGGTGCTCCGGTGCGGCGCATCGTATTGTAATCGCGCGCCGCCGCGTCGACGGCCCCCGGGTTGTGCAACAACGAAATATGAGAACGCTGGCTGAACATGACGTTGTAGTTCAACTCATGGCTTAGATTTTCCCATAATTTAAGGGAATGTTCATAGAATTCTCGGTTGCCCGGCTGCGCATAGTTCGACCGGACAATGGTGGTGTTGCGCCCCGCATTCCCGCCACCGATCCAACCTCTTTCCAGAATCGCTATCTTTTTCTGGCCGTGGTTCTTTGCCAGATAAAAGGCCGTTGCCAAACCGTGCAGGCCACCGCCCACGATGATGACATCGTAATAAGGTTGGGGTTCAGGATCGCGCCATTGGCGGGTCCAGCCTGTTTGCCCGGTCAAACCCTGTTTGAAGACATTCCATGCGTTGAAACGGGTCATCAGTTTCAGCCGATCTTGCGCAGATTTTTACCGGGGTGTTTGAATATCTGACCAAAACCTTCCAGCTCATCCATGATGCCTGCACGCCGAAGGCAGGACCACATTTGCGCTTGATTGGATGTGATCACTGGCTTGCCAACGGCTTGTTCAATTTGATCAACAACTTCTAAGGACCGAATGCCACCACAGCTAAGGAAGATTGCATCGGCATCAGGTTGGTCAATCTCCAATGCAAATTTCTTCCAATATGCTGGCGTGACACGACCAAACTCAATTCCAGTTTCCAAATTCAAGCCCTGTATATCGAGTATTTCGAAACCTTTTTTGATCAAAACTTCTGCTTCTGCCGTATTTATCTCATCAAGATAAGGTGTCCCGATGACAAGTTTATGGATATCCAAATCATGCAATGCATCTATCACACCAGTTAGCAA
This sequence comes from Rhodobacteraceae bacterium HTCC2150, assembly GCA_000169395.1. GTDB lineage: Bacteria > Pseudomonadota > Alphaproteobacteria > Rhodobacterales > Rhodobacteraceae > HTCC2150. The sequence continues at coordinate 11,419 of AAXZ01000006.1, forward strand.
ACACATGGGTTGTGCCCATGGGGCTCCTTTGCTTATTTCCGCGTAAATACGCTCTTCACCGATCACGATTGACCCACTGGTGCAGCTGTAACTAACCACATTGGGTTTGGTGTCCGGTTGAATGCAGGACGCAGCATCAGCCATATGTTTGATATGGCGCGAAAGCGTTTCGTTGGTGGTGTAATCATCGGTTTTCAAACGAGTGATATGAACTCCCACGTCGTCAGGTGCCATATCATTGAAGTCTGCTTCCGCTGCAAGATCGGTAGACATTAGGATAAATCCCAGCTTCGCACGATGATGACGACCAGCATCCATTTCAGGACTGCGCGGCGCGGATTGAACGGTTTGACCAGTTTTGAACATTACAGAATAACCTCCGCTACGGATTTAGGATGATGGGTCAATGGCTCCCAACCGTCTTCGGTGATGATAAAACTGTCACCAACTTGGGCGCGGAACGTGTCTACAGAGACCGATCCATCAACTGCCAGAACCATGCCAGGCTGAATGATTGTGGTATCGCCGGTAACTAACTGAGGCGCCTCTAAAAAACTAAAGCCTGTCGCGCGACCACAGCGGAAAGGATATTCATAGCCCGCACCTTGGATCACTTCGGCGTATTCAACATGAACGCTTTCGGCAGTGACGCCGGGGCGAAGGGCGTCCAGCGCGGCCTTCTGGCTGGCGACCGCCACCTCATAGACCGCTGCTTGATCGTCAGGGGCATCACCGATCCAGAATGTCCGATCAAAGCCCAGTTTGAAACGGTGGAAATTGGTCATTCCGCAAAAACACAAGAACACAGGCTCACCCGTTCGCATAATACGGGTCGAGGCGCGGTGGTGGGTTTTGATGATATCTTCGCCCGAAGCCATGATCTGCAAAAAATGCGTGTTCGGCGACATATCCCCATCGTCATAGTGCGCCGCTAGCAACTGGGCAGCTTTGCGCGTACCAGCCTGAGACGTAGCAATCGCCACTTCGAATTCTGGCACACCATCCCCGATTGCGGCGCGTCCGGCATTCATCATCGCCGTGGCCACCTCACCTGCATGACGGGCCAGCTGCAACTCTTGTGCTGATTTGATCATCCGCATGTCGCTCAGAATGGGCGTGGCGGAGGTGATCTTTTGAGCATCCACCAGATCATTCACATAGGCGCGCACCAGCGGCGGCATATGACCCGGCTCAATCGCAACGGAACTGGCGGATTTGACTGCCAAAGGCAGCTCTTCGCGCCACTCATTCCCCATGCCGTCGTTCCACGGTGCAATACGATCCACATGAGCGGCGGCCTGTGCAGAATTCAAGTCAATCGTCGGCGTAATCAACATGACCTCTCCGTCTTTGGGAACAACCAGAATGGTAGGTCGGCCAAACTCCATGTGCAGATAGTCGTAGTACCCAGTCAGATAATAAATGTTGTCGTCATCTGTGATCAGCGCGACATCCATCCCTGCCTCGGCAAGGCGCAATTGAAAACGGTTCAACCGGTCTCGAAACATCTCTAATCCCTTCATCTCTGACGCAGGACCGTTTCAATCCGGCTCCCGCAACATTGTACTGGCCAATATTACAGCCTTCAGAAAGGTTTTCCAAATGACATTCGATATAGATTTGTGATAACTAATGGTTGTGAAAAATTTCCGCAGAAATCTTCCACCATTGGATTACTTGATGTTTTTTGAGGCCGTCGCCCGGCACGGGAACTTCACCCGTGCGGCGGAAGAGTTGAATGTCTCTCAGGCGGCGGTCAGCAAACGTGTCAAATCGTTAGAGGAACGACTTGGAATTGATCTTATCAAACGCAATAGTCGCGCTTTCACGTTGACCCAACAAGGGCGAAAGCTTGCAGGTAATACGTCAGAAGCCCTTAGTTTTCTCGACACCGGCATCCAAGACATTCGACGAACAAATCACGAGAAACTGTCACTGGCGGCAAACGTAACGATCTCGCAATATTGGCTCACGCCGCGGATCAACGAATACCTCATTGGACGCAATGCAGTCACAATTACACTGACCGCGTCGGACCGGGACGCAGAACTTCTTATGTCAGACAATGACGTAATCGTTTATTATGGCAAAGACATTCCCACAGGTTGGGATGGTGCGATCCTGTTCAACGAGATCTGGCTGCCCGTCGCAGCACCTGAATTAATCACCAAAGAGGTCGATATCACCACACTTCCTCTGCTGGATTTTGAAAAAGCAACGCCGAAATGGTTCAACTGGAACGACCTTATAAATCTTCGACAATACGCTGAGTTTGCCCATTCAAATCGCGTAAAACTTGGCTCTTATGGCAGTTCGCTCGACGCAGCGCTGCGCGGTAAAGGCATTGCATTGGGGTGCCCAGATGTCTTGCACCACGAAGTAACTGCGCGGCGATTGGTGCCATTGATGGATTACCAGATCGACACCAACCGCAGTTATTTTGTAATTTGGAAACCTGGGCATTTAACACAGCGCATTCGCGATCTGTTGGAATACATTGAGATTAAGTTCTAACCGACAAAAACACGCGGTGCGAACGTATGCCGCGCGTGAACCAAATCCACAGATCGGGTTCCAAGCAGACCTTTGCAGCATCGCCACCATCCATTTATCATGTTGCACCCCACCCTGCCCCGTATCGCCTTTGCACTGCCAAAATGGTCGCTAGAGACCCAAGTGCGCCTATTACCACCATACACCACCCGCAAGATCAAAGGGGGCTGAGCGGCGCGCCCAACACGCGGATTATTAATGCCCACAAAAATTCCAACTTTGACAGGCGACTGTTGCAATATGAAAATGGTTCGACACAGATCAGCCCCGCGCTTGCTCAATTAGCCAATTGGTAAATATTTCAAGTTTCGCATTTGGTTTGGGAGTTTCCGCAGAAACAACATAAAGACCTTGCGGACGTTTTACGGTTATTGGGCTGAGCTGAACGAGACTACCTGCAGCAACATCCGCAGCGGTCATTCTCATATCGGCAAGTATTACCGCCTGCCCCGATAGGGCCGCGTCAAACATGAAAGCACGACTTTCGTATTCGGTAATCTTTTCAGGAGCAGTGGTATTCAATCCGGCCGCTGCAGCCCATGCCCCCCAGTCTTCCTGCCATTGCTCACCACAGGCAAGCGGCAAATCCAGAATGTCCTGCGCCTGCAAAGGTAAATCAAAACCGCTAACCAATTGCGGCGCACAAACCGGGCCAACGACATCTCTGCAAACCAACGCGCAAGACATCCCATCCCAATCGCCTGCCCCATAACGGACAGCGGCATCAAAGCCGGACTTCTTAAGATCAACATAATCAAACGAAAGTGATGGTTTGATCACGATGCCTGGAAACTGCCTGTGGAAATCATCCAAACGCGGCAACAACCACCGATTGCCAAAAAACGGCGCAAGCGTGATTTTCAACGTTCCCGTCAAGTCGGACTTTCGAGCTTGCAAAACGGCTTGTTCAATTGTGTCCAGCGCAATCCCCAAGCTTTCAGACAATGCGCGGCCTTCGTCCGTTAGTTCGATCCTACGGGTTTTGCGCCTGAAAAGCGCTGTGTTCAGCTCTTGCTCTAACCCTTTGATTTGATGCCCAACGGCAGCAGGTGTCACACACAGCTCTTCTGCACCTTCTTTGATGCTTTCATGGCGGGCCGCGGCCTCAAAGGCACGCAATTGGTTAAGTGATGGCAAGCGTCGACTCATAGTTCATACAATAGAAAAACTACGTCATAAGTCAAGATTTCATCGTTTGTCGGATCCGCAATCCATAACTAATAAATTGAACATTGCTCAATTAGACAGGACAAAATTATGACCCAATCATCACCTCAATTGCCACATCAAACGAAAGAAATTTTCTTGACCGATGGCGGAACCGAAACGTGGCTTATGTACAAGCGTGGTTTCGAACTGCCAGAATTCAGTGCATTTCACTTGCTAAACAATCAACAATCTACAGCCGCGCTAAAGGAATACTATACAGCCTTTGCCGATGTGGCGATGCAACTTGGAACACCTTTCATCTTTGACAGCCTAACTTATCGCGCAAGCCGGGATTGGGGTGCTTTACTCGGCTATTCCTCAGAAGGGTTGGCGGATATGAACCACAAGTGCTTTGACCTTTATCGCGAATGCGCAACGAAGGCCAGTTTGACAGCCCAAAACACCATTATCAGCGGCTGTATTGGCCCAAAGGGAGATGCCTATCAAACCAATAAAACGCTCAATGCACAGAGCGCTGAAGCCTATCACGCTGAACAAATTGAAACTTTCAAAAACGCAGGCGTAGATATAATCACAGCACTGACCTTGAACACCACGGACGAGGCCATCGGCATCGCAAGAGCCTCAGCAAAGGCGGGCATCCCCTCCGTTATCGCGTTTACGATAGAAAAGAACCGCAAGCTGCGCAGTGGAGAAACCTTAAAGCAAGCGATTGAAGCTGTTGACGCCGCGACCGCAGACGCCCCTGCCTATTATATGATCAATTGTTCACATCCGGTCGATTTTGGCCCTGCCCTTACAAGCGAACCTTGGGCGAACCGTATCCGTGGGCTTCGCGCAAATGCGTCTTCTTTGGATCATGGGACGTTGTGCCAGTTGGGCCACTTAGAGGAGGGTGACCCAGATGAACTCGCCCAGCAATACGTTGATATTAGATCATCTCATCCAAAAATGAATGTCTTTGGCGGATGTTGCGGCACGGATTATGCGCATGTTGAAAAGATTGGCCAAGCGTTACTGGCCGCCGGCTGAACGATCTAATGACCATAGCTAAGAGGGCATGAAACAATTGGGTTGGGGGTATCACGTTTCCTTTTCCGGCGCCCCCTGCCCCACTCAACATTCCCCTACATTGGGAATATATTTTCGCTAGCGGTCCTTTACGCCGCGCAAAGCACCCTGAGAATTGGTTTTTATTTTTCCAAAAGGCGTTGCAGTTCGCTCATTGCCATCGATACCAATTCGGGGTTGAGTGCCTTGCCCCTCAAACGAATGACGTAACCATGGCTATCTACACCCTGCTCTAAAGTGATGCCGCTGGACAGGTGCAATATATCGCGACCCTGCCATCCCAGTGCAGGCGTGCGTGTCTTTGGGCGTCCGCCCTTGGTTTGTGGCACAGCTTCTGCCTCAAATTCCTGTGCAACCACTTCTAGACAAGCCCATTCTTCCTTGGCGTTGGCTGGGTTCCCGTCGGCCAATGCCTCTCGAAAGCGGGCCTCCCCCCCTGCCCTAAGCGCTGTTGCCACGCGCAACCCATCCTTTTCCCGCAGGTCTTCGGGAAATTCTAACATGTCGCCCAGTTCTTCAAAGATCAGCGAAAAGGACCGGATTTTTGATCGCTTGGCTTTTGAACCTGCGTTGAATAATTGGTTCACGGCCTCTGCCGCTGTCGGGAAAACACCTTGCTGGGCTGCGATGACCGCAATTCGACCCCGCTCGTAATGTGACAGCGACGCCCTAACTTCGTTTTCTTCAACCATCGCTGTGATGGTACCACCAAGGGCATCTGGGTCTCGAATGATGGCTTTTATCGTTTGGTATTTTGCATCACCTGTAAGGGCGAATAATTCACGAAAGGCATGCATCCGGCGATAGCCTGAAATCAGACCAAATGGTTTTTCACCTTCTTTACGGAAAACCTCGATCGGCAAACGTAAACCATGACTTGCGATCGAGTTTTTAAGCTCCGTCAATTCGCTCGCGTCCAAAATCGTACGATCGCGAACCAGTGCATTTTCATTAATCTCATCCAACGCGATCAAATCAATTACACGACCTTGTTCCACGGCTTCACGATGCGCATCAGCGTCATGCTGATTGCGCGCGGTGGCTTCTCGTTCTTGCGTGCTTAGGGCGGATTGCATTTGCGCAGTCTCTGCCGCTACTTGTGAAATTGGCGCTAATGCAGCGTTCGGTCGGTTAAGGGTTTCGCGACGAAACTCTGCTTCGATACCTTCAAGGTCTTGCGCACTAGGCGCTACAACTTTTCTACGACGTGCCATCTGCATCTCCTTCATCATCTGATTGGGCATCAATGCCCATCTGCAAATCCCGCCACCATGACCCAATAATCAGCTCTTTAATTTCAGCCCAAGTTCGATCAAATGCCTCTCGTCCTCGCACATATGTGTCGCGGTTAAACTCCCGATAATCCGCCTCATAGATACCGTTCACTTGCTCACCCGCCTGACCTACCATGGCAGTCACGTCTTGGCGGAAAGTCGTCATAAGGTCGCCAAAATAGGCTTGGATCACATTCGCCAAATCAGTCTGCTGGGCCGCATCAAATCGCGTAATAATGGTACGCACCGCGTCCCACTCAAACCGCATTTCTGGCAATCCGCGATAGCGAAGTTGGGCATTCTCTCCTTCTTCAATCGATGCAAAGGTCGAATACAGCATGTCAAAAAAGCGGCCGGTCGAATCAAATTCCAAGAAAGAGGCACCAAGCGGCACCAACAAAATGTCTGCAGCAGATAAAGCGTTGATCGTCAAATACCCTAGGGCAGGGGGGGTATCCAGCAAAACGATATCATATTCGTCAAGAATACCGCCGTTTTCCAACCCATTCAAAAGCGCGTCCCACAAGGGCCAAGACCCGCTTTGCATGCGCCAAACAGGAATTTGAAATTCGGCCCAATACAGATTCAGCTGAGATCCCAACAGGTCGATATTGGGCCAATGAGTGCTCTGAATGAGGTTTCGCGGCGAAACCTCTAAAGACTCTGTTAAGGTTTCATCCATGGGAAATGGCTCTTGACCACCCGCCATTCTAACCTTGTTCTCTGACTGCAAATGCCGAGCGAAATCGCCCGCAATGATCGGAAATGACGTATCCCATTCATCCTTGATTTGGCCACCCAGAATAGAGGTTAACGATCCCTGACTATCCAGATCGATGGCCAGAACCTTATACCCATCCAAAGCCGCCGACATTGCCAAATGGGCGCAGGTAGAGGTCTTGCCGACCCCCCCTTTGAAATTAGCAACAGCAACGACCTTCGCGCGGACACCTTCCGGGCGGTAAGGTAGATACTCGCGGTTTGCGGCGCCTTCACTCGCGAAATGCTGTCGAAGGGCGATCACATCTTCCAGGGAATACCATTTTGAAATGCCATCACCTGTGCCTTGGGGTAATTCTGGGCGTGCTTTCAATACACGTCTAAAATGTGCAGGGGCAACGGGAATAAGATATTTACAGACCTCCCACGTCGAAAATTTGCGCAGGCGTTTTTTCCCATCGGGAGCGTGGCCAGATTTGGCGAGTTCTTCGCGTCCACGCGCCGCAAAACTGGCGGCTTTTGCGAATCGCGCAGTATCGATAGGATCACCAAGACGCTTGCCGGCTTCTTCGGGATTAATGCCGAAATAGGGGGGCAGTTTTGAATCGTTAGAATTGGGCATAGAGTTTATCCGATGATTAGTATTCAACCGCTTGTCCGCAAGAATATCGCACATCATCATGTAAATGGGAATTAAAGAAAAATATAAAAACACAAACCCATGTTTGTTTAGACTTATTTAGATATATTTATTATGTTTAAGGGTACTTTTAATAAGTAATAACATAGGTTTAAGCGTGTTTTGGTACCACTATACGGGACGAATGGTACCCGTTATCGGGGTAAAAAGGCCCCGAATGCAGGAATAAAGGTGCCGATTCGCAGGAGATAGGCTCTAATTCCCATATTAGTGACTTATCTAGAAGATACTTTGACAAAACATGAACCTTCAATCCCGTAGCTGGGTACCTTATGCATCCCGTACAGATTCGAAACACCTTGAAAACAATCTAACATAAAGGTTCCCGCGAGGGAATTGTTTCAGGGTTCCTTTTGGTGTAAGATAAACCAAAGCTCAGGATGCATGAGCAGAGCGGGAATGACAGTTTGCAGGATATAGACAAAAAAAACCTAAAGGGATCGTTGCGCCGAGGTGCTGTAAAAAAGCATGTGGCGGCAATCCATGTGTCGGGCAAGCTGACGTTATTGCAACGCAAGCTGTCCAATGTCTTGCTGTTAAACGCATACGATACGCTGACCAGTCAAAACACATTTCGCATCGATGCAAAAACCTTGTGCATGATGGTTGGCTATAACTCCAATGACACAGACACCCTAAAACAATCGCTCCGCGGGCTGGCGGAAACAGTGGCGGAATGGGACATGCTAGACGGGCAGGGGCGTCAGGAATGGGGCGTGTCCAGTTTGCTGAGTTATGCAAAGTTGACGGCTGGTATATGTGAATATGCCTATTCTCCGGCGTTGGCGGGAAAACTGAACGACCCTAAAGTGTTCGCGCTGATAAACCTGAACATTCAGCGGCGCTTTAATTCAGGTCACGCGCTTGCGCTTTATGAAAACTGTTATCGCTTTCACCGGATTGGCACCACGGGCTGGTGGCCACTGGAAACCTTTCGCCGCTTGATGGGGGTTTCCGATAGCGACTATTACAAAGTGTTTAAACATCTGAATGCCAAGGTCATCAAGCCAGCTGTTGATGAAGTAAACAAAACATCGAACATTATCGTTACGCCAGAGTTTCGAAAACAGGGCAGGGCGGTCAGTGATATTCGCTTTAAAATCGCGTCTAACCCGCAGTTGGCAATCTTGGATTTGGATGACGGGGCAGGGCAGCGTAATTCGCCGATTTATGAACGCCTGCGTGCACTTGGCGTTGCAGACAGATTAGCGCGGCAATGGATTGACGAATTTGGTGAAGCGGTGGTTGCGCAAAAGCTGAGCTATGTGAGCGCACAGGAAGGCGTGCGCGATCAGGCGCGTTATCTATCGGCTGTGATGCGGAACAGTGCCGAAACAACGCGGAACGACAAAGAGATGCCACCTACCAGTGAGCGTGCCGTAAAACTGGGCAAAGTACGTGATATCGTCCAATCAAGAAGCCCAACACAACGAGATGCGGATAAACGATTGTTCAATGTTAAGATCGCTGATGAAAGGCACCGCCAAGACTTTGAGCGCCATGGTTGGATGTCTGCGTTGAACGCCGAAGCCATTTTTCTTTTTTGGGAAGAATTAATGCCCGGATCATTTGATTAAAAAGTCGGGAGTAGACGAATTTTAAAGCTGTCTGAATAGACTTTGGCACCTAAACGAAATCGCAAGGTTAGTCGCCAAAAGTGTAGAGAAGTTCAACAGGCGGAATCCGGTGAAAAAATTTTTGAGGAATGGCTAAACCGAAAAATCCTGTGAGGGTGCAATTCAGCCATTCTTCGTTATAATCAGACCGCTGTTCCTTGGAAATTTTCTTTGAAAAAGCGTTGCCAGTTGTCACCCATTATTGCGTCAACTTCTGTCTTGTTCATACCGGTTGCCGCAAGGCCTTTCCGGATGTTTCCAAAATCTCGGTTGTCTTCGAACCATGAAGGCATCGGCGGAAAGCCTGGCAATGCCGCAGAACCTTCACCATAGTCAATTTCCTTTGACCATCGGCCCACACGCATCCATTCTACGACGCTGTCAGGCTGATCCTGACAAAGATCAGAGCCTAAACCAAGGTGCTGGATCCCGTATTTGTCAGCCGTTCGTGCGATCATTTCACAGAAATTTTCCAGCGTGCAGTCACCTTTGCCATTCAAGTGATGGGGATACATCGAAAAGCCGAACATGCCACCGTTAGAGGTGACCGCCCGAATAACATCCTCGCGTTTGTTACGCAGGGCGGGTTGCCATTCATGTGGGTTTGCATGGGTGATCGCAATGGGGCGTTCCGAAATGTCAGCCGCCTCAATGGTCGAACGGTCGGCGGAATGGCTCATGTCTACAACCATTCCAACGCGGTTCATTTCCTTGATGACCTGTTTACCCATGCGGGTGATACCGGGGTCTTCGGCTTCATAACAACCCGTCGCTAGCAAGGATTGGTTGTTATAAGTCAATTGCATGAAACGTGCGCCTAAGGTGTGCAAAATCTCGACCAATCTGATGTCATCTTCGATTGGTGCGGGGTTCTGGAACCCGAAGAAAATGGCCGTACGCCCCGTTTCGCGTGCCTTTTCGACGTCAGACGCCCAAAGGCCCTTCATGATGAGGTCAGGGTGTTCTTCGAACCAGCGGTTCCATTGTTCGAAGTTTAGTACCGTTTCGCGAAAGTTTTCGTGATAGCTTATGGTGACGTGAACAGCATCCACGCCACCTTCGCGCATTTGGCGGAAGATTTTTGGTGACCAGTTAGCGTATTGAAGCCCGTCGATCAGAAATCCCGACATCAGACATTGCCTGCACTAATGTAGGCTGTCTTAACCGTCGTATAGAATTCAGCGGCCGCTTTGCCCTGCTCGCGGGGGCCATAAGAACTATCACCACGCCCGCCAAAGGGAACGTGATAGTCGGTGCCAGCCGTTGGCAGGTTAACGGTTACAACGCCGGTTCTGGCATTCCGACGGAAATGTGTGGCTCGTGCCAGCGATGTCGTCGCAATCCCAGCGGTCAAACCAAATTTCGTGTCGTTTACAGTTGCCAAGGCTTCTTCGTAGCTGTCCACTTTGATGACCGAGGTCAACGGTGCGAACATTTCTTCGCGGTTGATGCGCATTGCATTGCTCGTGTTCAAGAAGACACCGGGGCTCATGTAGAAACCGTCATGGGCAAGCTCGAGACGCTCTCCACCGCATGCAAGTTCAGCGCCTTCCGTCGCGCCTAGGGCAACATAGGCCAAGTTTTCTTTCAATTGTTGCTCGCTAACGACTGGGCCAAGGGCGATGCCTGCTTCGAGAGCATGACCAACTTTCATGGCTTTGGCGCCTGCAATCAAACGCTCTACAAAGGCGTCGTGGATGCCTTTGTGCACAACAAGGCGCGACGTAGCCGTACACTTTTGACCAGTGCTGCCGAATGCACCAGCCAATGCAATTGATACCGCCGTATCAAGATCGGCGTCATCCATAACAGCAAGCGCGTTTTTAGAACCCATTTCCATTTGAACCTTCGTTAGGTTTGCAATGGCAGCCGTTGCGATGCCTTTGCCAACCGGCACCGAACCAGTAAAGGAAATTGCATTCACTTTCGGGCTTTCAACCAAGCTTTGCCCAATCGAACGACCCGCGCCCATAACCAAGCTGAACAAACCTTTTGGGATATCCTGTCGGTTGATAATCTCGGTCAAAGCGACAGCCGATGCTGGCGTCACGTTTGCTGGTTTCCATACAACCGCATTACCATAGCAGAGCGCCGGTGCGATTTTCCACGAAGCTGTGGCTGTCGGAAAATTCCATGGGCTGATGATCGCAACTGTTCCGATCGGTTCACGGCGAACGTCAACCTCAACGCCGGGACGAACAGAATCCGCATTTTCACCGATCTGACGTAAACATTCAGCGGCATAATACGTAAAGAATTGACCCGCGCGGAAAACCTCGCCTTTGCCCTCGGCCAGTGGCTTACCTTCTTCACGGCTTAACAGGGTGCCCAACTCTTCGGCGCGCGCCATCATTTCGTTACCGATTGCGTTCAGAACGGCCTGTTTGCGCTCGATGCCATAGTTGGCCCATTCGGCTTGCGCGATGCGCGCTTGGTCAAGTGTCGCGTCGAGTTGCGCAGTACTGGCCTGTGCATAGACGCCCACTAGGTCGCTAAGGTCAGATGGGTTACGGTTCTCAATCTCACTTTCGCCAGCCATCCATTCGCCTGCGATCAGGTTAAGTTTTGTGTCCGACATGTCGATCTCCGATTTTACTGTTGGTGTATAAGTTTCGAGTGTTTTTCTAATGGTTCTTAAAGATATGTAAATGTATTTTCACTTAATTGGTCACGAGACCAGTACATAAGATTTTCTGGTCCAAAAGCGACCAAAATACCGCCAGAAAACGCCCAATTATCGGTGCGGCTCGATTCTTTAGGCAGAATAATTCTGGTGTTAACTTGTCATCACAACCGGTTCATGTGCTTTGAGACCAGCTAGGATCAATTGTACGACGTGTATGCGCCGCTCGCTTATCCATTCCGGTTCACTCAGATTTCTGTCGTACATGATCGACAGAGTATGTGCGTTAGACAAATGAAAAAAGCTTAGTGAAAGAATTGAAACATAAAGTTGGAATGCGTCAGTTTTTCGGAATAACCCTTGTTCTTCACCCGCCACCAGTACGCGTTCGATCTTGTCAATAAGTTCACTGCTTTCTTGCGATATGCTTTCGATGCGATTCAAATATCTTCCGCGCTGAACGTTTTCGACAACAACCAAATCAACAAGCTCGCGGTTTTGTAAATGGTGATCAAAGGTGAATTCAATCAATGAGCGGATAGCGGTTACCGGATCGAGTTCTGTTAGCCCCAGTTCGGCCTCGCTGCCTCGAATAGTGCCGTAAACACGTTCTAGGGCAGCCTTGTAGAGGCCTTCTTTGTTTTCGAAATAGTGGTAGATCATTCGAATATTGCAGTTGGAATTTTCCGCAATATTTTGAATTCTGCTGCCTGAATAGCCGTTCTCGCAAAATTCCTTGATGCCAATAGTAAGAATACGCTCTTTGGTCGCTTCTGCATCCCGTCGAGTAATCTTTTGGTTCATTTGAATATCTCACATTCCTTAGTGACCGATCGCAGCGGCGCCTGCTGCAACTTACCCCCGCAGATGCACGACAGAAGCAGCACACGCAACCTTGAACCCTATTTTTGGCGCCACAACGCGGCTTTTACGTGCACTTCAAGGTTGAAATGCAGGGGGTCACAAATTGATACTTCAAATTTTCTTGACATGCAAAATTAATTAAGTAAAAAATTACTTACAAAAGGGGATTCTTGGATGCTGGACGATAATCACGATCAAATTGATTTAACTGTTAATGGAAAACCCGTTGCGGTGAAGATGGATAAAGACGCCACGCTGCTTGAATTGCTTCGCGAGGATCTTGACCTGACTGGCGCGAAAAAGGCCTGTGATAACGGCGAGTGCGGAAGTTGCATCGTTTTGATGAATGGCAAGCCAGCCAAATCCTGTCTTTTGCCTGCGTCACGTTCTGCGGGGAAGGATGTGGTTACGATCGAAGGATTTGCTGACACGCAATATGCGGGGATTGGTGATGATATATTGCACCCACTTCAAGAGGCCTTTCTTGAGCTTGGCGCAACGCAATGTGGGTTTTGCATTCCCGGAATGATACTTCGGTCGGCGGTATTGTTAAAATCAAAACCAGAGCCATCGCGTGATGATGTTACCAAAGCTCTGTCCAAAAATTTGTGCCGTTGTACAGGATACACAAAGATTATCGAGGCCGTTCATTACGCAGGTGAACTGATGCGTCGTAACGCAGTTACAGAATCGCATCCGGCGGCCCCTGTCGGGAAATCTGTTGGCTACAATGTACCAAACCGTTATTCGCCAGACACCGTAAATGGCGAAGCCAAATATACTGCTGATCTGAAAATGGAAGGGATGCTGCACGCGAAACTTTATCGAAGCGAAGTGCATCATGCTCGAATTTTGCGCTACGATCTTTCAAAGGCGCGCGCCCTGCCAGGGGTGGTCACGATCGTTGGTCCAGATGACATTCCGGGCACGCCCTTCTTGCCTAATTGTCAGCCGCAGGCCTATGTCTTTCCTAAAGACAAAATCCGCTTTAAGGGTGAGGCGCTTTTCGCTGTCGCTGCGACAAGCGAACGGATCGCTGAACAGGCCGTTGATTTGATCGAAGTGGTCGTCGAAGAGTTGCCACACGCAATTGAACTATCTGATGCTGCGCGGCCGAATTCAGCGCGTTTGTATGATTTTACAGACAATGTGTCCCCCGTAACCGAGGTTAGCTCGGGTGATATTCGCGAAGGTTTTGCAAAGGCTGACTTGGTCATTGAAAAGGAATACTCGGTTCCAGTTCGTGAACATGCGGCAATGGAGCCTGAGGCGGCACTTGCCTACGAAGAAGACGATGGGCAGCTGGTTATTAAATCGCCGCTTTACCATGCGTTTGTGCAAGGGACAGAATCTATCGCCAATAATCTTGCGATGAAGAAGGATGACGTTAGGATCGTTTGTCCGGCTATGGGCGGAAATTTTGGCACGCGTGGCGATACTTTGGCACCTGTTGTGGCCGGGCTGTTGGCGCAAAAAACGGGTAAACCGGTAAAGTTGGTCTTTAGCCGTGCAGAGTCAATTCTTGGTTCTTGCAAGGCGCCATCGGTCAATGTTCGATATAAGACAGGGGCGATGCGCGATGGGACGATTGTCGCCGTCGAAGTTGATATTTTGCACGGCACCGGATCGTGGGCGCCATACCTTATTCCGGATACGACCAAAGGAATGGAGCTTTGCTATTTTGAATCGCTGCCTGCAATGCTTTCGCACGTTACGGGGCCATACAGCATTCCAAACGTCAAAGCGCGCGCTTACGATGTGTTAACAAATGGACCAAGATTTGTGCCCTTGCGCGGCACGAATGCGAACTATTTGCCCATTGCATATGAATCTCAGGTTGATTTGGTGGCGGGTCATTTGGGTATGGATCCGCTGGAAGTTCGGAAAATCAACGCAATCCGGCACGGAGATATTACACATATCGGTCAGGAAATGACCGAGCATGTGAATTATGTAAAAGAGATTGATGCACTTAGGCCGCATTATGACGCGGCACTTGCACGTCTTGATGATCGACGCGCAAATGCGATGGAGCCTTGGGTGCCAGGGCTTGGTGTTGGTGGGGGCTGGCGTAATGTTGGGTATGTTTCGCAAAGGATTTCTGCTGGTGCAGAGCTTTTGCCAGATGGAACGTTCCTGATACTTGCAGGGACTGTGGAACAGGGGCAGGGACCAACGACGCAATTTGCGCAAATTGGTGCGGATGCACTAGAGGTACCGGTCGCCCTTGTTTCCGTTTTACTTGGGGATACCTCAGAAGCAAATTATCCTGTACCAACGTTTAGTTCGATCACAACCGTAGCAACAGGCAAGGCCGTTCAGATGGCCGCTGATAATCTTCAGGACCTGATGTTTGAAACTGCCGCGAAAATTTCGGGCGTTGATCGATCCAAGGCAAAATTACTTGAGGACGGAATTGGATTTGGGGACCAAGTCACAACGTTTTCAGAAATTGCAACATACTTGGATGCAAACGGCCTTTCCCGACGTTGCACAGGTGATCTGGATTGGAACGGTGAAGCGCCCAATATTTTGTATGGGTATAATCTTGGTCTGATCGAACTTGATGTGAACACCGAAACTGGTCAGGTGAAGCTTAGAAATCATGTTAATGTTTGCGATCCGGGGACGATTGTGAATCCCCTTGCGGTAGAAGGACAAGTCGACGGTGGAATTTCATTCGGTGTCGGATTTGCCCTTACCGAAGCGTTCCATCCTGACAACCCACCTACTTTGGTTGGCTATGGCATTCCGACAACGATGGACGTGCCGGATACTGTAACGCGATTGTACGTTGAAGATCCTTTCGAACGTGGCCCTTTCGGCGCAAAAAGTGTGGCCGAACATCCTGGCATTTCGCCGATCCCAGCAATTATCAACGCGATATCAAATGCAACTGGTGGGGCACGAGTTCGCGACATTCCGGCGACACCCGACCGCGTTCTTGCGGCAATCGAAGCCAATCGTGGCGTTGTTCGGCTGCCCAGTAAAGAGGAACTGGCAACATGGCCAAGATAAGGTTCTGAACGCATGAAGTTGAAAGGCTAACGGCAAAACAAAATAAAATAAAATTAACGAAAACCAACTGGAGGAAACAATGAAAGATCTTACCAAATCAGGCGTTTCTCGCCGCGGATTACTAAAAGGGGCTGCTGCTACTGCGGCATCGTTTTCGGTGCTTGGCGCACCCGCGTTAGCCCAAGGTAAACGCAAGTTGCGATATATCGCCTTCATCAACCGTAACACGGTATGGGGCAAACCTTATGATTTCTTATCAGCAGAGGTTGATCGGTTATCTGGTGGTGACCTTGAGATTGAATATGTTGGCGGCTCTGACGTCATTGGTGGTTTTGACGCGCCAGAGGCTATTGCCAACGGTGTTTTTGATATCAGCCACTCTGCGAATTCGTATTTCGCCGGCGCAATGCCTTCGTCAATTTCATTGGCAAGTGGCAATGCCAGCCTAGATGAGTTGAAAGCATCTGGCGCAATTGACGCCTATTCCGATTTGCTGATGCAACAACGTGGTGTGATGCTTCTTGGTACACCTCTTAGTGGTGTTGGCTATGTCTTCCAAACGCGCGGGGATTGCAGCGATTTGTCTTACTATGAAGGCAAGAAAGTGCGCTCTATTCCGCTTTATGACCCGATCCTTGAATCACTGGGCGCCATTCCTGTGACAACGTCGCCAGCAGAGGCTTACACCGCTATGGAACGTGGCGTTGTGGATGGTCTTGGTTGGCCGGACATCGGTTTGTTGGACTTCAAGTTTTACGAACAGGCCAAGTTTGTAATGATGCCAGATTTCTATCAATTGCGTACTGCAAGCTTGATCAACCCGAACGCCTTCAATTCGCTTCCAGAAGAGCTGCAAGGTGTTCTGCTTGAAGCGTCGGCTTCGGCGGATAAAATTGGTGCCGCATGGGCCAAGGAAAAACGCAACGCAGAACACGCTGAAATGGAAAAGGCGGGCGTTGAGTTTGTTTCACTTCCAGACGATCAGGCCACAAAATTCATTGGACTGACGGAAGAAAAGCTTTGGGATAACATTACAGCTAACGCACCAGAAGATGCGGCGCGTCTGCGCCCACTTTTCGATAACGCGTAGGTTTCGATTACAGTAAAAAATGGCGCAGCCCGGGCAATACTGGGCTGTGCTAACTTGCCATCATATGGGGCCGTAAGATGATCAACCGATTGGTAACAGGATTTGAGCGCCTAACGGCTGTGCTTGCAATTTTTTCGGCCATTTTGGTTTTGGCAATGAGTGCCTGGATCACCTACGACGTGTTGGCCCGCAATTTTTTAGGTGTAGGGTCACCTTGGTTTTTTGACTTGTCTGAATACACACTGGTTTGGGTTACCTTTTTGGCAGCGCCGTGGGTGTTGTTGCAAGACCGACATGTGCGTATCGAACTCTTGGTTGAGGTGCTGCCCAAATCCTTTCAGAGGAACCTTGGCATTGTCGTATCGATATTGGCATTTCTTACGTGTGTTGTGCTGTTCTGGAAAACGGGTGCCGCAGCTTACAAATATTGGGATACAAACGTAATGATGCCGAGGATTTGGCGAATTCCGCGGATCTGGCCTTATGTTGCCATACCCGTGGGAAGTGGTCTTTTGGCCATCGCATTTTTGGTTCGATTGCATCGTTATGTCACGAGCAAAGATCCCGAGGCCGATTTCCGTGCCAACGCGATGAGTGATCAGGTCGAGCAAACGGAAAAGCAGGAGTAACTGACAATGGAATATGAATGGGTCATAAACCTTGTGTTTTTCTTCGGCTTTCTAATTGTCATGATGCTAAGCGGCATGCCTGTTGCGCTTGGCTTTTTAACGCTGAATATTATCGGTCTTTATATTTTTATGGGCGAAGGGGCGTTGTCATTGTTGGCGACAGGGGCCTTTACATCGGTCGGACAGTTTACCCTGATACCGATCCCCTTGTTTATTCTAATGGGCGAATTGTTGATGCGCACAGGATTGGCGGCTAAAACTGTTGATGCTGTGGATCATTGGATCGGTCGGGTGCCTGGGCGATTGTCACTGTCTGCGGTTGGCGGTGGTACATTGTTTGGCGCGTTAAGTGGCGCCAGCATGGCCTCGGTTGCGATGCTTGGATCGACGCTTGTACCGGAAATGGCCAAGAGAAATTATAAACCTGCGATGTCGGTTGGGGCAATTCTTGGCGGTGGCGGGCTTGCGGTACTTATCCCGCCAAGTGCCCTTGGTGTTTTACTGGGTGCCTTGGCCAAAGTTTCGATCGCCGAATTGCTTTTGGCGGGCATTCTTCCGGGTCTTTTATTGGCCACCCTATATTTTGCGTATTTTACGATACGGGCGATGATCCAACCTGATTTGGCACCGCCATATGTTGCCGAAAAAACAAGCATAAAGGTTAAGCTGAAAGCGTTGTTAGAGGTTTCACCGCTCTTCAGCCTTATTCTCGTTGTAACTGGCAGCATCTTCTTGGGCTTTGCAACGCCGTCGGAATCTGCGGCTATGGGGGTGATTGCGACGATACTTCTTGCTGCGTGCTATAAACGGTTGACATGGAAAGCGATCGTTGTGGCGATGAGGTCGACCATGACCACCACGGCGATGATGTTGCTGGTTATCGTCGGTTCGTCTGGTTTTAGTCAGTTGTTGGCCGCCACGGGCACAACGTCCTCGTTGGTCAACGGCGTAAGTGTTTTGGATCTGCATCCTATGATCATGGTTTTGATCATGATGGGAATTGTCCTGCTGTTGGGGTGCTTTATCGACACCATTTCGATCATGCTCGTCTCTATCCCTGTGTTTATGCCTATTGTTGCAGCAATAGGGGTTGATCCGATCTGGTTTGCGATCCTAATTTTGGTCCAGCTAGAGCTGGCCGGAATCACGCCGCCCTTTGGGGTGCTGTTGTTCGTCATGAAGGGTGTGCAACAACAACTGCGAATGTCTGAGATATATAAGGCAGCGGTTCCGATTGTGTTCCTGCAGTTTTTGTTGATTGCAATTTTGATGCTGTTTCCAGAAATTGTGTCGTTCCTGCCTTCTATGGCCAAGTAGGCGTAAGATGTCCGGATTTGATTATTGGAATTCAGGATCAACCGCTTACAGTAAACTTATGGAAGCCAAGGCAGAACTGGTATCTTCTGGGCTTTCACCTGCTTTGCTTGAACTTGTGTTCTTGAAAATTTCGCAGATAAACGGGTGTTCTTATTGTATCGCGCTTCATTGTAAAGCGGCGCTAAGGGCCGGGGTGAGTGAAACACAAATTAAACAAGTTCGGTTCACCAATCTTTCGGATGAGTTTTCTGAACTAGAACGCGCGGCGATTAGATGGGCGGAAAGTGTAACCACTTTGACGAATGTGGCGAATGTATCCGCAAAAAGAGAGGCAATAGCTTCGATGATAACTTTGCGGCAATTGACGGATTTGACTGTTGCGATTGGTATAATGAACGCGCTGAACAGGTTATCGATCGCACTTGGAAATCCAGTTGGTGCGAACATTTGACTTGTTTAGGTTCGTTAAACATTTGAATAGTCTAGCAGTAGCTTACATTTCAGAATCGGTCGGCAAACGGGGACTATGACATGAAAATTCAACCCAATAAAACACAGATCGAGACGCTGATGCGTCCGCCCGAACAAGTTATGCGATTGAATCGCATGGGGTCATTACATCAGTCGCGGCTAAGTTTCATGCGCAGCCTTCTGCGTTTAATGAAACGCGAAAATTGGGTTTTTTCTCGCCCAGTTTGGCGCATGAATGATTTTGGTATGGGTGTCGCAGTCTATCAAGCCACAGGCCCGGCGCGCAGTTACAGCCTGATTTGTTTTTCCCACGAAATTGATCCTGCGAAACGAACTGACCGCTCAATTGCCACTGAATGGGACGCGACCTTTACGATGTTCGACGGCATCCCGACAGAAGATGATCTGGAACGCCTAAAATTAAATGTTCCAAAGCAAGAAGCGGGCAGGGTATCCGAAAGTGAGCTGTCTATTTCGCGGGCAAATAAATCAGTTCGGTTGTTTGAGCATGTTGTCGAGCGACTGGCGGCTGGACAGCAACCCGACGTGAAACAAATCGAAGACATCGGTTATCTGATGCGGACAACCGCGGTTTACGGATCGGGCAAATTTGGGGCGGCATCTCGGGACAAGTTAAAAAGTCGGCCAGAAGTATCGCGCCCGTTCCACATGGAAATGATGTCTGTTTACCTGACGCGGGCCTTTACGGCTGATTTGGTCGAGCACATCGCAGCAAAACGCGGCGGCAAAACGGCGACAACGATTGATGCGAACATTCGGCGACGACTTGGTGTTGGCAATTCTACAGGTCTTGGGATGGCGCCATTTTTGGTAAATCACCCAACGCTGACCCACAACTGGATTAACGCGCGTGAAACCGCGTTGGCGCGGGTTCGAAGCATCACAGCAGCAGAACAAAGTACAATTACGAGTTTCCTTGAGGGGATTTTGGATGCGACCGAGAGCATCGGAAATTGGAAAACAACGGACGACGTTCAAACGGCAAGAATAGGTGAACTCATCCAAGATATGGGTAAACTGAACGAATACATTGGGGCCTTTGATTTCAGTCAAAGCTCGCCTTGGGATGCGCTTTACCGATGGGGTGAAGACAATCTAGAACTTGAGGCGCAAGAGCTTTTGGTTTCATCGCTTATTGAGCCGTTCGGCGATTTGGTCGATGATCTTTTGGACACAATGAGCGCTGATGAGGAGGCCGAATTCCGCATCGATGGAACCATGTCTGTGGGTGATTTTAGAAAAATGATTGAAACGCGTTATGGCTGGGCGCTAGCGACCGATTTCCAGACGCGTGATAATTGTGCTCGGTTTTGGTATGTCTCATCAAACAAAGCAGAGCCCCGTTTGGGAGAACGGTTTGAAGAAGAGGATTCAGAACAGTTTGAAGAACCATTAGACGTCGGTAGAGATGTCTCAAACTTTTATGAAGCCCTCGCTGCAAAAGATTCAGCGGATAACATTGCTGAATTCCTGATGGAAAATCCTCACTATCGAAAAATCGTTCGGCGATTGCAGGTCGTTTCACGTTTTCCATACGGCGAGATTTGCGACAACTTGATTTCAAGTGCGGTGCGTCCAATTGATATGCTGCGTTGTAAATTATCATTTTTTGGCGCTGTCGATTTTGATCCGCGATCTGACAGGTGGGTGCGCATCACGATGTTCAAAAATGCACCCTTCCCGCACGAATTGGACGGCGATAGCCGAGACAATTGGGCCTATAGTTCTGTTAAGGTGGGACAATGAATAACTATTCTAACAAGGAACTTCGGGCGTTTGCGGTACGGTCGGCGCGCGGGGCTTATATGCCATGGGGCCTTGCAGAGGAAGCTGGGGGATCTTTGGCTTGGCTAGAACGCCATGGAGTATCGACGGTTTCGTCTTATATCGCCTTGTTGCAGGAATTTGACGGGAAAGACCCCGCAACGCTTGGCCCAAGCTTTTCAAATACCCAAGAAGTGGCAGATCGTTCCCTGCCAATTTGCCCGATCCTGACAGGCGCTTACCTAAGCGATAAACGAGGCGGCAAATTGGCCCAAGAACCGTTGGTTTTTCCGGCGATGATGATGCCACATTTGTTGTTGCCGTTTCTGGTTTGGGTGGCGCAAGATCTTTCGCGTACCATCTGTGTAAAATGGTCTGAAACGACTGTTTTGGTTGGGCCAGAGGGTTTCGAAATAATTGAAGGTCAAGCTGGGTTGGTGTGTGATTCCAAGCAATCCGTTGAGATTGCGTTGAATGACGGCAACGCCACGCCCAATCATCAGTATTGCCCCAGAACACAAGTAAGCGACGCGCATCGAAATCAACTAGAGGGTTTCGTCGTAAGGACGTACCTGCCAGAATCTGAGCATTCGCAAAAATCAGGTGCAGGTGGCGGAAGCGTTGATGATGACTGACGACAAAAACGCGCGCAGGTGACGGTCTGAACGCCCTATAGTCTTGGGGGCAGGAGGGACCAAATCGGCAAAGTTAATTTAACAGTGCAGGCTGTTTAGGAACAATTCACACTCTACGCAGCTAACTGCAAAGGGAACATTTCCACAAAAACCCAGCGAGCTAAGAGTGGCGCTGGTTACGATTTGCTAATTCATTAACAAAAACGCTGTTTGTTCCCAACGTATTGTGCCCTTTTGAGACATTTCAATCCGAAATATTCAAAAGAATGCTGACGGGCCCCAAATTGTAGGACTGAATGATTGAAAGCTCTGGCTGTTGCCAAACTTCTGGATACATTTCACTAGATTTGACCCCATTTTTCCACACAATTTAAAGATCACACAGTAAAAAAATACCCTACGGTGACGCGACCAAAATGGGCGGATTCCGGGCTTTTTCTGCGTGCGCGAGCCGATCAACGTGCAACGTTGAAAGCCGACATCCACATTCACTTGAAGCCAAGGTTCTCTCTGCACTGCCGCAAGTCGGATTCGAGCCCGAAGTGACCAATGCTGCAAAGTCGACGAACGGCTGCTTGGGGGTTAACGAGATGTGCCCAGCCGTCTCTTGATTTTCTCACTTGGTTGCAGAGCAACTCTCAAAAGCATGTTGCCAACCATTCACAAAACGCTGTTGATGCGTTTGAGAAACACGCCGAATTCGAAGCAGACAATAGAAATGAAGCAAGTTCAAATTATGTGCCTATTCGTAGTGAGATCAACCAAAGAATGCGGGACCGTTTTCTGATTGGCAACGAACAGTTTGTAGCTGAAGTTTAAGAACAACGGGCTTGGCTTTTTGACCGTAAAATTCCGCTTCCATTCATTGTTTGAGCCGCGTTGTCCTATTGTTTGTTTCTTTGTTCATCTTTCAATCTGCCTTTCTTTGATGCGAACCATATCTTTGTCTATTTCAAGGGTGAGGTCTTTAATGTGCTCACGATCTATTTGGCCGAGTTTTTCACGAATTTCTGCATCACTAATGATGAGGGATTTTGTCACTTTTTGGTAGGTGTGTTCGTTAGACGAGATATTTCTAACTAAAGGCGGATTTACTGCTGTTTAATACCCGCCAAAATCAAACTCCCATAGAGTATCTCCAACGGTGAATTTAGTTTCTGTTGTCTCTTTATCTTTGGGGGTGCTTTGAATGCCACGCACAAAGCGCGTTGCGTTGTTGTATTACATCAAACAAACCTTTCCTGATCACGCAAAGTAAAGTTTTACGCGCTGGATAAAGATGAGTGATCTTAGGGCCGTGATAGGTGGTGGAATTAGTGTGAGTGGTGGTTCGCGTAATGAGTGTTATGTTAAACTATTATGTGACTCTCATTTCGAATATAACCCCAAAAAAAATGGGTTCCTGATTGATATCCTAGCTCTAAGGGCAATTGCTTGCTTTAGACCACCGTTTTATTCAATCTACTGCCATGAAACACAAACCACCTTTCGCTGATCCTAATGTTGAAAAAGCCTACGCCGAATTTCCAGAGGACGTACGCGATGATCTGCTAACCCTACGTGCGCTTATATTTGAGACGGCCCATTCAACGGATCGTGTGGGCGAGATTGAGGAAACCCTGAAATGGGGCCAACCCGCTTACCTAACGCCGCAAACCAAATCCGGTTCAACAATCCGACTGGGCACCCCGAAACAAGGTGGCTTTGCCATTTACACCCATTGCCAAACAACGATCATGTCCGATTTTCAGGCGCTTTTTCCAACGGAATTTTCCTTTGACGGCAATCGGGCGGTTCAATTCCAACCCGATGCCCCTCTGCCCCTAGACGGCCTTAGGTTGTTGATAAAAAGCGCGCTAACATATCATTTAAAATAACAACGGCTTTTGAAATTTCACCCAGCAAAATCAGAAACCTCGGTCGAACGCTAAGAAGCACGTGCAAGGTGATGTTTTGGTGAACAGCCAAATTTTCGGGAATAATCACGGCTGAAATGCGTGGCGCTTTCATACCCAACTTCAAAACCCGCAACAGACACCGAAGGCACACCGCGTTCTAAAATTTCGCGCGCTTCGATAATGCGCAGATCTTTTTGGTATTGCAGCGGCGATGTGCCAGTTACTGATTTAAAGTGTTCGTGAAATGATGATTGGCTCATCCCTGCCACATGGGCAAGCTCGCCCACGGCCAAAGGTTCACGAAACTTGGTCCTGATCTGTTTGATGGATTTGGATATCCGGCTGGCATGGCTATCCACTGACAATAGATTTCGCAACATCCCCCCAATGGGTGACATCAAAAGTCGATAATGAATTTCCTTCAGAATTACCGGCCCCAAAACTTGCGTATCCAGCGGCTTGTCCATTAACTCAAGATATCGAACCATTGGGTCAATCCAAACAGGATCAGCAACGCTGGCCGAAAGCGAGGTTGCTTGATGATCGTCTGCTCTTGTTTCGCCAATCTGTTCATAAAGGCCGCGAAGAATTCCCAAGTCTATGGAAAATATCAATGCGCGATAAGGTTTATCGGGGCTGGCTTTTGTTATCTTTGAACTAACGGGTAATTCATGGCTCACCAAAAGTACGTCTCCTTCGGCAAGTGCAATGAACTGGTTACCAACGCGCATTTCCTTGGTTCCCTGTAGAATTAGGCAAATTACAGGATTATAAACAATGGCCTCAAATGCGTTGGTTTCGAAACGCTGGAAAAGATGCGCAGCGGGCAAGCATTTATCGTTTTTCTCAGCATCACGTGTACCAAGCTCTACTGATAGCTGTTGTAATTTTTCAAATGACATTGTTGCCTCCTGATCCCCTTCCTAACAAACTCGCGTTTTAAAATCACGCGTAATACCGAAATTTTGGAGGAATTGGCAAAACAGTCGGAGAAATTGGCAGGACACACAAGCCCCGTGACACTAGCTTCTAATCAAGCAAACAATGGAACGGAGCATCCCATGACGAACACAGCTACAACATTTACATTGAACACCACCACGACCATTCCAGCCGTCGGGTTTGGCACATACCTTATCTCTAATGACGACGCCAAATCCACAATCAGCGCCGCAATTCAAGCGGGCTATCGGCACATCGACACCGCCTCTGGTTATCAAAACGAAAAAACTGTCGGGGCGGGAATTAAAGCGGGTCTGCAAAGTGCCGGCATTACCCGCAAAGACCTCTTTGTCACCGCCAAACTATGGCCTGGAAACCCAGCATGGGGTGATGCACCCAAAACAAAGGCACAAACCCTTGACGAATGCGACGCAAGCCTCGCGCGTTTAGGGCTAGACTATGTGGATCTCTATTTAATCCATGCCCCCTACGGTGGCGACATGCGTCTTGAACAATGGCGCGCCTTGCTTGAACTGCAAGCAAACGGAAAGGCGCGTTCCATCGGGGTAAGTAATTTCAACGAAAGCCATCTGAATGAAATCAAAGCCGCTGGCCTGCCCATGCCTGACGCAAACCAAATAGAACTGCATCCATGGTCTCAGAAACCAGATTTGCTGGCCTATATGGATCAACACGCCATCGCACCGATTGCCTACAGCAGCCTCGTTCCGCTCTCAACTTGGCGCACAAAAGAAGGCCAAGCCAGCGCCAAAACCGACGAAATGAAAGCCGCAGGAACAACGTTTCGCGATATGGCTGAAAAATATGGCGTATCAGAGGCCCAGCTTCTTTTGCGATGGGGCGTTCAGAATGGATATGCCGTTTTACCCAAAAGCATGAACCCAGATCGGATGCGTCAGAACATTGATTTATTCTCATTTTCAATCGATGACACTGACATGGCGAAAATGGCAACGATGGATCAAGGCGACGGTGTGGCTTGGGCGACGGGTGACCCTAGCAAGTAAAGACACTACGGGGCCGATATTAGTTCCGAGCCGCCCAAAATACGACTCGGAACACTTTCCAGAATTGCCTACTCAAAAACTGAGGCAGGCACTGGAAATCCATTTCTTCCGGGAAACTCTGCCGTTGCTGTGCGTGCATTCGGCATCTTTAACCAAAGCCTCAACATCTTGCGGCGCTTGTCCTCCTCGGCGTGATCTTCAAAATCCGTACGGGAATGCAAAACTGCATAATTATTGGCAAACTGTAAATCACCCGGTTCCAACATCATATCGATGCGCAACGCCTCGCGGTGCATGATCTCGTCAAACCGATCGAGCGCCTCGATTTCAACAGCTGACAGAGGGTGCTCCATTATCTCATGCCCCAACTCAATGTATTGTCGCAGATATCGACAACTTAGCTTGCAATCGTGATAATTGAACAGTGATGACAGCGCGGGTTTACCCGACCCCAGATGCGCATAGTAATACTGTTTATAGAATAGCCCCAACAATTCTGGATGATGCCCCAAAATTTCGTTGTAGATACTCGCAACACTGACCAAACTGCTTAATCCGCCGCGTTTTGCCTTGCGCAAACACAACAACCCCACAACGTCAGATGGGTCCGTGTGATACGGCAGATACAGATTGGTCTCAAACACGCGTGAATTTTTGTCGTTAGGATCAGCGACATTCATTACGTTTCCCAGCAAATCACCCTTGGCGTTTTGGCCAACAGGCTCGCCCATGTGCAATCCGATGGCGTAATATAAAATACGTATCTGATCTTCGGTATATCGCTCAACGGGCAATCCGCGCAGCAACAGGAAACCGCGTCCTGTTTCCAGCTCTTTAGCAAATTCAGCAAGACGCGGCATCAGGCTTGGGATGGGGAAATCATCTTTGGTGAACTTTGGAAAAACCAAATTTTTGGTTTGCGCTGTTGCAAGTGCCTTGTCGATGTCTGCAATATTTTCTGCACTCAAATGCGTAATCCACGAGGTATCGTTCTCAAAGTCTTTGGCAACCCACGCCGCAGGGCCGTCTATTCGGGTTTTCAAAATTGCACTCATTGCAGGGCTCCTAGGATGATGGGCTAATCGTTACCCTTTACCCTAGGATTTTTGACACAAGGCGCAAGCGTCTGATCGCGCCCTTCAACCCTTTGCTCACAACTCAACCTGTCCTTAGGTCCTGCACTTACCATGCAAAATCTTTGCTACAACGTTGAAAAAAAGATCTAGGAACCTAGCCAAACAAGTCTCTAAACAGTCCTATACATTGTCGAAAGCCTTCCTCAAAATTACCATTCCCCGGATGAAAAACGCTTTCAAAACTGATCACCCCGTCATAGCCATCCGCCTTTAGCGCCGCCGCCATGGGCGCAAATTGATCTGCCAGTTGACCCTCACCCATTTTCTTCACCGTCAATGTAGCCCGCGGTGTGTCGACCAAAACGTCCTTAATGTGGATGTGTCCAAGATAGCCATCTTTCACCTCATTATACCCATCAGGAAAAGCGCGTTCATGGCACCAGCAATTGTTCCCCGGATCCCACAAAACCTTCAGCGCTTCTTTGGCGTCCAGCTCG
This sequence comes from Rhodobacteraceae bacterium HTCC2150, assembly GCA_000169395.1. Taxonomy (GTDB): domain Bacteria; phylum Pseudomonadota; class Alphaproteobacteria; order Rhodobacterales; family Rhodobacteraceae; genus HTCC2150. The sequence goes on from AAXZ01000006.1 coordinate 38,396, forward strand.
TCAATCAAGCGTCGCGCGGTATAATTTGAATTGACCATCGTGCCGTTGCCCGTTTCCACAACCAAGGTCACGCCCTCAGCGCGGGCCAACTCAACAGCTGGTGCAATCATCGGGGGCATGCTGTCCCATGCGCCATGGGCGACGTTCCATTTTTCCGCACCACCATTGCCCCACAGAATTTGCTCTTTCTTTTGGGTCATGATCCGCACCAAGGGTGACCCTACAATATGGGCCATTTCTATGACACGTTTTAGGGCATCCATATGTTTGGTATGCAGTGCATCGCCCGACCTGTTCGCCGTACTCATGCCTGCAAAGATATGCCGCGACAGACAGGAAACGGGTTTGCCCCTATCGCGCAACAATTGATCAATTTTGCGAATTTCGGCGGCTGAATGATCCCCCACTTCGGTATCGCCCACAAATTGCAATTCCGCATAGGTCAAATCAAACTCGTCCATCACATCAACCGCATGACTTAGATCACGGCTGATGCCGTCACAAATTACACCCAGTTTCATCTGCTCACCTCGTGTTCTTTGCACCATCACGATGCAATTCAGCCCCAACAATTTCCTCAATCACACGGGTGCAAACCCAATTGTCGCCATCTGGATATCTGGTTTTTCCCGCATGGAATATTTGCATGGCGGCACTAGCCGTGTGCAAAGGCACCCCCAACTGTTCGCCCAGCCCCATAGAAATCGTCAGGTCTTTGTGCATTGTGGCAATGTGGCTGCCGGTGCCCTCAAATTGGCGATCAATGATCTTTTCCAAACTGCCAGCCGTGATGCCACAGCCACCCGATGAATTGGCCACGACGTTATGAAACACCTCGCCGTTGATGCCAGCCTTAGCGGCCAAAACTGATGCCTCAAACGTTGCCGAAAACATCGCACCCAGCAAAGATTGCAAACAGGCTTTTACCGTCTGCCCCTGCCCCGCCTCTGTGCCGACACACCAAATCGTGGCTGAAACCGCCTCCATCACTGGCGCATATGTGTCCAACACCTCATCAACACCTGCCGCCATCATGGTCAACGTGCCACCCTGCGCACCCGGAAATCCACCCGACACAGGCGTGTCGATCAAATGAATGCCACTGTCCGCCATGGCTGCACCAATTTCCTCGGCTTCAACTGGTTTGATCGTCGCGCTTAGAATGACCGCACCACCCTTGGGCATATGGGCCAACAACCCGCCCTCGCCGAACAAAACCGATTTCACCTGATCGCCATTCATCACCATGACAAAAACCGCATCTGCATTGGCGCCAACGTCAGCCACATCCACAGCCGCCCTGCCCCCCATTTCAACAAAGGCCGCCATGCGTTCAGGCTTCATATCAATGCCCGTCGTTTCAAATCCTGCCTTCAGCAAGTTTTTGGCAAGCCCGCTGCCCATATCCCCAAGTCCGATTACACCTGCGCGCATCATACATATCCTTTTGATTTTCCGGTCGTGCCGGTTCACGCTTCGTTTTAGCACCCTTAAAAGATGCCGGCCAATGCGGAGGTTTCAACGCGAAGCTTGCGCCGGGCGGGTCCCAAAGACACCCCGCTGCCCTGATGAAAACAGTCTAAACCCAAACTTCGCTATCGGTCCAGAAACAATCGCTTTGACATCCCACAACCAGAAACCTACACGTCCGCTCTAGTTTTATTGACCCCGCGGAGAACGCCCCATGACCATCACCCAACTTATCACCCATTCTGGTGGTTTTCATGCGGATGAATTGTTGTCCTCAGTCATTCTAACCCAACTTTTCCCAGATGCGCGTTTGATCCGCACCCGTAACAAGTCTTTGCTTGAACCCGCATCCGACAAAATCATCTATGACGTGGGTGGTGCCTATGATGCCGCCGCGCAAATCTTCGATCACCACCAACGCCCAGGCCCCCTGCGTGAAGAAGACGAAAAACCCTACAGCTCGTTTGGTCTGATCTGGCGGCACTATGGCTTTGATTATCTGGTGGCAATGAATGTGCCAGCTGATGACATCGAGGCGATCCACCACAAATTTGATACAAACTTCGTCACACCCATCGATCTGTTGGACAATGGCGCAATCGAACCCAGCGTGGCAGGCCCGCTTTCAATCCTTACGTTGCCTTCACTTTTGGGCAGCCTGAAACCCTCGTTTGATGACGCATCCCCCACGGCGGATGACGATGCGTTCTTGGTGGCGTTGCCTATTGCGCGCGCATTTACTGAGGCCGAAATTCGTGCCCTAGCCGCCAACGCCCGTGCCAAAGGCATCGTGGCCGAAGCCATCGCCAAAACCGGCGCATCCGCCATCTTGGAATTACCCATGGGCATGCCCTATCGTTCGTCACTGGCCAAGGCCGAGGCGGATCACGTCATGTTCATGGTCTGCCCACGCGGTGAAGATTGGACATTGAATGGCATCAAACTGTCTGGTGACACATTCGATCAACGCGCTGATTTGCCAGCATCATGGGCCGGCCTAAGTGATGCCGCCCTAGAAGAGGCCAGCGGCGTGACAGGCGCAAAATTCTGCCACAACGCACGGTTCATCGCGGTTGCAAGTTCCCGCGAAGCGATCATGAAAATGGCAGAAATTGCGGTTGCGGAACTGTAACCAAGGCCGGTCAATTATTGCGAGCGTGTTAAGGTTCCAAGTGAACATTTAGCAGCTCGGTTTTGGCAAGCAGTGTTATTGTTTTTCAAAACCGTTTTGGTTTTCTATGTGAAAAACCCGCCCCAAAACAACGTATAGATTTCGGCAACGGCCAACCCAAATACATAATCAGCCCCATCAGTCCAGTAATCCCAAGGGACCAACCATCAAAAAGCAGCATCGGCCAACGATGCAGCCCGCGCGGATGCCGAGCACCCTTTAACTAGGGGTCGCCTCAAATACGCTTATGTTGCCTTCGCAAACCACCCAACGACCTATATCGACCCTGCCTCAACCATATAATTGTTGGCCGAACACATCGCCGCGTCATCCGAGGCCAAAAACAGCACCATACGCGCCACATAGACGGGGTCGATCAAGTCTGGCAGGCACTGACGCTTTCGATGCGCCTCTAGGGCCTCAGGCGTCGCCCACAGCTCTTTCTGACGATCTGTCATGATCCACCCAGGCACAACTGTGTTCACGCGAATGCGGTGATCGCCTAAATCGCGCGCCATCGTGCGCGTTAGACCATGTACCGCCGCCTTGGCTGTGGTGTAGGCCGGAAAACCGCCACCTGCCTCCCACCATGAATTTGACCCCATGTTGATGATGGACCCACCCCCTTTGGCAATCATGCCCGGCGCCAGCGCTTGGATCGCAAAAAACATATGGCGCAGATTAGTGGCTTGGCGTTCATCCCAGTATTCAGGCGTGACATCTTGCCAATCATGACGATCATCGCGCGCCGCATTATTCACCAAAACATCCGCCGCACCCAAACGATCGGTCAGCTTGGCCAGCGATGCCTGCATGGCCCCGATATCGCGCAGATCACAAATCTCGTAGCTGACGCCATCAATCCCTTGGCACAGCGCCGCACTGGCATTTTCATCCTTGTCCAGAAACCCAACCCGCGCACCTTGGGCGGCAAAGGCCTTCACCATCTCCGCGCCTATGCCTTGCGCACCCCCCGAAACAATAACGCATTTATCTTTCAGGCTAGGGTAGATTGCGAAATTCGACATGGGGCTTCCTCTTTTTGTGACTTAGGCTCACACGAGCCTAACCCCACTGGTTCCCTTTAACCATCCGCTCATGGCCGCATGTGCCGAAAATGTTCACAGTATTGGGCAACGACAGCCGAATGAGGCAAACATAGCCAAGCCACAACCAACAGCCCCTCAGCCCGCACAGATTTAACCGAGCTGCAAGACGGCATGATCTTCACCATCGAAATGAGAATTCGGCGTGGAGGATCGTGTTAGAGGCAATCTGCTTTCCTGCACATAACGCTGCAACCGGATATAAGTCTCTTTAGGCATCAGTTCATCAGTTGAGCATGAACCTTTTTGAGTGGCGGCGGCTATCATAAAGATTGGATAAGTGAGCGGTCGTGTTTGCGATAACTTGGCATAGATTATTGTTAAAAGTTGGTAACTGTGCGATCCATATGAACCCCTGACTTAAGTTTTGAGAATGGCTTTGCTGAAATATTTATTAAAATCCACTGTTCGGTCAGCCTTTCGGGCTGTGGAAAAAAGCTACAATACGCCGGAGAGGAAAGGTGCCAGAGGTGAGCGCCGGGTGCACAATGCGCTGACTTCGGTTCTCAATGAAAAAGACTATCAGGTGTTATAAGATCTAATCCTGCCTGTTGCGGGCGGCACGACTCAGTTGGATCACCTTGTATTGTCCCGTTTTGGGATCTTCGTCATCGAGACCAAAAATATGACCGGCTGGATTTTTGGTAGCGCTGAACAGCGGAAATGGACACAAGTGCAAAAGGGTGGCAAGCGCCGCAGTTTCCAGAATCCACTTCGACAAAACTATGCGCATGTTAAAGCTGTGGAGGAAATTTTAGGTGTCGAATCTAATGTCCTGCACAATTTTATTGTTTTTACTGGCTCCGCCGCGCCGAAGACAGATATGCCAGAAAATGTAGCTTGGGGATTGCAGGCGCTTGGCAGGCTGATCGCCCTGCGAAAACAGTTAGTTTTTTCCCAAAATCAACTGAACGCTTTTGCTAAGACGCTGCAAGGTCAAGCTTTAGAGAACAACAGTACTGTTCGCAAAGAACATTTGCAAAACCTTGAAAAGAAAGCTGCAGTTAGAACCCGTGCATCATCCTCTAAGCCGGCAAGTTCCATGGCCCAAACACCATGCCCAAAGTGTGGAGGTGAGATGGTGAAACGTGTCAACCGCAAGACGGGTAACGCTTTTTGGGGATGTGCAAAGTTCCCGAAGTGCCGAGGAACGCAAAAAGTGGCGTAATTTTTTGTCTTGCGTCAGAGACGGTTCTCGGCTCCAAACTGACATTTCTGCCGTTGCATCATTTACCCATCTGCCCGCGCCCAAGGCCCATGGTAATCACGCCCGTCCTTGTCCGTCCGCTCAAACCCATGTGCGCCAAAGAAATCGCGCTGTCCTTGGATCATGTTCGCCGTGCCTCGTGCCGTGCGCATCATGTCATAATAACTCAGAGCGGCCGCCAAGGCGGGAACGGGCAGGCCGTGTGACATTGCTGCCGCCACTACTTTGCGCAAAGCGGGCGAGTGTTGACGTAAAAGATCGGCAAAAAACGGTGAAAACATCAGGTTTAGTGACGCATTTTCGCCCAACGCTGTCGCCATATCGTTCAACATTGCACTGCGGATGATACATCCTTCACGCCAAACTTCGGCAATATCCGGCATCGGCAAATCCCACTCAAAACTGCCGCTTGCCTCCGTAAGCAAATCAAATCCCTGCGCATAGCACATGATTTTGCCCGCGATCATCGCCCCTTCAAGGTCATCAAAGTTGACAGCTGTCAACTTTTCAGGCGCTGCGCCAAACACGTTTTCACCCGTTTTTCGCTGATCCAGCATCGCCGAAACGTTCCGTGCCGTAACCGCCGCCTCGATCACAGGAATGGGCGCACCTAAATGCTGTGCTTCGATCACAGTCCAGCGACCGGTACCCTTCTGGCCCGCTTTATCCAGAATAATATCCAACATCGGAGCGCCGCCTTCTGGATCAGTGGCAAGACCCACCTCGCCCGAAATCTCGATCAGATAGCTTTGCAAAGTACCTTTGTTCCATTCACCAAAAGCCGCACCAATTTCAGCAGCCCCCTGTCCCATGCCGTCGCGCAGGATGCCGTAAACTTCGGCAATCATCTGCATGTCGGCGTATTCGATCCCATTGTGCACGGCCTTAACAAAGTGCCCTGCCCCACCAGCACCCATCCAAGTGGCGCAATCCTGGCCCTGATACTTGGCAGAAATAGCGCCAAGGATCGGCGCAACCCGCGCCCATGCCACCTGATCACCGCCACCCATGATGCTGGGCCCGTGTCGCGCACCTTCTTCGCCACCAGACACACCGATACCCAAGAAACGCTCGCCTGCCGCCACAGCCGCCGCAGCACGCCGGTTCGTGTCATGAAAATTCGCGTTTCCAGCGTCGATAATCAGATCATCCGCATCTAACAAAGGACGTAAATCCGCCATTTGCCGATCAATCACATCGCCGGCCGGCAACATCAGGATGATCGCACGCGGCTTGGCAAGACTTTCAACAAACGCCGCCAAATCATAAGTCGGCGTAATCCGGCTCGCCAAATCACCGGCCTCAGCCATCAGATCATCAACCCGGCCAGGGCTGCGGTTCGTCACCGAAATCGTGAACCCTTTGTCAGCAATGTTCAGCGACAAAGCCGCCCCCATTGTGCCCAAACCAATCAATCCAATTTGCGAAGCCATGCTATTATTCCCTGATGCTGTGTTACCGCTATCTTATCGCGGGCAAACAACCATTGTCGAGGGGTGCAAAGTCTGCCCCCTGCCCCAATCGAGGCGGCGCCCGAAGGGCGCAGACGAGATAACCAGCATGGGCGCACGCCCATTCCTTTGGATCAGCTTAAACTTGGTAATAGTCCCGATACCAGGCCACAAAATTGGCAACCCCTGCCCTTACATCGGTCTCCGGCTTATACCCCGTCAAATTTTGCAACAAATCAGCGTTCGCCCATGTTGCAGGCACATCGCCTTTTTGCATATCCATGTAATTCCGCTTGGCCAGAATGCCAATTTCAGCCTCAATCGCGTCTACAAAATCCAATAGACGGACTTTGTCGGAATTGCCGATGTTCACCACACGAAACGGGGCCGATGCAGACAGGCTATCGCCCTCGGCGATATCATCTTCACTGGCGGGACGTACGGGTGGTGTATCCACCAACAGCGAAATTCCTTTAACTAAATCAGTAACATAGGTGAAATCTCGGAACATTTCACCATGGTTGTAGATATCAATCGGCGTGCCCTCAATGATGCCCTTGGTAAACTTAAACAACGCCATGTCAGGGCGTCCCCAAGGACCATAAACCGTGAAAAATCTAAACATCGTGGTCGGCAGGTTCCAAAGATGCGCATAAGAATGCCCCATTGCCTCATTTGCCTTTTTCGTGGCCGCATAAATCGTCAGCTGACTGTCGGCTTTGTGCGTTTCGGCATAGGGCATTTCTGTGTTTGACCCATAGGCAGAACTGGTGGACGCCATCAACAAATGATCCACACCCAGTTCGCGTGCGCATTCCATCACATTAAACGTGCCGACAATGTTGCTTTCGATATAAGCGCGCGGGTTCTCTAAACTGTAACGTACCCCCGCCTGCCCCGCCAAATGTACGATCACGTCGGGTTTTTCGCGCATCATCAAGGCATGCAGTTGATCAAAATCTTCCAACTGGCCGATTTCGCATTTAAAACCCGCGTTTTGCAGCAACATCTGGTGGCGACGTTCTTTCAACGTGACATCGTAATAATCCGACATGCCGTCATAGCCAACAACCAGCCAGCCCTGATCCAGCATCACTTGCGCCAAGTGAAAGCCAATGAAACCAGCCGTGCCAGTAATGAGAATTTTGCGTTGTTCGGCCATTAAGAATTATCCTCTTTTGCGGCTTGAAACGCGCCTGTATTGATCCAGTGCCACGAACTGGCACAAATTTCATCCAAATCATATCTGGTTTTAAAACCAATCACTTCCTCGGCTTTTTCCACCTCGCCCAACAGCGTATCAACATCCCCATCGCGTCGCGGCGCGATTTTGTGTGGCAGGGTTTTACCAACAGCACGCCCATAGGCCGCCAACATATCTAAAACAGAATATCCTGTGCCTGTGCCAATGTTGATTGCATGGGAAATAGAATTTTTTTGCAACGTTTTCAATGATTTAACATGGGCATCGGCCAAATCCATAACGTGGATGTAATCCCGCACGCCCGTGCCGTCATGGGTGTTGTATGTGTCACCGAAAACGCTCAGGTGTTCAAATTCACCCGTTGCAACCTTCGCAATGTAAGGCATCAGATTGTTTGGAATATCGGCGGGATCCTCGCCAATCATACCGCTGGCATGGGCGCCTGCCGGATTAAAATATCGCAACGTACCAAAGGACCAACGCGGATCGGCATCACCCACTTGTTCCAAAATTTGCTCACCCATCAGTTTTGTAAACGCATATGGACTGGCATAACTGCGTGTGGCTGTTTCTGGGATTGGGATTATTTCCTGATCACCGTAAACCGTCGCACTTGATGAGAAGACCAAATTAAACACCTCGGCCCGTTCCATTGCCTTTAGCAAAGACAACAAACCAGTACAGTTGATATCGATGTAATCCAGTGGCTTTTCAACGGATTCACCGACAGCTTTTTTAGCGGCAAAATGTACGGCAGCGACAAAGCCACCTTGGTTAAGAATTTCAAAAATGGCATCGCTGTCACGCACATCAACTTGGTGGCATTCGATTTCGCTGCGCTGACAAATCAGTTTAATTCGATCCAGCACCGACTTTTTGGCGTTGCTGAAATCATCCAAGATCACCGGATCATATCCAGCGTCTTGCAACGCCACGAAAGTATGCGATCCGATGTAACCCGCGCCACCTGTTAATAAAACTTTACCAACCACTGTACTCTGCCTTTTTTTGTTGTTTTACGTGTCATATCAGTTTTTCCATTTCCGTCCAGACCAAACGCAATCAGCACGGGTTTGGGGAAAAGTTGACAGCTGTCAACTTTTTGTTAATTCACTGGTGCCCCTTCGGGTTTGTTCAGCAACGCCATAACCATGGGCCCTGGTGAAAAGGCTCCAGCCTCGGCTTTGTTTGTTAACGCCCGCAAATATCCGCCGGGGTTGTTAATCTCGCTGATCCGTTCCAGCATCGCCGCCAGAACAACTGCGGCATTTCCTTGACCCATGGCCCGTTGTGCGCGTTCCCAAGCATCTTGACTGATGCCCATCATTCCCCGCACGAACTGAGCGGCCCTGATTAAATCAGCCCAACTGTGAATTTCCCCTTGGGCATAACTTTGGATTTCCCCACACGCCTTTTGAATAACCATCAATGGTAAGTTAGAATCCGCAGGTTCCGCCTTTCTTTCTTTTTCTAAGCAAGGTTCAAGATCATAAGATTCTGTTTTTGAATTTTGAAGGTGACGCTCATTATGAACGTCATTGCCGCTCATATCTTTTGTATTTGTTAGTTTGGATTTGACGACTGTCAACAATTTCTCAAGACCAATCGTTATGGTTTTTAGCGCATCTATTTCCAATTTACGCCGAAGCTGGCGGCGGAAATCTGCGGCTTGCTCTAGGATGCCTTCCCAGAATGCGCCAGGATGCTCTGTAAGGCCGTATTCAGCCAATTTGGCAGTATCCCTAAGGATCAGGCTGGCCTCTTGGCGGGCAGCGCGTGTGGCGGCCACGTTTGTTTCGGCGATATGGGCTAGTTCGGCAATTTCGATCGCGCGTACCAAAAGGGGGCGAAGATCAAAACCAAAGGCGCGCCCAGCATTTTCGCCAATGCCGCGGCTGGCAAAACGTTTTCCATTGGGGCTGTCTTGGCGCAGGATTAATCCAGACGCCACTAAGGCTGCCAAATGTCGCCGCAGTGTGCTTTCGGCCATACCGTGGGCGCGTTCAGACAAAGCGCGATTTGACGGGAACACCACCAAATTGGGTTCATCGTCGATCTGGGCGCCTTGATGAAAGCTGACCAGCGCGTTGAGCACCACCAGATCCCGATCCGTCACGCCCAAAGCAAGGCGTGCGGCTGTTACTTGGCGCAGGGTTTCATATTTGTTGATTTGGGGCAGGGGGGCAGGCCCACGGGCCACCTCAATCCTTGCCAACAGGCCAGCCGTCACCGACCGCTGCCCAAAGGGCGTCGTTCCACTTGCTTGCATAAATTTTCACGAGACAAAACTTTTCTGCCCGCTGAACAAGAACGGTTGTTGACAGCTGTCAACTTTGGCGGCTAGATTCGGAGGTGCAACACTACGAACGAGCCTTTTGGGATGTCATGTCCTGAAGGGCTTTTTCTTTGGGTCCTGTCTTTTGTGCCTCCTTGTTGGTTTCACTGCTCTTATTTAAATCGAGTTTTGTCCCCGATTACCCGCCGTTCTTGGTTACCCAATCCCGGTGAATCTCTTCCATGTTCTCAACCAGCCAACGATCAAAACCGCCTGCCTTGGATGGTTTGAGTTCAATTGAAACTTTGTCGTCCTTAACCGAAACACGCCCCATCACGATGCCCGACGCATTGCGCAGCTTGTGCTGAACAGGTTGGGGTTTTTCGGCACTTTTGGCTTTGTTAGAGCCGCTTTCAAGTGCCTTCATCAAACTGTTGAACCGCGCATCTGAACTGTTTCCGCGCGTGGTAAGATTGATCACACCAATAGCAGATGGGCCGTCAAAGCCGGACTTACCAAATAGTTCCGCCATGGCAGACCAACGGTCGCGCCCTACGGATGGGGCGGCGCCTATCGCCTCGATCAATTCAATGGGCAAGTGGCCGATCACATTAAGCATGCGTGAAATCACCGTCTTGTCGATGTTGATCGCATCGCAAATCACCTTGCGTTTATAGCCGGCCTCGGACATCTGGCGAGCAAAATTTGCCTTTTCGATATAACTAAGATCCCGCCGTGCGGTATTTTCTTGCCCCTGAGCCATCACCAAAGCGTCATCATCCAGATCACGGATCATCGCCTTGACCGTTTGCCCAAGATCCCGCAGAGCCAAAACACGACGTCGCCCGTAGACAATTTGATAACGATCCGGCGTTTCAGGGTGTGGTCGAACCAACACAGGTACCTGCTGGCCGTATTCCGAAATTGAGGCCATCAAAGCCTTGTGTTCAACCTCGTCATGCTCAAGACGGTCTTGGAAACCGCCAGCATCAATCAGAAATGGGTCAATATCACTGACCGATCTTGATTTAAGTTCCGCAATCGATTGACTGACCGCACCAATGGCACCTTTGGAATAGCGACCAGACGGGGCAGGGGGCTTAACTGCCGCGCTATTGTCACGCTCGCTTTCTTCAAGCGGCTTTACCGCCTGTTCCATCAATCCCTTTAGCAAATCTTTACGTGCCATCAGCGCCCCCATGCCTGTTGAATCAATGTTTCAATCTCGCCGTTCACTGAATTCAGGCTTTCCATGGCGCGTTCATAGGTTGCGCGCACGAATTGGCCCTTTTCCACCTCATAAAGAGTTTGCTTGGTAATACCGGCATCAGAGATTGCGGTGGATTTCAAAACGGGGTGGTTCAGGACATGATCGCCAAACATGGATCGCATGAAACTAACCATTTGGTTTTGCGGACCATCGCCCGGCTCATAGCGGGTCACTACGTAGCGCAGCCAATCATAGGTCATGTCACCGCCTGCATCCGCCACCACACCCAACAGGTTCGATGTCATCAGCAAAAACTGACACATAGACATCACGTCAAGCATTTGCGGGTGAACCGTTACCAGCACGGCGGTCGCCGCCGACAGGGCCGACATTGTAAGGAATCCCAGTTGCGGCGGGCAATCGATGACGACGATATCGTATTGATCCTCGACCTCGGCCAATTTGGTGCCGACGCGGGTAAAGAACATCTCTCCATCGCGCGCCGAAAGGGCCCGCGGCGTGTCATGTTCAAATTCCATTAGATCAAGGTTGCCTGGAATGATGTCGAGATTGGTGAAATATGATTTCTTGATGACGTCTGCCAAGGGCAGGGGGTCCTCATAACGGATCGCGTCGTAAAGCGTGCCACCATCCAACAAATCGATTTCCGGTTGATAGCCATGCAGCGCCGAGAAACTGGCCTGAGGATCTAGATCAATGGCAAGCACACGGTACCCATCAAGGGCGGCCTTTTGCGCCAAATGCGCGGCAGTCGTGGTTTTGCCAGAACCACCCTTAAAGTTGATGACCGTGATAACCTGAAGATGGTCACCATCACGACGCCCCGGCAAATAGGTCCCGGGTGACTTGGCGCCTTGCTCAAGATACTTGCGCAATTCCATGATGTCGTCGGTAGAATAATACCGCCGTCCACCAGCACGGATTTCAGGCGAGGGGCCTTTGCCGTCGATATCCAATTTTCGAAGGTATGCGTCTTTGACGCCGATCAGGTCTGCCGCCTCGCCCGATGTGAATTTTCGTAATTCTTTGCTGGCGTGTGGCGGGAACAATTGTTCGCGGTGCGCCTGAAGCTGTGCGGACAGTTTCGCGGCGTGGTCACCGACCAATTGATCGATACGTTGGTTTCGTTGTAACATTTTACCCTCGATAGATTACCGTTTGTTACGGCAAACTTCGTTTAATTCTTTTTATTCCGTAAATGAATGCAGGGAAAATGGGATTCGGGCAAGTGATTTTTGCTATATATAGGGCAATCCAGGCTTTAGAGCACTAAAATCAGTGATTTTATCCACAAATAATTCACAGGTTATCCACAACGGGCCGAAGAAAAGTATGGATTTTCGATCTGAAAGGTCAAATTTCACGAATCGAACCAAGGAATTTTAGAGGGATAGAAGTGGGGGAGAACATCATGTCCTCCCCCTTTTTCTCAGGTATGGATATGAACCGTGAGTGAATTCGGCAATCCAATGCTGTAGCGCGCCACTATTCGGGGAAATTGAAGCTCAACGCGCAATGTCAGGTTGTACGATTTTTGCATGTCCGAGCAATAGGCGGAATTAGAAAAGAAGCGAATAACGCCTTATTTGGAACGACTGACGCTAGAATTTCGTGAAATATGGCACGAGTGACGCCAAATTATTGCCGTTTCAATGCTATTCAGCACTCGCATCTAAGATGTTTTTGATCGGTTCAACCATTTTGCGACCAAGGGGTAAAACCTCTTCGGTGACCAAGCGTAATCTTGGGTTACCGTTTTGATATACAACAGCATCTATTTGATCATGTCGCACCCAATGCGATCGATGCACCTGCGTGCCGGCGTTCTTGGGCAGCTCGGCAATGGCGTCTTTTAGGGACAAACGAACCTCTGTGCGGCCCATATCGGTGTATATGGCAACATACTGGCCCAAGGCCTCGACCCTAAGGACAGCGCCGCGCTTATCGCGGGGCAGGCGGGCTTGCAAAACAGACTTGGAGCGACGTACTGGAAAAAACAGCGGGAAATTGCCAGGGTCCACCGCAAGTCGGTTCGTCAACATTGCTTTAAAATACCCAAGGGCCAAAATTTCAGCAAAACCTGAAATCACCGACAGTTGAAACAGGCAATTCAACAGATTTGCGAGAACGACACCCCCGTTCATGAACAGGGAAAGCATGCTCATTTCGATCACGCCAATGAATAATACAAAGGAAAAAATGATCGCAATCATGGGAATGTTGCGGCCAACACCAGCGTGAACAAGTGTGCCAAGAAATGCATACAATATGAACATGTTCATCCCAGCAATGCCGCTGTTGATGGCGAGATGCAGCATGAACGGCAAATCGGCAATTGGCACGCGGATGCCAAAAATCGTTTCCGCAAATGCAGCATAGATAAATATGCCAAACAACAACGGATGGGTCATCGTTTTGCGGATGACCAGATTTACCTGCTCGCACGATACAATAAGTGTACCCACAGAATTTTTACGTTCCGCCATAAGCGTTATTTCTTGGTTATGGCCGATAAATGTCCCCCGACACACCCGACCCGATCATTTTAACACGTTGATCATTGTCCACCCAGATCAAACATGCCGCTATGTGCAGACCCCATCGAGATAGGGTCTTGCTGACAGATAATGCACTTGGGGTTACCTAAGGGCAAGACAAGAACGACCGCGAAAGCAAAAATTAATTGCGCAAGTTACCAGTTGTTACAAATCAAGTAGATTAGGCCAAACGGAAGTTTAAGGTTTCCGTGGCCGTTTTGGTGTAGCGTTCGCACCTTTTGGAACGCGCGGTTTGCCCTTGAACAATGGTTTGCTAGGATCATTTGCGCCCTTTGGCTTGCCACCCTTCACAAAAGGCTTTTTGCCACCCGGTTTTTTGAAAGGCTTCTTAGGGCCCTTGGCATCAACCGCGCCTTCGTGGCGTTCGGTCAAATCCGGGTTGTGGTTTTTAACCTTGTGACGACCAGGTTTGCCGGCGTCTTTGTCTTTTTTAGGCTTCTTCTTGCTGGGTTTGTTGCCGCCACCCTTGTGATCGGCCCATTCGTTATCCCAACCATCGTCGACATACTTGCTTTGTGGTGGTTTTTCGTCGCTAACGTATGGCTTCTTTTTATAGCCGCCGCCGTCGCGCCCACCGCCTGATTTACCTTTGTAACCAGATCCACCGTCACGATCGAATTTTCCACCCGAACTGCCGCGACGTGCAGGGCCGCGCGATGAAGGTCCGCCCAAATCAGGGGCTTTGTCCAACGCGGTCACTTTGGAACCTTCAATTTTCATTGAATTACCTAGCGCCTTAACGAAACCAGCGGCTGAATCCTTGCGGACCTCTACGAAGGATTGATTATCGCGTACACGGATGGCACCCAGATCTTCTTTGGTTAGATTGCCCGCCTTACACAGCATCGGCAATAGACGACGCGGTTCAGCGCCTGCCTCATGGCCACCTTCGATAGAGAACCATGTTGAGGGGCCGAATTCTTCGCGTGGGTGCGCACCAGAGCGACCTTTGTCGCCACGACCACCATCGCGACCACCAGATGGGCCAGCGGCGCTGACTTCTTCTGGGGCGGACTGACGTACGGCGAACAGTTTCATGTAGGCTGTTGCGATTTGTTCAGCGGAATAAGTTGCAACCAGTGCCTCGATTGTTTCAACGTGGCGTGGCTCAGCGGCTTCAAGCCAGCTTGGATCGGCTAGAATCCGTTCTTTGTCACGGGCGAACACTTCGTCAGCTGATGGCGCATCGCCCCAATCGGCGGTTACCTTGGCACCACCCAACAAACGGTTGGCTTTGCTGCGTTGGCTGGATGGTACGATCAGTGCAGAAACACCTTTGCGACCCGCGCGGCCAGTCCGGCCAGAACGGTGCAGTAACGTTTCAGAGTTTGTCGGCAAATCGCCGTGAATAACCAGTTCCAGACCCGGCAAATCGATACCACGCGCGGCAACGTCCGTCGCGATACAAATACGGGCACGACCATCGCGCATCGCTTGCAACGCGTGGGTGCGTTCGTTTTGTGTCAGCTCACCTGAAAGGGCGACAACAGAAAAACCGCGGTTAGAAAAACGTGTGGTCAAACGGTTCACCATGGCGCGGGTGTTACAGAACACCAACGCATTTGGTGCCTCGTAATACCGCAGCACATTAACAATCGCATTTTCAACATCGCGGGCTGAAACAACCATCGCGCGGTATTCAATGTCAGAGTGTTGTTTTGATTCAGCAACTGTTGTGACGCGCACAGCGTCGTTTTGATAAGATTGCGCCAAACGGGCGATCTGTTTTGGCACGGTGGCCGAGAACATCAATGTGCGACGTTCCTCGGGTGCCTCGCCAAGAATAAATTCAAGATCTTCGCGGAAACCAAGATCAAGCATTTCATCGGCTTCATCCAGAACGACAGCACGCAGTTCGGTCATGTTCATGGAATTGCGCATGATGTGATCGCGCAGACGACCCGGTGTGGCCACAACGATGTGCGCACCACGGGCCAAAGCGCGGCGTTCATCGCGCATATCCATACCACCAACACAAGAAACAACCTTGGCGCCAGTTTTGCCATACAGCCAATCAAGTTCGCGTTTCACCTGCAGGGCCAATTCACGGGTAGGGGCGATGACCAAAGCCAATGGTTTATCAGCTTGGGCAAAACTGCCGTCATCCTCTAGAATTGATGACCCGATGGCCAGACCAAAGCCAACGGTTTTACCGGACCCTGTTTGCGCAGATACCAACAGATCGGCATCAGCAAGTTCGGGCTTGGTTACAGCCTCTTGAACTTGGGTAAGGGTTTCATATCCACGGGCGGCAAGGGCATCGGCAAGAGTTTTAATCACGGGTACGGCTTTTCATTTAATGAGGTGGCCATCGAGGCCAAAGATTGCCCACTAAGCCCTTTGCCCTCAATTGTATAGTGCAGATTGCGCAACAGTTGGCGCAAATTGCCACAGGTTTAAGGCAAATACACTGGGTAATGTTGAAACCTGATTGCTTGGCTATTGCTTGAGAGCCGCGAAATTGGGTAGCTTGTGAAAAAAATCAATAAAACAGGCCAGTTCGATGATAATCACAGATATTTCTTCTTGCGTATTACCAGATGGTGATGCGCTTGCCCGTGATTTACCAGGATCAGTTGAGGAACTTGGTGAGGATTTTGTTGCGAAATATGACAGTAAAACACTGTTTTATGACGTTTTTTATTACAGAGATGGTCCACTAAAGAAGGTGATCGCCATTGGGCCAACTTTGCGCAAGACCCTGCGCGTTTTCCTAAAGTCTGCGGAAATCACCATCGACGGTCTGCCGGTGCAGATGATCGAAACCAGCCCCAATAAACGGTTTTGCCAGCTTGAATTTGAGGTGCCTACGACAACGCCCAAGGTTCTGAGCATCCGTCATGAACAATTTAACGCCGACATTCCGATCAATTTGCCCTCGTTGCGCGATTTCGCAGGGACGCGGGCCATTACGACTTTGTCCAAAAACAACCGATTGAACTGGATCGAGGATTAGGCCCGCCATCATATTGATGCGCATGGTGCAAATTCCTTGGTGTTTTTTGATAATGGTTCGGACGCCTATGATTTGACCGAACTGCGGGAATGCATTGCGGGCATAAAGGGTTTGAAAGCTTCCGTCGTCTTGCGCCCTGAATTTACTTATGGTCCGTCAGGCAATCATCGCCAAGCCACGAATGCGCGGTATTTACAGTTTGCTATGTTCGCTATTTCCAAGATGCGGTTTTTGGCGGATGCCGATGCGGTTTTGAATGTGGATGTTGACGAAATGGTCTATTCAAAATCCGGCGCCAGCATTTTTGATGCCGTGAAAGAAGACACCAAAGGCTATATCACTTTACCCGGCACATGGCGTCATGCCACGCGTATGGGTGACAATGATGCCCCGCTAAGCCATGCGGATCACACCCATGAACATTTGGGGCAGGGGGATCAGATTTGGCCGAAATGGTGCGTGGATATGAAGGGTGCCATCACGGATGAGCCATGGCGCACGCACGGGTTCAACGGGATCACAGAAAATTTTCACGATGATTTCGGGTTTTTTCATTGTCGCCAGATCACCACCAACTGGCATTTTTCGCGACCCCACTTGAACGCGGATGAATTGCGGCTTGATCCGTTCGCACAGGCCGTTTTGGCGGGCTAGTCAGCGCTATTTTTGAAAAGTTCGGTATTCAGCAACCACCCGCTTTGGGCGGTTGCTGATTGTTTTGTGCAAGATCTCCAATCAGGATATCGCGTTAAACAAAGATAAAGTCATCCACGCCCAAATCGCCCAGCGTAACGCCGGTCAGGGTAATCGTGTCACCTGTGCCATCTGAAATCACCACATCAAGGCCGACTTGGGCGATGTGATTGCTGGCCAGCGTGGTTAGATCGGTATAATCCGTTATCGCGGTCACGCCGCTCAGGTCAATTTTCTCGCCGTCGTTGGTTGCGTTGAAATCTGTGATGATATCGACACCAAATCCATCCACAAAGATGAAGGTGTCCAAACCTGAGCCACCTGACATCGTGTCGTCACCCGATCCACCGATTAGGGTGTCATTGCCGCCACCACCAAACAATTGATCGTCGTTGGCACCGCCATCAAGCGTGTCTTCGCCTGCTTGCCCACGTAAAACATCATTGCCATTCCCGCCGTAGGCCTCATCGTTGCCAACGCCACCAAAAAAGCTGTCGGCGAAATCGCCGCCATACATCACATCACTGTGGTTGCCGCCAAACAAAACATCTTGGTCGTCGCCGCCGAAAAGCGTGTCGTTACCAGAGTTGCCGTAAAGCGTGTCTTTGCCAGAACCGCCATAAAGTACGTCCACAGCACCATTGCCAAATAGCTTGTCACCGCCATCATCACCAACAAGCGTATCCGTCCCAGCACCGCCAAAAAGGACATCTTTATCGTCACCGCCATAAAGCTTGTCTGCCCCATCTTGGCCATAAATCTTGTCGTTATTTTCGCCACCATAAAGGCTATCGTTCTCGGTGCCGCCAAACAGCTTGTCCAGACCAACACCGCCGTAAAAGCTGTCGCTGTCAGCACCACCATAAAGCTTGTCGTTGCCTTCATCGCCATACATTGTGTCGTTCGCTGCGCCGCCATAAAGGGCGTCGTTGCCAAGACCGCCGTACAAATCATCGGCGTCATCATCCCCATATAATTTGTCAGATTGGGCGCCACCGGAAATCACATCTTCGCCGTCACCACCAAACACCGTGTCTTTGCCAGCACCCGAGGAAAACACATCTGTCAAATTCGTGCCCGTGATCGAGTCGTTTTCGGTGATCGTGCCGATGGCAATGTTGTTATAATCCAAAACCGCACCGGGGGCGAAGGGTCCGGAGGATATGGCACTCAATGTGCCAGAGGCTTCGACAGCCGCCATTAAGGCATCTAAATCTGACTGAGATGAAATTGAAAGCGCCGCGCCTCCGACCACAAAGACATTTTCAATGCCTGTGTTGGGATCGAAAAAATTCATAATGTAGGATGTTTTGCCAAACAATGTCAGCGCACCAACATAGGCTTCGGTACTGAAGCCAAGGGCAACACCATCAATTTCTGTCAAATAAGATTGCCCAGTGACAGTGGAAAACGCAACAGTCGGCAAATCGCCATTTCCCGTGGCAAGGACGGAATACGTACTTGTGTAGTCATCCGTTGTAATTGTTTAAAAGACGACGGAAACTTCATAAACGGCGTTATCCGATTCATCATAGCTCCAGGAAATGCCGGTCATTGTAAAAGTTGTCACTAGAATTCTCCAAAAATAGATACACACACGCCCAAGGGGCATTTGGGTAAACTAAACACGCAGTTCGTGTTGGTGTAAAGGGTGCAACGATTCAGGAACGGTCGCAAATTCCTGAAAACCATTGGAAATTATGCACATAATGCGGGTACGTCAGGGGGGTCATTTCCAAATCACCTTACCCATCGCGCCCTGGTTCAGATGGATTGGATGAAAACAGGGACATCTTGTTGCCTTGGGGATCGCGCAGGTAGCCGACGTAAAAATTAGGCCCATACGCCGCGCGAAAACCTGGTTGCCCCTCGTCTGTGCCACCATGGGCAAGGGCGGCGGCATGAAGATCACGCACCTGTTGTTGATTTGCTGCCTCAAAGGCCACCATGGCCCCGTTGCCCGCACTTGCTGGTGCCCCATTAAAAGTTGGCTTTACATAGAAGTCGGGCAGAATGATCGACTGCCCCTCGGCCACGGGTAAAACATAACTTAACCCTTCCACGCCTTCGCTTAGCGTATATCCAAGCGCGGGCAAGAGCGCGTTGTAAAACACTTTGGCGCGGGCAATGTCATCGGCACCAACAGTAACATAGGCGATCATGTAAGGCTTCCTTTGCAAACAAGCATTTGTATCAATGATCGGTATGACACCACGTAATTGCCGCAACGACAAGGTTTCTTGGCGCGGTGAATTCCCGACATTCTTAGGTCGCCAATAGCTGTGTTCTGAAATTCAAATTTTGCTAATCCCATTACAAATTCTCTTGCAAGGTAAGCCCATGTCGCCCAACACATCATCTGGCCCCGCTGAAATCAGTCACAGACGCGGATTGTTTTTTGTCTTTGCCGCAGGTGTTTTGTGGTCAACTGTTGGTCTTGGTATTCGATTGATTGAAGATGCCAGCGTTTGGCAAATCTTGCTGTATCGTTCCTTTGCCCTTAGCACATTTTTATATTTCGTGATCCGCATCCGCAGCGGCGAAAGCCCGTTTTCACAGGTGCACCGTGCCGGTATGCCCGCCGCCATTGCAGGTTTGGCGTTGGTTGCGGCCTATTCGGGCGGCATTTATTCGATTCAAGTTATTTCAGTAGCCAGCGCTTTGTTGTTGTTCGCCACTGCGCCCTTCATGACGGCAATATTAGGCTGGATCATATTGCAAGAACGCGTGCGCCCCGCCACATGGATGGCCATCGTTGTGGCCATTGTGGCTATTGCGATCATGGTGTCAGGCCAAACCTCGGCGAGTACACAGAACGGGCAACTGGGCGGGATTTTGGCGGCCCTTGGTTCGGCCCTTGGCTTTTCGGTATTCACTGTCGCGTTGCGGTGGGGAAAATCGGGAGAAATGTTGCCATCGGTTTTTCTGTCGGGATTATTCGCCATCATCATCACATCGTCGCTTTGTCTATATTTGGGGATGTCATTGGTTCTGTCGCCACTTGATGCCGGCATTGCCATGGGAATGGGCGTATTTCAGGTCGGCGCTGGGTTGGTTCTATATACCTTGGGTTCACGGACCTTACCCGCAGCAGAATTGGCACTGCTGTCGCTGGCCGAGGTTCTGTTGGGGCCTGTTTGGGTGTGGTTATTTTTGGGTGAGGATGCATCTGTCAGAACACTGATCGGCGGGGCCATATTGCTTGCTGCCATTGCAGGCAATGCGCTGTCAGGCATTCGCAGGCGCCCCTTGCCCGTCAACAGAGTATAACTTGGGTAGCAGCCCGTCATTCATCGATAAAGGCTTGGATCAGGTTTTCGCGCATCAGGCGTTGGGCCAACGTTCCCCGCGCCACAGAAATACGATCGAGGTATTGTTTCTTGCCTGTTTGAAATGCGCGTGCTTGGGCTATGGCCTGCTGGCATGAAATCACTGAAAACCGCAAATCTTGACCCGCGCGATGTTGCGCAATTCTGTCGGTGTCACATGAAATGATCGTCGCAATCTTGGGATAACCGCCGGTTGTTTGATGATCCGCAAGCAACACGGTCGGAATGCCATCACCAGAAACTTGGATGGCGCCACGCACAATCGGTTCAGAAGGGATCGACAAAACCTCGCGCAAGGTCAGTTTACACCCATCAAGTCGCATTCCCATGCGATCATAAGCATCCGTAACCCGAAAGGTCGCCGCACAAAGCTGTGCCACAGCATCGTCAGCGAAATGATGATCTTGTGGACCAGCAACAACGCGAAATGATCCGTGTTGCACAAAATCTGGGCGCGGAATTTCACCCAAGCGATCCTCGCGGATAACGGCATCGTCTATTTTCAAAACTTGGCCTGCTTGAATGGCCCCACCCCCAAACCCTGACGTTGAATGGGTTGCCTGACTGCCAAGCCAACTGGGGCAATTAAGTGTGCCTGCAAATGCAATATACGCCCAACTGCCTGCCACACCCGCACGGATCGCAAGACGTTCGCCTTTTTTAAGGGTTAGGATTGTCCATGAGGATGTTTTGTTTCCATCATGATCGACGACAAAATCACCACCCGTCACCGCAACGGTGATTTCCCCCGCCTTGCATTGCAAGATCATACCGGCCAATGAAATTTCAATCACTGTTTGACCGGCTGGGTTACCAAGGGCCGCATGAGCGGCATCAAAGGCCAGTCGATCCATTGGTCCGGATGCCGCCACACCATAACGCATGTTACCGGGACGCCCGGCATCCTGAAACGTAACCAATGGCCCCGCGAAAACGGTCAAAATTTCCGCCTCAGCCATTTTTTACCCCCTGATCCAAGCTTTCAAATGCCATCAAATCGATGCGTTCAAACGTTACACGATCACCGACATCAAAAAGGAACGGGTGGTTTGGGTCGCCTGTAAAGATTTGGTTCGGTGAACGGCCAATGATTGACCACCCCGTTGGCATGGTCAGCGTCGTGATCAGGCATTGCGGGCCAGCAATGACAACGCTGCCCGCGGGCACATCACGTACCGCTGCCTTTTTCCGCGGCACCTGAATTTGTGTATCCACCCCTGAAAGATAGGCGTAACCCGGTGAAAAACCATACATCAGAACATGAAAATCACCCGCAAGATGGGCATTAATCACCGCATCTGTTGACAGGCCAGTGGCCGTGGCAACCGCGTTTAGATCGGTTGAAAAGGGGGTTTCGTAACAGACTTGAATTTTCCGACGCACGCCGTGACTGCGTTCGATTTTCAAACCTTGCAAAAGGCGCAGAACATGCGCCTTTATCGCGCCGTGATCGGTTATAACAGGATCAAACGACACCAAAAGATTGACCAATGCAGGCACAGTTTCAATCATGCCAGCGGGCATTTCGGTCGCAAGCGCCTTATCAAGAGCAATAACCTTGGCATGGGCAGCATCACTGATTTTGTCGGCAAACCCCACCATTAGGGCATGATCTGCAACAGGTTTAAATTCTGGTTCCATGAACCGTTCTTTTGACATCTTAACGTTTAGAAAAACTGGAAATCCGAACACCGTCCGCCGTTAAGCGATCAAATATCTGACGCGCCATTTTAACGGCACCCGCACTGTCACCATGAACACAGATTGAATGCGCCGCAAGTTTGATCGGATCACCGTCAATCACTGGCATCAACCCTGTTTCAAGGAACGAAACCAATCGTTCGGCTGCTTCTATCGCGTCATGGATCATCGCGCCATCTTGGCCCCGCGGCACCAGTTGCCCAGTTAATAGATACCCACGATCCGCAAAAATCTCTGAATACACAGGCGCCCCTGCGCGTTTGGCGGCCTTTTCACTCTGGGTGCCCGAAATCGCAAGAATGGCCAAGTTAGGGTCGATTTTTTGCACGGCGGCGACAATGGCATCGGCCACATCAGAATCCCGCGCTGCCAAATTGCCAAGCGCACCATGGGGTTTGACATAGGTGACAGGCACGCCCACCTGCGCGGCAACACCGATTAACGCCCCGATTTGTGCCGCACACATTCTGCCAATTTCATCAGGGTGCATGGGAATAACGCGCCGTCCGAACCCTTCTTTGTCGTTATAACCTGGGTGCGCACCCACATTGACCCCATTTTCGCGCGCCAATTCCAGCGTTCTAAACATGGTTTCTGGGTCACTTGCGTGCCCGCCACAAGCAACATTCGCGGATGTTACAATCGACAGCATTTGTTCATCATCACCCATTCCCCATGGGCCAAAACCTTCGCCAAGATCGGAATTTAGATCAATGCTTACCATTTTCTTTCCTTACCCGTACCAACAGATGATTTAATACATTCGTACGCGCGGCCCCATAACAGCGCAACAGATAGAATGATGATGCGTAATCTAAACGCACGTTTTGGTGTTTGGGTGCTGAACACTTGCCAAGTTTTTTCATCAGTGTGCCGTTTTCTGATGAAACATCCCTTTGTCGGCTTTTCACTTAACGTCTAAGATTGTGACCACCCACAAAATTGTAGTAGTACACATTCGAACATTTAGGAGAGTTTCTTTGATAAAATCATTTTTGACGTGCTGCGGCCTTATTTGCATCAATTCGAGTGCAATGGCAGACCCAATTACTGTGACAAAAACCTATAACTATTCGCATCCTGTTTACGCGTCTCAAGATGCTGCATGTGTCACTTCGATTTTGGAAAAAATAGCGCCAAAATTTGTCGGATTGTCAGAAATCTCCCTGAGTTCTAACTCAATGGTTGAAACGCAAAACGGCGCCTTGGCAATCTATGCTGGCGTAAAATTCATCAGCCAATATGGAAATGCAGAGGGCACAATAAACTGCGTTTTTGCGCCAAATCGCAAATCTATCACAGATATCGCGATCGTTTTTGAAGGTCGTGGCCTTGGTGGGCACAAAGCACGTGGCCGTATTTCTAGGTCAAAAGACCCTGCTAATTGGAAATCAACGTCCTTGGCCGTAACAGTCGTTGAATGAGCCGATAAAGCGCGTTGCCAATTATACAAAGTGGCCAAAGCAACAAGATAGGGATGCCCCTCTCATAGATTGACCGCGGTTTAACGCTTGCGTAAGTTTATTCGTGCCAAATGAATATTCACTTTCTGCCCATGCGCAACGCGCGGCGGTCGACACCAAAACAATTGCGCCAAATTGGTTTCGCCCGACGGTCGATCCCTTGGCCGTTCGCGAGTTGATGCAGAAATCAGATGCAATTGCATTGCGCGATACGATCATTTGGCTAGGGGCAATGGCCATAGCGGGCACCATCGCCGTTATGCTTTGGCCATCTTGGTGGTCAGCGCCGTTCTGGATTGTTTATGGCGTTCTTTATGGATCAGGCGCGGATTCGCGTTGGCATGAATGCGGGCACAAAACAGCATTTAAATCCGCATGGATGAACAATTTTGTCTATCAAATCGCGTGTTTCATGATGATGCGAAATCCCGCCGTTTGGCGCGCCAGTCACGTACGGCACCACACAGACACCATCGTTGTTGGCCGTGATCCAGAAATCGTAGCGATGCGCCCCCCTGATTTGATCCGTATTGCCTTGATGTTCATCGGGCTCGTGGATGTTTTTGTGGCATTCAAACGCATGTTTCTTCATGCGCGCGGGCGCATTCATCCCGAAGAGGCCATGTATGTCGCGAAAAGGGAATATCCCAAGGTGTTTTTGGTCGCACGAATTTGGTTGGTGATATACGCCAGCACAATTTCGTTGGCCATTATTTACGGATCGATCGTACCTTTGATGATTGTTGGTTTTCCCCGGTTATACGGGGCGTGGCATCATGTGATGACTGGTTTGTTGCAACATCTTGGCTTGGCCGAAAATGTTTCTGATCACCGGTTAAACACGCGCACCGTTTTGATGAACCCCATCAGCCGTTTCATTTATTTGAACATGAATTATCATTTAGAACATCACATGTTTACCATGGTTCCTTACTATAATCTTCCCAAACTGCATGAACTGATCAAGCATGATATCCCCAAACCCGCGCCTTCGATTTTTGCCGCCTTTAGGGGGTTAGCGCCTGTTTTAGTCAAACAATTGAAATACAACGATGCGGTCATTATTCAAGATTTGCCAAAAGGGGCGACGCCTTATCGGGATGAGGTTGAAAAACTGCGGCCTCACGCGGTTTAGGTTTCAATCATGAAAACACCCCGCGCCACATGGGAACGGGGTGAAATGATTGATCTGCGTCGGCAATATCCCTTTATTTTGGCTAAACGCCGACTTGAACCGCACGATTGCCGCTAAGAGCAAACCGAACAGCCACGGCCCCAACAACGATCGACAGCAAGGCCAATATCGCGGCGACACTCAGCGTGGAAACGCCACTTAACCCAGCACCGATAGTACAACCACCAGCCAGCACACCACCCGCGCCCATCAAGATGCCACCAGCGCCATAGCGCAGTGTTTCACGGGGGTCGGTAAAACTGACCAACGACAATTCAGAACGAGCGGCCGCACTTAGAAACGCGCCAACAAGCACGCCGCCGATAAGGCCGACGCCAAAACCAGCAGGCAGGGCAGTGGACGCAAGTGTCCAAAACAGGCTTTCGGTCCAAGGCAAGGTAAAGGCCAACGATTGCACAGGTGCGGGATCAAATTCATCCATCAACAAGGTGGATGTTCCAACCCAACCAAGTGCAACCACAAGCCCAATCACCACACTAAGAAACAGGTGCAAAGGCGCGGCGTTAAACCGGCGTGCCAACCAGAACGCCGTGACAAGAATAATGAAAGGAATGACAAATCCAGCCCCTTGGATAAACGCAAGGCTTGGGAACGGCAGATCAATCGTGGTTTGCCCCAATCCTACACGCAAAGGCGACAAAACACCTTTCAGCATTGCATGCGCGGTGATTGCAAAGACAACCACAACCATCACAGCACGCAGGTTACCGGTGGCGGCCAACACCGTCAGTCGTGTCACACAACCCCGCGTTAACACCATACCAGCGCCAAACATCACCCCACCTGTTAGGATGGCAATCACAGGTACATCGTTTGACAAATAACGGTGCCCTTCAAGTGCTGCAAAACCCGTAGTGGTAGCGATCTGTACCGCAATAATTGCGACACCTAGGGCAGTTAGCCAAACAGCCAGCCCCGCAAAATCCGGCCCATTCTTAGCGGCAACAGAACGGTTTAAACAAAACCGACTGATTTGTGCGGCAAAACCAAATAGCAGGCCGAGGATCAGGCCAAAAATTAATTGCAGGTTTAGGTCGGTTTCAAAGTACTCAAACAACATGCGAGTGCCCTTTCTGTGCTTTATTGGCACATGCGTTCCATTTTATGCGCTGTCAAGGATACCTATTGGAACGAAAATTGCCTATTTCTGTAATTTTCAGAACAATCATTCCGTTTTATTGCCTACGGTGGAACATGCTGGGTGGCCTTGCCGTATTTGCAAATGCTAAGTCCCTAATTTGAGAAACGTACAAAAAGTGACGCATCAATCCCCAATGTTGGGAACTGGAACACCGTGGCTGATCCAAGTGGATATTCAAAAAACATATTCGATTACCGATTGGTTTCTAAAAATATGTCGGTGAAGAAAATTAGAAAGTAGGCCATTTACGGCAAATTGACCCCTCCTAAAAGAGGGCCTTTCTGACGTTTATATCTAAAATGGTGCGTTCTAAAGGACCAAGCCGCGATCTATTTCTTATACTGCGCAAAGTTATTCTTGTTTCGTTTTGAAATATGCTCACCTGCCGTGATGATTTCGTATTTGGCCGCATCACGGTCAAAATCGGCGGGATCGATTGGTGTTTGGCTCGCGGGATCACAGAAGATTGGAATGGAATAGCGGGCCGATTTGGCGCGGTTGATCACACGGTGTTTTGTCGAGGTTAGACGGCCATTTGTCCATTGTTCCAAAAGATCACCAATGTTGCACACAAACGTATCTTGGATCGGGGGGGCCTCAATCCAATCACCTGTTGTGTTAAGAACCTGCAAGCCACCTTGCATGTCTTGCATCAAAATTGTCAGCACACCAAAATCAGTATGAGGCGCGGCACTAAAGCGTTGAATGGATTCATCAGACGCCTCAATCGGGGGGTAGTACACCAGCTGACCGCGCCCAAGTGGCTTGGCGTAGGCGGCATCGAAAAAGTCGCGATTTTGACCAAGACCTACAGCGATGGCCGACAAGATTGTACGACTAAGCGCGATGACCGATTGATAGTACGGCAGTATATCTTGGCGCAAAAATGCAGCCGTTACATCAGGCCACTGATTGGGAGCAACCATCGGGACATTATTTTGAACGTCGATATCGTCAGCCGCGACATCCCAGCCCCAAAAGAACACTTCTTTTGCGTCATGGGTCTTTGCGCCTTCAAGTTTAGCCATGCCTTGGCCCATCCAGCCGCGTTGATGCGTGTTTACCGCAACCGAGCTTTTGTCAGCTGAGGAAAGGGCAAAGAACCGTTTGAGGCAGCGAAGGCATTTTCAATTTGGCGTGGGTCGATGCCGTGGCCTTTGATGTAGAAAAAACCAATTTCCTCGGCTGTTTTCACCAGTTCTTGGGCGATACGGCCAAAACCATCTTTGGTGTGAATGTCGGAAATATCGACAACTGGGATTTGTTCAAAGTCGACGGTTTTGGCGGCGGCAAAATCAGGCTGGCTTTCATTTGGCATCATGATGTCCTTATAAAAATTCGGGCTGAATGGTGTTGGGCGCCAACTTCTCTATCGCCGAAAGGATATCAAATATTGGCACGTCCAGCATTTGGCGAATTGCTGCTTTATATGGCGGCAAATTGGTGCATTCCAAAACCAATGCTTTGATTGGTTGGTCTAGGCAAGGGCGCAAAGCGCTTTGTACGTCTTGGGTCGCCAACGTGATATCTAAATCGCGACGATCATTTGAAATGACATCGCGCAGGTGGCTGTTAGCGGCAAGACCATAAATTCTGTTGGCAAAATCAACAGCGGATGCAGGCAAATGATTTTTGCCAAGCTTACCCGCGTCAAAGGTAAGAATGCCCACCTCATCCGCATTGAAAAAATCGGCGATATCGACCAATTGATCCAAAGCCGAGGCAATTACAGGGCGATCGGTGACGGTCTGTAATTGCGATTGGAAGGGGGCTAAAAATCCGCAAGACGTGGCGATGATATCCCCCTCTGCCGCCACAATAGCGTCTAAAAAGGGGGACAGATCTATTTGGCTGGGTTGATCAGTGACAATTTGATCAACCGTAGCGTTGGGTATTCTGATGATTTCCAGAGGTTCACAAAAGGTATCACGGCACCCCACATCCCCTGGGACACGCAAAAAATCTGTGTCCAGTTGCAGCAGGCTGACGCGCGCCATGTTCGCTAGTTCCTTTGGCGAATATTTTCGGGCAACCAAGTGGCCAGTTCTGGGAAAATCACGAGGATCACAACCATCAAAAGCATCAAGCCCACCATGGGGATTGCGGTTTTAGCAATATATCCGATTTCGTGTTTGGTCATGCCTTGCAGCACAAACAGATTAAACCCAATCGGCGGCGTTACTTGTGCGGTTTCAATCACCACCACCAAGAAGATACCAAACCAGATCACATCAATACCAGCAGCGCGGATCATAGGTTCGACAATCGCCATGGTAAGAACAACCGAAGACAGGCCATCCATGAACATACCAAGGATCAGATAAAACACCGTAAGCACGGCAATCAACGCAACAGGGGATAGATTATACCCTTCGATCAATTCCGCCATCGCGCGCGGTAATCCGGTGAACCCCATAGACAAGGACAAAAACGCAGCCCCCATCAGGATCAAAGCAATCATTGCTGAGGTGCGAGTTGCCCCCATAAGGCTTGCCGAAAACGTCGACCAATTAAGCGATCCTTGGAATGTAGACAGGATCAAGGCCCCAACAACGCCCACGGCCGCCGCCTCGGTTGCTGTGGCATATCCCAGATACATCGAGCCAATCACAACAAAAACCAACCCCATGACCGGCACAAGGAACATGCTTTCAGTCATCATTTTCCAAAAACCCATGGGCGGTTCAGGGTCAGGGCGATCCCCTTTGCCAAAGAAATGCCAAAACACGATATAGGCCATAAACAATCCGGCAAGAACCAGCCCTGGAAACACGCCAGCCATAAACAGTTTAGTGATGCTCTCGTTGATCGTGACGCCATAAACGATCAAGGTCAGTGACGGCGGGATCATCAAGCCAAGCGTCGCCGCACCCGCCAACGTACCAATAATCATATGTTCAGGATAACCCCGAGATCGTAGTTCTGGGATCGACATTTTCCCCACCATGTTCAGTGTTGCAGCGGAGGATCCGGATACGGCGGCAAAAATCGTACAACCGGCAATATTGGTATGCAGCAACCCACCCGGCAGGAAACGCATCCACGGGGCAAGCCCGCGAAACATGTCTTCGGATAATCGCGTTCGAAACAGGATTTCCCCCATCCAAATGAATAGCGGCAAGGCAGTCAGGGTCCAACTGCTGGCCCCCGTCCAAATCGTGGTTATCATGGCGTCGCCCGCAGGGCGTGATGTGAACAATTCCATGCCCACCCAAGCCACGCCCATCAATGCAAGACCGACCCAAACCGAACTGCCTAGAAGAACAAACAATGCAAAGAGAAAGATGATAATAGCATAAATTTCGGTCATTCGACTGACTCCCGCACGATTTGCGTTTCACGCAGAACAAGAAGACGGAACAGATGATCCCAAATGGCTACAGCCAACAAGATCGTTCCAATAGACATTGCGATTTGAGGTAACCAAACAGGGGTGAAAACCATGTCCGAGCTGGTCTTTGCCCATGTATCCCCCCAATGCCACGGCCATTGACCCATCATCGCAAAAATTGACAGCAACCATTCTGGCACTTTGTCTAATCCTTGCGTGCGATCATTAAGCATTTCTGAGAAATAATTGGTTTTCACCGCATAGCGGGCAAAATAAGTGGCGGTGATAGCAGAAATCAACATCGCCAGCGCATCAAGCCAAAATTTGAGGAAACTGTTCATATTCAGGAAAATGGAAACACGGATATGCGCCCCATGTGTCAACGCATAAGCCATGGCAAAGAACGACGTACAGGCCATGGCGTATCCTGCAAATTCTGTACCGCCTGGGAATATCGTATCCGTCCAACGCGAGACCATCTGCCCAATGATAAGCAATAAGATCAGCACCATGAAACTGGCCGCGATCATTCCTGATAGGGCATAGATGCGATCCAACACGCGCCAAATCGGCGACAAAATGCGGTGTGCAGGGCGACGAAAGAATAGGCAAAAGAACGCAAATGCGGTTGGCAGAATGAACAGCCAAAACCATAACGGCAGCCCGAGGATTGGTTTCCAATCACCCATGGGATTACTTCTCCTGAAAAGAAAAAGGCCCCGTCAAAAACGGGGCCTTGATGTGTGGATTAGTTTGCGTTGTATGCATCAAGGATGGCTTGGCCATCATCGCCCACAGTTGCCAGCCAATCGGCTGTCATTTTCGCACCAATTGTTTCCAACTCGGCCAAGAATTCTGGGCCAGCATCGGTCACTTGCATGCCGTTTGCCTCTAGCTGTTCAAAATACCAACCAGCCAATTCAGCTGATTTTGCAGAACAAGCCGCACCTGTTTCATCAGCCGCTTTTTGCACGCCTGCTTGAACTTCGGCGTCTAGGCCATCCCAAACACCTTTGTTAACCATCACATAGTTGCGTGGCAGCCATGCGTTCACTTTGTAATAATGGCTTAGGTGTTCCCAAACTTTGCGGTCATAACCCGTTGACCCGGATGAAATGAAGGATTCAGCGACACCAGTTGCCAATGCTTGAGACAACTCAGCGGCCTCGACTTGGACAGGCACCATGCCAAGTTCCTCGGCGAATGTCGCAGTGGCCGAGTTATACGAACGGAACTTGATACCTTGTGTATCAGCAGAAGAGGAAACCTCTTTTTTGAAATAGAAGCCCTGACCTGGCCATGGGCACGTATAAAGCGCCACAAGGTTTAGGTCAGACAATTGCGCGTTAACCTTGTCTTTGGCTGCGGCCCAAAGCTTGTCGTTTGCTTCATAGCTTGTCGCGATGAATGGCAGATTGTCCCAACCCAAAAGCGGTGCTTCGTTGGCGTGTGCAGACATAAAACGTTCGCCGATTGGCGCTTGGCCTGTTTGAACGGCACGTTTGATTTCGCCACCTTTGAACAATGAACCACCTGGATGCACCGTGATGTCGATGGCACCGTTTGTGTATTCTTTAACTTTGGCTGCAAACTCTACACCCTTTTCAGAATGAAAGTTTGTGGCGGCATAAGCCATTGGCATATCCCAGCTTTGCGCATGGCCATCCGCCATTGCAGCACCGGTTGCCATAGCGGAACCCAAAAGCGCACCAACAAGTTTTTTAGTTATGATTTTCATAGTATTCCTCCCAGAAGCGGTTTCGCTTGACCACGGATGTCAGTTCCGATTGAACGCATCCAAAAAATTTTATGTAAATAATGGTTAAGCTTACCTGCGAGGATACGACCCGTTTTGGTTTCACCTGTCAAGTCTGTTGATCGGTGATCGACTAAACGCCTGTTGTTTACATTAGATCAGCGTAAGGATGTACCGCGGACACGCTAACATCTAATGTCGGCTATGCGGACCAAGCCGACATTTCGGATTGTGTGGTCAAAGTCTGCATTTCTACGACATCGCTTGCAGTCAACGCGGCTGTCCGCCTAGGGGGGGCGCTAATTGATATCGAGAGGGATGAGTAAGTTACCCATCCGTTATTCTGCCGCTTCGCGTTGTTCATTTTTCAATGACAACAAGCAATTTCGAAGGTCGACCAAATTTATGTCATTTTGCCAATCAGGCCGCATCTTAAGAGTGTATACCACAGCTTGTGAACCCGTCTCATCGAACAACTGTACAAGGCGATTGTTAGCTAGCTCAGGCGCAAGAAATGACAAATGCCCCAAAAAGACACCCATCCCAAACTCAGCGGCTGACATCGCCGCATAGCCGTCATCAAACATGAGAGAGTTGCGTTTGATTTCTTTCTTCGGTGAAGCATTTTCGAACCAATCATCCCAGCCACCGTGGATCTTCTCCTCTAGAAGCGTGCAGTTTTCGAGATCGCTTACCGAACGGAATGGACCATGCGACTGCAGATAGGCTTCGCTGCACACAGGCGCACGCAGAGTCGTCAGTAAAATATCATTCTCGTCGTCGGGTGGAAATGTGTACCCGCACCTGATTTCCGCATCCGCCTGTTGACCATTTGATTGAGTCGTCACGGAAATGTTCACGTCACCGAGGGCATCGCGCACACAATTTAGCTGCGGTATCAACCACCGAGAAGAACACCCTGGCGAACACTGAATTTGAATTGTACGCCGTTCACGCCCCTGCGCGGCACGGTCGGTCGCTGCAACTATACTCGCAAAGATCGGTGTAATCTCAGTAAGGTAATTTCGGCCCGACCGCGTAAGAGAGACGCCCTTTGGGCTTCGTTCGAACAAAGGTTTGCCAACAAATTCCTCAAGCTGACGTACGTTGTGGCTGACTGCAGATGGGCTCAGGCAGAGCTCTTCTGCGGCAAGGCGGAAACTGTTCAAGCGTGCCGCGGCCTCAAATCCTCGCAAAGCAGCAAAAGGTGGAAGACGTGGTGACGTCATGAAATTTTCTCATCCCCCTCGTGAAAAACTATCTTTTGCGCGAACCGATTACCCAACTTTAGGCTCGATGCATAAACTGTCAATAGAAAGCCTTTTCGATGAAAATCAGCACAATTAGAAGATCTCGTTCTCTGAAAACTCTCAGCACGTAAACCTTTGGTTTGTTTGTTGGTCTAAATGCTGAAGCCATAATGGCCTCAGTAAGCGGCCCTACCGAACATAAAGGCATTGAAGTCGGTATGCTCCAAGAGCTGTCCGAAGAAACACTAAAGGCAACCATTGGCCTGGAAGGTTATACCATGCGGATGCGCTATGTGACCGTAGAACCGGGTGGCCAGATCGCCGAACATAGCCATTCGGACCGTCCTGGCATTGTTTCAGTTGTTGATGGGGAGCTAATCGAAGGCAAGCCAACAGGCGAAACCACTTATGCCCATGACGGCGTGCTGACTTTTGCTCAGGTGTACCAAGAAACCAGCAAGGGAGAGACATATGAAACTTTCCCAGAAACCGAGGACACCGTGCATTGGATTTATAACCGATCCGACAAACCAGCGACTGCGCTCGTATGTGACTTAGCACGGCTTTGATAACATCCCTGAGGAGCGGCGGCTTGGGTTCAGCCTCTTTGGCGGTGTCACCTCGCTCCTCGAAAGCGGACTTTAGTTGCAACACTGAAAACCGGTAAAAAGGGCTCTAAACGGACAGTCACTTGGTTGGGTTTCCGCGCTGACTGGGTCACCTGTTGTTTGCACTAGATCAGCGTGAAAGATCGAACTGTCTTTTTGGTAATCATTTCAGAAACCGCTTGGTCAAAGTCTAGAAAATGTTCCGATGCAAGATGGGTCGCGAATGCGGCCTCATCATCGTACACCTCATAAAGGAAAATCTTGTTAGATGCTTTTGGGTCGACACAGACATCAAAACGTTGGCACGCTGTTTCAAGTTTCAGCGAATTTGCCGCTTGTTTTTTCATCAAAGGCATAAAATCCGCAAGGGACCGTCTGTTACAAAACCCGCCGCCCCGCTGTTTTTCATCATGCCCACAAGACGATCACCGCCAGCCGCGCATCCCTGAAAGGCGGCAAATGCAGAAACCACCACATCGCCAGCCTTAATGAATTTTAGTGACGCAAACGAAGCCAACACATCACCAGCGCCACAATCTGCGGTTAGGGCAGGGCCCGCCGCCACACAGTTTAAGTCACGCCCACCACCGATGGGTTGAATTTCGCGCCACAAAGCACCGCCCCCATATAGAGCATCCACAACAAATCCAGTCGGCACCCCTTGAAAGGCAGCAATCTGATCATCCGTTGGACGGCGCATGTTGTTTTTGATCGTTAGGTTGGGCGGGGCTTCGATCATTGTTTCAACCTTTTGATTTACTTTGGCTAGACTGCTGCAAAGGCAGTATCTAATGCAGAAAGGATTGTGTTTGTGTCCTGTTCTGTCAACACAAGCGAGGGCGACAAAATGATGTTTGGCCCAGAAACACGGATCATGGCGCCATTTTGATATGCTACTTCTTGCACCGTTGCCGCCGAAGCCCCATCGATGGGTTGTTTGGTGGTGCGGTCTGCAACCATTTCAATCGCTGTCATCAATCCTTGACCACCACGTACATCGCCAATGATGCTGTGCTTTTCCTTAAGTGCCTTGAAACCTTCAAACATTTGCGTGCCACGCGACGCGGCGTTTTCAATCACGTTTAGGCGCTTGGTTTCTGCTAAACATGCAAGTGCCGCAGCGGCCCCAACGGGGTGGCCCGAATAGGTATAGCCGTGGCCAATTTTTGCGTTGTCGTTGTTCTCAAATGCCTCGATCATTTTGTCACCCAGCATGACGGCCCCAAATGGGAAATACCCGTTGGTGATCGCCTTTGCGGTTGCCATCATATCGGGTTTTATCCCCCAAAGACGCGCACCAGACCAAGCGCCTGTACGACCATAGGCGGTTATAACCTCATCTGTGATCAACAAAATGCCGTTGCGATCACAGATTTCACGCACCATGGGGGCAAAGGATTTATGCGGCACAATCACACCGCCTGCACCCAAAATTGGTTCCATTATCATGGCTGCTATGGTGTTTGCCCCTTGAAAGGCAATCTCATCCTCAAGTGCCTTGATGCAAAGATTTGCCAACATTTCAGGATCAGTTTCATTGAAGGGGTTACGGTAAGTATAGGGTGCCGGAATATGAAAACAGCCGGGTAAAAGTGGTTCATAAGCGGTGCGGAAATTGGCGTTGCCATTCACACTTGCCCCGCCGATATGCGTGCCGTGATAGCCCTTTTTAAGGCTGAGGAATTTTGTTCGCCCGCTTTCGCCGCGCAGTTTGTGATATTGCCGCGCAAGACGCAGGGCTGTTTCAACGGAGTCTGATCCGCCTGAGGTAAAGAATGCGCGGCTAAGTCCGTCCGGTTCAAAAAACTCGGCCAGCTCGTATGACAATTCAATCACCGCATCATTTGTTGTGCCGCGAAAGGTTGAATAATAGGGCAGGGTTTCCAGTTGGGCCGCCATGGCATCTTTGATCGGCTGGCAAGAATACCCAAGATTGACGTTCCACAGACCACCCACGCCATCAATGACCGTGTGCCCATCAATGTCGGTGATCGTAACGCCGCTTGATCCCGTGATGATTTTTGGCGGGCTATCAATACTGTCTTTGGGGGATGTCATTGGGTGCCACATCTGACGGGCGTTGTTCTCTTTTAAAAAGTTGGAATCTTTCATGATGCGGCTTTCATATTTTGTGTAAGTGGTGTGTGTAGGGACAGGGTTCTGTCCCATGTTTTTTGCAAATCAATTGGGACGGTACCGCCCCAATTGCGTGTAATTTCAACACTGGCGGTGGCTAATTGTTGGCGAATGGTTGCTTTCAACACTTCGGTAACGCGGGTTGCAACACAAGCCACGGAAACCGAGCCTGCATAGCCGCCTGACAAATCGAAAACGGGCGCTGATATGGAATAGATTTCATCTTCAAAGCTGCTGTTGGAATAAGCAAAGCCATCGGTTCTTGCTTGATCAACGGCAACGCTTAATTCTTGTGCCGAACTGGCTGTGGTGGAGGTGAATTTTTCCATATTTTGCGTCGCCGCAACTTTGAGGTCGTCAGGGCCAAAGGCTACGGCGCAAATGCCAGATGCAGTCGCGTGCAATGGAAGGGTTTGAACATCCAAAATGGCCCGCGTGCTGTGTTCAAGAGACTCACATGATGCAAGTGTATACATCGTGGTACCTGACAAAACCGAGGCATGGGCGGTTTCGCCCGTGGCCTTAGCAAGAGCAGCAAGGGCAGTTTCAGCGCTTTGTTTGCGGGGCACCGTGCTTTCGCGAACTTGCGCCAGTTGCAACACAACAGGGCCAAGTTGATAGCGTTTGGTTTCCGCGTCTTGTTCAATAAACCCAGCACTTTCAAGGGCCTGAAGGTGGCGATAGGTGGTGGCCTTGTCACGCGCTGCCAGACGGCAGAAATCCGTCAGCCCGATTTGGGGCCTGTCCGTTGAAAAATGGCTCAACAATTCCAAAGTTTTCGCCGCAGAAGACATAATAAGAGCCGCGCTTTCATGTAGATCAATAAAAGTTTGACAGAGGGGGATTAACAAGGCAAGTTATTTTTAAACCATTGGTTCACAATGTGAACCGTTACCGAAAGCTATTCCCCATGGACCAATCCAAAATCGATGCGCTTCGCGCGCAGCCAGTGACGCCGCAAATGCATTTGATTGAGGGTCTCAGCGTGCCTGCCTCGGATGGGGGAACCATGGATATCCTATCGCCCATTGACGGACAGGTCCTGACGCAGGTCGCCCGCGGCACGGCGCATGACATGAACGCGGCGATTGCATCCGCGCGCGCGGCCTTTGACGATGGGCGTTGGGCAAATCAACCGCCAGCAGCCCGCAAAAAAATCCTGATGAAATGGGCGGATTTGATCGAGGCCAACGCGCTTGAATTAGCCGTGCTTGGGGTGCGCGACAACGGCACCGAAATCAGTATGGCGATCAAAGCAGAACCAGGGTCAGCCGCGGGTACAATCCGTTATTACGCCGAAGCATTAGACAAGATTTACGGCGAGATTGCTGCCACACCAAGCGATGTTTTGGGATTGATCCACAAGGAACCTGTGGGCGTGGTCGGCGCAATCATTCCTTGGAATTTCCCGATGATGATTGGCGCGTGGAAACTTGGCCCCGCGCTGGCCATGGGTAATTCCGTTGTTTTGAAACCATCAGAAACCGCGTCATTGTCTTTGATACGCATGGCGGAACTGGCGCTTGAGGCGGGATTGCCCGCCGGTGTTTTGAATGTGGTCACTGGCGAGGGCGCCGTGGTTGGTGAAACCCTTGGCCTGTCGATGGATGTAGATGTGTTGGTTTTCACGGGGTCAGGTGCAACGGGGCGTCGTTTGATGGAATACGCCGCGCGATCCAACATGAAGCGCGTGTATCTTGAACTGGGTGGCAAATCCCCCAACATCGTATTTGCCGATGCACCGAACTTGGATGAAGCGGCCAAGGTGGCTGCTTTCGGCATTTTCAGAAACTCTGGCCAAGTGTGTGTGGCCGGATCAAGGTTGCTGGTCGAGGCGTCAATTCATGATGAATTTGTGGCGGCTGTCGCCAAGGTCACGCTAGGCATGCGGGTCGGTGATCCCCTAAGTTTAGACACGCATTTGGGGGCGATTAATTCTGAAACGCAACTAAAGCAAAACCTTGGATTTGTTGAAACCGCTCAGGCCGAAGGCGGGGAAATTATGACAGGAGGCGCGCGCATTCTGGCGGAAACTGGCGGCTATTATATGGCCCCAACGATTGTAACCAATGTTAAAGCCGACGCGACTTTGGCCCAAAAAGAAGTGTTCGGCCCTGTGCTGGGCGTGACGTCCTTTGACACTGACGATGAAGCAATTCGTTTGGCAAATAGCACGGTTTACAGGCTGGCTGGTGCTGCGTGGACATCAAATCTGTCACGCGCGCATAAAATGGTGCGTGCAGTGCGCACAGGTGTCATGCACATCAACACCTATGGCGGTGCTGACGGCACCGTACCTTTGGGCGGTGTTGGGCAATCTGGCAATGGAAGTGACAAATCACTGCACGCCATCGATAAATACATCAACGTTAAGACGGCTTGGATCAAGCTTTAGGCCACGTAAGGAAATAATATGACATCTGCAAAAACCATACTTGTTATTGGCACCTACGACACCAAAGACGACGAATTAAATTTCCTTGCCAGTGTAATCCGCGACCAAGGCGGTCAGGTTTTGACGATGGATGTTTCTGTTTTGGGTGACCCAACAGCGCCGACGGATTATTCAAAACATGATGTGGCTGGCGAAGGCGGCAGTTCAATTGAGGCAGCTATTGCAACGGGGGACGAAAACCACGCAATGCAGATCATGGCCACGGGCGCGGCACTTTTAACCACACGCCTTTATAATGAAGGGCGCTTTGATGGGATGATCGTTCTGGGTGGCACCATGGGAACTGATCTGGCACTTGATGTGTGTTCGGCATTGCCATTGGGTGTGCCCAAATACATCGTTTCAACGGTTTCATTCTCGCCACTGATCCCACCAGAGCGCATTGCGGCCGACACGCAAATGATCCTGTGGGCAGGCGGGCTATATGGCCTAAATTCAGTGTGCAAAGCGTCCCTAAGTCAGGCTGCAGGCGCTGTTTTGGGCGCCGCGCGCGCCACGCAAAAACCCGATCTAATAAAGCCACTGATTGGCATGACGTCTTTGGGAACCAGTGCCCTAAGATACATGGTTACCCTAAAACCAGCACTTGAGGCGCGTGGTTTTGAAGTGGCTGTGTTTCATTCCACCGGCATGGGTGGTCGCGCCTTTGAAAGCCTTGCTTCTCAAGGCGCCTTTGCATGCGTTTTTGATTTTTGCACGCAGGAATTAGGCAATTTTATCCACGGCTCTGACATTTCCGCAGGTGGCGGCAGGCTGACCAACGCGGGTTTAAAGGGCACACCGCAACTTGTGGCGCCGGGGTGTTATGACCTTGTGGATGTTGTGGGCTGGAAGGACGTGCCAGAAAAGTGGTCCGATCACATGATGCACGAACACAATCGTCTATTGACCTCGATTGTACTAAAGAATGCCGAACGTGAAGCTGTGGCAAAGGCGCATTGTGAACAACTTGCCACCGCCAAAGGGCCACTTGCGGTCTTGTTGCCGACCCATGGTTTTGGCGAATGGGATCGGGTTGGTGCCGATCTACATGACAAAGAAGGGTTGGAGGTGTTCCTTGCCGCGTTCAAGGCAGAAATGCCTGCCAATGCCGATGTTCACATGATCGATGCGCATATCAATGACACTGCTTTTGCAGATAAAGCATTAGAGATTTTTGACGGCTGGTGTGCGGACGGCAAGATCACGCATTAATCCTTGGAACCTGGATCTAGCCGCAACAAAAGATCCAACAATTTGTCGTAGTCTTCGTCGCCTAGAACCCGCCGGATATCCGCAACAATTTCAGCGGATTGGCCTGCGTTGTCATCAATAATCTTTTGTCCCTTGGGCGTGATTTCCAAAAAATGTCGTCGGCGATCAACATCGTCGCGCGTTTGGGTAATCAAACCCTTTTCGCGCATCGTCGCTGAAATTCGGGTAAGGCTGGGAAACAACAAACTGGCGCGATCAGCCAATGTCGTCGCATCAAGTGCACCGTGTTCGGACAACACGCGCAAAACCCGCCATTGCTGTTCGGTAATCCCCGTTTTTGACAGCATCGCACGAATAGGCGCCATAACCCCCTCGCGTGCACGGATCAAAGCAATCGGCAACGAGCGCGACGTGGATGGTAAATTTTTGCTCATGGGGGTCCCAACCGTTCCAATATATGTCATCTTGCTGCCAAGTTTGGCTTGACAATACAAGGGCAAACTATTTAACATCGCAACTATTAACATGTTAAGGATGCACATGCCGCACTTTCAAATCGACTATTCGGCAAATCTAGAAGACGTCATCAATATGGGTGATTTCTGTGAGGCTGTGCGCGCGAAGGCGGCGACAATTGAAAAGTTTCCAATGGCGGGCATTCGCGTCCGCGCCACGCGTGTTGATCATTATGCAATTGCGGATGGTGATCCGAAACACGCCTTTATCGATATATCAGTACGCATCCGTGAAGGCCGCGCAGATGATGTCAAACAAGCCGCCATTACAGAAATTTTTAAAACAGCCAAAGAGTTTTTAGCCACAATCATGGCGGACCACTCAATTGCCCTATCAGCAGAGTTGCGCGACATTGATGCGGCTCTTTCCCCAAAATTTGGCACCATCCGAGACCACATAAAGGAAACCAAATGACAGCCCTGACCGACAACATCACAAAGCTAAATGGTTTCCTGAAACGATTCAGCGAAAATGGCATTCAAAACCGTATCGCAGGGCAAGACGTGGCAGGCGCGGGTGGCGTATTTCAAACCCACTCTCCTGTCGACAAAAGCCTGATTTGTGACGTGGCGCACGGCACAGCATCTGACATAGACAAGGCCGCCAATGCCGCGCGTGATGCTTTCCCTGCATGGCGCGACATGCCTGCGAATGAGCGACGCAAAATCCTGATCAAAGTGGCCGAAGGTATCGAGGCACGTGCCGAAGAGATTGCGCTTTGTGAATGCTGGGACACCGGTCAAACCATGCGTTTTATGTCCAAAGCCGCGTTGCGCGGGGCAGAAAATTTTCGTTATTTTGCCGATCAAGTCATTAGTGCGCGTGACGGGCAGCATCTAAAATCGCCCACCTTAATGAATATCACCACACGCACACCCATCGGCCCCGTGGGTGTCATTACCCCGTGGAATACGCCATTCATGCTGTCGACATGGAAAATTGCACCTGCATTGGCATCGGGATGTACCGTCGTTCACAAGCCCGCCGAAGCATCCCCCATGACAGCGCGCTTATTGGTCGAAATTGCCGAGGAAGCAGGTCTGCCACCTGGCGTTTTGAATACCGTCAACGGATTTGGCGAAGAAGCAGGCAAGGCCTTGTGTGAACACCCCGCGATAAAAGCAATCGCCTTTGTTGGCGAAAGCCGGACAGGTAGTTTGATCACCAAACAAGGTGCGGATACCCTAAAGCGTAATCACCTTGAATTGGGCGGCAAGAACC
Organism: Rhodobacteraceae bacterium HTCC2150; assembly: GCA_000169395.1. Classification (GTDB taxonomy): domain Bacteria; phylum Pseudomonadota; class Alphaproteobacteria; order Rhodobacterales; family Rhodobacteraceae; genus HTCC2150. The sequence goes on from AAXZ01000006.1 coordinate 79,014, forward strand.
CTGTCATTGTTTTTGAGGATGCCGATTTGGATCGCGCGCTTGATGCGGTGATTTTCATGATCTATTCGATCAATGGTGAGCGATGCACATCGTCCTCGCGTTTGTTGGTGCAAGACAGCATTCGTGAGGATTTCGAGGCCAAGTTGGTTGCGCGAGTGAATAACATCAAGGTTGGTCACCCACTGGACCCAACATCAGAAATTGGCCCGCTTGTTACCGAGGAACATTTCAACAAAGTCACTTCATATTTTGACATCGCCAAAGAAGATGGCGCAACGATTGCCGCAGGCGGTGCGGCGATAGGGGAAGCGGGTTATTTCGTAAAGCCAACATTGTTCACCAACGCCAACAACAAAATGCGTATCGCCCAAGAAGAAATTTTTGGGCCAGTTTTAACCTCAATCCCGTTCACCACCGAAGAAGAAGCCTTGGCCATGGCCAATGACACCGCCTACGGTTTGACGGGCTATGTCTGGACCAATGATCTGACCCGCGCATTACGGTTTAGTGATCAGCTTGAGGCGGGCATGATTTGGGTGAACTCTGAAAATGTGCGCCACTTGCCCACGCCCTTTGGTGGGGTGAAATCCAGCGGAATTGGCCGTGATGGCGGCGATTGGTCGTTTGAATTTTACATGGAACAAAAACACATTGGCTTTGCCATGGGTAACCACAAAATCACGCGTCTTGGCGCACAGTAAAAGGATCAGATCATGCCTGTACCAGCCCCGAATTTGTATCCCGATTTTAACACCATTCGCCTTTCGCATGCGTGTCTAAATGTGAAAGATTTAGCCGCGTCCAAAAAGTTTTATACCGAAATTTTGGGCCTTCAGGTCACGGATGAAAGCGATACACATATCTACCTTCGCGCCATGGAAGAGCGCGGCCATCACTGTGTAATCCTGCAAAAATCCGATCAACCTGGCACGGTCGAAGTCATGGGTTTCAAAACTTTTGACGAGGCAGATTTGGACAAGGCTGAGGCATATTTCAAATCCAAAGGTCGACCAACTTCATGGGTTGAACGCACCTATCAAGGTCGAACATTATTGACCGCTGATAACATCGGTATTCCGCTGGAATTTTATCACAAAATGGATCGCTTGCCTTCGATTCACCAAAAATATGCGCTGTATCGCGGTGTAAAACCCTTGCGTATTGATCATTTTAATTGTTTCTCGCCTGACGTTGATGCGTCGGTTGAATTTTACAGCGATTTTGGGTTTCGCGTGACGGAATACACCGAAGATGATGAAAGCAAAAAACTGTGGGCGGCTTGGATGCACCGCAAGGGCGGCGTGCATGATATGGCGTTTACCAATGGTGTTGGCCCGCGCATGCACCACATTGCGTTTTGCGTGCCAACCCCGCTGAACATCATTGATCTGCTCGATCTGATGGCCACCACAGGGTATGTTGATAACATCGAACGCGGCCCCGGACGTCACGGCATTTCAAATGCCTTTTTCCTGTATATCCTTGATCCTGACGGCCACCGGATTGAAATTTACTGTTCCGATTATCAGACCGTAGACCCTGATTTAGAGCCTATAAAGTGGGATCTAAAGGATCCACAACGCCAAACACTTTGGGGGGCCGCCGCCCCGCGCAGTTGGTTTGAACATGGCACAAATTTTGTCGGGGCCGAAACCCGTTCATCCGACATCAAAGCCAGCCCCATTATTGCGCCATAAGGAAATCAAACATGCGTTTTTCAACCTATTCATCAAATGGCGAAACCTTTTATGGCGCCGCAACAGATGCCGGCATGATCGCCCTTAGCCCTGATTTTCCCGCTTGGCCAACCTTGTTGGATGTCGTGCAGGCAGGTGGTTTTGATCAACTAGAGGCCACCGCCGCAAACAAAGCCGTGACCCACACCGATTTTCAAATTGAAATGGTCATGCCAAATGCCCCGCGCATTTTATGTGTGGGCGTGAATTTTCCTGATCGAAATGCCGAATATAAGGACGGATCAGAAACACCAAAATACATGTCTTTGTTTCCGCGTTTCGCCAGCGGGTTTACAGGCCACAACCGCGACCTTATTCGCCCGCCTGAAAGTGACAAGTTGGATTATGAAGGCGAGGTTGCCATTGTTATCGGCAAGACGGGCCGCCGCATTTCCCAAGATGATGCCTATAACCACATCGCGGCCATAACGATTTGTAACGAAGGCACCATTCGCGATTGGGTGCGCCATGCCAAATTCAACGTCACCCAAGGCAAAAACTGGGACAATTCCGCCGCTATTGGCCCTTGGCTCGTGCCATTTAAGGACGCCAGCCAATTGGATGATGCGCGGATTATTACGCGGGTGAATGGCGAAGTGCGCCAAGACGATGTGCTGGCGCGAATGATGCATCCGATACGGCGCGAAATTGAATATATCTCGACCTTCATGACGCTTCAGCCTGGCGATATTATCGTGACCGGCACGCCAACAGGATCAGGCGCGCGGCTTGATCCGCCGCAATACTTAAAACCCGGCGACGTGGTTGAAGTTGAGGTAAATACCATCGGCACGCTTTCCAATACCATCGCAGACGAGGCAACATGACACCGCAGGATCACGCCAAGACCGCCACCGATTTATTGATTGCGGAACGAACCGGTGAACAGATCGAATTGCTGACATTGCGCCACCCAGAAATGGGTATCGACGATGCATATGCCATTCAAAATGAAATCTGGCGGGCCAAACTTGAATTGGGACACAAGGTCATCGGGTGGAAAATCGGCCTGACCTCAAAGGCGATGCAAGCCGCGTTAAACATAGACATCCCAGACAGCGGCATTTTATTTGACGATATGCTGTTTGAAACCGGCGCTACAGTACCCGCTGGCCGCTTCATTCAACCACGTGTTGAGGCGGAAATTGCCTTTGTGATGGGATCACAAGTTGGGGGCGCGGATGTCACCCAAGCAGATATTATTGCAGCCACAGATTATGTGACGCCCTCTATTGAAATTCTTGATACCCGTATTCAACGCATTGATGCGGCAACTGGCCAATCGCGCAAAATCTTTGACACGATCAGCGACAATGCGGCAAACGCCGGTGTTGTTTTGGGCAAAGAACGCCATAAACTTGAAGACGTTGATTTGCGATGGATCGGCGCCATTACATCGCGGGGTGGCGAGGTTGAGGAAACTGGCCTTGGCGCAGGGGTGTTAAATGATCCCATCGAAAGCGTGGTCTGGTTGGCCCGTCGCATGGCACAATATGGTCAAAGCATTGAACCCGGTCAGATCATTTTGTCAGGCAGCTTTATCCGCCCCATCGAATGCCCGTCGGGTGCCAAAATTCACGCTGATTTTGGTAACTTCGGGTCCGTAGATATTGCATTCGAATAACGCCTTTTGCGCTTCTATTCCCCATAACCCTAGCTATGTTGGGCACATGGAAAAGAACCAAGGTGAATTGCAGGTCGATTTTGTGAACGGTGCTGTTGGGCATCGGCTTCGCTTTGGTGGGGGGCGGGGTCAAGACATTGCCAAGGCAATGGGTCTGCGCGCTGGCAAGACACCAAAAATCATTGATGCCACCGCTGGCCTGGGGCGGGATGCGTTTTTGTTGGCGTCCCTTGGCGCAGAGGTGACCCTGATTGAGCGGTCCGAAAAAATGCACGATCTTTTGCACAAAGGCATGGCACGCGCCGCCGCAGAGGGCGGGGATTATGCCGATATCATAGCACGGATGACTTTGTTGAAAGGGGATGCCAAAGTTTTACTGCCCGATCTTAATGCCGAGGCGATATTGATTGATCCCATGCATCCACCACGTAAAAATTCGGCCCTTGTGAAACGTGAATTGCGCCAAGTGCGCGAAATTGTGGGCACCGACGAGGATGCCGCCGATTTGCTGTCCGTGGCATTGGAAAATGCCAGCAAACGTGTGGTTCTAAAGTGGCCTGCCAAAGCGGACCCAATTGTCAGCATACGATCCTGTTCGCATCAAATTATCGGCAAATCGACCCGTTACGACGTCTTTATGATCCCCTAGCGCGCAAACAAGGCAAAATGAATTTGAACCCCAAAATACGAAGCAAGGCCCAAACAACGTGATCCTTTTACCCACACTTCTGGCACTCGGTGCGGCGGCAAATTTTGGTGTGATGGTTCACTTGCAAAAGCGGGGGCTGATGCTACAAGATCCCTTGATTGGGGCCTTTATCTTGGTAGCGTCTATGGCCGCCTCACTTTGGTTGATTTCGCCTTGGTTTATTGAATGGCATTGGTTTACCACCCGTTCCGCCCTGATATTTTGCCTGGCAGGTTTTTTCATGCCAGCCGCCGCACAACTGTGCCAAATTTTGGCGGTATCCAAGGTCGGCCCCGCATTGTCATCGGCGATCGGGGCGTTTGTACCATTTTTTGCGGTAATACCTGCTGTCACCTTTTTGGGTGAACCTTTTGGTTTTCAGCTAATGGCGGGCATGACGATTATGACTGTTGGGTTAGTTCTGGCAGCATTCAAAGGTAAAGGCATTGTTCGAAGCTGGCCGATCTGGGCCCTTTTGGTGCCCCTTTTCGCCTCGCTTATGCGCGGCACAGGCATGCCGATTGTTAAAGTGGGTATGAATGATTTGCCAAGCCCATTGTTTGCAACCTTGGTTATGGCAACGACATCAACAGTCGTTCTGGCACTGGTCATTACATTGATGGGCCGCCCGAAAGAACTGGTTTTCATTAAAAAGGGGGCCGGTTGGTTTGCAGCAGGCGGTGCGATCAACGCCTTTGCCACGGTTCTGTTGAACACCGCAATGAAGCTGGGTGGCGTTTCATTGGCCGCCCCTCTGGCCGCAACTGCCCCTTTGTGGGCCTTGATGTTTGGCTATTTCATTTTCAAAAACGAGACCCTGACAAGGCGACACCTTTTGGTCGCCTTGATGGTGGTTCTGGGATCCGTTTTGATTGTAACCAGATAGGTACGTACTATCTGCTTGCAGCCATTGCCTTGAGCAAAGTCATCGCCTCATCTTGTCGCCCATCAGGAATAAAAAGATAATCGTGGTAAAAGGCTGAAACAGGGTTAACACCCATACCCGCCGCTGCCAGCTCAGTGGCAATACGCGCGATAAATCCAACGGCCTCCAAGGATGAATGCACGTTCAAAGTGATCATGCGGCTGGGAAATTCAAACGAAAGACCGGCAGCCTCGGCCTCGGATTTCAGCAAGATTAAAGTTGTACCCTCGTTTTCCTGAAACATCATGCGAGGCGCAACACCCGTTGGCATTTGTCCATTTTTCACCGTGGCAAAAACAAAAACACCTTCGTGCAATTCAGCAGACATCGTCGCCATTAGCTTTTCTAGATCAAGCTCACCAGACATAGGGGTACCTTTTACAACAACCTAAAGGCTGTCACCTTGGATGACTAAGGATTGTAATTCTTGTTTCAGCGTTGGATTTGGCTTTTCGGCATCCAATCGATCCAAGATCATTTCCGCCGCAATCCGCCCGATTTCAAAACGTTTACTGTCGATCGTGGCCAATTCCATTGGCATGCCTTCCAGCATGTTCAGATTGTTAAAACCAGCCAGCGCCAATTGGTTTGGCACAGAAATACCTGCCGCGATGCAATGCATAAGACCACCGATTGTGCCAACATCAGTGGAATAATAAATGCAATCCAATTCGGGATTTTCCGACAACAGTTTGGCGGTCAGTTCGCGCCCTTTGGCAACGGTTGAACCTTCGGAATAAAGCGCTTGTCCGGCCAATTCCAATCCAAGGCGTTCTAGTTCGGCGATGAAACCCTCAAGGCGTTTTTTGGCGCGAAAATCACTGTTTATTTTGGTGCCGATAAAGCCAATTTTGCGCTTCCCTTTGGCATGAATTGCGCGTGCCATGGCCGCACCCGCCTCGCGGTGAGAAATGCCCACACACAGATCGACGGCATCCCCATCGGTATCCATAATTTCAACCACAGGAATGCCCGCGTTTTTCATCGTCAGACGGGCATTTTCCGTATGTTCCAATCCGGCCACGATCAACCCCGAAGGCCGCCAAGACAGCATCTCGTTGATCACTTCTTCTTCGGTTTCCAGATCATAATTCGTCAAACCAAAAACCGGGCGCAGACGGGTAGGGGCCAAAACGGTTGAAATCCCATCCAGTACCTCAGAAAAAACATAGCTTTTGACCGACGGGATAACGACGCCGACCAGATCGACGGAATTAGACGCCAAAGACCCCGCAATTTTGTTACGCACATAGCCAAGTTCGGCGGCGATCCGACGCACCTTTTCTTGGGTTTCTTTGGATATATGCCCGACGTTGCGCAACGCGCGCGAGGCGGTCATTTCAGAAACGCCCGCAGCCTCGGCAATTTCCTTTAGGGTCAATCGTTTGCTCATAATTCCCTTGTAATCGAATTAAGGGGGCGGGCAAACGATTTTGTTTGAATTTGTGCTGTTACCCCGCCGCCAGCAATGCCGCGTTGCCGCCTGCGGCGGTTGTATCAATGCAAACGTGGCGTTCAAGCAGGCATCGATTGCCCATGGAAGGATTTGTCAGCAAGGGAATAAGCGCGCCTTCGCGTTTGGCTAGGGCAAGGCGTGCCACCGACAGCGCCGCATCATCTGACCACAAAGCGACGGCATCAAATCCGCTAAGGTTTGTCAGGCTTTCCAGCGGCAAAGAACCTGCAAATTTAACGGCAACACAACCGTTTTCCTTGGCTATTTCCGCTTGGGCCTCGGCTTGTTTCTCAGTCGGACCAAGACACAAAACGACACCACGGCCATGTGTTGAAAGGCGGTTCAATTCACCTGTTGGGCCGGGTAAAAATTGCTTCGACAGGGCCACGTCATCAAAGGGCTCTGCTTGATTTATCGCGTCTTGGGCCACCACAGCTGTCATTGTTGCCTTGGGATAGGGTGTCGCGTCGCCTTTTTCGCCTGCCACAAACAACCCTAGATATTCGGGGCCGCCTGCCTTGGGTCCTGTGCCAGACATACCCTCGCCGCCAAAGGGTTGGCTGCCAACAACGGCACCGATCTGGTTGCGGTTTACATAAATGTTTCCCACGCGCAGCCCCTCTGTCAGCATTTCAATTCGCGCATCAATACGGCTGTGAACCCCAAAGGTCAGACCATATCCTGTGTCATTTATTGTGGCTATCAAGTCAGGTAACTCGCTGGCCGCGAAGGTTGCGACATGCAGCACGGGCCCAAATATTTCATTCTGCATTTGGTGGATGCCATCCAGTTTGATCACTGTTGGGCGGATGAAATGACCCGATTTGGGGACTGATCCTTGGCGCAACACGCGCCCTTCGGCGGTTGCCTCGTCGATATGGTTTTGGATGCCCATGGCCGCGTTATCATCTATTACTGGCCCAATATCGGTGGTCATATCCCACGGATCCGCCGCAATCTGCGTTTGCATCGCGCCATAAAGCATTTCCAAAAATTTCGGCGCAACGTCTTCTTGAACATAAAGCATGCGCAGCGCGGAACAGCGTTGGCCCGCTGATTGAAAAGCAGAATCCACAATGTCGCGCACCGCTTGTTCGGGCAGCGCCGAACTGTCAACGATCATCGCGTTCAGACCGCCAGTTTCAGCAATCAAAGGCGCGCTTGGGTTGCCCGTTTCAGCCATCGCGCGGTTGATACGTTGTGCGGTGGCGGTGGATCCTGTGAAAACCACAGCCCCCATTTTTGGAGAGGCCGCCAGATGTGCGCCCACCTCGGCACCCGTGCCGATCACCAGTTGCAGTACGTCCTTGGGAACGCCCGCCTCGTGCAGCCAATCCACAGCACGCGCCGCCATGATTGAGGTGGATTCCGCCGGCTTTGCCAAAACGCCATTGCCCGCCGCCAAGGCCGCCGACAGCTGGCCAGTAAAGATTGCCAGTGGAAAATTCCACGGTGAAATACAGGTGACAAGACCACGGGCAGGGGCCGTTAACTGCGCTGACTGTGCAGCGTAGTAACGTAAAAAATCCACGGCTTCGCGCAATTCCGCCACTGCATCTTTGACGGTTTTTCCTGCCTCGCGCGCAAGGATCGCAAATACCTCGCCAAAGTTTTCCTCATATAAATCTGCGGCACGGTTTAATATGGCGGCGCGTTCAGCTTGGGAAACATTCCATTTGCGTGCGGCCTTTATTGCGCGGGCAGCGTCTTTGGCGTTTGCGCGTTGAACTGTGCCCACCTGATCGACGGGGTTGGCAGGATTGAAAACGCTGACGACTTCGCCGTGCGCAACGCCATCGGTCAACTTTGCGGCAACGTCCCATGTGGTTGCCGCAAAAGGCGCACGGGCGGCATCAATCCGGGCTATTTCGGTTGCAGACGCCAAATCAAATCCCAAAGAATTCGGGCGTTCTGGTTGGAATAAATTACACGGTAAAACGACACCTTTGGCGGGCTGGCCTTCGGTTTCAAGCCACGTTTCGACAGTATCACGTACAACCACCTCTGGCGCAACGGCATCATCAATCACCTGGTTAACAAAGGATGAGTTCGCGCCATTTTCCAGCAAACGCCGCACAAGATAGGCCAGCAAATCATCATGAACGCCGACAGGGGCATAAATACGACAACGGATGTCATTGGATTTTTTAACCACCTCATAAAGCGAGGCACCCATGCCATGCAGACGTTGGAATTCATAGTTTTCGTCCGTTCCCGCCATATCCAAAATCGCCTGCACCGTGTGGGCGTTGTGGGTGGCAAACTGCGGATATATGCGCGGCAAAGCCAACAGTTGGCGCGCACAAGCGATATAGGAAATGTCAGTGGCAGATTTCTTGGTGAAAACAGGGAAACCCGCCAATCCATCCACCTGTGACCTTTTTATTTCGGTGTCCCAATAGGCACCCTTAACCAAGCGGATCATAATTTTGCGATCCAGCTTTTCAGCCAAGGCATTCAACCAATCAATCGCTGCTGTCGCACGTTTTGAATAGGCCTGCACAACCACGCCAAAACCATTCCACCCCTTCAATCGCGCATCCGACATAACCACACCGATGACGTCAAGCGACAGCTCCAACCTGTCTGCCTCTTCGGCATCGATGTTTAAGCCCAAATTGGCGGCACGGGCTTGCAGAACCAAATCAAGGGTGCGTTCCACCAAAACATCCATGACTTGTTCGCGTTGTGCCAATTCATAACGGGGGAATAAGGCCGAAAGTTTGATGGAAATGCCTGGATTTTGGCGCACATCGCTGTGTGTTGAGGACTTTGCCAAATGCGCAATCGCCGCCTCGTAAGCCCCCACAAAATGCATGGCGTCCGCATCCGTTAACGCCGCCTCGCCAAGCATGTCAAAGGAATATGTATACCCCTGATCCATCCGCTTTTGGCCGCGTTTTACCGCCGATTGAATACTTTCGCCCAAAACAAATTGATTGCCCATTTCCTTCATTGCCACACGAACAGCGCGGCGAATGACAGGTTCACCCATACGTTTCAGAAGGCTCTTCATAGCGCCAGTCACACCAGTTGCGCCGTCGTCATCCAAAACCTTGCCCGTCAACATCAACGCCCAAGTCGAGGCATTGACCAAACTGCTGTCGCTTTCCCCGCGATGGGCACCCCACAGACGGTCGGTCAACTTATCTTCGATCAGATCATCAATGGTTTCTGCATCCGGCACGCGCAACAACGCTTCGGCCAAACACATCAGGGCAATGCCCTCGCCCGAGGAAAGACCGTATTCCGCCAAGAATACTTCCATCAATCCAGGGTTCCCGTCGCTTCGAATATCACTGACAATTTTAGCCGCGCGTGTCTGTGTTAAGGCACGTTCGTCTATTGGCCCATGACCCGTATCAATCAGATGGCGCACAAAGTTGTCTTCATCAGTTAAGTGCAATTTGTGCATTTCGGCGCGGTGGTGTTTCAGATCGGACATAAGGTGGCCTTTCACGAGGGATTTCTTGAACCCTATCAGAAAAGCGAAAACTTATTTGCCTTATTTTTACAATTTTTTAGTGACATTCTCCATTATTTTTACTATTTGCAGAACAAACTAGATAAATTTGGGAATAAATTAGTCATTATGGATAAGTTTGATCGTCAAATAATTGAAATCCTGCAAGAAAATGGCAGGATCACAATTTCTGAACTTGCCGACCGTGTTGGCCTGTCAAAAACCCCATGTAACGCACGCCTAAAGCGGTTGATCGAAAACGGCACGATCTTGGGGTTCACAGCGTTGGTTAACTATGAGGCACTGGAACGGAACCATATTGCCTTTACCGAAGTGAAACTGAACGACACGCGCGATGCCAGCCTTAAGGCGTTTAACAAGGGTGTTATGGCGATACCAGAAGTCGAGCACTGTCATATGATTGCAGGTCAATTTGACTATTTATTGAAAGTTCGCACCAAGGATATTCAAGCCTACAGACGGGCGTTGGGTGAAAAAATTTCATCCCTGCCGTGTGTTGCAAACACCTCGACCCACGTTGTGATGGAAGCGGTGAAAGAATAGCTCGTGAAAATGGAGCAGGGAAATTCGGTCAACTCTGCCAAATAGATGAGTCGCGACAACAATTGGTAAAAATTGGCAGAAAATCGAGCAAAGTTGCACTGAATTGCCTCCAAATGCATCATAATTTTTTAGCCTAATATATTGAAATAAAATATTAATAAGAGGAAATCGCTGTCTTTTTCAACGAAATTCATGCAACCGGTTGCAAAAACTTATTTTCCAGCTAATCTGATCATGTCGTCCAATATTTGGAGGGGTGTCTGCTGCATGCTGCCATTCGCGTTAAACCATATGACTGTGCCATCGTTTTCGATGAAACAAGCCAATGCCTTGGCCTGTGCGCTTGATATGATTGGTGTCGAGTTGCGCAACGATTTAGACGTGCCTTTGTTTGACGATCAAAAACCAACCATCGGCAAAATGACGGTCTTGGCACTGGCCGAGGTGAAAGCCTTTAACGCATTTAATGACGCGACCTTCGCTGCCGCCGTAACGCTGATGGATCAGGCTGTGGCTTGTGGGGCGAAAGCGATTGCATTGATCCCGCAAGTGGGCGGCGAGGTTTCATCGGATGGTTTGCGTACAGCAATGATTGCGCTTGGGCCCGAATTGGAAAAGCGCGGTCTGGTTGGATTGATTGAACCGATCGGGTTTTTAAACAGTACGCTAAGAAATAAATCTGATGTCGTGGCCCTTATTGAGTCCATCGAACACGGTGCCCAATTTGGGTTGGTGCACGACACTTTTCATCACTTCCTTTCAGGTGAGAAAGACTTTTACCCGTTGCACACCAAGTTGGTGCATATCTCTGGGGTTTCCAATCACACCAAAGATGTCGCTGATATCCAAGACGCCGATCGCGTTCTTGTGGATGCCGATGATCGTCTGGGCAACGTTGCCCAAATTCAAGAACTACTGCGGGGGGGCTATGAAGGCCCTTTTTCGTTTGAGGTATTTTCCCCAGACGTTCACGCCCTGTCTGATCCGAAGGCTGCGCTTTCGTGTTCAATTCGCTTCATCCAAGATGCTGTTATGGCCCACGCGGCATGATATATTTTGGATGGAATAATCGCCTTTAAAGGCACCCGGTATTTTAGATGATGTGCGCCGGGCACGGTTCTGGGAGGAACAAATGAAAAAACTACTAGTAACGGCAAGTCTTGTCGCAATGATGGGCACAAACGCTATGGCTCAGGAAATCGGCGCGACATTCTCTCGCTTCGATGACAACTGGCTAACAGTTCTTCGCAACGGCATGGTTGAGTATGCATCAGGCATCGACGGCCTTTCATACCAGCAAGAAGACGCATCTGACGATCTTGCAAAACAAATCGACCAAGTGAAAAACTTCGTTGCAAACGGCGTTGACGCAATCATCGTGAACATCGTTGACACATCTGCTGGTGCTGCTGTTTCAGCCGCTGCTGGCGACACACCACTTGTGTACGTTAACCGTGAGCCTGACAACGTAAACGATCTACCAGCAACACAAGCTTTCGTTGCATCAAACGAAATCGAATCTGGCACATTGTCAGCGTTTGAAATCTGTAAGAACCTTCGCGCAGCTGGCAAAGCCGGTGGTGCAACTGGTTACCTAATGAACGGTCAGCTTTCTAACCAAGCTGCGGTTCAGCGTTCAAAAGACGTACATGACGTAATCGGCATGGACATGTGTAACTTCATGACCATCATCGACGAGCAAACAGCGAACTGGTCACGTGACGAAGCGCAAGATCTTATGACAAACTGGATGTCTTCTGGCGAGCCATTTGACTTCGTTCTAGCGAACAACGACGAAATGGCAATCGGCGCGATCCAAGCCATGAAAGCAGCAGGCATGGACATGTCAGTTATGCAAGTTGGCGGTGTTGACGCATCTCAAGACGCTTTGCTTGTAATGGCTGCTGGCGACTATGACGTAACAGTTTTCCAAGATTCAGTTGGTCAAGGTACTGGTTCTATCGACACAGCAATCCGTTTGATCGCTGGCGAAACTGTAGACAAGAAAGTTTACATCCCATTCAAGTTGGTAACACCTGCGAACATGGGCGATTACCTAGCTAAAAACTAAGTTTGTCTTAGACTTACTTTTCGGGTGCGCCGCGATCGTGGCGCACCCACACTCTACATAATCAATCAATCATACAATAAAGGGGTGTCTTTTATGTCAGATACCAGCCACGGCACTGGTGGACTAACTTTCGACAAGACAAAACGGTCTTGGCCAAACGAAATGAACATCCTTCTAGCGTTGATTATCATCATCGTAATATTCGAAATTTTGGGGCAAATCCTGCCCTACATGCGCGATCAAAGTTTCCTCTTTGACAGCAAAGATCGCTTTGACAGCATCTTTAATGAAGCGCGCCTAAAAATTATCATTCTGCAGGTCGCCATCATCGGCATCATTGCTTTGGGTGTGACACAAGTTATCATCACCGCCGGCATTGACCTGAGTTCGGGGCCATTGGTCGCCGCAACCGCAATGATTGCCATGAGTTTTGGTCAAACCGAATTGGTTAATGGCTTTCCAAATCCAAAGGCGCTTTTCGGCACATGGGCTATGGATCTGCCGGTGATTGTTCCCATTGTCGCGGGGTTGGCGTTTGGCGCCTTTATCGGCGCCATTAATGGTACATTCATTGCCTTCCTTCGCATCCCGCCGTTCATTGCAACATTGGGCATGTTCCTGATTTGCCGCGGTATCGCGCTTTGGTGGTCTGGCGGGAACCCGATTTCATTCCCAACGGCCAGCTACAAATTTATCGGCTCTGGCATGATGCCCGTTGTCTGGTTCTTATCGCTTGCGGTCATTTTCCACCTGATCATGCGCTATACTGTATATGGCAAACACACCTACGCCATCGGTTCCAATGAAGAAGCCGCGCGGATGTCTGGTATTAACGTGAAACGCCACAAGGTTATGGTTTACACGATCGCCTCTATGTTGGCCGCTTTTGCGGGTATTGTTTTGGCATCAAAAAGCGAAACTGCTCAGGCTGGTATGGGTGAATTTTACGAATTGTTCGCGATTGCCATGGCCGTAATTGGCGGCATTAGTCTGCAAGGTGGACGTGGTTCCATCATCGGCACCGTATTGGGCGCAATGGTTCTGGGCGTGATCCGCTCTGGTTTTACCTACATCAAGTTGGACGGGTCATATCAACTTATGGCGATGGGCAGCATTATTATCGCCGCCATCGTTCTTGACCAATACCGACAAAGAAACAAAGCGTAGGGAGGATACTGACATGAGCGATGATCTTGTTCTAAAGACAGAAGAATTGACCAAACACTATGGTGGTGTTCATGCCCTCGTGGGTGCCAATTTTGAAATGAAAAAAGGCGAACACGTTGCCATCATGGGCGACAACGGTGCGGGAAAATCCACATTCGTTCGCCAAATCACCGGCGTTGAACAGCGCACATCCGGCAAGGTTTGGTTGTATGGCGACGAGGTGAATTTTGCCGGCCCATTGGATGCCCGCGAAGCTGGTATTGAAACCGTGTTTCAAACCTTGGCGTTGGCGGATGATCTGGATGTTCCAGACAACCTGTTTTTGGGCCGCGAAAAAACCTTTGCCAATTGGCTGGGCCCGTTCCGCCTGTTGGATTACAAAGGCATGCGCAACGACACGATTGCCGGACTTGAACGCACAGGGGTTAAAATCCCTAACATCCGCAATTCGATCCGCAATATGTCTGGTGGGCAACGCCAATGTGTAGCCATCGCGCGTACGGCAACCTTTGCCTCTAAACTGACCATCATGGATGAGCCAACGGCCGCCCTGGGTGTTCAGGAAACGGCACAGGTTGAAAACATCATTCACACCCTCAAGGAAGCAGGCGAACCCTTGATCCTTGTTTCACACAATATGCGTCAGGTCATGGAACTGGTTGATCGCATCGTTGTGTTCAGACGTGGGCGTATGGTGGCCAATTTGCGCAAAGAGGATACAGACGGCCAAGACGTGGTTGCCTATATCACTGGCGCAAAAACCGGCGCGGAATTTGAAGGCGCTGCCTAATTGGCATCGCGCAGATTTCTTGACCTAGACGTCCCTTTCTTCATACCCGTTGGCCGTCGCGTGGCGACGGTCGCGGTCGCGTCTTTGTGGGGCCTATATGAACTTTCATCTGGGTCTATGCTGTGGGGGGTGATTTTCCTTGCGATGGCTGCTATAGCCGCGTGGAAATTTAATGCCACAGACTGGGAAGCCGTCGCAAAAAGGGACGAAGAAACCTAAGCGGGCGCACAAAAGGAAACGAACAAGTGGCGGTGACACTTAAGGAAGTGGCGGAACGAGCGGGCGTATCGCGTTCAGCTGTGTCCCGTTCTTACACCGAAGGCGCCTCTGTTTCCAAAATGACGCGGCGCAAAGTTGCCAAGGCCGCCAAGGAATTGGGCTATAGCCCAAACGCACTGGCCTCATCGTTGACAACAGGGCGAACCAAGCTGATCGGGCTGGTTTCCAACAACTTCCACAACCCGATTTTTTTAGAAGTATTCGATCTGTTCACCAAGGGTTTGCAGGAACGTGGATTGCGACCTTTGTTGGTGAATTTAACCGATGAGGTTGATCCCGAAAATTCGGTGCGCATGTTGCGGGCCTATTCGGTTGATGCCGTTATCGTGGCCTCATCCACCTTACCCGAAAGCTTTGCCGAGGGGTTTCATACAACTGGCGTGCCTGTCGTGCATTCCTTTGGTCGCCACGTGGCCAACCCCAAGGTAAATGTTCTTGGCATTGATAATATTGAGGCAGGGCGCTTGGCGGCACAAACCCTAATTGCTCGCGGCTATACGCGCGTTGGCTTTATGGGTGGTCCTAAATCGGCGACCTCGACCCAGGATCGATACAAAGGGTTTTTGGATGAAATGAGCCTGCATACTGGCGTTGAACTGACGGCCAGTTTTGCCGACGGTTATTCGTTTGAAGCAGGTCGTGCAGAGATGCAAAAAATCCTAAAAGGCACCCCGTCAGAGGCCTATTTTTGCGGGGATGATGTTTTGTCCATTGGCGCCTTGTCGGCCATTCAATCCGAGGGCCAATCGGTGCCAAACGACATCGGGCTGTTGGGTTTGAACGACATGGAAATGGCCGGATGGGCCAACATCAACCTGACCACCATTCAAAACCCGATCAAAGACATTGTTGCCTCGTCCATCGAATTGGTCACCGCAATGCTGAAAGATGATCAGCACGCACCAGAAGCACGCTTGTTTGCAGGCCACGTCGTCGAGCGCGGCACGTTGCGAGCGCTGAAATAACCCTGCCTAACTAAGTGAACTGCAGCCGGTTGCGTCTGAATGCGAAATGCAACTCAATTAGACTTTACCGACCTTGGGAACTGCCCAATACAGAACTGCCGTCATTCCAATATACGTTAAAATGATCGTCGGCACGGTTGTATTAAACGCAAGATTCAAGACCGGTAGGCCGAACAAATCACGAAATGAGACCGTTGCGATCGACAGCATGAAAACGATGCCATAAGCGAACACAGCTATGATCGCTCCACGGATCTTCGTCGTGCGGACAACCCCAGCATTCGCCTCGGCGCGGAAGTAATAGATTAATGCCGCAACAATAAAGACGGCTTCGATAAGAATCGCGAGATAGGCGTTTTTCGCATAAAGCCCTAGGCCAACCGCGAACGTGTTTGCACCAAACAAATGGTGCCCGTGGCCCGAAAAGAAATCCAGTACAACATGAGAGACAAATATGGCCACCGCAACCAAACCAATTGTTGTGCTTTTGAACAAAAACTTACCAATAAGAAACACAACGACAGCCCAGATAAACTGCGGAAGAAGGTGGTGACTGTACATCATCGATACTGTCATATTGGCAACCGTCGCATCAAAAACATCGACAGGTCCTGTTGGCTCCAACCCCAGATAGTGGAAAATGAACCAACAGATATCTTGAAATTGCGAAACGGCCAAAAAGAACAAAAGCGTACCTTTGGGGAATTTCTGATGTGCAATCAGCGCGGTTGCATAGTGTCCTGCTATCATTTTGTTTTGCCCTTAGATTTTAACCGGTGACAATCACCGGCCTAGAAAGGTGAATGATGTTCTGTTAGAATTACGTAACTAAAGGTACGTTAAGCGTCAGTCAATCTTTAAATACCAGAGAGTACGAATATGTCAGCACAAGATGACAAACCTAAACGGGGACGGCCCCAAACTTTGGACCGCGACACGGTCTTGAAAACAGCCTTGATGAGCTATTGGACAGAAGGACCAACCCGAGTCGCGATCAGTAGTATCTGCCAGATGGCGAATGTTTCCAAACCCGGCCTCTATCGTGAATTTGGAAGTGACGATGGCCTAAAAAACGCGGTGCTCGACCTTTATCGCGAAATGGTCCTTGCGCCATTTTATGACATTTTGACCAGTAACGAGAGCTTCGACCAACAGGTCGAGGCACTAATCTCGTTTACAATCCAAGACCGCCACCCACTTGGTATCCCCAGTGGGTGCCTTCAAGTGGCAATGCGCGCCCACAAAGAGGAACTTGGTGAAATCACGCGAGGCAAGGTTGAAGTCCTGCGACGTGAAACACTTTTGAATTACGAACGATGGATCGAGCGTGCGAAATCACGCGGGGAATTTAAGGCCAGCATTTCATCCGAAGCGGCAGCCCATTTTTGCGATGCACAAAACAATGGCGCCATGCGTATGCAAAATGAAGGTGTTCCGAATGAGGTTATTAGAAAGACATTGAAACTTGCATTTTCTGTCATGGTTTGAAAATCAAATGCACTTGTCAGCGTGCTTAAACTGAAGGGCAGTATTGCCCGCAATGCCGACCTTGGACTTACATTCTGCGCTCAGTCGCAACCGATCCCTGAATTCAACCAATCACGCAGACATTTGTTGGTTTGTTCTGGCTGTTCCAGCGTTGGCAAATGCCCTGCACCAGCGATGACCTTTAGAACAGACCCATCAATAAGATCATGCATCAATTCGTGACGTTCGATGGGGCATAGGCTGTCTTCGCGACCACACAAAATCAACGTTGGAATTTTGACGCCCCGAAGTGTCTCTGTTTGATCCGGGCGGTTTTGGATGGCGTTTGACTGATCCTCAAAAACTGTAGGCCCCAGATCATTTGCCATTTCCATGCACAGTTCTAGCAGTTGCAGCTTCCCAGGCCCATCGGCCAGATAATTTGGTTTCATTTCATCGCGCATCACGGCGGCCATTTGGCCATTACGAACTTGAGAAACTTGGGCTTCTCGCATCTCAGCCTTATCTGCAGGATCGGCCAATGGATTGGTATCCAACAGTGCCAATCGCGTAACTCTTTCAGGGGCAAGCCGCATGATTTCCATGGCAACAATCCCCCCCATGGAAAGCCCAGCCAACGCAAATTGCGATGGCGCCACGTCAAGAACCATTTTAGCCAATGCCCTCATTGAATTGGCCCCGCGCAACGGCACAAATATCGTTGGACGCTCTGCGGAAAACGCATTTATTTGCGGTGTATACAGACGGGCATCGCACATCATGCCCGGCAACAACAAAAGCGGTTCTTTCATCGCGTGCCTCTTAGTTTTCTGATTGAAGCAGGATTTGCTTCCATTTTGCGATCTCATCAAACAGCGTCGTTTCACGACACTCCGCACAGATCATCCCCGAACATTTCAAGATGCTATCAGGCGGGTCGGAATACTGCGGGGCAAAACCTTTCAAAAGAACACTCCTTAGCATGGAATAAAACAGACGGTCATTGCACAGTGTCTGCCAAAAAATGCCCGTTTTTGCAAACGAATGCAATGGGTACACATTTGGGAAATTTCAGCCGTTGCACAGGCTAACTATAGCCAGTCTCAGCGGGGCCTTAGTGTTCTAAATCCAAAACAAGGATGCCGTCTATGCCACCGATCGCACATTGAACCAATTGCGCACCCAATGCCTTGTGTTCGGGGTGTTCAGCATAGGTTTTCAGGTCTGCCCAACTGTCAAAATCAATAACAAAGCCATGCTTATACCCGCGCTCGATTTGTTCGGGGCTACTGGAACGCCCACCCGTAAACCCATGCGCACCCGATAGCTTTTCAACCAACGCTGCCAATTCGGCATAAATAGCAGCGATCTTTTCCTCGGTGGTATCTGCATTGAATTTGGTCAAAACGATGTGGCGGATCATGTAAGCGGCTTTCTTGATTTCCCACCACATTAAACAGATTGCGACATGAAAAACACCCGCTGCATCATCGATACAACGGGTGTTTAAGCATTAATTCAACTTCGGTAGATTACCGAAACATGGGTGGGCGTGCGTCTAGCCATTCACCACGGGCTTTGCCGCTTTCAGCCACCGCAAATACCGCCGACATTGACCGCAAGCCGTCTTCGGCGCGCGGGTAAAGGTTCGCGGCTGGATCCATTGCGCGACCCTCTTTTTGCGCGTTGATCGCCTCGGCCAAATCCGAATAGATGTTGGCGAATGCCAAAGGCATACCTTCGGCGTGACCAACAGTTACACGCGATGTGCGGTCGGCCTCGGGTGACAGGTTGCCTTCGCCACGTTCAATGACTTGCAAGCGTTGACCAAGTGGCATGTAGTACAGCTGATTTGGTTGTTCTTGTGACCAGCGCAGACCACCGGTTTCGCCAAACACCTGAATGGTCAAACCATGCTGACGGCCAATGGCAATTGAGCTGGTCCAAAGACGACCAACAGTGCCGCCATCCATGCGGAAATTAACCATGGCGTCGTCTTCTAGAACGCGAACGTCCAGACAGGAAACGCAATCCGCAGAAAGTTCAGTTACCTCTTGGCCTGTTACAAATGAGGCCATGTGCATCGCGTGAATACCGCAATCTGCAAACTGTGCTGAAACGCCTGCCTGTGCAGGATCATACCGCCAACGCACCCGTGGATTGTCAGCGTCGGCCGCATCCGCGTGGTGCCCGTGGGAAAATTCCGCCTTCACAAGGCGCACTTTGCCAATGTCACCGCGTGCCACCATGGCCCGCATGTGGCGCACCAAGGAATAGCCCGTATAGCCATAATTCACGGCGCAAATTTTGCCCGTGGCCTTAGCAATCTTAACAATGGCTTCGCCTTCTTCCACGGTCATGGTCATGGGCTTTTCGCACAGAACGTTAAAACCACCCTCAAGGAAGGATTTAGTGATTTCAAAGTGCGTGGAATTTGGTGTCGCAACTGTAACCAGATCAACGGGGTCTTGGCGTGATTTCTCACCTGCCAACATTTCAGTCCAATCGCCATAAGAACGATCCGCCGCAAGGCCCAAACGTTGACCATATTCACGGCCCGCATCGGGACGGTGATCCAGTGCGCCTGCGGTAAATTCGAACAATCCATCAAGGCCGGAACCAAGGCGGTGTGCGGGTCCAATTTGGCTGCCTTCGCCGCCGCCGATCATTCCCCATTTCAATTTTGTCATGTCTTTATTCCTTAGAAACCGATGGATTGCAGGTATTCGCGGTTTGCGCGCGCATCTTCTAGCGGTGTGCCCGGCATGGAAGGATCGCAATCCTGTTCCACAGTACACCAGCCCGTGAAACCTGCATCAACAAGACGTTTGTGCACGGCTGGGAAATCAACGTCGCCTTGACCCAAGTTACAGAAAATTCCTTGGCCACAGGCCTTATAAAAATCAGTACGGTTGGCGACCACATCGGCCTTCACCACAGGATCAATGTCCTTGAAGTGCATGTATGAAATGCGGCTCATGTAGCGATCCATAAAGGCAACCGGATCAAAACCAGCATAAGAATGGTGGCCCGTGTCAAAACAGATTTTCAGGATGCTTTCGTCAACTTCGGACAGCAAGCGTTCCAATTCTGGTTCAAAATCCATAAAGCCGGCCGCGTGGGCGTGAATGCCAACGGTCAAACCAAATTCCTCAGAACCCATCTTGGCTATGGTCGCAATACGATCGCGATAGGCCACCCATTCAGCCTTGTCCATTTGTTCGGCTTCATTTGCGCGGCCTGCTGTTGGCGCGCGACGCGGTGAAATGCTATCGATCAGAACCAAATGTTCGGCACCATGAGCCACCAGCGCTTTGCAGGTGCGTTGCGATGCATCCAAAACTTCGTCCCATTTTGCCGCGTCATGGAAAGGACGGAAAACAACGCCACCGATGATTTCCAGATCACGTTCAGCCAAAGCAGGGGCCAGAATTGCGGGGTCTTCTGGCATATAGCCAATCGGGCCCAACTCAATACCCTTATAACCAGCGCCAGCACATTGATCCAAAACCGACTGCCACGTTGGGTAGGATGGATCACTTGCGAATTCGATGCCCCAAGAACAGGGCGCGTTGCCAATTTTTATCGTCATAGTCTTGCTTTCGTTCGTTTAATACGCGGCCACATCGACCCAAGCCTTTTGGGATGATGATTCCATTGCTGCATTGATGATTTGATTTACGTCTAAGCCATCCTGAAAACTAGGCCAGACATTGGTTTTGGTCTCGATTGCCCGCAAAAAATCGCGCGCTTCGATGATAATTTGATCCTGATATCCCGTGCCATGACCAGGACCCTGACAGAACGGTTCGTAATCTGGATGCGCGGGGCCTGTTAGCACCTTGCGAAAACCGCGTGTGGCCTCAGGTTCGTCCATAGAATACAGCCACAGCGCGTTTTGATCTTCTTGATCAAAACGGATCGCGCCTTTGGTGCCGGTTACCTCATAAGCATAACCCATTTTACGACCATGTGCGACACGACTGAAATAAAGCTGACCCATGGCACCATTGCTAAACCGACACATCATTTGCCCGTGATCATCGTTGGTCACCGTGCCACCCGGGCGGCTTGCGTGCACAGTTTCAACCTCGGCGATCAAGGATTTCATCGGCCCAATAAGCGCCAATGCCCCATTGATCATATGCGGGGCGAGATCGCCCATCGTACCGTTTGCATCGCCTTCAGTGCGCCAAGTGGCAGGCGCGGATGGATCGGCCAGAAAATCCTCGGTGTGTTCACCGCGAAACCACGTGATGTCGCCAATGGCACCTTCAACAATCAAACGCCGTGCAAATTGGCTGGCGGGGGTGCGAATATAGTTAAATCCAACCATGCTTATTTGACCTTTGGCAGCCGCAGTCATGGCGCGGCTGTCTTCAAGCGACGCACCCAAAGGTTTTTCACAAAACACAGGTTTGTTTAGGGCAAACGCCGCCAAGGCGATTTCACGGTGGGTTTCTTGGGGCGAGGCAATAACAATCGCCTCGACCTTGGGATCCGCCACCAAAACACGCCAATCTGCTGTACCGCGGGCAAAACCAAAGGCAGCGCGGTATTTTTCAGCACTTTCATCGCTGCTGGCGCACACCATTTCAAGCTTTGGGCGCAGGGTCGTATTAAACACGGCCCCAACCGCCGCCATAGCAACCGCATGGGCCTTACCCATATAGCCACCACCGATGATTCCGATGCCTATTTCTGTCATGTCACACTCTTTAGTTTGAAAACTGTAAAAACGGCTTTGCAACCGGTTGCAAAATTAGTATCGTTGGATTCGTATAACCGCAAGCGGCAATCGCCATATCGGCTTGCCTGTGAAAGATTTTGACCATGAGCGATCAAACAATTCGACTGACCACCGCGCAAGCGATCATTAAATATCTGTCCAATCAGTTCATTGAAATTGATGGCGTTGAAAGGCGTGTGTGCGGCGGTGGCTTTGGTATTTTTGGCCACGGCAATGTGACGTGTTTGGGTGAGGCACTATATGATGCCCGCGAAGAGTTACCGCTTTATCGTGGCCAAAATGAACAAAGCATGGGGTTTGCGGCGGCAGGCTATGCCAAGCAATGGTTGCGTCAACGGTTCATGTTTTGCACCGCCAGCGCGGGGCCAGGCACCGCAAACCTGTTAACCAGTGCAGCATTGGCCCACGCCAACCGTTTACCCATGCTGATGTTATGCGGCGATGCGTTTCTGACACGCCTACCTGATCCGGTGTTGCAGCAACTGGAACACTTCGGCAATCCCACGCTTGGTGTGAACGACGCCTTTAAGGCCGTTAGCCGTTATTGGGATCGCATCACGCATCCGGCACAAATCATTCAATCCTTGCCTGTTGCTTTGGCCACTATGCTGGATCCTGCCGATTGCGGCCCTGCCTTTATCGGTTTGCCGCAAGACGTTCAGGGCTGGGCGCATGATTATCCGGCCAGCTTTTTTGAGAAACGCGTGCACCGTATTCGTCGTCAAGCGCCAGATGTAGCTGACGTTGCGGATGCTGCCGCCTTATTAAAAGGGGCAAAACGCCCAATGATTATTGCGGGTGGTGGCGTGCAGTATTCAGGCGCAATGGCGGAACTGACTGCTTTTGCTGAAACCCACAATATTCCAGTGGTGGAAACCATTGCTGGTCGCGCAAACCTTACACAAGACCATGCATTAAACATCGGCCCCCTTGGTGTAACAGGTTCAAACAGCGCCAACACAATCGCAGAAACGGCCGACGTCATTCTGGCCGTGGGCACGCGTTTGCAAGATTTCACCACTGGTTCTTGGACTGCCTTTTCTAAAGAGGCCAAAATCATTGGTATGAATGTAGGTCGCCATGATGCGATCAAACATTTGTCTTTGCCGATTGTTGGCGACGCCAAGCTGGGCATTGCTGCATTAGATAGCGCGATAGATGCTTTTAAAGGCCCCCAAGAATGGGTCGATTTCGCCCAAGCAGAACGCGGCAAATGGGTGGCCTATACCGATGATATCACCAAACCATCAAACGGCCCAAATTCATATTGTCAGGCGATCCGCATGGTCAACGATCTGTGCGATCCCCGCGACCGCGTTGTGGCAGCGGCCGGTGGTTTGCCCGCCGAGGTCACCGCGCATTGGCAAACCAAGGATCTCAGCACAGTTGATGTGGAATTTGGCTTTTCTTGCATGGGTTATGAAATCGCCGGTGGATGGGGTGCGCGCATTGCGCAACATGAACGCGAACCTGACCAAGACACCATCGTCTTTACGGGGGATGGTTCCTATATGCTGATGAACTCTGATATTTATTCATCCGTTCTGACCAATCGCAAAATGATCATTTTCGTTTTGGACAACGGTGGTTTTGCCGTCATCAACAAGCTGCAAAACAACACGGGCAACGAAAGCTTTAACAATCTCATCGCAGATTGCCCCACAGTTGACGCACCCTTTGCCGTTGATTTTGAAGCCCACGCCGCATCAATGGGGGCAAATGCTGAAACCGTTGCCAACCCTGCTGAGCTGGGCGAGGCGTTCAAACGCGCTAAAGCTGCGGACAAAACCAGCGTGATCGTGATGAAGGTTGACGCCTATGACGGCTGGACAACCGAAGGCCACACTTGGTGGGAGGTTGGCACACCCCATGTGACCGACAATGCCAAAGTCGCCGAAAAACATGCCGAGATCGAAGCCTCTCGCGCCAAGCAACGTCAGGGCGTGTAATGAGCATCATAGACGGCATCAAAAAGAATAACTTCGTTGTGGTGGGCCGCGTCGGCATGGATTTGTTTCCAGCCCCTGGTATTGCCACCGAAGACGCCACCGATTTCAACGTCGATATGGGCGGCTCGTCCGCAAATATCGCCGCAGGCGTGGTGAAACTTGGTGGGCAAGCATCGCTGGTGACCTCGGTTTCAGATGACGCCGTTGGGCGGTTTTGTGTCAATAAACTGCATCACTACGGCGTAAAGACCGATCATGTCACCGCCGTTGGCGGCGAGGCCCGCAATTCGTTGGCTGTTTATGAAAGCCGTGTTGAGGGGCACCAATCGGTGATTTACCGCAATGGGGCCGCTGATTTTGAAATGACGGTGGCTGATGTTGAGGCCGTTGATTACAGCCAATTTGGCGCCTTGGTCACGGCGGGCACTGTGTTTGCCGCGGAACCTTCGCGCACAGCGGCATTTCGTGCCTTTGAATTGGCCCGCGCGGCGGGTTTGCCGATCATTTTTGACGTGGACTATCGCCCCTATAGCTGGCCCTCAGCGCAAGTCGCCGAAGAGGTTCTATCCAAAGCGGGCGGTCTATCAGACGTCATCGTTGGCAACGATGATGAATTTGGCTTTATGGCCGGTGGTCGCGAAAAAGGCTTGGCCAAAGCGCGTGAATTATCCGCCACATCCGCCGGTATTGTTGTTTACAAAATGGGCGAACATGGCGCGGTGACCTTTGCCAATGGTGAGGAATTGCGCACGGGTATTTTCCCCGTTCAGGCCCTAAAACCAACCGGTGCTGGCGACAGCTTTATGGCTGGTATGCTGACATCCATCGCAGACGGTCATGATCTTAAAACTGCCGTCTTGCGCGGCTCGGCCTGTGCCGCCTATGTTGTGGCGCGCCCAGGCTGTGCGCCCGCCATGCCATTCCAAGACGATCTCACAAAATTTCTGGCCGAACATGCCGGCCCAACCATTCCAGATGTAACCTAAGGAAAACTTATGCATATTGCCCCACATGACAACCAAAACAAACCCATTGTCGGCATTGATGATCCCACGGTTCCGCTGAACTATTTCAACATTGTTATGTTGAAAGCTGGCCAAGCCTTTGAATACCAAGTGCCCGGTTATGAAACCTGCATTGTACCTGCAACTGGCACAATCGACGTTTCAATCGAAGGCGTTGAATTCAAGGCTGTCGGTAATCGCACCGAAGATGTTTGGGACGGTGAACCCGAGGGCGTTTATGTGCCAGTGGGTGCCAAGGTCACAATCGTGGCCACTCGCGATACAGAAACCTTTATCGCGGGCGCGAAATACGACAAGGTTCTATCGCCCTTTGATGTACGTGCGGATGGCATCGACAAGGTTCAATACGGTTCTGACGACACAAAAACGCACCGCAAAATTAAACACATCTTGGGCCAAAAGCAGCACGACAAAGTGGGCCGTTTGCTGGTGTCAGAATTGTTCACCGTGGGGCAGGGTGGCTGGTCAGGCTTTCCATCCCACAAACACGACACCGATCGACTGCCAACCGAAACACGCCATGATGAAACCTATAATTTCCGTTTCAAACCAAACCACGGTTCTGGCGTTCAGATCATTCAGCGCGAAGAGGGCAAGCCTGGCGACGCGTATCAACTGATGGATCGTTCGACCATTATGCTAGACAATGGCTATCACCCATGTGCGGTTATGCCGGGTTATGAAATGTACTATTTCACAATCCTAGCAGGCCTGAGCCAACGCAGCCTTGTGCAATTCTTCCAACCCACACACGCGTATCAAGTTGAGACTATTCCTGGCATCAAAGACATGGTGGCGAAATTTAAATGACCCTCGCAACACTCGCTGACGTTTTACAACCAGCGCTAAAAAATCAATACGCAGTGGCCGGTTTGGTGACACTGGGCTGGGAAGATATGCGTGCCTATGTGGCAGCGGCTGAAATGGTGGGTTGTCCTGTCATTTTGCAGGCTGGCCCCTCGTGCCGCGCTCATACCCCTTTGCCAATCTTGGGCAAAATGTTCCGTCATCTGGCAGATGGTGCCAGTGTACCGGTTGTCGCGCATTTGGATCATGGTTATACCTATGATGAATGCCGCGAGGCGCTGGACAGTGGCTTTACATCCCTTATGTACGACGGCTCGCGCGCGGAACTTGCACAAAACATTGATGAAACCGCACGGATTGTGGAAATGGCCCATGCAGCGGGCATTTCCTGTGAAGGTGAAATTGGTTTTGTGGGCTATTCCGGTGGCGAAAATTCCGCCGGTACGGATCCAGCCGAGGCGACAGAATTTGCCCGCCAAACAGGTGTGGATGCCATGGCGATTTCTGTCGGCAACGTGCATTTGCAACAAGATAAAGAGGGCGGTTTAGACACGGATCGCATTGCCGCAATTCAAGCAGTGACCCAGGTGCCATTGGTTATTCACGGGGGTTCTGGCGTGCCAGTGGCGCAACGCACCGCATTGGCGACCGGCACAAGCATTTGCAAATTCAACATCGGCACTGAACTGCGCATGGCCTTTGGTGACGCGTTGCGCACGGCGGTGAATGCAGATGCAAGCCGCTTTGATCGCGTGACGATTTTGAAAGAAACACATGATCCATTGGTGGCCGCAACTGCGCGGGTTCTATCCGCCTTTGGTCACCCTGCTAAAGGATAAACGATGCGTATCGGAATTTTGGGATGTGGCCGGATTGGCCAAGTTCATGCACGTTCTTTGATGCGGCTGGCTGATGCTAAATTAGTGGCCGTGGCGGATGCAATGCCAGCAGCGGCAACAGCATTGGCGGCACAAACTGGGGCCGAAGTCCGTGACACGGATGATATCATCAACGCCACTGACATTGATGGCGTGCTGCTTTGCACACCAACAACGCTGCACTATGAACAAATTCATGCCGCGGCCAAGGCTGGCAAAGCGATCTTTTGTGAAAAGCCCGTGGACATGTCTGTTGATCGTATTCATGACTGCATCAAGGTTGTCACTGACAAAAATGTACCGTTTTTGACGGCACTAAACCGCCGTTTTGATCCCAATTTTGCCAACGTCCAATCCCGTATCAGCGCCGGCGAAATTGGCGAAGTTGAAATCGTCACCATTCTGTCGCGCGATCCAAACCCACCCCCCATCAGCTATATCAAATCATCTGGCGGTTTGTTTCGTGACATGATGATCCATGATTTTGACATGGCGCGTTTTTTGCTCGGCGAAGAAATTACAACGGTCTTTGCCGTCGGCTCTTCACTGGTTGATCCAGAAATCGGCAAGGCGGGTGATGTCGATACCGCAGCGGTCACATTGACCACGGCATCAGGCAAAATCTGTCAGATATCCAATTCGCGCCGTGCCACATATGGCTATGATCAACGCATTGAGGTTCATGGTTCCAAAGGCATGTTGCGTGCAGAAAACATCCTTGAAAATTCCGTCGAGGTTGCGACAGGCCAAGGGTATTCCCGGGCACCAACGCTGAACTTTTTCCTAGAACGCTACGAGGCGGCCTATCTGGCCGAAATCACTCATTTCGTGTCTGCCTTTAATGCCAACGAGACCCCATCGCCTAACATCAACGACGGTCTGCGCGCACAAATGCTGGCCGATGCAGCGGCGAAATCATTGGAAACCGGCCAGCCAGTTCACCTATAAAAACGAAAACCCCGAACGACACTGATTTGCGAAACAATCAGACGCTCGGGGTTTGGTAAGCTCATTTGTTAAAAGCCGAGTAACAACCCTCGATATTCCCAGCCTATCAAGTTATTAGACGAAATATTCTTCAGCTTGCGTAGGCAATGGAAACCTAATTCGCTTTGACTTTGTCAAAAAATACGCCGTGTTTGGCTTGCCAATCGGCTGTCATAACAACGCTCCCTATTAACATACCCGCATCCAAGCTAAGTAGCTTTTCGTTGTTGATAGGATCCCCATTATTTCGTTGGATACTGGTGCGAACAACCATTACGGGATAATTGCACCCATCCACATTCAACTTGGTTTTCTTGATCGTTCTCAAGGTAAATGTTCCGCGATCAATTTCGTTTCCATTCACCAAAATTGAAACTGGAAAACTATAATTCTTGCCCACTTTTCCCAAATCCGCCAGCTTTGCGTCTTTGCTCAACTTCAACTGGATACGGGTTGATGACGATTTTCTGTCCACCGCGATGACACCATTCCAATAGGTCGTCGTCGTTCTTTCAATAGCGCCGTTCCGGCTCATCTCTCTTTGTTCGGTAACGGACCCATCGTCTGAAATTGTGTTCGTGACTTGGAAATGTGGATTATTGCGTGTGAGCGAAAAAGAGTTTCCCTTTGTAAGGTCAATGCAACCTGCGAAAGCAGGCGCTGCCAAAACCGCCAAAAATATTGTTGCGCAAAAATTCTGTATCGGGCGCGTAATCCAAATCCTCATAATATACCTTTCATCAATTTTTCGGTGACACTTATTGCATCAACCCGCTGGTGGTACATTCCCTTGTTCCACCGGAATTTTCAACAAATCTTCGCCCCAAATGATACGTCCATCCAAATCGTTGTGAAACATACCATTCTTGGCGAACAGCACATCGCGTTCTGGTTTCGTTGAAGAGGGAACCTTAGAAGCCGAAATGCAACGCGGCCGTATTCACGCGACTGTCGTTGTTTTTGACAAGGAACCCCTAACGGATGTTAGACATCCCAATGTTTTAGACGGTTAAAGTTTTGGGTTATTTTGGCCAAAGCAATCGGTTCATCACTGGCGCTCCAAGAATGACCACAAAAATTCGTACGATATGATGCGCCACAACAAAGGCCATGTCGGCCCCCACGATCAACGCCAAAACCGTCAATTCTGCTTGCCCACCTGGTGTGAAAGCCAAAAGGGTTTCCATGCCTGGCGCCAACCCCAATTCATAAATGCCACCGGCAAAAATTGTCGTCAGAACAATCAGGATGACGCAGAATCCAAATCCGGCGGTGACGTCCTTGCGTACCTCTTGTGCCGTGATCCCTGCGTATTTGGCCCCAATTGTCATGCCAATGAAAAACTGCGCCGCCCAAATCGCCTCGGCAGGGGGGCGATTTTCTAACAAACCCAGCATAGTAACGATTGCCGTTAGGATGAGAGGGCCGAGAATTGAAGCGCCAAATAGCCCGAAAAATTTGGCGATGCGCCAACCAGCAAAGGCGCACACAATCATGATCAATAAATCCAAAACAGGGACATCTATCGCGGGCAACCCCGGTGGATTGCTAAGATCCGCATCCCAAATTCCCTTAAGCATGAAGGGCAGGGCGACCACCACCACCAACACCCGCGTTGCATGGATCAAGGAAAGCGTTCGAATATTTCCACCGGCTTCTTCGCCAAAAAGCAACATATCCTGCAACCCACCAGGCATCGCTGAATAATAGGCCGTGGCTTTGTCATACCCACAAACGCGTGTGAAAAAAGGAATACCCACAACCCCAATTGCAACAACCATTACAGGCATCAACAACAGCGTAGGCCACATGCCTGCAATGTCACCCATTACGGCAGGCGTCAGCGTGGCCCCAACCGCAACACCCAGAATTGTGCGCATCGTGTCGTTAAGCGGTTTGACCCCTTTCATCGGCACACCAAGCAATGCCCCGACAAGGCAAAACGTTATAGGCCCTAACAGCCATGGTAGGGGCAGATTAGCAAAGATGAAAACCATGACGCCCAGAAGGGCGATTGCGAATGTAAATATAACAGACATCATTCTTGCAGTGACCTTAAACGCGCGCGCAACGAGGTGTTG
The DNA here is from genome assembly GCA_000169395.1 of Rhodobacteraceae bacterium HTCC2150. Lineage (GTDB taxonomy): Bacteria > Pseudomonadota > Alphaproteobacteria > Rhodobacterales > Rhodobacteraceae > HTCC2150. Next base: position 108,686 of record AAXZ01000006.1, read on the forward strand.
ATATGATCTGCCGCCGCTTGCCCTGCACCCACAACATCACGGGCACGCAATGCATCAATAATTGCTTTGTGTTGACTAAAGACTGTCTGCATCCGCGCTTCGTCAGTAAATGTTGTCGGCCCCAACAGCAAAAGCGAGTTATTCAGCGATTGCGCAGTTTGGTGCAAAAAACGATTTCGCGCCGCAAGATAAAGGTTTCGATGAAAATCTTGATTGATGGATGCCGCTTTACTGGGGTCATCGCGTTCCGCATCAATCGCTGCGTTTAAATCCTCAAGCGTGTCAAATTCGGCCTCACTGCCATGCTGTGCGGCCATTTGGGCAGCTGTGCGTTCAAAAACCACGCGCATTTCATACAGTTCAACAACTTCGCTGTGACTAAGCGTTCTGATCATGGCGCCCTGACGGGGTTTGTGTTCGATAATACCTTCAGCTTCTAGGCGCCGTAATGCCTCGCGCACCGGCGTGCGCGACACGGCAAGCTGTTCGCCAATCTCTTCTTCGCGCATTCGTGCACCGGGTTTGTATTGCCCCGACCTGATGGCTTTGATTAGCGAATTATAGGTTTGTTCGCCGCTGGAACTGGTTTGCATGATGATCCTGACCTAGCCCTTGTATCCAATCGGATACAAAAACTCTAAAGAGGAGTGTGCCTGATGTCAAAGCACTCTGAAATTGATCCCCCGATATGATACGGATGAATACTTTGCCGACCTTCTAAACCTTACCGACGGCAATACAGAAAAACCCTTGCCAGAATGGTTATCGAGCAATCCGAAGAATACCCGCCTTGGATGCAATCGCGCGGTGTAAGATTTCAACCACCCTTTTCAGGGACTCTGTCATTCGCCCGTACCAATGCGTTTCTCCTAGGCGACTACAACCAAGGGTTGCGCACGACCTACAGCATTGTCTTGAAGCCATTCACCCAAAAATAACTCGCGCCAAAAACAATATTTTCACGACAAAGTTGCGATGAAAAATATGTGTTCACGACAATCGCCCAATCCCTAAACCCGCCCTCAATTATTTTCATTTTTGTCGCTTCGCTGCTTTTCAGATCAACACGAAAGCAGGCAAGCGAACGGGTTGGGGCTCGGTTCTTGTTCATCAGAGCAAGATAAAATTTCGCAGTTTTCTGTGGAAGTAAATTTAGGGGTGTGACGCTGTTCGGGACAAATCAAATACCGACATGCATGGTGATGCACCCTTGTAATGAGGGAAAGTGTAATGGCAACTTTTACTGTAATATTAGACGCAGATAACAGCGATTTGGGATCAACAAATAGTTCTGGAAAGAATGCATTTACGGATGCCTATGGCAACGGGCAATCAGATGTCATCAACGTCTATATCACGCCAAATTATAACGGCAGTATATCAACTTTCGTTGATATATGGGCGGACGACAGCGACGCGATCAATTTCTTCTTTGATCCGGGGTATCGGCCCGCCAGCGTCGGTTCAGAAAACAACGCGTTTGTCACCATCGCGGGGTCTCCTACGCATTATATCGACCTTAACGGCAGCGGTTCGGATGTTAACGGCGGCCTTTACCAAGGCGCTGTTACTTTTGACGTTGGCACACCGCCTGCACCGAATTTCACCGTCGAGGGCACGTCAAATGATGACATCATTGATGCGAATTATGCTGATGACCCCGATGGTGACATGGTTGATGCGAATGACGCGGCCGATGGTTCAAACGATGATGTGATCGAAGGCTATGCAGGCAACGACAGCATTTCAGCAGGCGCCAGAAACGATGTCATTGACGGCGGTACGGATGATGACACGATTGACGGTGGCGCAGGGGATGACAGCATTTTGGGCGGCGATGGGAACGACGTTCTATTGGGCGACGCCCCATCAAGCGTGGGCCTTTCTGGCGGAAGTTTTGAAGGCGGCACTCCAACAGGCCCAGGCCAATTGGGTAACCTGTCTGATTGGTATCAATGGAACGGTGGGTCAGCCGATTTAAATGATGACAGCGGATACGAAGTGCCGTGGATAAATCAAGATGCCACGGACGGCGATAACTATGTCAGCATCGGCAACATCGGCAGCAACATCGAGGGCATTTCCCAAGATCTTGCCAACCCATTGGCGTCAGGCAACACGGCAACCATCACATTTAGTGCCGCATCTGGCGCGTGGAATGGATCGTCTTATTCCGGCGCCACAAGTCAAGTTTTGCAAATTTGGGGCAATCCAAATACGGGCGAAGTGGGGTCAAATGCTAACACCGGGCCACCGAACGCTGTCTTGTTGGGAACAGTGACCGTCAACACAACAGACATGCAGGTCTATTCAATCGATATCACCCCAGGTTTTGACATGGAAAGCATTTCGTTTTCCGTGGCAAATTCAGGCACCTCGCACATGATCTATCTTGACGGTCTGTCAATGGAAGCAGGTGCCGCGGATGCAGGCAACGACACCATCGACGGTGGTTTGGGCGATGACACGATTGATGGTGGTGAAGGGGATGACACATTAACAGGCGGGCAGGGCGATGACGTCTTCATTTACGCCGCCGGTACCGGTGCAGATGTCATTACCGATTTTGGGACAGGTCAATCTGGGTCTATCGACGATGGCATTCAAGACAACAATGACTTCGTCGACCTGAGCGGGTTTTATAATACCACGACCTTGGCCAACGTTAATAATGCCGATGCCGACCCCAACAATGATTTCGCAACCCAACTGGGTATGCTTAAGGCAGATGCAGCCGACGGCAAAATCGATTGCATCATCAACGGCACGGATTATTCGGCCGAGATTGGCGACATTGATCTAACACTGGAAAATGGTGGTGTCGCTGTCACCGGAAATGATCTGAGTTATGACAATACCAATGTTGTTTGTTTTGCGCGCGGCACGTTAATCCGAACCGATCTGGGCGACGTGGCTGTCCAAAATTTGAAATCGGGTGATATGGTTCAAACGAAAGATGATGGTTTTCGTCCCTTGCGTTGGATTGGCTCACGAAAGCTTTGCAAAGCCACGCTAACAGATCATGCCAACTTGCGGCCCATTCGCATTCAAGCAGGGGCATTGGATGGGCTTTTACCCGAACGTGATCTGATTGTTTCCCCTCAACACCGGATCATGGTGCGTTCCAAAATTGCAAATCGGATGTTCGGTCATGACGAGGTTTTGGTGGCGGCTAAACATCTGTTGCAAGTTCAGGGAATTGAAATCGCCCAAGATTTGGCCAGTGTCGAGTATTGGCACTTTATGTTCGACAGTCATCAAGTTGTGTTCGCTGAGGGTGCCGAGGCCGAAAGCCTCTATGCTGGGGAACAAGCGTTGGCAACGTTTTCACCTGTTGCGTTGCAAGAGATATTTGCACTCTTTCCTGAATTGGCAAAAGGCACTGAGCCCAAAACAGCGCGTGCCGTTATTAAAGGACGCCAAGGGCGACGTCTGGCCGCGCGGCACGTTAAAAATGGCCAAGTCTTAATTCGACCAGAGGGTGCAAATCACGCGCTTGGGGCATCGCACCCCTAACGGTATTTCATCACAGAAAGCCAAAACGGCAACCTCATTTCTGGGGTTGCCGTTTTTCTTTGACCTTTACCATCTCAAAGGGTGCAAGCGGTGCTAATCATCCGTCTCTTGTTCAAAATGAAGGGGCACCAATTCTGCAACTCTGGAAACCACAGATTGCGCCATGGCCATCCACGAAATATCGACACTTGCAATCTTTGTGTCACCCCAAGTTTTTGCGCCAACGACAAACCCTTCTAACGACGTGGATTTAACAGCCAACGTAAGACGCAGATTTTGGGCATGTGAGGCATCCACCCCCGACAAATTCACCTGAACCAATGGCTTTCGTTCCAATGTGGTTTCAAAGGGAATGAACACCTCAAATTCACGATCACCTTGATCATTCCACATATACCCACCGGGATTAGCGTGCCGAAACAACAACCCAGACCCCATAACCATGACCGTGTCATTGGCAATTTGAATCCGTTGTTGCGCATGTACCGCTGTGTTTTGTTTGTTGTTTTCATTTTCGTGTAACGGCACGATTTGGTTGTTTGGTGTCATCTTGGACCTTCGGTTCATAAGGGTGTTCGTTGTGAGTGGTTAGCTGGCGGTATGCGGAAATAAATTCGCGATTTCTTGGCGTTGTTGCGTTGAAAATGAAAGGCGCGGATCGGGGCAACATGATAATGCTTGCGCCGCCAATCCATTGACCCAAATGAGGGCAGGATTGTAGATATGTACGGACTCTCGGGACACTTCCTGTAAACTCCCTTATTTAGGGATGGAGGAAGTTTCCATGACGAACGAAGAACGCGACATTCAACGCAAATTGAGGGTGCTTCAACACGCCGAAAAGATCGGCAATGCCCGCAAAGCCTGTCGGTATTTTGGGATTGGGAGATCCAGCTTCTATAGATGGCGGGATGCGTATCAAAAGCATGGCGAATCTGGTCTGAAGAATGCCAAATCTATTCCAAAGAACCCTGCCAATCAAACGCCGCCAGAGATCGTGGAGAAGGTTCTGTATCTACGCCGCAAGTATCACCTCGGGCCCATCAGGATCGTCGGTATTTGGCGCGCTATCACGGCATCAAAATCTCGGATGCAGGGGTTTACCGTATCCTCAAGCGCAATGGTCTCAACCGACTACCCAGAGGCACACGAATGCGTAAATTACACACAAAACGCTATCAGAAACAGGTGCCAGGACACCATATCCAAGTTGACGTCAAGTTTCTGACATTCAAAGGAAAACGCGGCGAGAAAGTACGCCGCTTCCAGTTCACCGCGATCGATGATGCGACAAGAGTTCGGGCCCTTAAGATCTACGAGAAACACACGCAGGCAAGCGCAATCGACTTCATTGATCACATCATTGAAAAGTTCCCGTTCCGTATTCGTGAAGTGCGGACAGATAACGGCCACGAGTTCCAAGCCAAATTCCATTGGCATGTTGAAGATGTTGGGATCAGGCACGCCTACATAAAACGCGGCACGCCCCAGTTAAATGGAAAAGTGGAGCGATCTCACCGATCCGATCAACAGGAGTTCTATCAGCTCCTGAGCTACAAGGGTGATGTCGATCTCGAGGCCAAGCTGGACGAGTGGGAACGGTTTTACAACTTCGCCAGACCACATGGCGCGCACAATGGGCAGACCCCTTACGAAGCTCTCAGAGACAAGCTACAGTAACCCCACAAGTGTCCCGCAGGCTCGTCTAGGCTACATATTTGTGATAACCGCAAAATCAGTTGCGTAACATGACAGATTGCGAAATGCTTCGCAGGCTTCAACGACGATTTGCGCACCCTTTGACGCTTTGCCGCTGTTGCTATGCAGGCCGTGAACCTCATCACCAAGAAGGAACGAGGGATCAGCACCAGCGCCGAACAATACGGACGCGATCATCGCAGATGTCGTCGATTTGCCGTGTGTACCCGTTACATGTATCGACTTCTTTCCGGCACAAAATCGTTGCAAAAAAACAGCCCGTTTAACGACTTCAATTCCCGATTTGTGGGCCTGCGCAATTTCCGGGTTATCCGATGGTATAGCATCACTGGTAACAACGACAGCCGCTCCCTGAACACAAGTACCTTTATGGGAATAGAAGATTGTGGCTCCCCGAGCCGCCAGTTTCGTTGTTGTCTCATTCTGTCGAATATCACTGCCAGAGACTATAATACCAAGATCAAGAAGATAATGAGCGATCGAGCTCATTCCAACACCGCCAATGCCTACTAGATGCACATGGTAGGGCATGGCTTGGGGTGAATTGACGAGCATTCAGAACCCCCAATGTCGTTCTTCAAACTGTACTGTGCGATCGATCCCAATTCAGTCAGTATTCGCTTGCGTCCTAGTTCTGAGCGGAACCAAGTATCAGCCTGAAGGTCGGTGGAATTTATAGTTGGCAACATGACTAGTTTTACATGTTGAGGCCAATGCTTGCGTGCTGTCATCTGAGCGCGGCGCATGTGCAAAGGTTTGCCTGCAATCGCAATAGAATTGATGGCGTTCCATGAAAACTCGGCCTCAATAATTTTTGCTGTTTCCACAAAGTTTTCTAGCGTGTTTGTTGCTGTCTTTTCCAGCAAAATTGCGCTTTGTGGAACGCCCGCCCGCAAGGCTCGATCCAGCAAGCCAGCATATTCTGGCACGAAGTCGTCTGCTGCACGCATGCCCTTTGGGCCAAAGCCGGTGATTACGATGTTTTTTACAAGATTCGCGTGATAAAGTGAAATCGCAGGATCGATGTTCGTGTAAGACGGTGCGCCCAATACAACACAAAGATCAACTGCTTGAGGTAAATCAGCTAGGAACAGGAACTGGGAAATAGCGTCTCTTGAAGAGAAGAAGTTCGCCTCCGCAGGCATATCAATTTTCACGTTACAATGGCCCAATAACTGTGTTTAAGATCAGCGGTTTGATACCGCGTTTAAGCACCAAACGCCAGAGAGAGATGTCAGATGACACCGACCCTTCCGCCGAGCCCTAGAACAAAGGCCTTGAATGCGCTGCCGTTCCGGCAGGTCGCGCCAATAGACGGCCATCCCAAGCCGCCCGATAAAGATTTTGTTATTTGGTTTACAGCCCGCACCGGCTCGACTTGGTTGGGCTCTCTTCTATTTTCAGCCGGCTTTCCGAAGCCAAGCGAATATTTCCACCCGAACAAAATTCTGCGAATTGCGTCATATCTAGGGGTCAATTCTTGGGAAGATTATGTAAATTCGGTGAAGCATAAGCGCGCTACGCACGGCCTCTTTGCGCATGAAATGACTTTTCAATTCTGGAAAATGCTACGCAACGAAGGTGATGTGATGAACCGCCTTGATTTTTCCGGCCCTTCGGTCGTCTTGTTCCGAGAAGATATTGTCGCGCAAGCAATCTCAATTCAATTGGCCGTCACAAGCAATAAGTGGCATCGTTATGAGGGTACCGAAAACCCGCAAAATAAATTGCGCATCCCTTTTGACGAGCGCGAAATTCGCAAAAAAATCCGCTATATCTGTAATCTGGAATTGGGATTGAAAGCACATCAGGACCTGTTGATCCCGAAAGCTAAATTTCTCAGTTACGAGACGCTGGCCGCCAGTGGAACGAAATCTATCATTGATGCGTTTGAGAAACACGCCGAATTCGAAGCAGACAATAGAAATGAAGCAAGTTCAAATTATGTGCCTATTCGTAGTGAGATCAACCAAAGAATGCGGGACCGTTTTCTGATTGGCAACGAACAGTTTGTAGCTGAAGTTTAAGAACAACGGGCTTGGCTTTTTGACCGTAAAATTCCGCTTCCATTCATTGTTTGAGCCGCGTTGTCCTATTGTTTGTTTCTTTGTTCATCTTTCAATCTGCCTTTCTTTGATGCGAACCATATCTTTGTCTATTTCAAGGGTGAGGTCTTTAATGTGCTCACGATCTATTTGGCCGAGTTTTTCACGAATTTCTGCATCACTAATGATGAGGGATTTTGTCACTTTTTGGTAGGTGTGTTCGTTAGACGAGATATTTCTAACTAAAGGCGGATTTACTGCTGTTTAATACCCGCCAAAATCAAACTCCCATAGAGTATCTCCAACGGTGAATTTAGTTTCTGTTGTCTCTTTATCTTTGGGGGTGCTTTGAATGCCACGCACAAAGCGCGTTGCGTTGTTGTATTACATCAAACAAACCTTTCCTGATCACGCAAAGTAAAGTTTTACGCGCTGGATAAAGATGAGTGATCTTAGGGCCGTGATAGGTGGTGGAATTAGTGTGAGTGGTGGTTCGCGTAATGAGTGTTATGT
>AAXZ01000005.1 GCA_000169395.1 Rhodobacteraceae bacterium HTCC2150
TTGTAGAACGTCTTTCACAGCGTCAGGCAATTTCGCCCAAACATCTGCGTTCACTGTCACAGTCTTAGAGTTAACTGCGCCAAGGTCCGCCTTGAGCATGTAAGGGGCAACTTCAGCGATTTTGAAAGTTTTCGCCGCTTCTGGCCATAGCATTGCCGCGTCAACAACGCCGGTTTGAACCATGTTATAGAAGTTCGGCAAACCACCACGTACACCAGCAGCGCCGTTGATACCTTCTAGGTAACGAAGGTTATATCCAGCACCCGCTACTTTTTTGCCCTCTAGATCCGCCAAAGAGTTGATCGGTGTTTTTGAAAACATTTGGTATGTGTCAAGAACAACGCCAGTCGCCAAGTAAACTTGGTTTTCGCCAGCAAGTTCGGCACCCATTTGTGGAAATTCTTTGGCAATTTCGTCAACCGCTTTGGCCACGATACGCGCATCGGCTGAAACAAATGGTGTGACAGCGGAAATACCTTGAGATGGCAAAGATGAGTTGTGGAAAATCGTTGTAACGATACCGATATCACCAAGACCAAGCTTGATACCTTCAAGAACGCCGCGTGGTTTTACGATTTGACCACCATAAGCTTCTTGCCATGTGATTTTGTAATCGCCGGATTTTGCCAATTCTTCGTTCACACGAGGAATGAAAAAGCCAGAAAACTCTTTTACCCACATGGCGCGATCTGGATAGCCGTCAATCGCAATCATGTTGATGTTTTCTTGGGCAGAAGCAACCGAACCAAAAGCGGTCGAAAGGCCAAGGGCGATCCCTGTTGCTAGGGCAATGCGTCGTGAAAGTCTCATTATATTCCTCCCAGAATAGTTTTAGTGAGTTGATTTCCAGTCTTCGTTGATAACAGTGCCCGATTGACGAAACAGTTTCGACAAAGGGCAGTATTTTGCGACTTCTGCCGCAACTTCGTTCAGTTGTTCTTGGGTTGCAGCACCGTCAGATACAACTGTCAGGTCGATTTGTTCAAATGGCACGTCAATTTCTTCACTAAGTGTCACGCCACGGCGATCAAACTTACATTTTGCGGAAACTTTCAAATGTCCAATATCGATGCCCAGCTTTTGTGCACATTTGTGACCGATAACATTGGTACATCCAATAAGCGCACTTAGGGCCGTGTCAGTCGGTGTGAAACCTTTGTTTGTGCCGCCCCGCTCAATTGGTTCGTCAATCATTTGAACCAAATCACGCGTTGCTACCTCAGCCAGTGAATGCGAAGGGCAATCAGCCTCAGCTCGCAGCAAAACAGTGGTTTTCATTTTCATTGCCATCAGAATTCACCCTTAAATTACGTTACAAACGTCGTCAAAATCAAAGCGTGGCAACCGTTGGAACAATGCGGTTTCATCCGCATACCCAATGTTGCACAAGAAGTTTGATTTCACTGTGGTGCCGGCGAAAAATTCTTCGTCTACGACTGCATTACTAAATCCGGAAATTGCCCCAACATCCAGACCCAACGCCCGTGCGGCGATCATAAAGTACGCACCTTGCAAAGTGGAATTACGATATGCCGTATCCTGGGCATGAGCAGCCTTGTCCCTAAAATGCCCACGCCGATCATCATGTGGAAATAAAAGCAATAATTCGCGCCAAAAATCAACATCATAAGCAATGATCGCCGTGATGGGTGCGTTCATCACTTTTGGTACATTTGCTGGTTTCAACGATTTCGCCAATCGCTCTTTCCCTTCGGCAGACCGAACAAATGTGAACCGCGCAGGTCCACAATTCATGCTTGTTGGTCCCATTTTTGTAATGTCAAAAATTTCATGCAACAAAGCATCGGAAACTGGTTTGTCCGTCCAAGCATAATGCGAACGGGCGCCCGTCAGAATTAAATCAAGTTGATCCTTGTTTAATCCATCAATCCTGCCTCGAAGAGATCGGATTTCATCCATTGCGGTTTCTCGCAGCGTGTTTTGATCAGTGTTTTCTGTCATTATTTTTTAACCGGTTCCGTGAGTAGTTGCGTTTGGAAATCCGTAAGGGATATGTGAATTCAAAATAAACTAGTTTTTTTTCGAAAGTCAAATAATATCGATTTTTTTCTTGAACGTATTTTTCAACAAGTTAGGGTAACAAAAGATAGAGGAGAAAATCATGCCACTTTGGTCAGAATACAAAGCACATTCCCAAGAACGCGGCTCGCTCGCATTTGAATTGTTTGTTGTAAATACACAGCCAGCTGGGGACATGGAATTGGTCAAGGCGACCCTTCCCGATCATCTTGCCTATATCGGTAGCTTGGAAACCGCAGGTTCACTATTTCTTGCCGGGCCAGTTTCCGACGAAACAGGCGAACATATGCAAGCAGCCGGAATGGTAATTCTTCGCGCGACTAGCATGGAAGAAGCACGTAAACTGGCAGACGCCGATCCCATGCATTCCACAGGTGCGCGGACATATACGTTAAAAAAATGGCTGGTGAACGAAGGTCGTTTGAACGTTTCGGTTTCCTTAGGTACACAAGGTGCAAGCCTGACTTAACAGGCCTTTTGTAATCTTAAAGGCACCATGTGAAACGCTCTCGAATTAACGAAATTATTGCCGAAGGCGACGACATGATCCGTCGCCACGGCTTTCACCTGCCCCCATTTGCCTATTGGTCGCCTGATGAATTTAAGGCGAACCAAGACATTGCACAGGCTGTAATCGACGCACGATGTGGCTGGGATATTACGGATTATGGCGCGAGTCGTTATTCGGAAATGGGGCTGTTTCTGTTCACCTTGCGCAATGGACGACTGAGCGATCTGCAACAAGGCGGCGGGATGTGTTATGCTGAAAAGCTGTTGATTTCCAAACAAGACCAACTTTCCCCTATGCATACCCATGCCTTAAAGGCCGAGGATATCATAAATCGCGGTGGTGCCACCTTGGTTGTGGAGTTGTTTGGTTCTGATCCTGAGGGCAATTTTGCACCAGACGTTGGGGGAACGGTTTATTGCGACGGCATTCGACGTGAATTTGCCCCTGGTGAAAAGCTGGAATTCCAACCCGGCGAAAGTGTTACACTGATGCCCGGTGATTGGCACGCATTTTGGGGTGACGGCGGTGATGTTCTTATTGGTGAGGTTTCAACTGTCAATGATGACGAAACCGACAATATTTTCCGAGAACCAATCGGTCGATTTGCAACCATTGAAGAAGACGTCGCACCAAGGCACCTGTTAGTCAGCGATTATAGCGTTTGTTTTGAATAAACCGAGTGATGTGTTTCACTTTTTTAAGTTTTCTTTATGTATATACCTTGCTTTTTAGTTCTCACTTTCAATAAATGAAAATCGTTCATTTATTAGTTGTAGCCTAGACGAGCCTGCGGGACACTTGTGGGGTTACTGTAGCTTGTCTCTGAGAGCTTCGTAAGGGGTCTGCCCATTGTGCGCGCCATGTGGTCTGGCGAAGTTGTAAAACCGTTCCCACTCGTCCAGCTTGGCCTCGAGATCGACATCACCCTTGTAGCTCAGGAGCTGATAGAACTCCTGTTGATCGGATCGGTGAGATCGCTCCACTTTTCCATTTAACTGGGGCGTGCCGCGTTTTATGTAGGCGTGCCTGATCCCAACATCTTCAACATGCCAATGGAATTTGGCTTGGAACTCGTGGCCGTTATCTGTCCGCACTTCACGAATACGGAACGGGAACTTTTCAATGATGTGATCAATGAAGTCGATTGCGCTTGCCTGCGTGTGTTTCTCGTAGATCTTAAGGGCCCGAACTCTTGTCGCATCATCGATCGCGGTGAACTGGAAGCGGCGTACTTTCTCGCCGCGTTTTCCTTTGAATGTCAGAAACTTGACGTCAACTTGGATATGGTGTCCTGGCACCTGTTTCTGATAGCGTTTTGTGTGTAATTTACGCATTCGTGTGCCTCTGGGTAGTCGGTTGAGACCATTGCGCTTGAGGATACGGTAAACCCCTGCATCCGAGATTTTGATGCCGTGATAGCGCGCCAAATACCAGACGATCCTGATGGGCCCGAGGTGATACTTGCGGCGTAGATACAGAACCTTCTCCACGATCTCTGGCGGCGTTTGATTGGCAGGGTTCTTTGGAATAGATTTGGCATTCTTCAGACCAGATTCGCCATGCTTTTGATACGCATCCCGCCATCTATAGAAGCTGGATCTCCCAATCCCAAAATACCGACAGGCTTTGCGGGCATTGCCGATCTTTTCGGCGTGTTGAAGCACCCTCAATTTGCGTTGAATGTCGCGTTCTTCGTTCGTCATGGAAACTTCCTCCATCCCTAAATAAGGGAGTTTACAGGAAGTGTCCCGAGAGTCCGTACATATCTACATTCAGCACCAAAATTTATTAGAAATAGAAAACAACAAGCTAGCAGAGCTCCGCGATTGGCTCCTTCCGATGCTCATGAATGGACAAGCAACAATAGAGTAAGTTGACCACAACTTTAAGCTGTCATACGCACAATCGTAATTGTTGTAGCTTTGCACTCATTTATTTGGATTTTAGCCAGTTTGTGTTAGTATATTTACATGATAAAACTGCCACGGAAAATGATCTTCGGCTCTTTCGAAGTCCCACGCTGCCAAGCAAAGTCGAAGCGCAGCGGCGTGCAGTGTCGAAAGGCGGCAATGCAGGGTAAGAGCGTATGCAGGACCCATGGTGGGGCATCTACAGGACCTAAAACAATTGCTGGGCGACAAAGGTGTGCTGCGGCAAAAACAATACATGGGCGAGAGACCAGAGCAATACGTGCAGCGAGAGATGTAAAACTTCGTGAGCTTCGTGAGATGGAACAGACCCTTAAGAATGCAGGTTTAATAATCTGATACCAGTTTTCTAAGTAGTTGAACAAAACATTTCATTCACTTTCACTAAACTCAAAATTTTCGCGCACATTCGTATTATATATGACTGGGACACTTTGATAATCTTAGGGGGTGCCACCCGGGTGGGGTCCCGTATGTGCATGTACTTTTATTGGGGGGTTAAGCGCCTACTCTATTGGGGAACCATTATGGTAACAGTAGAGTGTAACGCAAAAAAACCATTATAAATCAATATAAAGTGGCGGACAGACAGGGATTCGAACCCTGGAGACGGTCTCCCGCCTACACACTTTCCAGGCGTGCGCCTTCGACCACTCGGCCACCTATCCGTTGACGCGGTGTGTAGCCTTTGTTTGGGTTGGAAATCAAGACTTGTTGGCAGAAATAATAAAGTATTTTCTTGGAAGACGTTTGTGCATTTCCTAAAACCTAGAATTAAGATAACCCACCAATTTAAATCATTTTATATCAAATGATTATCTAACATTATCAAAAACTGCTACCTATCGAAATGCAGATACACGCGGCGGTTCCTTTGACCCTTTTTTTCAATTTTTCCAATTCTAAGCGTGCCAATTTCACCCGTGCGCAGAACATGCGTACCACCGCAAGGTTGGTAATCAACAATTTGATCCCCCTCACCGATCTGCACCATTCTGATTTTTCCGCGCCCTCTTGGCGGGGCCACAGACATTGTTTTAACCAAACTAGGGTTGGCATCTAATTCTGCCTCGGAAATCCAACTGTCGCTGACCAACAGATCCTGATCAATCAACGCATTCAGATCATCCAATACCCTATTCTTATCCTCTGGTGCATCTGGCATATCAAAATCCAGGCGGCTTTTTTCGGCCCCAATGGCACCACCTGTGACAGGCAATGGAATAACCACTGATAACAGATGCAGGGCTGTGTGCATTTGCATCAAGGCGTGGCGACGCGGCCAATCCAGTATTTGGGTAACTTTCGTGCCCACCGGTGGCAAACTGCCCGCCATGGGCGGCAACAGAACGATTGCACCCCCCTCGCCCTTGATTGTGGTGGCGACCTCCATACGGTTATCGCCCCACGTCAAATATCCATTATCACCAGGTTGTCCGCCCCCCGTTGGGTAAAAAATGCTGTCTTTCAAAACAACACCGCCCTCGGTGGTGATTTCGGCGACCTCGGTTTCCATGGACGCCAGATATGGATCATCAAGAAATGCTTGATTTGTCATTCCTTTGGTCCTGTTTTTTGATTGCTCAACGCAGCGGCCAAATCTTCGGGATTTCGCAACCAAAGGTCACGTTGTGGGAATGGAATGGCAATGTCTTCTTCGGCAAAGCGTTTGATGATTTCATGGTTTAAATCACTTTTCACGATCGCCACATAATAAACATCACGGATAAGCGCTTTGAGATCAAAATTAACACTATCCGCGCCAAAATTTTGCAAAAACACCCTGATCGGTGGGTCGACAAGTACCATTGGATGATCAGCTGCGATTTCAATCAGCAGCTTTTCGACTTTGCGTGTATCTGTGCCATAGGCAACGCCAACTGGTACTGTAACACGCCCCATTAACGAATTTCGCGTCCAGTTTACGACAGTTCCAGAAATCAAATCAGAATTCGGAACAATCACTTCGGTTTTGTCAAAGGTTTCAATCCGCGATGAACGCACTGAAATGCTTCTGACAATGCCCATATACTGGCCAACTTCGATCCAGTCACCCTCGGCAACAGGTCGTTCGATCAACAAAATGATGCCCGAAACAAAGTTTGAAACGATATTTTGCAGACCAAAGCCAATGCCAACAGATAAAGCACCCGCAACGATCGCAAGCGAAGACAAGTCGATACCAGCTGAAGACACCGCAAAAATGACCGACGCGAATATACCTAAATACCCAAGACCAGAGATGATCGCATTTTGCCCACCGCTGTCGATCTTGGTCTTTGGCAACACAGACATTCTCAGCGTGCCTTGGATCAAACGCGTGATGAAATATCCAAAAAGGAAGACCACGATCAAAGTCAGGAATATTGTGGGTGAAATACGCGTGTCACCAAGGGCAAATCCGTTTTGAAAGCTTGTCCAAAGCTCGGTCAAACTGTCAACGCGTGCGCCCCAGATCAAAGCCAAAACGGGCAAAGAGATAATCACAATGACAAAATGAATAATAACCGGCAACAACCCTTGTTCCGCACGCCCAGACTTGCCTGTGATCAGTGCATAGATGTCATCAACCAACCGTTGCACCAAACTGATAAAGGCCAACAAACCAAGCGTCAAAAGTGATGGGTAAACAATGGCTTCTGCTGCGTTTGAGTATCCCAAAACAGCCAAAATTGGGGAAACCAATGCTATGATACCACCCGCGCGCCCTAACACCGACAAAATCCGGTTTAGGGGGCGTTGTTGTTCACCTTCTTCACTATTCAGGCGAACATGGACACGCAAAATTTTGGACAGACGCCACAAACAAAACGCAGAAATAAGTGTCAACGGCAGATACAAAGTGTTGGCAATATCAACACTGAATTTGTCAGCGTCTACAATTGCGGCAATCAGAACACGAATTGCAAAAACACTACCAAAAACCGCAATGGCAATGCGTCCCTTTCGAGATTGTTCTGCTGAAACTTCGAAAATTGCGTGCCCGTCAGATGACGTAAATATGCGTTTACCCAACCAAAGGCTTACAAGAACACACAGGGCGGCGGTCGGGAAAACATCGACAAGTACTTGCCCATGAACACCAATCACGCCTGCAACATCGACGGCTTTCACCAACGCCAAGAAACCCAGATAAGGCAATAAAACTTGGGCCAATGACACCACAAAACCCAATGTCCGACTGCCACGAAATGTCATGGCATAGATGCGATCGGCCAATCGGATGGCCCAGTTCCGCCCACCAAGAACAAGCAACAAGAAAACCACCAATAACATCGCAATCTGTGGCCAATTTTGGTTTGTTTTGGCGGTGGCCGTGTCACTGGTCAATGTTTGTTGAGTGTCAGAACCGATTGACCAAATGCTCTGCCCTAACTCGCCTATTGCTGTTGCCCAAAGAAACGGGTTGATGGGCAATTTGCTGCGTTCAAACAAAGCATTGGTTTGCCTGTCGCGCAGAACTTGGTCGATTTCATTGATCAAACCACCTGCTTGGCTATATGCCTCGGTTGAACGAACAACAGGTGTTTCGATTTCGTTCATTTGTTCAGATAATTCAGCCCGTCTTGCAATGATTTCGGCAGATTCACTTGCAGGATCTTCAGGTATTGGTCCAAGGGCTGATATTTGTTGTTTTAGCGTGGCAATGCGTTCGGCATTACTGTCTTTAGTAACACCAAACAAACCACGCCAAACAACCAATTCTTGGCGCAGCGTTTCAAACGCCGCATCCGAGACCGCATCCGATTTTACGCTAGCTTCGGCCCGCGCCGCGATTTTTTCCCAAGCGGCAAAATCTACTCGGGTCGCGGTTTCAGTTTGGGCAAATGCGCCCCCCACACCGAATAAAACCAAAAGGGCGAAAAGCTGAAAGGCGCGCATGATCATCTTATTTATTCATCCAAAAATACAGTAGGGATATGGCGAGGTTTTTGATCTAACCAATCGGGGCATGGTAAACCTTTTTCACGCAAAAATTCTGGATTGAACACTTTGGATTGATAACGCGTGCCATAATCACAAAGAATGGTCACGATTTTATGGCCCGGACCCAAGTCACGCGCCATACGCACAGCGCCCGCGATATTGATCGCGGATGATCCGCCTAAAACAAGACCCTCGTCGTGCAACAGATCAAAAATGTAAGGCAAAGCCTCGGCATCTGGAATTTGATACGCGTGATCAACAGTTAACCCTTCAAGATTGGCTGTAATACGCCCCTGCCCGATGCCCTCGGTGATAGAACCACCTTGGCTGGCCAATTCGCCAGTGGAATAATACGAATAAAGCGCGGCGCCCTCGGGATCAGCAATGCCGATTTTTACGTGTTTTGATTTTGATCGCAAACCATCGGCAACCCCTGCCAATGTGCCACCTGATCCAACAGAACAAATGAAACCATCAACCAATCCGTTCGTCTGTTCCCAGATTTCCGGTGCCGTTGTTTCGATGTGTGATTGTTTGTTCGCAACGTTATCAAACTGATTTGCCCAAATCGCACCATTTGGTTCGGTCTGTGCAAGTTTCTCGGCCAAACGACGTGAATAGTGCACAAAATTGTTCGGATTTCTATAGGGTGCCGCTGGAACTTGAACCAACTCAGCGCCTGCAAGACGGATCATATCCTTCTTTTCTTGGCTTTGGGTTTCAGGAATAACGATGACCGTTTTAAATCCCATCGAGGCGCCAACCAACGCCAAACCGATGCCTGTATTGCCTGCGGTTCCTTCGACAATGGTTCCACCTGGGCGCAAAGCCCCGCGCGCAACAGCGTCTTTGATGATGAATAATGCAGCACGATCTTTGACCGATTGACCAGGGTTCATAAATTCCGCTTTGCCCAGAATTTCACATCCTGTTTCATCGCTTACTTTGTTCAAATGGATCAAGGGTGTGTGGCCGATGGCATCAGCTAGGTCTGCGTAAATATTCATCTAGGAATTCTCCAAAAAGTGGGCTGATTTTGTTGATACCTGCGCGTCATCCAGACCTCAAGCACTGTTGAAGTCACAATATTCTTATCCTTGGAATTTATGATTCATTTAATCCCAAATTTTCTTGGCAACCTCTGCAAGCAAACCGGCTAGAACAGCACCAATAATCATGTAAAAAATAGTTTCAGAGGTAAAAATTGTTTTCCAATACAAAATGAATTGATCCACCACATAAAAGAACGCGGCCTCAACGTCTGTAAACCGGAACGTTTTGGTGCGCAAAAACATATTGGTGACCGAAAAAACAAACAAACCCCAGAAGGTCGCCGCAAAGGTCGCTAAAACTCCGGCACCTATTGAGCTTGGAAAACCGTGCCCAACACGCTTGCCAAGCACGACCCAGCCACCCCATAGGCCCATTATTGCAGCACCAACGTTAAATTCAAAAAACACCATTCCTGGTCGATAGGCATCAATAAAGACGATCGATGCGAAATAGAAAATGGCCGCAAGGATCGCGCCGCCGAAAATTCTAGATGCTGTGGGCATGGCCATAACTTTCTTTTCATTCAAGGATTGCGCGTAGTTTGACGGGCCAAACATCGTCACGCAAGCTTAACCTGATTTTTTAAGCGATGAATAAGCGGTTAATGCCCGTGCGCGCCCATCTGCAAGCGAAATCAGCGGCTTTGGCCTGTGATTTAGATCGATATTCCAACTTTTGGGCGCTGCTTTCGCAAATTGACGTGCACCATCTTGAACAGGGTTTAACCAAAAATCACGGTATTTGCGTTCTTTATCGAATTTTTCCGCCTGCCCGTCAGGATTAAACACCCGAAAATAAGGGGAAGCATCCGGCCCCGTGCCCGCAACCCACTGCCATCCCATGGCATTAGCCGCCAAATCCATATCGACAAGCGTATCACCAAACCATTCTTGTCCGACCCGCCAATCCACCATCAAATGTTTGGTCAGGTAAGATGCGGCAATCATGCGTGCGCGATTGTGCATGCGCCCTGTTACGTAAAGTTCGCGCATGGCGGCATCGACCAGTTCAATACCTGTTTGCCCACGCTGCCACGCAAGAACCTCTGGCCCTTTTGTTATCCAAGGGAAAGTGTCCCAGCCCGCCTTCCAATTTGCGTCCAATATGTGGGGCGTGTGATAGGTCAAATGCCATGCAAAATCACGCCATGCCAATTGCCGAATAAACGGCACAACATTGACGTCATCAATATGCGCCACCTTCTGCGCAAGATGCCAGATTAACCGAGGCGATATTTCCCCGTAAGCCAGATTTTCAGACAATTTAGACGTGGCATCAATCGCAGGGAAATCCCGTTTGTCGTTATACTCATTACAGTTATCTGACAGAAATTTCTCGCATCGATCAACGGCCGCTTTTTCACCCACACAAATATGATCACCGACCACATCAAGTCCACGCATCATGCCCTGACCCAATTGCCAGTCTTTGATATCCTCGCCTTTTGGCCAATCTGTTGGTGAAACCAAATTACTGACAGTCGACGCAGGCGGGGCGATAATCATTTGATGGAGGTTGCGCCAAAATGGGGTGAATACTTTGTAAAAACCACCTGTTTTTGTGGCAATTTCCCATGGTTCAATCAACAACGCACCGGAAAAACTTTGCGCGACGATCCCCTCTTCACCTAAGGCCATCTTGATCGCTGTATCTCGATTTATGGATGATGGATCATAAGACCTTTCCCATAGCACGGCACAAGCTTGGGTCTCGTGGATCAAATCAAGCAATACAGATTGCACATCGCCCCGCCGCAACAACAGTTTTGAACCGATTTTTTCCAATTGTTCACTAAAGGCCGCCAAACCCAAACCAAAACGCCATTTTGGCGCAGCCCCCAGCGCAAAGAATGCATCATCAGCGATGAATACTGGAATAACAGGCCGCCCCGATTGTTGGGCTGCCAACAATGGCTGGTGATCGGACAGCCGAAGATTACGCCCCAAACGCACAATTATTGGGCGGTGATCATCCTGTGATTTTTCAGGGATAGAATTCACGGGCTACAGCTCTTGATCTAACGCATCTATCAACTGCTGAATTTCAGCGGGCGACGTATAATGCACAAAACTTACGCGCAATGCACCCAATTCAGGATCAACCCCATTCGCCATCAGCGCACGACCCGCATAAAAATCGCCACCACCAGACATGATACCGTGTTTCGCAAGCTTGGCTTCAAATGGTTGTGCCGCACGACCCAGATCAAGCGCTAAAGTCGGTGCACGAGAGGCTGCATTCGTTGGCCCCAACAGGCGGACAGAATTTTTCGCCGCAAGGAAATCCAACAAAGGTTGCATTAATTCAGTTTCTTGCCCGCGCATTAAATTATGAACAGCGGCAGCACGTGACGGTAAATCGGCAGCCTCATTAAAGTGGTGATCATAAAGCGCGTTGGCATAGTCTACCATGCCCGCACTTGCGGCCACTTGCGCGTGATCCGGCCCAGCTGGCGTAAAACGCTTATACAAACTGTCGGCGTTAAAGTGATGACCCTGGTTGGGCAATCGCATACCTAGATCGCGACGGATCGCCATAATACCTTGATGCGGGCCATAGGTTTTATAGGCGGAAAACAGATAAATATCGGCGCCAAGCTCACTTACATTTGCAATACCGTGGGGCGCATAACTGACGCCATCAACACAGCAAACCGCGCCTGCGTCATGAACCACCTGCGTAATGGCCGCGACATCGTTCACCTCGCCGATGACGTTCGAGCAATGTGGAAAACAGACCAGTTTCACTTTGTCATCCAGCAATTCGGCCAAATCGGCAGGGTCCAAATGCCCCTCTTCATTCATTTGCCATTCGCGAACGATCATGCCCCGCTCAGCCAGCCGCCTCCACGGGCCAGAATTTGCTTCGTGATCCTGATTGGTGACAATAACAACATCACCGGGTGACATCATCTGGGCAAAGGCTTGCGACAAAACATAAGTGTTCTGCGTTGTGGATGGTCCAAAAGACAACTCATCTGTCTCAACGCCCATCATGGCGGCCAACCCAGCGCGCGCCTCATCCATTTCTTGCCCACCAAGGGTGCTGGCTGGATAGGCCGAGTAAGGCTGAACCTTACGTTCACGGTAAAACCGGGTCAGGCGATCATACACATGTCGACAAGTATAAGAGCCACCAGCATTTTCAAAAAACGCTTGGCCGTTAAGGGATGGTTCAGCAAAAGCTGGGAACTGCGCGCGGGTAAATTCAAGATCAAGTTTCATAGGGATATTGGTGGCGTTGGATTGGCGGGAGGTCAAGTGGGTATTAGAGGATAGTTCCTCAACGGCATTATTACTTTTTTTCCTAGAAATCTCAGACCACGACAGTCACATTAAAATACAACAACCCTGTGGCACGCTACCTGCCCTCCACTACGCTTAACCGTAAAAACGCGTCCTTTGCGGGCCATGATGCAAATGCTGAAAATTGGGTGATACTTGTGTCGATTATCGAAATTTGTATACTCAATAAAATCGAACCACAGGTTTATTTGACGGGCGTGTTTACTGCTATTGCACACGGCCACAGACAAAAAGACATTGAGGACCTGTTTCCTTGCAGCTTTGGAAAGTGAAGTAACTCTTACGAACAACCAACTGGAACAATTTGCAAACTTATCATGAAGAAAAAACGATTTAGAAGTTCGACAATTTTACTGTTAAAAATATTGCTTTCACCGGCAGCTCTCTTGGTATTTTTAGCCATATTGGTCTTCAAGAAAAACCATTGGAAATGCGCAGTGGGAATAATTTGGTCAATAACGGTTTCGCGTTTTTCGAGCCTTTTTCCCTTATTTTGCCGTTCATCGAAAATGGTGATGTCGACTTGTCGACTTTGTTTGGATCGCTCTTGTTAATTGTATGGATAGTCAACTTTCTATTTATACTTATGTGTTTCATTATCACTTTGGGCGGTGCTTTTTCCGGAAATATGGCTGAAATAAATCAAATAATTCGAAAATATCAAGATAGTTGAGATGAAAAGTAAGCGTTGTGTCGGGCGCTCAAGCAACGCTTACGTTATAGCAATGCCCGTATTAAAAGTTCTGGCAATAATTGGATCATGATGGAATAAAACGCATATGAAGCTTGAATTTTTCGTAAGGCTATTCTTTGGTTTAATTTATCCCATCCTAACGGTGTGGTCATTTGACGGTGAAAATGACCTACTTGACTTTTTTTCAGCAAGTGTGCTCGGTTTGGTGTTCTTTTTTAGCAATCGGCTGGAACCATTTCTTTCTGCACTCTGGGCCCAAATCAGAGATCGTAAAGAATGACTTCATTTGTTCCATTGTAAGCGGTGTTTCAAAGCCCATGCACCGCTTACAATGGAACAAATGCGCACTGTCAAAAAAATGCAGAAAGAGTTATCTCGTCCCAATGGGTGGTTAGACCGTTCGCAATGTCACATACTCAAATCAAATAACGTAAAGAGAACTTCCTAAATGACCGCAAAATATTACGCCCCTAAAGGCGGCCATCCTGGCCAAGATCAGCTTTTGACGGATCGGGCCGTCTTCACGGACGCTTACGCCGTTATTCCAAAGGGCACGATGCGCGACATCGTCACCAGTTTTTTGCCGTTTTGGGACAATACGCGGCTTTGGGTAATTGCGCGCCCACTTAGTGGATTTGCTGAAACGTTTTCTCAATACATCATGGAAGTTTCGCCAGGCGGCGGTTCGGAAAATCCTGAAACCGACAATAACGCCGAGGGGGTTCTTTTTATCGTCGAAGGCCAAGCAACGCTTACAATTGATGGCAACGCGCATATTTTAACCGAAGGTGGTTACGCATTTATCCCACCTGCCTCTGATTGGACGCTTCATAACAAAACCGACGACATGTTGCGTTTTCATTGGATACGCAAAGCTTATGAGGCAGTCCCTGGATTGCCCCACCCAGAGGTTATAATCACAAACGAACAAGATATTGCCCCAACCGTTATGCCTGGCACAGAGGGCAAATGGGCGACAACGCGTTTTGTTGATCCAACCGATCTGCGTCACGACATGCATGTCACTGTGGTTACGTTTGAACCGGGTGCAGTGATCCCGTTTCTTGAAACGCACGTTATGGAACATGGGCTTTATGTATTAGAAGGCAAAGCCGCCTATCGCCTTAACCAAGACTGGGTAGAGGTAGAGGCAGGTGATTACATGTGGCTGCGCGCGTTTTGCCCACAGGCCTGTTACGCAGGTGGACCAGGCAAGTTCCGCTATCTTTTGTACAAAGACGTAAACCGGCACATGTCCCTCAAGCTATAAAGCTGTGACGCGCGACGTAAGCGGCTTAGGGCGATTGCAGCTTCCGCAATTTATAAAAACACCAACGAAAAAGGGCGCCTCAAACGAGACGCCCTTTTGCTTTTTATTGTGTTCAACTTAGTCGGCGTCTTCAGGCAGGATCAAGTTCAAAACGATCGCCATCAGGGCCGTTGGGGCCACAGCAGAGGTCGCAAGAATTTTCACTACGCCAGGAAGATACTGAACAGCCGTTGGTACAAGGTTCAAACCCAGACCAAATGCCAAGGAAACCGCAATGATGACCATGTTGCGACGGTTCATTTTGATTTCCGTCAGCATGTTAAGACCAGCAGAAGCAACCATACCGAACATCACAATCACACCACCGCCGAGAACCGGCAAAGGCATAGAGGCAATCACAGCACCGATTTTTGGCAACAGGCCACATGCGATCATGATGATACCCGCAATTGTCACAACGTGACGGGACATCATGCCTGTCATGCCAACAATACCAACGTTTTGGCTAAACGAAGTGTTTGGCAGGCCGCCGAATACACCAGCAACCGCCGTACCTAGACCATCCGCATATGTCGCGCCGGCGATTTCCTTGTCGGTTGCGTCACGACCTGCGCCTGCTTTGGTTGTCGCAGATGCATCACCCACAGTTTCAATCGCCGAAACGATAGAAACAAGCGTTACAGCAATAACCGCACCAAGGCTGAATTCAAAGCCGTATGGCAGTGGTTTGATCGAAGTGATCCAAGACGCTTTGGAAACGGCGCCAAAGTTGACCATGCCCAGCATCCAAGCCAAAGCGTAACCCGCCAGCAAGCCAATTAGGATTGCAGATTGGCTAAGTGTACCTTTGGTAAAAAACTTCAAAACCAAGGAGACCACGATCACGGTCAAAGCAACAGACCAATGCATGAGCGAGCCAAAGCTCTCAGCTTCCATTTGGAAGGATGCCGCGCCACCGGCGGCATATTTGATCGCAACTGGGATCAGATAAAGACCAATCGCCAAGATCACGAGACCCGTCACAAGCGGTGGAAACAACCAGCGCAGGTTTTGGATTACAGAGCCAAGCGCAAAGTGGATCACGCCGCCAATGATACAAGCGGTCAAAGCAACGCCCAAACCTTGTGTTGCTGCGATACCGGCGAGAACGCCAACAAACGCAAAAGACGTGCCCTGCATGATAGGCAAACGCGCCCCAATTGGACCCATGCCGACGGTTTGGAACAATGTCGCAACACCCGCAAACAGCATCGCCATTTGGATAAGATAAACTTGTTCGCCGCTACCAAACGCAAGGCCGGCTGCGCCCGCCACGATAATAGAAGGTGTCACGTTAGAGGCGAACATCGCCAAAACATGTTGAAGCCCAAGTGGGATCGCCTGCCCTAGGGGCGGCGTCGCATTTGGATCGCTATAGTTTGAATTCGTCATTTTTTCAGTCCCTTGTTGATGTGATGTCCGCTGGTCGCGGATCTAGTTAGTGTTGATAGTCTACTGTATATGGTGTGGAAAAGATATGTTCATCTAGATTTAGAGTATCTCCGATGCGGTCGATGACAACAAACTGCCCCGAACCGGCCAGCGGCGTCAAAACGCCATGCCATATGCCGCGGTGAAAATTAATCCCCTGCCCCTTTTGCGTGACAAAGGCATGCGGGGTTAGATCGGCATCGGCAACAATGACCAAAAATGGGTTCTCACACATCGGGAAAAACGCCTGAGACCCATCAGGATGCCGCTCAATCAGCTCAAGCGCATAAGGTAGTTCGCGCAATTGCGACTTAAACAGATTGATCCCAACGCGCCCGTCGGTGCCCACATCGACTTGTGCACGATCATGAAACCGCCCGCAAAGTCCTGCGTTGATGATCTTGTCCGGCGCGCCCGCACAATCGATGACATCACCGTAAGGCGCAAACGCCTCTGCCGTAAGCGGCCGTATGGTGATTTTGCGACTCATCCCAATTTGTCAATCAATCGCAGCTCGGCGATGCGCTCAACTTGGCGGCAGGCCTCGGCAAACTCGACTTCACGCGAATTGTTGATACGGCGATGGAACGCGGCAAGAATTGAGGCCTTGTCGTTGTCTTTCACCGCGATAATAAACGGGAACCCATGTCGGGCCACATATTGCGTGTTAAGCTCTTGGAACATTCCGCGTTCTTCATCGCTTAATAGATCAAGCCCCGCTCCGGCTTGTTCAGTTGTGCTTTCGGCGGTCAGCTTGCCTGCTGCGGCCAATTTTCCAGCCAAATCAGGGTGAGCATTCAATACGGCAAGACGTTGCGCGTTACTTGCGGTACGGAACACACGCGCCAATGCCTGATGCACACCTTGGGCCGTATCGTGCGTTGGGCCAAGCTCTAGCGCAAACGCCCCCTCAGCAATCCATGCACTGTGTTCAAAAATTCCGCCAAACTCGGCAACAAATGTATCTTGGTCCATCTGAGAAGGTTGTATTTTGGATGTTGGTGGATGCTCATTTGCCCAATGCTCGGCAATCTCTAAACGAGTTGCGAACCAAACATCTTCGTATGACTTAAAATACTCGATGACACGTTTCAAAGCTGCAACGCGACTTGGGCGTCCGATCATGCGACAATGCAAGCCGATCGACATCATTTTAGGTGCGCCTTGCTCACCTTCGGCATAGAGCGTGTCAAATGCATCCTTGAGTGTTGTTTCAAATTGGTCACCGCTGGTGAAACCGGCTTGAATTGCAAATCTCATATCGTTGCAATCCATCGTATATGGCACGACCAGTTGATCGTGCTCGCCATACTTCGCCCAATACGGCAAATCATCGGCATAACTGTCGGCCACATAGGAAAACTGACCCATTTCCGCAATCAAGCGTTCAGTGTTCATACTACAACGCCCCGTGTACCAACCACGCGGCGCGTCACCCGTCACTTCGGTGTGCAATTTGATGGCCTGATCAATTTGATCCTGTTCTTCGGCCTCGGACATGTCTTTGTGTTCGATCCATTTCAAACCATGGCTGGCAATTTCCCAACCCGAGTTTTTCATGGCAGCGACCTGTTCAGGCGCGCGTGCAAGTGCAGTTGCAACACCATAAACAGTGATCGGTAAATCCCCAAGAAGTCGATGCAAGCGCCAGAACCCTGCCCGTGCACCATATTCGTAGATTGATTCCATGTTCCAATGACGTTGATCTTGCCAAGGCTGCGCACCTGTAATTTCGGACAAAAACGCCTCGGATGCAGGATCACCATGTAGGATGTTGTTTTCGCCACCCTCTTCGTAATTAAGTACAATTTGTACAGCAATTTTGGCACCATTGGGCCAATTGGCTTTCGGTGGGTTGGCACCGTAGCCAGTCAAATCACGCGGATATCGAATCAAAAGTAGTCCTCCAGAGTGACCATATTATATTTCAAAATAATCAAAATGTTTTTCAAAAAAAACGATAAACAGCCTTTTGTTACGATCCATTTGCGGCCATTTTAACCTAACCCTTATAAACGACTCAAATACGATGTTAGATCGCACCACTGGAGCCCAAAAATGACCGGATATCTTACGACCCACGTTCTGGACACCGCGCGCGGCTGCCCTGCCGAAGGCTTGAAAATCGACCTTTACAAAATCGAGGGCGAAACGCGGACACACCTGAAATCACTCACGACGAATGACGACGGTCGAACAGACGAACAAATTTTACCAACACAAGAATTTTTCATTGGTGTCTATGAACTTGTCTTTCATGCAGGTGATTATCTTGATTCAATTGGCACACCGCCCGAAGATCCTCGTTTTCTAGACATCGTGCCAATCCGTTTTGGTATGTCAGAACCTACGCACTATCATGTTCCACTGCTGCTATCGCCGTTTGGGTATTCAACTTATCGCGGCAGCTAATCAATTAGTCCTTAGAACGATCTGCTCCATCCGTTTTATCATAAAATCCATGAACATTCGGGTTTTGGGGTCTTGGCCACGCTTATGTGTGTAAAGGCAGGCCATTTGTATCGGTTCAGGCGGCGTCCCTTTCGCAACTTTTACGAGGTCACCAGATTTTAGATGATCGGCCACTTCGAATATTGGTTTTAATGCAATGCCGTGCCCACCAAGCGCCCAATCGGTTAAAACATCGCCATCATCAGATTCATATCGCCCAGAAACCCGAAATCTTTTTACCCCTTCACTAGTCATCAGCGGCCATTGGAATTCCGGCGCGCCAGGAAAACGCAGATTCAGACATTCATGATTGCCCGCCACAAGCGCATCACCAGTCTCAGGATTACCGTTTCGCGCAATATATGATGGAGAAGCACATAATACGCGTTCAATATCCGCAATTTTGCGAATTCGAAGGTTGCTGTCTACAGGTTGCCCAAGGAAAATTGCCAGGTCCAATCCTTCAGTCGTTAGATCGACTTTGCGATCTGTCAAACGTAATCGGATCGTAACCTCGGGATATTGATCTAGAAATGCGGGTACATGGGGTGCTATCAACCGACGCCCAACACCTAATGGTGCAGCTACATATAAAGACCCTTTAGGGTTGTCGGTTATATTGACAATTTGCGCCTCGGCATTGTCGACAGAATCCAAAATCTCACACGCCCCTCCATAGAAGGCTTGTCCCTGCTCTGTTGGGGTCAAACTGCGTGTCGTGCGTTGAAACAGTCTCACACTTAGATGTTCTTCTAATTGGGAAATGCGTGACGATGTTACAGCAGGCGAAATACGCAAATCACGCCCTGCCGCGGACATGCTGCCAAGTTCGTAAACACGAACAAAGGTGCGGATATTATCGAGATAAGACATTATTTTGTTTTTTTTGATACTGCTTGGCGTTTACTTACGATACAAGAACAATCCAACCTTGTATAGGTTCGCAAAAAACGAGACTCGGGAGATGTTTATGTATGATTTAGCAATAATGTGGGATTGGATAAGTTTTTCAGTTCGTTGGCTGCATGTGATCACTGCAATGGCGTGGATTGGCGCATCATTTTACTTCATCGCATTGGACCTAATGCTGAAACCTGCTGACGATATGCCCGAAGGCGCTTCTGGCGAAGAATGGGAAGTACACGGCGGCGGTTTTTACCACACAACCAAATTCATGGTTGCCCCAGCGCGTATGCCAGAGCATTTGACTTGGCATAAATGGCAAAGTTATTCGACTTGGCTGTCTGGTGCGGCATTGATGATGATCGTTTATTGGGTTGGTGGCGAATTATTCCTGCTGGATCCATCAAAGGTTGAGTTGTCCCTGTTGCAAGGCATTTTGATTTCTGGCGCTTCACTGACCATTGGTTGGTTGGCATATGACGCCATGTGTAAATCCAAATTAAGCGAATATCCGACGCTATTGATGTTGCTTTTGTTTGCAATCCTTGTTGCAATGTCTTGGGGGTACAATCAAATTTTCACCGGTCGGGCCGCTTTGTTGCACTTGGGTGCCTTTACGGCGACCATCATGACAGCGAACGTTTTTCTGCAGATCATGCCAAACCAACGCATCGTTGTTGCGGATCTAAAGGCTGGGCGTACGCCTGATGCAAAATATGGAAAAATTGCAAAAGTGCGATCAACGCACAACAACTACCTCACTTTACCAGTGGTGTTCCTTATGTTGTCCAACCACTACCCTCTTGCTTTTGGCACGCAATACGCTTGGATTATCGCCAGCTTAATTTTCCTTACAGGCGTGACGATCCGGCATTACTTCAACACGATGCATAAAACCGGCAAAGGTCCACACTGGACTTGGGCAATTACTGTCCTGTTGATGATTTCAATAGCTTGGTTGTCGTCTATGCGCACCATCGAAACCATAGAAGAGGCCGAACTTCGGC
The DNA here is from genome assembly GCA_000169395.1 of Rhodobacteraceae bacterium HTCC2150. GTDB lineage: Bacteria > Pseudomonadota > Alphaproteobacteria > Rhodobacterales > Rhodobacteraceae > HTCC2150. The sequence goes on from AAXZ01000005.1 coordinate 20,560, forward strand.
CTCTTACATCTCATGAACAAATCTTTGTTTCCGCTGCTGGGTTTGATGATGCTTATGATACTGTAAAAGGCCATTGTTCCATGTGCCATTCTCGCGAACCTTTTTGGGATGGCATCCGTTGGGCACCAAAAAATGTTTATCTAGAAACCAAAGGCGATGTTGCGAGATACGCCAGTGAAATATACTTACAAGCCGGCCTTAGCCACGCGATGCCGCCACCCAATGCCGTGCAAATGGATCAAAAAGCCCGTGAAGTAATTGTTGCTTGGGTACGCGAAGCGCGGAAATCAAACTAAGTTATTTGGTATATCTTCAGACATGTTCTTCTTCTGACTGAGCCTCCTTTAATTCGTAAGTTCGCTAGTGAATAAATGAAGACCAATTCAACCACATAATTTCAACACCAACACCCACAGAAAACACACTAAAAAAGAAAAGGCCGCCCAGAATACTGGACGGCCTTTCGCATTTTTAGATTAATGTAGCTTTATTTCTTGGAACGCATGCCGTCACGGATCAAAGCTTTGAACAAGGATATCCCCATCAACGCCATCACAACAGAAAACGGTAACGCACCGATGATCATGGCTGTGTTGATCGCACCAAGGCCACCTGCAACCAGCAGCACACCGATCACAAGTGTAAGGATAACACCCCAAGTGATAATGTGAACGCGGCCTTTCGGGCTTTCGTCACCTGCAGCGGCAATCGTGTTGATAATCAAAACCGCGGAGTCAGCTGACGTAACAAGATAAGTCAGAAGAAGAACCACGATGATCATGCTCATGATTGTTGCCAAAGCCGGTGAAAGCATGAAGTTGATCATTGCGAACAACTGGCTTGAAAGCCCTGCTCCAGTAATCGCTTCGCCTGCACCACCGTTCAGGGTCAGATCAATTGCAGTACCGCCAACAAAGGCGAACCACACGAAACACATAACGGATGGAACGATCATCGCACCCAATACGTATTCACGGATGCTACGACCCTTGGAGATACGCGCAAGGAACAAGCCAACGAAAGGTGCAAAGGCAATCCACCAAGCCCAGTAGAAGATGGTCCAACCACCCTGCCAGCCAGCCAACTGTGTGGCAACGCTGTCAGCAACGCCATCAGCCTTCCATACTGTTAGTGACATCATTGGAAGGGCAATAAGGTAATCCCACATGCCAACAAACAAGGCTTTCAGTGCAAACATGGTCGAACCGAATACCAAGAAGAATGCCAGAATGAAGAATGACAGACCCATGTTGATGTTAGACAACCATTTGATGCCTTTACCAACGCCTGACAAAGCAGACAGTGTTGAACAAATCATCACAATGATCAGCGAGAAGATCATCGCCAAAACTGTTGGACCGCCGTCACCGTTCATCAGCCATTCCATGCCAGTGATGTTGTACACACCAGAAGCAAACTGTGACACGCCATAACCGATGGTTACGGATACGCCCAAAATGGTGGCAATCACTGAAACGATGTCAACAACGTGACCCAATGTACCTTCAAGAGCACGACCAAACAAAGGTGTTAGGCCCGAACGGATCGTAAGTGGTAGCCCACGAGAGTAGCTAAAGAACGCAAGTGTTAGCCCAACGATGGCATAACAACCCCAAGCTGAGAAACCCCAGTGAAGGAATGACCACTTATAGGCCGCACGTACATTGTTCGCTGCACCACCTTCTGCATTGCCAACAATCACATCTGGATTTGTACCAAAGTGATAAAGTGGCTCACCAGTTGCATAGGTCAACATGCCAATGCCGATGCCGGCACCAAACATCATCGAGAACCAAGAGAAATTGGAAAATTCTGGTTTAGAATCTTCGCCACCAAGTCTGATTTTGCCTGTCGCAGGCCATAGCGCCAACGCAATACACACAACGATATAAAACGCCATCACCCACATGTACCATGTGCCAGTGTTGGCAGAGATAAAGTCGCGGATGGAATTTAGAACCGCACCAGCGGACTCTGAAAAGACGGCCGCCCAAACGATGAGAAGACCAATAAGTAACTTAGAACCGAGAGCGACAACCTTGGAAAAACCAGAGTAAAAACCCTGTTCTTCTGTATTAATCGCCAACTCGGTTAGAGGTGGTTTCAATGCCATTTCCCTTTTTGTTTTTGTACCCAAAGCCTATCACAATAAAGTGAAAAAACTAGATTTTTACAAAATACAAATAAACTGGAGGAAATGCCGCAAAAAGCGACATAATGAGTCGCTTTTTCGCCTATTTCGCGATTGAACTAGCCTATGCGTTTACGTCAACCAGAACGCGACCCTTCACTTGCCCCTTAAGAATGTCTGCTCCCAATTTTGGTAAATCAGACAGAGTCGCAGGTTGAACCATCGCTTCAAGCTTATCCATCGGCAAATCACTCGCAATACGTTCCCATGCGCGCAGACGGTTGTCATAAGGCTGCATCACTGAATCAATGCCCAGCAAATTTACACCACGCAATAGGAATGGAATGACCGTTGCAGGCAATCCAGCACCACCTGCCAGACCAACGGCTGAAACACTTGCACCATATTTCATTTGCCCCAACAAGCGTGCCAACATCGGCCCACCAACTGCGTCGATGCAACCTGCCCAAGCTTCGGCTTCTAAGGGGCGTTTGACGGTTTCATTGATGTCTTCACGGGCTACGATTTGTGTGGCGCCAAGGGATTTCAAATAATCAGCAGAATCTGGGCGACCTGTCACAGCGGCAACTTCATACCCCAAATTGGCCAAAATCGCGGTAGCAACAGAGCCAACACCGCCTGAGGCACCGGTTACCAAAACCGGACCATCAGCAGGCTTCAATCCATGATCCTCAAGCGCCATAACAGCCAACATCGAGGTGAAACCCGCCGTACCCACTGCCATCGCCTGTTGCGTGGTCAGCCCTTTTGGCAAAGGCACCAAAAAATCAGCCTTCACGCGCGCCTTTTGGGAATAACCACCCCAATACGCCTCACCGACACGCCACCCTGTTAAGACAACTTTGTCACCTTTTTTGTACCGCGCATCATCTGACGCCTCGACCGTTCCGGCAAAATCAATGCCCGGAACGTGCGGATAGTTGCGCACTAAACCACCACCTGGCCCAATGCAAAGACCGTCTTTGTAGTTTACTGTAGAATACTCAACGGCAACGGTAACCTCGCCCGCGGGCAGATCATCTAGCGAAAGCTGTGCAACCGCTGCGCTGGTTTTTCCTTCATCGTCTTTGTTAACAACAAGTGCATTGAACATATTGTATTCCTTAGATTAAATCCAAAACTTTTCTTTGACTACGGCTTCACGGCGACCATCAGGTGCCTCGACAAATACATTTGTCCCGTCGACCCAGTGACTTGCGTCGACCATACCAATAGCAACGTTGGTGTTAAACTCGAAAGATCGCGTAACAGACGTGACCTGCCCAATTTTGTTGCCACCTTCGGTAACGATTGGCCATGCTTGATCTGAAACAGGCGTTGCTTCGCCTGCGATATCAATGGCACGGATCATTTGACTAGGACCCGTCAGCGCCTGAGGCAATAACGCGCCACGACCGATAGAACCAATGGCAGTTTCCAAATTACAGAATTTGCCCAATCCACATTCATAAGGAGTGTTTTCGGATGTCATGTCATTGCCATAAGACAACAAGCCACCCTCAATGCGTTCAATCAGGTTTGGACAACCAGCACGCACATTGAATTCCTCGCCTGCTGCGAAAAGTTCATCCCAAAGCGGCATACCGATATCGCTGCCATCAACATAGATTTCAAATCCACCTTGTTTTGAATAGCCAGAACGAGCAATCACAAGTTCCCGATTTTGATACTGGAATTTTCCATAACGAAAGAAACGAACGTCGCGAATTTCTTCGCCGAACACACGCGCCATAAGATCATCAGCCTTGGGGCCTTGAATAGCCAAAGGCGAAACATCAGGCTCCCAAACTTCTACATTAAAATCATAACCTTGAACGATTGCTTTAACCCACAAAAGCAGATCACTATCAGCGATAGATATCCAATATTCATCTTCTGCCAATTTGACCAAAACTGGATCATTTAACATGCCGCCTTGTTCATCGACGACGGGAATATACATACACTGGCCAACGACCATGCGCCGCAAATCGCGCGGTGTTAAAACTTGCATCAGCGATTTTGCGTCCGGCCCACGCACGGCAATTTGGCGTTCGCAAGATACATCCCAAACCTGAACATGCTCTTTCAGATGGGCGCAATCGTAATGAAAGCTGTCAAAGAACGTCGCCAAAAGCATACGGTTATAAACAGTGTAACCTTTGACACCTTGGGCGGTAACGCCATCGGTAAAAGGGGTGCGTCGAACGCGGCGGGATGGAACGATACTGGCCATTACATATCCTTAGGCATAATAAACAAGTCTGTATCATCAGGTTTTGCACCAGCTGCTGTCAGCATCGCGTGAATTTGGCCCCGATGATGGGTTTGATGGTTGAAAAAATGCATGATGCAACTTGTGACGGGTTCGCTGACATCTCGACCTAGGGCAAGTGAGGCCCAAGATAATTCTCCGTTCAGCGTTGCAGGATCTAACTTATCGGCCCACCGCACGATACGCGCATCAGAAATCGTCCGTTTTGTACAGAATTCATCAAATTCATACAAAATGGTGTTGCTTTGCGCCAAAGCTAAATCCGGTGCCGTCCAATTATCAAAACGCGACATCCAGATTTGATCACCCCACATCAGGTGATGAAATGTGCCGATAATTGACTTGAAGAACGCACCGAGATCTAGGGTTAAGGCATCAATTGAAAGGGTTTTAGCGGCCGTCATCAAGCTTTTATTTTGCCAACGATTATAACGCGCCATTTGACGGATGTAGTCTTGCGAAATCATCACTTTCCCCCTTTTATTTGTCTGTTGGTTCCCAGAATCCTCATGTCACACTCAAAGGGGACTGCGCAATAAAAACAAGCCCAAGTTCGTTCGCGACGTTGGGTCGTTTTGGGTGAACCTGCGGAATTGTGATTTGCTTATTCAATTTGCATCCTCACAAATGGTTAAAAATGTCTGATTGCGAAAATTAATGCGTCTAAAGCTGTTCATCCAAATAATCCTGATTGTGTCGGCCACAAGCAGTCATGCAAAAGCGGTGTGCTCTCAGGCGTTGGTGCTGGCGCTCGATATATCAGGGTCTGTGAATGACGTTGAATACAATCAACAACTGAATGGTTTGGCAGGTGCATTGCTGGCACCTGAAATCAGTGATCTAATCCTTTCCACACCTGAAACCCCTGTTTCTGTTGCGGTCTTTGAATGGTCCTCAGCAGATCATCAACAATTGATCCAAGATTGGTTGGTTGTTGATACCCCCGAAAGCCTGGCGCAACTGGCAAACAGAATTCGGGCCCACAGAAAAAATCGCGTCACACTTAAAACAGCTTTGGGATCTGCGATTGAATTTGCCAACATATTATTGTCAGAAAAAACGCATTGCTGGCGGCGCACGATTGATATTTCAGGCGACGGTAAAAACAATGACGGCCCTGAACCGTTGGATGTTAAAATTCGATTGCAAAATACAGGTATTATTGTGAACGCTTTGGTCATCGCTGATCCAAAGGAAACATTCTATGAATATCCTTTTGGTGGCAAATTGATCCCTTATTTCAAAGAAAACGTTACATTTGGCCCCGGCGCCTTTGTCGAAGAAGCCGGCGGTTACAAGGATTACCTAAATTCCATGCGCCGCAAATTGGAACGCGAATTATCACCTGTGATCATGCTTGGCGCGATTGATCGCAAGCATGATCCCTAAGCCTGTCCAATAAGGACGCCCGCCGCCAGCACCAAACCACCACCAAACACGACCTGTAAGGCCGCGCGGAAAAATGGCGTTTGCATGTAGCGGTTTTGTATCCATGCAATGGCCCATAATTCAACAAACACCACCAAAATGGCAATTACTGTCGCCGTCCAGAAATCATGGATCAGATAAGGCAAAGCGTGACCAAGACCACCGATAGTGGTCATGACACCCGCCGCGATCCCGCGTTTGATCGGGCTGCCACGCCCAGAAAGTTGCCCATCATCTGACGCCGCTTCGGTAAAGCCCATCGAAATGCCCGCCCCAACTGACGCTGCAAATCCCACCAAAAATGTGTTCCACGTATCACCTGTTGCGAAAGCTGCGGCAAAAATCGGGGCAAGGGTCGAAACAGAACCATCCATCAGACCAGCAAGGCCGGGTTGCACCCACGTCAGCACAAATTTGCGGTGTTGATCGCGATCCTCAACCTCTTTGGCATCACCAGAAAGGTGTTTTTCAGCCAATTCAGCGGCGCGTGTTTCATGGCCAAGTTCGGCCGCCGCCAAATCGCCAAGCAATTTGCGGGTATCAACATCCGTGCTGCGCGAGGCTGCAAGCGTATAAAAGCGCCCTGCTTCGGCCTCCATGTCACCGGCAATTTCGCGAATTTTTTCTAATGTTAGGTGATCAGCCAACCAGACAGGCTTTCGTGCATAAAATCCCGAAACATGTTCACGCCTGATCAAAGGCACAGTATCGCCAAACCGTGTCTTATGAAGATCCAATAACCTTTGGCGATGCGCATCTTCTTCGGCGGCCATATCCACAAAAATCGCGGCGGTCGCTGGGAAATCCTCAACCAAACGCTGGGCAAATCCACGATAAATCTGCGCGTCATCCTCTTCGGAGGAAATCGCGAGTGCCAGAACCTCTTGTTCTGACAAATCATCAAACCGCTTTCGATTGCTTAACAATGCACGCATCACGCCCTCTTCAATTTAGAATAATTCTAAACTAGCGATAAATCCAAGACATTCAACCCACCACACCTTGAAACTTTGCCGCAGGTCCCCTATTTTAAATCTGTCCTTCGGGACTATGGCGATAAACGCGCTCGCAATACACGGATCGGACCCGGGGGCGGTACCCGGCGACTCCACCAACAAACCCTTCATTTGGGGGCGCATGGGGTCGAAATAGGATCGACGGACGTCTAAAGGGGTTAGCTTTTGCTCGGTGAGATACCACCGATATCGGTTCAATATAGCTAGTTGCAAATGACAACAAAGCACCGATGGCTCTGGCTGCGTAAGCAGTTCGAAATATCGAAAACTTAAGCCCTACCGCTTTGCGGCCGTAGGCGGGGTTTGCAGGTACCTGGCAACAGAAACCTGCGCTTCATCTTTCTTCAATTTATAGATCAGATCCAGACGCATAGAGTTCGAATTATTTTGCCCTAGCGTTAAACGTGACGCGAATGTCCACTAGGCGGACTTTTCTGCCGTTGAGTATTTCACGCCAACACTTCACAATCATCCAATGATCTATGTGTTAGCATATCCAATTTTTGAAAGTGGCTCTGCTGAGCGGATCAGCGCGTTCAGGGCTAAACATGAGCCACAAAGAGCTAAATATGTTCCGCCCCACATCACATTGGTCTTTGGAGTGGCAAACGAGCACCTTCAATCGATTTCGGGATTGGTCGAAGTCGCATCACGTCAATGCAGTATATTCCCGGTTGTGTTCGACGACTGGATTTCTGAGTTTGATCCTTTTGAGAAGAAACACAAAGTTCTTTTGCTGTGTGGTGACGGGCAAGCAAAGGTCACTTCTTTGCATAACCAACTCTACGAAGGGTCACACCGTTCGGAATTCAGCTCAGCGCATCAGTTTAGAGCGCATATGACGGTGGCAACCTACGACAAGCGCACCGATTTAGACCAAGTTGATGTTTCTACCGTGGGCGAGTTTCCCATTGAGGGAAAACTGTCTGCTCTGGAGTTGGTTCGGTTTGAGGATGGTCGCCTGACGACGCTGAAAACGGTGCCCTTCGTCGCGTAGGTTTGGGCTCGAAGCTGACTTTGAGTGTTCTTAGTTTCTCTTATTTTGAAAAATTTTGTTTACCTCGATTTCATTTACAAACAGGAGCAAATTTAGTCCGATTTAGCAATCCTTGGCCGCCCTGACACTTCAACGAAAATCGTCGCTTCCACAAAAACATCTCGGGCCTCAATGTGGGCTTGCTTCACGTCGCGCGACAAATTCACGTTGATGTCCACCGCCCCGCTTGCGAGGGCCTCAGCCTCTGCCAATTCTTGCAGTGCTTTTTCGACATGTGCCATGGCCGCATCGGCATCGGCGAAATCCTCGGGCCCTGCATCCAGATGGGTGCGATAACGCCCTTCACTGGGCGACGTTACTGTGCCTGACTTGCGCACCGTCACACGCCCCACAACCGCACCAATGGCGTTTGCGACACCGGCGTGTTTGGGAAGGTTCATTTTGCAATGCAAAAATTCACCAACCGCTGGGTAATAACTATTGGCCGATGCCCCCAGACCAATCACATCAACAGCCAAACCAGCACTGATCTGCACGATGCCTTTGTGTTTAGCCAAACCACGTTGCATCAACACATGTCTTGCCAGATCAGCGGGTGGTGGGCCAAACGGCGTTTCTTCTTCGGCAAAAGCGGCCTCAAGCAACGCAATCGATGTTTGATACGTCAAACGATCAACGATCATTTGCGCCAAATCATGAGCATCGCGGGATAAAACATCCCCCGCCCCCGTCCGCCGACGCCCAAACAGCAACAAGGCCATTTTTGCGGAATCTTTGTTCCACACACCCAAACGGCCTAAAACATGGCTGGCATCCGAGGGTGTAAGCCCCGCCATTTGCACAAGACCCCGTGCCACCAAACGTTCAATCGTCTGTGTATCAATGCGCGAGGTAACAGCGCGCGCCATGGGTATTACATCGGTGCCAATGCGATCAAGAACCTTGCGTTCCCGATCAGTGAGCCCCCCATCATCCATGCCCGACACGGCCCGCACAAAGCGCGCATCATATTCCCCAGGCAATGTTGATTTACTTTGGCTTTCAAGAGCAGGCAAAACAACCTCTGGTGCCTCATGGGCGATAAGGGATATCGGCAACAAGCGGCGTGGGCCAAGTGTGATACCGCCCTTTAACCCCTCGGTAATGAAGTGCACTTCGCTATCGCCACCCAAGCCTGTGGTTCGCATGGCAACGGCCTCAACCATTGTACGGTACGGGCCTACACGCGCACCTGCGGGATCAAGGGCGGGTTGACCGTCCCTTAGGATTGCAACATCCGTCGTGGTGCCGCCAATATCAGAAACAAGTGCATGATCAGCGCCAGTAAGCCAACGCGCCCCAACGATGCTGGCGGCAGGACCTGAAAGAATTGTTTCAATCGGGCGATCCTTGGCCATGGTGGAAGAAATCAAGGCACCATCACCGCGCACAACCATTAAGGGTGCCATCACGCCAATTTCAGTCAAAATATCCTCGGCACGGCCAATCAATCGATGGGTAAGGCCAATAAGACGCGCATTAAGCAATGCGGTTAACGCGCGTTTTGGACCGTTCAACTTGGCCGAAAGATGATGTGAGGCACTGACTGGGCAACCTGTCACATCCTCAATCAGCGACGCTGCGGCCTGTTCATGGGTTGGATTGCGCGTGGCAAATTGTGATGCAACGGCAAAGGCCGAAATTCCTGTTTGCGCGTCAAGCCATGTGCGCAAGGCAGATAAATCAAGTGGGGCCACTTCGCCACCTGAATGATCATGCCCCCCTGTAAGACTTATGACGGGATCGCCTTTTAATGCGTCGCGCAAACCATGAGTATCCAAATCACGCGCATCAAAACCGATATAAACCAATCCAACGCGGCCACCCTGCCCCTCGACCAATGCATTGGTGGCCAAAGTTGTCGATAGTGACGCCAAAGAAATATCGGCCGCAGAGACATTTGCTTGGACTAAAACATTGCGCACCGCCGCCCCAATACCAACAGCCAAATCTTGCCGTGTCGTTAGGGATTTTGCGCTGGCAATTACGCTTGTTTCATCACGGATCAGAACGGCATCCGTATAGGTGCCGCCTGTATCCACCCCGAGAAGTATTGTCATTTTGGTGGCCTTTATTATTCACCAATTCAGGTGACAAATTGCTGAACGGGCGCGATTTTTCACGCCCGTTTGCGACATTTTATGACCGAAAACGCTTGATCAAGCTGGAGGTATCCCAACGACCGCCACCAAGTTCTTGGACATCGCCATAAAACTTATCGACAACTTCTGTTACGGGTAAAGGCGCGCCGTTGTTTTTAGCCTCGTCCAGACAAATCCCAAGATCCTTGCGCATCCAATCAACCGCAAAGCCATAATCGAATTTATCATCAACCATGGTTTCATAGCGGTTCGCCATTTGCCAAGATCCCGCCGCACCATGCATGATCACCTCGACCACTTCTTTACCATCAAGGCCCGCTTTTTCAGCGAAATTCAGCCCTTCTGACAAACCTTGCACCAACCCAGCGATACAAATTTGGTTAACCATCTTAGTCAGTTGCCCTGCGCCATTTTCGCCCAGACGTTTACACGCCTTGTAATAGGCACCCATGATTGGTTCCGCTGCATCATATGCTGCTTGATCACCACCACACATGATGCCCAATTGACCATTTTCTGCGCCCGCTTGCCCGCCAGAAACGGGGGCATCAACGAAGGCAACACCCATGTCAGCGGCCAATTCATATAGTTCACGGGTAACCGTGGCGGAAACCGTTGTATGATCTACAAAAATCGCCCCTTTAGACATGCCAGCCAACGCGCCGTCATCCCCTAAACAAACAGAGCGCAAATCATCGTCATTCCCAACGCAGGCCATGACGAAATCAGCACCCATTGCAGCCTCACGCGGTGTTGTCGCAAATTTTCCACCATGTTGTGCAGCCCATGCTTCGGCTTTAGCAGTTGTTCGATTATAAACCGTAACGTCATGTCCTGCTGCTGCCAAATGTCCGGCCATTGGATAGCCCATGACGCCTAAACCGAGAAAAGAAACTTTTGCCATAATATCGCGCTCCTGATTGCCCTAAGATGTGTTTCGCATTAGGTAACAGGTCCTATACGATAATCAAAGCGGTGGGCATAGTGGCGCGAGTATTTATTTGGCTAACTCGGTTATTTGGCGCAGCCTTTGGGCTGATCGTTTTGGCGTTTGCTTTGACCTATTGGTTTGCTTCACGCTCGTTGCCGGACTATTCCGCCGATTATGAAATTTCAGGGCTGTCCGCGCCCGTTGAAATTGTTCGTGATAACGCGAATGTACCCCATATTTTTGGTTCAAATGACGCCGATGTCTATTTCGGTCTTGGTTTTGTTCACGCTCAAGATCGCCTGTGGCAAATGCTAATGTTGCGCCAAACGGCCCAAGGTCGTCTGTCAGAAATGTTTGGCGAACGTACAGTAAAGATTGATGATTTGGTTCGTCGTCTTGATTTCTACAATTTGGCCTCAACATCTGTTGAACAGCAAGATGAAAAAACCCGCACAATGTTGTCGTCTTACGCAAAGGGCGTGAATGCGTGGCTTGGCAAAGTAAATGAACAGGCACTGGGTCGCGGCGCACCTGAATTGTTCCTTTTTTCCAGCAGCCTTTCACCTTGGCAGCCCGCAGATTCTATCGCGATCGGCAAATTGATGGCCCTTCAGATGAGCAGCCATTTGGAACGTGAGGTGACACGCGCGCAAGCGTCGCTCGTTTTGGAACAACCCCGTTTGATGGACCTTTTGGCCGATGTGCCGGGCGAAGGTAAAACCGAACTGGGGGATTTTGCCAGCTTGTTCAACGGTGCCAAGTTTCCAAATCAATACGCAGAATTGCCCCGCGATCCGTTGCACCCAGTTAAAAGGCGTGCATTTGCCGGTGCATCAAACGCGTGGGCCGTTACACCTGACCGCAGTGCCACCCGATCTACTTTGTTGGCGAATGATCCGCATTTAGGCCTCTCGGCCCCGACAGTTTGGTATCTGGCACGTCTACAACTTGCCAGTGGAGGCGTAATCGGCGGCAGTTTTCCTGGGGCACCGATCATTTTGGCGGGTCGTAGTTCAAAACTAGGCTGGGGTCCAACGACAGCGAACGTAGATGATCAGGATTTATTTATTGAACAACTTAATCCCGAAAACCCTCAAGAATACCGCACACCAGATGGTTTTCGCACCTTTAGAACCCAGCAATCCGTCATCCGTATAAAAGACGCAGCACCAATCACCATCACCATGCGCTGGACAGAGAATGGCCCTGTTTTGCCAGGTCAGCATTTCAATTTGGCGGCGATTACCCCACCGGGGCATGTTGTATCCCTCGGTTTTACCGCACTAAATGAAATCGACACCACGATGACAGGCTGGCGTCGCCTCATGGAAGCCCATTCCATTAAGGACGCGTTGCAAGCAGGCCGATGGTTCAGTGTTGCGCCACAAAACCTGACATTGGCAGATCGCCATTCCGTAGGCATGATGACTGTTGGTGCCCTGCCGCGCCGCGATCCAAATCATCAAAGTCAGGGGCGCATCCCTGCCCCTGGTTGGATCAAGGAAAATCGCTGGAATGGGATGTATTCGTTTTCGTTCAACCCCCAAATCATCAATCCGGTTGGCGGTGGCGTGGCTACAACCAACAATAAATACATCGATCGACCTTTTCCCGAACACGTCAGTTTCACTTGGGGCGATACACAGCGCATTGTCCGCCTGCGTAAACTGCTGCAAGACCGCAAAGTTCACACACGTGACAGTTTCATTGAGGCACAGCTTGATACTGTCAGTAATGCGGCGCGTTCTTTACTGCCGCTTGTAGCACGAGATTTGTGGTTCTCAGGCGATGCCGCACCGGCAGGCACGCCCGCCCATCAACGCCAGATTGCCCTGAACCTATTGGCCAAATGGAATGGCCAGATGAACGAACATCTGCCGGAACCATTAATCTATGCGGCATGGATGAATGCGCTGCAAAACCGATTGACGCGCGATGAACTTGGCCCGCTTAGTGATACATTCAAACGCCCTAACCCGCTGTTTATTGAGCGTGTTTATCGCAACACGGATGGTGCCGCCGTTTGGTGCGATGTTATTCAAACAAGCCCCGTTGAAACTTGCCTAGATGTGGCGCGGCAATCCTTGGAACAAGCGTTGTTGGACATGACTGAACAATATGGCCGCAACATCGAAAGCTGGCGTTGGGGTGATGCCCATGTTGCGATGCATGATCATCAGGTTCTGGGCGAAGTACCGATTTTGGGTTGGTTCGTGAATATCCGCCAATCCACATCAGGTGGCGATCACACGTTACAACGTGGCCGCACATCGGGTAAGGTTGGCATGCCTTTTGCCAATGTTCACGCAGCAGGATATCGCGGTGTTTATGATTTTGCCGATCCAGACAGTTCGGTTTTTGTGACGGCTACAGGTCAATCGGGTCATCCGCTTTCAAGATTTTATGAAAACATGGGTGAACTCTGGCGTCGCGGTGAATATATTCCCATGTCACTTGATCCGGCTTTGGCACGGGCTGCATCCGTGGGCATCACGATGCTGACACCGATGAAGTGATTAGAGCGCGTCAAATCGCTCTTTTTGCCGTTGGGTCCATGATACAGTCAGCTTAAAGCCGTTCTCGTCTTGATCCTCAACTTGAACGACATCTTCTTGGAACAACCATGCACGCTTTTGGCCTGCAGAAAATGGTAGGCTTAGAATGTCTGTAGAACGCTCATCATCAAGTTTGGCTTTGATAGCAGCCAGCAAGACCTCCATTCCGTCACCAGTAATGGATGAAACACCAAAGACATCTTCTTTACGTTCAGCCAAAGCCGCCACGCGCCCTGCGTCCTCTTCGTTCAATAGATCAGTTTTGTTCCAAATCTCAATTTGCGGCGTTTCGTGTCCAATGCCTAGCGAAGACAGAATCGTACGCACGTTGCCGGCCTGACTTTCTGTTTCTGGATGGGCAATATCGCGCACATGCAAAATCAAATCGGCGCTTAAAGCATCCTCAAGCGTCGCCCGAAAAGCCGCGACCAATTCAGTTGGCAGATCGGAAATAAATCCAACAGTATCGGACAAAATAACATCCAACCCATTTGGCAAGTTTACGGCCCGCATCGTGGGATCAAGCGTCGCAAAAAGCATGTCTTTGGCGAACACTTTCGCACCCGTTAAATGATTGAAAAATGTCGATTTTCCAGCATTTGTATACCCAACCAACGCCACAACCGGATAAGGCACTTTCTTGCGCGCCGCACGGTGCAATTCGCGGGTTTTAACGGTTTTCTCAAGTTGACGTCGAATGCGAATGATTGCTTCATCCAAAGCGCGACGGTCACTTTCAATTTGGGTTTCACCAGGACCACCAACAAAGCCAAGACCACCGCGTTGTCGCTCTAAGTGCGTCCAAGCCCGAACAAGGCGGGTCTTTTGATAGGACAATGCAGCCATTTCAACTTGTAAAACGCCTTCGCGTGTTCGTGCACGGTCCGAGAAAATCTCTAGGATCAAACCCGTTCGATCAAGGATCTTAACGTTCCATTCTTTTTCAAGATTGCGCTGCTGCACAGGTGAAACAGGGCCATCAATGACCACCAATTCCACTTCTGCGGCCTTGAACATGCCTTTCAGCTCTTCGATCTTACCCTTACCAAACAAAGTGCCTGGTTGTGCCTTGGGTAAACGAACGTGGGTATTTCCCAGAACGTCCAATTGCGGCAGGGCACGCGCCAAAGACACCGCCTCGGCTAATGCATGGGCAGGAATACGCGAGGTGCGTACGGACTTGATTTCCGGATATAGGACCCAGACGCCGGTTAAATGCGGCTCGTCTTCGTGGCCCTCTGTAGGTTCAGTAACTATTCTTCACCATCATATAAGCTGATCGGTGCACCAGGCATGATCGTTGAAATCGCGTGCTTATATACCAGTTGCGATTGACCATCGCGGCGCAGCAGCACACAGAAATTATCAAACCACGTAATAACGCCCTGCAGTTTAACACCGTTAATCAGAAATACTGTTACGGGAACCTTGGATTTGCGCACATGGTTTAGAAATGCGTCTTGTAAGTTTTGTTTATCACCAGCCATTTGGTTTAGCCTTTTTGTTTTTACGCGTCCCCCGACGCCATTAGCTAATTATGAGACGTAATATTCGGAGTTTCCAGCCCCAATTAACCAAGAAGCGCCTGAAAACCGCGCCTTATCTGTCACATACGCCAAAATTCGGGATTAAAAAGCGCCACAATCGCCAAAGTTTCCAGTCGACCAAGAACCATGGCGACCATCAACACTGCCTTGGCGTTATCCGGCAATAACGCATAATCAATCGGCAGTTCCGCCGCCACCAAAGCCAATGGCCCTGTTGAGGTTAAGGCAGATATGGCCAAAACAATCGCCGCCTCAAACCCCTGCCCGGTTTCAGCCAAAGCCAAAATTACCAACGCCAATGTCAGGGCGAAAAGCATAAAGAATATCCACGAAATGTAGGCGCCGCGCTGCATCAAGGTTTGTTTTTTACCTGATCCAGCTGCCACAGATGACGGGTAAACCAATTTTTGCAATTCACGACGTGAATGAAAATAAAGGGCTGAAATTCGCAGCAATTTCACACCACCAGCCGTTGTTGCAACGCCACCGCCCATCAGCGCCAGCCCCATCAATATCATGCCAGGCGTCTGCAACCCTGACCAATAACGAACCTGTACCCAATCAGACCCTTCAAAACCAGTTGTCGTCAAAAAGGATGTGACGGTAAACAATCCCCCCCAAAAGGCACGCAAAGCGCCGCGTAAATCATCAACGCTGTCTTCCTCAGCGGCACCAACATAATGTCGAATGAACAAGGCCACGGATGTTGCAAGGATCAGCGTTATCGCCAGCCGAAGTTCAATATTCCCCCTCAACGCCGACATCCCATAGCGGCCCCGGTCCATTGAAAAAGTCTGACGTGATAAAGCAAACACAAAAAACACAAAAATCGCCAACTCGGTATAAACCGTAAAATTTCCGGCCTGCGCGTTTGGCAAAATGGCGCTGGTTGACAAGGTGCCCATAGAGATCGTCAATGCATCAAATGGCGAATTGCCTGTAAACACCAGCAACAACCACAAGAAACCCGTCAAAGCTACGTACAGCGGGAACAAATCTAGCGTGTAGCGTGCCAACCTGTCCGCCGCTTCGGTTTTCATGGCAATTTGCCGGTCAGATACTTGGTTGCTGTTGGTATCCCCCATCACCACCTCAAAGCCCCCCAGACGCAGAGGCGCTAGAATCGCGATGGCAACAACCCACATAAAAAAGCCGCCGAACCACCCCACGATTGAACGCCATAAATGCAGGCTTTCAACAATTTCACGTGGATTTTCAATAACGCTGGCGCCCGTGGTTGTAAGGGAGGACAACATTTCAAAGTAGGCGTTAAAAAACCCAAGCTCAGGAATGCTTTGCAGCAAAGGTACCGCCAACATCATTGGCAAAACCGAAAACGTCGCCAGCAAAGCCAAAAGATGGCTACGGGCGAAACTTTTGGGTTTGCGCCCGTTGGTAGCCAAGGCCAAAAAACCAGTGATCGCTATAAAAAGAAGCGAATAATAGAAGAAATGACGGGCAATTTCGTGATTTTTGGTGAGCGTCGCGTGTAAGCTGGGCAACAACATTAAAATCGCACCAATCCCCTGTAAAATAACAATTAAAGGGAGATTTCGTATAAACTGCATTGTTTAGAAGAAATCGACTGAAACTTGCAACAACTGCTCAATGGCAGCAACATCTTTGGTCAACGAGAACATCAAAACCGTATCCCCCTCATCCAATCGTGTGCCAGCAACAGGGCGCACGATCTTGTCCCCTTTGCGTACGGCACCGACCAGTGAACCTTCTGGAAATTCGATGTCACGGATTTGCTTGCCGGCGATGGATGACGTTGACAATACGCTGGCCTCGATCACCTCGGCTTCGGCCTCTCCTATTGAATAAACGTCTGTCACACTGCCATGACGGATGTGTTTTAGGATTGAGGACACTGTCTGGGCGCGAGGGTTGATGTAGGCATCAATATTTAGGGGTCCCATCATTGGAACAAGGCTTGGGTCGTTGATCAGGCAGATCGCCAAAGGACAACCCGCTTGTTTAGCACGAACAGCCGCCAATAGGTTGGTTTTGTCATCATCAGTCACCGCCAAAAATGCATCAGCGCGGTCGATATTAGCCTCGGACAACAATTCACGGCTTAGGCCATCGCCATTCAGAACAATTGTGCGTTCAAGTTCACTGGCGGCTTGTTCTGCAATGTCGATATTTTTCTCAATCACTTTCGCGCGCACGCGTGTTAGGTCATTTTCCAGGGTTTTGGCCACTGCTAGACCGACGTTTCCACCGCCAACAACAACCACACGTTCTTTTTTACGCGTTGATTTACCAAAAATTTCCATCGCCCGTTCAACATCTTGCGAATGAACCGTGATATAAATTTGATCGTTCACAAACAACTGATCCTTGGCTGTTGGTACAAACAAAGACCCTTCGCGACGCACACCGACAACAACGGCACGCAACGTCGAGAACAATTCTGATAGTTGCCGCAAAGGTGTGTTTACGACGGGACAATCCTCATCCAATGCGATGCCCAGCAATTGTGCCTCGCCATCCAAGAACATTTCCACATCAAAGGCCGCAGGCGCACGCAATCGCAACAGGGCGGCATCTGCCACCTCTTTTTCTGGACTAATCACAACATCGATCGGCATATGATCGCGCCGGTAAAGGTCAGAATAAATCACCGTTAAATACGACTGAGCACGAAGGCGCGCAATTTTGCGCGGAATGTTAAATACCGAATGCGCAACTTGGCACACGACCATGTTCACTTCGTCAGATTGCGTCGCGGCAATAACCATGTCCGCGTCATTAGCGCCCGCACGCGCCAACACGTCAGGATAAGACGCAAAACCTGTAATGCCTTGCACATCTAACGTGTCAGTCGCTCGATTGACCAAAACAGGATTGTTATCAATCACTGTTACATCATTGTTTTCACGCGACAAATGACGGGCAATTTGCCAACCTACTTGTCCAGCGCCGCAAATGATAACTTTCATATCAGCTCCCTAGAGCGTTGGAATTTATCAGGCCATCTTGGCCGCAAAGCGCGGTTTGCGCCAGTTATTACATATCGTCAAGTGTTTCATCGCCTTCATCCTCTATCCGCGCAACCCGCGCGCCAGACTTTGAACTGGTGACAACATTCAACGATTTCAGCTTTCGGTGCAATGCCGAACGCTCCATCCCAACAAAGGTCGCTGTGCGAGAGATATTGCCACCAAACCGATTGATCTGGGTCATCAGGTATTCACGTTCAAACAATTCTCGCGCCTCACGTAAGGGCAAAGTCGCCAAACGACCGGACAGCATCACCGTGTCATCATCGGAACTGGGCCCATCTGTGCTGGGTAATTCTTTGACATGGATTTCACCTTTGTCTGGCCCCAAAATCAAAACACGCTCAACCACATTCTTTAGCTGACGCACATTGCCCGGCCAACGTAGTGTTTGCAGCAAAGCCGCCGCTTCGCTTGACAACGCGCGTTTGGGCAGACCCTGTGTTGCGTGTAATTGTTCGATGAAATAGTCGGTTAACTCGGGAATATCCTCACGGCGTTCCTCGATGGCGGGCACATCGATCGGCACCACATTCATGCGATGATACAATTCTTCTCGAAAACGACCATGGGCAATCTCTTCGGGTAAGTGTCTGTTCGTGCTAGAAATAACACGCAGGTCGACTTTGACCTTTTCATTTCCACCAACACGAAAGAACTGTTGATCCACCAACACACGCAAGATTTTGGATTGTGTTCCCATGGGCATATCGCCCACTTCGTCAAAATAAATCACCCCCCCATTGGCCTGCTCCAAAAGGCCCGGTTCAATGCTTTTTCCGGGCACTTCGCGGCCAAACAATTCAACTTCCATGCCCTCGGGATTAATAGCCGCACAGGTCACAGTGATAAACGGTGCCTTGGCACGATCGGAATTCATATGGATATAACGCGCCGCCACATCTTTACCGGCCCCCGCAGGGCCTGTCAGCATCACGCGGCCGTTTGATTTGGTGACTTTATCCAGATGGCTTTTCATTGTTTTAAATGCCGGTGAGGAACCAATCATTTCTGTGGTCGAGCCTTCACTGCGTTTAAGTTCTGTATTTTCACGGCGCAGTCGGCTGGTTTCCATTGCGCGACCGATTACCACCATCAACTGATCAATATTGAAGGGCTTTTCGATGAAATCATACGCCCCTTGTTTGATGGCAGCGACAGCGATTTCAATGTTCCCATGGCCGGAAATAATCACAATCGGTACGCCAGGATTTTCACGCTTAACCCGTTTTAAGATGTCGATCCCATCCATGTCACTGTCTTTTAGCCAGATATCGAGGATCATCAGACCAGGTTCAGACGCTTGGATTTCTGCCATACACTGATCAGAATTTGCGGCAACGCGGGTCTTATACCCCTCGTCGCGCAAAATATCCGAAACTAGTTCCCGAATGTCTTTTTCATCGTCAACAATTAAAATGTCGCTCATTTTTACTTTCCTCGTTCTTACCGCTTACGCCACGTTTTTCTCTGTGGTCTGATTGTGATCTTTTGGTAGTTTAATCAAAGCTTTCGCTCCGAAATGATTGTCTTTTCCAAAGGGTGCTGCATCAACAAGTGCTAATGAGCCGCCGTGTTCTTCGATGATCTTCTTAACAATGGGCAGTCCTAAACCCGTGCCACTTGAACGCGTCGTAACGTAGGGCTCAAACAGACTAAATCGATCTACGGGCAAGCCGATACCATTGTCAGAAATCGAAATTTCCACGTAGGTTTCGTGATTAACCATTTTGACGCGAATTTCCGGTTTATGATCGGTTGGATTTGTCTTTTCATAAAGACTTTCAATGGCTTCTCCTGCGTTCTTAATCAAATTTGTCATCGCTTGTGAAATCATGGTTTGATCAACACTGACCAATACAACCTCATCCGGTAATTCAGATTTCAGAATGACATCGTCCATTGCGGCCTTTTGCAATGTCACGGCATCGCGTACCAAAACCTTGATGTCTCTGTCTGTTTTTTCTGGCTCAGGCATGCGTGCAAATTTGGAAAACTCATCAACAATGCGTCGCAAGTCATTGGTTTGTCGTACAATAACCTCTGTCATCTGTATTAGGCTGTCGGCGTCATCACCAACGACAGGGGCAAATTTCCGCTTTAGGCGTTCAGCAGAAAGTTGGATTGGTGTCAGCGGGTTTTTGATTTCATGCGCAATTCGCCGCGCCACATCACCCCACGCTGCCATTCTTTGAGCGCTGACCAGATCAGTCACATCATCAAAGGCAACCACAAATCCCTCAAGCTGGTTTTCACTATTGCGACGCTGGCTCATGCGGACCAACAGGTTTTCCTGCTTCCCGCCACGGGTAAGTTTCACTTCTTTCTGGGTAACTTCACTACGACTGTTACGCAACTCGCTGAACAGGTCCGAAAATTCAGGCACGACAAGACGTAAATCTTGATGCAACGAGGAATCTTCATTCACAGCCAACAAGCGCCGCGCAGATCGGTTCATAAAATCGATCTGTCCGTGATCATCCAACCCCATAACGCCAGATGTAACATTGGACAGCACTGAATCAAAAACACGGCGCCGGCGTTCAATCTGTTGGGTATTGTCCAACAGTGTTTGACGCTGGCCCTTAAGCTCGCGTGTCATTTGGTTAAAACCGCGGCCGAGCATCGCAATTTCATCGTCTCCTGCCTCAACCGGCACTTGCACCTCAAGATCACCCGCTCCAACCCGTTGAACAGCGCCTGCAAGACGACCAACTGGGCGAGAAAGGCGTTCCGCAAATCCAAGGCCCATCCAAATAGCCGCCAGAATTAGGATCAACGCAAATCCGATATAGATCAGGCCAAATTCAAACAACCGCTTGCCACGCTCGTTTTCCAATTGCTGATAGATGGCAACCGTATCTTTCGTTTCATCAAGCAAATTCAAAATGTTGCCATCAACAATCCGCGAAACATAAAGGAAATGATCCCGAAACGGCGGCAAATGAACCAAGGCACGAAACTCGTTGTTGTTCCAATCACGGATAAGCTGTGGACCTTCTGATTTCGCAGCATTCAGTAAGTTTTGATCTGGTTCTTCATAATCAAAAAGGTAGCTGCGATCGCCGCGCGACCGAATTTCACCTGTTCCTGAAATGACATAGGCCTCTTTTAGACCGCGTTGAACCTGTGCTTGGCCGCTGGCCAAACGTTGGCGAATTGATCCATCGGTCATAAAGGCGTTGGCCCGTGCTGAATTTAAGAAAAACGCCAAAGCATTCGCATCTTCCAGTAAATCATCGCGTTGTTCGGACTCGTATGCCTCGGCTGCGGCTAATGAACTGCCGACAACTTGGCGTACACGTTCGGAAAACCACCCCTCTAGCCCCATGTTCACCGTAAGCATCGCAAAAATCGCAACCAAAATCGTCGGCAATAGGGCGACGAATGCAAAAACACCGGTTAACCGAAGGTGCAAGCGGGAACCCGCCGATTGCGCGCGGCGTGCTGCGATCATCCGCGCCACGCGTTGCAGCACAAGTGCCGCGATGACCAAGATGTAAACAAGATCGGCTAACAGAACGAGTCGCAGTAAATTGGTTGCTGGGCCGCGCTCCAGAACACCTAAAACAGCATAGGTTAGGCCAGCAAGAATAGGGCCAATTGCTATGACCGCCAAACCAAATATAGTTTGAACACGACGGCTTTTCCGCCAATTATTCAATCGGTTCCAGACCAATGCTTGCGTTGGGCTCTGCACGAAATGCCCTTTTGTACCCGCGCTTATAATTGAAGAAGCGCCCTGTTGATGTTTACCAGCAGCGTCCCTTGGGCTGTTACCTTAACGCAACGCTACTGTTGCCCTTTTACATCAATTTGCGGCGCCGAGTCACGCGAATATCTAGTTCAACAATCTTCTTTCTCAAAGTATTGCGATTGATCCCCAAAAGATCCGCACATTTCGCCTGGTTTCCCGCCGTCGCGTCCAAGGCGATTTCAATCAACGGCACCTCGATTTCGTTAAGAATACGTTGATACAGCCCACTTGGCGGTAGAACCCCACCGTGCAGATCAAAATAACGCTGCAGATGCGCCTGAACCGAAGCCGCCAATTTGCCGTCGCCTGCCCCAATTCCCTGAGGATCCAACGCTGGTTGATCGCCCAAGGCCATGTTCATTTCGGGTTTTTGGATTTCTGTTTCAACCGAGGTCGCCACCAAACGGCGAATGATGTTTTCCAACTGCCGAACATTTCCTGGCCAACTGTAACTGCGTGCTAATTCCAGCGCGCCATCAGAAAGCTTGCGCAACTGCGCGCCTTCTCGTTCAATTCGGGCTAAAAAGTATTCCGCAAGCAATGGAATATCTTCGACCCGCTCACGCAATGACGGCACCTCAATGGACACGCCATTCAATCGGTAAAACAAGTCTGCGCGCATGCGACCGGCATCTGTTTCTTCGCGCAAATCGCGTTGCGAAGTTGCCATTATACGGGGCGCATTTTCGCCAAGATTATCGATCATCCGAACAACACGCCCCTGTGCCTCGTCATCCAAATCGCTAATTTCTTCTAGTAGAATCGATCCACCACGCGCCTTGGATAAAATCATTGCCGGGCTATCAACACTTGTCAGATCACTGGCTGTCACGCGAACAAAAGGCAGGCTACGCCTGTCGGAAAAATCGTGAATAACTCGTCCAATCAATGACTTACCTGTCCCGCTTTCGCCAGCAATCAAGACAGACAAATCCGCGTTCAAAATCCGCGCAATCAAACGGTATAACGCCTGCATTTGGGCCGTGCGCCCAATCAGAGGCAAATCATCAGCGGTAGTTTCAGGTTCGCTTGCCGTGGATCGGCTGGTTTTTTGTTTCGTATCAAGCGCACGTGCCGCACGTTTCATCAGGTCAGGTAGATCGAATGGCTTGGGTAAATAATCATATGCCTCAGCCTCATTTGCCTTGATTGCCGTCATGATCGTGTTTTGAGCGGAAATGACAATAACAGGCATGCCTGGGCGTTTTTCTTGAATTAGCGGCAAGTTTTCCAAACCGTTCCCATCAGGCATGATGACATCAGAAATAACCAAATCACCTTTCCCCTCATCCACCCAACGCATCAGGGTCATCAGCGAAGACGTCGCATGAACCTTGCAGCCTGCGCGTGTTAAAGCTTGGGTTAAAACCGTACGGATCGTGCGATCATCATCTGCAACCAGAACTGTGCCATCCATTTGGTTTTATCCTTTAATTGTTTTGGTTTTGGGTGCCATCGGCAAGGACAGTTTGAAAACCGTCTTGCCGGGCACTGAATCAACGGTGATCCAACCCTCATGATCGGAAACGATCTTTGACACTAATGCCAAGCCCAATCCGGTGCCATTTTCGCGCCCCGAAATAAACGGATCAAAAATGTCGTCAGCAATTTCTGCCGGCAATCCTGGGCCATCATCAATAATTTCAACATGCAAAGGCACCGCAGAACCGGTTCCATCCTTGTTCAACACCCTTAAAGACATTTCATAGGATGTTTTTATACGAATGGTGCCGCCTTTGGGATTTGCCTCGGCTGCATTTTTCAACAGGTTCATGAACACCTGTTGCAATTGATCGCTGTCACCGAAACTGTGCGGCAATGAAGGGTCATAATCCTCAATGATGCGCATGTGCGCTGCAAATCCAACTTGCGCCAATTTTCGCGTGCGATCCAAAACATCGTGCAGATTAACCGGTTGTCGATCTGGCGGGCGCACATTCCCAAATTCCTCAACCTGTCCCAGTAATTTAAGGATGCGCCGACATTCCTGTACGATTAGATCGGTCATTTCTTGATCATCATTGGAGATATTCATCGCCAACAGTTGCGCCGCACCCATAATACCAGCCAAGGGGTTTTTGATTTCATGAGCCAGCATTTCAGCCATCCCGATCACCGACCGTGCGGCGGTTTTCGTGGCAAATGCCCGCCCCAATCGATCGGCGATTTCACGTGGTTCAAGCAGCAAAACGACCCAGTTTGGTTGATCAATTATCGGGGCAATTTGCAAATTACACTGAACAGGCGCACGCTCGCCGGACCCAACATCCACATTGTTAACAAACATCGGTGCATGTGCGCCGCGAACACGGGCAAAACTGGCCTCAAGTGGGGCATCGATGAACAATCGATCCCAAACTGGTGCGCCTTTTAGGCTGCGGGCTGACATGTTCAAAAATTGCTCTGCCGCAGGATTAATGTCGGCAATCGCGTCATCCGGATCAATAACCAAAGCGGGAATGGGTAGACTGGCCCATAAATTTAGATTGCTAAGGGTCATGCGGGCACTCGTTCTGGGAAAGACATCGCTTCACTGATCAGCTGTGGCACCAGTTCAACAGATTTTTGCGTCATGATTTCGCGGCGCAATTCCGGCGGGCATTCGACATCATCTAAATACCACCCCAAATGTTTACGCGCGTTACGCCCGCCAAGTTCCGCGCCGTAAAACGACAGCATGTCTTGATAATGGCCCGAAATCAAATCCGCACGCGCCTGTCCTTTGGGCACATTTGGGGCCGATGCCCCCCAAAGTTTGCTAGCAATCGTGGCCAATTGCCAAGGTCGCCCTTGCGCGCCGCGCCCAACCATAATTCCGTCTGCTCCAGACACCTTTAGCGCCTGCTTTGCGCTGAAATCATCAACAATGTCACCATTGGCAAACACCGGGATTTTCACTGCTTGTTTGATCTTTGAAATCGCTTCCCAATCCGCAGACCCTTTATAAAATTGGCAACGTGTGCGGCCATGTATCGTGATCCAAGCAATCCCTTCAGCCTCGGCCCTTTTGGCAAGTTCTGCAGCGTTATGACTGTCGTCATCCCAACCAAGGCGGGTTTTAAGCGTCACAGGCACATCCACCGCCGCCACAACAGCGGCGATCAAGCTGACCGCCAGATCAAGATCGCGTAAAAGGGCCGAACCTGAATAGCCAGATGTTACCTTTTTGGCAGGGCACCCCATGTTGATGTCGATGATTTTTGCGCCGTTTGCTGCGCAAAGCTTAGCCGCCTCTGACATCCAATAGGCCTCGCGTCCGGCAATTTGCACAGCCGTATTTGCACTATCAAAACCAAGTTCGGCCTTAGCCAAGGTCGAGGGTTTCGCCTGCATCATTTCATGGCTGGCGACCATTTCCGACACCACCAACCCTGCCCCAAATTGGCTAACAAGGTTGCGAAAAGGCAAATCCGTTATCCCAGCCAAAGGGGCCAAAAGCACAGGGGTTTTGGCGGCATGTTCTATGGGAATGTGGGCAGCGGTCATAAAACGAACTTTTGGATGAGCATAAGACGTGAGCTAAGCCCCAAGGTTAAGCCAAACACCCCAGTGAAACAAGATCGCATGGCGATGAATTGTGTAAAAAATAGGCATTGCCCAATTTTTAACCACAAAACCACACACTTCGCCCCATTGTCAGCGCTGAACACAGGGCCTAGACAGGCAACACGGTCGAATTGAAAAGGGTTACCCGTGACGACAGCTGTGATTATTGTGGCCGCCGGCAAAGGCATGCGCGCAGGTGGCGAACTGCCAAAGCAGTATCAAATGCTGGCTGATCGCCCTGTTTTGGCCCATACAGTTTCACGCTTTGCAAACATGGATCAGATCGTCGTTGTAATTGGCGAAACGGATTTCGACTTGTTTGACATGCATGTAACCCCGCATCTGACAAATAAGGTTGAACTGGTAAGTGGTGGCGCCACGCGCAGCGCGTCGGTTATGGCCGGTCTTTCGGTGGTCAACGCCCAAAATGTCCTGATCCACGATGGTGCACGACCCCTTGTGCAATCTGGCGTCATCAAGGATGTAACAGACGCGCTGAAAACAAACCAAGCGGCCGCACCAGCTGTGGCCGTTACCGACAGCATGTGGATGGGTCAGGCAGGCCAAGTTTACGATATTGTAAATCGGGAAAACACATACAGCGCGCAGACACCGCAAGGGTTTCATACGCAAATAATTCGCCAAGCCTATGATGCTCTAACCACTGCCGCTACAGACGACGTTTCAGTCGCGCGCGCCGCCGGAATAAAAGTTGCGATTACGCAAGGGCACAACGACAATCTAAAAATCACACTGCCCGAGGATTTTGCACGGGCCGAACGCATTTTAAAGGATACCAACATGGATGTTAGGGTTGGGAATGGATACGATGTTCACGCCTTTTGTGAGGGTGATCATGTCATTCTGTGTGGTCTAAAAATTCCACATACTGCGGCTCTTTTGGGTCATTCTGATGCCGATGTGGCCATGCATGCCGCAACAGACGCCATTTACGGCGCATTGGCGGATGGCGACATTGGCCAGCACTTCCCCCCATCGGACCCACAATGGAAAGGTGCCGCATCAGACATATTCCTACGTCATGCAGCCAAACTGGCAAAAAGCCGTGGATTCACCCTAACGCATGTGGATTGTACTATAATATGCGAAATGCCCAAAATCGGGCCCCACGCCGCCAGTATGAAGACGCATATGGCTGAACTTTTGGAAATTTCCGCAGATCGCGTCAGCATCAAGGCGACGACATCTGAAAAACTCGGCTTTACAGGGCGCGGTGAAGGTATCGCCGCGCAAGCTACAGCAACCTTGGTGAAATCATGAGCAACCTCATCGCCACCTTCTTTTTCGTCGGCCATTTACGCCCTGCCCCTGGCACATGGGGATCATTGGCCGCCCTGCCCGTTGCCTATTTTATCCACGGTTTTTTTGGCTGGCTGGGCTTACTTGTCGCCATCTTGGTTGTGTTTTTCGCTGGCTGGTGGGCAACCAAAGCTGCGACCAGCGGCAAAGATGATCACGACCCAAGCGAAATCGTCATAGATGAGGTTGCGGGCCAGTGGATCGCCCTGCTGCCGCTTTCATTCTTTGCCAGCATGATCGCACCTTGCACGCGTGAATTTGGCGGCAATTGCTGGCCTATTGAATTGATGCTGGATTTCACACCATTACCTCTTGTGCCTATGCTTGTGGCCTTTGGTCTGTTTCGCCTTTTTGACATTTGGAAGGTTGGCTTGGTTGGATGGGCAGATCGCCTTGGCACGCCTTTGGGCGTGATGCTTGATGATGTGATTGCTGGCATTGCAGCTGGATTGGTGTGGTGGGGCGGCGCCTATACGCTTGCCCTTATGGCAAATTGATGGGTAGCATTATGGAAGAGCTTTTGACCCTGTGTCTTGCTAAGGGTTTGAAAATCACCGCCGCCGAAAGCTGTACTGGCGGGATGGTCGCCGCCGCTATGACTGACCTTGCCGGTTCAAGTGCCATTTTTGAACGCGGGTTTGTTACCTATTCCAACCAAGCAAAAGTCGAGATGCTGGGTGTTTCAGCAGAAACACTCGATAAATTTGGCGCCGTCAGCGAACAAGTAGTTTTGGAAATGGCACAAGGTGCAAAAAACCAAGCCAAGGCTGATATCGCAATCGCCATTTCCGGCATCGCAGGACCAGGTGGTTCCGACCACAAACCAGAGGGGCGCGTTTGTTTCGCCATTTGTCGACAAAACAAAAATGTTGCCCAAACCATCGAGTTCACAGCCTTGGGGCGCCCCAACGTGCGGGCCGCCGCGCGCGACCACGCGCTTGGATTGCTTTTAAATGCGGCTATACGCACGCAGCCTTCACAATCTGCATAAATTTTAAGCAGCTTTACATGGCCGCCTATTTTATAGTCACATCCTCAAAAGAAACGATCAATTCCTTGCGCCGCTCCCGCAGGTTCCTTCCATCTTTTTCCAATAAGGCCAAAAAGACTGGAAATTTGATCTCTGAAGGAGAATTCCAATGAACGGAGCGGACACCGCTTGGATTATCGTCGCCACTGCACTGGTACTGTTCATGACATTGCCCGGGTTGGCGTTGTTTTATGGCGGGCTGGTTCGTGCTCGCAATGTATTAAGCGTTTTCATGCAGTGTTTCGGCATCGCTTGTTTGATGAGCATCCTTTGGCTCGCGTTTGGATATTCCATCGCATTTGGCGACGGTAATCTTTATTGGGGCGGTTTGGACAAAATGTTCCTAAACGGCGTTACCGAGGACAGTCTCTTTGGCACAATTCCTGAAATTTTGTTTTTTGCCTTCCAAATGACTTTTGCCATCATCACACCAGCCCTAATCGTTGGTGCCTATGTTGAACGCATTGGGTTTGGCTTTGTGATGGTCTTTTCTGGGCTTTGGATGTTGATCGTCTATGCACCAGTTGCCCACTGGATTTGGGGCGGCGGCTTGCTGGCGGGCGGCGAAGGTGCGTTGTTTGCTAACGGCGTGAATGATTTCGCAGGTGGTATCGTAGTTCACCAAACGGCGGCGATTGCGGCCTTGGTCATCGCGGTATTCCTTGGTCCACGCGCCTCAAAAAACAAACCACCGCACAACCCTGGTATGGTTATGATTGGTGCGGGCATGCTGTGGGTCGGTTGGTTCGGCTTTAACGGCGGCTCGGAATTGGCGGCAAACGGTGGGGCTGCCATGGCCATCACGGTTACGCATATCTCGGCAGCCACCGCATCACTGACATGGGCACTTTACGAAAAAATCAAATACGGGAAGGCATCTTTGGTGGGCATCGTAACAGGTACAATTGCAGGTCTGGCCTCTATTACGCCGGCTTCTGGTTCCATTGGCCCAATCGAGGCGTTGATCATCGGCGCCATCGCGGGTGTTTTGTGTCAAGAAATGTGCGGTCTAATCAAAAACAAGCTGAAAATTGATGACACGCTGGATGTATTCGCGGTTCACGGCGTAGGCGGTATCTTTGGTATCGTGATGCTGGCTGTCTTTGGTCACGCCGCATGGAGTGCGCAGTTGGGCGGCCTGTTGGTTGTTGGTATCTGGACCACAGTTATGACAACGGTTCTGGTCCTTATTGTCAAAGCGTTCATGCCGCTCCGCGTATCGCTTGAGGATGAAACCAATGGCTTGGATTTGTCGTCGCACGGTGAACGCGCCTATGACATAACGTCATAAAAACAAGCCTCAAACAACAAAAAGGCCGCCCAAGTTTTGGGCGGCCTTTTCGATTTCGGTAAGACCCGTGAGTGTTATTTAATACGTGTGAAGTTTGTCGCTTTGGTACCGTTTTGGCACAAACCAATATCTTCTAATTGGGCGAAAGAAAGCGTGCTCAGAACCTTATTTGTTTTACGGTTCGCGTTCCACATCTTAAGACCAACAAAAGCGGCCTCAACGTGGTTGATACCACGGAAGATTGCGATTGCACCAAAAGGTGCGACGGGTGCAGCGTGTGTAGATGCCATTGGCCTATTCCTTTGATTTGGTCGATGTGACCTTGTTTCTGAAAGTGGATATAGGATCAGTGAGCCGTTTGCACAAATACCGTTATTGCATTCCCGTGTTGTGCTTTTTGCATAGCTTGAAAAATAAAATGAGCGCCTATTTGTAAAGCGCGTCTGCCCGATCCTCAAAGGCGCGCACAATACGTTGCATGGCCTCATTGAAAACCAGCCCGATCAAGGACTGCAACACCTTGGATTTGAATTCAAAATCGACGAAAAAATCAACTTCGCAACCGCCATCCGGCAGATCGGTGAATTGCCAGTGGTTGTTCAGATATTTAAACGGTCCGTCCAGATATTTTACGTCAACGTGATGATCATCGGGTCGAAGCGTTACTTTTGATCCAAATTTTTCACGAAAAACTTTAAACGAGATCACCAGATCGGCGTCCAGCTCCTGTCCACCCTCAATATCATGCGTACATCGAACGCGTGCAGCTGCACACCACGGTAAAAACGCTGGATACGCTGCAACATCCGCCACCAGATCATACATCTGTGTGGCGCTGTAGGGCAATTCTCGTTTTTCAGCATGTGTAGGCATTCCTCTGATATAAGGGGCAAAATTGACAGCGTCACCCCAGAAATAGCGAAATTTATGAGGAATAACTCACAACGGGTAAAAACCTCGTGGCACAGGTGGAATTTTCGAGTTAAAACTGGCTGAAGCATTAGGAAAGCGCCATGGATCACAGCAATTATACCGTCGACACACTTATTTCCGCAAAGTCCATCGCGGCCCGCGTTGAAGAATTGGCGGCTGAAATAAGTGCTGCTTATTCAGATACCGATAAACTGGTTGTTGTTGGCCTTTTGCGGGGTTCATTTGTCTTTATTGCTGATCTTGTCCGCGAACTGGACCTGCCGGTTGAGGTCGATTTTCTTGAGGCCTCATCCTACGGTGATGGGATGGAATCATCCCGCGAGGTTCGGATACTGAAAGACTTGCGTGGCGAAATTAATGGCCGTGATGTTCTACTGGTTGAGGATATCGTTGATACGGGTTTCACGCTGTCACACGTGATCCGCCTGTTGCAATCACGCGAACCACGGCGTCTTGAAACCATTGCTTTGCTTGATAAACCTTCGCGACGCGAAGTTGATATTCGCGCAAGTTGGACTGGCTTTGAAATTCCGGATGAATTTGTTGTTGGGTATGGCATTGATTATGCTCAAAGAAACCGCAACTTGCCGTTCATTGGCAAAGTTCGTTTTACCGAATGAATTTTCGCCACTTATTACGTATGTCGCGCATGGCCCGCCGGCCCCCAAGCTGGCAAAAGGTCGTGTTGGTGTTCAGCGTGATTGGCATTTGCATCGTGCTGGCCAGTTTTGAGTGGTTTTTCGGCTGGCCAGAATGGGCAACGGTAAACAGCAACGCGCGCGGGCGGTTTCCGCGTAATTAAATCTCGCGTTACAAGCCGAATTTCTTCATCCGTGCGTCACGAAGACGGGCGAAATCATCACCTGCGTGATAGCTGGAACGCGTGAGTGGCGTCGCTGAAACCATCAAAAACCCCTTATTATATGCGGTTTTTTCATATGATGCGAATTCTTCCGGCGTTACAAAACGATCTAGAACATGGTGTTTGGGCGTGGGTTGTAGGTATTGCCCAATCGTTAGGAAATCGATGTCAGCGGCACGCATATCTTCCATAACTTGCGTAACGGCCTGACGATCCTCGCCCAACCCAACCATAATACCGGACTTCGTAAACATCGTTGGATCAATTTCCTTAACCCGTTGCAACAAGCGCAGGGAATGGAAATACCGCGCGCCGGGGCGAACCTCGGGATAAAGACCTGGCACGGTTTCAAGGTTGTGATTAAAAACGTCAGGTTTGGCCGCAACGACTTGTTCAAGCACGGAAGGGTCACATCGAATGAAATCCGGGGTTAGAATTTCAATGGTAGTATTGGGCGATTGACGACGAATGGCGCGAATGGTTTGCGCAAAATGTTCGGCACCACCATCTTCTATGTCATCACGATCCACGGAAGTAATCACCACGTGATTAAGGCCCAATTTTTTAACCGCATCTGCCACGCGACCAGGTTCAAAAACGTCCAACGCCTCTGGTGGTTTGCCGGTTGCGATGTTGCAGAAGGTGCAGGCCCGCGTGCAGACCTCGCCCATAATCATCATGGTGGCGTGACCCTGTGACCAGCATTCGCCAACGTTCGGGCAACCTGCCTCTTCGCAAACGGTTACAAGATTGTTGTCACGCATGATATTGCGCGTTTCAAAGTAACCTTTTGAAGTTGGGGCCTTAACGCGTATCCAATCTGGCTTTTTGGGTTGAACATTATCTGGACGCCGCGCCTTTTCAGGGTGCCGCTGCTCAGGTATTTTCAAATCTCGTTTCTGTTTGGTCTTTTGATCGCTGGTCGCCATGATCGTGCCTTTTCATCATCCGTTATTTCCAAGTAAGCCTTCGCTTCCCAATTGTCACCCTTGCTTGATAAGAATTCAAATAGATCGCATAAAAAGGCCAGCCACGCGTTAAATAAAGGATGTCATAATGAACGATCATTTGCGTCATGCATCGTGCCAATGCGGAAAAGTCAAATTTGAAGCAAAAGACGATCCAATCGTCACGGCAGTTTGTTATTGTGATGATTGCCAAGCAAGTGGTGAAATGTTGCAAGCGCTCCCTAATTCCTCAAATGTTTTAGAAGAAGACAAAGGCACCTCTTATCTTACGTATCGGGATGATAGATGGGTCTGTGTATTGGGGAAAGACTTGCTAAAAGTTTATAAACTAAAGGATAAATCACCCACAACACGCTATGTAGCAACCTGTTGCAATTCAACAATGTATCTTAAATATATGCGCGGGCATTGGGTTTCTACGTATAGAAAACGGTTTGTTTCAGGAGATTTGCCAAAGATTGATATGAGAACGAACACAAGATTTAGAACATCGCAAATCCCAATCCCCCAAGATGCCCCGTCTTACAATCGCTTTCCCATAAAGCTGTTTTGGAAACTTATATCAGCGCGTATCGACATGGCCCGCGGTAAATAATTTTCTTGGAAAGCTATGTTGCAGAAAACTGGCGGTGGCTCATTTACTAATTCTCATTTAACACAGCGAAAACGAATGATCGCTATATTCTATAAAATCAGAAAGTCACCCCACGATGACAAAACCCAACATGAAAATCGTTTTGGTCACACCAGAAATCCCGTGGAACACTGGTGCAATTGGGCGTACTTGTGTGGCTTTGGGCTTGGAATTAATCCTGATCAAACCACTGGGATTTTCATTGGATGAAAAAGCAGTGCGCCGCGCGGGTACGGATTACTGGAAACACGTCGATCTAACCCTTTATGATGATTGGCAAAGCTTTTTGGATGCCCACAATCCAGCACCTGAAAGCATGTATTTCTTTGAAGAGCATGGCGCGCAGACGATTTATGAACCTGAATATGATCCCAACGGCTATCTCATCTTTGGTTGTGAATCCGCAGGATTGCCTCGTGCAGTATTAGATGGGCGTGACGATCAAGTTTTCAAATTGCCAATGCTCAGCCCGCTCGTACGTTCCTTAAATTTAGCGAATGTGGCGACGGCTGTGGTTTATCAGGCAATGCGCAAAGAGCTTGGCGGCTAAAAATTGGATTCAGTTGCCAAGCAACTTACAACAATAAGTTCTGTCAAAATTATTTCAGAACGCCCCTTTTCGAAATTTATTCTTAATTTCTTGTATTTATAGATCACGTGCGTTCACGGATTTCAAAGATGACGTGAACGTCAACTTATTCCCCTTAATTGGGAATGTGCCCATCGTTATATGAATTCGTAACGGGGTCGTTTGATGCACGCGCCCCTCTAATACCACTCCGGAACAGGTGGCTTACGTCGCCTGTATGCGCCAACTCTTAGGGAAGAGTTGGCGCATTTCTTTTTCAACGCCAAATTCCTTGTGATCGTGGTTGAACAGATGCCGAAACTTCAACTAGAGTTTTAGAGTGATTCTAAATCAACTAAGAAATCGCGGCCCAACAGTTTTGATTGCGTGCACGATTGGTTGGTTTTCTAACAAACAAAATACAACCACAGAATAGACACTGACGACACAGGAGAATGATCATGGACGGAAATGACGCTTCAGGCGAAGGCAAATGCCCAGTCATGCACACAGCAAGCGGCGCCAGCGCACGCGGCAACCGCGATTGGTGGCCAAATCAGTTGAATTTGCGAATTTTGCACCAAAACGCCCCAAAATCGAACCCAATGGGTGATGATTTTGACTATGCTGCTGCGTTTGAGGCCCTTGATCTGGCTGCGGTGAAATCAGATATCGTTGCCATGATGACCGACAGCCAAGATTGGTGGCCAGCGGATTATGGTCACTATGGCCCCTTCTTTATCCGTATGGCATGGCACAGCGCGGGTACCTATCGTACCGCTGATGGTCGTGGTGGCGCGGGTTCAGGCACGCAACGTTTTGCGCCACTTAACAGCTGGCCAGATAACGGCAACCTAGACAAAGCGCGTCGTTTGCTTTGGCCCATTAAACAGAAATACGGCAATGCCCTTTCATGGGCTGATCTGATGATCCTTGCTGGCAACTGTGCCATTGAATCCATGGGTGGTCGCACGTTTGGTTTTGGCGGTGGTCGCGTTGATGTGTGGGAACCAGAAGAAGATATTTACTGGGGCCGCGAAGCGGAATGGCTAGAAGAATCTGGCGGCGAAAACAGCCGTTATTCTGGTGATCGCGAATTAGAAAGCACGTTGGCCGCAGTACAAATGGGGCTTATCTATGTGAACCCAGAGGGCCCAGACGGCAATCCCGATCCTGTGGCATCGGGCCGTGATATTCGCGACACATTTGGCCGTATGGCAATGAACGACGAAGAAACTGTGGCATTGGTCGCCGGAGGTCACACCTTTGGTAAGGCCCACGGTGCAGGTGACGCAGGGCTAGTTGGTGCAGAACCAGAAGCCGCTGACATCACCGAGCAAGGCTTTGGCTGGAAAAGTTCCTACAAATCCGGCAAGGGCGTCGATACAATCACATCCGGCATTGAAGGTCCTTGGACCGCCGATCCAACAAAGTGGGACAACGGCTATTTCGACGTTTTGTTCGGCTATGAATGGCAACTCACCAAAAGCCCGGCTGGTGCGCATATTTGGGAAGCTATTGATTTGTCAGATGAACATCACGCCCCACAAGTGGATGGATCAGACCAACCTGTTAAATTGTTGATGACAACGGCTGATATGGCCATGCGCATGGATCCGATATACGGGCCGATTTCCAAGCGTTTTCATGAAAATCCAGATCAGTTCGCCGAAGCATTTGCGCGGGCTTGGTTCAAATTGACCCACCGCGATATGGGACCAAAGATTTTGTATAAAGGTGCTGAGGTGCCGTCTGAGGAATTGATCTGGCAAGATCCAATTCCAGCAAATGCCAACCCAGAACTAAGTGCAGCAGACATTTCAGCGCTTAAAGCCGGCATTTTGGCAACCGATCTGTCTGTTGGCGATCTTGTCAGTGCGGCTTGGGCATCTGCAGCATCTTTCCGTGGTTCAGATAAACGTGGTGGCGCCAATGGTGCGCGCGTGTTGCTTGCACCGCAAAATACTTGGGCAGCAAATGACCCTGATCGCGTCGCCAAAGTTGTTGATGTGCTGAAAGGTGTTCAAGCCGCATCAAGTAAAACCATTTCCTTGGCCGATTTGATCGTGCTTGGTGGTACAGCCGCCGTTGAACAAGCAGCCAAAGATGCAGGTCACACCGTTGAAGTTGCGTTCTCCCAAGGTCGTGGTGACGCAACCCAAGCGCAAACCGATGCGGAATCTTTTGATCCAATGGAACCAATGTCAGACGGTTTCCGTAACTATCTGGCCAAAGAGTTTGCCGTTCCTGCCGAACATTTGTTGGTGGATCGCGCGCAATTGCTGACCTTAAGTGCACCAGAAATGACCGCACTGGTTGGCGGCATGCGTGTTCTTGGCACGAATACTGATGGTTCTGCACATGGTGTTTTGACACAAAATGTTGGCGCCCTAAGCAACGACTTCTTCGTCAATCTTTTGGATATGGCAACAGAATGGAAAGATGCGGGCGACGGCACATTTGAGGGCCGCGATCGCGCCTCTGGTGACGTAAAATGGACCGGCACCCGTGCTGATCTGGTCTTTGGCTCAAATTCGCAACTTCGTGCTTTGGCCGAGGTTTACGCCCAAGATGGTGCAGCCGCTGGTTTCGTGCGCGATTTTGCTGCTGCATGGACAAAGGTCATGAATTTGGACCGTTTTGATCTGGCGTAAGTAAAGCCACATTACCAAAATAACGCCAACCCTAGCTACTAGGGTTGGCGTTTTCTTTTTACACTTCGGACAGTGTTTAGAAGTAAGCGTTTGTTCGCTTGTTCATCACTAAATGCTCTTCAATTTCTTCTCTGCAATTCATAGTGCCGCTGTAGCTGGGTCAATGCGATACGCAACACGATCTTGCCTGAACGTGCCGACCAACCCATCCGTTTTTCAGCGGCTTCAAAACCCTCTAAAAAACAGCAAATACGCAATACAATATCCCGCAATCCTGGTCCAAGCGCATCAACGGCTTCGGTTACACGTTTTCGCGCGGCCACGGGCCCTTCGGCGACACCACTGTCAGGATGAAACCCGCCGCCACCGCCCGTCAAGAACCGATCCCAGTTTTGCCCAACGCGCGGCCCCATTTGTGCCAATTCAAAATCCTCGCGCAAACGCTCGCCTGCATCGACCATTTCAGGCGACAAAAAATAGCTGCCGTCTTTTTCCTTGCGCCGCGCCAAAACCGCCAACGGACTTTCGGCCAAGTTAAAGCGAACAGGTTGCACCCGCCCCTCACAATCGGGGATTTTGCGCACCCCTAAATCGCGATGCTGATCAGCAAATGGGGTTGCGGCCTCGGCAAATCCTGAGGCCGGTTCGCGATTGGATTTTTCATCCGTCACAAGCCGCTTTAGCGCCGCCCGCCCCGCATGGGTGATTTCATAGGTCGTAACCTTAACCTTATGTTTGATCGCGATCCAATCTTTCAGCGCAAAAACCTGGGCTACGTCTTGATCAACAACCGCGGTGCGTACAGGGACGGCGTTATCCGTCACACGCAATACAACCGCCTTTTCCAAACCTGCGTTAATTGCAAGGACGGCCCCTGTTTCGAACATTCTTCGTAAGACACGGCGGGCTTCTTTATCGATATCAACGGCTAACATTGTCATTCGGGCGGCTCCTTGGGAAATGGCAGAATTTTTGTTGTTTAAAATCTGTGGGCAAGCATCGAGAGCCGCATCAATCAACGGATCATCGCGTTTGGCTTCGATACGGCGAACCTGTCGCTGTATTGTCGATGCATGGGTATTTCGTTGGCGCGCAAGGGCCCGAATAGACAGGCCCGATTGCGTATGAATCAGATAATTTTGAACTGGTACTGGCAACAACTCGACTGAAAAACGACAGCCATTAGAACCTATCGAATTAGGCATCTTATACTCCGCCATTTTTGTAATCTGTGGAGAAGTTTTGTGCGCTAAATCGTTACCTTCAGGTTAAAATCCTAAAGTTTTCCACAAATTGTTCTCAAATCGTAAACAATCGTAAAGCGCCCGTTCGCCGTTAAAAAAATCAAGCAACTCTCGCTAGGGTTGCGTCATTCTTTTCGCTAATTAGCAAAGGAAATTCTATGTCAGATAATACCCTAAACCTTTCACACATAAAGCGCCCCAGCCTATTGATCCGTGCAGCCCGATTTGGATTAAAAGAGTATTCACGTGAACGCGATCTAAAACGGATATTACGCTCGGATCGATTGGCTGCCCCTTCAAGGGTATTGCCACGTTTGGTAGATGAAGAAGAACAAATCAACGAAAACAGAAAAAAGGGCGACGCTGCGTACAGCGTCACCCGTCATATCGAAGTGTTGATTGCCTTAATGGCCGAAGCTCGGTTAATTCCGCGCGCTCTAAGCCCCAACACTTAATGCGCGCGGTGTGTCCGATGCCTAGATTTTAACCAAAGGCATCGGGCATGGATGCTTTTTTAGCTGCAACAAAATCCTCAAGCGCTTGCTTGATAGCAGGATCTAGAGGCGGCTCGCGGTAATCTGCCAGCATCTTTTTCATGCGTTCATTGGCCAGCGTCATTGTATCACGGCTGCCTTCATCGGCCCATGTTTCATAAGGCTTATAGTCCAACAGATCAGAACGCCAAAACGCAGTTTTAAAGTTGGCTTGCGTGTGCTCACACCCCAGATAGTGGCCACTTGGCCCAACTTCGCGGATTGCACCCATTGCTTGGCCATTTTCAGACATATCAACGCCTTTGGCCATATGGTGTAAAACGCCCAATTGATCCGCATCCATGACAAATTTCTCAAACGAGGCCACCAAGCCGCCTTCGAGCCAGCCACAAGAGTGCAACATAAAGTTCACCCCAGCCAACAATGCATTGGAAAGCGTGTTGGCGGTTTCGTATCCAGCCTGTGCATCTGGCAGTTTTGAACCACAGAAAGAACCACCAGAACGATAAGGCAAATTGAGGCGACGAGCGATTTGACCAACGCCATATGTAACTTGGGCGGCTTCTGGCGTGCCAAATGTTGGCGCACCGGAATTCATGTCGATTGAGGAAACAAACGCACCAGCCACAACAGGCGCACCAGGACGCACCAATTGGCTGTACGCAACGCCAGCCATAATTTCAGCCATCACTTGCGTCAAAGTACCAGCAATGGAAACCGGCGCCATAGCACCGCCAACAATAAAGGGCGAAATGATCGATGCTTGATTGTTGCGTGCAAAGATTTCCATCGCACCCATCATGATACCGTCAAAGGTCAGGGGCGAGTTGATGTTGATCAGCGACGTCATACAGGTGTTTTCCTGTACGAATTCTTTGCCAAACAGAATTTCACACATATCCACACTGTCTTGGGCGCGGCTTGGCTCGGTCACAGATCCC
This sequence comes from Rhodobacteraceae bacterium HTCC2150, assembly GCA_000169395.1. Lineage (GTDB taxonomy): Bacteria > Pseudomonadota > Alphaproteobacteria > Rhodobacterales > Rhodobacteraceae > HTCC2150. The sequence goes on from AAXZ01000005.1 coordinate 58,831, forward strand.
ATAAAGGGTTTGTCGCTAAGCGTCATGTGCGCCAACAACATATCCAAGTGACGTTTGTTTACCGCTACATCGGTTGGCTCACACACTGTACCACCAGAGTGGTGCAACCATTTGGACATATACCCAAGTTTTACGAAATTGCGGAAATCCTCAATCGTTGCATAACGACGGCCGCCTTCCATATCACGCACGAAGGGCGGGCCATAAACAGGCGCAAGAACAAGGTTTTTGCCACCAACAACAACGTCTTTGCTGCGATCACGGCCCACTTGCGTATATTGGCTAGGCGCCGTTTTAATCAGCTCACGTGCCATACCACGTGGAATGCGAACGCGTTCGCCATCAATGTCAGCACCCGCTTTGCGCCACAGATCCAGAGCAAATTCATTGTCAGAGAAAATCACACCGATTTCTGCCAATACAGTTTCTGCATTGGTCTCGATAATATCAAGTGCGGCCTCGTCCAATACTTCATAGTTTGGAATGTTGCGCTCGATATACTTGGCCGTTTCAAAACTGACGGCTGTGCGTGCGGCGCGGCGGGCGGCACCACCCCCACCACGGGCGCGGCGGGCTGGTTTTGCTGTGGTATCGGTATCAGACATGGCAGAATCTCTTTTCTACAAGAAGTGTTGCCAGATCATAGGATTTCAAAGAATCCTATCTGCGCGAATTTACGGCCTTTGACATGCAAAAACGACATATTGCCCAAAAACGTCATTCGATAGCGTTTAATCCCAGTTCAAAAATGCAAATTTGCGGGTGTCCTTCTTAATTCTTCCGACTTATCCGTGAAAAAACGCAATGAATTGCATCTTGCCACCATCACGCGGTTTCAGTAATCCCTAGTCATGAAAAAACCTAGCCATGAACGCCTGCTTATCATTGATTTCGGCAGCCAAGTAACCCAGCTTATTGCGCGTCGCTTGCGCGAGCTGAATGTATATTGCGAAATCCACCCTTATCAGATTGTTGACGATGCCTTTCTCGCGGATTTCGATCCAAAGGCCGTTATCCTATCTGGGGGCCCTGACAGTGTAACGCGTGAGGGAAGCCCACGCGCACCGCAATCCTTGTTTGACATGGGCCTGCCTGTTTTGGGCATTTGTTACGGCCAACAAACAATGATGCAACAACTGGGTGGCATGGTTGAAAGCGGTCATGGCACAGCAGAATTTGGCCGCGCATTTGTAACGCCTAAAAACACCCTGTCGTTGTTGGATGGTTGGTTTGCCGAAGACAAAGAACAAGTCTGGATGAGCCACGGCGATCACGTATCAAAAATCGCCCCTGGTTTTGAAGTATATGGCACATCACCAAATGCGCCATACGCAATCACAGCTGATGTTTCGCGTAATTTTTACGCCGTTCAATTCCACCCCGAGGTGCACCATACCCCCAATGGTGCGAAGCTTTATGAAAACTTCGTCAAGATGGCTGGTTTTACCGGTGATTGGACGATGGATGCCTATAAGGATCAAGCAATTGCTGCAATCCGCGCCCAAGTGGGTGATGAAAAGGTAATCTGTGGTCTTTCTGGTGGTGTCGACAGTTCGGTCGCCGCACGTTTGATCCACGAGGCAATCGGCGATCAGTTAACTTGCGTTTTCGTTGACCACGGCCTGTTGCGCAAAGGTGAGGCCGAAGAAGTCGTCACCATGTTCCGCGATAATTATAACATGCAACTTATTCATGCCGACGAACAAGAATTGTTCCTAGGCGAGTTGGATGGTCAATCTGACCCCGAAACTAAACGCAAAATAATCGGAAAACTGTTCATCGATGTGTTTCAAAAACATGCCAGTGAAGTGGGCGGCGCAAAATTCTTGGCGCAAGGCACACTTTATCCTGATGTGATTGAATCCGTTAGTTTTTCAGGCGGTCCATCGGTAACAATCAAAAGCCACCACAATGTTGGCGGCTTGCCCGAAAAGATGGGTTTGAAACTGGTTGAACCACTGCGTGAGTTGTTCAAAGACGAGGTACGCGCCTTAGGCGAGGAACTTGGCCTGCCAAAATCATTTATTGGCCGCCACCCCTTCCCTGGCCCAGGTCTTGCGATCCGCTGTCCGGGCGAAATCACCCGTCAAAAACTTGAAATCCTACGCGAGGCTGACGCGGTCTACATTGACCAAATCCGCAAGCACGGCCTTTATGATGAGATATGGCAAGCATTTGTCGCCATTCTGCCTGTTCGCACCGTCGGTGTGATGGGCGACGGTCGTACATATGATTTTGCCTGCGCGTTGCGCGCGGTAAATTCCGTGGACGGCATGACGGCGGATTATTATCCTTTCACGCATGAGTTCTTGGGCGAAACTGCCACACGCATCATCAATGAGGTGCCCGGCATCAATCGCGTAACCTATGACATCACCTCAAAACCTCCGGGGACAATTGAGTGGGAGTAGATAATATAGCATAAGTTATTGATTTAATTATATTAATTACTTTCACATTTGTTTCACATATAAAATCAAAAGTTGATTTAATTGAAGTTTTCTCGTACAGTTACACAGAATGTTGCACAAACGTGTGACTACTGAAAATAATAGTAACTCTGCGAGCAAACTTGGCACTTAAAAAACAGCACTTTGCTGAAGGCGAAATACCAATATTTGACGAGGCTTGTATCTACAAGCGAGGTGAGTATTGGCAATTTCGCTTGTGGTTGCCTAAAGAAAACAAGTACGCACGTAAAAGCCTACGCACTCGCAGTGAAGCTACTGCAATTGAAAAGGGAAAAGCTGCGTACTTAGAGATTTACGCTAATCTGCAACAAGGCAAATCCTACTTCTCCATAACCACCAAAGAAGGTGTTGAGAAGTACTTGAGCTTTCGCAAACGTGACGTTGAGCTTGGACACATAGTGAGTGGACGCTTAGCAACAATCGCAACACATCTTCAGCACTTCCTAACCTTCATTGGCAAAGACACCAAGCTCAAAGAACTCGAACGCACTGACTGCGAAAACTACTTCTACCATCGCCACAAAAGTACCAACACCAAAGTTAAACAAGTCACAGTTCAAAACGAACAGAGCACTATTAATGCACTGATGAAGTGGCTGAATAAGAACGGCGAGACTCACATTGACAGCTTTGAATTTAAGAAACTGCCACGCTTAGACAAAGGCAATGAAGCGATACGCAGAGCAACGTTGACTAACGATGAATACGAAACACTATATCGTGCAATGCGTACGTACTGTGCCAAACACAACAAGTTAGATGACGCTGAGCTTAGAGTGCGAAAAATCGTGCAGCACTATGTGCTAGTTGCAGCTAACAGTGGATTGCGTGTTGGAGAACAGCGACAGTTGCAGTTCCAAAGACAAAGGTAGTCAAACAAGAACCGCAACAACAGACAACGCCAAAAGACACTGAACCAACAGACTTTACACCTATTCGCCCACAGCCACCGCTACCAAATCAACAAGACGACAGAGACAAACGTTAGGAAACCAATCAAAAGTGCATGGTTTGTAGCGGTTTGAGTGTATGGTTGACACTATTGCTGACTGGCATAGTGAGGCGCTGTGCAAATACTATCCCCTTAAATCATTGAACTACAGCAAGCGTAGAAAAAACGTGCTGTTCATTCCTTTAACAAATCTATAATATAAGACTGATAATAAACCGATGAAGGTTTGAGATAAAATCTTATGATCAATTGAAAGCTGAAATGGAAGCAATTCAGCAACAAATGGTTGGAGCTAAGAAGAACGAACGTGCTAACGAACTTAAAGAAGTAAAGCGTCTTTGCAAAGAGTTTGGCTTAACTGCTGGCATGCTTAAAGGTGCTCTAGTTGAGGGAAGAAAGAAAAATGCATGATACTGCCATGATGTACGGTAAACACTTTTTTAGCACATATATGAAGGATGCGTCAGGCTTAAAAATCTTAGATATCGGCGCTCAAGATGTAAACGGTAGTCTAAGAAGTGTTGCTCCGATAAATAATGATTATATTGGTGCAGATTTTGTCGAAGGAAAAGGGGTAGACGTAATATTGGATGATCCTTACCTCCTACCGTTTGAAGATAGTTCTATCGATGTAGTGGTGAGCTCGTCTTGCTATGAGCATTCCGAGTTTTTTTGGCTATCGTTTAACGAAGCACTGAGGGTGCTTAAGCCGACAGGATTACTATATATTAACGTTCCATCGAATGGTGCTTATCATAGGTATCCAGTAGATTGCTGGAGGTTTTATCCGGACAGTGGAATTGCTCTGGAAAAGTGGGGCAATCGCAGTGGATATGAATGTGCTTTACTAGAGTCTTTTACGGGTATTAGAAAAAATGATAGTTGGCATGATTTTGTTGGTGTCTTTGTAAAAAACAAGATTAACGCTACTAAATTCCAGAATAGAATTCAATTTAATACAAAAGAGTTTATGAATGGAAGATTACTTAATTCAGAGGAAATTTATAACCATAAAATTTTTCAACAAACTTGGAAAGTTAGAGATTTAAAAAGAATCATTAAGGAAGCAATTAAGCCACTTATTGGTAGGCCGTGAGGTTGGTTGATTTAAGGTTATGAACGTAAAATTCGCAAACATTTAATTCAAGTTGTTGAGGTGGTTTTTACAAATAAGAGATTAAGCTTCGGTTACAACTTCGTTTCGTTTAATCCACTTCAAAATAATAACCCTATCGCTGTTCGTCGTCGCAAACTGATTGCAAAGATTGATGAACAAATCCAACTTGCAGCAAATAAAGACTACACACCTACGCAACACAAATGGGTTACTGACGAACATGGTAACCAACGCAAAGTGGAAGTTGCTAAACGTGTTAAGCGTTGGTGGACTGCTAGTTTTGATGGAAAGATAAATCTTGTAATGCGCTATGGAAGCAAGCCTTTAGAGTTTGCTAAAAGTAAGAATGCTATCGAAGTAGGTAGTGAAGCAGAAGTTGCTGACGTGCTAGCTAAGGTGCAAAGCTGCTGAACATGGTGAGTTAGATGCGCTGATAGAGAAGCAAGCACAGTTTGGCAGACGAGTGACACAAAAGAACAAATGACAAGTTAAATGGAGAACGTGTTTGGTTAAAGCACGTTCTTCGTCTTACAATGTGCAACAAGTGACTGCGTAAACTATTGAATTGCAATAGTTACACAAGCGTAAGAAAAACGTGCAGAGTGATTAGGAGTTACACACTAGTTGCACACTAACTATTGATAGGTAGTAAATGCTTGATATTAAACAGGAAATTATCAACGTTACTACTGAGTGGAAATAATTTCCCGCCTCAAAGCACTAAACAGCCAAACATTGCGCTAATAGATTTGCTGTGGAATACATGATCGATCAATCAAGACTGTTGGAATTCATTACATGAGCCTAAAAAAAATCCTTAAGAAACTTGCTGGCAAAAAACCAAACAAGATCTATTCACCAGTGGAATTTACACGTCGTGATACAGAAATTCTAGAACACATCATGACCAGTGGCGTGACCATGACGTCGACCGAGCGTATGATCGCCACGATCCAAGCCTGCAAATATGCGCTTGAATGTGACATCGAAGGCGACTTTGTGGCGTGTGGCGTGGTGGAAATTCGATTGCTGCTAAGATGATTTTCGAAGAATACAAATCTGATCGCAAAGTTTTTCTGTTTGATACATTTGCGGGTATGACAGAACCAACAGCCGAAGATATGACTGTAAAGGACCAAAAATCCGCCATGGCTAAGTTTTTGGATTCCGATAAAGGCAATTATAATGATTGGTGTTACGCCTCTCTTGAGGATGTCCAGCAAAACTTCGTGAAAGCAGGTCTTGATCATAACAATGTTTCATTCATTAAGGGCGATGTTGTTCAAACTTTAGCTGAACAGGCCAACTTGCCAGAAAAAATTGCTGTGCTGCGATTGGATACTGACTGGTATGAATCCACCAAGGCAGAAATGGCTGTTTTGTACCCCTTGTTGGAAAATCGGGGCGCTTTCATTGTCGATGATTATGGTCATTGGGACGGTGCCCGTAGGGCGATTGAAGAGTATTTTGACACCAGTGAACACAAACGGCCATTGATGCAATACACCGATTATACTGGCCGCATGGGAATTAAATGATTAAGGGATTTTCCCTTTGTATAAGTTGGGCGATTTTTGGCATGTTAATGCCATGTTTCGCCCAAAATGGCCCAACTACGCCTTTGTTTTGCGAAGGTGAAAATCCGTTTTGGACATTGGAATTAGACACTGTCAGCGCGGTTTTCCAGCGAACTGGAAATACGCTGCGCGCCTTTGACGTGCCATTAGTGGCCATTGCACAAGGACGTACCGACCCCAAAACCTATTCCCTGATTAACTTATCCGCAGCAGACACCGCGATTGTAACGATCCGCAATTCAATTTGCTCCAACAATGTGACACAAACAATTGCCCCGATGACAATTGACATTCTAACCCAAGAAGGTAGCGAAGCCGTATTATTAACCGGCTGTTGCACAGTAAAAGAATGAACCGCAGTAATCCAAAACTAGCCGCTGTCTATATGATCGGTGCGATTGTTTCGTTTACCTTGATGGCCATCGCAGGGCGTGAATTGGGTGGATCTCTGGATACGTTTGAGATCATGATGTACCGCAGCATAATCGGTATCCTAATCATGGTTACCTGCATCACCTATTTGGGTCGTTGGGGTGACATTCATCGCCGCCGTATGCCCCTGCACCTGTTTCGAAACGCGGCACATTTTACAGGGCAAAACCTGTGGTTTTATGCCGTGACGTTGATCCCCCTTGCCCAGCTTTTCGCGTTAGAGTTCACGGTTCCAATTTGGGTGGCGCTTGCCGCACCATTGTTTTTAGGGGAAAGCTTCACCAGAACAAAATCCCTTGCCATTGGTCTTGGGTTTATCGGTATTTTGATTGTAACACGCCCTGGTAGCATGGGATTAAGCATAGGCATCATCGCCGCCGCCACCGCGGCTATCGCCTTTGCCATCACAGCAATTACCACCAAAAAGTTAACCCAAAGCGAGAACATTTTGACCATTCTGTTTTGGTTAACAATCCTTCAGGCTGTTTTTGGGGCGCTTTGTGCTGGTTTTGATGGCGTCATCACTTGGCCAAGTGGCATCAATCTTTTTTGGGTAACACTGGTTGGCTGCGCGGGTTTATTGGCCCATTTCAGCCTGACACGCGCCCTGCATCTTGCACCAGCGTCGGTGGTAACGCCGATGGATTTTGCCCGTTTGCCAGTCGTCGCTGTTGTTGGTGCAATGATTTACGCCGAACCACTGGATCCCATGATCATATTTGGCGCGGTGGTAATATTTGCAGCGAACTATATAAACATTCGATCCGAGATGCGCTCGACGTCGAACTAGCCGCAAAAACCCTTGAAAACACCCTAAATGTGATATTTTTGCCGCGCAACCCCTCTGATTGTGCTGGCTGTCGTCAAGGCAAGTTATTTTTTAGGCTTTTTTTGTGGAAAGCTGTTTTCGGGACAACGAACACTCAAAAGGGAAAACGTCGCGTGAAAAAAACACTCATTCTTAGCGCTTGCGCCGTGATGCTGGGATCATCCGCCTATGCAGGCGGATTAGATCGATCTGGGCAAAGCATGAGCATTCTGTTTGAAAAAGGGACCTATGCTGAACTGAGCTTTGGCATGATCAAACCAACGGCAAGTGGCGTGGGGAACGGCACTGTTAACACCGAAACCATCAGCAATGTAGCGAACAATTATTCGCAAACTCAACTGGGTTTCAAAACCGATGTAAACGATCAGCTGTCTTATGCGATTATTTTGGATCAACCTTTTGGTTCGGATACCGCATATGGCGCGACTGGTGTGAATTTTGGTTCAACAGGCGCAAAGATTAATTCATCTGCGATCACAACCATGTTGCGGTACAAATTCAGTGATAGAATTAGTGTTCACGGCGGATTACGTGCGCAAACAATAAACTCTGATCTATCTTTGGGTGGTGCTGGTTTTGGGGGGTTCGGCCTGCTATATGCCGCGACGTTTGCGTCTAACATGGGCCTTGGGTATTCTGTTGGTGCTGCTTATGAAATTCCAGAAATAGCGTTGCGTGTTGCACTAACTTATAATTCCAAAGTGAAACATAATTTTGCGACGACTGAAAATGGCGCGTCAACAGGCATAACAAATGTTGAAACGCCAGAATCTTGGAATTTGGAATTTCAATCCGGTATCGCCGCAGATACCTTGGTATTTGGTTCAATTCGTTATGCCAAATGGGGTGATTTTGACGTAATTCCACCCGTTTTTGGCGCCGATTTGGCCGATCTGGATGACTCTACTACGTATAACATTGGTATCGGTCGCAAATTCAGCGACAAGCTTTCAGGCTCAATCTCGCTTTCTTATGAAAAAGAAGGTGATCCATTGGTATCCCCGCTTTCACCAACAAATGGTAAATTGGGTATCGGTCTTGGCCTAAAATACACCATGGACAAAGTCGAAATTTCTGGAGGTGTAAGCTATACTAAAGTTGGCGATGCCAATCCAAAATCAGGCACGAACGTAGCATTTGCCAATTTTTCGGGCAATAACGCCTTGGCGTTTGGTATGAAAATTGGGTATCGGTTCTAAATACAGAACTTCTCGAAATGTGAATAAGAATCCGCCCAATGTGGCGGTTTTTTTTTGTTGCGCAAAAAACGGATCGACAACAGATCAAATCAAAAGCTAAATCGCAGGCATGACACAAAACCAAACATTAAGCAGCCGCGCGTGGGGCGAACTATTATTGCTGGCGTTGATCTGGGGCGGATCGTTCCTGGCCATGCGCATTACGTTGAACGAAGTTGGCGTTTTCACAACTGTGGCGCATCGTATCTTTTGGGCGGCGTTTATCTTGTGGGGCGTTGTTTTATATCGCGGTATTTCTATTCCTGGCAGTGGTAAAATTTGGGGCGCATTCTTTGTTATGGGTGCGTTAAATAACGCCATTCCATTTGCCCTTTTTGCTTGGGGTCAGCTTTATATCGAAACGGGGTTAACCTCAATTTTGAACGGCGCAACTGCACCCTTTGGTATTCTTTTGGCGGCTTTGTTTTTCAAAGACGAGCCAATTACCCTACGCCGCGGCATTGGTGTAGTCTTAGGTTTTTTGGGTATGGCCATTACGCTTGGGTTAGAGAACCTGCAAGAATTTAACATCAAGTCATTGGCGCAATTAGCCATTTTGGGCGCGACGTTTTCGTATGCATTGGCTGGCTCATGGGCACGGGCCCAACTAGGGCATTTACCCTCGCAATTATCGGCAGCAGGTATGGTGACAGCGGCCACACTAATCATGGTGCCTTTGGCCTGGTACTTTGAAGGACCATTTGACTTGACCCTTATGCCAAGCACTTGGATGGCCATCTTTTACATGACCGTATTTGCAACGGCGCTTGCCTACCTGCTGTATTACCGCGTGCTTAGCATGGCCGGCAGTGGAAATTTGATGCTTTGCACCCTGCTCATCCCACCTGTTGCTGTTATCCTAGGATCGCTTGTTTTAGGTGAAGCATTGCATTTTCGCGCATTCATCGGCTTTGGCGTCCTTGCGCTTGGCATGTTCATTCTAGATGGACGTTTGGAACAATACTTGCGACGACGGTTTTCTGTTTGATCGAAACGGGCTTTGGCGTTACCTAAGATAAAAAACCAAAGGGCGCGTCATGTTTTATAATTCTGCTGATGAGTGGCACAACGCCCGTGAAAAACGTGTGTTGATATTTGGCATGTCAGGCTTGGGAAAAACCCATGTCGCCAATATGTTGCGCGATACTGGCGAGTGGTATCATTACAGCATCGATTACCGTATCGGCACCCGTTATATGGGTGAACATATCTTAGACAACATCAAACGCGAGGCCATGAAAGAACCCTTCATAGCTAATCTTTTGCGTACGGATTCAATCTATATCGGGTCAAATATCTCGTTTAACAATCTTGCCCCGCTTTCTACTTATTTGGGTAAACCAGGGGATCCTGCCAAAGGCGGCGTGCCGTTTGACGAATATATGCGGCGCCAAGCATTGCATCGAGAGGCAGAAATAGCGTCACTTTTGGACAGCCGATATTTCATTGATCGCGCTCAGGCAATTTATGGTTATCCGCATTTCATCTGCGATACCGGCGGCTCGATTTGTGAAGTGGTTGAACCAAACAATCCGGATGACCCTGTTCTTAGTTCCCTGTCACAAGACAACTTGTTGGTTTGGATCAAGGGGGACGATAGTCACATAGATCGCCTTGCTGCACGTTTTGATCGTGCACCAAAGCCAATGTATTATTCACCCGCGTTTCTAACGGAAAAATGGTCACAATATCTGTCACTTAACGGTGTGGCTGAAGATAAAGTTGATCCAGACGATTTCGTGCGTTGGACATATCGTCAAGCAATGAAACATCGTGAGCCGATCTATGCCGCAATGGCTGAAAAATGGGGGGTTACAGTTATGGCAGATGATGTTGCCAATGTGTCAAATGCCACTGATTTTGACAGGCTCATTGCTGATGCCCTTGGAAAACAAGCAAACTAAGCTTACGTAAATAGCCCCACTAGGAACGATATCATGCCGATAAAATTACCCTCTGACTTGCCTGCCTTCCGAGTATTGGAAGAAGAAGGCGTGATGGTGATTTCACGTCGCAAAGCCGCACGTCAAGACATTCGCCCCCTAAAAATTGGCCTGTTGAATTTAATGCCCAAGAAAATTCAAACAGAAACCCAATTTGCACGCCTCATTGGGGCCACGCCTTTGCAGATTGATCTGACCCTAATTCGCATGTCAGAACATCAAACCCGCAATACGTCAGCGGCACACATGGAAACGTTCTACAAACCTTTTCAAGAGGTTAAGGATGAGAAATTTGATGGGTTAATCATCACCGGCGCCCCAATTGAACACTTGGAATTCAGCGATGTGACCTATTGGAACGAGCTGATTGAGGTGATGAATTGGACGCAGACCAATGTGCATTCCACATTTGGCGTTTGCTGGGGTGGCATGGCCATGATCAACTATTTTCACGGTGTTAAGAAACATATGCTGGATGCCAAGGCATTTGGGTGTTTTCGTCATGAAAACCTTGAAAAGGCCTCGCCTTTCTTACGTGGTTTTTCCGATGAATGCGTGATCCCCGTTAGCCGCTGGACGGAAATGAAACAGGATGAAATCGATCAGGCAAATGGGTTGAAAACTTTGCTTGGCTCACCTGAAACAGGCCCTGCCTTGGTTGAAGATAAGGACCATCGTGCGCTTTATATATTTAACCACTTTGAATATGATGATGGCACGCTGAAACAAGAATATGATCGCGACGTTGAAGCGGGCACGCCAATAAATGTGCCGTGTCATTATTATCCCAATGATGATCCCAACCGCGCGCCCCTTAATCGTTGGCGCAGCCACGCGCATTTGCTTTATGGAAACTGGTTGAACCAAATTTACCAATCCACCCCTTACGATATGGCTGAAATTGGCAACTAGGCGCTATGCGGCCCACAGAATTCGCGGTAGGCTGGCAATAATAAATCGGAGCCCACAATGACCCTTCCTTTTGACGGCAAAATCAGTGCTTATTACAAAAATGATGCGCCGCAAGATGTGCGTGACGCCATTGCGACGGCCAAAAAGAAGCATGTTCTAAATCCCAAATACCCTTTTGCAAAAGTAATGAACAAACAGGACTACGAGGCGGAAATGGCCGCTTTGCAGATTGAATTGGTCAAAATGCAGGCTTGGGTTAAAGAAACTGGCGCCCGTGTAGCAGTGGTTTTTGAAGGGCGCGATGCGGCTGGCAAAGGCGGCACAATCAAGCGGATCACCCAACACCTTAGTTCGCGAATTGCGCGGATCGTGGCCCTGACCAAACCCACCGAACGCGAACAGGGCGAATGGTATTTCCAACGTTATATCAAAGAATTACCTGCACGCGAAGAAATGTCATTGTTTGATCGCAGTTGGTATAATCGTGGTGTTGTGGAACATGTGTTTGAATTCTGTACCCCCGATCAACGAGAGGTTTTCTTTGGTCAATTGGCGGATTATGAAAATCTGTTGATTAATGACGGTATCTATCTGACTAAGATTTGGTTGAATGTCGGACGTGCGGAACAGTTGAACCGTTTCTTGGAACGCGAAAAAGATCCGCTAAAGCAATGGAAACTAAGCTGGATTGACGTTGAAGGTCTAAACCGTTGGGATGCTTATTCTGACGCCATCAAGGAAACTTTAACCCGCAGCCACAGTGAAAATGCACCATGGACCGTTGTGCGATCAGACGACAAGCGACGTGCAAGGATTGCTGCTATCAAAACCGTTCTATCACGGCTTCCTTATACGGGTCGCGATGATGCCTTCGTCAATGACATCGACGGCCAAATTTGCGGCGGGCCAGATATCTGGGATGTCTAAACGCGGCTATCACCATGGAAATTTACGTCAGGCTTTGGTCGATGCGGCGTTGATTTTGATCGAACAGAAGGGGCCAACTGGTTTCACCTTGGCCGAGGCGGCAAAAACCGCTGGGGTTACGCCCGCTGCCGTGTACCGTCATTTCGGTGGCCGCGAAGAATTAATCGCGGAAGGCGCGCAACAAGGGTACGACATTTTCGCGGACCTTATGGAATACGCTTATCGTGATGGGAAACCCTCAGCCTTGGCCGCATTTGAGGCAACAGGTCGTGCCTATCTTGCCTTTGCACGCAAATATCCAGGCCATTATCAGGCAATGTTTGAAAGTGGCCTTTCATTAAATGCATATCCCGATCTTAATTTGGCCGCCACCCGTGCCCAAGGCGTGCTTACCCGCGCCGCAGATTCCCTCTCACAACATATTCCTGCCGACAAACGTCCGCCATCTGCGATGTTTTCCGCCCATATTTGGGCGCTAAGTCACGGTGTTGTCGAATTATTTGCCCGAGGCAATCCTGGGGCCAAGGGACAGTTTCCACCCGAGGAACTCCTTGAAAGTGGTATTGGGATCTATTTGCGCGGCCTAGGACTTATTCCGCCGGACGATCACTAAGATCACGCAAAATTGCCTTTGCAGCCCGCAGACCAGGGGCCTCACCACCCTGCCCTAATGCAGCCATTGTATCGCTCATCGCATCACGTTGGCGCATTTGCACTTGATCCGAGTTCATCAGCGATGTGACACCTTTTGTGATTTTATCTGGCGTGCAATTTTCCAACAAAAATTCTGGCACATGGCGAGTGTCACTGATCAAGTTTACCAAAGTTACTGTATCTTGACGGTAAAGACGGCGCATGATGATCCGCGAAAGAGGCGCAAGATCATAGGCAACCACCATTGGCGTGTTTGCAGCCGCCAATTCTAATGAAACGGTGCCAGAAGCCGCCAACGCAAAATCAGCCTGCGCATATATTGCCCGTTTCTGCGCCTCGGCTGTCTCAACCGACATGCCACTGGGATCAAAGAGTAAACAGCCTGCAGGCCAGCTTTCCATTTGTTGCGTTAATTCATTTGCCACAGATCGCGCCGCGGCAACTGTGATTTGCAAATCCGGATGCACCGCCTTGATCTTATGAATTGCCGCCCCAAAAATTGGCGCCAAACGTTTAATTTCAGACTTACGTGACCCCGGTAGAACGACCAGTGTTTTCCTCTTCTCATCAATAACAGCAGGCAGATCAGCGGGGTTTGCCGCCACTTCAGCCACAATTGGATGCCCTACAAAATCACATTGAATGCTGCTGTCCGCCCAGTATTTTGGTTCAAACGGGAAAAGCGCCAGCATTTGGTCGATCACGCCTTGCAGTTTGGCAACGCGCCCTGGGCGCCATGCCCAAACAGTAGGGGCCACATAATGAACCGTGCGAATGTCGCTTGCCGCTTTCACTTGTTTAGCCACACGAAATGAAAAATCCGGGCTATCAATTGTGATCAAGGCATCGGGTGACAATTCAATCACCGCCTCAGCGGTTTGTTTTATACGACGTTTTAGGGCGAAGTATTTAGGCAGAATTTCAGCCAGCCCCATAACGCTAAGCTCATCCATTGGGAAAATGCTATTCAGGCCTGCCGCTTGCATTTCAACACCGCCAACGCCATGAAAAACAACGTCTGGAACCAGTTCGCGCAGCCCCTTCATCAATGCGGCACCTAATCGATCGCCCGAAGGTTCACCCGCCACAAGAAAGAACACAGGCGCATTCACATCCTTCATGCACTGGCCCAGATGGTGATGCCCGCGTCATCTGCCAATTGAATAGTCTGCGCACGATCTAGAACCATGACGTGTCCTGCCTGCAAGCAAATGCCGGTTAACCCTGCATCACTTACAGCTTTGATCGTGGCGGGGCCAATGGTTGGCATATCAATGCGTAAGTCCTGACCAGATTTTGTGCGCTTCACCAAAACCCCACCTTTGGGCAACTGAACACGGGTGTTTTGCACAAATTTCAATAATTGATCGGTGCCTTGCAGGGTTTCAATGCCGATGCATTGTCCGTTACTGACAACACATCCTTGCCCCACATCAAGTGGGCTTAGGGCCGCAAGGATTTCAATACCACGCAGAGCATCGTTTTGTAACTTATCCAGTTCAGCACCACACATTATTCCGTCCATCACCAAAAGATCTGGCAACAAATCGTGGGCAGCAACGATTTCAAATCCTGCTTCAGTGAAGATGGCCAAAACTTCGCGAAGCAATCCATCATCACCTTTGGCTAATGCGGCCATGATACGTGGCGCCAATTGCATCGTGGTTGAATCAAGACGCGCAGGATCAAGGGCCGGACGTTGCATCGCACCTGCAAATACTAGCTTGGTTACTCCTTCGTCATGCAAAGCCGCGAACAATTCACCCAATCGTTCAAATTCGGCTTCTATGATTGTATTTTTGCTGTTCGCCGTGGTTGCGACGCCTTTGAGGCGCACCAAGACCCCTGCCGTTTCAGCAGACAACATTTCGGGCAATGAACCACTTCCGGCAATGATACCAACAGTCATGATATCAACTCGGTGTTAGATAAGAACGATCACTGGCGCCCAGAACGAAATCAACGATTTCACGAACGAGGTCGCTTTCGTTTTCTTCGCCCAAACGACGTGCCCGTTCTTGGAAAGCACCCTCGCCCTGTGCCAAAGCCTGAAACGCCGCGCGTAATGCCATAATGTCAGTGCGATCAACGCCTTTGCGTTTCAGCCCAACAAGGTTCAACCCATCTAGCGTGCCACGAGGGCCTTGAACCAGTCCATGCGGTATCACGTCATTCGTGACCATTGTTACGGCGCCAATAATAGCACCTTTGCCAATCCGCACCCACTGGTGGATGCCAGAAAGGCCGCCAATGATTACGTCATCATCGACAATACAATGACCAGCGAGGGCCGATTGATTGGCCATAATCACGCGATTGCCAACAATCACATCATGGCCAACATGCGCACCTGTCATAAATAGGCAATCATCGCCCACTTGGGTTAACCCGCCACCGCCAGCTGTCCCAAGATTAAGCGTAGCCCCTTCACGAATGCGATTGCGCTTGCCGACAACCAGACGTGTTTCTTCGCCTGCGTATTTTAAATCTTGTGGGACTTCGCCCACACAAGCGAAAGGAAATACAATTGTTTCATCGCCAATTTCCGTCCAGCCGGTTACAACAGCGTGGTTTTTGATGATCACACCGCGCCCTAGGCGCACATTTGGCCCAACAACGGAAAATGCCCCGATTTGACAATCAGGCCCAACGATGGCGCCCTCTTCAACCACTGCAGATGCGTGGATATTTGCAGTGGTATCGATGCTCATATTAGTCGCCTGTCATGTCGAACATTGCGGTCAAATCGGCCTCGGCGGCAACCTCACCATCCACAGATGCAACGCCATGGAATTTCCAAACCTTACCGCGCCCGCGTGTTACCTCGACGTGCATTTCAAGTACATCACCGGGCACAACTTTGCGACGGAATTTCACGTTATCAAGCGCCATGAAATAGACCAGCAATTCCTTGTCGACCAAATCAAGTGTGATCCCAACTAGAACCGCTGCTGACTGGGCCATAGCCTCAACAATCATTACACCAGGCATAATTGGTGCCTTTGGGAAGTGGCCTTCAAAATGGGGCTCATTGGCTGTCACATTCTTAATGCCAACAGCACTTTTGTGCGGAACAATGTCGCGAACCTTATCAACCAACAAAAACGGATAACGATGCGGAATAATGCGTTTGATCAGATCAAGATCGGCGGATGTTGGTTTATCTTCGGACATAGTTTGTCCCCCCTTAATTTTGCTTAACTTAGCCATAACAATTCAAGCAACTTGTCACAAGTTCAGAAAAACTGCTTTCGCAGAACCTTTAACGATCAGGTCCAACACCAAGGTCGGCATCAATACGCGAGATGATTTGATCTGTTAAATCGGTTTCAGGCGCAGACCAGATGACGGCACGCGTATCGACAAGGACACCGACTTGATTTTCTTTAAGAACTTTAAGAATTACTGCGCGCGTTTCAGTCTGAAAAAACTGTCGATTCAGGTCAGAAATGTTCGCCAATTCACGTTCTTTTTCACGTTGTTTATCGCGTATCGCGACCACTTTTTGGTCAAACGCCAATGCGAGGGCTCGAAATTCTGCCTGATCAAGAATGCCGCGCTGCACGGTAAGTGCTTCTTCTTCTTCTTTCAGCTCAACAGAAACCCGTTCATTTTCAGAATTTAACAAAAAGACTTCATTTTGAAAGGATTCTACCAGTCGTTTGCCAAACAGCGTTCTTTGAAAAACGATTTCTTGATCGACAGTAAATACGCCGCCTGAAATTTCAGAACCCAACGAAAACTGTGCTTGGGCAGGAATAGCCCAAGTAAGCATGACCCCCCAAATACAAGCCGCTATGA
Source organism: Rhodobacteraceae bacterium HTCC2150 (assembly GCA_000169395.1). GTDB lineage: Bacteria > Pseudomonadota > Alphaproteobacteria > Rhodobacterales > Rhodobacteraceae > HTCC2150. The sequence goes on from AAXZ01000005.1 coordinate 75,684, forward strand.
AGTTAAGCGGCCTCATTTAGAACGCTGTTGAAATCGTGAATTCGAAGTTTAGCTCTTTATCAGTTGATTGTTTCAAAATTGGACGTGAGAAATTGAAACGCAGCGGTCCAATTGCAGTTTTCCAAAAGATAGAAACCCCAGCTGCAGATCTTAGATGCAGACCGTCATCAATACCGGGAACCGATGATTTATCATCCAGCCCCCAAACCGAACCTACATCCAAGAATGCGCCGCCAGTAATTCCATATTCAGCAGGCAAGCCGATTGGGAATTCTGCCTCAAAACGTGCAGCGGCATAAAAGTTACCACCCAAAGGATCCGACGTTGCTGTATCATATGGACCAATTGAGTTGGGTTCGAAACCGCGCATCTGCGCCGTATTTAAGAAAAATCGATCTGTGATTTTGGTTGATCCAGACAAAACATTGATAGCACCAGCTTCAAATGCAGCACGCAAAATTACCTCTTCTTGCATAATGCTTTGTTCCGCCTGGGCTTTCGCTAAGGTCCGGATATACTGAGCAGAAGAACCAGGGCCGACATAGTCTTGTTCAAAACTCAACAAATAGCCAGCATTAGGATTAAGGCCAGTTTTTCGACTATCAAACGAGTATTTATACCCAACGCTGCTTTTCCAAAGGTTGCCAGAATCTGCAATTATGTCGGCCGATGCAGCGGCATCTACCGAACTGATGTCCTCGTATCTAAATCCGAGCCTTACTTGAAAACGCCCATTTTCACTGACGGGGAATTCAAACGATGGTGAAAAGAAGAAGTTAGTTACTTGGTATTTATCTGCGGTGTCTTCAGAATAACCCCCATTAATCGCAAAGCTAAGCTCACGACCTAGGTAGTTTGGTTCAGCGAAGGCCAAAGTCAAAGATCTAGCGTTATCAACCGTTCCAATCGTGGCACTTAGCGTTTGTCCCCGGCCAAGGAAATTGGTTTCAGAAAAGTTCGCATTTAGCCCAATACCTGATGTTGTCGAATAACTGGCACCGAAACCAAGAGAACCAGTCGGTTGCTCTTCGACATCAACATCCAAAACGATTTGATCTGGCGCGGATCCTTCGCGTGTTTCAACTTCTGCACTGCTAAAGAAGCCCATTGCACGGATACGCTCAGCCGCATTGAGGATTGCGCGAGGGTTAAACGGATCACCCTCAACGGTATCAAATTCGTTCCGGACAACGCGATCCAAAGTTGTGTTATTTCCTTCGATATCGATACGCTCAACAAATATCCGCGGACCCTTTTCCAGAACAAATTCGATATCTAAAGTTAAGTCAGCGTCATTACGTGTAATCCGCGGTGTTGCGCGGATGAAATTCAAGTCTTGCTGCAACGCCAGACGCTCTAATCGCGCAATCGAATTCTCGACCCCGCTTGGAGAATAGACCTGACCCGTCTTAATTTTCAAAATCGCCAGATATGCATCGGGGTCAATTTCAGCCAGATCACTAGAAGTCGTAACTTCGCCAATTTTGAATTGCTGACCTTCCTGAATTGAGAACGTAATGAAATAGGCGTCACGCGTACGCGCGGCCTCGGCTGTCACGTCAGGAATGTTGAAATCCACAAACCCGCGCGAGATATAGAAATCTGCAAGCAACTGTTTGTCAAATTCCAAACGATCCGCAATGAATGAATCTGATTTAATAAAAGCCCGGAAGAGCCCAGCCTGTTTTGTTTCAAGAACACGACGCAGACGACGGTCAGAGAAGTAACGGTTGCCGACAAAACCAATCCGTTCATTAGCAACAACACGCCCTTCTGTCACTTCGAATACCAAATCCACACGGTTTTCAGAGCGTGGAATTAAAACGGGCGTTACTGTCGCGGACAAACGCCCTTGTTGGCGATATGCAGCGGTGATTTGTGCAGCATCTGCTTCTGCAATACTGGGGCTATACACACGGCGTGACTTGGATTGCAAAAACTCTAAGATATCCTCATCTTTTAGACGCTTATTGCCCTCGACGTTAATACGACTGATTGTTGGGTATTCTTTTACGACAATTTTCAAACGATTGCCCTGCGGAACAATTTCAACGCTTTCAAAAAGTCCAGAACCAAGCAAATTCTGATAAGCGGCATTCAGCTGACCACCCGTAACTGTTTCGCCACGTTTAATGCCAGTATAGCTGAGAACCGTGTTACTTTCGACGCGTTGATTGCCTTCGATGCTAACAGATGTGAAACGATATGGCTGAGCCTCAGCAGCACATGCCCAGATCATTGCGCAAAGAACAATAAATGTTAGAAAAGTACAATAAATCGTGGATTTAAGACCACGCGACTTTGCAATTGCTTCAACTCGATAATTAGTGCCCATAGCAGCGATTCTCGCCTTGTTAGTCCCAGATATAGTGTTGCTAACGGGAATAGACACAGATGTCAAAAACAAGAACGGCCCATGTGGAGTTATCCACAGGGGGCCGCATGAAGTTTAGGGACGTATTTACCGCACCTTTATGGCACGATATCGGAAATGTCTTAAAGTGATCCGATGAAGGCACCAGCCAACAACGCACCACCAACAGCGCCAAGCATGATGAAACGGTCAGCATTCAGCCCCATCAGCAGGGAAACACCTTGATAACCAGATTGAATGTAACGCATTTGATATCCTTTCTTGAACGATAGATCCAAGATGCCCGTCAAATGGGGCGCAAATGTGACCCAGCCGAGAAAAGGTTGTGACTATTCCGCAATTTAGCCCATGACGTTGAGTCAATTGATTGCATCAAAGATTTATTGCCTATGGGCACAGAAAATCGTTGAACACCGAAAAGATCATCATGCCCAGAACCAGTGCCATTCCGGCGGCAAAAAGCAATCTTAGCGCTTTTTCAGGTGGTGGGTTACCTGTCACAGCCTCATATGCATAAAACAGCAAATGCCCCCCATCCAACACCGGAATTGGGAAAAGGTTCATCATGCCGATGGCCGTTGATAGAACGGCGATCAGAATGACGAAATCCAATATGCCATTTGATGCAACATTGCCCGACGTTTCAGCGATGCCAATTGGCCCCTGTAGGTTACAGGTACTGATTGCCCCACTCACGATATGTGAAAGTGCTGATAGGCTTCCTGTAACAATTGACCAGACCCGGCTTGCGCCATAGGAAACCGATCCCCAAACGCTGGGTGCCTCAAGCACAGGTTCAAACAGCGTGGAACCGCTGATTCCGATTAGCCAACGGGTTTCAAAGCCACCTTCTGGCAGCGGCAAATCAGAACGACGCGGTGCCAATTCGACGTCAAATTCAGTCGCGCCTTGCCCATCGGCATCTGCACGCCAGATTGTTAGGCGCATGGGTGCCCCATCAAGCTCCGCGACAATAGCCATAAGATTTTGGAATGTTGCCACAGGCGCATCATTAACGGCGATGATTACATCACCTTCCTCTAAACCGGCGTCTTCCGCAGCAGAACCAAAGGATACACGATCCACCAAAGCGGGGCTTGGGTTGGGGCCAGTTATGGCCATTGTCGCGCCTTTTCGTTCAACAAGATAGTCAACTGTTGGCTGTTCAATCGTGTCGCTTTGGCTGAAAAACGCCTTGTAACTGTCAACTGGCACGCCATTCAGTTCCAAGATCAAATCACCTGCCTGAAGTTCGCTTACACCTGCTGGATTGTTTTTGATTGCGCCGATTTTGGGTTCATCAACAGGCAATCCACGTGACAATGCGATAACAGCGAAAATGATGATCGTAAGCACAAAGTTAAAAACAGGGCCCGCAAGTACCGTCAGCGCGCGACGCCAAAGAGCAGCACCAAACATCGATTTGGCGGCATCTTCGTCGCTAAGGGCAGCGACAGCTTCGCCATCGGGTTGGCTTGCTGCATTCGCGTCACCTAAAAATTTTACGTATCCCCCAAAAGGCAGGGCCGCCAGTTGCCAACGTGTGCCGTGTTTGTCGTGACGTGAAAACAGGACGGGGCCAAACCCCAACGAAAATACTTCGGCTTTGATCCCACACCATCGACCAACAATGTAATGGCCGTACTCATGCACCGTGACGATTATTGAAAGGGCAACAATAAAGGCCAATATCGCCCAAGAGAACCCACCAAAACCTGCTAATATGTCCGCCATTTTCGCCCCGTTTTCCTATTATTGTTTAACCAGCCTGCGGGCCAGTTGATCCATTTCAGCGACGTTTTCAAGGTTAACCGTGGCACTGGTAAGGCTGGATTCCGCCGAAATCTTGGTGATCGCCAATTCTACTCGTTCAGCCATATCGCAAAATCCAATTTTGCGGGCCATGAACAGATCTAGTGCGGCCTCTTTGGCACCATTAAATGCGGCGCCCATTAGTCCGCCCATTTGCGCCACTTCACGCGCTAAACGCAGCGCTGGAAATCGCGTTTCGTCGGGTGCCTCAAACGTCAATGTACCTACGCGGGCCAAATCAAGACGCGCCACGGGTAAATCCAAACGAGATGGCCAATTTAACGCATAACCAATCGCATGGCGCATGTCCGACATTCCCATATGCGCCATCACCGCGCCGTCCTTGAATGAAACCATGGCATGCACCAGAGATTGCGGATGAACCAGCACATCGATCTGATCCATTTCAACATCAAAAAATGCTTTGGTTTCCAAAACTTCCATGGCCTTGTTAAACATGCTTGCGCTGTCAATACTGATCCGTTGCCCCATTTCCCATGTTGGATGTGCCAAAGCCTGTTCCAAGGTTGCAGACGCCATTTCACTGGCGCTCCATGTTCTGAACGGGCCACCAGACGCAGTGATTGTGATCTTCTCAACAGCGCTGATGTCTTCGCCTACGAGTGCTTGGAAAATGGCGGAATGTTCGCTATCCACAGGCAGTAAACAGGCGTTATGTTTTGCCGTTAAGTCCATCACCAATGGGCCCGCTGCAACCAGCGTTTCTTTATTGGCCAAGGCAAGGGTTGAGCCTTGTTTTAGAACTTCAATTCCTGGTGCCAGACCAGCATAGCCAATAATTGCCGACATGCCCCAATCAATGGGCTCCATAGCTGCCGCGACGATGGCCTCAGCGCCAGACGCCACCTTGATTTCTGTGCCTGCGAGTGCATCCTTAAGATCCTGATAACATTCGTCATGCGCCGTAACGGCCACTTTTGCATTTAATGCTTGGGCTTGTTGTGCCAAATCCGAAATATTTCGACCACCTGTTAGGGCGACCACATCATAGTCTTCTGGTTTTCGGGCAATCAGATCAACAGTATTTTGACCGATTGAACCGGTCGAGCCGAAAATCGAAACCTTACGGGTCATCGGATAGAGATACCTGGCACATCAACAAATATCGCGACCAGTAGCATGAACAGCACCGCACCAAGAACACCGTCGAAACGGTCAAACATACCGCCATGTCCGGGAATAAGGGATGAACTGTCTTTCACGCCAACCTTACGTTTTAGCGCACTTTCGGCGATGTCACCAAGTTGGCTTGCAAAGGCCAACAAGACCGAAATCCACAACAAATCCCATCCAGCGCGTGTAAACGACAGGAATAAGGCACCAACACCGAGGGCACCAACCCATCCTGCAATGGTACCGGACCACGTCTTTTTAGGGCTGACCTTAGGCCAAAATTTGGGGCCGCCAAAAATACGCCCAGCAAAATAGCCCGCAATATCAGTTACGATCACCACCAAAACCAGCCAAAACAACCATGTGCCACCATGATCCGCGCGAAAACCAACAAGCCCGATACCTGCAGTTAAAAGGGCAATCACAAAAATGGCAAATAGCGCGCGGTTATTGGCGAAATTCAACATCCCAAAGACCGCGAATAAACACGTCAGAAGCGACAGAACCTTAAGGGGTATGGTTGGGGCGGCTAAAACGAGTGCGCCGCCGAAAATGCCATAAAGCACGGAAAGATATGAAATTTTCGGTGATAACATTTGGGAGAGTTCCCAAATCATGATGCCGATCACAATGGCAATGAGGCCATGAAACCAAATGCCACCTAGGTGAATAGCCGTCACGCCAAGGGCCGCCATCAACGCACCGGAAATGACACGCGGCGCTAAATCAGCCCAAAGACCGGAATTACTTACAGTTTTGTTCATGCACTTACGGCCCCAAAACGCCGGCTACGGCCAGCATATTGTTCAATCAAACCTTGGAAAATTTCCGGTGTAAAATCTGGCCACAAAGTATCGATGAATTCATATTCAGCATAGGCCGATTGCCATAATAGGAAATTTGAAATTCGTGCCTCGCCGGATGTTCGGATCACCAGATCAGGATCGGGCAAGAAACACGTATCCAAATACCGCGCCAATGTCGTTTCATCGACGGTTTCAGGATCAATTTTACCCAAGGCCACATCGCGGGCCATACGTCGAGACGCACGTGCCACCTCATCGCGCCCCCCGTAATTCAACGCGATCGTCAAATCGGTAAGCGTGTTGGCCTTGGTCAACTCTTCAACTTCATCCATCAACTCGCGCAATTTGCGATCCAACTTGATACGGTCACCGATGAAACGAACCCGCACACCCTGGCGCATGAATTCTTGCATTTCTTTCGCAATATAGCGGCGAAACAGGGCCATAAGCCCCGCAACTTCGGTTTGGGTACGCTTCCAGTTTTCGGTGGAAAAGGCGAAAATCGACACGTAACGCACGCCCAAGTCAGGGCACGCTTCGACAATTTCCCGCACGCGCCGTGCACCGGCTTGGTGACCAAATAGTCTTGGCCGCCCCTTTTGCACAGCCCAACGCCCGTTGCCATCCATAATGATGGCGACATGGTTTGGTCCTGTTTTCTGATCAGACATCAGCACCCTTTCCGGGTTAAACCTGCATAATCTCTTCTTGCTTGGCCGCCAAGCTTGCGTCGACTGCCGCAATAGCGGCGTCTGTGACCTCTTGAATTTCATCGGCCCAGATTTTTTGATCATCCTCACCCATGCCATTACCTTTGGCTTTTTTGATCTGATCCATGCCGTCACGACGTACGTTGCGAACCGCAACTTTCGCACTTTCGGCATATTGTGCAGCGACTTTCGTCAATTCACGACGACGTTCTTCGTTTAGTTCTGGGATTGGCAAACGAATTATTGTGCCATCAACAACTGGGTTAATGCCCAGACCACTTTCACGAATGGCTTTTTCAACGGCCTGAACCATTGTTTTGTCCCAAACGTTGATCGTCAACATCCGTGGTTCTGGCACATTTACTGTACCGACTTGGTTAATGGGTGTGCGTTGGCCGTATGCCTCGACTGAAATAGGATCAAGCATCGTGGCGGCCGCGCGACCTGTGCGCAGGGTTTGAAATTCTGACTTAAGGCTGGTCATAGCGCCATCCATGCGTCGTTTCAGATCATCTACGTCAATGTCTAGGTCGTCTTGTGCCATGGTTTTTCACTCTTTTACGTTGGGCTGGAAATACAGCCAGCTTTGATTGTTAGCTCAGGTATAACGTTAACCGCCAACCTTTGTATAGGTTCCCTTGCCTTCCATGATGGTGCAAAATCCGCCGGGCTCATCTAGTGAAAACACAAGGATCGGCAAATTATTGTCACGCGCAAGGGCAATGGCGGATGCATCCATAACCTTTAGGTTCTTTTGCAATACATCATCATAAGAAATTTCGTCATAACGGACGGCATCGTCAAACTTGGCAGGATCTTTGTCATAAACACCGTCGACTTTAGTGCCCTTGATGATCGCCTGACAGCTCATTTCGCTGGCGCGAAGCGTGGCTGCTGTATCGGTTGTGAAATACGGATTGCCTGTGCCTGCGGCAAAAATCACCACCCGCTTTTTCTCAAGGTGGCGCACTGCGCGGCGACGAATGTAAGGCTCGCAAACCTGATCCATTGGAATGGCTGAAACAACGCGTGTGTGAATATCCAGTGCCTCAAGGGCGGATTGCATCGCCAGCGCGTTCATTACTGTGGCCAACATGCCCATATAATCGGCTGTTGTGCGTTCCATACCCTGCGCGCTGCCTTGCAAACCGCGGAAGATGTTTCCGCCGCCAATAACCATGCAAATCTCAATCCCAAGGTCATGAACACGCTGTACTTCGGCGGCAATTCTTTCAACAGTCGGCGGATTAAGACCAAACCCTTGGTCCCCCATCAACGCCTCGCCAGAAATTTTTAACATGACCCTCTTGTAAGACGTGTCGCTGTTGGCAGAAGATGCAGCTGTCATATCGGGCCTTTCCGGGCTGTTTTTTTGAGTGTGCAAAGAATGTCTGAAAACACCGCTAACCGCAACGCCTTAGACCCGCTTTCACGCGGATTATTTTCGGTATCGTTCACTTTTTTTGTTAATGAATTGAATTTTGATGTTTGACCTTACACAAATCAGACCTGATCAGCCGGTTTTAATCGCTGGCCCCACCGCCTCTGGCAAATCATCCCTTGCCTTAGAGATTGCGCAAAATCAGGGCGGCATGATTGTAAACGCCGATGCATTACAGGTTTTTTCCAATTGGCGCGTGTTAACGGCAAGACCACCTGCAGAAGAAGAGGCACTGGCCCCCCATCGTTTGTACGGCCATGTTTCAGGTGATGCACTTTATTCAGTCGGCGAATGGCTGCGTGATGTTTCATCGCTTTTGCAAAATGAAACGCAAAGACCAATAATTGTTGGCGGTACTGGACTGTATTTCAGGGCCCTAACCGAGGGGTTGGTAGAAATTCCCGCAATTTCACCGCAATGGCGTATTAAAAGCGAAAGTATCTTAGAAAACACCGGCATCGCTGGCTTGCTTTCCGAATTGGACGAAAAAACCCGCAGTCGAATAGACATTCAAAACCCTAAACGTGTTCAACGCGCATGGGAGGTTTTAAAAGAAACAAATCAGGGCATTGCGGATTGGCAAGATGCGACCCCTGCCCCTTTATTGGCGTTGCAAAACTGTTTTCCCATCGTTTTGGACACAAAAAAGCCATGGTTGAACGAACGGATAGATCGTCGTTTTGACATGATGATTTCAGGCGGCGCGCTAGAGGAAGCCAAGGCCAATTTACCGAACTGGAACCCAATTCTTCCATCTGCCAAAGCCATAGGTGCAGCTGAATTAATTGCTTACTTACAAGGAGATATGGAATTAGGCGCCGCGATTGAGGCCGCAAAAACCGGCACGCATCAATATGCCAAGAGACAGCGAACATGGTTCAGAAAACGCATGAAAGACTGGCATCACTTTGATCCTGCGTAACAATTCTGCAACGACACTTTTAGCAACCGAATCGCCTGATTCATTTCCATTTTGATTTTTTACGCTTTGCCAGCCAATATGCTGAAAAACAAAGACAAAACGGCAGGCAGAATATGTATCTTAAACAGGACACCCCTTTAGGGGGATTGCGCTATGTTGCACTTCAGCAATTGGCGCGTGGCGGCACATGGCGCACCGAGGCGATGCGCAGCTATCCCTTTCCTGTTTTGTTGTGCTTTACAAAGGGTCAAGGCCGCCTAACGATCAATGGCGTGCGCTATGGATATGCCGCAAATACCCTTGTGATTATTCCCAGCCACGCGATGCATGGCTTTGAATGCGGGCGTACCACCTCTGGTCACGCACTGTTCTTATCAAACGCCACCAGCCTATCCAGTTTTGAAGAACAAGCCATTTTGCGATTGCCATTGATGGCGGATCAGCACGAGTTGACAGACTTTCTGGAAAACATTGGCCAAGAACTGGATGTTCAAAACACAGGTTATGAACAAGTTTGCAAATCAATCATTGAATTGATGGCGATTTGGGTCGAACGCAAGCTGGAAAATGTGGAACCGAAAGGACGTTCTGGTGCCGCTTACCGATTGGCCGCCTCATATAGTCAATTATTGGAACAAGATTTTAACACCGGGAAAACCGTTGCGGCATATGCCGAAAAATTAGGCATTACCCCCACGCATCTATCCCGTGCTTGTCGCGAAACCTGTGGTCGCCCAGCTTCTTCATTGTTGTTGGATCGGATTTTCTTTGAAGCACGTAAAATGCTATCAGAAACCGCCCTCCCGATCAAAGATATCGCTGCGGGCCTTGGGTTTCGATCTGCCGCTTATTTTACGCGTGCCTTTTCGCAACGTGTGGGCAGCACCCCGAGTGAGTTTCGCCGCACATCAATGCCACGGTTAAACTAGTAAAATTCAACTTAAATCAGTTCAGTTTTCAACGGTTCTCTAAAAATTCTTGCGCATCCAATATCGTGGCGGCCATTGCGTCTATGAAACCAGGCGCTGTAATGTCGATGAATTCAGACGGTGTCGTTTCATCAATTTCCACAAATCCATCAGGCTCTTTCAGCGTGGCAAGTGCAGCCGGGGATTTAACCAATTCACGGTAACTGGCCCCTTGCCCATGTTTTAGCACATTCACGACCAGATAATTCTGCTGAACCCTATCGGCCAAATCACGTTTGTTTTCTGAAACCAATAAGGCCGCTAGTTTTTTGGAAAATGGCCCGCGCTTAAAGTGATGTTGCATCCGTTTTTCAAACAACGAAAACATATCAACCGCCGCGCGTTCCAGCGACACCACTAATGATTGCCATTCTGTGACGACTTCGTCCCCCGCATCTAACGCTTCGGGCAAAGTTCCAATTTCCGCAATCCGAACCTCTGTCGCCTTGGCCTCTTTTTGGACCTTAGCAATTAGATCAGATAAACTCTCGGACGCAGACATGGACATTCTCCTTTTGGTTTGTTCTCCTTTAATCCAATTCGTTGGAAATGATAATGGCGGATTGGTTGAATTCATCGAATTACCTATTTTACGGTGATGCAGGGCGTTCATTTCCCTTGATATAGGTCAATGCGATGTCATTTGCCGTGTCCTAACATGCTTCCCATGCAATCAACGAAAGGAAACAAAATGTTTAACAAAATAGTTGTGGGTATCGACGGTTCTGAAACTTCGGAAAATGCGTTGAAGGCCGCTTGCGAAATGGCGTCGAAATTCGGTTCAGAGTTGCACCTCATTCACACGCCACAACCCAAAACAGTTGCTTTTGCTATGGGGGCGGTTGCTGGCTATCACACTGTTACAACCATGCCCGCGCCCGAAGAAGTTGAAAAAGCGGGAAACAAAATCTTGGATTCTGGCAAAGACATTGCCAAAAAACATGGGCAAACCATCCATCAAACCTATTTGGGTGCTGGCGATCCGGCCAGTGAAATCACCGACTGTGCCGAAAAGTGTGGCGCGGATCTAATTGTTACTGGGCGCCGTGGATTGGGCAACCTAAGCGCATTAATACAAGGCAGTACCTCGTTGAAAATAAATCATATTGCAAAATGTGCTTGTTTGAGTGTTATCTAATATGCCGCATAAACTATGGCGCCACCCGCGCCATAGTTTATCCATCAATTTTCGCCTACCTTCGAGGCATCGCTTACTATATCCAGAGTGAAAACCAGATGCCTCGGAGATTGATAAAATGAATGACGCCGCAAATGAAATTATCCTGCACAACTATCCACAATCGCCCGTCGCTGAGAAAGCGCGCGTGGCCTTGGGCATTAAAGGATTAGCATGGCGGTCTGTTGAAATTCCGCGCCTTACGCCAAAGCCGATGTTGACCAAACTTACAGGTGGATACCGACGTACGCCCGTTATGCAAATTGGCGCGGACATCTATTGTGATTCACAGTGTATTTTGCGCGAATTGGAACACCGTCATCCTTCGCCTTCGTTTTTTCCAACTGCGGAAGCTGGAATGATGTGGTGGCTCAGTCGATGGACAGATGGTGCCTTGTTTGACTTGACGGTTAAGGTTGTGTTGGGGTCAGCAGGCGATGCATTGCCCAAAGATTTTGCACAGGATCGTGGGCGTCTGTATCTAGGCGAAAACTGGGCAGATGGGTTACGTGCGGCTAATGCTGCCCTACCCCATTTGGCCGCGCAATTGCGGGCACCTTTAAGCTGGGCCAACGATCAACTATCCGACAACAGGAAATTTTTGCTGGGCGATAACCCTGCTGCTATTGATGCGCAGCTCTACCATCTGACGTGGTTTTTGCGCGGACGCTGGGATCAGGGGCCAAAATTCTTATCCGAATTCAAATATCTTGAACGGTGGGAAAACACGGTCCATGCAATTGGACATGGTACAATGACCGACCTGTCACCAGAGGATGCCATTGAACGCGCGGCAAGTTGCACGCCGTGCACATTGCCCGCGACTGATCCGTTTGATCCGCAAGGATTAACGCCTGGAATGCAGGTTACCGTTTCACCCGACCTTAATGGCGGCGAACAACCTGTTGAGGGCGAAATTGTTTCGGCCACTGTCGACACCATCAGTATATTGCGCCACGAAACAGACGTGGGTGCCATTGGCGTCCATTTTCCACGTGCCGGTTACCGCGTTGATATCACAGGCTAAACTAATCGGACGAAGCTTGGGATGCGTCTAATTCTTTTAGACGCTTTGCCTCCCACAAATAGGTATTTCGGGCGGTCGCATTAATTTCTGTGTCGGCTAACGCCTCCATCGCGTTGGCCTTCAGACTTTGTACGGGCTGATCAAGAGCGATCAGGTGATCACACAACTCGAGTCGCCACTGCATGTTTGATGTGTTTTCAGCCGCCTTTTGCAGGGCATCTATGCCGCCTGCTAAATCCGCCATCCGTTGGGCACGGTCTTTGGAGGCAAGACTGCCCAAATTAGTGGGGTTCCCATCATACCAACCCAATGTGCCTGTCGCATAAGCACGCGCTGCCCAGGATGCCTTGCCATAATATTCCCCTAACCAGGGTTTATCCGCGATTTCAGGTGGTAACGTTAGGTTTGCGACAATATCATCCAAGGAATGCCCAGCATCCATTCCCGCCGCGGTATCGCGCATTACGTGCAAAATTGCGGCACGCGTGGTCAATAAAACCTCGCTTATGTTCTTGGCTCCAAAAACCGGCATGGTGTGGCCCGGTGCCAAAACCTTGGCTTGCAAACCTTCTAGCATCAACAGACTTTGTGCCCACGCCCCGAAATCCCTGTAAGGCGTGCCACGGATCGCATATAAATTGGGGAACGCATGATACCAATTATCGCCGGGGATCAAAACGCCATGTTCCGGCACCCAGACCACCATGTGATCTGACGTTTCACCCGGCGCCATGATCAGATCGATTTGAACACCATCCAGATCCATGGAACAATTTTCACTTATCAACTGTGTCGGGGCAATGTGCCCTGCACCCATCCCCTCCATCGGGCGTTCACCTGGTCCACATCCAAGGCTAACACGTTGATCAGATGTTAAACCAAACCCAAATTGCGCCAAGGTACGGCGGCCCAATGCTTGGCTTGGTGCAATCATATCCGGATCGACATCGATTAAATCAGACGCAAACCCTGCACTTGCAATGATTGGAATATCTTTACCTTGCGCAAAAACAGACGCGCCCGAAATGTGATCGCGATGACTGTGTGTATAGATAATGCGCGCCACAGGTTTGTCGGTGATCTTGCGAAATTCTGCCAACACGTTTTCAGCCGCTTTCGTGCTTTCAGACGTATCGACAATCGTCACACTGTTTGCCCCCACAATCATATGCTGGGTAGAGGCCGCATATCCAACCGCTGTCCAAATATTGGGGCAAAGTTGGATGATCGATTTCTTAAATTGTATGGCGTTGTGATGGATTAGGGCTGGGTTTGTCATGAATTAAGCTCCAAAATATCACTCATGGCCATCGCGCCCATGCCGCCATCAACGCAAATATCCTGACCTTTGATCCAGTTACTTGCAGGGGATGCCATAAAGATAATGACATCAGCAATTTCATGCGCGTCACCTGCACGCCCCGCCCGTTCAATGTTTTTCGCAACCTTTTCACCAAATGCTTTGACAAAATCATCCAAAATACCTGTGCTAACCGCAGCGGGGCTTACGCTATTCATGCGAAAACCCTGGGCAATCATTTTTTCCGTTTGAGCCATGGTAAAAACGATCATCGCCTCTTTGGACAGATTATACGCGCGGGTTGCATCAATCTGATGTTTTTCAACAAATCCGCCCAATTCATCTGGGTCTAATGAAAACAATTCTTTGATTTGTGGTAAATTCTCACGCCACATGGCCCCAGCACGCGATGCGGTATTCACAATTGACGCGCTTTTGGCCAGTTTCGGCATCATGCCATCCAGAAATGTCCTGAAACCTAGAAAGTTAACTTTCAGAACCGCTTCTGTAAGTCCAGCACGCGGGGGTAAGCCCGCGTTGTTTATTAACGCATCAAAGGGTCCATTTGCCTTTGCTATCGCCAAATCAATAGACGCTGGATCAGACAGATCAATTTTGATCCAGTGATCCACCGCAACCGAAGGTTCAGAAATATCAAAAACGGTCACATGATGATTTTCCGCCTTCAATTTCGCGGCAACCTCGGCGCCGATTCCGGTGGCTGCACCTGTTAATGCTACTTTCATCACTGTACCCTTTGATTAAATTACCAATGCGTTAGTGCACGTTCAACTTTGAGTACCAAAAGAGCAAGGATTTGAGCCTATTGCAAACGTTTTAGCAAAAGCCGTGCTAGCGCGCGAAGCCCAATACCAGAACGAATTTCAAATTCCTCAAAATGGAACTTTCGTTGGGGAATTCCTTTGATCGCCAGCCCCTTTGCAAGGCTTTTACGCATCGCTTCGGGCCCACAAAAATATGCTTGGGCGTTAGTCGCCTCAAAACCCATCTGATTGACGATTTGATCCGCATTTAGCCGCGATTGAATTTGGCTGTCATGAACAATGACCCTAAAGTTCTTAAGACGACCTTCAATACGCTGCAATTCTGTCAAATGCGCCGCATCTTTAGCGTCACGCACGCAATAAAACAGCGTCACCAATCCATCTTTGTCTGTCAATGATTGTGCCCATGCAACAAAAGGCGTGATGCCCACTCCAGCCGCAATCCACAATTCGGCGGCAAGGCCACGTTTACGTTCAAAACGCCCAAACGGCCCCTCGATCTTGACTTTCCCACCCAATTTCACGCGTGATGCCAACGCGTTTGTGAAATCACCCAGAGACGCCACCGTCATGCGTAAGTCACCACTCGCGTCAGGTGCCTTACTGATGGTGAAAGGATGTGGTTCGTTCATGCCGATACCGTCAAACGTTGCAAATGCAAACTGACCAGCCCGGTGTTTCAGTGCACGTTTTGTCGGCGTCATTGTGATCGCCGTGGCAAGAACTTCAAGTTTTATGTCATTGATTTCATATGCTTTTGTTGGGTGCATACTTCGCGGCAAGATCTTGTAAACATATGCCAAAATACCCAAGGCACAGAAGACACTGACAAATATTCCGATCGGATCGCCATTTGAAAACGGCTTTAGGATCAACCAGTAATGTAGCGCACTGAGAACAAAAAAGCCGCCAATAATTTTATGCGTCCACCGCCATAAATGATAGGGAATAAAGGTGGTAATCGTAATCACCACCAAAATCAAGAAACCATAAAGGCTTATTTCACCCGCGGTTTCCGCAAATTCAGTTAACAGTGTTTCACGGCCCAAACCATCCATTTCCGCATCAATCGTGTCGTGCAAAAGGATCGCAATCATTGATCCGGTACCCAACCATTTGTGCAAAATATAACTGCGATCAAGACCGCCAAATATCCGTTCAACAAACCCAAGACGTGTGGCGATAATTTGTCCCAAAGACATGGCTATCAATGCGGCCATTCCCAGATATTGACTAAACAAGGCCACGCTGTCGAATTTTGCGGCAAGCGGAGGCAACCAAATCATCGGCACGATCAATGAGGCGGCAACTATGGCCAATCCAATGGGTTTAAATTGCAAAGTCATATCCTTATCATCAATCCGTAATCGCCATGCTCAATAGTGCGGCTTAGTTGGAAATATCGGCGCATATACGCCGGAATCCCCACGTCTATATTTTTGATATATCGGGGATAATTCCAAGCACTCAAACGTTCAACGCCAAAAACCAACAATTTTGTAGACCGAACCCCAGAAATCGGCCACATTCTGCGTCATTAGTTATATTTTACCAGTCCAAATTTTTAATTGAACATTTTGCAAAGGAAATCCCGATGAAACCTATCGTTCACAAAACGCCTGCCCCCGGTTGGGTTGGCGGGTTTGAAGAATCCAACCCCGATTTCGCCTACCCAAAACCAGATTTATCCTCGCTTAAGATGTTGGATAACCTTGCAAACATCAATCTACTGGATCGACAACAAGCGGTTTTATGGCCAGAATTCAGCTGGGAAACCCAAAAGGACGAAGCAGACAAAAAACTTTGTTTTCAGATGTTTGACCCAGACATATCGCGGCTTGGATATACAAATGAGGGCCGCGTTTATTCCATCATTTGCCCTCAACAGGGTACAGCATCAGCATCCATTGGCGCCTTGAATGTTGAGGTGACGGTGACAGGCAACCGTGGTTGGGCCAATGAAACCGATAAATCCATTGCCGCCGACATGACGGTACGCCCTAAAATTTGGTTCAGCCCAGGTGCCGACCAAAACTGGATCGTCAGCAAAATCTGGGACAAGTTTGCCAGCAGCGATCGCCCCTTTCCATCTGACAAAGCCAATGCGATGGAATTAAACACCTATAATGCAGGCCAACCCGACAATCCTATATTTGTTTTGAACAAGGGCGAGTCCACGGGTTTCCCCATCCCTGATTTTGCTCGGCACCCCGATGAGGCGTGGTCAGTTGGCCATCTAAGTGTCGAAATCGGTGCGCCCATTTCGAAAGGTGATCCAGTTGTTGATGAATTTAACAAATTGGTGATGGAAGCATTCAATCTGGCCGCTGGGAACATGTTGCAAGAGGGTAATGTCTTGTGTTGGAACGTCTGGTTTGAAGCGCCACAAATTGTTGATCGCGATGAATGGGCTGATCATGCTGAAATGTGGCGTAAATCCATTGATGCCGATCACGGCAGCCCTGATGGACCCGGTACTGACCCACGATATTACAACGGTGATAAATTCGTCGCCAGCGAGGCCTTAAAGGAACGCGAAGAAGCCAAATTCTTAGCGTTTATCAAGGATCATTTCGGCGGTGGTATCTAAAAAACTTGCCGAAACCACAATAAGAAAAGGCGGCTAGATCCCATTGATCAAGCCGCCTTTTATAAATTATATTAGCACCTTAGGCTTCAAATTCGATCAACAAATCCTTGCTGTCGACTTGCGCGCCAGCGCCAACATGAACAGCTTTGACCACGCCATCGTTTTCCGCGCTGATGCCCGTTTCCATTTTCATGGCTTCAATCGTGCAAAGCAAATCACCCTGTGCCACAGTTTGACCAACGGATACTGCAACCGACGAAATTACACCCGGCATTGGCGCACCAAGTTGGGTTGCATCACCATCCTGTGCCTTGGGGCGCGTTTCGGTTGTTACAGCCGCTGCGCGGTTCATTACACGCACCGAACGCGGTTGGCCGTTTAGTTCAAAGAACACCTGAACCCTGCCGTCTTCATCAGTCTCACCAATGGCGATCATTTGAATTTCAAGGGTTTTACCCGGATCAATCTCGGTGCTGATTTCGTCACCTGGCTCCATACCATAAAAGAACGTGCTGGTTGGAAGTGTACGAACAGGGCCAAAAATCTCATGCCGTTTCATGTATTCAGTGAACACTTTTGGATACATCAAATAGCCGTTCAAATCTTCGCCATCGATGTCCATCCCCCCAAGAACGGCACTAATTTCAGCGCGCTCAGCCTCGAGATCAAGCGGCGCTAGGTTTTCACCAGGGCGATTGGTAATCGGTTTCTCGCCCTTAAGAACCTTGGCTTGCAATTCAGATGGGAAACCGCCGTGAGGTTGGCCAACTTCGCCCTTAAAAAAGGTCACAACACTGTCTGGGAAAGCGATTTCCTTTTTAGGATCAGCCAAATCATCTTTGGTCAATCCAGCCGCAACCATCGATAACGTCATATCGCCAACAGTTTTAGCAATCGGTGTCACCTTAATAACATCACCAAAAGCATGGTTCACATCCGCATAAGTACGCGCGATATCTGACCACTTATCCTCTAGCCCCATGGAACGCGCTTGCGCTTTGAGGTTACTAAACTGCCCGCCGGGCATGCCGTGCAAATAAACCTCGGATGCAGGATGGCTTGGCCATGTTTCAAACGCAACATACTGACGACGCACATTTTCCCAATAGGTATTGATGTCACGCACCGCCCCAATATCAAGGCCAGTATCACGTTCTGAGTGGTGTAAGCTTTCAACAATTGAGCCCAAGCAAGGTTGGGCCGTGCCACCAGAAAACGCATCCATTGCCAAGTCAACCGCGTCAACACCCGCATCTGATGCCGCCAAAATAGAAGCAGCGCTGATGCCGCTGGTATCATGTGTATGAAAATGCACGGGCAGACCAGTCTCTTCTTTTAGGGTTCTGACAAGGATGCTGGCAGCCGCTGGTTTCAACAAACCGCCCATATCTTTTAGACCCAAAACATTGGTGCCAGCCGCCTGAAGTTCCTTAGCCATTTTGACGTAATACTTTAGGTCATATTTGGCATTATCTGGGTCCTGAATATCACCCGTGTAACAAACCGCTGCCTCAAGCAAACAGTCTTGTTCGCGCACTGCATCCATCGCAACACGCATGTTTTCAACCCAATTAAGCGGATCAAAGACACGGAACAGATCAATGCCTGTGGTGGCCGCTTGGCGCACAAATTCTTGCACAACATTGTCGGGATAGTTGGCATAACCAACACCGTTAGAGGCCCGCAACAGCATTTGGGTCATGACATTAGGCATACGACGGCGCAAATCGCGCAAACGCTGCCATGGGCATTCTTGCAAGAACCGGTAAGACACATCAAAGGTCGCCCCACCCCAACATTCCATCGAGAACAACTCGGGCAAATTATGCGCATAGGCATCCGCAACATTCACCATATCAAAACTGCGCATCCGTGTCGCCAGCAATGATTGATGTCCGTCACGCATTGTCGTGTCGGTGATCAGCAATTTCTTTTGCGCCAACATCCAATCAGCAACGGCCTGTGGTCCCTGCTCTTTTAGCATCGTGCGCGTGCCGGGGGCCGTGTTTTCGGTCAGGTTTTCCGGCGCTTTCGGTGCTTTGACTGTTGCCGCTGGTTTTGGTTGATCCTTCACATCAGGATGGCCGTTCACTGTCACATCGCCGATATAAGTCAGAATTTTCGTGGCACGGTCTTTGCGCGCGGGAAACGAAAACAGATCGGGCGTGTTGTCGATAAACTTGGTCGTATAGCTGTTGTCCAAGAATGTTTCATGCTTCAGCAGGTTGATAACAAAAGCTATATTGGTCGACACACCGCGAATACGGAATTCACGCAAGGCGCGATCCATTCGGGCAATCGCTGTCTTAGGGCTTGGGCCTTTGGTGGTGATCTTCACCAACAAACTGTCGTAATAACGCGTGATTACCGCGCCCGCGTATGCGGTACCCCCATCCAAACGCACGCCCAAACCTGTGGCAGAGCGATAGGCACTGATGCGGCCATAATCGGGGATAAAGTTGTTCTGAGGATCCTCAGTTGTGATCCGTGTTTGCAGCGCGTGACCCGTCAGACGAATATCGGCTTGGGATTTCGCGCCAGTGGCCTGTTCCATTGTCGCGCCTTCGGCGATACGAATTTGGGCGCGCACAATGTCAATGCCGGTCACTTCTTCGGTTACGGTGTGTTCCACCTGAACGCGCGGGTTCACCTCAATGAAGAAAAATTCCTCAGTGTCCATGTCCATAAGGAATTCAACGGTACCGGCACATTCATAACCAACGTGGGCACAAATTTTGCGACCCAATTCACATATCTCGGCGCGTTGCTCTTCGCTTAGGTAAGGGGCTGGCGCACGTTCCACGACTTTTTGGTTACGTCGTTGAACCGAACAATCGCGTTCAAACAGGTGATAGATTTCTCCATATTTATCACCTAAAATTTGCACCTCAACATGGCGAGCGCGTTGTACCAATCGTTCCAAGTAACCTTCGCCATTGCCAAAGGCGGCCTCGGCCTCGCGGCGGCCTTCCATGACTTTTTCAACCAGCTCACCTTCGTGCATGATCGGACGCATACCGCGACCACCGCCACCCCAGCTGGCCTTAAGCATGAAAGGATAGCCAACCTCATCCGCCATGCGGCGCACTTCGTCCATGTCATCACCAAGAACTTCGGTGGCTGGCACCACGGGTACGCCCGCTTCCATGGCGACACGACGCGCGCTGGCTTTGTCACCTAATTGGCGCATGGTTTCTGCGCGTGGCCCGATAAAAGCAATACCTGCCGCATCACAGGCATCAACGAATTCGGGATTTTCCGACAACAATCCGTAACCGGGGTGAATGGCATCAGAACCCGACAGTTTCGCGACACGGATGATTTCTGGAATTGAAAGATAGGCTGCAACTGGCCCCATACCCTCGCCGATGCGGTAAGCTTCGTCCGCTTTAAAACGGTGCAAGCCTAGTTTGTCTTCTTCGGCAAACACGGCGACCGTCGATTTTCCCATTTCCGTTGCTGCCCGCATGATCCGAATGGCGATTTCAC
Organism: Rhodobacteraceae bacterium HTCC2150; assembly: GCA_000169395.1. Lineage (GTDB taxonomy): Bacteria > Pseudomonadota > Alphaproteobacteria > Rhodobacterales > Rhodobacteraceae > HTCC2150. The sequence continues at coordinate 96,219 of AAXZ01000005.1, forward strand.
CACGGTTCGCGATCAAGATTTTTTTGAATTCATTCGGCAGGCTACTGTGGGGCATTTCGCGATCCTTGTTGAGCATAACTATGATGTATCAGCCCCGCGAAAGCCGCGCGAAGCTTGCTTTTCGGGTGCCTAACATATCGAAATAGGTCGCAAAATAGCCAAATGAAGTGACGCCCAAAAACGACAGGATCAACTACAGAACGGGCATTCAGCGAAGTATTCGTAAATATTCAATGCACAATTTGGAACTAAATTAGCCGTAGGTTGCTACAGCAGATCCCGCAAGGGCGGTTGTGTTTAACAATCCCCGCGCTGTAACCGACGGCGTCACAATATGTGCGCGATTGCCCATGCCCATAAGAATCGGCCCAACCTCCAGCCCATTTGCGATCTCTTTTAAGATGTTTCGCGTGGCCCCAGCTGCATCAGAATTGCCGTAAATCAACACGTTTGCACGGGCTTTCATTTTAGCATTAGGGAAAAGGCGATTACGCAATTCGGTATTTAGCGCCATGTCAGAATTCATTTCGCCTTCGTATTCAAAATCCAAATTCATTTGATCCAGGATTTCCATGGCCGCACGCATGGCAATGCCCGATGGGCTGTCTAGATTACCGTATTGAGAGGATGAGCAAAGCGCAATTTTTGGTTCAACGCCAAAACGGCGCACATGTCGTGCTGCCGAAACTACGATTTCGACAATCTGTTCAGGGGTTGGCTGTGTATTGACGTGAGTATCGGCCACAAACAACGGACCATCCTCTAAGATCATCGCCGATAACGCACCAACAGGATGCAAACCTTCGCGGCCCAAGATTTGATTGATGTATTTAAGGTGCCATTTATATTGGCCGAATGTGCCGCAAATCAAACTATCAGCATGACCAAGATGCACCATCACCGCGCCAATGGCCGTTGTATTCGTGCGCATGATTGCCTTGGCTGTATCCGGCGTTACACCGTTTCGTTCCATTAACGCATGATACGCTTGCCAATAGGCGCGAAAACGATGGTCGCTTTCTGGGTTAACAATTGAAAACGCTTTGGTCGGGTCAATCTTCAGTCCGATTTGTTCACAGCGCAAACTGATAATTTCAGGACGACCAATAAGAACTGGTTTATCAACGCCCTCTTCCACCATGGCGTGGGCGGATCGAATGACACGCGTGTCCTCGCCCTCGGCATAACAAATTGTGCGCGACGAGTGTTGGGCCGCACTAAATACTGGCCTCATGATCATCGCAGTTTTGTTGATCGACGCATCCAATTGGGCGGCATAGGCCTCTAGGTTAACAGGGCGCGTTGCCACACCGCTGTCCATTGCGGCCTTGGCGACAGAAAAGGCAATACTGGACAAAAGCCTAGGGTCAAACGCCTTGGGGATCAGATATTCGGGGCCAAACAACAGCTTTTCACCCACATAAGCCGCGGCTGTTTCGGCAGCGGAATGTTCACGTGCTAGTTCCGCTATTGCCTTGACACAGGCGACCTTCATCTCGGCATTTATTTCAGTGGCACCAACATCAAGTGCGCCGCGAAAGATGAATGGAAAACACAAAACGTTGTTAACCTGATTGGGGAAATCCGAACGTCCCGTGGCGATGATCGCACCAGGGGATGCCTCACGCGCGTCATCAGGCATAATTTCCGGCGTTGGATTGGCCAACGCAAAAATGATCGGATTATCGGCCATCGAGCGCACCATGTCTTTAGTCAGAACATTCGGACCAGACAGCCCCAAAAACAAATCCGCCCCTTCGACAATTTCTGCCAATGTCGTTTGGTTTGTATCTTGGGCGTATGCTTCTTGCTGAGGCGACATAATTTCGTTGCGACCTTTGCGGATCACGCCTTCTTTATCGGCCAGCCAGATGTTTTCGACCTTAACGCCTAGGGTCACCAGCATGTTCAAACACGCAATACCCGCAGCACCACCACCGGCCGAGGCAACTTTAATGTCCTCAAATTTCTTACCCGTCAGGTGCAGCGCATTTTTGGCAGCGGCTGAAACCACGATCGCTGTGCCATGCTGATCATCGTGAAACACAGGAATGTTCATTTTTTGCTTGCACAAGTCTTCGACAATAAAACAGTCGGGTGCTTTGATGTCTTCTAGATTTACGGCCCCAAATGTTGGCTCTAGCGCGGCAACAATATCTGCCAATTTTTCAGGATCAGTTTCATTCACTTCAATATCAAAACAATCGATACCGGCAAACTTTTTAAACAAAACCGCCTTGCCTTCCATCACGGGTTTTGACGCCAATGCGCCAATATTGCCAAGACCAAGAACCGCAGACCCATTTGAAACAACCGCCACAAGATTGGCCTTGGTGGTGTAACGCGCCGCCTCGGCGGGGTCTGCGTGAATTTCCATACAGGCATCAGCCACGCCTGGACTGTAAGCACGCGAAAGATCGCGACTGTTGCCCATAGGCTTGGTTGGGCGGATTTCTAGTTTTCCGGGTTTTGGGAACTCGTGATAATCAAGTGCGCTTTTCTTGAAGTTTTCAGATTCAGTTTTGTCCACGATTTTCCCTATTCTTTTCCACCTGTCAGCTTATTGAGGATAGCCCCCTATCCCAAAGTTGGAAAGCCTCAAAAAACCGATTGGCGGCATACGATTGATGTTAGCGCAAACTGCGACAAATCGTGTCGAATACCATGGTATACCGTTCTATTTCGCAGTTGCAGAAACTTCTGACTTTAAGAATTTGTCGCATCTGGATACAAACGGTCGCAAGTCATCCGGCAGGATTCTTAATCTAAAGAAGGACGCGACATGAATATTCACGAATACCAAGCCAAAGAAATTCTTAAGGGTTTCGGCGCACCAGTGGCTAAAGGCGCCGCAATCACCGCATTGGCCGATGCAGAGGCGGCGATCGCTTCGCTTCCAGGTCCAGTATGGGTTGTGAAAAGCCAAATCCACGCAGGTGGCCGCGGCAAAGGTAAATTTACGGAACTTGCAGCTGATGCTAAAGGCGGTGTTCGCGTTTCTTTCAGCGCCGAAGAAGCATTGGCAAATGCTAAGGAAATGCTGGGCAATACGCTGGTTACGAAACAAACCGGCCCAGAAGGCAAACAAGTGAACCGTCTTTATATTGAAGACGGCGCTGACATTGATCGCGAATTGTATCTTTCCATTCTAGTTGATCGTGAAACGGGCCAGACATCTTTCGTGGCCTCAACTGAAGGCGGCATGGATATCGAAGCTGTTGCAGAGGACACGCCAGAATTGATCCACACTGTTGGCATCAAAGCTTCAACTGGTTGTACCGATGCAGACGCAGAAAAATTGGCTGATGCCTATGAATTAACAGGTACAGCACGCGAACAAGGCATGTCATTGTTCAAAACGCTTTACGAAGCGTTCACAAGCAAAGACATGGCGTTGTTGGAAATCAACCCGCTGATCGTCACAAAATCAAATGACATTCAGGTTCTTGATGCCAAAGTTTCTTTTGACGGTAACGCCCTATTCCGCCACCCAGACTTGATGGAATATCGTGACATCACTGAAGAAGACGAAAAAGAGATCGAAGCCTCTAAATACGATCTGGCTTATATCGCCCTTGATGGTGAAATTGGCTGTATGGTGAACGGTGCTGGTTTGGCGATGGCCACAATGGACATCATCAACCTTTATGGCGCATCCCCTGCAAACTTCTTGGATGTTGGTGGCGGTGCCACAACTGAAAAAGTAACAGCAGCCTTCAAGATCATCACGTCTGACCCCAAGGTCAAAGGTATTTTGGTCAACATCTTCGGTGGCATCATGCGTTGCGATGTGATCGCCGAGGGTGTGGTTCAAGCGGTGAAGGATGTAGGCCTAGAGGTTCCATTGGTTGTGCGTCTTGAAGGTACCAAAGTTCAAGAAGGTAAAGACATCATCAATCAAAGCGGTCTGAACGTGATCGCAGCTGATGATTTAGATGACGCGGCACAAAAGATTGTAAAAGCGGTTAAAGGCTAGGCCACGCCAGTCGCCAATCGCTTCGCACATAATCGACAGTCTTGCTGTCAGAAGAAATAAGGAATTCACATGTCTATCCTCATCAACAAAGACACAAAAATCATTGTTCAAGGTTTGACCGGCAAAACCGGTACTTTCCACACAGAACAAGCCCTTGCCTATCACGGCACGCAAATGGTTGCAGGTACCCATCCTAAAAAGGGTGGCACAAACTGGACTGCCGAAAGTGGCGCTGAATTGCCAATTTTTGCATCCGTTGCCGAAGCTAAAGAACAAACTGGTGCTACTGCATCTGTGATCTATGTTCCACCAGCGGGAGCTGCTGCCGCGATTGAAGAAGCGATTGACGCTGAAATCGATTTGATCACCTGCATCACCGAGGGTGTACCTGTTCAAGACATGGTGCGCGTTAAGGAAAAGCTCGACGCCTCAAAATCACGTCTGATTGGACCAAACTGCCCCGGTCTAATGACTCCTGATGAATGCAAAATCGGCATCATGCCAGGCTCGATCTTCAAAAAAGGTTCTGTTGGCGTTCTTTCGCGTTCAGGTACTTTGACCTATGAGGCTGTATTCCAAACAACCCAAGCAGGTCTTGGTCAATCTTCCGCGGTTGGCATTGGTGGTGACCCTGTTAAGGGCACAGAGTTTATTGATATCCTTGAGCTTTATTTGGCTGATCCAGAAACACAGTCGATCATCATGATCGGTGAAATCGGTGGTTCCGCCGAAGAAGACGCAGCCCAGTTTTTGATTGATGAGGCCAAAAAGGGCCGCAAAAAACCAGTCGTTGGTTTCATTGCGGGTCGCACAGCCCCTCCCGGTCGTACAATGGGTCACGCTGGTGCGGTTATTTCTGGCGGCAAAGGTGGCGCAGATGATAAAATCGCCGCCATGCAAGAAGCTGGAATTGCTGTTTCTCCATCACCTGCAAAATTGGGTGAAACATTGGTTGAACTGCTGGGTTAATCCAGCCCACAAACGAATACGAAAAGGCCCCGCATTTTACGGGGCCTTTTTTGTTGTGCCTTCGGAATTCTATTTTAGGCGAAAAGCCATGCTTGGAACAGCAGACCGGTGATGAATGCGCCGGACAATGACAAGGCAATATACAGAACAAACACCCGTGGTTTCACCAAAGCCCAAACTGCGATTGCGGCTGGCAAGGATGTAACACCTCCAGCCACCAAAAACGCAAGCCCTGCCCCCGGTGCCATACCTTGGCTGATCAATCCACCAACAAGTGGCAGCGCGGCGTATCCATTCAAATACGCTGGCACGCCGACAACCGTTGCGATCGCAATCGGTGCGACACCCGTGCCACCAAGTACAGAAGTAATTGTTTCTGCGGGGATAAACGCCAACATCAGGCTTTCTAGGATAAAGGCCAACGTCAGCCATTGCGCCAAAAATAGCGTGGTTTTAAGCGCCTCTCGGCCAAATTTTGTGCGACGGTCCGCTTCGTTCCAGAATTTCCAAACAACAGGTTTGGGCGAACGAACCGCAGACGCCCCACAACCACCATTTCCAATACCATCGCGCAATGGATCACTTAATGCGCCTTGTCGTTTCAGTAAATAAATGACCACACCGCCCATTACGCCCAAACCAACCGCCGCGAGGGTTTTCGCTATGGCAAATTCAGCACCTAAAACGCCTGAGGTCAGCACAAACATCGAGGGATCCATGACTGGTGAGGCCAGCCAAAACGCCATGACGGCGGACAATGGAACCCCCATCGCCAAAAGCGCGGCAATCAACGGAATAACACCACATGAACAGAACGGCGAAAGACCACCCGCAAGGGCCGCCAGAAAAATCATCAGCAAGGGCGAGCCGATGAAAGCGCGCGCAATCAAATTATCCGCACCCGTGGCCCCTGCCCATGCCGCGATCATGATCGACAGCAAAAGAAACGGTGCAGTGTGCAACAAAGCCGTCACCATGAATTGAAAACTATCCACCGCCTGTTGGGGCAAAAACACCGCGACAATCAGCAAAATCAAGATTGAAGCGGCCCAAACACGGTGGCGTTTCAGAAACAGACTTATGGGGCTTGGCCCACTTGGGGCAGTAATATCTGACATTTTATGCGTCCAAATTCAGTTACAGGATTAAGGTCATTCAACTTTTGTCGTGACATTAACGTTGACGCCAACACAACATTCCGCCGTTAGAAAACCAATTATTCGGTCCATTTCGGCAAACGCCACACGGCAGACCACGTCGCGACCTTTCTTTTCTTGTGTGACCAACCCTGCCTCAACCAACATGCGCAAATGATGCGCTAGAGTTGATGCAGCTAGGCCAAGCTCATCTTTTATTTGCCCAATCGTCAGGCCATCGCGGCCCGCTTTGACCAAAAGGCGAAACGTATCAAGACGGGCATCATGGCCAAGGGCGGCAAGGGATTTGGCGGTGGGGCTGGATATACTCATAAAGCCTATATAACTAGTTTTGTAGTTATGTAAAGAGCAATTATTTTAATTGCGACGCAACCCAAATTCCAACCAATCCGCACACCTTTACGAAGTGTTTCGTTGATAAGTTCAGTCCAGGATTATCCGAAACTATTTCCGATCAAACGACTCCAAGTTTTGGCATGCTTCAAGAGATTTTTTTTCACATGCCCAGGAAAATAACCGGTGTGCTTCATCCAAATCGGTCGGAAAACCTAACCCATGGTAATACAAGATCCCAAGCGCATTACAGGCGTACGGCAGTTCTTTCTGACACTGCTCTACGAAAACCTCTTTTGCTAAGGGAATATTTTGGTCAGTACCATTACCATTCAAATAATGAACGGCCATTCCAAAGCAGGCACCTTCGTATCCACCGTTACAACCTTTTTGGCTTGCTTTGAAAGCTTCGAATTGATTTTTTTCAACGCCAATACCGTTTTCAAAGGAATAGGACAAATTGTTACATCCACGTGCATGACCAAGTTCGCATCCTTTCTTGTAGAGTTGATGCGCGCGTTCAAAGTCCTTTTCAACGCCATTTCCAGTTGCATAGTTGAAACCAAGTTGCGTACAGGCAATGCCTGAATTTTCTGCACACAAGGTCTTAAACGTCGAGCTTGTGTCGCCGTTATTCGCCCAATGAAAAAGGCCATAGAATATGGCAGCCCGATACGAAGGTAGTTGCAAGGACAAACAACGCGACTGCTTTTCCTATCGATTTTCCTTTGGCATGTGTAGCACGTAGAAATAGATAGAACTGCGCCAGAAGTTTCGCGCAAGCACCAACTATGACAACACCTATTGAACCAAATAATGCGTCCGAACTCGAAGTCATCCCAATCAACACGTTTAGAAAACCGACTAAACTTAATAGAATAAATAATAGAGTAAAATGCAGCCATGTGATTTTGCGTACGACCGAAATACAAAAGGTGGAAAGAAATACTGCCACTAATGTGACACTTCCCAATGAATTTGGAGAATCTGCTACACTGAAAAATTGAGGAAAAAATCCAAATAAAAACCCCACAACTAGAGTTATACATAAGATGATGAGAAAATGTTGACTAAGGTGTTCTAAGGAGGACTTAACATACATTAAATTTTCAGTTCTTGTTTATTGCAATATTATCGAAAGATTTTTAAGGCATCACACAAATCTGGATTGTCCACAAGCAAACCAATTAAAGATTGCTAAAATTAAAAAAATTTGGGCGATCGATGGAATTGTTTACGCACGGAACATTCCGCAACGACCACGATCCCTCTGGTTTTGACCCGCAAACAGAACAATCAATTTAATGCTTTATCAATTATAAGCTATATCGAAAAACGGCCCGATCATGGATCGGGCCGTTTGATACTCATTTATTCATAGGATGCATTTATTCTGCGGCCTCGGTCACCGGATCAGCCGCCCTTGCTCGACAGGCCGAAAACTTAAACTCTGGGATTTTGCCAAATGGATCAAGTTTTGGGTTGGTCAGGATATTGGCCGCCGCCTCGACATAAGCAAAGGGCAAGAAAACCATATCCTCGGCCACCGCGCGATCAACGCGCGCCATGATGTTGATCTTGCCGCGACGGGTTTCAAGCGTGATCATTTCACCCGCTTTCACGCCCATTGCCCGCAATGTTTTGGGATGCAGCGAAGCGTTCGCCTCGGGTTCGGCCCAATCCAAAACAGTGGCACGGCGGGTCATGGACCCAGTGTGCCAATGTTCCAACTGACGACCCGTGGTTAGGATCATTGGGAAATCAGCATCTGGCACCTCGGCGGGGGCCGTAACATTGGCCGGTGTGAAGCGTGCGCGACCAGATGGACGCGGGAATTTATCCCCAAATACAATCGGTTGACCTGGATCATCCGGTGTCAGCGATGGGTAGGTCACAGCCGTTGTTTCCAAGCGATCCCATGTGATGTTGTCCAAGGAACCCATGTTCAACTTCATCTCAGCAAACACTTCTTTGGGGTGCGTATAGTTCCAATCCAGACCTAAGTGATTGGCCAACTGAACGGTAATCCACCAATCCTCACGCGCATCACCGGGTGGTGAAACAGCTGGACGGCCCATTTGAACCTGACGATTGGTGTTTGTCACAGTGCCAGTTTTTTCCGGCCATGCAGATGACGGGAAAATAACATCGGCGTAGTTGGCCGTTTCGGTCAAGAAGATGTCCTGAACGACCAAGCAATCCAACTTTGCCAAGGCATCGCGGGCGTGTTCAACATCTGGATCAGACATCGCTGGGTTTTCACCCAAAATATACATGCCCTTGATTTTGTCGTCATGGATCGCGTCCATAATTTCTACAACGGTCAGGCCTTTTTGGCTGGAAAAATCATCCGTTCCCCACACATCAGTGAAAGCAGAGCGCACACCATCATCCTCAACCGATTGATAATCGGGCAAGAACATCGGAATAAGACCGGCATCAGATGCACCCTGTACGTTGTTTTGACCACGCAAAGGATGCAAGCCAGCACCAGGGCGACCCGTTTGGCCTGTCATAAGGGCCAGCGAAATCAAACAACGTGAATTGTCTGTGCCGTGAATATGCTGGGAAATACCCATGCCCCAGAAAATCATCGCCGCATCAGCATTGGCGTAAGTGCGTGCAACTTGGCGAATTTCCTCGGGTGAAATACCGCATAGTGGCGACATCGCCTCGGGTGTGAAATCGGCCAAATGCGCCTTCATTTCATCCCAGTTTTCGGTCATCGTATCGATGTAGTTTTGATCATACAGCTTTTCCTCGACAATCACGTTCATGATTGCGTTAAGCAAGGCAACATCAGTGCCCGGACGGAATTGCAGCATATGTTCAGCGTGGCGTTTCATTGCTGTGCCGCGTGGATCAATGATGATCAACTTGCCGCCGCGTTTGGCGAATTGTTTGAAATAGGTCGCGGCTACAGGGTGGTTTTCTGAAGGGTTACACCCAATCACAATGGCCACATCCGCGTTTTCAATTTCATTAAACGTAGCCGTCACAGCCCCCGAGCCGACGTTTTCTAACAAGGCAGAAACTGATGACGCATGACAAAGCCGCGTACAGTGATCGACGTTGTTGTGTTTAAACGCCTCGCGGATCAGTTTTTGGAACAGATACGCTTCCTCGTTGGAACATTTGGCCGAACCAAAGCCCGCGATTTCACGACCGCGACCTTTCATACCACGACCTGCAAATTCAAACGCTTCTTCCCAGCTTGCTTCGCGGAAATGCGTCGACAGATTACCCGGATCAACGTTCAACCCCTTGGCTGGCGCATCATCACGACGGATCAGCGGCTTGGTTAGACGGTGCGGATGCGCGATGTAATCAAAGCCAAAACGACCCTTCACACACAGGCGGTTTTCATTGGCTGGACCTTCGATACCTTCGACCCAAGCAATCTTTTCATCCTTGATTTTAAAGGACAATTGGCAACCAACACCACAATAAGGGCAAACGCTTTCGACCTCGCGATCAAAGGCTTTGCTGTCACCAACAAGGGCCTCATCCACCACTGTGGCGGGCATCAACGCACCAGTTGGGCAGGCCTGAACGCATTCACCACAAGCCACACAGCTTGAGGCACCCATGGGATCGTCAAAATCAAAGGTGATCTTGGCATCTGCACCACGACCGGACAGGCCGATAACATCATTTACTTGCACGTCGCGACAGGCGCGCACACACAGGTTACATTGAATACAGGCATCCAAATTCACTGACATCGCCAGATGAGACGCGTCCAACAAGGGCACGCGGGTTTCCTCAAGTTTGGGAAAACGGCTGTCTGACACGTCTTGCATATCGGCCATATCCCACAGATGGGATGATTTATCATGGGCCGCATCGCGGTCAGGCTGATCCGTCACCAGCAATTCCATGACCATCTTGCGGGCCTTTTCGGCGCGCGCGCTGTCGGTTTTAACAACCATACCATCGGCAGCAGGACGAATGCAGGATGCCACCAACGTACGCTCGCCCTCGACCTCGACCATACAAGCGCGACAATTGCCATCGGGCACATAGGCGGTAGCGTCTTTGTGACAAAGATGCGGGATTTTCAGCCCACGGCCATTTGCAGCCTCCCAAACGGTCAAGCCACGCTCTACGGTTACGTCTTCGCCATTCAAGTTGAATGTTACGGTATCAGTCATGGGCTTATACCTCGTCTTTGAAATGTTGCAGTGTCAGCTTGATTGGATTTGGCGCCGCTTGCCCCAAACCACAAATACTTGCGTCCACCATCACGTCACACAAGTCGGTCAAAAGATCCGCATCCCATGTGTCCTCTTGCATCAATTTAACGGCCTTTTCACAACCAACACGGCACGGCGTACATTGGCCACAGCTTTCATCCTCAAAGAATTTCAGCATGTTAAGGGCCGCGTCGCGGGCGCGGTCTTGATCGGAAAGAATGACGATTGCCGCCGACCCAATAAAGGTACCAACCGCTTGTAGCGTGTCAAAATCCATTGGGATATCGTTCATATGCGCGGGCAACAAACCAGCGGATGGCCCGCCTGGTTGATAGGCTTTGAATTCATGGCCATCCAACATGCCCCCAGATGCCTCGATCAAATCCATGATCGTAGAGCCAGCTGGTAACAGATGAACACCAGGGTTTTTCACGCGACCAGAGATTGAATAAGAACGCAGACCTGTGCGGCCATTTTTGACTGTTGTGTTCAGGCACTCAGGCCCTTCACGACAGATTTTCGTAACCCAATACAAAGTCTCAACGTTGTGCACCAATGTAGGACGGTTAAAGATGCCCACTTGCGCCACGAAAGGTGGACGATGCCGCGGCAGACCTTTTTTGCCCTCGATGCTTTCAATCATCGCACTTTCTTCGCCGCAAATATAAGCCCCTGCACCGCGTCGCAGGTCAATATAACCTGCCTCAACAATGCCAGCTGCCTCAAGTGCGGCAATCTCTTGCGCCAAAATGTGCAAAACGGCCGGGTATTCATCGCGCATATAAATAAAGCATTTTTCAGCCTCAACCGCCCACGCGGCAATCAACATGCCCTCAAGGAAAACATGCGGTGTGCGTTCTAGGTAATAACGATCTTTGAAGGTGCCGGGCTCGCCCTCATCGCCATTCACCGCCAAATAACGCGTGCCCTGTTCCATGCGCACGAAAGACCACTTTTTACCAGAAGGAAACCCTGCCCCGCCAAGACCACGAAGACCGGATTCTAGAACCTTGTCCTGAACCTGATCCGGTGTCATTGAACCACCGCGCAAAGCGGCCAGTTCGGCATAACCACCAGCAGCATGATAAGCATCAAATGTTTCGTATTCTGGGATATGCGCGTGCGTATCTTGCGCCGCGATTGCCTTTTCCACCAATTGTGGCGTGGCGTGATCAATGTGATTGTGACCAATTTCCAAAACAGGTGCGGTATCACAACGTCCCATGCAAGGTGCGCGCAACACCCGCACTTTGGCTGGATCAAGTCCGTCTTTCAACGCGGCCATCAACGCCTGTGCACCGGCCAGTTCACAAGAAAGGCTGTCGCACACACGAATTGTCAGATCTGGCGGGGCAATTTCGTCTTCTTTCACCACATCAAAGTGGGAATAAAACTTTGCCACCTCGTATACTTCGGCTTGTGACAGGCGCATTTCTTCGGCCAGGGCGCGCATGTGGGCGGCGGACAGATGACCGTATTCATCTTGGATCAAATGCAAGTGTTCAATCAACAGATCGCGATCGCGTGGTTTATCACCCAAAAGCGCGCGAACCTCTGCCATTGCGCCGTCTTCATACTGACGCCCCTTTGGCTGGTTTCGCCCCTTACCGTTACCCGATTTCCAGATGCCGTCTTTGTTCTGCGCGTTCATGCCGTTCTCCTTGTGGAAATGGGGCGTGGAATTTGCGGCAATATTGCTGAGTTTGTTTATAATTACAAATCCAGAATTGTTAAGATGTCATTTGTTTTGATTATAATGAAGCGCGCAATGCATCGTCCAACGCCTCAAGCGCAGGCAACACGGGGTCCTGCGCCTTAAAAGCCAAGCCAATTCCGTGACTTAACACCGGATCAACCAAACTTAATCTGACCGTATCAAGACCCGCAAACACCACCTCAGCCAACCCTTTTGGGGCAATTGTAGCAGCACCGCCGCCCGCAACCTGCACCAAGGCGGCCGTAAATCCGTTGGTTTCCATCACAGGATCAGGAAAACAGCCAACGGCGGCAAAGGCCTCGTCAATAAATTGACGGTTGCGCATGTTGCGCGTCAACAAACACAAAGGCAATGCCGCCGCTTCGGCCCATGTGGCCGAACCAGAGGGGCGCGGCGCAATCGCACGGGGCGCAATCAGCACATAGGTTTCCTCATATAATGGCGTCATCATATCGCCCGGAATGACGTCTTCGTCGACATAGGTAATGCCGGCGTCCAGCGTGTAATCATTCAACTGTTTGGCAATTTGCCGACTTGATAACGAATGAATTTCCATGGCCAAGTTTGGATGCTGCGCCCGCAGGTTTGCCGCCGCTTGCGCCGCCACAGGCAGGGCCGTTGGCACCGCCCCTACAATCAACTTGCCCCGCAAATCACCCTTAGAAACCTCAACCTCTTGGCGCATTCCCTCATTATCTGCCAGAATTTTGCGCGCCCATTTCACCATCACTTCACCTTCGCGGGTGAAACCAAGGAATTTGTTGCCGCGACGGACAATTGGCGTGCCAAAACTTTCTTCAAGTTTGCGAATGCGGGCAGAAAAAGCAGGTTGGGATATGCCAATTTCATCGGCAGCCTGCGAAAAATGCCGATACCGCGCCAAGGCCAGCAGTAATTCCATATCTCGAAAATCAGCCATTTCTGTGCCCTGTTGTTCCTCGGACTTTATCGTCTCGCAATAAGACCTAACGGCGTTTTGTAATACTGACCAGACCTGCCGCCATTTTCAAGAAGTCGAAATTTCATTCTACGCTCTTATTTCAACTAACCATCACGACTTGGCGGATTTATTTGCCGATGAGAATGCCACCGACGGGCCCAGAACAAGAGCGAACACGCCCATCGATCGCCGGCCCAACTTTTGCAATCAGACAACCCTGCTAAGGGCCTTAACAATTACACTACGAATTGCATCGTTAGTCTAATTTCCAAGAAATATTCTTTTCTGCAAAAGGAAAACTTTGATAGACTGCCGATAAACCACCAAAGGAGAACCAAAATGAAAACACCTTGGCATCTATGGGTCGTTGGCGTGGTAACATTGTTGTGGAATGGTATGGGGGCGATGGATTATGTCATGACTCAAACCAAGAGCGACGCCTATATGGCGCAATTCACAGCTGAACAATTGGAATATTTTTACAACTTTCCAACATGGGTTCAGGCCAGTTGGGCCATCGCTGTGTGGTTTAGTGTTTTGGGTTCAATTTTACTGTTGTTACGCAACAAAAATGCGCCTTTAGTTTTAGGCATTTCCTTTATCGCTATGGCGGCCACAGCCATCCACAACTTCATTCTGGATGAAGTGAAAATGCACGAAGTTACAAGTGCATTTGCTCTTTATTTCTCGGGTGCAATATTTGTTGTGGCATTGTTGTTGTGGCTCTATGCACGAGCAATGCGTCGCGATGGAATACTTAGATAAATCGTTGCGTTAAGGAACGTATTTAGCCCCTAAACCCAGTCGCGACCACAAACTTTTCTGAACTGTTTGCGCGGCTGGCTGGGGGTTTTACATTCGCCACTTTGGTGAATTTTTGCTTTAGCAATTTTTGCAAATCGCCCTCAGCACCACCGGCCAATGTTTTGGCTATAAACGTGCCTCCATCCTCTAGCACGTCAAAGGCGAAATAGGCGGCCGCCTCACATAACGCCATAATTTTCAGGTGATCGGTTTGTTTGTGTCCTGATGATGACGCCGCCATATCCGACATCACAACGTCAGCCTTACCGCCAAGCCATTCTTTGACTTTGTCGTCGGCGCCCTCGTCCATGAAATCTAATTGATAAAGATCACAACCGGAAATCGATTCCATAACCTGTAAATCAACACCAACGATTTTGCCGACTTTGCCCGACTTTGTACCCAGCGAATTTACCCGCGGCACAGCAACCTGACACCAACCACCAGGCGCACAGCCCAAATCAACAACACGCGCACCGGCTGTCAAAAAGTTGAATTTTTCGTTCAACTCCAATATCTTATATGCCGCTCGACCACGATATCCGTCGTCCTGTGCACGCCGAACGTACGGATCATTCAATTGTCTCTGCAACCAAAGCGTTGAAGACAATTTACGCCCGCGGGCTGATTTTACTTTGATTTTCAGATCGCGTTCGCCGCGGCCTGAAGTGTTCTTGGTTTTCTTTGCCATTGTTTTCTACTTAAGTTTTCTACTTAAAAAGGACCGTCATCCAGCACGCCATCCGCGCTCATCTGTGCGTATAACAGACCTTCGCGCAAACCGCGATCCGCAACTGACAACCTATCTGTTGGCCAAATTCGCAGCAAGGCTTGCAAAATCGCGGCACCTGACATGATCAAAGCATGCCGATCACGCCCAATACGTGGATCATTGCGCCGCCCTGTTGGCCCCATGGCCAAATAATCTTGAATGACGCTGTCGATTTGATCCGATGTCATGCGTAAACCGTCAACCTTGTTACGGTCATACCTGCGCAACCCCAAATGACTGGCTGCAACGGTTGTGACCGTGCCACTTGTGCCGATAATTTGAAACCCGTCGCGAACACCGTCTGCATCCTTATACGGGGAAAAGTCGGTCAATTTTTCCTCAAAAAACCAACTCATCAGGGCATAACGCCCAGCATCATCATTCACGTCATTGAATTGATCTTTTAGCGTCGCAACCCCTAATGGTACGGAAATCCAATCAACGACCTTGGCGCCGGGTAATTCGCTGATGGCGGCGTTAAAGCCAGAATGAAGACGCATAATGGCACGGGGACGGTCACTGCGCGGTACACGTGAAAGATCGATCCAAACCAATTCTGTTGAACCACCACCAATATCCATAACCAACAATTGTTCTGTGCTTCTGGATACCAAAGGCGCACAAGAAACCACCGCAAGGCGCGCTTCTTCTTCTGGCTGAATGATTTCAAGATCCAGACCCGTTTCGCGACGCACTAGCGAGATAAAATCAGGGGCATTCTTGGCGCGACGGCACGCTTCGGTTGCGACCAGTTTCATGCGCTTCACTTGATGCCGCGACAGTTTTTTCTGACAGATTTTCAGCGCACCGATTGCGCGCGCCATTGAGGAACGTGACAACTGACCGCTGGCCTCTAGCCCTGCCCCAAGCTGTACGGTTTTGGAAAAACTATCCACGACATGCAATTGATTACCCTTGGGTTGCGCAATCAACATACGGCAAGAATTTGTCCCTAAATCGAGCGCCGCATACAAATCAGCGGGATCAGGCCGTTCTGGTGTGGCAGGCGCGACCGGTTTTGGAAACGCGCCGGCAATGGGGGTGGGCTCGTGCGGGGCCATTTTTTACTCAATATTGTTTTTTTTACTCTAAACCGCCAACAGGGTTATCCGCAAGGCTCGCTATTGCACCATCTTTGCAAATTTGGCGATTGCTCATTCCTAGCTGATCAAGCTAGGCTAATTGAAACAATTCCATATATAATACGCTAATAGGACCGCGCATGTACCCAGAATATCGAAAGTCTGAACGCATCGCAGATGGCATTGTACATGGGACAGGCGTCGCCTTGGCGATAATTTCGTCAATTTTACTCTTGGCATTCGTTGCGTCCAATTTGTCATTTTGACACCAATTTGTTGTTGTGATTTACTGTTTTACGCTTGTTATCATGTTGTGCGCGTCGGGTATTTACCACATGACGCCTTGGGAATCTTTGCGCCCAATGCTGCGCCGCATTGATCATGCCGCCATTTTCATCAAGATCGCAGGAACATTCACGCCATTAGTTGCTTTGATTAATTCCCCATTTGCCTATGGCGTTTTGATTTTGGTTTGGGGGCTTGCACTGGCTGGCGCCGCAAAAGATTTGTTCTTTTGGCGCACACCTGGACGACTTGGTCCCTTCTTATACTTAGGGCTGGCATGGATCGGGGTTGCGCTGATTTGGCCAATTTTCAAGATTTCACCGCAAATCGGCTGGTTCATGGTTGCCGGTGGGCTGACCTATTCATTCGGTGTCATTTTCTACAGAATGAAAAATTTACAGTATTCACGCGCGATCTGGCATGGATTTGTTGTGTTAGCATCTGGATTGTTTTTTGCGGCCGTTGCCACCTGCGCGATTTTGATGACCTAGCAAGTATTCATAACGATCATGCAAAGGTTTCACGGCTTTACCCCTTTGCAATTTCCCCATTGAAATTTACACCTTCGTTAACAGTGTCGTTTGCAAACCGCACGAAGTCGAAAACCGACCGCGAACTTGGAAACATCAACCATAAAAGCGAAGTAGAATTGTAAGGAATCAGCAATGCCCGAAGTCGTAATAGTATATTGGCGAGACATCCCAGCCCAAGTCATCGTGGGCAAAGGTCGACGCGCCGCCAAGAAAACGTTGCCTGAACGGTTTGAACAAGCGATTGATCGCTGTGCGATGAAGGTTGGCGCAAAAGATGCCGATGCATATCTTGCGGATTGGCGCAAAGCGGAACCTGTCAAAATGGACGGTGAAGGCACCGCAATTTTGGACAGCGAAGTTGCGCGTTTGGATGCTGAATACGACCAAAACCGAATTAAAGAGCTGATTGCCAACGAAGGTCACGCTTGAACCGCCCTAAAACAAACTTAAAGGAGGCCATCATGGCATTGCTAAATTTCCGCAAACGCGACGTTGAAGAAACAACTGGTCCCCTTTCGGCCGAGGTTGAGGCCTTTATGCAAGGGTATTCCATTGAGGTAATGCCGCGGACCGCTGAAAAAATCGAAGATTTCCGCGAATTGCTGCCACAAGGCACTCGCGTTTATGTGGCCCACATCGAAGGCACACCCATTGAAGATATGGTAGGCACAGCCAAACGTCTGGCCGCTGATGGTTTTGAAGTCATGCCGCATTTCCCTGCCCGCATCATCAAAGACGAGGCCACATTGGCCGATTGGATTGCGCGTTACCAAGGCGAAGCAGATGTTACATCAGCTCTTTTGCTGGCGGGTGGAGTAACAACACCTCATGGTGACTATCACTCATCCATGCAACTGCTGGAAACCGGCCTTTTTGACAAAGCAGGCTTTAAACGTTTGCATGTTGCAGGGCACCCAGAGGGCAACAAAGACATTGATCCAGATGGATCAGATAAAAACGTCATGGATGCGTTGCGTTGGAAACAAGATTTTTCCGCCCGCACGGACGCAAAAATGGCCTTGGCCACGCAATTCTGTTTTGAAAGTGGCCCCGTGATTGAATGGGCTGACGCTTTGGCCGAGGCTGGCTTTGACATCCCGATCCATATCGGTGTTGCAGGTCCGGCCAAGCTGCAAACACTGATTAAGTTTTCGATTGCTTGTGGTGTCGGTGCATCTTTACGCGTTTTGCAACGCCGCGCCAAAGACGTGACCAAACTGTTGTTACCGTTTGAACCAGATGAGTTCATCGCGGATCTTGCCGCCCATAAAGCCAAGAACCCAGATTTCAACATCGAAAAACTACACTTCTTCCCCCTTGGCGGCATTAAAACCAACGCCAAATGGGCCATCAACAATGGGGGCAGCGCGTCTGTTCCTGCCAACACTCCTAACGCCTAAAGGCCAAGCTTATGACCAGAACCATTGTCGAATCCAAAACCAAAACCGCCATTATTGGCTTTGACCAACCGTTCTGTGTGATCGGTGAACGTATCAATCCAACAGGCCGTAAAAAGCTGGCTGAACAATTGGAAATGGATGATTTTTCCATGGTTGAGGCGGATGCAATTTCGCAAACTATGGCAGGTGCTACGGTACTTGACGTGAATTCTGGCGCAGTTTTCACCAACAAAATGGCAACTGACCCGCGTTACGCTGACAACAACTTTGTTGAACCACCACTTATGCGCGAATTGATTTCACGCATTCAAAGCATTGTTGATACACCCCTATGCATCGACAGCTCTGTGCCTGGTGCGCTTGAAGAAGGCCTTAAGGCTGCCGAAGGTCGCCCCTTGCTGAATTCCGTCACCGGCGAAGAAGAGCGTTTGGAATTGGTTTTGCCATTGGTCAAGAAATACAACGTTCCAGTTGTGGCAATTTCTAACGATGATACTGGCATTTCCGAGGACCCTGATGTGCGTTTCGCCGTTGCGAAAAAAATCGTGGAACGCGCCGCTGATTTCGGCATTCCGGCCCATGACATTGTGGTCGATCCCCTTGTGATGCCGATTGGCGCCATGGGCACAGCTGGCTTGCAAGTATTCAAATTGGTCCGTCGCTTGCGCGAAGAACTTGGCGTTAACACGACTTGTGGGGCGTCCAACATTTCCTTTGGTCTGCCTAATCGCCATGGCATCAATAACGCGTTTCTACCGATGGCTATGGCTGCCGGTATGACCAGTGCGATCATGAACCCAATCGCCCTACCTGTTGGCCCCAAGAAATTGGCCGAAAAACGTGCTGCCCTAGAGGCCGCTGGAATCATAATTCCAGAGGATATCGATCCAGAATTGCTGGCCCAATTGACAGGTCTTGGATCAACCAAAGCCCGCGCAGGCAAGGAAATGGAGGCCATTCGCGCCGCCAACTTCCTTACCGACAATGATCCACATGGTGCAGAGTGGATTAAAACCAACAAAGTCGTTGCCGATGGTGCGGCAGGTGGCCGTCGTACATCACGTCGTCGTCGCGCCTAAAGACAACGCGCCGAATTTACTTTAGTCTGATCCTTAAGCATCGCCTATTTCTTGCTTTAGGATCAGACAATTGCTGTTAAAAGATCACCGATACAGTCGAATTTTTCGCATTTTCATGCGCGCATTGGTTATTGTGGGTTTTGTCCTTGTCGTTCATTGGTTGTTGTCATGGACGATGGACCAAATTGATAACAACGGCGAAAAAAGCCAATCTTTCATGTTAACAACGATAATCGTGCTGTTGTTATTGGCGCTCGCTGCTTTGATGGCGATCCCCTTTGTACCCGGTGTTGAGATTGCCATAACTTTGGTTATCCTAAAGGGGCCGGTAATTGCGCCGTTTGTCTATCTGGCGACATTGTTTGGATTGATCCTTGCGTTCTTGGTTGGTCGACTAACACCCTATCCAGTTCTGCAACGCTTCTTTGCTGATTTTGGCATGGCGCGTGCTGCTTCCTTGTTGGATCGTTTAGCCCCGCTTGATACCGCCGCAAGATTGGCCATTTTACAAGATCACCTGCCGCAATTCATGCGCCCATTGGCGAAAAATTGGCGCTATCTTTTTCTTGCGCTGGTTCTGCAAATTCCGGGGAACAGCGTGATTGGCGGCGGCGGCGGCATCAGTTTGATGGCAGGAATAAGTAGACTTTTTGGCGTGAAGGGAACGATTTTCACCTTCATTCTTGCCGTCGCCCCTATTCCCTTGTTCATCTATTTTTTCGGCACAGATTTTTTAGCAAAAATGGGCGCAATTTGACCAAAATTGACGCGTCTCGGCTTTTCTTTCGCAGCGTTCTAGGTATGGTCAATCTGACATCAATTTAGGGTTCATCAGATGAGCAATACCGATCCTCTCGTAATTTTCACACCCTCAGGCAAACGCGGGCATTTCCCTAAAGGGACGCCCGTTCTGACGGCTGCGCGCCAGTTGGGCGTTGATCTAGATTCCGTTTGCGGTGGTCGTGGTATTTGTTCGCGCTGTCAAATTACGCCATCAATCGGTGAATTTCCGAAACACGGCGTCACGGTCACTGATGATGCGCTATCCGAATGGAACAAGGTTGAGCAACGTTACAAAGATATTCGTGGGTTGATCGATGGGCGTCGCCTTGGCTGTCAGGCGCAAATTCAAGGCGATAGCGTAATTGATGTACCCGCCGAAAGTCAGGTTCATAAACAAGTGATCCGAAAACGCGCCGAAGTGCGCGATATCACGATGAACCCCTCGACTCGGCTGTATTATGTCGAAGTGCAAGAACCCGATATGCACGAACCGTCTGGCGATCTGGAACGGCTAATTTCCGCGCTTCGAAACGAATGGGATTTGCCAGATTTAGCAATTGAATTCAATGTTCTATCCGCCCTGCAACCCGTGTTGCGCAAGGGCGAATGGAAGGTGACCTGCGCCGTTCATATGGGTGATGATCTGTCTGGTCCTCGGATCATTCAAATCTGGCCGGGTTTTCATGATGGCGCACTTTATGGTGTTGCGGTTGATCTTGGCTCGACAACAATTGCCGCGCATCTGTGTGATTTAAAAACCGGCGAAGTCGTTGCAAGTTCCGGCTTGATGAACCCGCAAATCCGCTTTGGCGAGGATTTGATGAGCCGTGTTTCATATTCGATGATGAACGCAGGCGGCGACAAAGAAATGACCCTAGCGGTTCGCGAAGGCATGAACGCTTTGTTTGCTGAAATCGCCCAGCAGGCCGAAATTGAAATCGAACAAATTGTGGATGCTGTGTTTGTGTGTAACCCAGTGATGCACCACCTGTTTTTGGGCATTGATCCGTTTGAATTGGGTCAAGCACCGTTTGCATTGGCAACTTCCGACAGCATGTCCCTGCGCGCCAGCGATCTGGATCTTGAACTGCACCCTGCTGCCCGGCTTTATATGTTGCCTTGTATTGCTGGCCACGTGGGTGCCGATGCCGCCGCAGTCGCCTTGTCAGAAGCACCAGATCAATCCGACGATTTGGTTTTGCTGGTTGATGTGGGTACCAATGCTGAGATTATTTTGGGCAATAAATCCAAGGTTCTGGCGTGTTCTTCCCCAACGGGCCCAGCATTTGAGGGTGCGCAGATTTCCAGCGGTCAACGCGCCGCACCTGGCGCCATTGAGCACGTAGAGATTGACCCTGTTACCAAAGAGCCCCGTTTTAAGGTCATCGGATCAGATCTTTGGTCAGATGAGGCCGGTTTTGACGTCAGCATCGCCACCACAGGTGTCACGGGAATTTGTGGATCAGGTATTATTGAAATCGTCGCTGAAATGCGGATGGCTGGGTTACTTGATGCACCCGGTTTAATTGGCTCTGCAGAACAAACTGGTTCATCCCGTTGTTTCCTAGATGGGCGCACCAATTCTTACACGATTTGGCAGGACCCCAATGATCCAGCGCAGAAAATTACCGTAACCAATCGCGACATCCGCGAAATTCAAATGGCCAAAGCAGCCCTATATTCCGGTGCACGCTTGTTAATGGATAAATTTGAGGTCGATACTGTGGATCGCATTGTTTTGGCGGGCGCGTTTGGTGCGCATATTTCCCCCAAACACGCGATGGTTTTGGGCATGATCCCTGATTGTGAACTGGAAAAGGTAACATCCGCAGGTAATGCCGCGGGAACAGGTGCGCGTATCGCCCTGCTAAATACCCAAGCTCGTAAAGACATTGAAAAAACGGTGTGTGCTATTCATAAAATTGAAACCGCGATTGAGCCACGCTTTCAGGAACACTTTGTCAATGCATCCGCCATTCCAAATGCGGTGGAACCCTTCCCTATCCTATCGTCAATCGTCAGCCTGCCAGTGGTGAACTTTAACACAGGTGGCGGCGGTGGTGGTGGGCGACGTCGCCGATCACGTGGCTGATCAAAGCGAGCGCTTGAAACACCAATAGACCGCCTTTTCTTCGCCGAGAGTTTTAACAATATTGCGCCCTGCATCTTTGCAGGCCCATTCGCTGTCAAAATCTATGCTCATCGGTGTGGCGCCGTTCAATACTAAGACAAAGACCCATGCCATGGTTAATCTCCTATTTCGTACTCGAATTTTGGCTTCGGTATCACGGCGATCTTAAGACTAGGTTTCAGATTGCAAGAAAAGTGGTTGTATTCCAGCCATGCATCGGCATTCTGAAAGCTATTGATTTAACTATTTGGGGGGTGAAAATGGCCAAAAATATTATCATTTGCATGGACGGCACTGGCAACGAGATCGAGAAGAAAGAAACCAACGTCTTGCGTTTCTTTCGCGCCCTTGACCGGACAGACCCCAAAAAACAAATCGTTTATTATCAACCCGGTGTCGGAACAATGGACAACGACAAGCTGGTCCTTAGGGTGACGCAATCGTTGGTTTCTGTTGCGGGCTTGGCGTTTGGATATGGCATGGAGGACGATGTTTTGACCGCCTATAAATACCTTTGCACAAATTATCAGGGCAAAAAGACAGGCGCTAAGGAACATGACCGGATCATGATCCTTGGATTTTCACGCGGTGCCTATGCAGCCCGCGTTTTAGCAGGTTTTATTCACAATTTTGGCCTTGTTCGGCCAACCGAATTGCATCTGATCAAACCCGTGTTTCGTGCCTATCGCAAAATTTCGCACTCAAAACCGGGCCCAGCTGCGGATAAGGTGTTTGATAACATGCGCCGGTATCGGTCTGTCTTAAGGGCGTTTTCCGTTCCAATTAAATTTCTAGGCTTGTTTGATACCGTGTCATCAATGATCCGGATCAGATTTCGCAAGTTTTTCACGACAGGCAGCATTCTGGAATTCGGTACACACGCCAGCGTGAATAACAATGCCTCGGTTGAGGTTGTCCGCCATGCGGTATCAATTGATGAAAGTAGGTCGATGTTTCGATCCCAACTATGGGAAGAAGGCCAGGAATTTTACGGGAACCCATGGAAAAGTGGTACGCCCAAGCCGCAAGATACCAAACAAGTATGGTTCGCCGGCACACATAAAGACATCGGTGGTTCCGTACCCGAAGATGAATCCGGTATTTCAAAAATCACCTTCATGTGGATGAAAGAACAACTGGACGCATTAGATTTAGACGGGACCAAAGTCGGGTTCCGTACCGCATATTTGAACAAATATATCCTAGGCAAAACCGCAGTAAATCGCGCAACCCATCAACTGCCCATCGGGACACCCAATTATGCGGGCATGATCCACAACACATTAAAGGGCGCGTGGCTGATCCTAGAGGTATTTCCAAAGTCAAAAGTGCGTCGACAGTGGCCGCGTCGTCGGGGGATCATCTATTATATCCCATGGGCAGAACCGCGCCCGTTCCCCAACAACGGAACTTTACATGAAAGTGTTACAGAACGTTTGAATGATCCGAAATTGGATTACAAACCACGCAATATTTTACTTTAACTTTGCCATTTAAGATCTTGATATAAATTTCAAAAGTGATTGCGTTGATCCATCTTTGTGATCTGCGCTTTCTTTGCCTTGAACCATTGGCTCTAGCGCTGTGGCCAGTTCTTTGCCCAGCTCAACACCCCACTGATCAAACGAATTGATGCCCATAATGACACCCTCTACAAAAACGCGATGTTCATAAAGTGCAATGATTTGCCCCAAAACAAACGGCGTCAAGCTTGGGTAAACCAAGGTCGTAGATGGGCGATTTCCAGTGAACACGCGGTGGCGCGCTTGGCGTTCTAGTTCATCACCTGACAACCCCTTTTGGGCCATCAAACCACGCGCCGTTTCAAGATCACGACCCAGCATCAATGCCTCGGATTGCGCCAGGCAATTTGCCACCAACAGATCGTGATGATGGGCAAGCTCGGCCTCTTGCCCCTTTGCACCAATCATAAATTCACATGGAATGACCTGACGGCCTTGATGGATCAATTGATAAAAGGCGTGCTGCCCATTGGTGCCAGGCTCGCCCCACACAATCGGGCCTGCTGGCATCGGTAAATCATCGCCAGACATGGCAACACCTTTACCGTTAGATTCCATTTCCAATTGTTGAAAATATGCTGCCAGACGGCCCAATCGTTGCTCATACGGCAATACGGCTCGTGTTGGATACCCGCATACTTGATGATGCCAAATACCCACCAAAGCTAGCAATACAGGCATATTTTCCGCAAGATTGGCCTGTGTAAAGTGTTTATCCATCGCCTCACCACCTGCCAAGAACGAACGGAAATCTTCCGCACCTACAGACAGCATGATAGAAAGTCCGATTGGCCCCCAAAGTGAGTATCGACCACCAACCCAATCTTCAAAACCGAACACGCGTTCAGCAGAAATACCAAATTCACTGGTTTTTTCAGCCGAAGTTGAAAGTGCCGCAAACTGTGCGCCAGTATTCGCGACCGATTTCGCCATCCAATCGCGGGCGGTTGTGGCATTGGTCATCGTTTCAATCGTCGTAAATGTTTTTGATGCCACAATGACCATCGTGGTAGTCGGATCAAGCCCTGCTAACGTGTCGGCAACGTCGGCGCCATCAACGTTTGATACAAAGTGAACGCGTGGCCCATCAGCAAACGCGGTCAACGCACGTACGGCCATGGCTGGCCCCAAATCTGACCCGCCGATGCCGATATTAACGACATCAGTAATGGCACCGCCCTGCCCCATAAATGCACCGCTTCGTACATCCTCGGCAAAACTTTCCATCCGCGCCAATGTAGCAAGAACATCAGGCATCACATCCTGACCATCAACCAAAACTGGCGTGCCGTTTACATTGCGCAAAGCCGTGTGCAACACAGCACGGCCCTCGGTTTCATTTATTGCGTCACCTTGAAACATGGCGTCGCGTTTGGCGACAAGATTAGCGCCTTTGGCAAGCGAAAGTAACGTATTTAGAGCGGTTGAATCGATATTGGTCTTGGAGAAATCGAACAACATCCCGTCGGTTTTGACCGAATATTCGGCGGCTCGCTTGTCATTTTCGAACAATTCAGAGATTTTTCGCGCTTGAACATTAGATTGGTGATCTGACAGTTCATCCCAAATATTTTGCATAAATTATCCTTATCTCTTTTTATTCAAACAAGGCTAAACAGCCCAATGGACCGACGCATTTTCCAACACAGCTTTGATGGGTGCATCAATCTCGTTTAATTTCATCGCAGCCTCAAGTGCCGTGCGTTTTTCTTCGCCCATGATAAGTACATGGATGTGTTTAGCCGCCTTTAACACGGGCGCAGTTAACGTAATCCGAGGCTCACCCGCGCCCGCGGCGCGCATGGGTAACAATGTTGGCGCATCATCGGCGAGTGATTTCTCCAAAAGATCAGCACCTGGGAACAATGACGCGGTATGCATGTCGCCCCCCATTCCCAAAACCAGTACATCCAGCGGCAAGACCGCTTCTACCCCAACAGACAAGGCAGCAAGCCCTTCTTCTGGTGTTTCAGCATCCGCATAAAGTGGAATTAATTGCGCAACAGCCGCCTTGTTTTGTATCAAACGTGCCCGCAACAATGCGGTGTTTGAACGAGGTGACGTTTCAGGCACCCAACGTTCGTCATTCAGCAAGATCGCAACTTTGGACCATTCAAGATCGGACTGGTTCAATCGATCAAACATAGGCCCGGGCGTGGTTCCACCTGGAACCGAGAGGCTTGCTGCCCCGTTTTTTTCAATTGCATAGCCAAGCTCAGCCGTAACAATGTCAGACAAACTGGCGATTAACGTTTCGCGGTTTGGATACGTAATAAACTTCATAGTTCTTCAATCTCGCGCCAGCGACGGCCATCTTTGTGCATAAGCATCATTGCATCTTCGGGCCCCGCGCTTCCCTGGTCATAGGCAATTGGTTTTTGACTCCGCTCGGCCCACCCTTTGATTATCGGATCAGTCCATTTCCAAGCCGCTTCAACCTCATCACCGCGCATAAACAGGGTTTGGTTGCCACGGATCACATCCATAATTAGGCGCTCATAGGCATCAGGCACATCCGCCGCCTTTTCTTCGCCAAACGCATCAGCAAACGTCATATCAAGCGGCACATCTATCAAACGCATGCCGCCAGGGCCCGGTTCTTTGATGGTCACACTTAAGTCCATACCTTCGTCAGGTTGCAGACGAATGGTTAATACATTGGCCTTCGAACCCGCATCATCATCAAAGATTGAATGCGGAATGTCCTTAAAGGTCACAACGATTTCGCTCATCCGCGCCTTCATACGTTTACCAGTTCGCAAATAGAAAGGGGTGCCTTTCCAGCGCCAATTGGCAATGCCGACTTTCATAGCAACAAAACACTCAGTCTTGCTGTTTTCATCGTCGACTTCTTCCAAGAACGAGGGGCCTTCAACACCTTTACGGTACTGACCACGGACAATATCGTCATCCTCTACTGGATCCAACGATCTGATTACTTTCAATTTTTCATCCCGAACAGCGTCAGGATCAAAATGGCTGGGGGGTTCCATCGCCGTCAGACACAAAAGTTGCATCAGGTGGTTTTGCACCATGTCCCGCATAGCACCAGACTTATTATAATAGGCCCCGCGCCCCCCAATCCCGACGGTTTCTGCCGCTGTGATTTGCACATGATCCACATACTGCGCATTCCACAGAGGTTCAAAGAGCACGTTAGCAAACCGAAGCGCCATTAAGTTTTGAACAGTTTCTTTACCTAAATAGTGATCAATGCGGTAAATCTGACTTTCGTCAAAGTGTTCTGCCAAATCGCGGTTCAGCGTGCGTGCTGTTTCCAAATCACGACCAAAAGGTTTTTCCACAACGACGCGACTTTCAGCGTTTGCAATATTGTGACTGTGCAGACGCGAAGCCAGTTCGCCAAACAAGCTTGGGCCAACAGAAAAGTAAAACGCTTGAACAACATCAGGACGCACTAACTTGGCAAGTTCTTTCCACCCATTTTCGCCCATAGCGTCAACGGTGACGTAATGAAACATCTTCAGAAACTCTGCTATTTGTTTCTTGTCTCGCTTATTTTCTGCCACGAATTCATCAAATGCGTCAGAAACAAACTTGCGAAAACTTTTGTCCGAAAAATCGCCTCGGGCAGCACCGATAATTCGGCTGCCTTCGGCTATTTGTCCAGCCTGATAGCGGCGAAACAAACCCGGTAAGATTTTACGTCGGGCCAAATCACCCGTACCGCCAAAAATGACCAAATCAAAAGGGGAAACTGGGATTATACGGGATACCATTACGGCCTCTTTTCACTTCTTTGCCAACAAAATGTTAGCGCTAACCTATCTATTGATTGAAACATGCACAACCAATAATTCACTGTCTAGCACGACACTATAAAACCACAACAGTCATCACAAAACTGTCAGCCGTGCGCCTTTATGCTTTCTTTTGGGTAAAGGGCCTCATAGGCATTATTCAAGCAAAAGGGTACGGGCATGAAAGATCTGGAAACGTCAGCCACTGATCAAGCTGACAACAATGATGCGTCGAACGCGAATATCGGCAAGTTTGTTGATCCGAAAATCACCGCCAAAGGTGATACACGGGCAACTGTTGCCCTTAGCAATCCGCAAACGCTTTGGTTTAATACCGGCACACTTTGCAATATCGAGTGTGAAAATTGTTATATCCTAAGCTCGCCCAAGAACGACGCCCTTGTGTACATCACCGCAGATGAGGTTTCAGATTACCTAACGCAGCTTAAGGATCAAAATTGGGGTGTGCGTGAGATTGCCTTTACGGGTGGTGAGCCTTTCATGAACCCCGAGATGATTGAAATCACTCGACGCTCGCTTGCGGCTGGATATGAGGTATTGATCCTCACAAACGCCATGCGCCCGATGATGCGCAAATCCATGCAAGCGGGTCTATTGGAATTGAACGCGGCCTATCCTGGCAAGCTTACCATGCGCATTTCTGTGGATCACTATGATGCCGACAATCACGACAAAGAACGCGGCCAAGGCAGCTTTGAAACCACCATCAAAGGGATGAGCTGGCTGCGTGACAACGGCATTGCCATGGCAACTGCTGGTCGCACGGTTTGGGGTGAAAACGATGCGCAATCCCGTCAGGGATATGCAGATCTATTTGAAAGAAACAACTTTAATATCGATGCGCAAAACCCTGGAATGACAGTTTTATTTCCGGAAATGGATGAGAACATCGAGGTGCCTGAAATCACAACAGATTGCTGGGGCATTCTGAATAAATCCCCCAATGACATTATGTGTTCTTCATCCCGTATGGTGGTGAAGCGCAAAGGTGCCGACAAACCCGCTGTTCTTGCGTGCACCCTTTTGGCCTATGCGCCCAAATTTGAGCTCGGTGAAACTTTGGCCGAGGCCGAACGCGACGTTGCCCTGAACCACCCCCATTGCGCCAAATTCTGCGTTCTTGGGGGCGCCAGTTGTTCGCGTAATTGACTGATTAGGTCATAACGCACAACAGTTCGAACATAATCGATACGCCCAGCCACGCTGTTGCACCACCAAAATCAAACGGTGGGGAAACTTCGACCATATCCGCGCCGATTATGTTGACGCCTTGCAACTCTCGAACGACCTGTAGTGCCTGAAAGCTGTTCGGGCCGCCCACTTCTGGTGTGCCTGTTCCTGGTGCAAATGCCGGATCAACGAAATCGATATCATAGGATACATAGGTATCCCCAGTGCCCACAATTTCACGCGCTTCTGCCATGACATCGGGAATGCCGCGGGCGAAGAATTCCTCGATCGTGATGATGCGAATACCAACAGCTTCGGCAAAATCGCGGTCTTCGCGATCATAGGCGCTGCCTCGGATACCAATTTGAACCACACGCTTAGGATCAAGCAAGCCCTCCTCAACGGCACGACGAAACGGGGTGCCGTGGGTATACATTTCACCGTCAAAATAGCTGTGAAACAAATCTGTGTGGCTATCAAAGTGGATCATCCCAACCGGTGCATCACTGGCCAAGCCGCGTAAGATCGGTAAAGAACATAGATGATCGCCACCTGCGGTTAGGGGTTTTACGCCCGCCGCCTTAACTTTGCTGTAAAACGCCGTGAACCGATCCAGACTGTCCTGAATACTGGCAGGGTTTGGCGCAACATCGCCTAAATCAGCACAGTTGACGGCCTCAAATGGGCGGATGCCCGTGGCACCATTTTCTGCGCGGATCATCGTTGAAAGATCACGCAATTGGCGCGGACCATGACGTGGACCGGGGCGGTTTGTTGTGCCCGAATCCCATGGCGCGCCGATGATTCCGATGCCAACCTCATTAAATCGCGGGTGATCGAATTCAACGTGCGGCAAGCGCATAAACGTTGGAACGCCTGCAAATCGCGGCAATTCCATGCCAGAAACAGGTTGGAAAAATGGATCAGACATTGGCACCTCTTGGAAATTATGGATCACTTGCCCGAAGTAAACCTGCACAATTGCCTAAGGTAAAGTGAAATTCCGCTTATGCCTCAAGCTCGGCATCCCAATAGAGAAAATCCAGCCAACTTTCATGTGTAAAGTTAGGGGGAAATTTCCGCCCAGTGTTTCGAAGTTCCATAGCAGACGGTTTGCGCGCAGCACGCAGCAGCGTCATGCTGGATTGTTTCAAACTGTCTGATCCCTTGCGTAAATTGCAAGGGCTACAGGCCGCCACAACGTTTTCCCAGCTGGTAACACCACCTCGACATCGCGGGATGACGTGGTCAAAGGTCAGTTCTTTGCGCGCACCGCAATATTGACAGGAAAATTCGTCCCTCAAAAATAAGTTAAAGCGCGTAAAGGCCACGCGCTTTTGAGGTTTTACATAGTCTTTTAGAACGATCACAGAAGGGATTTTTATTTCCATCCTAGGGCTGCGTATGACTTCGTCGTATTCGGCCAATATGTTTACCCGGTTAGAAACCGCCGCCTTAACAGATTCCTGCCATGGCCAAAGCGACAGCGGATAATACGAAAGTGGTCGGTAATCCGCATTCAAAACCAAGGCCGGCCGTTGTTTCAGCCCACTTTGCTCACGCACAAATTCGTTTCTAAAGTCAGCATCCATATTCAAATTTCACCCTGTCGCAATCAAGCAATGATCGCAAACGAGCGGAAATGCCCGCTGCGGTTAACTGAACTATATATAGACAATTTCCACTGACAAGCCCCATATGTAGATACAGAAAAATCAAGCCACACATTACATGTGTCAATCACTGTGCAAATATTGAAAATATTCGGTGATTTATGCAAATCTATAGTTGGCTTGGTCATCAGGTGCGCGGATTGCAAATATTTGTCCATTCTGACAGAATTCCACCGAAACATAGCTTTTCATCCCTGATAGAAAGAACTCAAATTATGCCTTACCCAGATTTCATCAACAAATTCCCTGGCATCGACGTTCCATTTCCAGAAGACGTCGTCCATACCGCCGTCGTTCAATCAGAAGCAGGTCTTGTGGCCTTTTTCACATTTCACAAAGACATGGTTCTGCCGCCGCATTCCCACGGCGCACAATGGGGAACAGTTATTGAGGGTGAGGTTGAGTTCACAATTGATGGTGAAACAAAAACCATGAAACCCGGCGATAGCTATTCAATTCCGGCAGGTGTTGAACATGGTGCTCAAATCAAAGCGGGAACGCGGGTTATTGATGTTTTTGAGGAAGCAGATCGTTACCCGATCAAGCGCTGATGGGGTAACTGCTTTGATCAAGTCGTAAAGTGTTAGACAATGGAACACACCCCAAGAACCCGCAATTAAGTCGGCTCTTGGGGAATTTCAACAAGGTCAAAGCCTAGATTTTATAGGTGCAGCTTGTCTTTCATAAACGCCAAGGCCACTTGCAACCCATCTGGCGCAATACCGTGGGCAGTGCCTTCCATGACGTGCGCATAAACCTCTTTGAAACCAGCCTCTTCCATGGCTTCAACCGCTTCGGGAAGGCTGGAAATCGGTACAACATCGTCTTGATCGCCATGAACCAACAGGATCGGCGGGCGTTGCGTTGCCTCATCAGCCAATGCCTCAGGATTCATCATCCGACCAGAAAAACCAATCATTCCCGCCATTTCATCTTCGCGACGGGTAATCACATGCAGCCCCATCATTGTGCCTTGGGAAAAGCCAAACAACACGACCTGTTCTGGTAAAACATCCAGATCGACCATCAATGCATCAAGAAAGGCATTAAGATCAGCGGTGGCCTGTTCCATACTGCGCATGGATTCTTCTTCGCTGGAACCATCAATCCAAGGCAGTGGAAACCATTGATATCCCATAGGCGAACCTGCACAGGCCTCTGGTGCATCAGGTGAAACAAACAACGTATCGGGCAAATGTTCTGCCAAAGGATCGGCCAATCCAATTAGATCCGCGCCATTGGCACCATAGCCGTGCAAAAATACGACGACCGAACGCAATTCACCTGAAAGTGGTTCGCGTCGCTGTGTTGTTAAAACCCGTGTCATGAAATTCCTTCCCTGTCTTTCACGACATGGTAGTAAGACCATAACAGCCGCGCCGCAACACTTTGCCAAGGCGACCATGCCTGCGCCATTTGACGCAATGTTTTCTCGTTTGGGCGCTCAGGCAAATCAAACAAAATGCGCGCACCTTCTTGCAAGGCCAGATCGCCGGGCGCAAAGACATCTGCGCGACCCAAGGAAAACATCGCATAGATTTCTGCGGTCCACGCGCCAATGCCCTTTACCCTTACCAATGTCGCCACAACTTGCGCCGTCGGTTGATTGCGCAATGCATCAAAATCAATGTCAGCATGGGCCAAAGCATGGGCATATTTGATTTTTTGGCGGCTAAGGCCACAGCTACGCAATTCTTCTTCGGTTGCATGCGCGACCGTATGTGCTTTGTCATAACCCGCATCTTCTAGGCGGCCCCAAATGGCACGCGCTGATGCCACAGACACTTGTTGTGACATGATTGCTGACAAAACAGCTGCAAAACCATCAGGGCGCAGCCGTGTTGGGGGAACGCCTGTTTGACTAAATGAATGCGCAAACTGTGGATGCTTTGCCGAAAGCGCAGCAATACCTTCCTCAATGCACGCTTCAGATTTGATTATTCGCCCTATATCAACGTGTTGATCCAAACCTCTGCCTCCTCAATCGTTTCGACGATTTTGCAATTTGGCGGTGGTACGCGCTCGATCATCAAAACGGTGATGCCCAATTGTTGCGCCGCAATCAGTTTGGATCGACTGGCCGCGCCGCCTGCGTTTTTCACCATTAGCATCTGTACACCGCGTTCTTTGAACAAATTGACTTCGTCAGCGACAGAAAAAGGCGGCGTGGCTTGTAAATATTCGCCATTGGCAAATGGAAAAGGGCCATCTGGCGGATCAATTTGCCGACAAATCAACTGTGCCCCGCATTTGCTGAGCGCGGGTAACGTTTGGCGACCAGAGGCCACAAAAACCATTTTGTCGGGTGTTATTTCATTGGCCGCTTCTTCGGCTGAAGCCACCGAAATCCAATTGTCGTCTGGGTCAGGCAACCATCCAGAACGCATAATTTTCAGATGCGGCACACCGTGATCGATACAAATCTGTGCGGTCCGATGTGCAATCTGTGTGGCAAATGGATGCGTTGCATCAATCACTGCATCAATTTTTGCATCCTTTAGAAAGGTAATAAATCCATCAGCGCCACCAAACCCGCCAAGACGAATTTCGACGTTTGGCGTATGTTTTATCCGCGGTGGCGTCACAAAGGACAGCGTCACACGCAAATCAGAGCGTTTTGCAAGCGCGGCGCTTAGGGTTCTGGCCTCACCAGAACCTGCAAGGATCAACAGGTTTTTCATACAGCCTGACTATAGTCACCTGCTGTCTGACGACAAGTATTCCATTGTCCCCCCTTGTGGCCCGCCAACGCCATGGGTAAGCCTAGCGACATGACACAAATAGATCACCAAAACGCCAAACGAAATGTCGCCGTCCTTGTGGTGGCGCAAGCCTTTTTAGGCGCCCAAATGCCAATGATGTTCATCGTTGGCGGTTTAGCGGGGCAATTGATTGCGCCAAATTCCTGTTTTGCGACGCTATCCATTTCTATGATCGTTTTGGGATCAATGATGACGGCACCATGGCTAAGCCCATTTATGCAACGTCATGGGCGTCGCGCGGGCTTTATTGTGGGGGCATGTGGTGGTGCATCTGGTGCGCTTGTAGCGGCCTATGCATTGAGTATTGGTTCATGGCCATTATTTTTGTTTGGCTCGTTTTTGACCGGTATCTATATGTCGGCACAAGGTTTTTATCGATTTGCGGCGGCTGATGGTTCATCAGACGAATTTCGACCCAAGGCGATTTCTTACGTCATGGCCGGTGGGTTGGTTTCCGCCGTTTTCGGCCCACAACTGACCAATCTGGTAAGTGATTCATATGCAATCCCTTTCCTTGGCACCTATTTGGCTGTGGCCGCGATCAACATCATCGGCGTGGGCATATTCTTTTTCTTAAAACTGCCAAAACCCGAACCCAAAAAGGCAACCGATGCACCCGTGCGCAGTTGGGGACAGTTGCTTTCAAGCCCCCCTATTCTGGTCGCCATCGTTTGTGCCATGGTTTCTTATTCCTTGATGAACTTGGTCATGACTTCAACGCCATTGGCCGTTGTAGGTTGCGGATTTTCTAAGGTTGATGCTGGAAATGTCGTTATGGCACATGTTTTGGCGATGTTCATTCCGTCCTTCTTTACAGGTCATTTGATCGCGCGATTTGGATCCCCCAAGATTATTGCCGTTGGTTTGGCCGCGTTACTATGTACGGGCGTAATTGCCTTGTCTGGCGTCACACTTTGGAACTTCTACTTCGCACTCATTTTGCTGGGCATTGGCTGGAACTTTGGCTTCATCGGCGCCACCGCAATGCTAACAGCAAACCACGCCCCCCATGAACGCGGTCGCGTTCAAGGTATGAATGATATGTTGGTGTTTGGGTGCGTTTTCATCGCATCGCTCGCAAGTGGCGGCTTGATGAACTGTGTTGGCGGGTCTGTCACGCAAGGTTGGAACGCCGTTAACTTGGCGATGATCCCATTCCTTGCCTTGGCCGCGGTCGCCTTAATTTGGTTGGCTAAACAGCAAAAGCGCGCCTAAATCGCGCGGCCAAGCACTGAATGAAAAAACAAGCTCCGGCTTTTTGCAAACTCGCTTAAACCTAATTGGGCATTGGCTACTTTAGTCGGGTCAATGATGACCTGGCGCAAGATTTTCTTGGTTTGCCAACCTGCTCGCAAGGCAGCTTTCGCTGGGCCTAAATTTCGCGTTGGCTTTAACCTATCTAACGCCACAGCTGCCATGTCGCGGAAAGTATCCGCGCGGCCATCAACAAAAGGAATTCGCCCAGCATCTTCTAGTGCTGGTGCGGCTTGAAACCACCGCGCCAAGGCGCTTGCATAACCAAAATCGCGAATTGCTTTTTCGTGGATTCTTGGCGCGCCCAAGGCTTTGGCGGCGGCCCACATCAAATTGCCGCCAGTGGCGGTTAGGTAACGATCAAAATGCGCCTCGTCTTCAAAGGCGTCTTTATAAATATCCCAACGCCGCGCCGAAATCATCGCGTCCAAATCATCACAGGAAATGCACGCGCGACGTACCAAGGCATCAAGCGGCGTGGCAACTTCGTGGGCACGTGGTGCTTTGTCAGCGTCAATGCCTTCAACCACATCTCGCCACCATTGCAGACGCATCTCGGCGATCATCGGTTCTTTTGTCACCCAAGGGGCGCGCGCAACTTCAAGATTGAACGCATAAAGCACCATAAGATCGCCACGAAATTTTAAAGGTGCCGTCATTGCGGATTTAAACCGATCAATGTCGGCCCACTCAACTTGGGCGGCACAGCTTTGGATCATGTCTTGCGTAACTTCGGTCGTCATGTGGGTTTTACATCCCGCACAATTTTCCAATTGATCGCATCCAAAAGCGCCTCAAAACTAGCGTCAACGATGTTTGGAGACACGCCAACAGTTGACCAACGCCGTCCCTCCCCATCTTCGCAATCAATCACAACGCGGGTCTGCGCTTCGGTGCCGCCATCGGTAATACGCACCTTGAAATCAACCAAATGCATATCATTGATAATGTCTTGATAAGGGCCAAGATCCTTGGCCAAAGCTTTTGCCAAAGCATTCACTGGACCGCGATCATTGCCCTGTTCATCAAGACTTTCAGATACCGACAGCATCTTTTCGTCTTTGATTTTCACGACGACAACGGCCTCGGACAGGCTTACCATGTTGTTATATTTGTTTTTGCGTCGCTCAACAGTGACGCGGTATCTTTTCACTTCAAAAAACTCTGGTAACACACCAAGTTCACGTCGCGCTAATAATTCGAAACTGGCTTGTGCTGTATCATATGAATACCCCTGATCCTCGCGTTCTTTAATGACATTCAGGATTTGCATCAATCGTGGATCACCTTTGGTAACTGCAATTCCAGCATCTGTCAGACGTTTGACCAAATTGCTTTGGCCCGCTTGATTTGACATGGGAATGATGCGCTGATTACCAACCGAACTGGGTTCGACATGTTCATAAGTTGTGGGGTCTTTGGCAATTGCAGAAGCGTGCAATCCTGCCTTATGTGCAAAGGCCGACGCACCAACATATGCTGCAGACTTATCAGGCAAGCGGTTCAAAATATCGTCCAACATCCGTGAAACACGTGTCATGGTGGACAATTTTTCCAGCTTAACGCCGCACTCTAACGTACTGGCGTAAGGCTCTTTTAACAACAACGTCGGGATCAAGGAAACCAAATTGGCATTCCCGCAACGTTCGCCCAAACCATTCAAAGTGCCCTGAATTTGCCGTGCCCCTGCATCAACGGCCGCCAAAGAATTTGCCACGGCATTTTCGGTATCGTTATGGGTGTGAATACCCAAATGATCGCCGGGAATGCCCGACGCAATCACTGCCTTCGTTATGTCGCTGACTTCGGCAGGCAAGCTGCCACCATTGGTGTCACACAAAACGATCCAGCGTGCGCCAGCATCATAGGCCGCTTTAATTGCCGCCAAGGCGTATTCCGGATTTGATTTATAACCGTCAAAGAAATGCTCGGCATCAAACAACGCCTCTCGTCCTTCGGACACAAGATGCGCGATCGATTTGGCGATGTTTTCAATGTTTTCATCCAAAGTGATACCCAAAGCGGTTTTCACATGAAAATCATGGGTTTTGCCCACCAAACAAATCGCAGGTGTGCCGGCATTCATCACAGCCGCCAAAACATCGTCATTTTCAGCCGAACGCCCTGCCCGTTTGGTCATGCCAAAGGCCGTCATTGTGGCGCGGGTTTTGGGCGCATCGTCAAAAAACGCGCTGTCTGTCGGGTTTGCACCAGGCCAGCCACCCTCGATGAAATCAACGCCCAGTTCATCCAATGCATCGGCAATTTGGTTTTTTTCAGCTGTTGAAAACTGTACACCTTGGGTTTGTTGCCCATCGCGCAATGTCGTGTCGTAAAGGTAAAGCCGCTGTTTCATAGGGCCTCCAATTTGGCAGGATCAAAGTTCGATCCAGCAATTAAATCAACGCCTTGTTTGCTCATCCGCACTTCCAAACCAGCATCGGTGAATGCCTTTTTCAAACGATCCACTTCCGCAAAATCTTTGCTTACCATGGCCGCATCACGCACGTCGGACAATTTTGCCTCAAAGGCACTAAGATCAACCGCGACCACATCAGCCCAATCGCCCATGTCGTCTTGCAAAAGACCTAATAACAAAGCGGATGCTTTAAGTTCCGCCGCCTTTCCCGAGGACGCAAGCTTGTGCAATTCTGCGATTGCACCGGGGGTATTCAGATCATCAGCCAATGCCGCCACAACAGATGCCCCCGCGCGGGAGGCAGGCTCGATGCCTGCCGACAGCGCGCGCCATTTGCGCAAAGTTGCTTCCGCTTCACGAGCTTTTTTATCCGTCCAATCCATGGGCTTGCGATAATGCGTAGAAAGATACACAAACCGCGCCACTTCGCCGGAATATCCTTGATCCAACAGCTCACGCACAGAAAAGAAATTGCCCAAAGACTTGGACATTTTCTTACCTTCCACTTGCAGCATTTCATTGTGCATCCACACTTGCGCAAAGCTTTCGTCACCGCAACATGCTTTGGATTGGGCGAGTTCATTTTCATGATGCGGGAAGGCCAAGTCCAAACCGCCGCCATGAATGTCAAAACGTTCGCCAAACAATTCACGCGCCATCGCAGAACATTCAATATGCCAACCCGGGCGTCCTCGACCCCAAGGGCTTTCCCAACCAGGTGTTTCTGCATCCGATGGTTTCCACAACACAAAATCCATCGGATTGCGTTTATATGGTGCAACCTCAACGCGGGCACCAGCAATCATGTCATCTACAGAACGCCCCGACAAAGCGCCGTAATTTTTGTAAGAATCCACGGCAAACAAAACATGGCCTTCGGCCGCGTATGCATGACCTTTTCCGATCAATTCAGAATTCATTTCAATCATTTGATCAATGAATTCAGTGGCCCGCGGGGCAAAATCGGGATCAATATTGCCCAAAGAACGCATATCATCCAGATACCACGCGATGGTTTCATCGGTGCGTTCTTGGATCAATTCCTCAAGCGTACCTTTGGCGCCAGCTGCCTTGCGTGACGCGGCTGTTGCGTTAATCTTGTCGTCAACATCCGTAAAATTTCGCGCGTATTTAACGTGCTCAATCCCGTAAACCTCGCGCAACAGCCGGTACAAAACGTCAAATACGATCACAGGCCGCGCATTCCCAATGTGCGCGCGGTCATAAACTGTCGGTCCGCAGACATACATACGCACATCATTGGTGTCTAAAGGGGTGAAAACACCCTTTTTGCGGGTGGCGGTGTTGTATAATTTGATCTCGGTCATTTACCCTGCTCGCGTGTTTACGCGGGGCGTATCATTTGTGACCTGTTATGGAAAGAGATGACCGACCCGCTGATTTCTCAGTTGGTAATAATAATACAGCAGATGATGCATGTAGATTGGGTCATAGCGGCATGATTAAACCTGCGGTTGCCCAAAAACAAGACAAATCTTTGCTCTTGTCGAATCTGTGCGCGCGTGGTGCCTTGGCGTGATCCCTATCAAAGGCAAATGTTATGAAGCTATCTCATCGTCTTGAAACCCTTACACCCGGCGGCTCTGACGGATGGGAGGTATTTTATCGCGCGCGACAAATGAAAACGGCGGGCGAGGATGTTATTGAATTAACCATTGGTGAACATGACATTCGCACAGATCCAATTATTTTGGATGCGATGAATGACGCGGCTTTGGGAGGGCACACCGGATATGCTGCTGTTCCAGGTATCGCAGATTTGCGCCAAAAAGTGGCAGATCGCGTGACCAAAAACACAGGCGTTCCAACGGGGCCTGAAAACGTTGTTATCACCCCCGGTGGGCAGGCCGCCTTGTTTGCCACACATATGGGCATTTTGGATTCAGGCGACAAAGCACTGTTTATCGATCCTTTTTACGCAACGTATCCCGGCACAATTCGGGGCGTCGGCGGCATCCCTGTACCTGTTCCAGCCCACGCTGAAAACGGCTTTCAACCCGCAGCAGCGGACATTGCCGCCCAGGCCAAAGACGCCAAATTCCTATTGATCAATACGCCGAACAACCCAACGGGTGTGGTTTATACCAAAGAAACCTTGCAAGGCATTGCAGATGTTTGTTGTGAGCATGATCTTTGGCTGATTTCTGACGAGGTATACGACACGCAGATTTGGGAAGGTGAACACCTTTCCCCCCGCGCCTTGCCCAATATGGCCGAACGCACGTTGGTTGTCGGTTCTATGTCCAAAAGCCACGCCATGACCGGCAGTCGTGTTGGTTGGATTGTCGGCCCTGTTGAGATGATTGATGCAATAATCAACCTTTCCACTCACACCACCTACGGCGTGCCCGGCTATATCCAAGACGCCGCCCTTTTCGCCCTTAATCAAGGTGATGCGTTGGAAGAAAAGGTTGCGGCACCCTTTCGTCGTCGTCTTGCGTTGGCCAAGGACATCATTGCGCAACAAAATGTCGTGCAATTGGTACCTGCCCATGGGGCTATGTATTTGATGCTGGATATCCGTGCCACGGGCATGTCGGGTTTAGATTTTGCCAATACGCTGTTGGACACCCACAAAATAGCCGTGATGCCGGGCGAAAGTTTTGGCGCGGCCGCTGCGGGCCACATCAGGGTCGCCATGACCGTTGCCGATGAAGAATTCAACAAAGCACTGACAACATTAATTGAATTTGCATAAGGATTGGCAAAATGAGCGACTTTCGTGCCCTTCACCAAATCGGAAACCCCTTCATCCTCGCCAATGCGTGGGATGTTGGCAGTGCAAAGTTTTTGGCTGCAATGGGTGCCAAAGCGATTGCGACGTCGTCCTCTGCACATGGCTATACGCTAGGCTTGCCCGACATGGGGCACATGACTCGCGATCAAGCATTGGCCCATGCACAAGATTTGGTTTCCGCGGTTAATGTGCCTGTTTCTGGTGACTTTGAGGATGGTTTTGGTGCCGATCCAGATACAATGGCTGAAACCGTGCGTCTTGCCGCCGAGGTGGGCCTTGCCGGCATTTGCATTGAGGACACAGAACTTCCCTCGACCCATCCGTATGATTTTGATCTTGCGGTTGAACGCATTGCCGCCGGTGCCGCCGCCGCGCGTGCCTTGGGGACAGATTTCGTATTTGTGGCCCGCGCCGATGGTGTCATGAATGAATGTTATGATCTGGACGAGGCCATAAAACGCCTTCAGGCGTTCGAGGCGGCCGGGGCTGACGTCCTTTATGCACCGCGTTTGGCAAGTTTGGCTGATCAAGAAAAAGTTTGTAAATCAGTATCCTTACCCGTAAACGCCTTGACCACAGGTGAATTGACCAAGGTCACCTTGGCGGAATTCGCCAGTGTGGGTGTGGCGCGCGTATCCTTAGGGGGAACCCTTTCGCGTGCCTATCACACGTCCGTTGCCAATATGGCGCGGGCTATGTTTGATGAGGGGGATTTCTCAAGCCTGTCGGGCGCAATGTCCGGTGGAGAGATCGAAAAACTGCTTAAAGCTGGTGGACGATAGGAACATCCGATGAACCACGAAGATCTTCGAATTTGGTCAAAAAAGGCCGCCGATTGGATTGCGGATTACCACGCAGGCCTAAGTGACCGCCCTGTTCGCGCGCAAACCACTCAGGGTGCAACTGCGGCGCAACTGCCCGCGAATGCCCCAGAAAAACCCGAAGCACTCGAGGATATTTTTGCGGATTTTGAGGCCATCGTCCCAAATGCCATGACGCATTGGCAGCACCCTCGTTTCTTTGCCTATTTCCCCAGCCACGCCTCGCCCGCCTCGATGCTGGCTGAACAACTAGCCAATGCGATGTCGGCGATGTGCATGCTATGGCAGACATCTCCAGCAGGCACCGAGATTGAGGAACAGATGATCCTGTGGCTGCGTGATGCCCTTGGGTTGGCGGATCATTTCACGGGCACAATTCATGATTCTGCCACGACCTGCACGCTGTCAGCAGTCTTAACAATGCGTGATCGTGCGATGGACTGGACGTCAATTACCCAAGGTCTAACAGGTGGCCCCCGTTTACGCATTTATGCATCGGCACAAACACATTCATCCATTGATAAATCCGTGCGATTAGCGGGCATTGGCCAAGATAATTTGGTGAAAATTCCCACAACAGATGATCACGGTATTGATCCCGAGGCCCTTGATGCCGCAATCAAAGCGGACATTGCAGCCGGATATAAACCCGCCGGTGTTATCCTATGCACAGGTGGCACATCTATTGGGGCGATGGACCCGATTGCGGCTGGTTTGGCCGTGGCAAAATCGCACGACCTTTATACCCATGTTGATGCAGCATGGGCAGGAACGGCAATGATTTGCCCTGAATTCAGATACTTGTGGGAAGGTATTGATGCCGCCGACAGTCTAGTGTTCAACCCTTACAAAGGCATGGGCGTTCAGTTTGATGGTGCTATTCAATTCCTGCGTGATGCAACACCGCAAATCCGCAGCCTCGGTTTGCGCCCCGATTATCTTGAAACATTAGACATGGATGAGGTCACGAATTTCAACGAATGGACCGTGCCCTTGGGGCGTCGTTTCCGTGCGTTGAAAATCTGGTTCACCCTACGCGCCTATGGGCTTGAGGGTCTGCGCCAAATGATCCGCAATCACGTCGCTTGGGTAAAAGAGCTTGAGGCAAAACTTGCCACGCACCCCGATTTCACCATCACCACGCCTGCCACCTTGGCGCTGTTTTCATTCCAATATACCCCCAAGGAAGGTGATGCGAATGCCCTAACGGCCAAACTGCTGGCCGCTGTGAATAACGATGGACGGGTTTATCTGACGCAAACCATGCACGAAGGTCAATTTGTGATCCGAATGGCGGGTGCCGCTTTTGACAGCAAACAATCCGACGTTATGATGGTTTACGATGTTGTTACGGAGCTTTGCCAAACTCTTTAGGATTTTTTGATGCGTAATATTTTATTTACATTTGCTTTAATTTTGCTGCCGCTTTCGCTTGTGGCCCAAGAAGGCAATCGTGAATTTCCGAAATACACTTCGACCTATGTCAATGATTTCGCTGACTTTTTGCCCGCTGATACCCGTTCACGCATCACCGAAAAAATGTATGATCTTAGAACGGAACATGGCATTGAAATGACCGTGGCCACATTTTCATCGCGACATGATTATGGGGATCACGGATCACTTGAACGCTTTGCAACTGGCCTATTCAATCAATGGGGCGTTGGAAATGCGGACCGAAACGACGGGATTTTGCTTTTGGTTTTGCACAAAGACCGCGAAATGCGCATCGAACTTGGCGCGGGTTACGGGCGCGAATATGATTGGGCCGCACAACAGGTAATCGATGATTTCATTTTACCAAGCTTTCGCAAAGACGAATACGCCGTTGGCATAGAGGCCGGCGTTAACGCAACAATTCGCGAGATTGCACTTGTAAAGGCCGAGGGTGGAGAACCTGCCAAAGAGGGTATGGATTTGGTTGCTTGGGCGATATCCGCCGGGTTTTTCGTGTTCATGGTGCTGTTGATGTTCCGCCGAACAATCGGCGATATGATTGCAAGTCTTTATGCCTGCCCCAATTGCAGCGGAAGAGGCCTTCGCCGGACTCGTCAGGTTATCAAGGCTGCGACAGAGACCTTGCCTGGCAAAGGGATTTTAACAACAAAATGCAACTTTTGTGATTTTCGCGATGATTCAGATTACACAATTTCACCCACAAAAAGTCATAACTCCTCAAGTTCTTCTTTTGGTGGCGGCAGTTCTAGCGGCGGCGGTGCCTCGGGCCGCTGGTAAAAAACATGCCGCAATTGGGCATGACATGTCGCAAATGAGACGACAAGATCACCTTAAGAACATTGAGGTAATCATGCAAAACAATGCTTGGAAAATAGTTTTGGTAGTTCGCACCATTGGTGCGGAACGCGGCCGTGCGGCGCGTGGTGGGCCTGATTTTTCGTAAATCACGTAACCATTCCCCTCTATAATATCGTTCCAAGGAAAATCCTATGTCTCAACCCAAAACCCGTCGTTCAGGTGGTCGTGCCGCACGTCAAGCCATGCGTGCAGCCCCCCTAAGCGAAGCAAAACGCCCCGTTCGCGCGGGCATGTCAGGCGGCGCCTATAAACCGCTGACGAACGAACAAATATTGGCCATTCATGAATCCGCGCTTGAGGCGCTTGAAACCATTGGTCTGGCCGACGCCCCACAATCCGGCGTTGATATCATGGTTAAAGTGGGCGCTATTTTGGGTGACGACGGTCGCTTGCGTTATCCGCGTGCTATTATTCTTGAGGCGCTTGAAAAGGCGGCAAAAGGCATCACCCTTTACAGCCGTGACGGTAAAAACGACCTGACATTATCCGGCAAGCGCGTGCATTATGGCACGGCTGGTGCCGCCGTTCATATGGTCGACGTCGAAGGTAACGACTATCGCGAAAGCACCATTCAAGATTTGCATGACGCCGCGCGGATCGTGGACAAGATGGATAATATCCATTTTCTTCAACGCCCAATGGTGGCTCGCGACATTCTTGATAACTACGAAATGGATATGAACACGATCTACGCCAGCTGTGCGGGCACAACCAAGCATATCGGCACCTCAATCTTTGATCCCGAATATGTTCAGGGTTGTCTTGATCTGCTGCACACCATTGCTGGTGGCGAAGAAGCATGGCGCGCGCGTCCTTTTGTATCCAATTCCAATTGTTTCGTGGTGCCTCCGATGAAATTTGCCACCGAAAGCTGTTCGGTGATGGAGGCCTGTATCGCAGGTGGCATGCCTGTTTTGTTGCTTAGTGCGGGCATGGCCGGGGCAACGGCCCCTTCCACCGTGGCAGGTGCAATTGTTCAGGCCGTAGCGGAATGTTTGGCCGGTGTGTTTTATGTTAACGCCGTAAAACCCGGACACCCTGCGATCTTTGGCACATGGCCCTTTGGTTTGGATCTACGAACAGGCGCCATGACTGGTGGTTCTGGTGAACAGGCGTTGTTGACGGCCGGTTGCGCACAAATGCACCATTTTTACG
Organism: Rhodobacteraceae bacterium HTCC2150; assembly: GCA_000169395.1. Classification (GTDB taxonomy): domain Bacteria; phylum Pseudomonadota; class Alphaproteobacteria; order Rhodobacterales; family Rhodobacteraceae; genus HTCC2150. The sequence goes on from AAXZ01000005.1 coordinate 140,009, forward strand.
GCCTTCCCGGTGGTGCCGTCGGTGGAATTTCAGATGCAAAAATGCCCGATATGCAAGCGGGTTGGGAACAAATGTGTTCCAATATGACAGCGGGTCTTTCTGGTCTAAATATGGTCTATGAGGCCGCTGGAATGCATGCCTCACTGTTGGGATTTTGTCATGAATCCCTGATTATGGGTAACGACATCATCGGACAGGCCTTGCGGTGTGTTCGCGGCATTGAAGTGGATGAGGTGACAATGGCCGTTGATCAAATCCGTTCTGTTTGCATGGGCGGCCCCGGCCATTATCTGGGCACAGATGAAACACTAGCGCGCATGGAAAGTGACTATGTTTATCCGCTAACAGGCGACAGAACTTCCCCCAAAGAATGGGCAGAAATCGGTAAGCCCAATTTGGTACAAACCGCAATTTCCAAAAAGGAGGAGATTTTGGCCGAACGCAGTGCCGCCGCCTTTGACCCCTTGTTGGATTTGAATATTCGTGAAAACTTCAACATCCATCTGGACGTTTAAGCACATGAAAAGGCAGCGTTAACCCGCTGCCTTTTCCTCTAGCACCAGCCAATCATCTTCAAGCTCGCTTAAGGCATTATTACGCTCAATTAGGGCGTCTGTGGCTTTGGCAAATTTGACGGGTTGGCTGGTAAATAGGTCCTGATCCGATAACAGCTCTTCTAGTTTTGCAATTTCCGCCCCCAAGCGTTCGATCTTGGCAGGTAAGCCATCAAGACGATGCTGTTCAGAAAAGCTAAGGCCGGTTGATTTTTCAACTGGTGCTGCGTCTTTGACATTGGCATTCTTGGCTGGTTTTGCACCAGATTTCGCAACCGTTTTGGGTGCGGCGGCCTTGGGTTTTTGATCCTGATAATCAGACCACCCCCCTGGATACGCCTGCATATGACCATTGCCTTCCATGGCAATCGTTTGCGTGGCAACACGATCCAGAAAATCACGGTCGTGGCTGACCAAAATTACCGTACCATCAAAATCCGATAGCAATTCTTGCAACAGATCCAGTGTTTCAATGTCCAAATCGTTGGTCGGCTCATCCAGCACCAAAAGGTTGCTTTCTTGTGCCAAGATGCGCGCCAATAAAAGGCGGGCTTTTTCACCACCCGACAAGGATCGAACCGGCGCCCGGGCTTGGGATTCATCAAACAAAAAGTCTTTGAGATACCCAACAACGTGTTTTGGGGTGCCGCGCACCATGACTTGATCAGAACGTCCAGACACACCCAACGTCGGGTCATTGGTCAAGTTTTCCCAAAGCGAGGCATTGCCATCCAGTGCGTCACGATTTTGATCGAATTGTACCATTTGAAGGTTCGAGCCAAGCTTAATCGTACCGGAATCTGGTTGAAGTTCGCCCGTTAACATTTTCAAAAGAGTAGTTTTTCCCACACCGTTAGGACCAACAAGCGCAATACGATCGCCACGAGCGATTTTGATTGAAAAGTCCTTCACGATCGGATTGTCATAGGTTTTTGAAATATCTTCGGCATGAACAACCAGCTTGCCGGATTTTTGCCCCTGTTCCAAAACCAATGCCGCCGTACCTTGGCGTTTGATCTGCGAGTCGCGTTCATCCTTTAGGGCATGCAATGCGCGCACACGGCCTTGGTTGCGTTTACGACGCGCAGAAATACCCTCGACAGCCCACCGCGCCTCGGCTTTGATTTTGCGATTCAGTTTGTGACGCTGTTCGTCTTCTTCTTCCCAAACTTTGTCGCGCCATGCTTCAAACGCATCAAAGCCTTGCTTTTGTTTGCGCACAACACCACGATCCACCCATAAGGTGGCGCGAACCAATGCATTCAGGAATGCACGGTCGTGACTTATCAAAACAAATGCGGTGCGGGTTTGCTTTAGTTCTGCCTCAAGCCAAGCGATGGCCTGAATATCCAAGTGGTTGGTCGGCTCGTCCAACAGCATCAAATCCGGTGCTTCGGCCAGCAATTTGGCCAAGGCAGCACGGCGACGTTCCCCGCCGGATGCGGTATCAGTGCTGGTTAAAGGATCAAATTTTAACCCTTCAGCCACCATGGCCACGCGATATTCTTCACCATCAGGCAGACCGCTTGAGGCAAACTCACCAAGTGTATCATACCCAGATAAATCAGGATCTTGTTCCATATACCCAACACTGGCGCCGGGTGCCAAAATACAGTTGCCTGTATCTGGTTCCACAAGTCCTGCGGCGATTTTCATTAAGGTCGATTTACCCGACCCGTTGCGACCAACCAAAGCCAAACGTTCGCCTAGATGTACGTTCAGTTCCAACCCTTGAAACAAGGGGTCGCCACCAAAACCAAGGCTAATGTCGGATAATTGCATTAAAGGGATACGTGCCATGGTTTGCCCCTAATATGCAGGCGCAACATCGTCAATGGCTATTGGGCTTTATTGCCCTTCAATTGCGGCGTCACGGCGTAATTGTCGAACCCTTGCCGCAGGAATGGCGGCAATTTCCAGACCAGTAAAAACATGCAAAGTGCTCATCGCGCGATCGATCACAGCGTGATCACTGACCCAACCACCCATCATCAAATAGGTCCGCAATAACGAAGGCAACTGTTTAAACGCTTGTTTTACATCACAAACATGTCCAGACAAACTTTGTGCATAGGGAACCACATCATCATGTTTCACCGATGGAGCCTTTTCATTAGGTGCCAAGTATTTTTCTGCCATCAAAGCAAACGCATCCACATATTTGTCTGCTGAGATGCCCGAGAATGACGAACACCCAAATAACATCTTGATGCCCTTCTCATCCACATGGCGCGTCAAAGCGGCCCACGCAAGACGCAGAATATCAGGGTCATGCCAATCCGGATGCAAACAAAACCGACCGATTTCACAAATTGGTCCATCCATGTGATGCAAATTCGCCAAATTATAAAACTGTGCTGAATATGAATTTTCTATCTGATCGGCGGTTGCAAAGGTTAACAGACGGAAACAACAAACAAGTTCGGCATTTTCTGATCCATCAGTGACCTTTTCCACCAAAACATGTGTACAGATATCATCAAACTGATCGGCATCAAGCGTCATAGATGTATCCTGGCTATCACGCGCAAAGGCCAATTGCCTAAGCCGCTGGGCCGCCTCAATATCAGCGCTGCTTTTGGCAATTCTAGCCCTAAATCGGGTTTTTAACAGCGTTAACATCGTCTTCCCCTAAGTGGTTTGTGCCACGACCACCACAGATTTCTTACCCCTACTGTGACTGTCACCGCTGTTTGCCGCAAGGTCCAATAAAAAAGGGGCCTCGAAAGGCCCCCAAATTCCTATATCGCGATTTGTTTTAGCCACCGCCAAGAAAGTCACCGGCGTTAAACCGACCAAAGCTGCCTAACAACTGACGAATGAATGAAACACCCTTGATGTTGCTGTCGGTTACACGGCGTGAAAGTGTGACCACGCGTCCATCTTCAAGCGAAAAACGTTCGATATTACTTACACGACCGGATTTACCGAAACTTATGGCCAAAACCTGACGATCAATTTCCTGTGGCTTCTTGTACGCGTAATGCTTGAACTTACTGCCAACATAATACCAAGCGCCGTCTTCAAGAACACCCGAAGACGTTGGTTTACCAACCGCGGATTCAACAGATTTCTTCGTATCAACACCAACAATTATGTCCAGCATTTCATCATCTGATGGCACAAAGCCATGATTCTGATAAGTTGCAGCACATGCAGAAAGCACAAAAACACTCGCCAACACCGCCACTGATTTCATTATTTGGCTAAGTCGCATGGGACCGCCCCCTTGTTTTGCCTGTATTTACTTTATATCGGATTACTTGAGCCGCGCCCTAAATTCAAGAAAGTTAAATTTTATGGTATGGACTGTAAGAGATAACACGACGCATGACGACAGGAAAATACGACTATGACCAAATCTGAAACATCCAAGGCGACATCAAACGACATTATTAAAGTCGCGGGATTGAAAAGTTCAGGTAAAACCGAATTTCTTTTGAAACCTGATTCTGCCGCCAACAAAAATTTGGCCGCAGATTTGAAAATACTTGGCGTCAGCAAACTGAGATTTGCAGGATATATTCGTCCAATGGGTAAGTCTGATTGGGTCCTTCATGGTAAACTTGGTGCCAGCGTCCAGCAAACATGCGTAATCACACTAGAATCTGTCACCAGCCGTATAAATGCCGATGTGAGCCGCCTATTCACTAGCGATATGCCTGATTTTGGCAATGAAGAAGAACGCGAAATGGTCGAAGACGAAAACATCGAACCGCTAACGGATGTTATCAACTTGGCAGACGTAATGGCCGAGGCATTGGCATTAAACTTGCCAGCGTATCCCAAAAAAGATGGTGCCGAGATCGAAAAAACCGACTTTGCGGCCTCTGACGTGGAACCGCTAAACGACGAAACTATAAAGCCTTTTGCCGGTTTGGCGGCCCTGCGTGACAAACTAAATAAATAAGGTTACACAAGGCGCACAAAAGCACTTGCGCATGGTCAGGAAAACAGTATGTTCCCGGCCTCGAATACATGCAAAGGTGGGGTCATCTAGACCCGTGCAATATGCCACCTTTTTCCGATTAAATATTATGGGGCGCTGCCCTGTTACAAACCTGAGGTTGTCACAATGGCTGTCCCAAAAAGTAAGATCACCAGATCCCGTCGCGGCATGCGTCGCTCGCACGATGCACTGGTGGCAGCAAACCCAAATGAATGCCCGAACTGTGGCGAACTAAAGCGTCCACACCACGTGTGTAGCGCTTGTGGTCATTACGATGACCGCGAAGTTATTGCACAGGCTGCCGAAGTCGACCTAGACGAAGACGCGGCCTAAGGGCCCGTCAGATCGCGGTAGATCGTGGCAAACACGAACAACAATTCCGACGGTCAACGGCTTAACGCCAGTGGTACGACCACAGGCGCTGTCATCTCGATTGATGCGATGGGGGGGGATCTTGGTCCCGCCCCCGTTGTTCGTGGGATGGCGGATCATGCCAAAAACAACGCAGATGTGCGTTTCATCGTTCATGGCGATGAGGCAGAACTGACGGTATTGATCAAGAAACAACGTTCTTTGGCTGGCATTTGCGAAATTAGCGGCACCAGCGAAGTTGTGGAAATGGACGCCAAGCCCAGCCACGTCATGCGCCATGGCAAAAACACATCCATGTGGTCAGCCATCGATTCGGTGAAAAACCGCGAGGCCAACGTCGTGGTATCTTGTGGCAACACTGGCGCATTAATGGCCGTTTCAATGATAAGATTGCGCAAGCTTGAGGGTGTTAATCGCCCCGCCATTGCATGCCTTTGGCCTTCGCGCAGCAAACAAGAATTCAATATATTGTTGGACGTTGGCGCCGATATCCGCGCTGATTCCCACGATCTGTTACAATACGCATTGATGGGCGTATCTTATGCCCGCAACGGGTTGGGACTAAAGCGCCCTCGCGTGGGCCTGTTAAATGTCGGGACCGAATCCCACAAAGGTCACCAAGACCTAAAAGACGCGTATGAGCTAATCGCGCAGAAAACCGAGTCCGCTGGTTTTGAATTTGTTGGCTTCGTTGAAGGCAGCGATATCCCAAAAGACAAAGCCGACGTGATCGTGACAGATGGATTTACCGGTAATATTGCGCTGAAAACTGGCGAAGGCACCGCATCTTTGATCCGCGATTTTCTTAAAGACGCGTTTAAAAAGACGCCTTTGTCCCGCCTTGCCGCCCTATTGGCCCTGACATCCCTTCGCCGCCTGACCAAACGTATTGATCCGCGTCGTGTGAACGGTGGCTTGTTTCTGGGCTTAAACGGTACTGTCGTTAAATCCCACGGTTCAGCCGATGCAACGGGTGTTGCCGCCGCGATCAATTTGGCGCATCAATTAGAAAAACAAAGCTTCGCAGATCGACTTGCTGCGCGTGTTTCCACCGGTGCTGATGCTGAAAGCACCCAAAAGGAAGAGAAGTAGAAATGATCCGTCGTGCTGTTGTTAAAGGTGTCGGGCATTATTTGCCAAAACGTGTTGTCGAAAATGCCGAACTTGAGAAAACAGTAGATACAACCGACGATTGGATTCGCAGCCGCAGCGGCATTGAACGCCGTCATATTGCAGCCAAGGGCGAATTTACGTCTGATTTGGGTGCAGCTGCTGCCAAGGCCGCGTTAGACAACGCTGGCATGTCAGCTGATGACATTGATGCCATCGTAGTGGCAACATCCACGCCAGACCTTACCTTCCCTTCTTGTGCAACAATGATCCAAAACAAACTTGGCATGACCAAAGGCTATGGTTTTGACATCCAAGCCGTTTGCGCCGGATTTGTTTTTGCGTTGACCAATGCCAACGCGTTGATCGTTTCTGGCCAAGCTGAGCGCGTTTTGGTCATCGGTGCAGAAACCTTCTCGCGCATCATGGATTGGGAAGATCGCGCTACTTGCGTGCTATTTGGCGACGGCGCAGGCGCGCTTGTGCTTGAAGCCGCTGAGGGCGAAGGCACAAACGACGATCGCGGCCTTTTGGCCTTTGATTTGAATTCTGACGGCCGTCACAAAGACATTCTTTATGTGGATGGTGGCGTTTCCAGCAATCAGCAAACCGGTTTTCTGCGCATGCAAGGCAAGGAAGTATTCCGCCATGCTGTTGAAAAATTGGCTGCAACGGCGCACACATCTTTGGACAAATTGAACATGACCGGCGACGATGTTGACTGGATTGTGCCCCACCAAGCGAACCTTCGCATCATCAAAGGCACGGCCAACCGTATGGGCGTTGGCATGGACCGCGTTGTGGTGACTGTGTCGGATCATGGCAATACGTCCGCGGCATCGATTCCCCTTGCATTGTCTGTTGGTGTTGAACGTGGACAGATAAAACAGGGCCACGTCATCGTAACCGAGGCCATTGGTGGCGGATTGGCATGGGGATCAGTGGTAATTCGCTGGTAGAACACCGCCCCACAAGCCCTTGATATTGACTCGGAAAATGAATCCTTCCATGGTGCATTAACCACAGGGGGATCCAATGAGTGAAAAAACACTAACACGCGTAGATTTGAGTGAAGCCATTTTTAACGAAGTGGGCTTGTCTCGCAATGAATCAGCTGCCTTGGTTCAAAGCGTTTTACAGCACATGTCAGATGCGTTGGTATCAGGAGAAAACGTAAAAATTTCGTCCTTCGGCACCTTCAGCCTGCGCGACAAAAATGCCCGCGTCGGACGCAACCCAAAAACCGGCGAAGAAGTACCGATTTCACCACGCCGCGTTTTGACATTCCGTCCTTCAAACCTGATGAAAGATCGCGTTTCGGGACAGTCGCAGGACTAGGAAGGCACTTAGATGGCCAAATCCCCTGACGCCTTTCGGACCATCAGCGAAGTTTCTGAATGGTTAGACACGCCTGCCCATGTTTTACGATTTTGGGAAAGCCGTTTCACACAGGTTAAGCCTGTAAAACGAGCTGGTGGACGGCGGTATTATCGCCCGAATGATATGATGCTGCTTGGCGGCATCAAACAACTGCTACACGGCGATGGCGTAACCATACGGGGCGTTCAAAAAATTCTTCGCGAACAAGGCATTAAGCACGTTTCTGGACTGTCGCCATCCTTAGAAGACGTGGCAACATCAACGACAGCCGCGCCTGAAAAAGCAGATGAGATCATTGAAAATGTTGCCGAAGTTTTGGATGCAGAACCCGCAACCGCGAATGTAATTCCGCTGCGCGAAGTCAAAGCCGAAATTATTGAAGATCAACCAGATGATATCACTGACAGCGTAGAAACTTTGACCGAAATTCTAAGTGATCCCCCGCCCCAAGACATTGAGGCGCCACATGAATTGGAACCAGAGGATTTGATGCTTGATTTTGGTGATCAAGGTGAAAATCTGTTTGAAGCAAATTCAATAAAAGACGATGAAACAGGCGTTGAAATTGTTGAGCAAGCGCCACCTGAAACGGTGGAAGCTGACGAGGTTGAAGAAGATAAAAACTTCTTCGTTTTCAATGACGATTTTGGTGCAACCAGTGACACAGAAACGGCCACACCAGAGGCAACACCCCCTGCCCGCGACGTGCCTGCATTCCTGACTGGATCTGCTAAAAGTCGACAAGATATTTTGGCGCAAGCGGCGTCGCCGTCGGTCACAACTGATTCTCTTAAAACGGGAAAATACAAATTCCGTGTTGATGCGAACCGCGATAAAATTGGCGAACTGTACGTTCGATTAAAAAACCTACGAGACAGAGTGGCCGCAGATGGCTAATCAACACCCCCAATTGGACAAAACGCCCTTGCACCACCGAGTAAAACCGCTATGAAAGCGGCACGTCGGGCTATGGCGCAGTCTGGTAGCGCGTCCGTCTGGGGGACGGAAGGTCGCAGGTTCAAGTCCTGCTAGCCCGACCAATCATTAAAAGCGTCCGTTCCCTTTTGGGCACGGGCGTTTTTTGTTAACGATGAGGCAAGAAATGAACAACGGCGTACTGCCTTCACAAACGTTAACCGCGATGATCGCCAATGGCGAAATCACCGCTGATCCTGCCGTTGACCCTGCACAAATCCAACCAGCCAGCGTTGATATGCGTTTGGGCAATGTAGCTTACCGTGTTCGTGCCTCTTTTCTGGCGGGCGCTGGTCGCAAAGTGGCGGATCGTTTGCCTGAATTTCAAATGCACGAAGTGGATTTGACCAATGGCGCGGTTCTGGAAAAAGGTTGCGTCTATGTTGTTCCCTTGATGGAGGGTTTGGCCCTGCCCGACGACATCCAAGCCGTCGCGAACGCCAAATCATCCACGGGTCGTCTTGATTTGTTAACGCGAACGATCAGCGATGACTCTGTTGAATTTGACCGCATTGCGCCGGGTTATGATGGCCCGCTATACGCCGAAATCTGCCCGCGTTCGTTTTCCGTGCTTGTGCGTCCTGGTATGCGTCTAAACCAAATCCGATTCCGTCAAGGAAATGCGAAATTAGATGATGCTGCCCTTGAGGCACTGCACAACACCACGCCGTTGGTTGATGGCACGCCGCAAATTGATGACGGTCTGGGCTTTTCTGTGGATTTGAAACCAGCAAAGGGCAATCTTGTTGGATATCGCGCAAAACCGCACACTGGTGTCATCGATCTGGACCGCATTGCCGCCTATAACCCTGCCGATTTTTGGGAAGAGGTTCGCACAGATAATGGCCAGATCATTCTTGATCCCGGTGCCTTTTACATCCTAGTCAGCAATGAGGCGGTGCACATCCCCCCCCAATACGCCGCTGAAATGGCGCCATACGTGGCAATGGTTGGCGAGTTTCGCGTGCATTACGCGGGCTTTTTCGATCCCGGCTTTGGCAATGCCGAGGCAGGTGGCGCAGGTTCACGCGGCGTATTAGAAGTGCGCTGTCACGAGGCACCGTTCGTGTTGGAACACGGCCAAAGCGTGGGCCGTTTGGTCTATGAAAAAATGACCGAGGTTCCAGATACGCTTTATGGCGCGGGCATTGCTTCAAACTATCAAGGTCAAGGTTTGAAACTGTCAAAGCATTTCAAAGCTTAAGCTTTGTTTTAGCTTCACATGTTTTGTCATGTCTTTTCCCAAAACTGCCACTAGTATTAGGCACGATGAATGGCTGTTAAGAGCCCAATGCGGACTGTCTGGCCCACTGTTTTTGGCCATATTTGGCTTCTCAAATGTCTCCGCTCGTCTGGAATAGCAGAATGATCTCAAGCAATTTCTTGTCGCCAATTGATCCAAGGGCAAACGCTATCCGTCACATGATGCAAAATGGCTTTCCATACAAAGACGTGCGCGCCTTTTGGCCTCCGAAACGCCCTCTGGCTGCATATTTTGTTCCAAGAATGGCAGTTGAAACGCCGACGCACCGTTCCCAAACTCCGCTGCAATCGAGTACCATTGGTAGGCTGAGATCAAATCTTGAGGTGCACCTCTACCCCATTGATAGAAATGCCCAACATCATTTTGTGCACCCATATGTCCTAGTTTTGCAGCGCGCATTTTCCATTCAAGTGCCTCCACGTCATTCTGAGAAACACCCCAGCCCTCGGCGTACAAATTTCCAAGAGATTGCTGTCCAAGGGCAAAACCCTGTTCTGCCGACTGTCTAATCAAAAGCACGGCTTCTTCTACATTTGCCTCGATACCGATGCCCTCAAAGTGCATGACGCCGAGATAGAACTTAGCGTCTGCCAAATCTTGGTCGGCAGAACTGCGGAACCATTGCAGCGCAGCTTCAGGATCTTGAGGAACGCCCTGTCCGCCGAGATAGATTTTACCAAGTGCGTTTTGCGCGAAGGCGTCTCCCTGCTCGGCCGATAATGTAAACAATCGTAGTGCTTCAACAGAATCTTGCGGGACCCCCCTTCCCATTTCATAAAGAACGCCCAAATTAAATTGCGCTTGCGCGTAGCCTTGGTCGGCGGAGAGCCGATACCATTTCTCGGCTTCGGTGTCGCTTTGAGGATGGCCATTTCCGTACCAGTAGCTCACACCCATGTTGTACTGTGCCTGTGCATGGCCTCGTTCGGCTGCCAGGCGCATCCATTTGAACGATTCGGCCAAGTCTGCAGCGACGCCCTGTCCCATACGGTACATTTGCCCGATATCGAATTGGGACTGGGCGTTCCCTTCTTCGGCAAGAACAATCCATTGTTTGAATGCTGTTTCGAAATCGCCAGTTTCATATGCATTCCAACCTTTGTTGTAATCCTGCGCATTGCCAGCAATAGGCAAAATCAAAATGGCTGCTGTAATTGTTGAAAAAATAAATTTGAATGCCACTGATAAACCTTTCGAAGTGTGTGAATTCTTAGCCTAGAAGGCGGCGGTAAGCTTTGCACTGGGTAATCTCCGTTTTCGTACGCAGCCTGTTCTCCATGCGCTCTTGGCTGTCATCCCGCGAAATTGATTGGATGACCGTTTTGTCCGCATAGCTGCCATTGAGGCTACCGAAAACAATTTTGGGAATTCGCATTAGCTAAAACGTAGCCGATAAATACTCTGAAATGTAAAAAAACTGTCTGTCAGGTTCACAGCCAAAGCGGTAATGAACCCGAAAGCAGTTGGTTTTCAACGATCTAAGTTTTAGAAACAACTAAAACTTCATCCGGCGACCCATTTTGATCGTCTGACGCGCACGGCCTTGGATGTCTTTGGCTTGTTTTTTCGCGTTTGCTTGTTCTTCTTCGGTTTGATTGCCACGTTTTGGCATATTGTCCGCAACCACGTCTATTCCTTTGGTGACGCCAATGCGGACAACGCGGTTAATCACCTGTCGGATAACCATTGAAATGATACGTTCCATCGTAATTCTGCCTTTCTACTCGGTTTTAAAAAGCTCGTCTTGATCTGACGAGTCGTCGTTTTCTTCGTCTAGCGCATTTAGGGCGAACGCGCCGTGTGCTTGGCGGCTTTCAAGTAAACCTGCCGCGCGTAGTTCTTTAAGTCCTGGTAAATCACGGGTCCCTTCAAGACCGAAATGATCCAAGAAATCTTGTGTAACCATAAAGGTCACTGGGCGGCCTGGTGTCATGCGACGACGACCAAATTTGATCCATTCCAGTTCCAGCAATTGATCTATTGTACCACGAGAAACCGAAACACCGCGAATTTCTTCGATTTCGGCCCGTGTTGCGGGCTGATGATAGGCAATGATCGCTAATGTTTCGATAGCAGCCCGCGATAGTTTTCGCGTCTCAACCGTTTCTTTTTGCATCAAATACCCAAGGTCAGGCGCTGTACGCAAAGCATAAGCATCCCCAACCTTCACAAGGTTAACGCCTCGCCCCTCGTAACGTTGGCGCAAATGCACAAGCGCGGTCGCCACGTCGCAGCCATGCGGCAAACGGGCGGTCATATCGGCCACTGTCACAGGTTCTGCGCTGGCAAAGAGGACAGCCTCAACCATGCGTTCCTGTTCGCCCATAGGGGGCGCCTCAAAAAGGCTGTCGTTTTGGGGTGCGTCGTCCATCAGGGTTTTGCCTTTGATTTCAACTCAATCGGGGCAAAGGCCCCGTTTTGACGAATTTCGATGTGACCATGTTTGGCCAATTCTAATGAGGCCGCAAAGTTTGACGCCATGGCCGATCGACGCTTTTGCGGATCAACCTGCCAGCCTTCGGGCAAATAACTTACCAAGTCTGTCCAGTCTACTGCATGACCGATCAAACCCCGCAGTCGGCCCAATGCCTCTTCCATGGTGAAAACTTTTTCTCGATCCATAACGAAGGGGCGAAATTCGTCCTTGGTGCGAATGCGCGCATACCCTTGCATAAGATCAAGCAGGCTGGCCGTGTATTTCACGTGGCGCACACGCCGTACTTCTTCGGGAATGCCGCGCGAAAAGAAATCACGCCCTAACACATCACGCGCCATCAATTTGGCGGCCGCGTCGCGCATGGCCGCCAAGCGTTCCAATTGAAACGCCAAATGCGCGGCGAGTTCTTCGCCAGAGGGGCCTTCATCCGCGGGGTCAGGCGGCAACAACAAACGGCTTTCAAAAAT
>AAXZ01000004.1 GCA_000169395.1 Rhodobacteraceae bacterium HTCC2150
TTTGTGCTTGCGCGGATGTTACAAAGAAAAAAGAACTTATGGTGCTGGTAAGAAAACCAAATGTTCGCAGATTAATTCGCTGCATAAGAGACCCCTAATTGAAATTCGAATAACTCAAAGGCCGAACAAATAATAAATGAAACAAAAAATGCCTTTAATTTGGACAGCCTAACATAAAGAGTACATTTGTCATCTTTTCATTTTGGGTGGCTTGGCCCAAATTAGCGGAATGAAAACTGTTGAAATACTAGAGAAACTTATCGCTTTTGAAACCGTCAGTGCCGACAGCAACATGGCGTTGATCAATTTTGTCAGCGACCTTTTGCGTGATGCAGGCGTTGAGGTGCAAATAATTCCTGATCGTACCGGGGCAAAGGCTAACCTTTACGCGACCATCGGGCCTACGGATGATGGTGGCGTCATGTTGTCGGGCCATTCTGATGTTGTGCCCGTGGCTGGGCAAAACTGGACAAAGCCCGCATTTGAACTAACCCATGAAAATGGCCGGTATTTTGGGCGTGGCACAACCGACATGAAGGGTTTTCTAGCCAGTTCGCTTGCAATGGCATTGAGGGCCGCAAAACTTGATCTGAAAACGCCACTTCATTTGGCAATTTCTTATGACGAGGAAATTGGCTGTATTGGTGTAAGAAGCCTGATTGATATGTTAGATGCCGCCCCCATTCGCCCACGATTTTGTATCGTTGGCGAACCCACATCTATGGGTGTTGCAACGGGTCACAAAGGTAAGTTAGCCGCCCGCGCCACATGTCGTGGCCTTGAGGCGCATTCGGCCCTGGCGCCAACGGGTTTAAACGCCATCCATTTAGCGGCAGAGTTCATCGGCGCATTGCGAGATATTCAGGCTGATCTTGCCGAAAATGGCAATCAGGATGAAGATTATGATGTGTCTTACACTACGATCCATGCTGGGAAAATCAGTGGTGGTGTGGCGTTAAACATCGTGCCAAACCAATGTACCATCGATTTTGAGATTAGAAATTTGGCCTGCGACGATGCCCCTGCAATCTTGGATCAAATCCAAAATGCTGCGAACGTTATTGTGGCTGACACGGATCATCCAAGTGCTGGAATTGAAATCGAGGTTTTCAACACATACCCAGGTCTAGATACGCCGCAATGCTCGGCAGTTGTTGATTTCGTAAAATCGCTAACCGGGGCCAATGGCACGATGAAAGTTGCCTTTGGCACCGAGGCTGGCCTGTTTGATCAACGTCTTGGGGTGCCTTGCGTTGTTTGCGGTCCCGGGTCCATGGCACTAGGGCATAAACCAGATGAATTTATTGAGGCAGATCAGTTACGAGCGTGTGATGCGGCATTGGATGCCCTGCTAGCGCGACTGGTGATTGGGATTTAGCGGCGAAATTTTAAACACCAAAATTTTGCTCTGAATTTTCGGTCTTATCCCTCATCCCCTGGCACGCCATAAGACGGTGCTTGGCGCGGATCTAATGCGCGTTGAACGTATGCATCCATTTGTGGTTTATAAACTGCCCATGCCGTCGCAAGTTCGTTGATCGGGCAGCCTTCGGTCCAATCAACACGTAAATCGACCAATGGCCAGTTCTGTTTGTCGGCTATTTGCATGCCGGCTGAATGAACAGGCCCAACCTCTCCGCCAGCGTGCAGTCCGGCTTGAATCGCTGAAATTAGACGATCACCCAGATGCCCTTTTGAATTTTGAAACGCGGTCACGATTGCGGATGGTACCGTGTCGTTTGCCAAAAGATTGCCACCAGAGGCGACATCTTTGCCCATGGCTTGTGTCCAAATACCTTGGGAGTTTGGGCCGGAATGAATGGCGGTATTGCCTTGCCGATCGATCGCTAAAACTTGTCGGTACTCAATATGTTGCCCTAAATCCCTAACACCAGAAATTGCTTCTTGGGCATTCATTCCACCGGCCATTAGATCCAAGGCAAGTGGACCTAACATCGGGTCGGTAATATTTTGACTGACAACTGCGCCTACTCCAGCACGCGTATAGGAACATCGCGCAGCAACGGCAGGCGAGGAAGACGAGATCGCAACGCCAAACATACCCGTGTCGGCGCATCGTGCCACCAGCGAAAAGGTCATGGTTTGTATTCCGTTGGAATTACTGCCGTGCCATCAATTTCAACCAACCATTCAGGGCGGGCCAAAGCTTGCACCACAAGGCCTGTGGAAACTGGAAATACACCTTCGATGTACTCACCCATCGTACGATAAACATCCTCGCGATGACGCACGTCGGTGATGTAAACCACGACCTTGACCAAATGTTCCATGGTGCCACCGCATTCCTCAATCAGTTGGCGAATGTTTTGCATCACTTTGTGGGTTTGTTCTATTGCATCGCCGCTGGCAATATTTACGAAATCATCAAGGTTTTGTGGACATTGACCGCGTAAATAAACCGTTTTGCCACCCTCGGTCACAACGGCCTGACACAAATCATTGTTCAGGTTTTGCTCTGGATAAGTATCTTTGGTGTTAAACCGCCGGTGCCGCTTGTGTTCCATTAAATTTCCTTTTGGCAGTTCTGCCGCTGGTGATTTATTAACCGCGGTTCGCTTCACCTGCTTGAATACGGTCATTCAGATAATTCGCGAAATCGTAATTTGGCCGCTCTAGATGCGAGAGGTGGCCCGGGGAGGCAAAAGAAGAACACAATCCCTGATATACCTTTTCGGTGCAGCCGCGATCCTCAATGTTCACATCATCCAAAAGTGTTTTTAACGCTTTGAAGTGTTTTTGTGCATCTTCGTCATCGGCATAATCCTGTGCCATGCCGCCGCCAAAACCAATGCGCACCTTACCAACACCTTCGGGATGCAAGGTCAAATACCAAAAGTATCCGGGCGTGAGTGTGATCAACAGGCTTGGATAGATTGCCAACAGAAACGTGGTGCGACGCATCTCACCCTTAAGGCGTGTATTGTTTTTATGCGCCATCGCGATCTTCAACGTGTCGTCTTTCAGGATCGTATGATAATTGAACGCAGGCAGGCCAGGCGGGCAAACCATTTCCTCTAGCTTTGACAACCCACCAATGGTGCCAGCGTGGCACACGGGTAGGTGGTAACTCTCCATAAAGTTTTCGGCCAACACCTTCCAGTTTGTGTCCCAAACATGGGTTTCAAAAAAGGTCTCTGTATAACTTTCCATGTCATAGCCATCAATCAACCCTTCTACATCTTTCAGTTGATCCGCAACATTTGGTGCATCGGCGTTTAACGACACAAAAACCCAACCCAGCCATTCCTGACATTTAACTTTCGGCAGTTTGTAGGCGTCTTTGCAGAAATTCTCATTTAACGTCATGGCCGGTGCGCCACGCAATGTGCCGTCCAGATTATAGGTCCATGCATGATAGGGGCAAACGATAGAACGCGTTGTGCCGCGCCCTTGCAACAGCGTCGACATACGGTGCAAGCAAACATTGGATTGCGCATGCAACGTGCCATCGTTGCGCCGAATAACCATGATCGGCTGTCCAGCCAATTCATGGGTAACATAGTCACCGGCATTGGGCAGGGCACTGGCACGACCAACGCAAAACCAATCTTGTGCAAATACATCGCTAATTTCACGGGCTAAAAAATCGGGGCTGGTATAAACGGCAGGCGGCATTGCACGGGCTTGTTCAAAAGGTTGCGCAACGTTGGCCTTTAATTCATTTATCGCGTTCATTGATTTTGCCTTTATTTGCGAAATTGCTGCAGTTGCGTGAAATCTAGCAGCAACTTCTGATGCAGAACAGGTGCTTTTATTTCAACTTAGTGATCTAAGATTGCCATACCGAAAAAACGCCTGCAGCCATTTTTGCGTCTTCGAGTCTCATTTTCTGCAGCCAAGAAGAAGGCGCGGAAATGGCGCACATAGGTTGTTAGGGTTGTATGTGCCCCAAGCAGGAATTTACGATTAAGCCC
Organism: Rhodobacteraceae bacterium HTCC2150; assembly: GCA_000169395.1. Classification (GTDB taxonomy): domain Bacteria; phylum Pseudomonadota; class Alphaproteobacteria; order Rhodobacterales; family Rhodobacteraceae; genus HTCC2150. The sequence continues at coordinate 3,936 of AAXZ01000004.1, forward strand.
AAAATATTGGACAAACCTTAAACTAATTGATCTTTCTGGTTGTATTATCTCGCCTTATTTGTGTCATAAAATTACCTTGGGCAAGTTCTTTTTCAACCTCTGTTAGAACACGAAGAAATTTTAAATACACCTTTAAGTAAGCCCATATTGAGATGAGCAGTATTTCATTTTGGGAGGTTTTGTCAGCGTAAGGTGCTGAATTTAAAAGGTAACGCTGTACAAAACGGCGCCAAAGTGTAACGAGGTTTAAGATGCCAGAGACTCTATTAGACATTTCTGATTTGTCAGGTGGCTCAATTGTTTCAGACGATGGTTTGATCACAACAACAGTTTCGCAATCCGGATTTTCGGTCATCAGTGCTGGAACAAATTCAGCGACAGAAGACATTTCTATTCTCAAACAAACGGCGCAGAGCTTGGCTTTGGCTTTAGTGGCGACGTAGAAGACGTAAGTTTTACAATCTATGACGTGAACGGCTCAGGTTCAGGGTGGGACGATTTGATTACAATCGTCGCACTGAATGCTGCAGGCGAGCAAGTTACAGTCACCTTTAGTGGTGCGAGTGTCGACGATGGGTCGGTCATCGTTAGCGGAAATACAGTTGAGTCCAATGGTTTTGAGGCGCAAAGCCAAGGGTATCCTTTAAATGATACCAACAATGATTTGGTAACAGTTAACATCGAGGGGCCAATTGTCAGTCTGCAAATCCTTTATGATGACGGCCCAGATTCATCCAGCGTTGGTTACATTGGTGTAAGTGATATTGAAATCACCGCTGTACCTGAATTGGATGGCACGGTCGAAGGCACCGCATTAGGCGATACAATTGATGGCACCTATGACGATGACCCAGAGGGCGACATGGTTGATGCCAATGACGCCGTCATCGGCGTTGGTAACGAAGATATCATTTACGGCTATGGCGGCAACGACACAATCTATGGCGCGGCGGCTGATGACACCATTTATGGCGGTGATGACAGTGACCGCATTTATGGCGGCGCGGGCGACGACACTTTGTTTGGTGGCGAAGGCAGCGACGTTTTCAATCTTGAGGACAGTTTTGGCGAAGACAGCATTGTTGGCGGTGAAACCGGATCAAACAGCGATATAATTTCAGCTGATTCAGTAACGGCTGATCTTGATGTGACGTTCACTGGCGATAAAGCCGGTGAAATCAGCGATGGTGTTTCCACCGCGACGTTTAGTGAAATCGAAGCGATTGAAACTGGATCAGGTAACGACACCGTGGATGCATCAGCTTCTACTGTTGGGATGTCCATTGCTGTTGGCACTGGCGACGATACTGTTACTGGTACGTCTGGCGACGATGAAATCAAGTTGGGTGATGGTGCGGTCGACTCAGACACGGTTATTTTGACCGACGGATTTGGCAACGACACCATCGGTTATTTTGACAGCCCAACGGACAATCTTGATGGCACTTTCACTGGCGTTGACGTCTTTGACGTAACGAGTTTGACAAATCTGGCTGGTGATCCAGTAACGACAGACGATGTGGTTGTTTCTGATACAAATGGCGACGGAACAGGTGCGCCGATCCTAACGTTTCCTAATGGGGAAAGCGTAACACTGGACACCACATTATCTGTGGCGGATTTGGGTAATACAGCAATCTTGAATGCCATTGGCATCCCCTCGCCAGCTGCTGCGTTGGACGGCACGGTTGACGGTACGTTGAACGATGACACAATCGACACAAGCTATACTGATGATCCCCATGGTGACATGGTTGATAACAATGACAACGTTGTTGATGGCAGCAACGACGACTATATCTTTGCTGATTATGGTGACGACAGCGTAAGTGCTGGCCTTGGTGATGATACAGTCATCGGTTGGTGGGGTGAAGACACTATTGATGGTGGTACTGGCGATGACGCGTTGTTTGGTGGCAGCGAAAGCGATACTTTCATTGTTAACGAAAACTTCGGTAACGACCAAATTGATGGGGCAAATGACGGCGACGGCCTAGATGTCGACGTTGTTGACGCCTCAAATATGACCTCGGATCTGACGTTGACGCTGGATCAGCCCAGTGGCGGCACACTGACAGATGGCGTAAACACCGCGACGACAGAATATATCGAACAATATATTCTAGGTTCAGGTGATGATACAGTAACGTCGTTATATTCTGTCGATACAATTGATCTGGGCGAGGGCGCAGATGTTATCAATGCGGGCTCGGGCAATGACGTCATCGACCTTGGCAATGATGGCGGCGCACTTGGCGATGGCGATGCAGATGTCATGGTCTTTTCAGATGGTGACGGTAACGACACAATCGAAAATTTTGAAGCACCCTATCAGGATATAAACGGCGACTGGATCGGCGTGGATACGATCGACGTTGCTGGCATGCATGATGCGGATGATCTTGAGGTGAATACCCTTGATGTGACCGTGACAGAAGTTGGTGGAAACGCAGTTTTGACTTTCCCGAATGGGGAAAGCCTAACTCTTGTCGGTGTTCCTGCGTCCGAAGTAAGCAGCACTGAACAATTGATTGCAATCGGCGTACCCGCGCCACCTGACGGAACGGTTGAAGGCACAGACCTAGACGACACAATTGATGCCTTTTACACGGGTGACCCCGAGGGCGACATGGTTGATGCCAACGATAATATCGTTGACGGCAGCAATGATGATCTAATCGTCGCTGGCGCCGGCAACGACAGCATCTTTGGCGGGGCTGGTGATGACACCATTTATGGTGGCGCTGATAATGACACCATTGATGGTTCAACTGGGTCCAATGAAATATATGGTGGCACGGGCGACGATCTATTCATCCTGAACGAAACATTTGATGGCAACGACATCGAAGGTGGCGAAGATGCAGGTGACGGCGATGTTGACGTTCTAAGTGCGGTTGATGTCATTGGTAACCTAACGTTGGATCTGTCTGCTAATGGCGCATCTGATCCAGAATCCGGCACACTAACTGGTGGGCCCGGCGACGTAACCTTTGAGGAAATCGAAGTTGTTAACCTTGGTTCCGGCAACGACACCGTCATTGGTTCATCAGGTGATGACACAGTGCATGCAGGTCTTGGCGACGACACGCTGGATGGCGGCGCGGGTGATGACACGTTCGATGGCGGCGGCGGCAATGACACCATTTCCGGTGGCGCTGATGATGATACGATCTTGCAAAGTGGCGGTGACGATACCGCATTTGGTGGCACTGGCACGGATACTTTGTCCACTGAAAACAGCGATGTAGATGACCAAACAATAACAGTGAATGTCGACGATAACGGCGACGGCAGCTCTTTGTTAAACGGTTTTGGTGACACGACAAACTTTGAAAGTGTCGAAAACTTTGTTGCCTCAGAAGATAACGGCGGTGGCACGGATACAATTAATCTGACCACAACATCCAGCTTGGGTGGGATATCCGGCATTTCTGACGATGCTGTTGGCATATTTACGCCAAACGTTGGCGCACCGATCAGTTTTGGTGGTGTGGGCGAACCAACATTTAGTGAAATCATCAACGGAACCGCAGGTGTCAATCAAGGTGGTAACTTTACCATCACCAGTGGCGACGAAAGCGGCCAGGTTGGTAACATCAGTTTTGAAAATTTTGAAACGATCTCAATTGATGTGGTTTGTTTTGCCCAAGGTACAATGATCACAACTGATCGTGGCGACGTAGCTATTGAAAACTTGGTCGAAGATGACATGGTTTTGACCCGTGACAACGGTATGCAACCGATCAAATGGATTGGTCACAGCCGTGCTCGCGCCAAAGGCCACTTGGCACCAATCATGATCAAGAAAGGTGCCATGGGCAACGAGCGTGATTTACGCGTTTCCCCTCAGCACCGTATGCTGGTTGAAGGCTGGAAAGCAGAAATGCTGTTTGGCGAAAACGAGGTTCTTGTCGCGGCTAAACATTTGGTTAATGGCGATACAATCTTTGCTCAAGAGGGCGATGAGGTAGTTTATTACCACATGTTGTTCGACAGCCACGAGATTGTTTTTGCCGAAGGAATTCCGTCAGAAAGCTTCCATCCTGGCGAATGTGGTATGTCGGCATTGGATGAAGCTTCACGTGAGGAAATTTTCGAGTTGTTCCCAGAACTTCGCGAGGATGTCCGCGCATTTGGCCCATCCGCGCGCATGTCTCTTAAGGGAACCGAAGGCGCCGTTTTGTCAAAGCTGATCTAAAGCGTGAACAAATGTCATAAAAGGCCCGGCCGCTAGAAAAGCGCGTCGGGCCTTTTGTTTTTTGATCGATGAATTCATGGATTTGTTTGGCCTGTCTTGTCTCTGTCCCCAGATCGTGCATTCTGAGGCAGCGAAATTTTTTGACAGGCTGATCATGACCCCATTTGTTTTCCACACAACACCCAGTATCGAATTTGGGGTAGGGGGGCTGAACAACGTTGGTGCGTTGGCAAAGCCGATTCTAGGGGATCGCGTTTTGATCGTGACTGACCCTGGCATTGCCGCCTTGGGATTGGTTGAAAGAACGAAATCCATTCTACAGGCAGCCAACATAGCGGTTGAAGTTTTTGATGATGTTCAGGCAGACCCGCCTGAACAAGTTATCTTAGATGCGACATCACAAGCCGTTCAAAATAATTGTACTGGAATTATCGGTCTTGGCGGTGGGTCATCTTTAGATGTGGCCAAACTTGTTGCAGTATTATCAAAACGAAAACAATGTCTTGCAGACATTTACGGTGTCGGGAATGTAGCCCAAGGTCGGTTGCCTTTGATGTTAGTACCGACCACTTCGGGTACTGGTTCCGAGGTGACGAAGGTTTCTATCGTGACAACAGGTGCCAGTGAAAAGATGGGTGTTGTTTCACCGGTTTTACTGCCCGACGTCGCCCTGCTTGATCCTGAATTGACCTATGGATTACCGGCCCATATTACGGCCGCTACCGGCATTGATGCGATGGTGCACGCGATAGAGGCTTATGCCTCGATCAACCCTAACAATAATCCGATTTCCAAGGGTTTAGCTGTGCAAGCCTTACAATTAATGTTGCCGCAAGTATTGAACGCCGTAAATGACCCAGGCGATAAATCTGCCCGCGCAGACATGATGTTGGGCAGCATGCTGGCAGGCCAAGCATTTGCAAATTCACCCGTCGCAGCGGTGCATGCCTTGGCCTATCCCATTGGCGGGCACTTTAAGGTGCCCCACGGTTTGTCCAATGCATTGGTTTTACCGCATGTGTTACGATTTAATTGTGAAACTGCGCCGGATGTTTATGCGGAACTGGCGGCGCAGGTATTGCCTGACGCCAAAGGTGCAACAGGGTTTGTTGATCATTTGGCGGCTTTAAGTGCGCAATGTGGTTTGCAACAAGGACTGCGCGAAATAGGAATCAAACAAGATGATTTACCCATGATGGCGCGCGACGCGATGAACCAAACGCGGCTGTTGGTGAATAATCCAAGACCCTTGAATGAGACAGACGCCTTAGCAATTTATAAAGAGGCATTTTGATATGGCTGCACGCCGAACACGCGCCGATTACGCGATTTTTAGATCCTTGCAAACGCGCTGGGCGGACAATGATATTTTCGGGCATATGAATAATGTTGTGCATTATCAATTGTTTGACACAGCGATCAATGGGTGGTTGCTAGAGGTCGGCCTGTTGGATATCGATCATGGGTCCAATGTATTTTTTGTTGGTGAAACCACCTGTCGGTATTTTGCGCAATTGCGCTACCCCCAAGAAATCGAGGCGGGCTTTCGCCTTTCGCGGCTTGGTCGTTCATCCCTTACCTATGAAATCGGATTATTTGTGAAAGGCGAAGAGATGCCCGCGGCCGAAGGAGAGTTTACCCATATTCAGGTTGATCGAACTGCGCATCATTCTGTGGCAATAAGCGATGACCAAAGGACGATATTAGAACAAATTTTGGTCAAACCCGCTTAGCGTTCTTCTAAATACACCCGAACCGCCTCTTGGACGTGACGAAACCTGTCACCACCCAAGTGCTTGCCGCCGTACCAACGTGTAACCACGACAATGTGGTTTTTCACGCCCTCGCGTTCCAACATGCGCAAAATAACGGTGCCTGCACCGCTTTCGCCATCATCGTTTTTACTTGGACCCCCATCACCAATATACCCCCATGTGTTGTGTGTGGCTTTGGCGAATTTTTTGTTTCTGATCAGTTCTTTGATGAATGCCTTGGCATCAGAATCATTTTCGCATAGCCCGCCTGATACCGCATATTTGGAACCACGGTCGTTGATGATATTTTGAAGGATCAGCATGTTGGTTTTGATAATGGCGCATTAAAGCTGATGCAAGTTGGGAAAGATCGGTGCGCTTGCAACTGAGAAAGCTGAAGAGGCAAAATAAGATCGGTATCACCCTGAAACGACGAAGGGCCGCCCGAAGGCGACCCCGTCGATTGCTACTTGGGTGAAGTAGCCTAACTGGAGCGGGCGAGGCGATTCGAACGCCCGACCCTAACCTTGGCAAGGTTATGCTCTACCCCTGAGCTACGCCCGCATCTAGTTAGTGAGGGGACGTTTAGATAACCCTGCCGCCACCTGCAAGAGGAAAAATACGTCCTTTGCAAAATAATCTAACTTTTTTCGACGGAAGTTTGACGAGAGGCAGTATAACCCTTTGAAACAAACAAACGGAGACGATGATAAATGAACAGGCGGGGCGTTTTTTGTGGGATACTATGCGCCATTCCTGCATTCGTAACGGGTGCGGCTGTTCAGGGTGACGGATTCCATCCAGAAACTACTTTGCAAATCACCATGGTCCGCCAAAAAAGGGATGAAACTGGGTTAACGCTGATGTTGCTTTTGCAAAATCAACTAGACGAAGTGATTGAAATCGGTGGCCTCTACAGTTCAGTCGGTACCGTGCAAGGAGACGCGTTTCCGCAACGTCTTAGTCATAATGGCGCGCAAATGGTGCAAGTAACGCTTGATCTACCACGAGATGCCCCAACGGAATTTTCCCTGACGTTTGATTTAGGCCAAGCCAATTTTCAAAGCATCATTATAAAGCAAAACGAAAATTTCTAATTTAAGGGCGGTCAGTCCCCTTGACCGCTTTTAAAGAAAACCAACCATATTCGAATTTTATGGCAGGTTTTCCTTGGCGCCTTCTTTCAACCCGAAGAGGGCGCCAAGTTATTCGGGATGGGCGTCATCGCGTGGTTCGATAACATCATTAGCCAAATCAAAATCTTCGGTATGGGCGATGATACTGTTTTCTGTCAGCAAAATCACTCCATATGCACCGGGTTCAGGAACAGAATAGCTGCTTTCAGTGCCGGAAAGTTCCATGGGCATTTGGTGAACAGGGCTTTTGAAAATAGTAAAACCAAGACCGTTTGTTGTGCCAGAAATAGTGCGGTGAATATGGCCACAGAATAAATGTGTGGCCTTGTGCGCATAACGTTTCAGAAATGCATTTCCGTCCGCCAATTTGATTGCATCCATACCAGGAAAGCCAACATCCATTGGGGGATGATGCATAAATATCAGAATTTTGCGCCCCTCTGCTGTGGCAATTTGTTGATCCAACCACGATTGCCGCGCGGCGCAGTATTTACCCGAATGATGATAATTACGAAACGGAGGCCCATCCAGCGTATCCAATACGACCATGCGATAGTCGCCAATATCAATCACGGATTGAATGTGCCCATTTTCATCAGGTTCCACGTTGGCAAAAACGTTGCGAAAATGATCGCGGTTGTCGTGATTACCCAAAGTGAATGTAACGGGGATTGGGCATTGATCGGTCAGGGATTTCAGTCGTTCAAATTCCAGGACTTTGCCGGAATGTGTCAAATCACCCAGTAATATCAAACGATCCGCATCTGGATGGCAGGCTAGGGCATGATCCAATGCTGATTTTAAGCGTTCCATTGGATTAATCCCAATGATCTTTTGATTTGGTCCGCGAAGGTGAAGATCACTAAGAAGCAGGATTTTATGCATTGGAAGTTTCACCCTTTTGAACCAAAGAATTAACCGCGTCAGATGGCGAATTGATGCCCATCTGTGCCATGGCGGACTTCATGTCTTCTGACAGTATGTGACTTACATGGGCGGCACCTTTTTCCCCAAACGCGGCCAATCCATAATGATGTGCACGACCCAGCATGGCGAAATTGGCACCATGCGCAAAGGCACGTAACACATCCAACCCAGTGCGAATGCCACCATCAAAAATGATCGGAAAAGACGGCCCGACAGCGGTGCGGATGTCTGGTAACACCGAAATGCTTGCAGGGGCGGCATCAAACTGTCGGCCCCCATGATTTGAAACCCAAATTGCATCCACACCAGCGCTCGCTAGAACAACGGCTGCATCAGGATCCATTACACCTTTGGCGATGATCGGCCCGTCCCATTCAGTTTGCAATTGCTTTAGGTAAGCTAAATCGGGATTACACCGCAGACGATATCCAATGTGATTATTTGAGGGCAGATTCTTATCCAATTTTTGATCCGCCAACTTGTATTCATATTCTTGCACCAACTTTAGTCGAGGAATTCCCATCTTGAAAACGCGCCATAACCATTGTGGCCGCAATAATGCCTGCCGGATCAGGCGTGGTGTGAATTTCAATGGTTGGGTTAGGTCTGCACGCAATTGCCGTTCGCGTCGCGATGGCGCAGGAATATCAAGGGTTAAGACCAATGTGTGAAACCCTGCTGCCCTAACGCGGGTTAATATTTCGCGGCGCATGTCACCGTCGCGCGGCGGATACAGTTGAAACCACCCGTTTGATCCTGCAAGGGGGCCTACATCTTCGGGTAATTGGCTTGCAACGGTGGATAAGCAATAAGGAATGTTTGCATCCGCGCCATGTCGGGCCAACATTTGTTCAGCGCCAGGACAGATCAATCCGGACATTCCAACGGGTGCTATGCCAAATGGAAGATCGTATTCATGATCCAAAAAAGTTGTTTTCAGCGTTGGATCAAGATCACCTTTCAGTACGGCGGGTGCGAATAGAATGCGATCCAATGCGTCAGTGTTGCGTGTTTTTGTGGTTTCCGCACCTGTTGCACTGTCTAAGAATTCCCAAACAAAATGCGGTACACGCCGTTTGGCGCGTATCATAACATCGCTGAGCGCAGGAAAGCGGTTTTCTAAATCCATGATCGCAGGTAAGCGAAAAATTTGACCAAAGGCAATCATTCAAAAAGACGGAAAATGTTGCAAATGAATGCCCGTTGACGCAGGCTTGCCCCATACAAAACAATTTTTTTAAATTTAAGGGGGTTCTTATGGGTATTAGTGAAGCAATCCATTCTGTTGCATCTTCAACCATCGTTGGTGACGTCGCGACCGAGGCGTGGGAAGAAAACGCAGACGAAATAAAACGTCTTGGTGTTAACAACGATCGCAGATGTGCCATGTTAATAGGGCAGTGCGCCCATGAAAGCGCCAAGTTTTTGGCCCGTAGTGAGAATCTGAATTATTCTGCTGACGCGCTATTCCGTGTCTTTCGCAAATATTTTCCTACTCGCGCAGAATGTGACGCATTTGCACGGCAACCAGAGAAAATTGCGAACCGTGTTTATGCCAGCCGTATGGGAAATGGAAACACAGCAAGTGGCGACGGTTGGAAATATCGCGGTCGCGGGTATTTGCAATTAACTGGTCGTTCAAATTATTGAATTTTTGGCAATGCTTTGGCTCTTGATCTTGAGGCGCACCCCGAAATGGCCAGTGAGCCCGCTATTTCATGGTTAATTGCCGCCCAGTATTGCGCGTCCCGCACACGGGCTGGAAAATCGTTGCTATTATGGGCGGATGTGCCTGACGTGGTGATGGTAACTAAGGGCATCAACGGCGGCACCCATGGGCTAGATGACCGAACGACATTGACAGCGCGCGCATTTGAAGAACTGTCAGAAACAACAACGGCATCGGTTGAAACATGGCAACGGGCCTTGACCCGTGCTGGTTTTGACACGAAAGGGATCGATGGCTTGCGTGGGCCCAATACTAACAAGGCACAAGCCGCCGCAGAGGCCAGGTTTGGACTGAAGGATGAGGCATTGTTGGCGAAATTGAAGGAAATCGCCCGAAAATAACAGTGTTTTGGCCAATTTCTGACGCCGAAATTCATTGAGAACATTAAAAGAACAAACTTTCCATTTGCGTGTGGCATGGCTATGCTGTCGCGCATGAATGATTTTGATGAAATGGACGCCTTTGAAGCGGCCCCAGCACGAAAACCCAGCGGCGGATTGGCTGCACGCGCTATGGCGGCGCGTGGGTCAGAGTATTTGGAAGGGTTAAACCCCGCCCAACGCGAAGCGGTTGAGCAAATGGAAGGGCCAGTTTTGATGCTGGCCGGTGCCGGTACAGGTAAAACCAAAGCCCTGACCACACGAATTGCGCATTTACTGGCGACAGGGGCCGCACGACCAAATGAAATTTTGGCTGTTACCTTTACCAATAAAGCAGCGCGGGAAATGAAAGACCGTGTTGGTGGATTGATGGGCGAGGCTGTCGAAGGCATGCCTTGGTTGGGCACGTTTCACGCGATCTGTGTAAAGCTTCTGCGCCGTCACGCTGAATTGGTGGGGCTGAAAAGCAATTTTACCATTTTGGATACTGACGATCAAATCCGCCTGCTAAAGCAGCTGATCCGCGCCGAGAATATCGATGAAAAGCGTTGGCCTGCCCGTGGATTGGCCAATTTGATCGATGGCTGGAAAAACCGCGCATGGACCCCCGCCAAGGTGCCAGTTGCCGATGATGCGGCATTCAATGATCGTGGCATTGAACTTTATGCCGCCTATCAAGCGCGGCTGAAAACCCTAAATGCTTGTGATTTTGGCGATCTTTTGCTGCATGTTGTGACGATTTTTCAAACGCACGAGGATGTGCTGGATCAATATCAGCGCTGGTTCAAATACATTCTGGTGGACGAGTATCAGGATACCAACATAGCCCAATATATGTGGCTGCGCCTTTTGGCAGCGGCGCACAAGAATGTGTGTTGTGTCGGCGATGACGATCAGTCGATTTACGGTTGGCGCGGTGCCGAGGTGGGGAACATCTTACGCTTTGAAAGGGATTTTCCGGGCGCGCATGTTGTAAAGCTTGAGCAAAACTATCGTTCGACGCCGCATATTTTGGCCGCGGCTTCGGGTGTGATTTCGGGTAATTCAGGCCGTTTGGGAAAAACGCTGTGGACGGCGGAAACCGAGGGTGAAAAGGTTCGCTTGATCGGCCACTGGGATGGCGAAGAAGAGGCGCGTTGGATTGGCGACGAAGTTGAGGCCTTACAACGTGGCACGCGCGGATTGCGTAAAGTAAGCCTTGATCAGATGGCAATTCTTGTACGTGCCAGCCACCAAATGCGTGCATTTGAGGATCGTTTTTTAACCATTGGTTTGCCTTACCGTGTGATCGGTGGGCCTCGTTTTTATGAACGACTCGAAATTCGCGATGCCATGGCCTATTTTCGGCTTGCTGTGTCGCCGGAAAATGATCTGGCTTTTGAGCGTATTGTGAATACCCCTAAACGCGGGCTAGGCAATGTCGCGCAGCAAAAAATACAAACCATGGCGCGCTCTAATGGTGTTTCTCTGGTCGAAGGTGCGCGATTGCTGCTTGAGGCCAAGGGCCTTGGCGGTAAGGGCGGGGTGGAACTGGCCAAACTGGTGAATGGAATTGAGCGCTGGGCGCTGATGGTGCGGGCCGCGAATCAAAGTCACATCGAGATAGCCGAGATTATTTTGGAAGAATCCGGTTACACCGATATGTGGCAAAACGACAAAACACCTGAGGCACCAGGGCGACTAGAAAACCTTAAAGAGTTGGTCAAAGCGCTGGAAAACTTTGAGAACTTGCAAGGGTTCTTGGAACACGTGTCTTTGGTTATGGATAACGCCAGTGGGGATGATGGCGAAAAGGTTTCCATCATGACCTTGCACGCGGCCAAAGGTTTGGAATTTCCAGCGGTGTTTTTGCCCGGTTGGGAAGATGGCCTATTCCCCTCGCAACGCAGTATGGATGACAGCGGCCTAAAAGGACTCGAAGAAGAGCGCCGGCTTGCCTATGTGGGCATAACGCGTGCCGAGGAAATCTGTACCATTTCCTTTGCCGCGAACCGTCTGCTTTATGGTCAATGGCAATCCGCATTGCCCAGCCGTTTCATCGACGAATTACCCGAGGATCATGTTGATGTTCTTACACCACCCGGTCTTTACGGCGGTGGTTTTGGCGCGGCGGCACCGTCATCAGGGCACTCTGCCATGGAAGAGCGGGTTAAATCGGCCAATGTCTATAATTCGCCGGGCTGGAAGCGCATGCAAAGCCAAAGCATTGAACGCACGATAAGTCAGCCCAAAGAAGGTAAAGGTATCGTCATCGATGCCGCCGCGATTTCCAAATTTACCGTCAGTGATCGGGTTTTTCATCAGAAATTTGGCTATGGTGAAATCATGGGCATTGAAGGTGACAAACTTGAGATCGAATTTGACAAAGCGGGCACCAAAAAGGTGATCTCGAAGTTCGTTGTTCCCTCGGCAAAGGCAGACGACATACCATTTTAAAACGATAAAATTCTCATTGAGATATTAAAAACAAAAAAGCGATGTCGTGGGAGGACGACATCGCTTTCTGTAAGCACGCACCAAATGGGAGAAAATGGCGGCTTATGTAGGCAATTGTGCTCTGGGAGGAGAAAGCAACTACCGGTTCTTGACGCGGCCCAGGGAGGAGGGGCAGGCGTCAAAAATTCTTATTCAGCGCCGTAAGCACCTTTGTAAGCAATCGAGTGAATTTCGGCGCGATTGATGCCAAGATCAGCAAGATCCTTGCCAGATAGGGCTGACAATTCTTGAACCGTGATCCGGTACATCCGCTTTTTAATCATGTCTTGGCCGATTTTTGCGAACGTGGAACTTAGTGTTTCCATCAAGTTTGCCAAAAAGCCGTTTTGTGTTTGTGTTAGGTTTACATATGTCATCGTCTTTGTCCTTCGGTTCATCTTAACGCCGGTCGTTTACCAATGCGTCAACAAGAATGAATATAAACAAATGCTGCACTGCAACAACTGACAATAGTGAATTTCTGCTATGCAGCATTTGCATATCTACACAGCATGAATCTGAAGAGTATCTATTGGCGCATCTGTAGGATCGATCGTTTTGTTGGGAGAAACAAAAAAGCGATGTCGTGGGAGGACGACATCGCTTTCTGTAAGCGCGCACCATTTGGGAGGAAACGGCGGCTTATGTAGGCAATTGTGCTCTGGGAGGAGAAAGCAACTACCGGTTTTCAACGCAGCCCAGGGAGGAGGGGCGAGCGTTGAAAATTCTTATTCAGCGCCGTATGCGCCTTCGTATGCGATAGAACGGATCTGCGCGCGGTGAATGCCGAGATCGGCTAGTTCGCTGCCAGATAGGGCTGATAACTCTTTAACCGTGATGCGGTACATCCGCTTTTTAATCAGGTCTTGGCCGATCTTTGCGAACGTGGAACTCAGGGTATCCATCAAGTTTGCCAAAAAGCCGTTTTGTGTTTGTGTTAGGTTTACATATGTCATCGTCTTTATCCTTCGGTTCATCTTAACGCCGGTCGTTTACCATCGCGTCAACAAGGGTGAACATAATCAAATGCTGCACTGCAACAACTGACAATAGCGAATTTCTGATATGCAGATTTTGCATATCTCTGAAATTGATCTGTGGATGTTAACGTGTCGAAGTGACGGCCCAAACTTGTGCTTTGCAAATCCTCTTGAATAATCTTGCAGGAAAGCAGAAATAGGTCCGCAGGAAATCGAAGGTAAATAAAAATGGCGCTGAGCAGAGATAGTATTCTTGCCGCATTGGCAAATGTAACAACCCCGGCGGGTAACGATCTGACCGCATCAGATCGCGTCCGTGCTGTCTCTATTGATGATGGGGACGTCAAGTTTGTAATCGAAGTTTTGGATTCAAACGAAGCCGTGCTTTATGAGGGTGTCCGCACTGCCGCGGAAGCTGCAATCAAGAACTTGGATGGCGTGAATTCTGTTAGCGCTGTACTTACCGCGCATTCTGGTGCGCCCGCTGCACCAAAACTTGCGACGCCAAGTCTTAAGATTGGAGGCCACCCTAAACCCCAGGCCGGACCAGCCCAAATTAGTGGCGTAGATCGGATATTGGCCGTGGCATCCGGCAAGGGCGGTGTGGGAAAATCTACTGTGTCATCTAACCTTGCTGTGGCCTTGGCCAAACAAGGTCGCCGTGTTGGGCTGTTGGATGCTGATATATATGGACCAAGCCAACCAAGAATGATGGGCATCAATAAGCGCCCTGGATCACCTGACGGCAAAAAGATCATTCCGCTGCATGCGCATGGCGTCACTTTGATGTCGATTGGTTTTATGGTTGATCCTGACAAGGCCGTGGTTTGGCGTGGGCCAATGTTGATGGGCGCCTTGCAGCAGATGCTGGGGCAAGTTGAATGGGGCGAGCTTGATGTCTTGATCGTTGATCTGCCACCTGGCACAGGCGACGTTCAGCTTACGCTTTGCCAAAAGACCCATATGACCGGTGCTTTGGTTGTGTCGACACCCCAAGACGTGGCCTTGCTAGATGCGCGCAAAGCATTGGACATGTTCAAGACACTTAACACACCAGTTTTGGGCATGATCGAAAACATGTCTTCTTATATATGCCCTGAATGTGGGAACGAGGCGCATATCTTTGGTCATGGTGGTGTGGCTGATGAGGCTGAAAAACTTGGCTTGCCATTCTTGGGCTCTTTGCCTTTGCATCTTGATGTGCGCATGGCAGGTGATGCGGGTACCCCTGTTGCAGCTGGCGAGGGGCCTTTGGCAGATGCCTATGGCCAACTTGCGGGCCGTTTGGTTGCAGGTGGTATGGCATAAGGCCAAATCACCCCAATTTTTAAAAGGCTCATGGGAAACCATGGGCCTTTTCTGTTTTATGGCCGGTTTTGTGAATTATTGGCGCGAATCACTTGGGTTTTCTTGGGCGTTTTTTGAGCGAAACTGCTGACATTGGAAGAAATATCGCCAAATAAATTGAAAAAGTGAAAATAATTTGGGAAATTGTGGGACTGCGTGGTGGTGACTCATAAATACCATATATAGTGCACATCCTGCTAGGTTGCGCTACTGACGGTGTCATTTGGTGCCAATTCTCCTCTATATATTGTTTTTCATGTCACTTCGGAACAAGGTGTAGTACTCAGTTCCCATATTTTTATATTGATTTCCATGAATTCCCATGGCATCCCTTAATGGCAGATTGAAGACGGAACAAATAATTGGGGCAAAACAAAGAACCCCGAACAAGGCGAAACAAGGTTTCATACAGGCATCCGCTTTCAACTGACTAGAAGATCCGACGCGCATGCGAGCAGACATCCCCCCAGGTGGCACGCGCAGTTGGACACCCTGAAAATACAGGGGCAGTTCGGCGGATCGTGCAGTGGCAGCAGCACGATCCGCCGTTTTAATTTCAAGGCCATAAAATGTGGCCAAAACAAGCAAGGGGCCGCAATCGTGGCGCAACGTTTCAGAGGCGAAAGCCACCATAAGGTGGATACGAAGGGCAGGGTTTCAATCCCAGCTTCGTTTCGTCGTGTTCTAGAAGCAGGTGACCCTGAATGGACCCAAGGCTTGTTCCCGAACCTCATTATTGTTTATGGCGACGACCGCCGCCGTCAATTGGAATGCTTTACAGTTGAAGCAATCAATGACGTCGATGCACGCATTGATAAACTGCCACGCGGTTCAAAAAAGCGTAAGGCGCTTCAGCGTTTGTATCACGGGCAAGCGATCCCCACTTCGGTTGATGAAACAGGTCGTTTGGTTCTAAACGCGAAATTGCGCGAAAAAATTGGTCTTAGTGATCAAGCGTTTTTCATTGGCAATGGTGATACTTTTGAAATTTGGAATCCAGCCACTTACGAGACCGAGCTTGATGCCGATCTAGAGGCTGATGATGAATTTGATCCGGATGTCGATCCGTCGATCTATTTGGATGGTGAGCAGGGGGACGCGTGACGTGGCTGAACTAGCCCAAATGGGCGATGCACCGCATGTTCCTGTATTACTTCGCCCAATAATTGCGAAAACAGCACCGATTTCTGGTACTTGGCTTGATGGTACCTTTGGTGCCGGTGGATATACGCGTGCTTTGCTTGATGCTGGTGCGGATACGGTTATTGCGGTTGATCAAGATCCTTTGGTCTTTGATATGGCAAAATCGTGGGCCGATGAATACGGCGCGCGTCTTGTGCCTGTCGCCTCAAATTTTGCTGACCTAGATAAAGCCGGTCAAAATCTTGACGGCATTGTTTTGGACCTTGGCGTATCCTCAATGCAAATCGATCAAGCGGAACGTGGCTTTTCGTTTATGCAGGACGGCCCCCTTGATATGCGCATGAGCCAATCTGGCCCAACGGCCGCCGATTTGGTGAACACCGCAACCGAAGCCGAACTGGCGGACATTTTATTTCAATACGGCGAAGAGCGCGCAAGTCGTCGGATTGCCAAGGCAATAATTGCAGCACGCCCGCTGAACACGACTGCCGAACTTGTTGCCGCAATCACCGAAGTTGCCCCTGTCAAAAAGGGTCAAAGCCATCCTGCAACCCGCAGTTTTCAGGCGTTACGCATTGCCGTGAACGACGAGCTGGGCGCCTTGATACGTGGCCTAGAGGCCGCAGAGCGTGCCCTTGCGCCTAACGGTTGGTTAGCGGTTGTTACATTTCACAGTCTTGAGGATCGCATCGTAAAACGGTTCTTGCAATCGCGCAGCGCGATTAGCCAAGGCAGCCGCTATGCGCCGGAACAAAAATCTGCAGCACCGACATTCGAGTTACAAGGTCGAAAAGCGATCAAAGCGGATGACGAAGAAGTGGCCGCAAACCCACGAGCGCGTTCAGCGTCATTAAGATTGGCTAAACGCACTACAGCGGCGGCACGCCCATCTGATTGGGGCAAGTTGGGTTTGCCCGGATTGGTTTTTAGGTGAAATAGTATGCGTGTATTTGTTTATCTTTGTCTCGGCGCTATGGTCATGTTCTTGGCTTTTTGGGCCTATCGCGAAAATTATGAAACCCAAGAGGCATTGCGCCAAGTAGAAACGCTTCAGGGTGAAATTGGTGAATTGCGCACAAGTATCCGTGTGCAAGAGGCTGAATGGGCCTATCTAAATCGCCCAAATCGTTTGCGTGAATTGACAGAGTTGAACTTTGAACGCCTTGAACTAATGCCATTGGCACCGCAACATTTTGGCAGCCTAGAGCAGGTAGCTTATCCAGAATTGCCTGAACTAGGCGAAATCACCGAAACGATCGAATTGCGCGGTGAATTGCCAAACGATGAGGGCAGTATTCAATCAACCCTGTCCACAGGGGGCCAGCCATGAGCCGCGTTCCTTTGCGTCCCTTGGCGCGCATCCTTAGTGCCCGTCAAAAAGGCGAAGATCACAAAGCAATTGAAAACGAAAATATTCATCAGCGGATGCTGGCGGCACGTGGGCGTCAACGGCAAATGGCTGAGGGGCGGTTGTTGATCGCAAGCATCTGCTTTGCCGTTGCCTTTTCCGCGGTTGGCGTCAAAATGTTTGCGCTTTCAAGCACGGAACCACGTGAACCGCGCACAGCCAGTTCGGCCAGCAAAATATATGCGCAACGCGCCAATATTGTTGATCGAAACGGGCGGATATTGGCCACAAACCTTTCAACCTATTCGCTTTATGCCCAACCGCATCTCATGACGGATCCCGAAAATTCAGCTGTCGAATTGGCAACAATTTTTCCCGACTTGGGTGTAGAGGATTTGCTTGAGGATTTTACAGGCAAGCGGAAGTTTCTTTGGATTAAAAAGAAAATCAGCCCTGAACAAAAACAGCGTGTCCATGATATCGGTGATCCGGGGCTGTTGTTTGGTCCACGTGAAATGCGCCTTTATCCAAATGGAAAGCTGGCGGCCCATGTTCTAGGGGGTGCTGGTTTTGGCCGTGAGGATGTGCATTCCGCCGAGGTTATCGGCAATGCGGGCGTTGAACGCACGTTTGATGCGTTTTTACGTGATCCTGCCCAAGAGAATGCGCCATTAGAATTGGCAATCGATTTGTCAGTTCAAGATACGGCTGAACGTGTTTTGTACGGTGGCATGAAATTGATGAATGCCAAGGCGGCGTCATCGGTTCTGATGGATGTTAAAACAGGGGAAATCATATCTTTGGTTTCTTTGCCAGATTTTGACCCAAACACGCGCCCAAATCCAAAAGCAACGTTAGATGCAGCTGATAACCCGCTTTTCAATCGTGCGGTTCAAGGTGTTTATGAGCTGGGCTCGACTTTCAAGTTGTTTACCATCGCGCAAGCCTTGGAATTGGGTTTGATGAACAAAAATACCATGATCCCAACACGTGGGCCGTTGGTTTGGGGCAAATTCAAAATTCGCGATTTCCATGATTACGGCGCGAAATTGTCGGTGACGGATGTTTTGGTTAAATCGTCCAATATCGGCACCGCCAAGATTGCCATTGATATCGGGGTGAAGCGGCAAAAAGAATTTTTGGATTCCCTTGGTTTACTAACCGCCACGCCACTTGAAATATCCGAGGCCGCCGGTGGACGACCTCAGTTGCCACCGAATTGGTCTGAATTGTCAGCCATGACAATTTCATATGGTCACGGCATTGCCAACAGTCCTGTTCATTTGGCCGCGGCGTATTCATCCATTTTAAATGGTGGTTATAAGGTTGAGCCGACAATCCTAAAAAATCCAAACCCAGAACGTGGTGAACGCGTTGTTTCCGAACAAGTTTCCGCAACAATGCGCGATCTTTTGCGACAGGTCGTTGTGCGCGGTACCGCCAGTTTTGGTGAGGTTGCCGGATACGAGGTTGGCGGCAAAACCGGCACCGCTGACAAGCCTAACCCGCAAGGTGGATATTATGAAGACAAGGTTATCGCAACGTTTGCCAGCGTGTTTCCAGCGTCAAATCCACGTTATGTATTGATCGTGACGTTGGATGAACCATCAGAGAATTCCGGTGCAAAACCACGCCGCACAGCAGGTTGGACAGCGGTTCCAGTCGCTGCCGAAATGATCCGTCGAATTGCGCCGCTTGTTGGATTAAGACCAGTGATTGAACCCGGTCCCGGATTTGGGATAGTACAGGCCAAAGGCAGTAGTCAGTAAAATTAAAAAGGCAAATCAGGTATGGGCGCAGAGGTAGGAATTGGAACTTTGGCCGAACTGGGCCTTACGGCTATGGGCGCTCAAGAGGCACAAATAACCGGACTTTCGGTTGATAGTCGTTTGGTCAAAGATGGTCATTTATTTGCGGCGCTACCGGGCGTGACTGCCCATGGCGGGGATTTCATTCAATACGCATTACGTCAGGGGGCGGCTGCGATCTTAACGGATCAAAAAGGTGCTGAAATTGCGAAAAAAGAAATCGAAGCTTCAGGCGCGGCACTCGTTATTGCGCAAGATCCACGTCAGGCATTGGCCTTTGCTGCTACACTTTGGTTTGGTGCCCAGCCAGAAATCGCTGTGGCGGTAACAGGCACCAACGGTAAAACGTCAGTGGCGTCATTTACGCGTCAAATCTGGGCTCTTTTGGGTTTTGAGGCGGCGAATGTTGGTACAACGGGTGTCGAAGGTGCATATTCGGCCCCCACAGGGCACACAACACCGGAACCAATAACGCTGCACCGTTTGATGGCCGACATGGCGCATCATGGCATTACCCATGTCGCAATGGAGGCATCCAGTCACGGTCTTGAGCAACGCCGTCTTGATGGCATGCAACTGGCGGCTGCCGGTTTTACAAATTTCACTCAGGATCATCTAGACTATCACGCTGATTTTGAGGCGTATTTTAACGCCAAAGCGGGGCTTTTCACGCGTGTTTTGTCAGAAGACGGCATTGCTGTCGTCAACAGAAATGACGCCCGTTTCCAAGATATTTCGCGTCTCGCTGAAAAACGAGGACAAGAAGTTCTAAGTGTTGGGCGCGATGAAAACGCAAGTATTCGGATCATTGCTCAGCGATTTGAGCCAATGGGCCAAACGGTTTTGTTTGAATATAATGATCGTACATTTGAGGTGAAACTGCCACTGATTGGCGGTTTTCAGGCCGAAAACGTTTTGATGGCTGCTGGGCTGGCAATTGCATCTGGTGCCGACGCAAATGAAATTTTTGGCGTTTTACCACAATTGAAAACTGTGCGTGGACGGATGGAATTGGCGGCCACGCGTAAAAATGGGGCAAGCATTTTTGTTGATTATGCTCACACGCCTGATGCCTTGGCCACGGCCTGTCGTGCGTTGCGTCCGCACGTTTTGGGGCGATTGATTGTTGTGTTCGGTGCTGGGGGCGATCGCGATAAAGGCAAGCGCCCATTGATGGGGCAAGCTGCTGAGGCGCATGCTGATGTCATTTTTGTAACCGATGATAACCCACGATCCGAAGATCCTGCTGTGATACGGCGTGAAGTTATGGACGGGTGCATTGAGGCCATCGAGGTTGCAGATCGTGCCGAGGCAATATTGCGTGGTGTTGATGCGCTGGGTGCGGGTGACGTACTTTTGATCGCGGGCAAGGGGCATGAAACGGGGCAAGTAATTGGTGATGACGTCTTGCCCTTTGATGATCTAGAACAAGCAAGCGTGGCTGTTGCCGCATTGGATGGCATGTTATGAACGCGCTTTGGACAAGTCAGGATGCAATCGCGGCAACCGGTGGGGCATGTACAGTTGACTGGGTTGCCGAAGGTGTTTCAATTGATACGCGCACGATTGCCAAAGGTGACTTGTTTGTTGCCCTAAAAGATCAACGCGATGGGCATGAGTTTGTGGCGCAAGCGTTGGCCGCGGGGGCATCCGCGGCTTTGGTCGACCACATCCCTGACAATGTTGCACCCGACGCGCCGCTATTGATTGTGCCAAATGTCCTGACAGCCCTTGAGGCATTGGGCACGGCTGCGCGTGCGCGAACATCGGCCAAGGTAGTTGCTGTAACGGGTTCTGTTGGAAAGACCTCAACCAAGGAAATGCTGCGCGTGATGTTGTCAACGCAGGGAAAATGCCATGCGGCTGAGAAAAGCTATAATAACCACTGGGGCGTGCCTCTAACTTTGGCACGGATGCCAGCTGATGCTGATTTTGCGGTCATAGAAATCGGCATGAACCATCCCGGTGAAATTGGACCTCTTGCAAAATTGACGCAACCTGACATTGGATTGATAACAACGGTTGCTGCCGTGCATTTGGCGGCATTCGACAATATCCAAGGAATTGCTGTGGAAAAATCCGCGTTGTTTAGCGGGTTGACCGAAAACGGCGTCGCAATCGTGAATGGTGATCTGGAAACAAGCGATGTTTTAATGAATGCTGCCCAAGGCAAGACAATCTTGCGTTTTGGTAGCGACGCAGGATTTGAATTTGTTTTAGAAAACGTCACCGTTACCGAAGATCAAACAATGTGTCAGGCACAAACCAATGACAGTGCTTTTTTGTATAAAATTTCTTCGCCTGGACGACATTTTGCCCTAAACGCGCTTGGGGCTTTGGCATCTGTTTCCGCCCTTGGGGCTGATATGGGATTAGCAGCTGTTGATTTGGCGCAATGGGTGCCGTTTACTGGGCGTGGTCAAAAGAAGATCATTCAACTTGACCGTGGTGATGCCAGCCTAACACTGACGCTTATTGATGATGCTTATAATGCGAACCCCACCTCGGTTGCCGCGGCGATTGAGATATTATCGGTATCAAACCCCATCGATAACATTGGCCGTATTCGCAAGGGACGTCGTATTGCAGTGCTTGGCGACATGTTGGAACTGGGCACAGAAGAACATCAATTGCACGCGGGCCTTGCCGAACTAAAAGAAATTGCCAAAATCGATCTTGTTCATTGCGTTGGTCCCTTGATGAAATCCCTTTGGTCCGCAGTACCCAACAGCAAACGTGGGCATTGGTTTGAAACCTCATCCAAGCTGGCAGAATTGATGAAATCACAACTTGATGCCGGCGATGTTGTGCTGGTTAAGGGCTCACTGGGGGCTAAAATGGCTGTCATAGTTGACGCCATCCAGAATTTAGGTCAATCGGACCGCAGCTAAAGGCGAGGAATGTTTTAAATGTTGTATTGGTTGACCGCACTTTCAGACGGAGGCGACGCCTTCAATCTGTTCCGCTATATCACGTTTCGTGCGGGTGGTGCTTTCTTTACCGCATTGATTTTTGGTTTCATGTTTGGTCAACCTTTGATCAACCTTTTGAAACGAAAGCAAAAAAACGGCCAACCGATCCGCGAGGACGGCCCCGAGAGCCACATCCTAGCCAAAGCAGGCACCCCCACGATGGGGGGAGTTTTGATCCTTGGCAGCGTTCTTGTGGGCACGCTTTTGTGGGCACGTTGGGATACGCCTTACGTTTGGATCACGCTTTTCGTGACATTTTCCTTCGGCGCGATTGGCTTCATTGATGACTATCGCAAGGTGACACAAAATAATGTTGCGGGTGTGCCCGCCCGCGTGCGGCTTTTGCTGGGCTTTCTGATTGCAGGTATCGCGGCTTATTGCGCGACCTTGGCCCACCCAGAGGCATTGCAATACAAAGTGGCATTGCCCGTCTTTAAGGACGCATTGATCAATTTTGGCTGGTTCTTCTTGCCGTTCACCATGTTTGTGATCGTGGGTTCCGCCAATTCCGTGAACCTGACCGATGGTCTTGATGGTTTGGCGATTATGCCAGTGATGATCGCCGCTGTCGCCTTGGGCGTGATTGCTTATGCCGTTGGCCGCGTGGATTTTAGTGAATACCTTGAACTGCACTATGTGCCTGGCACGGGTGAGCTGTTGGTGTTCGTCGCAGCACTCGTTGGCGGTGGACTGGGCTTTCTATGGTATAACGCGCCGCCCGCCGCCGTGTTCATGGGCGACACTGGATCATTGGCCTTGGGTGGCGCACTTGGTGCCATCGCCGTCGCCACAAAACACGAGATCGTTTTGGGTATCATCGGCGGCTTGTTCGTGGTCGAGGCCCTGTCGGTGATCATTCAAGTTCTCTATTTCAAAAGCACCGGCAAGCGTGTTTTCCTAATGGCGCCGATCCACCACCACTTTGAAAAACGCGGTTGGGCCGAAAGCCAAATCGTGATCCGGTTCTGGATCATCGCATTGATCTTGGCTCTTATTGGACTGGCGACTTTAAAGGTCCGCTAAGTTTCCGACAGATTGAACCTAACAGCCCTTGCCAACCTGCAAGGGCTGTTTTCGTTTTGGTCCCATTAACGTGGAAACCTGTCCCCACGAAATAACGTTCACAGATCATTTGTAGGCCATAACTAAGAACACATAATTGACCTTATTTTGGGTTCACGAATTTTGTCATTTCGAGAAAAACTTTTCCCAAAGGGTCGGCAGGCACGACAAAATAATCGCCATTCCAGAAACCTGTGCATAATTCCGTCAAAACTTCGCTTCTCGCTGCGGCCATTGACTTGATGAAGGCCCAGTCAGGGCGTTGGGGCAAGGATGCGGCGATTTTATCAGCCTCGGCCATGAGTTTCTGAATAGATGATTTGGAAAAATCCCCGCATTCCGTCAGCCCAGACAAAGAGAACGCAAAAAGTGTTTCATTGATCAGAAAAGACATGTAGGCGATGTATGATTTGACGTCGGCATTTTGCCGAAGGGTATTGCAGCTGAACTTTTTAAGCCCGTTTTGAAGCCCACCATCAATTTGGTTCACAAACTCTGTCTGACCATTGGATGTTAAAAACTCTCCATATTCCTTGGCTGATAATTTGGCTGTGGCAATGACGACGTCATTCATATTCATATTTGTTGTGGCGGAACATTTTTTTCCCTGGCTTGAAACACTGATTGGGCAATTTGATATTTTTGTTTAGCAAAGTTGATTTCGTCTGCGGAAGGCGCGGTTTGTGCTTGGGCGGAAATCGCCATGCCTGTTCCCAGCGT
Source organism: Rhodobacteraceae bacterium HTCC2150 (assembly GCA_000169395.1). GTDB lineage: Bacteria > Pseudomonadota > Alphaproteobacteria > Rhodobacterales > Rhodobacteraceae > HTCC2150. The sequence goes on from AAXZ01000004.1 coordinate 27,918, forward strand.
AAGTGCAAAAGCGAGTTTAAATAATAATCGCATTGAAAAGCTCCTGTTGTTTTATCTCGAAAAGATAGAAGCCCGAATTTGGTTTAACAATACTTGATCCAACCTCCGGCGGTGGTGCATGTTTCTTATTGGTGCAAGCAAGGCATTGGCAAACACCGCCCCCTAGCCAAGCCCCCCCAAATCCGCTAGCACGCAAAGAGAATTTTGTAAGTTTCGGAGTGTGACCAGATGATCCCAGTGCAAGGATATAAGGGCCAACGTTTGGCCGTTTTGGGCTTGGGTCGATCTGGCCTTTCCGCCGCCCGCGCCATTGCTGCAGGCGGTGGCACACCGATTTGTTGGGATGATAATGAGGTCGCGCGCGATGCCGCCTTGGCCGAGGGTTTTGAATGCGTGGATTTATCCCGCGACGGCGCATTTACCGACATTGCGCGCCTGATCGTTTCGCCCGGCATTCCGCATCTGTACCCAAGTCCGAACAAGGTTATCGCCGCTGCATGGGCCGCAGGTGTACCTGTGGACAACGACATCGGTCTGTTCTTTCAAAGTTTCGCAACGCAGTCATGGGACAACTTTGATCAAATCCCCAAGGTGATTGCCATTACGGGGTCTAATGGAAAATCCACCACCTCAGCCTTGATGCACCACATCCTGACCCGCGTCGGTCGCCCTTCGCAATTGGCTGGTAACATTGGGCGCGGCGTGCTGGATATTGATCCTGCCATTGATGGCGAGGTTGTCGTTTTGGAGCTGTCGTCTTATCAGACTGATCTTGCTCGCAGCCTAACCCCCGATGTGGCCGTTTTCACCAATCTTAGCCCAGATCACCTAGATCGGCATGGTGGTATGGGGGGCTATTTCGCCGCCAAGCGTCGCTTGTTCGCCGAAGGGGGCCCTGATCGCGCTGTCATTGGCGTGGATGAAGCCGAAGGGCGCATGTTGGCCAATCAATTGGCCGAAGGCCCTGTTGATGATCGTGTTATCCGCGTTTCTGTGGCTGGCAAGCTGACGGGCATGGGATGGAATATCTTCGTTAAAAAGGGGTTTTTGGCGGAAACACGCAAGGGAAAACAGGTCGCCTCGATCGATCTACGTTCTGTGGCGGCGCTGCCGGGCGTCCATAACCACCAAAATGCAGCGATGGTTTATGCCGCACTTCGCACGCTTGGCTTGGCCCCCAAAGTAATTGAGGCAGGTTTTCATGATTTCGCAGGCCTGCCGCACCGTAGCCAGCCTGTCGGCGAAATAGATGGTGTGAAATATATCAACGATAGCAAGGCCACCAATGTTGATAGTGCAGCTATGGCTCTGAAAGCATTCAAAAACATCCGCTGGATCGTTGGCGGGCAGGCGAAAGAAGGTGGAATTTCCTCGCTTGTTCCGTTGATGGGTGACGTGACCAGGGCATACGTTATTGGCACCGACCCTAAACCGTTTTTGGCTGATTTGACCGAAATTGATCATGTCATTTGCAACACGATGGATGAGGCGGTGAAGCAAGCGGCAAGTGATGCAAATGCTGGTGATGTCGTGTTATTGGCCCCTGCTTCGGCCAGTTTTGATCAATACCCAGATTTTGAAAAACGCGGTGAAGATTTCATTAGATGTGTCGAGGCATTGGGGTAAACACAGGTACTGCAAAGCCTGTGAAAATGAACGAACCGCTGGTTCTTGCCGATATACTGTGGCTGTATTCCAACACTAGCCTAAACGAATAATTCAGGCTAAACTAAGCTTAGATCCGAAAAATCGGGCGACGGTCGTTTTAAATGACCGATAAAGAGGCAGTGATTAGGTAGCAGTACAATGACAGAAATGGTCTATGGCACAGTGCATGTGCGTTCTGGTGATCCCGTTTTGCCACGATGGTGGCGTACGGTTGATCGTTGGGTTTTAATTTCAGTTCTATTACTCTTTGGTATCGGTATTCTGCTGGGTTTGGCCGCATCACCGCCATTGGCCGAAAAGAACGGGTTTGACGATTTTTACTATGTGAAAAGACAAGCATTCTTTGGTCTTTTGTCGTTTTCTGCCATCTTAATTTGTTCGATGATGCCGCCGACTATGATCCGTCGTTGGGGCGTGATTGGTTTTGTTTTTGCATTTGCCGCTTTGGCTTTGTTGCCGGTGTTTGGCACTGGCTTTGGTAAGGGTGCTGTGCGCTGGTATTCTCTTGGTTTTGCCAGCGTTCAGCCAAGCGAGTTTCTAAAACCTGTGTTTGTGGTGCTAATGGCGTGGTTGATTTCTGCCAGTCATCAAATCAGTGGCCCTCCAGGTAAATTATTGTCCTTTATGTTCACGCTTACGGTTTGTGCGATTTTGGTTACGCAGCCTGATTTTGGTCAAGCATTGCTGTTCCTGTTCTCATGGGGGGCGATGTATTTCATTGGCGGGGCATCAATTGTTTTGCTTGTTGTTATGGCCTCGACTGTGGTTTTTGCTGGCACGATTGCCTATCAAAGCTCTGATCACTTTGCGCGACGTATTGATGGATTTCTTAATCCTGAAATTGATCCGCGAACGCAGTTAGGTTATGCGGCCAATGCAATCCAAGAAGGCGGTCTTTTTGGCGTTGGTGTGGGCGAGGGATCGGTTAAATGGTCCTTGCCAGATGCACATACAGATTTCATCATCGCCGTTGCTGCCGAGGAATATGGCCTGATTTTGGTGTTTCTAATCATCTTTCTTTATATGGCAATCACGGTGCGCAGCCTTCTGCGCCTGATGCGTGAACGCGATATGTTTGCACGTCTTGCGGGCACTGGCATGGTTTGCTTGTTCGGTCTTCAAGCCTTCATCAACATGGGCGTGGCCGTTCGCCTGTTGCCAGCCAAGGGTATGACATTGCCTTTCGTTTCTTATGGTGGGTCTTCCATGGTGGCCAGTGGCATATTGGTCGGATGTTTGCTGGCATTAACCAGAACGCGCCCACAAGGAGAATACGAGGATATCTTGCAGAAAGATCAACATCGTCATGGCTGATGCTCCTTTGTTGATAATCGCGGCAGGCGGCACTGGCGGACATATGTTTCCGGCCCAAGCTTTGGCGGAAACAATGGTTCGCAAAGGATGGCGGGTTAAGCTGTCTACCGATGCCCGTGGTGCGCGATATACGGGCGGTTTTCCGCATACGGTTGAGGTCGAGGTGCTGTCGTCAGCGACCTTCGCACGCGGTGGATTACTGGCCAAAGCGATGGTGCCAATGCGTTTGGCGCGTGGTGTGCTGGGTGCAATATTTAAGATGCGTAAAGATCGCCCTGCTGTGGTTGTGGGGTTTGGCGGCTATCCGGCATTTCCGGCGATGGCGGCTGCTTGGATTATGCGACTGCCCCGAATATTTCACGAACAAAATGGTATTCTTGGACGCGTAAACAAATTTTTTGCAAACCGCGTGGATGGCGTTGCCTGTGGGACATGGCCAACAGACTTGCCCGACGGTGTACAAGGGCATCATACTGGAAACCCAGTTCGTGGCGCAGTTTTGGAACGGGCAGGGGCTGGATATATTCCGCCCGGTGATTATCCGATGAATATGGTTGTCATTGGTGGCAGCCAAGGCGCGCGCATTTTATCGGATGTTTTACCCAGCGCGGTTGCTTTGTTACCCGAAAGTTTGCGCGATCAGCTTACAATCATCCAACAAGCCCGCGAAGAAGACGTTGAGCGTGTTCAAGCCGCCTATCAACATATGGGTGTTCGCGCCGAAATCGAACCGTTCTTTCGTGATATTCCCCGGCATTTTTCAGAGGCTCAGTTGGTTATTTCCCGCGCGGGCGCCAGCTCTATTGCGGATTTGTCTATCATTGGTCGACCCTCAATTCTGGTCCCATTTGCGGCCGCTGCCAATAATCACCAATCAGCAAATGCCCGTGGATTGGTAGAGGCTGGTGCGGCCGTGCTTTTACCAGAAAGTCAGTTCACGCCAGAAAACGTCGCTGAACAAATAACACTGATCCTAAGCAATCCTGATGGTGCGGCTCAAATGGCGCGTATGGCGTTAGGGCAAGGCATGCCGGAGGCGACAGAGAACTTGGTGAATATGGTACTGGAATTGGCAACGCCCAAGGAGAATACGCAATGAATGCTGCAACAAAACTGCCCACCCAACTGGGTGCGATCCATTTCGTTGGTATCGGCGGCATTGGGATGTCTGGCATTGCTGAGGTGTTGATCAATCACGGCTACACCGTGCAGGGATCTGATCTAAAGGCCAGCAAAATCACCGACCGATTGGCTGACATGGGTGCCAAAATATTCGTGGGTCAAAAGGCCGAAAACCTGACCGACGCTGAGGTTGTGGTGATTTCATCGGCTATTAAGCCAGGAAATCCCGAACTTGATACCGCCCGCGCACGCGGTTTGCCTGTTGTGCGCCGCGCAGAAATGTTGGCGGAATTGATGCGCCTTAAATCCAACATCGCAATCGCAGGCACACACGGTAAAACCACGACAACAACCTTGGTTGCGGAATTGCTTGTGGGCGGTGGCATGGACCCAACCGTGATTAATGGCGGCATCATTCACGCTTATGGATCGAACGCCCGTATGGGGCAGGGCGAATGGATGGTGGTCGAGGCTGATGAAAGTGACGGCACCTTTAATCGTCTGCCCGCGACAATTGCAGTCGTTACAAACATTGATCCAGAACACATGGAGCATTGGGGCAGCTTTGACGCCCTGCGCCAAGGTTTTGCGGATTTTGTCGGCAATATTCCATTCTATGGCCTTGCGGTGTGCTGTACTGACCACCCCGAGGTTCAAGCGCTTGTTGGCCGTATTCGTGATCGCCGGATCACCACCTTTGGCGTGAATGCGCAGGCGGATGTTCGCGCTTTAAACCTGCGCTATGAAAATGGTCGCGCGTTGTTTGATATTCAGCTCAAAGCCGAAGGTCAGATGATCGAAGACTGTAGTCTGCCAATGCCCGGTGAGCATAATGTCACGAACGCCTTGGCCGCTGTTGCCGTGGCGCGGCACTTGGGTATGAAAAAGGCTGAAATCCGCACCGCACTGGAAAATTTTGGCGGTGTGAACCGACGCTTTACCCGGGTTGGAGAAGTCGGCGGCGCAATCGTGATTGATGATTATGCCCACCACCCCGTAGAAATCGCTGCCGCCTTACGCGCAGCGCGCCAATCCACGACGGGTCGTGTCATTGCGGTTCACCAACCCCATAGATTCAGCCGCTTACATGATCTTTTTGATGATTTTTGCGCATGTTTTAATGATGCCGACGTCGTTGCAATTTCGGATGTTTATGCAGCAGGCGAGGCCCCGATTGAAGGGGCAAACCGTGATGATTTGGTGGCAGGTTTGGTGGCGCACGGCCACAGACATGCATTGGCATTGCAAAACGAAGAAGCGTTGCTTGATCTGATCAAAACCGAGGCCAAACCGGGCGATATGGTCATTTGTTTGGGGGCAGGTACGATTAGTGCGTGGGCACACGCCTTACCGAAGGATACTTAAAGTCTAATGCTAATTTATGCCGTAGCCATATGGGTTTTTGCAGCCACGATAGTTGCGCTTTTACCGATGCGTCGCCAGTTTGTACCTGGCGTTGTTTTACTGGCTGCAGCGCCGTTTCTTATTGCTTGGGTTGGTTGGGTTTATGGCTGGGTCGCGGGTCTATTAGCCTTGGCTGGCTTTGTATCAATGTTTCGCAATCCTTTGCGTTATTTTTATAAGAAATTCCGTGGTCAAGAAACACAAGATCAAAAGACAGAGGTGCCAAAATGAACATTTCTATCATCCTTGCGGGGGCTTGGTTAATCGGTGCCAATATCATCGGCATCTTACCCAGTCGTGATAAACATTGGCGTGCGGCCTATATTTTGATCGCCATTGGCATTCCACTTTTGGGGTACGTAACTTATGAAAACGGCCCGTTAATTGGGCTTTTGTGTTTGGCTGCTGGCATGTCAATCCTGCGCTGGCCTTTGATCTATTTGGGTCGTTGGGTGAAACGGAAAGTGGCAACTAAATGAACGATTTACCCAATGTTCGCGGCGTCTTAACCCCGAACAGACCACTGGCCGATTTAACTTGGTTACGCGTTGGTGGGCCGGCAGATTATCTGTTTCAACCAGCCGATGCGCAAGATTTAGCGGATTTCTTACGGGATTTACCGGCCGAAATTGACGTCTTTCCAATGGGTGTTGGGTCCAACCTGATTGTGCGTTCAGGCGGCATTCGTGCTGTGGTCATTAGACTGGGTCGCGGTTTCAATTCCATTTTAACGGATGGCGATCTTGTTACCGCAGGTGCAGCCGCGCTTGATGCGCATGTGGCGCGTCGTGCTGCCGAAGCAGGACTTGATTTGACCTTTTTGCGCACAATTCCTGGCGCCATTGGTGGTGCCGTGCGAATGAATGCAGGATGCTACGGTGCCTATGTTGCGGATGTTTTGCAAAACGTGACCGTCATTACCCGTCAGGGCGAAATAAAAACCCTTGCGGCCCAAGAACTGGAATTTGGATATAGAGGTTCAAAGTTGGCGGATGGTTACGTAATCGTTGAGGCGACATTCAAGGCCCCGTTAGGGGAACCCGACCAACTGGCCGCTAAAATGGTGGAACAACTGGCCACCCGCGATAAAACGCAACCCACCAAAGAACGCACGGCAGGCTCAACCTTCAGAAATCCCGCGGGTTTTTCCAGCACTGGGCGTGCTGATGATGTCCATGACCTAAAGGCGTGGAAGGTAATTGATGACGCCGGTATGCGTGGCGCAACGCTGGGCAGCGCGCAAATGTCACCGAAACATTCCAACTTTTTGATCAATACGGGTGGGGCCACATCCGAAGATTTAGAAGGTTTAGGCGAATTGGTGCGAAAAAAGGTTTTCCAAACCAGCGGTTTGACGCTAGAATGGGAAGTGTTGAGGGTTGGCGAACCAGCCCCGCACACAAATGACTAATAATAAAGGCGAAGGCCCGAGCAGGATTAGCATAAAATCCATGACCAAAATAAGGTCGGCTAATAAAGGGCGGGTATGTCGAGCAAGGCAAACCCTAAAATTGTTGTATTGATGGGTGGCCCATCAGCCGAAAGAGAGGTTTCGCTTTCTTCGGGCAAAGAATGTGCGGCTGCCTTGGTGCGCGCAGGGTTTGATACTGTTGAATTGGATGCCGGCCCTAATCTTGTCGAAGATCTGAAAAGAATTGCGCCTGACGTGGCCTTTAACGCCTTGCATGGCCGTTGGGGTGAGGATGGCTGTGTTCAAGGCATTCTTGAGTGGTTGCAAATTCCCTATACGCATTCCGGCGTTTTGGCGTCAGCACTTGCGATGGATAAAGAGAAAACCAAAGCGGCGTTTCGCAGCGTTGGCTTGCCTGTGATGGAAAGCGTGCTTGCACCGAAGGCCGAAATTGAAGGCAGCCATGTTATGGCGCCTCCTTACGTTGTGAAGCCGGTCAATGAAGGTTCGTCCGTGGGTGTTTATTTAGTCCAAGAGGGGGCGAATTCGCCGCCCCGTCTAGCGCCAGAAATGCCCGAAATTTTGATGGTTGAAACCTATGCGCCAGGGCGTGAGCTGACCACAACGGTTATAGGTGATCGCGCGCTTACTGTGACCGATATTCTGACCGATGGTTGGTATGACTACGACGCCAAATATGTGGCTGGTGGTTCACGTCACGTTTTGCCCGCCGATGTTCCATCTGAAATTTTTGACACCTGTATGGAATATGCGATCCGTGCCCATAACGTACTGGGATGTCGGGGTGTAAGTCGCACAGATTTTCGCTGGGATGAAACCCGCGGTCTTGATGGGTTGATCTTACTTGAAACCAACACACAGCCCGGTATGACACCGACCTCTTTGTCGCCCGAACAAGCGCAACATGTTGGTATTAGTTTTGAGGAATTGGTGACGTGGATGATAGAGGACGCAACATGCAATCGCTAAAAGCAAAGCGTTCCACAAAAAACAACGCGAATGATCCTGCGCCCAGTCGAATTTCCTATCGCTTACAACGCTTATGGCTGACGCCATTTTTCCGCTCACTTCTTCGTACGGGCGTGCCTGCATTTTCAGTAGCTCTATTTGTGGCTTGGTATGTATCTGATCAAGACAACGTTGACAAAATTTTGGTGAAATTTTCTGAGGTACGCACCTCTATCGAAGAACGTCCTGAATTTATGGTTAGTATGATGGAACTTAAGGGTGCCAGTGACGAAGTTGCCGAGGACATTCGCGAAATTCTGCCCGTTGATTTTCCAGTTAGTTCGTTCCATTTGGATATGGCTTTGGTCAAAGAAACGGTCGAAGGTTTGGACGCCGTCAAAAGTGCAAACGTCCGCCTGCGTTCTGGTGGCATTTTTGAATTGGTGGTTAAGGAACGCATTCCTGCCGCTGTTTGGCAATCGCATGACGGCTTTAACGCGATTGATGAAACGGGCCGTCGTGTCAGTGATCTTGCCGCACGCGAAGCAAGGATGGATTTGCCAATTTTAGCGGGTGAAGGTGCGGATAAACACGTAATGGAAGGCCTGCTTTTGACAATGATTTCCCAAGAATTAGGGCATCGCGTCGTTGGTCTTGTTCGTGTTGGGGAACGTCGTTGGGACGTTGTGTTGACCAATGGGCAACGCATTTTGTTGCCAGAAGAACAAGCGGATCAGGCGCTAGAACGGGTCATTGCCCTTGATCAAGCCCAAGATTTACTAAACCGGGATATATCGGTTGTTGATATGCGACAAAGCAATCGCCCAACTGTGCGCATGTCAAAAACTGCATTAGATAATTTGCGCCAAATTCGCATGATTGAATTCGAAGGAATAAACCAATGAGGGATATTTACCACGCCCATCGCATGATGCGCCAAATCCGTCAAAATGCCATGCAGCGTGGCGTGATCGCGGTACTGGATGTGGGAACGTGGAAAATTGCCGCGCTTATTCTGAAATTTGATGGGCCAGAAGTATTTCGCGAGGATGACGGTGTTAGTTCAATGGCGGGGCAATCCAATTTTCGGGTGATCGGTGCCGCTACAACCCGTTCGCGTGGTGTTCGTTTTGGCGAAATTGATGCAATGACTGAAACCGAACGCGCCATTCGTACGGCTGTTCAAGCCGCACAGAAAATGGCGGGCGTACGTGTTGATCACGTGATTGCAACCTTTTCTGGTGGTGCACCGCGATCCTATGGGTTGGATGGCACTTATGCGTTGGAAAATTCTGCGGTTACTGAATCTGATGTGGCGCGGGTTTTAGCCAATTGTGATATGCCTGATTTGGGCGAGGGGCGTGAAATCATGCATGCCCAACCCGTGAACTTTTCACTTGATCACCGTGCTGGTCTTTCTGATCCGCGCGGCATGACAGGGCGCGAATTGGCCACAGATGTGCACCTACTTAGTGTCGATCGTGCCGTTATTCAGAACCTGCTTTATTGTATCAAACGTTGTGATCTTGAATTGGCAGGCGTTGCCAGCTCAGCCTATGTCGCGGGTGTTTCCGCATTGGTTGAGGATGAAAAAGAACTGGGTGGCGCGTGTGTTGATTTGGGCGGTGGCACCACCAGCGTTTCTGTATTCTTAAAAAAGCACATGATTTATGGCGATTGCGTTCCCATGGGGGGCGATCACGTCACGATGGACATTTCCAAAGGTCTGCAAGTCTCGCTCGCCAATGCTGAACGGATTAAAACCGTTCATGGGGGCGTGCATGCCACGGGAATGGATGATCGTGAATTGATCGAAACTGGTGGCGAAACGGGCGATTGGGAGCATGACAGACGAAACGTCAGCCGATCCGAGTTAATTGGCATCATGCGGCCCCGTATCGAGGAAATTTTGGAAAATGTGCGGGATCGATTGGATGCCGCAGGTTTTGAACACTTGCCTAGCCAGCAAATCGTTTTAACGGGCGGTGGCAGTCAGGTTCCTGGTCTTGATGGCCTTGCGACACGGATCTTGGGTAATCAAGTTCGTCTTGGCCGCCCGATGCGCGTGCGCGGACTTCCACAAGCAGCAACCGGTCCAGGTTTTGCCTCGACCGTTGGTCTTTGTTTGTTCGCAAGTCATCCCCAAGATGAGTGGTGGGATTTTGAAATCCCCGTTGATAACTATCCGGCACGCAGCGTGAAGCGGGCTGTGAAATGGTTCAAAGACAACTGGTAACCACTATATCTCGCGTTTAATGGCAATATCTTGCCTAAAAAAGAACCAAATTTGGCACATTTTGCTGAATACTTGTTGTTTTTTGGGTGACGTTAGGCAAAATGACGGCTAAGATACCAGAAAAATGAGCACGAATTGCGTCTTTGGCGCACCCCAGCGCCCAACGCGCGGTACAACAAAAACAGGCGGACTATACCATGACATTGAATCTGATGATGCCACAGGAACAAGACCTGAAACCACGGATCACCGTTTTTGGTGTTGGTGGTGCAGGTGGCAATGCTGTTAACAACATGATCGAAAAAGAGCTTGAGGGCGTCGATTTTGTTGTGGCGAACACAGATGCGCAAGCGTTGCAACACGCCAAAGCCAGCCACCGTGTTCAAATGGGTATCAAAGTCACCGAAGGTTTGGGTGCCGGCGCGCGTCCACCAGTTGGCGCCGCAGCTGCTGAAGAAAGCATTGAGGAAATTGTTGATCACCTTGCTGGATCACACATGTGTTTCATCACGGCCGGTATGGGCGGTGGTACAGGCACAGGTGCTGCGCCAATCATTGCGCAAGCTGCACGTGAATTGGGCGTGTTGACCGTTGGTGTTGTGACGAAACCGTTTCAGTTTGAGGGTGCAAAACGTATGCGCCAAGCAGAAGACGGTGTTGAGCAACTTCAAAAAGTTGTCGATACACTGATCATTATTCCAAACCAAAACTTGTTCCGTTTGGCGAATGAAAAAACCACCTTTACCGAAGCCTTCGCAATGGCCGATGACGTTTTGTACCAAGGTGTAAAGGGCGTGACTGATTTGATGGTCAAACCTGGTCTTATCAATCTGGACTTTGCTGATGTTCGTTCTGTCATGGATGAGATGGGCAAAGCGATGATGGGTACAGGCGAGGCTACGGGCGAAGATCGTGCGATCCAAGCTGCTGAAAAAGCTATCGCTAACCCCCTACTGGATGAAATCAGTCTACGTGGTGCACGCGGTGTTCTAATCAATATCACTGGCAGCCATGATCTGACATTGTTTGAATTGGACGAAGCCGCGAACCGCATTCGTGAAGAAGTCGATCCAAATGCAAACATCATTGTGGGTTCCACGATGGACGACACATTAGAAGGCGGCATGCGCGTTTCTGTTGTTGCAACAGGTATCGATGCCGCAGACGTCGTGCAGGAAATTCCAATTCCTCGCCGTCGTATTGCTGAACCTCTTCCAACGCCAGCACCAGTTGCCGAAGCACCGCGCGCTGAACCTGTATTTGAAGAGCGCGAAGTTGCAGCGCAAAATACGGCAACCGACTTTGGTTTCCAATCGACACAACCAGCGGCTCGTGAAGTTCAAGCTGAGGCGGAACCATCATTGTTTGCGGACATTCCAAAATCTGCATTTGAACCTGCGCCATCAACACGTAGCGTTGATATGCAAGACGATGAGTTGCCTGCACCTGTTTATGAACCTGCTGCACAACCTAGTTTTTCACAGCCAGCAATCGAGGCCGGAGCCGGTGATTTTGTAGCCCCACGTCGTGCTGCACCGGGAACGCCATCACCAGAAGCTATGGATCGTTTGCGCAACGCTGTGGGTAAAGTGCCTGCGCGTGCTGCAGAACAACCAGCTGCACCAGCAGCAAGTGACGCTCGTGAGGAAAAACCACGCTTTGGTATCAACTCGTTGATCAATCGTATGACAGGGCACAATACTGAAACACCGCGTCCAGAAGCGCGCGTTCAACCTGGATTTACTCAGCGTCCAAGCCCTGCGCCTGAAACAGAAGCAGCCGTTGATGAAGATCAAGAGAAGATCGAAATTCCAGCATTTTTGCGCCGTCAAGCGAACTGATTTAGTAAAATATGTCAGAATTGTGACGAAGCGGCCCTCTGTAAAGGGGCCGCTTTTTTCGTATTTAAAACAATTACATGTTTGGGTGCGAATACCATCTTAGGCAAATTTCCGCGCACTCAATCTGATTCTTGTTTCAAAGCGTTGCAAAGATTGAATTGAGAATGGCCCCTCGCTTAGATATGCACGTTCAGGAATTGCTGCGTCTGCAAATGGGGTTATTTTGCAAAATACGATAAAATCATCGATTACGTTTACTGGACAGGGCTTACACTCTGGCCACGCGGTTTCTGTTACCCTGCACCCTGCGGCCGCCGAAAGTGGTATTTGGTTCCGTCGTACTGACGTTGATTCTGAGGTGGGTTATATCAAGGCGCACTGGGATGCAGTGAACGCCTCACAACTTTGCACGTTGTTGGTAAATGAACATGGTGTCAGCCTTTCAACCGTTGAACACATCATGGCGGCTTTAGCTGGTTGCGGTGTGCATAATGTAATGATCGAAGTTGACGCAAACGAAGTGCCGATCCTTGATGGTAGCGCGGCACCTTTCGTGGAAAAAATTCTGGCGGCTGGCATTGTTGCCCAAAACGCACCTGTTCGTGCAATCGAAGTTTTACGCAGTGTTGTGGTCGATAATGGACGCGGCAGCGCGCGTTTAGACCCTGCACAGGAAATGTCGATTGAATTCACAATTGATTTTGATGCAGCTGCAATCGGTCGCCAAAACAAAGTTCTAAAGATGGCCAACGGCGCCTTTATCAAAGAACTAAGTGATAGTCGTACATTTTGTTTGGCTTCAGACGTGGATGCCATGCATGCTGCGGGCCTTGCCAAGGGCGGCACGATGGAAAACGCCGTTGTTGTTGACGGTGCTGATGTTCTTTCACCCGGTGGTTTGCGCCACGCTGACGAGGCTGTTCGCCACAAAATGTTGGATGCCATGGGCGATCTAATGTTGGCTGGCGGCCCGATTTTGGGTCGTTATACGGGAATCAAATCCGGTCATGCGTTAACAAATCTTTTGTTGCGTAAATTGTTTTCTGACCCGGAAAACTATCGAATGATCACTTGTGACGACGCCGTTTCTGAAAATCTCCCAGGCTCTGGTATAGATTCATCCGATCTTCTGCGCTCATATTCATAAAATCGACAACAAGACCGTTTTGCATAGGATTTTTCTGTGTTAAAGCATTGGGTATATAGAGCCATATTTTTTGGCGGTTGATAACAATGGATGGGGTAATAAGCGCATGCAGCGCAAGAAAACTCTACATATAGTGGGTGGTGTCCTGATGCTAGCAAGCGTTACAGCTTGCAGTCGGTTAGGCAATAAAGAACCCGTATACGACAACTTACCGGCACGCAGTATTTTCACTTTGGCTGAGCAAAAGCTTGAAGAAAAAGAGCCAGAAAAAGCGGCCAAAATTTTTGGTGAAATCGAACGACTGTATCCGTATTCGGATTTGGCAAAGCGTGCTCTGATTATGCAAGCTTTCTCCTATCATAAAGATAAAGACTACGAAAATAGTCGTATCGCGGCACAACGGTTTATCGATTTTTATCCAGCTGACGAAGATGCGGCATATGCCGAATATTTGTTGGCGCTTAGCTATTATGATCAGATCGATGAAGTTGGTCGGGATCAAGGTTTGACGTTCCAAGCCTTGCAAGGATTGCGCACAGTTATCGAAAGATATCCTGATACGGAGTATGCAAAATCGGCCATTCTGAAATTTGACTTGGCTTTTGACCACTTGGCAGCCAAGGAAATGGAAATCGGGCGCTATTATCTGAAACGCGATCACTATACGTCTGCGATCAACCGTTTTCGTGTTGTTGTCGAAGATTTCCAAACAACGGCACATACCGCTGAGGCACTTTATCGTTTGATCGAGGCCTATTTGGCTTTGGGTCTGGCAGATGAAGCACAGACAGCTGGTGCAATTCTTGGTCACAATTTCCAAAGTACCGAATGGTATGATGATGGTTTCAGATTGTTGACCGGCAAAGGTCTTGAACCCAAGGTACGTGGCAAAAATTGGCTGTCGGGCGTTTACCGCCAGATGATCAAAGGCAAATGGTTGTAAGACAAGGGGCGTGGTGTCACGCCCTTTTGGGGTAAAGAACGATGCTGCGGGCGCTTGAAATCCGGGACATGCTAATCATTGAGCGGTTGGAACTTGCATTCCAGCCGGGTTTAAACGTGTTAACTGGTGAAACAGGCGCAGGGAAATCTATCCTTCTGGATTCATTGGGTTTTGTTCTTGGTTGGCGGGGGCGTGCCGAACTTGTTCGTGCAGGTGCGGATCAGGGCGAGGTCACCGCAGAATTTGATTTAACACCTGAACACCCGGCGCAAAGCGTTTTGGCAGAAGCCGGATTGCCCACAGGCGAAACACTTATCTTACGACGCACAAATTCCAAAGACGGCCGGAAAACGGCCTATGTAAACGACCGTCGATGTTCGGGCGAAGTATTACGCGCATTGTCCGATGTGTTGGTTGAATTGCATGGCCAACACGATGATCGTGGCTTGTTAAATCCGCGTGGGCACCGGCAATTGTTGGATCAGTTTGCGAATTGCAGTTCATTGTTGGACCGTGTGCGATCTGATTGGCGTGCCGTTGCAGCAGCACAAAAAGAGTTACAAAAGGCGGAAACAGCGCTGGCTGCAGTTCGTGAAGAAGAAGAATTTTTGCGACATGCCTTGGGTGAACTGGATCAGCTTGATCCGCAGCAAGGCGAAGATCAGGAACTAGATGCAAAACGACGTTTAATGCAATCAGCCGAGCGCATTCGTGACGATATTACGAAGGCCCACAATGCATTGGGCAGTGATGGCGCCGAAGGATCGATGGATGACGCGGCGCGATGGTTGGATGATGTCGCCAACAAGGCTGAGGGGCAGTTGGATGCGCCGTTGGCCGCGTTAAGTCGTGCATTAAATGAATTGGCCGAGGCCCAGCAGGGCATCGAATCCTGCATGCAAAACCTGTCTTTTGATACAAGCGAGCTGGAAATGACCGAAGAGCGGTTGTTCGCCATTCGTGACCTAGCCCGAAAACACAATGTTCAACCAGATGATCTGGGTGGGTTTGCACAAACCGTTCGCAATAAAATTGCGGATTTGGACAGTGGCAGTAAAAACATCAGTGCCCTTCGCACTGCCTTGAGTGATGCGCAAACGGCCTATGATGTTTCAGCCGGGAAACTTAGCGAAGTGCGACGCAAGGCGGGTGCAAAACTGGATCGCGCGATGGCCGCCGAACTTGCGCCGCTGAAAATGGAACGCGCCGTTTTTGCTACGGGAATAGAATGTGATGAAGCCGGGCCTGAAGGTCGTGATCTGGTGGCGTTTAGTGTAGCCACAAACCCGGGTGCGCCAGCAGGTGCATTGAACAAAATTGCCTCGGGTGGTGAATTATCGCGATTTTTATTGGCGTTGAAGGTTTGTTTGACAGCAGGCACGGCTGGATTAACACTCATATTTGATGAAATTGATCGCGGTGTTGGCGGGGCAACGGCAGATGCTGTTGGGCGTCGTTTGGCAGAATTGTCAAAGTCTGCACAAATTTTGGTCGTTACGCATTCACCACAAGTTGCAGCCCTTGGTGGGCACCACTGGCGCGTTGAAAAGAACGTCATAAACGATGTGACAACATCCAATGTTGTGCCGCTGGATCAGGTGGAACGGGTGGATGAAATCGCCAGAATGCTGGCGGGTGATCGAGTAACTGATGCTGCGCGCGAAGCTGCGCGTGCACTTTTGACGCCATAAGGAACCCTCATATGGCTGACAAAGAACAACCCAAAGTCGCCACTGAGATGAAGAAGCAGGCTGGACAGGGCGTAATGCCGAACAGCGGCCCCAATCACATGACTTTTTGGAGCATTGCGCTGTTTTTGGGCATGGCTTGTGGGTTGATTTCAGTAGGATTTCGGTTGGCAATCGAGCAACTGCAACGTTTTTTCTATAGTGCTGATGATGTTATGTTGGCCTCGGCCGCACAAGAATTGCCTTGGTATACGATTGTTTTTGTGCCGATTTTGGGCGGGCTTACCGTTGGTTTAATCCTCCATTTTTTCAACAAAGGCCGCCCTGCACAGGGTGTCGCTGAGGTTATACAAGGCGCCGCAATGAACGAGGGGCGGGTTTCTGTCCGTGCAGGTATCGCCTCGGCTGTTGCGGCAATTATCACGCTTTCAACGGGCGGTTCTAGCGGGCGCGAGGGGCCAATTGTTCACTTGGCGGCGGTGATATCGTCGTTTTTTTCCAATCGTTTGAATGCCAATGGCATAACGGCACGTGATTTATTGGGCTGTGCCGTTGCAGCCGCTGTTTCGGCAATGTTTAACGCACCGATTGCCGGCGCGGTCTTCGCGATGGAGGTGATCTTGCGGCATTTCGCGCTGCACGCTTTCGCCCCTATTGTCATTGCTGCGGTGGCTGGCACCGTTGTGAACCGCATGGTTTTCGGCAACGCAACGGAATATGCCTCGATCGAGGTCACCGCGTTTGAATTCTATCTCGAATTACCTGCGTTTTTATTGCTGGGGCTATTTTGCGGTATTCTAGCAGTGGCGCAAATGCGTGCGGTTTTTTGGACGGACGATTTTGCCAGCAGAATGATGGAAAAGGCCAAGTTGCCGACGTTTTTGCGGCCGATGATTGCAGGAATATTCCTAGGTCTGTTGGCCCTTCAGTTTCCACATATTATTGGTGTGGGCTATGAAACAACATCCCAAGCGCTTGCAGGTGAGATGCTGTTCTATGAGGCGGTCGTTTTTGCGATCCTGAAACTGATTGCGGTGGCCATAACCCTAGGTGGTCGAATGGGTGGTGGGATATTTACACCGTCTCTTATGCTAGGCGCACTTGGCGGGTTGGCGTTTGGCACCATTGCCACCGGTATTTTTCCACTTTTTTTTGGCTCTCACACGCTTTATGCGCTTGCCGGTATGGGTGCGGTGGCGGCTGCGGTGCTAGGCGCGCCACTTTCGACGACATTGATTGTTTTCGAACTGACAGGTGATTGGCATACCGGCTTGGCGGTTTTGGTTGCTGTATCTATGTCAACGGCCTTGGCCAGTCGTTTTGTTGATCACTCTTTCTTTCTGACGATGCTGGAACGGCGAAACATTCACCTTGCGGCTGGACCGCAATCTTATTTGTTGGCAATGTTTTCTGTGGCGACTGTTATGCGTGCACGAAACACTGAAAGAGCCGCTGATGACGATGCTTGTTGGGAATTGGTGGAACAAGGCGTCTATGTCGATGGCAACGCGACGTTAGAGGCGGCAATGCCTTTGTTTGAACGCACTGATTTGGATTTCATCCCTGTTGTCACCTTGGCAGGAGAGGATCAGCCGCCTGAATTATGGGGCGCGTTATTCCAAGTGGATGCGTTACGGGCATATAATCAGGCGATGCGGGACACGGCCGCCGAGGAACACTCGTAACCCAATTACAATTCTTCGACTGTCGCTTTGTCTGAATGAAAGGCAAGATAGTTCTTAATTTCAGCCACTTCTTTTATTGGGTTTTCATAGGACCATGCCGCGTCTTTGATGGGTCCGCTTTTGGCAATGATCGAATAATAGGTTGCCTGACCTTTGTGAGGGCACTGACTTTCCTTGGTTGATTTGTCGAAGAAATCCATCGCGATGTCAGCTCTATTGAAGTAAATGATTGGTGGATGACCACCTTCTGACAATTCCAAAACTTCGTCAGCCTCACCCAAAACAGCGCCGCCCGCTCGCAAAACATAGCTTCCGGTTAGTTTCTTGATTTTGATGTGCGTCGTCATTTTAGTCCCCCATTTCGCCAAAGGCTAATCGTAGAGGTCCATTTTTCAAAGCTTTTTGTTAACGCGACCCAAGACTTGATGTCACTTCAATCAACCACTTTTGGGTTTTGGCATTAACCAGTGGCATCAACGTTTCGGCAACTTTGGCATGGTAAGTGTCCAACCAAACCAGTTCTGCTTTGGTCAATAAGTCCATGTCGATAAGGCGACGATCAATGGGGGCAAGGGTAATGGTTTCAAAATCCAACATTGCACGATCATCGCCGTCTTTGACAGATTCCGCGTTCTTAATAACCACAAGGTTTTCAATACGAATGCCAAAGGCACCTGTCTGATAATAGCTAGGTTCATTGGAAAGGATCATACCGGGTTCAAGCGGCACGTCGGATACCTTGGAAATTCGGGCTGGGCCTTCGTGAACACATAAATACACGCCAACGCCGTGACCCGTGCCGTGATCATAATCCATACCAGCCGCCCAAAGAGGGGTGCGCGCCAATGCGTCTAAATCACGCCCCGCAAGGCCAGAAGGCCAGCGTGCCAGTGACAATGCGATCATGCCTTTTAGAACGAGCGTAAAGGCTTTTTTCTGCTCAACGTTGAC
Source organism: Rhodobacteraceae bacterium HTCC2150 (assembly GCA_000169395.1). Lineage (GTDB taxonomy): Bacteria > Pseudomonadota > Alphaproteobacteria > Rhodobacterales > Rhodobacteraceae > HTCC2150. The sequence continues at coordinate 46,297 of AAXZ01000004.1, forward strand.
CGTTCCGGTGGATATCGTACGCGTAATGTCCGTTGTGCCATCCAGATACTGGCCACCGCTGTCGACCAACAACAATTCGCCAGGGGTAATTACCCGATTGGTGTCCTCGGTTACGCGATAGTGCACGATTGCGCCATGTGGCCCTGAACCGCAAATGGTTTCAAAACTAATGTCGCGTAGTTTTCCTGTGGCGCTGCGCAAACCTTCAAGCTTTTTCACGACGTCAATTTCAGTCAAGCGGCCTTGGGGCGCTGTTTCATCCAGCCAACACAAGAATTCAGCCATAACAGCACCATCGCGGATATGCGCAGCAGTGGTGTTGGCAATTTCGGTCGCGTTCTTTTTGGCCTTGGGTAGAACGACAGGGTCATCTGCCCGAACAATGTTTGCGCTTATTGCATCAAAGACCGCCACTGGGGCACTTGATGAATCCACTCGAACAGTGCCTTCCAACATTCTCAAAGCTTCTGGAAACTGGGCGATGTCTTGGCATTTTATTTCTGGATCGAAATGATCGATTACGTCGATCAGTTTGTCTGGATCCGCAAATAACGCAACTTTACCCATCGCATCAATGATTGCAAAACCATGCATAACCGGATTGCGTGGAATATCAGTGCCGCGAATATTTAGTAACCACGCCAAACTGTCTGGCAAAGTAATGACCGCGTGATCTTGGCCCGACAGACGTAAAGTCTCTGCGATACGCTGGCGTTTTGAAGCGTGACTTTCACCAGCCATATCAATTGGATATGCGATGGCTTTGCCCTTTGGCGGGGCAGGGCGGTCCTGCCAAATCTTATCAATAAGATTGTCCAGCGGCACCATTGTAATTTGCTGTGTTGAAAGTGTAGCGGTTAGTTCAGCGATTTCTTTTTCCGTGTGCAACCAAGGATCAAACCCAACACGACCACCTTGGGGAAGGGTTGAACCAAGCCAGTTCGACAGTTTTGTTTCGGGCCAGTTAACGGGCGAAAAATCAGACAATGAAATTTGATCGCGCACTTGCAAACGATACCGACCGTCAATGAAAACACCCGCCGTATCCATCGTGATAGCAGCAAACCCTGCGCTGCCAGTAAAACCGGTTAGAAAAGCGAGGCGTTCATCACAAGGCGCAACGTACTCACCCTGATAAGCATCAGCACGCGGCACCAGATAGGCCGTAACATCGTTTTCGCGCATCGTTTGCCGTAACGCGGCCAACCGAGGTGGGCCGTTTTTAGGATCTGTGGTAACCGCGAAATTTTGAAACATTAGCCTGCTTTCCGTACACCTCTTGTGCGCTCTGCTGCGCGCGGGTCATTATCAAAAAGTGCGGCCAATTGTTCAGTCATGGCGCCTGCAAGTTGCTCGACATCGGTGATGGTAACGGCGCGGTCATAATATCGCGTCACATCGTGACCAATACCAATAGCCAGCAATTCAACCGCGCGGCGTTTTTCAACCATCGCAATCACATCACGCAGGTGTTTTTCCAAATAATTAGCTGAATTCACTGACAAAGTTGAATCATCAACCGGCGCACCATCTGAAATCACCATCAAAATTTTACGGGCTTCATGACGGTTAATTGTACGACGATGCGCCCATTCCAATGCTTCGCCGTCAATGTTTTCTTTCAGCAAGCCTTCTTTCATCATCAAACCCAAATTTGGTCGCGTACGACGCCAAGGGGCATCGGCACTTTTATAGATGATGTGGCGCAAGTCATTAAGGCGGCCAGGTTTTTGCTCACGGCCGGAATTTAGCCAAGTTTCGCGGCTTTTGCCACCTTTCCAAGCTTTGGTCGTAAAGCCAAGAATTTCGACCTTCACCTGACAACGTTCCAATGTACGCGCCAAAACATCTGCACAAATTGCGGCGATCGAAATAGGGCGACCGCGCATTGAACCAGAATTATCCAACAGAAGCGTCACAACCGTATCGCGGAATTCTGTATCTTTTTCGACCTTAAACGACAGGGGCGTGGTTGGGTTGGCTACAACCCGCGCAAGACGGCCAGCATCCAAAAGACCCTCTTCCATGTCAAACAGCCAGCTGCGATTTTGTTGCGCTTGCAGGCGACGCTGTAGTTTGTTGGCTAGGCGGCTAACGGCACCCTTTAAGGGTTCTAACTGTTGATCCAGATAATCGCGAAGGCGTTCCAACTCTGCTGGTTCAGCCAAGTCCTCGGCTTTGATTTCCTCATCAAATTCGGTGGAATAAACCTCATAGTTCGGATCAGCATCGGAAATCGGCTGTGGGGCAGGTGGCTCGTTTGGCGCGTCGCCCTCTGGCATGTCGCCTTCTTCGGCCATTTCATCGTCAGACAGATCATCCATCGTGACTTGGGCTTGGCTTTCGTCCTGCTGTTCCTCTTGGGATTGCTCAGACTCGGCCTCCATTTCTTCGGTGTTCTCGTCCTCACCAGTGCTGTCTGGCGGATCTTCTTCGCCTTCTTCACCTTCGGCGTCTTCGTCTTGGTCGTCATCCATATCTGGGTCATTACCCAGCTGATCACCGTAACCTAAATCCTCAATGAATTGACGCGCAAATTTTGCGAATTCTTTTTGATCACCAAGCTTTTCGTTCAAATCTTCGAGTGTTTCGCCGCCCTGCGCATCAAAGAAATCCCGCCAAAGGTTCATGACGTTTGCGGCCGCTTTGGGTAGATCACGCCCAGTTGCTAAATGGCGCACCAGATAGCCTGCCGCAGTTGCCATAGGGGCATCAGCTGCGTTGGTAATCTCACCATATCCTTTGCGCGTGGCCTCGCCGCCAATTTTGGCGTCGATATTGCCAGCCGTTCCGGGCATTGTTCGCGCGCCCACCGCCTCGCATCGAGCGGTTTCCATCGCGTCATAAATATCGCGCGCCATGCCGCCGTTTGGCACATAACGATTATAGGTCGCGGCATCATGGTATTTGTGGCGCAAAGCCAGTGCATCAGCCGTTCCGCGGGCCAGCAAAACCTCTTCGCGGGTCATGCGACGGCTGATTTGCGGCAGGCGGATATTGTCACCGGATTGACCTGAAGGATCAACAGAATAGCTAACCGACAATTCAGGGTCGTCAGCCATAACTTTAGTGGCCTCAGCGAGCGCCTTTTTAAACGGATCTGCGGGGTTATCGTTGGGCTTTTTCATAAGGCCCATCAATCAACGGAAATTGGAAAAAAGGCAAGACTCAAAACCCTGCCTTTTGTTCAAATCAGTTGTTGTAGATTTGCGTGCGACCCAAGTTGTGGCCATTCGCAGTTGGATCATCATAGACATTTGTCAGTGGATAGATCGTATAGTTGCCGCCACGGATATATGTGCGCGAAATAACGACAATACCTGGATCCTCATAATGAGGAACATACATGTGGCCAGATGGGCCAGCCGTATATGTGTTAGCATTGATGTATTCTGGTGTTTGCGCAGAATGGCCGGTGTGTGGAAGATTGTTATTTGGGTCATGGGCGACTGCTGCAGATGCAATTGCAGATAGGGCGACAGAGGCTAAAAGTACTCGGATACTCATAAGTATAATCCTTAGGGCTGGACAGATCATTAACCATTATCGCGAAAACGGTAAGAAACCCTAGGGAATGTTCGGAAAAACAGTGTTTTCCAGCTTGAAATAATACGTATAAGTTGTTAAATCTAGGGGTTTATGTGAAAAAAATTCACAGGCATGTGATTAAGTGAAGGCTGAATTTCACCAGCCTTCACTTAATAGTTTTAACCCAATGAAAGTGAAACAGCACTTTCAGGCAGTTCTTCGTCAAAGCAGCGTTGATAGAATTCAGCAACAGTTTGACGCTCAAGCTCGTCACATTTGTTCAGGAATGAAAGACGGAATGCATATCCAACGTCGCGGAAGATGCGTGCATTTTCAGCCCAATTCAACACAGTACGTGGCGACATCAATGTGGATAAGTCACCGTTCATAAATGCTGTGCGGGTCAGATCCGCGACAGTCACCATCTGGCTTACGATCTTGCGGCCATCTTCGGTGTTATATGTTGCGTTCTTGGCCAAAACGATTGCGCTTTCCGCGTCGTGGCTAAGATAGTTCAACGTGGACACCAATGACCAACGGTCCATTTGTGCTTGGTTGATCTGTTGCGTGCCGTGGTAAAGACCTGTTGTGTCACCAAGACCGACAGTGTTCGCAGTGGCAAACAAACGGAATGATTGGTGCGGTGTGATGATCTCGTTTTGATCCATCAAGGTCAATTTGCCGTCGTGTTCCAAAACGCGCTGGATCACAAACATCACGTCGGCACGGCCAGCGTCATATTCGTCAAATACGATTGCAACGGGGTTCCGCAGGGCCCAAGGCAAAATGCCTTCGTGGAATTCAGTAACCTGTTTGCCGTCACGCAATTTAATGGCATCTTTACCAATCAAATCGATACGCGAAATGTGGCTGTCCAAATTTACGCGCACACAAGGCCAGTTAAGGCGAGCAGCAACTTGTTCAACGTGGGTAGATTTACCCGTGCCGTGATAACCTTGGATCATCACGCGGCGGTTATAGGCAAAACCGGCCAAAATCGCCATTGTCGTGTCAGGATCAAATTTATAGGTGCTGTCAATTTCTGGCACGCGGTCGGTGCGTTCCGCAAACCCTTTGACAGCCATCTTGCTATCGATTCCAAATAGCTCACTTACTGAGACATCTTCTGTGGGTTTATCCATCGGTTCCATCGCGCGTTCCATCATTGCTTACATCATAAACGAGCCGCTCAAAAAGCGGCCCGATTGGGATGCAACAAAATGGGCCAAAGGGCAAGAGGGCGCGGCAATTCTAACCAAGATAGGATTGAATTTTTCGCGTCCTACCCAAATGCAGCGCGTAAACCTTGGCTTTGGTTCGCGCCAATAGAAACCGCACGAGAACGCACCAATGTTTTTACGGTTTCAGGCAAATAATAAGAGGACGAAATGCGTTCGCCTTCACAATACATTGTTCCCGCGTCATTCGCCGTATCCACATTTTTGTTTTTTGAAGTCGAGATGAAGCTTTCGGACGGCGTGTTTTCCGCCAACAAGGGCAAATTGTCCTCGGTTTCGACGTGGAAATAGTAAAACCCTTCGATAGGCACCTTGGCGACCTGAAAAATTGAACGACCATTTGTTAAAACGCGGGCGTCGACCATAAGGCCATCGACCAAAATTCCATGATCAGGCGAAACAAACAAATCGCGGCTTGGCACGTTATCCCCTAGTGCACCTGCACAAATACAAATCGGGTTCACCATGCTGGCGGGCGACAAACGAGGGGCGATCTTTTTGAAACCTACCCATTCTACGGCCGCCCAGTCACCATCGGGTGTTTGGACAAAATCCGCATTATCCAGATGTTCCACCTGAATTTCACCGCGCAATGTCGTGACATGGGTGTTTTGCAAAAAACACTTCACCTTTGCGGGTGTTGAAAAACTACCAATACTCTTAAGACTAGCGAAACCACGCATTTGAGCCTCCTACACTTGTTACAATGTCGGGCTGAGAGTGCGGGGCTGTATCGATCGCATGCGCTGTGGCACCCAATATGGTGAACAACAGCGCAATTAGTAATCACAATACACAGCCGACGTCTGTTTCCCAGATCGACGGCCCCCACGCGTGTGACTTATGATAAATTCAGGGAAAATTCAATGAAATTACCCACCCAACATTGGAAACTCATCGTTTCCAGAAGTGGTTGTTTAATGAAGGACAGGTAATTTCGGGTTTAATATTAGTAGGTTGGACAATCTAGTCCTTGAAGGACCGGCTGTCTTTGATTTGATCCCACGCCCAAACCACCTCTTGCAATTTGTCCTCATCAGAACGATCGCCGCCATTCATATCAGGGTGCAATACCTTTATAAGCTTCTTGTAGGCTTTGCGAATTTCGGGTTTTGCCCAATGATCTTTGGCCTCCAAAATATCCAAGGCACGGCGTTCTGTTGCAGGCAAACGGCGGGTGGACCCTGTAATGGATTTCCCGGGATTTTGCGTGGCGTTTACACCAAGTACCTGATGCGGATCATCAACACCCAAACGTGCCCAAGCGCGTTGTTCATCACTTTGACCACCAAATGGCTTGGTTGGGCGATCCCAAACGCGGTCGTTGTTTTGTTGGGCTGTCAACTCGGCCTCGGTGGCCGTGTCAAAGAAACTCCATTTTTGATTGTACGCGCGAACGTGTTCTTTGCAGAACCAGAAAAAATCATCCAGAACGTCTGGCGATTTGGGCGCGCGGTATTTGCCGGCCTCCTGGCAACCTTCGTGTTCGCAAACACGTGTAGAGGTTGTGGATTCGCCTGACATTCCGCGTTTTCCGCGTGTTTTTTTCTTTTTGGCGGATGAAACCGACATATCAAACCCAAAGGGATCACTGCTGCTCATGAAAACTACCTTTCCGACTCGGAGAATAGAGTTTAGTGAATTCTGGCCCGAGTTGAAGGGGTAGGAGGACTAAAAATGGCAATTTCTGATGAAATAAATCTAAAACTGACAACAGCTTTCACGCCAACGTCCCTTGATGTGCTGAATGAAAGCCATCTGCATGCAGGGCATTCTGGTGATGATGGTTCAGGCGAAAGCCACTTTCGCGTTGTTATAAAGGCAGCCGCCTTTACGGATATGACCCGATTGGCACGTCATCGCGCTGTTCACGCCGCGTTGGGGGCTGAACTTATTGATAAAATACACGCTTTAGCGTTGGAAATTGACGGCGCATAACGCCTATTCGGCGGCGATGTTTGCGGCCTTGTTTTGTTCAGCCATGGCTTTGCTGGCAGCACGGTTTTTCAAAACACCCACGATGCCAAAATCATTGCCGTTGTTTTCAACCAGGCGCAGCGGCACTGTCTCTGTTTGTTTCACAGCGCTTTGATGTTCAAAAAACTCGGCGTCTTGATCGATTTTACGGCGAAAGACCAACATGTTTTGATAGGTTGTTTTATGGCTTGTTAAACCTGTGCGTTCTTCAAATGGCAACGTGTCGGCGCGAACATAATCCCACCCGTCTTCGCCCATTTTGTCCATCATTACACTAATTGCATTGGCAAACTTGGCTTCTTTTCCGCGCACACCTTTGCCGGAAACACCTTTTTTGGGGGCTGGAACTACTTTGAACTCGTAACGCGGCATGTGCCTATCCTTGAAAAATTTTTGATCAGTTTAGGAGTGAATACAGTTCATTTTAGGCGAAAAGGCCCAAAATTGCAACTTTATTAAGGAATTAGGGCAAATTGTAAGTATGCGAAACAAAGCCACTAGGGGTTGTGGGTGCCGCATTATGCACGCGTAGGCGTTGTGGGAAATGTTTCCCAAATGGAAACGATAGTCATTGGCTAGAATATTAAAAATTCGTAGCCAATGATTGATTTTTCATGAATCAGTGATTCTGTTTGACGTTCTATGCCCTAATTCATTCGGCCAATTTTTTGGCGACAATTTCATTCACGGCCTTTGGATTGGCTTTACCACCCGTGGCCTTCATGACTTGTCCAACAAACCAGCCAGCAAGTTTTAGATTTGCCTTGGCTTTTTCAACCTGTGCGGGGTTTTCAGCGATGATTTTGTCGACAGCAGATTCGATCGCGCCAGTATCAGTCACCTGCTTCATACCGCGGGCCTCGACGATCTCACTTGGATCGCCACCTTCGGTATAAACGATTTCAAACAGGTCCTTGGCGATTTTACCTGAAATATCACCTTTGGTAATCAAAGAGATAATGCCTGCCAATTGTGCAGGGTTTACGGGGCTTTCACTAATACCCTTGTCGTCATCTTTCTTAAGACGGCCGAACAACTCATTGATCACCCAGTTCGCGGCCAGCTTGCCATCGTTGCCATTGGCAACCTCTTCGAAATAGGCAGCGTTTTCGGCCTCGGCAGTTAAAACTGATGCGTCATAGTCCGATAGCTTGAAATCCGATATGAACCGCGCCTTTTTGGCGTCAGGCAATTCTGGTAAATCGGCCTTGATGTCGTCGACCCAGCTTTGTTCAATTTCTAGAGGCAACAGGTCAGGGCAAGGGAAGTAGCGGTAATCATGCGCTTCTTCTTTGGAGCGCATTGAGCGTGTCTCGTTTTTGTCCGCATCATATAAACGCGTTTCTTGGTCCACTGAACCGCCGTCCTCAAGGATGGCGATTTGTCGGTTTGCTTCGACCATGATCGCGGCTTGGATAAACCGCATGGAATTCATGTTCTTGATTTCGCAACGCGTGCCAAGGTGTGAAAAGTCTTGTGTAGCTTGGTATTTTTCGTAATCGCCTGGTTTACACACCGAAACGTTCACATCAGCACGCATGTTACCGTTTTGCATGTTGCCGTCACAAGTTCCCAAGTAACGCAAAATTTGGCGCAACTTGCCAACAAACGCTGCTGCTTCTTCTGGACCACGAACATCAGGGCGGGAAACGATTTCCATAAGCGCGACGCCTGTACGATTTAAATCAACAAATGACATGTTCGGGTCCATGTCGTGGATCGATTTACCTGCGTCTTGTTCCAAGTGGATGCGTTCAATGCGCACCAAACGTGCTTGACCATTGCCCATTTCAACCAAAACTTCACCCTCGCCAACGATGGGATGGTAAAGTTGGGAAATCTGATACCCTTGCGGCAAATCTGGGTAAAAGTAGTTTTTACGATCAAACGCGGAAAACAAATTGATTTCAGCGTTCAGACCCAAACCAGTGCGCACAGCTTGGGAAACACACCCTTCATTGATGACGGGCAACATACCGGGCATGCCCGCGTCAACGAATGCCACATTGGAATTCGGTTCCGCGCCAAATTTGGTAGAGGCACCGGAAAACAATTTTGCCGAGGTCGCGACCTGTGCGTGTACTTCTAAACCGATAACCAATTCCCAGTCGCCTTTGGCGCCAGCAATCACTTTGGGTTTTGGGTTTTCATAGGCAAGATCAAGCATGAGGTCGTTTCCGCATTGGTAATTTCAATCGTTGTTTTAGGCCAAGGCGATGCGCGGGGCAAGGTGGTTTGACGAATGTAAAAACTGGCCAAAAGAACACGCCTTAACGCCGGATTTTATCGGAAAAATCAATTCGGCTTGCCTTTGCGGTCCTTATCCAGCTTAATTATGACCATGTATATTACGCGTATAAGTATCATCGCCCTTTTGTCATTAACCGCCTTTTTTTCACAGGGCTTTGCACAAAATGCAGATCAACCCCTGAAAGACGGGCGAAAATTGCCTGTTGCGCTATGGGATAACGTCAAAGGCAGCGAGGCATGGACGATCGCCGTTTTGGATGCACTGCAATCACACGGCACCTCGATTGCACAGACTTTACCTGTTGATATCGATCAATGGTGTCCAGCGTATACCAAGGCGGAAATCCCCCAAAGAGAAGATTTTTGGGTTGGCTTTATCTCGGCACTTGCTCTTTATGAAAGCACCCATCGCCCAACGGCGGTTGGTGGTGGGGGTAAATGGTACGGTTTGGTGCAAATCCTGCCGGGAACCGCGCAGGGATACGGATGCAAAGCGCGTTCTGGTGCTGCTTTAAAAAATGGCCCCGCCAATCTGTCATGCGCAGTGCGGATAATGGAGGTCACCGTGCCACGCGATCAAGCGATTGCATTTAATAACGGCAAACGGGCAGGGGTTGGTGCCGATTGGGGCCCGCTGTTATCAAAACGTAAACGTACGGCCATGCAGGCATTCACCAATGCGCAAAGCTATTGCCAAGCCTTGTCAAAGAAACGCCCCAAATGGCGTCCCTTCAAAAACTTGATCAAGAAATAGGCCGACCTATCCGTTCAAAATACGCCCGATCATCTCGGATGTGTCTGCCGACAACCCCTCAGTTTTGATAATGCGATCCATTGCCGATTTCATCAATTGCTGACGGTTTTCGTCATATCGACGCCAACTTTGGAAGGCACTGCACATGCGGGCTGTGGTTTGTGGGTTAAGGGGATCAAGTTTGATCAGCCATTCGGCCAGTAATTCATAACCAGCGCCACTTACGTCATGAAACCCAGCGGGGTTTGCCGACATCGCACCAAAAACCGAACGGAATCGATTTGGATTTGTCAGTGTGAAATCGGCGTGTTTTGCAAGGCGTTCAGTTGTTACCGCGGCATTGCTTGGATCGGCTTGGGTAATTTGTAAGCCAAACCATTTGTTGATGACCAAGCGATCAGATTGCCATTGGTTATAAAATGCCGCCACTGAATCGTCGCCTTTGCCTGCGGAAATCAAGCAAGCCAGCGCATCGAGTTGCAAGGTCATGTTGTCAGCTGCATCATATTGGGTTTGGGCCGTCTTGCCGCCGTCGAGCCGATTGATGAAACTTAATGCGCGGCCTTGAAGGGCGCGTTTGCCGTTTGAAACGGCATCTGGTGAATATGCTCCTGTGACAGAATTCGCGGCATATAACCTTTGAAATGTATCTTGACCCTTTTGTGCAAGGCTTTGTTTTAAGGTTTCAAGGGCTTGCCAAATCGCGGTGGGGTCAGGAACATGGCCGCCACTGGCCAGTGTTTCAGCCAAATCGTTTTGACCGGGCATTGCCAGTGTCAACGCACGAAAAGCCGGATCAAGATCGTCGTCACGCGCGACAGCCATGGCCGCATCTAGATAAAGATCGTCAGGTGCCGCGCCTTTCGTGATCATGTTCATAAGAACGTCTTTGGCCAAAGAACGCCCTGCTTCCCATTTGTTAAAGGGATCGGTGTCATGGGCCAGCAAGAATGCGCGTTCCACGTTGTTTGTTTCGCGTGTTAAAATGACTGGCGCAGAAAAATCCCGCAAAATTGAGGGGATCGGTTTTGAGGCAAGACCAGAAAATTCAAAACTTTGCGTTTCTTCGGTCATTTCAATCAACGTAGACGGCGTTATTTCGTCACCGTTTTGACCTAGCAGGCCAACGGAAATTGGGATCAAGCGCGGCGGTTTGCTGTCTTGTCCGGGTGTCGCTGGCGTTTCTTGGGTGAATGTTAGCGTCAGCGTGTCACCTTCAAATGTTTCCTTTACTGACAAGCGCGGGGTGCCCGCGTCAGTATACCAACGTTTAAACTGCGATAGATCACGACCCGTTGCATCCTCAAATACCTGTAACCAGTCCTCGATCGTGCAGGCTTGTCCGTCATGGCGGTCAAAATACATGGTCAGCGCTTTGTCATAGTTTTCATCACCGACTAGGCGTTTCAACATGCCAATTACCTCAGCGCCTTTTTCATAGACTGTCGCGGTATAAAAGTTGTTGATTTCAACAAAATGATCGGGACGCGGGGGATGGGCAAGGGGGCCGTTGTCCTCGGAAAACTGTCGCCCACGCAACGCAAGAACGTCATTGATACGCTGAACAGGGGCGCTGCGCTCATCTGCTGAAAACTGTTGATCGCGGAATACTGTCAGCCCTTCTTTCAGGCACAGTTGAAACCAGTCACGGCAGGTAATGCGATTGCCAGTCCAATTGTGAAAATATTCATGGGCAATGATTGCCTCTATGCGTTCAAAATTACCGTCTGTGGCTGTTTCGGGACTGGCAAGGACAGCCGATGAATTGAATATATTCAAACCTTTATTTTCCATGGCACCCATATTGAAATCATCAACGGCAACGATGTTGAAAAGGTCTAAATCATATTCGCGCCCATAAACATCTTCGTCCCATTTCATCGATGCCTTAAGGGCCTTCATACCAAAGGCGCATTTGTCTTGATCGCCATCGCGCACCCAAATGTTTAGATCAACTTCACGGCCCGATTTTGTAGTGAAACTGTCGGGATGTGTGATCAATTCACCAGCGACAAGCGCAAACAGATAGGCTGGTTTGGGCCATGGATCATGCCATTCGGCAAATCCTGTGCCGGATGTGCCTGGATTGCCGTTTGATAGCAAAATTGGTTCATGCCCCTCAATGCGCACATCAAATGGTGCCATCACATCTGGGCGATCTGGGTAAAAGGTGATTTTACGAAAACCCTCGGCCTCGCATTGGGTGCAATACATGCCGTTGGACATATAAAGCCCTTCAAGGGCAGTGTTGGCGGCAGGATCGATTTCGACCTCGCATTCCCAAACAAATTCGGTGGTCGGAACGGCACAGGTTAGACCCTTTTCGCTGACATTGGGTGTCACGGGGGTGCCATTGATTTTAGCGCAGATAAGTTTCAGGTTTTCGCCATGTAAGAAGAATTCCCCGACAGACTCTGGATTGGGACGAAATTTGACTTTTGAAATAACGCGTGTGGCGTTGGGTGCTAATTTGAATGTCAAATCAACGTGATCTACCCAATAAGACGGGGCTTTATAGTCAGCAAGATATACAGTTTGAGCTTGGCTATCGGTCATTTGGGTTTCCCTTACGGATCACATTTTTACGCTGTCTTAGATGTAACAAGTGAGGGGGTTACCGCAAGGGGACAGTTGGTAATTCAATTTCCGGTTGTGACGCAATACTGCGTATTTTCCCCGTTTTATGCCGAAGTATTCACAATAGATATGCTTAAAGATGTACTAACGAGGACAGTGCCATGTTCATTTATGTTTATTCGCCTTCTGATTTTATTGGCGGCTTGCCCAACGAGGCAGGCGGCGCTGCCTCGGGTAGCCCGACGTTTAATTTACAGCTGGTTCCTGGCGCTACACCCACGTTGATTGAAATCACTGACAACGAAGCGGTTTTTGATGAGCTTGATGGCAGCCAATCGTTGACCAATTCGGTTAACATTGACGGCACTGCATATGGTGCTGGAACAACCGTTCACACGGCATATGATCTTATCAATACAGGAAGCGGACACAAAGTGACCTCTATTCACTTTGGGGGTAATGGGTATGAACAAGGCGCCGTTCATGGCCTTGTTTCCACAGAATTGTTGGTTCCTGGGGTGAATCATTCCTTTAATTTTGAACGTAGTTCCTATCTGCAAAACAATGAATACGATGATTACGTCGCGTGTTTCGCCGAAGGCATGCGCATTGATACACCTACTGGCCCAAAACTGGTGCAAGACTTGCAAATTGGCGATCTGGTTTTGACCAAAGATAATGGCGCAAAGCCCGTTGAATGGATCGGTTCGCGTAAAGTTGCTGCAAAAGCGGCCTTTGCCCCCGTTGTGATTTCCGCGGGTGCATTAGGCAATGAAAACGATTTGGTTTTTTCACCTGAACATCGCGTTCTTTTGACCGGCGCGGCAATTGAGCTGGCCTTTGGGGATGTCGAGGTTTTGGTGGCGGCGAAACATCTGGTTGATCATGATCGGATTTACCGTCGCACAGGTGGGGACGTTCGGTATTTCCATGTTATGTTTGATGCCCATGAGATTGTCAGCTCTGACGGCGTATATTCCGAAAGCTTTCTTTATTCTGAACTGGCATTGTCTGGCTTTGAGGCTGAACAAGCCGCCGAAATACACGCTTTTTTTCCCGAATTATCCATTGATAGAGAATATGTTAGCGCACGTCGCTGTTTGCGGCGCCACGAGGTTGCGATTCTATAAAAATTGCCAAGTGGGAAATATTCAGCGATTTCCCATGATGAATAATTGGTATTTTTGATAGGTTTCACGTGTCCCAGAGCAATCTAGGGGGGGTGCTGCCATCTTATTATTTTTATCGGTTGTATGATTGTGTTCGGGCTTGAGTTTGCCCCCGTGTCGTAACAAGTATCTGGCATTTACCGGCGGAGGGGGCGCAAGTTCCCTCCGTTTCTTTTTGCCGAAAATTTTTAGAGTAACCCGCGCTCGTTAATTGGCTTGCACACCACGTCATTACTGCATAGGCTTCTAAAGCAATGCGCGGATACGCGTCTATCTACTGATTGGGAGAATTTTCTTGGAAAAATATGTTGTCAAAAATGATCTGAAGGTTTCAGAACAGCTTGTCGAGTTTATAGAATCCAAGGCACTGCCTGGAAGTGGTGTAGAAGCGGATGCGTTTTGGTCTGGATTGTCCGACGTTGTTCATCAAATGGGCCCCAGAAATCGGGCATTGTTAGAAAAACGCGAAACGATACAGGCCCAAATTGATGCATGGCATGTACAGCATCGAAACGAAAACCATGATGCTGCTGCCTACAAAGCATTTTTGCAGGAAATTGGTTACTTGGTGCCTGAGGGCGAAGATTTCTCAATCGATACCGCAAATGTAGATCCCGAAATCGCAACAGTGGCGGGACCGCAATTGGTGGTGCCGATCACCAACGCGCGATTTGCATTAAATGCCGCAAATGCCCGTTGGGGCAGCCTTTATGACGGGTTTTACGGAACTGATGTCATGGGTTCGCTTCCACAAAAAGGTGGATATGACCAAGGTCGCGGCGCGCGCGTTGTTGCTCGTGCACGGGTTTTCTTGGATGAGGCCTTTCCTGTTTCTGGCACAAGCCACGCAGATGCGCGTCGTTATTCTGTGCGAAACGGTGCCCTGATGGTCGATGATTGCCCGCTTGAGCAGCCAGAAAAATTTGTGGGTTACAAAGGACATCCCAAAGCACCAAGTTCAATTTTGCTTTGCAACAATCAATTGCATGTCGAGTTGGTATTTGATCGCACACATTCTATTGGCAGTCGGGATCAAGCAGGTCTTGCTGATGTGGTCATGGAAAGCGCGATGTCCGTCATTATGGATTGCGAAGATTCCGTCGCCTGTGTGGATGCCGAGGATAAGGTCGTGGCCTACACCAACTGGCTGGGCTTGATGAAAGGTAATCTGCAAGAAACTTTTGAAAAAAATGGCAAACAACTGACCCGTGAAATGGCGGATGACAGAACGTTTGTTACCCCAGATGGCGGCAGCATGACGGTAAAGGGTCGTGCGCTGATGCTGGTGCGAAACGTTGGCCATTTGATGAGCAATCCAGCGATTTTGGATCGTGATGGAAATGAGGTTTATGAGGGCCTGATGGACGCGATGGTCACAATGTTGATCGCGAAACACGATTTAGCGCGTGAGGGAGGAAACTCGGTTCATGGGTCAGCTTATGTTGTGAAACCAAAGATGCATGGTCCTGAAGAGGTTGCCTTCACAAATGATATATTCACTATGGTCGAGTGCATTTTGGGCATGCCCCAAAATACTGTCAAAATCGGCATCATGGATGAGGAACGTCGCACAACGGTTAATCTGAAAGAATGCATTCGTGCCGCCAAAAGCCGTGTAGCCTTCATTAATACAGGTTTTCTGGATCGTACGGGTGACGAAATCCATACATCTATGGAGGCAGGGCCTTTTTCGCGCAAAGACTTTATCAAACGCAAAGCTTGGATCGGTGCCTATGAGGATTGCAACGTTGATATCGGTTTGGAATGTGGCCTTTCCGGTCGCGCACAGATTGGCAAGGGCATGTGGGCCATGCCCGATATGATGGCTGCCATGTTGGAACAAAAAATCGGACATCCACAATCCGGCGCAAATTGCGCTTGGGTTCCAAGCCCGACAGCCGCCACTTTGCATGCGCTTCATTATCATAAAATTGATGTTTTTGCTGTGCAGAAAAAATTGATGGCAGGGGGGCGGCGTGCCCACGTCGAAGCCGTTTTGGAAATTCCTTTGGCGACCTACCAAAAGTGGACAGATGCACAGAAAATCCGTGAAGTGGAAAATAACGCCCAAGGCATTTTGGGATACGTTGTGCGTTGGATTGACCAAGGTGTTGGTTGTTCCAAAGTGCCAGACATTAACAACGTAGGTTTGATGGAAGATCGCGCAACGTGTCGTATTTCTAGCCAAGCATTGGCAAACTGGTTGCACCACGACGTTGTCAGCCATGAACAAGTGATGGCCAGCATGCAAAAGATGGCCGAAGTTGTAGACCAACAAAACGCCGCGGACCCAAGTTATGTGCCAATGGCGCCCAGCTTTGGTGGTATTGCATTCCAAGCGGCTTGTGACTTGGTCTTTAAGGGACGTGTACAGCCGTCTGGTTATACAGAACCCGTTTTGCATGCACGCCGTTTGGAATTGAAAGCCATGCACGCTGGATCGCAACACTAACGTTATCTGTTCAAATAGCCTCTAAAATTGGGGCGATGAAAGCGACTTAAACCAGTCACTCATCGCTTCACCCCCAATCATTTCTGGGTTAGGGTGGGCAAACCATCAAAGGAAAACTTATGTCGCGCCCTGTTATCGGTATTATTGGCAATCAATATTTGATGAACGATCAATATCCGGTTGTTGCCTCTGGTGTCATGAATTGCGATGCAATTTCACAAGTGGCAGGATGCATGCCTTTGGTAGTTCCAGCCGACACAAACTATGCCTCTGTTGAAGAGTGGTTAGAAATTTGTGACGGTTTCTTGCTGACTGGTGGGCGCCCTAATGTGCACCCCGAAGAATACGGTGAAGAAGAAACAGAGGCGCACGGCACGTTTGATCGCCCTCGTGATGGGCTAACTTTGCCATTGATCCGCGCCTGTGTTGAACGCGGTCAGCCCTTTTTAGGTATTTGCCGTGGCTTTCAAGAAGTGAACGTTGCCATGGGCGGCACACTTTATCCAGAAATTCGCGATTTACCGGGACGACTGAACCACCGGATGCCCCCTGATGGAACGATGGAAGAAAAATTCGCCCTTAGACATAGCGTGAACTTTACCAAAGAGGGGCCGTTTGCGGCGCTTTTGGGTGAAGATGAGGTTATGACCAACACATTGCACGGGCAGGGCATTAAAGTTGCAGGTGAGCGGGTGATTGTGGATGGCATGGCACCTGACGGCACACCAGAAGCGATCCATATTAAAGATGCAGCTGGCTTTACGCTATCGGTTCAGTGGCATCCTGAATGGAACGCCGATCAGGATCCGGTTTCTAAAAAGTTGTTCACTGCATTCGGTGAGGCAGCACATGCTTGGGCCAAAGCACCACAAAGACCGCTGCAAAAAATCGCCTAGTCTGTCAGTTTTAGGTGCATCCAGAAGTTGGTTAACGTGACGCCGTATCGATCCGTTCGGTTTTCTCGCACCTCTAACCAGCCTTGCCGCAAGAAAAAACGCCGTGCAAGGTGACTGGCCTCGGTATCCAATTTATGCATGTTAAGCGCTCGTGCGACGTAAACGATGCCGTCATGCAACATGGTGGCTACGCCTTTTCCCATGACATCTGGCAACACATAAGCAAAATCAAGATGCCCGTCATAGCCCAATGTCATAAAGCCAAGCCGTGTGCCTGCATCGTCAATGGCAACCAACGTGATTTGGTCAGATAATCGAGGTTCCCAATCAGGATTTGGCGTATCTCGTGGCGCCCAAGCACGACGTTCGTTTTCGTTGTAATGTTGTTTGGTTCCCTCATGCACTGCACGATAATAAATGTGGTGTAGGGCGACGTCATCGCCTTCTTGATAATATCGTAATTCAACCAAATTTGTTCACCATGTTCTAACCGCCAGCCATTTCAATGGTTTGCCCGTTTATTGCGTCAGAACCTGGCAAGCACAGCCAAGCGGCGGCGGCACCAACTTCATCAGGATGTATAAGCTTGTTGTGGCGATTTTGGGATATCATAGTGCCCAACGCATCTTGTGCACTCATGCCTGTTCTTGAGGCAATGCCTTGCACATTTCGGCTGACAATTTCTGTATCCACGTAAGCTGGACACAGCGCGTTGAACGTCAAGTTCCCTCCGAGGTATTCCGCACTTAGCCCATGGATTAGTCCCACAAGGCCATGCTTTGAAGCGGTATATGCCGTCGCCCCCTTTAGGCCGCGAACACCGGCAATTGAAGACACACCAATGACACGTCCCCAATCGGTTTTGGCCATAGATTGCATTGCGGCCTGAATAGACAGGAATGCACCTGTCAAATTGGTGTTCATGGTTCGGTTCCAATGGTCCAAACTCGTGCGCTTGAAACTTTCGCCTTCTGCAATGCCAGCGTTTGCGACCATGATTTGTATCGGGCCACAATTGGCAACAGCGGCGTCCGTTGCGACTTGAACACTTTCAGGGTCTGTGACGTCCATAACTTGGGTGTTCATGCGGCCTGCTGAAACTTGTGTTAAAATCTCGCCCCTGCGACCAGTAATTGTAACGCTTGCGCCATGGGCCAAAAGTGCCTCGGCAATTGAAAGGCCAATTCCTGTGCCGCCGCCCGTAACGAGGGCATGGCGCCCTTTTAAACAATCGGAATGTAACAATGAGTATCTCCTAATGTGTCTTGTTCCTAATAAAGTGAACTCAATTCATTTGGGCAAGGGTGAAAAGCAACTTGTAAAAACTCCATTCAAACCGCGTAGATAAAAACTGCGTCAAAATAGCGATTTGCGTAATTTTATTTCGCGGTGTAGGAAGAAGCGTCCGCCAACGTTCCGTTATTGGCGATGAACCTTTAAAATCGGAGACTATCTTGAAAATCGGTATACCTAAAGAAATCTTTCCGGGCGAAGCACGTGTTGCGATGACCCCTGAAAGTGCAGTCCTGTTGCAAAAACTGGGCTACGAATGTTTGATCGAAACTGGCGCTGGAATTGGCGCGGGCTTTTCGGACAAATCCTATAAAGATGCAGGCGTTACGGTCAAAAAGACCGCCAATGCACTGTATAAAGATGCTGAAATCGTTGCAAAAGTGCGCCCACCAGAGGGTGATGAGGTTGCGCGTTTGAAAAAGGGTCAGGTTCTGATCAGCTTTTTCTATCCAGCTCAAAACAGTGATTTGTTGGACAGCTGTAACGACAAAGGCGCACATGTGATTGCGATGGATATGGTGCCTCGTATCAGTCGCGCGCAAAAAATGGATGCATTGTCATCTATGGCGAACATTGCCGGATATCGTTCGGTGATCGAAGCAGGCAACAACTTTGGCCGATTCTTTACGGGTCAAGTTACCGCTGCTGGTAAAGTTCCCCCTGCAAAGGTGTTGGTTGTGGGTGCTGGCGTTGCTGGTCTTGCGGCCATCGGTACGGCCACATCGCTTGGTGCGATTACCTATGCATTTGACGTACGTCCAGAAGTGGCGGAACAAATCGAATCCATGGGTGCCGAATTCGTCTATTTGGATTTTGAAGAAGCGGCACAAGATGGTGCGGCAACGGGTGGTTATGCTGCCCCGTCCAGCCCAGAGTTTCGTGAAAAACAACTGGCCAAGTTCCGTGAATTGGCGCCAGAGGTTGATATCGTAATCACCACAGCCCTGATCCCAGGCCGTGATGCGCCAAAATTGTGGCTGGCCGATATGGTCGAAATGATGAAACCAGGTTCTGTCGTGGTCGATTTGGCTGCTGAACGTGGTGGCAACTGTGATCTGACGGTGATGGACGAAAAGATCGTCAGCGAAAATGGTGTGACCGTTGTTGGTTATACTGATTTCCCTAGCCGCATGGCTGCGCAATCGAGCACGCTTTACGCCAACAATATTCGTCACATGATGACTGATTTGACCCCAGAGAAAGACGGTCAAGTTGTGCATAACATGGAAGACGATGTGATCCGTGGGGCAACAGCGTCATTTGAAGGTGATATCACCTTCCCGCCGCCGCCGCCCAAGATTAAGGCGATTGCCGCAAAGCCTAAAAAGGCGATCGTTGAACAAACACCAGAAGAAAAACGCGCCGCGGAAATCGCTGCCTTTAAGGCCGCAACCCGTACGCAAGCCACCGTTTTGGGGGCAGGGGCATTGTTGATGTTGTTGATCGGTGCTTATGCACCAGCGTCATTCATGCAGCACTTCATCGTGTTTGTTCTGGCGTGTTTTGTTGGCTTTCAAGTTATCTGGAATGTCAGCCATTCGCTCCATACACCTTTGATGGCTGTTACGAACGCCGTTTCAGGCATCGTTGTTTTGGGCGCCTTGTTGCAAATCGGATCGGGTAATTGGTTGGTCGTCGTACTGGCGTCAATTTCGGTTCTGATCGCAACGATCAATATTGTTGGTGGATTTCTGGTGACACGCCGGATGCTCGCCATGTTCCAGCGGTCTTAAGGGGAGGATCAGATTATGAGCATAGGTATCGTTTCTGCCGCCTATATTGCGGCGGCTGTTCTTTTCATTCTGGCTTTGGGTGGTCTGTCTGGCCAAGAAAGCGCGAAACGCGCGATCTGGTACGGCATCATCGGTATGGCGGTGGCTGTTGTCGCAACCGTATTTGGGCCAGGTATTTCTAACCTTTTGATCATTTTGGTAATGGTCGCTGCCGGTTCTTACATCGGCATGATGGTGGCTGGTCGCGTTCAAATGACCGAAATGCCCCAACTTGTGGCCGCATTGCACAGCTTTGTTGGCTTGGCCGCTGTTTTGATCGGCATCAACGCTGATCTTGAACTAAGCAGCGTTCAAGCCCTTATGGCTGCGGGTGGTGATCAATCGTCACTTGCTGGTTTTGCCAAAAAGCTGGCCGGTAAAGACGCAGTTGAAATCGGCATCCTACGGGTCGAGGTTTTCTTGGGTGTCTTTATTGGGGCCGTGACCTTTACGGGTTCAATCATTGCCTTCATGAAATTGGCGGGCAAAGTTGATGGTAAGCCAAAGAAATTGCCAGGTGGGCATCTGTTGAATGCAGCGGCGCTTGTGGCTTCTGTGGCTTTGCTGGTTGTTTACTTTGGCGATGGTGGCTTGATGCCATTGTTGATCATGACAGTGATTGCAGGCTTTATTGGTTGGCACTTGATCATGGGGATTGGCGGCGCGGATATGCCCGTCGTTGTGTCCATGTTGAACAGCTATTCTGGTTGGGCGGCTGCCGCGATTGGTTTCACACTTGGAAATGATTTGCTGATTGTGACCGGTGCGTTGGTTGGTTCATCTGGTGCGATCCTTTCCTACATCATGTGTAAGGCGATGAACCGTTCGTTCATCTCGGTTATTCTTGGTGGATTTGGTGGCACAACTGGCCCTGCAATGGAGGTTGAGGGCGAACAAGTTGCGATCGAGGCTGACGGCGTTGCCGCCGCCTTGGAAGATGCGGACAGCGTTGTTATCATACCTGGTTACGGCATGGCCGTCGCGCAAGCCCAACAATCAGTTTCCGAGCTGACAAAACGTCTGCGGGCCAAAGGCAAGAATGTTCGATTTGCCATTCATCCCGTTGCGGGGCGTTTGCCTGGGCACATGAATGTTCTTTTGGCCGAGGCCAAGGTTCCTTATGACATCGTTCTTGAAATGGATGAAATCAATGATGATTTCCCATCCACTGATGTGGCGATTGTTATTGGGTCCAACGACATCGTGAACCCAGCCGCACAAGAAGACCCAAATTCACCCATCGCAGGGATGCCTGTGTTGGAGTGTTGGAAAGCCAAACAAGTGTTTGTTTCCAAACGTGGTCAAGGCACCGGTTATTCCGGCATCGAAAACCCGCTGTTTTTCAAAGAAAACACGCGGATGTTCTATGGCGACGCGAAAGCATCACTGGATAACTTGTTGAAACTGATTTCATAATTCAGTTTTAGCGCACAGCAAAAAATTGGGCCTCGCAAACAATTGCGGGGCCTTTTTCGTTTCCTATCGGAACTTTGTGTACAATCGCATGCTGAAAAACTGTTGAATAACAGTAACTTAATTCTTTACACGTGCGGTGCAGTTGGTATTCATCATCAAAACCAGAAGAAGGTTCCCTATGCCCAAGCTCGCTGATCATCCCTTACGTTACCCCATGTCCAACGAGTTGCACGCGCGGCCGTTTCCGCGACTTGATGGGCCATGTGTTGCGCAATTTCTGGCGATAAAGCCAACAGCAGATGCCGCTGCGCGTGATAAGTCAAAAGATCTCGCTCATCTGATTGCATTGTTGGATCGCTTTGGGGCCAGCCACCCGTCACCCGGTGCCACGCATTACTTTGGCACGCTGGGCAAGCATGATCTTAAATGGGAACAGCACCGTGAATTTGTAACCTATACCTTCTTTTCCAAGGGTGAATATGTGCCGGCGGAAAGTGTGTTTCCTAAGGATTGGTTGTCTGATGCGCCCGGCAGTTGCATGACTTGGGCTGTGATCGAAGTGTTTAGCGGCATTGATGAAGATCATGTTTTGCAAGTCTTAGATCAGCGATTTGAAAGCGAAAGCTTGGCGACGTCATTTGTATTAGATAGATCAGCATTGATTGCCGGTGATTTTCGCATCAATGCCAAAGGACAAACAAATTTCGTGGTTTTTGCTGACAAAACAACAGGCCCCCAACGCATTGGGCGAATTGTCCAACGGGTTTGTGAAATTGAAATTTACAAATCTATGGCGATGCTTGGTTTGGCCCGCGCCTATAAGTTAAGCCCAGAGCTGGGAATACTTGATCGTGATCTCACACGTTTGGTTGGCAATCTTGGGGGGGCCGAAACAGAAGCTGAGGCAACCTTGGTAAAGTTGCTGAATATTTCAGCCAAACTTGAGGCACTTGTCGCACAAGCCTCTTTCAGGTTTTCTGCTACTAGCGCGTATAGTTCTATCGTCACCCAACGGATTGAGGTGCTGCGCGAAGAACGCTTTCACGGGCGCCAAACGATCTATGAGTTTATGATGCGCCGCTTTGATCCTGCAATTCGAACGGTCGCGGCCACTGATGCACAGATTTCCGCGCTATCTGGTCGTGCGATGCGGGCGGCTGATCTGTTGCGAACACGGGTCGAGGTTGAACGCTCTGCGCAAAACCAATTCCTGTTGGAAAGCATGGATGCAAGGGCAGGGCTACAATTGCGGCTGCAGCAAACTGTCGAAGGCTTATCTGTGGTTGCCATTAGCTATTATGCAGTGAACCTGCTGACCTACCTTTTAGCCCCGCTTGCGCCGTTTATCGACAAGCCATTGGTCAAGGCAGGGTTGGTAATCCCCGTGCTCGCCCTTAGTTTTTTGATGCTGAGGCGCATCAAATCAAAGCACAGCGCGCACAAGGATTAATCGTTTAACGGCCCCGAATGCGTGGGTCCAGCGCGTCGCGCAAGCCATCACCAAGATAGTTGATAGAAAGAACTGTCAGCGAAATTGCTAAACCTGGCCAAATAACCCGCTCAGGATATTGTTGCAGATAATCTGTGCCATCATTTAACAAACGACCCCATGTTGGGAAATCAGGTGGAAAACCGAGCCCCAAGAATGACAGCGCACTTTCTGTGATGATTGCGGTGGCAATGCCCAATGTGGCGGAAACCATGATTGGGGACATCACGTTTGGCAAAACATGGCGCGTGATCATGCGGCGCGGTTTGGTGCCGATTGAACGTGCCGCTAGAATGAATTCACGTTCCTTTAGGGCCAATACATCACCGCGAACGATACGGGCGGTGTTCATCCAACTGGTGATGCCGATGGCGAAAACCATCAGAATGAAAATGCCGCCCTCTGGGCCGAACATCGCATTTAGCCGTTCGCGGAACAACAGAATGATCACCAACAACAACGGCAAAAGGGGCAGGGCTAAAAACAGGTCGGTAAAGCGCATTAGCAGCCCATCCAGCCATTTGAAATAGCCAGCCATAACGCCAATCGCGGTGCCAAGGAACAAAGACAGCAACATCGCTGTCATGCCCACGGCCATGGAAATCTGACCACCTGCCATCATGCGCGCAAAGATATCGCGTCCCAATTGATCGGTGCCAAATGGGTGGCCCCAACTGGGGCCTTGATTGCGGGCGCGAATGTCGATGTACGTGGCATCGATGTGCCACAATAGCGGGCCGACGGTGACAAACAGTAAAATGAAAACAAAGAAGCCCGCACCAAACATCGCACCACGGTGGTGTTTGAATTGATCCCAAACATCACGCCATTGCGAACGCGCAGGTAACGTCGGCTCTAACGCATCCATCGTTAAAGGCGTTGTGGCCGCTTCTTTTACAGTATCTTGGGCTGTCTCAGTCATAGCGGATCCTTGGGTCTAGAAGGCCATAAAGAATGTCGGCGATCAAATTAAAGACCACGATCAGGATGGCGAAGATAAATGTAAGCGTCAGAACCATAGGTAAGTCATTGGCCTGAATGGCGGTGATCAGCAATTGGCCGATACCGTTCACTTTGAAAACTTGTTCGGTGATGATGGCACCACCAAAGACAGCGGGGACACCTAAGGCAATAACTGTGACCACGGGGATCATCGAGTTACGCAAGACATGCACCATCACAACTTGGCTTTCGCGCAATCCCTTGGCCCGCGCGGTACGTGTAAAATCTTGGCCCAGATTGTCCAGCATGGACGCGCGCATATAACGGCTGACTTGGGCTGTCGTTTGCAGGGCCAGCACCATAACTGGCATCACCATTTGTTTAAGCTGAACAACGAAGCTCGGCCAATCATTGACCACGTGAAGGGTGTTATAGATCGATGGGAACCAGCCAAGGTTCACGGCAAAGATAACGATCACCAAAACACCGCTGAAAAATGGCGGAACCGAAAAACCGACCATGGAAATAAACGTACCCGCCTGATCAAAAATTGAATATTGGCGATAAGCAGATATGATACCAATGGGCAGGGCGATAAGAACGCCGATGATGTAGGCCATGCCAACAACCCACAATGTTTGCGGCATACGCTGAACAACGATGTCCATCACAGGTGAGCGGGTCTGCCAGCTGATGACGCGCAATTTACCTTCGGCAAAACCGGTGCCAGCGTAGTAGTCTATCAAATTCAAAGGCTCGATCACAAAGAACTGGTTCAGCCATTTGACGTAACGAATATGAATAGGTTGTCCTAAGCCAAGCGCCTCGCGCATTTTTTCTTTGACTTCGGCAGGAACGGTGAGAGGCACTTGAGCCATCGGATCACCAGGGGCGAGTTCCAGCAATAGAAAAATCACCAGCGAGATAAACAGAAGCGTCGGGATGGAAATTACCATGCGACGGATCGTGAAATTCAGCATATCGGGGAAACTTTCTTAGCCAGGCAGATCATTGAGCAGAAGTAGTCTAGTGTTAGAAATGTCGCCCCACACAAAACAATGCGGGGCGACAATATATTAAAGGCTAGCGATTATTTAACGCGGTGCCAATCAGCAACGTTCCACAATTCACTGTCCCAAACGTTTAGGATCACGCCACCCAAGGAATTTGCATGGGCAGATAGACGACCACGGTGAACCAGTGGGATCATCATGCCGCGCTCAACAGCCATGTCATTCAAAGCACGGCCAATTTCGGCACGGCCCGCAATGTCAGCAGTTGTTGAAAGTTTGGCGTGCAATGCATCATACTCTTCGTCACAGAAACGAGAGATGTTCTCACCTTGCCATTGTGTATCAGGGCGAGGTGCCTTGTCACAAAGACCATTGGCTAGATACGCTTGAGGGTCCGTACCGTTAAAGGTGTTCGCGTACATTTCCAGATCAGCATAGAACTTTTGGAACGTGTCTGGCGAACCAGCATCACCACCAAAGAACACAGATGCGTTGATGTTACGCAATTCTGTTTCGATACCGATTTCAGAGAACCACTGTTTGATCAGCGCTTGGAAATCTTGGCGAACAGCGTTGGTTGATGTTTGGTATAGGTACGAAAGACGAACGCCGTCTTTGGCACGTACGCCGTCACCACCCATTGCCCAACCAGCGGCATCCAACATCGCGTTGGCACCAGCAATATCTTGTTGATCACAAGTCATTGAAGTTGAGTTAAACGCGTCAGGTGCTGGGATCCAGTTACAGGTAACTTTACCCGCTGGGCCATAACCAACTTCTACAAGCAATGGACGGTCGATGGCCAATGACATCGCTTTGTACACAGCAGGATCAGACAAGGATGGGTGAGGGCGAACAACTGAACGCTCATCAGGGCCCAAAGCCGGATCATTGTTGGTGTTGTTCAACATGATACGCTCAACCAATGGACCAAAGCCTGCAACGGTTGTGCCTTTGCCGCCTTTTTCCATGTTCGCAATCACGTCGGGTGCCAATTGAAGGTTCCAAGCGTAATCAAATTCGCCAGTTTCCATCACAGCACGACCAGCCGCTGTCGCGTCGCCGCCACCTTTGAAGGTCAAGCTTGCAAATGCTGGCTTAGACGCATCACGGTAGTTTTCGTTTGCAACCATTGTAATTACGTCATTTGGACGGAATTCAGTGACAACAAATGGACCTGTACCAATTGGGCCGAAGTTTTCAGCAGTACATTCAGATGCTTTTGCACCAGTACAATTGGCAAATTGTGCCGCTTGAATGATGGGGCTTTCGCCACCAACGAACGGACCGTATGGAACGGGCGTTGATTTTTCGAATGTTACTTTGACAGTTAGATCATCAGGTGTTTCAACCGAAGTCACACCTTCAAATTTGGTCAACTGCGCACAGCCGCCTTCTGGGTTCATACAATAGTCGGCGGTGAATTTCACATCAGCCGATGTGAACGGTGTGCCGTCTGACCACAAAAGGCCAGGTGCGATTTTCCAAGTGATGGACGTTAGGTCAGCAGATACGCCGCCGTTTGCCACAGTTGGAATTTCAGCAGCCAACCATGGAACCAATTCACCTTTTTCATTGTAACGCGCCAATGGCTCGATGATCAAAGATGCTGATTCTACGTCTTTCGTACCACCTGATAGAAAGGGGTTTAGAATCGATGGGGCTTGCCAATAAATGATGCTGACGTTGCCGTCCGCACCCCGTTCGGCCAATGCCATTGGCGCGATTGCCGCAAAGGCAACTGCACTTAGCAGGGTTTTCTTGAAATTCATTTCACTTCTCCTGTTGTGACGCACGATATTTTTTAAACATTAAAACCAACGCTTTAGTCTATCGTATCGTCTATTGTCGGGGCCTTCAAAAGCAGTTTCAAAGCCCACGCATGCAGGTATCCCATGATAAGATGATCCAAAAAGCAAGGGTTTGTTAAAAGATTCTGGTCGGGCGATCCAATTTTTTTACCAAAAGGTCAATTTTTTCCTTTGTTCATTGATCCAAATCGGCAAAAGTTTTTTTGCTGCGTAAAATCATGTCGCTTGGGTTGATTGACAGGCCCTGCACAATGTCGCTAGCGTGATCCAAAGTACCTTCAAAAAGGCGTTTCCTTTATGCTCGATCAACCTGTCGCCTCTATCAAAAATCTTCGCGTCGAATTTGCCACGCGATCTGGCACTGTTGTTGGGGTCGAAGATGTTTCATTCGACGTTCACGAAGGTGAGACAGTTTGCATCGTAGGTGAAAGTGGTTCTGGCAAATCAGTGTCGGCA
The DNA here is from genome assembly GCA_000169395.1 of Rhodobacteraceae bacterium HTCC2150. Classification (GTDB taxonomy): domain Bacteria; phylum Pseudomonadota; class Alphaproteobacteria; order Rhodobacterales; family Rhodobacteraceae; genus HTCC2150. The sequence continues at coordinate 73,330 of AAXZ01000004.1, forward strand.
CTTTCCTTGATGCGACTTGTGGAATTTGGCGGTGGTGAAATTGCAAACGGCAAACTGTTGTTTGATCGCGGCGAGGATGTCGTTGATGTAGCAACAACCAAGACCGAAGCGATGCGCCGCATTCGCGGTAATCAAATCGGCATGATCTTTCAGGAACCGATGACATCGCTAAATCCGGTGTTCACAATCGGTCGCCAGCTAAGCGAAGGTTTACGCCTGCACAAAAAAATGACCAAGGCCCAAGCCGAAGAACGTGTTTTGGAATTGTTAAGGGAAGTGCGCATTCCAGAACCAGAACGCCGTCTTACGCAATATCCCCATGAACTGTCCGGCGGTATGCGCCAACGCGTGGTTATCGCAATGGCGATGGCCTGTAAGCCACGCTTGTTGATTTGTGATGAACCAACAACGGCGCTTGATGTTACGATCCAAGCAGAAATTTTGGCCTTGATTGACCGCCTGAAACGCGAAAGCGGCACGGCTGTGATGTTCATTACGCACGATATGGCCGTTGTTGCCCAAATGGCAGACCGCGTGATCGTCATGTTCCGTGGCAATAAGGTGGAAGAGGGCACGGTTGATCAAATTTTCAACGCGCCGCAACATGATTATACCAAAGCATTGCTGGGCGCTGTGCCTAAACTAGGCGAAATGGCGGGCACAACCGAACCACAACCGATGCAATTGATGGGGCGGGAAAGCAAAGCATTTGAAGTAAAAAACAAGGCTGAACCAGAAGTATTGTTAGAGGTGAACAATCTAACGACGCGTTTTGATGTGAAAGGCGGACTTTTACGCCGCAACATCGCGCGGGTTCATGCCGTAGAAGACGTATCCTTTAAGATTAAACAAGGTCAAACGCTGTCGCTTGTGGGCGAAAGTGGGTGTGGTAAATCCAGCTGTGGACGTTCAATCTTAAAGCTCGTGACGCCGCATTCAGGCGAGGTTTTGGTCAATGGCCGTAACATGCTGGATCTGGACGGCGATGAATTGCGTATGGCGCGCCGAGATATGCAAATGGTGTTTCAGGATCCCTTTGCCTCGCTCAATCCAACAATGAAATTGTTCGATCAAGTTGCCGAGCCGCTTGAAAATTTTGGAATCATGGGCGGGCAAGAACTGCGGGATAAGGTGACCGAATTATTTGATCGCGTTGAATTGCCCCGTTCCTTTTTGCATCGCTTTCCTCATGAAATGTCGGGCGGGCAACGCCAACGTGTTGCCATTGCCAGGGCGCTGGCCTTGTCACCAAAACTGATTATTGCTGATGAAGCTGTGTCAGCGCTGGATGTGTCTGTTCAAGCGCAAGTGTTGAACCTTTTCATGGAGTTACAGGCCGAACTTGGTATTTCTATCCTGTTCATCAGTCACGACATGGCGGTTGTGGAACGTGTGTCTCACCATACGGCAGTGATGTACCTTGGCCGGATCGTGGAAATTGGCCCCCGTGCGCAAATTTTTGAAAACCCGCAGCATGAATATACGAAAACACTATTGTCGGCTGTGCCGGTTGCCGATCCTTCGCGCCGCAAAGTTGAAAAAGATTTGAATTTTAAACCGATTCCGTCGCCAATATTCCCAATGGATTATGAACCGAAACCCTCTGTGTATACTGAGGTATCGCCCGAACACTTTGTTTTGCAGGACATCTAATGACTAATCTTTCAGCGCGTGAAATTTTGGATATCTTGGTCGCATTTCCATCCGTTAGTCGTGACAGCAACCTGCCTTTGATCGAATGGGTAGAGGAATACCTGAACGGTTTTGGGGTAAATTCTCACCGTGTATACAATGAAGAAGGCGACAAAGCATCGCTTTTCGCCAATGTTGGCCCTGATGCCGAAGGCGGCACCATTTTTTCTGGCCACACGGATGTTGTGCCCGTGGATGGTCAGGAATGGCACACTGATCCGTTTGTTGTCACAGAAAAAGACGGGCTGCTTTATGGCCGTGGCACGTGTGACATGAAAGGGTATCTTGCCTGTGCTTTGGCGGCGGTTCCCTATGCTTTATCCTTGAATTTGAAACGTCCCATGCAACTGGCCTTCAGCTATGACGAAGAAGTTGGATGCACGGGTGCGCCACCAATGATCGATGCCATGGTCAAAACCCTACCGCGTGCAGATGTTGCGGTGATTGGCGAACCTTCGATGATGAAAGCGGTGACCAGCCATAAGGGTGGCATTGGGTTCATGTTGAACATCAAGGGTTTCGAAATACATTCCTCGCTTATGCATCAAGGGGTGAATGCGATCATGGAGGGTGCCCGAATTATCGAGTGGGCCAATCAACAAAACACCGAAATTCGAGCCGCTAAACCTACGCCACTTGCGCAAAGCTTCAATCCACCGTTTACCACGCTGCACGTTGGTCAAATTTCCGGCGGAACCGCGCATAATATCACGGCCAAAGATTGCGCATTTGGCGTGGATTTCCGATTTGTGCCCGGCGAAAATCAAGATGATTGGTGCGATAAATTGGCCGCCAAAGTCGCCGAAGTCGAAAAAGGAATGCAAGCTGTTGTGCCAGAAACCAGCATTTCAATGGTGCGCCGCTTTAACGTACCTGCGTTGCAACCCGAAAAAGAGGGTGCCGCCGAAGGAATGGTTCGCGGGCTAACAGGTGATAATGGAACCCATGTTGTCAGCTACGGCACCGAAGCGGGACAGTTTCAAGAACGCGGATATTCATCTGTGATTTGTGGCCCAGGTGATATCGCACAGGCGCACCAGCCGGATGAATTCCTAAGTGTTGAGCAATTTAAACAGGGTGAAAAATTTGTGCGCCAGCTGGTTTATTTGCTGGCACACTAGATTGCTTTAGTTAGAACCAAAGCCGTGTTTCCAAACGATCGAAGCAAACATCACAACGGACAAAATCGTAAGTACTGAACCGATTTTGGCCAGTGTTTCACCTGATCCCGATACGGCCATGACGATGCCAGGTACGATGGTGACAACACCAAGCACAGCGGTCACAAAATGGACAGTGGCCATTGTTCCCGTCGCCGCAGGCGTCAGGCGGTAATAAATCGCGGCAATCGACATCACGACAAACCCGATCAAGTTAAGATGCGCGTGCGCAGCTGACAATCCGTGATCACCGGAGGCCGACATTTGTATGCCCCAAGCCATGCCCACAAGCAGTGAAACAATCCCTACCAATAAAAAATTTCTAGCAATGTTATTCATTTTAGTCCCCTCTGAGTAACGTTTTTAACAACGTTCATAATTTTAGTATATTTATCAGAGAAAATTTAATATGATAAATTGATTGATCATATATGTGGAATTTGTCTGATGAATTTGAATGGCTTTGATCTTAACTTATTGCGGGTTTTGGATGCTTTGCTGCGCGAAGGGTCTACTGTTAAGGCGGGTGAACGGGTGGGGCTGTCACAACCCGCGGTTTCTGCGGCATTAAAACGACTGCGGGAATCTTTGAATGACCCTCTTTTTGTGCGGCAGGGCAAAGGACTTGTGCCAACGAAATTTGCTAAAGAAATTGAACTACCTTTGCACTCAGTTTTAGATCAGGTGCAATCCTTATTGACCGCTTCTGTGCAATTTGATCCCCGAGTTTCAGAACAAATTTTCCGTATATCGGGTTCCGATTTTTTCGCAGAAATGCTGATGCCACAATTGGCAAGTCGGGTGTCAGAGCTTGCGCCAAACATGAGGGTTTTGTTGGTGGATCTCGTACCAGATAATTATATTGATACTTTGGAAAAGTATTCCGTTGATCTGGCCTTACTACCCACATTAAATTTCCCCGATTGGGTTGATAGCCGGCCGGTTTTTCGATCGAGATACGCCATGATCGCGCGGACAGATCATATCGAATTGAAACGCGCAAAGGTTTCTGCGGGTGCCCCAGTACCCTTAGATTTGTTTTGTAAACTCGGTCATTTATTGATGTCTCCGGAGGGGAAACTTAGGTCCCATACCGACGAAAAATTGGCGACGATGGGGCGCAAACGACAGGTTATTATGACCATGCCGTTCTTTTCGGGAATTATTCGCACAGTGGCGCAAAGTGATTTGGTTGCACTCATCCCTGAAAGACTCGCGCGTCACATGGCGCCCCAAATGGGATTAGAAATTTACCAACCTCCGATGAACTTTCGTGTCGAGTTGTTGAAAATGGCATGGCACAAACGGTTCACAAATGATCCGGCGCATCGCTGGTTGCGGGATCAGATTGCCGAGCTATTGTTGCCATTGAACGAGAATGAAGAACCCTTGGTTTAATGCTTGCAGGCAACAAGAAGTTAAGCCAAGCTTCAAGAAACTCACATAAATCAGGAATGCATCAACATGCCAGTCGTAAACCGTTTCGCCGAATTATTGCCAGAAATCACCGAATGGCGTCGCGATATTCACCAACATCCCGAAATTTTATTCGAAACGCACCGCACGTCCAAAGTTGTGTCTGACAAACTTACATCCTTTGGGTGTGATGAGGTTGTGACGGGCATTGGCCGCACTGGCGTTGTCGGCGTGATTAACGGCAAAACCGATACCAAGGGGCGTGTGATTGGTCTGCGTGCGGATATGGATGCCTTGCCGATATTTGAGGCCACGGGGCTGGAATATGCCTCAAAAACACCGGGTGCAATGCATGCATGTGGTCACGATGGACACACCGCAATGTTGCTGGGGGCGGCGAAATATTTGGCTGAAACCCGCAATTTTGACGGCAAAGTCGTTTTGATCTTTCAACCCGCCGAAGAGGGCGGCGGCGGCGGTCGTGAAATGTGCGAAGACGGCATGATGGATCGTTGGGGCATTGACGAGGTTTACGGCATGCACAATTGGCCAGGCAAGCCAACAGGCAGCTTTTCAATTCGTTCGGGTGCGTTTTTCGCCGCGACGGATACCTTTGAAATCACAGTGACGGGCAAGGGTGGTCACGCAGCCAAGCCAAATGAATCAATCGATACAACAGTGATTGCCAGCCAAATGGTGTTGGCATTGCAAACAATTGCCAGCCGGAATGCCGACCCAATCATGCAAATCGTCGTTTCGGTCACATCCTTTGAAACCGAAAGCAAAGCGTTCAACGTCATTCCAGAAACGGTTACGTTGCGCGGTACTGTGCGCACGCTGGATGAAGATACGCGTGGTCTGGCCGAGGAACGTCTGAAATCAATTTGCGATCATACGGCCAAAGCCTTTGGTGGGAATGCCGACGTCAACTTTATGCGTGGGTACCCTGTTATGGTGAACACTGAAATTGAAACAGAATATGCTGCCGCGGCTGCGCGTAAGATTTCTGGCGCTTGTGATGAGGCACCGCTTGTTATGGGCGGCGAGGATTTTGCCTATTTGCTAGAAGAGCGTCCCGGTGCCTATATTCTGGTTGGTAATGGCGACACGGCAATGGTGCACCATCCGGAATACAATTTTAACGATGAGGCCATTCCAGCTGGGTGTAGCTGGTGGGTTGAAATGGCTGAATCGCGTTTGCCACTTGCAGATTAGGCAAATCTGTTTGGTCTAAACTCTGCCAGCATCTTTTCGGTATGGCCGTGCAAAATCTCTTGCGCGGCCATTTTTCCAACTAAAGGCGCCAATGTAATGCCGCTGTGCATTGTTGCCACGTAAAGCCCGCCAATTGCGCCGATCGCGGGAAATCCATCTTTCGGCACGGGTCGCAATCCTTGATGGATATGAGAAATTTCAACATCTTTAGCGGCAGGCAGACGGGCGTGCAGGCGTGCCAGCATTCGCGCGGCAAACGCGTCGACATCCTTATCAATAGCATCATTTAATCCGCCACCTGAAAAGATCTCGCCCATGGTGAAACGTCCGTCTGGATCTTGTCTGAAATGCACATCCGTTGACATAATAATGTGATTTATTAACGGCTTGGTCGGTGTGGTTTGTAGGATGATACCCCGTTGATTATCCATTGGCAGGTTGATTTCAGCGGTTGCTAAAAGTGTTTCACTGGCGGCACCAACGGCAATGATGATGTTATCAGCAAACAAATCACCCTTGTTCGTTTTAACACCAACGACGTTTTCGCCGTCACGCAAAATGCCCAATACTTTGGTGTCCGTTGAAACCTTGCCGTCGCCCGCGATCACATTGGCCAGCAACGCATTGCTAAGACCTGTACCATTCGCGGCACCCTCGTGTTTAGTTAAAATTGCATGGGCCGGTGGGCCTGCCAAATTTGGCTCTAATTGGTGAATTTTATCTGTTTCAATGATTTCGTGCGGATAGGCACGGCGCGTTAATTCGCGTGCTTGATCCCAAAAATCATTTCCTTCGTCTTCCCACCAAATGCAACCATTCCATTGCGTGGTTTGATCGATATCTAATTCCCTAGCCAATGCACGATGTTCGTCGATTGCCTTGTGACGCAACGCAAAATAGGCGTCGCTTTCGGCAAAGCTTGCATTGATCCAGCCAAAGGATTTTCCGCTAGCGCCTTTACCAATACCGTCGTTATCAACCACGTGGACTTTGGCACCAGCTTTGGCACAATGATAGGCAATTGAGGCACCAATAATGCCCGCGCCAACAACTAAAACATCAGACATAGATTTTTCGTGCCTCTTTTGTCGATTGATAGGCCGCAGCCTCGATTTTTAAAACTGACAGATATTCCGCCGCTTTGTTTTCAAACGGCGCCGAACCATTTAGGGCGGCAACAACATGCATATTTAATGCATTAACACACCCGCCACCAAAAGCGGTTTCATCGACTGGTTGAATGAGGGGTTGGTCAACCCATTCAGATTGACCAAAGGCGCGGAAATTCAGTTGCCCAAAACCATTTAGGCGAAGTGTGCCTAAAGTGCCCTCAATTTCCATTTCGCCCATTGTACGTCTTGGATTATCCGTTGCGTGATCTGATAAGCGGTTGCCATCAAAAATGGTTTGAACACCGCTTTGGTGATCAAAAATCAGCATGCCTGCGTCTTCGCCGGCGATATTGGGGTTAAGGCGCTTGGTATCGGCATAGACGGCGGAAATATCGCCAAACAACCAACGAAAGAGATCAATGAAATGTACGCCAGTTTCGTGGATCAGGAATTTTTCCATCGTTTGAAATCCAGGTTGGCGAGCCATATAGGCATCTGGGCCACGCCCGTCACCCGGTCTAAGGGTTGATCGGGCGCTGTAAAATTCCCCAAGTAATCCACCCTCAAGCAGGGATTTTATCGTGCGGTACCAGGGCTGGAACCTAAAATTCTCATGAATGATCAACGTGGTGCCAGAATTTTTGGCCATTTCGGTCAAAGCCTCGGCCTCATCCAAACTTTCGCAAAACGGCTTTTGACAAATGATTACACGCACATTGCCTAACGCCTGTTTGACCAAGGTTGCATGGGCTTTGGGTGGCGCAACAATATCTAAGACATCCAATTCCTGCGACAGCAAACCTGCTGTTTCAGTAAATATCTTGGTGCCATATTCTGATTGCGCCCAATTGCATCGTTCTAAAGACGCATCAGTTGCGCCGATCAGGGCAACGTCAGGATTTGCTGCCCATGATGCCAAATGAAATTGGGAAAAATAACCCAGCCCAATGATGCCAACACGGATCGCCATCTATTTGACCACTGCCAATTGCGCGATCACTTCTTCGGTGACGGCTTTGGTGCCCATGTCCCCGCCAAATTCCATAGGGCGCAGCCGATTGGCCGCAAAACCTGCATCAACGGCACGATCAATTAAATCAGCCGCATCAGCAAGTGCAGATTGATCCGCACGTTCAGCCAAATAATCCAACATTAAAGCGCCGGAAAGTATGGCCGCCAAGGGATTGGCTTTGTCTTGCCCCATGATGTCAGGTGCAGAACCGTGGGCCGCCTGAAACAAACCAACATCGTCGCCAATTTCAGCGCAGGACGCCATTCCCATGCCGCCCACAAGGCCACCCGCCAAATCAGAAAGGATGTCACCAAACATATTTTCCATGACCATCACGTCATAATCCCAAGGATTGCGAACAAGGCAAAGGGCCATGGCATCGACGTAATTGTAATCAGTTTTAATGTCGGGATAATCGGTTTTTACCTCATCAAAAATTTTGCGAAAGAAGGCCTGTGATTTGAAAACATTGGCCTTGTCGACACAGGTGAATTTGCCCATTTTCCCACGTTCGCGACGTTTTTGCGCAAGTTTAAAGCCGAAATGGTGTAGCTTTTCCGTTGTTGGGCGGGTGATGCGCATGAAATCTTGAACCTCGTCATCGCCCTTAACAATGGATCGATCATGAACGGCAGCTGAATAAAACAGCCCTTCGGTACTTTCGCGCAGAATTACCATGTCAATCTTGGCAGCCCGTGGATCAGCCAATCTTTGCGGGGCGTTTGGATAGGCTTTGACTGGGCGCACCCCAGCATAAAGGCCGAATTGATCGCGCAGGCGTAAGTGGGGCGAAATTTCGGTACCATCCGCGTGGCGCACAGACGGTAAACCAATGGCCCCAAGGAAAATCGCGTCTGCCGATCCAGCCAATTCTTCGCCGCCCTTTTGAATGTCGCAGCCAGTGTCGCGAAAATGGCCTGCACCGGCTGAAATGTGGGTTTCGTGCAATGCAGGCAGTCCCAAACGCGTAAGCGCTGCCGTGACAACCGCCATGGTTGCTTCGGTCACATCGATGCCGATACCATCGCCTTTGATTACTGCGATGTTCAATTTTTCAGACATGATATCCCCATTCTAATAAAGCGTAGTTTATTATTAGCTTTGCTGTTGCCAAAGGCTAGGGCTATCATTGGATTAAAGGAGATTATTATGAGCGATCTTTGGCAAGTTTACGCGGTGAAATACGCCGAACGAAACGCGCGAACGCGGGCTGATAGCTTTATTTTTGATGATCATCCAGCGGCCGCGCATGGTATGGATTATTTCGTTTGGGTGTTACAAAACGGGTCGCGCACAATTGTTTTGGACACAGGTTATGGCATGGACGAGGCCAAACGACGCGATAGACCAATTTTGCGTGATCCAGCGCAAGCGGTCGCGGCCTTGGGAATTTCGGCAGAAACCGTTGATACGGTTATTATAACGCATTTGCATTATGATCATGCCGGTGGTTTGGATTTATTTCCCTCCGCAACCTTCCATATGCAAGTCGCTGAAATGGCTTATGCGACAGGGCCATGTATGTGTCATGACACGTTGCAAATGCCTTTTACGGCGGATCATGTTTGCGAAATGGTGCGCCACGTTTATTCAGGGCGTGTGGTGTTTCATGATGGATCGGGGCAGGTGGCACCGGGCGTGCGCGTCCACTGTGTTGGTGGGCATAGCCGCGGTTTGCAAGTGGTTGAAGTCGATACCGAAACGGGCCCACTTTGTTTGGCATCAGATGCCACGCATTATTATGAAAATTTCTTGCAGAAAAAGCCATTTCCCATCGTGGCCGATGTCCAAAACATGCTTGATGGCTATGGAACCTTAATGCAGCTTGGAAAAACCGCCGCGCGGATAATTCCAGGACATGATCCATTGGTGACCCAGTATTTCCCACAATTTGATCAGATTGATTTTGCGTGGCGGTTAGATAAAGGCCCTTTGGCCAAGGCTGATATTCTTAAAATTTAGCGTTCTGGATAATGGCGGAACTTTTGATGTTCACAGATTGATGAAATCTTGTTCAGTGACCGTCATTGGTATTTGCTTGATCCTTCTGCGTCAGAATTAGTTCTGATATTTCGGCGCACAACCGATCGATTAGGGGCTGTTTTGCTGCACCTTGTCGCGCAATCAATCCTAGAACTCGGGCACCTGATTTTGGACCCAACGAAATTTTACGTAGATTTGCATAAATTGGGTCAGGCAAACATAGGTCAGGCACAATGGATACACCCAGTCCGTGCGCTACCATACTGATTACGGTTTCAGAACTGTCGATTTCCATGAATTCTTGGACGATTAACCGATTTTGGATCAAATATTCGTCTGCCAAAATGCCCACAGCAGAATGACGGGCGTGGCGAATGTAGGGATGGTGCTGGATGATTTCATCTGCATTTTGTCCCGAAACCTCTTTGGAGGTAAGCAGTACCAAGGGTTCGGTTGCCAATGGCTGAAACTGGACGTTTGGATTGACGGCCGCTGGTTGACTGATCAAGGCCGCGTCAAGTGCGCCGCGTAAAACCTGTTGTTGTAACTCGTCCGACAATCCCGGCAAAACGCGAATGTGTAAACCTGGCTCAACGGCGATCAATCTTTTGACCGCCATCGGCACTAATGCTCGGATCGTAGAAGGAACCGCGCCGATTGTGAGTTCGCCAATCATTTGTGCTGAACCACGTGTGTCGTTCATCAGCGCATCATAGGCCTGCACGACGCTGCGCGCTTTGGGTACCATTGATGTGCCGATTTGGTTTAATCGAGGTGACTTGCCGCTGCGATCAAATAGCTCGACCTGCAATTGATCTTCTAGCCTGCGCATCTGTTGGCCAACGGCGGCCTGGGTGACATGTACGCGGGCAGCGGCAAGGGAAAAGCTGCCGCTATCCGCTATTGCAATGAGTGTTTTGAATAATTGTATCGACATTCGGTTTCACCAGTTTGGTAAAGATATACTTTATCACGACTTAAATATCTATGGTTTGAATAAATTTTGTTTACGATGCACAAGGGCGCAATCTTAAAGGATGGAGAGCCCATGTCTGTAAATGACCGCATCGTGGCCGATTTTGTGAAAAACAAAATCGAGCTGGTAACAACCGTACCCTGCAAGCAATTGGCAGGTGTTATTGAGAAGATCGAAGAAAGTAAGGATATTTATCATATCCCGTCGAACAAAGAAGACGAAGGCATGGGAATCTGTGCTGGCGCATATATGGGCGGCAAGCGCAGCGCCATCATCATGCAAAACACAGCGATTGGTGTGACAGTTAACACGCTGGTTACACTAACGCAGTATTACCGCATGCCTTTGCCAATGCTGATTTCCTATCGCGGCGAGCTGGGCGAACCAGTGGCCTGTCAGGTTGAAATGGCTGTTCACACCAAAGCGTTGTTGGCACAGTTGAACATACCAACATATCACTTCCACAAAGAAGACGATGCGGATGAGTTGGACGCAATTCTGAAGCATTGCTTTATGTGTAACAAGCCTGTTGCCATCTTGACCGATGCAAGTTTCTGGAAGGGGTACTAATCATGATCCGTAGCGATATTATCAAAAACCTAATCCCCGTCATTTCTAATGAATTCGTGGTTTGCAACATCGGTTTGCCAAGCCAAGAACTGCACATGATGGATGACCAGCCGACCAATTTTTACATGTTGGGCACGATGGGATTGTCGTCTTCAATCGGTCTGGGCCTTGCCTTGGCACAAGATAAAACTGTGATCTCAATCGATGGTGACGGTTCTGTTTTGACAAATTTTGGCACATTGCCAACGATAGCTAACAACGTGGCCGACAACTTTATCCTATTTATCGTGGATAACGGTTCTTACGGTTCAACTGGTGATCAGCCAACTTATGCGGGTCAAAAAACGTCTTTGACCAAAGTTGCTGAAGCATGTGGTTGTGAAAACGTTATTGAATGTCAGGCAGAAGAAGCCGTTGACGTAATGACGGCAGCAATTGCCAGCAAAAAGATGACAATCATCGTTTGTAAATGTGAAAGCGGCAACATCAAGGTGCCAGTTATCACCATGGACCCTGTTGTTATTCGTGATCGTTTCATGCGCGAATTGGCTGCAGCAAACGCGGAATAATCCGTTGACGATCCATTGCTTTGAAGACGCGCGGCGGGGTGCCCGCCGCCGTCTGCCCTGGATGGTGTTTGATTACATCGATGGGGCAGCAGGTGACGGGCAGGGCGAAGCGTCCAACCGTCAAACCCTACGCGATATTCGATTGATGCCACGTGTCCTAAATAACGTGATGCAACGATCGGTCGCCGTAAATCTATTCGATCAACAATGTGAATTACCCTTTGGTGTTGCCCCCATGGGCATGTGCCGACTGGCTAATCCTATGGCTGATCGTGCATTGGCGGAAATGGCTGCACGTCACAAAGTGCCTGTTGGTGTTTCCACAGTTTCGTCATCCTCGCTAGAAGACATGGCAAAATGGTCCGAAGGGCAGGCGTGGTTTCAACTTTATTGCAGTGGCAATCAAGGTGGGATTGATCCACTTTTGGCCCGCTGTAAAGCCGCTGGTTATGAAACGCTGGTTGTCACTGTTGATGTACCAGAGGTGGGCCGGCGCCCTCGTGAACTGCGCCGAGGCTTTAAAATGCCATTCAAAATGGGGCCAAGTCAGTTTTTTGATTTTGCCTGCCATCCTCGATGGTCACTGGGCACCCTTGCCAAAGGAGCGCCGAAACTGGCCAACTTTGGTGGCGTTCATGGTGAATTTGATCGCACGGCCAGTCGCGCAGGGGCTGATTGGACCTTGTTGTCTGAAATTCGTGAAAAATGGCAAGGTCGTTTGGTTGTCAAAGGTGTACTGAATGTTGAAGACGCCAAGAAACTGGTTTCTGTGGGCGTTGATGCCATTCAAGTTTCCAGCCATGGCGGCCGACAACTAAATAGTAGTTTGGATGCAATTACTGCCCTTAGGGACATTCGCGCGGCATTGGGTCCAGATTTTCCGCTGTTTTATGACAGTGGTATCCAATCGGGCGAAGATGTTGCCAAAGCCTATGCTCTGGGTGCGGATTTTGTTTTTCTAGGGCGGGTTTTGTCGTTCGCTTTGGCCGCTGACGGTCGTCGTGGCCTGCACCAAATGGTGGATGTATTGCATCGCGAAACTGATATTACTTTGGCGCAACTTGGTGTTACATCAATGGATGCGCTGGGCCAAAGCAATCTAGCATAAATTGCCGATTATGGACTGACTGCCAAAGTTAAATTTTGGCAGTCAGATTTTCAAAAGCTGTAAAACTTAGAACATCCGGTCGCGGAATACATAAGCAGTGATTTCGCTGCGTGTAATTCCGAATTTGGTTGCCAATTCAGCGTCGCTTAGAGCGTGCATGCTGTTCAATTCAGCGCTGCGGGATTGGGCTTCGGTGATGGATACAAAAAAATCTGCGATTGCATTGCCTACAGCCTTGACTGCTTTTACGACGCCATTCGCTATGTTTGTTAAGCCAAAATCGTTCGATGTTTTTAGTGCATGTGCCATTTTAGGTCCTCGGATAATCATTTCGTCTTCGTGCCCTCAATGTAGCGCTTGCGGGTTTGGCGACAACAAACAGATTGAGATACCCGTTATGCATTTAGCGCATATCAGTGGAATAATTGATCGTGGTTGTTGGGGTAAATTATTTAATTACAATACTTTAATGGGTTCTATTTGTTGCTCGACCTTTGTGCTGTAGTAAATGGATAAAACACGGAAAACCAATCCTGCCCCTTTAACCCCATAAATTTTGCAGCTAACTTATTGCTATGGAACGTGTACTTGATCCCTTAAACCGATGTGAATCTTGCCCCATCCGTCACCGCGCTGTTTGCGCCACTTGTGACACTGATGAATTGGCTGTGCTTGAGAGTATAAAATACTATCGCAGCTTTGAGGCAGGTCAGCCAATTATCTTTAGTGGTGACCAAATGGAATTCGTGGCGTCTATCGTCAAAGGGGCCGCAACCATTGAACAGATTATGGAAGATGGGCGTAAACAAACGCTGGGATTGCTGTTGCCGTCCGATTTTATCGGCCGCCCCGGTCGTGAAAACGCCATTTATGATGTGACGGCTGTGACAGATATTACGCTGTGTTGTTTCAGGCGCGGCAAATTTGAAACGTTGATCGAAACTACGCCTCATATTGCCCAAAGATTGTTGGCAATCTCGCTGGATGAATTGGATGCGGCTCGCGACTGGATGCTGTTGCTTGGTCGAAAAACCGCCCGTGAAAAAATCGCAACCTTTTTGATGATGATTGTCCGTCGCACAACTGTACCCGCCGTTGTCAGCACGGGTAACACGACACAAATCGAACTGCCGCTTACACGCGAAGCGATGGCAGATTATTTGGGATTGACTATAGAAACCGTAAGTCGTCAGTTTTCTGCCCTGCGAAAAGAAGGTTTGATCGCATTACAAGGAAAACGGATCGTGGACATTCCCAGCATTTCGCATTTGCGCGCAATTGCAGGCAGTTCAACAGATTGACCGGAATTAATGCGCCATTAATACGGGCATTTCGGCAGTTTCTAAAAAGTGTCTCGTGACGCCGCCGATGATTGCTTGTCGCAGCCGAGAATGCCCATAGGCCCCCATTACCAACAACTCAGTTCCTTGTTCTTGGGTTCGTTGCCCCAGTTGATTAGCAACCTTTGGCTGGGTAAGCGCCATGACGTTGATATCTGGTCGAACGTTGAAATGTGCCAAATACTGCGCCAAACGCCCACCGGGGTCAGATCGACCTTCGCCATGTTTTGGCGGGTCAATTATACAAATTTCAGTTCTTGGCACTGTTTGCAAAATAGGGATGGCCGCGCGACATGCCTGAAGCGCCTGTGCACCATCGTCCCATGCAATCATTGCATTTTTAAATCGCGCACTTCCTGTCCAATTTGGGGGCACGACCATCACAGGGCGCTTTGCAGAAAACAAACACGCCTCAAATATTTTAACATCTGTGTGGTTTTTGCTTTCATTATATGGGCGTTGCAAAAACACCAAATCTGAGAACCGCAATTGATTGGTCAAAAATTCATCTAACCCATGCTGCACGATCGTAAAAGTTTGAATATCATAAGCAATTTCTTCACGTGCAAGGCGTTCAATTGCGCGCTTTTTCAGGGCTTTCGCGTCTGTTTGCGCGTTTTCTAGATTGATCTGCAAATTCGGCAAACTTGCCCCGACATTGTAATAACCCGGGTCAGTGAAATCGATACCTCCACATATCACATGCAAGTGGGCATCCCATTCTCGGGCGGCAGAAATAGCCATTTCCAAAGCCGCTTCAGGCGCGTTCACGTCATGCAGAAATGTAGAAATTGTTTTGTAAGTCATGAGCCGATCCTCCTTAAAGATGGACCCATCCTATTGCCCAAATGAAAGTGACTCTTTGATCTAGCGCAAATTTATAAAGATTTCTGAGAAAATTGACTCAGATCAAAGCGGCCTTTTGCACGTTCCAGCAAAACGGCCTCACGAACAGGTCATCCAACGCGCGTTGAATGACGACAAAGAGGAACAAATTATGCTGAACTACGTCAAGCTGATGGTCTTGGGGGTGATAATGTTATTTGCCGCCGTTGCCACGAATTTTGCCCGCGACATAGCCTATCAAACCCATGCCTTGATCATACTTGGTGTGGCTTTTGGCATGTTTATTTGGGTTTTGCGCAATACTGATGAACCCGGTGTCAGAATTGATACCAATGGATATATGGACGGCGTTGTGCGCGCCGGTGTTATTGCCACGGGTTTTTGGGGCATCGTTGGTTTTTTGGTTGGTGTAATCATCGCGTTTCAACTGGCTTTCCCTGCGTTAAACCTTGATTGGGCACAACCTTACGCAAACTTTGGGCGCCTGCGTCCTTTGCATACATCAGCGGTGGTTTTTGCCTTTGGCGGCAACGCTTTGATCATGTCATCATTTTACATCGTGCAACGCACCTGCGGTGCGCGACTTTGGGGCGGTAATTTAGCGTGGTTCGTATTCTGGGGCTATAATTTGTTCATTGTTCTCGCGGCCACTGGCTATTTATTTGGCGCCACACAATCAAAGGAATACGCTGAACCAGAATGGTATATCGACATTTGGTTAACCATCGTTTGGTTGGCATTCCTTGCCGTATATCTGGGCACGATCTTTAAACGAAAAGAGCGCCATATTTACGTAGCAAACTGGTTCTTGCTGAGCTTCATCATCACAGTCGCGATGTTGCATTTGGTAAACAACATCTCGATCCCCGTGTCGATTTGGGGTTCAAAATCAGTTCAACTTTTCTCGGGCGTGCAGGATGCTATGACCCAATGGTGGTACGGCCACAATGCCGTGGGTTTCTTTCTAACCGCTGGTTTCCTCGGAATGATGTACTATTTCGTGCCAAAACAAGCAGGACGCCCTGTCTTTTCCTATAAGTTGTCAATCATCCACTTTTGGGCGCTGATCTTTCTATACATCTGGGCAGGGCCACACCACCTGCATTACACCGCGTTGCCGGATTGGGCATCGACTTTGGGCATGGTGTTTTCGATTATCCTTTGGATGCCTAGCTGGGGCGGTATGATCAACGGTTTGATGACGCTTCAAGGGGCGTGGGACAAGCTGCGAACAGACCCCATTATTCGCATGATGGTCGTTAGCCTGGCATTTTACGGCATGTCCACCTTTGAGGGGCCTGTGATGTCCATTCGCGCCATCAACAGTCTGTCACACTATACAGATTGGACAATCGGTCACGTGCATTCAGGGGCACTTGGTTGGAACGGTATGATTACGTTCTGTGCGCTTTATTTCTTGACACCACGCCTGTGGGGCCGTGCCAGCATGTATTCAATGTCGGCTATCAACTGGCACTTCTGGTTGGCCACTATCGGCATCGTTCTTTACGCGGCCTCAATGTGGGTAAGCGGCATCATGGAAGGTTTGATGTGGCGTGAGGTCGATGCGCAAGGGTTCTTGGTGAACAGCTTTGCCGACACCGTGATCGCCAAATATCCAATGTACATTGTACGTGGCTTGGGCGGGGTTTTGTACCTTGTCGGCGGATTAATCATGGCTTGGAACATGTGGATGACCATTCGGGGCGGCGAAAAAGTTGCAGCACCCGTCGGCATTCCCTCAACATAAGGAGCCAAAGAAATGGCATTTCTTACCCGTCACCAAATACTAGAACGCAGCCCGACCTTGCTTTTGGTATTTTCATTCCTTGTTGTCACCATTGGCGGCATTGTCGAAATCGCGCCGCTTTTCTATCTGGAAAACACGATTGAAAAAGTGAAAGGCATGCGGCCTTATTCGCCGCTGGAACTAACTGGCCGTGACATCTATGTGCGCGAAGGTTGCTACACATGTCACAGCCAAATGATCCGACCCATGCGCGATGAGGTCGAGCGTTATGGTCACTATTCTTTGGCGGCCGAAAGTATGTATGACCACCCATTTCAATGGGGGTCAAAACGCACAGGTCCTGATGTAGCCCGCGTGGGCGGTCGGTATTCTGACGCTTGGCACGTTGATCACTTGATGGATCCGCAATCGGTCGTACCTGAATCCATCATGCCAAAATATGCATTTCTTGCGGCCACCAAGGTAGACGGCGAACATGTACAAGACTTGCTGGAAACGCATCGAATGGTTGGGGTGCCTTATACCGACGATATGATTGAGAATGCGCAGATCGATTTTAACAGCCAAGCCGATCCAGATGCGGACAATGACGCCCTGATGGCCCGTTACCCCAAGGCCGTTGTCAGTAATTTTGACGGTGCATCTGGTGTTACGGAAATGGACGCGCTTGTCGCCTATTTGCAAATGCTTGGCACACTTGTGGATTTCTCAACCTTCACCCCAGACAAAAGCCGCTAGGCGCAAAAGGAGTCTTTGACATGAGCACTTATTCTTTCTTACGCGAATTGGCTGACAGCTGGGTTTTGTTGGCGTTGACGCTGTTTTTCTTGGGCACAATTGTTTGGGCTTATCGCCCAGGTAGCCGTGAAATTCATCAAGACACCGCAGATATTCCTTTCAGAAATGACACATTAATTGCAGCGGATGTTCAGGTGGAAGCCGAAGAAACAGCGCCCAACACGGAGGGCAAGCAATGAGCGATTTTGAAACCGAAACAGAAATCGATGATGAAACTGGCGTGGAAACAACCGGACATGATTGGGATGGCATCAAAGAGTTGAACAACCCGCTGCCACGTTGGTGGTTGTGGAGCTTTTATATCAGTATTGTGTGGGGGATCGGCTACGTTATCGCCTATCCTGCATGGCCGATGATTACTGGCGCGACCCAAGGGATGCTTGGGTATTCAACAAGAGGCGAGGTCGCCTCGGAGATTGCCCGATTTGAGGACCAAAACAGCGCCCTTACATCAGCCTTGTCAGCAGTGGATTTAAATACACTGGGTGAAAATGCCGAACTCAACCACTTCGCTGTGGCCGGCGGTGCCGCGGTTTTCCGTTCTCATTGTTCACAGTGTCACGGGTCAGGTGCGAATGGTTCAAAGGGATACCCGAACTTGTTAGATGATGACTGGTTGTGGGGCGGCACGATTGATCAGATTGCCTATTCAATCAAGCACGGCGTGCGCAATGAGGTTGATGAGGATGCTCATTATTCGGAAATGCCCGCCTTTGGTGACATGCTAGAAGCAAGCGAAATAAATCAAGTTGTTCATCATGTTCGTTCAATTACAGGGCTGGAAAACGACGCGGATTTGGCCAGTTTGGGACAGCCTCTGTTTATGGACAATTGCAGTTCGTGCCACGGTGATAATGGCAAAGGTGATCGTGAGATCGGCGCGCCTAATCTGACGGATGCAATCTGGCTTTATGGTGGCGATGTTGAAAGCCTTACGCAAACGATCAGCACGTCCCGCTTTGGTGTAATGCCCGCATGGGGAATGCGTCTGAAAGTATCTGAAATCAATGCAGTAGCGGCCTATGTTCATCAATTGGGTGGCGGTGAATAAGCCGGAAAAATAACAAGATTTCCTTTGTTGTTAAAGGAAATACCTGACAGTTAGTTCCCCCTGTCAGGTCGCCTCAGCCCGTAGACCTGTTCGCACCTGTCTGGGCTGAGGCAATTTTTATGAAAACTTGATCTGGGTCAAAGCGCGTTTTTTTGACCAACATTATGCCTGATCGTGCGAATAGGTTTGGAACACTAAATGAGTAAGTCAAAAACACCGCAATTATTTGCGGCCCAAGTCCCAATTTTTCCCCGACGTATAAGTGGTTTTTATCGCAACCTTAAATGGTGGATCATGGCCGTTACATTGGGCATTTATTACCTAACACCATGGATCAGGTGGGATCGCGGTCCTGCATTGCCAGATCAAGCGGTGTTGGTGGATCTTGCCCATCGGCGGTTTTACTTTTTCTGGATCGAAATTTGGCCCCATGAGTTTTATTTTGTGGCCGGCTTATTAATCATGGCCGGGTTAGGGTTATTTTTGTTCACCTCCGCCTTGGGCCGTGTTTGGTGCGGATATGCCTGTCCGCAAACCGTATGGACGGATCTTTTCATATTAGTTGAACGCTGGATCGAAGGCGATCGTAATGCGCGCGTGCGTCTATGGAAAGGTAAGTGGAACATTCGTAAATGGCGATTGCGACTGGTAAAATGGAATGTCTGGTTGCTGATTTCCTTGGCCACCGGTGGGGCGTGGGTTTTCTATTTCACCGATGCCCCCCAATTGGCTCGTGATCTATTTGCGTTTACGGCCCATCCCATTGCCTATGGAACGATTGCTGTCCTAACGGCGACGACGTTTCTTTTTGGCGGCTTTATGCGCGAACAAGTTTGCATTTACATGTGCCCTTGGCCACGCATCCAGGGCGCCATGATGGATGATGATACCTTGACGGTTGCCTATCGCGATTGGCGCGGCGAGCCCCGTGGCAAGAAACGCGACGCCACCAGAGGGGATTGTATTGATTGCATGGCTTGCGTGAATGTTTGCCCCATGGGCATCGATATCCGCGAAGGTCAACAAATGGAATGTATCACCTGCGCCCTTTGCATTGATGCTTGTGACGAGATCATGGACAAAATCGATCGCCCGCGTGGTTTGATCGACTATCTTGCCTTGGCTGATGAACCTGAGGAACGGGCAGGTAAGCCGCCAAAACCCCTGTGGCGTCATGTTCTGCGCCTGCGCACCATTATTTATACCAGCCTGTGGTCGTTGATTGGGATCGCTTTGATCTACGCTCTATTCATTCAATCCGACATCGACATGACGGTGGAACCCAGCCGCAACCCAACATTTGTGACCTTATCTGATGGTACTGTACGTAATGTTTATACACTGCGGCTGCGTAACAAATTGGGTGAATCGCGCCAGTTTCAGGTCTCATTAACCAGTATGCAAAATTTGCAAATCCAAATTGAAGGCGCGGGCGGTGATACCGTTACTGTTGCCCCTGATAGTTCCACAATGTTGCGCGTGTATGTAACCGCAGACAGCGTAAATCTGGCCGCAAATCTTGATCAAACTGATCTGCGTTTTTGGGTTGAAGATGTGGAAAACGGCGATCGAGCCTCACGCAGCAGCGTATTTAATGGAAAGGGCGAAAAATGATGAACACAACCAAAGGGACAATCACAGGTCGCAAGTTCTTTTTCATGATGCTCGGTGCCTTTTCGATCATCATCAGTGTGAATTTAACGCTGGCTTATCAGGCAATTGCAACATTTCCAGGTTTGGAAGTCAAAAATTCATATGTCGCCAGCCAATCCTTTGATCGGCGACAAAAGGCGCAATTGGCACTAAATTGGGACGTTGCTGCGCGCATTGATCGTGGAAATCTAAGATTGAGCATTCGCCGAGACGGGGGCCCCGTGCAGGCCAAGATACACTCGGCAATTCTTGGGCGCGCAACAAGTGTTGCAGATGACCAATTTCCCGCATTCACTTTTGATGGGGCAGATTATGTAGCACCTGTTGATTTGAGCAGCGGCAATTGGAACCTGCGCCTTATCGCATTTGCCGATGATGGGACTAAATTTCAGCAACGCATTATCGTGGATGTTCAGCCATGAGCGATCAATCCATTCACATAAAAGAACCTTTCCTGATGGACACTGGCAAAGGTAAAATTAGCCGAAAGACAACAAAGAACGACATTCTTTTGTCCTTGCCAAATATTCATTGCGCAGGCTGCATTGGGAAAATCGAAAGAGCATTGAATGCTGTACCAGGGGTACTGGATGCACGCGTAAACCTAAGCCGCAAGCGCGCGACAATTTCGGCAAGTGCAAAAGTTTCAGCCGAAGACCTTATTTGTGTTCTGGATGGTATTGGTCATGAGGCACAGAATTTAAATATGCAAATGCTGGCGGGTTCTGAAACGGATGAAACTGGCCGCAAGCTTCTGTTGCGATTGGTGGTTGCAGGATTTGCGATGATGAATATTATGCTGTTTTCCGTGGCAATTTGGTCAGGTGCCAGTCATGCCACGCAAAACATGTTTCATTGGATTTCCGGTGGCATCGCGGTTCCAGCTTTGATTTATGCGGCGCAACATTTCTTTGTGTCGGCATGGGGTGCATTGCGACGCGGGCAATTGAACATGGATGTGCCGATTTCATTAGCGATCATTTTGGCCGCGGGTTTGTCGATTTTTGAAACGACACAGGGCGGGCATCGGGTTTATTTTGATGCGGCACTTTCGTTATCGTTCTTTCTATTGATTGGCCGGTATTTGGATCATCGCACGAAAATCAAAGCGCGGTCTGCGGCGCAAGAATTGACCGCGCTTGAAAGTGTGAGTGCCATTCGATTGAGCGATGGTAAACGTGAAACGGTTGAGGTCGAGGATCTGGCTGTTGATGACATTATTGAGGTTTTGCCTGGTATGCGCGTGCCAGCTGATGGGCAAATCATTAAAGGTCATTCGCAAATGGACCGCGCCTTGTTAACAGGCGAAAGCCTTCCAGTTGCTGTTTCTGTCGGTGACAAATTGGCGGCAGGCGAAGTAAACTTGAAGGGTCTTTTAACGCTGAGTGTACAGGCAATAGGCCGCGACAGCGCGTTGCAACGCATGGCGGCCCTTGTTGAAATGGCCGAAGGAACACGGAACACTTATACGGCATTATCTGACCGCGCTGCGCAAATCTATGCGCCGCTCGTGCACGTGCTTGCCCTTGTCACATTTATTGGTTGGATGGTCGTAAGTGGCGAATTTTCTTTGTCTCTGAATATCGCGATTTCGGTTCTTATTATTACCTGCCCTTGTGCATTAGGCTTGGCGGTACCAGCCGTGATGACAGCGGCCACAGGAAGATTATTCAAACAAGGGTTTTTGGTGAAAAATGGCACGGCGTTAGAACGCATGGCCGAAATAGACACCGTGATATTTGACAAAACTGGTACGCTAACAAACGGGCATGCACAAATTGATTTAAATGCCTTCCGTGAAGATGCGATATCTGTGATGGCGGCACTTGTGAATGCATCATCCCATCCCGTTTCCTGTGCGATTGCTGCCTCAATTCCCTCGGGTGTGAAACCAGCACAAGTCACTGACATTCAGGAGGTGTCAGGAAAGGGTATGACTGGCAAATGGAAAGGCGTGGATGTGAAGCTAGGTCAGGGTGCTTGGCTTAACGCGGAACACTCGCCAGCCTTAAAAATTGGTCAGGACCTGCCACGGGTGATCGCATTCAAAGAAACACTTCGTGATGGTGCCCAATCAGCTGTAAAGGCTCTGTTAGAACAAGGAAAATCGGTGCAGATTTTTTCTGGTGACAATAACCAAGCAGTTCGTAACATTGCGTATCAATTGGGTGGTGTACCCGCGATCGCAGAAATGAGCCCAACCGACAAATTTGATGCCATTAGTGCGCTGTCAGAAAATGGTGCGCGTGTTTTGATGGTTGGGGATGGATTAAATGATACGGCGGCGTTGGCGGTTGCCCATGCATCGATTTCGCCTGCCAGTGCACTTGATGCCGCCCGCACTGCTTCTGATATTGTTTTGTTGAATCCAAGTTTAGAAAACTTGCCAAGTGTTTTGACTGTTTCAATTTCGGCAAAACGACGCGTGCTGGAAAACTTTACCATTGCGGCTATCTATAATCTGATTGCGGTGCCGATAGCTATTCTGGGTTTTGCCACCCCCTTAAGTGCGGCGATTGCTATGTCGGCATCATCCATAACCGTTTTGCTCAATGCATTAAGGGTGCGATAACGATGAACATTTTAGTCATTCTTGTTCCAGTTTCGCTGGTCTTGTCAATTCTAGGTCTACTTGCTTTTTTATGGAGCATTAGTCACCGTCAATATGATGATCTAGAAGGGGATGCGTGGCGAATACTGTTAGATGACGAACAGATTGATGATGACAGGACAGATGGTCAAAAAACTGGCAATTGATGCCCACAATGATATCGTAACAAAACTAATTCTCTTGAAGTTTCAGAAATTTGAAAACGAAAACCCTAAGGGATGACGTGTTTTTTTGACCTCCTCTCGATCTCAAAAGTACTTAACATGTTTAAAATAATGCTTGCGTTTGCCATGTACTTTTCGTTTCCTTTTCGAAGGGAGGAACGATTCTGTGCAAGTAACGACGCCCAAAGGCGACGAATTTGATGATTTTTTGAATATTCGTGTTGTTCAGCTTGCGGCCAAGCTTCAGCTGATTGCGCAACGTCGCGTTCTGCGTCCTGCCGGAATTCCTATTTTGAATTGGCGATTAATGCTGATTTTGTACCGTGCCGGTGCCTCTAACCTCGTCGAATTGATAAAACCTTCTTCAACCGATCCTGCACATGCAAGCCGCGCGATTGCGCAAATGGTTGCTGAGGGATTGATTGAACGTCGGTCAGACCCAAGTGATAATCGTCGCCGACTATTGTCGCTGACAGATGCTGGAATTGCGGTCGTCAAAAAGTACTGGCCTCAAATGAAATCGGCAAATGATGAAATACAATCGGCATTTAACACCGAAGAATTCCAAGGGTTAAAACATCTTTTGGATCGGGCCCGCAGTAAGGCGGATGAAATGCTAAGTGATGATGAAAAGCAGCTAAACAACAGAACGACCAATGCCGCCTGACGGGCGTCTAATAAGACCAAATAAAGTGAACAAAAGCTAAAAAACAACACGGAGGAAGATAAATGAATAACCTAACGAAATTCGGCAGCGCGGCGCTTGCCTTGGCGTTTTCAGGGGCTGCGGCCTTTGCACAAGCCAATTTGACAGCGGAGACTGCCTCACCTGGCGGTTCAATCCACCTGTCACTTGCCCACCTTACCGAGGTTGCAGCGGCACGTGGCGTTGCGAACATTCAGCTTGCTGATGGGCAAACCCTGACAAATTCTGTGCAAAACGTGGCCGAAGGTAAAACGGACATTGCCGGTACGCCCTACATCCTGCCATTTTTGCTAAACAATGGCGTGGGCCCTTACGCTAAACTTGGCAAAGACAAAGGTGCCGAATTGGCATCCAACCTTCGCGCGCTTTATCCTGTGACGTTGGGAATTTTCGCGCTTTATGCCTATGATTCATCTGCTGTTAAAGGGTGGGACACGGTTGCTGGTAAAAAGATTTTAAATGGTCCACCTCGTGGTGCGGCGGTAACAAATGCACGAGCGGTGATCCAATTGACCACGGGCCTTAAAGAAGGCGAAGGTTATGACGGTATTCAGGTAAACTGGGGCCAAGCAACATCAACTATGATGGACGGTACCGTAGAAGGTGTTGTTTTGCCGATTTTGTTCCCAGACAGCCGCATCACACAGGCCGTTTCCGCTGGTAAAATGACTGCTTGGTCAATTCCAAAGGATAAATGGAATTCCGAAGGCTTCCAAAAATACCTGAAAGCACCAGGATCAGCACCGTTTGAAATCGCAGTTGAGGATGCTACGATGCCAGCAGGTGCAAAGCTTGTATCAGAAGATGGTACATTCCGTGGTTTGGCGACCATCGGTGGTGACATTGTGAACAAAAACATGTCCTTTGATATGGCCAAGGCGTTGACCCAAGCACACATCGAAACATTGGACGCTTTGAAAGCCAAAGCACCCTTTGCCAGCAATGTTGGCTTTGGCGTATTGGACGCAACAAAGTCCGGTATGTGTGGTCCGAACCCATTGAAATACCACGAAGGTGCTGTGGCTGCATGGGAAGAGGCAGGTTATGATGTGCCTGACTGCGCAAAGCCATAATCTGAATATTTAAACAATGCCGTCGGCGTTCTGCGCCGGCGGTTTTCTTTGCCTGAAAGATAAAAAATGTCCGACGACGCAAACGCCCTCGTTATCAAGCAAGACGCTGGTTTGAAAATTGTTTACTGGCTGTCGCTAGGGCTGGTTTTTGTCGGCATGTTAAATGCCATGCCAGGTATACCTGGAATGGATGATTTCTTGCTTTCTGTGACAGGAAACCCCGACTTTATAATTCGAAAATACCCGTATGAGTATTTTTACCCCATCGTCTTTGCGACGATGATGACCATTGTTGTGCTGAAACACTCTATTTGGCGAGAATGGCAAGAACGATCGCCACTTCGACGCAAAATGGGCTTGTTTTTGGACATTGCTTTGGCCACGGCGGCCTTGACGATTTCCGCCACTTATTTTGTTGAAATTGAATCCATCTGTATCATTGACCAGTTCACCGGCGAACGCGCGGCTTTGATTGCCAAAAGTCTTGCGGCAGAACGTGAATTTGCGGAACTTTATGGTCTGCCTGTTCCAGATAGCGTCGAAGATCCTCAATGCATAAATACAACTGGCGGCTGGTTGGTTGCGATTATGGGCCTCTCGATCGTTGTGTTCTTAGCGTATAACGTAAAGGTTTGGGGATTACCTTTGGTGTTGGTTGCTATTGCAATCGCGGCTTACACCATCATTACCGTGTTGGTTTGGTACTATTACGGTGCAGAAGACATTAACAAATACTTGATGACTAAAATCGGGGGCGAGCCTCGGTTGTTAAGCGATGGGCGACCAAGACTGCATGATGCGCTTGTAAATAATGCCTCAGGATTGCTGGGCCGGTTCATTGATATTATCATGAACACTGTATTTCCCTATATCGTCTTGGGCGGTCTTTTTGGTGCCTCAGCAGGGGGGCGTTCATTGATAAAACTGGCCTTCCTTTGGACACGTAAATTACGGGGTGGCCCGGCCCATGCGGCGATTGTTTCATCGGCAATGTTTGGTACAATTTCAGGCGGCCCTGTTGTTAACGTGTTGTCCACGGGCGTTCTTACCATTCCAATGATGATTAGACGCGGGTTTTCAAAAACCTTTGCGGGTGGAATGGAGGCTGCTGCCTCATCTGGTGGATCGATCATGCCGCCGGTCATGGGTGTCGCTGCGTTTATTCTGGCGGCCCTAACCGCGGTTCCCTATCGTGAAGTTATTATCGCAGCCGCGATACCAGCCGTTGCGTATTTCTTCTGTTTGTTTTTGTCGGCGGTCTTTCAATCCCGAAAACAAGGGATCCAAGCGATTGGTGAGGCAACGCCAGACATGCTTTTGTCGCGTCAGGATAAATTTAATCTTATCATGATCTTTGGTCCGATATTGGTTATCCTCTTTTTCCTTTTGACCGCCAAAGAAAACGTTGGATGCGGCCCATTAGGCGGCTTGCTTGGGGCGACGGTGACTATGCTTGATGGCAACTGCTTGGTGCAGGATCTTTCGTGGTTTCAGCGGCTGTTGCAAAATTCGGCTGGTGATGCCGGCAGTGCGGGTTGGTGGGCCGTAATAGTACTGTGCTTCTTATTGTTTCTAGATCCCGAAATGCGCGCAAAGCCAAGCAAGTTGATTGACGCGTTTTCTGGCTCAGGCATCCTGATTTCAACGCTTTATCTCATGTTCCTAGCGGTTTCGATTATTGATTTTTGCCTGAACTTTACGGCGCTTTCTGATTTCATCGCCTTGGATATATTGGGATGGCTTCGCGCCCTTGATTTGGGTGGTAGCGGCACGGGAATGTTCCAGTTCTTGGCACTACTGACAACAATGGGCTTGGCTGTTTTGCTGGGCATGGGGATGCCAGCGGTACCGGCCTACATTAACGTTGCATTACTTATGGGGCCGGTGTTAGCGGGTCTTGGTCTTTCAATATTTACTGCGCACATGTTTGTCTTTTATTTCGCTGTGGCCAGTGCGATTACGCCGCCTGTCGCGATTGCCGCATTCGCGGCGGCGACAATAACCAAGGCCGAACCCATGGCGACAGCGCTGTCAGCTGTGCGTTCGGGTATTGTGATGTTTGTGATCCCCTTCATTTTCGCCTTCTATCCCGAAATATTATTGATCGAGGCTGCGGTTCTTGATCCAACCTCGCTGCCTTCAGCCGCCGTGTATCTTGATGGATATGACGGGACGATTGATTGGGGGGCTTTGTTATTGGTTCTTGCTCGTTTGGTCCTTGGGCTTTACCTTTTGGCGAGTGCCTTGGCCGGATTTGATCAGCGCAAACTTTATTCATGGGAATGGATCGCGCGGTTGGTTTTAGCAGGCTTGGTTATGGCCAAAAGCCCGACATTGTTTGTGCCTGCAATAATTGTGGCGATTATTTTGATTGTTTTGCACAGCATAAGCGCGCGTCGCTCAAACACAGCCTGAGAAGTCGAATGAACAAAGCGCCTAGTTTAGATGTCGATTTCTATAGCGATGCCACCATTGCGGATCCTGCATCTGCGTATGGAGAAATGTTGAACCACGGTCCTGTCGTCTATCTGGCCCCGAACAATCTGCATGCAATTTGCGGATTTGATGCGCTGACGTCCAGTTTGCGAAATCACCGAGTTTTTCGATCTGGTTTGGGCGTGTCAATAAATGAGGGGGTGAACAAGGTATTGATCGGTTCCACCCTTCATTCCGATCCGCCAGAACACGATATGACCCGTGCCATTACATTTGCCCCTTTGACGCCGAAGGCACTGACTGAGGTACGCGCGCGCATTGAAACCGAGGCCGCGTTCATTGCGGACAAAATGATCAATCAGGGCGCGTTTGATGCAGCAAGCGAATTGGCGCCTTATCTGCCACTAACCGTTGTGCGCGATCTGGTGGGGCTGGGTGAACGGGGCAGTAACAATATGCTTGAATGGGGCGCGGCCACATTTGAATTGATGGGCGATCCAAAGGAAAGACGCGATGCGGCCGCAGCAAAACTAAAGGACTTGCGGTCATTTTTGGATGATGAGGTAACCCTAAGCGGCCTAAAACCTGATGGCTGGGCGAATAAGGCAACATCCAAAGGCATTGAGGCCGGCATCGATAAGCAAAAAGCCGCAGAATTGATGCGCGACTATATTGCGCCAAGTTTGGATACAACGATTTCGGCCATTGGATATGGGATTAACTTGTTTGCCCAAAATCCAGAACAGTGGGAAAAGTTGTGTGCGGATCGAAGTTTGATCAAAAATGCGATTGAGGAAATTGTGCGTTTGAACACGCCCATCCGTGCGTTTTCGCGATATGTGGCGCAGGATATCAACGTAGCTGGCGTTGATTTAGCCAAGGACAGTCGGGTGTTGATGGTTTTTGGCGCGGCTAATCGAGATGCCGAAAAGTTCCCAGACCCGAACCGCTTTGATATCGAACGTTCCACCCGTGGTCATGTTGGATTTGGCCATGGTGTGCACGCTTGTTTGGGCATGCATCTGGCGCGGCTTGAAATGACATGTTTGTTTAATGCACTGGCTGATCGCGTAAAGAGGTTTGATGCAACTGGACCGGTCGTACCCGTGATTAATGCATCCATTCATGCATTTGCGAGCGTTCCGGTTAAGGCATTGGTTTGAAAATACAAAACCTAAAGCTGGGTTAACGGAACTGCCGTACCTTCAAAGGGACGCCATAAGAACCGATCAACATTGGTCGTTAGCTTCTTGATCTTTTGAAATAAAGTGAAAGTGGTGCCCAGGGGCGGATTTGAACCACCGACACGAGGATTTTCAATCCACTGCTCTACCCCTGAGCTACCCGGGCACGGATAAACATTTCTGTTCGGGGTGGCGATGTTCTAGGCGAGGCAGGTGCGACTAGCAAGAGGCATTTTGCACTTCTAGTGAATATTTTGATTATTGTTTTCAATTGCGTCGGCTGCTTCGTCAATACTGTCCTCATCGACCGCCGGAATCGCGTATTTTCCAGTGACCCAACGACCCAAATCGATGTCTGCACAGCGAAGGCTGCAAAAAGGGCGAAATTCTACCACTGTCGATTTTTTGCAAATGGGACAGCTCATGCCAGATCATGCGCAAACAATGGCGCGCGTTCGCGTTTTCTTTGCAACTCAAAATTACCCATTGTCGTCCAACCAACCAAATTGGTTTCGGTGGTGTCTTTTTTAAAGGCCGCGGTTAGAACTTGTTCCAACTGCTTGCGATCCTTTTTGGCCATTGGCGCGAAATCCACAACAATCTGCCCACCAAGGCCACGCAAACGCAAAGCGCGGGGCAGGGCGCGTGCCGCGGCGATATTTGTCTTTAGGCCGGCCATGGGTGATCCATCGGCGCCTGTGTTTACATCAACCGCAACCAAGGCGCGGGTGGGTTCGACAAACAACGTGCCACCACCAGCAAGGGCCATGCCGTCAGCAAATATCGCCTCCATTTGTTCCAAAACACCTGTGTGTTCAAAACAACCCATTTCGGTTTCCACGTCATCTGGCATGCCCCATTCGCGCCACGCCATGTGGTGGGCATCGGGACCATTAAACAACAGTTGTGGGGCACCTGTCCGCTCGGCTTCCATTGCGTGTGCTAGGTCCAGCATTTCTGCTGTATCTTCTGCCACCTCAAGGGGATCTGCCTCGGCGGCAATGGAACGTATAATAACACCCATGCGATCATCTTCGCATAAGGGTTCGACGGCGGCGCGCAAGGCAAGGCGAATGTCTTCGTCTTGGATAGAACGGGAAATATTCAAACCGGGACGGTCGGGCGTCACAATGGCGAACTTGCTTTTAAACAACAAACGATCGGTAACAGGAATGCCTTTGCCGGGTTCCGTTACGCCTGTAACCTGCACCAGCATCGTTTCGCCGGGCGCACGGCCCTTGGCACCTCGTAAATATGCGTTTCCATCCGGTGTTTTCAAAAACACACCACCTTGCCCTTTGATCAGTCGATCAACAGTGGCGCGATAGATTGTTCCGGGCAGGGCAGGGCCGTCTTCTGACGGATCGATAAGGAAATCTTGGACCTGACCATCGATGACCAGTGCGGCCGCGGCGCGCCCTTTGATTTGATCAAGTGCTACCAATGTGCCCTTCATGTCGCCCTCATAAATGGATACCCAGCCGCACGCAGCAAACTGGCGGTTTCAGCAAGTGGCAAACCAACGACGGCAGAGAATGATCCGGAAATAAAGGGAATCAACGTGGCTGCGGGGCCTTGGATGGCATAACCACCTGCCTTGCCGCGCCAATCGTCAGTGGCCAGATAGCCGTTCAATTCTACATCGGACAGTCGTTTCATTTGTACTGTTGAGACGACATCGCGTGTCCAGGTCTGTTCACCCAGCTTCATGGCAATCGCCGTTACCACGCGGTGGCGACGACCTGAAAGCTTTAGCAAGAATTCAGCGGCTTGTCCGGCGTCAACAGGTTTGCCCATGATGCGGCGGCCCAAAGCAACAGTCGTGTCGGCACATAAAACCAACTCGTCGACGGATGCAGGTATCGCCGCCAGTTTCTGCTGGGCAATCCGATTGCAATATTCGCGGGGTTTTTCAGCAGGTTTCGGTGTTTCATCGATGTCAGGTGCACGGATTTCATCCGGCACCACACCAATTTGGGCCAACAGTTCCAGCCGTCTTGGGCTGCCTGACCCTAAAACCAAACGCATAATTTATTTAAAGCGATAGTTAATACGACCCTTTGTCAGGTCATAAGGTGTCATTTCCACCTGTACTTTGTCGCCTGCAAGAACACGGATGCGGTTTTTACGCATCTTGCCTGCCGTGTGTGCGATGATCGTATGGCCGTTTTCCAGCTCGACCAGAAATGTCGCGTTCGGCAAGAGTTCCTTTACGACACCGGGAAATTCGAGCAGTTCTTCCTTAGCCATGGTCTCTCCTAAATAGTCAGTCATGGGGCCATCCCCATGCGAAACCTTAAATGGTGTGGTTTTTATGATTATTCAAGCGATAGTTAGCTGAATATGCGCCCGTTTCCAAAAAACGTGGGTAAAATGCGGCAATTATCGGTTGTGACCCCGATAAAGATGCGAATTTGGTGGTTCTGAGGCACATAGTTTTTAGTGAGGTAGCGAAACTGCACCAGTGATAATAGCTGTAAGCATTAGAATTGCTAAAAAGCTCACTGCTTCAGCCAAAATTGATTGTTGAAATTTTTTTGCGGATCCGGTGTCGTTTCTAAGCAAAGCAGGAACAAA
Organism: Rhodobacteraceae bacterium HTCC2150; assembly: GCA_000169395.1. GTDB lineage: Bacteria > Pseudomonadota > Alphaproteobacteria > Rhodobacterales > Rhodobacteraceae > HTCC2150. The sequence continues at coordinate 104,332 of AAXZ01000004.1, forward strand.
TCGAAATTTATTTAAGCTGGCCAATATCATTAAGAAACTGACAACCAAGATTTTCACCATCAATGTTATGCCGTAAACACTGGTGAACAATTGAGTTGGATGAGAAAGTAGGGACGTTGCCATTATTCCACCGGCGATCAGCATAATTGGAACCATTATCAAAGCCAATCGTCCAAATTTATGAGAAATAACTGCAACTTCTGTGATGAATTCAGGATAATCCAAAAGCCGATAGAGCGGCCAAAGAGCACCAATCCAAAAAGTGAAAACAGTAACATGTATTAACAAGGCAGGTTTTGTTGGGAAGAAATCAATTCCATTTGTATGACCAACCCAAAGAAAAGAAATCAGTGTGAGCACGCCCCCGAGCAGAGGAAAAATTGGATTTTCGGGTAGAAAAGCAGAGAAACAATCAACAACCCAAGCCCGATAATTTGTAGGGAAAACGTTGTTCCTTGCGGGCCTTGGGCGACAAGTTCAAGCATTTCAAAATCAAATAGACCCGATGCATCACCTGTAAGTTGCGCACCTTGAATCATGAAAAATAGGATCGCAAGTGCTGTCGCTATAATGGCATTTATTGAGGCCAATTTTCGCAAACCAATTATTTCACTGTGTTTGCGACTTAAAAACATATGCTTGAATACCACGAGACCAATCGCAATTGAGCTGCTTGCATAGAATAAGGCCTTTATAGGTAAAGCCAATATTACCCAAACCTCGGGCATTATTCAGAACTAACGGTAAACTGAAGTTTGCCACTTCTAATATGGCCATCACTGCCGATTCCACGCCACGTGACTACAAAAATACCAATGTCATCGAAGGCAATCGGGAACGTAAAATCCGTACGAAATGTTTTTTGCTCACTTAGATCCAGTTTAATTTCTTTCCCATCATCTATCCGCAAAGTCACTTTCGCCAAGCGTATTTCGCTCGCAAATTCCAATGCTAACTCGGATGGGGGTAACGAAAGAACGGTTCCATTTGCAGGTTTAGACGTTAGAATTTTTGTGTGTGCATGGGCAGTCGAGGTCCAACAGGCTAACGAAACGAGTATTGTCAAAAGCTTGAGTGCGTTTTTCATAACTTAGCTCCTATTAATTTATGCCGTTTTCACGCTGTATTTCACGCAAGAAATGAATAATGTATTTCACGTCGGCCCGCGATAGACCATCAATCGGGGGCATGTTCCCAAATGGCCAGTGATGCGCGCGGACGCCAAGTGCAACGGCACGTTGAAAGGATTCGTCGCCGTGGTGGCTTGGTTCATATATCTTGTGAATTAAAGGTGGCGCGACACCGGCTTGGCCAACTGCGTTTGGTGCATGACATGTTGCGCATACATTATTGTAAACGCGCCGGCCTATTTTACCATTTTCACTAAGACTGGCGGGTATAATGATTTCAACAAGTGCTGTGTCTTGATCCAAGGCAGCCGCAATTCGCGACGGTGTTGTTTCGGGTTTGGTTGCCCAAAATCCGATACCAAATGTCAGTGCAACAGCTGCAATTAGGATTAGTTTGTTTTTCATAGCGCTCCCCATTTTTTATGTTTTTGGGGGTTCTTGTTGGGGGAAGGTCAAGCACTATTTATTGGTCGCAGGGCCAAATCGTTGAATTATATGGGTCATTATCTGATCGCGGGCTTGGCGATAGTAAGTCAGTTTATCGTCGCGTTTTTCGCCCATGCCAGTTGGATCAAGAATTGGCCAATACTCCACGTCTAAATGCGCATAACGCGTTAATTCCAAGGCCTGACGTTGACTGGCGGGTGACAATGCCACAACTAAGCCAAATGTCGCCAGATCATCCCCCCATTCGCGCATTTCTGAAAAACTGCGGCTTCTGTGCCGGCTAAGTTCGATATCTAACTCTGCACAAACAGCCACCGAAAACCCGTCAATTTCCATATCGTTATGAACACCTGCCGATTGCACATAAACATCGGTGCCATACAGTTTTTTCATAATGCCTTCGGCCATAGGTGAGCGGACCGCATTATGATCGCAGCAAAACAGAACCGAGTCTGGCATATCTTTGGTTGAGCTATCCACCAAAATGCAGCACGCAAATTAAGGTGAACAACCGTCGAGAGGTGTCTTTGTCGATGATGGCCTTGTTTTTTAGCCGCTCTTGCAGAACCTCTGCGCCTTCGTTGTGAATGCCGCGTCGGGCCATATCAATGGCCTCGATTTGCGCAGGCGGCAAACGTTTTACGGCCTCAAAATAGCTTTCACAAATCTGGAAATAATCTTTCACAACTTGTTTAAAGGGGCTTAACGACAGGTGAAACTCAACGATTGGTTCGTCGTTTTCGCTTTTGACATCAAAAACCAAGCGACGATCTTTAATGGCAAGGTGCAAACGATATGGACCAATGGGGGCAATTTGATCTGGCTTGCCCGGTAGTGCGAAAGAGTTTTCCTCAAGCAAATCAAAAATGGCAACCTTACGTTCTTGTTCAATTTCAGCCGTGGGTGGTGCCAACGCGCTGTCATCAATGTCGATTTGGATCAGACGGTTCGTCATTCTCTTTCCTCGTTAAAACGTTCCAGACGCGCCGTGACGGATTGGCCGTGAGCCTGTAATCCCTCGGATTGAGCTAAAATTTCAGCAGCAGGGCCAATTGCGCGCAACGCGGCGGGTGTCATTTGGGCTAATGTCGTGCGTTTCATAAAGTCTAACACACTAAGGCCTGATGAAAAGCGGGCAGAACGCGCGGTTGGCAAAACGTGGTTTGGGCCGCCGATATAGTCACCGATTGCCTCGGGCGTAAGATTACCCATGAAAATGGCGCCAGCGTGTTGGGTTTTTTCTGAAAGAGCTGCAGGATCAGCCACACAAAGTTCAAGGTGCTCAGGCGCAATGCGATCAGAAAGTACTGCGGCTTGATCCAAATTATCCACTTTCATTACGGCACCAAAATCACGCCAACTAGCGCCTGCAATATATTGACGGTCAAGGGTTTTTAGTAATTTTTCCACAGAACTCACACAGGCATCAGCAAAGCCCTGATCGTCAGTGATCAAAATGGATTGCGCGCTTTCATCGTGTTCTGCTTGGCTGAGCAGATCATAGGCGATCCAGTCTGGGTCGTTGTCTTGATCGGCAATCACTAAAATTTCAGAAGGACCAGCAATCATGTCGATGCCGACCTTGCCAAACACACGTCGTTTGGCCGCGGCAACGAAGGCATTCCCAGGGCCCGTAATCTTGTCAACGGGTGCAATTGTTTTGGTGCCATAGGCAAGTGCGGCCACGGCCTGTGCGCCGCCAATACGGTACACAGTGTCAACGCCAGACAAACGCGCCGCCAACAAAACCAATGGATTACAGATACCATTTGGTGTGGGGGCCGTAATCGCCAATCGTTGAACACCAGCAACCTTTGCCGGAATGGCGTTCATCAAAACAGAACTTGGATAAGAGGCCAAACCGCCGGGCACATAAAGACCTGCGGCGGATACCGCCGACCATCGCCACCCCAACGTTGCGCCATGTTCATCCTGCCACATCTCATCTTTGGGCAGTTGACGCGCATGATAATCGGTGATGCGCTTTGCGGCCAATTCCAACGCATCGCGTTGTTCAGTGGGCACTTTTTCACATTCGATATCAATTTCTTCGGCGCTAAACGCCAAGGTTTCTGGCGTCAATTCCAGATGATCAAATTTGGCCGTTAATTCAATCACAGCTGCATCGCCGCGATTACGAACATCGCTAATAATGTCGGCAACAGTCGCATCAACGTCAGGCGAGTCTTCGCGCTTGGCGTTCAGCAGTACCTCAAAACGCGTTTCAAAATCAGCGTCGTTTATGTTTAGAAATTGGGGCAAGTTTTTATTCCGGATGCGAGGGGGCACGCTTTGAGGGTGCTACATAATTGCGTGTGACGTCTTTCAGTAAAACGTCCAACATTTCAACATTCAACCGGATCGCCCCGTCACCAGCAAGGGTCAGCAGGATTGCACCTGCGCCATCAACAGTTGGTTCAAATGAAATCGAAAGCAGTGAAAGAACAACATCTTTTTCGGTTCGATCAATGCCTTGGGTCGCAACATTCAGCACGCCATCAAATGCCAAAACGGATTGAACACGTTCGTAATCTGGCCGTTTTGGTGCCTCGACGGGCACGTCTTCCCAGCGGAAACGATTGATCAAAAGGGCAAAGCGACCCGCATTAGGATCGAACTGCATCTCGTTGATAGGAAAGACAGAGTCTTGAGATAATGCAGAGAGGATTTGCAACCCCTCTGCGTCATGCGCCGCCAAATTCAGCGGCTTTTGTGCCCCATCTTTGAACGACGCGTCGTTCATTGGCCGTTGATCCGTGTAATGCTTGCACTACAGGCTGCCAGCTTTTCTTCAACCCGCTCATAACCGCGGTCCAAATGATAAACACGATTAACCTGCGTTTCGCCCTCGGCGGCCAAACCAGCCAAAATCAACGATACGGATGCACGCAGATCGGTGGCCATAACAGGTGCGCCTTTAAGTCTTTCAACGCCAGTTACCTTTGCGAGACCACCTTGCACGTCAATCTGTGCGCCCATGCGGATCAATTCTGGCGCGTGCATGAAGCGATTTTCAAAGATGGTTTCTTCTAAAACGCTGGTACCATTGGCCGTGCAAAGCAATGCCATCATTTGCGCCTGCAGGTCGGTTGGGAAACCAGGGAATGGTTCGGTTTTGACATCAACAGCAGACACGCGACCGTTTTTGCGGCTAACACGTAATCCACGTTGCGTTTCCTCAATTTCAACGCCTGTTTCTGCCAGTTTTTCGGCAAAAGCGGTGACCAACGACATGCGACCACCGATCAACTCGATGGAACCACCTGTGATTGCTGGCACCAACATATACGTGCCCAATTCGATGCGATCCGTAACGACAGGATGGGTTGCACCATTAAGGCGATCTTTGCCTTCAACTGTGATTGTGGATGTGCCGTGTCCTGAAATCGCAGCCCCCATACGGATCAGGCATTCAGCCAAATCAACGATTTCGGGTTCGCGTGCTGCGTTGTTAATAACCGTCGTGCCCTTGGCTAGGGTTGCGGCCATTAGGATATTTTCTGTGGCACCCACTGAAACAAAGGGAAAATCAACGACGCCGCCCTTAAGGCCACCTGTCGCTTTGGCATGAACATACCCGTCGCGCAAATCCAACTCGGCACCCATCGCCTCTAGGCCCTTAAGGTGCAAATCAACGGGGCGGGCCCCAATGGCGCAACCACCGGGCAGGGATACTTCGGCGTGACCGTCACGCGCCAACATCGGACCCAAAACCAAGATTGAAGCGCGCATTTTGCGTACGATTTCGTAATCGGCTTTGTGGTTGTTGATATCATGTGAAGACATCGCCAATACTTTGCCACCTTGCAGGCTGGTGACTTCGGCACCCAGCGATTGCAACAATGCGGTCATGGTTTTGATGTCAGACAGTCGCGGCGCATTTGTTAATGTTAGCGGCTCTTCGCTCAAAAGCGTGGCCGGCATCAGTGTTAAACAAGCGTTTTTGGCCCCTGCAATTGGGATTTCCCCATTGAGCTCGCCGCCGCCTTTTACCAAAATGGAATCCATCGTATCAGTCCTGCTCTTTACTGTTTGTGCTTTTGCGTGCCTTGGCTTGGGCTTTACGCCTTGCCATGTTCGCTTTCAACGCCTGTTTTAGCCGCGTTTCACGGATTTCTGCGGCTTTTGCGCTCTCGGAAATTTTGTTATCGTTGCTCATAAGGCCTTCTGTAACCTAAGGCGAATATAAGGTCCAGAATGGGCTTGCACCAACGGCAAAGAGCCGCTAATCACGCCGCGAACGCAGGTTGTTGGATTTATACCCGCATCACGCAAGGTTAAATTTACAACCTTTCGGAAAAGTGCTGCTGTAGCTCAGTGGTAGAGCGCGTCATTGGTAATGACGAGGTCGGGAGTTCAATTCTCCCTAGCAGCACCATTTTCCAAGTATTGTAAAAGTTCAGGCAACTTTGCCATTTAGGCCGCTTTTTTGCCATTAGGCCCGATACGAATCTAAATTGTCGTTCTAAGTTAACAATGCGGACAAGGCCGACCTTGGCAATTCCAAAGCAAATGGCCGTTTTCGTTGGACCGCAGTTGCAGTTAAAAGCATCATTAGCGGAAAGCAGACGTACAGAACGCGAACGCTATCACAATCGAGAAAGCTGTAGCCTAGACGAGCCTGCGGGACACTTGTGGGGTTACTGTAGCTTGTCTCTGAGAGCTTCGTAAGGGGTCTGCCCATTGTGCGCGCCATGTGGTCTGGCGAAGTTGTAAAACCGTTCCCACTCGTCCAGCTTGGCCTCGAGATCGACATCACCCTTGTAGCTCAGGAGCTGATAGAACTCCTGTTGATCGGATCGGTGAGATCGCTCCACTTTTCCATTTAACTGGGGCGTGCCGCGTTTTATGTAGGCGTGCCTGATCCCAACATCTTCAACATGCCAATGGAATTTGGCTTGGAACTCGTGGCCGTTATCTGTCCGCACTTCACGAATACGGAACGGGAACTTTTCAATGATGTGATCAATGAAGTCGATTGCGCTTGCCTGCGTGTGTTTCTCGTAGATCTTAAGGGCCCGAACTCTTGTCGCATCATCGATCGCGGTGAACTGGAAGCGGCGTACTTTCTCGCCGCGTTTTCCTTTGAATGTCAGAAACTTGACGTCAACTTGGATATGGTGTCCTGGCACCTGTTTCTGATAGCGTTTTGTGTGTAATTTACGCATTCGTGTGCCTCTGGGTAGTCGGTTGAGACCATTGCGCTTGAGGATACGGTAAACCCCTGCATCCGAGATTTTGATGCCGTGATAGCGCGCCAAATACCAGACGATCCTGATGGGCCCGAGGTGATACTTGCGGCGTAGATACAGAACCTTCTCCACGATCTCTGGCGGCGTTTGATTGGCAGGGTTCTTTGGAATAGATTTGGCATTCTTCAGACCAGATTCGCCATGCTTTTGATACGCATCCCGCCATCTATAGAAGCTGGATCTCCCAATCCCAAAATACCGACAGGCTTTGCGGGCATTGCCGATCTTTTCGGCGTGTTGAAGCACCCTCAATTTGCGTTGAATGTCGCGTTCTTCGTTCGTCATGGAAACTTCCTCCATCCCTAAATAAGGGAGTTTACAGGAAGTGTCCCGAGAGTCCGTACATATCTACAGCGTACCATATAGGGGATCTGTTGGGGTGGTTGGCATAAGGGACGCTCCTTTTGGGTACCGATAAATCTGGCACAAAACCGATAAATGATATCTGCACGGCAATTATCCGCGCACAATAGATTGTGCTACATTAACTACTTGTTAGGTCAAAAAGAAAGGCTAATCTCTTAGCACAATTATGAAGCGTTATCATAGGGGTAGGTGATCGCCCTATGCGTGTCAGGTCCTATGTTTATCCCAAAATGGTAAATGAGTTTTCCTGGACGAAATGACTTTTAAGAATAGTAAACCTTAGAAAATGGGGCGCCAAAACAGCTAAGAAAACTTACTTCAAACCTAGTTTTTGAGCAAGAAACTAGGTTTGATGAGTTTAACATTAAATGGTTGCATTTTGCCGCGGGGTTAGAATTCCTTAATGAAATATTGAACCTTTCGAGGTGAAGCTACTTTCTACCTTGTCCGCATTCTGTCACCATCCAACAGGAAATACTCTATTTCCTTGCTAATGCCTGATTTAGAATCGCTACATCGTGACGGTGCGAGCATCCCACAACGGCGGCTATGGGCCGTCAACCACTTATCCCAACAAGCTAAAAGGGTACGGATGGCGCTCGAAATTATAATCGGCGATTTGCCGCAATTCTCAACCCACCAACCAAACCGCGCGAGAAATAGCCCGCCATTTTTGTATAAAATGTCTCTATTATTTCGTAACCCTCCACTCCGTGGACGGAGACATATTGTTCCCGAGAGTCGCGAAATTTCTTAAGACGATCAAACGTAAATTCCAACCAGTCATTCGTCATGTCGTCGGCGACCGATACATCGAACCCTGCGTTTTCCAAGGATGCAAAATAGCTTTTTCTACGGACAAGTGAATTCGGGAACAAGTGCTGCTTGAAGTCTTCCAATTCGTCACTGTCAGGGTCTTTGATCAAATAAAGATCTTCAACGAAGAGTTTGCCGCCTGGTCGAAGCGACCTGTGAAGTTTGTCCAGATATTCTGACCTGCGGGGGATGTGAAATAGTGCTAGCCAACTTACCGCATGATCAAAGGTGCCCGTTTCAATTTCCAATTGAAGGAAATCGGCGTTCACATGCTCGACCCCACCGCCCAGGTTGGTGCGTGCTGTCAACTTTCGCGCTACGCGATCGTAGTCTGCCTGCAACTCGACAGCCGTGATTGTAGCGCCTGTGGCATTCGCAATGTGACGAGCGCAACCACCCCAACCTGAACCGACTTCTAGAACTCGGTCCCGAGCCTTTATCTTGCAGGCTGAAATTGCGACATCGAGCGCTTCGATACCGTGATAATGAAGCTGATCAAATTGAGAGAGAACTTCAACAGAGAGCGGTGCATCGTGCCCATACCCCAGAGCTTCGAGATCAGAATATATGCGTTCGGGCCGTGGGTAGAGCTGCATCGACTTAATATCGTTGTCCAAAACTAGCATCCTCATATGAACTCAGGGCAGTATGAAGAATTTCCGCTGTGGGTCAAATCCATCCTTATTGTTAAGAATTTCGATGCTGAATGTTCACCTCTCTTAATGGCCGGTTTGGGCTGTGCTCGTTTGAAATACCCTTAATTAATTTCACTAGCGGCCAATTGTATTCTGGAAAAATGCGGTTTTTTGGGTAAAACACACTACGCACTCTAGTTGACTTTCAAGTTTTCTCGTACTTTGTCTGCGAATGCAACTTCACGTTTTCTACCCTTCTATAACCTGTTCCGCCAAATCTCCTGAGAGTTATAATGAATAAACTTCAAGCGACTGCTTTGATCCTTTTGGGTGCATCATTTATGAGCTTCGTGGGCTTGTTAATCCGGCTTGTTGACAGCGCCGATGGTTTTCAGATTATGGCCTTCCGTTCTCTTTCGTTGGCAGGCATGGTTGGGATTGTCGCGTGCTTGCGACGTAGAATTTCACCACTTCGGTTCTTGACCAGTTTTGGACCGACGGACCTTGCAATGGGAATGGCTTTGTCGATCGCTTTTTCTACTTACGTTTTTGCGATGCTGAACACATCTGTCGCCTCAGCTCTATTTATTCTTTCAATAACGCCTCTTTGTGCAGCCATAATGGCCTGGCTTTGGATTGGGGAACGGCTAACCAAGGTCACATTAATGGCCATGGTTTTGGCAGTGGTGGGCGTTGGTGTGATGGTCCAAGGTGGCATTGATCTGGGCAGGACAGAAGGCAACCTATACGCATTTGTTTCAGCTCTAACATTTGCTTTGATGCTTGTGTTGGCACGCCGATCTAAAAAGCCAGATGTCCTGGGGGGAACGTTTTTGGGGGGTGTGTTCTGCATGGCGTTCGGCGTGATATTTTCGCTGTCGAGTGGATCAGATTTAGCAGTATCCTCATATGATTTATGGCTGATTTTATTCATGGGTGGGTTCACCATCGGTATCGGGATCGCCTTTGTCACCTGGGGGACTTCATATTTGCCTGCTGCCGAGGTTAGTCTATTGGTTTTATTGGAAAGCGTACTAGGACCCATTTGGGTTTGGATCTTTGTGAATGAAGCAATGACGTGGCCCGAAATGCTTGGGGGAACAATAGTTTTAGCCGCCATAACAGCGCAGGCCGTGGCTGGTCGATGCAATGAAAAATTAACTCCGGCATAAACTTCCATTGACTACACTAGATATCAACCGCGGTAGTGCTTTCCAGTAAGACAATTGCATAGGTATCCTTCATTTTAGGCGATGTGCTTGGATGTTGCCTTGCGCAGTTGTCAATTGAACGTGGAATCGGTCATTTAAGTAAGTTGCAGCATTCGGTACGATGGGTTCTTTCCCGAATTTCTTCGTTTCGTAGCATTATCACGGATCAGACCTGTAGGCGCGCACTGCACGGATGCGTTTCTTTACACTCGAAACTTGTTAGGTAAGCAGTTATTGGTTCGAAGTTAGCTAATTAAGTTAGGATCCACCGTATCAACAATTTTGATTCCAAAACGCCATCAATGGTTCATCAAGACGTGGTTGCAAACACCCGTCGATGGCTTGATCAAATGGTGGTCGGACTAAATCTGTGCCCATTTTCCTCTAGCGTCATAGCCCGAGACCAAGTGTATTATGCCGTATGTGATGCCACCACCGATGCGCAGCTAAAGCAGTTTTATATAAATGAGTTACAGCGCCTGCTTGGGGCCAATTCAAATGACATTGCCACGAGCTTGCTTATGTTTACCCAAGGCCTAGAAGACTTCGCTGATTACCTCGACGTACTCGATTGGTTTCAGCAGCTATTGGAGGAAGCAGAATTGACAGAGCATCTGCAATTGGCATCATTTCATCCTCAATATCAATTTGAGGGTGTGGCTGCAGATGATCTTAGCCACTTTACCAATCGTTCACCCTATCCAACCATACATCTTCTGCGACAAGATCAGATGACCAAAGTTCTCGCCCATGTTTTGGACCCCGATAAAATCTATTTGGATAACATAAAAACGATGAAAAAGCTTGGTCGCCGAAAAATCGAAGCGCTCTGCCCCTGGGGTATATAAAACTTTTGGCATCACCTTATTTTAGCGGGTACCCATTGGCAGACTTACCTCGCTTTTCACACATTTCCCGACAGTATATGAATTGTGCAGGCTTCCTTGTCTGCTGACGTTCGCCCAAAATCCTCAACTGGTAAAGCCGTTAACATGGTGTGCTTTTCTTATGATAAGACATTTGGCGTTAATTTGATCGAAACACCCTAGGGTTGTTAGGTAATTGTTGTTCTAAATCATTGCGTTAGTGTGGTAAGACGCTTTACAAAAATTCTTATCCTTCCTAATGTTAATTTTTTTACCAATTTGGGGATTTAAAGACGCTTCTTACTTTTTCTGGCTCGCAAGGCAATTTCATTGAAGACGCTTTCTTTCATAACGGGGCGACCAATCTTAGTATTGTTTCAGCATCAACTACCGAAATCGTACTCATTAACGCGGCGACTGGATTTACCACAACTGTAACCGGGTCAGGTTTTGCATTTGTTGGCGACTCTCCGGTTGGTGGTACGATCACTAGCATGACTTTCACGCATGGTGGCGTCACACAAGCAACTTTGACCGGTGCAAATATGTCGTTCGTAGCTTTCGACAACGCACTGCAAGATATTGAAAGTACCGACGATCACACGGCCATGGCGGGTTTATTGACCACAGGCGGTTTGACCGTTGATGCCTCTACAGCGACCGATGGTTTGGTTATGAATTATGATTTGTTCAGCGCAGCGCCGAATAATATGACAATCATCGGCAGTGATTATCAGGATACGTTGGTCGGTGGTGCTGGGAATGATAGCTTTACGCCTGGCGAAAACGATGGTGAGGAATTCATTGCCGGTTCGCTAGGTAATGATACGTATGACTACACCCTGTAGATATGTACGGACTCTCGGGACACTTCCTGTAAACTCCCTTATTTAGGGATGGAGGAAGTTTCCATGACGAACGAAGAACGCGACATTCAACGCAAATTGAGGGTGCTTCAACACGCCGAAAAGATCGGCAATGCCCGCAAAGCCTGTCGGTATTTTGGGATTGGGAGATCCAGCTTCTATAGATGGCGGGATGCGTATCAAAAGCATGGCGAATCTGGTCTGAAGAATGCCAAATCTATTCCAAAGAACCCTGCCAATCAAACGCCGCCAGAGATCGTGGAGAAGGTTCTGTATCTACGCCGCAAGTATCACCTCGGGCCCATCAGGATCGTCTGGTATTTGGCGCGCTATCACGGCATCAAAATCTCGGATGCAGGGGTTTACCGTATCCTCAAGCGCAATGGTCTCAACCGACTACCCAGAGGCACACGAATGCGTAAATTACACACAAAACGCTATCAGAAACAGGTGCCAGGACACCATATCCAAGTTGACGTCAAGTTTCTGACATTCAAAGGAAAACGCGGCGAGAAAGTACGCCGCTTCCAGTTCACCGCGATCGATGATGCGACAAGAGTTCGGGCCCTTAAGATCTACGAGAAACACACGCAGGCAAGCGCAATCGACTTCATTGATCACATCATTGAAAAGTTCCCGTTCCGTATTCGTGAAGTGCGGACAGATAACGGCCACGAGTTCCAAGCCAAATTCCATTGGCATGTTGAAGATGTTGGGATCAGGCACGCCTACATAAAACGCGGCACGCCCCAGTTAAATGGAAAAGTGGAGCGATCTCACCGATCCGATCAACAGGAGTTCTATCAGCTCCTGAGCTACAAGGGTGATGTCGATCTCGAGGCCAAGCTGGACGAGTGGGAACGGTTTTACAACTTCGCCAGACCACATGGCGCGCACAATGGGCAGACCCCTTACGAAGCTCTCAGAGACAAGCTACAGTAACCCCACAAGTGTCCCGCAGGCTCGTCTAGGCTACACTGAACGGTGATGCTGGATTGGATAAATTATACGGAAATTCTGGCAAAGACATTTTGTATGGTGGCGCTGACAATGACCAGCTTTACGGCGGTAACCACGCTGACAGCATTTATGGTGGCATTGGCGATGATACAATATTTGGTGGCGATGGTCATGACAGCCTTATAGGTGATGAAAACAATGATGTATTGAAGGGGCAAATCGGAAATGATGTGCTGTTTGGTGGTCAAAACGACGATCAATTATTTGGCGGCAGTGGGGAAGATACGCTGAATGGGGGCACAGGCAATGATACCATGAACGGCGGTACAGATGCTGATGTATTTGTCTTTGTCGATGGTTTTGGAGACGATGTAATTACAGATTTTGCAGCGGGCAGTGATTTAGAAAAATAGATTTGTCCGATGTTTCCGCAATAGCCGATATGGCGGATTTATTGGCCAACCACATGCACCAAGTTGGTGTTGACGTTGTGATTGATGATGGAACAGGCGACACGATCACCTTGAATGGGGTCAATCTTGGCCAGTTAGACGCCGAAGACTTTATTTTTGTTTAGGTGAAATACCCTTGTTCTGACCGCATCAGAGCGGGGCTGAACCTGAATGATCCAATAGTTAGGCCCATGAAGTCACGCGGTTGGGTGCCGCTAACACGACTTTCCACTTGATTGCTCACATTCATTAGGGCAGCATTTATCTATTGATTTAGGAGTATAATATGAAAATTCTAATACGAATTGTTGGCGTCATTGTTCTTGCGATCCTCGGTTTCGTCATCGTTTCCTATGTTATGTTTGGGAACAATCCTGAATCCCGACTGAAACTTGAATTGGACCATGATCTGCCCGTTGGCGCGATAATCATATGTACAGAATCTGCGGTTGAAGGGTGTGATTTGAACCTTACATTGTCGCAAATAGATGCGGACGAAACTGTATTGGTGGGTGAAAAGTTAAGTGTGTCATTTCAGGCGTTGGCTGGCGCCAATACGACGCCAGGACGCGGGTATATTGAGTTTGCATTGCCCGACGGCGAAGTCGCACGTTGTGTTGATCTGAACGGGCAGGCGTGTTCCAGGGCCGATCGTAGCGACGTTCAGTTGAATATGCCGAAGATTAAAACACCTGACCAAGCAGACCGTGTGATTGGCTGGATCAACGAACTGGCCGAAACTTGTGAAGGCTGATCAAAGCTGGATACACAAAATTGAACGCCCTTAGACTATTCAATTTCTGTTGGATCTTTTTGAAAAGTGCAATGGCCTGATATTTGATCGAGTGTATCCAGCCATTTCAGGCGTGTGTCCAAGCAAACTTGTGCTGTCGGTGAATAGTCACTGGGATCATCCAAGGTGGTGGCAAGGAAATGGATTTCATCGGGCCATTTGTTGGATCGAAAATACATACGCGTGCCGCAATTCTGGCAAAACCCGCGATGTGTACTCGGGCTGCTTTCAAAGTGATTGATCGGGCCAGTGACCTGAACATGTTCCTGGGATAAGCAAATAAACGCCGCAAAGGGGGCTGATGTTGCACGCTGGCAATCGATGCAATGACACACCAGATTTTGCCCCTGTGGTCCCTTATATGACCACTTAACAGCGGTGCAAAAACAATGGCCGGATAGATGTTGATGAGAATCTGTCATTGGCATTCCTAGAATTTAAAGCAAAAGACAATCGAGCGTACAGTTCAAAAAACCGTATAAATGTAAGCTAAGCGTCTGTTTTATGTGGGTGGATATCGGCTGAACAGAGGGCGTAGCGGTATTAATGTTTTACATTAATACCGCTTTGTAATGTGCTGATAGTTATATTTAAAATTCGCAAAAAAATATACCTTGCGAAGGTCTTTTCGTTATTTGCATTCAGGCACAGCACTAATCACCGTGGCGTCTTTTTGGTATTGAAGGATATTATCGACCGTCAAATTTCCCATGGCAGCGCGCGTTTCAACTGTTGCACTTCCAACATGGGGCAAAAGAACGACGTTCTTTAGTGCGCGCAATTCGGCGGGCACTTTGGGTTCTGCTTCAAACACATCAAGACCTGCCCAACCCAAACGACCTTCCGACAACGCGGCGATCATCTCGGCTTCATCAACAACCGAACCCCGCGAAACATTGATCAAGGTTCCGTCGGAACCCAATGCTTCGATCACTTCCCGATTGACGATTTTATCGGTGGCTGGTCCACCAGGGGTAATGCAAATCAACACTTCTACATCGCGGGCCATCTTGGTCAGATCGCCGTAGTATTTGTAAGGCACGTCTTTCTGATTGCGACTGTGATATGAAATTTCGCTGTTAAATGCCGCCAGCTTGTCGGCAATCGCTTGGCCAATGCGCCCAAGTCCCAAGATGCCAACGCGGCGGTTGTCCGCGCTGCGAGTTAAGGGCGTGTTGCCCTCAGCCTCCCATTTGCCGGCACGTACGTAAGCGTCGTCATTGATCAAGTTTCGATAGCACGCCAACATCAACATGATGGTTGTTGTGGCCACCTCATCATTAAGGACGTTCGGCGTATGGGTCACGGTGATACCGCGTTCAACGGCTGTGGTTGTATCAATGGCATCATAGCCAACCCCGTAACAACTGATCAGTTTTACATCAGGCAAGGCGGCCATGACATCAGGTTTAATGCCGTCGTGACCGTTGGTCAAAACATATTCAATGCCTGCACCGTTTTGTGCCAGCCAAGCAGGGGCGTCAGCAAGACCATAAAGTTCGGTGATGTCAAAGGCTGAAAGGCGTGCAAGCATAGCGTCGGTTGCCCCGCCGATTTGTAGAATTTTTGGCATTATGCGTCCTCGGTTACGTTTTGGCGTTGACTGCCCAAGCCATCAATAGCCAATTCCATCACGTCACCCTTTCTCAAGAAAATCGGTGTTGGCTTGATGCCAAGCCCAACACCGGGCGGTGTACCAGTGGAAATAACGTCACCTGGGTGCAAGGTCATAAGGCCGGAAAGATGCTCAATAATCTCAGCAACAGTAAAGATCATCGTTTTGGTATTGCCAGTTTGCATGCGCTTGCCGTTCACATCTGTCGACATGTCAAGGTTTTGTGGATCGGCCACCTCATCGCGGGTCACCAGCCATGGACCCGTTGGTCCAAACGTGTCGCACGATTTGCCTTTGGTCCATTGACCGGTCAATTTTGCCTGAAAATGCCGCTCAGACACGTCATTAATCACGCAATACCCCGCAACATAATCAAGGGCGTCGTCTTTTGAGACGTATTTTGCCTCTTTGCCGATAACCACACCCAGCTCGACCTCCCAATCACCGTGGGTGGAACCACGGGGCAAGGATACGTCATCATTTGGGCCAACGATTGCCGAATTGGCTTTCATGAACAAAATTGGATGCTCTGGAATGGCCGCACCGGTTTCTGCTGCGTGGTCAGAATAGTTAAGGCCAATACACAAAAACTTGCCGATATTACCAACACACGCACCAAGCCGTGGATTACCTTCTACGGCTGGCAGTGTGCTTGGATCAATTGCACGCAATTTATCAAGTTCGGCATCACCAATAGTGGCGCCGTTGATGTCATCAATCACGCCGCTTAAATCACGCAAAGTGCCAGTGTCATCTAGCATACCTGGTTTTTCAGAACCCATGGGCCCAAAACGAAGAAGTTTCATGTTGTCAGTCCTTTAATGGTTGTCACGCGGCATAGATTTGCGCGCAATATCTTGATATTTGTCAGCATCTTTCAAAATCATGCCATCCGAAAACGGCTCGACTTTTTCACGGAAATATTGCTGCCAAGGGGATTGGCTTTCGGGGAATGGAAAGCCTTCGGTCTCGAGTAATGTGGCGCGATCCGCAAGTTCGCCCAGATCAACCAGCATGTTCACGGTACATTTTGTCAAATCCACGCGCACCATGTCGCCAGTTTTAAGCAGGGCCAATCCACCGCCTGCTGCCGCTTCGGGGGATGCATTCAGGATGGATGGGGAACCAGATGTGCCAGATTGACGACCATCGCCGATGCAAGGCAATGCCTCGACGCCTTGTTTGATCAGATAAGCAGGAGGGCGCATATTCACGACCTCGGCCCCGCCTGGATAGCCAATAGGGCCCGCACCACGCATGAATAGTACACAATTTTCGTCAATATTTTCAGCAGGATCGTCAATGCGATGATGGAAATCCTCTGGCCCATCAAAGACAACAGCGCGGCCTTCAAAGGCGTTCAAGTCGTCAGGGTTTGAAAGATAGGTTTTGCGAAATGCATCGCCAATCACACTGGTTTTCATGATCGCGCTGTCAAACAAATTGCCGGTTAAATTGATGAAACCAGCATTTTCGCGCATCGGATTGTCGACGTTTTTGATGACATCATTGTTTTCGCTTCGACGAGCCTCGCAATTTGCACCCATAGATTTACCATTGGCGGTAATCGCATCAGGATGTGGCAACAGACCTTTGGCGATTAGTTCGCCGGTTACAGCGGGCACGCCGCCTGCTTGATGATAGTCTTCGCCTAAATATTCACCAGCCGGTTGCAAGTTGACCAGCAAAGGCACCTCATGGCCGATAGTTTGCCAATCGTCGTTGTTCAATTCCACACCCAAATGGCGGGCAATGCCGTTCAAATGGATCGGTGCGTTGGTTGAACCGCCTATGGCGGAATTCACAACAATCGCGTTTTCAAACGCCTTGCGTGTCATAATGTCGGAAGGACGCAAATCCTCCCATACCATGTCGACAATTCGCTGTCCGGTTTCATATGAAATTTGACCGCGTTCACGGTAAGGGGCAGGGATGGCGGCGGAACCGGGCAACTGCATGCCCAATGCCTCGGCCAAGGAATTCATTGTCGTGGCTGTGCCCATGGTATTGCAATAGCCCACGGATGGCGCGGATGAGGCGACAAGTTCCATGAACCCTTCGTCGTCAATTTCGCCTGCTGCCAGCATTTCACGTGCCTGCCAAACGATGCTGCCTGATCCGGTGCGTTTGCCACGGAACCAGCCGTTCAACATCGGGCCAACAGACAATGCGATAGCAGGAATATTCACGGTGGCGGCTGCCATTAACAATGCGGGCGTGGTCTTGTCACAGCCAATATTCAGCACGACACCATCAAGGGGATAGCCAAACAAAGTTTCCACCAAAGAAAGATAGGCTAGGTTTCGATCCAACATCGCCGTTGGGCGTTTGCCGGTTTCTTGAATAGGATGAACTGGGATTTCAATTGCCGTGCCGCCCGCCGCAATAATGCCGTCACGCACCCGTTTGGTCAGTTCAATATGGTGGCGATTACAAGGGCTTAGGTCACTGCCAGTTTGTGCGATGCCAATGATAGGTTTGCCAGATTGCAGCTCGGCGCGGGTAAGGCCGTAGTTCAAATAACGCTCAAGATACAGCGCGGTCATTTCGGGGTTTTCAGGATTGTTGAACCATTTGCGGGAACGTAGATCCATTGGACCGATTTTGTGTTTTGTCATTTTCTATTCCTTTAACCGGACCAACCGCCGTCAATGATATGGGCCTGTCCTGTGGTAAATGCGCTTTCATCGGACGCAAGGTAAACGACTAGGGCGGCAATTTCTTCCGCTTTGGCAACGCGACCCATGGGTTGGCGTGATACAAATTGTTTCATTGCGGCCTCTTCGCTGCCCAGTTTTTCGCCTAATGCTTTGACACGTTCATGCCAGCTGGGGCTTTCAACCGTACCCGGGCAAATGGCGTTACAGCGGATGCCTTTGGTGATGTAATCTGCGGCGACGGATTTTGTCATACCCAAAACCGCGGCTTTGGTTGTGCCGTATATGAAACGATCAGGGGCGCCGATCACAGACGATAGCGCCGAAGACATGTTGATGATCGATCCAACACCACGATCCAACATGCCTGGAAGGGCGGCGCGAATTGTGCGCAGTTGCGAGCGTACGTTCAGATCAAATGCGAAATCCCATTCCTCATCCGTTACATCCAAAACCGTACCGCTGTGAACATAGCCGGCACAGTTGAACAGAATGTCCGGCGCTGCACGTTCAATGCCTGCTTTTACGGATGTATCATCAAGTACATTAATTTCGAAAATTTCAATATTTTCGTGATTCGCATCTTTAATTGTGGATAGTGCATCCATGTTAACGTCGGTTGCGAACACCTGCGCGCCCTCTGCCGCCATGGCAAGGGCGCTTGCGCGACCAATGCCCTGAGCCGCTGCCGTGATCAGTGCGCGTTTTCCTTTAAGTCTCTGAGATAACATATTTATTCCCCAAATATTTGATTGCGCTAGGCCCAGCATCTTACGAATAAAAAGCGAATGAACGCTATGAACTTTTGCGCGCTGATCCATTCAAATCACAAAATCAAAGTCAGTTGCAAGATGGATATGAATCTGGCTTCCATCGTGCCACAGTCCAAGGCAAGGTGCGATCAAAAATCTAGACTGCGCAAAATTAAAGGGAAAAACGATGTCTGAAATTACAAAAATTGCCTTGTTGGGAACTGGCTTGATGGGGTTCCCGATGACGCAAAACCTGTTGAAAGCTGGCTATGAGGTGACGGTTTGGAACCGCAGCATGGCTAAGGCGGAACCTTTGGTGCGCGACGGGGCCATTTTGGCATCAAGCCCAGCAGAGGCGGTTTTGGGTAAGGATTTTGTAATTACAATGCTCAGCGATGGGGCAGCCGTTGGGGCGTTGATCGCTGATGCAAATGTTCAATCGGCCCTGAACAAAGGGGCGATTTGGTTGGATATGTCCAGCATCAAGCCCGCCGAAGCACGCGAGCACGTAGAAGTTTTGGCAAGCATAGGCGTGGGTCACTTAGATGCGCCAGTTTCAGGTGGCACCAAAGGGGCCGAGGCTGCAAGCCTTGCCATTATGGTCGGCGGCAAGGCCACCGCATTTGCCACAGCAGAGCCCATTTTTGCGGCAATGGGACGACCCGTTCACGTGGGCCCAACTGGGGCCGGACAACTGTCAAAGCTGGCCAATCAAACGATTGTTGCCGTGACGATTGGGGCCGTGGCAGAGGCAATGTTGCTGGCTGAACAGGGTGGTGCTGATCCCGCAGCCCTTAGAAAGGCCCTGAAGGGTGGATTTGCCGACAGCGTGATTTTACAACAACACGGTGAACGCATGTCGACAGGCAACTTTGCCCCCGGCGGGCTTAGCAAATTCCAATTGAAAGATCTGGATAACGTATTGGCCGAGGCGTCAGGGCTGGATCTAACCTTGCCTGTAACACAACATATTCGCGATCGATTTGATCATTTTGTTCATGAAATGGATGGGGCGGACATGGATCACTCGGGCTTGTATTTGGAACTTAAGAAACAAAATGGAATGGACATATGACAAAGGTTTTAATTCTTGGTGCCGGCGGTATGGTCGGGCAAAAGCTGGCGCATCATTTGTTGGCGAATGGGTTAAATGGCGACACAGACCTTGAAATTTCGGGCGTTGATATTGGCTTTCCGCCAAATGGTGCCGCTATTCATACCCATCACACTGGCAATCTTACCGATCCTGCGCTGATTGCCAAAGTGGCCACAGCACGACCCGATGTGATTTTTCATCTGGCAGCAATTGTGTCTGGTGAATCCGAAACCAATTTTGACAAAGGCTGGGCCACGAACATGTCCAGCATGTGGTCTTTGCTTGAGGCATTGCGCGCAGAACATCTGGCCACTAATGGGCAATATGTACCGCGGTTTGTTTTCACGTCATCCATTGCAGTTTTCGGAGCACCATTTCAGGAGAAAATCAGCGATACATTCCTTAGCGCGCCGCAAACAAGTTACGGCGCGCAAAAAGCCATCGACGAATTGATGGTCTCTGATTTCAGCCGCAAAGGTTTCATTGATGGCATTTCTATACGCCTGCCAACCATTTGTGTGCGTCCAGGTAAGGCGAACTTGGCGGCATCTTCGTTCTTTTCAGGCATCATTCGCGAACCATTGAATGGGTTAGAAGGTATATTGCCTGTGTCAGATACAACCCGACATTGGCATGCTTCGCCACGTTCAGCGGTTGGTTTCCTGTGTCATTCCGCAGCACTTGATACAGCGCGGTTAGAAGGACGTCGCGCGCTTAATTTACCCGGCGTGTCATGTACCGTTGCTGAACAAATTGAGGCATTGCGCAGCCTTGCAGGTGAAAAGGTAGTGGCATTGATCAAACCCAAACCTGACGAGGCTGTGATGAAGATTGTTGCGGGTTGGCCCCGTGATTTTGATCCACAGAGGGCTATTTCACTGGGGTATAAGGCCGAAAGCAATTTCCAAGAAATCATCCAAGTTTACATGGATGATGATCTGGGGCGCAGTTAGGACCCGTTATTTGGTGTCAATGTCGGCGTGGTTTTCGCGAAGGTTGCGCGCAAGATGTTCGTGCACCTTTTGGCGCGCCAGAGGGGCGTTTCGGTCCAAAGCTGCATCAAGAATGGCTTTGTGATCAACGATGTTGTCGCTGTAATAGCCATAATTGGTTTTTGCATTCACCACCTGTTGGCGGAATTGATCATAAATCAAACCATGGGTCGTTTGCATCAGGGTTGAACCACAGGCGGCCAACAGCGTCTGATGGAATTCTTTTTCAGCAACGCTCCACAAGGCAGCAAGTGGTTCAACCTCACCGGTAGAGGAAATGCGGCTTTCAATATGAGACAGCTTGTGATGGGCACCCGTCAATCGCGCCTCCCACTCGACACCGCCGTTGTTGATCGAACGCTCAAGACCTTCGGCCTCTAGCAATATGCGCATTTCCGCCAATTCGTGACGCCGTGTTTTTGATTGAACAGGCACGCGAAATCCACGTTGTTCTTGGAAATCAACCAACCCTGCCATGGATAATCTAAAAAGGATTTCACGAATGTTGCTGGCAGAACAATCATATTCAACGCGCAAAACCTCGGCCCTAAGTTTTGCGCCATGTTCAAAGGCGCCAGCAATAAGGCGATCGCGTAGATTGTTGAAAACATCGAATTCAACTGTAGGGTCTGACATAGCGCGCTTTCCAAACAAATACTGTTTAACGGAGTATAGATATAAAATAATGAGATAATACATTAATCTCAAAATTAATATAAAATAAAATATTTCTTGCCGCGCTGATTGGCAAAAGCTATCGTTTGGGCAAGATATCTGTTGATTGATCTTTTGTTGCGCGATGCCGCTGCTGGTGTTGTTGAATTTGACGAATGTTTCAGAAATCAACTAGGGGAAGAACGTGCTAAGCCAAACCCAAATTGATAGTTTTAATCGCGACGGTTTCCTTGTGGTGCCGAATGTTCTGTCGCCTTCGCATTTGGCGCAAATCAGGGCGGAATATTCTGGTCTGTTAGATCGCCTTTACGCGGATTGGTATCAGGCCGGTCGCGTTTCGGTTTCCCCAGTCGGCTTAACGTTTTCCGAAAAGTTGTCTATTTCCTATCAAGCCGGATGTGATTGGTTCCAACCCTTTGATATTTCATTGCCCGGCGATACGATCTCTGCGGATACACCGATGCATTTTGGGCCAGCCGTTTTTGATATGGTTGTGAACGAGAACATTCTTGATGCCGTTCAATCCTTATTGGGTGAAGAAATCACCTCAAACCCTATTCAACATATTCGGATCAAACCACCCGCACCACAATTGGCGGGAAATGAAATTCGCGCGCATATTACCGCAACTGACTGGCATCAGGATCGCGGTGTCGGATTAGAGGCGGCGGACAAAACCGAGATGATTACGTGTTGGTTGGCTATTTCAGACGCCACAGTTGAAAATGGGTGTTTGCAGGCAATGCCGCGTGCCCATGATAAAATGCTGCCCCATTGCCCAAAGGTGCAGACCGCAATTGCGGATGGGTTTGTTGACGAA
Organism: Rhodobacteraceae bacterium HTCC2150; assembly: GCA_000169395.1. Classification (GTDB taxonomy): domain Bacteria; phylum Pseudomonadota; class Alphaproteobacteria; order Rhodobacterales; family Rhodobacteraceae; genus HTCC2150. Next base: position 126,733 of record AAXZ01000004.1, read on the forward strand.
GCCGCGGCTGTGCCTTTGCCTGTAGGCGCAGGGGGCATGGTGATGTTTCATCCACTGACGCCTCATTCCAGTTTAATTAATCGATCGGATGATTTTCGATGGTCATTTGATTTGCGATATAACGTGACGGGGCAAGACACGGGTCGTGAACATTTCCCTTCTTTTGTTGCGCGCAGTAAAATAAACCCTGAACAAGAATTGCGTGATTGGCGGGGCTGGAAATCGCTGTGGGAAACCGCCCGCGCTGAACTGGCCGCTGCACCGCATATTCCCATTCACCGCTGGAAAAGTGACGCACCTTTTTGTGCTAAGGAAATTTCATGAACACGATCCGATTGCACGAAAGTGATACAGTTGTAACCGCCACCCGTAGTATGGAGGTGGGTACACTCGTTGAAGGGGTAACAACGACGGCGTTGATACCTTCCGGCCATAAAATAGCAACGCAAGCGATGGTTAAAGGCGATGCTGTGCGCAAATATGCGCAACTGATTGGCTATGCCAGTCAGGATATCGCGGCGGGTGATCATGTGCATACGCACAACGTGGAATTTCGCGCAACAGATCAGGCCTATGAATTTGCCAATGACCTGCGGCCCGTATCAGCCCCAACAAAGCATGATACCTTCATGGGATATCGTCGCGAAAATGGGCGTGTAGGTACACGTAATTACATCGCGATAATTACATCGGTGAATTGTTCGGCAACCGCTGCACGAATGATCGCTGACAGCTTTGGCCCCGAAGAAATGGCGCAATACCCAAACGTGGATGGTGTTGTGGCATTTGTTCATGGCACTGGCTGTGGCATGGCAGGCGACGGCGAAGGGTTCGAGGCCCTGCAACGCGTGATGTGGGGATATGCACGCCACGCCAATCATGGTGGCGTGTTGATGGTTGGCTTGGGGTGTGAAATGAACCAAATCGATTGGTTGCTTGAGGCGTGGGGTCTTAAGCATTCCACGACATTTCAAACGATGAACATTCAAAACGTTGCAGGTCTGCGACGAACTGTGGAAATGGGTGTCGAAAAAATTCGCGCGATGTTGCCAAAGGCCAATAAAATTTCGCGCACTGAATGCCCTGCGTCTGAATTGATGGTGGCGTTGCAATGTGGGGGGTCTGATGCGTGGTCGGGGATTACGGCCAATCCGGCGCTGGGCTATGCTTGTGATTTGCTTGCGGCCCAAGGTGGTACAGGCGTGTTGGCGGAAACACCTGAAATTTACGGCGCAGAACACTTGCTAACACGGCGTGCTGAAACGCCCGAGATTGGGCAAAAGCTGATTGGTCTAGTGAATTGGTGGGAGGATTACACCAAACGCAACAAAGGCAGTATGGATAACAACCCATCACCTGGTAATAAAAAGGGTGGGCTCACAACGATCCTTGAAAAATCACTGGGTGCTGCGGCCAAGGGGGGAACCTCGCCGCTAACAGGTGTTTTCAAATATGCAGAGGCCGTTACATCGCGCGGTTTCACCTTCATGGACAGTCCTGGGTACGATCCAGCTAGTGTGACTGGGCAAATTGCGGGGGGCTGTAATTTGGTGTGTTTCACCACGGGGCGTGGATCGGCCTTTGGCAGTAAACCATCACCGACCATCAAGGTGGCAACCAATTCGGAAATGGCCCGCAAAATGTCCGAAGATATGGATATTGATGCAGGCACCATGCTGAACGGCGGTCAATCACTTGAGGAAAAAGGCCGTGAAATCTACGAGATGTTTTTGCGCGTTGCATCAGGTGAGCAAACGAAATCAGAGGCGCAGGGTCTGGGCGACTATGAATTTGTACCATGGCAAATAGGGGCGGTGATGTAATGGCTTCAGATCGCGAAGTACTAAATGATGAACAGGTCGATTTTTACGGTGAAAATGGATATTTGGTTTTAGAAAAACAAATTCCCGATGACTGGACCGCCAAAATAAGATCAGAGATCGCGCGGTTTGAAGATGAGGCAAGAGGCATGACTGCCAGTAATGATCGCCTTGATTTGGAAGACACCCATAAACCAGATGCGCCACGCCTAAGACGGGTAAAACTGCCCCATACAATCAGCGACATTATGAATGAATTGATGACGTCGGATCATGTTTTGGCCCCAGCACGTGATTTGGCGGGCCCAAACTTGCGTCTACATACCAGTAAATTGAACATGAAATCAGCCGGTTATGGCGCGGCGGTTGAATGGCATCAAGATTATGCCTTTTACCCCCACACAAATGACGACATTCTAGCCATTGGCATCTGTATCGACGACATGGCGGCTGAAAATGGCCCGCTTATGGTTTTTCCGGGCTCGCACAAGGGGCCTGTCTATGACCATCACGTTGACGGTGTTTTTGCAGGCGCCATGCGACCCCAAGATCATGGCTTAGACATCAAAGATGCCGTGCAACTGACGGGTCCGGCTGGATCGGTCAGTATCCACCATGGGCGGATCATTCATGGGTCGGCCCTTAACACATCTGATCATGCCCGTCGCATTCTGTTTTATGAAATGATGGCGGCTGATGCTTTCCCAATTATGGGATCAATGACCCGATGGGAGGGTATCGAGGACTATGATACCCGAATGCTGTGTGGTAGCAGCACGAAAAATCCCCGGCTTAAGGATATTCCAGTACGAATTCCCCAGCCGCAACCGAATGTAGCAATATCAATCTATGAAATTCAAAAGGGTTTAAAAAACCGCTCTTTTGATACAGCGAAGGAATAAAACAGTGAGCAAACCAACAATTGGATTTATCGGCCTTGGCCTAATGGGTGCCGCAATGGTAAATCGTTTGATCGACCAAGGTTACAGCCTGACATTGATGGCAAACCGCTCACGTGATGCAATTGATGCAGCCGTTGCCCGTGGCGCAACCGAGGTTTCGACCGCTCATGAATTGGCCGCCGCCAGCGACATTGTTATGCTTTGCATCGATACTTCTGCAAATGTTGAGGCGCGTATGCGCGGCGAAGACGGCATCATCGCCGGTCTGAACAAAGGCGCGACTGTTATTGATTTTGGCACAAGCTTGCCAGCATCAACACGGGCGCTGGGCGCCGAAGTTGCCGCAGTTGGTGGCGCATATCTTGATGCGCCTTTGGGGCGTACACCTGCACACGCCGTTGATGGGTTGTTAAACATCATGGCGGCAGGCGACGAGGCTGCGTTTGAAAATGTAAAACCAGTGCTAGAAGATTTGGGTGAAAACGTTTTCCACCTTGGTGCGCTGGGCTCGGGCCACACAATTAAGTTGATGAACAACTTCTTTGGTATGACAGTTGCCAATGCGATGGCCGAAGTTTTCGCCATGGCCGATGTCGCGGGCGTTGATCGCGGCAAAGTTTACGACGTGATCGCGGCGGGTCCATTGCATTCCGGCATGATGGGCTTTGTTAAGGCATATGGCGTTGACAATGATCCAAACCAATTGGCTTTTGCGATCAAAAACGCCGCCAAAGATTTGGGTTATTACGATCAGATGGCGCGCGATGCCAATGTTGAAAGCCAAATGGTTGGCGGTGCATTGAATGCGTTGCGTTCTGCCAGCGATGAGGGTCGCGGTGATCTAATGGTATCTCAAATGGTCGATTTCTACGCTGATCGGTTCAAGGGCTAAATGCGGCCTCAGGCGCGGGCACTTCAGGATAATGCAAACCTAGGCATTGGCTTAATGCTGTTGGCTTGGTTGTTCTTTTCTTTTGTTGATACATCCGTCAAATGGTTGTTAATCTTGGGTGCCCATGCCTTTCAGTTGGCGTTTATGCGCTATGTAGGCCATTTTGTGATTTCGACGGCGCTTGTGGCGCGGGGCGGACAGGGCTGGTCACGTTTTGGCACCTCACATTTCTGGTTGGTGCTTTTACGTGCATTCCTTTTGGTCAGCGCCACTGTTTTGAATTTTATCGCGCTGAAATATGTGCCGCTAACAATCACTGCGTCGATCATGTTTTCGTCACCAATTATCCTTTGTGCCTTGTCTGGTCCATTGCTGGGGGAAAAGGTCGGCCCGTGGCGCTGGTTTGCAATTTTGCTAGGTTTTATCGGCGTGATGGTCGTCATTCGCCCCTTTGGCGAAACATTCCATTGGGCAGCGTTACTGAACGTCTATAATGCCTTTTCATTGGCGTTTTATTCCATTCTCACGCGTCGTTTGTCAGGTGTTGTTGCTACCGAAACCATGCAGTTTTACATGGGGTTGCTTGGCACCGTTCTACTGCTGCCCATTGCAATATATACTTGGGTACCAATGGACACGACTTTTGCCTTGATCGTCATGATCGGTCTGGGTTTTTGGGGGTGGTTGGGGCACGAACTTTTGACCCGCGCGCACGTATACGCCACGGCAAATACTTTAATGCCCTATACGTATTCATTCCTGATCTATTTGACGATCAGCAGCTATTTGGTATTCGCCCACATACCGGATAAGTTTACCCTAATTGGCGCAGCGATCATCATCCTGTCTGGTTTGATCATTTGGAAACGCGCAGAAATAAGAGGAACCCAGACATGAAAGTAGCCTGTATCGGTGAGGCCATGATCGAGTTGTCAATTGACGCCACGGACCATTCCAAACTTGGTGTGGCAGGCGATACGTTGAACACCGCAATTTACATGAAACGAACAGCACCAGAGTTGCAGATTGATTACGTCACGCGATTGGGTGGTGACAGTTTTTCTGACCGAATTCGTGATTTCATTGCGTCACAAGGTTTGGGTATAGATCAGATAGAAATGGATGCAGACCGAATTCCGGGTCTATATGCAATAAACACAGATGATGCGGGAGAACGCTCATTCACTTATTGGCGCGAAAATGCGGCTGCGCGCGGCTTGTTTGATCGGAAAGGTGACGTCGATTTTTCTGCGCTTTCGTCCTATGATGCGATTTATCTTTCGGGAATTTCCCTTGCTATTATGCCGGTTCATGTGCGCCAAGGTTTGTTCGCCTTTTTAGCGGACTATCAAGGGCAGTTTGCCTTTGATAGCAATTACCGCCCCCGCCTGTGGGAAGACAAAGAAACAGCCAAAGCGGTGATTGGGGCTGCTTGGGAAATCGCTGATATTTCGATGCCATCAATTGATGACGAAATGGCGTTGTTTGGGGATGATACAGAAGCCGATGTTCAAAAGCGGTTTGAGGGTTATGCACCCAAACACCTTGCCCTTAAACGGGGGCCAAGTGGGCCTTTCGTGCCAAACGTGACAGGCGTGATTTACCCAGAGGCTGCAAAGGTTGTTGATACAACGGCTGCCGGTGACAGCTTTAATGGCGCCTATTTGGCACGGCTTTTGTCAGGGGCAGACGACGCAACGTCTGCTATGGCAGGGCACATGTGCGCGGCCAATGTCGTTGGGCATCGCGGCGCGATTGCCCCCTTATAGTTTAGCAGGATCAACACCCAGAATATGGGCAAAGTCATCGCGTGTGCTCGCATCCGCGATGGCGCGGCCTAAGGGGTCGTTTATCTGACGGCCCGCTTTGGTTTCTGCGCGGCAAAAATCCATCCACGCTTGTAATGCTGCATCCAAACAAGGGGAAGGCATGTTCATTTCGCGCAATGCCGTGCGAGATTGCAAAAAGCGGTAGGGGATTTTCTGGCTTCCATCCATGGCGATTTGGCGCAAGCTGTGGGCCAATGATGGGTTGGCAAAGCGCGCTATTAGATCACGACCATATTGTGCGGACATATCTTGTAATTCCACAGGCAAGGTCAATGCGGCTTCGGCCATCAATCCTTGTGTGGTGGCCAGTAATGTGGGGTCTGCAATCGCTTGGTGAACAAATTCATGCCCTGCTAAAACACCCTGATACGCCAGCATCGAGTGCGCACCATTCAGCATGCGAAGTTTGCGCATTTCGTGGGGGGCAACATCCGTCACAAAGCGTGCGCCAGCGGCGGCCCAGTCAGGGCGGGGCGTTGCAAAATTATCCTCAATCACCCATTCGCTGAAGGCTTCGGTCGGAACAGGGGCTGTCGCCGGATACCCCATTGCGGCAACTCTGTTGCGCAATTCATCCGTGGTCGCTGGCGTGATGCGATCGACCATAGAATTTGGAAACATGAACAGGTTCCAATTTATGTTCAAGCCTGCTGCGCTTGCAAATTTTTTAACCGCTCGCTCAAGCACACGCCCATTGTCCATGCGATTGTCACAACTTAATATGGTCATAGGCGTTTTGCGTTGTGACAACCCGATTGCCAAAAATCCGATTAATGTTTTTGGCGTGCCGTTCATGTCATGTTGAATGTCAGGATCACCCAATTCAAGTTCGCCATTTGCGGCCAGATGGTACCCTTTTTCTGTGACTGTAGCTGTTACAATTTGCACATCGGCGTCGGCCAACTTGGTCAAAATTTCATCAGGTTGCGTTGGGGCCAACAGAATATCGTCAATGACATCAATTACTTGAAATTCAGATTGTGGGCCGCCCTCAACCACCAAAGTATAGGCGAAATTATCCGCCGCCATTGCCCGGCGCATGGCATCAGAGCGCATCGAAACACCGCTGATACGCCAGTCACCACCGGCCAAGGCTGTATAGGCCGCTTGATGTGCGCGAAAGAAATTACCAACGCCAAAGTGCAGAATTTGCGGCATGTTATGGCTCCATCCGATAAGTTTTACGCGCAAGTCCGATGGTAAGTTGGTCCGCCAGAATTTCGGCGTCACGAATTCCAAAATATCGTTTGTTGACCATCAAAGCCAAATGCGCCGCCACGCCACGTCGCCAAAGATCATGACGGGCGGGAATTGACAAAAATGCGCGGGTGTCGTCGTTAAAACCGGCCAAATTGTAATAACCAGCCGTTTCCACAACATTGTCAAAATATCGCGCAATACCTGCTGCACTGTCGTGAAACCACCAAGGTGGCCCAAGGCGTAAACAGGGCCAATGACCCACCATAGGGGCCAATTCGCGGGCATAAGTAGCCTCATCCAACGTAAACAGGATCAAGGTTAAACGTGGATCATTGCCAACACGGTTTAACAGTGCATCAAGCCCGCGCACCCATTCAGTTGCCACAGGAATGTCCGCGCCCATGTCTCGACCAAATCGATCCAAAATTGCGGCGTTTGTGTTTCGTCTTGATCCGGCATGTAGTTGCATTACCAACCCATCATCCAATGACATCTGGGCCATTTCTATGAGCATATGACCATAAAACCGCGCCGCCTCGTCAGGCGTTGGGTTGGACTTAACTCGTTGAAACAAAGGTTCTAGATCGGCTTTTTCTATCCATTCTGTATGAACAACCTCAATTGCATGATCCGTGGCAGTGGATCCTAAGGATTTGAAAAACATGCGGCGTTGCCGAAGGGCTGTAAGGTATCCTTCAAGGCTATTGGTGTCTTGGCCACTGACCTCGGCCAGTTTTTCAATATTTGCAGAAAACTGCGGATCATTCGGATCAAGTACCCCGTCAGGGCGAAAGGTTGGTACGATTTTGCCACCCCAATCGGCATCGATACTTGTTGAGTGATGGGACAGATCGTCAAGCGCACTGTCCGTCGTTGCCAATGCTTCTATCCCAAAACGTTTATAGAGCGCGCGCGGGCGGTATTCTGGCAAATTTAGTTTTGCAGCGATTTGATCATACACAGTGTTAGCGGTTTCAGGCGTAAGAATATCAACGCCAAGGGTTTGATATAAAACGAATTCAATCCAAACACGGCTGGGCGTGCCCAAAAACAGATGCCAATTGTCAGCAAATATTTGGAAAACCGCGCGTGGGTCATAGGCGACACCACCAATACCGAGCTTTTCTAGTGGAATACCTTGGGAATAAAGCATGCGAAAAACGTAATGATCAGGAATAACCAACAATTGCGCTGGATCGGCAAATGCCTGATCCGTCGCAAACCACGAGGGATCACAGTGGCCATGGGGCGACAAAATCGGGGTGTCTTTAATGCCCTCATAAAGTTGGGCTGCGATACCTGACAAACGATGCGACATGGAATTCTCCCTTTTGGGTACAATGCCAGAAAATTGCACTAAATATCCAGCGTTTTGGCCTTTCCGTTTGGGATTATTTTTGCAATTCTTTAACCGTTCTATTTCCAGATGCTGAGGGTGAAAAAATGCAACAATGTTGGCGATGGTTTGGTCCGGCAGACACCGTGAAAATTGAACAACTTGCACAAGTTGGTGTTGAAGGCGTTGTAAGTGCCTTGCATCAATTTCCACCTGGCGAAGTTTGGCCCTTGGCAGACATTCTAGAACGTCAGGCGATGATTGCCGCCCCCCATGGTATTGGTTGGGATGTTGTTGAAAGTTTACCAGTCTCTGAAGCGATAAAAACGCAATCAAGTGACGCGAAAGCGCATTTTACCGCTTACCGTGAAAGCATGGATAATCTGGCGGCCGCAGGGCTGAAAACAATCTGCTATAATTTTATGCCAATATTGGATTGGACACGAACAACTTTGCGCAAAAAACAGGCACATGGCGGTGTGGCGATGCAGTTTAATCTGCTTGATTTCGCGGTGTTTGATTTGTTCGTGCTGAAGCGAACAAACGCGCGTGACGATTATAACGCCGAGATTACGAATGCTGCAAAAACGCAGTTTGACAAAATGTCAGATGCCGAAAAGCAAGATCTACAAGACAACATCATTTGCGGCCTGCCTGGCGCAAACGAAGGCTGGACGCTAGATGATTTACACCGTCAGTTGTTGGATTATGCCGAGATTGATGCGGGCAAGCTCCGTCAAAATTTGATCGATTTTTTGGGTGAAGTGGTGCCGCACGCTGAAAAGCTCGGCATGCGACTTTGCTGTCACCCCGATGATCCACCGTTTTCTTTGATGGGTTTACCGCGTGTGATGTCATCAACTGCAGATTATAAAGCGGTTCTTGATGCTGTTGACAGCCCTGCAAATGGGGCCACGTTTTGCACGGGTTCATTGGGTGTTTCTGCCGGATTTGATGGCGTTGAATTCATTCGCCAGCTAGGTCACAAAATTCACTTTGCCCATCTCAGAAACACCAAACGCCTGCCGAGCATTGATCCGGCGCGTCCTGATTTTTTTGAAGCGCCGCATTTGGAAGGCGACACAAATATGGTCGCTGTCGTCAATGCGTTGTTAGATGAAGAAACGCGACGCACAGCGCAAGGACGCGATGACTGGCAAATCCCGATGCGACCCGATCATGGGCAAGACTTATTGGATGATTTGAACCGTAGTAGTCAGCCGGGGTATCCGTTGATCGGACGTCTGCGGGGGTTGGCTGAATTACGCGGAATTATGGCAGCGTACAGTGGATAAATTCCGCGGTTTTAGCCAAGTTTTGCGGCTTCAAAAAAACGTGCAATTCCTTCTGCAAAATCAGTCTGATCGACGGGGGCAACTGATGCGTTCTCGACAACGTCTTTGGGCAAGTAATTCGCCAATTGAACCTGCAAAGCTGCAAAAAAATCTGGCGATATTTCAGGATGATACTGCGTTGTCGCAATATGTTTTCCCTTGGTGAAGGCAGCGACCGGTGTATCTGGCGCACTGGCAACAACAATGGCGCCATCGGGCATTTTCAACACTTGTTCTTGGTGGGCTGCATAAAGGCTAGGGTTTCCATGCCACGGGCAGGCCGTCAAAATATGCGAAGAAACAGCGCCAAAAACCCATCCTTGCGGGTTTGAACCAACAGTGCCGCCCAATGCGTGCGCTATGATTTGATGCCCAAAACAGGCGCCGAACATGGGCGTTTTTGCTTTGTCGGCTGTCTGAATAAGATCATTCAGGCGCGCAACCCATGGATCAGGGTCGTTGGCCGATGCCATGCTGCCGGTAATTATCACGCCATCAAACTTGGTGATATCGTCTGGAAATTCATCGGTGATGACGGAAAAATTAGTGAACCGCCAATCAGGGCGCAAAGGCTGTAATAGGGCGATGAATTTTTCACCATCATCAGCATATGACCGCGCAAACTCGGATTCATCGGTTTGGGCCATCAACACGGCAATATGCATTTTGTTATCCTTTTGCTTGCGCAGATTAAATTGCACCTTAGGATGGGAAAAGAACAGGAGCAAGTGATGACAGTTTGGACAGCAACAGACGATGGATTTGCGGACCTTTCCTCGCACGATGTATTTGCCAATGGCACGCCGCACAATACCTTTGAACGCTTGCGCCGAGATGATCCCGCAAACTGGCAAGAATGGTCGGGTGGCGATGGTTTTTGGAACCTAACACGCCACGCGGATGTTTGGACCGCGAACAAGAACCCGCAGATATTTTCCTCGGCACGCGGCATTCGAATGGAAGATCAAAGTTACGAAGAATATCTGGCACGACGCACGTTTCAGGAAACAGACGCCCCTGAACACACAGCATCGCGCCGAAAACTATTCGCCGCATTTTCCAAGCCAATGATGGCCAAATTTGAAGACCAAATTCGCGAAATATGTGTGGAAATACTGGACCGTGTTCTGGAGGAAGATAGTTTTGATGCGACGCGTATGATTGCCCGCGAATTACCCATGCGAATGTTGGGTCGGGTGATTGGTACGCCGGATAAGGATTTACCTTGGCTGGTGGATAAAGGGGACGCGCTTATGGCGAATACGGATCCTGATTTTACCGATCACGTGATGGACAAGCTGACAACCAGTGACTTTCGGATGATGCCGTTTAATTCACCTGCAGGGGCCGAGCTGTATTCCTATGCTCAAAAACTGATGGAAGACAAAGAGGCAAGCGGCGACACAAACGGCGTCTTGCATATGATCCGTCAGCCTGATGAGGACGGAAATGTAATTTCCGAAAGCGAGTTTCGCAACTTCTTTTGCCTTTTGGTGGCCGCTGGTAATGACACGACGCGTTATTCGCTTGCGGGCGGCATTCAGGCACTTTGTGGGCAGCCAGAATTGATCGATCAACTGCATGCTGGTGGCGAAATTTGGGATCGTATGGCGGATGAGGTGATCCGTTGGGCCACGCCTGCCACCTATTTTCGTCGCACCGCTACGCAGGATACGGAATTGCATGGCAAAACCATACGCGAGGGCGACAAGGTTATGCTGTGGTTTGCATCGGCCAATCGTGACCCGAACATATTCAAAGATCCCATGCGTGTTGATTTGACCCGCCGCCCCAATCAACACATGTCGTTTGGGCAAGGGGGGCCACATGTTTGTTTAGGCATGTGGTTGGCAAAATTAGAAGTGCGTGTTCTGTTTGAAGAATTTGTGAAACGAGTTTCAAAGGTTGAATTTGACGGTGAATATCAATTCCTTAGATCAAACTTTGTTGGCGGAATTAAGAAGTTACCAGTGCGTATTACGCGCAGACAAAGGGATTGAATTATGAAAGATCGTTTGCGCGTACTGTTTTGTGACCACCTTGGTTTACCACGTGGGAAATATTTGCCGGCCTCCAAAATTGGGGATGGCGCCAGTCGTTTTGCAAGGCCAACGTTCGGTGTACATTTTGACAAGGATTTGTTGGATGCACCCGGTGCCATGATGATGGAGGGCCTGCCAGATATGGAATGCCGCTACCGAGGCGAGGACATTCGCGAAAGCTGGGATATCGGTCAGAAAATCGTGGTTGGGGATCTTTACGATACCGACGGTGAGGCGTTGACACTTTGCGGGCGCCAAGCACTAAAACGTGCAATTGCTGATTGGCAATCAATGGGACTGACGCCCAAAATTGGCATCGAACTGGAATGCTTTGCTTTTGTAAGTGACGAGACAGGAAAACTTCGCCCCTATGACACACCGGGGGCGACTGTCTATGGAACGGGGCCATTTGCCGACCCGATACGATTTACAGAAGCGATTTGGGAAACAGCCGAGGAACTGGGTTTTTCATTGGACATGTTGACCGCCGAATATGACGCGCCGCAATTTGAATTTACCCTGACGTTTGATGATGCCCTGAAGGCTGTGGATGACATATTCTTGTTCAAACTAATGGCTCGCGAGGTTGCATTAGAACACGGCGTTGTTTTGACGTTTATGCCCAAGCCGATAGACGAGGCGGGCGGTTCTGGCATGCACATCAACTTTTCGTTCAATGATGCAGATGGTAATAATGCGTTGGCCACCGACCAATCTGGCAACCCTGGCATGAATGATTTGGCCAAAGGGTGCGTGGCTGGCCTTATGCATCACCACAATGGGTTGGCCGGTCTCATTGCACCGACGACGCCAAGTTATAAACGTCTGCAACCAGCGTCTTTGTCCGGCTATTGGCAAAACTGGGCAGGGGATCATCGTGGTGTAACGACCCGCGTTTCTAGTGAAGGTGGGAAAAAGGCGCGTCTTGAACATCGTATGGCTGATGCGTCATCTAATCCTTACACTGCCGTTGCTGCTGTATTACAAGCCGCGCGCTTGGGTGTCGCAAACGGTTATGCGTTGCCAGCGATGGAAACCGGTGATTGCATGGCAACGGTTGATGCTAAAACCGGTTGTGCCACGGATCTTGCAGGGGCAATCAATGATCTAGAAGGCGACACTGTTTTGTCTGCTGCCGTTGGCCAAGAACTGGTTGATAATCACATTTTCATGCGTCGCGAAGAGGTTGGTAAAACGGCTGATCTAGAAGGTGATGCCTTGCGTGATTTTTACATCTACAATCTGTGATCCATTGAAGCGCAGCAAATTAAGCCAAGGCCAACGCCAAGGACATCTCGCGATGTTAGCCTTTTCAATCCTGGTGGCAGGCTCCTTTGCCTTTGGGGGGCGTGTCGCCAATGACATCGCACCAGTGGTTCTAACCACGTTAAGGTTCACAATCGGGGCGATTTTTCTGTCTAGTATTGTGATCATTCAAGGCAGTTTTAAAAGGGAGCACGCCAAGGCGGCTTGGCGTTATTTCCTGATGGGATTCTTAATGGCCCTTTATTTTGTTCTGATGTTTGAGGGGCTTAAAACAGCGAGCCCTGTTTCAATGGCGGCGGTTTTTACGCTTACACCCTTTATTGCCGCGGGTTTTGGGTGGATATTGTTGCGCCAAGTCACAAATCATCGCATTGCTGGTGCCCTTTTGATCGGTGCGATCGGTGCCTTATGGGTGATTTTCCAGGGCGATCTTGCCCGTGTATTAGCGCTCGACATAGGCCGAGGTGAGGCCATATTTTTCATCGGTGTCGCCGCGCACGCGCTTTATGCGCCTCTTGTGCCACGTCTAAATCGAGGGGAACCACCGGCTGTATTTACGGCCGGTATGCTTATCGGTGGCAGCGTGCTTTTGTGGATATATGCGTGGCCTGAAATGTGTCACGCTGATTACGCCGCGATGCCTGCTGCCGTTTGGTGGGTGTTGGCCTATGTGTCGTTGGCGGCAACAAGTACGACATTCTTTTTGTTGCAATATGCCAGCCTTAGAATTCCGGCGGCCAAAGTAATGGCTTATACATATTTCACGCCCAGCGTGGTTCTTATGTGGGAAATGGTATTGGGGGCGGGTACGCCTAAGTCAATTGTTTTGATTGGTGTTTTGCTATGCGTTTGTGCCCTTATTGCATTGTTGATGCAGGGGCGTGAGGGGCAATCAGGGGGCAAGTAGTTGCGAAATCATAGTTGCTTGAAATGCACGTGCTTGGGCAAAATTACTTTCGCGATCCTCACCCAAAATTGCCGAAACTTGAACGTCAAAATCAGCGTAGTGCTGGGTCATGGCCCAAATGGAAAAGAACAAATGCTTGGGATTAACTTGGCGAAGTTGCCCCAGATCCATCCATTTTTGCAAAAGGATGGATTTTTCCTCAACCAAGGACTTAAGCGAGCCCTTCAGATAGTTTTCTAAATGAGGCGCACCGCGTAAAATTTCGTTGGCAAAAAGGCGGCTTTCTAACGGATAGGACATCGCCATATTCATTTTTGCATCCAAATACTTCAGCACTTCGGTTAATGGATCACCTTGGGCATCCATAGCACGCAAAGGGGCAAGCCAAGCGTCCAGTAACCCTTCAAGTAGAGCTGTATGAATTTCTTCTTTGCCCGAAAAATAATACAAAAGATTCGGCTTTGATATTCCGGCTTTCAGGGCGATTTGATCCAAACTCGTGCCCCGAAAACCGTCTAAAGAAAACACATCCAAAGCGGCGTCCAAAATCATTTGGCGCTTTTGTTTTTGATTTCTTGTCATCTTTGCAGGGGTATCGGTCATTTTATCCAGATCAATTTGGCCCACCATAACGAGGGTCGGATAAATACTTTAATACAATTCTTGACGTCTCTTGCATAGGTGTTAGGTTAAAACTGACCAATTGGTAAAATTGCGGTGTTTATAGTTGCCAAAATGGGTCAATTTAGTCGAGTAAAGATAGCCCCAATGCGTAATGGACCTGTTGGTCAGGTCCCAATTGGGACAGGTCGTTGGCATAGCCAGTGATCAATCAACCGGCTTAGGCGCTCTCCCCGTCTGAGCCGGTTTTGATTTTTTATGGGGCCAAAGTAAACTACCTTTGCCCCTTTGATCGGAGAATTGATTATGAAACGTGGTTTTCAAGTTAAGGCGTTAGGTGAAATTGCCATTCGCTGTGAAAACGTCGATGAGATGATGAAGTTTTATCGCGACATCATCGGGCTTGAGGTGCTGTCTGGTAAAGAAGGCGATGCGATCGTGTTCTTTAGGATCTCGCCCGGACACGGCGGGCACACGACGGCGCTGGCGCTGTTTGCGCGCGACGCGGGGCGAACAGAATTGCACGCTCAATCCCATTTGCCCCCTATACGTGGCGAACGATCATCGCTGCATCACATCGCTTTGACGGTGGATTTCTCAGAACAAGACGCAATCATGGATTGGTATCGGCATCACGGGTTAACCTTTCGTGTACAACAATTTGACTGGATCGGCTGGCGTGGTGTTTTCACAGAAGATCCCGAAGGTAACACCGTGGAATTGGTTGCCTATAGTCCGACGATGCTGGCCAATTGATCTGATTAGAGAAACAATTTTTTTGGCGGAGGATATTGTCACGAGTTTGCGACGATGGATTGCCAACTGAATGTTCCTCTGTCAGAGTTTTTACAAACGAAAAGGGATCCAAATGAAATATTTACACACCATGGTGCGTGTCACCGACGTCGAGGCAAGTCTTGATTTTTACGTCAACAAAATGGGCATGGTACAGACCAAGCGAAATGATTACGAATCTGGCCGTTTTTCGTTGATATTTTTAACGGCGGATGAAGATGCGGCCCAAGTTGCATCCGAACGCGCGCCGGAATTAGAGCTGACATATAATTGGGACGGTGATGAGGAATACACTGGCGGACGTAATTTTGGTCATCTGTGTTATTCTGTTAAAAACATTTATGAATATTGCCAACGCATGCAGGATGCGGGTGTCACAATAAATCGCCCGCCACGTGATGGGCGTATGGCGTTTTTTAAGTCACCCGACGGCATTTCATTTGAAATTTTGCAACAAGGTGAACCTTTGCCGGCGGCCGAACCTTGGGCGTCTATGGAAAACACTGGAAGTTGGTAAATCAAACCTAAAGGTGGATATTTCGTGAACAACATGATGACAAATGAGCCGACGGCAGAAACCCTTCTTGAATGGGATCGCAACCACGTGTTGCACCCTTGGCATGAAATGAGTGAATGGCGGGGCTATGACAATCTGTTGGTTGATACCGCTAAAGGCATTTTTCTCTATGACGGCGAGGGTAACAAGTTTCTGGATGGACCCGGTGGCATGTGGTGTGTTCAAATTGGGTATGATCGACCCGAAATGGCGAAGGCAATCTCCGATCAAGTGATGAAACTGCCTTATGCATCGCCCTTTACCAAAGCGACGGAACCTTCGGCGGTTCTGGCCAAACGTATGATCGAGTTTTCGCCTGGTGATTTGAATACTGTGTTCTTTACAACGGGTGGTTCAACCGCTGTGGATACTGCGATCCGCGCCATGCATTACATGAATAATTCCCTTGGTCGCCCGGACAAAAAGATCGTTCTGGCGCGGGAAAAAGGATATCATGGATCGACGTACTTGGCCTCTACCGTGTCGGGCAAGGAACGCAGTGTCACCAAGTTTGACGCTGAGCAACGATTGGTTCGGTTTTTGCCCAACATTAATCCCTATATCCGTCCAGATGGGATGGATGAGGCGGCTTGGTGCGATGAAAAAGTGGCCGATCTAGAAAACTTGATTGCAGAG
This sequence comes from Rhodobacteraceae bacterium HTCC2150, assembly GCA_000169395.1. Classification (GTDB taxonomy): domain Bacteria; phylum Pseudomonadota; class Alphaproteobacteria; order Rhodobacterales; family Rhodobacteraceae; genus HTCC2150. Next base: position 142,869 of record AAXZ01000004.1, read on the forward strand.
GTCGGTGCTGACAACATTGGTGCCTATATTGCCGAGCCGATTTTGTGTTCTGGCGGTGTGATTGTACCACCCAAAGGTTACCACAAGCGTACGTTGGATGTTTGTCGCGCCCATGACATTCTTTATATTTCAGATGAAGTTGTCACTGGCTTTGGCCGCTTGGGCCATTGGTTTTCATCAGAAGAAGTTTTCGGTATCGTGCCTGATATGATCACATGTGCCAAGGGTCTGACATCTGGCTACCTACCACTTGGTGCTTGTCTGATTTCAGACGCGGTGATGGAACGGATGACAGGGGCAGGGGCCGCGCCGTTTTCTAACGGATATACTTATTCGGCCCATCCAGTCAGCTGTGCGGCCGCCCTAAAGAATATTGAGATTTTTGAAGATGAAAACCTGTTGGCGCACGTGCGATCAGTGACACCGCAATTTCAGGCGCGGCTACGTTCATTGACCAAATATCCAATCATCGGCGATGCCCGTGGCGAGGGTTTGGTTGGCTGTGTGGAATGCCGTCTGACCAAGGATGGATCACGGTTTGAGGATGAGCAAAAAATCGGTGCCCGATTAGACGAAGTTTGTCAGGATATGGGTTTGCTTGTGCGTCCGCTGATCAATATGTGCGTATTCTCGCCCCCGTTGATCATAACTGAAAAAGAGATCGATTTGATGTTTGATATACTTGAGGCGGCCATTCAAAAGGTCAGCGTAGAGTTCGAAAAGTAAAGTGAAGATGGGACATTGCCAAACATTTCCTTGAGAAATTTTTGACAGTCGCATAGCCTTTTAAAGAGTAAAAAATCTCAGGGAGAGAAAATGAAAAATTCCATTAAGAAACTGATGCTTGGCACTGTGTTGTCAGGTTTTGCTTGTGGCGCGGCAATCGCGGATTCTGGCGATTTGGTGATCTTTGACTGGTCTGGCTATGAGGATGAAGGTTTTTTCCAAAACTACGTCACTCAATACGGTGGGCCGCCAACATATGCATTCTTCGGTGAAGAAGAAGAAGCGTTCCAAAAACTTCGCGCCGGTTTCCGCGCCGATGTTTCGCACCCTTGCAGCCAGTCAGTTGCGAAATGGCACGAAGCAGGATTGCTTGAACCAATTGATCCTGCAAAAATCACCAATTGGGCTGATGTAAACACTGAAATGAAGGAAGCCTTCAAAATTGATGGTGGCTATTACATGTTGCCGTTTGATTGGGGCACAACTGCCGTGACGTATCGCGCAGACCTGGTGGATGCGGCTGATATCGCTTCATTGGAAGTGTTCCGCAATCCTGCCTATGCTGGTCGCATGTCTTTGCCTGATAACGTTGATGATGCCTATGCATTGGGTTATTTGGCGACAGGTGTAACTGATTGGTCTGTGGCTACAGATGATGATTTCATGAAAGCATCGGCTTGGCTGCGTGAAGCGCACCAAAACATGCGCACTTACTGGGCGGATGGCGCAGAACTTGCACAGTTGATGACAAGTGGCGAAGTTGTTGTGTCTTGGGCGTGGAATGAAACACCAACAACAATGCAGGCTGAAGGCATTGATATTCAGGCAAACCGTAACACCAAAGAGGGGTCATCCTCGTGGTTCTGCGGATATGTGAACCTGAAAGACGGTCCAAATTCCGAAGACCAAATGTATGACATGTTGAATGCGTTGATGGATCCGTCTTCTGCTGACTATATTGTTAACGAATGGGGCTATGGCCACGGCAACCAAACAGCCATGACAGCACTTGGTCCTGATGCCTTGGATGGCGCGGGTCTTGGCGATGTTGACACACCGGTTTTGGCACAAATCCCTATGAACCAGCAACTACGTGAAAAAATGATCGCTGAATTTGAGTTGATCAAAGCTGGTTTCTAAAAAAGCCAAAATATGAATTAGAAAGGCCCCGACATCATTGTCGGGGCCTTTCCATTTGAACGATCAAAAACCAATCCCGCTGGACAAATTCGGGGAGAAATGGATGAAATCGATTTATGAAACAATGTTCATATTTTGTATAGATTGGTATTGGGAACATTTAAAGTAAGGGTTCCCATACTTTTTGAAATTCAGTGGCTGGGCGTTAGGGCAACAGCAAAATAGACTCGACACCCCAACCAATGCGCGCGGTGTCGCCTGTCGATAATGTTTCGCGGCCAGCCGTGTTACGCATTGAAATTGTGACGTTTTCATCGTGGCCGCCAAAACGAACCTCGTAATACGTCATGTCACCGTAATAACTGACTTCGTCAATTTTGGCAGCAGTTTCAAACTCACTTTTTTCATTCGTATCCAGAATAGTAAGCATTTCTGGGCGAATGGCTGCCTTCATGCCTTCGACAATACCTGCTGGTGCCTGATCCTTTGGCACCGTGACCGCACCCAATCCTGCAACCTTCACATCAAGGCTTGCTGTGTCGTGGGCAATTACCTCACAAGACATGAAATTCATAACTCCGATGAATTCAGCAACACGACGGCTGTTGGGGCGTTTATATAATCCTTGTGGTGTGTCGATCTGGGCAATTTCACCATCAAACATAACCGCAATACGGTCTGACATGGTCAGCGCCTCTTCTTGATCATGTGTGACCAAAATAAAGGTAATACCTACAGCGCGTTGCAGGCGGCGCAGCTCGGTTTGCATTTGCTCGCGCATTTTTTTGTCGAGTGCTGAAAGCGGCTCATCCAACAATAGAACCTTGGGTTTCAGCACCAATGCACGGGCAAGGGCAACACGTTGGCGTTGCCCACCAGACAAGGCGTGACTGGCGCGTTTTCCAAACCCCTTGAGGCCAACCATTTCAATCGCCTCAGCGACCAGTTCTGCAATCTGTGCTTTGGGTAGCTTTCGTGCCTTTAGACCGTAGGCCACATTTTCCTCAACGCTCATATGCGGGAAAATCGCGTAGGATTGGAACACCATATTTGTGGGGCGTTTGTTGGCCGGAACATCGGTCATTGGTTTGTCTTCGATATAAACCACGCCGTTGCTTGGATGTTCAAATCCTGCAATTGTTCGTAACAAGGTTGTTTTCCCACAACCCGAAGGGCCAAGCAGCGAGAAGAATTCGCCGCGCATAATTTCGGTGTTTGTTTCCTGCAATGCCTGAAAATCACCGTAGAATTTAGTGATGTTTTCAAGACGGATGATTGCGTTGTTGCTCATAAGAAGCCCCCGGAATTCATTTGGCCAGTACGTTTGACCCCGCGGCGACGGAAGAATTCAGCCAGCCCCAGCAAGAAAAGAGAAAGAACCAGCAAGATTGTTCCCAAGGCCATTAGGCTAGGTAATTTTGCAGGAAAACGAAGTTGGCCCCAGATGTAGACGGGCAGGGTGGGTTCAGTGCCCGCCAAGAAGAAGGCGATAATAAATTCATCCAATGAGATCGTAAAAGATATTAACATTGATGAAACCAAACCCGGCATGACCAAGGGAATGGTTATCAGCCAAAAGGTCTTAAGCTTGGAGTGCCCAAGATCAAAAGATGCCTCTTCAAGGGATTGATCAAGGTTCATGAAGGCACCGTTCAAAATGGCGATACAAAACGGCGTGCAAATTAAAACGTGGCCCAGAATGATTGACCACAACGAAAGGCTCATTCCCATTTGAATAATCACAACCAAAAGGGAGACGCCGATAATGATTTCAGGCAAAACCATTGGTACCATGATAAACCCAATGGCCGCTTGTTTGCCGGGGAATTTGTACCTTGAGGCAACGCGCGCGGCTAAAGTTCCTAAAATGGTTGCCAAGAATGCTGATGTCAGCGCGATAAACAGGCTGTTTTTGGCGGCAACGTGCAACGGCTTTGTATCACGTAGAACACCGAACCATTCAGTGGTGAAGCCCTTCAATGGAAATGAAACGATACTGGAATCGTTGAACGCAAATATTGGCAACAAAAGTGTTGGCGCATAAAGGAACACCAAGAATACTGCGATGAAGACACCAAAAAGCTTGCCTCTAAACATCAGTCGCGCCCCTTTAGATATTTTCTATTGGCAAAGACAAAGACCGCGGCAATGGCTGAAACAATAAACATCGCAGAAAGGGCAAGTGCAGCGCCAAGCGGGGCATTGTTTGCTTTCTTAAATTGCAACTCAATCATATTTGAAATCATCAAACCATTTGTGCCACCCACAAGGCGGGGTGTTACATAATCGCCAATCGTGGGAATGAATACGATGACCGTGGCCGCCATAACGCCGGGCATGGCCAAAGGCAGTGTGACACGCATGAAACGACGAACCGGCCCATCACCCAAATCTTCGGCGGCTTCCAATAAGGATCGATCGATTTTTTCAAGTGCTACAAAGATTGGTAAAATTGCGAATGGAATCCATGCGTGGCCCAAGGTTAGCACCACAGCATTTTGATTATAAAGAATAAAACTAAGCGGTGTATCTATGATACCTGTGGCAAGCAAACTGCCGTTTACCACGCCGTTATACCCTAAAATCACTTTCCATAGAAAAATTCGCATCAGATAACTGGTCCAAAACGGGATGGTGATCAGGAAAATCCAAAGCGCCTTTTTTTCAGGACGGACACGAAAGGAAACGTAATAGGCGACTGGGAATGCCAACAAGACGGTGACAGCTGTCACAAACAGAGAAATCTTTAGCGAACGGGCCATCAATGTTTGATAGATTGGCTCGCCCCAAGCGGTCTTGTAGTTCGCAAGGGTAAAGGTCTTGTCCAAATCCAAATAGTTCTGCGTCCAAAAACTGAGGGACAAAACCATGATTAGGGGGGCGGCCAATAAGGCGACCGCAAATAGAAACGTTGGTGAAAGAAGAAAAACGCCCTGTGCACTTTCAGACTTTCGCCAACTGTTCAATTTTGCGATCATTCTGCTGCAACCAACAGAGTTTGATTTTCGCTTGCAAGCTGAGTTGGCTCGGTCGTCAAATTCATTACAGGTACTACTTTGCGCAAGTGGTCATGGAAAGTTTTTAACCCGTATTCCAAATCAGAAAAGATGATTCCGTCAAACGCCGATGATTTCGTGGCCTCGCAGGACCAAATGGTGAGCATCTGATCCTCTTTTGCGGTGTCGCGATCGATACGCTGGCTTAGGTACCTTGCCGCGCGCGTTCTGCGATCTTCGTTCCGGTACTTAAAGACGGCGCCGCGTTGGACCGTTTTGGTCGCGCTATGTGGTATTTCTTGATAAAAAACCATGCTGTCGGGGTAAAACCCAAAGACCAAATTAGGGAACACACCGACATAAAGCCATGCCTTTTGGCTTTCTTTAGGTAAATGTCTCGCCTCTGGTAAAATGGCCCGGTAATGCCGCGTTGACCAACCTTTTGAGGGAGCTTCATTAAAATAGCCAATCGATCGGCTCGCGCCATCAACATAGGGTTCATCAAAATATTTGGCACCATAAAGATCGTGCAAACCGGGGTGCGCCTGCCTGACGTGATAGCCTTCGTTGTCGACATCACGCACGGATTTCCAGTTTACGTCAGCTGTATCCGTGGCATAGCTGCCCTCGTCAATCACCATATCTTCGGGTTTGTAGGGCGCGACTTCTTCTTCAAATCGTGCAAGGATTTCGGCCATTGCGGGCTGTGGACCCGGTTGAAATCTAATGAAGATAAAGCCGTGCCAAATTTCCATCTCAATTGTTTTTAGGCCCCATTCTTCGGGGTTCATTGGCGGGAAAGTGTTAGCGGCGGCAACGCCACGTAATGTACCGTCTAAATTGTAGGCCCATCCGTGATAGGGACATACTAAAGCTTTGTTACATTGACCTTTTTCATCACCAACAATGCGCGAACCACGATGGCGACATAGATTGTGAAATGCCCTTACAACGCCATCTTTACCGCAAATAACCAAGGCACGTTCATCGGCAATGTCAAAGGTCACGTATTGACCAACCTCGGTCACTTCGGAAACATGACAAGCATATTGCCAATGGGTTCTGAATATCTGGTTCTTTTCAACTTCAAACAAAGGTTGTGAAAAATAGGTCCAACCAGGCAATCCTGAGCGTTCCCAATCAGTTGGTACAGAAATTGATGACCTTGGCATTTTTCAGTCCTTTTAAGTGTTTAACCATGGAACAATTCTTCGCGTGACAAATCAAGGTGAAATTGCCACTATTTTCAGGAAACGCAATTTGTCAGGGGCCACGATGAAACCTATTTCAAAATCTGAGCGAACCGTTGTGAATGTCGAAAATGCAGCATTCCGCCCATGTATCAACCAAGACGGCAGCGATAGCGGTACCAGCATTTTGCAATTGAATACTGACCATGCTGATTGTGTTGGCTTTTACCTGTATAAAATGGCGCCGGGTACAACGACCGAGGCTCATGAACATGTTGGCCACGAAGAGTTTTACATAATCGAAGGCGATCTTACGGACAATGATGGCGTAGCGTACCGGCAAGGCGACATGGTTCTGCTAAAATCTGGTACGCAGCACAATTCGACCACTAAAAACGGTTGCCTGATCGCCGTTTTTGCACCGGATGGAGAGCGATCCGTCTAAAACTAAGCTACGTTTTCAGTTTGAATCCGACCAAATGCCTTTTGCAAGTTTTTGATTGGACGGGACGCTGCGATCGTGCCTTCTTTGGCCAAAGCTTCGTGGTTTTGCGCAATTTTTTTCGCGTCATAAAGGTAATTAACCATCATGCCAGCAGATTGGTTCATTCCCTTTTCAGACGTATCGGCATCGGCGTGTAATGCATGAATTTGTGCACCGTTGTACAAGTGAAACTTGGCAACTGGGTCAAGTGGCGCATGACCTCGCGACTTGGCATTCAGCAAATATTCGGCGGCCATTGGTTTTAGGGCTTCTGGATCATCAACTGCGTGATCGTTGTTTTCAGCCCATTTTGTAAATCCTGGAATTGGCGACAGGGTTACAAATGTTTCCAGATCAGGCAATTCGGCTGATAATTCGTGAACAACATGTTTGATCAGGAAGTTGCCAAATGAAATCCCAGCTAATCCAGCTTGGCAATTGGAAATCGAATAAAATACCGCCGTATCAGCGGCATGCGCGGCAACACTGTTGGGCGTTACCAGAAGGTTTTGGATAGAATCTGGGATACCTTTGGTTAATGCAACCTCAACAAAAATGAGCGGCTCTTCTGGGATTGCGGGATGGAAATACGCAAAACAACGGCGATCATCTGGCAAAAGTCGGCTGCGAAGATCATCCCAACTGTCGATGGCATGAACAGCTTCATAACTGATGATTTTTTCCAAAATATTGGCGGGGCTCGTCCAACTAATTGGGCGCAGCACCAAAAAACCACGATTAAACCAAGAGACAAACAGATGTTTGAAATCCAGATCCACCTTTGAAAGATGGCGATCCTCTTTTGCGAAAGCTAACAAATCACGACGCATTTCAACAAGGCGCGCGGTAGCACCTGAACCCTGGTTTAGACGGCGGATCAATTCCTGACGTGGTGTTTCACTTGCCGCCAGAAAAGCCTTGTAATTCGCGTGTGTTGGTTCCTGTTTATATGCATCAAGTGCAAACACAACTTCGTCTGGTGAAATATCCAAGTTATCATTTAAAAACTGAAAGAAGGCACGTTTTTCATCGTCATTTGATTTGGCATATACATCCAGAATTTCAGTCGCAATGCTAAGTCCGGAAACCTCGCCTTGGTTGCCCAGTAAGGCATGGCAAAGATCAACAATAGGCCGGTTGCTGGGGCGCATTAACGGCAGGTATTGGCGGTCAAAAATCGTGCTTACCAAATCATACAAACGGGCCATAACGTGCCTTTCTGGCTTGTTTCACAAATCCTCTGTCAACGAGCAGAGAGTGCAATTGGAACCTAAGTTCAAGCGACTGTCCATAGATAGTCGTAACAACAATTCGTGTCGTTGCGTCATTTTTGGGTTAATTTTTGAAGAATAGGATGGGAACGTAAGTTAATAAACAATCTTCAGCCTAGGCCTGTAATGCTGAGGTGGGCCTGCATGGGTCCAACAAGGCATCCGGTTTAGAGGCCTTGTTGGGTCTTGATATCTGTGGGTTAGCGCGACACGCCGCAAGCGGCCAAGTCTTCGTCGCTTAGGTGATCTTTCAAATACCCAGCCAATTCGCCGATATACGGCGCATAGTTTTTCCAACGGGCAACGGCCTTGCGATTGATCGGTTCGCGGACCTGCGCAATCGAGGCGGTGTTTACCTGACGTGTTGAATCCTTAAAGATTCAAAATCTCAGGATCCCAATCAAGATCGGCCCATGCCAATACGTCTTTCATGACGCCTTCGGCATCAGCTGTGACATCTTCATAAGATACTTGGCGCACATGGTCTGGTAATTGTTCTGTCCAATGTTTGGCCATCAAATCAAAGGTTTTGTAAACGCCGGCTAAATTTGCAAAATCTGCGGAAAACGGTTGGTTTTGACCGAAATGCTGGAAATAGTTGGACAAAAGATTATCAAGCGGATGACGACGCATGATAATCATTTTTGCCTTGGGCATGGCCGTCGCAATTACACCTGCATAAAGAAAGTTGCTGGGCATTTTGTCGGAAATTCGCGTTGAACGTAAACCCTCGGCACGTACCACTTGTTCATATGTTTCACCGATTTGCTTGAACACATCGTGGTCTAGTTCTGAAATGTCTTTCTTTTCTTCCAGAACGTCACGCAACAACTTGCTGGAATGCATTGCAGCAGGCATCGCACGCAACTCGCCGCCTGCTTGTACATCTGGATGACGTGAAAACATCTGATCCATCATTGTGGTACCAGAACGCGGCATGCCGGAAACAAAAATTGGTGCAATACTGGTAACACCATCGCCTGCACAATCTTTCAGAACCGCTGGCGCACATACCGTGCGTAAACGTTCCGCCCGCGCATCATGTTCGTCCAGTTTAAAACCGTGAATTTCCTTATTGATACCGTTGGCGTCATTAAAGTGCGCAATCGCGGTTTCAAAGTCTTTTTGGTCGTCAAATGCTTTACCAGCAGCGTACTTTACGCTGGCTTGTGCTTCTTTAGGTATTTCGTCAACACGGCCAAGCAGTGCGGTCAGAATTTCCATCTCGGGACTGTCTGCTTTGGTTTTACGCAAGTGGATCAAACGCGACAGCGCTGGGATGCCAACAGGGGGGCGGCCAGCGATTGGTAGTAATGCGGCGGCTGCTTCTTCGATTTTACCTGCTGACGCCAGTGCGTTGCCAAGATGCAAATACGCTTCGGCGGCCTGTGGGGCCAATTCAATGGCACGGCGCGCGTGGTGTTCTGCACTTTCGTACCGCTCTTTGCGATAAAGGGCAGCAGACAACTGAATATGGCCACCGATAGATTGCGGATCAATTGATAAGGCTTTGAACAAGATATCAACGGCTTTGCCGAAGTTGTTGGTTTGCATATAAGCCGTGGAAAGGTTGGTGTGTGCGTCCATCAAGCCAGGCTCAAGCTCGCACGCTTTTTCCAGATGCTTAATCGCCTCGCCGTATTTCTTTTCAATCACCAAGGCGCCGCCAAGATTTGATTGGGCAATGCCATAGTTTGGTGCAACCTCGGTTGCTGTACGGAAAAACGGGATGGCGTCTTCAATTTTGCCGTCTTGGGCTAGAAATGTACCAATGTCACACAATTGGATCGGGTCCTCTGGGTCTTTTTCCAATGCTTCACGCATCATCGTGTGACCAGCTTCTTTTTCACCCATTTGAACAAGACACATGCCTTTGTAGTGCAAAATCTTAGGCAAATCGCCATATTCGACCGCTAAGCCGTCTAACAATTCAATAGCGTCGTTAAACCGCCCAGCAGTTTGGTGGCGAGAAATACGTTGCATCGTCGCATCAAGCGCCGCTTTTTCTTCGTCGGTTTGGCGGGTAAGGGACTTTGTTGTCATTAGAAGCCCTTATTTTAAATTTTTTAATGGCTTTGAACTTTTACCGTGTTCGTCGGATGACCTTAACCAAGCCGCAAGCAAAGCCCAAGCGAATCTTTGTAACGCTATGAAACTATTTGAATGATTTCAAAGCGAATTTTGACGCGAACGCGGTTCAGTTTTGCGGAATGGGTGAAAGTTGGCGTTAATATTAGGGCAAAATTGGAAAAAGAGGCCCTTTATTGAGTTTATGAAATTTAAACTGTTGCAATAATTTAGAACCCTTGCTTTATTTCGTCGGACCAATGCGTGAAATATTTTGCGCAGACGACTTAGGGGAGTTTGGTTTGAACGCTGCCACATCCGGAAGTGCATTTGTCGAGTTTGACCGAGTGCAAAAGAGTTACGATGGCGAAGTTTTGGTTGTCAAGGACCTAAACTTGGCAATGCCGAAAGGCGAATTCCTTACAATGTTGGGGCCATCAGGGTCAGGCAAGACGACTTGCTTGATGATGTTGGCAGGTTTTGAAACCGCAACCCACGGCGAAATCCGCCTTGATGGGCGCGAGATCAACAACATTCCACCGCACAAGCGCGGCATCGGGATGGTTTTTCAAAATTACGCCTTGTTCCCACACATGACTGTTGCCGAAAACCTGTCCTTCCCATTGGAAGTGCGCAAAATGGGCAAATCTGAGCGCGAAGCCAAAGTAAAACACGCACTTGATATGGTTCAGATGGGTGAATTTGGTAACCGACGTCCGGCACAATTGTCAGGTGGTCAGCAACAACGTGTGGCCTTGGCGCGCGCTCTTGTTTTCGACCCCGAACTGGTTTTGATGGACGAGCCGTTGGGCGCGCTGGATAAACAGCTGCGTGAACACATGCAGTATGAAATCAAGGCACTGCATGATCGCCTGGGCATTACGGTTGTTTACGTGACCCACGACCAATCCGAAGCTTTGACAATGTCTGACCGTGTTGCAGTGTTTAATGACGGTGTCATTCAGCAACTCGCACCGCCTGAGGATCTTTATGAGCGTCCTGACAACAGTTTTGTTGCGCAGTTCATTGGCGAAAATAACAAATTAACCGGCAAAATCATCGGTCGTAACAATGACAAGGTTCAAGTGTCATTGGCGGATGGTTCATCAATCGAAGCATTGGCCGTTAATTGCGGCGGCGAGGGCGAAGAAACGCTCATGTCGATCCGTCCAGAACGTGTTGTTTTAGGTGATGACACTGCCCAGAACGCAACCAAAGCAAAAGTTTTGGAACTTATTTACTTAGGCGATCATATTCGGTGCCGCATGAACGTGCATGGCAACGAAGATTTCATCGTCAAAGTAGCGAATTCTGCTGGCCATACGCACCTGAAAAAGGGTGAAGAAACGACCATCAGTTGGTTGCCAGAAGATTGCCGGGCTTTGGATATCTAAAGCCCTATTCGGCACAATCCGCACTGCTGCCCACCAGCGCGGAATTATAATTATGGGTACAACAAGGAGAGAAAAATGAAAATTAGAACACTTCTTTTAGGCGCTGCCGCAACTGTTGTTGCAATGCCTGTTCTAGCAGCTGAATTGACAGTTGTTTCTTGGGGCGGTGCTTATACCGTTTCTCAGGTTGAAGCTTATCACAAACCTTGGATTGCCGCGACTGGCAACTCAATCGTTTCAACAGACTACAGCGGCGGTTTGGCCGAGGTTAAGTCACAAGTTGAAGCTGGAAACGTAACTTGGGATCTTGTTGACGTTGAATTGTCTGACGCGATCCGTGGTTGTGACGAAGGTCTTTTTGAAGAAATCGACGCAAGCATGTTGCCTGCAGCACCTGATGGCACATCTGCCGAAGACGACTTCCTTCCAGGAACTTTGCACGATTGTGCCGTTTCAAACATCTTCTGGACAACACTTTATGCGTTCAACAAAGACGTTTACACAGGCGAACAGCCAACAACTATGGCTGACTTCTTTGACCTAGAAAAATTCCCAGGCAAACGCGGTGTGCGTAAGAACCCTAAAGCGATGCTAGAAATGGCGTTGATGGGCGACGGCGTTCCAGCGGCTGAAGTTTACGACGTAATGGGCACCGAAGAAGGTATCGCACGTGCGTTCGCAAAACTTGACACCATCAAAGACGACGTTGTTTGGTGGGAAGCTGGCGCGCAGCCACCACAGCTTTTGGCTGATGGCGAAGTAACAATGACCATCACTTGGAACGGCCGTATCTTTAACGCGATCGCTCAAGAAGGTCAGCCTTTCGGTCTCGTTTGGGATGGCCAAATCTATGACCTTGATTTGTGGGCAATTCCAAAAGGTGCGCCAAACAAAGAAGCAGCTTTGGACTTCGTTGGTTTCTCAACTGCAACAGAGCAGTTGGCAGCACAAGCCAGCTACATTCCTTACGGTCCAGCACGTAAATCATCTATCCCGCTAATCGGCACTTACTATACTGACGATTCAATTCAGATGATCGATCACATGCCGACTACTGAGAAAGCTCTGAAAAACGCGCTACAGAATGACTATGAATTCTGGGCCGACAATCAAGACGAATTGAACGAACGTTTCAACTCTTGGTTGGCTAACTAAGCCAATCCCGCGCAAGGGGGGAAACCTCCTTGCGCACACCTTTTGTTTGGCGAACCCCGCCAACACACTCTGTGCACAAGCCCACCAAAGGCCATTTTCATGAGCGAAACAGCGACAAATCCAACCGATGGCGTCATTGCCGTTGATGGCACCCCCCTTAAGCGCAAGCTGGCGCGTGCCTTGTTCCGCAGCCGCGTACGTGCATTCGGTTTGGTTGTGCCTTTGCTTTTGATGATAATTCTGGCCTTTTTGGTGCCAATCATCGTTTTCCTGACGCAAGCCGTCTATAATAATAGTTTCGAACGCTACATGCCTAGTGTCTCGCCAATGTTGGCGGCTTGGGATGCTGAAAGCGAACCGACCGAAGAAATGTTTGCAGCACTTGCTGCCGATTTGGTGATTACCAAAAACAACAAGAACATTGGTAAAGTTGCGACACGTGTGAACCGAGAACTCTCTGGTACCCGTAGCCTTTTCACCAAATCAGCCCGTAAAGCCAAAAAACTTGAAGCGCCGTTTAAAGAAGCGTTGATCGACGTTGACAAAAAATGGGCAAATATTGCTACTTGGCAGGCGATGAAAATTTCAGAAAAATCGCTGACGCCTGCATATCTGGCAAATGCTGTTGATTTGAATTACGAAGCGGACGGATCGTATACCGTCAAAGACGAAGATCGACGTATTCACATCAAACTGTTTCTACGGACGTTACAAATTTCGATATTTGTAACCTTAGCCGGCGTTATTCTGGGCTATCCAGTGGCGTTCTTGCTGTCGACATTGCCGGTTCGTACCTCAAATCTGTTGTTGATCTTAGTTTTGCTACCTTTCTGGACGTCTTTGCTGGTGCGTACGACCGCGTGGATCGCGGTGTTACAAGGGCAGGGGGTGTTGAATGACCTCTTTGTAGTCTTTGGATTGGCGGCAGACGATGATCGATTTAGTCTGATTTACAATAAAACCGGTACGTTGATTTCGATGACGCATATCTTGTTGCCGTTTATGATCCTGCCGCTTTACTCGGTAATGAAAACAATCCCTGTATCGTATGTGCGCGCGGCCAAATCGATGGGCGCCACAAACTGGACAGCGTTTTGGCGGGTCTATTTCCCCCAAACTATTCCTGGTATCGGCGCGGGTGGTATCTTGGTCTTCATTCTGGCGATCAGCTTTTACATCACGCCGGCCTTGGTTGGTGGTCAAAACGGTACCATGATTTCAAACTTCATTGATTTCCACATGCGCAGTTCGCTGAACTGGTCGCTTGCGGCGGCAATGGGCATGGTGTTGCTGGTAATCGTGCTGTTCTTCTACTGGCTCTATGATCGCATCGTAGGCATCGACAATATGAAACTGGGGTAAAGAACATGGCCACAATTGAACAAAGCTATCGTTATATTCCGCCGCGCCCACCTATGTGGTTTAACCTTGCGTGGGTTGGTGGATTTGGCGGCCTGATTGGTTTCTTGTCAGCCCAAGGGCAGGCGGCAAAAATGTTGCCCTACTTGGCATTTGGTGCCGTTGCGTTTGCTGCGATTGCCTTTGTTTGCGTGACATTTCTGAAAACACGACGCTTCGCTGGGCCATTTACTGGCCTTGTTTGTCTTGCCTTTGGGTGGATGACATTCGGGCTGTCTTACGGTGTTATGCTGATGATATTGGGATATATCCTTGGGCGACAAGCGATTTGGCTTTCATCAGGTGAGTACCGTCTTAACCAACCACCTTATGCCACAACGGGGCAGGTTTTGTGGTTCTACGCCTTTCGTACCATTTGTGGGTTCGTGTTCTTATTCTTAATCGCACCAATCCTTATTGTGATGCCGCTTTCCTTCAATGTGGAACCTTACTTTAGCTTTACCGAAGGTATGCTGTCCTTTGATCCAGAGGCCTATTCATTGCGCTGGTACCAAGACATCTTCCGCAACGGTATGGCGGCACCAGACGAACCTGATGGTTGGTGGGCGGATATGTGGAACAACGCGGTTTGGGTGCGTTCTGTGCGCAATTCGTTCTTTATTGGTATCTGTGCCACGATCCTTGCCACGGGCATCGGAACGCTGGCTGCAATCGGACTGTCACGTGCTGAAATGCCGTATCGTCGCCCGATCATGGCCCTATTGATTTCACCGATGATCGTGCCTTTGGTTATCATCGCGTCCGGCATGTTCTTCTTCTTTTCAGACGTTGGCTTGGCGAACACCTACTTGGGTCTGATCATTGCGCACGCAGTACTTGGAACGCCTTATGTGATCATCACGGTAACAGCGACGCTTGTTGGGTTTGATCAATCACTGACCCGTGCAGCGGCCAATATGGGCGCAAGCCCCGTGACGGCGTTTTACAAAATCCAGATGCCGCTGATTTTACCAGGCATGATTTCAGGTGCTTTGTTTGCCTTCATTACGTCCTTTGACGAGGTTGTCGTTGTGTTGCAGTTGGCCAAGGCATCGCAACGGACCATTCCGCGCCAAATGTTTAGTGGGATCAAAGAACAGATCAGCCCAACCATTTTGGCGGTGGCGACGATCCTCGTGATCTTGTCGATCATCATGCTGACAGTGGTTGAATTGCTGCGTCGTCGATCAGAACGTTTGCGTGGGTTGTCACCGGGCTAGATCGCTTGGGGAATCTCTATTATGACGGCGCCCTTTGTGGCGCCGTTTTTTATAGGGTCGCCAGAATTTTGATCCAGATGGATACAGAAAACACGGCAAGAACTGTGGATATCAAAATTGAAGAGGCGGCCGTGCCTTTGGCGCGATCATACATATTGGCGAATACATAGACATTTACCCCAGGTGACATGGCAGCGGTTAGAACGATGACGCTGGTGATTTCTGGGGCAAGCCCAAATACTTGATGCGCTAAAAACAGGGCGATGAGCGGATGAACGACCAGCCGGATGGCGGCGATCATGGCGACCTCGCCGATATTGTTGCGCAATCCGTATCGGACCAAGACGCCCCCCAAACCAAATAACGCCGCAGGCAAGGCAGCACGGCTGATCATTTCAATCGCCGAGTTTAATGACCCAGGAATGGCTAGGCCTGACAGGTTGACAAGAAACCCCAATAGCAGCCCTATCATCAGCCCATTTGAAAAAATTGCCTTTATTACGATGAAAGCAGTTTGATCCAAACGACGCCCGTCGGCACGCAATAGTTCCATGGTGGTGATGCCCAATATATAACAAAAAGGGGCATGGATGGCGATGATCGCAACGATGGTTTCTATGGCTGCTGCACCATAAGCGCGCTCGACGATCGACAGGCCAAGCAGCACTGAATTTGAAAACATTGCACAAAAACCAACAGCAACGGCCTCGCCTTTGCGGCGTTTAAATATAAGGATCGCGCCTGCAATTCCGAGAATGAAACAGGTGGTCGAACCGATATAATAGGGCAGCAAAATTTGTGGTTTAAAAACAGTCGCCAAATCCAATCGGGCAACAGCGCCAAACAACAGACATGGAATGGCGAAAGTTTGCGTAAAACGCATCAAGCCATCCGCGTATTCGCCTGAAAAACCTTTGAAATATACGGCTGCATAGCCAGCACCAACCACCATGAAAACGGGTAAAACAAT
This sequence comes from Rhodobacteraceae bacterium HTCC2150, assembly GCA_000169395.1. Classification (GTDB taxonomy): domain Bacteria; phylum Pseudomonadota; class Alphaproteobacteria; order Rhodobacterales; family Rhodobacteraceae; genus HTCC2150. The sequence continues at coordinate 158,880 of AAXZ01000004.1, forward strand.
GGTTAGTATGTCTAGCATTTAGACCTCAAATTCTATGGTCATTCCGTCAAAGGCGGCTGCGATGTTTTCATTCGTTTCGCCAGTTAAGGTTTTGTGATCCAAATCGATGTGCAAATTGGTCAAGACAGCCTGCTTGGGTGCTGCTCGTTCAATCCACTTAAGGGATTGCTCTAAATGTGTATGACTTGGATGGGGCGTATAGCGTAGGCAATCCAGCACCCAGCACTTCAGATCATTAAGGTGATCCCATGCGGGCGGTGGAATATCTGAAACATCTGGCAGATAGGCTAAGTCAGCAATGCGAAATCCAAGCGCGTTGATGTTGCCGTGCACAACCTCAAATGGGGAAAGTTTTATGTCGCCTCCCGCACCGTTAATAACAACCGGCCCCTCAATATCGTTCATTTCCAAAATCGGTGGATAGGACGACCCAACGGGTTGCACAAAAGCGTAGGAAAAACGCGACATTAGATCGGATTTGGTTGCTTCATTTGCCCAAACAGACAAACGCTGACGCATGTTAATCACGATCATTCGCAGATCATCAATCCCGTGGGTATGGTCTGCGTGTTGGTGGGTGAAAACAACGCCATCAAGCGCGCCGACATTTGCGTTTAACAATTGTTGGCGCATGTCAGGTGACGTGTCGATCAAAACGCGCGTGACATCATCACCGTCAAAACGTTCAACCAGCATTGAACAACGGGTTCGACGGTTTTTAGGATCGGTTGGATCGCAAGCACCCCAAAGCCCACCAAGGCGCGGCACACCGCCAGAGGATCCGCATCCCAATATGGTAAAGCGAAGTTTGGCCATTAAAACGCGGCCTTCGTGAATAGGCGGCAAAAGTTTTCGGTGGTTTGGGCGGCGAATTCTTCTAGGGATACGCCAAAAACATCGGCGCCAACGCGGGCCGTGTGGGCCGTATAAGCTGGCTCATTTCGTTTGCCACGAAAGGGCGGGGGGGCCAAATAAGGCGCGTCAGTTTCCACCAATATGCGATCAATGGGGGCAGAGGCAAATATATCGCGAACATCCTGTGATTTTGGAAATGTCGCAATGCCCGACATGGACAGGTAAAATCCCAAATCAAGCGCTGCTTTGGCCAATTCTGGGGATGAAGAAAAACAATGCATGACACATGTATATGCGCCATTTGCATATTCTTCACTTAATATGCGCGCCATATCTTCATCGGCTGCACGCGCATGAATAATCAACGGCAATCCAGTTTCCCGTGCCGCCGCAATATGAATGCGCAGGCTTTCTTTTTGCAAATCCGCACTGTCGGCTGTGTAGTGATAATCCAGACCTGTTTCACCTATGCCTACACATTTCGGATGTTCATTCAGCGCGATCAATTCATCCACAGTAACCAGCGGCTGTTTTGTAACACTCATCGGATGGGTGCCCGCCGCAAAATAAACTGGCGCATAGGTTTCGGCCAATTCTTGAACGCGCGGCAGGTTTTCCAGTTGTGTACAAATCGTGACCATGCGTTTGACGCCAGCCGCCTCTGCGCGCGCAATCAACGCCTCGTGCTCGCCATCAAAGTCTGGGAAATCCAAGTGGCAGTGGCTGTCAACAATAGTGAGCGTCATGGGCGGGCCTTTTCCGGCGAAGTTATCGGGCGATCCGCGCCGCCGTGTTGTCAATTTTTATCAACATATCAAGGATCAAGGCAGCAGGGTCAAGGTTGACTGCACGCCCATGTTTGCCGCGTGCCCCTAATTCGGCGGCAAGTTTGGCCCAATCCCGGGCTGCCGTAACGTTTGGGCAAAGCCGCGACATCAATCCAGCCTCACCATTTACGGCCTCTGGTGCAGGGCCTGCAACGCCGGTCCTTGCCAATCGGGCGAGGAATAAATCGATCAAACGAAATAGAAGCGCTTGTTTTTCTTCGGCGCCACGCGCGCTGGCAGCCTCGGCAAATTTGATTGCGATGGAACGATCAAGGGGGCCTTTTGAAAACATGCTTAACAAGGTTTCATAAATCGCTAAGCCACCTGCGGTGTCCAGTTCCAAGGCTTGTCCTACGGAACCTGAAGACATCTCACCCAACGCAGCTGGATTTTCCAATTTGTCAGGATGCGCACCTGTCAAAGCAAACGCCATGTCATCGGTACCAAGTGGGGCGCACCGCAAAATTCGACAGCGTGAACGGATCGTTGGCAATAATCCAGCGGGTTGATGACAGATCAACAACATTACCACGTCTTTTGGTGGCTCTTCCAAAAGTTTAAGCAAGGCGTTTGCCGCGTTGGTGTTCATTTCATCCATACAATCAACGATTAAAACACGGCGGCCACCGTCACTTGCAGATAGCTCAAAGAATGATTTTAGGCGACGTACCTCATCGACAGTAATTTCGGCACGTAGCTTTTCGGTTTTTGCATTAAATGGACGACGCAGCAAAAACAGTCTTGGTTCTGAGAGGGCCTCTAGTCGGGCAAGGGCAGGGGCGTCTTGTGGTGCATCCAGTGATTTTGGTGCTTCTGGTGCACCAAACATGCCGCCATCGTCCTCAACAACTGTCATCAAAAAGCGCGTTATGCGCCATGCCAAGGTTGCCTTACCAATACCGCGTGGTCCTGTGATCAACCATGCATGGTGCAAACGATCAGAATTATAGGCTGACAAGAACTCAGCCTCGGCGGGTTCCTGACCAAAAAGATGTTTGGTGTGTCTGGGATGAGGCAGGTCAAGAATGCGATCGGGTTCGGGAAGATCGCTCATTCAAATACTGCCGTTATGTCAGCTGAAACGGCATCAATACCGCGTGAGCCGTCGATAAGACGACAGCGATCTGGGTAATCTTTGGCTAGGTCTAAAAAACCTTGCCGTAAACGTTCTTGAAAATCCAATCCGAAATCCTCGAACCTGTCTTCGCCGGATTTGCGGGCCAACCCACGCGAAAGGGCGGCAACTGGGTCCATATCAATGATGAAGGTCATATCTGGTTCAACACCAATCATTTGGGCGTGAAGTGCATCCACAATACCGCGCAGGTCGCCCCGTGTTGCGCCTTGATAAACCCGCGTTGAATCGGCAAATCGGTCTGAAACAACCCATTTTCCGGCGGCGAGTGCTGGTATGATGGTTTTTTCTAAGTGATCTCGGCGCGCAGCGGTGAATAACAAGATTTCTGTCTCAGCGGACCAACGATCTGGGTCACCTTCGACCAGAAGGCGCCTAATTTCTTCGGCGCCCGCACTGCCACCGGGTTCGCGCGTGTGAATAACGTCATGACCCAAGGATGTTAAATGCGCGACCAGACGTTTTGCCTGTGTGGATTTCCCCGACCCATCGATTCCTTCAAAGGTAATGAATTGCCGTTTGGTTATTTTCTGGACGGATGTCATATCAGCTGGCTGGATCTGGTTCGGATGCCCAGTATTGTTGTTTTAGTTTGGCAGCACCCGTTGTGATGCGCGTCATGAAACCACCGCTTTGAACCGCATCTTTGGCCACAAGTGGAAAGGATTGATCGGTTAAACCTTCACGCTTGATCACCAGTTTACCCAATTCTTGACCGGCAGAAACAGGGGCCTGAATGGGGCCGTGGTATTCAACGAGGGCATTCAATTTATCACTACCAACAACAGGCAATAGCAATTCAATCGGTGCGGCGGGAACCAAAGCGACCTTAGTAACCTCACCCATCCAAACAGGGGCATCCGTAATAATGTCGTCAGGTGTTGCGATGGTTTTTTGAATAAACTGGCGCAATGCCCAGTTTGTAATGCGTTCTGATTCTGATGCACGCAAACTTGCGCTGTCTAATCCGGAAACAACGAATACAACGCGACGCTTTCCTTGCACGGCAGATCCAACCAACCCATAGCCCGCTTCATTTGTATGGCCAGTTTTCAGACCATCAGCACCAATACCAAGGGCAAGCAGCGGGTTGCGGTTTCTATGGTTGTCAGGCACGCGCCCATCAAAAGCGAAGGATTTCTGGCTGAAATATGGGTAAAACTGCGGAAATTCAGTAATCAGCCGAACAGCAAGTGTGCCCAAATCATGTGTGCTCATTTTTTGCAAAGGATGTGGCCAACCGGACGCATTGCCAAATGTTGAATTATTCATACCTAAGGAACGTGCACGTTCTGTCATTAGCTGTGCAAACTCTTCTTCGCCGCCGGCCAGTCCTTCGGCGACAACGACACAAGCGTCATTTCCAGATTGAACAATGATCCCTTGAATAAGCTCTTCAGTGGTTGGGCGGTCACGTTTGTCCAAATACATGGATGATCCACCCATGTCTTGGGCACGTTGACTGACACGCCATGTATCAGACAGCGAAACGCGACCATCAACCAAGGCCTCAAACAACATGTTCAGTGTCATTAGTTTTGACATTGATGCAGGTGGCAAAGGAATATCAGCGTCTTTGGATAACAAAACGGTGCCGCTTGAAACATCAATCACAAAGGCGGATCGGGCAGGGGTGGCAAAATTCTGTGCCAAAAGAGGGGCTGCAATCATCCACAACAAAGTGGCAAATACGAAGTGTCGCATCTTAACCTTTCACAGAATAAGCGTCCGAATACCCAAGCGCCTTGATTGATTTAAGCAAAATGCCGCGTTCAATGGCTGTTGCCGCAGGGCCAACAATGACCCGCCAAAATGTTTTGCCATTACTGGTTTGTTTTTTCACTGTTGGCACCATGCCAGCCTTGCGCAGCGATTCACCCGTTTTCTTGGCGTTGGCTTCGACCGAATAAAAACCGATTTGCACGTAAGGTTTGCTTAGTAAAATGGATTTTTGTTCTTTCGGCTTAGGCGCGGGGGCAGCAGCCACAGGTTTCGCAGCTGAGGGCGCGTCAGGTTCCAAGTCACCATCAATGCGCGCAAGGGCGGCGGAGGCGGTGGCAACCGGATCTAAGGTTGTTTCCTCAACGCCCGCTGGTGCGGTAAGTACTTGTGTTTCTGGGTTTATTTCTTCGACTTCAGGCGCTACTTCTTCACGTCGCAACGCGGTTACGTTCAAATTGGCAGGTTTTCCCGCCGTCAAACTCAATGCTTCGGCGGCATCAGAAGAAACTTGTAAGGTTGGGCCTGGGTTGTCGCGTTCGCGGCGAAAAAGCGCACCGATAACAAATTTTCCATTCGCTTCATTGCGAACGATCACCCGTTCGGGATCCGTTACGGTTGGATGGGCTACCCAAACACCACCAAGTGACGGGCGGCCATCCCAAAGACCGGGTTCGGTAACTTGGAATACATCCGGTGCCTCAACATCACGTTCGACAAGCTTGGTTTTAGTGCTGCGGGCGTTGTTGGTCCCTGATTCTGAGTTCTTTTGAAGGAAATTGGGCATCTTCGCCCCTTCTTCGCATGCAGATAATCCAAGGGCGATGCTGAAAATCAGCCCAGATTGAATGCCAAACCGCTGAATTTTCGCTCGTGCCATAGATGGCCCCATATTTTTTTTCATTGCCTGTTTTCCTGTCCGAATTCGCGTTCGAAACTTGATTTTTAAGGCGTATCGTCCCCGCCATTTGCGCAATCATAGCCATGCAAATCGCCTATGGGAAGCCATTGCGACAAAATTGGCGGAAAATGGCGTGAAAACCGTCTTGTAGCCGACGAAACCTTTCGCTAGAGAGGGGAAGTCGGAGGAGTGGCAGAGTGGTTGAATGCACCGGTCTTGAAAACCGACGTAGGTGAAAGTCTACCGTGGGTTCGAATCCCACCTCCTCCGCCATTACCCTAAATTTGTTTTAAAGCAAATATTTAAGGGGTATACGGCCAAGTATTTTACCCTATATGTTTACCCTAGGCTTTGCTGGATTTGACCACGATCGTTACGTCAGCAATATTTGGCTCATCGAGGCAATTAAATACCTGCATCGGCGAATCTCGAACTGTAAGAGTTCTGAGGTCGAATCGCTTAGTGTTGATGTGGTAGTCTATTCGCAATGTGATGCGGTACCCCCTGAGAGCTCACATGAGGCTCACACAGACCCTTAAGTTATTTTTGCTAGGTGTTCGTAGTTAATGGCCTCAATGGCGCTGCGGGGGTCTTTTATGTGTTATTGTGGCGTGTGGAAATTTCACTTTTGGGCATGGTGCACAAATAAACAGTAATTTCTTAAAAAGTAGTTATGCGTCAATTGCCCCTGAGAGCCCATATAAGTCGCGTACAAGCCCTTGAGTGTATTAGGGTCTTGCTCTGAGGTTCCTTTTCTCATTACTGTGAGTGGTAGCTTAAGCGAGCACTTGGGGTGGTACTAAAGCGTGGCAGGTCGGGTCCAAGACCTGGGCGTAATTATTTGTAATCAGTAGGTCCGCAGTTCGAGTCCGTGTGGGGGCACCAGAATCGGCTTGAATTTCCCATAAAATCATAGATTATCAGTTATAATCAGAGATACGGGGTCATTTTACGAGGTTGTTTACGGGGTTGTTCAGCATAGTTCTGAAGATACTTACTCAGCACTGCTTCGGCTGGAAACTACCTCGTCGTTTTTTGACAGAAACGTCACAGACTGACTACGATACGTCAGAAACGGATATACGGTTCCTCGCAAAACAACCTCTTATGGTTTACATCAAAACCAGCCAATGGAGTTATCAATGTCCAAGACTAGCCAAGACAAGCTTCCGCAGTACGTTTATCGGACACCTTTTGGGGTCTACCGTCTGCGTAGGAACGTCCCGAAAGACATCGTGGAAGTGTCGGGTCGCAAGCTCTGGTACAAGGTGCTGGGCAAAGATTACAAAGATGCAATGCGTGCTTACTCGACAGCCTTGCTGGAGTTTGACCGCTTTGTTGCCACCTATCGGAATGAAGCACCTGTGCGTGATGCGGCCCTTGCGATTGTTTCTTCTGAGTACGGTGAAGAGGCGATGCTACAGCTTGCCAGAGGTCAGGTTGATGAGAACTTAGACTTCGCGCTGATGGACTTGTCCGACAAGGTCGAAGGAAAGGTCTCGAAGGAAGTCCAAGCAGTGATACATTCGGGTGTGTTGCCAGAGGCTCCGCTGTCTATTGCTGAGTGTATTGACCGCCACTACACCTACAAAAAATCAGGTATTGAAGATAAGGACCGCCTTGTTCGGAACCTTGGGGAGCGTGCTAAGACCTATCTCACCGAAGCTTTGGGCAGACAGGCTGTGTATGAGACCCCTGTCGAGACCCTGACAAGGAAAGACAGCAACCGCTATCGTGACCTGCTCTTGTCTAAGATGAAGCCTAACTCCGTTAAGCGTTTGATGGGTCATACTGCGACTGCTCTAAACTTCTGTATCAAGGAAGACGACCTGAACACTCGCAACCCGTTTCAAGGTGTCATTATCAAGGATGCAGGGTCCACCAAAGATGACCGCCTACCGTTGTCTAAGGAAGACATCTACGAGCTTAACAACGCCTTTGATGCCCCTGATGATGTCACTGCGCTGTGGACTACCTTGCGGGATACAGGTGCGCGTCTGTCAGAGATAGTCTATCTGGCTGTTGGGGATGTAGACCTGCAGGATAAGTCCGTAGCTATCCGTCCAAACGCTTTCAGAGATAGCCTGAAGACTGCTTCCTCGGAGCGCACTATACCTCTGTCCGACAGGGCTCTGAATGCTCTACAGCTGTTGCGTCAGGGTAAGGAAGATAATGACCCAATCTTCACTCGCTATGCCCGTCCAAGAGGTGCTGACAGTGCGTCTCAGATGTTGATGAAGCGTCTGCGTAAGGTCGTCAAAGACCCTAAGAAAACCCTGCACTCCTTACGTCACTCTATGAAGGATGCGTTGCGTAACTCTGGCTGTCCAGAAGAACTTGGCAAGGCTTTGCTAGGACACTCTGATGGCTCTGTCGCTTCGCGCTATGGCTCCGGTTATACTCTGGATGTGATGCGTGAGGCTCTGGCGAAGGCTTGGTAGGCAAGTAGGCTAGTAGGCTAGTAGGCTAGTAGGCACATAGGTTTTTACTTTCTTTTTAGGACGATGAGTTCCCATCGGTCGTCGGGATGTTCTTCTCGCCCAACGGGGTTGCGGACATCAGTCTGAATGTCCAACTTTAAGCGTTCTTCAAGAACAGGGCTTAGAATGGACAATCCCCCCGAAAGCTCAAAGTCCAAACTCTGTCCACGCCCTTTAGACCCTCTGCCAGAGTAGACCCTGCTTACATCATCATCTCTGTTCTGGCGGTCTGATCCTGACAGGAGGTGGCTTGGACGGATACACGCACGGTTATTACATTGATGTCTGACGAACTCTTCGGTCTCCAAGAAGATGCCATTATAGACCATAAAGTTGAACCGATATGTGTCGGTTTCTATTCGGTGGTGTTTTCCAAGAGATACACAGGTTACGTCTGGCTGACTTGGGGTTCCAAGCTCCCAACATTTTCCCGCCGAGGCTAAGTCCTGAATATGTTGTTTTGGTTCTCGCTTTACCTTCTTTGCCTTTGTGAGCTTTTCTCCCATCACCCTAACAGCGTCTTGTGAGTGCTTCTCGAACAGTAGGGTGTAGGCGTCCCGATTTGGTGTTCGGAGTTCTTCGTGGAGAATACCTCTGTCCCAGCCCAACAAGTTCCTTCTTGCTGTTCTCTTGAAATCCCCAACGGTGCTGTCACCTTGGTCAAGGTCAGGGAGGTCACTTGTCATTCAGCAGGTTTCTTATGCGGATTATCTGGGCAGAAATAGGCTCATACCCTGCTTCAATCTTCTTCTTACCCTTTGGTTTTGGGTCGTCCACTCTATCTATGACGACTGATCGGAAGCTACCTTCGAGCCAGAATACGCATCGATTTGGGTCAAAGGCTGAAGGCATCGACCAGCTGCAATTGCGACTTGAAGACGAAGAAGTGGCAGAGGCTGCCAGCGCACCGTCGGAGCCGCCCCAGAACGCCGATGGCGACACAATGGCTAAGCCTAAGCGTAGACCCTTGCCTGATCACCTGCCACGCGTCGAGCAGCTGTTGTCTGTCGGCGATGCCTGCACCGACTGCGGTGGTGCACTACGCGAACTTGGACGTGATACAACCGATGAGTTGGAATACATTCCCGGCCGTTTTGTTGTGAACCAGATCATCCGTCGCCGCATGGCCTGCAAGGATTGTGACTGCATCAGCCAAGCACCAATGCCATCTCGCCCTATTGAGAAAGGCATACCCGGCCCAGGGTTCTTAGCTCATGTGCTGATCAACAAATACATGGATCACCTGCCACTATACCGCCAAGCGCAAATCTTCGCCCGCGAAGGTTTACACATGGATCGTTCCACACTGGCGGGGTGGGTCGGTAAAGTTGCCGCACTGCTGCAACCACTGGCCGAGGCCATCAAGCGGTATGTGCTCTCCGGTCAGGCCATCTTTGCCGATGATACGCCCGTCAAGATGTTGGCCCCTGGCAATGGTAAAACAAAGACAGCTCGCTTCTGGGCCTACGGGCGAGATGAGCGCCCTTGGGGCAGCGATGCACCCCCAGCTGCTTGGTATGAGTTCACGCCAGACCGCAAAGGCATCCGCCCCAGCCAGCATCTCAAGGACTATCGGGGTTGGATGCACGCTGATGGATACGCAGGGTTCGAAGAGCTGTATCGTTCGGGCCAGATCAAGGAAGTGGCCTGCATGGCCCACATCCGCCGTAAGTTCGTGGATGTGTTCAAGTCCCAAGGGTCGCATGTTGCAGAGCAAGCCATCCAGCGCATCGCGCAGCTCTATGCGGTCGAGAAAGAAGCACGAGGATCTCCGCCAGATCAGCGCGTCGCACTCCGGCGGCAAAAAGCAAAGCCTATTCTCGATGATCTGGAAAGCTGGCTGCAAAGCGAACTGCCCAAGCTGTCGGGCAAAACGCCATTGGCCAATGCCATCAGATATGCTCTGACCCGCATGAAGCGGCTGCGCGACTATTTGGACCACGGCTTTCTGGAGCTGGACAACAACACCGCAGAACGTTCCATGCGCGGCATCGCCATTGGCCGCAAAAACTACATGTTCGTGGGCTCCGAGCGCGGCGGCAATTCCGCAGCCATCATCTACACACTCATGGAAACCGCCAAGCTCAACAAGGTTGACCCGCAGGCGTGGTTAACCGATGTCCTCGCCCGTATTGCCGACCACAAGATCAACAGGATTGATGAGCTGCTGCCGTGGAACTATAAGGGGTAAATGGACGCTTACTTTGCAGGTACCTCGCGTATGCTAGGTCTATCGGTTCCATTAAGGGATATCTAGCGGCTGCTAAGGTTACAGCGAGCACTATCACCACTCCAGGCTGTCAAAATGCTTTGGCGTTTGGATTCTTTGATTGCCCTCGACTAAGAGCAAAATTGAACATCGAAATTTGCCGCGTTTATTTCCGATCGCTACATACCTCGCGATCATAGATGGGCAATGGACATAATGCGGCAGTTGGAAAGAATCTGTACGTCAGTCCGGCTACGGTAAGTTGGCTATCCCGAACGGCTTGGAACGTTTTCCGTGACGAGGATGAAATCCCTGCTTCCAGCGACCTGAGTAACCAAATCAAGGATACAATTCCTGCGGGCGAGAACTTGAGTGTCATTTGCTCTACCGACACATCGGGGTATCGATCACGGTTATGCACCTTTACCATTAATCGGTTGGCGTATTGCCAAGTGATCTTAGTAGGAAGTTTTCGTTATTTTTATACCGCTTATATTGTTCGACTATTTCATAGTCATTTTCTTGAACCCATGAGAAAAACCCATCCCGATTTACATTGTCGACTTCAATAAAGATTTTCGGGCGATACGTACCGATAGACGTTTTGAGCCCTCTTAGTACCTTGAGTTCAAACCCTTCAACATCAATCTTCACAAAAGAAAAATGGCGATTGTGGAATAGATTATCACCCTTTTCGATTTGTAAGTCACCAGCATCGTCGTCTTTCAGCTGAGCCCCTCCCAAATTTTTATTTGAGAAATTGATAGATGCCTTTTCAGATTTTTGGTCGGATAAACCAAGTCCAAGATATCTAAAGTCACATATATTCGTGAGTTGGTTCAAAGCCAGGTTCAGCACGAGCATACGAATTGCAACCGGGTTCGGCTCAATAAGAGTTATCGACCTCGGGTTGAGGTATTTGCCCACAAATAGTGAGTGATTTCCGATATTGGCACCAATGTCTAAAAAATCAGTTCCAGGAACGAAATTGCGTTTGATAATTGCAAGCTCTTCTTCTTCGTAAAAGCGTCCTTGATGATGATGTTTCTGAACAACATCTTTTGGATTGGTATAGTTAAAGATGATTTTTTGACCATCTATCAGACAAGTATTTTCGTATATCACGGATGTCTGCATAGCTTTCTCGTCAATTGGATCTTCGAATAACCTTAATTCTTGATTTATCTTTGCGGCCGCATCCGGTGACGCCTGAGCAAGGACCCTTCTTAGGCGGTGTCGAAAGTAGTTTTTTTCACCCGACCTGATCCGCAAAATAACTTCGTCTTCCAACACAGTTGGGTGCCACACTTGATCTTGGCAGTTTTCTTTGACGAATTCGAGCAAGTTTGGGGGGTTAGTCCTGAAAGACTTTCGCGAGAATACGGAAGGCAGGTCGCTTTCAAGATTCAAAAATTTAACGTCGATTTGTGTGGATGCGGATGCAAAAATTGCTTCATCATTTACACGCGCGTTGTCCTTCAACGACTTGCGCCTCAATTGCTCCATTTTTTTTATGTGAGCGGCTGTGGAAATTGTGAACGGGAAAATACATCCCACATTCGTAGGCAAGCCAATCTTGCCAAGATCTCTCGAAAACTTTGGCCCCTTCTGCAAATCATCGCTCAAGCCAAAAGCCGCAGAACTGAAGGGACCAGATTCGTTGATAGATGTGACTATTTTTTTGAAAGTATCGGCACTGAAATAGACATCATCGTCCATCAAAATATAATAATCTGCGTCTGGCTGAGCTTTGTAGGCAGCGTAATAACAAAAATCGCCACAAAACCATCCCCAATTATCGGGGATATCGAGGCCCGTCCAGTTATCTTCAATTTCATCACTAACGATGACAACATTCTGATTGGGGAAAAAATCTCTATATTTTCCGGTATCTAATGCGACTGTGGCAGGGCCACCGAGGCAAGCTTCGATAGTATTCACAAGGTCGAGCGCTCTAGGACTTTTGCCATTCGTTCGCACAATGGCGACAATATTTTTGTTCACGAGTATCAAGCCTTCCATGATTACTTCGTCATTTTTTAAACGATAATAAAAAAATTTATAGCCGATAATTTCAAAAGCGGGCACGGCTGTGCACTCAGGGTAGATCACAATGTTTCTTGGTACTAGTTTTCGGAGCTCATCGGCGAATGCCACATTTGGTGTTCGCCACCCAAGGCACTTTCTGGGAGTTCTGTTTAGACCGCTACGATTGGACTTCGCACAGTGGATACCGAAGTGTGCTTTTGCCAAGTTGCAAGCGGATCGCTAAACCAAGCCTCTGCGACTTCTTGTCTCTCAGGCCCTCTAGGAGTCTACGACACTGACAGCCCCTGTGGGCGCTCACTGAGTTATTGACACTTGCTTTGAAGATAAATCTGCTCAGCACGTTTTTTAACCTCCAGATCCTGGATGCCAACTGAAATTCCTGTCAGGTCTTTAAAACTCGAGCTTTTCGACGGAAATTCTGAGGCGGGTAACTGCTGCACTCGTTCGTCAGCGGAGCGCCTCAAGTCAAAATCGCGTAAACTATCTGTTTTCATCTGTTTCATGAACACTTCTAACTCACCAGTCTCACTTAGGTGCGAGTAAGCTAGTTCGTTGATATAAATTGAACCAAAATGTCGACCTCGGGGCAAATCTGTCTGCAAAAGAACCGACACAAATCCTTCACAGTAGTCCCATTTCACTGAGCCGGCCCCATTGCTAAATCTGTTATTAATTCTGTTTTCCGTGTGGTAGTTGCCATTCACCAAGCCATTTTCAGGGCACTGCCTAACCCACGTTGAGTGTTCTCCGTAGGACGTTTCTTCGAGCGTTGTAGATAAAAAATCTCCCGCCTGATACTCTTTTTGAACCATCAAAATGACCCGCCACGGGTCATCTAAATATTCGCTGCGCTCACCTAATGATAACGTACCATTCTGCTCTCGAACTGATAGAGCGATTAAGCTCTGGTTCTTAGCATCTATATCAGTAAGTAGGTTTGGATACAAAAATGCTATGAGATCCCGATCATCTTCACCTCGTGGCCCGCATTCTGCTTCACGGGCAAACCATTCTGGAAAGGTGCGGGCAAACTCTTCGCGCCGGTCTTGCTCGCATTTGCCAAAACAGATGCCCGCCTGACTGTAGCTGACGGTGAGACCGGTTACGACGGCCAAGGTAAGGCTGCATAATACGGCTAATCGTGTTAATTTTTTCATTGGAGTCCCACCTGTAACTCAATTGAGAGACGTATTTTGCTCCTGCAAAGATCGAGCTACTCTTACTAATTTAGGTGAACAATAGTAACACACGCCACTAAAAGCGAGTGCGGTGTTGAATGGTCAGAGTTGCAGTCGATCAAATGCCCGTTTCTCCAAAGCAGCCATAGGCGCAGCGGCAGCGAAAGCTCACTAAGTCCGCAGAGCCGACCTTGACGCTATCTAGGTTCGGTTCCATTATCGCTGACCACCATGCAGGGATAGCCCCGCATCTCAGCAATGCGATCCAGTTCACGCCCAACACGGTCGCCCGACAGGGACGTATCAACCACGGCAGCCAAACATTCACGACTGAAGTCGTCGATCACGTTCAGAATGCGGAACCGGCGACCACACGACAGGCTGTCAGACACAAACTCGAGCGACCACCGTTGGTTTGGCCCCTGCGGGATCGCCATCGGTGCTCGGGTGCCCCACTGCGCGCTTGCGACCGCCACGTTTACACTGTTGGGATTGGTTTCAGCGAAGAACTCAAAGCCATTTGCCTTGAAGCTGTATTTTGTCGCGGTAACCCGTGTAATCTGAATGTTCATTTGTTTGTTTCTTTCATTTGTTTTCAATTGTTTGCTTGTTTGAACGCTTAAAGCCCCACCCCCGTTAGGGGATGAGGTGCGAGGAAAGTTCCTCTATCTTGTTTAAACGTGGAAGTTGAGAAATACCCCCAGACCTGCGCCAGAGTAGTGGCAACAGGTTTCTGCCTAAAAGGCGTCATCAGTGTGGGTCTTTTTAGGGAGTTAGTGGAACTCGACATCCCAGAGTATCAGATGAATGTACGTCATCGAACCTAGATCGGAGCGATTGAAGAGCGCATTTGGCTGACCTTGACCTGAGAATGTGACTTCACACCCTTCATTTAGTTGGCTTGGGAAGATTGCCGCATCTACATTCAGACATTGTGCGGCACGTTGTGTGGTGGCACGTCCGTCATCCAGTTGAGCTTCGTAAATTACACCGTCAATGAGGACATAGTACGCACCGTCGATGATGCTACGACGAACCAATTTCCCACGGATATTTTGAAGGGTTTTTGGACTTCCTCAAGGTAAGTATCTCGTGCGTCAGAGGGCGCGAAGGCAAAAGACGGGCTGGCGAATAGAGTTAAGGTGATTAGGGCTGTCATTATAGTTTTCATAGTATTTCTTTCAGTTTTCTTTGTAAAATTTAGTGGGCGAAAGGGTCAAAGCTTTCATCAATAGACACCGCGCCGAACTGCACGACATTATCTTCTTTGACTTCTTCGGGAGGTAGTCCGCACATCAACAGCACTTCCTCAACAGGTCGTATCATCGAGAGAACAAGATGGGCTGTTAAGCTCTCAGATAAAAGAAGCCACAAATCATCTAACAGGTCGTCATCTCGCAAGACCTTGGCGACAATATTTGTCATTACGAACTGATGTGGCGTAGCTCCCATTGATAATCCGATTGGGAAGCTGGTGTCCAAGGTTGTCCGACCCAATGCTAGGTGTGGTGTCGAACTGTAGTAGGCGTTGTAGTCGATAAACTTACAGTAGGTCTCTCTTAGGGTGGTCTCTACACGGTCGCGAGGTATACGCCTCAACAGCTGCGTAACACAGGTTTTAGCAACCAAGAGAAGTGCCTCTTCTTGTCGTAAGGCTGTGACCCTCATTAGTAACCCAATCTCTTGGGCTAACATATAATTTAGGCGCTTCACTTGCAGGTATTCGTGAGTGTTCACATCGTGACCGTTCACGGAGATAGTATCATCTTCATCTGTGCCATAATAAACTGCGCACAAGTCTGTAGGTATAGTAGTCATAGTAATTTCCTTTGATTTCTTCTTGCTTTAATTTTCAAACAGCAACACCCCACTGAAGCTAATCAGCAGGGGGTTCTTTTGGTTTTAAGTTGGGGAATTAGTCTTCTGTAAGTGTCAGCTTAATTGCCATGGGTTTCTGTTCAGAAGTGTCATCAGTGTCAGGCTCGTTCGTCGGACGAATAGCACTGTACATCAGCAAACTTTTCATCGTAGCGGCTTGTTCTTTGACGAGTTCCAGACAGAAGCCTTTGCGGGGCTTTATACAGGCTCGTTCTTCTTCTAATCTGCGGGTCACATCTGCATAATGCTTGTGTAGCTCATCCAGCACATCGAATTTTAGCTCTTTAAAAATGTGCTGGGAGTAATTGCCAAACCTGTTGGAAGTGAACTTAGGTTCTCTTATCTCAGACATCTTTCGGCTCCTTGGACAGTGTCAGCTTTATCGACATTGGCTTCTTGGGAGCTTCTTTGGCAGCTGCCTCTTCTTTGATTGGTGAGTAGGCAAAAGGAAGCATAGTGCGAAGCAGACCTCCGCGATGAGAAATAAGACCTGCGCTGTGTACAGCTGACGGTGTGTTACTGCGGTCATCTTCATAGACAAGACGCTCTTGCTGTTCGTAGAGGGTTATCAGCTCAACTAGAGGCGAGAGGTTCAGGGCTTCCAGCTTCTTGGTCATCATATTGACCTTGTTCTTACTACCTTTAGGACGTCCAGCGCCTTCACGTTTGCCACCGTTTTTGGACTTACCGAGGGGGCTGTCTGTGGACCTGTCGCGCTTTTGTGCCGCCCCCGGTGCTCGTTTAAGCCACCTTTCGTTCGAATGCGACAGGGCTTTTCCAGCCTAATGCTGAATGGCGTCGTCGTGGATTGTAGAAGCCGTTGATGTATTCGAAGATCGCCATCTCAGCCTTCCTGCGGGTTTCCCAGTTATCGCGCCAGATCAATTCCGCCTTGATGGTTTTGAAGAAGGTTTCGACGGCGGCATTATCATAGCAATTGCCTTTGCCAGACATGGATACTTTGAAGCCATGCTGGCGCAGGATCTTTTGGTAATCGTGTGAGCAATATTGGCTGCCACGGTCAGTGTGATGGATGCAGCCTTTTGCAGGTGCGCGGAACGCGATAGCCATTTTCAACGCCCTGATTGCCAGGTCTCGTTTCATCCGATTGCTCACCGCCCAGCCGATCACACGCCGTGAATGAAGATCGAGGATCACGGCCAGATACAACCAGCCCTCACGCGTCCAGATATAGGTAATGTCACCAACCCACTTCTGATTTGGCGCATCTGCGTTGAAGTCACGCTCCAGTAGGTTCGGCGAGATGTTGAACTTATGATTGCTGTCTGTCGTCACCTTATGTTTGCGTGTTCTGATCACTGATATGCCATTCTGGCGCATCAAACGCCCAACACGGCGGTGACCAATATCAAGGCCAATCTCTTTCAGCTCTTCTGTCATGCGTGGGCGGCCATAGCTGCCCAAGCTCAGGCGCGATTGTTCTTTAATGTGCGCCAACGTCACCATATCAGACCGCTGTCTGCGGCTGGCAGGTCGGCTGCGATACGCCCGCAAACCGCGCGGACTGACAGCCATGACCCGACACATCAGTTCAATGGAAAATGCAGATCGGTGTTCTTCGATAAACTTAAACCTCATGGCTTTTGGCTCGCAAAGAACACCGTGGCCTTTTTTAACACTTCCCTTTCCTCCTTGAGAATGCGGTTCTCACGTCGAAGCCGGTCATTCTCTTGGGCGAGGCTTAAATCCTCTTTTGACACCAAATCCGTGTCTCGATGCGCCGTGATCCATTTGTTCAGTGTCGACATGCCGACGCCAAGATCGTCCGCCACCTGCTTGCGCGTCAGCCCACTGGTCAGCGCGATCCGCACTGCATCTTGGCGGAATTCGTCCGTCCGTTTCAGTACCATAGTCAGTCTCCTTTGCTGCAGTAAATGCTATCAAAGGAGCGGCATCAAACCGTGACAGGTCCACTAGCTCTGCTGGTAGTACTCTTCTGGTTTGGATTGTCGCTATGACTGTGCGCGATCGTATCTATGTAATTGTTGGCTTCTAAAGCATCTAAGACAGCTCTTACTTTTTCGGGGTTAATACCTTTAGGGTTGTAGATGCTCTTAACCTTGAAGTCGTTCCCACGCGGGGTAGCTAAAGCCAATGTTGGGTCAGTTATCCATACACTAAACAGCTGGATGACAATAAGTCGAAGCGTTGGAAGACCCAAGGCTTTAGAGTTTGGACCAACAGGATTGATTTCAACTCGTGTCTCTTCGGGAAAGCTACACCAGACGCTTTCAACGCACTCTATTAGATCATGGTTCGTTGTGTGGGCAGTGTATGAGAAGGCAACAGATTGATAACGGTCTATCGCGGTGTCAAAGAAAGCCATGTCGTTCTCCGTGTTGGACTTCATCTGAACTCAGAGCCTAGAGACATTCAAGTTGAGACTCTCCCAATCAATTCAAAAAAGTTTTCTAAATTCCCATCGGGGGCCTCTTGTATCACTAAGTCTACTCGACCGTATCGACTATCTAGGCGAGTGAGCTGTCACATTTGAGAGCACACCAGTCTCACTAGGTCTGGCTCAAGTGCGCCACCCGTTTGAGACACCCTAATACCCTCTTTTAGCATCAATCCGTCTCATTAGCTTGCCTCAGTTCTGAGACAATGGTAGTCTCATTAGGTATATAGAATCATATGAGTCCACAGGAGGCCAAAATGCTTATCGGATATGCCAGAACGAGTACCACAGACCAGCAAGCAGGTTTTGATGCACAGTTAGTCGAGTTGGAGAACTACGGCTGTGAACGTATATTCAAAGAGCAGGTATCAGCCGTAGCTTCCAGAGGTGAACTCGACAGAGCTATTGATATGCTCCGTGAGGGTGACAAGCTGGTCGTTACTAAACTAGACCGTCTGGCTCGTAACGTAATGCATATGGGTGAGCTATTACAGCAGATTGAAGCCAAAGGTGCTGGCTTGGTCATCCTGTCGCTTGGTAGTGAAACAGTTGATACCACTACAGCCACAGGTAAGCTGATCCTTAACATGATGGTATCTGTTGCACAGTTTGAACGTGAGATGATGAAAGAGCGTCAGGTCGAAGGCATCAAGAGGGCGAAGGCTGAGGGTAAGTACAAAGGGCGTGTTCCGACAGCGATGCGACAGGCAGACAAGGTTAAGGCATTGGTTGAAGCTGGTGTGCAGCGTTTGCAGGTTCAGGAGCAGCTTGGGATTAGCAAGGCGTCATTCTATCGGTGCTTAAGTGGATAACAACATGAACGTGAAGTACAGACGCCTTCTGGACGTCCAACATGCTCGTAAGCCGGTACGGTGAATCAACGCTCGTTGGCAGGCGTCCTTGTGGCAACCCTCATTACCACTAGCTCGTGGGTTGTAATGACTTCGGTCGGTGTCTTCGGTGTACTGTAAGGGCTCTTATATGCGGTTAGCGAGACCCTCCTGATTATAAAGACAGTTTTACCCATGCCTCAGTAAGCATCCGCATCTACGTGACAAAGTTTTTAATTTGACCGCCGACTCCACAACAACACAACATTAGTAAACTGTGCGTTTGGAGCCGCGTGCACTGTGGTGCGAGTCAAGAACCTGGGTATTATTAAAATGCATTAATTATTATTAAGATACAACTGGACCATGTTAATGTGCTGTCTCCATACCCCCAGGTTCTTAATCGCAAAACAAATAGCAAATGAATCCAATTTTTTGCGTCCTCGCCCGTTGAACTCAGTGACTGTGAGCGAACCGTTTAGACGTCCAATATCATCGCCGTTTTCAGTGACTGCTTGAGAAACTTCATGATCAAGTACACCTGACCACTTAGTCTCAATACCAGCCTGAGCTAGTTTGGCGGAAAACCATATGTCATCGACAAATGTAAAGCAGTCTGGTATTTGCCGCACGCTGCTATCAAACATTTGTGATGTTACAAGAACGCCGCCATATCCTTCGACTATATCTGCGTCATGCATTTTATTTTTAGGTTTCCATAAACCCAAGGAAGCTAGCCTTTTTAATCGGTATAGCCAGTTTTTATTAGCTTGGTGCCAATGGTAAGAAAGATCTGCTCCACTTTCAAAAATGCAGCACCCTGGGTTGGCTTGATGAGTTGAAATCAGACGTTTTATCCAATCTTTGTGATAAATCCGATCATCGTCACAATAGATAATCAGTGTATCACTTGAGCGGTAGCGTTCTAGTGTCGGTATTAACTTGGTCGCCGGGCCGAAATCCTCGCATCTGTATATGTCGAAGGCCTCGGGAATTGACGCTAATTCTATTTGCCCAATATCGCTTCGACGGTATTTATGAGGTATGTTCAGCTCTATGGATGAAGGTTTTAGACTTTGATTTTGAATACTTTTTAAAGTTCTCTCTAAGTATTTTACCCTACTCGGAATTGTAGTTAAACAAACCACTATTTTATTTTTCATTACGGTTCCCCAGTGCCATAAGTTAATATCAACTGTGTACCTAAAAGAAGCGTCACGAGAAAGTGCCAATAAATCTCTGGCTTGTTTGGCCAACAATATCTAGTTTTTAATCAGTAGGGTCCCGGTTCTGGGGTGTGTAACAGGGTGGAAGGTTGAACGAAGCGAACCCTTTTTAAAAGGGCTTGATATTAAAT
The DNA here is from genome assembly GCA_000169395.1 of Rhodobacteraceae bacterium HTCC2150. Classification (GTDB taxonomy): domain Bacteria; phylum Pseudomonadota; class Alphaproteobacteria; order Rhodobacterales; family Rhodobacteraceae; genus HTCC2150. The sequence continues at coordinate 178,717 of AAXZ01000004.1, forward strand.
GAACCTGCAAGCTTTCCTAGCAAGTCTCTGTAAAGAAAAAATACTATGTGTGAGTCAATAGTTTTAGAGCAGTATTGCCCTTCACGTAATATTTTAGTGGTAAGAGCCGTCACCACAGCCCACGAGGTACGTCAGAGAGCCAGATGCCATAACTGTGGCGTGAAGGGTAACAACACGTATCAGATCGTTTACACGGGTAATTCTGATTTAGCTATGGATGGGGCTGGGGTTAGGTCGGATTAGCTCTGTCGCTGGCTCGACAACTGCACATCATCAGTAAACTCCGCGGTTCTAGCCGTGTGTAACGCGGCGGAAGGTTGAGCGAAGCGAACCCTTTGAAAAAGGGCTTGACCTGAAGTCCGTGTGGGGGCACCACTTTACACCCAAAACTCCCATAAAATCATAGATTATCAGTTATAATCAGCGATATGGGGACATTTTACGGGAACGCTTTGGGGAACTCTTTGCGGTTTTCGGGGAGTTCTCGAAAGTCTGCTACTCAGCATCGCTTCACAAGGTTGATTCCTTCAGAAACGTCTCTGTATGGTTCGTCAAAAGCGTCGAAAACTAACCAAGCTTCGTCAGAAACTGACAAACTCCTCGGTGGAAGTGTTCCCATAGTACCCGTAAGGTCAGAAAAGGGAGCCAAAAGATGTCCAAGACTGCCTTTGGCGTGTTTCGTTTCAAGCGCCATCAACTTATCTGCTTTCAAACACAAGAACGGGTTAAATGCGCGGGCTTTGTTCATTCAAAAAATATCCAGCAGAATATCAATCACCACACCCGCTCTAGATACGGGATCGATAGATGCCCTTTCCAGATGTGGAGTAGCCCCCTGAAAGTGGTTCACCATCTGTGATAGTTTTGTCCCGCAAACTGGAGGATCAGCGGTGGGTGGAGAGCGAGAGAAGCCCGAAGAGATAGTATCGAAGCTTCAGCAAGTTAAAGTTCTGCAAGGGCAAGGGATGACGATAGCGGATGCGGTGCGCCAGATCGGCGTGACGCAACAGACGTTCTATCGATAGAGGAAACTGTATGGTGGGATGGGTCGGTCTCAGCTCAAGCGTCTGAAGGAGATTGAGAAGGAGAACCAACGGCCGCGGCGGGCGATATCCGATCTGACATTGGACAAGCTCATATTGACCAAAGCTGCGAGGGGAAACCAAACACTATTCGAGTTGATAATGGCCCCGAATACATCAGTGGAAAGTTGATGGAATGAGCTGAGAACCAGAGCATTAGGCTGGAACACATCCAGCCCGGCAAGCCCCAGCAGAATGCCTATATTGAGCGTTACAGCCGCACCGTTCACGGCGAATAGTTGAGCCAATACATCTTTGAAACCATCGAGGATGGCAACAGAATGGCTCTGGACTTACAACAACGAGCGATCCAATGTGGGCATTGGCGGCATAACCCCCGCCATGAAGCTGAAAACAGCCGCCTGAAATCTACGGCTGGATCCCATTAAAAATGGGGGGATTACCTAACTATCAAGGATTCTTCTATTTTAAGCTATAAGGAGATAGGAAGTGAGCAGAAAAACGATCAAGTCTAGATTAAAGAAATGGGTTAAGCCCTATATTAAAGCCTACAAACACTTTCTTCATTACAATGAGTTGATGAGCTTCTATTGGCCAGTCTTGAGCGAAAATAATGATGACGATTTCAAGGATTTTTGCAATCTATTTACCTTTTACTTATGTGCCTTCTGTCCCTCAAATATTCAGCAATCTCACCCAACTAAGTCCGATTGGGTCGGCTCCCATCATAACGCAAAATTAATCCGATTATTGCTGTTAGACCGTGACAACAAGAACCTTTTTGAAGGTATTATGGCGGCCTTTGCAGCTTATAAAGAATTGGATAACAAAACGTTTCTAGAGGAGGTTATCGCAAGGGCCTTTATCGAAGGTCACCCAGGTGTTAGCCGAACGTCAAACCTTTTTCGTACAGTCCAATTTTTTGCAACTCATCAATCAGACACCTTTATTTGCCATGGAATCGAGAGTTTGGAAAAATTTAGTGATGATCCAGAGGCAAGATTCCCACCAGTTGATAGTATGCAGGACAAAAGTATTTCGCAAAATGGTCTATTCTACGCAATCGAAACTGATCGCCTGCCCTTGATCAATTGTGCATCAACCCATTCGATAAAAGATCCATGGGATTATTGTAAAGGAGTGATCCCAAAGTCAATATTCCAAGATCTTAAAGGGAAAGTTCTACTTGCACCTGACCGAGATCATTTTTATGCTGAAAGTGATATTTCAATTGACGACTGGTGCTTTGTGTATTTTAGAAAGGCCCGAAGAAAAGGTGTGGATTTTGACATTAATCTGATGCGTCAAAAAATTTCAGAAATTAGAAGTAGTAAAATTCGTATTATTGAATTCGAAACTCTTCAGGCATTCTTGCGACTATTGGCTTTGCTACAGCAGAAATTTGAAATGTTTGAATTAATGAATAACCAGTTTCATCAAGAATAGGAATAATGATCTTGCCGCGAGGTATTTTCAGAACAAGTTGTCAGGAGCGAGCAGGGTGAGGCTTTTTTTCGGAAATCGTCTCTTGCGAGGATTCACGGCTTGATTCCAGCGTGCTAGTTGGCGTTTATGAGTAGCCGGAGGCTTTGTCGCACAAATCGGCTTGATCTGGGATTCATCTCATGAATCCAGCTTGATAGCTGGCGGTCATGAGCAGCTGGACTCCGACGACATACAAGTCCCAGAACTGGGCAGAGTATAATCCTTCACTGAAGAAGCGAGGATCGCTTTCGATCTGGTTTGACCCGAAGATGGTGTGGGAGGCTGCACCGTCCGGTCGACGCGGACGCCAGCAAGCTTATAGCGATGCGGCGGTACAGGCCTGTCTGACCTTCAAGATCCTGTTCGGGTTGCCCCTGCGACAGACCAAAGGGTTTGTAACGAGCCTTCTGAAACTCGTTGGGTTGGACTGGTCTGTCCCAGATTGCAGCACCCTGTGCCGGCGACAACGAACCCTGTCCGTTGCCATTCCCTACAGTGGCTCGGCAGGACCATTGCACCTGCTTATCGACAGCACGGGTATCAAGGCTGAAGGGGAAGGTGAGTGGAATGCCCGCAAGCACGGCGGTTCTAAACGCCGCCTGTGGTGCAAGATACATATCGGGATTGATGAGCAAACGCTGGAGATCCGTGCCATCGAGATCACGAGTAGCAGTATCGGGGATGCGTCCATTCTGTCAGACCTGCTCAACCAAATCCCACCGGAGCAAGAACTCGGCAGCGTTACAGCCGACGGAGCATAAGACACACGCAAATGTCACGATGCGATTGCTGCCCGAGATGCCCGCGCCGTCATACCGCCGCGCAAGAATGCCAAATTATGGAAGCCCTACACCCCGGGGCCAGAGCGCGCAACGAAGCTGTGAGAGCTTCAAAGTATCTAGGCCGCGCATTGTGGCGACAGGTGACCGGATACCACCGCAGAAGCCGTGTCGAGGCCAAGATGCATTGTGTGAAGTTACTCGGTCAGCGTCTCTCAGCGCGCGACTTTGATCGGCAGGTTGCAGAGATCCAAATCTGCGCTGTGATCCTAAACGCCTTCACAGCGCTTGGCATACCAAGTACCGTCGCTAAAGGCTAAATCCGTCTGGGGTAAGGAGAAGAACGGCCTAAGACCGATTTGTGCAACAAAGCCCTGTCCATTGGGTAATCCCCCCATTTTTAATGGGTCCAGCCGTAGAATTTACGCAGCTGCTTTTGGTTTCATTGCGGGTGTGATGCCGCCGATACCCATCGACATACCCTTGATCGCGTCCCTGTTGCTCACCTAGACGAAACCCTGCTTCGAAAGCTTGTTCGATTGTCTGGAGTTCTTCAGTCTCTTCGTGAGACAGCAGTCGGAAGTTCTCGGAGTACACAGTGCAGAAGTGCTTGTTGCCTTCTTCCTCATCGACCAACACCTCGACCTGTTCATCATCGGCTTGGATGACTGTTCCTCGAAACGGTCCAACACCGTGGAACTCTGCGATTACAACACGGTCTTCTTCTCTGAAAGTATGGCCCAAAACTGTCTCCTTGGCTGTTGTGAAAACAATGCCCAGAGTGACTGTTCAGGGTTCGTCCGTTTCTGACTTTTCGAGGTCAGTTTTTGACGTTTGGTCAGTTCTTTTCAGTGGTTTTACGAGGACGTTCACGGGAACGCTTTTAGATTTTGCGTCCTAGATTTTCGTTTAAAAATAAATACTTAAAGATTAGTGTGGTTCCGTGTGGGGGCACCATTTCACAATCCAAACATATCCAATGACATCCGACTAAGCCCTGTATACAAGGGTTATATTGGTTTTATTGTCCGATGTTGTCCAGTGTTGTTTTGTTATATCCCACAAGTTTGGGGGTAGATTTTGGGGGTATCGTGATTTTGTGAAGATAGGATACCCCCAGAAATGGCGTTGACCGACTTAAAAATAAAGAATCTTAAGCCAAAGGATAAGGCATATAAGATCGCTGATTTCGATGGCCTGTTTGTTCTAGTTACGGACAGGGGCTCTAAGTTATTTCGTTTTAAGTACCGTATGGACGGTAAAGAGGGTTTATTGTCGTTTGGCAAATACCCGGATGTTTCTTTGTCCCAAGCAAGGCTGAAGCGGGATGATGCGCGAAAACTGGTTGCGGCGGGGGTAAACCCAAGTAAGGCACGTAACGACGCAAAAGATTTGAAAGATGCAGAGAACGCCAATACCTTTGAAAAAGTTGCGGCGTTGTATCTTGCTAAAATCACAATCGAAGGCCGCGCGCGCGCGACACTTAAAAAGAATGCGTCGTTTATCGCGATGGCAAACAAAGATTTTGGGCAACAAGCCATCAAGAACATTACATCCGCGACGGTTTTAAAAACGCTCAAGAAAAGCGAAGCAAAGGAATTGTACGAAACGGCTCATCGTATTCGCACGACGGTTGGCGCAGTATTTCGCTATGCAATAGCAAACGGTATGGCTGAAAATGATCCGACTTATGCTTTGCGTGATGCATTGATCCGCCACAAAACTAAATCACGCGCTGCGATTACTGATCCAAAAGCGCTGGGCGGTCTGATGCGGGCAATTGCAGGTTATGAAGGACAGAATACAACGCGGTTAGGGCTGGAGTTGTTAGCTATTGTAGCGACACGTCCCAGCGAATTGCGATTGGCTGAATGGTCGGAATTTGATTTTGAGGTGCAGGTCTGGAAAATTCCAGCCGAGCGAATGAAAATGCGGATAGAACACGCGGTACCTTTACCAGATCGTGCAATTTCGCTGTTGTTGAAGTTGAAAGAAGAAACAGGTCATGGGCAATTGTTGTTCCCTTCCACGCGCTCTTTTCACCGCCCAATTAGTGAAAATACATTGAACGGCGCGTTACGTCGTCTGGGCTACACTGGTCAAGAAATGACTTCGCATGGGTTTCGCGCAACCTTTTCCACCTTGGCGAATGAAAGCGGGCTTTGGCACCCTGATGCAATTGAACGGGCATTGGCGCATGTGGAGCGCAATGAGGTACGTCGGGCCTATGCACGAGGCGTTTATTGGGATGAACGTGTGCGGATGGCGGAGTGGTGGGCTGGATTTTTGGAGAAATTGCGTGCAGAGTAGCGTTTTATAGCAATGCAAAGAACAATATTTTGATTGAAAAATCTACTGATGAACAATCAACAATCGACTACTCTTTTTGGTTGCGGGCGGGATATTGGACCATAGAAGAAGGTGCGGCACTAGTCTTGGGTATCAACCCAGTGCATGTGGAAATCCTAAATAATAGCACTGTCGGTTTTGATGATGATATGTATCGCAAGTATCAGCAACTATGCGAACTAGGAATACGAGCTAAAAAAATTGGCAGAATAGAGGAATTCCCCAATCCAATTTCATATTTGGAGTGGGTGCAAGCTATCGATTTCTCTAAAATTCCTGAAGACCTTTTGGTGGCACGAGCTAACGCAATTTTTAATTCGCCTTCGCGTAATTTATTCAGAGAAACCGCTGAACCATTTTCATCGATCATTGACTACAAGCAATCCTACGAAGGCTTAGAGAAAGCTTATTATGGGTTACTGGAAAGGTTAGACGAAAGAGAGCGCGAACTGTGGGAAGGGCAAGAAATCGACTCAGAGATGCATCTTCATCTAAGCGGGGGCAAAGCCAACGTATTTGAGGAAAGGCAGAGAAAGACAATGCTGAAGATTCTCCTGTCCGTTGCCGTAAATAAATTTAGGTATAATCCTAACAACAAAAGAAGCTCTACCTCCAAAAATATGGCAAGCACTACAGATCTGTGTGGGTTGTCGGTCACAGATGAAACCATTCGCGAGCACTTAAAGTCTGCAGTCGCCGAGTATCCACAGATTAGAAACTTATTCGAACATAAAGATTTAGACGAATAAGTTGGGACAGTAATCGGGTTAAACTAGGCTTTGAGGACTATTCTTGTTCGCAAATTGTTAGTCGACCACAAGTTTTTGCCACTTTTTTAAAACTAATCAATCGAAAATACACGAGGTTGATCAGTAGTGGACTATCCAGACTTTCCAAAAACAGGCTTAGTTCGCCTGTCACATATATTAGCTCCAAGCGGCCCTATCCCCGTTTCTAAATCGACGTGGTGGCAGGGCGTTAAAGATGGGCGTTTTCCTAAGCCCAAAAAACTTGGGCCACGGACCACTGTTTGGAAGGCCCAAGACATTCGCTCATTGTTTGAGGGCGATGTTGATGGCTAAAAATTTCGATCCTCGCAAGATACGCATTCATCAATCTTATGAGGTTGGTGAAGTGGCGGAAATACTTGGCGCGTCCGAACAGACCGTAAGGCGTTGGATTTCAAACGGCTTGCCGGTTTTGAGCTTTAAGCGTCCCGTACTTATCCTTGGGTTTGAGTTGAAACAATATTTAGAAGACGTTCAGGCCAAACCAAAGCGCAATGCCGCACTGGGCGCGATTATGTGCATGTCTTGTCGCAAGCATCAGATGCCTTTTGGATTGTTGGCGGATTACATACCGACAAGTGACACGAATGGCCGGTTGATGACACTATGTGGGACGTGTGAAAGCGTTTGTGTTAGATTCACAAGCAAGGCGAGTTTGCCCGCGTTGTCCACTGTTTTAGAAATCACGCAAATGCCACGTGATGAGCCTAATGGAACCACTCAACCCCCAGCTAAAACATAACTTAACGAGGTAAGCAGAATGGCACGAAAGTATTGTGAAGAAAACGAACGGATAAAACGCAAATATCTGGCTTATCTGAAGCAAGCCAAGGGACAGGATCAAAAGTCGTTGGATAAGGTCGCAGCGGCGTTGGTGCAATTTGAGTTGAGTACAAATTTTAAACCGTTCAAAAATTTTCATATTGATCAGGCAGGTAAGTTTAAAAACTATCTTGAAAAACAACGCCATCCCAAGACCGGTAAGAAATTGAGCTATGCGACCACGGATGCGACATTGCGTGTGGTGAAAGCGTTCTTTCATTGGCTGGCCGGGCAATCGGGGTATAAATCGCGGATTAGCTATGCAGATGTTGAATATTTTAACAATAATCGGAAACACGCCCGGATTGCCCATGCCCAGCGCGATGTTGTCTTCCCAACTATGGAACAAGCTCTTCATGCGTTCCAAGCGATGCCTGATCGAGCTATTTTTGAAAAGCGGGACAAGGCGATATTTGCGTTTTTTATGCTAACTGGGTCGCGGGATGGCGCGGTGGCGTCTTTGAAGTTAAAGCACATCAATCTGTTTGATGGCTGTGTTTACATGGATGCGCGAGATGTGAATACGAAGAATAGCAAGACGTTTCTCACGTATTTTTTCCCGGTTGATGCGACGTATTTGGAATGTTTCACAGAATGGGTTGAGAATTTGCGCAAAGATTTGTTGTTTGGTGATGCTGATGCATTGTTTCCCAAGGCCGAGCGGCGGCTGGTGAATGGGCAGTTTGTTTTTGATAGGTTGTCGCGTGAAAACTATGCGAATGCATCGGCAATCCGTGACATCGTTCGCGGGGCGTTCACATCGGTTCAGTTGCCCCCATACACACCGCATTTATTTCGAAAGACCCTGGCGATGCATGGGGATAAGGTTTGTTCCACTTTGGAGCAAATGAAAGCGTGGTCAATGAATTTGGGACATGAAAACCTGGTCACCACAGTATCCGCTTATATGCCAGTCAATCAACAAAGGCAGGGGGAATTGATTAAGGGGCTTTCAGTTGGCGCTTGCCCCCAAGGTTACAGGGTTTAAGTATTGTCACTTTTGGCGGATTGCAGACATTCGCTGCATGTGCAAAGTTTTAATCAGGGTGAGCAAAAGCGGACCAACGCCGTTCGGCCATTCCCAAGTTGGTGGCAACCGTCATCATAGTGGAAACTTGTCATTCGCTGTAAGTGTGAGACGATCGATCAATAGGGCGGGAAGCAGAACATGTCCAAAACTGAAACAATGGCTGTTAATTATGCCAAACCAAGTATTTGCGTTCTCAATTTTGTCAAATTTGGACAACAAATTCGCAACTTATGATCTAAGGCCGAGACAGAATTGTAAGGTCGACGTTTCCCTAGACTTTTCATCACGAATTCGCACTGAAGCTCCAAATATTGAGCAATAGCATCGAAATTTCGTCTGTTACATCGGCGTACACAGCGACATTCAATGTTTCTTTACCCAGAGTATCGCCCAAAGAAATAAGATCACCATTCTCGATTTCACGATAAACCATGCTGTAAGGTAGCCATCCAATACCGATGCCTTTGAGGGCCAGTTCTTTCATTCCCGTTGAAAATGCAGTCTCACAAACAGGATTGGAACATTGGCTGGGCGTTCCAAATGGGCGGCCACTTGCGCCGAGTACTTCGCCAAAATAGCTGTCTTCTGGATACACAAGGGCCGGCGTTCGTTCAGGTATTTCCCCGTTCGTTTTTACAGAATATCGCAGCAGGCCACCGATCACTGGGATAAGGTAGTCCACCCCCCAAAGGCCCCGTTTGATACTTGAATTAAACGGCAATGGGGTTGCGCTATCCGCCTCATAACACAGCAACATCTTGGTATCGCCGCGCAAGAACATAGTAACACAATCGCGAAGGTTTGCGGCGCGCAATCGAAATTTTACTGCAGGAAAGGACTGTTTTGCCCGCAACGCCATATCAGGGAAGGTTGAGAAAACTGCCGCGTGTTGAGCTGCTATCGAGACCAAGGAACTGGCTGGATCGAAATTCGCGATCTTGCCGCGTAAATCACGAAGACGGGTTACAAGTGCGCGAATTTCGGCCTCGTTTGAAACGAGGGATGGGCTGACGTCGACGGTATTTTTGCCGCGCTCTAATACATCCACCCCAAGCCAGTCTTCAAAGCTTCGGATACGTCTAGAAAATGCTGGCTGTGTAATATTTCGACGTGCCGCCGCCCGCGTGAGATTGTTCTCTTCCAAAAGAACCAGCACATCTTCTAACCATTGCATATCCATTGACACTTCTCCTCTGCTCATACAATCAATATGAGCAGACGAAGAAAAAAGCATTATTTTTTTAGTTCACAATCCAACAAACTTTGGCTCGACTCATAGCGAAGGATTTCTGGGCGTGACTGCAACAATTCAAATTACCGAACCCGAAACCACAATTTCACCTGAAATGACCGCCAGCCTTTGTAAGGAACTGTCGATTGCCTTGGCAAAGTTCCCCAAAGTTCGTCTCGGTCATTTGCCCACACCGCTAGAGCCGATGGATCGCCTTAGCGAGATACTTGGCGGACCGCGTCTTTGGGTGAAACGTGACGATTGTACAGGGCTGTCTTCTGGGGGTAATAAAACCCGTAAACTCGAATATTTAATGGCTGACGCGCAACAAAAAGGCGCGGATACGATCATTACACAAGGGGCCACGCAATCCAATCATGCCCGCCAAACAACAGCGGCGGCGGCAAAATTGGGGATGGCGTGTCACATACTGCTTGAAGACCGTACTGGTTCAAACGATCCAAACTACATTCTAAACGGCAATGTGCTGCTTGATCGTTTGCACGGTGCAACAGTCGCTAAACGTGGCGATGGTACGGATATGAATGCCGAAATGGAAACGCTTGCTGAGGAATTGAAACAAAAAGGTAAAACACCTTACATTATTCCGGGCGGTGGCTCTAATCCAATCGGGGCATTGGGTTATGTAAATTGCGCACGTGAATTGGTCGAACAAGCCGCAGGCATGGGACTGAAAATCGATGCGCTGGTACATGCAACCGGCAGTGCTGGCACACAAGCTGGCCTTGTGACTGGCCTTGCAGCGGTGCAAAGCGACATTCACCTTTTAGGTATCGGCGTTCGGGCACCACAAGAAAAACAAGAGCAAATGGTATTTGATTTGGCCACGAAAACCGCGGCGTACCTAGGCACTGGCCTAACAATACCGCGGTCTGATGTACGTGCGAACACCAACTATGTTGGCGCCGGATACGGCCTGCCAACGGATGGCATGATCAGCGCTGTCAAATTACTTGCACAAACAGAAGGCCTTTTGTTCGATCCCGTCTATTCCGGCAAAGGGTTGGACGGCCTAATTGCCCAAGTCAAAGAAGGATATTTCGACGGTATGGAAAACGTCGTTTTCCTTCACACAGGTGGCAGCGCTGCCTTGTTTGGCTATTCCGATACTTTCGATCTTCCTGGCTATTCTGAATAATAATTAAAAAGACCACTAACCAAAAAACTTACAACAAGGAGACTACTGTAATGTCACTAAGGACAAAACTTATCGCCGCAACGCTGCTGACTGCCGTCAGCGCACCGGTTTTTGCTGAGAACGTTAATATTGGCGTACCTTCATGGACAGGCGCACAAGCTGTTGCGAATGTACTGGGCGCCGTTGTTGAAATGCGCATGGGCGGAACCGTTGATTATATTCCGGGCAATAACGCAACGATCTTTCAAGCGATGGATCAAGGCAAAGGTGACATTGACGTGCATCCTGACGTTTGGTTGCCAAACCAGCAAAGTTTTACCCAAAAATATGTGGACGAAGCCAAAACCGTTACGTTGTCTAGCAATCCATATGAAGGCAACCAAGGTTTCTGCGTTTCCAAAGACTTTGGCACAGCCAACAACATCACTGACATTGCTGATCTAGGTCGCCCTGATGTTGCAGCATTGATGGACAGTGATGGCAACGGCAAAGGCGAGATGTGGATTGGTGCGCCCGGATGGGCGTCAGCGAACGTGAACGAAGTTAAAACCCGCGATTATGGTCTTCTTGACTTCATTGAGCCTATTCGTGCCGAAGAAAGCGTTAAAACCGCACGCATCAAGGATAGTATTGCCAAAGGTGAAGGCTATGCCTTCTATTGCTACAAACCTCACGCTGTTTGGTTCATGTTTGACGTTGAAATGCTGAGCGAACCAACATTTGACGAAGCTAAATACACGATGATCCAGCCATCAGATGATGCTGATTGGTATGAAAAATCATCCGTTGCAACAAAAGATGCTTTGAAAAATGTGCAAATTGCATGGTCCAACTCGCTTGAAGGACGTTCCCCTGCAATTGCAGAATTCTTTTCAAATTTCGCTTTAACGGCTGATGATGTGTCAGGTTTGGCCTTTGAAATCAGTGCGAATGGCCGCGATGCGGCAGATGTTGCCAAAGAATGGGTTGAGGCGAACTCTGATCGTGTTGACGCGATGCTTGGCCTCTAGTTTAGTTTAACACCAAGCGTTGGTCCTACATTCTCCCGGGGCCAACGCACCTTATTGATACCGGCAAACGCCCAAGAAAACGAAAGCGAATTCTTTCATGAGCGATGCTCCCCTCATTGAAATTTCTAATGTCTGGAAAATCTTTGGTGCAAAGCCAGAGGTTGCCTTAAGGGCTATTCGCGAAGAAGGTTTAACTAAGGCGCAAGTGCTTGCCAAACATTCAGCGGTCGTAGGCGTTGCTGATGTTAGTCTAACGGTTAATCGCGGTGAAATATTTTGCATCATGGGGCTGTCTGGCAGTGGGAAATCGACGCTGGTTCGCCACTTTAATCGGTTGCTTGAGCCAACAGACGGCAAAATCCTAGTCGAAGGCGTTGATGTGATGGGCCTTGGCACCAAGGAACTCCAACATTTTCGCAATCGCAAAATAGGCATGGTGTTTCAAAATTTCGCTCTGATGCCACATCGGTCTGTCCTTGATAACGTGGCGTTACCGCTGGAGATACGACAGGTCAGCAAAAATGACCGCATGCGACAAGCCGCGGCAATTTTGGATATTGTAGACCTTGGGGCGTGGGGTTCAAAATTTGCGCATGAATTATCAGGTGGCATGCAGCAACGTGTTGGCCTTGCGCGTGCCCTTGCTGCCAACCCCGACGTTTTGTTGATGGACGAGCCGTTTAGTGCGCTTGATCCACTAATCCGCCGGCAGTTGCAGGATGAATTCATCCGACTTTCCAAAATTCTTAAAAAGACGACGGTTTTCATTACCCATGATCTGGACGAAGCCGTCCGCATAGGGGATCGCATCGCAATCATGCGCGATGGTCGTCTTGTGCAAACGGGCACCGCCGAAGAGATAGTGATGAACCCCGCCGATGATTACGTCGCAGATTTTGTTGCCGGCATTTCCCGTCTGAAAGTTGTTCATGCCCATGCCATCATGCAACCGATTGAGGCCTATGTGAAAACCGCAGGTTCCATTGACACAGATGCACCGCGCGTTGGCGCGAAGGAAACGTTGAGCACGCTGATCAATCTTGCCATTGATCATGAAAGCGCGATCATTGTGCGTGAAAACGAAAAAGATGTCGGCGTGATTACACGCTCTGATATTCTACGTACCGTTGTTGAAGGAACAGAAATGTCATGACCGAAACGGTACAAAATCCACTTGATGCCACAGATACAGAGGCCGCATTGGCCTATGCAGCAGAGCGACGCGAAAACATCGCAACCTTTGTACGCACAAACCCCGATTACTATATCGCGAATTTTGACAAGATCGGTTCAAGTTCCAAATTCACCGCAACGCTCAATTTTTTCGCTGGTATTTTTGGCCCCGTTTGGTTTGGCGCACGCGGGCTTTGGTCATGGGCTTTGCCTTTCTTGATCATTGAAACCCTTGCGTTGGTTCAGATTGCCCGAGGATTATTTGGTGACTTGGCAGCGGAGGCTTTCAAACGCATTGCGTCTATCGAAGGAACACTAGAGCTAAGACGCAGACAACTTGCGGCGGCACTAGAAAGTGGTTCTGAAAAAGTTGACGTTTATGAAAGAACAGTAAAATCTTTAGAAGAGGCTATCGGCGGCATTCGTGCTGAGGCTGTCGCCCTGTCCGAACAAGGCGTCACGATTGCCCTGTCTGGCCTTGCGATCCTGATTGTCGCAAAGGTTATCCAAGGTGCTGTCGCGAACTGGGCGCTAGAAGCACGGTTTTCTGAATGGCTTTCAGACAGAACAATCCGCTCAGGTTTGCCTGTTTCGCAGATAATTTTTAGCGCTATCTTCATGGCCCTCATCGCGGTTGCGGCCATGCTACACTACAGCTTTCCGGGCCAATATAATTTGCTCAATCAATTCCCAACACAGCCGGAATACCGACTAAACAGCATCGCATGGGTCGAAGGGTTCTTTGCCTCTGCCGTCGCAAATGGCGAGGCGTTGTTTGATTTTATTACCTACTTCATCCGAATGATCCTAGACGCACTAGAATTGGTCTTCGTCAGTACACCGTGGATTGTTGTTGCCAGCCTAATCATTTTGCTAACTTGGCTCACCGCAGGCGTGCGCACCGCAATTTGGTCTGGTGCATTCCTTGCCTACATTGGGCTTCTTGGATTTTGGGAAAAAGCGATGACCACACTTGCGTTGCTCGGTACAGCGGCTTGTCTTTCAATCCTAATCGGTATCCCGTTGGGAATGTTTTGCGCGCGTCGAAAACGGTTCTACGCGATGATCCAACCGATTATGGATTTCATGCAAACCATGCCTGCTTTCGTTTTTATGATACCTGTGATAGCCTTCTTTGGCACCGGCAAACCTGCGGCCGTCGTCACAACCATGATTTTCGGCGGCACGCCGGTTGTGCGCCTTACCGTGCTTGGCTTGCGCGGCGTTCCAGAAAGCGTGCGCGAAGCGGCAATCGCTTTTGGGGCGAACAAATGGTTTTTATTGACGCGGGTCGACCTGCCCCTAGCCAGCCCTTCCATTCGTGCTGGCATCAACCAAACTATCATGCTCTCGCTGGCAATGGTAGTTGTGGCATCCCTTATTGGCGCCAAAGGCCTTGGTGAAGACGTTCTTGAGGCCCTGCAATATGCCAATGTCGGCCAAGGAATTCTTGCCGGATTTGCCATTTTGTTTTGCGCGATGATCCTTGATCGGATCGTGCAAGGCCAACGAAAATGATCCCACTGGTTCTGGTGCATGGCTTTATGGGCGGCAGCGACCAATGGAAAGCTCAGACTGAAGGATTATCTGACAGCCACAAAATCATCGCCGTTGATCTTCCGGGGTTTGGGAAAAACGCGCATTTACCAGTGATCAACACAATCGGAGGCTTCGCGGATTGGGTTATTTCTGAATTGCGCAAAATGGGTGTGGATCGTTACAACCTTCTTGGCCATTCGATGGGTGGAATGATCGTTCAAGAAATGGCACGGCGTGATCAGAACCGCATCAAACACCTTTTGCTATATGGAACGGGTGCCATAGGCGTTTTACCCGGCCGATTTGAAACCATCGCCACAAGCAAGGCACGTTTCAAACAAGATGGTGCCAAGAAAACCGCTCGACGCATAGCCGCTACTTGGTTTCTAGACAAAGAAACCGCTAAGGGTTTTGAAGCATGCGCCACGATTGCAAAGCTTGCAAATCCACAGGCAATTGAGGCGGGCCTAGACGCGATGGAGGCGTGGTCAGGTAAGGATTTTCTACGTCTAATTGCGCCCAAAACAATTGTGATTTGGGGGGACCAGGATCGAACATACGCTTGGGATCAAATTAATCTACTTTGGACATCAATCCCGAATGCCGCTCTTGCTGTTGTTCCTGGATGCGCGCATGCAGTTCACGCAGAAAAGCCAGATTTTTTTAATCTGTTAATTTCGGATTTCCTTGATATTTCGACGGAGTAACGCGACATTTGGTTTAATAAAGCGACCGTCTTCAAAATTCACCCCAAAATTTGCTGTTCACTTTGAAAAACGCTGCGCACATCAGCAATGGCGGAAACCGGACTTTCGCTGCATGTGCGTTAGCACCGCAGCCGCCTTGTAAAAGCGGTCATTCATCGCAAACCATAATTCTAGATTGCTGCAACCGATCTAATGGCGGCTACGAGCCCAAAGTACCGAATGCTGCGTAATGTATAGATGACGGCAAAGCGCGAAAAGCTGTCGTTGGGAGTGGCGGCGTTAAATTGGTTCTGTTCTTGCGCATCCGACTCGAACAGCACTCGTTTTTCCCAAATGTACAGTTTTAGCACTGCCAAGTGCTTTGAGAGCCTGGGACGATCACATTGCGCGGCAGCGCATAACGTTTCCCCTGATTTTGAGTAAATATGTGGATCTCGCGACAGACAAAACGACCTATGTCGCCACGACTACGGGAGAGACACCTATCCTTGGCGATTTGGATTTTGTCTCACCGTCACTGCGCGATTTACTTGAGTTCTCTAGAAAAACAGATGTGCAAGTCATCGCGGTGGATATTACGGCGTCGCAACCCGCTGCCTAAGAGAGCAAGTTAAACAAACGATTGATGCTATTTCTATGGCGGGCGGACGGAGTCAGGAATCATCCGCTTCCTGGTCGACTTAGGCTGAACACGTCACTTACACGCGTAAAGTTGCGATATCCGAGGCGTGCGAGGGGTTGGAATTTAGTGACATCAAAGATGCCATCTATCAAGTATTCATCGCGCAGATGGATGCCTGTTACCTCGCCAAAAACGACTATATTGGCCTCTCCGGGCAGGTCCACAACCTTAACCAGCTTGCATTCCATACTGGCTGGAGCATCGGCGACGCGGGAACATGCAATTGTCGCGCAGTCTTCGCGTTCCAGTCCGGCCAGATCAAATTCGTCTACGTCGCGGGGTGCCATGTGCGAGGTCACGTTCATGGCATCGCGCATCTCAAAACCGACCACGTTCACACAGAATACGCCAGTGTCGATGATGTTTCCGACAGAGTCTTTGCCACGCTCTCGATCCGCTTTGCTCGCGGTCGAAGCGAACATCACCTGTGGAGGGTCGTAGGAGACGCCATTGAAGAAGGAATAAGGCGCAAGGTTTTCGGATCCATCCGTACCACGCGTAGAAATCCAACCGATGGGGCGTGGTGTGATCAACGCGTTGAAAGGATTATGCGGCAGGCCGTGGCCGGTTTTAGGTTCGTAAAACACAATTTTTATTCCATACTTTTGGGATCACCCGCCCACCTCATGAACAGAGGTGGACGCACTCACTGTCATATCAAGCCGGGTTACGGACCTCAGGATTCATGCTGTAAGTCCCCATTTGCGAGGCCTGACCTAAGATATGTCCGTCCATTGCAGCCAAGGCTTGCGCACCTGTGAAAGCACCATCAAGATTAAGCGTTTCAAAATCCAAGGCGTACACTGTGAAGTGGTAGTGATGCATGATACTGTCGTTCCATGGAGGGCATGGGCCGTCATAACCGCCATAATCACCTCCCATATCCGTATCACCCGCAAACCAATCGGTGTAGCTGTTGATACCTGTGCGACCGTGGGGCCGTTGGCCCGCCGTCTTACCGGTCGGTGTCACACCAGAGCTGTCGGCACCTTCTGCGATCTCAGATAGATCAGCCGGGATGTTAACCAGGACCCAATGATAGAAATCCACTCGTGGCAGATCAGAAGGGACGATCTTGCCCTCTTGGTTCACGTCCTCACCTGAGGATGGAACATCCGGATCATGTACAATGACCGCGAATGACTTAGTGCCTTCAGGCGCGTCGCTCCAAGCGAGGCGCGGATTAATGTTACCCGACAGTTCGAAATGCCCTTCGGCTGGGATGTTCCCGAATGCGAATTTGGGTGAGATTGGTGCGCCGTTTGCGACGCTGTCAACTGAGAGTTTCATGAGCTTGTTCCTTATGTGTGGGGTGCGCTCTGAAAGTGCGGGGCGCACTTTATTTAGCGGTTGTAGACAGCGGTGATAGTTGACGAAGCCAGGCTGTTGGCGTTGACCATAAAGCCTGCAAGCGCATTGCTGACGGAGTTGTCAATTTCCAGCGTTGTGCCGAGCGCGTGCACAGTAAATTCATAGCGGTGAACTTCGCCCGTAGGAGGACACGCGCCGCCAAAACCTTGTGCGCCGTAGTCATTGGTCAGCTGTACGCCAGCCACATCGCCAGTGGTCAACTCAGACACATCGGCAGGGATGTTAAAGGCAAACCAGTGCCACCAGCCGGAGCCAGTCGGTGCATCAGGGTCATAGACAGTGACGGCAAAGCTTTCGGTGCCTTCCGGTGCGCCTGACCAAGCAAGTGTTGGCGCGACATTGCCGCCTTCACAACCGAAGCCTTGGAAGACAAAGTCAGAGCTAAGCTGTTGCCCTTCGGCAATGTCGGGGCTGGTCAGTGTAAAGCTGTCCGCAAGCGCAGGTGCTGCAAGAGTTGTTGCAACCATCAGGGATGCGAAGAATGAGGTACGTGTCATGGTGAAGTCCTTTCTAGGATGTTCGTTGTTGATGAGACTAACTTAGCCACCAACGACGCCTTCCGCTTCCGGATGCCACGCAAGAATTATCGAATTTCGATCAATGCGCCGCCAAACGGATGTCTTTTGGCTTAATTCCGAATCTTTTTCGAAAGGAATCCGAGAAATGCGAAGGTGTCTTGAACCCACAATCAAGGGCGATTTCCGAGATTTGATCGTCAGTTGTCTGCAACAGGCTAAGCCCGCGTTCCAATCGCGTATGAAGCAGGATCTTCGCAAAGCCCTGTCCTGTTTTTGACAACCAGCGCCTCATGGTCGCTTCGCTCATGGCAAAGTGTTCGGCGACTTCATTGGCCATCCACGGGTGGCTGAGGTCCGTTTCAATCAAACGACGCACCTTGCTGATCGGTTGATCCTCAGTGGTTGTTGGCAATATTATCCCTTGCTCACGCAACCAGATCAACGGTTCGATAAGTCGATGTTGGCGAATGGGTTCTGGCAGGCCCTCATTCGCGAGGTTCTCTTGGATCAACGACAGGATCGCATTTGGATTATGCATGTCTGAACGTACGATTTGCACATCCGTTGCGTTCTTTGGCATTGGGGAACCAGCAAACACCGCATCGATCAGGTCATGCGAAAAACAAACACCAATGGCGCGGTAGGCTTCATCTAGAACCGGGCGGTTGACCATTGTCACCATCGCGCCGGGTGGAAATATCATCAGATCACCCTCGCAGCCAAGCATCTCACCTTGCGTCGTGGTTTCCACGTGCTTTTCACCACGTTGAATAAAAAAGAAGAACGTAAGCCGAAAATAGAGATCGGCAAACGTCGCTGTCGTGGCTTGCGTGATTGGAAAGATCGAAACCTGCCCGATTTCGTCAGGCAGGTTTGAGGGTGCTTGGTTTGTCGTGTTCATAACGGCACTATAGCCGGTACAATCCGGATGTCAGGCCACCATCGGCTGAGAGGCCGGCAAACCATTTGCCAGTAATGCACCACCGCCAGGGGCAATCTCCGTCAAATTGAGATTGCGCAAGATCTGTCGTGTCGTCGCAACGGCGGCAGACATGGTTGGCAAGCCAGAAGCCCGTTCGATCATCTCGATGGACGGCAAGGATGGCATTTGCACACAGGCTGAGGCGACGATTGCGTCTACGCCACGCAGGTCGAGTTTACGCCACAGCTCGGCTGGCGCAGTTGGATCTTGGGACGCGACTTCAAGGTTGTCAGGGATTTCAAGCGCAAGGAAGTCCTGCACTTCGATCCCTTCGTTTTCGATGTACGCAACAACCATTTTGGTCAGCGGCTTCATATACGGACAGATGATCGAGACCTTTTTGACGCCCATGTCTTTGAGGCCGTCGATCAATGCACCAGCAGAGTTCAAAACAGGTGTTGGGCACCCATTTTCAGCGGTCGTTTTCTCCAATTTTTCGCGTGAGGCACGGTGATAACCAAGTCCCATCGACATGATCGCCACGAGGCAGGCATAAGCCTGAACTTCGACGGCGGCGTCAGATAATTCAGTGGCGCAGCGCACGCTATCAGCATCCATCGCCTCCAGCTCTTCCTTGACCACACTTTTCATCCGCATGCGGGAGGAATGAAAGGTGAAACGGTCGGGCAGGATCGTTTCGCGTGCTTTAAGAAGTGCCGGAATTTCGGTTTCCATAGTGACGTTGGAGCTGGGGACAATCAGGCCGACACGGCGATACGGGGTAGCAAAAGACATGGTGATAATCCTTATGAATGAGCGTGGATAGATGGGACCTAAAGCGCAGGGCCCATAACGGCTTCGGGCAACCAAGTTGCAATGCTGGGGAAGAGGCATAGCAGCACGATAGCGAGCAACATGCAGCCCACAAATGGAAGAGAACCCATCAGGATCGTACGCAGTGATATGTCGGGCGCTATGCCATTGATTACATAAAGGTTGAGGCCAACTGGTGGTGATATTAACCCAATTTCCATGTTGATTGTTAAAATTACCGCAAACCAGATTGGATCAAATCCAGCACTTGTAATAATAGGCAATAAGATGGGTGCGGCCATTAAAATTACAGCTACAGGTGGTAAGAAAAAACCAGCGATGATGAGGAACACATTAACTGCTATCATTAAAATCCATGGATTTACATCTAATGTCCCGATCCATGTCGCAATGCTCTGGGTAATTGACAGGCTGGACAGCATGTAAGAAAACACACCGGCAGCGGCAATAATGAACAGGATCATTACGCTTTCCTTGGTGCTCTCTTGCAGGATGCTCCAAATTTTTCGGACGTCATAAAGTTTGTAAATTAAGATTGCGACGATAAGACATAGCAGTGCGCCGACAGCTGCTGTTTCGGATGGTGTGGCGACGCCGCCATACATTGCGTATAAAACTCCGATGATTATCCCAACGAACGGTAAAACACGGGGCAGCACTTCAAACTTTTCCTGCCAGCTGTAGCTGCGGGCGCTCATCAGAGCCATGTCGCCGGATTTCCAGGTAGCGTAAATTGACCATGCCATGAATAGTGTGACAAGCATTAAACCAGGAAAAACGCCTGCCAGAAAAAGCCGTCCAATAGAGGTTTCGGTTGCTACACCGTATACGATCATGGTGACTGATGGTGGTATCAAAATTCCTAATGTGCCGCCCGCCGCTATTGAGCCAGTTGCTATACCTTCTGGGTAGCCTCTTTTTAACATTTCAGGGATACCCATTTTACCGATAGCTGCACAGGTTGCAGGGCTTGAGCCAGACATTGCGGCAAACAATGCGCAGGCTCCAAGGTTGGATATCACCAGTCCGCCTGGGACACGTGTTAGCCAACGCTCAAGAGCTTCATAAAGGTCTGCACCGGCACGGGTTGAGGCAATTGATGAGCCCATGATAATGAACATCGGGATAGAGAGCAGTGCGAAGCTATCAAGTTTGCCAAAGAAAATTTCTGGCATTAATTCTAAAGATCGTATGCCGTCAAAAATGACAAGAAAGCCTGCGGATACGATAAGCAATCCAATACCGACTGAGACGCCAGAAAATAAGACGAGAATGGTACAAATACCAACAAGGGCACCAAGAAGAAGCGGATCCATGGTTATCCCTCCAAGCCAAAGGGTGTTTCAGATTTAGTAAGGAGTGCGATGAAGTCGGCTATCAATTGCAGTAGCAACAAGCCAAACCCAAGGGGTAATGAAAGGTAAGGGATCCATAGAGGTACAGCCGTCACGGTATCTGATGTCCACCCACGTGCCCACGCAAAATGCCAATGCTCGTAACCGTAAAACAGCATGATCGCTGTGATGACAATTGATAGGCTTAGGGTGAGAACGGCTAGTGCAAAGCGTACGCGCCCTTTCAGTATTAATGGAATTAAGTCTACATTTACATGACCGCGCTGGAACTGAACAAAAGGCAATCCTATTAAAGTTGCGGCAATCACCAGGAAGACAACATATTCTGTTTGCCAGACGGTCGATCCATTTAAAACAAACCTAATAAAGATCATTTGGCAGGTGAGAAATACTGCTGAGAGGATCATGAGGGCAGAGCACCAACCGGCGAAACTAGAAATGTTCTGTACAGTGCGAACGAATATGTTTTTGCTCTTCAATCGTTGGACTGATGAAGTCGTATGGCTTGCCATGATGATCTTCCTTTTGCTCGGAATTTAGTTAGCTCCGGGATGTGAGTGTCCTACCCCGGAGCGCTAGGATCAATCGACGGCGAGTGCGAGGTCAAGTAGTTCTTGACCACCTGGAACGTCTGCCACGAAGGCCGCATAGGACGTTTCATTAGCTATGGCTTGCCATGCAGCAAAATCCTCAGCTGTCATTTCAGCGATTTCCACACCGGCTTCACGGAAGATATCAACAGATTTGGCGTCTTGTAGCTTGGCTTGCTCGAGATAGTGCGCTTCAGCCTTTTCAGCAGCCGCCAACAGAGCGGCCTGTTGTTCTGCAGACAACCCCTCAAATGTAGAT
>AAXZ01000003.1 GCA_000169395.1 Rhodobacteraceae bacterium HTCC2150
AAAAATGAACAATTAAACTTGATTTGCATCGTGGATTCATCGGCGCGAAATTGGGTTCTTGCGAGTAAATGAAAAATGATCGATTTTTTGCTTGGATGAATTTATATTTTCGCGCTATAGTTGCAATGCGTGGGGACGTATGAATAATAACGCAAACTTTTGGGGGCGTATGTGGCTGGACTAAGAGAAATGAAAAAAGCGGCTATGCGCGAAAAGATGCTTGCATCTGTGCGCACGCGGATTTCGCATAGCGGTGTTAACGCGATTAGGGCGCGGGATGTTGCATTGGATTGCGGATGCGCGGTTGGCGTTATTTATAATATTTTTGAGGATCTAGAGGATCTAATCTTAACCGTTAGTGGCGAATATTTTGCCGAACTAGACACGCTAATTGCATCGCACGCTGGGTATTTAGGCGAGGAAACCGCCGAGGAAAACATGATGCGTCTTGCACGGGCTTATTATGAATACGCGCGTGACAACCCACGTGAATGGGGCGCAATCTTTTATTTTAGGATCGACATGGCGTTGCACATTCCCGAATGGCATGGAAAATATATGCCTAGATTATTGGGGTATATTGAGCGTCCGATTGAAACGCTTGCGCCAAACACGAGTAAAAGCGAAGTGAATCGTTTGTCTCGAACCATTTTTTCGTCGATGCACGGGCTTTGCGCACTTTCGTTAAAAGGGTATCGTTCCGGTGTAAACGAAAAGGAAATGGCGAAATCAATCGAATTTTTGGTTCAAGGTTTCTGTGCCCAAATCAGCCGTGAAGCGAAACAACTTCAATCAGCCTAATTTATGCAGCGACGTTTTCAGAAACAGTTTCCTTGCGCGTCGCAACGTTTGGCAAGCTTTGACCTAATTTTGTAAGCTCGGTTTCCGCTGTATTCAACGCGTTTCGGAAGTATCTTGCGTCAAATTTCGTTAAGGCAGCGCGCGCTGCAACACCTGTGATTACTGGTGTGCTGCGGTCGCGAGTTGCCGAAATCAGACGGCGCAAATAACTGCGATCACGACGGCGGTTGCGATATATACGAGCGAATGACTTCGCCGTTAATGTATCTTGTCCTGCGGCCTCTACCACTCGAATGAAGCTATCGGTTTGTGAAAGGCCATAAGAGACATCTTTGCCCATCAAGCGACAGCGAATTTTTGTTACAAATTTTTGCTCAAACATGGCGGCATGTTGTGCATCTAGTTTTTCACGTGGATCAAAGAAAACGAAGACCTCTTTCGCGGCGTCCAGCAATTTAATGGGATTCCGATAACGCGGGCTGTCGTCTGCATGAATTTCTGCTGAAAGGCGAGGGTCCCAATCTGCCTGTTTTGGATCCGCTGTGGCAACTGGGCTGAACAACAAAACTGTTGAACCAGGTGCCGCTACTGAGAACACAGACGCGGCATGGGCACAGGCCTGCGAGCCTGTAAATATCACTTGATCAAAGTCGTCAAAAAAGCCAAGAACGTCTAGTTTATCAAAGAAATCATAGACTTCTGGTGCCCTGAACCATGTGCGTTTATGGGCAATCATTGTCATTTGCGACCAACCGTGACGTTCGCGCATTTCACAAGAGGTCGGGCAAACATCCTCTAGATAAGTGGCATCATCCGTTGGTTCCACAAAGCGCACCAAAAGGACAGATTTGCGATCATCAAACAGATTTGTCTCGGGTTCGACAAAATACACATGATGATCGTCACCCAATGGATGATTAAAGCTGAATTCATCGTCTGCTTTGGCCATAACGTCGTACAGAACGTTTTCTGCTGCGTTGCTGGTTTCGCTTACTGAAATTTCTTGCGAAAAGCCTTGATCTAACATGTTGTCGTACACCCTAATAATGTTTGCCTGAAAATAAGATGCAGGACCAACAGGGCGGAAATATGAAAAATTAGCGTTAAATTGTGAACAATGCGTCCAATTTTCGCCCTATTCCGTTGGGGCAACCAATCGAACATGATCCATTTTTGCGATCATGCGTATATCTTGGATGTATTTTTCTGTAGCTTTTTCAATGTCTTGTTGACTGAATGGTTGAAAGGCGGGGTGCTGTTCACCGATTGGAAACAATTCACCAGCTTCTTGCAAAATTTCAATTGAACGTTCCGTTCGACCCGAATTTCGGGCCTTTGCAAAGTAATCCACGGCGGCGTGCGACAAGATTGGGCGCGGATATTTGTTGATAAACTTAAACCGATGCGCAAGGGCAGGCGTTGTCATCTGAGATACAATTTCGGATTTTATCGATCCATAATCCTCATACTGCCAAACATTGAATTTCCGCCCAGCAGACATGTTACCAAAGCGGCGCATCATCGTGGCCCATGAAAAATCCCACGGGTTCGAATGGTTCATAAAGCTTTCAAATGTTTGGTATTTCGCATGCAGTAAGTTTTCAACATAGGCAGATGGTAAATAAGTCGCCAAATTGCGCAAACCCACAAACATTTCAAATTCATGCGTCGGCAGCAATCTGAAAAAGCGCGCCAAACGAAAGTGGGACCAAGGGTAGATCAAGTTTTTATTAATAAGTTGATCCAAATGCCCAATCATATTTTCATCAGAAATAATAAGGTTTGGATTGCCGTTGGCCGCCCCATGAAAAACCATCTCAGTATGCTTTTGAAGCGATGCCTCATCGCCTCCATCCCTAAGTTTTAGCGTTATCGGGAACAAAGCCTCACGGCATTGCTTGGGGTTGATATAGGTGAAACCATATTCATCCAGCAGATCTTGATTTTTCTTAAAGCTGCGCTGCAGGTGGGTAGAGGCCGTTTTGTGAACGCCAAGGTGAAAGATGACTTTTGGATTCAAAACGACGAAATGTCCTTGGCTATCTGCGGTTCTTTAGGCTTATCAAAGTAGGCAGGCTCGTCAACGGTACAATTTACACGTGTTGGCCAACACTGCGGTATTTTCGAGTCATATATCCTAAAATTGTTCCAAATTGGGAAACAATAGAAACGTTTTGCTTACATTGATCTGTTTTTGAGTATATTAACGCGTCAAAAGACGGGAAAACCGTCGGCGGTAAGGCAAGGACAGGTACGAAAATGTCACCACAGGATAAAACGAGCGACTCTCAGGCGGGCGCGGATAAGGCGAGCAAAGAGTTAGCCGAGGATGTCGCAAAGCCATCTGAAGAAGACGACATCGTAGAAGACTTAGAATTCCCTTTATGGTTTGCTGAACTTGCCCTGGGCGGAACGGGCGAAGGTTTCCTTGAAAAAGGCACGCGACACTCTTTGTTGTTTGTGCGACGCCCTGTGAAGCGCCTCATAGTTACCTTTGATAATCTTTCAAATGTAAATAATACCGCGACAACGCGTGAACCTTGGGCCTATAAATTTGCCCGCGACAGCAATGTTTCGCATTTGGGCATTATGGCCCACGCAGCAGCATGGTTTCGCGACGAGGCTCTTATCGATCGCATGAAGAAATTGGCCGCCGAAGGGTTTTTCGATGGCTATGATCGGGTTTTATTCACCGGTACATCTATGGGTGCTTTTGGCGCGATTGTTTTCGCTTCGTTGGTGCCTGGTGCTCATGTGGTTGCACTTAATCCACAATCGACCTTGGATGTGAACTTGGTACCTTGGGAAGAACGCTATGAAAAAGGGCGTCGTCAGGATTGGTCTTTGCCCTTGGGTGATGCAGCGGCTTTAACCGAAAATCTTGGGCCAGTGCGTATCATTTATGATCCTTATTATGCACCAGACAAAAAACACGTTGAACGGTTTAGCGGTGACAATATCCAAATCTACAACGCATGGTTTTCAGGTCATAAATCGGGCGTTTTCTTACGCAAAATCGACGGGCTTAAGGTTGTTATGAGCCGCTGTTTGTTTGATGATTTTTCCCAGAAAGAATGGTACAAGCTTTATCGACGTCGCCGCATGTTGCCTTGGTATCGGGGCAGCCTTTCTGGATACTTCAAAGATAAGGGCCGTGAGGCAATGGCCCATACGGCAACGCGGGTCTTTCGCGAAAATTTACGTGAAATCAGGGCCGAGCAAGAAGCAAGTGCCGCTGTTTTAGGCCCTGCTTTGGTCAGTCCACCACCGCAATGCAATGATAAACGCGTTATCGTGACGACGATGAAAAACGAAGGCCCATTCATGTTGGAATGGGTAGCCTACAATCGTGCCATCGGTTTCACGAATTTCATCATTTACACCAATGATTGTGATGACGGCACGGAAAAAATTGCCAAACGGCTTGAGGAAATGGGACTTGCCAAGCACGAAGAAAACAAATTTCGCAAAGGGGCCAGTCCGCAACGCATGGCCTTGCGTCGCGCACCAGAGGTTGACGCCTACAAAGAGGCCGATTGGCTGATTTGCGCGGATTGTGATGAGTTTTTAAACATCCGAGTGGGCGATGGCACGTTGGATGCATTGTTTGAAAAAGTGCCAGACATTGATGCGATGTCGGTTTGCTGGAAGTTGTTCGGCAATGGTGGTCAGCTCACTTACAAACAGGGTCTTATCATTGATCAGTTTGAATGGGGTTTGGGCGAAGATGAATATCCAAATTACCGCGCCTACGGGATGAAAACACTTGTTCGGCAAAATGCCAAATTTGATCGTCTGCGAGTGCATCGTCCGTGGTTTAATAAAACCATGACAGATATCCACTGGGTTGATGGCGGCGGCAAACCGATGCCCGCCACCTATTTGGAAGGCGGATGGAAAGCTAGTGAGGGTTTCACCCATGACTACGCACGCTTGCATCATTATGCTGTGCGTTCAGTCGACAGTTTCTTGGTAAAGCGGGATCGTGGCAGAACAAACCACGTGAATGATGATCAGGGCGAGGAATACTGGCGTAACATGAATTATAACAGCACGCGGGATACATCGATCAAGCGTATGGTTGGCAAAACGCAAGCGCTGTTTGATGAAATGCTACAGGATGAAAAGCTAAAGAATTTGCACAATGCTGCCTGTGAGTGGCACGAAGGAAAAATCGCAACACTTCGCGAACGTGATGGGTGGGCAGAGTTCAGCGATAAGATTTCCAAAATCAACGCAATTCCATCCGAGGCACTAGAGGCAGCAGAGTGAGCAAAGAAACACCCTATGTGGTGATCCATGCTGGTGTGCACAAAACTGCGTCTACCTATAGCCAAAAGATTTTGAAGCGGAACCAAGGGTATCTGGAAAAAATCGGTGTGCGCTATGTTCATCACCGAAAAACTCGCAAAGAATACACTATTCCGGTTCAGTTGAATGGGTATGCAAACTTGGGTTTGAACTTCAAGACCAAGGTGACTGATGGCGAAATGAAAAAAGCCTCGCGCAAGTTTTTCAAAAGCATAGGCGCAAAAAAAGGCGAACGCATCGTCATATCAGATGAAAACGTGGCAGGGCACTGTGGGCACTGTGTGAAAAGCGGCGTTTTATACAATCGCCGATCGACCTTGATCCCTGGTTTTGCGAAATACATGAAGTATCCAGTAAAAGAGGTGCATTTTGCGGTGCGAAACTATGCCGATTTTTTCGCATCCTCTTACGTGGAATTTTTGCGTAACGCTAAGGGCGGCGATGTCGTTGACGACACGCATATGAAGTTGCAGGTGCAAAAACGTGTGCCAAGCTGGGTCGGTTTTGCGAATGATTTTGCAAAAGCATTCCCTGAGGCCAAAATAGTTATTTGGCAGTTTGAGAATTTTCGAGATTTATCGGATGAAATTTTGCGTGCCTTGTGTGGTGAGGCAATTGGCGATCGTGAATTCGCAATGCCGTCTAAAATTAATCGCCGGCCCTCGGCATCGGCACGTGCCGTTGAAGAGATGCTCAAGATGATTCATATGGGCGAAGCCGAAGAAGCATTGGAAAAGCGCGTTGAAATACAGGACAAATTTCCACGCAGCGACGCCTATCCTGGGTATGATCCCTGGACGGAACGCGAACGCGAACATTTAGATCGCCTATATGCGCGCGATTGGGCGCAGTTGAGCAAAGACGAAAGATTTACGCTGTTGAGAACCAAAGAAATGGCAAATGCGTAGTAAAGGAAGGGCAGTAAAATGACAGATCAAAAGAACTACACCATCGCAATGTTATGGGTACAGGGCCGACTTAGCTATGTAGAGCAGCTGTGCATTCAAAGTTTTATCGACAATGGGCATCCGGTACGTTTGTATCACTATGGACCGGTTGAAAAC
The DNA here is from genome assembly GCA_000169395.1 of Rhodobacteraceae bacterium HTCC2150. GTDB lineage: Bacteria > Pseudomonadota > Alphaproteobacteria > Rhodobacterales > Rhodobacteraceae > HTCC2150. The sequence continues at coordinate 6,177 of AAXZ01000003.1, forward strand.
ATTCCAGACAACGTTGAGGTTGTGCATGGAGATGCCGTTTTAAAACAGGCCAACTTTCTGCAACATCGCAGAACCCAAAGCTTTGCGTTGTTTTCAGACGTTTTTCGCTATCATCTTTTGGCAAAAAACAATGATGTGATTTGGGCAGATACAGATGCTTATTGTCACAAACCGTTCCGCACAGAAACTGGGCACTTTTTTGGCTGGGAGTCTGGCAGCCACATCAACGGTGGCGTTTTAGGGTTGCCGCAAGACAGTGATGCCTTGGGCCAATTGTTGGAAATGACTAATGACGAATATTACATCCCAGAATGGTACACAGGTGGCGCTGGTGACAAAATGCGCGCCGCGCGGGATGCTGGAAATCCGGTTCACGTAAGCGATTTGCCTTGGGGTGTTTGGGGCCCACACGCGATCACACATTTCTTGAAGAAAACTGGTGAAGACAAATATGCCTTTGCTATTCCCGCTCTTTACCCTGTGCCATTTGCGCGGCGCCGCTTTATGGGCAAGGTTGGCAAACGCGTGCGCGTTGATCGCTGGATAACGGATGAAACCATTTCGATCCATTTGTACGGTCAACGCATTCGGGCCTTCCTTAGTCAGATGGAAAACGGCAAACCCGAAGAGGGCAGCCTGATCGATCATCTGATCAAGAAACATAATATTGATATGGACGCAGCCCTGATCGGGGATCAAGCAGCCAATAAAAAGCCATAGAAACAGCGGCTTAAATAACTACTGAATGAGGGATAAATAATGTCGTCCAACAAAATCAACCTGACGGAATTGGCGGATCGTTACGGATCGGACAAGGGGTCAACCAAGCATCGTTACACTGAATTGTATCACATGCTGTTTCACCCGTTTCGGGGCCGCAAGATTAATTTCGTTGAAATGGGCTTGTTGATCGGCGGGCCTGAGCATGGCATCGACAAAGACCGCGTAACGGATGATCTGCCGTCAATCCGCATGTGGTTGGAATATTTTCCCAAAGCTAACATCATCGGCATGGATGTTTCGGATTTTTCTTGGTTCAAACATGAAAGATTCATGTTCCATCGCGTTGATATGGACAGTCTGGATGAAATGAAAAACGCAGCCGCTAGTTTGCCCGCTGTGCCTGATATCATTTTGGATGATGCAAGCCATGCCAGTCACCATCAACAAAATGGTTTTTTAGAGCTTTTCCCAAAACTGGCGTGAGGCGGTATGTATATCATCGAGGATCTTCGCTGGCAGCCCGATACTTATGAAATTCCGGGGATCACCAAAACGCGCGTACTTTTTCAGGATTATCTTGATAACCGCACGTTCAGCCATTCCGATCCTAAAGTGGCTGATGCGTTTAACGAACTGGCGCCCGAGATGTCTGGCGTGTTCGTTTTTCAGCGGCATTATCAGAAAAGTCGCAAGGATCAGATTGTGGTTATTCATAAACGTTAACTTGGCGTTCAGCCGTCGTTGGTTTAGAAAAAGGTCAGCCCACAGGGGTTGGCCTTTTTGCGTTGGGACACTGCATGGAAAACCTGTTTGAATTAGCCCTAAAGTGGCAGGCGGAAAATGGTGCCGCAATGGCGACTGTTGTTGAAACATGGGGCTCTGCACCACGACGGGCAGGTGCCCAAATGTTGGTTAGTAAAACCGGCGCAATGCAAGGGTCAGTTTCTGGTGGCTGCGTTGAAGGGGCCGTGGTTCTTGAGGCAATGGAGGCCGTTGAAACAGGTCAGCCACGCTTGTTGGAATACGGCGTTGCAGACGATCAAGCCTTTGCAGCGGGATTAGCGTGCGGTGGCACCATTCGTATTTTGGTGGAACCTGTTGCGCAGCGGATAGTTAATTTTGAACAGGCTGCTTTGATGCAATCCAATGGCGATGCCTTTGCCTTAGAAACAGATTTGTCGAATTGGGATCAACGCTTTGCCGGTGATGGGCAACATGCCGATCTGTATGCCGCGGACCGCAGCACCGTGGTTGATGGTCAATTCGTACAAGTGTTTAACAAACCATTGCGAATGGTCATTGTGGGGGCTGTGCATATTGCGCAGCCACTCGTTACTTTGGCGCAAATGGCAGGGTATCGGCCGATCATTGTCGATCCCCGCGAAGCATTTGGAAATGCTGACCGTTTCCCTGGCGTGCAGATCCATAATGACTGGCCCGACGCTGTTCTGTCTGATTTGGGGCTTGATCGGCGCACGGCGATCGTGACATTGGCGCATGATCCAAAGATTGATGATGCCGCGCTTTCTGTGGCATTGAAATCGGACGCGTTTTACATCGGCTCATTGGGATCAAAGCGCACTCACGCCAAACGGGTGGATCGACTAAAAGAAGCTGGGTTCACGGGGGGTGAAATCTTGCGCATTCATGGGCCAGTGGGTTTGCCGATAAAATCCAGCAATCCCGTTGAAATCGCAATTTCAATCATGGCTGAGGTTACGCAACAGTTGCGATCAGCCTAAGGTTGGGCGTTCGGCGTAAACAAAGCTTGGCCATCTAACGTATGCGCCGCTATGGCTGATTGCCCATCTGAACCCAGCAACCAAGTGATGAAACGATCAGCCGCCTTGGTTTTTGTTTTGGGGCAGTGATCGGGCGACACGGCAATGACGCCATATTGATTGAACAACAATGGATCATTTTGATACACGATCCGGTGGTTGCGTTTATTTTGAAATGTCAGCCAAGTTGCGCGATCACTTAGGGTGTAAGCCCCTAATTCCACAGCAATATTTAGGGTGGCACCCATGCTGGAACCAGTTTCTAGATACCATGTGCCGCTTTCTGGTAGTGGATCATGAACCGATGCGGCCCACAAGGCACGTTCCTTTTTATGTGTGCCACTGTCATCACCACGCGAGGCAAATTTTGCACTCTTTTTTGCGATACTACCAAATGCTGCAGATAGGTTTTGCGTTTCCATAACAGAGGCCGGATCACCATTTGGGCCGATCAAGACAAAATCATTGTACATTAGATCATGGCGCTTAATGCCAAAGCCAGCAGCAACAAACGCTTCTTCTGCTTGTTTTGCATGTACGATCAACACATCTGCATCGCAGTTCTGCGCGTTGCGCAACGCTTGGCCTGTTCCCACCGCAACCACACGAATTTCAACGTCTAATGTCGCTTCGGCAAGCGGGATAAGATGATCATAAAGACCAGAGTTTTTGGTTGAGGTCGTGGATTGTAAAACGATGAAATCTTTGGCCGTCGCTTCATGACAGGTAAGGGCGCAAACTAGGGCGAAAAGGTACATGATTTTTGACATGTTGGTTTTACTTTGGATCCAGAAAGAGAGTGCCTGCCAGATATGCCTGTGCGGCGTGGGATTGGGCACGATCAAAAAAGACATTTACATCACCAGTTTCGACAACTTTGCCTTGATGAACAAAAACAACATCGTTTGCCAACCTTTTTGCCTGTGCTGCATCATGGGTCACAAGAATGACTTTGGTGCCATTGGCGACCAATTCGACAATCTGTTCCTCAATCATGGCGGTGGCATAAGGGTCAAGATGTGCGGTTGGCTCATCCAGAAACAACAATTTTGGTGCAAAGGCGAGCGCGCGCGCGATTGCCAGACGTTGTTGCTCTCCACCAGACAGGCGGCGGGCTGGGCTGTTGGCAAGGTCTGTCAGTCGCGCCTGAATTAGCAAATCGGTCAATCTTTGGGCGCGTTCACTGCGTGTAAGGTTGGTAAGTGATAGAGCATGGCGCAGATTGCCATTTACCGTTCGGCGCAACAAAACGGGGTGTTGAAATACAAACCCAACGGCGCCTAAATTTGTGGGGATGCCACGAATGATGCCTTCGTCAGCAGGTAAAATTCCGGCCAACACGCGCAAAAGAAGGGATTTCCCCGCGCCGTTCTGGCCCATGATGGCCGTGACCCCGTTTGATTGGATCGATAATGTTGCCCCATCCAAAAGGCGTTTTCCCTGACGGACAACAGCAATGTTCTGCGCCTCTATAGGTTTTTCTATGTGCGCAGTCGTTTGATTAGGAAAGGGAAAGATATTTGGATCAGCCATGATTATGCCGATGATTTGGGTGGCCCAAAAGATAGACCAACCCGTTGATTACAAGTGTCAAAGACACCAATACAAAACCTAATCCCAACGCCAGTTCTAATGCCCCGCGCGAAGTTTCCAGCGCAATCGCAGTCGTCATAACACGGGTGACATGATTGATGTTTCCCCCAACGATCATCACCGCGCCTACTTCAGCTAAGGCGCGACCAAGACCCACCATCATGGCCATAACCAAAGCAAAGCGCCCTTCCCATAACAAGGTTGCAATGATTGCGAGGCGACTGGCGTGCAAGGCTTGCAAGCTTTCGGAAAATTCACCCAGCAAACCTGCAATCGCATCACGGGTCAGGGCTATTAATATTGGTGTAACAAGTAGACATTGCGCAATGATCATCGCTTTGGGGGTATATAATAGGTTCAAAACACCCAAACTGCCCGCTGACGAAAATAGAATATAAAGCGTTAGGCCGACCACAACCGGCGGCAATCCCATAAAGGCGTTAATGATAACGATACATAGGCCGCGTCCGGGAAATTTGAATACAGCAAGGGACGCGCCAGCTGGTATGCCGATTAAGGCTGCGATTGATACCGCACAGAACGTTATCCACATTGAAAGTGACACGATTTCAACCAAGTCAGAATCCAAAGACCAGACAAGTGAGAAAGCTACAGAAAAGGCATCAGAAAAATTCAACGCTTAATTCCTAAAGGCGAAAGGGGCCACGCAATCAGATGTGCCGAAAAAAAGGCCCAAAAGCAATTGCTCTTGGGCCCGTTTCTAATTTTTCACATCCAATTGATGTGTTTATTTTGGCAAAGGTCCGATCATCATGATCATTTGACGACCTTCCATTTTTGGCATGTTTTCAATTTTGCCAAGTTCAACAACGTCGGCTGCAACACGCTCTAGCAATTCGCGGCCCAAGTTTTGGTGCGCCATTTCGCGACCACGAAAACGCATGGTGATCTTCACCTTGTCGCCGTTTTCAAGAAACTTGAACACATTGCGCATCTTTACGCCGTAATCATGTTTGTCCGTATTCGGGCGAAACTTGATTTCCTTGATCTCGATGATCTTTTGCTTTTTGCGCGCTTCGGATTCACGTTTTTGCTGTTCGTATTTGTACTTGCCGAAATCCATGATCTTACACACGGGCGGGTTAGCATTTGGGGAAATCTCCACCAAGTCCAATCCAGCTTGCTCGGCTTGTTCCATGGCAGCACGCGGCGATACAACGCCGCCGTTTTCACCATCGGCACCGATCAGTCGAATTTCGGGGGAATTAATGCGTTCATTCACGCGAGGGCCAGTTTCACGCACTGGCGGGGCGTTGTGGGGTCTGCGGGCTATAGCGCCGTTCCTTCTGTGGTTTTTATTCGTCTCTGCGCATAAAGTAGCGATCCCTTGCGCAACCTTCAACTGCTATTCGGTGGATTAGGGGGAAGTTTCGCAAACTGCTCCCCTATCGGATTGCGAATCTTCCTTTACAAGCATAGATCGCGGCCAGAAATGGCACTTAATCCATAAAGGGGATGAGTTATGAATAAAACTATTGGTCTTGTTGTTGTCGCAGTGATCGCAGCGGTCGGCGCATATTTCTTCTTTGGTCCCAAAGAAATGAAGGAAACGATGAGTGCAACAACCGAATCGGTGACAGAAACTGTTACTGAAACAGTGACGGCACCCGCAGAATCAGCACTTGAATCCGCTGCGGAATCAGTAAGCGACGTTGTCTCTGATGCGGCGTCTTCTGTTGTTGAAACGGTAACTGAAACAGCCACTGCTGCGGTTGACGAAGCCGTTGAAAATGCCACTGAGGCGGCGACATCTGCGGTTGAAGGCGTTGTTGAATCTGTAACTGACACGGCTACATCCGCTGTTGAGGGTGCTCTTGAAACGGCCGATTCCGTTGTCGAAACCGTCACTGAGACGGCTGGTGCCGCTGCAGAAACAGCAACAGAAATGGCGACTGACACGGCAGAGGCCGCGGTTGAGACAGCGACAGATACAACAACTGCTGTTGTCGAAACTGTTACTGAAACGGCAACTGAAACTGCAACAACTGCCGTTGAAACTGCGACTGAAACAGCATCTGATACTGCAACAACTGCTGTTGAAACTGCGACAGAGACAGCATCTGATACTGCGACAGCAGCTGTTGAAACTGTGACAGAGACAGCAACTGAAACTGCTGAAACTGCTACCGAGACAGTGACTGAGTCTGCTGACGCGGTTGTTGAAACAGTAACTGAAACAGCTACAGAAACTGCAACTGAAGCAGTAACAGAGACAGCGACTGAAACCGAAGAGGTTGTGGAAACAACGACAGAAGTTGCAACAGAAACAACTGCTGACCCTCTAAGTGTCGAAGGTTTTGATCTGGCCGCAGTGACGGGTTTGATTGATGGCGCTGGTTTGTCTCAGGTTAAATCGTCTTTGCTAAAAACTGCTCTTGATGCAGCAAAAGACAATCCAGAGGCATTAGGCGAAGCATTGGCAACGGTTAAAGCTGCTTTGGGTATGTAAACGCGATTACCTCATACAATTCTGAGGCCCTCTATTGTTTAGAGGGCCTTTTTTTATGCCGCGATCTGATGGCCGTAATCCAAGACCAAGGTTAAATCCGGATCGACCAATCGTTTCGCTGAAATTCGGGGCAGGGGCATTTCACGAATTGGCGGATGATCGCGCCTATCATCGATTATTTCAAAACCATCATAACCCGCGTAATCAATAAAGCTTTCAACTGGGACGCCCTCGGCCACGATTAGTTCATGGTTTTCTGTTTCCAAATGGTGATAAACGAAATTCCCCAACAAGCCTGGCACACGATAAATGGTGTCGTTGTTGATCAGACATGCCGCATTTATTAATTGACCATCGATGCCAAGCGCGTGATCGCCTGTCAGGTAAAAATCTTGTTCTGGATACCCAAGGCCAAGCGCGTTCGCGCGTATGCAGATTGGATTTACGTCGTCGGGATTCTTAAAGGCGGAGGCGATTTTTTGTTCACCGCGCCATTTTAAGACCGTTGTTCCACCTGCCGCTGTCGTGATTAGATCGCCTTGGGCCAATGTTTCAACCGCTTTGTAACCCGTCGGGGTCAAGATCCGTGTACCTGTGAGAAAACAATTCACCGACATGGTGACGGTGTCTATGTTCATCAAAAGACTGGATTTAAATTGAATTGATGTAAACTCGCCCGCGAAATGCAAACTGCCGCTGGGGTTAATGTCAGAATTCGTGAATTGGGCCACGACACTGCCAGTGCTGTTTAGAAAGCTAATACCGGCATTGCCATAGACGATACCAAAATCAAGCGTGGCATTGGAAAAAATGTGGCTTGCGTTGCCTGTCGATAGGGCCAACGTATCGGTGCCGCGCACGTTCAGCATGCCGGAATTTCCCGTGTCAAAGTTGCTGTTTGACGCATTTGAACTGTACGTAAAGTTCAATCCAAATGCAGAAAACAGGGCGGTGTCATTGGCGGAAATCGTCCCAGATCCGCCGAAACCAGCAATTGCATAGGTCGCAATGCCAAAGTCGAAATGAAGTACTGTTTGATTTGTTGTGGGCATAGGATCACCAAAATTGCCTGCAAATTCCAAATCACACGGATTATGCGAAATGGGAAAAGCCACCCCACCACAAGATATGCTTTACGCAATCAGTATCGCGACCAATTTTTTAACAAGAGGTGAATTTGAAACGGCAATCGAGGTGCGTGGTTAACAGCTGCCTAAGCCGCCCGCTGTTTGCCAAGATGCGCAATCAGTGCTTTAGGAACTTTTGACGCAGATGAAACACGCGGCAAAGGCATTTCTTTTATTGGTGTTTGCGTTTTGGAATTGGGGAATAAATCTTGGCGTCCTGTGTAATCAACGAATGTTTCTACCGATACACCATTTGCTAAAATCAAAACATGTTCAGCGCATTCAATGTGGTAATAATTGAAATTCGTCACCGGCCAATTTCGGGTTTGAAATATTGTATCACTGTTCACCAATGATCCAGCTGTATAAATTATCCCATCAATTTCAATGCCATGATCAGAACTCATGAATAAATCCGCTGAGGGGAAACCATAACCCAGTGCGCCTTTCATAATGCAGATTGGGTTAATCAGGCTTGGCGCTTGAAACGTCGGGAAAACGGTTTGGCGTCCGATGTTTTGAATTTCGATTGCGTCGCCTTGCATGGTCGTAACAAAATCACCCTTGGCCAAATTTTCGATATTTTTCGGGCCTGATGGTGTGTCGATCTTTGTGCCTGCTGTAAAACAATTCACTGTAAAGGTCAGGGAATTTATGTTCATTAATACAGAGCTTTTGAAACGAATTGCGTCAAACTTTCCGGCAAAATACAGCGAACCCCCGCCAGAAAAGTCATTTTCAGTGAAAGCCGCCAGCACGGCGCCTGTGCTGTTTAAAAAAGAAACAGTGGCGGAACCAAAAACGATACCAAGATCCAATGTAACGTTTGAAAAACTATGATCTGGCCCGCTGGGTGCAAGGGCTAGTGTATCCGTGCCACGTACGTTTATTGCACCACTATTGCCCGCATCAATGTTGCTGGCTTGGCCGGCGGAACTATATGAAAAATGAACGCCGCCAACAGCACCAAAAACTGGGCCACTGACCACGTTGAAATAGGCTGTGTCACCCGCCGCGATGGCGTTATTGGACCCAAAACCTGTACCAATCACAGTTTTTGAGCCAAATGAAAAATCCAGCGTTGTATAGTCCGCAATTGCCATAGAATGCACCGCCCTTCATCTTGGGCACATGCAAGCACACCCAAAACCCGTCAAAAGAACGCAAAACGTTCATGATAGGACTGACAGTTAACCCTTAATAAACCATTAACGGATTGTTAATCTTGATGAATAAATAGGAAAGAACTAGCCGACAAAGGCTTTTTCAACCACATATTCCGCAGGATCTGAATTTGCACCTTCACGCAGGCCAAAACCTTCGAGTATCTCTTTGATATCGTTGTTCAAACCCATCGATCCACAAACCATTGCGCGATCTGTGTCGGCGGTGATCGTCTCAATACCCAAGTCATTGAAAACAGTGCCATCGCTTAATAACGTTGTAATCCGACCCATCTTGGGGCTCTCTTCGCGAGTCGTGGTTGGGTAATACGTTAATTTGTTGCCAATAAATTCACCGATAAGCGGATCATCTGCCAAGTTTTCAACCAATTGGCGTCCATACTCTAATTCCGCAACATCGCGACAAGTGTGGGTGACGATCACTTGATCAAAACGCTCATAAGTTTCAGGGTCCCGCAAAAGGCTGGCGAAAGGCGCAAATCCGGTGCCCGTGGCGAAAAACCACAAACGTTTGCCCGGCGTCAACGCATCGTGAACCAAAGTGCCAACAGGTTTGGGGCGCAATATAAGTTCATCGCCAACCTTTAGGTGCTGCAAACGGCTGGTAAGTGGACCGTCTTGAACCTTGATTGAATAAAATTCCAATTCTTCGTCCCAAGATGGTGACGCAATAGAATAAGCACGCAAAAGCGGACGACCATCGTCTTTCAACAAACCGATCATAACAAATTCACCAGAACGAAACCGCAGGGATTTCGGGCGTGTTACACGAAATGAAAATAACGTATCCGTCCAATGGGTTACGCTGGTAACAATTTGCGCATCTGGAAGGGCTTTTACGGGTTTTGCGTTTTCTGTGTTCACGGGATTTTGCTCTGTCATATCTGTTTTGGGGCAAGAATACCCCGTCCTTTGTGGATCATATAGGGAGGAATGCGTTGAGGGTCTAGTTTATCACGCGCGGCGCAGGCGCGACTGATAGTCATGGGCTTGCCATTTGGCACGGGCCAACCATTGATCTTCGGGTTGACGGGCGGCCATTTCATCGCTGATTTCAACCTCATCAAAGCCTGACCTGCGCGCCATGGCGTATTGATCGGCAATGAGACCACCTCGCGCCCGAAGACGGCCACGAAAACCTAAAAGACGAAGTTGACGCGCAATGGTAAATCCCCGGCCATCATGGCTGTTTGGAAAAAAGATCACGATCAGCCCGACGCGGTTGAAATAGGCGGTTAATTGGCTGGCCAATAGGGTGTTTGGAATGTCCAAACCATAGCCCATTGCAGGTTCCCAACTGGATTGGCTGGTGACATCCCAGTCCAGGATTTCACGATCCCAATCGTCGGCGACAAAGCCGCTGTCTTGTACAATAACGCTCATGCGGCGTCTCCTTTTAGAATTGGTTTGCGCACCATTTGACCATTTTCAAAATGGATGCCGCATTCAACTTTATCACGGTTGCGCCAACGACCGGCGCGGGGGTCTTCGCCCGCTGACACTTTGGACGTACATGGCGCACAGCCAATAGAGGCAAACCCTTTTGCAACCAATGGATGCCGTGGCAATCGATTGTTGATCAGATAATCCTGAACATCTGTTTTATCCCAATGTGCCAATGGGTTAACTTTAATTCGTGCGTCACCTTCGGCCTCAAAGAAATTCAGATTGGCGCGGCTGGATGCTTGATACCGTTTGCGCCCAGTTATCCAGCTGTCAAACCCATGCAGCGCGGCTTGTAACGGGATTGTCTTGCGCAATGCACAACATTGATCAGGGTTAGTTTGGTGTAGGTCACCTTTTGGATCAGTCAAACTGGTGGCCGTATGGCTGGCATAAACAACACGCAAATCAGTCAGGCCCAGCTTTTCAGAAACCGTTTGCTGATAGTCCAAGGTTTCCTGGAACAGCATGTTTGTGTCGATGAATAAAACAGGCGTTGTGCGATCAATCACGCTGAGCATATGCAGCAAAGCGATGGATTCCGCGCCAAAGGACGAAACCATTGCAATTCGACCGATCATTGGATCATTGAGCGCATGTTCCAGCACCATGGTTGCGCTGTGATGACGGTACTGATGGTTCAGTCCGTCAACACGCGTTGCAACAGGATCAAGGGGTGCCTCAAGCGGCATTTGCTTGTGCCTCTGGATAAAGCGCATCTTTGAATGGGTCGGAACCCAAGCGTCGGAAAGTTTCAATAAAGGTTTCGGATGCGTCTTGACGGATTTCCAAATAGGCCGCAATCAATCGTTCAATCGCAGGTACAACTTGGTCATAAGCAAAGCCCGGGCCCGCACGTTCGCCAATGACGGCGGTTTCTGAACCATCGCCACCCAGTGTGATTTGATAGTTTTCAACGCCTGCACGATCTAAGCCAAGGATGCCGATATGACCGACGTGGTGATGGCCACAAGCATTGATACAGCCGGAAATTTTTATCTTCAGCGCGCCAATATCATGTTCCATTTTCAACTCCTCAAACCGCGTGGCAATTTCTTGGGCCACAGGGATGGAACGCGCCGTTGCAAGGGCGCAATAATCCATGCCCGGGCAGGCGATGATATCGCTAATTAGGCCGATGTTGGCCGTGCCGAGATTGACGGCCTTTAGCGCCTTATGAACGGCAGGTAAGTGGGATTTGTGCACATGGGGTAGGATGACGTTTTGTTCATGGGATATGCGCAATTCATCATGGCCGTAAGTACGCGCAATCTGCGCCATAGCACGCATCTGATCAGACGTTGCATCCCCTGGCGTGTTGCCGTGGGCCTTGGTGGAAATGGTCACGATCGCGTAATCAGGATTTTTATGATTACTCAGATTTGTGTCGGCCCATGCGCGGAATGAAACGTTGTTTTTGTGTTCATTATCAAATTCCTGAGTTGCACCTCTAATGTAACTTGGTTGCGGGAAATAGGTCTTGATCTTCGCCAGCATCGTCACATCGACGCCTTCAAATGTCGGTTTGATAGCGGCAAAGCGTTCATTCACAAGGGTACGGATTTTATCAATTCCGTTTTCATGAACCGTGATTTTGATCCGTGCTTTGTATTTATTATCGCGACGGCCCAAAAGGTTATACACACTTAAAACAGCCTCGACATACGGCAATAAATCACCCCGCGGTAGAAAATCATGCAAAACCTGCCCGATCATCGGCGTGCGACCCAAACCGCCACCGATCAAAATGCGGTAGCCCTGTACATCACCAACCTGAACCAATTGCACCGCCAAATCATGCGCCTTTAGAACGGCCCGATCTGCCTTTGCCCCACCAACGGCGATCTTGAATTTACGTCCCAAAAATTGAAACTCTGGATGATCCGTCGACCATTGGCGCAACAATTCGGCAACGGGGCGTGGATCCTCGATTTCGTCCGCGGCGGCCCCCGCAAAGTGGTCTGTGGTTACGTTGCGGATCGTGTTGCCAGATGTTTGGATCGCATGCATTTCAACATCGGCCAATGCGTCTAAGATATCTGGCACGTCGCGCAATTTGGGCCAGTTATATTGGATGTTCTGACGGGTGGTGAAGTGGCCATAGCCTTTGTCAAATTTGTCAGCGATCATCGCCAATTGATCCATTTGATCACTGTTCAATGTACCATACGGGATCGCCACACGCAGCATATAGGCGTGCAATTGCAGATAAAGCCCGTTCATCAAACGCAAAGGTTTGAATTCATCCTCAGTCAGGCTGCCATCGATGCGCCGTTCGACTTGGGCGCGAAATTGCGCGTTGCGTTCGGCCAGAAATGCGCGGTCAAATTCGTTATATTTATACATGATTTACGCTTTCTTGTTTGCCGTGGTCATAGTTTGATGGGCCTTTGGCGCGAAAATCTTCGCGAAAATGTACGGGCTCAGGACCATTTGCGCCGGCTTTGGCATCCGCCAGATAGACACCGACCACTTCGTTTACTTGAATGGACGCAAGGTCTAATTTTTCGGCTGCTTCTGTTTCATCGGTGTAAAGGGCGGCCAGTGACAAATCACTTGCCCAGCAATCATGGCTGTCCAGATATACGACATCACCGGAAAGTAGGTCGTTGGCGGTTACAACTTTGGGGGAAAATGGACGGGCCATTAGGCAAGCTCCTCGTTTAGAATGTTTTCGGCAGCAATTTGGGCGGCACGCGGGGCAAGTCCGTAAAGGACAAGTGCAGCACCTTTTAGGGCCGCATTGTGTACATCGCCTGACATGTGACCCAAATTGGTCGCAATGATTCGTTGATCCACGCGAGATGCGTTTTCAATAATAGTTACAGGGGTTTGTGCGGCGGCACCGTGCATTAACAGGCGGCCCTGCATGAAACGCGCAGACTTTTTGCCCATATAAATTGCGGCAACTTGACCTTCCGCCGCAAGGGTTGCCCAATCGTGATCGACATAGCCTGCCAAATCGTGGCCTGTAATCAATCGAACACCTGAATTCCGACCGCGTTTGGTCAGTGATTGACCGATGTTTGCGGCCGCGGCAGACGCCGCCGTGATGCCCGGTATAATCCGATAACTGACATTGGCATTGCTAACGGCATCAAGTTCCTCATCCAATCGGCCAAAAACGGTGGGATCACCCGATTTAAGCCGCACAACATGGGCGCCATTCAGGCTGTGTTCAACGATTAGCGCATCAATGTCGCCCTGAGGTGTTGATGGGCCAAAGCCTTGTTTTCCAACGTTTATCAGATGTGCTTCGCGACGGGCGAGTTCCAGTATTTCGCTTGAAACAAGTCGGTCGTAAATCACAACGTCAGCTTTATCCAATGCATTGCGCGCCTTCATCGTCAACAAATCTGGGTCACCCGGACCGGCACCGACAAAGTCAACATGGCCAGATGGTGCGTCTTTGACGACATGTTTAGTCAGCAGATCATTTAGTGCTTCTTTAACTGCCGTCTCACCGCCTTGATCATAAGCGATGGGACCTGCGCCAAAATAGAAAGATGACCAAAAATCACGGCGCTTACGTCCCATGGGCAATACGTCTACTGCGCCGCGAAATGCCTTTGCAATGCGGGCTAGGGGGCCAAGGGTCGTTGGCAGGTTCGCCTCAACGTCGGCTTTTATGGCACGGGCCAAAACAGGCGCAGCTCCCTCGGTACCAATGGCCACAACGACCGGATCACGATCCACAATTGCAGGAGTGATAAAGGCGCTGTCGTGTAGGTTATCAACGATATTGAAAAGAACATTTGCGGCACGCGCCATGTCTGATGTTTTTGCATCAAGTGCGCGATCTTCGTCGGCCGCATAAAACAACGTGGCACCTTGCAAGTCGTGTGCGGTTAGCGCACGTCTGTGCAAGTTCAACACGTTCTGAGCCGCCCAGTCTATGATTTCAGACGCAGGATTTTCGCAAAACACCTCTAATGCCGCTTCTGTCTTTAGGAGGAGACGTAGTTTTGCCAGGGCAGCATCGCCGCCGCCGGACAACAAAATGCGATGGCCTGTCACAGACAGGAAGATGGGAAAATGTTTCATATATTGTCCTTTTCTGTGGAGTTTATAGAATATTGTTCTGGAAATGCGCTAGTACATGCGGTAAATAAGGAAAATTGTTCTTGTGACGCGTTCACTTGGAACGAAACATCTAAAATAAGGTTTGGATTGGTATGTCTGTTCGCATTGATGACGTAGATAGAAAAATTTTAGCGGAACTTCAGTTAGATGCGGGGCAATCACTTGATGATATTGCGCGCAAAGTGGGTTCCTCGAAAACACCGGTTTGGAATCGCATTCGCAAATTGCGCGAAGGCGGTGTCATTGGTCAAAACACCATGGTGCTTGATGCTGAAAAGCTGGGTTTTGACGCCTGTTTTTTTGTGTTGGTGCGTACGTCGGAACATGATGCAACATGGCAGCAAACTTTCCTGTCGGCACTTATGGCGCGGCCAGAGGTGCAAGAGGCGCACCGGTTGGCGGGTGAAATAGATTACATTCTAAAAGTGCGCGTAAAGAATGCCCGCGCGTATGACGAATTTTATCAGGCGTTGATTTCTGAAGTGAAGATTTTCAACGTAACGGCATTGTTGTCGATGGAGGAGTTGAAGTCGTCGACGATGTTGCCTCTTTAGTCTTTGGTAACGATCAAGCTTTCTAAACCATGAAAGTGATAGGTGTCGGCATAAATTGGCGCTTTGGCGAGTTTTAAGTCGGGTAGGCGTTTAAACAACACTTCAAGGGCCAAAGTCATTTCCAAACGCGCCAAAGGTGCCCCGACGCAAAAGTGGATGCCTGCGCCAAAAGCTGTGTTCGCGGTGATTTTACGTGTTGGATTAAAGGTATTGGCATCTGTCCAAACTTGCTTATCACGATTGGCCGCCCCCAAAAGACAACCGATCTGATCGCCGCGCTTGAAATCATGCCCAAACAGGGTGACATCCTCATAAACCCAACGGGTAAACATATGAAGTGGCGGGTCAAAACGTAAAACTTCTTCTACCAGTTCTGGGGTTACAACACGATCAACGCCAGTTTCCAAAATGGTTTTGATGCCATTGCCAAGGGCATGAACGGTGGCTTCGTGCCCTGCATTTAGCAACAATATGCAGGTTGAAATCAGCTCATCATCAGACAGTTTTCCGTCATTGTCCTGTGCGGCGATCAAACGACTTATCAAATCGTCGCCACCTGCTGTGCGGCGTAATGTGATGTATTCGCGCAAAAACGTAACAAAAGATGTGGTTGCTTTTATGGCGGCACGTTCTTCTTCTTTGGTGCGGCCCTGACGATACATGGCCACCATTGCGTGGCTCCAATCCAACAAATCGTCAGCGCGTGTTTCAGGCATGCCCAACAATCGTGCAATGATCAATACTGGCACGCGATTGGCAAAATGGCTGAGAATATCAAAGGGCCCGTCGGGCATAGCATCGATCAGCTCATGGCAAAGATTTATGATATCGTCGCGCATCGCGCTAATTTCACGACTGGTAAACGCCCTAAGAACCAACCCACGTAGGCGCGTATGCCGTGGAGGTTCGATATCCAGCATAGAATGGGCTTCAACATCATAAAACGGCTGCAATTCTTTGGGGATGGCCTGCTCAAAACCAACAGGGATCGCACGCCCCAAACGGCGATCTTTCATTATTTGATTTACGGCCTGATGATCTAAAACACAGGGCAGGGCATAATCTTGCCAATAAAACAGCGGCCCTTCTGTGCGTAGACGGTCATAAAATGGATATGGATCTTGTACAAAAGACGGATCTTTGGGGGATTGCGTATGGCTTTTCAAATCTTTGGCGCTTCTTTTTGGGTTCAGTTTTGGGGGTAAAAGGCGATTGATTACGCAAATTCCGTGGAAACTCGAATGGAATACACACTAAAAACTTAGAAATATTAATAGGCAAGCAGAATTTGAGGTTGCGTTTTGTGCGCCAAACGCCAAACTGCCACGCACAAAACAAGAGAACCATGGGAGGATCTCATATGAAATTTATTACCTTGGCGGCAACTGCAGTTGCCCTTTCCTTCACCGCTTCCAGTGCATTTGCTGCTTGTGATGCAGGCGAAGTTGTTATCAAATTTGCACACGTAACCAACACTGACAAGCACCCTAAGGGTATTGCTGCGACACTGTTGGAGCAGCGCGTAAATGACGAAATGAACGGCAAAGCTTGTATGGAAGTTTTCCCAAATTCAACATTGTATGATGATAACAAAGTGCTAGAGGCGATGTTGAACGGCGACGTTCAATTGGCAGCGCCTTCATTGTCAAAATTTGAGGCGTTCACCAAGCAATTCCGCATCTTTGACTTGCCATTCATGTTCAAAAACATGGACGCAGTTGACGCTTTCCAAAACTCTGACACCGGTCAGGCAATGAAGGACAGCATGCAAAAACGTGGCCTGCAAGGTTTGGCGTTTTGGCACAATGGTCTAAAGCAAATGTCAGCAAACAAACCTTTGGTTTTGCCAACAGATGCGAACGGTTTAAAATTCCGCGTTCAATCATCTGACGTTTTGGTAGCGCAAATGGAAGCCATCGGTGGATCACCTCAGAAAATGGCGTTTGCAGAGGTTTATGGTGGCTTGCAGCAAGGTGTTGTTGATGGTCAAGAAAACACCTGGTCCAACATTTACGGCAAGAAATTCTTTGAAGTTCAAGACGGTACCACAGAAACCAACCACGGCATCATCGACTATCTTGTGGTAACATCTGTTGATTTCATGGACAGCTTGGATGACGACGTTCGCGAGCAGCTGACGACAATTTTGGCTGAGGTGACTGAATCTCGTAACTCTGAAGCATTCGCTGTTAATGAAGCGGCCAAGCAATTGATCATCGATGCTGGCGGCGTTGTGCGTCAGTTGGATGCTGATCAACGTGCGGCTTGGGTTGCTGCAATGAAGCCAGTTTGGGCACAGTTTGAAGGCGACGTAGGTTCGGAAAACATCGCTGCTGCACAAAAGATCAATATGTCTCACTAACCTTTTCGGGTTAATGCTAAGCGGCCCTGCCATCAGGTGTGGGCCGCTTTTTAATATATTTCGGATAGTTGGGGGTTGTCATGAAATCAGGTTCGAGCACATCGGATCGCATTGAGGAAACTGTTATCGCCTTAATCTTGGGCTTGATGACCCTCATCACCTTTACAAA
Source organism: Rhodobacteraceae bacterium HTCC2150 (assembly GCA_000169395.1). Taxonomy (GTDB): domain Bacteria; phylum Pseudomonadota; class Alphaproteobacteria; order Rhodobacterales; family Rhodobacteraceae; genus HTCC2150. The sequence goes on from AAXZ01000003.1 coordinate 23,666, forward strand.
TGTCATTGTCCGAAAGTTGTTTTTCAACGATCCCCCTTGGGTCGTTAAAATATTAGGGCTGGAAAATATCGGCCTTTGGGGCGGTGAACTAACTGTTTTTATGTTTGGCTGGCTTGGCCTTTTGGGCGCATCTTATGCCGTCAAAAAGAACGCGCACTTAGGCGTTGATGCGGTATTAAACATTCTAAACGCCCCTGCGCGACGACGTTTGGCGTTGTTTTCGGTCGCGGTGTGCATTGCATATGCGTTTTTACTGCTGAAAGGCAGCTGGGATTACTGGGCGAATTTCGCCAACCTTCCTGGTACAGACGGTCGTTGGTTCCCGCTCGGTTTTGAAGACAAATTCCGCGGGCGCGGGTGGTATGAGGTTGATTCAGTCCCCATGCCCGGTGCGCTTGCTTGGTTGTCCGGCGTTTTTAATGACGGGGATGAATATGAAAAACTGCCTCGACTTATTCCTTATATGGTTCTGCCCATGTCCATGGGGCTACTACTTTGGCGCTTTATTCAGGTAGGTCTGGGCGTTTGGGCGGGCCGAATTGACCGTCTGGTGGCCAGCCACGAAGTAGAGGACGAGCTGGAAGAAATGCAAAAACAACGTGATGACGCGAAGGGGCAAATCTAATGGATGTGGTTTTACTCTTTGTGATGGTGATTACCCTGATGATGATCGGGGTTCCTATCGCTGTGTCCTTAGGCATGAGCTCAATTTTGTTCCTGCTATGGTTTTCTGATGCTTCATTGGCATCGATTGCTCAAACTCTGTTCAGTGCCTTTGAAGGACACGCTACTTTACTTGCAATCCCGTTCTTCATTTTGGCATCATCCTTCATGTCGACGGGCGGTGTTGCGGCGCGGATCATTCGATTTTCCATCGCCTGCGTTGGTCATTTGCGGGGCGGCTTGGCCATTGCTGGTGTGTTTGCCTGTATGATGTTTGCGGCGTTGTCCGGATCTTCGCCTGCAACAGTTGTGGCCATCGGCTCTATCGTGATCGCGGCCATGACACAGGCAGGATACACCAAAGAATTTGCAGCCGGTGTGATTTGCAACGCTGGTACATTGGGCATTTTGATACCGCCTTCCATCGTGATGGTTGTTTACGCTGCTGCTGTTGAGGTTTCCGTTGGTCGGATGTTCCTTGCAGGCATTATTCCGGGCCTATTGGCAGGACTTATGTTGATGGTGGCGATTTATGTCATGGCGCGTATCAAAGATATGCCAGCAGGCAAGTTTGAAGGCTGGGGTGAGGTTTTTGCCTCGTTCAGATCGGCGGCATGGGGGTTGATGCTGATCGTTATCATTATGGTGGGTATCTACGGCATTCCCGGTGTAACCGGTGCGATATTCACACCGACAGAGGCGGCGGCAGTTGCTGCGGTCTACGCATTTCTGGTGGCCAACTTCATTTACCGTGACATGGGGCCATTAGCCAAAGAAGGTGGTAACATTTCACTATGGCGAAAACCCACGGCCATTGTCAGCGCATTTGTTCATAAGGACACGCGCGAAACATTATTTGAGGCCGGAAAACTGTCGGTCACGTTGATGTTCGTGATCGCCAACGCGTTGATCTTGAAACACGTTTTGACGGATGAGCAAATCCCACAACAAATCACTGGCGCGCTTTTGGCGGCTGGTTTGGGCCCCGTGATGTTCCTTATCGTGGTGAATGTGATTTTGTTGATAGGTGGGCAATTTATGGAACCATCAGGGCTTTTGGTGATTGTGGCGCCGCTCGTGTTCCCAATTGCCATCGAGCTGGGTATTGATCCAATCCATCTAGGCATCATCATGGTGGTCAACATGGAAATCGGAATGATCACGCCACCTGTAGGACTGAACTTGTTTGTGACTTCTGGCGTGGCGGGCATGCCTTTGATGGGCGTTGTACGTGCCGCTTTGCCGTTTTTGGGCGTGCTGTTCATCTTCTTGATCATGATCACCTATATTCCGGTACTATCCACCTTAATCCCGAATGCGGTGATGGGGCCGGAATTAATCACGAAGTAACAACCGATGCGGCATCAATTTCTTTCAGGTGCCGCATCTATTTTTGAAAAGGATTGAAAATGGGTATTTCTAATACGGAAATTGAAAATATTGCGAAAGAATACGCAGCGGCATGGAATTCAAAATCCGCCTCATCCGTGGCATCGTTTTATGCACTAAACGGTGAGATTGTGATAAACAGTGGTGAACCATGGTCTGGTCGCTCAAAAGTCCAAGAAATGGCCGCAGGGTTTTATGCCGACGTGCCGGATCTTACATTGGAATGTGATGAAATTCGGGCCGCTGGTTCAAATGCGATTTTTGTTTGGACTTTTACTGGACATGACGCAACCACTGGCAACCCACTTAGGATCGCTGGTTGGGAAGAATGGGTTTTGAGTGATGATCTTAAAGTTATCAAATCAAAAGGATGGTTTGATGCTGACGATTATGCCCGACAAGTTGCCGGTGACTGAAATTAGTCTCTTTTAATCAGTTATAAAAAGGGCGACCATTTAATTGGTCGCCCTTTTGCTATCTAATTATGCGCCAGCACCAGCTGAATTGCGTGTGCTTTTTTTACGCCGACGTTGTCCGCCGCCACCGGGTTTTCCCGAGCGGTTGCCACCGCCGCCGCCAGCACCTTCGGGTTTCGCACCAAAACGGCGACGCCCGCTGCTGTTTCCACTGGGACCACCACGGCCTCTTTTCGGTTTAAAGCCCGGGCCGCGACCTTCAATGTCGCCATCCCAAGGTTTACCGTGGCTGATCTTGATGGTGGATTTCAGAACTTTTTCAATCGCGCGCAATTCACCCATTTCATCTGGTGAGCAAAATGCAATTGCTGTTCCTTCAGCACCGGCACGGGCCGTACGACCAATACGGTGGACATAATTCTCAGGCACGTTTGGTAAATCATAGTTATAAACGTACATAACTTGAGGGATATCAATGCCGCGGGCCGCAACGTCAGTCGCAACCAAGATTTTAACTTCGCCTGATTTAAATTCTTCTAAGGCGCGTGTGCGCTGGCCTTGGGATTTATTCCCGTGGATGGATGCGGCGGCAAACCCAACAGCTACGAGGCCTTTTTTCAACTTTTCTGCACCGTGTTTTGTGCGTGAAAAGACAAGCGCGCGTTCTTCGCGGTGATTGCCCAAAAGCTTTTTCAGGTGTTGTCCTTTGTCGCCCTGCAGCATGAAGTGCACTTCTTGGGTGACTTTGTCAGCGGCTTTACCGGGCGGGGAAACTTGAACGCGTAACGGGCTGTTCAGGTAAGTTTCCGCCAATTCACCCATCAGTTTCGGCATCGTAGCCGAGAACATCATTGTTTGACGTTCTTCAGGAAGGTGCGTTGAGATTTTACGCAAATCATGGATAAAGCCCATGTCCAGCATTTGATCCGCTTCGTCCAAAACCAAATAACGGGCATCCGACAGGGTGATCGCGCGTCGGTTCAACAAGTCAAGCAAACGACCGGGGGTCGCGACTAGAACGTCTGTACCTTTTTGCAGGCGCTTGATTTGTGTGTTGATAGAAACACCGCCCACGACCAACGCCACCTTTAGGTGGGTGTCACGTGAGAAGATCAACAGATTTTCGGTGATCTGGCTGGCCAATTCACGTGTGGGCGCAAGGATCAAGGCGCGGGCCGAGCGATCCTCGGGTTTTGTGCCAACGTGCCATAAATGGTGCAAGATAGGCAGGCCGAAAGCGGCGGTTTTACCTGTGCCTGTTTGCGCCAAGCCCATGATATCACGGCCATTTAGGATATGCGGGATCGCTTGGGATTGAATTGGTGTGGGGTCGGTAAAGCCTTTGGATGAAAGGCGATCTAGAATGCGAGGCGAAAGCCCCATATCAGCAAAAGTAGTCAAAATAATTCCTTTGGCGCAAAAACGCCTTTTCAAAACGCACGGTCAGCCTATGGCCGAATGCCAAAGACAGCGTACATCGCATGGGTGCGATCTGACCTGATCCAAGGGCGTTGTGCCAAAAGATTGTCAAACCGGCGGAACCCTGCGTGAAGGGGGGACCAAGATTACGGGCGATGGCAGCAGATCAATAGGTTTTCAATTGATCCGCATCTGCTCACGCGGCAGTGCAGCATAAGCCCGATAAGGGGCATATGTGGGTGAAGGGCGCATAAGTCAACCCTTGGGGGGTGCGGCGTTTGCGATCGCGGTACCTGCGGCCCAGCCTGATGACCATGCCCATTGGAAATTGTACCCTCCAAGCCATCCAGTAACATCGACAACTTCGCCGATGAAATACAGATTAGGCAGGGCCTTAGTGGCCATAGTTTTAGAATCCAAATTATCGGTGGAAACACCACCTGCGGTTACCTCAGCCGTTCGATACCCTTCGGATCCATTTGGAAGCACTTCCCAATTGGTGATCGCATCCGCAAGTATTTTAAGCGAGACGTCGGATTGATCCGACATATTACCAGTAAGGTTTGCACGTTTGGCGATGTTATGGGCCAGTTTCTTGGGGAAATAATCGGCCAAAATGGTGGAAATTGCTTTCGCGCCGGCACCTGAACGCTTTTCTCTCAACCAATCCAGCGCATTGCGGTGGGGCATTAAATTTGCTGAAACAGGCTCGCCCCGGCGCCAATAACTGGAGATTTGCAAAACAGCAGGGCCAGACATGCCGCGATGGGTGAACAGAATGGCCTCGTCAAAGCTGGTGTTCTCAAAGCTCATGCGCGCATCAAGCGCTGTGCCAGACATAGTAGCCAGCTCTTCCAATAGTTCACCACCAAAAGTAAGCGGTACAAGGGCAGGGCGCGTCGCGACTTGAGGCAATCCAAAATAGTCAGCGATTTCATAACCCAGGCCGGTCGCGCCCATTTTGGGGATGGAATAACCACCGCAAGCAACCACAAAGTTTGTGGCCCTTAGGAAATGATATCTGTCATCACGCGTCACCTGAACATGAAATTCATCCTCATGGCGCAGTTCATCCAGCGAGGTTTCAAGCCATAGATCAACACCCACTTTATCCATTTCAGAACGTAGCATCGCGATGATTTCTTTAGCTGAACCATCACAAAACAGCTGACCCAAGGTTTTTTCATGATACGCAATGCCGTAGTTTGCGACCATTTCAATAAAATCCCATTGCGTATAGCGGCTTAGCGCCGATTTTGCGAAATGAGGATTTTCAGAAATGAAGTTTTCAGGTTCGATATACATATTGGTGAAATTGCAGCGACCGCCGCCGGAAATGCGAATTTTATCACCGGCGCTTTTCGCGTGATCAATGACCAATACACGACCACCATTTGCCGCGGCCTTTGCTGCGCACATCATGCCAGCAGCACCTGCGCCAAGAATGATTGTGTCGTAGTGGACGTGGTCAGTCATTTTGCGTGAACGTCCAGCGCACTGATAATAGGTGAGAAGTCATCGGCCTTAAGGCTGGCACCACCGACCAACGCGCCGTCCACATTAGAAACGTTGAAAATATCGACAGCGTTGGCTGCTTTCACAGAACCGCCGTACAAAAGTGGGATATCATCAGCAGCATTCGCCATGATTTCGCGTAACTTGCCACGCAGGAAATCATGCACTTCGGCGATTTGATCCAAGGTTGGGACCATGCCTGTACCAATGGCCCAGATCGGCTCATAGGCAATGACCAAATTCTCTGCATTTGCTGTGGATGGCAGCGATTCAATCAATTGCTGTTCAATCACTTCAATTGTTGATCCAGCAAGACGCTCTGCCTCGCTTTCACCCAAACATACAATTGCTGTCAAATCGGCGGCAATCGCTGCTTCGGCCTTGGAGCGGATATCGGCGTTGGTTTCATTGTGATCGGTGCGGCGTTCAGAATGCCCGACGATGACATAAGTTGCCCCGGCATCGGCCAGCATTTGGGCTGAGATTTCGCCGGTATGCGCGCCCGTGACGGCACCATGGCAATCTTGACCACCAATTGCCAGTTTACTGTCGGTACACATGGTCGCCATTCTGTGGATCAATGTCGCAGGCGGGCACAAAAGTACGTCGCATTTTGCATTGCTGTGGATATCCAACAATCGCTGTAATTCGGCCAAATTGGGCGTATGCCCGTGCATTTTCCAGTTTCCGGCTGCCAATTTACGCGTCATCTAAACTTCCTTTATTGCTTGTAAATGGCATGGAGGTCTCAAACCCAAAGGTCAAGGGCTTGCACCTAATCCCGCTAGCGGGATATTACGCGGCCAACAGAAGGAAACTGTCATGATCCCTGAAATTGATACAAAAGCCCTAATTGCAGGGGATCCCGAGGTTTTAGCCATGGTTCGTGCCGCAGCCGAAGGTATTGGGTTCATGACAATTGTGAATACGCCGTTTTCGAGCGAGCGGATGCAAACATTATTGCAAGCGTACCATCGGTTTTTCAGACAACCAGAAACGGCGAAACAATCGATCAATATGGCTGCAACGGGTTCAAACAGGGGGTGGGGTGCTGCCGGTTCTGAACAAGTCGATCCAAACGCAAATCCTGATTATAAACAAGTGTTTGACTGTGGATTTGAATTGAAAATCGCGGATGCTAATGCCCCAACCGAGTTTTACGCGCCGAATTTGTGGCCCGCTGACATGGCTGGTTTTCGCGTTTTGGTGGAAACCTATTACGAAGATGCCTGCGCGTTTGCTTTTGAATTGTTGCGTAGCATTGCAATCGCGATTGGTGAACCCGCTGAATTTTTTGACGACAAATTTGACCGACCAATGGCGTTGTTGCGCGGGAATTACTACCCAACACGGCCCGAATGGGCGGGCGAGAACGATTTTGGCATTGCGACGCACACGGATTATGGCTGTTTAACCTTGTTGGCCACTGACGGCAGCCCAGGTTTAGAGGTGCGCAAACGTGGCGGTGGATGGATACCTGTTTCGGCAACACCCGGTGATTTTGTAATTAATTTTGGCGAAATGCTGGAAATGTGGACCACAGACCGTGTTAAGGCAACACCGCACCGCGTTGTTGGTACCAATGCTGAGCGAATATCCATCCCATTGTTTTTCAACCCGAATTTTGATACAAACGTTGCACCAGTTGGTTCGGATGACGTGATATTAGCTGGGGATCACATCAGTAAACGATTTAATGAAACCTATGTTCACCTGAATAAAGACGACTAGAACGCAAGTTTAAAGATGTTCCAAGGCACGGCGCGCCCAATCACAAGCCAGTTCGGGATCATCCATAGCTGCCTCGGGCAGGGACCAATAAGGCATGTTGCCGGATTTTCCGTTCTTGCGAACATATGTCCACTGAACACATCCGGCGGCTTCAAGTTCGGCAATAAAGTCACCTGCGCCTTTGATACGAACTGATCCGTCGCCGTGGCGCATGGCAAAAATTGTGTCGCGGTAATAAACGCAAAGCCCGCCCATCATGCGGCGCGTCGTAATGTCGCCAAGGCCAGAAAACAACTCAACGGTTTGTTCAATGGCTTTTGCCGAAAGACTCATTTTAGTTTCATCACGTCGGCAGGATCAGCAAATTTGATAGACTCACCACAACCGCAAGCCTCGGTCACGTTGGGATTACGGAACTTAAATCCGCTTTCCAAAAGTGATGTTTCGTAATCAATCTCTGTGCCGAATAGGAACATCTGGGCCATGGGCGCGATCATCACGCGCGCGCCCTCTTGCTCAACAACTTCATCCAAGGGATCAATTTCGGTGACGTAATCCATGGTATATTCCATGCCTGCGCAACCGCCTTTTTTGACACCAATGCGCAACCCTTGATGAGTATCTTTTTCCATCAAGGCTGCGATTTTGGCCGCAGCTTTAGGTGTGATACTTACCGCCTGTTTACCTGGAATTCCAAACATAAACTTAATCCTTTAAGTTGTTTGATTTATTACATAAAACCCAATTCAAGGCGGGCTTCGTCAGACATCATTTCCATGCCCCATGGTGGCTCCCAAACAAGTTCCACGGCGACAGTTTTAACGCCTGGCAATGGTTCAACCGCTTCGGCCACCCAACCCGGCATTTCACCTGCAACAGGGCAACCCGGCGCGGTCAAGGACATCTTGATCGCAACATCAGACTCAGCGTCAATCTCGATCGTATAGATAAGACCAAGGTCATAAATGTTCACCGGTATTTCGGGATCATAAACCGAACGGCACGCTTCAACCACATTTTCATAAAGCGGGTGATCGGTGGTTGATGGGATGATCAGGGGATCGCCTTCCATCTGTGTTGTGGTGTCGTTCATCGTGTTGACCTTTGTTTAATACTTGACTGAATATATAGGGATTAGCGTGGGCAGCGTCCAGAGGTGGGTGCAAAATCAATTTCACCTTAACACACGCCAAATGTGCCCCTTGGAATGGAATGAAATTTGGCGCATAGGGGCGGCATGAAAAAATTTACATTTGATATCGCCGCCAAAGATGGCAAAGCCCGTACAGGTCAGATCAACACGCCGCGCGGTGAAATTCGCACGCCTGCGTTTATGCCCGTCGGCACGGCCGCCACCGTTAAGGCCATGATGCCGGAAAATGTACGTGCCACTGGTGCCGATATTTTGCTGGGCAATACCTATCATTTGATGTTGCGCCCGACGGCAGAACGGATTGATGCCCTTGGGGGGCTGCACAAATTCATGAATTGGGATCGCCCGATTTTGACGGATTCTGGCGGCTTTCAAGTCATGAGCCTGACTGGCTTGCGTAAATTGAACGAAGAAGGCGTGAAATTTAAATCCCACATCGATGGGTCGGTGCATCATCTTACGCCCGAACGCAGCATGGAAATTCAACGTCTATTAGGCAGCGATATTGTCATGTGTTTTGACGAATGCACGCCGTTTCCTGCCGAAGAAAGCGTTTCTTTGAAATCCATGCAGATGTCGATGCGTTGGGCCGAGCGGTCGCGCGAGGCCTTTGGGGATCGCCCAGGTCATGCACTCTTTGGTATCCAGCAAGGATCAGTCTTTAAGGATCAGCGCCAAGAAAGTGCCGACAAACTGCGGGCGATTGATTTTGATGGTTACGCGGTCGGTGGCCTTGCTGTGGGTGAGGGGCAAGAGGCGATGTTTGATGTTCTGGATTACGCCCCCGGCATGCTGCCTGATGACAAACCGCGTTATTTGATGGGCGTTGGCAAACCTGACGATCTGGTGGGTGGTGTTAAACGCGGCATCGATATGTTTGATTGTGTTTTGCCGTCGCGGTCTGGTCGTACAGGGCAGGTATTTACCCGTCGCGGTGCCGTGAACATTAAAAACGCACGTCACCAAGATGATCCACGTCCTTTGGATGAAAACTGTACGTGCCCAACATGTCAGAACTATTCGCGGGCCTATTTGCACCATGTGTTCCGTGCCCAAGAAATCATCAGTTCAATGTTGCTGACTTGGCATAACTTGCATTATTATCAGGAACTTATGGCTGGTATGCGCGCGGCGATTGCGGATCATAACTTTGCCGCGTTTGAAAAAGATTTCCATGATCAACGGGCCATGGGCGACATTGATCGCCTTTAGAAATTTGGTATTCACAATTAAAAAGGCCCGCTAACCGATGTTAGCGGGCCTTTTTAATTATGGGATCAGATTATTCAGCTGCGAAGCGCGCCATTGTCAATTGATCTGCACGTGCATCAAGGTGAGCCTTAAGGGAAGGATCAACCAAATGCGCAGATGAAATGCGTGGCATTGGCATTTCAGCGTTGTTTTCAGACGTTGCCTCGTCGCCATTGATAAAGCTGTCGCGGCCTGCATAGTCAATGAACGTTTCTGCCGGCGTGTTTTCTGCCAACAGCAATTCATGACCTTCGGTTTCGACGTGGTAGTAGTTGAAACCGGTCAAAGGCATTGACGTAACACGGGTGATCGTGCGCCCGTTGATCAACGTGTCAGCATTATACAGCACGCCATCAATCGCCAAAGCGTGGTCACCGGAAATTCGCATGTCACGGGCTGGTACGCCGTCTGCCAATGCATTTGCCTTGATCAGAATTGGGTTCACATTTGCTGGATTTGACAACTTAGTGTTTACATCTTGCACACCCAACCATTTGACTTTCGTTTGGCGACCGTCTGCCGTCAAAATTTCGTCGCCAGCTTTAAGTGTTTCAATCGCTACATCGCCTTTTGGCGTCGAAATATGCGTTCCTGCAAGGAAACACGAAATTGTTGTCGTCAAAGAGCTAAGACCTACGTAACCGGCCGTTGCACCAAGATACGTGAATTGGATTTTGTCATACAAGCCACCATTAAAGATGGCAGAATCCCCCGTACTGGCGCCAGTCAATGTGACGGTTCCGACAGTAGCCGTGCCAAGAATGAACTTCATTTGAAACTGGACACCGGCGCTTAACCAAGAAAATGCAATGTTTGCATTTGAAAATTGTCCATTCACACCCGTGCTGACCAAATCCAAGGTCGCCGTTCCGAAAGTATTTGAGTTAACTTTCCAAAACTCGATACCAGCGTGGTGTGTAGTTTGTTGTTGGTTTACGTTGACGTTGGCAAGGTTATTAATGTTTGAATCCGAATGTGACAGTGAAAATTCAATGCCGCCTTCTTTCCACGTTGCTGTATCATCGTGAAACGAGTTGCCATTGTACTGGCTGTCCGCGCTTGAAATATCGGTGCCAATGAAATCAAAAACTGCCATGATCAGTGTTCCTTTTAGAAAATACTTTGTGAGAAAACCACAAATTCAAAAAATAACTCGCAAATAAACGGATCGAGATTGATTTAAACTTTAACTCAAATATCTGAATGCGGACAGCTTTTTCTTCCTCTTATTAGCCCGATTTTTTAGTTTTCCATGGTTCATTTGGCAATAAAAGCAATCGGCGAGAATACGGGTATGAACACAAAGTTATTGATGTGGGTCCGAGATTAAAAATTTAACAAAGCGATTAAAGAAACACCAATTTTCTGTTTGGCTTGTAAGTAAATTTCATAATTTTCACCAATTATTGCGCCAATCCTTGACACTCGTGCTGGTTATGACCATCTGGTTTCAAACGGGTTGGCCCAATTACCGCCACAGTGATGGGGTAGGGACCAATCGCTAAAAACAAGGACATATGATGACCGAGCAATTGAACCAATCTTACCCTGTTTTACCGCTGCGCGATATTGTTGTGTTCCCACACATGATTGTGCCGCTATTTGTGGGCCGCGATAAATCTGTACGCGCCCTTGAGCAGGTAATGCAGGACGACAAACAAATTCTATTATCCAGCCAAATTGATCCGGCTGTTGATGATCCGGATGCTGAGGGAATTTATCCCATTGGTGTTCTGGCAAACGTTTTACAGTTGCTGAAATTACCTGATGGCACTGTTAAGGTGCTGGTCGAAGGGCGCAAACGCGTCAAAATCGTTGATTACATCGACAACATTGATTTCTTTGAGGCCCACGCAGAGGTTCTTGAGGAAATTGACGGTGATGCGGATACGCTTGAGGCGTTGTTGCGTTCCGTGACCGAAGATTTTGAGCGTTACACCAAGATTAAAAAGAACGTCCCTGACGAGGCTTTGGCCTCGATTGCGGAAACACGCGAGCCCGCGAAATTGGCCGATTTGGTTGCTGGGCATCTAAGCCTTGAGGTGGATCAAAAGCAAGAATTGCTTGAAACCCTGCCTGTGGCTGATCGTTTGGAAAAAATCTATGGCTTGATGCAGGGCGAAATGTCCGTGCTGCGGGTTGAGAAAAAGATCAAAACCCGCGTGAAAAGCCAGATGGAACGCACCCAGCGCGAATATTATTTGAATGAGCAAATGAAAGCCATTCAAAAGGAATTGGGTGATGGTGAAGACGGTCAAAATGAGGTGGCTGAACTGGAAGCCAAGGTTGCTGACACCAAGTTTTCTAAAGAAGCCGAAGAAAAAGTCGCAGCTGAGATTAAAAAGCTAAAGAACATGTCCCCGATGAGTGCCGAGGCAACCGTCGTGCGCAACTATCTTGACTGGATGTTGGCGATTCCATGGGGCGTGAAGAGCCGCGTGAAAAAGAACCTTGCGAATGCTGAAAAAGTGCTGGATTCAGATCACTATGGCTTGGAAAAAGTCAAAGAACGGATTGTGGAATATTTGGCCGTGCAGCAACGCTCTGCCAAATTGAAAGGCCCAATCTTGTGTCTTGTTGGCCCTCCTGGTGTTGGTAAAACATCGTTGGGTAAATCAGTGGCCAAAGCAACGGGTCGTGAATTCATCCGCATTTCCCTTGGTGGTGTGCGTGACGAAAGCGAAATTCGTGGTCACCGTCGGACTTATATCGGGTCAATGCCCGGTAAGATTATTCAAGCGCTTAAGAAAGCCAAAACAACCAATCCTTTGATCTTGCTCGATGAAATCGACAAAATGGGTCAAGATTTCCGTGGTGATCCAGCGTCAGCGATGCTTGAGGTATTGGATCCTGAACAAAACAGCACGTTCGTTGATCACTACATGGAGGTCGAGTATGACCTTTCAAATGTGATGTTCCTGACGACGGCCAACAGCTATAACATGCCAGGCCCACTGCTTGATCGTATGGAAATTATCCCGCTATCTGGGTACACAGAAGACGAAAAAAGCGAGATTGCCAAACAACATTTGATTGGTAAACAAGTGAAAAACCACGGGCTTCGCAAAGGTGAACTTGAAATTACCGACGATGCGTTGACCGAAGTTATCCGCACTTACACACGTGAAGCTGGCGTTCGGAATTTGGAACGTGAATTGGCCAAGATCGCCCGTAAAACGGTGACCAAGATCGTTCGCAAAACGACTGATGCGGTGAAAGTTGGCATTAGCGATTTGGAAGAATTCTTAGGCGTAAAACGCTTCCGCTATGGTTTGGCTGAATCAGAGGATCAAGTGGGGGTTGTTACCGGTCTGGCATGGACCAGCGTTGGCGGTGAGTTGCTGTCGATTGAGGCGTTGAAATTGCCGGGCAAAGGTCGCATGAAAACGACGGGTAAGCTGGGCGATGTCATGAAAGAGTCTATTGATGCTGCCTCCAGCTATGTGCGCTCGATCAGTCCTGAAATCGGTGTGAAACCACCGAAGTTTGAAACCGTCGATATCCACGTGCACGTGCCAGAAGGCGCCACACCAAAGGATGGCCCATCTGCTGGCTTGGCAATGGTTACGTCGATTGTGTCTGTTCTGACGCAAATCCCCGTGCGCAAAGATATTGCCATGACGGGTGAGGTGACACTGCGTGGCAATGCTTTGCCAATCGGTGGGCTAAAGGAAAAACTGTTGGCGGCCCTACGTGGTGGCATCAAAACTGTGCTTATTCCGTCTGAGAATGAAAAAGATCTGACAGAAATTCCGGACAACGTGAAGGAAGGGCTGACAATCATTCCCGTTTCACACGTTCGCGAAGTTTTGGAACATGCATTGGTGCGCAAGCCTGAAGCGATTGAATGGGACGAGGCCGCAGAAGAAGCGGCCGCAGCGGCCCTAAAACTCGCCAGCGGTGAGCTGGGCGCGACTGCGCACTAACAACTTAAGATTGTACGCAAGATTACGCCATTCAAGGTTCGCCTTGGGTGGCGTTTTTTGTTTCTGCTGGTAAAACAATGGATTTCTTTGTATCCTATTCGTGAACAATAAAAATAAACAAGCGAAAGAGGCGGATCATGGTAACACCGAAATCCAGTACAAAAACATCAACACGATCAAGCGTGAGATCATCAAAAACAGTGGCAGCTGCCAGCGCAGCACCAAAAGTTGTCGCGTCGTTTTTAGATGTTTCGAGCAATAGTAACGAAATTGCGGATGTCGCCAACTTGAACAAAGATAAGGTAGTTCGACAAAGTGAATTAGCAGAGCGGGTCGCTGCTCGAACCGATATTAAGAAAAGCGATGCAAAAGCAGCCAGCCTTGCGGCTATTGATGTTGTGATCGAAGCTTTGCACAACGGCGAGTCTTTTGTTCTTCCAAATGTTAAGATTGGCGCTCAGCGAGCAAAACACCTTGAGAAGGGTTCAATGATCATCGCTAAGTTTCGGGTCAAAGCTGAATGTTCCGATGATGCAGATGCTGCAGACGACGAATAAACGCAAAAAATTTGCATCTATGTAAAATAAATCAAAAAAAGTGAATTCTGCCCCTTGAACCTACTTAGCTTTAGGGGGTAGAGGATACCTCGGATCGGGTGATTAGCTCAGTTGGTAGAGCGCTTCGTTTACACCGAAGATGTCAGGAGTTCGAGTCTCTTATCACCCACCATCCACTTCTCAAAAGTACAGAAATAACCACGGCAACCGTCGTGGTTTTTGCTTTTTAGAAACCGATTTTTCTGGACCGTTTTATCTATCTGCGCCAACCTTGCTAAAAATTTAGTTAGGAGGGCGTTAAATGCAGATTAAAAAAATAACACCGACCATCGGCGCGGAATTATCAGGTGTTGATTTCACGAAGGATTTGACCACGGCGCAGCAGGATGAAATCTACCAAGCATTATTGGACCATCAGGTGATTTTTGTGCGAGGTTGCGACATCAGCCCCGCGAACCATGTGGCCTTTGCACAGACGTTTGGGGACTTGGATGAACCCAATCCGATGTATCCCGGTGTGGATGGGTTCAAAAATATCATGTTGCTGGAAAACGATGCAAAAAGACCGCCTGATACCAATTCTTGGCACACAGATCTAACATTCAAAGTTGAGCAATCTTTTGCCAGCATCCTTGTGTCACGCGTAGTACCGGATTGTGGGGGGGATACGCTCTGGTCCAGTAACTACGCTGCCTATGACGCGTTAAGCGAGGGCATGAAGGCCGATCTTGAAGGATTGTCAGCTGTTCATGACTTGGGGGATTTTCGTAATAATTTTGCGCAGCCTAAGGATGGCCTGTCAGGCGAGGAACGATTGAACGCCGCCGTCGGGCGCATGGGGCATGCCATAAAGCCGATTATCGACGAGCATCCTGTAACGAAACGCAAGTTTCTGAATTTTAACGAAGCATTCATTACTCATATCGTTGGCAAGACACCTAACGAATCTAATGCGCTTAGGATTTGGTTGGCTAATCATATGAATCAGCCAGAATTCCAAATTCGCTGGCGTTGGTGCGCAAATGATGTGGCGATGTGGGATAATCGTGTAACGATGCACTATGCAGTGGCCGATTATGCACCTGCTTTGCGGTCTATGAACCGAATTACGGTGGTTCGAGATCGTCGTTCTTAGGGTGAAATGCAAAAAGTTTTGGTTTTGTGAAAGAAACTGAAAAACTTTGTTAAATTCGGGTTGACGGGGCAGTGCCAACGACCTAAATGCTTCCTCACACCTTGGATACAGGGTGTTGCGCGGTTGTAGCTCAGTTGGTTAGAGTACCGGCCTGTCACGCCGGGGGTCGCGGGTTCGAGTCCCGTCAACCGCGCCACTTTCCCCCTTGTTAATCAAAGAGAAAAGTGGCGCGACCGCTGCGTTTTAAACCCGCTCAAATCCCCCAATGTTATCTCTTGACCTAAAGCTGCTTGAGGTTGCTAAGCTCGCTTTATTCAAGAAGGGCAAAGCCATGAAAATTGCAGAAATTTCAGCGCGGATTGGCATTCGCATTTCGACCATTCGGTATTATGAAAAAACGGGGTTATGCCCGCCAATATCACGTGGATCAGACGGCATGCGTCGTTTCACCCCGTTAGATTTGGAGTGGTTCACATTGCTTGCCTCGTTGCGTGAAACCGGCATGCCAACTTCGGAAATGCGCGCGTTTGCAATGCATTACCGCAAGGGCAATGAAACGGTTTCAGAACGAAAAGCAATGTTATGTACGCATCAACAACGGTTAGAGGATCGAAGGGCACAGTTGGATCGGTGTCATGACATCTTATCGCATAAGTTGGCAAAATATGATGAAATCATCGGGGAACAAACATGAAGATACTATTGATCGGGGCCGCTGGCGATATTGGACGGGCTGCCTACCAAAAACTTAGTCAACGACATGATGTTGTGACCGTTGGGCGAACAGGTGGCGATTTCCAAGTCGATATTTCAAATATCCAAGAGGTTCGTGAGTTATATGGCAGGGTTGGTCATGTTGATGCTGTGGTGTCTTGTGCGGGGGATGCAACATTCGCCCCCTTAAGTGATCTAACGCAAGACAGCTTTATGCTTGGTCTAAGCCAAAAGGTGATGGGGCAAATCAATCTGGTTATTGCAGGATTAGACATACTGCCAAGCGGCGGATCATTTACGCTAACAAGCGGTGTTTTGGATCGCGATCCCATCAAATTGGGTGTGAACGCAGCAACCGCCAACGGCGCTTTGGCGGGCTTTGTGAAATCAGCGGCAATTGAGATGCCCCGTGGCATCCGTGTGAATGTTGTCAGTCCCGGTTTGCTTGAGATTTCAGAACCAAAATACGGCCAATGGTTTCATGGCCATAAACCTGTGTCATCAATAGATGTGGGTCGTGCCTATGCCAAAAGTGTTGAGGGAGCGTTGACAGGGCAAGTCATCATTGTTGCCTAGACAGGAACCCCGCGCCAAAAAAGGCTAAGGCGAGGGGGATAAGATTTAGGCCAATTCCGCCAAAATGCGTGCCCAAGAACGAATGCCTTTGTGAAAGCATTCCAAATCATATTTTTCATTTGGTGAATGAAGTTGATCATCGTCTCGTCCAAATCCGATCAACATCGCATCCATGTCCAGAATTGTTTTGAAGTGACCCGCAATTGGGATGGACCCACCGCAACCGACAAAAGCAGCCGGTTTTGGCCATTCGTCAGACAATGCCTTGAGTGCGGCATTGAAAGCTGGGTGATCTGTCGCCATTTGACCCGCCGCACCGTTTGAATGATCGATGTAAGAAACGGTACAATCTGCAGGAAGGCAGGATTGAACATATGCGCGGAAGGATTCGCGAATTTTTTCAGGGTCTTGCGTTCCAACAAGACGGAAACTGATTTTGGCAGATGCTTCGGCTGGCAGAACTGTTTTAAAGCCAGCGCCTGTATAGCCAGACCAAATGCCGTTCACTTCGCAAGTTGGGCGCGACCAAATCATTTCCAATGGGGTGCGATTTTGCTCGCCTGCTGGCACGCTTAGACCAACTTCGCCAAGAAATTCGCTGGCTTCAAACCCAAGCCCATCCCATTGCGTGCGCAATGAATTAGACAACTCAGGCACGCCATCATAAAAACCAGGCACAGTGATTGCACCCGTTTCATCGTGCAGACCTGCGATGATTTTGGTCAGAACACGGGCAGGGTTGATGGCGATGCCGCCGAACATGCCAGAATGCAAATCTTTGCTTGGGCCGTGAATGGTCAATTCCTCACCCAACAGCCCCCGCAGTTGGGTAACAATCGCTGGGGTGTCATGGCCAAACAGGCCCGTGTCACAAATCAAAGCAACGTCAGCGGTCAGTTCTTCGGCGTTTTCTTTCATGAATGGAATTAGAGAAGGGGAACCTGATTCTTCTTCGCCCTCAAAGAAGATTGAAATCTTGGTCGGCAATGAACCGTGCACCTTGATCCATGCGCGACAAGCCTCAACAAAAGTCATTAACTGGCCTTTGTCGTCTGATGTGCCGCGCCCACGAATGACCTTGCCTTTGGGTGTGTCCTCAATGCGTGGCTCAAACGGTGGATTATTCCACAATTCAAGCGGATCAACTGGTTGCACATCGTAATGGCCATAAAACAAAACGTGCTGACCTTCGCCTTTGGCATGGGCCAATACCATTGGGTGACCAGGAGTTGGGCGTTTTGAGGCCTCAAAACCTAGTGATTTCAAGTCATCCACCAACCAATCAGCCGCTGCCTGACAATCATCCGCATAGGCAGGATCCGTTGAAATCGATGGAATACGTAGCAATGTCATCAATCGTTCAAGGGCGTCATCTAACGAGGCATCAATTTCGGCTAAAACAGGTTCAAGGCTCATAGGATTACCCTTTCAAGAGGTTGTGAATTATTTGAACCCTAGCAGTGCGAAAGCAGGCTGGAAAGATCAGGTTAAAGGATATAAAATGCTTTCCAAACCACAAGGGGTGTTTAAATGCGTATATGTGTGATTGCGGGTCTGATTTCTGTTGTTGCTGGGGCTGCTTGGGCAGAGCCAATCAACTATAAAGCGGCCAAAGGCATGATGTTTAAATCAAAAGGGGCAGTTGTCACACTGATTCCACACCCATCTGTTTCCGAGAAAGATGCCAAAGTTTTAAAGCAAGTTGGCGAAACACAGGCATATTATGGCGCAATTGCCATGTCGCCAAGTGAAGGTCTGGCCTCGCCAGCATTGGTTGCGGCAACCAATCATCATTCCGTTGAATCAGCAAGCGCGCAAGCGATAGAGTTTTGTAACGACAAACGCGAATCCGGTTCTAAAAAATGTGTTGTCGTGGCGCAAATATTCCCAAAAAAATGGAAGGCTAAGCCTGTACAATTTAGTGCCGGTGCGACCGAAGCATTTGGGAAAGAGTATCGTCGTATTCGTGGCGACAAAGCATTTGCAACAGCAGCAAGCACGGGTGATTTTGGGATTGGAAAAGGGGAAACCGCCGCAGCGCAAGCCGTTGAGAATTGCGCAGCCAAAAATGGCGCGACAGATTGCGAAGTGACAATCGCCGACTAATACACCCGTTAAAAACAGTTACAAAACGTACAGTGACAAAATGTACAGTGACAAAACACATGCAAAAGTTTTAATGTGTTGGAAAATACGACCAAAGGAATGGCCCTTATGGATTATAATGCTGCCACGGATGCCGCGATTGCAAAGCTTCACGAAGAGGGGCGCTATCGCACATTTATCAATATCAAACGTGAAAAGGGGCAATTCCCCCACGCGGTTTGGACTGATGAACAAGGCGTTGATCGTGACATAACGGTTTGGTGCGGCAATGATTACATGGGCATGGGGCAACATCCGGTTGTTTTGAATGCAATGCATGACGCCCTGGATGCAACGGGTGCCGGTTCTGGTGGTACGCGCAATATTTCGGGCACCACGGTTTATCATAATGAACTAGAGGCTGAACTGGCCGACTTGCATGGCAAAGAATCGGCTTTGGTTTTCACCTCAGCATACATCGCCAATGACGCAACGCTTTCGACGTTGCCTTTGTTGTTCAAGGACATGGTCATTATTTCTGATGAACTAAATCATGCCTCGATGATCCAAGGCATTCGCCATGGCAATTGTGAAAAGCATATTTTTCGCCACAACGATGTTGCGCATTTGCGCGAAATTTTGGAAGGCATTGAAAAAGGACGGCCAATCCTCATTGCTTTTGAATCTATCTATTCAATGGATGGCGATTTTGGCCCGATTGAGGATATTTGTGATCTTGCCGACGAATTTGGCGCAATGACCTATATTGACGAGGTTCACGCTGTGGGCATGTATGGGCCACGTGGGGCAGGGGTTGCAGAGCGTGACAACTTGATGGGGCGTATCGATATCATCAACGGCACTTTGGCCAAGGCATATGGTGTGATGGGCGGCTATATTGCAACATCCGCTCGTTTGGTTGATGCAATACGTTCTTATGCACCGGCATTCATCTTTACGACATCTATCCCACCCGCTGTGGCGGCAGGGGCGACAGCCAGTGTGCGCCACCTTAAGGGGGATCAAGGGCTGCGTGATTTGCAACAGCAACATGCAAAAGTTCTTAAATTGCGTCTAAAGGGTTTGGGCCTACCGATTATTGATCACGGCAGCCATATTGTGCCGGTTCATGTTGGTGATCCCGTGAAATGTAAGAACCTGTCCGATATGTTGTTGATGGAACACGGGATTTACGTTCAACCGATTAATTTCCCTACAGTGCCGCGTGGAACAGAGCGTTTGCGCTTTACGCCATCACCCGTCCACAACCCCAAGATGATGGATCATTTGGTTGATGCCATGGACAAGCTTTGGGGCCAATGTGCGCTGAATCGTGCCGATCTTACGGGGTAGGTCAGCAAATAGGCTATATTTGGCGCTAACATTGTGTTAAAAGGGCTTTATTGGTCGACACAAGCGAGTCGTTGACCCAGGGACAACAGAGGGCATGAGCAGGATGATTAGGCGCAACGCACCGCCTCAGATCACCGAAGAGGAAACTGTCAAAGGTTTTGACAGTTTCGAATTGCGTCTTGGCGACATTATGCGCGGCGAACGTGCAACCCTCGGAAAATCCCTTTTTGATGTTCAACGTGAGTTGAAAATTAAGGCCACTTATATCTCAGCAATTGAAGCGACTGACCTGCAAGCCTTTGAAACACCAAGCTTTGTTGCGGGTTACGTACGTTCCTATGCCAAGTATTTAGGCATGGACCCAGATCAAGCTTACAGTCAATTTTGCCAAGAAGCCGCCTTTACCGGCGTTCATGGTATGGAAAAAGCTGCATCCGCAAGTCGTCGGTCCGAAGATGCCGCAAAACGTGCGGCTAGTATTGTTACCACAAAGGGTGACACAGATCGCATTGCAAACCCCAAGGCCCCATTCGCCCCTGTCGCCCAACGTGCGATTTGGAGCATCGAGCCGGGCGCCATTGGATCTAGTGCTATCCTATTGGCCTTAATTGGCGTTCTTGGATTTGGCGCATATTCTGTTTTGATGCAGGTTCAAAAGGTTACTTTTGCGCCGATTGAACAATCCCCCGGTGTGGTTGCGCAGCTTGATCCGCTAACCAGCACAGTGGCGCAAGTTGGTCTTGGTGAGATCAACGAACTGGGCGTGCCGAATGTTGATGTCATGGATCGCCTTTATCGCCCTGTACCATTGGATGTGCCGGTTCTTGTGGCACGTGATGGACCCATTTCGGCCATCCGCCCCAATTTAACCGCCCCAACCTTGGCGACACCGAACGCACAAGGCGATGCAATTTTGACAGCCTTGAACGAGGCTAACGATGTTCAGGTGTTAGAAGACACAAATGAGCAAGTCGCCTTTTTGGCCGTACGTCCTGCATGGGTACAAGTCAGCGGTGCTGACGGTACAGTCTTGTTTGAAAAGATCATGAATGCGGGTGAAAAATACGTAGCCCCAAACACTGAAACAGCGCCTTTGCTGAAAGTCGGTGAATCTGGCGCAATCTACTTTGCCATTGGTGACAAAACATACGGTCCTGCAGGTACCCAAGGCGCTGTGTCTTCAAACATCGCTTTGGATCAGGCCAGCCTTGTGCAAAAATATGCTCTTGCCGACCCCGACAGCGCCGACATGACCACAATCAAAACCGTAGCCGAGGTTGTTGTTGGAAATTAAGCCACGCTGCGGCATTTCCATTGATTGAATCCTTCTACAATTAGGCTTATCTCAAAATTAACTGATCTGTCTTTAAGGACCGCTTATGTCTTCGCTGCATTCTATTCGCCCTTGGCGTAACATTTATCGTCGTAAATCCCGTCAGATTATGGTGGGAAATGTTCCTGTTGGTGGCGATGCGCCGATCACGGTTCAAACGATGACCAACACTGACAGTGGCGATGTTAAGGCGACGTTGGCACAGATTAATGCCGCAGCCGAAGCTGGCGCCGATATCGTGCGGGTTTCAACGCCCGATCAAGAAGCGACAACCGCTTTGCGTGATATTGTCAAAGGAAGTCCGGTGCCGATCGTGGCGGACATTCATTTTCATTACAAACGCGCCATTGAAGCCGCCGAGGCAGGGGCTGCCTGTCTGCGGATCAATCCGGGTAATATTGGGGATAGCAAACGTGTGGCCGAGGTCATCAAAGCAGCCAAAGACCACGGATGTGCCATTCGCATTGGTGTAAACGCTGGCAGCTTGGAAAAGCACTTGTTGGATAAATACGCAGAACCTTGCCCTGACGCCATGGTTGAAAGCGGGATGGATCACATCAAAATTCTGCAAGACCACGATTTTCATGAATTCAAAATTTCCGTGAAAGCGTCTGATGTATTCATGGCGGCTGCCGCTTATCAGCAAATTGGTGATGTGACGGATGCACCGATCCATTTAGGTATTACCGAGGCAGGCGGATTAACGTCGGGCACGATTAAATCCTCGATCGGGATGGGCAACCTTTTGTGGAATGGCATTGGTGACACGATCCGCGTGTCGTTGTCAGCGGATCCAGTGGAAGAGGTCAAAGTCGGCTATGAAATCCTAAAATCACTGGGATTGCGTCATCGCGGTGTGAACATCATTTCCTGTCCAAGCTGCGCGCGACAAGGTTTTGATGTGATCAGCACTGTGGCAACACTAGAACAACGCTTAGCACACATCAAAACCCCCATGAGCCTTAGTATCATTGGCTGTGTGGTAAATGGCCCAGGCGAGGCATTGATGACGGACGTTGGATTTACGGGCGGCGGTAAAGATGCCGGTATGGTCTATTGGGCAGGAAAAACCAGCCACAAGTTAGACAACGACAAAATGGTCGAAAACATTGTTGAGTTGGTGGAAAAGCGTGCCGCTGAACTTGAAAGTACAGAAACAGAAATCTAATCCGATCTATCGTTTCCGTTTCTTCTTTGCACCAGCACGTTCTGCGGCAATCGATATATCTTGCGCCCTTAGCCATGCAGATGATCCGCGTGGCAGCAAACCCATTGCGCGATTTGCGTGAATTCCCGCATCTGACAATCGACCCAGTACTGCATAACGTTCCGCAGTCGCGCTTGAGGCCATGCCATTGTTTCCTGCGTGGGCATAAGCCTGAGCAAGGTTGCGCAACAGTCGGGGGTTTGCACCGTCTCGGCCATAGGCCTTTTTCAAGACACTAAGTGCAGATTTATACTGCTTTGCCGCCAATAAGGCGCGCCCATAGTCTGCCAAAAACAAAGGTTCATTCGGGGCCAGTTTCACCGCCCTTTGATAAACAGGAACAGCGGCTGCAAATTCACGCGACTCTAGCAGAATTTGCCCTTTTAATTCAGTGTAGTAGGGGTCATTGGGGCGCAAACTTAACAGCGCGTTTATGTTGGCTTTGGCTTGTTTAATGTCTGGCTTTTTGTGATAGGCAATAGCACGTGTCAGCAATGCGATTTCGGATTTGTCGGATTTTTTGACGCGACGCAGTGTATAGGATGGGTTTTGCAGGAAACCACCCAGTTTCGCCCGCACCCGTGCATACCAATAGGTCGTGTTCACGGATGGCTTGGCAGAGGTTCCACCATAGGCCGCCGCATACCCTTTGGCGGCGCGAATGCGGTCTGAATGTAAGGGGTGCGTACTGGCATAAGGGTCGCGGCGGTTGATGTTTAACGCCTCTTGTCCGCGAAAAATGTTTAAAACCTCGACCATTGCTTGCGGGTTTACTTTGGCGCGCACCATATAGCGTGCGGCTGATTGATCTGCGCTGTTTTCTTCGGCGCGTGTATGACCGAAAAATACGCGTTTTGCGCTGGATTGTGTTCCAAGGGCGATGCCTGCTGCGGCTTCGCCATTACCACTGACGGCGGCAGCGGCGGCAAGTAAGGCACCGATTCCTGCAGCGGTTTTAGCTGATCGTGCGTTGCTGAGGCGACGGTTGATATGTCCATTTGAAATATGTGCCGCCTCATGGGCAATAACGGCCTGCAATTGTTCAACAGTTTTTAGCTTAAGGATCAAACCTGAATGAATATAGATGTGCGAATGATCGGCCACAAATGCATTAAGTGAGCTGCTATTGATGACGCGAATTTTTATACGGTTCTTGCCGATGCCTGCCGCGTTCAGAATTGGCGCAGCAATCTCTGCCAGCGCACGTTCAATTTCCGCATCGCGAATAAGTCCTGCAGCACGAACTGGTGCCGAACTGATTATCAAAACGGCAATCATCACGATGATCATTGTGGGTATTCGTACGAGAAACATTCAAACGCTTTCACATGGGAGGCAAATATCCATAAACTGTGAGGCTAATAATCTAAGAGTACAAGGGTCACACT
The DNA here is from genome assembly GCA_000169395.1 of Rhodobacteraceae bacterium HTCC2150. Classification (GTDB taxonomy): domain Bacteria; phylum Pseudomonadota; class Alphaproteobacteria; order Rhodobacterales; family Rhodobacteraceae; genus HTCC2150. Next base: position 47,477 of record AAXZ01000003.1, read on the forward strand.
CAATGATCCCCTTATCGTGATACACATCGGCAAATTTTTGCTGTTAAGATGAGGGGTAAAAGCAATCCACCATATTCATGGCAGAGCCGAAATAAAGTGGATATAGTAATCAAAAGAAAACAAACGGGCAGGTCGATGATGTTAAAAATGGGAAAGTGGGCAGTCGCCATATGGGTGATGTTGATCTGTAATCAACCCGTTTTCGCCCAAGAATTTCGTGCCTTGGCGCAAGTGAACATCGCTGAAAGTGAAATTAAACTAAGTGCACATAAGGCCCAAGTTTCCTTGAACATCAGCCAATCTGTGCCATTTAGGATTTCAGCTTTGGATATGCCACCAAGATTGGTGGTTGATTTCAACGAGGTGGATTTTACCGGCGTCGCAAGAACTGACATTTTTCCGCAAGCAGACACAAATGATGGGCTTCGATTTGGGGCGTTTGACCGAGGATGGTCGCGGTTGATTTTGGAACTTGGTACGCCCATGACTTTGAATTCAGCGGATATGAGAGTGCTAGAAGATAGTGCTGGCGCGATAATCGATATTCAATTATCAGCCAGCAATGCAGAGGATTTCGCCAACTGGGCAAGCGAAAGTCAGGCAAAACTGCGTGGAATCCCCAAAGAATTGCCGCGTTTTGCACCAAAACCCCGTCAGAATGGTGAACGTCCTTTGGTTGTGGTGATTGATGCGGGGCACGGTGGCATTGATTCCGGTGCCGAACGTGAAGGCGTACGGGAATCCAGTTTGGTTTTGACATTTGCAAAAGAGTTGCAATCGCTTTTGCAAGAAGAGGGCGGGATGGAAGTGCATCTAACCCGTGATCGCGATATTTTTGTGCCCCTTCAAGCCCGCGTAAGTTTTGCGCGAAAAATGAATGCCGATGTTTTTTTGTCGATCCATGCGGATGCGTTGGAAAAAGGTCGTGCAACGGGGACCTCGATTTACACCTTGTCGGACGAAGCGTCTGATGCGGCCTCGCATCAACTTGCACAAAGTCAGGATCGTGGTGATTTGTTGGCGGGCGTTGATTTGACCGGACAAGACGATAAAATTAGCGAATTATTGATGGAAATGGTGCGTCGCGAAACGACGCCACGCACAGATATGTTGGCGGCTGCGATGCTTGACGGTATTCGAACATCGTTGGGGTCTATGCATCGCCGTCCGCACCTTAAGGCAGGGTTTTCTGTTTTACGTGCGGCGGATATTCCTTCGGTGTTGATTGAACTTGGTTTTATGTCGTCTTCTAATGATCTGGCACAGATGCTTGACCCGGGTTGGCGCGATCAAATTTCTTTCGGCATTTTATTGGCTCTGCAATCATGGAAAGCGGATGATGCTGAGGCTGCAACGCTTATCCGTAAATAGATTTATAAAAGGCACATTTATGTGATCGTTTTGCGCCGAAACACGCCGATATTCCCCCTTAAACTCTTTTGACCTGCGCGTAGCTTGGCCTTATAAAGAACCCGATCTACACCAAGAGGTATCCCTTTGTTTCGTGCATTCTTTTCTTTTTTCGGCGGGATATTCAGCCTGATCACCAACGGGGCGATCATGATCGCGTTAACCGTAGGCGCAATTTTTTGGATGTACGGCCGCGATTTACCCAATCACGAACAACTTGCCAATTACGCACCTCCTATGATTTCGCGGATTTATTCCGGTGAAGGTCGACTTATGGATGAGTTTGCCAAGGAGCGCCGTCTGTTTACACCGGCCGAAGAAATTCCTGATTTGGTGAAGCAAGCCTTCATTTCGGCAGAGGATAAACATTTTTATACCCACAAAGGCTATGACCCCGTGGGTATGGCCAGTGCGGCATTTGATGCGGCCCAAGGTGGGCGATTGCGTGGTGCTTCGACCATCACACAGCAGGTGATGAAGAACTTTTTGCTAAGTTCAGATCGATCTGCGGAACGTAAGATCAAAGAATTGATTTTGGCGTCACGCCTAGAAGATACGTTAGACAAAGACGATATTCTGTCGCTTTATCTAAATGAAATTGATCTTGGCTTGCGCAGTTTCGGTGTAACGGCGGCGGCGCAAACTTATTACAATAAAACACTGTCTGAATTGACTGTAGAAGAGGCGGCCTATTTGGCAATTTTGCCCAAAGCCCCCTACGGTTATGACGCCATCAAAGATTACGACAAAGCCATAACGCGCCGCAATTTCGTTCTGAAAGAAATGAATGAAAACGGGTACATAGATGACGCAAAATACGCCGAAACCCGTGAATTACCCCTTAAAACCGTACAGCGTGGCGACTATCCCAGCTTTAAGGCGGCATTACCACCGCGTGACTATTTTACCGATGAAATCCGCCGTCAGTTAGCGGGGCAGTTCGGAGAGGAAGAATTCTTCTCGGGTGGCCTGTCTATTCGCGCCACTGTTGATCCTGAGTTACAAGACGAAGCGGCACTCGCCTTGCGCAAAGGTTTGGAAAAATACGACCGCAGTCGTGGTATTTGGCACGAACTAAAGGTGAGTCTGTCAGAGGCTGATTTGGCCGATGAAGAGACTTGGCGCGCTGCTTTGCTAGAAACCAAAATGCCCCGTGACATCGAGGGATGGCACGTCGCCGTTGCATTGGAAGAACGCGACAAACACGTTCGTATCGGCATTGAAAACGTCAAAAATGACGACGATGGCCATTGGATTGGTCCAGAAGATGTCACATGGGCGCGACCGCGCCTTGCGTCAGGTGAATTGGGCAAGAAAGCCCGCAAAGCCAATGATTTGATCAAACTTGGCGACGTCTTTCTGGTTAAACAATTACTTAAGAAAGATGGCAGCTTTGATCGGTGGTCCTTGCGTCAGGTGCCAAAAGTGCAGGGCGGCTTTATGGCGATGGATGTGAACACTGGGCGTGTTTTGGCCATGCAAGGTGGATTTTCCTATCAGGATTCAACCTTTAACCGTGCAACGCAAGCAACGCGTCAGCCTGGATCATCATTCAAACCCTTCGTTTATGCCGCAGCCCTAGACAGCGGCTATTCACCGGCCACGATCGTTATTGACGCACCAATTGAAATCGACACACCACAAGGTTTGTGGCGGCCTCGTAACTCATCCAACAAATTCTATGGGCCAACGCCGCTGCGAACTGGTATCGAACAATCCCGCAACCTAATGACTGTGCGTTTGGCCGAGGAAATCGGCATGGACCTTGTTGCGTCCTATGCGGAAAAATTCGGCGTTTACGAGGGTATGGATTTATTCTTGGCGAACTCCTTGGGCAGTCAAGAAACCACGCTTTACAAAATGGTGGCGGCTTATGCGATGTTTGCCAACGGCGGCGAACGGGTGGAACCCACGCTAGTTGACCGTATTCAAGATCGGTGGGGTAAGACGATATTCCGCCATGACGAACGAATTTGTGAGGAATGCAGCCTAGAGGAATTGCCAGCAGGCCAAGCACCAACAATTGTTTCAAATCGCGAACGCGTCATGAATGCCGTGACAGCCTATCAACTTACGTCGATGATGAAGGGTGTTGTGGATCGCGGTACGGCGGCCAGCACCATTCGCTTGCCTGTGCCGATTGCAGGTAAAACAGGAACGACGAATGACGCCAAGGATCTGTGGTTTGTTGGGTTCTCATCCAACATAGTTGCGGGTTGCTATATCGGATTTGATCAACCTGCGCCCCTTGGCCGCGGCGCATATGGCGGTACAAACTGTGGCCCAGTTTTTGATGATTTCATGGAAGTTGCGATCAGGAAATACGGTGGTGGTAAGTTTGAGGTGCCAGAAGGTGGCGTATTCGTAAAAATCGATCGTTTTTCAGGGGCCCGGTTGCCCAACAGTGCCTCGGGTGATTATGTGGTTGCCGAATTGTTTCGCGAAGGCGAGGAACCAATTTCAGGCGTTCTATCGGTGATCGACGGTGGGTTTGGCTATTCAAATACATTGCCATTGTTTGCGCGCGGCGAAGTAGAGCTTGAGGTTGAAAAAGAGGTTGTAACTTCGACCGGTAAAAAAGCCACGATCGGGAAAAAGGCGACCTTTGGATCGCTTTCCTCAGGTGGGCTTTACTGACGTTGCTGGCCGCGTTACACCCTGCTTAACGAATAAATTCAATGGAATATCAAGATGCGCGCCGAGGCACAAAATAACGTAGAGGCCATAAATAAATCATTGGCTCTGTTGCGACAGCGCATGGATTTTGAAACGGTGCCGCACCGGCTAGAAGAGTTCAATGCTCTGACCGAAGATCCTAATCTTTGGAATGATCCAGAAAAGGCGCAAAAACTGATGCGCGATCGTCAGTTGTTGTTGGACGCATACAATAATTACAACAAGCTTGCCCAAGATTTGGCTGACAACGTTGAATTGATCGAACTTGGCGAAATGGAAGACGACGAGGATGTCGTCGCCGAAGCCGAGGCCGGATTGCGTTCCGTGGTCGAAATTGCGGCCAAGAAAGAACTAGAGGCATTGCTCAACGGCGAGGCCGACAGCAACGATACCTTCCTAGAGATCAATTCTGGTGCTGGTGGTACCGAAAGCTGTGACTGGGCCAATATGCTGGCGCGGATGTATGTACGATGGGCCGAGGCACGTGGATATAAGGTTGAGTTGCAATCTGAAACGGCGGGCGAGGAGGCGGGTATTAAATCTGCGGCCTACAAAATTAGCGGCCACAACGCGTATGGTTGGTTAAAATCTGAAAGCGGCGTGCATCGTTTGGTGCGCATTTCGCCATTTGACAGTGCCGCCAAACGCCATACATCGTTTTCATCGATTTGGGTTTATCCGGTTGTGGATGACAATATTGATATCGAAGTGAACCCAGCTGACATACGCATTGATACGTACCGGTCCTCGGGTGCAGGTGGGCAGCACGTGAACACCACAGATTCTGCGGTACGGATCACGCACCATCCAACAGGCATCGTTGTGACCAGTTCGGAAAAATCCCAACACCAAAACCGCGACATCGCGATGAAGGCGTTGAAATCCCGTTTGTACCAAATGGAATTGGACCGTCGAAATGCTGCGATCAACGAGGCGCATGAAAACAAGGGTGATGCTGGTTGGGGGAACCAAATCAGATCCTATGTATTGCAGCCCTATCAGATGGTTAAAGACCTGCGCACGAATGTTGAAACATCCGACACCAAAGGCGTTTTGGACGGGGACCTTGACCAATTCATGGCCGCAACCTTGGCGTTGAATGTTGCCGGAAAATCCCGCGCAGAGGCGCAAGGCGACGAATAACCAATTCCTGGGTATTGAAAAACAATTAGGGCCACCGCTTGTTCAAGGTCAATTGACCGAACAGGCGGTGGCCCTAATTAATTTGATAACCAAACTATCCCGAAGGATGGATTATTTCACTTCAGGCTTGGCTGATGCTGGCAAAACCGACTTCTTTTGTGGGTTTAGTGGATCGTCTTGACGTTGAACAGAACCCTCAAAATGGGCACCTGATTCAATGGCGATAGTTTTGTGGATGATGTCACCCTCAACGCGTGCCGTGGCCGTCAAACGTACCTTTAGGCCGCGAACACGACCAATGATACGACCGTTAATGACAACATCGTCAGCGACAACTTCGCCTTTGATTGTAGCGCCTTCACCGATGGTCAAAAGATGCGCACGAATATCGCCTTCAACCTGACCTTCGACATTGATGTCGCCAGTTGTTTTCAGATTTCCTTGGATCGTTAGATCAGAGGAAATAGAAGATGCAACAGGTTTCACTTTTGGTGCCGTGTTGGTCAAACCTTCAGGAAGCGGTGGCTTTGGTTTCGCCGGCGCTGCCGCTGCTGGTGCGTTGGTTGCTGTTGTTTCGTCGGCTTTGGTGCCGGGTTCATTGATCCTGCTTTTAGAAAACATCTCGTGCTGCCTTAATATAAGTCATTGGGTTAACGGCGTTTCCACCGATGCGGATTTCATAGTGCAAATGGGTGCCAGTTGAACGGCCGGAATTTCCCATATCACCAATTCTTTCCCCGCGCGAGACCCTTTGACCAGGTTTAACGCGCAGGCGTAAAAGATGAGCATAGCGTGTTTCGATTCCGAATTCATGCTTAATTTTAATCAATCTTCCGTAACCAGACGACCACGCCGCATGCGAAACAACACCATCTGCCGTTGCATATATCGGTGTGCCGGACGCTGCGGCAAAGTCTGTGCCTGAATGCATACGACGACCGCCAGTTTTAGGATCACGACGATACCCGAAGCTGCTGGTGTGGCGATAGCTGGCTTTTACAGGCATTGCGAAGGGCGCTTTTTCAGCAGCAATACGATAAAGGTTAAGGTTATCAAGACGTTCCAAGATGGAATTTGTCCGTGCAGCAACTGGGCTTTCGATGCCGCCTTGGGTGGTCATGGAAAGGGGCGTAAGCGGGCCGCCTTGACCGGAGTATCCACGACGAACAGTTTCAATGATGCGATCAGCGGGCAGACCTGCGGCGTTAAACATCTTGTCCAAAGGGACCAAGGAAATTGTTACGGCTTTTTCTAGTTGGGTGAAAATGCGGTTGTGACGTTCGCGTTCTAACTGTGCCTCGGCATTTAATTGCGCAATGTCTTGGGTAAGGCTGGCAGCCTCGCCAATATTTTCATCTCGCGTTTTGGAAACGGCGGCCAATTCTGCCGTTAAGTAATCTACCATGCCTTCGGTTTCGCGTTGGCGTCCGGCGACCGTTTTGGCCGAGCCTGTCACAGATTTAAGCTCTGCTGCCAATAGCGTAGATTTTTCAAGCGATTCATCGCGCTCTTTCATAACCCGTTGCAGGGTTGCCTGAATAACGTCAATGCCTGTTTCTAACTCTTTGCGGCGATCCTCTGATGCCAAAAGCAATGACTGCATTTGGGATACTTCTTGCAAGGCAACATTAAAACGTTGTTGCGCCTGCAATGCCTCGTCTGATCGCGATTTTAGGTTAGTTGAAAGTGTATTTAGGCGATCTTCATACAGTTTTTGTTCACGAATTGCTTGTTCACGGGCTGATCCCGAACCGATGCTGTCCATCAACAAAATCGATGTCGCAAGAATGGTCCAACCCAATAGAACGGCACCACCGCAGACCATCGCCAATTGCGTAAAAGGGTGCAGGCGGATGAAACGCGTATCTGTATCGCTGCGCAAAAATATGCGTTTTTCTGGAAAATATCGTTCCAGACCATGCGATAGTCGGTGAAAAATAGAAGCCTTCAAGTCATGCCCTCTTAGTGACTTTGGGTCGTTAGTCTTATGTGCAGACTGCCGTCCCTGATCAGTTGCACTCAGACTGGTTAAACGAAGCCGAATCACAAAGCAAGAAATATGAGCAATTTAAAGGCAATAACATGGGTTTACTTGGGCGGACTGGCGGTAAATTGCCGATTTAGGACGCCCTGGTTTGCGAAGACCTGCTAGGTGCCGGATGGCGGGCGGGCAACATCACTTAACGGCCAGTAGAAATCTGGTGGAATACCGGCCTCGGCGCGTTTTTCTTCATTGAACGGTGGACGCAGGGTGGCGTGGAAGTATTTCTTAACCAACCGATGAAATTCGCCTTTGGGGTCAATGTCATGTCGCCCGCAAAGGAAATGGAACCATTTTGATCCATAGGCAACGTGGCTTACTTCTTCGCTGTAAATCACATTGAGTGCATTCACTGCCATGTCGTTGTTTGCGCCTTCAAATAGGGTGATCATGCCAGGTGTTACATCAAGACCACGCGCCTCAAGTACCATGGGCACAACCGCCAAACGCCCCATAATATCGTCTTGTGTGTCGGTGGCTGCACGCCACATACCGGCGTGTGCTGGCATGGCACCGTAATAGCTGTCTTGCGCTTCAAGACAATCGCACATCAGATTGAAATGTTTGGATTCTTCATCTGCGGCGCGCACCCAATCGTCATAATATCCAAGGGGCATTTTAATCTCTTCAAAACGCGCAATCAGGTCCCAATGCAAATCAACCGCATTCAGTTCGATATGGGCCACAGCATGCAACATTGCCAAACGACCTTTGGCAGTATGAGGGCGGCGACGCGGAACATCACGGGGCGCCAACAATTCAGGTTTTTCAGGCCGCGCAGGAAATTCGGGCGGCGTTGCGTGGCCAAGTGAAACAGGGTCATCCTTGATCCGTGTCGCAAACCATTCTGCGGCGAAACCACGTGAGAGCGCCGTTTTTTGACGGCCATCTGATGTGGAAAGCACGGCTTGCGCCATTTCACGAAGCGGCATCATAACTCAGCGGCCTTTGTTAAAACCGCATCAACATGATCAGGTACCTTAACTTTACGCCAAATATGGGAAATTTTGCCATCCGCATCTAACAGAAACGTTGTACGTTCAATACCCCAAAATTTGCGTCCATACATATTCTTTTCAACCCAAACGCCATAATCTTCGCAAGTTTGGGCGTTTTCATCGGATAACAACGCCACATGAAGATCGTGTTTTGCGATGAATTTGGTGTGTTTTGATATGCTGTCCTTGGAAATTCCCAAAACAGTTATGCCATTTTGCGCGATTTCAGCTGCACGATCCGTGAATTCGATCGCTTGCCGTGTGCACCCTGGCGTGTCGTCTTTGGGGTAAAAATAGATCACAACTGGCCCCCCTAAGAATGAAGATAAGCGGATATCCGACCCTGTCGCATCTGGCAGGGTGAAGTCCGGCGCTTTTTGTGCAATATCAAGCATAAGGGTTCCTTTGTTTGTACTGTTCATACATATGAACAGCGCGTAAAGAAAACCGTAAACTTGGGAATGCCAATTAAGAATGTCTGACGAAAAACTGCCAGTTCCAAAACCACGAAACAGGTTGCGCCGCGCAACCCGTGTTTTGCTGGTTTTGTGTATGATCATTTCCTTGGTTGTGATAGGGCAAACCTTTTTTGTTCTAAATGGCAGCAAAATAGCATTGCCAAGCTGGGTCAGTATCCGACTTGAAACGGCCTTAAGTGACAGCCTTGGCGGGCGTAAAGTCAAAGTCGGTCGAAGTGAAATCAGCTTGGAAAATGGATTTAAGTCGAAATTCACTTTGCATGATGTTCAATTGTTTGCCCCAGACGGGCACGAACAACTGGCTTTGGATCATGTGCAAACTGACCTAATTGGTCGCGATATTATCAATCGCACTGGGATTGTTCGCCAACTTAGGGTTAGCGGCGTAAGAATGCGGTTTTCGCGCGATCGTGACGGACGGTTTGATTTTCAACTAGGCGAACAAGGGCGTGGTTCTGGTTCGTTGCAGGATTTGACTCGGGCATTTAACGAGAGTTTGAGTGCGCAATCCTCTGGTGTACTAGAGCAAGTTCTCGTCAGTGATGTGAGCCTTTTGTTTGAGGACGAAGCCTCAAACAGGGCATGGTTGGTGGACGAAGGCTTTATTCGATACGAACAGAATGCAGGCGCGATCAGTTTTGACATGGATTTGCCCTTCACCAGCACAGAAGGCGCACTTTCAGGGATTAAAATCGGCTATGACCGTATAAATGAAGATAGTGCCGGCACCGTTGCGTTGGCCCTTAGCGATGTTGTATCAAACGATTTAGCTGCAATGTCCAAGGCTGTTGCTTGGTTGGAATTGGTTGATGCGCCGATAAGTGGATCTATGCGAATGAGCGTGGGCCAAGATGGTTCTGTTGGTGGATTGGATGCAGCGTTAGAATTGGGTCATGGTTTCTTGATCGCAGGGCAAGAAAAGTTTGAGTTTCAAAATGGGAAAACCTATTTTACCTATAATAGTGATGAGCAAGTAGTTGATTTTTCAACGATATCCTTTGAATCTGACACTGCAACGATAGAATCCGCGGGCCATCTCTTCATTGATGAAACAAACGAAGAATTGGCGTTTCTGGGTCAACTTTCTATATCGAAACTTAGTTTGAACCCCAAAAACCTGTTTGATTCACCACGTGAATTTGATGGCGGACAATTGGAATTTCGTGTGATTGCAGATCCATTTCGTTTTCATGTTGGTCAGCTTTTGTTGCGCAAAGGCGATATCGAGATTTCCGGTAAAGGGCGTACTGAGGTTGGCGATGACGGCTGGTCAACGGCAATTGATCTGAATGTAAACAAATTGGATCACACAGAAATGCTTGATCTTTGGCCCGTTTCTGTTGTGCCCGGAACCCGAAAATGGCTGTTGGATAATATTGCCAGTGGTCAAGTGGCTGATGGGCAAGCATCGGTTCGCCTAACGCCAAACAAGCCAACACAAAGCCGCGTTACGTTTGATATTGAAAAGGGCAAGTTGCGCTTTATGCCCTTCATGCCGATGTTGAATGATATTTATGGCCACGGTAGTTTTGAGAACGAAAAATTTGCCCTATTTTTGTCTCGAGGTCACGTGAAAACGCCGTTTGGCGATCTTTCTGCCAAGGAATCCACGTTGAAAATTAACGATGTGCGCCGACCACCAATTGGAAAGTTTGATCTAAATATCAATGGACCGGTTGATGCGGCGACATTTATTTTGGATCAAAAACCACTAAATGTTTTCAAAAAAGCAAATAGATCCAGTGAAATTGGGCAAGGTTTGGCTATCGCCAAGGTGAAACTAGAAGTTCCCTTTAAAAAGGGCTCTGCCAAAGGCAATGTTAAGTTTCATGTAGATGCGAATGTCCAGAATATTGTGACAGACACGCTAATTCCCAAAAGAACGCTGACGGCCAAGACGTTGAAAATTGTGGCCGATCAAACATTGGTGACCATTTCAGGTAAAGCGAAACTTGATACCGTGCCAATGACCGCAACTTGGGAACAGAATATTGGACCAGATACAACGGGCCAAAGTTCGGTTGTTGGTAAGATTGAGCTGTCACAAAACACAGTGAAAGCTTTTCACCTAAGTCTGCCTGAGGGCAGTGTTTCTGGGTTGGGTGTGGCTGATTTTAGTTTAGCATTGGCACCCGACGTGCCGCCCATTTTAGATGTTTCATCGGATTTGAAAGGTGTTGGCGTCAATATTTCGGCAATTGGTTGGGACAAACCCGCCAAAAGCACCGGCGAACTTGCGGTTAAAGGCATTCTTGGTGTGATCGCAGAGTTTCCAGAATTTTCCTTGGCGGCGGCAGGACTGACAACCAGTGGGAGCATTTCATTGAATGCTGACGGGTTGCTGCGTGAAATGGTTCTGAATGATCTAAAAGTGGGCAATTGGCTGAATACAAATGCCAAGCTTATCGGCCGCGGTGCCGCAGTGCCGCAGATTGTTTTGGAAGGCGGTCATCTTGATATTCGCGGTTTACCTTTTGCCAGCGAGGTAAAGGGCGAAGGGGGACCAATCGATTTGGCCGTTGATGAACTTATCATAACGGATTCAATCAAACTGACAGGTTTTCGCGGTGAGTTTTCATCAAAAGCAGGCATGAGCGGCGCATTCCGCGGCAAGGTTAATGGCGGTGGTCTTGTACAAGGCAGCTTGGTTCCCACTGCAGGGGGCGCCGCGATACAGGTTATTTCCGATCAAGCAGGCGAAACGTTAAAATCAGCGGGTGTTTTTCAATCGGCGTCTGATGGACGGCTAAATCTGACACTACGGCCAAGAACAGCCAGCCAAACGTATGACGGAAATCTAAGCATCAAGAGCATTCGCCTGAAAGAAGCACCAGCCGTTGCCAGTTTGCTGTCCGCAATCAGTGTGGTTGGTCTTTTAGATCAGCTTGGGGGTGAAGGGATATTGTTTGCCGACGTTATTGGTAAATTCCAACTCACACCGGACCAAATTTTGGTGCAAGAAGCCAGCGCAGTTGGGCCCGCCATGGGTATTTCCGCTGATGGTGTTTATGATCTGGCAAGTGGTGTCATGAACTTTCAGGGCGTGGTTTCGCCAATTTATGTTTTGAACGGGCTCGGGCAAATTTTCTCGCGTAATCGAGAGGGATTATTCGGCTTTAATTACCGCCTGCAAGGCACACGTGACAATGCCACAACCAATGTTAACCCATTGTCGATATTAACACCGGGAATTTTCCGCGACATTTTCCGTCAACCCCCACCAAAGCGACAAGAATGAAACTTTCAGATTACAATTTTGACCTGCCAGAAACTTTGATTGCGACGCGTCCTGCTGTACCGCGTACGGCCGCGCGCATGTTACACGTCGCAGGTGATGATAGCGTTGACCTTAGCGTGACGGATTTAACTGATTTACTAAATGCTGGTGATCTATTGGTTCTTAATAATACCAAGGTCATTCCGGCACGTCTTTTTGGTCAACGATTTCGGCAAGGCGATGCTGGGGCAACCTCGGCAAAAATTGAAATGACGTTGTTAAGCCCAACAACGGACGGCCACTGGCAAGCGCTTGTTAAGCCCCTAAAAAAAGTCAAAGAGGGCGAAGAAGTTGTCTTTTCCGAAAAGCTGTCAGCAAAACTAATATCAAAGGCCGATGGCATGTCCGTTGTTGCCTTTAATCAGCAAGGGCGTGATTTTGATGAGGCATTGGCCGAAGTCGGAAAAATGCCGTTGCCACCTTATATTGCGGCAAAACGTGCGGCTGATCAACAGGATCACATCGACTATCAGACCGTATTTGCGCAAACCACAGGCGCGGTGGCAGCACCTACCGCCAGCCTACATTTTGACCAAGAGTTGCTTGATAAAATCCGCGCCAAAGGCGTGAACATTACCTATGTGACATTGCACGTGGGGGCAGGGACGTTTCTGCCTGTTAAGGTGGATGATATCAGCCAACACAAAATGCACAGCGAATGGGGCGAGGTGACGGATGGTGCGGCGAAGGCAATTATGCAAACCCACGAACAGGGCGGGCGCGTGATCCCCGTTGGCACCACGGCATTGCGATTAATCGAAACGGCGGCAGATGAGAATGGCAAGATTTCACCGTGGGTCGGCGATACTGATATTTTCATCCACCCTGGGTATGAGTTCAAGGTAACGGATGCCTTGATGACTAATTTTCACCTGCCAAAGTCAACTTTGATGATGTTGGTAAGTGCATTGATGGGGCAATCAAGGATAAAAGAGGTTTACAGCCACGCCATAGAACACAAATATCGTTTCTTTTCTTACGGTGACAGTTCACTTTTATGCCCAGAATTCAAACCAAAAGCAAAATTGCAAAAATAGTTCTTTTCAAGAGCGAATTTTTAAGGCAATGCGGAAAAATACTAAGGAATAATCTTCGTAAGAATCCACTGACATCACTATAGGAGTTTCGCGGTTATGTTCGTCGTTTTGAGAAATTCGTGGGCCCTGCTTTTGGGGATGATGTTGTTTATGGTGGGCAATGGTCTGCAGGGCACGCTTTTGGGTGTTCGTGGCAGCAGCGAGGGCTTTTCCACATTCGAACTTTCGGTCGTTATGTCTGGTTATTTCGTGGGTTTTCTTTTTGGTTCGCAAATTGCACCAAAGATGATCAAACGTGTAGGCCATGTTCGCGTTTTTGCCGCCCTTGGATCGTTGATTTCCGCAGCACTTATCATGTTTCCAGTCGCGGTTGACCCAATCGCATGGACATTGTTGCGCATCGTCATTGGGTTCTGTTTTTCCGGCGTTTATGTGACCGCAGAAAGCTGGTTGAACGACGCTTCAACCAATGAAACCCGTGGTCAAACGCTTTCGATTTACTTGATCGTGCAAATGCTGGGCATCGTTACCGCGCAATATCTTTTGTTGTTGGCCGATCCAAATGGGTTCATCCTGTTCATTCTGCCGTCCATTTTGGTTTCCTTGGCGTTTGCCCCTATTTTGTTATCCGTGGCGCCTGCGCCAGCGTTTGGCACTACCAAGGTTTTACCGATCAGAAAGTTGTTCGAAATTTCACCGACCAGCTGTGTCGGTGTGTTTCTTGTGGGGGCGATGTTCTCGGGGCTTTTTGGCATGTCCGCGGTTTATGGCAGCCAGCAAGGCTTTGAACTTAAACAAATCTCAGCCTTCGTAGCGTCAATTTATGTTGGCGGTATGGTGCTTCAGTACCCGATCGGTTGGCTGTCGGATCAAATGGATCGTCGTAAATTAGCAATTTTGACTTCGATTTTCGGTGTCGGGGCTTGTGTGCTCGCCATCGTTTTTGCCGGCAATTTCTATATGTTATTGGTGATGATGTTTTTCGTTGGTGGCGTTGCTAACCCGCTTTATGCTTTGTTGCTGGCCTATGCGAATGATTATCTCGACTATGAAGACATGGCTGCGGCGTCGGGTGGTTTGATTTTTATCACGGGCATTGGTGCAATCATGGGGCCGATCATCATGGGGCAGCTGATGGAAACGATTGGACCAAACGGTTTCTTTATTTTCCTCGCCGCCATGATGGCCGGTGTTGCGGGATATGGGATTTATCGCTCGTCAATTCGTGATGCGCCTGACACGGCCGACAACTCAAACTATTCGGCAGTTACCCCAAGTACGACGGCTGTTGCGGTTGAATATGCCCAAGAAGCATGGGCCGAATCTGACGAGGAAAACACCGAAGACTGATGAAAAGGTCACACATGGGAAAAGCGCCATAAAAAACCCTTGCTAGGTTGTGGATAAAATGTGAACGATTTCTTAACGCACACTCGGTTATGACGGAGAAACCGATGCTTACATCTAAAGAAGTGTTAAACTTTTGGTTGGACGAAATTGGACCCAAGGGCTGGTATGCAGGGGGTGACGATCTTGATCAACGCATCCGTGCTTTTGCCGAAAAGACTTGGGAAAAAGCGATGGATGGTTCTTGTGCCTTCTGGCTGACGCATCCCTCTGGTGTTCTAGCGTATTCAATCCTGATGGACCAATTGCCGCGAAATATGTTCCGTGGCTCTGGCAATGCGTTTTCCAGCGATATCCATGCACGTGCTGCTGTTAAGGCGGCGATCGAGCGCAAGTGGGATCAACGCATTGATGCACCTGCTCGTCAGTTTTTCTTTTTACCGTTGATGCATTCCGAAAGCCTAACAGATCAGGAACGCAGCATTCGTATGTTTATGACGCATATGCCCGACACCAGTATAAATGGCTTGTTGCACGCCCGCGCGCATCGTGAGGTTATTCGCCGATTTGGTCGTTTCCCTGGTCGCAACGAAGCGTTGGGTCGCAAAATGTCAGCCGATGAAGCTGTCTTTCAGCAAAATGGCGGGTATTCATTAATCGTCAAAGACATCGAGGCAGGGCGTTGTGGCAGTGTGAAGATCGCACAGGTCGCTTAAGGTTCTGTTTTAAATATCTTTTATGTTCCAAGCTGGCATATATTAGTCTCTTGATTGCAGGTGGCGAAAATATAGTTTAATATCAAACTATATTTTCTGTTACCGAAAACAAAGGACATACGATGGCAGCTAAATCCTATGATATGATTGTGATTGGGGCAGGGCCTGGTGGTTATGTTGCCGCTATTCGTGGTGCACAACTTGGTCTTAAGGTTGCCATTGTTGAACGCGAACATATGGGTGGCATCTGTTTGAATTGGGGGTGTATCCCAACCAAGGCGTTACTGCGTTCTTCGGAAATATTTCATCAAATGCACCGTGCCAAGGAATTTGGCCTGTCGGTTGAAAATATTGGCTTTGATTTAAAGGCAATCATCGATCGATCCCGTGGCGTGGCCAAACAAATGGCCGGCGGTATCAGTCATTTGATGAAGAAAAACAAAATTGACGTTGTCATGGGGGCCGCGACGTTGCCTGCTAAGGGTAAGGTTTCGGTGAAAACCGCCAAAGGTGTCGAAGAATTAACCAGTAAGAACATCATCCTTGCCACCGGCGCACGCGCGCGTGAATTGCCGGGTCTTGAGGCAGACGGTGATTTGGTTTGGACTTATAAGCACGCCCTTAATCCTGTTCGGATGCCTAAAAAGCTGTTGGTGATTGGTTCCGGCGCAATTGGTATCGAATTTGCGAGTTTTTATAACACGATGGGCGCAGACACGACGGTGGTCGAAGTTATGGATCGTGTATTGCCTGTTGAAGATAAAGATATCAGCGCGTTTGCGAAAAAATCTTTTGTTAAACAAGGCATGAAAATCATGGAAAAAGCCATGGTTAAGAAACTTGATCGCGCCAAAGATAAAGTGACCGCTCATATCGAAGTGGGCGGTAAGGTTGAAAAGCACGATTTTGACACCGTAATTTCAGCCGTTGGTATTGTTGGAAATTGCGAGGATCTGGGGCTTGAAAAACTTGGTGTTGAAATTGACCGTACCCATGTTGTGACAGATCAATATTGCCGCACGAAAGTTGATGGGCTGTTTGCCATTGGCGATATTGCCGGCGCACCTTGGTTGGCCCACAAAGCCAGCCATGAGGGGGTGATGGTTGCCGAGTTGATCGCCGGAAAGCATCCGCACCCTGTAAAACCAGAAAGCATCGCGGGCTGTACGTATTGCCATCCGCAAGTGGCCAGCGTTGGGTATTCAGAAGCAAAGGCCAAGGAACTGGGCCACACTGTAAAGGTCGGTAAATTTCCGTTTATGGGCAATGGGAAAGCCGTCGCCATGGGCGAGGCTGAGGGCATGGTCAAAACTGTTTTTGACGCGAAAACCGGCGAATTGCTGGGCGCGCATATGGTCGGGGCCGAAGTTACCGAAATGATCCAAGGTTTTGTTGTGGCGCGTGGTTTGGAGACCACCGAAGAGGATCTGATGAACACGGTATTCCCACACCCAACAATGTCAGAAATGATGCATGAAAGTGTGCTGGCCGCCTATGAACGGGCATTGCATATCTAAAATATCAAAAAGCTTCAAAGCGATCCAAAGCCCAAGCATATTGTTTGGGCTTTGTTCGTTTTAACGGTGTTTGACGCTTGAATTTTCCATCTTTGCGCGTCAGCAAGGGATATGGATTTCACACGCACAAATTGGGTGTTAATTGCCCTACTTTGGTTGGCTGGATTAGGTGCAGCGGCACAATTCGGTAAAGTTGCAGTTACATTCCAAGACTTACAACGATTTTATGCAACAGATTCCGTGACAATCGGGCTGCTTGTCTCTGTCGTTGGATTTGTTGGTGTTATTTTCGGTGCAAGTGCGGGTTTGATCGTAACCCGATTTGGAAACAGAAAGGTGATACTGACTGCGTTGGCAATGGGGGCGGTGGTTTCATTCGCTCAGGCCATGCTGCCGCCACTTTTAATCATGTTCGTCTTACGAATAATTGAGGGGTTTTCCCATTTGGCATTGGTTGTTGCAGCCCCCGTTTTAATCAGCCAAGTCGCGATGCCTAAACATCAAAACTTTGTGATGATCCTTTGGTCAACGTTCTTTGGGGTTTCGTTTGCTTTGCTTGCATGGATTGGGCCAATTTTGGTGTCAAAATTTGGGTTGCAAAGTTTGTTTTTAGCCCACGGAAGTTGGTTCTTGGGCATAGGAATTTTCTTATTGTTTTCGCTGAAAAGAGAGGCGATGCCAATCAGAACACCCTTGTTCAAAGGTCTGATTAGTCGCCACATTGACCTTTACCGATCCCCATTCACCAGCGCACCAGGTTTGGGTTTTGCCTTTTATACAATGACTTATGTCGCGGTTTTGACGATTTTACCGGGTCTGGTTGATCCCATTTGGCGGGTGTTCGTCGCGACGGCCATGCCCTTGGTCAGCATTGCGGTGTCTTTAACCTTTGGGGTTTGGGTTCTTCGTTATATTACGGCTGTTCAGGCGGTCATGTTGGGGTTTGCTGGATCAATTATTTCGGCATTATTCTTTGGTATATTTATGGGCATAGGACTTGTAGAGGTGTTTTGTGCCGTTGCTTTGGCTGGCTTCCTTGGTCTTATCCAAGGGGCGTCATTTGCGTGCATTCCGGCCCTTAATCCTGAACCAAATGATCGCGCCAAGGCCGCAGGAGTTTTGGCGCAAATGGGCAATGTGGGAACCTCGTCTGGAACACCAATATTGGCCTACTTGGCGGTGCTGTATGGTGGCCTCGGTGCGATGTGGTTTGTGGTTATTCTGTCTGTTTGTGGCATTCTGATGCACGCTTGGTTGGCGGGGCGTCGTCGCAGGGCCAGCACACAGCGAGTTGAATGAAGTTCTTTCTTTGTTCTCATTTTTTAGTTGGAGACTCACCCAGTCTCGTCTATGTGTGAAGAGTTGATTAACGGGGGCCCCATGGCTGATCTAAAAAATATCGAAGTGCGTGGTGCGCGTGAACACAACCTTAAAAGCATTGATGTGGATATTCCACGTGATCAATTGGTGGTAATCACGGGCCTTTCCGGTTCTGGCAAGTCGTCCTTGGCCTTTGATACGATCTATGCCGAAGGACAGCGTCGGTATGTTGAAAGCTTGTCAGCCTACGCACGTCAGTTTCTGGATATGATGGAAAAACCGGATGTGGATCACATTTCCGGCCTAAGTCCTGCGATTTCAATTGAGCAGAAAACCACATCAAAAAATCCTCGTTCAACTGTTGGTACAGTGACCGAAATCTACGACTATTTGCGACTGCTTTTTGCTCGTGTTGGCACACCTTTTTCCCCCGCAACGGGCCTGCCGATTGAGGCACAGCAAGTGCAAGACATGGTTGATCGGATCATGACGCTCGCAGAGGGCACACGCGGATATTTGCTGGCCCCGATGGTTCGCGATCGAAAAGGCGAGTACAAAAAAGAATTCTTGGAACTGCGTAAGCAGGGTTTCCAGCGCGTCAAAGTTGACGGTGCATTCTATGAGTTGGATGAGCCGCCAACCTTGGACAAAAAATTCCGCCATGACATTGATGTTGTCGTCGATCGTCTCGTCGTGCGTGAAGGGCTAGAAACCCGATTGGCGGATAGTTTCCGCACAGCGTTGGACTTGGCAAATGGAATTGCCTATTTCGAAACGGCTGTAGGGGATGATGAAGAACCTGAAACCATTACGTTTTCTGAAAACTTTGCTTGTCCTGTTTCTGGCTTCACAATCGCTGAAATTGAACCTCGCCTGTTTTCTTTTAACGCGCCTTTAGGGGCATGTCCGACTTGCGATGGTTTGGGTAAAGAGTTGTTCTTTGATGAACGTTTGGTTGTGCCGGATGCAAACTTGCGGCTGGCGGACGGTGCCTTGGCACCTTGGCGCAAAGGAAAATCGCCTTATTTTATTCAAACAATCGAGGCGATTGCGCGGCATTATGAATTTGACGCAAAAACCCCTTGGCGTGATTTGCCGCCCCATGTTCAACAAGTATTTTTGCATGGGTCTGCCAAGGATGAGATTAAGTTCCGCTATGACGAGGGCGGGCGCGTTTATGAAGTGACGCGTTCATTTGAAGGTGTCATTCCAAACATGGAACGCCGATATCGCGAAACGGATTCAAACTGGATTCGCGAAGAGTTTGAGAATTATCAAAACAACCGTCCCTGTGGTGTGTGCGAAGGTTACCGCCTGAAACCCGAGGCATTAGCGGTGAAAATTGCGGGTTTGCATGTCGGCCAAGTGGTTGAAATGTCGATAAGCGAGGCCCTTGCTTGGATTAGTGAAGCACCTGAAAAACTGACAAAACAAAAACAAGAAATCGGCCGCGCGATCTTTAAGGAAATTCGTGAACGCCTTGGGTTTTTGAACAATGTTGGATTGAATTATCTCTCACTTTCAAGGTCTTCTGGCACGTTAAGTGGTGGCGAAAGTCAACGCATTCGCTTGGCCAGCCAAATTGGTTCGGGCTTAACTGGCGTTCTTTATGTGTTGGATGAGCCATCTATCGGTTTGCATCAACGAGACAATGATCGCTTGTTATTAACGCTCAAAAACCTGCGTGACCAAGGCAACACAGTGATCGTTGTTGAACATGATGAGGAAGCGATCCGAGAGGCTGACTATGTCTTTGACATTGGCCCAGGGGCAGGCGTGCATGGCGGCGAAGTCGTGGCCCACGGTACCCCAAGTGAGATTATCGCTAATCCAGTGAGTGTAACTGGTGACTATTTGGCCGGCAGGCGCGCCATTGAGGTGCCCGCCAAGCGTCGCAAAGGTAACAAGAAAGTTGTGTGCGTGGAAAAGGCGACGGGCAACAACCTTAAGAATGTGACTGTTGACTTCCCATTGGGCAAGTTTGTCTGTGTGACAGGCGTTTCTGGTGGCGGTAAATCGACGTTGACCATTGAAACCCTCTTTAAAACCGCCAGCATGCGATTGAACGGCGCGCGTCAAACGCCGGCGCCTTGTGCAGCGGTCACTGGGCTTGAGCTGTTGGATAAAGTTATCGATATTGATCAACGCGCCATTGGGCGTACACCACGATCAAATCCAGCGACTTATACCGGCGCATTCACACCTATTCGGGAATGGTTTGCAGGTCTGCCTGAATCAAAGGCACGTGGTTACAAGGCCGGACGCTTTTCTTTCAACGTAAAAGGGGGGCGGTGCGAGGCTTGTAAGGGCGATGGCCTGATCAAGATCGAAATGCACTTCTTGCCGGACGTTTATGTGCAATGCGAAACGTGCAAGGGAAAACGTTATAACCGCGAGACCTTGGAAATTAAATTCAAAGGCAAAAGCATCTCTGATGTGTTGGATATGACGGTCGAAGATGGCCGAGAGTTTTTCACCGCCGTACCCAGTATTCGCAACAAAATGGAGGCACTTTTGCGCGTTGGTCTTGGGTATATCAAGGTTGGTCAACCCGCCACGACCCTGTCTGGTGGCGAGGCGCAGCGCGTGAAACTTTCCAAAGAATTGGCGCGTCAGTCAACGGGCCGCACGTTGTATATTTTGGATGAGCCGACCACTGGTTTACACTTTGAAGATGTTCGTAAGCTATTGGAAGTGCTGCATGAATTGGTTGAACAAGGCAACACCGTTGTTGTGATTGAACACAATTTGGATGTCGTCAAAACAGCGGACCACATCATTGATATTGGCCCTGAAGGTGGCGACGGTGGCGGCGAGGTTGTGGCCACTGGCACGCCAGAGACTGTCGCCAAAAACGCCAAAAGCCACACAGGTTACTATTTGAAGGATATGCTTAAGGCGACAAAGGTTGCTGCTGAATAATTACCCGTCATTTGGGCTAATGCTTTTTATCTGTTATGCTGAAATCATAGCAACTGAAAAGGATTAGCCATGCGTGTAGAAGACATTATCGCCGCCAAACCACATCAAGAGATTTACAGCGTAAAAAAATCAAGTTCGATTGATGCGGCTGTAAGCGAGCTTTCAAACCGCAAAGTTGGCGCGTTGATCGTTTCAGATGATGGGAAAACCTTGGATGGGATCTTGTCAGAACGTGACATCATTCGCGAAATGGGCAAACGGGGGACTGCCTGCCTTGGCGACAATGTTGGTGATTTGATGACCGGAACAGTAAGCTGTTGCGCTAAATCAGATACTGCGGACAAAGTTCTCGAAACCATGACCGAAGGACGGTTTCGCCATATGCCCATTCTGGACGGTGGGAAAATAATTGGGCTTATTTCCATCGGTGATGTGGTTAAGGCACGTCTTGATGATATGGCCCGCGAAAACAGTGCCATGGTGGACATGATCCGCGGGCTTTAGTTTTAGGTCCGGCCTCGTTTTTCAAAACGCGGTAACATGGCGGAAAAATCACGACCATTTCCGCCTTCATCTTCGACAAAACTGGCATATAGCTCCGTTGCGCGTTTACCCATTGGCGTATCTGCGTCAACTGATTGAGCGGCCTGCTGGCTAAGTCTAAGGTCTTTCAACATCAAATCGGCCGCAAACCCTGGGGTATAGTCGTTATCAGAGGGGGATTGTGGTCCGATACCTGGGGCTGGGCAATAGGTGTTCATTGACCAGCTTGATCCTGATGAAGTGGAGACCACATCGAATAGGGCTTGGCGGTCCAAGCCCAGTTTGTCAGCCAAGGCAATGCTTTCGCATGTGGCAACCATCGTGGCGCCTAAGATCATGTTATTACATATTTTTGCGGCTTGCCCATTGCCGGATGGCCCACAGTGAACTGACTTTTGACCCATGATGTCAAAAAGGGGTTTGGCCAAAGAAAACCCTGCATCGCTGCCACCAACCATAAAGGTAAGTGTACCTGCAACCGCGCCACCAATGCCGCCAGAAACAGGGGCATCCAGTGCCAAAACGTCGGCTGCGTTTGCTTGATCCGCGACGGCGCGTGCGCTTTCAACATCAACGGTTGAGCAATCAAGAAACGCCGCGCCTGATTTCAACGCGGGCATCACCTCATTGGCAACGCTGCGTAAAATTGCGCCATTGGGCAACATGGTGATCAATACATCAACATCAGTAGCGCACTCTGCTGCATTGCTGGCAACGGTGACACCTTCAGGGCAGGGGGCGGTAAGATCAAACCCCGTTACAGCGTGCCCAGCTGTGGCCAAGTTTGCAGCCATTGGCCCACCCATGTTTCCAAGTCCGATAAACCCGATTTTCATGATGATATCCTTTCAAAACTTAATTCATCTGTGCCAAGTGGTGCCAGCATTTCAGCGACGGCATCTGTTGGCACGGCGTTTGTATGTTGCCATTTTGGTGTGCGATCTTTGTCGATGATCGCGGCGCGAATACCCTCGATAAAGTCGGATTTTTCCAAGGCGCGATAGGTGAAACGATATTCCAGGGTCAAGGCGTTACGAATGTCTGTGTTGCCCGCCAAGCGATGCATCATTTCAATGGTACAAGCAGCCGAAAGTGGGGACACACGCGACAGTTTTTTGTGTGTTGCTGCGGTGAATTCTGATGTGTTGGAACTTAGATATGCCCATACATCTGATAATGTTGCCCCTTTAAATGCATCATCAATTTCAGATTGCAGGCCAATTAATTCACCGCCTTCGGGTGAAGACGCCACTGCGGTAATCAAATCTATGTTTGCACTTGTTTCTAGCGCAGCTATCAATGCCGTCCACTGATCTTGAGGAATGAAATGATCAGCAAATCCAGCATATATGGCATCGGCAGGGCCCATTCGGGTGGCCGTAGTACCCAAATATGCACCTAGATTACCGGGCGCGTTTGCCAATATTTTTGATCCGCCAACATCAGGCACCAAACCGATGCCAACCTCTGGCATGGCGATTTGGCTGTTTTCAGCCACAATGCGATGGCTGCCGTGACAACCAACCCCAACGCCGCCACCCATGGTGAAACCCTGCATGAAGGTTACGACAGGTTTTGTAAATTCAGCCAATTTTGCATTTAGACGATATTCATCTCGCCAAAATTTCTGTCCATAAGCGTAATCACCAGACTTACCTGCCGCATAAAGATCGGCGATATCACCGCCTGAACAAAATGCGCGATCCCCAATCGCATCGATGATCACCATCTTAACAGATGTATCATTTCGCCAATTGTCGAGTGCTGTCCCGATGTCTAAGACCATTTGATAGGTGAGGGCATTCAGGGCTTGGGGCCGATTAAGCGTGATCCGCCCACATTCACCGACAATGCGAATATCGATGTCAGCCATTTAGCGGTCTTTCAACAGGTTGCGGGCCACAATAAGACGCATGATTTCGTTGGTACCCTCAAGGATTTGGTGAACGCGCAAATCACGAACCAATTTTTCCAAACCATAATCGGCTAGATAACCGTATCCACCATGAAGTTGCAGACAGGAATCAACAACGCGTGAACCAACTTCGGTTGCATGCTTTTTTGCCATTGCGCAAAACTTGCTGGCGTCGGGTGATCCGGTATCCAGTTTCCACGCTGCTTGTCGCAAAAACGTCCGCGCAGCCTGAAGTTCAATTTCATTGTCCGCCAAACGAAATTGCAGGGCCTGAAACTGATCAATCGTTTTTCCAAATGCTTTGCGTTCACCCATATAGGCTAACGTCGTATCCATTGCGGCCTGTGCGGCACCCAAGGAACAAGCGGAAATATTCAAACGCCCGCCATCCAGCCCTTTCATCGCATAAGTGAAACCTTTGCCCTCTTCACCCAGCAAATTTGCGGTGGGAATGTTGCAATTGTCCAATTGTACTTGGCGGGTGGGTTGCGAACGCCAGCCCATTTTATCCTCTAACCCACCGAAAGAAAGGCCTTCTGATCCGTCTTCTACAAGCATTGCTGACACGCCCGACGGACCGGCATCACCGGTGCGGGCCATCACGATATAGGCGTCTGAATAGCCACCGCCAGAAATGAACGCCTTAGTGCCTGTCAGATTAAACCCGTCATTTGTGCGATCTGCGCGCGTCTTAAGAGCGGCGGCGTCTGACCCAGAACCAGGCTCTGTCAAGCAATAGGACACAACTGTTTTCATTGAAACAACGTCAGCCATCATGCGGGATTTTACTTCATCTGTCGCATTGGCGGCCATCATACTGGCGCACATGTTGTGGATTGAAAGGAAGGCTGCAACCGATGGGCAAGCCATCGATAGGGCCTCAAAAACTAGGGTTCCGTCTAGACGTGTTAAACCTGAACCACCGTCTTCTTCTGGTACATAAATTGCCCCCAATCCTAATTCGCCAAATTTAGGCCAAAGGTCTTTGGGGATGATTTCATCCTTTTCCCACTGCCGTGCAAATGGGGCAATTTCTTGGGCGCCGAAATCCTTGGCCATATCAAAGATGGCGGTCTGTTCTTCGGAAAGTGCAAAGTCCATGGTTCAGTGTTCCTTCGTGTGGGCCTTGGTTGGTGATGGAAACTAATTATTCGGCGTACAATGCCGCTAGTTTTTCGCGGTATATTCTTTGAGAGATGAGCTCTAGTTCATTCAAGCGCCCCATAGCGCGTAATTCTACAAGTTGGGCACGCAATCGCTCGATGTATTTCAGATAGGACAATTCAAGCTGCAAGTTGGTATTACGCTTGTTAAAATACTCTTGGGTGTGACGCACCTCATCTTGTTCCAAATAACTGCGTCCACGTTGGCGACGCAGCATAAAAGCATCGGCGCTTTTGGTGGCATAATGGTTGATCTGCGCAAAATTTCGGCTGCCAAAGTCCGTCGGCAACATACGAAGATCCTTATAAAGATTATCATAGTTCTGCGGATCAACAGGCACAGGTTGGCCTGATGCATTTACCGCGCGGATGGGGGTGTTTGCGATATAGGATTTTGGGTGATGGCTTCCCATACGTGTGAATTTTTCTGGTTTATAAACCAATGACTTTACACAATAATTGATCCGTTTTTTTGCGGGTACCGCCATCATGAATTGTTCGGTGACATTACCGGCCACCCACTTGTCTAAGGGTTCTGCGCCAAAGTTTATCCACAAAAAACAAGCAATATCTGCATCATTAGGCAAAACTTCGATGAGATCGGTCAGATTTCCATCACCGACATGAATTGTCAGAAATTCGTCAATATCCAAAGACATCATTACATCGGCGTCACCACGACGGTTATATTTTAGATGTTGCCTATAAGCATAGGGTAAGGGCGATGCACCGGTGGGTAGCTGGTTTTTGAAATGCTTACAAAGCCCTAGATTGGCGGCCTCATCCAGCAACTCATGCGTACCATCGTCACTGTCGTTTGAATAAATCACAATCTCATCAAAACCGATCATTCGGTGATGGGCCAGCCATTCGAGGATGTATACACCCTCATTTTTGACGCAGCATATGAGTTGGGATTTTGTCATTGTTTCCAGTGAATTTTGATATTGGTTGGCACGGCCAAATTGCTTTGGCCGTGCCTTGATCGCTATTCCATCACAGGAATTGAAAACTCGCCACCTTCTTTGATGCCCGAGGGCCAGCGCGCTGTGACTGTTTTTGTGCGGGTATAAAACTTAAACGCATCTGGGCCGTGTTGGTTCAGATCGCCAAAGACAGATTTTTTCCAACCACCAAATGTGTGATACGCCAAAGGAACAGGCACAGGCACGTTGATGCCAACCATGCCGATATTGATACGATTGGCAAAATCACGTGCCGCATCACCGTCGCGGGTAAAGATCGCGGTGCCATTACCGTATTCGTGATCCATCGCCAAACCCAACGCTTCTTCGTAGGTTTGTGCGCGAACAGTTGACAAAACGGGGCCGAAAATTTCCTTTTTATAAATGTCCATGTCTTTGGTAACATTATCAAAAAGGTGAGGACCTACGAAAAATCCGTTTTCATAACCCTGTAACTCAAATCCACGTCCATCGACGACAAGTTTGGCACCCTGATCAACACCAGACTGCACCAGTTTTTCGATATTCGCTTTGGCCGCACCAGTTACAACAGGGCCATAATCAACGTCATTTCCTGATGTGTAGGGGCCAACTTTCAGGGCTTCGATACGTGGCAAAAGCTTTGCGATCAAACGATCTGCGGTGTCATCCCCTACAGGAACAGCCACTGAAATCGCCATGCAGCGTTCGCCAGCAGCACCGTAACCAGAGCCGACCAACGCGTCTGCCGCCTGATCCATATCCGCGTCGGGCATGATGATCATGTGGTTTTTGGCACCACCGAAACATTGAACACGTTTGCCATTGGCACAGCCGCGCGAATAAATGTATTCAGCGATCGGTGTTGACCCAACAAAACCAATGGATTGAACGACTTCGTCATCCAAAATCGCATCAACTGCCTCTTTGTCACCGTTTACAACCTGTAAACATCCATCCGGCAGGCCAGCCTCTTTCATCAACTCAGCCAACATCAGCGGCACAGAAGGCGCGCGTTCGGATGGTTTTAGAATGAATGAGTTACCGCAAGCCAATGCAGGGGCAAACATCCACATGGGGATCATCGCAGGGAAGTTGAAAGGCGTAATGCCCGCAGAAACACCCAATGCCTGACGCATAGAATACATGTCGATGCCGGGGCCCGCGTTGTTTGTATAATCACCCTTTAACAGTTCAGGCGCGCCGATGCAGTACTCAACAACCTCAAGGCCACGTTGAACATCACCCGCCGCATCTGGCAGTGTTTTACCGTGTTCGCGGCTAAGAGCCTCGGCCAGTTTGTCCATGTCGCGGTTCAAAAGTGCTACAAAGCGCATCATCACGCGGGCGCGGCGTTGTGGGTTTGTTGCGGCCCAAGCAGGTTGTGCAGCAGAGGCACCAGCAACAGCAATTGCCATCTCATCGGCATTAGCGAGCGGTGCTTTGGCTTGAACTTCGCCGGTTGCGGGGTTGAATACATCGGCAAAGCGACCGGATGTGCCTTTGACGTGTTCGCCGTTAATCCAATGGGTTAATTCGCTCATGGCGTTCTCCTGAAATGTGAATTTGATTGGTATTTGTGTAACTATACACTTGCAATATGCCTAATCAAAGCCAAGAATTGCCAAAAGGGCTTTGCGAAAATATAGGTACAAGATGCGAAACTGGGATGATTTGCGGATATTTTTGGCGGTAGCGCGCTTTGAAAGCTTGTCAGCAGCGGGCAAACAAATCTCGCTTGATCCCGCGACGATTGGACGACGTATTCAAAGGCTAGAGGAAACAATTGGTGCCGTTTTATTTGTGAAATCACCGCAAGGTTATCAACTGACCGATGCGGGTCTTAGATTGATGGAACACGCAGGGCAGGCAGAACAAGCATTTTTGGCGGCGTCAGATGTATCGCAAACCGAATTTGAGGGGCTGACAGGAAGCATACGAATTGGCGCGCCCGATGGCTGTGCAAATTTCATTCTACCCGCAGTGTGTGGTCGGATCGCTGACGAAAACCCAGGCCTTGAAATCCAAATTGTTTCTTTGCCGCGTGTATTTAACCTGTCAAAACGCGAGGCTGACATGGCAATTGCTGTAAGCCCGCCTACATCAGGGCGTTTGTCTGTGCAAAAGATTGTGGATTACAAACTGCATCTGGCGGCACAGGCCGACTATCTGAAGCAGGCAGCGGAATTGAATGATTTACAGGATCTTAAGCAGCACCGTGTAATTGGGTATATACCGGACATGATTTTTGACAGCGAATTGGATTATCTTACAAAAATTGGAATAGAGCGGCCAGAACTGGCCTCAAATTCAGTTTCAGTTCAGTTTAATTCAATAAACGCGGGGATTGGTGTTGGTATTATGCATGACTTTGCCCTGCCATTTGCGCAAAATGTGCGGCGATTATTGATGGATCAACTATCCCTCAGTCGCAGTTTTTATCTGATCCGCCATGAAGATGATCGTAAAGTTGCGCGATTTAACCGATTTGCCGAACAATTGGTGCGATTAGTGCGTGAAGAGGTGGAAAATCTAGAGTCCAAAATTGCAGACTGAAAGACGATTTGACCGCTTGCAATTGGCCGTCGCATCCTGTTTTCTAAGGTGCAAGCACAGGAGAATACGATGCGCATAGGCCTTTATCCCGGCACATTTGACCCTATTACGCATGGGCATTTGGACATCATGAAACGCGCGGCTGTTCTGGTTGATCGATTGGTCATTGGTGTTGCCATCAATCGCGACAAGGGGCCGATGTTCACGCTGGAAGAACGCGTTGAAATGATCGAAAAACACTGTGCGGCGCTAAAAGAACACACCGATGTTGAGATCGTAGTGCATCCATTTGAAAACCTCTTGATCGATTGTGCGCGGGACGTTGGCGCACAGTTCATTATTCGCGGTTTGCGTGCCGTTTCAGATTTTGAGTATGAATTTCAGATGGTTGGCATGAACCGCGCCATGGACAGTTCCATTGAGACTGTTTTCCTGATGGCAGAGGCAAAGCATCAAGCAATTGCCAGTAAGCTAGTGAAAGAGATCGCACGCCTTGGTGGTGACGTATCAAAGTTCGTCACCAAAGACGTGCATCAAGCTTTGTTAGACAAATTCCAAGGCTAAGCCAAATCCCTAAAGGAATTTGGCCATTGCAACAGCCGTATCAGCCATGCGGTTTGAAAAGCCCCATTCGTTATCATACCAAGTCAAGATCCGGCAAAAATTGCCTTCCATGACTTTAGTTTGATCCATCGCCATAACAGAAGAATGCGGATCGTGGTTAAAGTCGCTTGAAACCAGTGGGTAATCCGTCACGCCTAAAACGCCCTTAAGTGGGCCGTCGGCGGCCGCACGGATCGCGTTGTTGATTTCTTCAACAGATGTATCGCGGCTTGCCTCAAATGTAAGGTCAACACAGGAAACATTTGGCGTGGGTACGCGGATCGCAACACCGTCAAGCTTGCCGTCAAGTTCAGGTAAAACCAAACCAACAGCCTTTGCGGCACCGGTCGATGTTGGGATCATTGAGACCGCCGCGGCACGCGCGCGATAAAGATCAGAGTGCAATGTATCCAGCGTTGGTTGATCACCTGTATAGCTGTGAATTGTTGTCATGAAACCACGCGTAAGGCCGATGGTATCGTTGATAACTTTAACAACAGGGGCCAAACAGTTTGTCGTGCACGACGCGTTTGAAACGATTAAATCATCGGCCGTTAAAGTATCTTCGTTCACGCCATATACGATTGTTTTATCCGCATTTTTAGCGGGTGCCGAGCAAAGAACGCGGCTGGCACCATTTTCAAGATGAACGGACGCTTTTTCTTTTGAGTTGAAAATACCAGTACATTCCAAAACGATATCAACATCAGCCCAAGGAAGATCGGCTGGATTACGAATGGCAGTAACTTGCATGGGGCCACGACCAACATCAATTGTCGTTTCAGTGGTTGTTACTTCAAATGGAAAACGTCCATGAATACTGTCGAAGCGCAGCAAGTGGGCGTTGCTTTCTACGGGGCCAAGATCATTGATCGCCACAACTTCGATGTCAGTACGGCCACTTTCGATGATGCCACGAAGAACATTGCGTCCGATTCGTCCAAAACCGTTGATTGCTACTTTTACTGACATTTGGGCCTCTTTTTGGTAAGAATACTTGATGTGTTAGCGCTAACAAATTGTACCCAAAAGATCAATGCTCAGATTAAGAATAGATATTAAAGTGATTTCGTGATGCTGGATACGGTGTGACGCTTAACGCCAGAACGCAATCCATTCAGAAAGTTGCGCCAATTTGCGTACCCAAAAAATCAAAAGTTCCCAGTCGTAGAAAAAGAAATCTACGGCCAAGAACATTAAGATCATTGTCCCAAGGACTATGGAAATTTGTGTGGTCATCGTCTTTGCGACGATAAACGCCGCCCCTTAGTGGAGGAGCTGACCCATCGCAGCGGCCACATCAGCCATGCGACAAGAGAATGCCCATTCGTTGTCGTACCAAGCTAACACACGAACTGTACGCCCGACAACTTTGGTTTGCTCTGGCGCAAAGATTGAGGAATGAGTTGTGTGGTTAAAGTCGATGGAAACTTTGGGTTCCGGATCATAAGACAACACCGACCCCATCCGACCTGCGGCGGCTTCAGCAACAATCGCGTTCACTTCGGCAACGGTCACGTCTTTTTTCGCTTGGAACGTTAGATCCACGGCGGAAACATTTGGGGTAGGGACGCGCAATGAGGTGCCATCCAATTTACCCTGAAGTTCTGGCAATACCAAACCAAGTGCTTTGGCTGCACCTGTTGATGTTGGGATCATTGCCATCGCAGCGGCGCGCGCGCGGTAAAGATCAGCATGACGACGATCTAACGTTGGTTGATCACCTGTATAGCTGTGAACGGTGGTCATGATACCGCTTTCAATGCCGATGGCATCGTTTAGAACTTTGGCCAGGGGGGCAAGGCAGTTGGTGGTGCAAGAACCGTTTGAAATCATTTTGTCGCTGTTCAATAGATCGCGGTGGTTCACACCGTATACGATTGTGCGATCAACATTCTTAGCTGGCGCAGAAATAAGGACTTTCTTGGCGCCTTGCTCGAGATGCACGGCTGATTTTTGGCCGTCATTGAATTTTCCGGTGCATTCTAAAACAACATCCACACCAGACCAATCAAGTTCTTTTGGATCATACGTTGAAAACACATCAATCGGACCTTGGCCCAAATCCATTGTGTTTTCTGTTGTTTTTATCGTGCCACCAAAACGGCCATGGACACTGTCATAGCGCAACAAATGCGCGTTGGTTTCAATTGGGCCGGTGGCGTTAATCTTTACAACCTGTACATCATTTCGAGCACTTTCAGCGATATGTGCCAGCGTGCAGCGACCGATGCGGCCAAAACCATTGATACCAACTGTTACAGTCATTTTGAATGCTCCTATTAAGCAGTCTAGGGTTTGTTTATTGCTCTTTCCCTATCAAGCAAACCTTAGCGCCCCAAGAATAAAGTATAAAATTTCCAAAGTGTTAGCGTTAACCGTGGCGTTTAGGCGCGTGTTGGCGCTAACAATAAATATATTTTCTAATAGGAGTGCCAACTGAGGCTGGGAAAAAAGGACGTTGGGATCAAATCTAGGCCAACCGATTCTTTTTCCATCAAATGAAAAAGGCCCGATCCATCGCTGGATCGGGCCTTTTAAAACTGAGTTATTGCAGCTTAGGCTAATAAGGCCTTTACTTTGGCAACAGTCGCTTCGGCGGTGATGCCGAATTTTTCATACAGTGTTTCAGCAGGTGCCGAGGCGCCAAAACCGGGCATGCCAATAAATCCAGAACGCGCCTCGCGGCCGCGCTCACCTAGCAACCATTGATCCCAGCCGTGACGAACGCCTGCTTCAATCGCAACACGTGCAGAACCACCTGGAAGAACGCGTTTGCGATATGCTTCGTCTTGTTCAGCAAACAGTTCCCAACATGGCATTGAAACAACGCGTGTGCCGATACCCTCGGCCTGAAGCAATTCACGGGCTTCCATCGCGATGGAAACCTCAGAACCCGTCGCCATCAAAATAGCCTGACGTTTTCCTTCGGATTCGGCCAAAACATAAGCGCCAAATGAAGACATGTTTTTAGGGATGTGTTTGCTGCGAACCAAAGGCAGGTTCTGCCGCGATAGGGCCAAAACATGGGGTGTCTTGGTGCTGGACATTGCACATTCCCAAGCCTCAGCCGTTTCAACCAAGTCAGCAGGGCGGAACACATGGGTATTTGGCGTCGCGCGCAGCATCGAAAGATGCTCGACAGGTTGGTGTGTTGGGCCATCTTCGCCAAGACCAATGGAATCGTGGGTCATGACATAGGTCACTGGTACGCCCATCAATGCCGACAAACGCATCGCACCGCGAGCATAATCAGTGAAACACATGAATGTGCCACCATAGGCGCGTGTACCACCGTGCAGGGCCATACCGTTCATTGCCGCAGCCATGCCATGTTCACGAATGCCGTAATACATGTAACGGCCTTTGCGATTTTCAGGGCTGTGTACACCCATGTCATCGGTCAATGTATTGTTTGATCCGGTCAAATCCGCAGAACCACCAAAGGTTTCTTTCATCACGGGATTGATCGCCTTAAGAACCGCTTCGCTGGCCTTACGCGTTGCCATCTTAGGCGCATTTTCAGAGGCATCTTTTTTGATTTGGCGAATAAGATTAGGCAAACGACGATGTGGTTCACCAGATTGGATGCGCAAAAACTCTTTGCGACGACCTTCGCCCATAGCTTCTAGGCGTGTTTGCCATTCGGCGTGCGCTGCGGCACCTTTGCTGCCGACAGATTCCCATGCGTCTTTCACGCCTTTTGGAATATCAAATGCGCCGTTTTCCCAGCCGTAAACCGCGCGCGTGTCGGCGATTAATGTGGCATCGGTTAAGGCACCGTGGCCTTTGGATGTATCTTGGGCGGATGAACCTAGCGCGATGTGCGTTTTACACGCGATCATCGTAGGCTTCTTGCCTTTCTTCGCGGCGGTCAATGCGCGGTCGATATCTTCGGGATCATGGCCATCACATTCTAGGACCTGCCAACCAGATGCCTTAAAGCGGGCCTTTTGATCCGTAACATCAGAAAGCTCAACTTTGCCATCGATGGTGATGCCGTTGTCATCCCAAAGAACGACCAACTTGGATAGTTGATGTTTGCCGGCGATGCCGATGGCTTCTTGGCTGATGCCTTCCATCAGGCAACCGTCACCCGCGATTACATATGTCATATGGTCTACAAGTTTGCGACCAAAGGTGGCGCGCTGAACTTCTTCTGCCAAAGCGAAACCAACAGCATTGGCAATACCCTGACCCAATGGGCCTGTTGTTGTTTCAACGCCGTCAACGTGGCCATATTCAGGATGGCCAGCTGTAATAGCGCCCCATTGGCGGAAATTCTTGACCTGATCCAATGTCATGTCGGCACTGCCAGTCAGGTGCAGCAGTGAATAGATCAACATTGAGCCGTGGCCAGCAGATAGAATGAAACGATCCCGGTCTGCCCATTTTGGGGCAGAGGCATCAAATTTCAAATGGTTTTTGAACAATACCGTGGCAACATCAGCCATGCCCATGGGCATGCCAGAGTGGCCTGAATTAGCCGCTGCGACCGCATCAAGTGTCAGTGTGCGAATGGCGCAAGCCATGTTCCAATGTTCGGGGTGCTTTTCGCGTAGTTCCTGAATTTCCACGGCCGTATGTCCTTTGGCAAAATTTCGTTGTTGCAAAGGGTCATAACAGCCACTGACAGAAGATCAAGCAAAGGTTTTCCGCATGAAAACAGCAAAGGATTTCCGAGGCTTCGCACATTGGTGAATATTTGGCTAAGATAGAAGCGAGCAGACGATTCGGCCAAGACTTGGCCAAATGAGGTGCAGTGTCACCGACAAGGTGCACGAGACACACCTTTAACGATAACGAAAGGCGCAAAATGAGCGACATCAGCGAACTTGAAGCCCGAATTCAATCCGCCCTAGGGCGTATCGAAGGTGGGTTAGGGAACTTGGGGGCAAAATCAGATGCCGCACCAGCAGACAATGATCTGGCCAAAGCGTTAGAAGAAGAAAAAGAAGTTACTGCCCAACTTGAGGCGCGATTGACAGCGGTACGTGAAAAACACTTAAACCGTCAAAAAGTGGCTGCCGAAAAATTGGATGAAACCAGTAAATCCTTGGATGAATTTCGCTCCAAGGCGCAAACTTTACGCGCCACCAACGAAAGATTGCGCGCCAGCAACGAAGAGTTGCGCAAAGCAAATGAAGAAAACGGGGCAGATCCGCATTTGATTAACAAATCGATGATGGAAGAATTGGCCGCAATGAAGGCAGCCCGAAAATCGGAATTGGCAGAAATGGACGCGATAATGGAGGAAATGAAACCTATGATGAAGGATGATGTCTGATGTCTGAAGTAGCCATTGAAATCGGCGGTCGTGTTTTTGAAGTTGCCTGTAATGAGGGCGAAGAGCATTTTTTGCAGTCTGCAGCCGCAATGCTGGACACCGAAGCCGCAACAATCATCTCACAAATTGGCCGTTTGCCTGAACCACGTATGTTGTTGATGGCGGGGTTGATGCTGGCGGATAAAACTGCGGGCGCCACAGATGAACTTGAAAAAGCAAAGGCTAATGTTGCCGCGCTTGAGGCTGAGTTGGCGGAATTAAAGGCAGCGCCGCAACCAGAACCAACCCGCGTTGAGGTGCCTGTAATTCCGCAAGCGATCAAAGATACAATGGCCGAGCTGGCGGCGCGTGCCGAAGCATTGGCCGAACAAGTCGAAGAAAAAGCCGCGTCTTAGAGTGTGGCTTTTGTAATTATTACAATTGGTTATGAAGTGAAGCTAACTTAACTGTTAGCCTCGCGGATTTTGTCGGCCATCTCTTTGTCATAGCCAACACCATTTGATTCAAACATTGTATCCAATTCACCTGAGAGGGTCATCTCGGTGATGATGTCACAACCGCCAACAAACTCACCTTTGATGTAAAGCTGTGGAATTGTTGGCCAATCGGAATATTCTTTGATGCCTTGGCGGATGTTCTCATCGGCCAGCACGTTTACATCGGCAAAATCAACGCCCATGTAATTCAGCACACCTGCAACACGGCTAGAAAAGCCACATTGTGGGGCATCTTTAGTGCCTTTCATGAACAGAACAACGTCGTTGTTTGTTACGGTTGATTTAATTTGTGTTGCGGCATCGGTCATTTTTTATTCCCTTAAATGGTTGGGTATTCGTTTTATTCAGGGGCTTTGGTCGTCAAGGCAAGCGCGTGTAGTTCGCCATTTGCACCGTCCATTTTACCCTTTAATGCTGCGTAAACAGCGCGTTGTTGTTGCACACGGTTTTGATTGCGAAAACTTTCGTCAACCACCTCGGCGGCATAATGGTTTCCATCACCGGCAAGATCGGTGATCGTAATTTTCGCATCTGGAAATCCAGCGCGGATCAGGTCTTCAATCTCGTTGGCTTGCATGGCCATGGGGGATATTCCTTTTGTTCCTTGGCCTAAATGTAGGCGTGCGGGTAGGGGCCTGCAAGACCCCAGTTAATTGAAACTTAGGCCAGTTGTTCAGCGAAACTGTTGTTGTAGATTGCCGTAAGATCCGCAAGCGATGCCGTTGTTGAACCAAAGCTCAGCGTATCACCTTTAAATGTACCGATTTCGGCCAAAGAAACACCAGCAGTTTTTGCCGCCGAAATCAATGTGGCCGCATTGTCTGGTGTTGCCACAAGAACGTAACGCGCCTGATCTTCGCCAAACAATTGCGCGGTGTCATCAGTTTCGAGCGCCAGACCCAATTTTGCATCCTGTGCCAATTCAAATGCTGCAAGGGCCAGACCGCCATCAGACAAATCGCTGGCCGCACGAATTAGGCTAGCATTTGTGCGAACAAACTCGCCATTGGCCAGTTCCGTCGCCAAATCAACCGCAGGTGCATCACCTTCGACACGATCAAATGCCTCGGCAAGAAGGGCAGATTGACCCAAATGGCCTTGGGTTTCCCCAAGCAGCAAAGCCACGTCACCCTCTTGGATGCCGCCAAGGATCAATTGGTCGATGTTATCAATCAACCCGACCGCGCCAATCGTTGGTGTCGGCAAAATGCCTGTGCCATCTGTTTCGTTATAAAGCGATACGTTACCGGAAACGATGGGCATATCAAGGGCGATGCATGCCTCGCCAATGCCTTGGATTGCACCAACAAACTGACCCATGATTTCAGGTTTTTCTGGGTTGCCAAAATTCATGTTGTCCGTGGTTGCCAGTGGTTTAGCACCTTTGGAAACAAGGTTTCGGTATGCCTCGGCCACCGCTTGTTTGCCGCCTTCGGTTGGATTAGCTTTTACATAACGGGGGGTTACGTCAGACGTGAACGCCAGCAATTTGTCGGTTCCATGAACGCGAATGACACCTGCACCTAGGCGAGGACCATCCACAGTGTCCGCCATGACCATGCTGTCATATTGTTCCCACACCCATGATTTACGAGCGTAGTTTGCCGATGAAATAAGGGCCGTTAAGCCCTTGATTGGATCAATCGCAGGCACGTCTTCTAAGGGGGCCGCTTTAGGTGTTGGCACCCATGGGCGATCATATTCAGGTGCCGTGCCGGAAAGCGCCTTAAGCGGCAGATCAGCTTTGACCTCGCCATTGTGCAAGATCAAGAAGCGGTCTTCTGGAATGGTTTCACCGACAATGGCAAAATCTAGATCCCATTTGATGAAAACGGCACGCGCCGCGGCCTCTAGTTCTGGTTTTAGAACCATCAACATGCGTTCTTGGGATTCAGACAGCATCATTTCGTAAGCCGTCATGTTTTCTTCGCGCTGCGGTACGTCCTCAAGGTTAAGTTTAACCCCAAGACCACCTTTGTCGCCCATTTCAACGGCGGAACAAGTTAGGCCAGCGGCCCCCATGTCTTGGATCGAAATTACGGCGCCAGTGGCCATCAATTCTAACGTCGCTTCCATCAGGCGTTTTTCGGTGAACGGGTCACCGACTTGAACGGTGGGGCGTTTTTCCTCAATCGTGTCGTCAAATTCGGCTGACGCCATGGTTGCACCACCAACACCGTCACGGCCGGTTTTTGCCCCAAGGTACACAACAGGCATGCCAACGCCGGATGCAGCAGAATAGAAAATTTTGTCTGTATCAGCCAAACCAGCGGCAAATGCATTTACCAAACAGTTGCCATTATAAGCAGGATCAAAACGAACCTCGCCACCGACTGTTGGCACACCAAAGCAGTTGCCATAACCGCCAACGCCCGCAACAACGCCGTTTACGAGTGATTTTGTTTTTGGGTGGCTAACCTCACCAAAAGAAAGCGAGTTCATCGCCGCAATCGGACGCGCGCCCATAGTGAACACGTCACGCAAAATACCGCCAACACCTGTTGCTGCACCTTGATAGGGTTCAATGTAGGACGGGTGATTGTGGCTTTCCATTTTGAAAACGACGCACTGACCATCGCCAATATCAACGATACCAGCATTTTCACCGGGGCCACAAATCACCTGTGGGCCTTCGGTGGGCAAGGTGCGCAGCCATTTCTTAGAGGATTTATAAGAGCAATGCTCATTCCACATGGCGGAAAAGATACCAAGCTCGGTATACGTTGGCTCGCGGCCAATAATCTCAAGCAAACGCGCGTATTCTTCGTCGTTTATCCCGTGATCCGCGATTAGTTTTTCGGAAATGGCCGGTTCTTGCATCTTTATACCCCAGTTCAGAATTTGCCCTGTCTTTAGGGCATCACTTGGGAAATCAAAAGGGGGCAAGCGCTAGATCGAGGATAAATGCGACCATTGGTCAAGTTTTTTTCAATGAGCTGTCGAAAAGCGGGGGTGCCGTTCGTCACTTTCACAATAACACGGTGAATAGAAAGAAACAGAACGAAAAAAGTACCGGCCTTAACACGGCCAATTGCGCAGAAAGCTTTTAATAAAAGTCGCCACGCTTAAGCAATTTGCAAAAACTATGAAATTTGGAAAAGCTTCCAATAACTTTGAAAGGAAATACCATGAAATACCTAGCATTAATCTACGGTGATCCCGCTGCTGAACCCCAATATGGCACGGATGAATTTGGTGCAATGATGGCCGGTTATGAGGCCGCCAGCGCAACCTATGCAAGCGAGGGTGCCTTTGTTGCTGGTGAGGCGTTGCAAGGTGTTGAAACGGCAACCTCTGTGCGTATCCGTGGTGACAAGGTTACGATTTCCGATGGCCATTTGCTGAAACCAAGGAACATTTAGGTGGGTTTTACCTGTTGGAGTGCGATGATTTGGATACGGCTATCCGATATGCAAAATTGATCCCTTCAGCAAAATATGGCACCGTTGAGGTGCGTCCAGTGATGACCTTCGACGGCGAATAAATCGTGAAGGCGGTTCAACAAGCGGTTGACCGTGTTATGCGACAAGATCGCGGGCGGCTGGTGGCAACACTGGCCGCCACATTTAACGATTTCACGTTGGCTGAGGACGCATTGCAAGATGCATTGTTTATTGCACTTGAAAAATGGGGTAATGGCCGGGTGCCGGAAAACCCAGCAGCTTGGCTTTATCAAGTTGCCAAACGACGCGCCCTTGATGTGGTTCGACGTTCAAAAAACCTCAACTCAAAAATACCGGACATTCAGATTGTTATGGATGAGCGAGAACAAAGCGAGGAATACGAAGTTGGCGATCATAGATTACGTCTGATGTATACATGCTGTCATCCAGCATTAGATCCAGAAGTGCAGATCGCCTTGACGCTTTATACAGTTGGTGGGCTGCGTATTCCTGAAATTGCCAAAGCGTTTTTGGTCAAAACCCCGACAATGGCCGCGCGCATTACGCGGGCAAAACACAAAATTCAAAAGGCGTGCATTCCGTTTGCCCTGCCTGATGAAGCCGAGCGAACAGAGCGGTTGGTCGTGATTCTGCAAGTGATTTACCTGATTTATAACGAAGGCTATGCCGCCACTGAGGGGCAAAATCAGTTGCGGCTTGATTTGTGCGAAGAGGCGCTGTTTTTGGCGCGTATGGTTCTGGAACTGTCCCCAAATGAACCAGAGGTGATAGGGTTGATTGCCTTAATCCAGTTTTCCCATGCGCGGCGCGCGGCGCGTTCAGGCGCGCAAAAACAATATTTACCTATGGCAGAACAAGATCGCGCGCTTTGGGATCATGAAATGATCCGTGACGCGCACAATTTATTGACCAAAGCCATGCAGCAGGCCCGTATTGGACCTTATCAAGTACAAGCCGCGATACATGGTCTGCATTGTGATACCAAGGCAGGCGAGGCGCCGGATTGGCCGCAAATATCAGGTCTATATTCGGTATTATTACGTTTAGAGGATTCGCCCGTGGTGCGGTTAAATTATGCGGTGGCTGTTTCCTTTGCTCAAAGTCCGGAAATCGCGCTTGGGATTATTGCGCCGGTTGCCGCGGAACTTGAATTTTATCAACCTTATTATGTGGCTTTGGCGGATATTTCACGCCGCGCAGGTCAAATGAATAAGGCAATAACAGCCTATGATAGGGCGATTGAATTTTCGGGTGTGACTGGCGAAAAGGAATTTTTACTCGAACAACGCCAACGTTGTTACGTTTCATAGCAAATTCCCATTGCGCAAAAAAAAGGCCGAGCAGAAGCTCGGCCGAAGTCCAACAGGGAGGTAAAAACAAGAGTAAACTTGTTCTTGCACTCAAAATAGGAATGCAGCCCTTCTCAATCAAGAAAAAAAGCGCTGATTTTGTGCAAACCCGCTATGCTTTGAATGCATAGCTAGATTAAGTATTTGAATATTGGAATATTTTCAGGTTTCTGCGTTCGCACGCTTGCGGCGTTCGTCGCGAATTTCATCTTGGACAAAATCCCGAAATGCCTGAACCCGCTTTGAATGACGCAATTCTTCGGGGTAGGCCAAGAAAACGGGTACTTCTTTAGATTCGACATCTGGAAGAACGCGAACCAGACTCGGAAACGATGCCTCGACATAGCCAGGTAAAACCCCAACGCCCAAATGGTTCAACACCGATTGAAGCACGCCAAAGTAGTTGTTCACGGTCAAAAACGGCACAATGTTTTCGGCAATTAAGCTTTGCACCAAGGTTGCCCCCGCCTGAACCTGGGTAGAATTCGGGTTTTGGCAAATCAAACGATGTGAAAACAAATCTTCCATCTTTTCTGGAACACCGTTTTTATCCAAATATTCTTGAGTCGCGAAAAGGCGCATGTGGATGTTGACCAACCGTTTTCGAACCAGATCAGCCTGACTTGGTTCTTTCATACGAATGGCAACGTCGGCCTCACGCATGGGTAAATCCAAAACCCGTTCTTCTAACATAAGATCAACTTTTAAATCCGGATATTGATCATACAAACGCGACAAACGTGGCGCCAACCAGAGCGAACCAAAACCAATTGTCGTCGTTACACGTAATTCGCCAAAAACCTCTTCTTCGCTGTCGCGAATGCGGGCCGACGCGCTGTCTAGACGTTTGTTCATGGCGGTCGTTGCGTCAAACAGCAACTCACCTTGTTCAGTAAGGATCAAGCCACGGGCATGACGATGAAACAACGTTGTGTTTAAAGATTCTTCAAGTGCGCGAACTTGGCGCGAAACTGCAGATTGTGACAGGTGCAGGGTATCGCCGGCATGGGTCAGGCTGCCAGCATCGGCAACCGCATGAAATACTCGTAATTTGTCCCAATCCACCGGATATTTCCTTTATTTTTTTCTTTTGGCCTTTCGGCATATAGTGTCTTGTATAAAGGTAAAAGCGCCATGTTCAAAAACTTTCTATTGTAGGTCAAGAATTTTGACCTAATATTGGCAAATATAAGCCGATGAAGGAGCCCATCATGAGTCGTCAGGATATTCGCCTAAGTGACCGGTATGATTTGGAAAAATCGCCTGTGTTGTTAAACGGAACGCAAGCACTTGTGCGCCTGATGTTGATGCAACAAGCCCGTGACAAAGCGGCTGGCATAAATACAGCAAGCTTGGTTACAGGGTATCGCGGCTCTCCTTTAGGGACGGTGGATATGCATATGGCACGTGCCGCCGTGCAACTAGATCAGGCAAATGTAACGTTCCAGCCCGGTTTGAACGAGGATTTGGCCGCAACCGCCCTTTGGGGCGCGCAACAGGCCGAATTGCGCGGTGAGGGCAAGTTTGATGGCGTATTTGGTCTTTGGTACGGAAAGGGCCCTGGTGTTGATCGATCAGGTGACGTTTTTCGCCACGCCAATATGGCAGGTACATCGCGATTTGGTGGTGTTCTGGCGGCCCTTGGTGATGATCACACTGGGGAAAGCTCTACAACACTACATCAATCAGAATGGACAATGGTGGACAGTTACATGCCCATTTTGTCGCCTGCGGGCGTTCAGGAGGTGGTGGAATTTGGGCTTTATGGCTATGCCTTGTCGCGTTTTTCAGGGCTTTGGGTGGGTCTGAAATGTATGAAAGATACGATCGAGGTGACATCGGTAATTGATACCGACGAAATTCCAGACACCTACGTAATTCCGGATATTCCAATGCCAGACGGCGGATTGAACATTCGCCTTGTTGATGATCGCATTCCCCAAGAGGCGCGCGTGATTGATTATCGTCGTCCGGCGGTGGCGGCGTTCGCTTATGCCAATAAGATAGACAAACGGGTGTTCGGTAAACCCGGTGCAAAGATTGGCTTTGTGGCGGCTGGTAAAAACTGGCTTGATCTAACCCATGCCATGGAATTGCTGGGCATTGATGAGGCTGAAGCACAGCGTTTGGGAATAACCACCTACAAGGTGGGCATGACGTGGCCTCTGGACACAAAATCAATGATGGAATGGGCCGAAGGGCTGGATTTAATTGTTGTTGTCGAGGAAAAGCGCAAGCTGATCGAAGTGCAAATCAAAGAAGAGCTGTTTAACAATCGTCAGGGACGCAGGGTTTATGGCCATGAAGACGACAAAGGAAATTTGTTATTCCGAACGCAATTTGACTTAAACCCCATCATTATTGCCGAAAAACTAGGCAACATCCTGATCGATGAGGGCAAGGATTCTGAAAATGTACAGAATGGTTTGGCAAAGTTAAGCCAAGCCCAAGCCGCGGATAACGCACCCGAGGTTATTTCCCGATTGCCCTATTTCTGTTCGGGCTGTCCGCATAATTCATCAACTAACATCCCAAAGGGATCGCGTGCTTATTCGGGCATTGGCTGTCACTATATGGTGCAATGGATGGATCGCGAAACGCTTGGTTTCACCCAAATGGGTGGTGAGGGTGCGAATTGGATTGGCGAAGCTCCGTTTTCAAAAACCAAACATGTTTTTCAAAACGTCGGTGATGGAACCTATAATCACTCGGGAATTCAGGCCATTCGTGCAGCAGCAGCTGCCAATACGACAATGACGTTTAAGATTTTATATAATGACGCGGTAGCAATGACGGGTGGTCAAGGCAACGAGGGCGGTCTTGATGCCTATCGCATTGTGAATGAAGTGCGTGCAATGGGCATCAAAGAAATCGCAGTTGTCTATGATCCAAAAGAGGCGTTTGAACCGGGAAAACTGCCTAGCAACGTTATATCGGTTACGCGTGATAAGCTTTTGAGTATTCAGAAAGAATTTAGAACAAAGAGCGGCGTTTCAGTAATTGTATACGTGCAAACCTGTGCTGCTGAAAAACGTCGTCGCCGCAAGCGTGGTAAATTTCCTGATCCAGATAAGCGTGTGTTTATCAATGATGCTGTTTGTGAGGGATGCGGTGATTGTGGTGTTCAGTCAAATTGCGTGTCCATCGTGCCAAAAGAAACCGAACTGGGTCGTAAGCGGTCGATTGATCAATCATCTTGCAACAAAGATTTTTCCTGCGTGAACGGTTTTTGCCCATCATTCGTGACATTAAATGGCGCGGTTGTGAAAAAGGCCAAAGCGGCAGAATTTGAAATACCATTCTTGCCCGAACCAAAATTGCCTGCGATTAAAACAACTTACAACGTTGTTATCACCGGTGTGGGTGGCACTGGTGTTGTCACTATCGGTGCGGTGTTGGCCATGGCAGCCCATGTTGATGGCAAGGGTGCGGGCATGATGGAAATGGCTGGATTGGCCCAAAAAGGTGGGGCTGTACATATCCACTGTCGTTTAGGGGAAAAACCACAGGACATTTCCGCGATCCGTGTTTCGGTCGGCGAAATGGACGCGCTGATTGGCGGGGATATGGTTGTGTCAGCGGGTTCAAAAACCCTTGGCTTGATGAAGGCGGGGCGTACAGGTGGCGTTGTAAATAGCCATGAAATCATTACCGGGGAATTTACGAAAAATACCGAATTTAGAATACCAACCAGTGACTTAGAGATCGCT
Organism: Rhodobacteraceae bacterium HTCC2150; assembly: GCA_000169395.1. Taxonomy (GTDB): domain Bacteria; phylum Pseudomonadota; class Alphaproteobacteria; order Rhodobacterales; family Rhodobacteraceae; genus HTCC2150. The sequence goes on from AAXZ01000003.1 coordinate 90,331, forward strand.
CTTAAGGCAAAAATCGGTGATCAATTAAGCGTTTTTGATGCCTCAAAATTGGCGGCGAAATTGCTAGGTGACAGCATATATTCTAACATGATGATTTTTGGCGCTGCGTGGCAAAAGGGGTTGTTACCCCTTTCGCATGAGGCAATTGTGCAAGCAATTACATTGAATGGCGCGGCTGTGGCTGGAAATTTACGCGCGTTTGAATTGGGTCGCTGGACTGTGGAGCATCCGGATCAAGTCGCGGACAAAATTAAAGTAAGTTCACCTGATAAACCACAGACATTAGAAGATAAAATTGCATTCCGTGCCGCGCATTTGAAATCATATCAGAACGCAAAACTGGCTCAAAAGTATGTAAATTGTGTGCAAGGAATTGATGATCTTGCGCTGCGAGAGGCCGTCGCTGAAGGGTATCATAAAGTACTTGCCTATAAGGATGAATACGAGGTTGCCCGATTGCATCTACAAACCGAGGCCAAGGCGCGCGAGGAATTTGATGGTGATTTTTCCATGGGGTTTCACCTTGCGCCACCAATCCTTGGTGGATTGGATGCAAAAGGGCGTCCAAAGAAGCGCGAGTTTGGTCCATGGGTAGGACATCTATTCCGCGTCCTTGCACGTCTTAAATCAATTCGCGGATCATTCATTGACCCTTTTGGGTATACTGGCGAGCGCAAAAGAGAACGCGCACAAATCACGACTTATGAAGCTGATCTGAAACGATTGAATGCAGGTTTGAAAGTTCAAAACTTTGCAACGGCTTTGGAAATCGCTCGATTGCCGCTATCTGTGAAAGGATATGGTCCAGTGAAGGCTGAAAACGAAATCAAAGCAGAAGTGTCACGCAAAGAACTTTGGCAGGCTTTTGATAATCCAAAGGCGCAGGTCCAGGCAGCAGAATAGGCAATATGTGGCCACAGCTAAGGTGCGGCAACATAAGGTCTTTCGGTCATTCGCTGATCTTCGTAGGTTTGCGACCGAGACATAAGGAAAAATTTTGTCATGGCAGTTGGTGTTTTTGATAGTGGGTTAGGCGGTTTGACCGTTCTTGCGGCGATGCAAGAGCGTTTACCTGACCAAGCCTTTGTTTATTATGGCGACCAAATTAATTCCCCTTATGGCGTTCGAACGCCCGATGACATTTACCAACTGACGGCCGCTGCAACCCATTCACTGTGGGAACAGGGGTGCGATTTGGTTATTTTGGCGTGCAACACCGCCTCGGCCGCTGCGCTGCGCCGGATGCAAGAAGAGGGTGTGCCGAAAGGTAAACGCGTTCTGGGTGTTTTTGTGCCGCTAATTGAGGCACTTACCGAACGCCAATGGGGCGATAATTCGCCACCACGTGAGGTCGACGTTAAAAACGTGGCCCTTTTCGCAACCCCATCAACGGTGGCAAGCCGTGCATTTCAACGTGAACTGGCCTTTCGCGCAATTGGTGTGGATGTCGAGGCGCAACCTTGCGGCGGCGTGGTAGACGCCATCGAGGACGGTGACATGATGTTGGCCGATGCACTGGTACGCAGTCACGTTGAGGCGCTAAAGCGTCGTATGCCTAATCCACATGCTGCGATTTTGGGGTGTACCCACTATCCATTGATGCAATCTGAATTTCAGGATGCGCTTGGGGCGGATGTCAAAGTATTCTCGCAGGCTCAGGTCGTCGCGGACAGTTTGGCCGATTATTTGGAACGTCATCCAAACATGACAGGCCAGGCAAAAGAAACGAAGTATCTGACAACCGGCGACCCCACGAAGGTAACCATGCGCGCAACACAGTTTTTGCGACGACGGATCGAGTTTATTGCCGCTTGATTGCAGGCAGATGAATTGTCGTTTAAATCGATCCAACTAGTTTCAAGAGAGTCAAAGAAATGTCAAAGAAAATCGCCATCCTTGGTGCAAGCGGCTACACTGGTGCCGAACTTGTTCGTATTATTGCAACCCATCCTGATATGGAGATTGTGGCCCTTTCTGGCGACCGCAAAGCTGGCATGGCAATGCGCGAAGTTTTCCCATTTTTACGACATTTGGATTTGCCCAATTTGGTGCGGATCGAAGAAATTGATTTCGCCGATGTTGATTTGGCGTTTTGCGCATTGCCTCATGCAACCTCGCAAGCAGTGATTTCAAAATTGCCCAAGGATCTGAAAATCGTCGATTTGTCGGCTGATTTCCGTCTGCGCGATGTTGATGAGTATGAAAAATGGTACGGTAAGCCGCATTCTGTTCCAGAAATGCAAGGCGAAGCCGTCTATGGTCTGACCGAGTTTTACCGCGAAGAAATCAAGGCCGCGCGCCTTGTGGCGGGTACGGGTTGTAACGCAATGACGGGTCAATTTGCGTTGACGCCCTTGGTTTCGGCTGGCGTGATTGATCTTGATGACATCATCATCGATTTGAAAACGGGGGTTTCTGGGGCAGGGCGTTCGCTTAAGGAAAATCTGTTACATGCTGAATTATCCGAAGGCACCCACGCCTATGCGGTCGGCAGCGTTCATCGGCATTTGGCCGAATTCGATCAAGAGTTTTCAAAGGCCGCAGGTCAAGATGTTAGGGTGCAGTTTACGCCGCATTTGATTCCTGCCAATCGGGGTATTTTGGCGACTGTTTACGTTAAGGGTGATGCTGAGGCAGTTTATGAAACTCTGGCCGCAGCCTATCAAAATGAAACATTTGTTGAGGTTTTACCCTATGGTGAGGCACCTTCTACGCGCCATATCCGCGGATCAAACTTCTGTCATATCGGGGTTGTTGCCGACCGTCGTGCGGGGCGTGTGATCGTCATTGCCGCCTTGGATAACTTGATGAAAGGTTCATCAGGGCAAGCCATTCAGAACGCGAACCTTATGTTGGGTCTTGATGAAAACGCTGGCTTGATGCTGGCCCCAGTATTTCCGTAAAATTATGAAATCTATAAGAAAACAACGTCGAATTCAACTAATCATCGTGGCCAGTCTAGCACTTGCAGCGATGACCGCTTTGGTTGGTTATGCCATGCAAGACGGTATCAATCTTTATCGATCACCTACCCAAGTTGTCGAAACGCCGCCCAACAGCCGCGAAGTTTTCCGCATCGGTGGTTTGGTTGAAGAAGGCAGCCTGACACGCGATCAGGGCGAGTTGGTGCGTTTCCGTGTGACTGACACAAATAAGACCGTACCTGTGGAATATACCGGTATTTTGCCCGACCTTTTTGAAGAAGGTCAAAGCATGATTGGGAAAGGGCGTCTGATTGATGGCACGTTTGTAGCCACAGAAATTCTAGCGAAACACGACGAGTCATATATCCCAAAAGAGGTTATTGATACGCTGAAAGAGCAAGGCGTTTACAAGCCTGCGGACGGTGCGGTTTCCAATAATTAACCATATGACGACAGCATCTAAGGCCAATGTTGGTCTTGGATGGTTGTCATATGAAAACCGTAGAAGAAATTGCCCGCGAAATTGTCGCTCGTGAAGGTGGCTTTGTTAATGATCCTGATGATCCAGGCGGTGCCACAAACTTTGGTGTGACGATCCATACGATGCGCCGTTTGGGGCTGGATTTGGATGGGGACGGCGATGTCGATGTGGCTGACGTACGAAAAATCACCAGCACGCATGCAACCAAAATATTTCTAGACCACTATTTCGGTGCGCCAAATTTGGATCAGTTGCCTAAGGTGCTTCAGCCAAGTGTATTTGATATGTATGTGAATGCGGGCGCCAATGCAGTCAAAATTTTGCAACGTTTAATCAACGATATGGGGTTTCCTTGTGTGCCAGACGGTGTGCTTGGGCCAAAGACCCAAGATGCGGTAAATGCCGCCTATGATGCTGCGCCCAATCATATTGCGGATGCTTACGGTATTGCGCGGCGAAATTACTATTATCGTTTGGGCGATGCACGTCCTGCCAGCCGCAAATATGCCCGACGTCGGGACGGTGGGAAAGGGGGCTGGATAAAACGCGCCGAAGAATTCATTTCGCCCGCCTTCCATTTTTCACGATCAGCGCACAATAAAAGGACTGCAAAATGGGTGTAATGAATGGCATTTTGTCGATGTTTTTTGGTGGTGGTCGAAATGTTGTCGCTGAAACAGCCGAGGTGTTTCGCGTTAACGCAGAAAAATCATCGGTTCGCGACGCAAGACAAATGCAGGCCGCGATGGGGCAATATGGGCAAGAGTTTCAGAACGAAAAGCGTGGTTATTTTGATCGCTTTGTTGATGCCTTAAATCGCTTGCCACGCCCAGCTATGGCATTGGGCACTTTGGCATTGTTGATTTCGGCCATGGTCAATCCACTTTGCTTTGCCAGTCGTATGCAAGGTTTGGCGTTGGTGCCTGATCCCTTATGGTGGCTGCTTGGTGCGGTTGTTTCGTTCTATTTTGGCGCAAGATATCAGGCAAAAGGTCAAGAGTTTCAAACCTCTATTGCGCAAACGTTGGCGCGCACACCAGAGGTTTTGCGAAATATTGGCTCAATAAATGCATCACCGATTTTGGCAGACCCGCTAAGTTCGGAAATCGCAGAAAACGACGATGGTGATGCAAATCCAGCACTGGCTGCTTGGCGTAACAAGCAGCCCTAGATCACGCCGGCTGCGGCAATCTGTGATTGGTCATTTTCTGTTGATCCTGTAAAAGGGTGAAATGATAGTAGAACTCGGACATTTTACCCTTATCCTTGCCGCTTTGGTCGCCGTCTTGCAGATGGTTTTGCCAATGTTTGGTGCTCATAAAAACAATGGCGCCTTGATGGCCAGTGGGATCACCCTTTCGGTGGCCCAGTTGGCCTTGGTTAGCTTTTCCTTTTTGGCGCTGACTTACGCGTTTGTTGTGTCTGACTTTTCATTGCTTTTGGTTTTTCAGAATTCTCATTCGCTTAAACCGATGTTGTATAAAATTTCAGGTGTTTGGGGGAACCACGAAGGTTCCATGTTGTTATGGATCGTCATTCTGGCGCTTTTTGGGGCTTGTGCTGCCTTGTTTGGCGGCAACCTTCCAACCCGTCTGCGTGCACGTGTGATTGCAGTGCAAGGTTCCGTGGGCGTTGCTTTTTATGCGTTTGTTTTGTTGACCTCGAACCCATTTACCCGTCTGGCCAACCCGCCGCTAAATGGCAGTGACCTTAATCCATTATTGCAAGACCCGGGTTTGGCGTTTCACCCACCGTTTTTGTACCTAGGCTACGTTGGTCTATCCATGACGTTCAGCTTTGCCGTGGCCGCCCTTATTGAAGGTCGCGTTGACGCCGCTTGGGGGCGCTGGGTGCGACCTTGGACGTTGGCCGCCTGGACATTCCTAAGCATCGGCATCGCGCTTGGTTCTTGGTGGGCCTATTATGAACTTGGTTGGGGTGGTTTTTGGTTCTGGGATCCCGTTGAAAACGCCAGCTTTATGCCGTGGTTGATTGCAACTGCTTTGTTGCATTCCGCCATTGTTGTGGAGAAACGCGAAGCTTTGAAAAGCTGGACGGTTTTGTTGGCGATCCTTGCCTTTGCGTTTTCTCTTATTGGCACGTTCATCGTGCGTTCTGGCGTGCTTACGTCGGTTCATGCCTTTGCATCTGATCCTGAACGCGGTGTGTTTATTCTGGCGATTTTGGTGGTTTTCATTGGCGGTGCTCTGACACTTTATGCTGCCCGCGCAAATGTACTTGAGGCGAAAGGCGTCTTTGGATTGCAAAGTCGCGAAACTGGTCTGATTGCCAATAATATCTTGCTGACCGTTGCGTGTTTTGTGGTGTTCTTTGGCACGATTTGGCCGCTGATCGCCGAGCTGTTCTTTGATCGCAAATTATCTGTCGGCCCACCTTTCTTTGACGCCGCCTTTACGCCGTTTATGGTCATTTTGGCGTTAATCCTGCCGGTGGGTGCAATACTGCCTTGGAAGCGGGCACGGATCACGCGTGCACTTCGCCAGTTGCGTATGGTTTTTGCGCTGGCGATTGCCATTGGTGCGTTGGTTTGGGCCATGCAAAGTGGTAAATCCGCCCTAGGTCCAGTTGCTGTGTTCCTTGGTGTTTGGTTGGTCGCGGGGGCTGTGGTTGATTTAATGCTGCGCAGCGGTCGCGGGGATATTTCCGCGCGGATGGGGCGTGTTTTACGTCTGCCACGGGCGGATTGGGGCAAAGCGGTGGCACATGCTGGAATGGGTCTGACAATATTCGGCATCGGGGCGATGACCGCTTGGCAGATTGAGGATATTCGCGTAGCAATGCCCAACACCCCTTATGAAGTTGCTGGTTACGAGGTTGAACTGGTTGGTCTTGCGCGGGCAGATGGGCCAAATTTTGAGGCCCTACAAGGCAAGATAACCATGAAAAAGAACGGCAATCTGGTGGCAACGTTATATCCTGAACGTCGCTATTATCCTGTCGCTGACATGGCTACGACCGAAGCAGGCATTCAGCAATCAATCATGCGTGACCTTTATTTGGTTGTGGGTGAACGTCAGGAAAGCGGCGGCTGGACGGTGCGTACGTTCATAAAACCATTTGCCAACTGGATTTGGCTGGGTGCCATAATCATGGCACTTGGTGGTGTTCTTAGCCTGACTGACAGACGGTACCGCGTGGCGGCGACATCGCGACGGGTGAAAGCAACGGGCGTGGCCGCGGAATGAGGTTGTTTCTAATCATCTCGATGGTCGTTTTGCTGCCATTCGCCGCGTTATCTGTTGAACCCGATGAAATCTTAGACGATCCGGCACTTGAGGCGCGTGCGCGTGTTCTGTCAAAAGAATTGCGTTGCCCACAGTGCCAAAATGAATCCATTGATGAATCCAACGCCAGTATCGCGCGTGATTTGCGGATAGTGTTGCGCGAACGGCTCGTGGCAGGGGATGATGATCAACAAGCTGTCGCGTTTTTGGTTGATCGTTATGGTGAATTTGTATTGCTGAAACCAACCAAAACCGGCGCAAACCTAGCATTATGGATCGCAGGGCCGGTTATGCTGTTTCTGGCGGTGCTAACAGCCGCACTTTATGCGCGACGCCGTCGCAACGCGACCGTAATTCCTGCGCTTAGTTCTGACGAAGAAAAGCGTTTGGCAGACATTCTGGACGAATAATCCGATCTGACGCGATGTTAGGGCTTCAACTCACCGACAAAGCACCTATTCTATAGTTAAATCTAAAAGGGCACATCTCATGAATTATACAACGATCCGATATTCCAACCGTGATGGCGTGGGTGTGATTACGTTCAATCGCGCGGACCAAATGAATGCGATGAATACACAGATGCGTGCTGAAATTGCCCATGCTGTTAAGGCTGCCGAAGAAGATGCCCGTGCATTGGTTCTGACTGGTAAAGGCCGCGCATTTTGTGCAGGACAAGACTTGGGTGATCGTGCAAGTCCGACGGATTTAAACCTGGAACGCACATTGCGCGATGAATACATGCCAATGCTTAACGCAATTTATAACTGCCGCATTCCAACGATTGCTGCCGTTAATGGTGCTGCTGCTGGTGCGGGGGCTAATTTGGCGCTTGCAGCGGACGTGGTCATCGCCAGCGAAAGTGCGTATTTCATGCAGGCCTTTTCCCGCATTGGTCTAATTCCAGATGCAGGCGGTACCTATTGGATGCCGCGTCAGATGGGATTTGCCAAGGCCATGGGGGCCGCATTGTTTGCCGATAAAATCTCTGCGCGCCAAGCGGCGGATTGGGGCATGATTTGGGAATGGGTCGCAGATGAAACCTTTGCCGATCATTGGTGGCAGCGCGCTAAATATTTGGCTGATGGTCCATCACAAGCGTTCCGCGCAGCCAAAAAGGCAATTCGTTCAACCTATGACAATGACTTGCAATCGCAATTGGAATTAGAGGGCAAGTTGCAAGGAAAATGCGGCAATACACGTGATTTCGTAGAAGGCGTCACAGCCTTTATGGAAAAGCGTCCAGCGAAATTTGAAGGGCGTTAATAAGGCCTCTTATCAATGTGTTGCGGGTCTTGGGCATGACAGAAAAACACTGTCGGACCATTCCCCACCCACACAAAACGTGTCTTTTGCAAAACCCGACACCCGAAATCCAAGACTGTTTAAGATGCCGACCGAGGCTAGATTTCGTGGATCGGCATCTGCGGTGATGTGTGGCCAATCAGTCGTTTCCCAAACTTGGTTCATGATCACCTTCAAGGCCTCGGTTGCAAAACCTTGACGCCAATGGTCCGGATGTAAAATGAACCCAATTTCAGTGCCGCTGTGAATGCCACCAAGGCCAATAACCTGACCTTGGTAGTCAAATACAAAATAGGTACGCGGGCCGGGTGCCTTTAGTTTTTCCAGTGATGGTTTGGTCTCGTCAGGCGTTTTATGGGGCAAGTTTGACCAATACCGCATGGCTTGATCATTACTGAAAATACGAAAAAGCTGCGCAAGATCGGAATCTTGCGCAGCTCTTAGTGTTAGTCGTTTTGTTGTCAGCTTGGTCAAACGCGCCCCTTACCGGTTTTCAACATCCGTGTAATCGCGCAACGTTGCACCTTTGTACAACTGGCGTGGACGGCCGATTTTCAATTCTGGATCGCCAATCATTTCCTGCCACTGTGAAATCCACCCAACAGTGCGGCTGAGGGCAAAAATAGGTGTGAACATGGATGTTGGGAAACCCATCGCTTCAAGAATGATACCGGAATAGAAATCCACATTCGGGAACAATTTCTTTTCAGCGAAATACGGATCAGCCAAAGCTTGTTTTTCAAGCTCCATTGCCACCTGAAGAATTTCGTTGTCTTCAACGCCCAGTAATTCCAGAACTTCGTCCGCAGATTGTTTCAAAACCTTAGCGCGCGGGTCAAAGTTTTTGTAAACGCGGTGACCAAAGCCCATCAAACGGAACGGATCTTCTTTGTCTTTGGCGCGGGCGATGAATTCTGGGATACGATCAACCGTACCGATTTCATTTAACATTTCCAAACATGCTTGGTTCGCACCGCCGTGGGCAGGGCCCCACAAACAGGCGATGCCTGCTGCGATACATGCAAATGGGTTTGCACCAGAAGAACCAGCCAAACGTACAGTCGATGTTGAGGCGTTTTGCTCGTGATCGGCGTGCAATGTCAAAATGCGATCCATCGCGCGGCTTAGGATCGGATCTACTTGGTAATCTTCGGCAGGATGCGCAAAACACATCCGCAAGAAGTTGGACGCATAATCCAGATCATTGCGAGGATAAACAAACGGCTGCCCGATTGAATATTTGTAAGCCATCGCCGCAATCGTTGGCAATTTTGCGATCAAACGGATAGTTGCAATTTCACGCTGTTTTGGATCGGCAATATCTGTTGAGTCGTGGTAAAATGCTGACATTGCACCAACAACACCTGTCATAATCGCCATTGGGTGCGCATCACGACGGAAACCACGGAAGAAGTTCATCATTTGCTCGTGAACCATTGTGTGGTTCGTGACGTGGCCCTCGAATTTTTCAAGTTCAGTGGCAGTCGGCAATTCACCGTAAAGCAATAGGTAACATACTTCTAGGTAATGGGATTTTTCTGCCAACTGATCAATGGGGTAACCACGGTGCAGTAATTCACCTTTGACGCCATCAATGAAGGTAATGTCGCTTGAACAAGCCGCAGTTGACGTAAAACCTGGATCATATGTGAATACATCGCCTTGCGCATATAGTTTACGGATGTCGATAACGTCAGGACCAACAGAAGGGGAATGAATTGGCATCTCAATTGTTTTGCCATCAAAAGTTAGCGTCGCGGTTCTTGTGTTGTCAGCCATAATTTCCTCAATTCCTCTTTTATTAACTCCGCATCCTTTGTTTCAAAGATGCAGCATTCCTGACCGGCAGATCGGCCAAACTTATGATAGAAGGCAGTTAAACCGCCACATCGGCTATTCGGGCGAGCGTTTCCTCACGGCCCAAAACCAACATCATGTCAAAGACGCTAGGGGTCTGAGTTCGCCCCGCCAGTGCCGCACGAAGCGGACCCGCCATTTTGCCAAATTTGATGTCGTTCTCTTCGGCAACGCCGTTCAGCGCCGCCTCCAATGTCTCTCGCGACCAAGTAACATTTTGCAAGTGCGGCGTCAATTGCTTCAGTACACCATGGGATACCGTATCTAGGTGCTTGGCTACTTTCTCATCAGGAACAATAGGACGAGATGCTAGGATAAACTCTGCTTTTTCAATGAGATCAGGCAAGGTTTTTGCACGTTCTTGAATGAATGGCAGTGCAAGATTTAATCCAGTAAGTTGGGCATCACTCAAGGGATTTTGATCTGTGATGGCTAAGAACGCAGAAATATCTGTCAAAAGGTCGTATTTTTCTGCACCTGCAACATGTTGACCATTGATGTGATCTAGCTTTTTGAAATCAAAGCGCGACGGCGATTTACCAATGCCATCTAACCCGAACCACTCAATTGCCTGTTCAGTGGTGAAAAACTCGTCATCTCCATGGCTCCAACCAAGGCGCGCCAGATAGTTTCGCATGCCGGCTGCAATATAGCCGAGGGCCTGATATTCATGGGCACCCATCGCGCCGTGACGTTTAGAAAGCTTTTTGCCATCGGGGCCGTGAATTAACGGAATATGGGCGAATACTGGCAAATCCCAACCCATAGCCTGATAGATCAGCGTTTGGCGGGGTGTGTTGTTCAAATGGTCATCCCCGCGGATCACATGGGTCACCCCCATATCGTGATCGTCAACAACCACGGCCAACATATATGTCGGTGTACCGTCTGAACGTAGCAAAACCATGTCGTCCAAATTGGCATTTTTATAGGTCACTTCGCCTTGCACCACGTCACGGACGATGGTTTCACCTTCGGTCGGTGCCTTTAGGCGCACGACAAATGGCGCATCTGGGTGATCGGCTGGGTCACAATCGCGCCACGGGGATTGATAAAGTGTTGATGTGCCATTTTCACGCGCAGATTCGCGGAAAGCCTCAATCTCGTCTTGGGTGGCAAAACATTTGTAGGCGGTTCCGCGTTCCAGCATTTCAGCGGCAACCGCTGCGTGACGCTCGCGACCTTCAAATTGACTGGTTGGTTCGGCATCCCAATCCAGACCCAGCCATTTTAGCCCATCATAAATGGCTTGTGTCGCTTCGGGTGTATATCTGTTGCGATCCGTGTCCTCAACGCGCAACAAAAACGTGCCGCCATGATGACGGGCGAACAGCCAGTTAAACAAAGCAGTCCGTGCGCTCCCGATGTGTAAATAGCCTGTTGGCGATGGGGCAAAACGGGTGACAACCATATCAATTAACCTTCTGGAAACCATAATTTGGGCAAGCTGGCCTTACGTTTTATTCAATGGTTAAAGGAAGGACAAGGGCAGGTGGTGCTCAAACATCTGATTGATGAATTAGATCAACAACGCGGGCATCTTTTTGGCTGGGTTCCAATTGGTTTGGGCTTAGGAATTGGCCTGTATTTTCATTTAAAAGTTGAACCTTCGCTATCGATTCTGCTCACATTTGCAATTCTGGGCATTGCGGCATCGTTGCTGGTTTTGAAAAGTGCACCTTCGCTGTCGCCTATTTTGTTGTTGTGCATTCTATGTGCCTTGGGATTTTCCATTGCAGGACTTCGTGCAAACTGGGTCGCAGGGCCGGTTTTGGAATATCGATACTATGGGCCCATTACGGGTCGATTAATCAACATAGACAGGTCATTCAGCGATAAAATCCGACTTACGCTGGATCAGGTGCATCTAGACAGAATGGCCCCAGATAAAACCCCCAAGCGCGTGCGTATATCTTTGCATGGGGATCAACGGTTTATCACGTTGGCCCCTGGTATGACGTTGATGACAACGGGGCATCTTAGCCAGCCATCGGGGCCAGTAGAGCCGGGTGGTTTTGATTTTCAGCGGCATTCTTGGTTCATCGGTCTCGGTGGGTTGGGGTACACTCGTGTTCCGGCGTTAGAGTTACGCGCACCCGAAAAAGGCAGCTCACTTGCCATTTTTAGAGCCAGAAAAGCAATTTCACGAGGCATTTTGGCCGGTATGCAGGGTCGAGAGGCAGGTTTTGCCGCCGCCATTGCCGTCGGGGATCGTGCCAATTTGGATCAAGAGACTGTTCACGCATTGCGCGATACCAACCTTGCGCATCTATTGGCGATTTCAGGTTTGCACATGGGTTTGCTGACTGGTTTTGTCTTTACGTTGATCCGTTTGATCTTTGCGTCTGTTCCATACGTAGCCCTTAGATTGCCCATCAAAAAAATTGCTGCATCGTGCGCGATGATCGCCGCATTTGCCTATTTATTGATGTCAGGCGCCAGCGTGGCCACAGAACGCGCATTTATCATGGTGATGGTCATGCTGGGTGCGATATTGGTGAACCGTCGAGCGATTTCTTTAAGGGCAGTGGCTTTGGCTGCAACGATCGTTTTGATATTGCGCCCAGAATCCTTGGTGTCGCCCGGGTTTCAAATGTCGTTTGCCGCCACAACTGCATTGGTTGCGGTATTTGGCGCGTGGCGAAACGTGCGTTTACCAGAAACATGGCCAAGGTTGCCAAAATTTTTGCAACCGATCATTGGTGTGGCTGCGTCTTCTGCGATTGCAGGGTTAGCGACGGCACCCTTTGGGGCGGCTCACTTTAACCAGATCGCGCAGTTTGGCCTTATCGCGAATTTAGCATCGGTTCCAGTAATGGGATTAATCGTAATGCCCGGCGCCGTGCTGGCAGGATGCCTTGCGCCATTTGGCGGTGCATGGATTGGTCTTTGGGTGATGAAAATCGGCATTAGCTGGATTCTCAGCGTGGCGGAATTTGTGGCGGCCATGGATGGTGCTGTAACGTATATTCCGCGACCAGATACCGCCGTTTTACCTATTCTGAGCCTTGGAATGTTGTTTCTGATTGTCTGGCGTGGGCGCGTGCGATGGTTGGGTGTTGGCGGTGTAATGGCTGCGATTTTGCTGTGGTTTCAAGTGGAAAGACCGCAAATGTTGGTTTCGGAAAGTGGTAATCTGTTTGGGTTGATGTCCAAACAGGGACGCATCCTAAGTCACGCCAAAGGCGACGGGTTTGTTGCATCAGCGTGGCCGGAAAACGATGGTGACGGATTGGATCAATCCGGTGCGAACAATCGGGCAGGATTAGTGACGGCTGATAAGGTGGTTTTAGCGAAGTTTGGTTCGCAAAAAATTCTCATAACCCGCGGGAAATATGCACCGGAACAGATTGCCCAAAATTGTCACAAAGCCACAATTTCCATTCTAGCGCAAAAGGCACCAGAGGTTGATGGTTGCCGGATATTGGGACGGGCTGAATTGAAAAAACTGGGATCGTTGTCGATCAAAGAGGAAAAAGGCGAATTGGTAATATTAGGGGCAAAACAGGCGACGGGACGCCGCCTGTGGACACGTTAAGTGATTTAATAAGACCGAATAAGCCCGACCAAACGGCCCTGTACTGCAACCTGATTGTCAGGCAGGAAACGCGTTTCATAGGCAGGATTTGCCGCCTCAAGCGCGATCATACCGTTTTTGCGCATCAAGCGTTTCAGTGTGGCGGTTTCGCCTTCAATTAGTGCCACAACGATATCGCCATTATCAGCCGTATTCTGTTCACGGATCACAACGATATCGCCATTGTTGATACCTGCGTCAATCATGGAATCGCCCTTAACTTCAAGGGCATAGTGGTTGCCGCCTTTTTCCATCATATGACCAGGCACTGCCACGTTTTGGGGGCCATGATCCAACGCTTCTATGGGATCACCCGCTGCAATGCGGCCTAAAATTGAAATGTCACGGGCATTAATTGGCTCAACATCCAGCGCAGCAGGGGGCGTTTCGGGGCGATCTCCCTCGATTACGCGGGGTTTAAAGCCACCCTTGGGCGCATCTTCATCAATCGCACCGGGCAGTTTGACGATTTCAATCGCCCGCGCACGGTGTGCCAAGCGGCGAATGAAACCACGTTCTTCTAAAGCAGTAATCAGCCGGTGAATGCCGGATTTTGATCGCAAATCCAGCGCCTCTTTCATTTCATCAAAAGAGGGCGGCACACCATCGCGTTGCATCCGCTGATTGATGAAGTTCAAAAGATCCAATTGTTTCTTGGTCAACATGGTTTACTGCTCCAGTTGTTAGTTTTGTGGCCCGCTCAGCCGTTAACGTTCCTTCAATGTTCTACAGTTGTTCTTGGTTTGTGTCAACTGACCCTAGCAGTATCGTTAAATTGACAAAAACTCGACTTCGCACCCAATGTCTTTGGCACCGTCTTTGGCGGGACGCACAATTAGGGCGTTTGCCCCTGCCAATACTGACAACAAAGCACTGTCTTGGCGATTGAATGCGGATATGCCGTTATTTGCCGGATCAAAACTGGCGCGCATATAGTGTTCGCGTGGGCCATTTGCAGGCATTGCCTCTGTAAGGGTCGCCTTTTTTCTGATCGCGGCTGCCGCTGGTAGTCCTAGCATTGCCTTGATCATTGGCACGACAAATACCGTACCACACACCATTGAGGATACAGGGTTTCCGGGCAATCCAATCATCGGGATATCCAAAAGACGACCGGCCATCAGTGGTTTGCCGGGGCGCATTGAAACCTTATAAAACGATTGCTCCATACCCAATTCTTGGGCGGCGGTCGCGACCAGATCATGATCCCCAACCGATGCCCCGCCAAGGGTCACGATTAGATCAGCATCCGCGCAAAGGCTAAAGACGGACTTAAGGCTTGCAAGGTTGTCCCGCGCAATGGGCAGCATTCGACAGGTCGCACCAGCGGCCTCAAACATCGCCTTCAGGCCAAAGCTGTTGCTCGCCATGATTTGCCCCGTTTTTAGGTTTCCACCTGGCATCACCAGCTCGTCGCCTGTGGCCACAAGGGCAACAATCGGCTTGCGGCTGGCCGTTATCTGGGCCTGTCCCATGGATGCACATAGCGCCACATCGGCAGGGGCCATAACACGAGGGGCGGAAATTTCAGATCCGATTTGGAAATCTGCACCTGCTGGTCGAATGTAAGTTGCCGTATCAATGTCAGCGCCAATGGTAATCTGTTCGCCAACACGTTCCACATCTTCTTGAATGACAATTCTATCAGCACCCTCAGGTACGATTGCACCGGTAAAAATGCGCACGGCTTGCCCTGATGTAACGGGTCCATCAAAATGATGACCGGCTGCGGATTCACCGATTACATTTAGCGTGGCACCGGTCGAAATATCGCTGTTCTTTACCGCGTATCCATCCATCGCCGAGGCGTTGAACGGGGGCTGTGTGATAGTGGAAGTAATCGGTTTGGCCAGAACACGCCCGCCAGAATTGGCTAAATCGACCTTTTCTGTTTCCAAAGGGGCGACCAGTTTGAACAGCATTTCAAGCGCCTGTTCAACCGTGATCATTTTGCTGGTGCCTCATATGTACCAGATTTACCGCCAGATTTAAGAGCTAGGTGTATATTGTTGATTATCATACTTTTTTCAACGGCTTTAACCATATCATAAAGCGTCAGGGCAGCGGTTGAAACGGCTGTTAAAGCCTCCATTTCAACGCCCGTTTGACCAGATGTTTTGACCGTTGCCTCAATGCGTACCCCAGGTAAATCAACGTCTGGAACTAAATCCACTGTAACCTTGGTGATGGCCAATGGGTGGCACAGCGGAATTAGGTCAGAAGTTTTCTTGGCACCCATAATGCCCGCCAAACGCGCCACACCCAAAACGTCGCCTTTTTTGGCGCGTCCTTCAGTGATTAATGTCAGTGTTTCCATGCTCATTTCGACCTGACCACGGGCAACGGCCACGCGATCGGTATGGGATTTTTTGGAAACATCCACCATTTGGGCGGCGCCATTGGCATCAATATGCGTAAGTCCAGTCATTGTATCACAGCCCCGCATTCATGGCAGAACGATCATGCGCCAGCAATGTTTTGGTTGCTGCTGCCACGTCGTCTTTGCGCATTAGGCTTTCGCCGATCAAGAAACAGCGGGCACCATAAACGGCCATTTCATCCAAATCTGACGCCGTTGATAGGCCGCTTTCAGAGATGATGATTTTGTCGTGTGGCACCTGTTGAGACAGCTTTCGCGTGGTATCCAACGTTGTTTCAAATGTCTTTAGATTGCGATTGTTGATCCCCAACAAAGGCGAAGACAACGCGTGACTGCGTTCAAGTTCCTCGGCATCATGCACCTCAATCAAAGATGCCATGCCCCATTCAGTAGCGGCGGCTTGCAATTCTTGGGCCTGATTGTCTGAAACTGATGCCATGATAATCAGAATGCAATCAGCCCCCATCGCGCGTGCCTCGGCGACTTGATACGTGTCATACATGAAATCCTTGCGCAAAACGGGCAGGGATACCGCAGCGCGTGCCGCGACTAAAAACTCATCCGCACCTTGAAATGATGGCGTGTCGGTCAAAACGGATAGACACGCAGCACCACCTTCCTCATATGCGGCGGCAAGGGCGGGTGGATTAAAATCCTCGCGAATTAAACCTTTGGAAGGGCTGGCTTTTTTCACTTCGGCAATCAGGCCATATCCGTTGCGTGCTGCGCGGTGCAGGGCGCGGGTGAAATCACGTACTTCGCCTGCTTCGCGGGCTGCTTCTTCGACATCTGCCAAAGGACGTGCGATTTTGCGCGCGGCAACTTCTTCCAGCTTATAGGCTTTGATTTTGTCTAATACGGTTCCAGTGTTCATGGGGCCTCTGATGTGATTTTTGCAAGCGCGTTGAGTTTTGCCAACGCGGCACCGCTGTCGATTGCTTCGGCGGCCATTTGTGCGCCGTCTTTAAGGTTTGATACTTTGTCAGCCACCAACAATGCGGCGGCTGAATTCAACAATACAGCATCGCGGTAGGCGGATTTTTCACCGTTTAACAATGCTTTAAACGCTTTTGCGTTTTCTGCTGGTTCCCCACCTAAGATCGACGCGAAACGATGCACTGGTAAACCGGCATCCTCTGGGTGAACCTCAATGGATTTGATTTTTCCATTTTCCAGCGCGGCCACAGCCGTCGTGCCAGTAATGGTGATTTCGTCCGTTCCGTCTGAACCATGCACCAACCAAGCCTTTTCAGAACCAAGCGCCTGAAGGGTTTCAGCCATTGGGAAAATCAAATCAACGGCAAAGGCGCCTGTAAGTTGGCGTTTGACACCTGCGGGGTTTGTTAGAGGACCAAGAATGTTAAAGATGGTTTTACATCCCAATTCTTGGCGAACCGGCATGACATGTTTAATCGCGGGGTGATGCATAGGGGCCATCATAAAGCCTATGCCAACCTCAGAAATAGCGCGTTCCACAACATCGGCCTTGACCATGACATTGACGCCCATTTCGCCCAGCGCGTCAGCCGCCCCAGATTTTGATGAAAGATTTCGATTGCCGTGCTTGGCAACGGTTACGCCGGCACCTGCAACGGCAAAGGCGGTCGCCGTTGAAATGTTAAGCGTGCCCATACCATCGCCACCGGTGCCAACAATATCCATGGCATCAGCAGGCGCATTCACCGCCAAACATTTTGAGCGCATAACACCAGCAGCCGCTGCATATTCTGAAACGGATTCACCACGGGCACGCAGCGCCATCAAAAAGCCACCCATTTGCGCGTCTGTTGCTGTGCCTTCAAACAATTGCTCAAAAGCAGCCTCTGCTTGGGCGCGTGACAACGGCCCTTCGGAGGCCGCGTAAATCAGGGGTTTCATAGAGTTTGTCATGCAGGCACTTTCTTTAACGGTGTTTTGGTCGCAGCATTTGTCATAGCCAAAAAGTTATTTAACAATTTGTGGCCATGTTCTGAGGCAATGGATTCAGGGTGAAACTGAACGCCATGTAAAGGCAGTTCGCGATGTTGCAGCCCCATTATGGTACCATCATCCAGTTCGGCCGTTATTTCTAAACAATCAGGCAGACTTTCACGATCAACAACCAATGAATGATACCGCGTGGCATCAAACGGACTGGGCAAATTGGCAAACAGACCTTTGCCAGTGTGTTTCATTGCGCCCATTTTTCCGTGCACAATTTCCGAATGGCGCACAACTTTGCCACCAAATGCCTGACCAAGGGTCTGATGCCCCAAGCAAACGCCCATCAACGGCACGCGGGCCTCGGCGGCGGCCATGGTTAAGGCCAAGCAAATGCCAGCCTGATCAGGGTCGCACGGGCCAGGGGATAACAAAATTGCCGATGGATTTAGCGCCATGGCTTCTTGAACATCCAGCGCATCGTTGCGTTTCACCAGTACATCAGCACCAAGTTCGCCCAGATAATGCACCAAATTATAGGTGAAACTGTCATAGTTATCGATCAACAGAAGCATTTCGCCCTCTTCGTTCATTGGGGGCTATTCTCAAGCCCAAGCTCGGGATATACTTGCCCAGAGGCGGCTGGTGGGGTCAACCCCTGCACCGCGAAAGAGCGTGTCCGTTTGGGTAAAATATGATCTCAAGTGGCTTTGATAAACCAAAAAACAGGGTGCTGCCCGAAAATGGGTTAAAACCAGCACCACAGACCCGGAAACGGGGCGAAAATTAAAAGGCGAGCGAGATGGGCAAAGGATTAATCTGGGGACTGATTTGGGGATGGGTCGTGGCATTGCTGGGCCTGTCGGCTGCATCACTATATTTACCGTTGCCTGATGCTGTGCCAACGTCGGCCAGCGTTGAAGTGCCAGCCGCGTCTGAATTTAACAAAGCCAAAGATGATACCGAGGCTATGATGCCCAAAGATGGCGATACAGCTGTTGAGACAGCATCACCTGCACCCGTGACATCTAATGGCGATGATGCCGCTGCAAGCGATGAAACCAGCTCACTTGATACCCAAAGCGCCGCCGTGCCCGAAGTGACGCTGGACAGCCCAAGTGACATGCCAGCGCCAAACGTAAATGACAATGAAACATTTGCCTCGGGTCCAGTTAAGTTGCCCAGTGAAGAGGGTGACGTGCCATTTTTGTTGGGTACATCAGGGGCGGCGACAGAAGAACCTGCACCACGGTTGATTCAAATTGATACCGCGACCGATGATGCACCTGCATTGAACACCGAGCCCGCCGCACCGAGCATTGCAATTGGTGTTCCTGTAGAACCCTTGGTTTCCCAGTCACAAACACCGACGGCACCAGTGGTTGAGGAAGCGGCTGCAGCTGACCCTCGTGCCTTGGTGCGCAACGCGGTGAAATTTGAAAACCCAGACGATAAACCCTTGGTTTCAATCATTCTAATTACACCACCGGATCAAACCTTGGCGGCAACGCTGTTGGATGCGTTCAGTTTTCCTGTAACTTTTGCAGTTGATCCAAACGATCCACAAGCAGCAGAGCGTGCGCAAATCTATCATGATGCCGGTTTTGAAGTGGTGTTTCTGGCCAATGGCATTCAAACAGGCGCAACAGCCCAAGATGTAGAGGTTGCACTTGAGGCCAGCATTGGCATGGTACCCGTTGCCGTCGGTGTTCTTGACACAACTGAGGGTGTTTTAAATTCCAGCCGAGATATTCAAGCGCAAACGGCCGAGAAATTCTCGATTACTGGCCATGGTCTTATTTCTTATGAAGGTGGTCTTAACGGATCGTCCCGCGAAGCAGATAAACTGGACGTGAAAAACACATCCGTTTTCCGTGTTCTCGATGCAGAGGGCGAAGCGGCCAATTTGATCAAGCGCTATCTTTCACGCGCTGCCTTTAGGGCAGGGCAGGCAGGCGATGTCGTTGTTGTCGGGCAAACGAATGCAAATACTCTTCAGGCAGTGATTGAATGGTCCCTTGATGAACGTCCAGATGAAATCGTATTGGCACCCATTTCCGCAGTTCTTTCCCTGCCTAGGTAAGGTTTGAAAGCCAGCCATGTCACAAACGGATCAACTTGCCAAAAACTTGGCTGCCTTGAATGTCAAAATACTGACATTTGAAGATCTTGATGGGCGTGATCCAGGCATTGATGAAGAAAACTTTGGCGCACAACTTGCGACTTGCCCCAAGTCATTAAACGATGTCCGTAAAATCGTGACATGGTGCGCCGGAGCAAGCGTTAGCATCGTGCCACAAGGTGGACGCACGGGGCTTGCTGGTGGAGCGGTCACAAAGCAGGGCCAGCTGATCATGATGTTGGATCGGATGAACACCATTCGACATATCGATGTGGACGCTGCCATTGCAATTGTGGATGCAGGTGTCACGCTTAGCCAGCTTGAGGATGCGGTCAACGAACATGGGCTGACCGTTGGCATTGATATCGCGGCGCGAGGAACATGCACGATTGGCGGAATGGTCGCCACAAACGCCGGTGGCGGCGAGGCATTTCGCAACGGCATCATGCGCAATCGCGTCTTGGGGCTTGAGGCGGTTTTGCCAAATGGCACAGTAATGAGCGATCTAAAACAAGTGATCAAAGCCAACGAGGGTTATGACGTAAAACAATTGCTAATTGGGTCAGAAGGCACGCTGGGCATCGTCACAGGTGTCGTTCTAAAGTTAGAACCCGCAACATCCCAACGGGATACCATTTTGGCCGCTGTGCCGAATATATCGTCGGCTTTGGCCTATTGTCGTCGCCTGCGTCGCGCGTTTGGGGCTGATCTTTTAGCGGCTGAAATTATGGGGCAAGATTTTTTCTCTGTAACCAGCGATGCCTTGGGATTTAACGATCACTTTGGCCACCTTGACGGCGATGTCTTTGTCGTTGTTGACGTTCATAAAACGCAGGAAAATGACCAGTTATTGGATGTTTTGGCAGCCAGTTTGGAAGCGGGTGAAATCAACGATGCTATTTTGGCCAAAAATGAACAGGAACGGAAAAACATCTGGTTGGTGCGCGAAGATACGTTTCTAATCAACGATCTTTTTCCAGATGGATGCTGGTTTGATATTTCTATTCCGCTAGCCAAACTGGATGAATTTGAAAGGGAAAGTCGCGCGAGATTGCATAAACTTGATCCCGACCTGAGGATCTTTTTTATGGGGCATCTTGGGGATGGAAACCTGCATTATACAATCGCGAAAGAAACCAGCGTCATTGAAATGTATGATGACATTTCCGCCGTGCTTTATCAGGGCCTAACAGAAATGGGTGGTTCTTTTTCTGCCGAACACGGAATTGGCACAGATAAAAGAGAAGCACTTTCCAAATATGGCGATGCGGGAAAAATTGAAATGATGAAAGCAATAAAGCGCGCGATTGATCCACAAAACATCATGAACCCAAACAAGGTTATTAACGCTCATTAATGAGCAAGGCACAATCTAATGCCCAAGAATTTGTTCAGGCTTAACCTAAGATTCTTTTTTGCGAATGTATCTAACCAGACAATCAGCAAATACCACGACAAGAAACCATGAACCTATAAAAATTATGTCGGCAACTGTGCCAATTGGTGGTTCACCTGTAATGACAAAAATCGGAATAAACACATTTGAAACCGCAGTTGCACCAATGCCAACGGCATAGGCGCGGATCATCCAGTCTCGGTGCAGTTTGAATTGGCGCAATTTCGCGGACTTAACCGCAAAAAATAATGAAATTGCCAAGGCCACGGCAAATACAAGCCTGCCTCTGCTGACAAGGAATGATCCGCTATCCGGGAACTGCCACAAAAGTGAAATAGAACTTAGGGCTAAAAATGCACCGGCTATCACGAAAATCCGCCCCATAATCCGATGCAAACGGCCGTATTTTTTCGCCAAAACACGCCCAAACTGAATGGGGCCAATTATACCAAAAAGCACACCACCAAGGGCATGCGCAAAATGGGAAAAAGGTACGGTCGAAATACGGGCGTTTTCCTCAGGAAGTGTCCCCAAAGGGATTTGGATCGCCTGTGCTAAGGCAAACGCGATCGTGGCTATGCTGAAGAAAAACAAAATAATTGGGACAGTAATAGATTTCTTGATCATTTTGATTTTCCTAATGTCATCGTTTTGCTCAACAGGGAATGTCACAAAGGATATCTATTCGAGAAGCGAACATCCCTAAGTGGTGACAATAAGTAAGCATCTTTCTAAATTGGTTTCAACGCGCAACATATCGGTGAATGCAGTGATAGAAATCAGATTAGAAAAAACTGGCGATGAAAAAGAAATTTTTGACTTAACCGCTGTGGCGTTTGAACCGATGGCCTATTCCGATGGCACGGAACCGCAAGTTGTCAATGATTTGCGTGCCGATGGTGACCTGACGTTGTCAATCGTTGCCGTCAAGAATGGCAAAATTTTTGGTCATGTCGCATTTTCCCAAATTGCAATTTCAGACAACGATATCAATTGGTTCGGCTTGGGACCTATTTCCGTATTACCAGAATTGCAACGCACCGGAATTGGCAGTGCGATTATCAACAAAGGTCTTTCTCTGCTGAAAGAAAAGGGCGCTGCTGGGTGTGCATTGATAGGTGACCCGAATTATTACGGACGCTTTGGATTTATAGGGGACGGGCGATTGAAGTATCAGCAATTACCTGACGCGCTGGTTCAAGGGCTTTCATTTAACGACTTTTATCCCGAAGGGGTTTTGACGTTTCGCCCCGCTTTTGGTGACTAGTTCAGGGTTGCAATATCTTTCAGTACGCGGCCAGGTTGATTTAGGAATTGCCTTGGCGCGTGAAAATCCCAGCATTACGTGCAGCAGCTTTAATTGCGTTTGACTTATTCACGGTTTCTTCAAATTCAGCCTGTGGGTCGCTGTCGTACACAACGCCACCACCAGCCTGAACATACAGCTTTTCATCCTTTAGAACGGCAGTACGCAGGGCGATACACATGTCCATGTCGCCATTTGCTGAAAAATATCCGCAGCCACCACCATAAACGCCGCGCTTTTCTGGTTCCAACTCGTCAATGATTTCCATGGCGCGCACTTTTGGCGCACCCGATACTGTGCCAGCGGGCAAGCCAGCCAACAGCGCTGACAAGGCGTCTTCGCCCTCGGCGATTTCGCCAACCACGTTTGATACGATGTGCATTACGTGGCTGTAACGCTCGACTATGAATTGTTCAGTGGGGCGAACTGTGCCGATTTTAGATACTTTGGCCGTGTCATTGCGACCCAAGTCCAGCAACATCAAATGTTCGGCCAATTCTTTTTTGTCGGCCATCAAATCAGCCTCAAGCGCCTTGTCTTCGGCCTCATTGATACCGCGCTTGCGTGTGCCAGCGATGGGGCGAATTGTAACCTCAGTGTCACGAAGGCGTACAAGAATTTCAGGGCTAGCCCCGATAACTTGAAACCCACCAAAGTTGAAAAAGAACATAAATGGTGATGGGTTCGTACGGCGCAAAGAACGGTACAGGGAAAACGGCGGCAGCTTGAAATCTTGCGTCCAGCGTTGGCTGGGCACGACCTGAAAAATATCACCGGCTTTGATGTATTCTTTGGCCTTTTCAACGGCTTCCAGATAGGCGCCATGGGTAAAATTTGAAACGGGTTCACCCACTTCAACAGTTTCGCCCAATTCGCGATCCCGACCATTAACCTGTCGTTCCAAATCGCGCACAGCGTCCATGACACGCTCGGCGGCTTGGGCATAGGCGGCTTTCGCGGACAATCCACTGCTGACCCAAACAGGGGCCACAACGGTCACTTCGCCTTTTACGCCGTCCAGAACAGCCACAACCGAAGGCCGTTGAAGGATCGCATCAGGCACGCCCAGAACATCTGGGTTCACGTTGGGCAAATGTTCGACCAAACGGATCATGTCATAGCCAAGATACCCAAATAGACCCGCCGCAATTGGCGGTAAATCAGTTGGCAAATTGATGTGGCTTTCGGCAATCAACGCCCGCAAGCTGTCTAGCGGATGATCGGGAAGGGCGGTGAACGCATCAGGGTCAAACCGTGCAGAACGATTGATTTCAGCATTGTTGCCATTACAGCGCCAAATCAGATCGGGTTTCATGCCCACAACAGAATATCGGCCACGAACCTCGCCGCCAGTCACAGATTCCAAAATAAAGCTGTCTTTACGGGCCTCGGCCAGTTTCAACATCAAGGATACCGGCGTATCCAAATCAGCGGCCAAACGCATTGAAACAACTTGGTTTTCACCGTTGTTAAAGGCCGCTTCAAAGTTGGAAAATTCTGGACTTAGCATCGAATTAAAAGCCGCCGTTAGTCGCAAGTTGGGTAAGGACCGCATTCACTGCTGTCGTATTGATGCTTACGCCCGCGTCAGCACGTACAGCGTTGGTGAAGGCTGCGTAGATGTCGTTTGAAAGGCTACCGTTAACCTCATTGGCAACAATCGCAGAAAGACCTTCGTCTTCTTCGGTTTGTGTATCCGTGTTGATCGCGTTCAGACGCACAATATAAACTTCATTTACGCCATCAATCGTTGTTAATTGACCCAGCTCAAGGTTGAATGCCTCAAATACTGTGGTCGGTGGCGTGCCCGCAACAGTGCCATCGCGGCGCAAGTTCACTTCGGCAATTGATCGCAAACCCTGATCTGCAAACAACACATCGCCTTCAAGGGACGCCGCTTTTTCATCAGCCAAAGTGTTTAGGCGGATTTGAGTTTCTGCGTATGTCCATGCTTCGTTAAGTTGATCAGTCACTGCCTCGATGTCTTGCAACGTTGGCGGTGTAATGCCGTCTAAACGCAAGGCAAAGATACCGCCGTCTGACAGTTCTGTAATCTCTGGGAAATCGCCGTCTTGGGCTGAAAGTGCAGCCGCGCGAAATTCGTTATACGCGGCCATGTCTTCGGCGCTTTCGGTGGTGATATCTGTTGTTTCCAACGTCATCTGAGTTTCTGCGGCAACTTCTTCTAATGTTGCGCCACCAGCCAACAGATCATCCACCTCGGTGATGTAATCCAAAATTTCACGACGTGCGCGCGATTGCGCCAGTTCGGACCGGATGTCTTCTTGAACATCTTCTAAGGGGGTGTCGATCGCGGCCAATGCGCCATTCACACGAAAGATTGCAGGGCCAACACTGCTAGGAAGTGGGCCTGCAATGCCCAAAAAGCCGTCTGCAAACAAAGCATTGGCCGTTTCTTCATAAAGATCATCGCGGGTCACTTCGCCCATATCAACATCTTCGAGGGTCAGATCACGTTCAGCCAACAAATCAGCAAAACGAACTTCGCCACTGTCCAATCGCGCCTTGGCGGCGTTTGCCGCGGCTTCATCGGCAAATGCCAAACGTTCGGTCAAGCGACGTTCTGGCTTTTGGAATTCGGCGGCACGTTCGTCATAGACCGCTTGAATTTCGCTGGCAGGAACTTCAATCGTTGCGGCCACAGTTTCCGGCAACAAAACAGCATATGTAATTTGACGAGATTCAGGCAACGTAAACGTGGCTGGGTTTTCATCGTAATACGCCTGAAGGTCAGCATCGGTTGCTGTTACTTCTTCGCTTAGGGCGCTGGCATCCAGAAGCGCCCATTCAAAATTACGCTCTTGGGTTAGGAAATCAATGACTGCGTCGCCATATGCTGAATTGCCGATGACACCACCACCAACGGCACCTTGCAAAAAGGTACGAGCAGTTTGAATGCGCAAGTTATTTTCAAATTCTTTCGTTGAAAGGCCGCTGGAACGCAGGCGTTCCTCATAATTTACCTTATCGAATTGACCGCCCAAGCTTTGGAAAGCTGGGATCTCAAGGATTTGTTTGCGGACTTCTTCGTCGCCGATGGAAAACCCAAGGCGCACGACTTCGTTGTCAACGGCGGCCTGTGAAAGCAATTGTTGCAAAACATTGTCGACAACACCAAATGCGCGGGCTTGTTCAAGCGTGATTTGCTGACCAAATTGCTGGGACAAACGAGAAAGCTCGTTGTTCACCGCACGGGCGTATTCATTTACCCCAACTTCGCGATCACCAACCGAGGCAACGGACTGGGTTGACCCGCCAAAGCTTGTGACGCCAAAGCCACCAAGACTTAGCACCAGAAGGCCAAGAACGCCGTACACAGCGTAGGAAGCGGTTTTGGATTTCGCAAATTTGGCCATCAGAATAGTACCTCTTTTCAGGTTTGGTTTCAGGATGTTTAGGGGGTTAACGAAGGCGGGGCAAGCGACAAGGGCACTTGGAAACTGATCAGGGATCAAAAATTGGTGTTTTGTCTAGCGACGCGGGTAATTCAAACCCTCTAAACGACCAAAAAGCCCGCTGATTGCAGCACGATCCACATTTGCAAAAGCAATGCGTAACTGACGCTCGGCGGCGCCATCTCCGCCTTGGGCGCGGGTGGGGCGGAACATTGTACCTGGCAGAACCAAAACACCAGCGTCGGCCACCAACTTGCGTGCCAGATCATCGCTATCCATATCAAATGGATGTTCGACATAGGCAAAATAAGCACCACATCCTAACAAATTCCACCCTTTGAGGCGTGGAAATCCTTCTTCAATCGCCGCACGCCGATCGAGTATTTCCAGACGTTCGCCAGCCAACCAAGTATCAAGGTTCTGCATTCCCCAAAGGGCGGCACGTTGACCGATTTGGTTGGGGCAAATCGTGGTCGTGTCCAAAAACTTTTCGACTTCTGCTAGTCTTTCAATAGACGCTGTCATGGCGCCCACGCGGTGACCCGTCAAACGATAAGCTTTGGAAAAACTATAAAGCTGAATAAGCGTATCACCCCAATCAGCGTCTTGGAATAAATCATGAGGGGCGCCAGTCCGGCTGTCAAAATCACGATAGGTTTCATCAATTATAAGGGACAAACCTTTATTTTTGGCCAATTCATAAAAAGCACGCAACGTGGGCGCGGGATATTCAACGCCACCTGGGTTATTTGGGCTGACTAAAACCAATGCCCGCGTTTTTTCTGTAATCAACGCTGCCGCATCGGCGGCATCGGGGATCAAGTTTTCACCAGAATCCAAAACAACCGTGTTCACGCCCATCATGTCGTGCCACATACGGTGGTTGAAATAATATGGTGCGGGCAGGATGATTTCGTCACCTTCTGCACATAACGAGGCAATCGCGCCCGTGTAGGCCTGATTGCAACCGCTTGTTATTGCAACATTATCAGATTTGATGTCCCCGCCATATGAGGCGCACCAAGTCTGTGCAACTTGTTGGCGCAAAGCAGGCAGACCCAATACGGGCCCATACAAATGGGCCTCGGGATCGGTCAAAACGATGTTTGCCATCGCCTCCAACATAGGGCGAGGGGGCGCATCAACAGGGGCCGCTTGGCTGACGTTGATCAACGGCCAATCATCGGTAAACTCAATACCTTCTAGCCAGCGACGAGCCTCCATTACCGGAGGCGAAAAGGTAGCGGCGGTGCGTGGCATTGTTGGCATGAATTCGGCCTTAAGGAATAGTGTGACGTAAGATCAATCAGATCCGCGATAGGGCTGAACATATTGCAACGCCATATCCCACGGGAAGAAAATCCATGTGTCTTGGCTGACCTCGGTGATAAACGTATCCACCTGTGGGCGACCGCTTGGCTTTGCGTAAACGGTGGCAAAATGCGCGTTTGGATAAAGACTGCGCACCAACTCAAGCGTTTTGCCGCTGTCCACAAGATCGTCAATAATCAGAACACCAGTGCCATCGCCCATCAATTCGGCATCTGGCGATTTAAGAACTTTGGCGGTTGTTTGATCTTGGTGATCGTATGATTTCACGCTGATCGTGTCGACACAACGCACGTCAAGTTCGCGCGCAATGATCATGGCCGGCGCCATGCCACCACGTGTGATGGCGACAACCATTTTCCAAGACCCTTCCTCACCCGGCCCTTGTCCATCTAACCGCCACGCCAAGGCGCGACTGTCACGATGCATTTGATCCCAGCTGACGTGGAAACCTTTTTCATGGGGCAGGAGGCGGTCATTCATAATCGTAGTCCTTATTTACGGCCAGTTACGGCATCGATATCTGGCGCATCAACGGCTTTCATACCGACGACATGGTATCCGGCGTCTACGTGCAGATTTTCACCTGTCACACCAGAGGCAAGATCAGAAACCAGATAAAGCGCTGATTTGCCGACCTCTTCTTGGGTCACGTTACGACGTAAGGGCGAATTCAACTCGTTCCATTTCATGATGTAACGGAAATCACCGATGCCACTGGCAGCCAATGTTTTGATGGGGCCTGCGGAAATAGCATTCACGCGGATGTTCTTCTTGCCCAAATCCTCAGCCATATATTTAACTGATGCTTCAAGCGCGGCTTTGGCAACACCCATGACATTATAGTGCGGCATAACTTGTTCCGCACCGTAATAGGTCATGGTGACCGCAGAACCACCATTGGTCATCAGCTTTTCGGCACGCTGAACGATCGCGGTAAAGGAATAGACGGAAATATCCATCGTCATGCGGAAGTTTTCGGCAGTTGTGTCAACATAACGGCCACGCAATTCTGATTTGTCAGAAAACCCGATGGCATGAATAACAAAATCTAGGCTGCCCCAAACATTTTCAAGTTCCGCAAACAGCGCATCCATTGATGCAGTGTCTGTCACATCGCAAGGCAATACAATGTCCGAGCCAACTTGAGCAGCTAATGGTGCAACCCGTTTCTTTAGGGCGTCGCCTTGATACGAAAATGCAAGTTCCGCACCTTCATCGGCGCAAGCCTTAGCAATGCCCCATGCAATGGATTTGTCATTCGCTAGACCCATGATCAGGCCGCGTTTACCTTTTAGTAAGTCGCTCATTTTGTTTTTCCTTGCCTTCTACCCTTGAAGTGTCGCCCGTTTAGGCCAATCTTGAGGGCGACTCAAGGGAATGTGATCGCACCAATGATAATCCCTAAGATGCCCAAGCCAAACACAAAGGACAAGAACATGACTGACAGAAGTGGAATTTTTGCCGGAGACGACCCAATTGCCCTTGCTAAATCCTGGCTGGCGGAAGCAAAAAAAACAGAACTAAATGACGCAATTGCTGTTTCTTTAGCAACAGTAGACCAAAGTGGTATGCCCAACGTTCGTATTGTTCTGTTAAAAGAGATCGAGGATAATGCATTCGTATTCTACACCAACTACGAAAGTTCAAAGGGCCAAGAACTAATTTCATCTGGGAAAGCCGCTTTAAACTTTCATTGGAAATCGTTGCGCCGCCAAGTGCGTATTCGCGGACTGGTCGAAAAAGAAGACGGCGCTCAGGCGGATGCCTATTACAATAGTCGGCCATTAGATAGCCGGATCGGGGCATGGGCATCGCAACAAAGTCGCCCCCTTTTAAACCGGGAAGAACTTGAAAATGCCGTTAGGGAAAATAAAGATGCCCTAGGGGCAAGTCCTGAGCGCCCCCCTCATTGGGGTGGGTTTCGCATAAAACCGCTTGAAATGGAATTTTGGGCGGATGGTCCAAATCGCCTACACGACCGTTTTAAATGGGAAAAACCGGATATAGATGCGACTTGGACAATTAACCGTCTTAACCCTTAGGTAAAGTGTTGCAATTTGCGAATTTTGCAAATTGCAACGAATTAGTGCTTGCCAAACGAATGTTGGAACGCTCATTGTATCCTCAGGGTACAAGAGAGTAAAAATGCAATTTAGTAATATTCAGCAATCAGAAGGCGCCGTGCGTACCGTTAGTGGGAAAGTGAAATGGTTTGATCAGGCCAAAGGGTTTGGTTTTGTTGTTTCAGATGAAGGAGGGTCTGATATCCTTCTGCACGCAAATGTGCTAAGAAATTTCGGTCAAAGTTCGATCGCGGATGCCACACCTTTAGTGATTGCTGTGCAAGATACCGCACGCGGCATACAAGCAACCGAAGTGATCAGCATCGGTTCAGTTGATACCGCAATCGAAAGTGAATTTGTTGAATTCCCTGGTATGGCCTTTGATTTAAGCGAGCTGGAATTGGTGGCTGCGCGGATCAAGTGGTTCGACAAATCAAAGGGATTTGGGTTCGCCAATGAATTTGGCAGCTCTGATGACATTTTCGTCCACGTTGAAACCCTTCGACGGTATGGATTGGCCGATTTAATGCCAGGCGAAGCGATCTGTTTGAAAATAGCAGATGGCGAACGCGGAAAAATGGCTGTTGAAGTCCGCAGCTGGGATATGGCATCACAATAGGTATGAAACGCCTATTAACTTCTTTCGCAATTTATTTATCAACATCTGTTGTGGCGGCCGCAAACTGTCTGCCGGAACAATTAGACATCAAAGGCGACTTTGGCTTGGCGCGCTTTAATGTCGAGGTCGTTGATACGCCACAGACACGTGCAATTGGTTTAATGAGCCGTCCCAAGATGGCGCGAAGTTCAGGAATGCTGTTCGTTTATGACCGCCCGCAACCTGTTGCGTTTTGGATGAAGAACACGTTGATTCCCTTGGACATGATATTCGCGGGACCCAAAGGTAAAGTTCGGCATATCCATGAAAATGCGATTCCCCACGATGAAACGTCGATTCCCGGTGGAACGCGTATTCAGTACGTGCTGGAAATCAACGGTGGTTTGGCCAAATCTATGGGAATCAACGAAGGCAGCATGCTGAGACATCCTAGTTTAAACCAAGATCGGGCCGCTTGGCCCTGCGAATAAGCTGTAATTTGGCGGATTATTGACCGCGAATTGAAAATGATTTGCCTTTGATTGAAGTTTTTTCACTTTTGCAGTGACTTAGGGGTTTTCAACGCGGCCAAGGGCCGTTAGGAACCACCTCGTCGGGGCGTAGCGCAGCCTGGTAGCGCGACGGTTTTGGGTACCGTAGGCCGCAAGTTCGAATCTTGCCGTCCCGACCATTTTCTAAAAACAGAAATACAGACAAGCTCACTCAACCTTAAGCGGTTGCGCTTGCGTTGATCTGTGCCATTTTTATTTGGCCAGATTTCTTGGACCATTTGGACAAAATTCTGTGGGTAACTTCACCCAAGAAATCAGATTCTGTGGATAAGCTACGGTAACCCTTTCATAAATCAGAATAGAGTTGTTAATGACCGCAAATGATCACTGACGCGTGAATCATCTGACCTGTCGCCGCTTTTATTTTTTCATATGCGTCAACGATTTTATTTAATTATTTTTGTAATTTTAACGTTGACCCAAGCCCTCCCAATGCGCCAATTAGTGCAAGCTGACAGCAAGAGCACTATATGTAGTGTGGAGGCGTAGCAGGGACTTAAGACTGATAAATATGGGCAAAAAGCTGTTTGAACGGCGTCCATGTTGATTTGACCCCATAGAGGGCATGGAATCAGCGACCCTGTTTGCATTTTGTTTTCGGCAAAAACTGGCCCCTTACTCGGGCTGACAGAAGTAACTGAATTGAACACGCCAACAAGCAATGCAGCAAGCATCGCAACTGGCAACAAGGGTTAGAGGACGGGTATGTTAATAGAACGCAAATTCACTGAAGCAGGCAAAGACGCTTATGCCGCTTTGGAATTTTCCATCACAGTTTCAGAGATTCGCAATCCTGACGGCACTGTGGTTTTTCATCAAGATGACCTAGAAGTACCAGCAAGCTGGTCGCAAGTTGCAGCGGATGTATTGGCGCAGAAATACTTTCGTAAAGCTGGCGTTCCGGCCCATGTAAAAGCCGTCAAAGAAAAAGGCATCCCAGAATTTTTGTGGAAGTCTGTTCCTGACGAGGCCGCTTTGGCCAAATTGCCCGAAGAAAAACGTTTCGTTGGTGAAAATTCTGCCAAACAAGTATTCGATCGTCTTGCTGGTGCATGGACATATTGGGGCTGGAAAGGTAGCTACTTCTCAACTGAAGAAGATGCACGCGCATATTTTGACGAAATGCGCATCATTCTGGCCAAACAAATGGGTGCGCCGAATTCACCACAGTGGTTCAACACTGGTCTGCATTGGGCGTACGGCATCGATGGTCCGGGCCAAGGTCACCACTATGTAGATTACAAAACCGGCGTTTTGACAAAATCCACCTCATCATATGAGCACCCACAGCCGCATGCATGCTTTATCCAAGGTTGTTCTGACAATCTGGTCAACGATGGCGGCATTATGGATTTGTGGATGCGCGAAGCGCGTTTGTTTAAATACGGCTCTGGTACGGGCACTAACTTTAGCCACGTGCGTGGCAACGGCGAAAAACTGTCCGGTGGCGGCAAATCAAGCGGTTTGATGGATTTCCTCAAGATTGGCGATCGCGCCGCCGGCTCGATCAAATCAGGCGGCACAACACGTCGTGCAGCCAAGATGGTTATCGTTGACGTTGATCACCCTGACGTTCAGGAATTCATTAACTGGAAAGTCATTGAGGAACAGAAAGTGGCGTCTATCGTTGCTGGTTCTAAAATGCACAAAGAAAAACTGGGCGAAATCTTTGATGCGATCCGTGTATGGGATGGCAAAATCGAGGATGCGACAGATCCAAAAGCCAATGATGCGCTAAAATCGGCGATTCGTGCGGCCAAAAAAGTTGCAATCCCAGAAACATACGTGAACCGCGTGCTGCAATACGCCCGTCAAGGTTACACATCGATTGAATTCACTACGTATGACACAGATTGGGATTCAGAGGCCTATTCATCAGTTTCAGGTCAAAATTCTAACAACACTGTGCGTGTTACGGATGCTTTCCTTGATGCTGTTAAAAACGACGCAGACTGGGATCTAACCAACCGTACAGATGGCAAAGTTAAGAAAACCATCAGCGCACGTGAATTGTGGGAACAAATCGGTCACGCCGCATGGGCCTGTGCTGATCCTGGCATTCAATATCACGATACGATCAACGCATGGCACACATGCCCTGAAGATGGTGAAATTCGCGGCTCAAACCCTTGTTCTGAATATATGTTCTTGGATGACACGGCGTGTAACCTTGCCTCGATGAACCTTTTGACGTTCTACAACGACAAGAAATTCGACACAGCGGCCTATATGCATGCTTCTCGTCTTTGGGCGATTACGCTGGAAATTTCTGTGATGATGGCACAATTCCCATCCAAGGAAATTGCGCAACGTTCTTATGAAACCCGCACGTTAGGTCTTGGTTTCGCCAACTTGGGTGGCCTGTTGATGAACATGGGCTATTCTTATGACAGCGACGAAGGTCGTGCAATCTGTGGTGCCTTAACCGCGATTATGTGTGGTGTTTCTTATGCGACCTCTGCTGAAATGGCCAAAGATCAGGGACCATTTGAGAAATACAAAGTGAACGAAAAACACATGCTGCGGGTTATGCGTAACCATCACCGCGCTGTGCATTCCAAAACTGACGGGTACGAAGGGCTGAACATGGCGCCCGTGCCACTTGATGCCGCAAATTGCCCAGACCAAGACATGGTTGACATGGCGCGCGCGTCTTGGGACGAAGCATTGGCCCTTGGCGAAAAGCACGGGTATCGTAATGCACAAACCACCGTTGTTGCGCCTACAGGCACCATCGGACTGGTAATGGATTGTGACACAACCGGTATTGAGCCTGATTTCGCATTGGTGAAATTCAAGAAACTTGCAGGCGGTGGTTATTTCAAAATCATCAACCGTTCGGTTCCAGGCGCGCTTGAGGCGCAAGGGTATTCATCTAGCCAAATCGAGGAAATCATTTCCTATGCGGTTGGACACGGCACCTTGGGCAACGCACCTGACATCAACCACACTGCATTGATTGGCAATGGTTTCACACAGGTTGAATTGGACAAGATTGAAGCGGCCTTGCCGTCGGCCTTTGACATCCGTTTTGTGTTCAACCAATGGACACTGGGCGAACAGTTCTGTCGCGACGTTCTTGGAATTCCACAAGAAAAACTAAATGACCCTGGTTTTGACTTGCTGCGTTCCTTGGGCTTTACCCGCGCACAGATTGATGCCGCCAATGATCACGTTTGCGGTACGATGACACTTGAAAACGCGCCGTTCCTTAAAGAAGAGCACATGTCGATCTTTGATTGTGCAAATCCTTGTGGCAAAAAAGGCAAACGTTTCCTAAGCGTGAATAGCCACATCACTATGATGGCCGCTGCGCAGCCGTTCTTGTCGGGCGCGATTTCTAAAACGATCAACATGCCAAATGATGCGACGATTGAAGATTGCCAAGAAGCCTATGAATACAGCTGGTCCTTGGGTCTAAAAGCCAACGCTTTGTATCGCGATGGTTCCAAACTGTCACAACCTTTGGCCGCGTCCTTGGTTGAAGATGACGATGACGCAGCAGAAATTCTTGAAACAGGGTCCAACCACGAAAAAGCGGCTGTTCTGGCCGAAAAGATCGTGGAAAAAATCATTGTCAAAGAAATCCGCAAAGCTGATCGCGAAAAGATGCCTCAGCGGCGTCGTGGATACACACAAAAAGCCAACGTCGGTGGGCACAAAGTCTATTTGCGCACAGGCGAGTATGAAGACGGCCAATTGGGCGAAATTTTCATCGATATGCACAAAGAAGGTGCTGGTTTCCGCGCCATGATGAACAACTTCGCCATCGCGGTGTCTGTTGGTTTGCAATATGGCGTGCCACTCGAGGAATTCGTTGACGCGTTTACCTTCACCAAATTTGAGCCAGCTGGCATGGTTCAAGGCAATGAAACCATCAAGAATGCCACGTCCATTCTGGACTACATTTTCCGCGAATTGGCTGTGTCTTATCTTGATCGTTCCGATTTGGCGCATGTTCAACCCGAAGGCACGCATTTTGATGATTTGGGCAAAGGCGAAGACGAAGGTAAACCAAACTTTACCGAAGTCAGCGAATCTTCTGCCAACAAATCCCTAGAGGTGTTGAAACAGATCAGTTCCACTGGTTATCTTCGTCGCCGCATGCCGCAAGAACTGGTTGTTCTGCAAGGCGGGGCAGGCGGGATGCTAACGCAAGGCGCCACTGCTTTGGATACATCCGCTGATCCTGTGAGCACGCTGCAAACTTTGGTGCCTGAAACCAAAATGGCCAGGACGACGACATCGACTGGTGGTGGCAATATCGGTGTGGCCATGGGGATGGATGAAAAAACCAAGGCCAAAATCCAAGGTTATGAGGGTGATCCTTGTGGCGAATGTGGCAACTACACATTGGTTCGTAATGGCACCTGTATGAAGTGCAACACCTGTGGGGGAACCTCGGGTTGTAGCTAACAAGTTTCGCAAGATGCAGGGGCTGCCCTCCTGCATTTTCGCGAGTTCCGGGACGGGTGCGCTCGTCCCTGGCGCAGATCAAGCCGCAGGCAGAAAATAAGTACCGGGCAGTACACAACGATGAGCTTGATCAGCGAAACTGGCGGGGGGAAACCCTCGCCGTTTTTCTTTTTGGTGAGGGCAATTTTTGTTGAGGTTGAAAGAAGAGGTCGCCGATGGCGACATGCCTCCGGCGGGGATATTTTCAACCAGAAGAAAACACTTGGATTGTTTGTTAGGGGGCTGTTTAGTTTTATAAAATGAGTTCGTAAAATTCTGTTTCTGCGGTTGAAATTGTTTCGACGCGGCTAAATCCATTTTTTACCAGCACGCGTGCAGAAGCGGGATTGCTTGTTTCCACGCCGCCAAGCAAACGAAGCGGGGTGGCTTGGTTTTTATATTCGGTGATCAATCCCATGATCAATTCCGAGGCAAAACCTTTACCCCACGTGGTTTCCCCTAAAAGATACCCTAAATGAACGGTCGTCGTTGCATTGTCTTGAGGGAAACTGGCTAGGATCATAAGGCCTAACAGGCTGTGGTTTGCCTTGTCGTAGATCGTCAAGACTGCACTTTCGGCCGCGCGCTCGTTTATCCAATTTTCGATTGCATGCGGGGGTTGGGCTAGCTGCAAAGGTTTGGGCAAGTGGTGTAAAACGGGCGGGGTTAGGATGGTCGCAAGTTGATCAACAAGGCGCGCGCGCAAAGCGTTATCAGACAGCGTTTGATCCCATGGCTGAACATCTAAGCGCGGTGTTTCAAATTGGAAGCCCGTGTTCAATTTATCCAAACACCAACTGTGCCTTCATCGCTTGTGTACGATCGCTGGCCAGTTCAAACGCCTCAATCGCCCTTTCCATGGGCAGGCTGTGCGTGATCAATGGCTTCACATCGATCAACCCTTTTTGCATCATGGTTATGCCGGTTGCGAATTCGGCATGGAAGCGAAACGAGCCTTTTAACGTAATTTCCTTGGCCGTCATCGATTGCATGGGAACGGTCATGTCACCGCCCAATCCAAGTTGCACGATGGTGCCGCGAGCACGCACAGCCTGAACACCCGCGGCAAGGGCCGGTGCCGCGCCGGAACATTCAAAATGCACATCAATTTGACCTTTATCGGTGGAATATGGTGCCAATCTGTCGGGATCATTCTTCATGTTCAATGTATGATCCGCCCCGCATTTGGCCGCCACGCCCAAGGTGAAATCACTTAGGTCTGTTGCGATGATGGTTTTGGCACCTGCGCGCCGCGCCGCCAATATGGTTAATGTGCCAATAGGGCCGCATCCAGTGACAAGGACGGATTTGCCCATAAGATCACCGGCCTGTTTTAGGGCATGAAGAACAACCGCTAATGGTTCGCCCATGGCCGCCTCGCCTGCGCTTAGTCCATCCGCGATCGCGCATTGGCTGGCATCCGCAATCATCACTTCGCGAAACGCGCCTTGGATGTGGGGAAAGGGCATGGCGGAGCCATAAAAACGCATGTTCAAGCAATGATTTGGGGTACCTTGCAAGCAATAGGAACATTTCGAACAGGGACGAGAAGGGGATACTGCAACCAGTTGACCTTTTTGCAGATTTTCAACGTCATTGCCCACCTCAACGATGTGACCAGATACCTCGTGACCCAAAACCATGGGTTCGCGCACTTTGATCGTGCCAAAGCCGCCGTGGTTGTAATAATGCAAGTCAGACCCGCAAATGCCGCCTGCCGCCATTTTGATCAAGACCTGATTGGCACCCAGATTATCAACTGGATGATCCTCAATACGAAGATCGTGCGCGGCATGAATAACAATTGCTTTGGTGGATTTTGGCATCGGGTCTTCCTTGTCCTGAATGGTTGCGCTAGCATAGACGCCCAAGCAATTGTGTCGAGCAGAAACAGGAAAACATCATGGCCAATACTAACGCACTTTTCGATCTTACGGGCAAACGCGCGTTAATTACTGGGTCCAGTCAGGGCATTGGGTTTGCCTTGGCTAAGGGCATGGCCGAAGCCGGTGCCGCCATTGTATTGAATGGGCGGGATACAGCGAAGCTGGCGTCTGCGGCCGCAGAATTGCGCGCTTTGGGTCACATGATCGAGGAGCTGGCATTTGATGCAACAGATCACGATGCCGTTCGAACAGCCGTTGATGCGTTTGAGGCCAGTTCAGGCGCGATTGATATTTTGGTGAACAACGCCGGAATGCAGCACCGCACGGAATTAGAGGATTTTCCAGCGGATGCCTTTGAGCGTTTGTTGCAAACCAATGTCGCCAGTGTATTTCACGTCGGTCAGGCAGTTGCGCGTCATATGATTGGGCGCAAGGCGGGTAAAATCATCAACATCGCGTCTGTTCAAACTGCATTGGCCCGTCCGGGTATTGCGCCTTATACAGCCACAAAGGGCGCGGTTGGAAATTTGACCAAAGGCATGGCGACTGATTGGGCAAAACATGGGTTGCAGTGCAATTCCATCGCACCAGGATATTTTGACACACCGTTGAATGCGGCTTTGGTGGCGGATCCGGAATTCAGCGCATGGTTGGAAAAACGCACTCCAGCCGGTCGTTGGGGCAATGTTGACGAACTTGTGGGTGCCGCGGTATTTTTATCCAGTGCGGCATCCAGTTTTGTAAACGGGCATGTTTTATACGTGGATGGCGGCATCACCGCGTCACTGTAGGTTATGTTACGCGCGATCATCATGGGTGTTGCTGGGTGTGGGAAAACCAGCGTCGGTTTGGCCCTTGCACCACAGCTAGGCGCGATTTATCGCGACGGGGATGATTTGCATCCGCCTGAAAACATTGCAAAAATGTCGGCAGGTGATCCTTTGAATGATGCGGATCGGGCACCATGGCTGGATTTGGTCGGTCATGAACTTGCAAGTTCAGAAACGCCCATCATCATCGGATGTTCCGCACTTAAACGCGCATACCGAGACCGCATTCGTGCAATCGCAGGTGATGTGGTTTTTATACATTTGTCAGGGGCTCGTTTGGTTATTGAAAACCGCATGGCCGCTCGGAGCGGGCATTTTATGCCCGTGGCCTTGCTTGATAGTCAGTTCGCGGCGTTAGAACAATTGTCAGCCGATGAATTGGGTATTGTGATCGATATCGATCAGCCACTGGCAGATGTGGTTACCAATGGTCGTGATCGTATTCTGGCGCTAAAATAGGCGTTATTCGGCGGCTTTTAGTTGTCTGTGGTTTTCAATTTTGCCAGCGACCCAATCGTGGAAAATATGTGTGGGGCCATCCATTGCGGGTGAAAAACGTCCGCCGTCAAACCCTGGCGTATGCCGACCCTTTTGCATGCCTTCGACCACGAAAATATCCTCTTCAAAGACGCCTTTCCAAAGGTCTGCGTTTGTTTCCCGTAACTTTTGATCCGTATCAGTCGATGAATAATACAAATGCACATGTTCAACCGTTGTACCTTGGGAGGTTGGTTCTAAAATGATTGCATATCCATGATCGCGTTGTGCCGCGAGCAATACATTAGGGAACAATGATACGTATTCGGCACCTTCATTCCATTTGTCGCTAAGGTTTGAAAAATCGGGGAATTTTTCACCTTGATCGCCCTCTAATTGACGGTAAACGAGTGTGCCTTGACCAGAATATTCACCCTGTTTTTCAATGTGATAATGATCTTCAAGGCGCGAGTAACTGTTTAGGCCGGGGTGTATCCACGGTAAATGATAGCTTTCGCAATAGTTCTCAACCGCTAGTTTCCAGTTACAATTTACATCAAGCGTAAAGCCACTTGAGCCGCCGCCATGATAATGAGGTTGATCAAATTCTGCCCAGCGCTGGATTAAATCGGCATTCACCATCTCAAAGGGATCAGCCGCACCGTCAATGTTCACAAAAACAATGTCGCGCCAGATGTGGCTGCGCACCTCAAGCAGGCCAAGTTCGGATCGAACAATTGCAGGATGCACATTATTTCCAGGCCCGCCGACATGGGGTGTGGACACCAATTTCCCTTGGGTCGAATAACACCAAGAATGGTAAGGGCATCGAATGGCGCCCTCAATTTTGCTGGGTTCTTGAACCAAAATCATTCCACGGTGGCGGCAGATGTTTTGGAAAACACGCACCACGCCTTCGCGGTCACGCAGCAACAACAACGGAATTCCCAGCAATTCGATTGGCTTTGCATCACCGTTTTCAGGTACAGCAGACGCCACATCAAGCGCGGCCCAATTCGCAAAAAACAGCGCGTGCTTTTCTTCTTCGTGAACCTGTGGATCAATGTAATGGGCATTAGGCAGGCCATTTGCCTGATCTAAAGGGCGGCGAACTGTGGATATATCGGTAAGCATAATTTCAGCCTTTGATGGGGTTTCTTAGCTGAATTTGGTGCCAAAATAGCAAAACGGTCGCGTTTTAATGCGACCGTCTATGTCGTTTTTGTCTTTGTTCTGAATAAGAACAAAGAAAACTATTCGTCGTCGCGCAATCCGCGCGCAAGGGCCGCAACGCCTGTGCGGGCAACTTCACACAATCCTAATGGGCGCATCAATTCGGCAAATGCGTCGATTTTTTCGGGTGTGCCTGTCAGCTCAAACACAAAACTGTTCAGCGTTGTGTCAACGACTGACGCGCGAAAAATATCAGCCGTGCGGATCGCCTCGACCCGTTTGTCACCAACACCTGCAACTTTGAACAGTGCCAATTCGCGTTCCACTGAGGGGCCTTCAACTGTAAGGTCGTGCACCTCATAAACGGGAACCATGCGTTCTAGCTGGGTTTTGATTTGATTGATGACCGAAGGCGTGCCCGTTGTCACAACCGTGATGCGTGAGCGTTTGCTTTCGTGGTCGATCTCAGACACCGTCAAGCTTTCGATATTGTAACCACGGCCTGCAAACAGACCAATGACCCGTGCCAAAACGCCGGCCTCATTGTCAACGATGGCGGCAAGTGTGTGACGTTCCATGGTGTCTCCGAAAGAATTCTTAAGATCGTAGGCTGATTTCTTGGAAGAGCCTTTTTTGATGTGTAGAGCGTTCATATCTTTATCCTTAAACCAAAACTGCGCCGGACGCGCCGATTGCGTCTTGAACGCCAGCGTCGTTCATCAACATTTCGTTGTGGGGGGCACCTGATGGGATCATTGGGAAACAGTTTTCATGTTTCTCAACCAAGCAATCAAATAGAACCGGTCCGTCATAGGCCAACATTTCACGGATCGCGTCATCCAGATCTGCAGGATCAGAACACAAGATACCTTTGGCGCCAAATGCCTCGGCTAATTTTACAAAGTCTGGTAAAGATTCTGACCAAGAATGTGAATACCGCTCGCCGTGCAGCAATTCTTGCCACTGACGAACCATGCCCAAACGCTCGTTGTTCAAAATGAATTGCTTCACGGGCAGGCGATATTGGGATGCTGTGCCCATTTCCTGCATGTTCATCAGCCAGCTTGCCTCGCCAGCCACGTTGATCACCAAACCATCAGGATGCGCCACTTGAACACCGATTGAGGCCGGAAAGCCATAGCCCATTGTGCCCAGACCACCTGATGTCATCCAACGGTTTGGATCTTCAAAACCCAAATACTGCGCGGCCCACATTTGGTGCTGACCCACTTCGGTCGTGATGAAACGATTAGGATGATCCTTGGTCAACGCCTCAAGGCGTTCAAGGGCATATTGCGGCTTGATCGTTTTGGGGGAAGGCGTGAAATCCAAGCAGCGAATTTTTTGCCAATCAGAAATTGTTGCCCACCAGCTTTGAACTTCGGGTTTGTTTGTAATGCTGCCACGCTTTTTCCAAAGCGCCAGTGCATCGGCCAAAACGGATGCAACATCGCCAACGATTGGCACATCAACATGGATGATTTTGTCAATTGAGGATGGGTCGATGTCGATATGAATTTTGTGGCTGTCGGGGCTGAACGCATCAACGCGGCCCGTAATCCGATCATCAAAACGCGCGCCGACGTTGATCATAAGGTCACAACCATGCATGGCCAAGTTTGCCTCATATAAACCGTGCATGCCCAACATACCCAACCAGTTTTTGCCGGATGCCGGATATGCACCTAAGCCCATCAAGGTTGAAGTGATAGGAAAGTTTGTTGCGGCTACGAATTCACGCAAGGTCGCACTTGCCTCAGGGCCTGAGTTGATCACGCCACCGCCTGTATAAAACAACGGACGTTCGGCATTTTCCATCAATTCTACCATGGCCAAAATTGCGTCCGCATCACCTTTGGTGCGCGGCTGGTAATGGCCAAGATCGGCATTTTCAGGTGGAATGTAGTTACCATCCGCAAATTGAACGTCTTTAGGAATGTCGACCAAAACAGGGCCAGGGCGACCGGATGTTGCTACGTGGAAAGCCTCGTGAATGGTGCTGGCAAGTTCTTCGGTGTCCTTAACCAACCAATTATGTTTGGTGCAGGGGCGCGTGATGCCAACTGTATCGGCCTCTTGAAAGGCGTCATTGCCGATCATGAATGTTGGAACCTGACCTGTAAGAACGATAATTGGAATGGAGTCCAACAGCGCATCGGTCAGGCCGGTTACGGCGTTCGTGGCGCCGGGGCCAGAGGTTACAAGTACAACACCAGGTTTACCTGTTGAACGCGCATAACCTTCGGCGGCATGGACAGCACCTTGTTCATGGCGCACCAAATAGTGGCGAATGTCATTTTGTAAGAAGATCTCATCGTAAATGGGCAGAACCGCGCCACCAGGGTAGCCAAAGACAGTGTCCACACCCTGATCCTTAAGGGCCTGTACAATCATTTTCGCGCCGGTCATTTGATTTGCGCCTGTCGTCTGACTTGTCATCTTGCTTCTCCACTTGACGTCTTTAAACATAAAAAAACCCCCGATTGTCGGGGGCGCATGGTTTCCATTATGGATTTCCGTTACCGGACCATGCGCTTGGTTCTGACTAGGACGAGGATGTCGTTCATCTGGGGTTCCTTTTCTTGAGGGGGACTTTATGGCGAGCAAAATCGGGCGTCAACAGTGAAATCGGCAATTAACTCAATATTATTCGCGATATTTTGTACTTTTATTTCGTTTCGGTGTCGATATTTGAAATTAAGCGAAAAACTGACGATGATTTATGATGATATTCGTGGTTTGACCTGTTAGGAGCAGGGGACGGAGGGTTGAGGTCGATGCAATGGCCGTCACATTTATTGACCGCAAACTTGTTTGGGGTACCTAAATACACCCGTAAATTGCTGACAATGCGAATGGTTTGCGTTGTTTGGTGCGAATGCCCATTGTCTTTCCCCGCATTCTCGATTTAATGTAAGAAACCAGCCCCACGATTTGTGGTCGGCTAGTAGAGTTTACCTGTGACAAAGCAAATGGCGCGATGTTGTGCCGTCTTTCTTACAGATGGAATGGCCCCCTTTTACAGGGCCCGTGAGTTGTCTGGACTACTCGAAGGTACCAGACGTTTAATTGGGCGCATGTTGCGCCAGAAAGAAACGCGATGATGAGCGCTGTGCCATTGAGAACAAGTGACCGACGGGAAATCCCCTCGGCGCTGTTTGGCCGCGCCGATATATCATTCGCCATAACAAGCCACATTTTTACCGCTCTATCCCCCCCGGGGGACAGGCGGCATATATGTGCCGAAAGAACAAATGGCAAAAAAGATGCTAATCGATGCCACTCACGCGGAAGAAACCCGCGTTGTTGTGGTAGACGGAAACAAAGTCGAAGAATTTGATTTTGAATCACTGAATAAGCGCCAGCTTGCTGGCAACATTTATCTGGCAAAAGTAACGCGGGTTGAACCCTCGCTTCAGGCGGCCTTTGTTGATTATGGTGGAAATCGCCATGGTTTCTTGGCGTTTTCTGAGATTCATCCAGATTATTACCAAATCCCAGTTGCGGATCGTGAGGCATTGTTGGCCGACGAACGCGCTTATGCTGAGGCTTTGAACGAAGCTGCTGAAGCAGAAGAAAAGAAACCCAATCGTCGCCGTCGCGGCCGTGGAAAACCACGCCCCGAAGCGATGGCCTCAAATTCGGGTGACGAGGACGCGGTTGTAAGCGAAGAAATCGTTGATGATGCGGTAACAGATGCCGAGGTCGTTGCCGAAGAAAAACCAGTCAAACGTACACGCAAGCCACGTCGCACCAAGGAACAGATTGCGGCTGACAAAGAGGCTGCGGCAATTGCCAAGGCTGAAAAAGCTGCTGCAAAAGAGGCTGCTAAAGCTGCAAAAGAAGCTAAAAAAGCAGCGGCAAAAGAAGCCAAAGCTAAGGCCAAAGCAGAAAAGAACGCACCAGCCAAAGACGCAGAAGTGTCAGAGGCCGCGCCTGTTGAAAAGACAGCCGACAAAGAAATCGGTGGCATGGGTGTGATTGATCTGGACGGTGATGATGATCAATCAAATGATGAAATGGTCGAAGGTTTCGCCAAAGATGATGGTGTTACACCTGCGGATTTGGATGAAAATATCGAATCTGTGGCCGACGAGGATGTTTCCGAGGAAATTCGCACGCCACGCAAGCCACGTCCAAAACGCTATCGTATTCAAGAAGTGATCAAAGTACGTCAAATCTTGTTGGTGCAGGTTGTTAAAGAGGAACGCGGTAACAAAGGCGCGGCCCTTACGACTTATTTGTCATTGGCAGGTCGTTATTGCGTTCTTATGCCAAACACAGCGCGCGGTGGTGGGATTTCCCGCAAAATCACCAATGCGGCGGACCGCAAAAAACTAAAAGAAATAGCAACCGAGATTGAAGTGCCGCAAGGCGCAGGTTTGATTGTGCGTACGGCGGGTGCCAAACGCACCAAGTCTGAAATCAAGCGTGACTACGAATACCTTCAACGTCTGTGGGAAGAAATTCGTGCCCTAACGCTTAAATCTATCGCACCTGCGAAAATTTACGAAGAAGGTAACCTGATCAAACGTTCGATCCGTGATCTTTACAACGGTGACATCGACGAGGTGTTCGTAGAAGGCGAAAACGGTTATCTGGTTGCCAAAGAATTCATGAAAATGTTGATGCCGACCCACGCGAAAAACGTGCGTCATTATCAAGATAAAATGCCATTGTTCGCGCGTTATCAGGTCGAAAGCTATCTGGCGGGCATGTTTAACCCGACGGTTCAGTTGAAATCTGGCGGTTACATCGTGATCGGCATTACAGAAGCGTTGGTTGCCATCGATGTTAACTCTGGTCGCGCAACCAAAGAAAGCTCGATCGAAGAAACCGCTGTGAAAACCAACCTTGAGGCCGCCGAAGAGGTTGCGCGTCAATTGCGCTTGCGTGATTTGGCTGGTTTGATCGTGATCGATTTCATCGACATGGAAGATCGCCGTAACAATGCAGCCGTTGAAAAGCGTATCAAGGATCGTTTGAAAACCGATCGTGCGCGCATTCAAATCGGTCGTATTTCCGGTTTTGGTTTGATGGAAATGTCACGTCAGCGTCTGCGCCCTGGTATGCTAGAGGCAACGACCCAACCATGCCCATCTTGCCACGGCACGGGTTTGGTTCGTTCTGATGATAGCCTTGCCTTGTTGATCATTCGCCAGCTCGAAGAAGAAGGCGTGAAGCGTAAGTCAAAAGAAGTATTGGTCAAAGCACCGATTGCGATTGCCAACTTCATGATGAACGAAAAACGCGAACATATTGCAACGATCGAAGGTCGTTATGGTCTGTCAATTCGCATCGAGGCCGATCCGTTCCTTATCAGCCCAGATTTCACAATCGAGCGTTTCAAAACAGCGACGCGCAATGTGGTTGAGGTTGAAGCTCCGGTAATTTCTATTGATACCGCCGATTTGCCGGACTTGGTTGAAAAAGAAATCACTGATGCCGTGGTTGTTTCTGAAACACCAGAAGGTG
Organism: Rhodobacteraceae bacterium HTCC2150; assembly: GCA_000169395.1. GTDB lineage: Bacteria > Pseudomonadota > Alphaproteobacteria > Rhodobacterales > Rhodobacteraceae > HTCC2150. The sequence goes on from AAXZ01000003.1 coordinate 135,121, forward strand.
TTGAAGGTGAAGGCGAAGCCCAACCCAAGAAAAAACGCCGTCGTCGTCGTCGTCGTCGGGGTGGCGGTAACAACAATAATGAAAATGGCAATGTCGATCAAAATGCCGAAGGTCAAGAAGCTGGTGAAAATCAGAATAATGACCAAGCAGCTGAGGTTAATTCATCTGATGCCGTTGCAACAGATGAAACCTCTGCAGGCGATAACGAACAGACCGCAGAAGCAAACCAAGCCGAGACAAACGGTGATGATGCTGAACAACCTGTAAAGAAACGGCCCGCTCGACGCCCACGTCGTTCGCGTAAGAAGAATACTGACAACGAAGTTTCATCGGATACCGCAGCAGAAGCGCCAGTTGAAGGTGCAGAGGCTGCTTTGGTTGAAGAGACAGCCACAGCCACAGCAGAACCTGTCGTGGTTGTTGAAGAAACAGCACCAGAAACAGCGGTTGTACCGGAACCGGTTGTTGAGTCGACACCAGAACCAACACCAGAGCCAGTTGCAGAATCTGTTCCTGAACCAGTTGCACCAGAACCAGAGGTTCCTGCAAAACCTAAACGTCGTGGCTGGTGGTCACGCGGCTAGAAATACAAAACCCCGCGCTTTGTGAGCGCGGGGTTTTTTAATTGCGGCAAGCAGTTGGATCAAACTTTTTGCAAGTAAAATTCTAATTGATCGCCGTCTTGGCTTTGCGACACCAATAAGTGGCCCGATTCCAAACAGAAATGTGGAAAATCAATGATCGCAGCAGGATCATCGGCCACAACGCGCAAAACCTGACCAACATCTAACGCCTGCAAACGTTTACGCGCTTTTAGCACTGGCAACGGGCACAAAAGACCAATCGCATCCAATTCAGCGTCCCAATTCATGGCTCAACCCTCAAACGTTACAATTTCACCACGTAGATGTGAAAAAACCTGACGTGACCTGCCCAGACTTATAGCATAGAGCATTGAACAGGAAGGACAGGCATTATGTTTGGATATGAATTTTTTGAAGCGGGTTTGCTGGTACAGATCCTTTTGGCGGTATTTGGTGGCTTGATCTCGTTTCTGTCGCCCTGTGTATTGCCAATCGTTCCTTCATATTTGGCCTATATCAGTGGGACGACGCTGGCCGATCTTACGGACGGAGAAAAACCCAACAGTGCCGTAATGCCTGCTGTTTTCTTTGTTCTGGGCTTATCTACTGTATTTATGTTGCTTGGTTTTACGGCATCCTTTTTGGGGCAGCTTTACCTGCAAAACCAAACCATTTTGACGCAAATCGCCGGTGTGGTGATTGTAGTGTTTGGTTTGCATTTCATCGGTATCATCCGCATTCCGTTTTTGTACCGCGAGGCGCGTGTTGACGTGAACACCAAAGGTGGCAGCGCGTTTGGTGCTTATATCCTTGGTCTTGCCTTTGCATTTGGTTGGACGCCCTGTTTAGGCCCAATCTTATCTGCAATTTTGGCAATGGCGGCGGATCAAGGCAGCACGGCACGCGGCACCATGATGCTGGCCTTTTATGCAATCGGCCTTGGAATACCATTTTTGCTAAGCGCAATTTTCCTAAGCCGCTCGATGGTCTTGATGACTCGGATCAAACGCCACATGGTGCTGATTGAACGCATCATGGGTGCGTTGCTTGTTGTCGTTGGATTGGCGTTAATCTTTGGGTTTTTCACGCGCTTTAGCTGGTGGTTGTTAGAAGCCTTTCCCGCACTTCAGACCTTTGGTTGATATTACGCCGCCACTGCGCAATGATGGACCAAAGCGACAGTGAAAAGGATCAGGGGAATGAGCATAGCCCCCGACGCAACAGCCCAAAAACAAGTTCATAATCGGCGCGTATTCTACGTGCCGGGGTTTGATCCGTTTCATGCCCGTCGTTATCGCGAACTTTATCGCACCGAAGGAGCCGATCAGGCGAAAATCAGTGGATATGAAATAACCCAATCGCGCAAAGCGGACGGTGGTGCTTATGGGTGGCACGTCGCGGCAAAGATTGATGATAAGTCGGTGACAGCGGATATTGATGTGTTGATCTGGGCGGATATTGTCCGAAAATCAATGAAAGCGGGCATTTTAGGCACATACGCTCAACTGGCCACGACCGCTTGGACCTATATTTCGACCGGCGTTCTATTTCGGTTAACCGGATTGCGAAAAGGGCCAGTAATCGCCGCCCTTTATCCTGTATTCATGTTGTTAGGTCAGTTGCTTTTGGCGGCTGTATTTGCATTTGGGTCAGGGTATGTTCTTTCGTTGATTACGCCTTGGATCAGTGGGTTGGGGTTGCTGGTTGGGTATGGTGTGCTTGCGTGGTTTCGCAAAAAAGACGGCAAGTTCTATGCGTATTATTTGCTACACGACTTTGCGTTTTGCGCCCGTTGGCGTGGGGCTAATCCTGCGGCAATTGAGGATCGCCTGGCCGCGTTTACCGATCAAATTGCCGAGGCGCTGAATTCATCGACTGATGAGGTTCTTATTGTGGGCCATTCATCCGGCGCACATCTGGCGGTGTCTGCCTTGGCTGATTTGATCCGTCAGGGCAGGGTGCCTAAAGCCGGCCCCCGGTTGGCATTTTTGTCATTGGGGCATGCGGTGCCAATGGTTTCCTTCTTACCCAATGCACATCGTTTGCGGGCGGATTTGAATTACTTGTGCCAGCGAGATGAGCTGTTTTGGTTGGATGTAACGGCACCTGGTGATGGTTGCTGTTTTGCGCTTTGTGACCCGGTTTCGGTTTCAGGGGTCGCACCAGATGAAGGTAAAAAGTGGCCCATAATGATTTCCGCGGCATTTACTAAGTCCCTTAGCCCTAAACGATGGAATGAATTAAAACGCCGATACTTTCGACTGCATTTTCAGTATCTTTGCGCTTTTAATGCGCCAAAGGATTATGATTATTTCAAAATAACAGCAGGGCCAGTTTCACTGGCTGATCGGTTTCAGGGCCGAAATTCCTCTAAAAGTCGTATTGATAAATCGGTTTCAGGCTTTACGGGGATGACGCCGTGATTATTGCCCCAAAACCAAGGCCGCGCGCCGATAAGGTTTCACTTTTTAAATACCTAAGACTGTTTCGTGCTGACATTCTGTCGGCACAACCAGCGCGATTGTACCGTGCATGGATGGCCGAATTCAAAACACCATTATTTAGCAGTTACATGATAAATCAGCCGGAATTATTGGATTTGGTTCTTAAGGAACGACCCAAAGAGTTTCCAAAATCTGATCGAATTGGTGCTGGGTTGCGCCCTTTGTTAGGGAATTCCGTGTTCCTTACAAATGGTGAAACTTGGGAACGTCAGCGGCGTATTATTGATCCAGCCTTTGAGGGTGGGCGTCTGCGCGATACATTCACGGCGATTTCTGCCGCTGCGGATGCCGCCGTTTTGCGGATGCGCGATCAAGCGTCGGGGCAGCCTGTTGATATCGAACCTGAAACCAGTCATGCAGCCGCCGATGTTATTTTTCGCACTTTGTTTTCGATCCCGATAGAAAATACCACGGCGCAGTCGGTCTTTACCGAATTTCAAGCCTATCAGCGCAGCCAACCGATATTGAACTTAGCCGCATTTCTGCCTGGCCCGCGTTGGATGCCCAAGTTTTTTCGCAAGAGCACCAAAAAGTCGGCTGCGCGAATTCGCAAATTGATCTTGGAATTAACGAAATCTCGTTTGGCCGACATTAACGCAGGCACCGCGCCCAATGATTTGGCCACGAAGATCATGACAACAAAGGATCCCGTGACAGGCCAAACTTTTGATTTGGATGAAATGGTCGATCAGGTTGCGATATTTTTTCTAGCAGGCCATGAAACGAGTGCCTCGGCGCTAGCTTGGGCGCTGTATTTATTGGCGATGGATCAAGAGGCCCAGACGCGCGCCGCGACCGAAGCACAAGAATTGCTAGCGAACGGCCCGCTTCAATTTTCTGACTTGTCCAAGTTGAAATACACGCGCGATGTGTTTCGTGAAACTCTGCGTCTTTTCCCGCCTGTGCCAATGATGGTGCGGGAAAATCAAGAAGAACAAATCTTCCGCGAGCGAAAGATCAAGAAGGGCGCGCAAATCGTGCTTTCACCTTGGCATTTGCAACGGCATGAACGGCTTTGGGAAAACCCTGATGCCTTTGATCCTGATCGTTGGTCAGCGCCCGAAGGCAAAGAAAGCCAGCGCAACGCCTATATGCCATTTTCGGCCGGACCGCGCGTTTGCACGGGTGCAGGTTTTGCGATGATCGAGGGCGTGGTGTTGCTCGGCAAAATATTGGCCGAATATCAATTTGAAATTGTTCGTGAAAAACCAGCGGTTCCCATTGCGCATTTAACGGTGCGCGGTCGAGATGGCATTTGGTTGAAAATCAATTCGCGTCAGAAACATTCTGAATAGTTTTCAAGACAAACACACGAATGGCCGACGCTAAACCTGTGTCGTCTGAACGTGCTGCATCAATTTCAGCCGCTAAAACATTGATAGGTTTTTCTTGTAGTTCGGCAATGGTGCGAAAAGCATGCCAGAACTCATGCTCTAAGGACACCGAAGTTCGGTGCCCTTGCAATGTTAAAGATCGTTTTTGTGGGCGCATTCGTCTTTACGCGAAAGCCAAGGCCAAAGGATTGTCTTCCTTTGAAATCGCCTTCATTGCCATCAAAAGACGGCCAGATTTTGTCGCGTCAAACCGTGCTTTACGTTTTGTGGCGCGACGCGCCATACGTTCTGCGCGCAAAACCTCTTGCGTTTGATCGCTGTGTTGAGTGTCCATTTTATTACCCCTACTCGATACTTAAGTTACCAGAAGGTTATAAAAGACAATCAGGGCGATTATTTGGCCTTTGGACCAATCATTTGTTCTGGACGCACAACTTTTTCAAACGTTTCTGCATCCACAAACCCCAATGAAATAGCCTCTTCCTTGAGTGTTGTGCCATTTTTGTGCGCAGTTTTAGCCACCAATGTGGCATTATCATAGCCAATTTGTGGGGCCAAGGCAGTGACCAACATCAGTGATTCACGCATCAATTTGTCGATACGATCCAAATTCGCAGAAACACCGACGACGCAGTTGTCAGTAAAGGCAACAGACGCGTCACCCAATAATTGTGCCGATTGCAAAACGTTGTAGGCCATCATTGGTTTGTAAACGTTCAATTCGAAATGGCCTTGGCTGCCGGCAAATCCGACGGCTGCGTCATTGCCAAAGACATGCGCACATACTTGTGTGATTGCCTCGACCTGAGTTGGGTTCACTTTGCCCGGCATGATGGATGAACCCGGCTCGTTTTCAGGCAACATCAGTTCACCCAATCCGCAACGCGGCCCAGAACCCAACAAACGAATGTCGTTGGCGATCTTAAACAGACTGGCTGCGACTGTTTTCATCGCACCTGAAAATTCGACCATGGCATCATGAGCAGCCAGTGCTTCAAATTTATTTGGTGCTGTAACAAAGGGCAGGCCGGTGATTGAGGCCATGTTCGCCGCAACAGTTTCGCTCCAGCCTTCAACCGTATTAAGGCCAGTGCCAACGGCGGTGCCTCCTTGGGCCAATTCATAAATATTTCCAAGTGCCACTTTTATGCGTTCAATACCTTTGGCAACTTGATGAGTGTAACCTGAAAATTCTTGCGCCAATGTAAGTGGCGTTGCATCCATCGTGTGTGTGCGCCCAATTTTGATGATGCCATCAAATTCAACAACTTTTGCTGCCAATGCTGCGTGCAGCTTCTCCAAACCGGGGATCAAAACATCATGCGCCGTCATGGCGGTGGCGATGTGCATGGCGGTGGGGAACGTGTCGTTTGATGATTGGCCCATGTTCAAATGGTCATTTGGGTGAACCGGTTTCTTTGAACCAATTTCACCGCCCAAGATTTCAATCGCGCGGTTCGCGATAACCTCATTGGCATTCATGTTGGATTGCGTACCAGAACCGGTTTGCCAAACAACAAGGGGGAAGTTGTCATCAAGCTTGCCGTCGACAACTTCTTGTGCGGCCTCGGTGACAGCCGCGCCCAATTCAGCGTCAAGTTTACCAGAGGCGATGTTCGCTTGGGCACAAGCCAGTTTAATCACACCAAGCGCACGCACGATGGCGACAGGTTGTTTTTCCCAACCAATTGGAAAATTCATGATCGAACGCTGTGTTTGCGCACCCCAATATTTATCGGAAGGAACCTCAAGGGGGCCAAAGCTGTCGGTTTCGGTGCGTGTGTTCATGATTTTAGGCTTTCTGAATTAAAGACGCGCATGAACTATCGCGCAAGAACCGCAGAGTCCATGTTATAACATCTTTAACTAAGAAAATTGGTCATTTGCGGAATTGATCCAGGCTGACGATTTCAGCGTCATGTTTTGGCGCCTCATCTTCGACAACATCCTTGGCCATTGGTGCCTCGGGAATGGTTTCTACGTTGTCGTCATTTTCAACGATTTCCATGATTTCGTCGTCGTTCTCATCGCTGTGGTCAAATTTCAGACCAAATTCTACAGAGGGATCGACAAACGTACTGATGGCCATGAAAGGCACATAAAGCGCAACAGGTGTACCGCCAAATTGCAAAACAATACGGAAGCCGTTTTCTTGAACGCCCAGATCCTCGTATTCGTGTTGAATGACGATGGTGATTTCTTCGGGATACCGTTCACGCAACCAATCGGGCATAACGACACCCTTTTCTTGGGTATTAAAGGTCACGAAGAAATGGTGATCACCAGGCAGGCCATTGGCCAAAACATCACGCAAAAGATTGGCAACAAGCCCACGCATGGCGTCATGCATTAGACGGGCGTAATCGATTTGGTTTGACATATTCGGCCTATTTTTTGCGGTAATTAGGGACAACATAAACTATTCACCCGATCCTAAAAGGGAAAACGGTGGATTTTCGAATATTTTGCGCAAATTGGAAACAATTTCAGGGTTGATTTGATTGAGATTGATCAAAGCAATGGTTAGCTTGAATGAAAGTGACTTTAACAGATTGCGAAATTCGATGCGCTATTTTTGGCTGGTTGTTCTGATTGTATTTTCATCGCTGACGTCTTTGCGGGCAGAAACGGCGCGGATGACGGTGTTGATGAACGCCATGGAGATGGATGGTTTGTTAGACACCATGCATTTGGAACATATTGCCTTGGCAGATGAGCTAGAGGCAGAACTGTTCCCCGGGCGCGGTGGTGCAGAATGGAATAAAGAATTAAGCGCATTGTATGATCCCAAAGGCATGCGAGCGACGCTTTCAACGGAATTTGATGGGCAAATAAACGAACCGCTTTATGATGCTGCGTTGGCGTTTTTTCAAAGCGACCTTGGGCAGAAAATAGTTTTGGCCGAAAATTCGACCCGTGAGGCAATGCTTGAACCTGAAATGGATGCTGCCGCCAATGACAACATGATGACAGTGGCCGAAGAAGACCCCGCGCGTTTTGCGTTGATTGAGGAAATGGTTGAAAAAGGTGATTTGATCGAAAACAACGTGACAAGTGGGCTAAACGCCAATTTCAGCTTTTATAAGGGCATCATTGACGGCAAAGGCTTTCCATATGAAGTGAGTGAAGACGAAGCATTGGCTGAAACCTGGGCAGGTGCAGATGGGATGCGCGCCGAAACCAAAGTGTGGCTTTATTCATATTTTACACTTGCCTATAGCACGCTGTCACAAGACGAATTGCGTGAATATATCGATTTCACAACGTCACCTAGTGGCAAAAGATTAAATCGCGTTTTCTTTGACAGCTTTGATAAATTGTTTGTTGATCTTTCATATGCCACTGGCCGTGCCGTAGCACGACGTATGGCAGGCAACGAAATTTAATTGCTGTTTATGCCAGCAATAGCGTTTCAAAGGCTTTTGCTTCCATGCGTGCCAATGAGCCATAGTTTTTAGGTTGATGGCGCAGTTCAGGGAATATCGTCAATATTTCGTCGCGTTGGGCCTTGGTTGTGCTTTCATTGAAATTATCGCCAATGAAATAGCTTTCTGACAAAGCGTTGTTCGCCGTTACGATTTCATGATTGTCAAAAAGCATATGGAAATAATGTACATAGCCACCGGGTTTACGGAATATCGTGTCGCCGTTGACCAAATGTTTGGCTGCGACTAAAATTTCTGACTGTCCGAACAGTAATTCAGCCTTGTAGCCGGTGAACAGCATACGATGGTTCGGCGAAACCACCAGTTCACGGCCATTTCCATAAGCGTTTTTTGAAAACACGATCGGTGCCATTTTACCAACGGCCGGAAGCTGTCGATCGCCAATCCATCTGATCGGTTGTCGACCGCTATCCAAAGTATTCACCAAATCACCGCACCGAAGTTCTTCAATCAACCGATTGCCCGTGGGTGTCATTATGAATGTACCTTTGGTGAAGCAGGCAAATTCTGAATAATCGACCGATTTATTACCGATATTACTTTCACTGGTAAAAACATAAGTCTGTCCGGGAACCATATAAGAGGAGGTAATGACCGCAGTTGTCGTATTGTTTGCAGAGTTTCCGGTACCAATCGTAATTGACATCAACTGAAAACCATCATCCGTGGTCAACGTGTAATTGATCAAAATGCTGCTGCCGATAGGGTAGGTGACGCCACTTAAGGTGACCGGCTCTTCTAGTGTTTGTCCTTCTGCGGCAATTTCATTGAATACGCCATTATCGGAATCATCGACGGCGATTTCTTGCGACGTCGCGCTGGCATCCAACGTAATTGTAAAAGGCGGATCGCCCGCTGCGCGTGCACTTTGTTCATTTGGCGGTGTGATATTGTCGCCAGATGTAAGGAAATCATCCAGATCATATACATATTCGAGTGTATAGCTTGCCATCGATTTGGTTTCCTTAGTTCACGTATACCCAACAACTGTTTCTAAAATCGAAACAAATATTGGCCAATTCTGCTTTTGAATTGTGGTGATTTTGGGCTTGAAACCCGTTGCGATATGGCATTTGTGTAACCTTACCCGCGGTTAAGTTAACATTTCGCGGGAAAATTCAGAATATATGGTTCATTTTTGGGTTTTGACGTGATGAATGACACTTGACTTAGGTGATGCGTTCCAAGATAAGCCAAGCTTCTGATCGGAAGGATTCCGTTCAGGTATTTTGTATGTCGTCCAAAAGGACGCGCCGTTCCAGGTGGGGCCAATCCCCGTTAATACCCGTAAGGGGACCAAAGGACGCGAGAGATAAGGAAATGCGCATGTTTGCGGTTCTAAAAACCGGTGGCAAACAGTATCGTGTGCAGGATGGCGACATCCTACGCGTCGAAAAACTGGCCGCTGAAGCGGGTGAAACCGTTCAATTCAATGAAATTATGATGCTTGGTGGCGACGATGTCGTTGTTGGCGCGCCTATGGTTGCTGGTGCAGCTGTTCAGGCCGAAGTCATCGACCAAATCAAAGCGGATAAAGTTATCCACTTTGTAAAGCGTCGTCGTAAGCACTCGTCCAAGCGTACTAAAGGTCACCGTCAAAAGCTGACTTTGCTACGTGTTACATCGATCCTAGCATCTGGTGCGGACAAATCTGGCGTTAAGGCCGCTATTGGTTCTGGTTCAGTTGGCGCAGCTGTTGCTGCCGTTGCTGCCGCACCAAAGAAAGCTGCTGCAAAACCAGCCGCTAAGAAAGCTGCTGCACCAAAAGCGGCACCTGCCGCAGCCGGTGCTGATGATTTGAAAGAATTGTCAGGCGTAGGTCCAGCACTTGAAAAGAAATTGCTCGCCAATGGCGTGACTTCTTTTGCACAAATCGCCGCTTGGGGTGATGCTGATATCGAAAAATTCGACGAATTGCTGTCTTTCAAAGGCCGCATCGTACGCGAAGGTTGGGTCGATCAGGCCAAAGCCTTGGCTAAAGGATAAGGAGAATAACGAATGGCACATAAAAAAGCAGGTGGTTCAACCCGTAACGGTCGCGACTCCGCAGGTCGTCGTTTAGGCGTGAAAAAATTTGGTGGCGAACTTGTCGGCGCTGGTAACATCATCGTGCGTCAGCGCGGTAACAAGTGGTGGCCAGGTGAAAATGTTGGTGAAGGTAAAGACCACACATTGTTCGCATTGTCCGAAGGTCACGTGACGTTCAAAAAAGGCTTTAAAGGTCGTACATTTATTTCTGTACTTCCGGCAGCTAAGGCCGCCGAATAAACCGAGCCTTTGGTTAAAGTTTTAAAGGGATCGGTTCAGCCGGTCCCTTTTTTCGTTTCATAAGGATAGTGCCCGATGGGTGTCGCCGTTGGATCATTTTTATTGTTTGCTGCCTCACAAGTAGGCACGCCGGGGCCAGCCAATATGGCCCTGATGGCGACAGGTGCGCGGTTTGGATTGCGCGCCAGCATGCGGTTTGTGGCGGGCGTTGCTTTGGGTAAGCAGCTGATTATTTGGCCCATTGGTTTCGGGTTGATGGGGCTGGCGCAAAGCCTGCCTTGGCTGTTTGAGGCGCTAAAGTGGGGATCGGCGGCCTATATAATTTATCTGGCTTGGCGCGTGGCGAACCTACGTTTGAAACCTGGCCAATCAACGGGTGATGCGCCTGGATTCGCCGCCGGATTGATCGTGCATCCCTTAAATCCCAAGGCATGGGCGATGATAACGGCAGGTTTCACAAGTTTTGTTGAACCCGCAACACCAACTTTAATCGCAACGGCTTGGATTGCTGCGTGCTTGTTGGCCGTACAGATCGTTTTGCATCCATTATGGGCCCTTGCGGGTGATCGCATCGCACGCACTGTGGCCGGAAAACCCGCCGAACGATATTTGATGTGGACCTTGGCCGCACTTACCGTCTTAACCGTATTTTATGTGATCTTCGCAGGAGGTGACAAATGACAACAACCAAAGAAATTGAACAGGCTGTTATTCACGCCGATCGTTTTGTGTTGCGCCCAATTCAAGTGGCGGATGCCGGTTTGCTAGAAATGTATTCTAGCGACAAACGCGTAGCTGAATGGACATCTCGTATTCCGCATCCTTTGCCACCGGGTGCTACAGAGGATTTCATTGCGCGATGCCAAGCACCAGATCGGGCGGAAGATAACTGGGCTATAGACGGCTCTGCCAGTGGGTTGGATGGCTTGGTGGGGGTTATCGGACTTACGCGATTGGATCGCGAGCAATCCGAAATCGGTTTTTGGGTGGCACCACAAATGTGGAACGGTCGAATTGCATCAGATGCAGTCATGGCAATCCTGAATGCAAACCCACAAGATTGCGATACGATCTTTGCCTCTGTTTTTCAGGGCAATGACGCATCCGCACGTGTATTGACCAATGCGGGATTTAATTACCTTGGGGATGCAGAAACCTTCTGCGTTTCGCGTAATGCTAACCTTCCAACGTGGACGTATCATCGAAAAATGCGGTAATTTTGGGTGACAAGCTGACCTGCGCCAGAATGCAGGCTTGAGGCTGAGCCCAATACAGAATATCGCCTAACACGAACAGTTTTTGAGGCCGACTTATGAAATTTCTAGATCTTGCCAAAGTTTACATCCGTTCCGGCGGCGGCGGCGGCGGTGCAGTTTCGTTTCGTCGTGAAAAATACATCGAATACGGTGGCCCTGATGGGGGTGACGGTGGTCGTGGTGGTGACGTGATCGTTGAGGGCGTCGAAAGCCTGAACACGTTGATTGATTTTCGCTATCAACAGCACTTTTTTGCGAAATCCGGTATTCCGGGCATGGGCAAGCAGCGTACGGGTGCTGATGGCGCCGATATCGTGCTTAAGGTGCCTGTCGGGACCGAAGTTCTGGATGAAGACGAAGAAACGTTGATCTGTGACATCACCGAAGTTGGCCAACGGGTCATCATTGCCAAAGGTGGCAACGGTGGTTTTGGTAACCTTCATTTTAAATCATCCACTAACCGCGCACCACGTCGTGCCAATCCGGGCCAAGAGGGCATTGAACGTACGATATGGTTGCGTCTAAAGCTGATTGCCGATGCTGGTTTGTTGGGCTTGCCCAATGCAGGAAAATCTACGTTTTTGGCGGCCAGTTCCAATGCGCGCCCAAAAATTGCGGATTATCCGTTTACCACTTTGCATCCAAATTTGGGCGTTGTGGGTATTGATAACACGGAATTCGTTATGGCTGATATTCCCGGCCTGATTGAGGGTGCCCATGAGGGGCGTGGCATCGGTGATCGGTTCTTAGGTCACGTTGAACGGTGCAACGTTTTATTGCATTTGGTGGATGGAACCGCTGAAGATATTACAGCGAATTACAATACAATCATCAATGAGTTAGAGGCATACGGTGGCGTTCTTGCAGATCGGCCTCGCATCACCGCATTAAACAAAATCGATGCGCTGGATGATGAAGAACGGGCAGCAGCACAGGCCGAACTTGAAAAGGCGTCAGGCGGCAAAGTATTAATGCTTTCTGCGGCCTCTCAAGAAGGTATCAAAGAGGTGTTGCGCGCCGTTCGTTTGGAAATTAACGAAGATCGTTTGCGCACCAAAACACCCGAAGAGATCGAAGAGGAATCCAAACCTTGGCGTCCCTAAGTGCCGCAAAACGTATTGTTGTCAAAATTGGCTCGGCACTGTTGGTAGATAAATCCAACGGTAAGTTACGTTTGGATTGGTTGAAAAGTTTAACGCAAGATATTGTTAAATTACGAAAAAATAATATTGAGGTAGTGCTGGTATCATCTGGTTCCATCGCGCTTGGTCGCGGTGTTTTGAATTTGGGTGTCACGGACTTGCCGCTTGAACAATCCCAAGCAGCAGCAGCCGTTGGCCAGATCAAGCTGGCCCGCGCCTATGAAGAAGCGTTTGAACCACACGGTGTCACAACAGCCCAAGTATTGGTTACGTTAGAGGACAGCGAAAACCGCCGCAGATATTTAAATTCACGTGCCACTCTTAGCCAATTGTTATCCCTTGGTGTTGTGCCAATCGTGAATGAAAACGATACGGTCGCCACGGATGAAATTCGTTTTGGTGACAATGATCGCCTTGCCGCACAGGTTGCGGCAACCGTTGGCGCTGATATTCTGGTTCTATTGTCGGACGTCGACGGGCTTTACACAGCCAATCCACAAATTGATCCGGCCGCAACGCGTTTAAGTGAAATTGCCAAAATTACGCCCGAAATTGAGGCAATGGCAGGGGATGCCGGTTCTGGCCTGTCAAAGGGCGGTATGAAAACCAAAGTTATGGCCGCAAAAACCGCCACGGGCGCTGGTTGCGCCATGGTCATCACCGAAGGGTCGATTCAAAACCCGTTACAGGCGCTTGATAAAGGGGCCAATTGCACGTGGTTTTTGGCCGAAAATGATCCGCAAGCAGCGCGTAAAAACTGGATTGCAGCGATGAAGCCCCGGGGCACGATCACGGTGGATGCAGGCGCAGTTGGCGCATTGTCAAAAGGGAATTCCTTGCTTTCAGCGGGTGTCCAAGCCGTTTCGGGTGATTTCATGCGCGGTGACCCCGTTGAAATCAGTGGTCCGGAAGGTACAATTTTGGGATGCGGTCTGTGCCGGTACACTGCAGAAGAAGTTGACATGATCAAAGGTTGCCAAAGCGACCAAATTGAAAAAATACTGGGTTATGAGGGCCGAACCGCCCTAATCCACAGGGATGATATGGTAATATGAGCGATTTAATTAAAGAAACGATGCAGCAAATCGGCGTTGCGGCGAAATCCGCGGCGGCTGAATTGGCTTTTGCTACTGCTGAACAAAAAACCAATGCTTTAAACGCGGCGGCTGACACTGTTTGGGCAAAGCGGGCTGATATAATAGCAGCCAATGATTTGGATATGACGTTCGGCCGTGACAAAGGGTTAAGTGACGCGATGTTGGATCGCCTGATGCTGGATGAAACTCGCATCCAAGGCATCGTAGACAGTTTGCGCGCTGTGGCGGGCCAAAAGGATCCCATCGGCGATGTCACAAGCGAATGGGACATGCCATCAGGTTTGAATATTCGCCGTGTGCGCACACCTTTGGGGGTCATTGGCGTGATTTATGAAAGTCGCCCCAATGTAACGGCTGATGCCGGTGCCTTGTGCCTAAAGGCGGGCAACGCGGTCATTTTACGTGGTGGTTCAGAAAGCTTCCATTCATCGGGCTTGATCCATGAATGTCTGGTTGACGGTCTTATCAAGGCGGGTTTGCCTGCTGATGCAATTCAACGCGTTCCTACGCGGGATCGTGCTGCGGTTAGTGAAATGTTAACCATGACGGACAGCATTGATGTGATCGTACCACGGGGTGGCAAAGGCTTGGTTGGCTTGGTCCAACGTGAGGCACGCGTGCCGGTTTTTGCCCACCTTGAGGGCATCTGCCACATCTATATTGATGCGTCAGCTGATCCCAAAAAGACGTTGGAGGTTGTTTTGAATGCCAAAACACGTCGGACAGGTATTTGTGGGTCTGCTGAATGTTTGCTGATCCATCGTGATATTGCGGATGGTCTTGGCAAGGATGTCGTTGATATGTTGATCAATTCCGGTGTCGAGGTGCGTGCCGGTGCCGGCCTTAACGGCAGTGTTGTCGCGGAAGAAGGTGATTTTGGCCGCGAATATTTGGACATGATCATTTCCGCCAAAATCGTTGACGATGCTGATGGCGCAATTCAACACATTCGCAAATATGGCTCGAACCACACTGATTGCATTATGGCCGAGGACACAGGCGTTGTTGAACGTTTTTTCCAACGTTTGGACAGCGCCATTTTGATGCATAACGCATCCACTCAATTCGCAGATGGTGGCGAGTTTGGGATGGGCGCGGAAATTGGCATTGCCACAGGTAAAATGCACGCGCGCGGGCCAGTAGGGGCAGAACAATTAACCAGTTTCAAATATTTGGTCAAAGGTGACGGTACAACACGGGCCTAAAACTCAACAGTTATTGAAGTCTCGTTTTCTTGCAGCATTGGGATTTTGTGTGCTTTGCTTAATTCAAGCGACAGCAGCACGAATTGAATGTTCGAGGCTTCAATTTCCAGAGTGCTGAAATCATTAATTAAAAGTGCTGTCCATAGATCCTTGATGTTGCGTCTGCGTTCCGCATTGCCGACGATTTTCCAGCCGCTATTGCTTTGGCTAACATGAATGTCACCGCCAAATGAAAGTGTTTGCATCATGCACATGATGGCGAGATACGTTCGCTTTACCTCGGGGCGCGGCAATGAATTTGCCAATTTCAAACGCGCTTTGATGTTTGAAGTTGCGCAATAATTTTGTGCAGTTTTTTCAACGTCTTGACCGTTGATTGTCGCGCCGATGCCGGTTTCCCCAAAGGCATGTCGCAGGAATTTAACGCGTGCTTCGGCGTTTTTGTGGCTGGCGTCAATTAAATCAATTTCAGGGCCCGAAAGATCACCACCAAGGGATAAAAGTTCAAGCCCATTGCCAATGGCCCCCAGCGGGTTAATAACATCATGACAAATACGGGAACTAACTAAAGCACATAGTTTTTCGGCATCGATAGACATAATATATCCTTAGAGGAATGAAGAAATACAATGAACGCGATCTTAACGCCGGGTGTTTTAGTACACCATCCCGATTTTCCAGAATGGGGTGTAGGGCAGGTGCAATCCAACATCGGCAGCAAAATCACTGTTAATTTCCCGCATCAAGGTAAACAAGTTATTGACAGCAACGTCATTGATTTAGATTTAGTTAGTTTTTGATGCGGCATGTGGCCGAGTTGTCTTTGGCAAAATGGCGGCTTAAAAGTGCGTAACAAATTGAGGAACGAGCGACGCGATGAAAGAGGTTGCAGCACATTTTACCGTGCGTCTTGCTGAAACCGAGGCCGATCTATTGGCGTCGCAGCGTCTGCGTTATCAGGTTTTTGTGTCTGAACTGGGTGGTGATGGGCCTTTGGTCGATCATGAAGGGCAATTTGAACGAGATGAATTTGACCCATTCTATGAGCACCTTGTTTTGGTCGATACCCGTCGCAATCCCGAGAATTTGGACCATGTAATTGGGGTTTATCGTCTTTTGTCCAGTGAAGGGGCTGCCAAATTAGGTCGCTATTATTCCGAGGATGAATTTGACCTAACAAAGCTGCGTGAAAGTGGTCTTAAGTTATTGGAATTGGGACGTTCTTGCGTTTCAGCAGAGCATCGTGGAGGTACCGCAATGTTTTTGCTTTGGAACGCATTGGCGGGTTATGTTTTGTCCCGCGATTATCAGATATTATTTGGGGTCGCCAGTTTTCATGGTGTTGATACCAAATCATTGGCCATGCCATTGTCCCACTTGTACCACAACCATTTGGCACCGCCAGAATTACGGGTAACGGCGCGCGGCGAAAATGCCCATGCGATGGACATTATTAAGTCTGAAAATATCGAGCGGGTTACAGCAATGAAATCAACACCAGCTTTGATCAAAGCCTATCTTCGATTGGGCGGATTTGTGGGCGAGGGGGCCTTTGTGGATCACGCTTTCAATACCACTGATATATGCTTGATCATGGACACAACCCGAATGTCGCAAAAACACCGGAAATATTACACGGAGCGGACAGAAAAGTGACGACTTGGCGTTCCGAAGGCAGTGACGAAATAAAGTTGGACATAACCCCGATGGGATGGCTGCGGGTATTTCTTCGCGGCCTAATACTGGGTGTTTTGGTTTTTGGCTGTTTAGTCATTCTTCTTGTTGTTCGTTTGATTGAATCCCCGCTTTGCGCCCCTAATCGACCGATTACACCATGGATTACTCGATTTGTCTGTCGGACAGCGTTCGTGATCATGGGAATGCGTTTCAAAACATCAGGCAATCCTATTCGTAATACCGGGGCCGTCGTTGCTAACCATTCCAGCTGGTTAGACATTTTTGCTTTGAACGCCCGACAAGCGGTTTATTTCGTGTCAAAATCTGAGGTTGCGAAATGGCCAGGCATTGGATGGCTGGCGCGTGCTACAGGCACAGTATTTATTGAACGCAAAAACTCAGCGGCGCAAAAGCAAAAAAACTTGTTTCAGGAACGGTTGTCTGCGGGGCATCAATTGTTGTTTTTTCCAGAGGGAACCAGCACAGATGGATTAAGGGTTTTGCCTTTTAAATCAACGATTTTTGCGGCGTTCTTTGCGCAAAACTTGTTGGAGTCGATGTCAGTCCAACCCGTTACGGTTGTTTATTCTGCGCCACGTGGGGCTGAAAAAGATTTTTACGGTTGGTGGGGTGACATGGATTTTGGCACACATTTTTTAAGAACGCTGGCCGCACCCCGTCAAGGAAGCGTTGAAATTGTGTATCATTCCGCCTTGAAGGTGGCTGACTTTAAGGATCGCAAAGCGCTGGCTTTGGCTTGTGAAAACACAATCAAGCAAGCGCATCAGCGCCAGATTTCTATTTTGTCGAAATCCTAGGGAATTATCCCAATAGCGCTTTCAGGGATGCGGCAGGATCAGCTTGTTCCCAAATTTCCATACCGACGCCATAGAAATCAGTCTTGGTGGACAATCCTTTGACCAATTCGGCAGACAGGCCTCCCTCTGCGACGACGGGCACCTCGATCATTGCAGACCACCAGTCAAACAAATCCATCTCTGCGACATCACCTGTGCCCAAAGGCGTTTCGGTAATTGGGCCAAATGCCACGTAGTCAGCGCTGGCTTCGGCCGCGGAAATACCGTCATGGCGGGATGCGCCGCAGTATGCGCCGATGATTGCGTCTGTGCCCAATTCGCGGCGAACCTTGCCAACACTACGTGCGCCGTCACTTAGATGAACACCGTCAAGACCAAGGGCTTCGACCAAATTGACGTGGTCCTCGATTACGATCGCTACCTCTGCTGCGTGGCAAATTTCGCGCAATGCATCGGCTGTGCGTGAAACATAATCTGCATCTTGGCTAGAAAGAGCAAGACGAAGACAGGACACATCCATCACAGCGAAAACGTCTTGTAACTGTTTGGAAAAGCTTTCTAATTCAAACTCTGGTGGTGTGATCAGGTACAGTTGTGGTTGGTTTTCTTGTGACATTGGGCTGCTTTCGTAACGTTATTTACGCGCTGATAAGTGATTTATGCCTTCGGGGGAAGGCTTTGAACAAAATTACACGCCAAAGCCAGCAATCTGTGACGCGTGGCGTCATCACCCATGGCCACCGCATCAACAGTCACCATTCCGCCCATGGGACGGCCCGTGAATGTGGCAGGTCGTGCGCCATTTACAGCCAACGCCGCGCCATAGTTATCTTTGCCAACGCGATACATGCCGCCGTTTTTGTGAACGCCACACAACATATGACCATTAAGGATCATACTGACACCGCCGAACATCTTCTTTTCGATTACATCCGACGTTTCAGCCAGATCTTGCCGCAAAAGTTCCAACAATCCTGCATCTAAGGCCATGATTTCTGCTCCTTGTCATAACTGCCTCTCAAGCGTATCACCCCCTCAACAAAAAACGAGGATAAAATGGCTGGAACTGATCATAGCGAAGCACCTAAAGAATGGGCGGGCCCTCAGCCGTCAATTATTCTTGTGCGCCCACAAATGGGCGAAAACATTGGGGCAGCGGCCCGCGCGATGTGGAACTTTGGTCTGGAACGGATGCGTATTGTTGATCCACGCGATGGGTGGCCAAACCCAAAGGCAACCGCCATGGCCAGTGGCGCAGCGCAAGTCATGGATAACGTGTCGATTTATGATGATACACGCGACGCGGTCGCTGATTGCAATTATGTCTTTGCAACAACGGCGCGGGGCCGTGATCTGACAAAACCCATCATGTCGCCAGAGGCGGCAATGAAGCACACGCGCGATCTTATGGCATCCGGCCAAAAGGTTGGCATTTTGTTTGGGCCAGAACGTGCTGGCCTTGAAAATGACGACATTTCGCGGGCCAATGCGATTATTTCGGTGCCTGTGAATCCGGCGTTTGCTTCGCTTAATCTTGGGCAATGTGTGTTGTTGTTATCCTATGAATATCGCCGTTTGGCCAATCAGGCGCCAAGTGAGCTGTTTGATCTGTCAAAAACCCGTTGGGCCGAGGCAAAAGAGGTCGAAAGCCTGCAAGATCATTTTGAAGAAAAGCTGGAAGAGGCGCATTTCTTTTTTCCTGAACACAAAGCGGCACATCTAAAGAAAAATCTGCGCAATATGCTGTCGCGTTTGCCATTAACTATAAATGATGTCGGTTTGTTCCACGGAATCCTGCGCGCATTGACGCGGCCACGGGATAAATAGCGCATAACAGCGCCCAAGACCTTGAAGCTATAGGCACCTCTGCCTACACTTTTATAAGACACCAAACCAAAGGCCCACGAGATGAGCAATAAGCGTTCTATTTTCCAAGAAGTTGACGGATCAAAACCAGACAACAAGCCACAAACGGGGCTGATTTCGAAACCAACGGGCGCACGCACGGGTATTCGTTTATGGTTGATGCTGTTGTTTTCCTTGTTGGTGGTGATGATTGCGGTGGGTGGCTTGACGCGATTGACCGACAGTGGCCTTTCCATCACTGAATGGAACGTCATCAAAGGTGCGATACCACCAATGAACGAGGCCGCTTGGTTGGTCGAGTTTGAAAAATACAAAACTATCCCCGAATTCCAATACCAAAACGCCAATATGGATATGGCAGGCTTTAAAACCATCTATTGGTGGGAATGGGGCCACCGTCAGTTGGGCCGTGTTTTGGGTCTGGTTTGGGCTGTGGGTTTTGTGGCGTTCTGGGCAATGGGGAAATTACCGACAGGCTGGACATCGCGTTTGTTGACTTTGGGCGCTTTGGGTGGTTTGCAAGGTGCGATTGGCTGGTGGATGGTATCATCTGGCCTAACAGGTCGCATGGTTGATGTGGCATCCTATCGTTTGGCGACGCACCTTGGGTTGGCGTTTTTCATCCTTGGTCTGATCACTTGGTTCATTCTTTTACTGGGCCGCGATGAGGCATCTTTGCTGCAATCACGCCGTGGTCGCGAGGGTAAGTTGTTTTCGATGACCACAGGTTTGATGCACCTTACGGGCATACAGATTCTGCTGGGTGCCTTGGTTGCTGGCATTGATGCGGGGCGTGGTCACACTGATTGGCCGTTGATGTTGGGACGCTTTTTCCCAGCCGACGCCTTTACTGAAAGTCCGTTTTGGGTGAATTTCTTTGAAAACGCCGGTCTTGTTCAATTTAATCATCGCATGGTTGGATATCTTTTGCTTATCTTTGCCGTGGTCGTTTGGCGAAAATCGCGTGCATCAGGCAACGTCCATCTTAAGGGTGCCTATACGGTGATGATGGCGATGATGCTGGTGCAAATGGGCTTGGGCATTTTCACCGTTCTAAACGCTGCACCTTGGCAATGGGGCATTATGCATCAATTGGGTGCGGTTGCACTGTGGGTATTGGTTATCCGCGCGCGTTTCAATGCAGGATATCCTGCACGACAAGCAATTAAAGGTGCGAAATAGTATGACAGCTTATGATGATTTGCTCGCCTTTCAGCGCGACACCGAGGCTTTGGGTCAAATTTCAGGCCGCATGGGGTGGGATCAGGAAACCATGATGCCCCGTGGTTCAGCTGAGCAACGCAGCGAAGAATTTGCCGCCATTGAAGGCGTTTTGCACGCGCGTCGCACCGATCCCAAGTTGGGTGAATGGTTGGCCGCTATTGATACCGCCGCACTTGATGATGTGGGCCGTGCAAACATTCGTATCATTTCGCAAAACTATGAACGCACCCAAAAAGTGCCCGCTGATCTGTCCGCCGAAATGGCGCGCGTGACATCATTATCCCAAAGCCAATGGGCCGCGGCCCGTGCGGAGGATGATTTTGCAGCCTTTGCGCCCGTTCAGGCCAAAGTTGTCGATCTTGTTCGTGAACAAGGCCAAGCAATGGCAGATGGCGGCGACACTTATGACGCGCTGTTGCAAGGCTATGAACCTGGTGCAACGGGGGCACAATTGGCGGCGATGTTTGATGCGTTGCGTCCGCGTTTACTGGCATTGCGGGAAAAAATTCTGGGGGCTGATGCGCCGACAGCGTTGGCCGGTGAATTTGACGAAGCCAAACAAATGGAATTGTCGGGCGAAATGGCCGCGGCGTTTGGCTATGATTTCAACCGTGGTCGCATTGATAAGGCGGTGCATCCGTTTTCATCCGGCTCAGGCCATGACGTTCGCATCACGACACGTACCGCATTAACCGATCCGTTTAATTGCATCTATTCAACGATCCATGAGGTCGGCCACGGTGCCTATGAACAAAACATTAACCCTGATTTCGCACTAACGCCGCTTGGATCTGGTGTTTCTATGGGTGTGCACGAAAGCCAAAGCCGCATTTATGAAAACCAAATGGGTCGTGGTCGTGCGTTCACTGGTTTTGTGTTTGAGCGCATGCAAGCACATTTTGGCGACATGAACGTGACGGATGCCGATGCGTTTTATGCGGCCGTGAACCGCGTGCAATCGGGATACATTCGTACAGAAGCCGATGAAATTCACTATAATTTGCATGTTCTTTTACGTTTTGATCTGGAACGCGCGTTGATATCGGGCGATCTGGCTGTGAATGACCTAGAGGCGGCTTGGAACGATCGATTTGAGGCGGATTTTGGCATCAAAGTCGACAAGGCATCCAACGGATGTTTGCAGGACGTTCACTGGCCCGTTGGTCTGATCGGGTATTTCCCAACCTATTCCTTGGGCAATGTATATGCAGGTTGTCTGAACGCAGCCATGCGTAAGGCCGTGCCCGATGTGGATGCGTCCTTGGCCAAAGGCGATGCCAGCCCCGCCACAAATTGGTTGCGTGAAAACCTGCAACAACATGGCGGCCTGTTTGAACCAGCCGAGGTAATCACGCGTGCCTTTGGTGCGGCGCCCAGCGAGGGGCCATTGTTGGATTACTTAGAAGCTAAGTTTGAGGCGCTTTACAACTTGTAACACCCAAAACAAATGGAACATTCCTAAAGCGTTGTACTTGCCATCATATCAGTACAACGTTTTACGATATCCTTCTTCGATCACGGAGAGATCGGTTGTGGGTACGTCTACGTTGCCGTGGTCCTTAATCATTTCATAAAGCGATGGAACGGGGCGTTCCTCTGGCCAAGTTTCCGGTTTCCATAATCCCGACCGCATTGGTGCCTTGCCACAATGCAGGAATATCTCATCCACGGTGATCCGGGTCACCGTTTTGGGGCTGCGGCCTTTGATTTGAAATTGATCACAAAGGGCGGCCTCGTCGCTGATTTCGGCGGTGCCATTTACACGTAAGGTTTCACCAACCGTTGGGATCATAAACATGAGCGCAACTTTTGGATGCGCTAGGATGTTTAACAGACCGTCAATGCGATTGTTCCCCGGGCGATCTGGCAACAATAGGGTGGTGTCAGTTTCAACCACCGCAAACCCAGCAGGATCACCTTTGGGGGATACATCAAGATTTCTGCCATCCGATGTGGCCAAGGTCAAAAATGTCGAGTTCTCAATGAATTGACGACAGTGTTTGTCAAACCTTGTAATCACTTTAACAGCCGCACGGGGCGACACATCACCATAAATTTCACGAAGTTTTTCAGGTGTCATAGCCAATATTCCTTATTTGTCGGCCCAATCAGGATCACGTTTTTCAATGAATGCATTAATACCCTCGTTGGTGTCGCGGTTCAGCATGTTTTGAACCATGACCTGACCGGTGAATTCATATGCAGCGGCCAAATCCATTTCCAATTGATCATAAAACGCGGATTTACCAATACGTACGGCGGACCCAAGTTTGCTGGCAATCAGCTGCGCCATTTCATCAACCTGTGCATCGAGCGACCCTATTGGGGCTATTTGGTTGATTAATCCCATTTGTTCGGCCTTGGCAGCATCAGCAAATTGCCCCGTTGTCAGCATCTCAAACGCTTTCTTGCGGTGAATATTGCGAGAAAGCGCCACCATAGGGGTGGAACAGAACAGACCTATGTTGACACCGTTCACCCCAAAACGCGTGCCTTCTTCGGCAATGGCCAAATCACACGTCGCCACCATTTGACATCCGGCTGCTGTGGCAATGCCGTGGGCCTTGGCGATCACAACTTGGGGCAGGGCGCGTAATGACATCATCATCGCCGCACATCGATTGAACAGATCAGCAAAATAGGCGGCACCGCCGTCGGCCGCATCACGGCCCCGTTGCATTTCCTTTAGATCGTGACCCGCGCAAAAAGCTTTGCCAGCGCCTGATATAACGACAACGCGAATTGATGTATCAATGGCCAAGGCATCAATCTGTGCTTGAATGGCTGCGATCATATCGTCTGACAACGCATTTAATTTCTCCGGCGCGTTCATCGTTAAATAACAAATCGCTCCTTTTTCTTCTCGGATGAGCAAAGCCATGTCTTGATCCTTGTAATATCTTTCGCCACAAACACTAATAGGCAGGACAGCATTAGGAAAGCACGATGAACAAAGATTCCGTCATCATGGATCAAAACGAACTTACGGATTTTCTTGCAGCAGAGTTTCCACAGGTTCAGGGCGAATATTCAATCGATCGTGTGGCAGCAATGGAAATAGATGTACGTTTGAATGTGCAAGATCGCCATTTGCGCCCTGGCGGGACAATATCTGGACCCTCAATGTTTTCCTTGGCTGATGTTTCTATGTATCTGGCGGTGTTGGCGATGATTGGCCCCAAGGCCTTGACCGTAACTACCAGTGCAAATTTGGATTTCATGCGCAAACCAGTGTCAGGGCGTGATCTGATCGCAAAGTGCAGAATTCTGAAACTAGGTCGTGTTTTGGCCGTGGGTGAAGTGCATTTATATTCCGAAGGCAGCGCGAATTGCGTAGCACGCGCCGCCATGACCTATTCGATTCCGCCCAAATAGCAGTGAATTTTTGTGGGGTAATATAATACCTATTTTATATCGCATTGATTTATAACAATTTAATTAATGCGATGGCCGTTGACTGTGCGCCAAAAAAGCTTAAAACCACCCCATCAACAGGGCCCATATGGGGCCCTAACCCACTTTTAAGGGCAAGAGACATGAAAACCTTTACCGCGACACCCGCGGATATTGATAAAAAATGGATCATCATCGATGCTGAAGGCATCGTTTTGGGTCGTTTGGCATCAGTTATCGCGATGCGCTTGCGTGGCAAGCACAAACCAAGCTTCACTCCTCACATGGACATGGGCGACAACGTTATTGTTATCAATGCTGACAAAGTTCAGCTTACTGGCAACAAACGTGACGGCAAAGTCTATTACTGGCACACAGGTCACCCAGGTGGCATCAAACAGCGTACTGCACGTCAAATCATCGAGGGTAAATTCCCAGAGCGTGTTTTGACCAAAGCGGTTCAGCGCATGTTGCCAGGTGGCAAACTTTCCCGCCAGCAAATGACAAACCTGCGCGTATATGCAGGCACCGAGCACGGTCACGAGGCGCAATCGCCCGAAGTTCTGGATGTAGCATCCATGAACGCTAAGAATACGAGGGTCTGAGTATGTCTGAAGAAATCAATTCCTTGGAAGACCTAAACAAGGTCGCCACAGCCGCACCAGCAGAAATCGCTGAACTTGCCGAGCCTGCTCAGCCTGTTCGTGACGAACTTGGTCGCTCATATGCCACTGGTAAACGTAAAGACGCGATCGCGCGTGTTTGGATCAAGCCTGGTTCCGGCAAAGTTGTTGTAAACGGCAAAGACATGGACGCGTATTTTGCACGCCCAGTTTTGCAAATGATCCTACGTCAACCCTTTCAGGTTGCTGGTGTTGAAGGTCAATTTGACGTTATGGCAACTGTTAAAGGCGGCGGTCTGTCTGGCCAAGCTGGCGCGGTTAAGCACGGTGTTTCAAAGGCTTTGCAGCTTTATGAACCCTCCTTGCGCGGCGCTTTGAAAGCAGCCGGCTTCCTAACACGCGACAGCCGTGTTGTTGAGCGTAAGAAATTCGGTAAAGCCAAAGCGCGTAAGAGCTTCCAGTTCTCAAAACGCTAAGTTTTGCACGATACAAAATGAAAAAGGCCGCCCGTTTGGGCGGCCTTTTTTTGCAAGGAAATCGTTAGATTCCAATTTGAGGATTTTGTTTTAATGGGGATTCAATTTAATTGACTTGAATTTTCTAGACGCCATTTTTGATTTCGAACAGATCGCTATATAGATGCTCGATGGCATCATTTACTGTCAGTTCGTTGTCGCAGGTCCACTCTTCAATTTTTTCGTAACGCCCTTTTCTCATTTTCCCTTTGAAATAGTAGACGTATAGTTCTTCTGCATGCAAGAGTAACTCTCTCAAGCGGATTTCTGAATCTGAAAACTGTCCAAAGTCATATTTTTCGTGTGGCTTCCCGCCAGTAATTCTTAAACTAATGAGTGGTTCGTCCTCTATAAATGGGTCAGAGGGAAATTTAGTGTGCTTTCTAAAATAAAAGACAAATCTGTATGCTCTTTCACCATCAATAATTAGCGTTTGGCTAAAGAACCAAGTGGCGCTTATTCTTTTTCCTAGGCCAAGATCTCTCCATTTTTTAAATTCGACTATGGGAAAAGATTGATGTTCAACTGACAAAACATTGGAAACTTCTGTAATTTCTTGCGCTGTTGCTTCAAATGCCGATTGAATTTCGTTCATTTTGTGTGCCCAAACAAGATATTGCTTGTGTTGAGCACCCTTCTTTTTGTCGTCCGCTTTTTGGGCAAGCCTAGCCACCCATTTCGAACGTTCTTCGCGTTCGATTGCAATTCCACTTGCTTTAGCGATTACATTCAGTTGGCGGTTTGCAATAATAGCAACCAAATCATCCCAATCATTATTATCTGCGTCGGCCAATGCATCATAATAATCATCTCGAATTGCGGATGGAACCCCAGTCGGAAATAGTTTTCCCGACAACAAGGCAAAGTCTTGAAGCAGTCGCGCTGTTCTTCCGTTTCCGTCTAAAAATGGATGAATATAAGTAAAACGGTTGTGTAACCAAGCAGCACGAACAATCGGATGCGCTGTGTCATCATTAACAAATATATCGACCATTTCTGCAATTAATCTTGGGACTTGGAGGTGTGATGGAGGTGTGAATGAGGCTTGAGAAATCTTTACATCCTTGTTTCGAAATTCGCCAGGTAGTTCACCAATTTGATCTTCTATCAATGAATGGATTTGCCGCAACAAAGTTGAGTTCAATTTTTGTCCATCTTCGGCAGAATCAAACGTGAGTTCATCTGCTCTCAAAGCATTCAAGACTTCCTGTTCTGACTTAGATGAGGAATCATTAATCGTCATCGAATCCATAATAGCCAACGTTTGACGACGAGTAGCTACGATTCCTTCCATGTTTAGGCTTGACGTTACTCTATCGGGTAGAAAGGCCATTTTTATCCGGTTTTTAACGTCTAAACTAAGTGGTCTAAGTTTATTAAATTCGGTGATTGCAAAATTAACCTGTTCTAACAATTGCTCTGTATCTTGACGCAAACTAACGCGGGATGGGGTGCCAAATTCTATCATTCTCTTTTAACCTTCACAATTATTTTCCCAAAATGATTTTGAACGGAATTGACTATAGTATAACTGAAACCATCTGATTTTGCACTGATTCAAAAAATGCAGAATTTGAAAAATGAATGTCCAAGTAGATTCACATAGAATTACATTTTTCACCCCTTCTTAATCCACCCACCGCCAAATATCCGTGTGCTGTCGGCGTCATAGAATACACAAGCCTGCCCAGCACTGATACCTTCCTCGGCGGTGATCAGTTCCACCATAGCCGTTGTTTCCGTCAAAGGACGCAGCACAGCACCCCGCGGTGGGCGGGTGGAACGGACGCGGACGTCTAGGTGCGCGACATCATGGTCTTGCCGTAATGCGTTTTTGATAAAATACCGCGCTGTACGTCAGGCGGACGCGGCGGCAATGAAATACCTGCTTTTGCTGATTTGTATCCCTAATTATTATCTTTGTTGTTTCAGGGATGCTGTGGAATGCGTTTTATATTAAAATTGAAAGGTGAAGGGCCAAAACACTTCCAGTTTCCCAAAAATCCCCAACGAATTAACCCAGTTGTCGTTTTTCATGCTGGTTAATGTTTCATTTTTGATTATGTTAACACCTTAGATTTATTCGCGGAATTCACTATGAAATATCGTCCAGAAATTGACGGCCTGCGTGCCATCGCTGTTGTTTCGGTTATTCTTTTTCATTCTGGATATTCTTTTCTTGCGGGTGGTTATTTTGGCGTCGACATATTTTTTGTAATCAGCGGTTATTTAATCACAACGATCATTTCTTCGGAAATCGCTGCGGGTAAATTTAGTCTGCGAAATTTTTATGAACGACGAGCAAGAAGAATTCTGCCGGCGTTGTTTCTCGTTGTTCTTTGTTGCATTCCCTTGGCTTGGTTATTCTTGCTTCCATATGAGATGAAAGATTTTGCGGAAAGTGTTTTTACAGTTGCGACTTTTTCGTCTAATATTCTTTTTTGGTCTGAAAGCGGGTATTTTGCGAGAGTCTCTGAAACCAAGCCCCTGCTTCATACGTGGAGTTTGGCGATTGAAGAACAATACTATTTGGTGTTCCCTTTATTATTGTTAGTACTCAACAGATTGCGACGCATTAACATTTTTTATGTTTTGATTGGGCTTACCGTAGCCAGCCTAATTTATGCGCAAATACGATTTCAGTCAGATCAATCTGCCGCATTTTTCCTAATACTTCCACGCGCTTGGGAACTACTCGTTGGGTCTTTAGCGGCCTTGATCCATTTAGAGTTTGGTCAATCTCTCGGCGTTTCAAAACTAAGAGGTACGTTAAGCTTAGTCGGATTACTTCTAATAATGTCGGCTCTTTTGGGGATTGTCGCTCCTACTGGGAACCACAATCTCGTGCCTATAGTCCCCGTCTTTGGCGCATTCTTAATTTTGATGTTTGCAGAAAAAGATATCGGTATCGGTCGCTTCCTTGGTCTCGGTCTTTTTGTTGGCATCGGGTTGATTAGTTATAGCGCTTATCTTTGGCACCAACCGTTTTTGGCCTTTTCTAAAGTTCTGGTTGGCGATGAAGTGACACATAAAATTGCCCCGTTTTTAATCGCAGCTACATTTATTTGCGCGATTGCGACTTGGAAGTTTGTGGAAACT
The DNA here is from genome assembly GCA_000169395.1 of Rhodobacteraceae bacterium HTCC2150. GTDB lineage: Bacteria > Pseudomonadota > Alphaproteobacteria > Rhodobacterales > Rhodobacteraceae > HTCC2150. The sequence goes on from AAXZ01000003.1 coordinate 163,172, forward strand.
CCATTTCGCCAACAAAAACGTATTTCAACGCGGGTTTTGTATTTGACGTTGGGTCCCATTTTTTTCGTGCTTCTGTCTTTTGGTCTTTATGGTCACCTCAAAGATGGAATCTCTTCGCGCTTATCAGAAACAAAAAGGGTGCTGACGGGTGATATTGAACATTTAGAATTTCACAAACTGGTGTTTGATGAATTCCACACATGCCGTCCAGAAAACATAGCGAAGGCCGCCCTCACTTCGGACGGTTATTTGCGGTGTGTGCAATCTAAGGAGAACGATGACATGAATGTTGTACTCCTGGGGGATTCCCATGCCGAACACCTGTTTCTAGGGCTGGCTGAGGAAATGAAATTCGACAATATCGTATTCTATATCAAAGGCGCGTTTGCCTCGGTTTATGAACCCCGATTTTCCGAGATTTTTGAAGTACTGGAAAATTCGCGGTCCACCGAGATCACAGTGCTTTCAATGCATTGGCTTGAAAAAGTAAGGCAACCGCCAGGCGGTAAATCTTTTGCTGAAAATTTGAAGGACACGATTGAATTCCTTGGTCAAAACAGCGGCTTGGTTGTGCTTTTGGATGACATTCCTCGGTTTCCGTTTGTTGCGTCCGAGTGTAAACATAATTTGCCCTTTCGGCCCCATTCAGGATGTTCGATTAGCCGAGGTTTTTTTGATGAACAGAAATCGAAATTTAGCAACGAGCTAATGGAAATTGCCAACAACGAAGATAAAGTAACGTATTTTTCATTGGATCACTTGTTTTGTGATGCTGAAAATTGTTCCATGGCAAATGAAAATACGATTTTTTATCGTGACAACAACCATTTAAATATACCTGGGTCTCGTATGGTTGGTAAGTTCTTGGCACCAAAATTGAATGAATTAAGGACCGAAATGTTAAACAAATAGTGGCGTTTGATGTTGGTAAACACTTTATAGGTTGCCTGTAAAAAGTGTTTACGCCTTCTTAATCCACCCACCGCCAAATATCCGCGTGCTCTCAGTATCATAAAACACACAGGCCTGTCCGGCGCTGATGCCTTCTTCGGCGGTGATCAACTCGACCGTGGCCGTGGTTTCGCTGATGGGTCGCAACACCGCACCGCGTGGGGGGCGGGTTGAGCGGACGCGGACGTCTAGGTGCCATTCGTCCCGTGACATCAAAGGTTCATCGCCCAGCCAGTTAATCTCGCCCAGTGGGACTGTGCGCGTGGCCAGCAATTCCTTGGCACCGACAACAACTTGACGTTTATCAACGTCCAGCCGCACCACGTATAATGGATCAGCCAGACCACCGATGCCCAAGCCTCGACGTTGTCCAATCGTATAATGAATAACGCCGTTATGCGCGCCCAGAATGTTGCCGTCTGTATCCACAATATCACCCGGTTCCGCCGAACCGGGGCGCAGCTTTTCAATCACCGCCGCGTAATTGCCGTTTGGCACGAAGCATATATCCTGACTGTCTGGTTTATCCGCCACGGGCAGGCCGTATTTTGCCGCCAACGCGCGGGTTTCGGCCTTGCTGGTCAAATGCCCCAAGGGGAAGCGGAGGTAATCCAGTTGGTCTTGTTTGGTGGAAAACAGGAAATACGACTGGTCACGGTTACCATCCGCCGCTTGGTGAAGCTCGGCCTTGGTGTCGCCCATCATGCGCTGAATATAATGCCCTGTTGCCATGCAATCGGCATCCAGATCCTTGGCGGTTTCGAGCAAATCCTTGAATTTCACCCGCTCATTGCAACGAATGCAGGGCACAGGCGTTGCACCAGCCAAATAGGAATCGGCAAACTCATCAATCACCGCTTCTTTAAACTTGTTCTCATAATCCAAAACGTAATGCGGAAAGCCCATGGTTTCGGCCACACGCCGCGCATCGTGAATATCACGGCCCGCACAACACGCGCCTTTTTTCGCCAACGCCGCGCCGTGATCATAAAGTTGCAGCGTAACACCCACAACATCATAGCCCTGTTCAGCCAACACAGCCGCCACAACAGAACTGTCCACGCCTCCAGACATGGCAACGACCACGCGGGTGTCAGCAGGGGCCTTGGCAAAACCAAGCGAGTTAAGAGGTGTATCCAACATTGGGGGCGTCCTTTTGGGTTCGTCTAAGAATATAGGAAAATGCAATCTACTCTCAAGGGGCGGTTTTACGGATCATTAGGAATAATCGGGCGAAATAGGCAAATAAGTGGATTTATCAGAAATGTGAGGCCAATTTGTTCATTCGTAAAGCAGCAGGACCGCACGCGGTGACCCTTCCTAGTGGGCGTGTCATGACGCGCGCCGAATTGCCACCCGTTGATACACGTCGCTGGGTGGCCAGCCGCAAGGTGGCTTTGGTTAAGGGGGTGTTAAGTGGTTTGATCTCACCAGAAGAGGTTATGAAGCTTTACGATATTTCGCACGAGGAATTGTCGGCGTGGCAGGCGGCGCATTTGTGCCACGTTCCCAAGGCGTTACGCACAACGCGACTGCAATCTTACAGACAACCCAAGGTTGATTTTTAACTTTTTGTGTGTTAGTAACGTTGCATTAACAACTTTTAGGCAAAAATGAGGCATTACTTCTTTACGATAAGGGTTGAACAAAATGCGCGTATTATTGGTAGAAGACGATCCCACCACGTCACGCAGCATCGAAATGATGCTGACACACGCCAACCTGAATGTTTATTCGACTGATTTAGGCGAAGAAGGCATCGATTTGGCGAAATTGTATGATTATGACTTGATTTTATTAGATTTGAATTTGCCCGATATGAATGGGCACGAGGTTTTGCGCCAACTACGACTGGCCAAAGTGGAAACACCGATTTTGATCCTTTCTGGATCTGATGACACCGAAAACAAAATCAAAGGATTTGGTTTTGGTGCCGATGACTACATGACAAAACCGTTTCATCGCGAAGAGTTGGTGGCGCGAATTCATGCCATCATTCGGCGTTCCAAAGGGCATTCACAATCAATTATTCACACAGGCGGCATAGCCGTCAATTTGGATGCCAAAACCGTTGAGGCACATAACAAACCTGTGCATTTAACGGGCAAGGAATATCAAATGTTGGAATTGTTAAGCCTCAGAAAAGGAACGACTTTAACAAAAGAAATGTTCCTTAATCATCTTTATGGCGGCATGGATGAGCCTGAACTTAAGATCATTGATGTGTTCATTTGCAAGCTCCGCAAAAAGCTGTCTTTGGCAACTGACGGTGATAATTACATCGAAACGGTTTGGGGGCGTGGATATGTGTTGCGTGATCCAGTCGCCGCTGATGGGCCGGATGTTTTAGCGCAGGCCAGTTAACGGGCGGTGATCAACAGGCGGCGACGCTTTCTTATTTGGTCTAAAACTTCGCTGGTTTTCCTAATCTAGCAAACACGAACTGCTGGACCTCTTCTTTGTCTGCTTTTATCAAAGACAGTATAGAAGAGGTCTAACGCCAATGAATAAGAATCCCCTTGATATGACCATGGCCGAGGCGCGTTCGGAGTTGAAACGCCTTGCCAAGGTGATTGCTGCTGCAAATTCAAGTTATCATACGGCGGATGCACCAGAAATTTCTGATGCAGAATATGATCGATTACGACGTTTGAATTCAGAAATTGAGGCGGCTTTTCCTGACCTTAAACGCGCTGATAGCCCTAGTGATAATGTGGGCGCTGAGGTTGCCGAGGCATTTAGTAAGGTCAAACATGACGTCCGAATGCTGTCTTTGGGTAATGCCTTTGAGGACACTGAGGTTGATGATTTTGTGGGGCGCGTCCGATCATATTTGGGGCACGTCGGCCCCTTAGCCTTTACAGCTGAACCCAAAATCGATGGGCTTTCGTTATCCTTGCGCTATGAAAACGGTGAATTGGTACAGGCCGCAACACGGGGCGATGGGGAAACCGGGGAAAACGTAACCCACAGTGCACGCACTATTTCAAACATTCCGCATCATTTGGATAACGCCCCTGATTTGCTCGAGGTTCGCGGCGAAGTTTATATGCGCCATGATGATTTTGCCGCGTTAAATGAACGCCAAATTGAAAAGGGTGAAAAAACCTTTGCCAATCCGCGGAATGCGGCGGCTGGTTCTCTTAGGCAACTGGATGCGAACATTACCAGATCCCGCCCGTTGGCGTTTTTCGCCTATGCTTGGGGCGCCTTGTCTGAACCATTGGCGACAACCCAATTGGCAGCCGTTAACAGATTGCGATCATTAGGTTTTCAAACCAATGACTTAACCAAATTATGCGCATCTGCCCAAGAATTAATAACGCATTACAAATCAATCGAAGAACAACGATCAACCTTAGGGTACGATATTGATGGTGTGGTTTATAAGGTTGATGACCTTGAATTACAGCGCCGACTTGGGTTCCGGTCGACAACACCACGCTGGGCAATCGCGCATAAATTTCCTGCCGAATTGGCATGGACCAGATTGCGCGGCATTGACATTCAGGTCGGGCGCACTGGCGCACTTTCACCTGTGGCACGTCTTGATCCTGTGACCGTCGGCGGCGTTGTTGTCTCAAATGCCACTTTGCATAATGAGGATTACATTCAAGGACGGGGTAACAAAGGCGAAGAAATTCGCGATGGCAAAGATTTCCGCGTGGGGGATTGGGTTCAAGTTTATCGGGCAGGCGACGTTATTCCTAAATTGGCCGATGTAAATCTGGCAGAACGCCCTGATGATGCGGCACCTTATGAATTCCCAACGATTTGCCCAGAGTGTCAATCACCCGCAATTCGCGATGATGGTGACGCGGTGCGCCGGTGCAGTGGTGGGCTGATTTGCCCAGCTCAAGCAATTGAAAAACTTAAACATTTTGTTAGCCGTGGATGCTTTGATATCGACGGGTTGGGTAACAAACAGGTAGAGGCATTTTTTGGTGACCCAGAATTACCTGTAAAAGAGCCGGCTGATATTTTCACACTTCAAGTGCGCGATGCCGATAATGGTTTGAAACGATTGAAAAATCGCGATGGGTGGGGGGATAAATCAACCCAAAAATTATTCGCCGCCATCGATGAAAAACGCAATATTCCCCTAAATCGTTTGATTTTCTCACTGGGCATTCGTCATGTCGGCGAGGCGGCTGCCAATCTGCTTGCCCGTCATTTTAGCAGTTATGACAAATTTATAATCGCAATGGATGAAGCAACTGATCGCGACAGTAATGCATACCAAGACCTTATTGCGATTGATGGTGTGGGCGAGGTTTTTGCAAATTCCCTTGTTACCGCGTTTAGCGCCACAAGCGAACGCGCCTCTATTGACCGATTAACCCAGCATTTGAACATCCAAGATGTCGTGCAAGCCGATACTGGAAATAGTGCGGTTGCAGGGAAAATCGTGGTTTTCACGGGAACACTGGAGCAAATGTCCCGCGCGGAAGCCAAAGCCCAAGCCGAGGCCGCCGGTGCCAAAGTATCAGGCTCGGTTTCAAAAAAGACCGACATTTTGGTGGCCGGGCCAGGGGCGGGATCCAAGGCTACGAAAGCTGCCGCACTGGGCATAACTGTGATCGACGAGGCCGCTTGGCTGGCCTTGATCGCTGAGGAATAGGAAAATGGCAACGCGCCCGCCAGTCCTGTTTCCACTTTTCGCAGCCCTTGAAACGCTTGATGGCATTGGGCCCAAAACAGCTAAAAATTTCGAGGGACTTGACGTTACCAAACCGCGGGATTTACTATTTACCTTGCCTTATGCAGGTATTGATCGTCGCAAACGCGCAACCATTAAGGGCGCTGATTTGCCGGGCGTTGTCACGGTAGAGGTCGAAGTCGGTCACCACAATCCGCCAAGCCACAAAAGCAGACCATACCGCGTGACGGTCATGGACGAAACGACTGAATTTCAATTGGTATTTTTCCATGCGCGTGGCGATTACGTTCAAAAACTATTGCCGACGGGCCAACGCCGCGTGGTGTCAGGGCGCGTTGAACTTTTTGATGGCATTGCTCAAATGGTTCATCCTGATCATGTTCTTTCGCCAAATGCCGCCAATTCCATCCCCGTGTTTGAACCGATCTATCCGTTAACCCATGGGGTGACGCAAAAGATGATCACCAAGGCAATTAAAGGCGTTATGCAACGCCTGCCGATGGTAGAGGAATGGATCGATCCGTCACAAAAAGCACAAGCAGAATGGCCTGATTGGAATCTGGCGATCACTAAGGCACATCATCCTGAAAACATGGGTGATTTTGGTGCAAACACGCCAGAACGTCTGCGGTTGGCCTATGATGAAATGTTTGCGCATCAGATCACTTTGGCTCTGGCGCGCGCCCGAAATAGTGCAAAACCCGGTCGTATTTCGAAATCTACAGGCAAGTTGCAAAACAAGGTTTTGGCGGCACTTCCCTACAATCCGACGTCAGCGCAAGCGCGTACAATTAAGGAAATTCAGGCGGATTTAAACAGCAACAAACGTATGAACCGTTTGCTGCAAGGGGATGTTGGGGCTGGCAAAACACTTGTGGCGTTGATGGCACTGCTTGCTGTTGTTGAAGCGGGCGGGCAGGGCGTGATGATGGCCCCCACCGAAATTTTAGCGCGCCAACATTTAGACGGCTTGCGTCCCTTGGCCGAAAGCGCAGGCGTGGTGTTAGAATTGTTAACCGGCCGAGACAAAGGCCGCGAGCGTGCGGCGAAATTGGCGGCTTTGGCCAACGGTGATATCCACATTCTTGTAGGCACACATGCCGTTTTCCAAAAAGACGTGGAATTTCAAGATCTTCGATTGGCGATTGTCGATGAACAACATCGTTTTGGTGTGCGTCAACGTATGGATCTGGGTGCCAAAGGGCCTTCTGCTGATGTTCTGGTGATGACGGCTACACCCATTCCACGATCACTTGCTTTGGCGCAATTTGGCGACATGGATGTATCAATCTTGGACGAAAAACCACCGGGGCGAACACCTATTAAAACCGCAATGGTCGCAAATTCACGTCTTGATCAGGTGGTCGGTAATTTGCAACGGGCCGTATCCGAAGGCAAACAAGCCTATTGGGTTTGCCCGCTAGTGGATGAAAGTGAGGTCAGTGATCTAACGGCCGCCGAAGAACGGTTTAAACGCCTTCGCGCGGTCATGCCTGACGGCACGGTGGGATTGGTTCACGGTCAAATGCCGCCTGCCGAAAAAGACGCGGCAATGGCGCGGTTTATTTCGGGGGAAACAAAAATTTTGGTCGCAACCACCGTGATTGAGGTGGGGGTGGATGTGCCCAATGCCACGATTATGGTCATTGAACGGGCCGAAAGTTTTGGTTTGGCGCAGTTGCATCAATTGCGTGGTCGTGTGGGGCGTGGTGCGGCAGCATCGACTTGTGTTTTGTTATATGCGCCCCCCTTAAGTGAAGGTGGTGAACGGCGCTTACGTGTTTTGCGAGACACCGAAGATGGTTTCAAAATTGCCGAAGAAGATTTAGCAATGCGCGGTGCTGGTGATCTAATCGGAACGGCGCAATCCGGCCTGCCAAAGTTCCGAATTGCGGATTTGGAAAATCAGGCAAGCTTGATGCAAATCGCACAAAGTGATGCGCGAAAACTGTTGCATGATGATCCAATACTGGAAACGCCCCGTGGCAAGGCCGCGCGTGTTCTTCTTTGGTTGATGGAACAAGATCAAGCAATTCGTTTGATTTCAGTGGGTTAGATCAGCCTTACACATTTTGTTCACAAATGTTCCACAAAAGTTCTTTACAAAGTGTTTTCAATATGAGAACAAATAGGCAACAAAGAGAACAAACAATATTGAGGTAACTAAAATGATCCGCAGCCTTAACCAAGTTATACGCCGTTCACCCGCGACATTTATCCAAGATTCGATTGGCGCGTCTGCCATCGTCGTGATGCTATGGGTCGGTCTTCAAATTCCCGCATTTTACTGAATTCTGCCTGCGTTTTGTACCCCGGACATTGGTGTCGTTCCGTCCCGAACTTTTAGCACCCAGAAATTCCTGTCCCTCTGGATTACCGATATTTGGTGATCGTCCGGCCAGATAAACGCAAACTTTGCCGCCGCCTTCATCCCCGAAGTGCGGCGGTTTTTTTATGCGGACTTCGTTTCTGAAATTGCTGTCACCATTGCCTCTAGAACCAACATGATCGAGGCGTGGCGGTTTTTGTATTCGCGGGCAGGAATTAAAACTTCAAGACCTTCAAACGGCGCTGATGGTATTGGTCCATTTGATTTGAGCATCGCAAGTAGTTGATCCCGCGCGGAAATAATTTCCGCCTCAGTACGCCCGATTGCAACTTCACCAACCAAGGATGCAGCGGCTTGCCCTAAGGCGCATGCCTTTACGTCTTGGGCGAAGTCGGTGATTTTTTCGCCGTCAAACCCAATATCAACAGTGACAGTGGATCCGCAAAGAGGGGAACGTTTCATGACAGTCGCGTCAGGATTATCCAATCGCCCCAATGCCGGAATGTCCGCAGCCAAGGCCAAAATCCGCGTGGAATAGAGTTTAATAAGATCTGTGTCGCTCGACATGGGTTTTCCTTTTTATCCCGACCCTTTAGATAGGGTTACTCATTGCCATTGCAAAGGACAAGCCATGCAATTTGATCCCAGTCAGTTAACTTTTAATGAGGCGGGCCTTATCCCTGCCATTGCGCAGGATCATTTAACGGGCGAAGTGTTGATGATGGCGTGGATGAATGCCGAGGCAGTGCAGCGCACGATTGACACACGCTCGGTAACTTATTGGTCGCGTTCAAGGGCGGAATTTTGGGTTAAAGGTCTGACAAGTGGGCACACCCAAAAATTGATCGAAATGCGCATGGATTGTGATGTGGATTGCTTGCTAGTTCTTATCGAACAGTTAGGTGCGGCTTGCCATACGAACCGTCGCAGTTGTTTTTATCGACGCGTTGATGAAGGTGAGATCGAAACCCTAAGTGACCCGCTATAGACCGATCATCTGACGAATTTCGGCAGGCGTTTTACCTTCTTCTCGATAAAGGCGGATGGCGCGGGCGTCATCACGCTTGGCCAAGCGTTTGCCACTTTCATCATTGATCAATGGATGATGATGGTAGGTCGGTGTCGGCAAATTCAAAAGTGTTTGCAAAACCACGTGAATTTTCGTGGCATCAAACAGATCATTGCCGCGCAAAACGTCTGTAATACCTTGTGCTGCATCATCCACAACCACGCTTAGATGATAGGATGTTCCCATGTCGCGGCGTTGCAGAACAACGTCGCCAACATCATGGCGAAAACTGTCTGCGGTAAAGTGCTGCTGGCCTGCTGTGTGCATCATTTCTGTAAACCTAAAATCACCATTTATACATTCACTATTCAATCTAAGGGACTGATTTTTAGGGCGAATATCAATTGGTTTATGGCGGCAGATACCCGGATAAATTATACCATCTGGCCCATAATTTACCCTACCTTGGGGGGCACTGGCCGCCTCGCGAATGTCACGGCGATTGCAAACACATGGATAAAGAACGCCCATGTTCCATAAATGATCAAGTGCCGCATCATAGGCGGTCATATTGGTCGATTGGCGCAGAACCGGTTGATCCCAAGTTAGACCAAGCCAAGCAAGATCCTCATAAATCAGGTCTTCCCATTCTGGCCGCGCGCGATCTTGATCGATGTCTTCGATCCGAACCAGAAATTCACCGTTTGATTTCCTAGTTAGATCATGACCAAGAATGGCAGAATATGCATGTCCAAGGTGCAATGGCCCTGTTGGTGAGGGCGCAAATCGGGTTCGCATGATCAGATTTTCTTCAACGCATAAATGGTGCTGTTCACTTCTTTGGCTGTCATATGTGCACCGTGTTCTTCGGCCACAATTTCAACGACGCCCGACTGTTTAACGGCCGCAAGATTGTCCATATAAACTGGATCATCCAACGTTGTTTGATTGTAGGAAAACACCAAAATTGCACCGCTGCCCATGTTTTCGATCAAGAAATCTAATGTTTCAGGACCAGCAGCGCCGCGACTGATGACGCCTGCAGCGATAATCAGGCCGTATTCACGACCGTTAATCGCCCCCATGCTGGCGAGTTCTGTATGGATTACTCGCCGGTAGATACTTTTGCTGTTCGCAAAATTCAGCATTTTTTGTGAAATGTCGGTGCCGTCCAACGTGGTAAAACCCATCTTAAGCATCGATTGACAAGACAAACCCGTACCACAGCCATAATCCAACACCGGTGCGGTTAAATCATTCACCAAAGTTGCGGAAATGCGGGCAATGCGATCGGGGGTGACATAACCAACATCGGCCATGTCTGACTCGTAGTCATTGGCCCATTCTTCGAAAAGCGCGTGGGTTTCGTCCACTGTTTTGGCTTTCCAGATTTGGTTTAATACTGAAAGTTTCATGCCGCCAGAATAGCCTGACGAAACGATACGTCTAGCCCTGATTTTCCATCCAAGTTGTGAAATCAGCCTTGGCGCGATCCGTATAAGCCTTGTATCTAGTGGCGCGATTTCGACGACCAGTTTTTGCATCAACCTCTGGAAACAGACCAAAGTTTACATTCATCGGTTGAAAGGTTTTCGCATCTGCACCGCCGGAAATATGGGTGATTAGCGCGCCCATTGCCGTGGTGTTTGGCGGTGTATCCAATTTTCCACCAAGAATTTCAGCCGCAGCCATACGACCAGCGAGCAATCCCATAGCCGCTGATTCAACGTATCCTTCAACGCCAGTGATTTGTCCTGCAAAACGCAAATTCGGTTTTGATTTCATACGCATCTGGTCATCAAGTAGGGTCGGCGAGTTTAGAAATGTATTACGGTGAATGCCGCCAAGACGGGCAAATTTTGCCCCCTCTAGGCCAGGGATTTGACGCAAAACATCAGTTTGCGCTCCGTATTTCATTTTCGTTTGGAAACCCACAATGTTGTATAAGGTGCCAAGGGCATTATCGCGGCGCAATTGCACGACCGCATAGGATTTTTCGTCTGGTTTGTGTTCATTGGTCAAACCAACAGGCTTCATCGGCCCAAAACGTAAAGTTTCGCGACCACGTTCGGCCATAACCTCAATGGGCAAACAACCGTCAAAGTACCCAGCCGTTTCGCCTTCTTTAAATTCAGCTTTATCCGCGGCCAACAAAGCATCAATAAACGCCTCGTATTGTTCTTTGGTCATTGGGCAATTCAGATAAGCTTTGCGCTGTTCTTCGGTATCACCTTTGTCATATCGCGACTGAAACCATGCTTTGTCCAGATCGATACTGTCAAAATAAACGATGGGTGCGATGGCATCAAAAAACGCCAAGGCATCTGTACCGGTTTCACCTTGAATGGCGGTGGCAAGATTACCAGAGGTAAGCGGCCCGGTTGCAATGATCCAATGACCATCGTCGGGCAGGGAGGTGATTTCGCCATACTCAACGGTGATCAGCGGATGTTCTGCAATGCGTGCGGTTACTTCAGCAGCAAACTCGTCGCGATCAACGGCCAAGGCACCACCCGCAGGCAATGAATGTTTGTCCGCTGTCGTCATGATCAAACCATTTGCGGCGCGCATTTCCCAATGCAACAGGCCAACGGCGTTGCTTTCGCTATCATCAGACCGAAAGGAATTGGAACAAACCATCTCGGCAAGGTTGCCAGTTTGGTGCGCGAAGGTGCCGACGTCAGGACGCATTTCATGCAAAACCACTGGCACGCCAAGGTTTGCTGCCTGCCAAGCGGCCTCTGATCCGGCCATTCCGCCGCCGATGATATGGAGTTTTTCTGTCATATCGGGGATGTAGGCCAGACGAGCGGAATTTGAAAGGCCAATCATCGCGCAATGCCGGTTGAATTACACAGAAGTACGCGCTGGCCCCAATAGATCCCAACGATTTCCGTATAGATCCTGAAAAACGGCCACCGTGCCGTAAGGCTCATAACGCGGCTCTTCTTCAAAATGCACGTTTGCTGACAGCATCTGGGCGTGAAGAGATTCAAAGTCATCTGTCCGCAAGAAATATCCAACACGACCAGCAGCGTGTTTGCCAATACCGGCGGTCTGTTCGCCAACAGCCTTAGCAATTAGAAAACCTGTTTCAGCCGCAGCATGGGGTTTCATGATTACCCAGCGTTTGCCGTGGCCGCGATCCGTGTCTTCAACCAAAACCCAACCAAGGGCCGATTGAAACCACGCGATCGCATCATCGTAATCGGCGGCCAAATAGGCCACCAATGGGAGGTTATTCTGCACTGGTTGTTGTTTCTTCTGGGCCAGTTTCTGAAATGATTTCAGCATCTTCGGCCTCATCACCTTGATCAGCAATCAGCGCCACGGACACAACAGTTTCTTTCTTGGCTGTGTCAAATACTTTGACGCCACCAGCACTGCGCGAGCGGAATGAAATGCCTTTGATTGGGCACCTGATTGATTGCCCGGTTGAAGTGGCCAACATTATCTGATCTTCAATTTCCACAGGGAAACAGGCAACAAGTGGGCCACCGCGCATCGCTTTGTCCATGGCGGCAACACCTTGACCCCCGCGACCACGCACAGGGTAATCATGGCTGGATGAAAGTTTACCCGAGCCACCATTTGAAATGGTCAGGATCAGATCCTCAGCTGCGCGCATTTCTTCATATTGTTCCATGGTGAAGGTGTCAGAGGCGGCAACCTCATCATCTTCGCCATCCACGTCGTCAGACATTCCCTCTACCGCACGGCGCATTTTCAAATAAGCGGCGCGATCTTCGGCAGATGCCTCAAAGTGACGGATAACGGCCATGGAAACGACGCTGCGCCCTTCGGCCAAACGAATGCCGCGCACACCGGTTGAGTCGCGCCCCTTAAAGACACGCACATCTGTTGTTCTAAAGCGAATTGCGCGACCGGCATCGGTGACCAGCATCACATCGTCGTCTTCTGAACAAATCCGTGCATTCACCAGTTCAACACCTTCGGGCAGCTTCATGGCAATTTTACCGTTGCGCATGACGTTGGTGAAATCAGACAAGGCATTGCGGCGTACATCGCCGGCTGTGGTGGCAAAGACGATTTGTAGATCGCCCCAATCATCCTCATCCCGATCAACGGGCATGACGGCAGCAACGCTAACACCTTGGGGAATAGGCAGAATATTGATGATCGCCTTACCTTTGGCGGTACGCCCGCCTTGCGGCAGACGCCAAGTTTTCAGCTTATAAACCATGCCAGCGGTTGTGAAGAACAACAATTGCGTGTGGGTATTGGCCACAAACAGGTTGGTGACCACATCATCCTCTTTGGTGGACATGCCGGACAAACCTTTGCCGCCGCGTTTTTGGGCGCGGAAGTCGGCCAATGGTGTACGTTTGATGTATCCAGTGGCGGTAACAGTGACGACCATATCCTCGGATTCAATCAAATCCTCGTCTTCCATGTCACCGGACCAATCAATGATCTCGGATCGGCGAGGAACAGCGAACTTGTCTTTTACTTCCTGCAACTCATCGGTGATGATGCCCATAATACGTTCGCGGCTAGCAAGAATTTCCAAGTATTCTCTGATGTTTGCAGCAAGAACTTGAAGTTCATCTGTAACTTCAGACACACCCAATGCGGTTAGACGCTGCAAGCGCAATTCAAGAATGGCACGCGCCTGTGTTTCAGACAAATTATAGGTGCCGTCATCATTCGCGCGGTGGGTCGGATCGTCAATTAAAGCGATATATTCCAGAATATCAGTGGCGGGCCAACGACGTGTCATCAGTTTCGCGCGCGCTTCAGCAGGGTCAGCGGATGTTCTGATCGTTGCAACGATTTCATCAACGTTGGAAACGGCCACGGCCAAGCCACATAAAACGTGGCTGCGTTCGCGTGCTTTGCGCAATTCAAACGCCGTGCGGCGCGCAACAACTTCTTCGCGGAAGTCTAGGAAACTAGTAAGAAAACGACGAAGCGTTAGTTGTTCAGGGCGACCACCGTTTAGGGCTAACATGTTACAGCCAAAGCTGGTTTGCATCGGCGTAAAGCGGAACAATTGGTTTAAAACGACTTCGGCTGTTGCATCCCGTTTCAATTCAACAACAACGCGCACACCGTTCCGGTCGCTTTCGTCTTGAACGTGCGAAATGCCATCAATACGCTTGTCACGAACAGTTTCAGCGATCTTTTCGATCAAGCTGGCCTTGTTAACTTGATAGGGAATTTCATCCAAAACAATCGCGTAACGATCCTTGCGAATTTCCTCAACACGGGTTTTGGCGCGGATTACAACCGAACCACGGCCCTCGATATAGGCTTTGCGCGCACCTGTACGGCCCAAAATGATGCCACCTGTCGGAAAATCGGGGGCAGGTACGTATTGGATCAGTTCTTCGCTTGTCAGGTCTGGATTGGTGATAAGTGCCAAAGTGGCATCAATGATTTCACCCAAATTGTGCGGCGGAATGTTCGTGGCCATACCAACAGCGATACCGCCAGCACCATTAACCAGCATATTTGGAAAACGAGAAGGCAGAACGGATGGTTCACGGTCTTTGCCGTCATAGTTATCTTGGAAATCAACCGTGTCTTTTTCAATATCGGCCAGCAAAGATGCCGATGGTTTATCCATCCGCACCTCAGTATACCTCATGGCGGCAGGGTTATCGCCATCCATTGAACCAAAGTTGCCTTGACCATCAAGCAAGGGCAGAGACATCGAGAAATCCTGCGCCATACGAACCAAGGCGTCATAAATCGCGCTGTCACCATGGGGGTGATATTTACCCATAACATCGCCCACGGCACGCGCCGATTTACGGTATGATTTTTCGTGGGTATTACCGGCCTCATACATCGCATAAAGAATGCGGCGGTGAACTGGTTTTAGACCATCGCGAAGGTCTGGAATCGCACGGCTAACAATCACGCTCATGGCGTAATCAAGATAGCTGGTTTTCATTTCATCGACGATCGACACCTGAGGGCCGTCATATTGCACGCGCATTGGTGTATTTTCTTCTTCGTTTTCAGGTGTTTCTGGAGTGTTGTTCACGTTGATACCATTCCTGCTGCGCGAGTCTATATTTTGTTAGTATGACTATACACAAAGCAGCATCTAGTATGCAACAGCGCCAGAAGATTCAGGTAATTTTTTGGGTTAAGACCGCTTGTATGCCATCAACCAAACCAGCGCTAAGAGCAGTGAAATGATGCCATTCCATCCTGCCATAGATACCCCCATCAAAGACCATGCAATTTCATCACAACGGATCAAAGGTGCCGCCATAATCTGGTCCATCAGCTGTTGTGGGGTAAGATTTGCAATGGGGCCTGATGTGCAGGTGTCCGGTCCTTCAAACCAACCTTTTTCAACACCAGCATGATAAAACCCAACATAGCTGGTTGTTGCTGCGGCCAGAAAGCCAAACAGCGTGAGTATGCGCAAGGGTATGGTCACAGCGATAAAAGCAATGATGGCAGCAATGACATGGGGGTAGCGTTGCCAGATACACATTTTACACGGCGCAAGCCCACCAAGATGTTGAAACGCAAAGGCACCCAACAGCATTCCCGCCGAACCAAGGCCAGCAATGATCACCAGTTGTTTTCTGTTCATAAGAATTTCACCAAGTAAAAACCGGCCCCCAAAAGAATAAGCAAGGCGACGAGGACAAAACCAAGCCGCTTTTCAATGAAATCACGAACAGCAGGGCCAATCCACCAAAGAAGTGCTGCAATCACGAAAAAGCGAATGAAACGCGCACCGATTGCCGACACAATGAACAGCGGCAGCGAAAAGCCTGTCACACCTGAAAGAATTGTGATGACTTTGAACGGCAAGAACGTGATGCCACCGATAAGGACCGCCCAAATGCCCCATTCGTTATATTCAGCAGCAAAGGCTTCAAAACCACCTGACTTGCCGTAAAATTCCAAAATTGGCTGGCCAATGGTGTCAAACAGAACTGCACCGATGAAATACCCAAATATTCCGCCTGCCACGGAGGCAACTGTCGCAATGCCTGCAATTAACCAGGCACGCTTTGGGGTTGCGATGATCATTGGGATCATCAACAAATCTGGCGGAATAGGAAAAAATGAGCTTTCGACGAAGGCGACAATGGCCAAAAACCAAAGCGCATTTTTATGCATCGCTTGGCGCAGGGTCCAATCGTAAGTAGCGCGCAACATGGGTAGGGGCCTTTTTCGTGGTTTTTTCCCATGCACCATGTAGGCTAGAAAAGGTCAAGCTGTGGTTCATAAAAATGGCAAAGGATAGCTCATGCGCTGGCAAGGTAAACGTAAAAGCACCAATATCGAGGATCGCCGTGGGCGTGCTCGGCCGCGTAATGGTGCCCGCAAGGCAGGTGGTCTTGGCGGTATTGGGTTGATCGCTGTGCTGTTAATTGGGTACTTTATGGGGATCGATGTGACGCCGCTTTTGCAAGAACAGGGCCAGGGTGGTTATCAAGAAAACCCAACGCAATCAGTTGAGATTACCGATGCTGACCGTAAAGCAGGTGACTTTGTTGCCGCAAATCTGGCTTTGACCGAGGATATTTGGGCCGACATCTTTCGCAAACAGATTGGAATGACGTACAAGCCTGTGACATTGGTTTTGTTCAAAGGCACAACAAGCAGCCGCTGCGGGGGCGCTAGCGGGGCGACGGGGCCGTTTTATTGCCCAGGCGACAAAAAAGCATATTTGGACACCTCATTTTTCACCACACTTGAAAAAAGATTAGGCGCGGGTGGGGATTTTGCAGCGGCCTATGTTATAGCCCATGAGGTTTCGCATTATGTTCAAGATGAGTTGGGCATTCTGGGCAAGGCCAATGAAATTCGCGCACGATCAAACAAAGCAGCCAGCAATGCCATTTCTGTACGAATTGAACTTCAAGCGGATTGTTATTCGGGTATTTGGGCGCGTGAGGCCGACAAAAAATTCAATATTCTGGAACGAGGTGATCTGGCCGAGGCTATTAATGCGGCCAAACAAATCGGTGACGACACGTTGCAACGCAATGCTGGTCGCACGCCTTTGCCTCATACTTTCACACATGGCACATCAAAACAGCGGGTGGCGTGGTTTAAGCGTGGGCTGGGCTCGGGTGACATCCGTGATTGCGATACTTTTGGGGCCAAGCAGCTGTAAAAAACTGAAAAACTTCCGAACTTTGTATTTTGGGGCTTTTCCTTTCAATTCGCTATCGCTAAGACACATCCACCAGCGCACGGATGCGAATCGATTACATCCTATTATACTCGTGCCCGAGTGGCGGAACTGGTAGACGCAGGGGATTCAAAATCCCCCGCCGCAAGGCTTGCCGGTTCGAGTCCGGCCTCGGGTACCACATTTCAGCTAAAATCTTCATAAAAACAAGTAAAATAAGTACCTTGAGAACTTACAATGACATTTTACGGGAACACTGGAGGGGTTATTTTGAGAGTTCCTGTGGTTATCTACGCAACAGTGCGCGCGCATTTTCCATCTACGCTCATGCTTGCGCGTGAGCTGGTTGCGCACGGAGCAACCGACACGGTTCTGACCTCCGAGAACCAATTCCGCGCACGCCAAATGTGCGAAGCCTGTGCCAGCACGCCACATATCTGCGGCAAGGATGCATCATGATTTGGGATTTGATCATCGCGCCTTTCGCCGATTTTGGGTTCATGTGTCGTGCGCTGCTCGGGTGCATAGCCGTGTCAGTTGGGGCAACACCAGTCGGTGTGTTTCTTATGCTGAGAAACATGAGCCTAACGGGTGACGCGATGGCGCATGCGATTTTGCCGGGCGCTGCGATCGGCTATCTTGTGTCGGGTCTATCGCTTGGGGCGATGACTATTGGTGGCTTGATCGCAGGGATGGTGGTTGCGCTTGCCTCTGGATTTGTAGCGCGTGTCACCATGCTGCGCGAAGACGCAAGCCTTGCTGCGTTTTATCTGATCTCACTTGCGCTCGGCGTGCTGATTGTTTCGACACGGGGCAGCAATGTAGACCTAATGCATGTCCTGTTCGGCACGGTGCTGGCCCTCGACAATGCCGCGCTTATTCTCTTGTGCTCCTTCGCGAGCTTGTCGGTATTCATCCTTGCGATCCTATTCCGCCCTCTGGTGCTTGAATGCGTTGACCCGCATTTTCTGCGCTCAGTCAGCAAACTTAGTGCGATCACGCATTTTGGCTTTCTGGCTTTGGTTGTGATGAACCTCGTCGGTGGGTTTCACGCACTGGGAACATTGATGGCGGTTGGCATCATGATTCTACCCGCAGCTGCTGCACGGTTTTGGGCCAACGGGATTGGTGCCTTGATAGCCGCTGCTGCTTTGATCGCCCTGTTGTCGAGCTTCACCGGTTTACTTCTGTCGTTCCACTACAGCCTGCCATCCGGCCCTGCGATCATTCTCGTTGCGGGTATCGTCTATGGCCTCTCGGTTATTTTTGGTCCGGTTGGGGGGCTTGTCGTCCAAAACCTACCGCGCCGTCATTTTGAATCCTGAAAGGAAACTCATGTTCTCTCGTCGTATTTTGCTAACCTCTGTCAGTGCCCTCGCTGCTTTGGCTTTGACACTTCCCACCACCACTTGGGCCAAGGAACCCATCCCAGTCGTCGCAACCTTCTCGATCTTGGGTGATATGGTCGAACGCATTGGTGGCGAGCATATCGCAGTAACAACGCTTGTTGGCCCGGATGAAGATGCACATGTCTACCAGCCAACTCCACAAGCTGCGCGCGCTGTTGCAGAAGCAGACCTGATGTTTGTGAACGGTCTCGATTTTGAGGGCTGGCTGGAGCGTTTGGCTCAAGCAGCCGCATTTGATGGTGCCTTGGTTGTTGCAACTGATGGAATCGAAGCCCTTACTTTCGACGAGCACGGTGATGAACAAGACGATCATGATGAGCACAAAGATGACCATGATGATCACGAAGACAAAGATCATAAAGATGACTACGATAAACATGAGGGTGAGCACGATGATCATGCGGGCCACGATCACGGCGCATTCGATCCGCACGCATGGCAAAGCCTGACCCATGCAGTGACCTATGTGGACAACATTACAGCGGGCCTTGCCAAAGCCGATCCGGAGAACGCCGCAGATTACTACGCAAACCGCGCGACTTATGTGGCTGAAATCGAAGCGCTCAATGTGGATGTCACCGCAATAATGGCTGGTCTGCCTGAAGAAAAACGTACTGTGATCACCTCACATGATGCGTTTGGCTATTTCGCGCACGCCTATGGCTTTAACTTCGAAGCGCCACAGGGTCTGAGCACAGAAAGTGAAGTGTCTGCCGCCGATGTCGCCGAGTTAATCGAGCAAATCCGCAAAGAAGGCATCTCCGCTGTTTTCATTGAAGCCATTGCCGACAACCGTCTGTTGAAACAAATAGCCAACGAAACTGACGCAACAATTGGTGGAACTCTCTATTCGGATGGTTTGTCAAACGCAGAAGGCCCAGCATCGACCTACCTCGATATGATGCGTCACAATGCGGAAACGCTTTCCAAAGCATTGAGCAACTAAATGGAAAAGACACGCGTCCCGGTAACTTTGCTGACGGGCTTTCTCGGCGGTTCTGGTTGGTGTAAACAAGGTGTCATCTTTTGGGGGTATCGATTATTAAATCATGCGTAAAATTTTCTATGACTTACTTTAACCTTGCGTTCTTTAGTGCCCAGTAAGCTGCTGTACCTGCCAGTGCCGCATTGTTTTTGGCAAATTCGAAGGGTGTTTTACCGTCTTCATTGACGGCTGCTGCATCAGCACCAGCGTCTAGCAGTAATGACGGGACCTCTGGATTCACATTATTTTTTGCAGCCAGATGAAGTGGTGTGTCTCCAGTTGAAGTTCTAGCATTCAAGCCTGCCCCAACGTCTAAAAGCGCTTTCAGTACATTTGGATTTTCATTCCCGAAAGCAGCGAAGAGAAGCGGTGTGCCTCCAAACCGCCCCTGAGCATTCACGTCCGCACCAGCATCTAGCAATACTGTGAGGACATTGGAGTTTTCGTTTTTTAAGGCAGCAAGATGAAGCGGTGAAGCCCCATCGTCATCTTTCGCATTTATGTCTGAACCAGATTTGAGGTAGTCAGAGACTTTTTCTGAAGTTACAGTCTCCCAAAACTGCTCAGTCACTTCCCGATCTGACGACATCCAGCCATCACAGCTGGTTTCCTGTGCAGCCAAGGGCGTGAGGGCCACCAACAATACGGTGGCAAGTATTACAGTAATACGTGACATGGCGTTGTGTTTCCTTGCGATGCGAGAGTTGGACTCATGATAACGACAAGGGTTGAATGGTAAAGTCTTTAAGATCAGAGGCTGAAACTAAATCTTTGCCTTAAGTTCATATGGGGGAGCCAGCGGAGACGGATCCACCTGCGTATAATTTGGACGGTCCTACGCCCTCACCAAAGGTGCTGACGGTAGACACTGCTACCGGTCCATTCACCCAGACGAACCATCCAATGCCAACCGAGCTCAGGCAAGGCTGAAGCGGAAACGGGGGGTGCGTGCTCTATTGTACGATATTGCAATGGGTCTCGGTCTTCGGACCTAAGAAAGATGGTGCAGCAAACCTCGACCAGGTTTTTATTTAGCGAAATGGAGAGTGCCTTGTCATTAGGTGAGGTTGCAAAGTATCTCTAAAGGCTTCTAGTATATTTAATCTGACAGTGCCGCTTTTGCAGCCTAAAGTTTTCAAGATCCTACATCGTCAAGCCGACCCCAAATATTAGGATCGGCTCTCCAATTTAATATTTTAGAGTTTTATGCGGAAATTGGCAAAACCTGTGTCGGATGTACCTGCCGGCTCGATTGACACACCTTCGACACTATCCGCATAGCCAGCACCTGCAGGGCCCGTTTCGAAGATTACTGTGGTGTCAGCAAGCGGCGCAAAGGACCAGTTAGCATCTGCTTTCGGGTTCACTGTACCTTGATCGATCAAGTAGCGTACGATGATATCACGGTTGGTGTCGGGGCCCTCGAAAACTACCGTATCACCTTTTGCACCAGGAAATCTGCCACCACCTGAAGCGCGGTAATTATTGGTGGCTACGATGAACTCTTTTGCCATATCTAGTGGAGTACCATTGAACATGAGGTTTACGATTCGGCTAGCGTCTGGGTTAACCTCTCCACCATCTTTGTCGTATTTGGACATTTGAGAGAGGTCAATTTGATAACTCACGCCGTCCATTACATCGAAGTTATAGCTTGGGAAACTCGAGTTCAGCAAAGGCGCATCCTGCGCACCCAGCTCAATCTGGTTGAACATACCCGCTGACCGCTCCAGCCAGTCTTTGACTTGCTGACCCGTCACTTTCACTGCTCGCACTGTGTTGGGGTAGAGGTAAAGGTCAGCGACATTCTTGATAGCCACATTGCCCACGGGGACATCCGTATAATACTCGGGACCACCACGACCACCTGCTTTGAACGGTGCTGCGGCGGACAAAACTGGTAAGCCTTCATAAGCCGTCCCAATCATCTGCTCTTTAATATACCAGGTCTGCGCGTTAGCGACGATTTGAACCGATGGATCATCCGCAACGAGCGCGAAATAGCTGTGCAATGGCGTGTCAGTTTTGCCAACGGCTGTGCGCACGTACTTCAAAGTTTCTTCGTGCTCTGCTTTCGCAGCTGCCAGCACAGGTGCATAATCTTCTGCCAATGCTGTATACGAACGATCTTCATTGCGTTTTGAAATTGGACGGGCTTCAGCCGTGTGTGAAAGGACCCGCCAACCATTGCCATCCCGCTCGATCAATAGATCGAGTAGACCCATATGGCTGCCCCAGAAACCACCCATAATTCCAGGTTTGCCACCTATTGTGCCTGCCTTAGTGTCGACGCCCGCGAAATCATCATATTTTGACGATGGGAAAACAAGGTGGCTGTGACCAGTCAGGATCGCGTCAATGCCTTCAACCGTCGCCAATGGAATAGCAGCATTTTCCATTCCATCTTCAGCGTTTACGCCCCCAATGCCAGAGTGACAGAGCGCAACAATAAGGTCTGCACCTTCCTCTTTCATCTGAGGGACATAGGCCTTTGCTGTCGTGACTATATCCCGAGTCTGCACGTTGCCTTCCAGATGCTTGCGATCCCAGTTCATAATTTGGGGTGGTACAAATCCGATTAGTCCAATCTTTATGGGATGTTTTGTACCGCTACCATCAGTTATTTCACGTTCCATAATCACATAAGGCTTCACTAACGTTGCATCCGCCGTTGCAGATGCGCCCATCTTTTTGGCTACATTGGCCGAGACAACAGGGAAGTCTGCGCCTGCTATGGATTTCATCAGAAACGAGATTCCGTAATTGAATTCGTGATTGCCTAGTGTCGAAGCATCAAAGCCAAGAGCGTTCATCGCGTTTATGACAGGATGGCTGTCACCCTCTTTCATACCACGCTCATAAGCGATGTAGTCACCCATCGGATTTCCTTGAAGAAAGTCACCGTTGTCTAGCAATAATGAATTCGTGGACTCAGCCCGAACCCCTTGGATCACGGACGCAGTGCGTGAAAGACCGATGGTATCGCGGGGCTTATCTGCATAGTAATCATAAGGGAAAACATGAACATGCAAGTCAGTCGTTTCCATTAGACGGAGATGTGCTTGGTTGCTAGCGGCAAGGGCAGAAAATGGGTGCATAGCAACAAGACCAACAGTTCCGGCAAGAAAATCGCGACGATTCAAGGAGAGAGGCATTTATAAAATCCTTTTATAATTTAGAAGTTTCAGCGAAAGTGCTGTTGAGTAAAGGTTCAGCATGCAACAACTTTCAAATTAGAGCAACCCTGCGCAAATATTGATGCCTGGTAAAAATTGGTCCCAATGATACTATGTGTCCGTGGATGTTATTCGCCTTGAGCGAAAGCGGTACATTACAATGACAGTATTGGTTATACCAAGCGCGGGTATAGATCGAAGTGCGCCTCATAATCAAACCACCCAGATGATCCAAACTCTCTTTTAATTTAGATGGCCCTTGGACCCAAAAACTCTGCCAACGTGTGCTGCACCGTCTTGTCATCGCGTAGCGCCTCATGCGCCACAGCAAGTTTAAACTTGTCTGCAAATTTCTATCGCCTCGTCATCTGTGTATTTATTCGCTTGTCTTGGATACATCTTAGCACACTGTTCAAATTTGCCAGACCGCTTCAGCGCGCTGCTTTAAAAAATAAACGAATCGACCAACAGACTGTAGTCGCCGTCCGAAAAGTCGTGGTTAGTCTGTAGTGTCACGCTTTGCCCAAAGCCGAGTTTCAATAGCGCGTCATTATCGTTGGTCCAAGACAAGCATCTCTCTCGCCACGCATCCGTACTCTCATAGGATTCGAGAAGCGATAAGTCAGTGAGATCAAGGCTATCCGCCGAATCCCCATAACAATTAAAATCCAACACCGTGTCATGATGGGAGCCATTGTCAGACAGGAAAACAAATGTATCCGCTCCTGCACCACCAGAAATCATGTTTTGGCCTGCACCAGCCTCGATCAAATCATCGCCGGAGCCACCAAAGATTGTGTCCTTCCCCGCGCCACCAGAGATCGTATCCGCACCTGCATCGCCATGCAGCGTATCGTTACCTTGATCACCGTTGATTTGATCATTATCTGAACCACCGTGCAATTCATCATTGCCGCTGTTGCCCGACAGGAAATCTTCTCCACTGCCGCCTTGCAAAAGGTCTTTGCCGCGTCCACCCAGCAGCATGTCGCTACCTTCTTTGCCGCTCAGGGTATCGTTGCCTGACCCACCATCCAACTGGTCCGCTCCGGCGCCGCCATCGAGAACGTCATTTCCGTTGCCACCTTCCAATTGGTCGGCATCCGCGCCCCCGTCCATTACGTCGTTTCCAGAGCCACCAAAAAGCTGGTCTTCTCCCTCATCACCAAAAAGCTGATCACGACCTGCGCCGCCAAACAACTGATCCGCTCCCTCGTTGCCTGAGAGCGTGTCATTGCCAGTTTCGCCGTACACCACATCGGCGCCGAACCCGCCAAAGGCAAGATCATTGCCGCGTCCACCATTTACCTCGTCAGTGTCTTCACCACCGTACAAGCTATCATTACCAGAGCCGCCAAAGAGGTGATCGAACCCGGAGCCGCCGAAAACCAGATCCTGACCCGCTTCCCCGTTCACTGTGTCGTCACCGATCCCACCAATGATGTCGTCGTGACGTCCTCCACCATAGATCTTGTCGTCGCCATCGCCGCCAAAGATGACGTCATCCCAGCCTTCCCCTTCCAGTTCCGCCACTACAATATCCCGCATCAACACCTTTGCGGTGGCATCTATCTCAGCGAAAGGGTCATTCCCGCGTGGGTCAA
The DNA here is from genome assembly GCA_000169395.1 of Rhodobacteraceae bacterium HTCC2150. GTDB lineage: Bacteria > Pseudomonadota > Alphaproteobacteria > Rhodobacterales > Rhodobacteraceae > HTCC2150. Next base: position 187,429 of record AAXZ01000003.1, read on the forward strand.
CTGCGCCATCATTGTTGCCGGTTGTCTGAGCCGATGACATGAACACAGCCTGTGCGTATTGGCCAGTTTCACCGACGTCGATGCGGTAAATCCCGCCCGATTCAGCTGTGTCCTCCGCCAGATCATGGTCACCCGAATTCAGCCCTGCATAGAGGTTGCCCGAGCCGTCTACGAAAACGGCGCCATAAGCTCCTTTCGCCATGCCGATTAACGTAACATCCTCAACAAAAGTCTGTGTGATTGGGATATCGGAAACGGTCGGTATGCCGCCGTTTTCGACATCAGCCAGATCGATGATTAGAATCTTTCCATCTTCGCCATTTGATTGGGGTGCCACAACGCCATAGAACAGATCAGTTTGGTGGCTGTAAGCGACGTCAAAGATGTTTCCGTTGCTCAGATTTGCGGGCAGCGCAAAGTTCTCTATCGCAGGGTTGCCCTGTGCATCCAGTGCATTGACATCAATCTTAGTGACACGATCCAGTGAACTGTCAAAAGTCCAAAGATTGCCCGCGTCGTCAAAGTCACCAACAAAGTCTGCGTATTGCCCATCGCCAAGCTTGTAGATTGCGCCAGTTGCATCCATCATCACCAGACTGTTTGGCGATACTGATACACCAAGTGCGTCCGTACCGTCAGCCTTTGCGTAGCCGTAGATCAAATCATCCTGAACGTTCAGTCCAATAGCATTTACTCTGACCCCAGTCTCAGGACCCGCGACAGTATAGCCTTGCGTGACGGTATCAAAAATCTGTAATTGACCCGAGATAACCTGCAGCAACTTGGACTGTCCCGGCGCAAAGCCAGAAACCATGATATCTCCATCCCCAAGGTCAACAGTTTTTTCATAAGAGTAGATCGGTCCACTGGTGTCATAGATCGATGCTGCGTTTGAATCAGGATCAGCGGTGCTTATCGCGATCGCGGTGTCCGCTCCAAAGCCCTGTACTTCATAGTTCAGAGTACGAAATTCGCCACTGCCCACTTCGATCTTATCGATGACCTGGTCGTTCCACAGCACCTCAATAGCACCAGATGTGAACCCACCAGCAAAGTTAGCAGCAACATCAATGCTCACTTTGTAAGTCTTTTCGGATTGCGTATCTATGACTTGAGACATCTTGGTCTGGCCAGTGTCACTATCCTGGGTAACCGTCCAATCCGCACCCTCAAACTGCGCAACAGACAAACCGACCGAGGTGTCCTCACCAGCCAGCAGGTTATCAGGTAGTTTGTCGCCGTAGATGACATCGTTACCTATGCCACCATCCAGCGTGTCTTCGCCGGCGCCACCCACCGCATAGTCATTGCCCTCATGGAGGTTGATCTTGTCGTCTGCTGTGCCACCGTATGCGACGTCATGCCCGAGACCGGCGTTTAGGATATCTTCGCCGTCCTCTCCACGTAGTAGATCGTCCCCTTCATCACCTTGAAGTAAGTCGTTGCCGGTCCCGCCGCGCAAAGCATCTGCGTCAGCGCCGCCGTAAAGCATATCGGCTCCGGCTTCGCCCATGAGAACATCGCGCCCCGTTCCACCGAGAACTGCGTCGTTTCCGGTGCCCCCAAAAAGACTGTCATCACCATCAGCTCCATAAAGAAGATCCGTGCCAAAGCCACCGTAAGCGGCGTCGTTCTGCGATCCGCCGTCGAGTGTGTCGTTTCCGGTCCCGCCAAAAAGTTGATCAGTATCCAAGCCACCATGAACGTAGTCGGTCCCCTCCTGCCCATAAATCACGTCCGAATCGCGTTGCCCAAAAAGCCGGTCATTGCCGGATTGGCCATGGATCTCATCCGTGCCGGACCCACCCCAAATCTGGTCATCGATGCCGCCAGTTCCCTGCGCTGGAGCGTTTGAAGTCAGAACGTCGCCGCCAAAGAGCACATCATCGCCGGACCCACCGTAAATCCGGTCCGATCCATAGTCGCCGTTGACCGTGTCGTCACCGGTGCCCGCATAGGCACGGTCCTCGTCTCCGCCTAGTGACACTAAGTCCGAGCCGCCACTGCCAAACACTTTGTCCTGGCTGCCGGAGGTCGAGATAATGTCATCTCCGCCCTTGGCAAAAACGGTGTCTTTGCCCGCGCCACCGTTCAGATCATCGTTTTGCGACGTACCATAAATTTTCCCTGACATCGCACACACCTTTTACTTGCAGCCCTGTGTAAGTGATAGCTGGATAATGTCACCTCTGCATCTGCCATTAAGTCTACTGCGAGACGCAAAAGGATAGGTGAAATAGACTTTTGAACAGATGCGAACAGAAGAATAGAGGTGGTCCTGGAAATTAGGACCAATTGGTAAGGTGGACCGCATGACGAAAGAAGTGATCTGAAATGAAGAAATGAAAGAACCATTCGCTAGAGTTTAGGGTTAAGGTCGCACTTGAAGGGATCCGTGATGAGATGAGGTCGGTGGAACTGTCCAAGTAACACGACATACATCCGACGCAAATCGACACATGGAACTGAGCCTCCCCCTTTGAAGGGTTCTGTCGCAAAGTTTCACGGGCGGTATCTATTCAGTTCCGGTTGTGGGATGTATTTTTGAAAAGAGCTGCAGGCGGGGCCCCTTCATGAGCATCGATTTCAAAGGCGCACATTATCCAAAAGCGGTGATCATCCACGCCGTGTTTTTCTACGTCCGTTATGGCGTGTCTTATCGTGATCTCGAAGAGATATTGGCCAAGCGTGGTGTGGCCGTCGATCACACCACGCTGAATCGCTGGGTCGTGAAATATGCGCCGTTGATCGCCGCAAAGGCCCAGGCCAAGAAGCGATCTACAAGCGTTTCCTGGCGGATGGATGAAACCTACATCAAGGTGAAAGGCAAGTGGATGTATTATTATCGAGCCGTCGATAAGTTTGGCAAAACCCTTGATTTCATGCTCTCTGAGCGCCGAGACAAAGCAGCAGCCACCGCATTCTTTACCCGCGCAATAGGCAACAACGGCTTCCCCGACAGAGTTGTGATCGACAAAAGTGGTGCCAATCTCGCCGGGCTACAAAACATGAATTGCTTGCTGATTCTAAATGGATGGTTCTGGCTGGTCGAAGTGTTGCAGGTCAAATATCTCAACAATATAATTGAGCAGGACCACCGTTTCATCAAAAAGTTGACACGACAGGTGAAGGGGTTCAAATCCTTCAACTCAGCCTCGGCGACACTGGAAGGCATCGAAGTCGCCCACATGATCCGCAAGCAACAATTTGAGACGTTGGGCCAATCCGCATTCAAGCAATTTGCTGCTCTCGCTGGATAACTATGTCTAGCCAAATCGATGAATCCGCAGCCCGTCAAAACTTGCAACAGAACCCATAAAGTTCCCTGTTAATTTTAGCACCAATGTCCAAATCCCCAATAGGCTATGGAGTTTTAACAGTCCTAAAATTTAAACCTAAAAAATTCCCTGTTAAATTCCCTGTTAGTTCCCAATAACAGGGAAAACCCACCCTCGCCAAATGAGCGTCTGAGTAAAGTGTAGATATGTACGGACTCTCGGGACACTTCCTGTAAACTCCCTTATTTAGGGATGGAGGAAGTTTCCATGACGAACGAAGAACGCGACATTCAACGCAAATTGAGGGTGCTTCAACACGCCGAAAAGATCGGCAATGCCCGCAAAGCCTGTCGGTATTTTGGGATTGGGAGATCCAGCTTCTATAGATGGCGGGATGCGTATCAAAAGCATGGCGAATCTGGTCTGAAGAATGCCAAATCTATTCCAAAGAACCCTGCCAATCAAACGCCGCCAGAGATCGTGGAGAAGGTTCTGTATCTACGCCGCAAGTATCACCTCGGGCCCATCAGGATCGTCTGGTATTTGGCGCGCTATCACGGCATCAAAATCTCGGATGCAGGGGTTTACCGTATCCTCAAGCGCAATGGTCTCAACCGACTACCCAGAGGCACACGAATGCGTAAATTACACACAAAACGCTATCAGAAACAGGTGCCAGGACACCATATCCAAGTTGACGTCAAGTTTCTGACATTCAAAGGAAAACGCGGCGAGAAAGTACGCCGCTTCCAGTTCACCGCGATCGATGATGCGACAAGAGTTCGGGCCCTTAAGATCTACGAGAAACACACGCAGGCAAGCGCAATCGACTTCATTGATCACATCATTGAAAAGTTCCCGTTCCGTATTCGTGAAGTGCGGACAGATAACGGCCACGAGTTCCAAGCCAAATTCCATTGGCATGTTGAAGATGTTGGGATCAGGCACGCCTACATAAAACGCGGCACGCCCCAGTTAAATGGAAAAGTGGAGCGATCTCACCGATCCGATCAACAGGAGTTCTATCAGCTCCTGAGCTACAAGGGTGATGTCGATCTCGAGGCCAAGCTGGACGAGTGGGAACGGTTTTACAACTTCGCCAGACCACACGGCGCGCACAATGGGCAGACCCCTTACGAAGCTCTCAGAGACAAGCTACAGTAACCCCACAAGTGTCCCGCAGGTTCGTCTAGGCTACACGGGCAACCTCGTACCTTTGCACTATGTTTTTACTACTGACCGAGTAACGCGTACTTACGTTGATATATTTGGGATGGCTTGGGCTCTCTTGTCGTTTGGACCGTTTGCTTGGGACTTGAAGTAACGCATCCATTGTTCGTGTCATGGGGCAACTCTGGCCACACGCGTTTCCCATTCCGACCTCAAATAATGCGAGTCCACTGGGGAGTACAGATAACGGTGTTTGCATCATGTTTTTAAGGGACAGGTGGACCACGTTTTTCGAATTCGACGCCGTCAGATAGCCCCAAAATCCCAATGTGGACCACGCGAGTTCCATGCAAAATGTAATTATTGTTTATTATCAATGATTTAGGAAAAATGTGGTGCCCCCACACGGACTAACCTCAAAATGCTAAAGCATTTCTCGAACCGCCGTGAGCTTACCAAGGTTATCCTTGCGAGTAGCTTTTATCTAGCCTACTCAATAACATAGCCAATCTGACTGCACTTGAATCCTGCTGAATTATCTACGGCCTGTCAACATCATTTTAGGCCTCAAACACCACAAACACTGAAATGTAACTCAAGATGTACCCAACAGTCTGGATATAGGAGGCAACAGATTAGTTGTTATTTTTCAGTATGTTAAAAGGATTATTCGTTTGATTGCAGGTGTTTGTCTTTTGGGGGTGTATTACAGCTGTCTAACACCGCATCCATGTTGCTACGACAAACAGTTCTATTTCACCTTCATCATGGGCCAAACACCCAACTGATCGTAGAAAACTTGACGGTACATCTGTTCAGCTTGCTCTCTATGTTTGAGAGGTACGATGATGCTGTCATGAATAGGCAGTACCCCTATCCCGTGCTCTAGTAACTGCTCCATCGTTACCCTCAGCACCTCAGCCTCACGATAGTTTAAGTAAGCCCAATCCATGTGGCGTTTCTTAAGCATTCCAATCTGAGGCATACCCCTCATCATGGCTGACTTTATGTCGTTCCACGGGATAGTTGAGGCTACGTCTGGATGGTCGTCTTTTAGAGCCTTTGGATGCTGCTTTTGAGTGAGAGCCCCGTTCCCTAAGCTAGAGGTAAAGATAGTCTTCACGGCCTCCCGTGTAAGCTGTGGCAGGACATCCACAACTGCCTGATAGTAATCGAAGCACTCTCTGTCGTTTAGCCTGTTCTTGCTTACGTAAAGACCGAACAAGACTGATGGGATTGAAGACACAATGTCGATCTCACAACAGACTTCACCATCAATACGGAGTGTGTCCAAACGAGTAGCTGAAGGCATGGTTTGAACGGGAGAATGGTATCTTCCATAGTTTTTGATGTGACTCTTAAATAGCCTCGTCAGGGGCTGAAACTTTGCACTGCGACCTTTGATTATGATCCCACTGTAGTCGTGCTCTGCCATGGCCCTGCGTAGCTGTACGACCCCGTCAGAGACCTTACTCCACTCCTCTTTCGTCGCTTTCTCGTACTTGAACCGTAAGCCTTTAGCCTTCTCAGCTTTGGACTTCGTCCTCTCTGAAAACCTGATTGGTCTGTACGTCAGATCGTCATAGGGATCGTGCTTCAAACCAGACTGTAGCTCTTCAAACTCAAGCTCTTGATCTGGGATTAACGAAAGCAACTCATCTGATGGTCGATACCTTGGGGCTAGATTATCGACTGCTAGTGCCGAGGGATCAGAAACACGTATCAAGTGACCATTATTGATCAGATCACCTATGATATTGTGAAACGCTGTGTAGCCAACCTCATAATTGAGTTTGTTGTAGTTACCCCTGTTCTTCTGGAAGAAGATCAGATCGTCATCACCATCTAAGATGGCCTTAACCAAAGCCGATATTACGATCTTAGCTTTCCTACGTTTCTTAAAAGCTCTACGATCACCTAGAAGGCTAGGGCTAAGGAGTGACAAAATCGGATCAAGAAGAACAGGCTTTAAGTCTTCATTATCACAGGTCTCTATCCAAGCAGGAATGACCATCAAACCCGTTCTTCGTTCATCGTTTATCTCTTTCATTGTTCTAGAACGAAAGGTCTTAGACTGGGCGGAAGAAGTCATTTTTAGCTTTCTTAGGCAGGAAGGAAGGGAGAGAGAGAATGAAGGTAGGATGGTGCACTTTCATGCTATCCTTTAAGGAGGTCTTGGCAGGGTACTACTGGTCCCTTTTGAGCCACATGTATCACAGAATGTACCCAACTTCATCTACTGAATAGCCTCAAACATCAGTAAAATATGATCTACGGATACAAACCATGGGTCCTGCTTCAGGATTCATACCTGTAAAATAAACATTGTTATGGGCTCGTTGCCCCTACCCAGGGGGGGGAGCACCCCACCCGCTTGTATGTACAACACACCAAAACATTTGCTGACAGAAATCCTAGACACCGTGGACTCAATACAAGCCCCCGTGGAGAGCAATCAGGTCCGTTCAAGTAGGGTGACCTAGGTCAGCATCGACATTGGAATCCACGGGCTATGCCAGAGCCTTAAATGGCTTGCCGACTCAGGCTCACTATGTAAATCTCATATTGAAATTTATGGAGAGTGAAGATGCGTAAGGCGTTAGTTAGGATGATCGGATTACTTTTGGTTTTTGGAACTGCTAGCTTCGCTGAGCCTATCCCACCCGTTAAGAATGTTTTTTATCGGGTCGTCGGCGTTGCTTCAAACGACGTATTAAATATTCGTGCTCAACCTACATCCCGCTCTGAGATTATTGGAGTATTTTACCATAACCACCCGTTGTTTGAAGTGACTGGTAGTGATGGCAGGTGGGTGCGGGTCAACTTAGAAGAATATTCGGGCTGGGTCCATTCAGGCTATATACAGCAAGTAAATGTACTAACTTTCCCACAAACAAATCTACCTAACGGTTTGAAATGCTACGGCGAAGAGCCGTTTTGGACTGTAACCCTAGGTGGTGGCCGTCTCCAACTCCAGAGTATGACGTTTGGAGAGAAGGTTTATGCAGTATCAACCATCGAAAGTATTGGTGACGGCTACTTAATTACTGGAATAAGTAAATCTGCGAATGAAATTTCAATTGTTGTTAAAGATGAAATGGCCTCAAGCTCAATGGTTGAAAACTATTATAACTGGTCGGTTTCATTAGAAATGGATGGTTATTCGGTGCTTGGTGGTACTGGCTGTGGCCTTTAAAGCAAGTTGGCATCTTGAAAGCGGGCCTCTGCTGTACAGCCCTCCGCTGAGGTCGTTTAGATCATCTCAGCTACCCATGCCTACGTCTAGGTCCTCACCTGACTCAGCGGGGGCATCCAGAGCCTCTACGGCTACCCTGTAAGCACGACTTGATCCCCTGGCCAATGTGAGACAACATTCTGTCAACCAACGAACAGGATCATTACTTTGGCTATCTTCGACGAGTTCATCACATCCATACGAACTGAGTTTGGTGAACAGGCAGCGGGTAAGAAGTTTGAGGTCTTCTGCAAGTGGTTCTTAGAGAACGATCCTGAATGGTCCAAGACTGTCGATAAGGTCTGGCTGTGGGATGACTATCCAAACAAATGGCAACGTCAGGACTTAGGGACTGACCTCGTCTTCAGTGACAAAGAAGGTCTGATCTGGGCCGTTCAAGCCAAGTGCTATGGTGAACATAGAACGACCACAAAAGGTGATATGAACTCCTTCTTGGCTGATACTGGGCGTAGGGAAGTTGATCGTCGCCTTTGGATGCAGACTACCAATAAGATGGAAGCTAAGGCTGACAAAACCCTCAAAGTGGACCTGTCACGGTTTGATGCCGCTCCTTTGATAGCATTTACTGCAGCAAAGGAGACTGACTATGGTACTGAAACGGACGGACGAATTCCGCCAAGATGCAGTGCGGATCGCGCTGACCAGTGGGCTGACGCGCAAGCAGGTGGCGGACGATCTTGGCGTCGGCATGTCGACACTGAACAAATGGATCACGGCGCATCGAGACACGGATTTGGTGTCAAAAGAGGATTTAAGCCTCGCCCAAGAGAATGACCGGCTTCGACGTGAGAACCGCATTCTCAAGGAGGAAAGGGAAGTGTTAAAAAAGGCCACGGTGTTCTTTGCGAGCCAAAAGCCATGAGGTTTAAGTTTATCGAAGAACACCGATCTGCATTTTCCATTGAACTGATGTGTCGGGTCATGGCTGTCAGTCCGCGCGGTTTGCGGGCGTATCGCAGCCGACCTGCCAGCCGCAGACAGCGGTCTGATATGGTGACGTTGGCGCACATTAAAGAACAATCGCGCCTGAGCTTGGGCAGCTATGGCCGCCCACGCATGACAGAAGAGCTGAAAGAGATTGGCCTTGATATTGGTCACCGCCGTGTTGGGCGTTTGATGCGCCAGAATGGCATATCAGTGATCAGAACACGCAAACATAAGGTGACGACAGACAGCAATCATAAGTTCAACATCTCGCCGAACCTACTGGAGCGTGACTTCAACGCAGATGCGCCAAATCAGAAGTGGGTTGGTGACATTACCTATATCTGGACGCGTGAGGGCTGGTTGTATCTGGCCGTGATCCTCGATCTTCATTCACGGCGTGTGATCGGCTGGGCGTGAGCAATCGGATGAAACGAGACCTGGCAATCAGGGCGTTGAAAATGGCTATCGCGTTCCGCGCACTGCAAAAGGCTGCATCCATCACACTGACCGTGGCAGCCAATATTGCTCACACGATTACCAAAAGATCTGCGCCAGCATGGCTTCAAAGTATCCATGTCTGGCAAAGGCAATTGCTATGATAATGCCGCCGTCGAAACCTTCTTCAAAACCATCAAGGCGGAATTGATCTGGCGCGATAACTGGGAAACCCGCAGGAAGGCTGAGATGGCGATCTTCGAATACATCAACGGCTTCTACAATCCACGACGACGCCATTCAGCATTAGGCTGGAAAAGCCCTGTCGCATTCGAACGAAAGGTGGCTTAAACGAGCACCGGGGGCGGCACAAAAGCGCGACAGGTCCACACTGCATTTCAACAGAAAGATTGACAAGCAAAGAGAGGCAGCAAAGCCCATCTCGTACAAGCTACAACAATCAAAGTTACTATCTTAAAGCGAAGCATAAAAACAGAACGTGGTTCTGAGGCGGTCGAGTCAAAAAAGTTGATGGGACCTAATTAGACCCAGGCACATTATGCTTGGCTCGTGACAGCACCCATCTAACGGATTTCCAACAACGCCACAGGTTTTTATGTGATACACTAGTAATACGACTTTATGGCCATCAACCCTCCTCTTGGGGAAGATGATATTGCACAAGCACCTTTAGCACCGGTCTGAAGATGAAAAGACCACAGACTTCAGATCCGCCCACCCTAAGGTACCTTTAACTTCGCTACTTATTTCGGAAAAACTGGAGAGAATTATATGGGCGGATATGGCTCAGGCAGACACGGGCACAAACACACGGCAGAACACTATCGTTCGATTGATGCCAACAAAATGAAGAGAAGCGGTAACTTGACCGAGGGCGCTTCTGGGCAATGGCAATGGTTGCGAGAGGGCGAAACCATCGCACAAATCGACTACATGACCCGCAAAGGCTACCTAGAGCTTTCGTACCGCTACCGAGAGACCGGCAACGAATGGGAGCCAGTCATCGAGCACGTTCGCCTGTCAGATGTCCCACGTCACTTTGGGGGTGTTCAAACCTACTTTAAATGCCCTGCCGTTGTTGATGGTCGCGCATGCAACCGTCAGGTCAGCAAGCTTTATGCTGGCGGGCGCTATTTTCTTTGCCGTCATTGTTATAACTTGGCCTACTACAGCCAGTCTGAGGACAGGGCAGATAGGATGCTAAGGCGAGCAAACAAAATTCGAGTGGCGTTGGCTGGGGAACGCGGTACGGCAAACTGGATTGCCCCGAAGCCTAAAGGCATGTGGCAACGGACATATCAGCGAAAGCGGTTTGAGATTGGGTGGTGCGAAAACCAAGCGGACGTATGGTTTATCGAAAAATATAGCCATTTTTTGAGCATGGACGAAAGGCGAATGTTCTTCGATGACTAGCGTCCAAGCCAAACGGCATGAGGCGCTATTGACTTGTTATCAAAACAAGGCAGGATCAATAAAGGTATCGGAGGGTTTCATGAAAAAATTGATGTATGTTTTTAAGCTTGGACTTTTTATTTTTGGTATGACCATTCCCGCGACTGCTCAGAATGTTTCCCAAACAGAAGATTTAGCTGGATCAGTAGTAGCTAATAACAAAACTCGATTGTCTTATGAAGCTCGAGGCTGCATCACAGGGTTGTCGAAAATAGCATTAAAAACTGGTACTGCTACCGCAGGCCAAATGTTAGTAGAGCTTGATAATCGTGCTGCTAAGTTAGCCGTTAGGACAGCCCAAGCGCGAGTGAATGATCTTGAAGATGCACTAAGTGAAGCCGATTTTGCGATTGCTGTTGCCCAGTCAAATGTAACAAGAGTGAATGAAGAACAAAATTTTGTTAAAAAAGAGTTTGAACGCACACGTGTGCTATTCAAACGTGGCTTAGTTAACGAAACAGCACTGGAAGTTGTCGAACGCAGTAAGCTGAATGCGACATTCGCTGTTGAACGCTCGGAGGAGGAGCTTACGCGTACCGTGTCAGCTAGATTGCGTGCTAAAACTGCGTTGGAAATTGGTGAATTGGATGTCCAAGGCCGTGAATTAGAGCTTGAATCATTGACAGTAAATTCGCCGTTCGATGGTGTATTGTTAAATTTTGAACCCAAAATTGGTGATTGTGTTTCAGCGGGAGCACTGGTGGCGCAAATCTATGCTCCAACTGAAAAAAATGTAGAAACATTTCTCTTTGTTAACCAATTGTTTGACACCGTGGAGGGTGGAGTTACCGTTGGCACGAAAGTAAATGTAAAACGCGTGAACGGGGAAACTTGTCCGGGAATTTTTTCGCTAATTAGCACAGAGGCGGATTTGGAGTCTCAGCTCGTAAAAACAACTATTGAGCTAGCTGCATCATGCGCACCAAAAATGTTTTTAAACGAATTTGTTGGCATAGAAATTTTGCCTATCGATCGCTGAGCTTCAGAAAATGTCAAATAATTATTCTTCGATGCCTTTGGCTTCTTCGTCATCTCGATCTCCTAATTGTTAAGATGAACCAGAAACACTCCATTATTCAAATACTCATATTTGTTCCAAAGGCGCTGACGTCAAACAGTCTCTGGGAGGGGTACTCCCCTTCTGCTTACTTCTTTATCTGCTACCAAAGTTGACCAACAACAGCACTTTTCAGCACCGTTTCAGGGTAGGTTTTTGATGTTTTTATGAGTTCATTTCGGAGGCAGTTTTAGCCTCTTTTTAGGGCTATGTCTGCTGGTTTTGATACTTCAAAGGAGGCTTTGACACCCCCAATTAAGCAACTTTTTGTTAAATCTGGCTGTGCTTTTACAGGGCTTCTAACGTCATTTCTTTTGACATTAGAGCCACAAGTTCTGGACCTGTTTCGGACCCAAACCTGAGAAGCGAGGGTCTTCGAATATCCCGCCCGGCTTGGCGCAAACAGACGCTAAGCAAAGCGCAGGGAGCCGATACAGGGGGCAGTTTTAGGGGTGGCCCTATGTTTAGGGTAGATGGCTCTTAGAGGGCCACTTTGGGTACTCTCTGGAGGTGCTAGAAAAGATGACATCAGCAACTATACCGACCTTTCATACAGGGTCTCACACCTAGCACTGACGAGTTCGACACTGTGGGCAGACGCAGAAGCCCTGGTCATCTGTCTGGAATGCTACCTTAATCTCAACCGCGGAATTGAACCCCTGAGATTTTGCGGCGGTAAGTTCGGCAATATATCGCGACATTTGACCGTCATACTCCATTATAGCTGCTCGTTCTTCGTAGATGTCTTTACAAGGTATTCCGTTACTTATGTTCATCTGGCTTGCTCCTTTTATAATTTTCACAGGGATGCTTAAGTACTCACAAGAGTTCTCGTCTTGGCATCGCTACAAAAGTTATTCCTAGAACCTCCCACCCTTGTTTTCCTGTTTGTGACTTTTGAGGTCAGTTTTTGACGCTTTGTTCAGTTCTTTTCAGCGGGTGACAGGGACTTCAACGGGAACGCTTTTAGATTTTAGACCCTGTATTTTCTCTTATTATTCAATACTTACAAGGTAGTTTGGTTCAGGCCTCGGGTACCACACCTCCAAATCATTGATGTGTGACCTTACGTAATCGTGAGGTGGATAGTGCTGTTTAGCATGGATTTTTGTCTGTGATGTTTGCATAAATTGGCGGTGAATGGATCGAAAATGCTGACCGAACAGAAACCACCTATGTACTTCTATCCGGCGGCGTTTGTGGCCTTGCTTTGGTTTTTGGCAATGGCGTCTTTATTGATTTGGCGCGACCAATCCTTGCAGTTTGCATTTGAAACACGCTTTTTGTTTTGCGTGATGCAACTAGAACTTTTGCCACAGAAAATTTATGAACTGGCGATATGGGCTGGTTTGGCGGGTTCGTTTTTATTGCTGCGCAGATCAATCATCGCCCCTATTGCATGGGCGATCTCATTTCTAGCTTTCTTAGCCTTCACGTTAGAACTTTGGAAAACGGGAAAGTTTAATGTTTTTCAATTTAGCGAAACGTGTTTCGTAACGACCACGTTATCGATGTCTTTGCTATATTATCTATATGCGCGTGCGGTGAAAACGCGATCCCATTTAATCTAAAGCGCGCGCCACTCTTGCCATTCTTCTGGCGTATCTAAATCAGTGGTGGCGTGGTTGTTGGGTAGTGCCACCAAATTCACCTTTTCTGTCTTTAGTACCTCTTTGGCACCAAAATCACCTGTCAATTCCAATAATCTTTCAAACAATCGCTGTGGAAAAACAACAGGATGCCCAGCTTTACCTGTTGTTGTCGCGCCTCGGTGGACCAAATCAGGTAATTGCTGCGTGGCATCGATCATGGATTGCAAATCCGTAGTGTCAATTTCAGGCATATCGCCCAGCATCATGATGATATGGCTTGCACGATTTTTAAGCTCGTTTAGCGCATAACGGATTGTTGCTGACATTTCCTTTGTGGTTTCTTTGGGTAAAAGCAGCGTGTTAACAGCAATACCGTCAACGATTTGACGCGCGGCCAAATTGTTTTGCGGCAAAGCCACATACACTGATAAACCGGTTTTTATCGCTTGATCAGAAAGATGCGCTAACAATGGTTTTCCTTCAACAAGTTCCATCAACTTGTCCGCCCCGCGCATTCGGCTTGATTTGCCGGCTGCTAGGATAAGGATCACTGGTTCTTTCATTTGAGGAATGTCATTAGAAACCAACGCCAAGGTCGGATCAAATTGATAGACGTGCCGCTTGGGCGCCGCGTTCGCGATAGGGTGTCGTGTTATAATGCGACCGATAACATTTGGAAAAATGCGACGGACTGGCAAAACCACAAGCAAGTGCCACGTTAATCACACTCATTTCCGTTTGCATCAGCAAATTACGCGCCTTTTGCAGGCGGATTTCCATGTAATAGCGTTTGGGTGAGCGGTTAAGGTAACGACGAAACAAACGCTCAAGCTGACGTGTCGACATGCCAACGTCTTTGGCTAGCGTAGCAGGGCTTATAGGTTCTTCAATATTGGCTTCCATCATCTGAATGACTTTGGCCAGTTTGGGATGCCTCACACCAATTCGGGTTGGCGTTGACAGGCGTTGTGTGTCTTGATCCGTGCGAATGGTGGTATAAATCAACTGATCCGCCACGGCATTGGCAATCTTTTCGTCTTGATCCTGTGCAATTATTGCCAACATCAAATCAATCGAGCTGGTGCCACCAGCCGTCGTGTACCGATTGCCATCCATTACAAAGACGGATTTGGTTAAGGTAACCTCGGGAAATTCTTCTTCAAAACTGTCTTGGTTTTCCCAGTGAATGGTTGCCTTGCGCCCGTCAAGCAAACCCGCCTGGGCCAAAGTAAACCCAGCCGTACATAGACCAATCATTTTCAAGCCACGGCGTGCCTCGCGGCGTATCCAGTTTAGTATGCGTTTGGTTGAAGAATTTTGAATTTCAACGCCACCACAAATCACAATCTGATCGTTGCGTTGCAATTCTTTTAATTCACCCTCAACGGCAATCTCAATTCCGGATGAACATCTGATGGAATTCCCATCCTCTGACAGCAACGTCCATGTATAATAATCATGGCCCAACATACGGTTTGCCAAACGCAATGCTTCGACTGCGCAGGAAAAGCTTAGAAGTGTAAAATCTTCTAGCAACACAAAAACGAAACGAGACGTTTTTTGCGGTTGTTCAATCCGTGTCACAGGTGTTTGTATCGAAGCCATTAAACAACCCTCGTTGATGTCATTATCGCCGAGCCTCTACAGGAATTTTTGACATCTGCAAGGGGCCGTTAACGCAATTTGCGACATTTTTCATTCAATTGCTAGCCAAAGCACACAGGAGCATTTATATTTGATTTTCTGCTATCGCTAACATAGTGGGTAGTGAATGATTTTTTAACGGAGCGAAAAACATGGCACAGGCATGGACAAAGTCTGATTGGCGCAACAAACCAAGGGTACAAATGCCGGATTATACCGATCCTGCCGCCCTTCACGCTGTTGAAGCACAACTTTCAAATTATCCGCCACTTGTTTTTGCAGGCGAGGCGCGCTCGCTGCGCCAAAAATTGGCTGACGTTGGCGCCGGTAAAGCATTTTTGCTGCAAGGTGGTGATTGTGCCGAAAGTTTTGCTCAATTCTCGGCTGATTCTATTCGCGACACTTTCAAAGTAATGCTTCAAATGGCGATGGTTTTGACGTATGGCGCGAAAATGCCTGTGGTCAAGGTTGGTCGCATGGCCGGTCAATTCGCAAAACCTCGTTCTGCGAATACGGAAACCATTAACGGTGTGGAATTGCCGTCCTACCGCGGTGACATCATCAACGACATCGATTTCACCGCTGCGGCGCGTGTGCCAGATGCGGCACGCATGTTGCAGGCTTATACGCAATCCGCTGCGTCATTGAATTTGGTACGTGCTTTTTCAACAGGCGGTTATGCCGACGTGCATCAAGTGCACGCTTGGACACTTGGCTTTACCGAGGGCAAGAACGCCGCCAAGTATCGCGATATGGCAAACCGGATTTCTGACACATTGGATTTCATGACCGCAGCTGGCATTACGGCTGAAACCAGCCATGCACTGCAAACGGTTGATTTTTACACAAGCCACGAAGCGCTGTTGCTTGAATACGAAGAGGCGCTTTGCCGGATCGATTCAACATCCGGTCTGCCTGTTGCGGGTTCTGGTCACCTTATCTGGATTGGCGATCGTACACGTCAACCAGATGGTGCGCATGTTGAATTCTGTCGTGGTGTGCAAAATCCAATTGGTTTGAAATGTGGCCCAACCACATCGGCTGAAGACCTTAAAGTTCTGATGTCTAAGCTGAACCCCGACAACATTCCAGGTCGCTTGACCTTGATTGCACGCTTTGGGGCAGGGTCCGTTGGTGATCATCTGCCACGTTTGGTTAAGGCCGTAAAAGAAGAAGGCGCCAATGTTGTTTGGACGTGTGACGCGATGCACGGCAACACAATCAAATCGGCCTCAGGTTACAAAACCCGCCCATTTGACAGCGTCTTGCGCGAAGTTCAGGAATTCTTTGGCATCCACAAGGCCGAAGGTACAATTCCAGGCGGCGTGCATTTCGAGATGACTGGTCAAGATGTGACCGAATGCACAGGCGGCGTACGCGCTGTTACTGATGAGGATCTGTCAGATCGGTACCATACAGCGTGTGATCCGCGCCTAAACGCTAGCCAATCGCTGGAATTGGCGTTCTTGGTGGCTGAAGAGTTGCAGCAACGTCAGTTGGATATTGCTAAAGCTGGTTAAACAAACACTTTCAAAAGTAATGCAAAAAAAGGCGGTCTGTTCGATCGCCTTTTTTTATGATTAGCTACGCGCCGCGACCTACGAAATGAAAACAAGGACTTTACCATGGCACCATCACAATCGTTTACCGGATTTGCCACGGCGTTTACGGCCACCAATAATTATGGCAGTGGCATAGGCGAGGTAAGTGGTACAGTGAATGGCGTAACGTTCACTCTCTCGCAAACAGGTGGCTTCAGTCCAGGCTGGGGTTTGGGTCTATTACCAAGCCAATTATCCGTTAATCAAACTGGCGCTGGCGTGCAGTATTTCTTGCTAACCTGGACAAATGGCGCCGGTGGTAGTCAAGCCAACAGCATTTCGATAGATTTTACAGGCAGCGATCCGTCTGAAATCTATTTTGTCAAAAACTCCACAACTGCTTCAACAACCGAGGCACAAGACAATCTGGTTTATAATTCAGGCCAAGTGGTCGGGATTTCCTTTGTTTTAAATGCAGACTCCGATCAAGCGATCATCTTGTCACTGAAAATGTCCATAAATTGTTTTACCGCCGGCACAATGATTTCAACACCCAACGGCGCGCGCGCCGTTGAAACGCTGGTGGCGGGTGACGTAATCCTGAATTCGGAAGGGCGTGTATCGACCGTTAAATGGTTGGGCGCCCAAGATGTGAACACACGCTTTACCGACCCTAAAAAGGTTAACCCGATTTGCATTACGGCTGGTGCCTTGGGAAATGGACTGCCTTTGCGTGATTTCAAGGTGTCGGGTGATCATGCGATTGCCATTGAGGGTGTGCTTTATAACGCCTCAACCTTGGTCAATGGCACCACGATCTATCAAGTCGCGGAAATGCCACTGGACGGCTTCACCTATTACCACGTGGAAACCGACGCGCATGAACTGCTGGTGGCCGAAGGCGTGGCGGCGGAAACCTTCATTGATTACGCCGGGCGCGACAACTTTGAGAATGGCGATGAGGCGACAGGGCAGGTGGCTGAAATGGCGATGCCACGGATCAGCTCGCGCCGGATGGTGCCAGATCATATCCGCAAGGCACTTAAGCCAATAATTGCGGCAGAGTAACAATTCCAAGGTCTAATTTTCATGATCTAACCCCATGAAAATTTAGCCATTTCTATATTGAACGACCATCCTCTTTGGTTTAGCGTCACGCAACAGTTTCAGTGTCTTAGGAACACTGAATATTAGGGACAACAGGGAAATATCTTCACGCCTTTTTCTTTTGACTTTAATAATAGCGACTTTGCGGCTTCAGCATCTGGAACTGGAACCACTTTATCTAACACGGCAAATGGCGTTTCATTCACCCTTAGTGGCGATAGTGGAGGTGGTAAAGAATTCTTATTGTTTGGAAACTACAGCCATCTGAGTGCTCCTTTTGTTATAGACGACCAAGGCAGTGATGATGTGATCACGTTGACCTTCAAAAGCACGGTAAATACGGCGAACAATCAACTAAGCGCGACGGCTTCCAACCAATTGGTTTTTTCATTCGGGCCATTCATTGTCGGGGCGTGGAAAATTGGCCTGCAAACAACAGGTGGCGGCACCGTTGGAACACAGACGATCAATTCGGCAAACGCTTACGGAACTGTCAATTTTGGCACGCATACCGCCACAGGTATTGTATTCACTTCCTTAAATGGGGCGGCCTCAGCTACCCTAGTACTCAACTCCATTTCAGCCAACGCCCTGAACTGCTTCACCGCAGGCACGCAAATCGCCACGGCGCAGGGCAACGCTCTTGTAGAGGATATCGTCGCTGGTGATGTGATCAAAACCGCTGATGGTAAAATGGCGACTGTGAAATGGGTTGGCGTGCAAAACGTAAACACCCGCCTGACTGATCCGAAAAAGGTAAACCCGATCCGTATTTGTGCGGGGGCTTTGGGTAACGGGTTGCCACTGCGCGATCTGGAGTTGTCGCAAGATCACACCATCGCCATTGACGGTGTTTTGATCAACGCCGGTGCCTTGGTGAACGGCACGACGATTTATCAAATCGCTCAAATGCCGACGGACGGATTCACTTATTACCACATCGAAACTGAGGCGCATGAGTTACTGTTGGCCGAGGGCGTGGCGGCGGAAACCTTTATTGACTACGCAGGGCGCGACAGCTTTGAAAATGGCGATGAGGCGTCGGGGTCGGTGGCCGAGATGGCCCTGCCACGAATTTCAAGCGCCCGAATGGTGCCATCAGAATTACAAACGCGATTGAATGAGAACAAGCAATCACGTTCTATGGCCTAGGCAATTCGACTGATAGTTATTGTAAATTCTTAAAGGAACGTATCTTTGGTGCGTTCCTTTTTATTGGGTCAATTTTTTCAAAACCAATTGTTCCTAGGTAAAATGCGCGATTTTTGCTAAGATAAACCTATTAATTATCGATAATGCCGTGCGAAACAGTGTTCATGTTTGCATTTCAAACATTTAGTACACCCAGTGATTCCGCGGTTAAAGTAAAGGAATATTGGAATGCCATCAGTAGTCATAGGCGGCGGTTCTCATCTATTTAATTTTGATGATGGAACGACCACGCAATTTGTTTCAAACTCTTCCCCCCACGATCTAACGATACCAGATGACGGCGTGAATTTTTTATGGTCCACGGGAACGACAGGCACACCGCATACAATTTGGCATTCCTTAGGCGATGAAAACCTTAATTTTGTAGCGTCATCCGCAGATGCTGTAACCCTGCAGTTGGCCGGAACATCTTTGTATTTTGTCAGCCCCACGATCAATATCACGTCGATGGTTGGTGCGTGGCAAATTTCATATTTTACAACCGCTGGAACCGCTTATGTTCCTTTAACGGCAATGACCGGTTCCTTCACTGTTCCTGCGGCGACGTCTTTGGCCATTTCTGGCAATATACTCGCAATCAGATTTACGAATTAGACTTCGGGTCAAATTTCAATCACCAGCATCAATACTTCGGTCAATTGCTTCGTTGGGGATACGTTGATTTCAACACCCAAAGGAGAGGTCGCCGTTGAAAATCTAGCCAAGGGTGATTTCGTGACATTGGCAGATGGCACAGATGTTCGGATCAAGGCGATTGGTGAAACATTTGTAAATCCAAGGCTATGCAATCCAAAGACCATGAACCCTATACAGATTGCAAAGAATGCATTGGGGCAGGGTATGCCAAGTCGCGATCTGATGGTGTCGCCTGATCATGCGATAGAAATTGATGGCGTACTTTATACGGCCGGCAGCTTGGCCAATGGGGACAGTATTTCGCAGTTACCGCGGATGCCTTTGGATGGTTTTACCTATTATCACATTGAAACAGAAAACCACGCATTGGTTTTGGCCAATAATGTGCCTGCGGAAACCTTTATCGACTATGCAGGGCGGACTGGTTTTGAACATTCAGCACCTTCTGTTGGGTCAATCACCGAGATGGCTTTGCAACGGGTTTCAGGGGCAGCAATGGTTCCAGCCTCCTTAAAGAACAGACTGACTGGTAAAAAGGCCGCCTAATCGCGCGGGTCGCAGATTATCAGGATTTCCGGCTTTTCTTTTGAATAGCTTTGATACGTTTGTGCAGGGATTTATCACCGGCTTTGCGTTCTGACAGGCTGCTTGTGTTGAATTTTTCTTCGGCGGACAGTTTTGCCCAACGGGCCAAGCGTGTTGCGTCAATTTCACCTTTGGCAACAGCTGCTTGAACTGCGCAACCGGGTTCTGTGTCGTGACCGCAATTGCGAAACCGACACCCAGTGGCAAGTTCGGTGAGATCGGCGAAAACATCGGCAATCCCTGCCTCTACATCCGTTAGCTGCAATTCTCGCATGCCCGGCGTGTCAAGGATTGCACAGCCGCTTGGCGTGAAATGCAATTGACGGTGCGAGGTGGTGTGCCGCCCTTTGCTGTCATCTGAACGAATGGCGCCGGTTTCAGCCACCGTTTCGTTAAAGAGCGCATTAACCAACGTGGATTTACCAACACCAGAAGACCCAAGAAAAGCAACCGTTTGACCGGGCTTGCACCATGGTGACAATTTGTCGATGGCCGCATCCGTTTGGGCATTTAGCGTTTCAACGGTCACGCGATCAGAAATATCAACTGCCGCATCCACATAGGGGGCCACATCTTCACATAGATCGGGTTTTGTCAAAACAATCACTGGAATGACGTCCGCCTCAAAGGCCAATGAAACATAGCGTTCCAATCGGGCCACGTTAAATTCATCATTGCAGGATGAAACAATAAATATTGTATCGACATTTGCGGCGATCAGTTGGCGTTTCACCTCTTTGCCCGGCGCGCGGCGTTCAACGACTGTGGCGCGCTCAAGAACGATGCTGATTGGGGGCTGAAGCGGATTATAAAGCACCCAATCCCCCACTGTGGCTGACAAACCGGGTGGAATGACAGCATCCACACCGTCACCTAACACACGCAACCCACTGCGATGCACCTCGACCACACGAACGGGCAATAGGTTGGCATGTTCATCCGGGTCAATCTGTTGATTGAAAAACGGCTTCCAACCAAGACGTTCCAGCGGCGTGGCTTCGCGCTTGGGCGGGGTGTTGGTTTTGGCGTTGGGCAAAAATGCAGAAAAATCGCGGGTCATTTTGCTGCCCTATCATGATAGATTAGGGGATCAAAGTGGTGGTCGGCTTTTTGCGGACAACTGTGACAGCTAAATCAATCGCGTGAATGCACCAGTCGCAGATTAGGTCCTTTGTGCCCGTTTGTTTGGTTATGGCGGGGGCGGTGCCAAAACGGCGCACTTTCCTCGGCCATTTCGTTTTGTTTTGCTGGAACCGGGGTTTTGAAATACCCCTCGGGCACCTCAATGCGCGTTACGTCCACTGTATCAATCATTCGGCGAAAAGGGACTGTGGGGTTGCCTGACACGATATAGGTGCCCATGGCGCGATCAACGAAGCCTTCTTGGCCCTTCAAAGGCAAAATTAACCAACTTCCTTGTGCATATGGGCTGTTAAGTTCGTCCTCTTGATTGCCATTGCTTGTGGAAATACGCAAAATTGCGGGTTTAGTGAAAACCTTCGTCAGTTCGGTTTTGACGCGTTGGCGGCATTGGGGGTCAAAAAAGCTGCTGATTGGCATGCCACGGGTATCCATATTCATGGATTTGTTCAGTTTTGATCCAGCAACACGTAGTCGTACCAAGCCAGTTTGGGTTCTTTCGGCGACAAAGGCGTTTTCCAATGCACCCTCAAGGCCAGTTGGGTCAATCTCGCTTCGCAAAGGCATCGGGCGCCCAGAACAAAGTTCCTGCCAATAATCGAGCACTTCGTTTTCGATGTCATGCGTTGCCATTGTTTTATACTGCCAAATTGGGACAACATTTGCCCCCGTAAAGGTTGCCTGTTTCATGCCAAATCTGCTCCATCTACTCGTACTTCAATAATTGTTATAGCCCTGCGTTGGTTGTTCGCCATTGTCAGGTCTGTTAACGCTATGTCCATAATCGTTACCACGAGGTAAATATGACAGGTTTTTCTCAAATTGCAGCTAAAAGAGGCACACATGGTTAATTCTATGACTGGTTTTGCCGCCGGAACCGGCGCACTAGACGCTTTTGTTTGGGCATGGGACATGCGTTCGGTGAATGGGCGTGGGCAGGATATTCGCTTGCGAGTACCTGACTGGGTGTCTGGTCTTGAGGCGGCTTTGAAAAAGAAGATAGCCGCTGAAACGACCCGCGGTACGATCAATTTGACCTTACGGCTGAACCGCGAAAAATCTGCGGGCAGCATGGCGATTAACCAAGAGGCGCTTGATCGTGTATTAGCCTCGCTTGATGTCATTCAACATGCAGCAGATGATCGTGGATTGGCATTGGTGCCGCCGTCATCAATTGATGTTTTAGGTTTTCGTGGTGTTGCCGAAGAAGTGGCAGATGAGGGCGAAGATACAGACCCAATCAAAGCCGCTTTGCTTGCTGATTTTGAAGCCGTTTTCATGCAGTTTCAAAAAATGCGTGCCAACGAAGGGACGATGTTAGTTGAAACGCTGTCTGGACAGTTGGATCAAATTCAAGGACTTTTGGAGGGGGCTGCGCAAATTCTAGCAGACCGAAGTGCTGCAGTTGCAGATAATTTACGAGCCAATATCGCAAAAATTATGGAAAACGCCGAAGGCGTCGATGAACAGCGATTGACGCAAGAATTGGCGATTTTGGCAGTTAAATCCGACATCACCGAAGAAATTGACCGTCTAGACGCCCATATCAAAGCAGCACGCAAGATGCTGACAGGAAATGGTGCCGTGGGGCGGCAACTTGATTTTTTGATGCAGGAATTTAACCGCGAAGCCAACACCTTATGTTCAAAATCGAACTTTAGTGATTTGACAAATCTTGGTCTTGAGATGAAAACACTGATCGACCAAATGCGCGAACAAGTGCAAAATCTGGAGTAACACATGTCTGTTGATCGTCGTGGCCTATTAATCATTTTATCATCGCCTTCAGGGGCGGGAAAATCCACGTTGGCCCGTGGAATGATGGAATGGGATCCAAGCCTGTCGTTTTCGGTGTCCGCAACCACGCGTAAACCCCGCAAAGGCGAAGAGCATGGGCGCGAATACTATTTCCACAACCATGATGAATTTCGCAAGATCGTTGACGACGATGGGATGCTGGAGCACGCCGAAGTTTTTGACAACTTTTACGGCAGCCCACGTGCACCCGTAGAAACAGCGATAAAAGCAGGACGTGATGTTCTGTTTGATATTGATTGGCAAGGTGGCCAACAGGTTCGAAATTCGGTTCTTGGCAAACACACATTGTCAATTTTTATCCTGCCACCGTCGATAACCGAACTTGAACGGCGTCTGCGCAGCCGCGGTCAGGACACCGACGAAGTGATCTCAAACCGCATGCAGAAAAGTCGTGATGAAATTAGCCATTGGCCCGAATATGATTATGTTTTGGTGAATGACAATTTGGATGTCACCGCTGAAAAATTGAAAACCATCATCAGTGCAGAACGGCTTAGAATTTCCCAACAACCAAATTTGGTTGAAACCGTACGTGTTCTGAACAGTGAATTTGAGGATCGCAAATGACACTTTATGCGCTTGAGGGCATAAGCCCAACAATCGATCCTGATACATGGATCGCACCGGATGCAAATGTCATTGGAAATTGCGAAATTCATGCCGAGGCTTCTGTTTGGTTTGGGGCCACAATGCGCGGTGACAATGAACTGATTTTGGTCGGGCATGGCAGCAATGTTCAAGAAAACGTCGTTATGCACACAGACATGGGCTTTCCACTGACGATTGGCAAAAACTGTACGATTGGGCACAAAGCCATGCTGCATGGTTGTACAATCGGCGAACAGACATTGATTGGCATGGGGGCTACGATCCTAAATGGGGCCGTCATTGGCAAAAATTGCCTGATCGGGGCAGGGGCTTTGATACCAGAAGGCAAAGTCATTCCAGACGGCAGTTTAGTCATGGGCATGCCCGGTCGTGTGGTACGTGAAATGGATCAGGCTGCAATTGATGGGAATTTAAAATCCGCCCAAGGATATCAAGACAAATCCAAAGTTTTTCGCGCATCGCTTGAAAAGGTTAAATAGAATGAAACGCCCAAACATGATCCGACGCACTGGCGTTTCACATGGAATCTCACGCCCGTTGGTAACACCATTGCAGCCCTCGGTGGTTTACGCCGCTGACAATCCTGATGCGCTGGACAGTATGTATGAGGGCCGCGAAGAAGGCTTTACCTATTCGCGTGAAGGCCATCCCAATGCCAGCGTTCTTGCCGCAAAACTGGATCAACTAGAAGGCGGGCAAGGGGGTATCATTACCTCATCTGGCATGTCTGCCATCACGGCGCTGTTTTTCGGGGTGCTAAAAGCAGGCGACCATATTATTGGCGGTAATCAGCTTTATGGGCGCTCGATGCGCATGATGAACGAGGAATTACCGCGTTTAGGTATTGCCACTTCATTGGCCGATCCTACAGATGTAAATGCCATTCGCGCCGCAATTCGTCCAGAAACCAAAATGATCCTGGTTGAAGTGGTGTCAAACCCCACTTTGCGTTTGGCTGATATGGAGGGCATTTTGGCTTTGGCGGCTGAAATGGGCATTCTGGTGGCCGTTGATAATACATTCACCACACCATTTGGATATCAACCTTTCACTCAAGGCGCTGATTTTGTTGTGCATTCGGTTACAAAACTGTTGGCTGGTCATTCTGACGTTATGGCCGGATACGTGGTGGCGCGGGATCCGGAACACCAAAAACGCATTGAAATCGTCGCGGTAACCATGGGTCTAACGGCCAGTCCGTTTGACAGCTGGTTGGGTGAACGCGGCTTGTTTACCTTTGAGTTGCGGTATGAAAAGGCACAGCAAAATGCAGCCGAACTGGCAGAATTCATTGCCACGCAACCAGGCGTAAAACGCGTTCTTTATCCGGGCAGGGCAGATCACCCAGATCACAACCGCGCGGCTGCTTTGCTGAACGGTCAATTTGGTAATATGGTCAGTTTCGAGGTTACGCCAACACGCAATGCCGCTAACGC
The DNA here is from genome assembly GCA_000169395.1 of Rhodobacteraceae bacterium HTCC2150. Classification (GTDB taxonomy): domain Bacteria; phylum Pseudomonadota; class Alphaproteobacteria; order Rhodobacterales; family Rhodobacteraceae; genus HTCC2150. Next base: position 212,345 of record AAXZ01000003.1, read on the forward strand.
ATTGGCCAACGCGGTGCCGCAACTGGCGTTCGCACCGACCTTGGGTGACGTTGGTACAACACTGTCTCATCCAGCATCATCGTCACATCGCGCCTTAACTGAACAAGATCGCGCTGAATTGGGCATGTCAGAGGGGTTCTTTCGCGTGTCCGTTGGGATCGAGAATATCGATTTGTTGAAAGAGGATTTCAAGACGGCGATTCAAGCCACAGTTGCCAAAGGGTAGAAGTTTGCCGTTTTCTAGTTTGCGCTCTACAATAATCTCATAATCAGTATTATGTTAAATAATTTGAATTGAAACTACGACTTTAGTATAAGATCATTCATTACTCATCTGATAATAAACAATAATAAAATAATTTGGCGCCTTCTTTACTGCAATATTTCAACCATAAGTTAAGAATTATGAACGCGGTTGCGTGAATTGCTCGACAACTGCCACGTAGTTAAGCTAGTCCTATCAGGGGAAATCATGTTGCAACGTCAATTTTTATTGCTGTCTACTACGGGATGCGAAAACGTGTCCCTTTCGCGTTTGTCAACAAACCGAATGGCAGATCCCTGCGAATGATTAACGACAAATTAGAACGCATACTTGAGGCCACCTCAATCGAAGAAGTTTGGGGCGCCCATACAGCCACAATGGAATCTTATGGCTTTGATCGTTTGTTGTATGGTTTCACGCGCTATCGTACTGCGCGTTCATTTGGCGATCTGCAAGACATCTTAACACTGTCTAATCATCCCAAGGAATACCTTGAACGCTATCTTGGCGGCACGCTCTATTTACACGGCCCAATGGTACGTTGGCTTAGTCAGAATGTTGGTGCCTGTTCATGGCGTTGGATTGATGAGCAACGTGCGGCTGGCAAACTGTCGGAACGCGAAATTGAGGTCCACGAGTTCAACAAGTCCATGGGGCTGGTTGGCGGATATTCAATCAGCTTTAAGGACGTGTCTGATCGTGCCAAAGGTGCCATTGCGCTGACCGCACGCCCTGGCCTTTCGCAAGATGATGTTGAGGAAATTTGGAAACGTGATGGCAGCGATATCGTAACAATTAACAAAGTTATGCATCTTAAAGTGACGCAATTGCCTTATGCTGGATTGCGACGCCCTTTAACCAAACGTCAGATAGAAGTATTGGAATGGGTTGCGGACGGAAAAACCACTGCTGATGCTGCGACGATCATGGGTTTGACCAATGCCACAATCGAAAAACACTTGCGCTTGGCGCGTGATGTTTTGGATGTGGATACAACGGCCCAAGCGGTGATGAAAGCCGCTGTTTTGAATCAGATTTTCGTTCATCACACAGCGAAACCGTCTTAGGCCAATTCAATTCAGTAGTGCATACTCAGTGCGGCTGATTTGCCGCCTTTCTTTATCAATATATTCCAACAATCGAGTGAAATGTTGAATTTCAGAACGTGTAAGCCACTGTTTTCACGTCATATCAAAATAATTGTTGACTGAATTCGCAATAATCCCCTTATTTTCTGCAGTTTTTTTGAAGATTTGAAAAAAGTAAGGTTTTCCTTACTTTCCTGAATCGCAAAGTTAACGCAAAGTTAGGTTGTTCCGTGAGTGGTGGCATTAGGCCATAGGAGCAATCGGCCAAGAGACCCAACGATTTTTTGGGCGCAACGGGCTGAGGCTGGCAGAAGGATCTTATAGTCAGGTCCTTTATGCCAGCGTCTTTGATTGCATTTCCCTCTTCCCCAGAGGTTGATCAAAAAAAAGCGCGGTAACCCATCCCAGGTTACCGCGCAATTTTTTTGTTTATTAAAGAGTTAACGCTATTAAGCGTTCATTTTTGCCACTTCTTCAGCAAAGTTCTCTTCTTCTTTTTCAATGCCTTCGCCAACTGCAAGACGAATGAAACCAGTCACTTCTACGCCAGCTTCTTCAGCAGCTTTAGCAACTGTAAGGTCTGGGTTCACAACGAAAGCTTGACCAAGCAAAGTCACTTCGGCCATGAATTTCTTCATGCGACCAATGATCATTTTTTCAATCACAGCTTCTGGTTTGCCAGATTCGCGTGCAGTTTCGATTTGAACAGCTTTTTCGCGCTCAACGAATTCAGCATCCAAATCAGCTTCGGACAATGATGCTGGGTTAGCGGCTGCTACGTGCATGGCGATCTGTTTGCCAATTCCGTTGTCAGCGCCGTTAAGGCCAACAAGTACACCGATTTTGCCCATGCCTTCGGCTGCTGCGTTGTGCACGTATGCAACCACAGTTTCAGCTTCTAGAACAGCCATCCGACGCAGAGTCATGTTTTCGCCGATTGTCGCGATTTTGTCTGTTAGGATTTCAGAAACCGCTTTGCCGTCGATTGTTGCAGCGTTAAGGCCGTCAACGTCAGATACGTCTAGAGCAGCAGTTGCAAAGCTGGTTACCATGGCTTGGAATTCAGCGTTTTTACCAACGAAGTCAGTTTCAGAGTTCACTTCGACAGCAACACCTTTGCCGTCTTTGATCGCAACAGATACAAGACCTTCAGCAGCCGTACGACCAGATTTTTTAGCCGCTTTGGCCAAACCTTTTGTACGTAGCCAATCGATTGACGCATCCATGTCGCCATTGTTTTCAACGAGCGCTTTTTTCGCGTCCATCATGCCTGCGCCAGAAGTTTCGCGCAGTTGTTTTACCATTGCAGCAGTAATTGCCATCTTGGTTCTCCTTTGGAATTTTTAAAAAAGAAATCAGGACAGGCGATCCCTGCCCTGACGTTCTTGTCGTTTAAATCAGGCTTCAGCTACAGCTTCTTCAACTGGTGCTTCTTCTGCGGCACCAAGATCGATACCAGCGGCACCCATCTGTGTGCTCATGCCGTCAAGGGCTGCGCGGCTGATCAGATCACAATAAAGGTTGATCGCACGTGACGCATCGTCGTTACCTGGGATTGGGAAGTCGATGTCGTCTGGTGATGCGTTCGTATCAACGATCGCAACAACTGGGATACCCAATTTGCGGGCCTCAGCGATGGCCAAGTCTTCTTTGTTGACGTCGATCACGAAGATAAGGTCAGGAACACCGCCCATATCGCGGATACCGCCCAAAGATGCTTGCAATTTTGATTGTTCGCGTTCCATGCCAAGACGTTCTTTCTTGGTCAGGCCAGCGGCGCCTTCAGCCAAGTTTTCGTCAAGTTTTTTCAAACGGTTGATTGAATTGGAAACTGTTTTCCAGTTCGTCAACGTGCCACCCAACCAACGGTGGTTCATGTAGTATTGCGCACAACGCTCAGCCGCTTCGGCGATTGGTGTTTGTGCTTGACGCTTGGTGCCTACGAACAAGATACGGCCGCCTTTAGCGACAGTTTGTTGTACTGCATTCAAAGCCGCGTCCAGTAGTGGAACGGTTTGTGTCAGATCCATGATGTGGATGCCGTTACGGTCGCCATAGATGAACTGGCCCATACGAGGGTTCCAGCGTTGTGTTTGGTGACCAAAGTGAACGCCAGCTTCTAGTAGCTGACGCATAGAGAATTCAGGGAGACCCATGCTCTTATATCCTTTTTCCGGTTTCAATCCTCGGCAGGGGTGCAAGGGCTGATGCCCAACCGGCGGCTTGATTAAGGATTTCTCCCCTAACCAGACCATACCCTGCCTGTGAAGTGAGGCTGCATTAGAACACCTACTCGCCCAACGCAAGCTGTTTTTAGCTATTTTATGCCTTTAATTGCTTGGCTTTTGTGGGCTCTTGCAAGTCGCGGCCTTGCTGGATCATATAGACCTATGAATAGCATTCCACAAACACCGCAAATTCTGTGCATCGGTTCCGTCCTTTGGGACATCATTGGTCGTGCGCCTGTTCACATGCGCCAAGGGTCCGATGTTGCGGGCCGCATCACCCGCCTGCCCGGCGGCGTTGCGTTGAACATTGCCATGACGCTGGCGCGATTTGGGTTGATGCCATCGTTGCTAAGCGCGGTTGGGCGCGATGCTGAAGGCAAAGAATTGGTGGCGGCCTGTACCGAATTGGGCCTAAATTGTGATTATCTCTATCGATCTGCGGATTTACCGACGGATGTTTATATGGCGGTTGAGGGGGCAAATGGATTAATCTCAGCCATTGCCGATGCCCACAGTTTGGAAATGGCCGATGAGAAAATTTTAGCCGCGCTTAAAGATGGTCGTCTTGGTACAGTTGATATGCCATTTTCAGGCGTCATCGCATTGGATGGAAATTTAACCACCTCTTTATTGGGGAAATTGGCGAAATCCGCGTTATTTGCCGCGGCTGATTTACGGATTGCCCCCGCCTCACCTGGCAAAGCGCAACGGTTGTTGGCCCTGCTGGATCATCCTGCCGCCACGATTTATGTGAACCGTGAAGAGGCTGGTTTGATTTGCCAATCCGAATTTGACGACAGCGCCAGCGCGGCCAAAGCATTGGTTGCAAAAGGTGCAGCACGCGTGTTGGTCACAGATGGCGCTGAAAATTCCGCTGTGGCCTTTGGTGATATGCTTTTGACGCAAAAGCCACCACAAGTCATGGTTACGCGTGTGACAGGCGCTGGTGATACGTTTATGGCCGCGCATATCGCCGCCGAAGTATCTGGTGCCGACAACGAAGACGCGCTAACAGCGGCGTTAACGGCTGCGGCCAATTATGTTTCCGGTAGGGTTGAATAATGAAAGATTTACTAAGTATCGCGCCAGAAGTGTTGGATGCCTTGAACGAAGGCGCACCTGTCGTGGCGCTTGAAAGCACAATCATTTCGCATGGCATGCCTTATCCCAAAAACTTGGAAACGGCTTTGTCGCTAGAGGCACTTATTCGCGAAAATGGCGCGGTTCCAGCGACAATCGCTGTGATCAATGGCGTGCCAAAAATCGGATTATCCGAGGCTGAAATCAGCGAATTGGCACAAGCACAATCGGTCATGAAACTGTCCCGCGCTGATCTTGCGATTTGTATTGCCCAAGGAAAAATGGGTGCGACAACCGTTGCGGCCACCATGATCCTTGCCGAATTGGCGGGCATCGATGTGTTTGCAACAGGTGGTATCGGTGGTGTTCACAAGGGTGCCGAGGAAAGCTTTGATATTTCTGCTGATCTGGGTGAACTGGGTAAAACTGCGGTTTCAGTGGTGGCCGCGGGCCCCAAGGCCATTCTGGATGTACCAAAAACGTTGGAAGTTCTGGAAACCCAAGGCGTGCCTGTCATTACTTATGGTGCCGATCAGGTGCCCGCGTTTTGGTCACGCGAAAGTGGCATCCCTACCCCGCTGCGCATGGATGCAGCGGACGAGATTGCCGCGGCACATCTTATGCGCGCTCGGTTGAACATATCGGGTGGGCAATTGATTTGTAATCCAATTCCCAAAGAGGCTGAAATTCCAGCGGATGTTCTTGCCCCACTTATTGCCCAAGCCGTGGCCGAGGCAGAAGCAGCACAGATCAATGCCAAGGCTGTAACGCCCTTTTTGTTGAAGCGATTGACCGAATTGACAGAAGGTTCCAGTCTGATCGCCAATATCGCTTTGGTCCGTAACAACGCCAAAGTAGGTGCAGAAATTGCCAAGCAAATTTCACTTCAACGGCAAAAATAGACCCATCACACACAAGCGTGTGAAAATCCATTGAGATTGCGCAATGGACACCTTAATAGAGTCTAAACTCTGGGAATAAATATATGTCCAACGATCACGACGAAGACGATATCGCATCAAAACGCCCCAGCCGGCGTTTGTTTGTTCGCTTGCGGGGGAATTTCCTTGCTGGCCTCATCGTGGTGGTACCTGTCGTTCTTACCATTTGGTTGATTTGGACGGTGACAGGCTTGATTGATGGTTGGGTTTTGCCGTTTGTGCCAGATCAACTTCAACCGTCTAGTTATGTTGCACAGTTGTTGCAAAACATCGGCATCAACATTGATCCTGATTTACGTGTCAACATTCGCGGCGTTGGCGTTATCATATTCCTGATTTTTACAATCATCGTTGGTTGGATGGCCAAGGGGTTCATGGGCCGAACAATTGTTCGTTTTGGGGAACGTCTTGTGGATCGGACGCCCGTTGTGCGTTCCGTATATAACGGTCTAAAGCAATTGATCGAAACGGCGGTTTCCCAATCCACCAGTTCTTTTGATCAAGCATGTTTGATCGAGTACCCGCGCAAAGGCATCTGGGCGATTGCTTTCATTTCTACCAAGGCCAAGGGCGAAATCTTTGCCAGTTTGCCGGGTGAAGAGGATATTTTCAGTGTGTTTTTGCCGACAACGCCTAACCCAACATCGGGATTCTTGTTGTTCTTGCCGCGCAGCGAAGTGATCGTACTTGATATGTCCGTTGAGAACGCGGCCAAATTGGTGATATCCGCAGGCTTGGTCTATCCAAACGCCCAAGATCCAACGCAGCCGGTTTTGCCGGGCATTGATCCTGCAAATAAATAACCTTCTATGATCAGCGCGTCGTTCACAGGTTTTTTCACTGGGTTTTCTTTGATCCTCGCCATTGGTGCGCAAAATGCCTTCGTGCTTCACCAAGGGATTTTGCGATCACATGTTTTCGCCATTTGCCTGTTTTGCAGCATTTTTGATGCAGTCCTAATCGCCATCGGTGTTCTTGGTTTTGGTGTGATTGTTGATCGCTGGGCGTGGTTACCAGTTGTCATGGCGCTTTTGGGGGCGGCCTTTTTGATTGTTTACGGTGTGATGCGTTTTAAGGCCGCGCTAAAAGGTGATTACGAGTTGTTGCTAAAAGGCGAAACCACTTCTTTGGCGTCATCAATGACGGTACTTGTCGCCCTGACTGTTCTTAACCCTCATGTATATTTGGATACGCTTGGCTTGATTGGCGCAGTTTCCACGCAATTTTTGGGCACCGAGAAGCTGGCCTTTGGCATTGCCACGATGACGGCTTCTTTTACGTTCTTTTTCTCACTTGGTTATGGCGCACGACTACTTGCGCCGATCATGCAAAGTGCCGCGAATTGGCGTATTTTGGATTTTCTAATCGCATGTGTGATGTGGGCGATTGCGGCGGCATTGCTGATTAGCGTTCTGTAGGACCACGTTTGTCGCTAAAAACTGGATTAATTGCCAAACGCATTTAAAGACTGCGCACGTATAGATTTGAAATAATCAAATGAAGCAGGTCCAAAAAAATCCGTAAGTTAAAGATTAATACTTTCCACGTTCTACATTTTTTGATTAACTTTTTTCAGAATAACTAAGGGGGGCAACATGGTTGATACCAACACACGACATTTCCAACATCTTGTGGATATTTCCAAAGGTGAAATCAATCGTGAAATGTTTTCTGATCCCGATATTTACCAACAAGAATTGAAGCAGATATTTGCCCGTTGTTGGTTGTTCCTCGGGCATGTTTCGCAACTGCCAAATGAGAACGATTTTTTCACGGCCTATATGGGCGAAGACCCCGTTATCGTCACACGTCATAGCGATGGGCAACTTGGCGCATTTTTGAACATGTGCCGCCATCGTGGCAATCGGGTTTGCCGTGCTGACAGTGGCAATCAACGCCTGTTCACCTGCCCGTTTCATGGATGGACGTTTGCCAATTCTGGCCATCTAAAAACGGTGCCAGGTTACAAACAAGTATATCATGAAAAACTGGATATGGAGGCCCACGGCCTGATCCCTGTCGCGCGAATTGACGACTATAAGGGCATGATATTCGCGACCTTTGATGAAAATGCACCCGCCTTGGACGAATATTTGGGGGATATGGCTTGGTACCTTGATATGGCCATAGATCGACGCGAAGGTGGTATTGAATTTCTGCCAGGCACCCATAAATGGCGCATCAAATGTAATTGGAAATTCCCTGTCGATAACTTCATTGGTGACAGTTATCACGGCCCTGTAAGTCATGGTTCGGCTTGGGAAGTGGGTTTTGAAGGCATGCCTCGGCGCAAAAAGGGCTATGGCTATGAAGGTTTTCAAATAAATGCTGGCAATGGGCATGGATTTGGCGTGCGTTGGGCTGAAAATGAAGATCAAATTTATGAAATGGCTTTGCCAGAATTTCTGTCATACGAAGAAGAGCGGTTCCCAGAAACCCACGCCCGCCTAGGTGATCTACGCGGCATGCACCTTAGCCCAATGCACGGTTCGATTTTTCCGAATTTTTCAATTCTTTGGCAATCGGGCAATATGCGTGTTTGGCATCCGCGCGGTGTGGGTGAAACCGAGGGCTGGTCTTGGTGTTTCGTCGACAAAAAAGCGACGCCAGAACATCGCGATCTTGTGCGTGTCCATGATCTACAACGCCATGGCACGTCTGGAACCTGGGAACAGGATGACGTCGATAATTGGGTTCAATCCACATTGTCCAGCCGTGGTTATGTTGGACGACAAGTAAAACAAAATCTAAGCATGGGCGTTGAACATGAAATTTCAGACCCAAAATCGATCCACCCAGATATGCGTGGTCGGATTGCTGGGTTTCAAAACGAAATAAATCAGCGCCAACTTTATGCTCAATGGGCGCGCATGATGGATGGTGCCGCGCCTAATGTTTCGGGGGCGAATGTATGACCGATTTAGAAACATGGTTCTCTGTGAACCAATTTTACACAAAAGAATCCCGATATCTGGATGATCTAGAGTTCACCAATTGGTTGTCTGGCTTTGATGAAACCGTTCGCTATTGGATGCCAATTGTGTCCAATCGCATTGGCCGTGATGTGGGCCGTGAACTGACACAACCTGGCGAGCTGGCACATTTTGAGGATGATCACACAAGCCTTACAAACCGCGTTAAACGGTTGCAAACGGGGCGTGCTTGGGCAGAAACACCGCCCGGGCGAACGAACCACATGATTTCCAACGTCGAAATTATGGAACGCGATGGTGTGCAATTAAAGGTTAGATCACAATTCCTTATTTATCGATCCCACATGGAGATCGATCAAGAAATATTCTCGGGCACGAGGATCGACAAGTTGCGCCCAGATACTGAAACCACGTGGAAAATCATGGACCGATCTATCATCTTGGATCATGCTGTGTTGACCCAAAAATCCTTGGGGATATTCTTTTGATTGAACTTTCATTGTCAGGTGTGGCTGTCGTTACAGGTGCGGCCAAAGGAATTGGTCAAGAAATCGCACGCACGTTGGCCAAAGCCGGCGCGCGCGTTGCACTGGTTGATGTTGATCTTGCAAGTGCGCGGGAAATTGCCTTGGAAATCGGCGGCATGGCTTATGCCTGTGACGTAACGGATAAAGCCGCGGTTGAGGCCACAGCGCGTGAAATTCAATCCGATATGGGCGCTGTGCGGTATCTGATAAATAACGCCGGTATTGTATCGCCACCAGGTGATCCATTTACTGAAAATTCCGAAGAAGACTGGGACAAAACCTTTGCGGTTAATGTCAAAGGCGGTATTTTTTGGGCTGGAGCCCTGAAAAGTGATCTTGAGGCCCACGAAGGGCGCATTGTGAACATTACTTCCATTGTGGGTGTGATTGCGGCCCCGTTTTTACCGCCTTATTCGGTTTCAAAATCTGCGGCCAACGGCATGACGCGGGTATTGGCCCGTCAGTTTGCGTCAAAGCAAGTTACCGTCAATGCCATTGCCCCCGGTTATGTCTGGAGCCCCTTGTGGGAAGAGCTTGGTATTGACATTGCTAAGGCCAGCAATGGCGCATTTGGTGAAAATGCAACAGATGTGTTTCAAGGACGTGTCGACAGTCTTGTGCCTATGAAACGCGCGCAGACACCCGAAGATATTGCTGCCTGCACCGCGTTTTTATGTTCGGACCTTGCTAAAAACATCACGGGCCAAATCATTGGTGTTGATGGTGGGATCACAATCTAGATTTCCGCCAACTTTACTCTACAGCCGCATATTTGCGCCATTCGGGTCATAAATCGGCCCACCAAGCACGACGGCATCATACATTTCACCAAGAATTTCGACCTGCAATGATGTGCCGGGTTGGGCGTTTTCTGATGATACATATCCCATGGCCATTGATGTTCCAGAACGATGTGCATAGCCACCGGATGAGACATAACCAACCGCCTGCCCATCTTTCAGGATGGCTTCATCGTTGCTGACGTCGATACCGTCGACATCGATTGTCATGGTCACCAATTTTTGTTTGGGGCCAGCATCGCGGATTGCCAATGTTGCGTCTTTGCCGACAAAATCTTTCTTCCAATTGATGAAGACGTCCATTCCAGATGCAACAGCATCAAAATCAGGTCGGAATTCAAGCGTCCAAACACCCCACCCCTTTTCAAGTCGCATCGACATAAGTGCGCGGGCACCATACCAGCGATAGCCAAGATCGGAACCAGCCGCCTCAATTGCCTCGGCAAGACGTAGTAGGTATTGTGGCTTGCAATAGATTTCATACCCCAATTCCCCGCTAAAACTGATCCGGTTTAAAATGACGGGCACACTGCCCACGTAGGTTTGGCGTAGATCCCGAAATTTTAGGGCCTCACTGCTCACTTCATCGCGGCAAATTTTTGCAAGCAATTCTCGTGATTTTGGCCCAGATAAAGCGATCCCATGCCAATCATCACTGACGTTGGCATAGCTCACATTGTCTGGCAAATCTTTGGTGAACCAGCGACTGTGTGCCTCTTGCATGGCACCCGAGCCAAACAACATGAAATGCTCGTCTCCCAGACAAGCGACGGTTAAATCCCCATATAGTTTACCTTTTGGTGTCAGCATAGGGGTAAGCGTCAACCTGCCCGGTTTGGGCACATAGCCCGCCAGCGTTCTATCCAGATATTCACGCGCGCCGGCGCCTTTGAATTCGTGTTTGGCGAAGTTGGTGATTTCAATCCCACCAACGGCCTCTTGCACGGCCTTTACCTCGCGGGCGACATAATCGTGACTGCGGTTGCGTTCAAAAGTTGGTTCTTCATGGGCGTCTTCTGGGCCATCTGCGAACCAAAGCGCATTTTCTAGGCCAAAGCCCTGCCCCATCAAGGCACCTTTGGCTTTCAGACGATCATAAAGCGCCGTGGTTTTTTGCATTCTTCCCTTTGGCAGCGTTTCATTTGGAAACGTCATCACAAAGCGTCGCTCGTAATTTTCGGTCGATTTGACCATACCCCAATCAGGCGTTGCGAATTCACCAAAACGGGCAACATCCATGGCCCAAACATCAATGCTGGGTTCGCCATCAATCATCCATTCAGCCATGGTCAGCCCCACGCCGCCGCCCTGGCAAAATCCAGCCATGACACCAACCGCTACCCAGTAATTTTTCATGCCTGGTACAGGACCAATCATTGGATTGCCGTCAGGGCCAAAAGTGAATGGACCATTGATCGTGTCCTTAATACCGGCCTCGCCAATGGCTGGAATACGTTCAAATGACATCTCAAGACGATCTGCGATACGGTCAAGATCAGGCGGCAGCAGTTCATGCCCAAAATCCCAAGGCGTGCCGCCCACCTTCCACGGCGTGCCCTTTGGTTCATAGGTGCCAAGCAGCATGCCTTGGCGTTCTTGCCGGAAGTAAATATTTGCCTCGTAGTCGATACCAGCAGGCAGGCGCCCCGCCTCGCCCATACTGTCCATACGATCGGCAATGAGCGGGATTTTATCCGTGATGAGATAATGGTGTTCCATTGGTTGTACGGGCAGATGAATACCGGACATTTGCCCAACTTCACGCGCCCACAAACCACCGCAATTAACGATCTGTTCAGCGTTTATTTTACCTTTGGGTGTTTCTAGATCCCATGATCCATCGGTGCGTTGGGACATGGCCGTCACACCGCAATGGGTGATATATTGTGCACCATGAACACGTGCTGCCTTGGCGAATGCATAAGTCGCCCCAGATGGATCAAGATCACCGTCTTGGTCATCCCAAAGGGCAGCATGGTAATGTTTCGGATCGATCAGCGGGTGGCGTTCTGCCAGTTCTTTGGGGCTAATGAATTCTTGATTAAGACCCATGTAGCGTGCTTTTGAACGCTCGCGTTTTAGATAATCATACCATTCTTTAGTTGAGGCGGCATAAAAGCCACCTGTGATGTGTAAACCAACGGAATGGCCCGAAGTGTTTTCAATTTCCTTATACAAATCAATCGTATAACTTTGCAGGCGGGAAATATTGGGGTCAGAACTGATGGTATGGATCTGTCCTGCGGCATGCCAACTTGATCCAGAAGTCAGCTCGTCACGTTCCAACAGGACCACGTCTTTCCAACCAAATTTAGCCAAATGGAACAGGATTGAGCACCCCACAACACCGCCACCAATCACAACGACTTTGGCATGAGAAGGAAGCGATTTGCCGGTGGCTGTTTCGTCTTTTTGAATTTCAGGCATTTAGTCTCTCCTAGTACCACGCATCGGGCAAATTTTCTTTACGTTTTGCCACGAACGCTTCTAATGCTTCGCGTGTGGCTTCTTCCATTTTAGGTTGTTCATATTCATCCAGCATTTTTTTGACACGGGCATTGGCACGAACGCGCATATCAAGAGAACCGGCTTCTTCCCAGCTTTCTACATTTTCGCTGTCACTCAGTTGTGGTTCGTAAAAGGCATTTTGATAGTTACGCATTGTATGACTACAGCCAAGGAAGTGCCCGCCGGCATCAACCTCGCCATAAGCATCACGTGCCATTGCCTCGTCTGATACATCCAAGCCTTGGTCCAACACTTTTTGGTAACTGCCCAAGCGGTCGGCATCCATAATGAGTTTCTCAAACCCCGTACAAAGCCCACCTTCAAGCCAACCCGCGGAATGAAGAACGAAATTTGCGCCCGCCAGCATTGTTGAATGCATGCTATCTGCACTTTCGTACGCTGCCTGTGCATCTTCGATTTTTGAGGCAGTTAATGAACCACCACACCGCAACGGCAATCCCGCACGGCGGGCTAATTGTCCAATAGCATAGTTTGAAATGATCGGCTCAGGCATGCCAAAGGTAGGAGCGCCAGATTTTAGGGACATTGAGGATAAAAAATTTCCCAAAACAAACGGTGCACCTGGCCTTAACAATTGTACATACGCGCAGACCATCATTGCCTCGGCCATGGCTTGGGCCACGGATGCTGCCGTTGAAACAGGGCCCATAGCCCCTGACAGAATAAATGGCACGACAACCATGCCTTGACCGCGCGAAGAATAAACGCGTGCGGCCTCAGTGACGACTTTATCCACCAGCAATGGCGAATTGGTGTTCACATTTCCCATAATGACACAGTTTTTGTCCATGATTTCTTTGCCAAAAACAATCTCGGCCATATCAACACTGTCCTGCGCGCGCGTCATTTCCGTAATCGCGCCAAGGTGGGGTTTATCTGATAAGGTCATGTGGGCCATCAACATATCAAGATGGCGTTTACTGACGGGAACATCACAAGGCTCACAAGTAACAAAGCCACCGTGGTGCAGATTTGGGTGCATGTATGTCAGTTTCACCAGATCGCGAAAGGCATTCATATCGCCATATCTGCGACCACCTTCAAGATCGCGCACAAAGGGGGCGCCATACACCGGGGCGAATACCTGATTTTTACCGCCGATTGTCACCGATCGTTCAGGATTACGTGCCAGTTGGACAAATTCACTGGGTGCCATGGAGCAAAGGGATCTGATCCAGTCAGCAGATGCGCGCACGATATCACCTTCAACTTTAGCACCTTCGCGTTTCCATAAGGCGATGGATTCTGGATCATCCCGAAAAGCAATGCCAACATCTTGGATAAGCCAATCGACTTGTGCCTCAAGCTTTTCGATTTGTTCTTGATTAAGCACATCAAAAAACGGCAACTCCCTTTTGACAAAGGGCGACGCAGGAACGCCTGTCTGCTGGTTTTCCCTATTGCGAGATGCGCGAGTGCGACGTGCCATTTTTCACCTTTCTGTATTGTTGAGTGAATATTGCACGAAATAATGACTATGTGACGGTTGAAAAAATCTATGCTTTAGATAATTTCAGATTATGCAAAATATGTGGACACATCTTTCTTCCCCGCGTCATCTGATGGTTTTTGAGGCCGCCGCGCGTCTGGGATCTTTTACACGAGCCGCACAGGAACTGAATGTTCAGCAACCTTCAATCAGCGCATCAATAAAACAATTGGAAACCTCACTTGATGTGCAATTGTTTTACCGAAGCCATCGAAGCATAAGCTTGACGAATGCAGGCGAACGTCTTTTTGCGGATGTGACCCGTGCATTTGAGCTGTTAGAACAATCCTCCACAACCATCCGGCAATCTGTCAGCAACGATCACGTGACTCTTAGTGCATCATCTGCGTTCAATAATTATTGGATGTTGCCTAGATTAAGTGAATTTCAAAAAATTTACCCAAATATTGACCTGAGATTACAAACCAGCGACCGAGAACCCGATTTAACGGTCGAGCCGATTAGTTTAGCAATCCGCCTTGGAACGGGAAATTGGGCTGGGTGTGACAGTCACTTGATTGCAGAGGAATTGATTTATCCTGTGGCGGCCCCGCGGGTGATGGCTGCGGCCATTCAACTTAGGAATATCACAGGATTACTGCATCAGCGGTTGATCCATCTAGAAGAACCAATTCGCGAACGCCCTTCGTGGGCACAGTGGTTTGGTGCGTTTGGCATCACAGAACAGCCCCCGCGTGGTGGTTTGCGACTGAATGACTATGCGCTTGTATTACAGGCCGCCATGGCGGGTGAAGGCTTCGCATTTGGATGGGACCATGTCGTTCAGCCTTTGGTGCAAAAGGGTCTTTTAGCGGCGCGCCCAGAATGGGGATGGAAGACGGGCAAGGGATTCTATTTGGTATGGGCCAAGGACAACGCTTTATTGCCGCAAGCCAAGCTGGTTCGTGATTGGTTTATCGAGAATTACGGTAATTCTAAATCGTAAGCACTCAGTGCTTTAAAGAGCAGTCCAACCACCATCTACGGAAATTGTTGTACCCGTGATTTGCGCGGCAGCGTCAGACGCCAAAAACACGGTGGTGCCCCCGATTTGTTCCATTGTGGCAAATTCTTTAGAAGGCTGACGCGACAAAAGGACATCGCGAATGACCGCATCGCGATCTAAACCGTATTCATCCATCGTGGCGGGGATCTGCTTTTCCACCAAAGGCGTCAAAACATAGCCTGGGCAGATGGCGTTGCAGGTAATTGACTCCTCGGCGGTTTCCAGCGCTGTTGTCTTAGTCAGCCCCACAACCCCGTGTTTGGCGGCGATATAGGCCGATTTGTAAGGCGAGGCTGTTAAACCATGGGCAGAGGCGATGTTCACCACCCTACCCCATCCAGCGGTACGCATCAACGGCAACGCAACGGCCGTTGTATGAAAAGCCGACGAAAGATTGATTGCGATGATCGCGTCCCATTTGTCGGCGGGAAATTTGTCTATTGGGGCGACATGTTGAATACCGGCATTGTTCACCAGAATATCGCAGGCTCCGGCGTGCTCGACCAAACCACGACATTGATCGGCCTTTGACATATCAGCCTGTATGTATCTGGCGTTCACACCAAATTCGGTGCCTATGCTTGCGGCAAGCGCATGGTCTGCATCGTCATTTGTAAATGAGTTCAAAACCACGTCTGCACCCGCACCCGCCAAGGCACGTGCCACACCCAAACCAATGCCAGAATTGCTGCCCGTGATGACGGCGGTTTTTTGAGCTAATGACATGGGTTCACCTTTTGGGTTGAAATTTGCGATGATCCTATATGCTGCACGTGCAAACTGTACAGGGTGACGACAACTAAATTCCGTCCACAAAACAAAAAAAACGCCAGCACGAAGCTGGCGTTAAGTTATTGAGGCAGGTTTCATACAGGCAAGAAACCTATCGAGCAGTAAAGTCCTTATAAGCAATTCATCGCCGTGGGCCAAGCTAAAAGTTTGAATTGTTTGAAAAGGCACAATAGGCTTATCCCAAAGAAAACAAGAGACCACAGGGAAGGTTGCCAGTATGGAAACAGAGTTTTTCAACAAATCCAAGAGAATCGGCGCGGTTTTAGCGCTGATTCTTGCGACAACAGGCGCACAAGCAAAGCCAGAACACGGCATAGCTATGTATGGTGCCCCACAGCTACCACACGATTTTGTGTCCTTACCCCATGCAAACCCCGATGCGCCCAAAGGTGGGCGAATCGTTTTTGGCGAGGGCGGCAGCTTTGACGGGATGAACCCTTACATTCAAAAGGGGCGCGCACCTTGGGGCGTAAGGACCCTTGTTTATGAAACACTTATGGGGCGTAATTACGGTGAACCTTTCGCCCTTTACGGTTTGTTAGCCGAATCGATTGAAACACCAGAGGATCGAAAATGGGTGGAATTCACGCTTCGGGCTGAGGCCCGATTCTCTGATGGATCACCCGTTACGGTTGAAGACGTGATTTGGTCTTTCGAAACATTGGGTACCGAAGGATCCGCGCGCTACAAGCGAAGCTGGGGTGACATTGCCAGAATTGCTAAAACCGGCGATCGAAAACTGCGCATTGATTTTGCAACCGATGACCGCGAAATGGCATTGCTGATGGGATTACGCCCAATTTTGCAAAAATCCCAATGGGAAGGTCGCGACTTTGCTGACAATACATTGGATGTTCCTGTCGGGTCCGGTCCTTATACAGTCGATGAGTTTGAAACCGGACGCTATGTTTCATTTAAGCGTAACCCAGATTACTGGGGCAAAGACGTGCCATTCATGCGCGGTCAAGCAAACTTTGACGAGGTACGCTATGACTATTTCGGTGATTCCGGCGTTGTGTTTGAATCATTTAAAGCAGGTGAAATCAGCACTTACCGCGAATTCAACGAGGCGCTATGGGAAAGCAATTATGATTTCAGCCG
This sequence comes from Rhodobacteraceae bacterium HTCC2150, assembly GCA_000169395.1. Lineage (GTDB taxonomy): Bacteria > Pseudomonadota > Alphaproteobacteria > Rhodobacterales > Rhodobacteraceae > HTCC2150. The sequence goes on from AAXZ01000003.1 coordinate 229,124, forward strand.
CGTGACATCTGGTGATGTTGTGAAATCTGTTTTTCCACACAAACGCCCTTCTGGAATTGTTGGTTACGTGATGAACACCCGACGAGACCAGTTCCAAGACTGGCGTGTGCGTGATGCATTGATCCATGCGTTCAATTTTGAATTCATCAGTGATGCCGTAAATGGGGGTAAAAAACCCCGCATTTCATCATATTTTTCCAATTCCGTTCTGGGCATGAAAAATGGTGCCGCCGATGGCAAAGTCGCTGAATTCTTAGCACCATATCAGGATGAATTGTTGCCTGGTGCCGTTGATGGATATCAATTGCCAATAAGCGATGGTTCAGAAGCCAATCGTAAAAACGTTCGCCGTGCGTTGGCTCTGTTTGAAGAGGCCGGCTATACCGTAGAAAATGGCGTCATGACGGGACCAGATGGCCCGTTTACCTTTGATATCTTATTGAAGGTCGGTGACGACGAAAACAAATCCATCATGTCAATGTATGTCGAATCCCTAAAACGGTTGGGAATTGAGGCGAGTATGACAATTGTGGATTCTGCCCAATATAAAGAACGCACCAACGTATATGATTTTGATATGGCATATTACTGGCGTGGATTGTCGCTTTCTCCTGGGAATGAACAAAAGTTGTACTGGGGATCAGGCGGCATCGAAAACCCGGGGACACGCAACTGGATGGGCATGAATTCACCGGCGGCTGAGGCCATGATTGATAAATTGCTTACATCAACCGATGAAACTGACTTTATCGCCGCTACAAAAGCGCTGGATCGCGTTTTGACGTCAGGCCGTTATGTCATTCCAAAATGGTTCCGCGATGTTTCTACCGTGGCCCACAACAAAGAGCTGCATTTCCCCGACACATTGCCAATGTACGGCGATTGGTTGGGTTTCCAGCCAGATGTTTGGTGGTACGAAGAATAAAACCCAAAACGCCCCGAGGATTTCTTCGGGGCGTTTTCTTTAAGTTAAGTGACTAAGTCTGCTTGTCCAAAAAGTCATACATTTCCTGCATTTTTTCAAAAATTTCGTCGATAACATCTAAGCCATTGTTTTTAGATCTTATCCAATTTGCACTGATAACTATCTGTTTATCAAAAATCATTGCAGGCATTTCACATTGAAAATCATCACAATAAATGACCGGCGCATTGTCGCCTTCGAAACGAGAGACGATTTGGCAACTGATATCGGAGGATTGAACAGGATTAACGCAAAGGTAATTTGTCCCTTTATCAATGATAGCATCTAGCAAGGTAAGTCGTTCTTGATGAACGGTTGCACTATCTTTTGAAAATGCGACCGCATCGTCTTTCCAATCCAATCCAAACCCAAAGACAGAAAATCAATATTCGCAGTCTCGGCATCAAATTTAAGCGCTGACACAATAGGAACATCAAGCGCGCGCCCATCTTTGGCCAGATTATCCACATCCCGACAAGTGGTTCCTTTAGGATCTAAAAGATGCGTTCCACTAACGTCAAAGGCCCTGAAAATCGGACCGCCACGTCGAATTATTCCGTCGCGATCTGTCAAACCAAAATCAACAAATCGATAAAAACTTGGACAACTTTCTGCCTGTGCATGATTAGCAATAATAACAAACAGAAGTGTCGGAATGATCTTGGAAATATTATTGTGAAACATTTGGTCACTTTGGTTCTTTACGGGTCCAATAACAAATGAAATATCTGTGTCTGCGAAACTTCACACGTTGAACCGAAAGAGTGCATCATGAATATTCTTGTACTATGTACAGGCAATTCTGCAAGATCAATTTTATTAGAGGCATTGCTTGGCGCTGACAGCCGGATCACGTCATTTTCGGCAGGCTCAAATCCCGCGGGTGCCGTGCATCCACAATCGCTAAAACTTCTCTCATCGCTGAATTATGACGTTTCAAATTTTCGCAGCAAGAGTTGGGATGAATTTACAGGCGAAATCAAGATGGATGCTGTTATTACTGTTTGCAGTAACGCCGCCAATGAGGTGTGCCCAATATGGCCCGGCGCACCCATAACGGCCCATTGGGGTGTGGATGATCCTGCTGCTGCCGCCAAATCTGATTGGGAACCTGCATTCTCGTTGGCCCATGAACGCCTAAAAAAGCGCGCCGATGCCCTGTTGGCATTGCCGTTTGAGAGTTTTGACGCAGCAGAATTGAAAGATCATTTGGATCAGATTGGCAAAATTTGATATGGACGAAACAATAAAATCCCAGACAATAGATCGACTGAAAGAACTGGTCGTTGAGCGGGCACAAAGCTTGCGCCTGCAAAGTATGACTTTTCGTGAAATGTATGGCGGGTTGGTAATCGAGCTTGAAGAAAACAATCCCAAAAGCCGTGTTGGCGGCATTTATGCCTACAAAGACTACGTTTCTCTGGAACTGGCTAAAGGGATAACTTTTGATGATCCCGATGGCGTCCTTGAGGGAACTGGTAAATTCAGAAGGCATGTAAAATTGCACAGCCTGTCGGATATTGAAGATAAAAACTGCCAAATGTTTGTTGACCAGGCCGTCCAAAGTAATTGAACCTTGGAACCGAATTCCATTTTCCAGCGGACATTTATTCAGAAATTGCGCCGCTAGCTTTGCCATTTCTGACGATTGGCCTTATTGAACGCGCGTACTGCTTGCAAAGGATTGTCCCGATATGAACATTCAGAAACTTTTGGCCGAATTCATCGGTACCGCTTTTCTACTCATTGGTGTTGTCGGTTCCGGCATCATGGGCGAGACATTGGCGGATGGAAATACCGCGATAGCGCTTTTGGCTAATGCAATTGCAACAGGCTGTACGCTTTATTTCATCATAACCATTCTGGGACCCATTTCGGGCGCTCATTTCAATCCAATGGTTACGCTGGCATTCCTTGCCAAAAAGGAAATCGCCCTGCCCTTGGCCGTTGCCTTTATCGCCGTGCAAATTGCAGGTGGTGCCGTTGGCGTTTGGCTAACGCATCAGATGTTTGATCTGCCGATTTGGCAACTTTCGACAACTTCGCGCATGGGTATCGCCCAATGGTCATCAGAAATCATTGCCAGTTTTGGATTATTGTTCGTTATATTTGGTGGCATTCATTCGCGCATTGAGGCTGTGCCGACATTGGTCGCGCTATATATAACTGGGGCGTATTGGTTCACTTCATCAACCAGCTTTGCCAATCCGGCCGTCACCATTGCACGTGGGCTCTCGGATACTTTTGCAGGCATCAACCCAAGTCATATCGTGATGTTTATCGTGATGCAGATGATAGGTTTGGGCATCGCTCTGATAATTCTGCCCACCCTGTTCAAGAAATAGAAGTAACCCACAAAATTGTGGCGTCATCATCTGACAGGGAAATAACATTGTGACCCATCGTGGCATCATAATAAGCGTTGTCACCACGTTTAAGATCAACGGGTTCGTAAAACTCTGTATAAAGCCGAACGACGCCCGTTAAGACATACAAAAATTCCTCGCCGTCATGGCGCACCCAGCCGTCAAACTCATCCATGCTGCGGGCGCGAATAAGGGCGCGATACGGTAGCATTTGTTTTTTTGTCAACGTCGGAGCCAGCAATTCATGTTCATAAGTCGTCGTCGTGCGCGCCTGTCCTTGGCCATCGTTAGTTACGGCAAGACGGCCAGTCACCAAAGAATTCGTAGGTGTCGTAAACAATTGCGGAACCGAAATATCCAGCCCCAATGCCAGCTTCTTTAGGGCATCATAGGTCGGTGACATTTGACCATTTTCAATCTTAGATAATGTGGATCGTGCCAAACCTGCGTGATTTGCCGCCTGCTCCAACGTCCACTGTCTATCCTTACGAAGTTGGCGCACACGCGCGCCTAGATCCAAGGGTTCAGCGTTGGCGGTTTCCCCATCGGATTGGGTGATTTGCAGGGCGGCTAGGGCGTCTGGTTCAGTCATGGTATGCAAATAAGGGATGGATGCAGGGAATTGCAATAATCCTATCGTCGCACCCACAGGCCATCTTGCAACTCGACCAACTGCACCCTAGCAAGGTGGCATGATTTCCATTTCCGATAAAGGCATGCCCGCGCCCTGCCCCTCGCCGTTTAATATGGCGGCGTATGTCCTGTCGCATGCGGAACGGTTGGCCGATAAATGCGCTTTAGAAGTTCTTGCCAAAACGGATGGTCAAAGTTTTACTTATAAAGAGCTTTCGGTTGCGACGTTGCGCATGGGCGCGGCCCTAAGGGCGCAAGGATATCAACCCGGTGATCGCATCATTATGCGCCTTGGTAACACGGTCAGCTTTCCATTGGTGTTTCTAGGGGCGATTGCGGCTGGATTGATACCTGTCCCGCTTTCCAGTCAACTAACAGTGGTTGAAGTTGGCAAAATAGTGCTGGAAATACGCCCTGTGGCCATTATTCATTCCGCGTTTTTAGATTTGCCGCAGACAAATGTGCCGGTCCACGACGCACAAGATTTGTTAGAAATGCGGGATATTGAACCGATAACACCCATGATGGGTGATCCAAATCGTCTTGCATATATCGTTTATACATCTGGCACATCGGGCAAACCACGCGCTGTCATGCATGCCCACCGCGTAATTTGGGCGCGACGTATGATGTGGCAAGGATGGTATGATCTTTGCGAAGACGATCGGATGTTGCATGCAGGCGCATTTAATTGGACCTATACGTTGGGCACGGGCTTGATGGATCCATGGACAATTGGCGCCACGGCTTTGATCACTGCAGATGGAACGCCAGCCAGTGAGTTACCTGATTTGATTGCGAAACATGATGTTACTTTGTTTGCAGCAGCACCCGGTGTTTATCGCCGATTGCTAAATACGGATAAAACAATCAACGCGCCGAAACTGCGCCATGGTTTGTCAGCGGGTGAGAAGCTGTCGCCTAGAATTGCCGACAGGTGGGAAAAACAGACCGGCACGTTGGTACATGAGGCGATGGGCATGTCAGAATGTTCTACCTTTTTGTCAGGTTCCCCCCATCAACATGCGGTAAAAACCAGCCTTGGGTTTGCACAACCCGGGCGGCGAATTGCTGTTGTTGGCATTAAGGGTGACCTTCAACCAGTTGATACAGAAGGTATTTTGGCAATTTCAATGCGTGACACCGGCATGATGCTAGGGTATTTTGAACAACCTCAAGAAACCGCATCCCGCATCAAGGGTGAATGGTTTTTGACCGGTGATACGGTATCCATGAACCGTGATGGTATGTTTACATTCTTGGGTCGTGATGATGACATGATGAATGCGGGCGGTGTGCGTGTGTCACCCATTGAAGTAGAGGATGCTTTTTCATCCCACCCAAATATCATTTCATGTGCGGCAGTGGAAGTTCCAGTAAAAGAAGACGTTAACGTTATCGCGTTATATTACAATGCATTAACTAACATACCTGACGCAGAATTACAGGCATTCGCCGAAAAACGACTTGCCACTTACAAACGTCCTAGGCTTTATCAACGCAAGGAAGATCTGCCGATAAATGCCAATGGTAAAATCAACCGCCGCGCGTTGCGGCAATCATTTAGGGGGCCACATGGTCAAGCTTGATATTCTTTCAGATCCGATATGTCCTTGGTGCTTAATCGGTAAAACTTATCTGGATCGTGCCTTGGCCGATTTTCCGGATCATCCCTTTGAAATCGAATGGCACCCGTTTCAACTGAACCCAGATATGATGCCTGAAGGTGCAGATCGCACCGCCTATCTTGAGGCCAAGTTTGGTGGTCCAGAGGGTGCGGAACGTGTTTATGGTGGCATTAAGAAAACGGCTCAAGATGCTGATATTAATATTGATTTTGACGCCATACAACGAACACCCAATACACTGAATGCGCATCGCTTAATTCATTGGGCTGGTCTAGAAGGTCGACAAACAGCGATGGTTTCCGCCCTGTTCAAAGCCTATTTCCAAGATGGTCAGGATATTGGCGATGAGGCTGTTTTACTTGATCTTGCCGAAGGCGTTGAAATGGATCACGCCATGATCAAACGATTGCTGGCCACGGATTCAGACATGGATGATATACGCGCGCGGGATTCACATGCTCGCGAACGCGGTGTCTCGGGCGTGCCAACCTTTGTGGTCGCCGGCCAACATGTTCTACGTGGTGCACAGCCAGCAGCAACTTGGGTTGACGTTGTAAAAGATATTCAACAACAACTTGCTGCGCATAACAACGACTAATCAATAGGTTATGTCGCGAACATCATCTATATCGCGTATTGAATTTGTCGCACTGACAGCCGTTTTAATGTCCTGCACGGCCTATGCAATCGATTCAATGCTGGCCAGTGTACCTTTGATTGGGTCCGAACTTAGCCCAAATGCACCCGAACGCGCGACATTAATATTAACGTTGTTTTTCTTGGGCGTCGGGTTGGGAACGTTCATCGTTGGCCCCTTGTCAGATGCGTTCGGGCGAAAACCCGTATTGTTGATGGGACTGTCTGTTTTTATTGGCGGTTCCGCCATTGCATGGCAAGCAGACAGTCTAAATTTGTTATTGGCTGCGCGATTTATCTCGGGACTTGGGGCTGCCACGCCGAGGGTTTTGTCAGGGGCCATAGTCCGTGACCTTTATCAAGGGCGCGGCATGGCGCGAATTTTGTCGTTTTCTATGATGGTTTTTACCATTGTGCCGGGCGTTGCCCCCCTTATAGGCAGCCTGATCAGCGATGCATGGGGGTGGCGGGCAGTATTTGCGTCAATCATGCTGTTTGCGCTCTTTGTGGCCCTGTGGTTTGGGCTCCGCCAAGTTGAGACCCTCGCGCTGGAAAATCGTCGCCCAATGCGCACGTCGCGTTACAAGCTGGCAATTAGTGAGCTGTTCATAAACCGATCCTTTGTAATTGTTTTATGCATGCAAGCATTGATATCGGCCATGCTTTACACCGTATTAATGTCCGCCCATGGGATCTATGTCGAGATTTTCGACATGGCCGAACAGTTTCCCTATTTGTTGGGTTTTGGCTCGTTGTGCGGGGCAATTGCCGCCTTTACAAATGCCAGTTTAGTTTTGCGTTTGGGTATGCGTCGATTGATCAGAACCGCGCTTTCTATTCAGGTCAGTATGTCAATTATCATGTTGGGAACATTGGCTTTTGTTGACCTTCCGGCCGGTGTGTTTTTCTGGGCGTTTTTGGTTTGGAAGGTCAGCAATTTTGCCGTGCTAGGGTTTACGACTGGCAACTTACAAGCCATCGCCCTTGGCCCCTTTGGTCACATGAGCGGCATGGCCTCTTCCATGTTGGCCGCATCATCCACGATATTAGCAGGGTTATTATCCTACCCTGTTTTTGCGTCGTTTGACGGATCGCTTTTGCCGGTGGTGTTTGGTATCGCAACACTTGGTGGTGGCGCATTATTCCTGTCGCATTGGTTAGGCCACGAAGGCTAAGTCTTTTTCTTTTTTGCAGCCCGACGTTTGGCCACAACTTTTTCGGCCAAGTCACGCGCAATGGCGAACGCGCCTTTGATTTTATCGCTGTCGCGTTGCCAATCACGACGGACAACAATTTTATTGTCACGCACTTTCGCCATGCCACGTTGATCGGCGATGAAATCAACCAAACCTTCGGGGGATGCGAATTTGTCATTATGGAACTGAATTGTTGCCCCTTTAGGGCCACCGTCCAATTTGGCAATGCCTGCGATTTTACACATTGATTTGATCCGAACCACCAACATCAATGTATTCACTTCTTTAGGCAGCGTGCCAAAACGGTCAATCAATTCAGCGGCAAAACCTTCCAATTCGACCTTGGTCGACAGACCCGACAAGCGACGATACAGCCCCAAACGAACATCTAGGTCAGGAACAAAGGTTGCAGGGATCAAAACAGGTACACCCAAATTGATTTGTGGGGCCCATTGATCGTCTGCATCAGACAGACCTTCGGCGCCACCTGCTTTGATTTTGCCAATCGCTTCTTCCAACATGGATTGGTACAACTCAAAACCAACATCACGCATTTGGCCAGATTGCTCTTCGCCAAGCAGGTTTCCTGCCCCGCGAATATCCAAATCTTGGCTGGCAAGGGTGAAACCTGCCCCCAAACTGTCAAGCGACCCCAACACGCGCAGACGCTTTTCCGCGCTTGGTGTCAGCTTTTTGCGCGGACGCGTTGTCAGATAGGCATATGCGCGGGTTTTGGAACGCCCGACACGACCACGAATTTGATAAAGCTGTGCCAAACCGAACATATCGGCGCGGTGGATGATCATCGTGTTGGCCGTCGGAATATCCAGACCACTTTCAACAATTGTTGTGGCCAGCAAAACATCATATTTGCCGTCATAAAAGGCGTTCATACGGTCATCAAGTTCGCCCGCCGCCATCTGACCATGGGCGGTGATGAACGAAACCTCTGGTACATGATCACGCAAGAATTCTTCGATTTCAGGCAGATCAGAAATACGGGGCACCACATAGAATGATTGCCCGCCACGATAATGTTCGCGCAACAAGGCTTCGCGCAACGTCACGCTGTCAAATTCGGTAACGTAAGTGCGGATTGCTAAACGATCCACCGGCGGCGTGCCAATGATAGACAGTTCGCGTACGCCAGACAGTGACAATTGCAATGTGCGCGGAATGGGTGTGGCCGTAAGGGTCAACACGTGAATGTCGCTGCGCATTTGTTTCAGGCGTTCTTTGTGTTGGACGCCGAATTTTTGTTCTTCATCAATGATTAAAAGCCCAAGGTTATTGAAACGTACCGATTTGGCCAAAACCGCATGGGTGCCGACAATAATGTCAGCTGTGCCGCGATTAATCGCTTCGCGTGCGTCATGGGCATCTTTAGTGGACACAAAGCGTGAAAGTTGGCGAACTTCGATGGGAAAGCCGCGAAAACGTTCGGCAAATGATTTGTAATGCTGCCGCGCAAGCAACGTTGTTGGTGCAATCACAGCCACCTGAACGCCAGACATGGCGGCGACAAATGCGGCACGCATCGCGACCTCGGTTTTACCAAAACCAACGTCACCGCAAACAAGCCGATCCATAGGCAAGCCACGGCCAAGGTCCTCGGCCACGGCTTCGATTGCGCCCAGTTGGTCCTCGGTTTCTTGAAAAGGGAAACGGGCGGAAAAAGACTCCCACATATCATGGGGCGCCTCAAGCATAGGGGCCGTGCGCAAGGCGCGTTCGGCGGCAACTTGGATCAAACGGTTCGCCATCTCGCGAATGCGTTCTTTCATCCGTGCTTTTTTGGCTTGCCATGCGCCGCCACCCAGACGATCGAGCAAGCCAGTATCTTGGCCGTAACGCGACAAAAGTTCGATGTTTACCACAGGCAGGTAAAGTCTATCACCCCTGGCATATTCTAGGGCAATACATTCATGCGGCGCACCGGCGGCCGTGATGGTTTCAAGACCGTTATAAATGCCCACACCATGTTCGATGTGAACGATCAGGTCGCCTACCGTTAGGCTTTGCGCCTCTGTCAGAAAGTTTTCGGCGCGTTTTTTGCGTTTGGTGGATCGTATCAAACGATCGCCCAGAACATCTTGTTCTGAAATGACGGTCAGACCCTCGGCGTGAAAACCTTGCTCAAGCGCCCATACGACCAAGTATACGCCGCGCGCACCTTCAGACAGATCTCGGTAATCATTGATCAATATGGTGTCTGTTAAGCCCTCATCCGCCAAAAGCCCTTGCAAACGTTCCCGTGCACCCGCGGAAAAACTGGCCACGACTACGGCCCCATCGGCTTGCCGTGATTGAATATGCTGCTTGAGAACGTTGAATAGGCTGATGGATTCACTTTGACGCTCTGGTGCAAAGTTGCGCCCTAATCGCCCACCTGCATCCATGACACCCAAACCCGTAGCCTGAGGCAGAGGTGCCAAGGAAACAACACGGTGACCAGAAATCGCCGCATCAAAAGCGGCCTCATCCAGATAAAGCAAATCTGCCGGACAAGGTTTGTAGATGCTGTCCATGCGCGTTTTTTGCGACAAGGCATGTTGGCGCGTTTCGTATTGATCCTGAACCACCGTCCAACGCGCAATCCGCGCGGCTGTTGCCTGATCATCCAGCATCAACGTGGCATCGGGCAGATAATCCATCAGCGTTTCAAGTTTTGCGTGGAAAAATGGCAACCAGTGTTCAACGCCTTGATGTTTGCGCCCTGCACTTACCGCTTCATACAACGGATCATCGGTGCCAGCCGCACCAAATTCCAGACGATAGTTTTGGCGAAACCTTGTGATTGCAGGTTCATCCAAGATCACCTCGGACACAGGTGCCAAATCCAGATGCGTCAGCTTTTCCGTGGTGCGTTGTGTGGCAGGATCAAACCTGCGCAATCCGTCCAGAACATCCCCAAACAAATCAAGCCGAACAGGGCCAGTGGCACCTGGTGGATAAATGTCGATAATGCCGCCGCGAATGGCGTAATCACCGGGCTCCATCACAGTTGGTGTTTGGCTGAATCCCATGCGCACTAAAAATTCGCGCAATTCCTGTTCGTTGATCCGCTTACCGACCGTCGCTTGAAAAACGGCCGAGGCAACGACATCGCGCACAGGCAGGCGTTGCGTGACCGCGTTTAACGTTGTTAACAGGATGAAGGGGCCGGATATGCCCGTGCGAAGGGCGGCCAGCGTAGCCATGCGTGCGCTGGACACATTCGGATTTGGGGAAATCCGATCATAGGGCACACAGTCCCAAGCCGGAAAATCCAAGACCAATGTCGATGGGCCAAAAAATGCCAACGCCGCGCGCATTTCGGCCAACCGGCGATCATCACGTGCTACAAACACGACGGGTTTGCCTTGCGCACCAAGTTCGCGCATCAAAAGTTCTGCGTCAAAACCTTCGGGTGCACCGCTTAGTGTTGTTTGCGTGGACTGTGTCATCATTCAACTCAATTTGTCGTCGTTGAACCGGGCGAACCCAATCTAACTTAGCGCCCCAATTGTTAGGTTTTGAAACATGCCGAACATTCCTGTTATGAGAATGAAAATGATGCCAATCAATTGGATATAAAACCTAAGCCGTTTTAGCATTAGAAACATCGAAAGTGCGGAAATTTCAGATTTTTTTATGCGATTTGCGAAGTTGATAGATAATGCGCCAATCAAGGCTGATGGTAGAACCAAGAAAAACACCGCTTGGGCAAATTCAACCCAGTAGTAAAAACCCAGAACGCCCAAACCTGAGACAACGAAAAACGTAAGTCCCGTCATTACTGTGCCAGACTTTTCCATGATGTTGGTTAGGCGGTTGCAATTAACCTCAATCATCACACGCATGTCGTGTTCTGCTTGGCCTTCTTCATTTCGGGCGCGTTGAATAAGGTCAAAAGGCACCCCCAAAATCCAGTGTGAAGCAGATGACCAATAAACAGCGAGCCCGATCCAATACCAAAGATTGGAAAAGCTGCGCATATCGATACGCTCTGATACCAGTTGAAAAATATCCATTGTCTTGCCTAGTTCTGTCTAATTCTTTTGCGCCATCGTAAGGGATAGGTATAATCTAAACCATTCCCTCTTGAGGATTTGTTGAAAACTTCTATGACCGATGTAATCGTTAAAGGAAACCGTTGATGCCACAATCCCTTGCCCCTTTTCCAAAGTCACGACCACGTCGCTTGCGTCGGACGCCTGCAATTCGTGCCATGGTAACGGAAAACCATCTTTCGCCTGCTGATTTCATTTGGCCTTTGTTTGTATGTGATGGGGAAAACACGCGTCAACCAGTAACCTCGATGCCCAGTGTCGAACGTCTGTCGATTGATTTGATCGTTGAGGCCGCGAAAAAAGCGCAAGCTCTTGGCATTCCTGCGATTTGTTTGTTTCCTTATACGGATGAAGCCTTAAAAACCGTTGAATGTGCCGAGGCATGGAACCCTGACAATCTTACAAACCGTGCCATTCGTGCGATCAAGGCCGTGGTGCCTGACATTGCGATTATGACGGATATTGCGTTAGATCCCTACAACGCCAACGGTCACGATGGTTTGGTGCAAGATGGCGTTATTTTGAACGACGAAACCAATACAGCGCTTGTGAAAATGGCGCTGGAACAAGCCCGAGCTGGAGCCGACATTCTGGGCCCATCTGACATGATGGATGGCCGCATCGGCATGATCCGCGATGCGCTAGAGGCTGAGGGGTTCAGCGATGTGTGCATTCTTTCGTATTCTGCCAAATACGCTTCGGCCTTTTATGGTCCATTTCGTGATGCTGTTGGTGCATCCGGTGCCTTGGTGGGTGACAAAAAGACCTATCAGATCAATCCAGCAAATGGCGACGAAGCATTGCGGATGATCGCGCGCGATCTATCCGAGGGTGCGGATATGGTCATGGTGAAACCGGGCATGCCCTATTTGGACATTTGCTATCGAGTGAAATCTGAATTTGCGGTGCCGACTTTTGCCTATCAGGTTTCAGGTGAATATCAAATGTTGGCACTTGCGTTGGCCAATCCTGACCTAAACGGCGAGGCCATGGTGATGGAAAGCTTGATGGCGTTTAAACGGGCCGGGTGTGATGGAATATTGACCTATTTCGCCCCGCTGGCTGCCGAAATACTTGCAAAATAACACTAAATAGGCAAGCAGTTGCCCATTGTGCGACGCCTCATTTTCTAAGGGTGACAAATCTTTTTGTGCGCCCTAAACTGGTGGTGACTGGCAGGAAACAATGCCAACGCTACATGAGGAAATTAAAAATGAGTGGACATTCCCGTCGTAACTTTATGATTGGTGCTGGTGCAACTGCGATGTTGGCCGGTTGTGGTAATGGTATAGGAAGCCGTGGTTCGCAGAAAATTGATGGTCGCGTCGCCGCGGCTCGCGAATACATGTATACAAACATCCCAGGCGCGCAGGATTTGGCATATAAAGCATCCGGCGTTCTGATTATGCCATTGATCACAGAAGCTGGCTTTGGCTTGGGTGGGTCATATGGACGTGGTGCGTTGCAGGTCAATGATAGCACGGTTGATTACTATTCTGCGGCACAAGCAACTTTTGGTATTCAAATCGGCGCACAGCAATATGCCCATGCATTGTTCTTTATGACCGAAGATTCCTTGTCAGATTTCCGTCGTTCCGCTGGTTGGGCTGCAGGTGTGGATGTTCAATATGCGGTGAGATCACAAGGTGCAAATCTTGGTGCGGATACATTTGAAATTCGCCGTCCAGTGATTGCCGTTGTCTTTGGTCAGGCTGGTTTGATCGTTGGTGCCACAGTTGAGGGAACCAAATATATGCGGATCATTCCATAAATTAGCTGATTTAGCTGCCTAAAATCTTCAATACATAGTTTTGCGTTTCCTCATATGGGGGAACGCCCTTATGTTTTGTTACCGCTTCTGGTCCTGCATTATATGCGGCCAACGCCAAGCGCCAATTCCCAAATCTTTCGTATTGTTGACGTAAATACCGCGCGCCACCTTCAAGATTTTGTTTGGGAATTGCAGGATCCACACCCAATTGCTTGGCTGTGCCAGGCATCAATTGGGCTAAACCAATCGCCCCTTTGTTAGAAACCGCTTCGTCATTCCAATTACTTTCCGCTTCAACCAAGCGCAGGAAAAGCCCCTCTGGAATTGAATGTTTACGCGCCGCCGCACGCGCGGAACTCAAATGAACACCACTGTAATTACCGGTGTATCGGGGCAATATTGTAATCGTGTCCGCATTTGGCTTTAGGCGCGTGGAATTTGCATATTGGGTAGCAAGCCGACCGTCTAAAAATTTTGATTGGCTCTTCAGCATTTTCAATCTGTCATTTGAAACACCAGATTGGGCGGTTCCCTGCCCCATGGATACCATGACCAGCAAACTTGTCGTTGTTGTCAAAACCAACAATTTTTTAAACATTACATTACTCAACCAATTGGGTTGCCTTAATATAAGTGAATAGAATTACACAAACCAGCAAGTTTCCTACAAATCCGGCTTTTTAATCCTTAGTTCACCAACTAGTGTCCATGGTTAACAAAACAGATTCGATTGGGGGTTAAAATATGGCCGGTTCGGTAAACAAAGTAATACTCGTTGGTAATCTTGGGCGCGATCCTGAGGTTCGTACATTTCAGAACGGCGGCAAGGTTTGTAACCTGCGCATTGCGACATCTGAAAATTGGAAAGACAAAAACACCGGTGAACGCCGCGAAAGAACGGAATGGCATTCAGTTGCAATCTTTTCCGAAGGTCTCGTACGCGTAGCAGAGCAATATTTGCGCAAAGGGTCCACCGTGTACGTCGAAGGCCAATTGCAAACCCGCAAGTGGCAAGATCAATCGGGCAATGACCGCTATTCAACCGAGGTTGTTTTGCAAGGTTTCGGCGCAACATTGACCATGCTTGGTGGTCGCAATGATGGTGGTTCCGGCGGCGGTGGTGGCTATGATCAAGGTGGCGGTTACGGCGGCGGCAACGATCAAGGTGGCTATGGTGGCGGTCAATCTGGCGGCGGTTATGGCGGTGGACAATCTTCTCCTCAAGGTGGTGGATCATCCAACATAGATGACGAAATTCCGTTCTAGAAAAATTAAGAACGCGCCTTAAGCGCCTCTTTTAAAACCGATAAAACATCTTGGGCAGGCACATCTGCTGTGACAAATGTCTGCCCAATTTCCCGCGCCATAATAAAGCGCAGCTTGCCATCTACTACTTTTTTATCTTGCCCCATCAGGGCCAAAAGTGTTTCGGCATCAGGCAAATCACCCTCAATATCTGACAAGTCGGTTTTCTGACCATTGGCACGCAGCAGCGCGCGCAGGCGACTTGGGTCTTCTTGCGAACACAAACCCAGTTTGGCCGATGTTTCAAAAGCCAACGCACACCCAATAGCAACGCCTTCACCATGCAATAAGCGATCAGAATATTCCGTAGCCGCCTCTAGAGCATGACAAAAAGTATGCCCAAGATTTAACAAAGCGCGATCACCTTGTTCAGTTTCATCGCGTGCGACGATATCCGCCTTCATTTGGCAAGACCAACGCACGGCTTCAGCACGCAAATCTTTGTCACCGGCCACCAAAGCCTCGCCATTTTTTTCTAACCATTCAAAAAAGGCGAAATCACCAAGGGCACCGTATTTAACGACCTCGCCCATACCGGCCAGAAAATCACGACCAGTTAGAGTGTCTAAAACATCAATATCGGCCAAAACCAACGAAGGTTGATGAAATGCCCCAATTAAGTTTTTACCATGGGGCGCATTGATGCCGGTTTTGCCACCAACGGAACTGTCGACTTGAGCCAATAGACTGGTTGGGATTTGCACAAAGCGAACGCCGCGGCGCAGAATTGCAGCTGCAAACCCCACAAGATCGCCAATGACACCGCCGCCAAGGGCAACCACGATGTCACCGCGTTCGACTTTTTCATCCAACAACCATTCCACCGTTTGCATCAAGGGCCCCCACGATTTTGTGGCCTCGCCCGGTGGTAAAATCAGAACCTCAGATGTGATTCCAGCAGCATTAAAACCATTGACCAATGTTGCCAAATGATGGCCTGCAACGGTTTCCTCGGTCACAACGACCAAACGTTGACGTCGGATCATTGGGGCAATTTTTGCCCCGGCTTCATGCAACAAACCACGACCAATTTCAATTTGGTAAGAGCGTTCTCCCAAGTGTACATCAACAGTTTTCATCTATTTGCCTTCACTCAATACACCGTTTAAAATCAGTGCTTTGACAACCTGTTCGGTCATCTTTTCGATAGAATATTCAGGACGTCCTTCAACAACAATATCTGCCAATGCATATGTGGCTGCCCGTTCGTTGTATATTTCAGTCAAGGTCGCCAATGGATCTGCTGTTTGCAGCAACGGGCGCGTGGTTTTGTGCCGAACACGTGACCACAACAAATCAACATCCGCCCCCAAACAAACAGAAAAGCCCTGCGTGCCGATAAGCTTGCGATTGTTCTGAGCCATGAAGGCACCGCCGCCCGTGGATAAAACCGACGGTGTGCCCTTTAGCATGCGTTCTAAAACTTGATGTTCACGCTTGCGGAAAAAAGCCTCGCCGTCACGGGTGAAGATTTCGGCGATTGTCGCCTGTGCCGCTGTTTCTATTTCACGATCAAGATCATTAAATGGCACATCTATCACTTGGGACAAGGCACTGCCGATTGCGGATTTTCCCGATCCCATCATGCCAACAAGTACGACTGTCTTTTTTAATTCATAGGGCACGTTCGGCATTGTCCTGCTTTTTTTGCCCAAATTCGATGTAGGGCGTGAACTTCTTCAAAAACATATATATAAAGTTCTTAAATATAAAAACACTAATCCGGAGCCGAGCTTGCGCAGACTCATTAAATACTTGTTTATTATTGTTTTTATCCTGTTTTTAGGGTTGATCGCCTATTCGTATCTGGCCGATCTTTCACCCAGTCAGGAAAAAATACAGCTACCCGTAATCTTGAATGCTGGGTAAAGCCGCATTTTTCGTTGGATTTTTGGGTGCTTCGGCAATTGCGGGGCATGCACAGCCGCTTTCGGCAATCAATTGGTTGACGGAATCAGTGGCCAAAGAATCTGTTGCCTTAAACGAGGCACCTGTTACCCAAGACGGCACCAGCGCCAGCATCACCACGACCACTTTGGGCGGAACGCGTCTAGATGCTGTCGGTTTATTCCCCGCCAGAAGTGCGGGGTTGCCGGCCAATCTGTGGGGCGAAAGTGCGTCTTCAACGATCACTGCTTTAATTGGCGAACAAACCACGCAGGGTTTACCAGCACTTCGTGATTTATTGTTCACGCTTTTACTTAGCGAGGTAAATCCGCCGTTTGATGCGGGCAATGACGGTAATTTACTGTTGGCGCGTGTTGATAAGCTGTTAGAATTCGGGGCACTTGATCCGGCTGCGGCCTTGTTAGACCAAGCTGGGCCAGAGGACCCTGCCCTTTTCAGACGCTGGTTTGATGTCAGTCTATTGATTGGGCGTGAGGATGCGGCCTGTATGACAATGCAGTCAAATCCGAAAATTACGCTTTCGTTGCCTGCACGTATTTTCTGTCTTGCACGCCAAGGTGATTGGAACGCTGCCGCGCTTACGTTGAATTCAGCCGAGGCAATTGCAGCACTTAGTGATGAAGAGCTTGCGTTGCTAAGGCATTTTTTAGAGTCTGAATTGCCCAATGAAAAAGAGGCATTGCCAAGCCCGATCACCCCCTTGGTGTTCAAATTGACCGAGGCTGTCGGTGAACCCCTTCCTACCTTTGGTTTACCGCTTGCGTTTTCGGTGACGGATATTGATGCGATTTCAGGCTGGAAACCTCAGATCGAGGCAGCTGAACGACTTGCGCGATCAGGTGCATTACGCGCGACACGTTTGATCGAAATATACAGCGCGCGCAAACCTGCCGCATCAGGTGGTGTTTGGGATCGCGCCGCCATCGCACAGCGTCTAGATCAGGCAACAAAGGCCCGTAATTCGGCAAAAGTTGCTGAGTTACTTGAAGAGGCAAACAAAGAATTTCAACGCGCTGACCTCAGTTATGTGTTTTCACAAATGTTTGGACCTGCCCTTGTTGGTTTGCCTTTGACAGGCGAAGTGGGTGAACTGGCCCACAAGTTAATCTTACTATCTGATGGTGCAGAACTTGCTGCACGTGATTGGGCGCCAGACACTTCCGAAGATCAATTTTTGCGTAGCGTGGCAATAGGTGACGTGAATACACCAAAACCAAATGGTCTTAAGGCTGGTGCTGTTTGGCAGGCTTTCACCACGTCCGACAGACACGAAAGTTATGAAGCACTTATTGATCAATCCAAAATGGGCGAGGCGATTTTGCGGGCGATTTCACAACTAAATGAAACCGGCGGCACTGATCCAGTGGCGATAACCCGTTCGCTCACGTTTTTGCGCAGTATTGGTTTGGAACGCATCGCACGGGCCGCCGCCTTGCAAATTCTTTTGTTGGATGATGTATCGTGACGGCGCCCAAAGACGACATGCGTTTATGGATTTCTACGTTTCTAGAGGCCCAATCAGCCGAACTTGACGCCTCGGAAAATACCTTGCTGGCCTATGCCCGTGATTTAAAAGACTTTCAGGATTGGATCGCACGGCAAAAGTTGGATTTCCAAACCACCAGCCGTGAAGACATAGAAAAGTACCTGATCAACTGTGATGCACAAGGATTAGCAAAATCCACCCGTGCGCGTCGCCTTTCAGCCGTTAAACAGCTGTTTAGATTTGCTTATGAAGATGGGCGGCGCGATGATAACCCCGCACTGCAAATCAAGGGGCCTGGGCGCGATAAACGATTGCCCAAAACCCTAAGCGAAGATGAGGTTGATCGTTTGCTGGCGAGCGCGTCTAGTTTGGGTAGAAAAGACAGCGATCGGGCGCGCAACACATGTATGATGCAATTGCTTTATGCCACGGGCATGCGCGTTACAGAGTTGGTTTCATTACCTGTTTCAGCGGCGCGCGGTGATCCACGAATGATTTTGGTCATGGGCAAAGGTGGCAAAGAACGGCTTGTTCCGCTATCACCGCCTGCCCGCGAAGCGACAGCAACTTGGCTGAATATTCGTGATGCTACACAAAAATTGGCGGAAAAAAAGGGCGCCGCGCCCTCGCGTTTTTTGTTTCCCTCTAGCGGAAAGCTTGGCCACATAACGCGGCATCGCTTTTATTTGTTGATCAAGGAGATATCGGTACAAGCGGGCGTTGATCCATCTAAGGTTACGCCTCACACCATGAGGCATGCCTTTGCCACGCATCTTTTGGCACGTGGTGCTGATTTACGATCGATCCAAACATTGTTGGGCCATGCCGATATTTCGACAACTGAAATCTACACGCATGTTTTGGATGAACGTCTTAAACAGTTGGTTTTGGATCATCATCCGTTGGCGGATTAGGCCGTTTTCCCAAGGCGCATTGATAATGGTAAAATGGCCTCGCTTGGCCAATACCCACAGATCAGCGCGCGATCATATCCTTGCGTTAAACCGACGGCATTCATACGCGTCGCTGAACCCACAAAATCATACGACAATCTTTTGATTGATGCCTGCCCATCTTTTAGCACGACATAACGCGTATCGGGTGATCCATCGTGTTCAGGCATCCCAATCACACCGGCATTTATCCAGTGCACGCCGTTAATCACCATTTCAAAGGCAATACCCGAGTGCCCAGAAATCACGCCATCTATTGGACCGACCGCATCTTGGATAGCTTTGATTTCCGCAGCAAAAACCGCCTCTGGATCGTCAGGACAAACAAATCGACTAATGTCTGTCATGCCACCATGAATAACCGCATACTGGCGTTTGTTTTGCGTGAACACGATCACGTCCGGTAAACTGGCAAAAAACCTGCGGATTTCCGGTGTCATGGCCTTGTCAGCATATGGATACCAACCACGGGACAACACATCACACGTGCTGCCCGCATCAAAGCCACATCCGCAATCACCTGCATTTGCGGCAAGTTGTTTTTCACAATTGCCAGCAATCCCAATGCCACCCCTTGATCGAAACAATTCAACTGTTTTTACAGGATCAGATCCATAAGCGACGACATCACCTGTGCAAATCATCGCCTCGGGTGGAACGTTCATGTCAGATGCAATTTTGTATAGCGCATCCAACGCTGCCAAATTGGAATACGGGCCACCATATAGAATTAGTTCAGAGGCCACTTGACCTAAATCCTTGATATTCATAGCCAGACTCTTGTATGCGCAGTGTTCAGTGAATATTATATGTACCAACTTTCGGGACAAGAAAACATATCGTGATGGAATACGGTTTTGATACGGCCTTTTGGCTGACAGTGGCAGGAATTGCCTTTCTTCTAGTGCTTTCGGCCTTCTTTTCAGGCTCAGAAACGGCCCTAACTGCGGCGTCACGTGGTAAATTGCGTGCCAAAGCCGACAAAGGCGATCGCGGCGCGGCGCGTGCTTTGGATATCACAGAAGACAATGAACGCCTGATTGGTTCGGTTCTGTTGGGTAATAACCTTGTAAACATTCTGGCAACTGCTTTGGTTACAGCACTTTTCACCCGATTGTTTGGCGAAAGCGCGATTGCCCTTGCCACTTTGGTGATGACGTTGTTGGTACTGATCTTTGCAGAAGTGTTGCCCAAAACCTATGCCATTACCAAAGCCGAAGAAGCATCAAGTTGGGTCGCCGCGCCCATCAAAGTTGTAATTTTCATCTTTTCACCGGTGGTTTCCGCCGTACGTTTTTTCGTGCGCGGCGTTTTAAAAGTGTTTGGCGTCAATATTGACCCTGACAGTCATATTTTGGCGATCCACGATGAAATTGCCGGTGCCTTGCAATTGGGCCATTCAGAAGGTGTTGTTGAAAAAGAAGACCGCGATCGAATTTTGGGTGCCCTTGATCTGAACCACCGTGATGTCGAAGAGATCATGTTGCACAGATCACAGATCGAAATGATCAACGGTGATGACGAGCCGGAAAAAATTCTGTCCCAATGTCTTAGCTCTCGTTATACGCGTCTTCCCGTCTATAAAGATGATCCTGAAAACATCATCAGTGTTTTGCACGCCAAGGATCTTTTGCGCGCCATGGATCGATTGACCCGTGGCCCTGAGGCATCAGAGGCCGCGCTGGCCTTGTTCCGAGTTCAAGATGTGGCAATGGCGCCATATTTTGTGCCTGAGACCAGTACTTTGGGCGATCAGATGCGTGAATTTCTGCGCCGCCGCACCCACTTTGCGTTGGTCGTCGATGAATATGGTTCGTTGCAAGGATTGATCACGCTTGAGGATATTTTGGAAGAAATCGTTGGTGAAATCACCGATGAGTTTGACCAAGAAGAAGAACCCACAGCCAACAAAGCCAAAGACGGCAGTATTACGGTTGATGGTTCAATGACAATTCGCGACGTCAATCGCGCCTATGATTGGAACCTGCCCGATGAAACGGCGGTAACAATTGCCGGTTTGGTGATCTATGAGGCTGAAACCATCCCAAGTGTTGGTCAGGTTTTCAGTTTCCATGGGTTTAGATTTGAGGTCATTGAACGGGCGGCCAACCGGATTACCCAGCTGAAAATCCGCCCGCTATAACTGTCTTAGCGTCCTTTAAACAGGCTGCCCAACACGCCACGCACAATCGCGGTGCCTGCTTTGGTGCCGATGGATCGCATCATTGATTTGGTGAAAGCCTGCCCCGCGGTATCACCGCGGCTGGAACGGCGTGAACTGGATCGAGAGACTTTGCTGCCAGAATAACGTCGGGCTGTGCGATATTCGCGTTCTGCGGTTTCCAGTTGCTCTTCTTCTTCCTCGGCTTTCGCGGCCTCACGGGCTGCTATTTCAGCGCGTTTTGACAGAATTTCATAGGCGCTTTCGCGATCTACGGTCTTGTCATATTTCCCCACGACAGGCGATGCAGCCATCACATCACGCCGCTCAGTCTTGGTAATTGGGCCTAGTTGGCTGGACGGTGGGCGGATCAACGTGCGTTCAACAACGCCCGGAACACCTTTCTTCTGCAACATAGAGGTAACCGCCTCACCTACACCAACCTCGCGAATGGCGGCTTCGGTGTCAAAACGCGGATTGGAACGATATGTTTGTGAGGCACGACGCAAAGCTTGCTGATCTTTTGCCGTGAAAGCACGCAACGCGTGTTGAATGCGATTGCCCAGCTGGCCCAAAATATCCTCAGGAACGTCGGCTGGATTTTGGGTCACAAAATAGATGCCTACGCCCTTTGATCGGATCAAACGCGCGACTTGTTCGACCTTTTCAACCAGCGCACGTGGCGCCCGATCAAACAGCAAATGCGCCTCATCAAAGAAGAACACCAGCTTAGGTTTGTCAGGGTCACCAACCTCGGGCAATTCCTCAAATAATTCGGACAACAACCACAACAAGAACGTTGCATACAGACGCGGCGAGTGCATCAATTTGTCAGCGGCCAGGATATTGATTTGACCCCGACCATCAGTGGTCGTGCGCATGATATCCGTCAGTTCAAGTGCGGGTTCGCCAAACAGTTTGCCGCCGCCCTCATTTTCCAGCACCAACAAACGACGTTGAATAGCACCGATTGATGCCGTTGAAACATTGCCGTATCGCAAGGACAGTGTTTTTTTGTTTTCGCCAATCCATACGAGCAAGGATTGCAGGTCCTTAAGATCAAGCAGGGCCAATCCTTGTTCGTCAGACAAACGAAATGCGATATTCAGGATACCTTCTTGAGCATCGCTAAGTTCTAAAAGACGTGATAACAACAAAGGACCCATTTCAGAAACGGTTGTTCGTACGGGGTGACCTTGTTCGCCATATAGATCCCAAAATGTCACCGGAAAGGCGTCATAGGTGAAATCGTCAAAACCTATCTTGGCGGCGCGTTCCATAAACGGCGTGTGCAGTTTGTGGTTTTCACTGCCTGCCACGGCCAAACCAGAAAGATCACCTTTCACATCCGACATGAACACAGGCACGCCTTGGGCGGAAAAACTTTCGGCCATAATTTGAAGGGTTACGGTTTTGCCGGTGCCGGTTGCACCTGCAATCAATCCGTGGCGATTTGCATATTTCAGCGTCAAATTTTGTTTTTCGGCATAGTTCTCACCACCGCCACCGATAAAGATCTCTGTTCCCACGAGCATTTCCTCAAATTTTTCTGTTCCATGTAACATACAGTCTTAACCTTTTTGCGCCAGTCTGAACCTGTCCAAAGACCGTTTCTGCGGTAATTGGGCAAAACTTCCTCCCTGTTAGACTGGCCGCGCCTTCGGGTGCGGTCTTTTTTACTGTTTTCTCGTAAAACCAAGGAACTTTTTCATCAAAATTAAATTATCCTAATATTACCAGTTGACCCGTGCGACATCCTGTCATAGTCTCTGGTCAGAGTAAAAAGTCGGCCAGTCCGACGGGGAGAGACGGGTAAAACCCGCGATAAAGGGGACCTTTTGGGTCCCTTTTATTTTGTCCATTTTATTTTTTATAGGCGGCATGTTGCAAACCGACAAATTTTGACCTGACAGCCCTGATTTTGCGTGATAAATATTGCGTTAATAACATTTCTGGAATGGGTAACTATGAACAACTTTTTGAATACTTCCGTGTTTCTGGCGGCCTTAATCGGCGCTACGGCAATCCATGCTCAAACAAGTGAAACGAATGACAACACCGTCACCGTAGAAGCTGAAGAAAGCGAACTTTCATTGGGTGAAGAAGCCACGCCACGTGTCGGAGAAACCTATATCAAAGAGGTCTTTGGGGATTGGAAAATGCGGTGTGTTATTGTCGAAGAAGGTGCCGAACCCTGCCAACTGTATCAATTGTTGATGGACTCTAATGAGAATTCGGTAGCAGAAGCAATTTTATTTCCTTTATCAGATGGAGGCAAAGCGAAGGCCGGCATGACAATCACAACACCGCTTGAAACGTTGCTGACTGCACAATTGACCATGAACGTTGATGATGCGCCTGGCCGTCGTTATCCCTATTCGTGGTGCAGTCAAGTTGGTTGTTTTGTTCGTCTTGGCCTGACTGCCGAGGATTTAGCGGCGTTCAAGAAAGGCGTTCGTGCAAATATTTCCGTCGTGCCAGCTCAAGAACAGGCACAACCAGTGAACCTTGCGTTGTCATTAACTGGTTTCACTGCAGCCTATGCGGCAATTGTTGCAGCGACACCCGAACAATAGATCTAAATATCTGTAATTTAATTAAAAAACCGCTTTTACGGCGGTTTTTTGTTTGATGTCTGTTTCGTTTTAACCGAATTTCCTTAGGCCCAAAACCGCATTAAGACCACCAAATGCAAAGGCGTTGGATAAAGTATATTCAACCGTGGCTTCGCGGGCTTCGTTGGGTACAATATCAAGCGCACATTCTGGGTCAGCTTCTTGATAGCCAACAGTGGGCGCAATTACACTTTCGTTTAAAGCCAAGGTGCAGGCCAACAACTCAATCGCGCCGGTGCCCCCAATGACATGGCCGTGCATGGATTTTGTTGATGACATCATCAAATGATTGGCGTGATGACCAAACACATCCGCAACAGCGGCGCATTCGGTTTTGTCATTGGCGGCCGTGCCGGTGCCGTGGGCGTTAATATAACCGACCTGATCTGGATTGATTTTGCCGTCTTTCATGGCTCCGGAAATAGCTCGAGAGGCGCCTTGTTTTGACGGCATTACGATGTCAGCGGCATCAGAAGTCATGGAAAAGCCCACCACTTCGGCCAAAATATTTGCGCCGCGTTTCTTTGCGTGTTCATAGTCCTCAAACACATAGACCGCAGCGCCCTCGCCTTGCACCATGCCGTTGCGATTGGCAGAAAATGGACGACACGCATCCTTGGACATAACGCGCAGACCTTCCCACGCTTTAATGCCGCCAAAACACAGCATCGCTTCAGAACCACCAGTGATCATCACCTTGGCCATGCCAGAACGCACAAAATTAAAAGCCTGCCCCATCGCGTGATTAGAACTGGCACAGGCCGTGGCCACGGTAAAACTGGGCCCTTGTAAGTTATAGGTCATCGAAACATGCGAACACGCCGCGTTGTTCATCAATTTTGGCACAATAAACGGATGCACGCGGTTTTTACCTTCCTCATAGACTGAGCGATAATTTTCATCCGAAGTTTGCATGCCACCACCGGCGGTGCCCAATATCACGCCAGATTGTTGTGCCAATTCATCGTGAAACTCGACACCAGATTGATCAAGGGCCTCTTTGGCGGCGATCAAGGTGAATTGGGTAAAACGATCATAAAGTGCAATTTGCTGGCGATTAAACATCGCTTCTGGATCATATCCTTTGACCTGTCCGCCGATGCGAATTGAAAGACGCTCAACATCGCGCAATTCAAGCGGGCCAATACCACAACGACCATCCTTAAAAGCCGAATAAGTTTCAGCAACATTCATGCCAAGGGCGTTTATTGTTCCTTGGCCGGTGATGACCACGCGGTTCATTTTGCGCCGTTTTCGACCAAGTTTTTCACTGCATCAGCGACGGCTTTAACGGTCGTTAGATCGATATCATTTTCTGCCGGATCATTGGCATTATAGGGAACGGTAATATCAAACTCTTCTTCAATGGCAAAAATACTTTCGACCAAACCTAGACTGTCTATCCCCAATTCTTCGAGAGTGTCAGTTTCTTTCACGTCCTCAATTTCAAGCACTGCTTGATGAGCGATGATTTTAATTACTCTGTCTGTATAATTGCTCATGATCGCCTCATCCTTGGTTTGTAGGTGATGATTTAGTCATTCGTTTTCTGATTTAAAATGGCTTTCTGTAGTTCTGCGACTTGTTTAAAAAGTTTGGGCAATCGACGCAACGCCTTATAACTATCAACATGGCTTTCCATTTTGACAGCAGGATATCCTAATAAAACCCGACCTTTGGGCGCATTCGTGAAGATTTTTGTGGCCCCGCCTGCGATCACGTCATCGCCGACAAAGATGTTGTCATTCACCCCACATTGGCCAGCAAGAACAACGCGATTACCGATCCGACCAGATCCAGCCATGCCAACTTGGCCACAGATCAAGCAATCCTCGCCAATGGTGACGTTGTGGCCAACATGGACAAGGTTGTCCAACTTTGTACCACTGCCAATTTCCGTGTCCCGAATGGTGCCACGATCAATGGAACTGTTGGCGCCAATTTCGACATTATCGCCAATTTTTACCGCGCCCAGTGAATGAATGCGGGTCCAACTTTGGGCAACAGCTTCGCCTTGATCGCCTAACGTTTGGCGTACGTTTTCGGCGCCAGATTTTTCTGGTGTAACAAAACTAAATCCATCGCTGCCCACTACGGCGCCGGGTTGGGCGATGAAACGATCACCAATGTGAACCCTAGCGCCAATATGAACACCTTGCAAAATCATCGCATTTGCACCGATTTTGGCGTCTTTAGCGATCGTGGCATGCGCCGCGATCCGGGCGTTTTCGCCAATTGAGACATTGGCGCCAATAACAACGAACGGGCCAATGGCAGCATTCGCGCCAATTTGGGCGGTGTCATCGATCACGGCACTTGCGTGAATTCCAGTCGCGATGTCAGGACCGTGATCCATAAGGGTGGTTAGGCCAGACATCGCGTAACGGGGACGCGGCACAAAAATCGCCGCTTTTAGGCCCAAGGCTTGCCAATCAGCACCTGGCCAAAGAATGGCAGCTTGCGCTGCCCCCGTGGCCAATCCGTCTTGGTATTTGGGATCCATAGCCAAGGCCAATTGATCGCTTGATGCATGTGCAGGTTCAGATGCACCCGTAACTGTCAGCGACAGATCACCAACACCCTCTGCCCCAAGTGCAGTGCAAATTTCAGAAATACTGAAAGCCATAGCCATCCCTTAGTCATGTGCCGCAAAAACTGCTGCCTTAGACACGGGTTTTAGCTTTGTACGGCGCGAAGCACCACCCCAGCTTTTGCCAATGCCTTGAAAATCAACGCATCGCGGCCATAGATATCACGGCGATAGTTGACGCGTCCCTTTGCTGGCACCCAAGCCGTACGATAATCAATGTGAACCTTCAGCGAGGATTTCAACGTATATTGCGTTTCGACCTTTGTTTTCAGCGTGCGTTGGAAATAGTCTTTTCCGTTAGACATTTCCTTGGACAACAATGCATAGGCAAAATCAAAAGGATCCGCCAAGCGGATACAGCCGTGTGAATAAGCACGCACATTACGTGCAAAAAGCGATTTTGCCGGAGTATCATGCAAATAAATGTTGTGTTTATTGGGGAACATGAATTTCACACGACCCAGCGCGTTACCATTTGAGGGTGGCTGTTTCAGATTAAACGGGAATGATTTGGTTGTATAAGCCGTGAAATCAACATTGGTGCGGCTGACCGTGCGTCCACTGGCGTCAACCATGCGCAAATGACTTACTGCGCCTGGGTTCTTTTTCAACATTGGCAAATATTCTTTAACCGCGATTGAGCGCGGAACGTGCCATGTTGGGTTGATGATCATATGGGTCATGACATCGGAAAATTCCGGAGTGCGTCGATCAGAGATGTTTTTTCCAACCACAGCGCGCGTAGAAAACTCTACCTTGCCATTGTTTATGATAGACGCACGGAAATCAGCTAGATTTACGAAAACATGGCGTTTACCAAGATCGATGTTCAACCAACGCCGACGTTCCATCGCAACAATAACCTGTTGAAGGCGTGTATTGGCCGAAACATTAACGACCTTGATCGTGTCAGCACCCGAAACACCATCAGGTAACAAGCCATTGTCTTGTTGGAATAATTGGATCGCTTTGGTCAGATTTGTATCATATTTTTGGCTGGCAGATTTGCGCAGATACCCCATACGGATCATACGATTGCGCAGCGCAACAACCTCAGCACCACTTTGGCCCGGTTTAAGCGATTTGGCGCGAACAGTTGGGCCCCACCCTGTTGAACCAATCGCGCGCTCTAACGAACGTTTAGCTTTCAACAGCGCCGTATATTCAGGCGAAGATGGTACCAAAGACTTCATGAAACGGGATGGATTGCTTTTCATCAATGCTTCAAGCAAATCCTGGTCACCCCGACGCGGTGCTTTGCGAGCGATCAGTGAATTGACACTACTTGGCGTCAGAATACCGGATTGTATGTCATGGGCATAACGCAAAAACTGGCGCGTTGTTTGCACTTCTATCAAGCCACGATCACGTGCAGATTTGGCGTTCTTGAAATTCGCTCGGATCACGGCGGGATCATATCGGTTCATCGGCAGGGCGTGTTCAGGTGCCTTTTGAAGTGCCGCCAACAAGGCCTTGCGACGTGATGTATCTGACTTACCTACCCAAATCGGTTCGAAGTTCCGCGCCCGATAAAAGGCAGCAATACCATCGTCTGCAGACGCCGCCTCGGCGACGGCCTGTTTAAACGCCGTTACTTGGGCTTGGGCAGCAGACGCGGTTAACATCGCAAAAACCGCAATAAGCCCTAGAATCAGCGACTTGATCGTTAGGTTTTTGGTAATTGTTACAGTCATCACGGGCCTCATGTTAAAATAGAAACTAATTTAGTTACCTCTCATTCGGTGACCGACGTTCACAAGTCCATTCACATTCATGAGAGATTTCTATATTTTGTATGTCAGCGACTAACATGCAACATCAGCTGGTAGGTTATCCACAGGTTTAAAAGTTCGAATCGGCGAAAAACTGCCAACATCTTGAATTTGCGGAAAACCTGTGAATCTTTTTCTTTAGATTTTTGTAAATTCGTGTCATATAAGCCTCACTGCGGGGATGATTGAAAAATCATGCTGATAAAACAGCTCAATGGGACGGGACAAAAGAGTTTATGACTAACTCTGTATTAACAGGCATATCACGACGTGGACTATTGTCGGCTTTCGCCGCAACCGCAGTCACAGCAGTACCCTTCTCCGCGCATTCCTTTGGCATTCTTCGTGGCGGTGGCGATATTCGCCGCATTAAGATGCGTTCGGGTCGTACGGGTGAATCCATTGACATGGTATACTGGGTCGAAGGCAAATACATTCGCGAAGCGTTGGACGAAGTCAGCTATTTCATGCGTGATTGGCGTTCTGACAGCGTCATTGGCATTGACCGTCGCACGATCGACATCATGGCCGCCTCGCATAACTTGTTAGATACAACCGAACCTTACATGATGTTGTCGGGTTATCGCTCGCCTAAAACCAACGCAATGTTGCGTTCTAAATCGCGCGGTGTTGCCAAAAACTCGCTTCATATGAAGGGTCAGGCCGCTGACTTGCGCCTTTCCAATCGCTCAACCGGTCAAATTGCCAAAGCTGCGAAATCATGCGCATCTGGTGGTGTTGGACGGTATTCGCGGTCAAACTTCGTCCACATGGATTGCGGACAAGTTCGCAGCTGGGGCGGTTAAGCTTACTAAACGAACAATTAATTGGGCATGAAAACGCGATTGCATGGGCTTTCGCGTTTGTTCGTCTGTTTGAGACGGCTTATGCTGGTTCCCAAAGTTCAATTGGATTGCCCTCAGGATCATGAATGCGGGCAAAGCGACCTAGGCCTTCCATTTTCTGTTCATTTGCGATTTCTATATCCGCTGCCCGTAATTATGCCAGCATTGCATCCAGGTTGCCAACGCGGAAATTTAGCATGAATGTGCCGTCAGCCGGAAAATAGTCTGTTGTTTGATCAAAGGGCGCAAATACCGTGACACCCTCACCCGCAACCCAAGGCTTCATTTCCATATTTGTGGGGGCAGGATTGATCCCTAGATGGGTTTCATACCACTGAGCCAGCGCTGTGGGATCCTTCGCGCGAAAGAACAACCCACCAATTCCTTGAACTTTTTCCATATTACACGCCTTTCCTTTGATAAATGAGGGCTGTCATGACCCAAATTTACGGTTCAAGAAGCAAAGCGTATCGAGTTTGCAGCCAAACTCAATGAAATTCTTAGTTATGAACATGGTATGAGCGGCAGGAAACTGCTCAAACTTATGGTTTTAAGATAACTTTTGGTTCGGCTACGGAGCCGGCCAAAATATCAACAAATGCTTGATGACCTTCGGCCAGTGGGCGTGTTTGGTGCCAAGTTAGATCCCCAAAGATACCATCGTAAATACCCTGTGCCGTTTCAGCAAAATCGACCTTGGTATAACAATAGGTGCCAATGAATTGAATTTCCTGCAACGTGATGCGACGGACATCCAGACCAGGTTCACTATCGCCCAAACCAATATGCACGATAACACCACCTGGTTTGACCAAGGCACTGGCGTCAGCGCGCGTACCAGCAAAACCCACTGCATCAAAAACAATATCAAACATCACGCCATCTGGGTGACCTTGCAAAGGTGAATAGACGTTAAAGTCGCCAGCAGAACGCAACATGTTGTGGCGTTTTTCATTGGGTTCAGAAATGGAAATATTGGTATATCCACGGGCGCGCAGGGCCAGTGCGGTGCCAAGACCAATCGCCCCACCACCGATAATCAAACATTTGGCATCCGCAGGCGCAAAGAACAACGCCGCCTCGCCCAACTTAACTGCATGCCAACAAACCGCCAAAGGTTCAGTCAAGGCCGCATGATCAAAATCAACATGATCTGGCACTTCGACCAAATTGCTGGATGGCATTTTTAGCAACTCAGAAAACGCACCTTGGCGTGGTTTCATGGAAATCAGGCTGCGTTCAGCACACAAATGTTCCCGCCCCGTAACACAAGCCTCACATTTATCACATGTAACCAATGGATTAACGGTCACGCGTTTGCCCTTCATCGGGCCCTCAATCACATCGCCAGCGGCTTCGTGACCCAAAATCAGTGGGGCTGGTCGACGTTCATCATGGCCAAGAAAGCCGTGCATGTCGGAACCACAAATGCCTACGGAAACAACGCGGATCAGGTTTTCACCTTCTTCCAATACAGGATCAGATTCGTTCTGGAATGTCATTTCCTCAACGTCGGTATAAACTAAAGCCTTCATTTTGCGGTAAATCCCCCATCCACGAAAAGTACTTGCCCTGTTACGTAATCACTTGCAGGGCTTGCAAGGAACATAACGGGTCCTTCTAGATCACGCAATTTTCCATTGCGGCCAATACAGGTTTGATCGGCGTTCTTTTTTGCCAAATCAGCGTCATCAAACACCTTGGCGGTTAATTCCGTTGGAAAAAATCCTGGTGCAATGGCGTTACAGCCGATGCCAGTTGATGACCAAGCCTCGGCCATCGCGCGGGTCATTTGTTCCACCCCACCTTTGGATGCGCCATAAGCAATACCATTGGCAAATGCGCGCCGTGATTGAAGGGAGGCAAAGTTAATCACCCTGCCCCAACCCTTGGCCTGCATCGCCGGGACAAACTTTTGCGCCAAAAAGAACGACGCACTAAGATTGATATCTATGGTTTGCTGCCACTGGGCGGGATTAATTTCGCTGGCATGCAAGCGAGGATTTAACCCAGCCGCATTGATCAAAATATCCACATCTCCGAAATGGGCGGCAATTTTGTCGCCGATTGCCGAGATGTTTTCGATGTCGCCAAGATCAGCTGCCACACTGGCCACATTACCTGTCGTGGATTGTTCCCAATCCGCTAGGGCGTCTTGGCGGCGTGCTACGGCCAAAACATTTGCACCTTGGCCAGCCAAATGGCTGGCAAGATGACGACCGATACCCGAACTGGCACCCGTTATGCAGACCGTTTTGCCACCAACACTAAAGGTCGTATCACCCATTAGTCTGCAGACAAATCGAAGTTTTCATTTGGGAAGTATTTGGCCAAACGAACGTCAGCTGATCTGGCGTGCCCTTCCATACCCTCAAGGCGAGAAATCCGTGCGCAAGCTTCGGCAACGCGCTTGGAACCTTCGGGTGTTGAACGCTGCCACGTCACAACTTTCATGTATTTATGAACGGACAAGCCACCTGTGTAACGCGCGGAACCTGATGTAGGCAGAACGTGGTTTGTGCCGGCAGATTTATCGCCATATGAAACGGTTGTTTCTTCGCCCAAGAACAATGAGCCATAGCATTGCAAGCGGCTCAACCACCAATCCAAATCGTCGGCTTGAACGGTCAAATGCTCTGGTGCGTAGTCATCAGAACAAGCCGCCATTTCTTCGCGATCTGCGCAAACGATAACTTCGGCATAATCACGCCATGCAGCGAATGCGTTTTCGCGGTTCAATTCTGGCAGATCGTCAATCAAAGCAGGCACGCGTGCCATCACATCTTCGGCCATTTCTGTGCTGTCAGTCACCAACCAAACGGGCGAGTTGTAGCCATGTTCCGCCTGGCTAACCAAATCGGTGGCAACAATGTGGGCGTCTGCGTTTTTATCAGCCAAAATCAAGCTGTCAGTGGGCCCTGCGATCATGTCGATACCTACACGACCAAACAATTGGCGTTTTGCCTCGGCAACAAACTGGTTACCTGGTCCAACGATGATGTCTGAGCTTGGCAAACCAAACAGGCCAAATGCCATAGCTGCAACACCTTGAACGCCGCCGAGTGTCAGGATTTGATCGGCACCACAAAGTTTAGCTGCATAAACAATCGCAGGGTTCATGCCCGCATCACCCTGGGGTGGTGAACAGGCTGTAATGTTGTGAACGCCTGCAACCTTGGCAGTGGTTACAGTCATCATGGCGCTGGCCACGTGTGAATAACGACCACCTGGCACGTAACATCCTGCTGCACGCACTGGGATCATGCGTTGACCCGCGATCAAACCTGGCGTGATTTCATATTCCATGTCTTTCATCGTGCCCTTCTGGGCCTCGGCGAAGCGACGAATGTTATCATGGGCAAAATGGATGTCGTCTTTTAGTTTTTGGGAAACCTTTGCTGAGGCTTCTGCAATGCCTTCATCATCCAACAAAGCCGGTCCTGTGTATTTATCAAGTTCCGCGGCATAGGCTTGAGCGCGTGCATCACCGCCAGCTTCTATTTCGCTCAACATGTTACGCACAATGTTTTGCGTCGTATCTGCAGATGTTGCAGCAGTTTTTTCAGCTTTTTTCAGATAAATACGGGCCACGGTTTTTCCAATCCAGATTATATTTCGCCGGAAACTGCCGTAGAACTAAGTGAATGAACAGACTTCAATTTTCATTTTCGATTTCCAAAACATGACTTTCGGAAAACCGAAGAAGATTAATGCGCAATTTTTAATGGTCTAAGGTTGTTCATCAAATGCGTACAAAACTTTAAAACCAAAGACAGCAATAATTCGCTACTAATAAACCATGAATTAAGAAAACGATTTAGCGTTAGAGAATGAAAGTCAATCGGTCTTAAATAGGTCGCTTAAACTACCAGCTCCGCCTGCTGCAGGTTTTGAGGGCGTTGGTTTCGCGGCGGCCATTGGTTTTTTAGCACCAAACAGATCACTTAATCCGCCACTCGGTTTTGCCACAGCGCCATTCGCTGGTTTTACAGCAGGCGCCGCAAGAACATCCGCAAGAGAAGGGATTTGTGATCTATTAAGTTGACTGGCCAATGCAAAAGTTAAATCATCGATCGCATACCCAGCAGGTTCAGCACCGACCAAGGAAAATTGCAGCCCTGCGATTGCATTCTGACCATCCTCTGTAACAAGCGCCAAATATTCCATGCCTTCATGCAGGTTTTTAACACCACCAATTAAATTTCCAACACGATCAAATGCTTGAATTGCCGTGCTGCGAGATGCGTTAAAAAAGCCACCCGCGAGACCGACTCCAGCCACATCCTTGTCAAAAACCATTGTTATTGGGCCATTAAACTGTGGTGAACCAGACAAAGACGGCGAATTGGGGTTGGAACCATCTCTGGCAATAAAAGTGGGCAAAGCATTGCGTGCTAATCTTAAGGGAGTGTTTGGTTTACCTACGACGCAACCATCTGGATTTGCCCCATGTGGGCATTGGGAACGATTACCTAAGTGTTGACCATCAAAATACGATCCAAAAATTACCGATATTCCACCATCTTTTGCCCCATAATTGTGAGGACGGTAAACTGGGTTCTTCGTTCCAACTGGATTCTCTGAAAACGTAATGCGACCTGCGTCACCTTGAAAAGCGTTTGCTTCAATTCTGATGACTTTTCCGAACTGGCCCTGATCTTGCGCCATTACACTGCCAGTGGAGATCACTGAACAAAAAGCGATTTTTAGTAGGATCGATCTACAGTAAAAACGTTTCATACTCTTCCCTTCCCGGCCCTAAGGCGCATCCCATTGCCATCCAAGCATTCTACCTGGAATATAGAAATGGCTACATTCTGCATTTAATTCTGCGTCGGGTCCCAATTTTGAACTGACCTGCAATAGATTAACAACAGATGATCTGAATTTTTCAGATGCAAAGTTCATTGTTGGTTTCTTGAATTGGCGGGCAATTGTTGACGTTGGTGCCAAAATATTTCGTGGGGCACCCAATTCATCGGTTTCTATCAACATCAAGGCTGGTATCGAAATAGCATTCTTGGGGCGTGCCACATCCGCAGGATCCGCGCCTAGATTGATTGCCACAAGGATATCCTTAAATAGGCTCATGCTGTCTGACCAACGTTCAACTGCCCCTCTGGATACGACCAAACCCATACGATCAATCACGGTGTTCAGATCAAAGGTCAATGCTTCGGTGTCTAACTCTTCTGCTTCTGGTGCATCCAATACCCGTCCGTCGTTTTCCTCGGCCAATATTCGTTCAAATCTATTGATTGGACGCTCAAAATCAGTGAGAATTTGTCTACGATCGCCAGCTCTTTCGCCCTCTTCAAGGTAGTAAGATACCGGTTTATTGTCGATCATCGGTCCCTTTAGATAATGTGGGGAATAAACAAATGCATTGGAACCTGCCAAAACATAAAGCCATGGCTTAAGGCGACCAAGATCATCTTTGCGTAGGTTTCCTTTGGTCATAGACAACACAAGAGTTTTGGACATCAAAGCGGGCGTCGCATGGGGTAAACGATGGCCCTCTGTAACCCAAAACACCATATCAATTGGATCTGGGTTGTTGATTATGGAAGCCTGAAAACCATCCAAAAATTCTGAAATTTTGGCAGTAGAGCTTAGATACACAGGATTTTCCTGATTTGGTAAAGCTGTATATAAGGCGTCAAAACTGTCAAATTCTTGTGGGTCAGCCACCACACCATTCCCATCAACTGAGTACCAGTCAACGGTTAAGGGCACGCGGCCATATCTGTTAGTAATTCTTTGTTCAAATTCATCCAATCCAGATATTGAAATCATATGAGGATCACCAAACACTGCTAGATGCAGGCCGTTGGTGTCAGGCTGTTCAACCATTGTGGGCGTTGTCACGTCAACTCTTTGCGGATCAACCAGCTTTAGCGGTATAATATCAATGCCACCAAGCGTGGTTTGTTTCGCCAAACCTAAAGGCAATGACAAGCGGTCAAGTGTATTATCTGGCGTCGCCTTTACACTAACTTCTTGATCCAGCGTATTAATATCACGTGAAAGACTGGGCAACATCCAATACGGGCCAATGCTATCCACCGCTTTAAGTGCGCCGACCAATTGATAATCACTCGCTTGCTCAAGCCATGGTACATCATAGGTTTGATCGGCAGCCAAATGACACAAGCGATTGCCATCATCTACGGCTGCAATCGACGCCTCAGTCACAGCTTCCACAAGGGGTTTTTCTTCGACAGATTCAGCGAGGCTGGCCAAGCTATTAACCGGTTTTTTTGTTTCGACAGATTCCGCAATTGACGAAAGACCACCACCTTTCGGTTCGTCCAATAATACCTCGGAAATTGCAGATTCAGCACCAAGGAATATGGCAATGTCGCGACCCAAGGGTACCTTCGGTTTGGCGGTTTCAAAAAGATCGCCCAATCCATTTTTGTTTTCAGCCATCCCATCAAATGGTGCGGCGTCATCTTCTGGTTCGTCGATGATTTCCAAACGAGCAAATTTATCTAGAGGAACCAAGAATTTTTCGTTGGCTACTTTTTTACAAAATACAGGTGCGATATTTGTCGTGCGGCCGACAATACCATTTTTTTCTTCAACTTGACCGCTAAGAACTGTAAATGAATTCCCATTTTCAATAGCGAGTTTTACAAGTTCTAGTCGCGAGACCACGAAGGAATGTTGGCGACCCTCTCCTGTTTGAAAGTAGCCAATTGTCACTTTACCTCTTCGGTGTCGATCTTCGTCATCGACAATTCCAAAGATCAATTTTCCATGAAACTGCTTTCCGCCATCAACAGCTATTCCCATGGCCTCCAGCCCATCTGGAATTTCACCCAGTTTGCTGATTTTAATGACCTGGCCGACGTCAAGAAATTCCCCCGCATACCAATTCGAACAATCTGATGCATGTTTGCGCCCAAAAATATTCGCACTCGCACTAACAGCCGATAAAGACAGAGCACACGCCGTAAGTAACGAAACAAACAGGGTCTTTCGCATCATGATTGAAGAACCTTTGCTGGGTCGGTCTTAGCCGTTCTAAACGCGGGGTAAAGTGCCGCAAGAACACCAATAATAACGGCCGCAATGATAACCGGCCAAAAAAAGCTGTTAACGCTGGCAAAAATCGCATCAAAATCTTGAATATCGCCACCGGTTGCGTCAGCGGTTTCTTGGGCCCTTGAAACCAACATCGCTTTGGTTTGGCGAATTAGAACAGTTCCTAATGCAAGGCCGGCTAATGCGCCTACAAATACGGAAAACGATGTCGCTAATATTTGTGTAAGAACAATGTCACCCCGTCGCATCCCCAGAACACGCCAAAGCGCCAATTCCGTTTCACGTAGTTTTGCGGATGTGAAAATGTTTGCAGCAACAGTGATTGCTACGGAAAGAACGATCAAAACCAAAAGCGGCAAGAAAATTCGCCATGCCGTGTCTTGAATGTCTAATGCCCATTTAAAATCCCAAATGTCGGATTCTGGTCGATACCCAATTTTTGAAAGATGAGAATATAACCCTAAAACATTTTTCATTTCAGAGGCATAAACTTGCAAGTTATCCTCCCAAGGGAAGTCTGTCATTTCGGCCAGCTTTTCGGCATTTGGCCAATTATTTATCCCAGCATCCTCCCCTAATGTGAAAACGCCTTTGCGATCTCGGATGAGACTATCAAACAAAAGTAACGTTTGGTTGGGATAATATAACTGTCGTCCCCCCTCGCCGTTCAGGATAACACCAGTGATCTTGAGGGTTACGCCCTCTTCCCCCACCAATTTCTTTTTGAGATTGTAGCGATTTACAATCAAACTAAGCGGTTTGCCGATAAAATCTTGATAGGTTTGGGTGCCATTTCCCACGGCCGATGTGTCATAGGCTTCGGCCAAAAGACCGGCTGTAACGATCACCTCTGGTGCGTCATGGGCACCAGTAAATGGTCCTCCGGCGGCAAATGTCAGCAGTTTATATTCCGGATCATTGGCATGTAAGCCCGTCACGGAATAAGTTTTGGTGGAGCCATCTAACACTTTGATCCTTGTCGACGTTGCACGGCGCGGGACAACGGATTGCACGGCGGCCAGCTCGGCTATTTCTGCGCGTAATGGAAAGCGCTCAGGTTTACCACGATCCTTAGCCTTGGGTTTAATCTGAATGCGATTAAGCCGAGATCCTTGCGTGATTTTTTCGTTCACATACTCTTGTGCGCCCAAAATAACCGAGGTGAATACACTTACTTGGGTGACACCGACGATCAATGAAACCAAAATCAAGCTTAGGAAAATTGGACGAAACAGCGTTTCACGAATTGCTTGTGCCAACAGTATTGAAAATGGTGCACGTGGTTTCCAGCCCCACATAAACGATGCCCCTTCCGCGGGCATGCGGCTGGGAATGGGTTCTGCTTTGCTTGGTGGCTCACTTCTTGCTTCAGTTAGTATGCCATTTTCCAGATCAAATTGGTTGCCAATGTCAAAAAATACTTTGTCATGACTTACCACAATAACTGTATGGCCAGCGTCACACAGCAATTGTAAATGCTGTACAACTTCTTCTTTTTTCTCGCCATGCAAACTGGCGGTTGGTTCGTCGGCTAAAATGATACTTGGCTTATTTACAATCGCGCGCATTACCGCTGCACGTTGTTTTTGCCCCCCTGAGGCGGGACCCGGTTTTAGATCAAGCGTTTCTTCGGCGATTTCCTTGGCCGAGAAAAATGTTGGCTCTAGTTTTTTAACGGTTTCGCCAAGCTTAGTGGGATCGCGCATTCCATGCATTTCCAAGGGAACATGGATGTTCTTACGCATCGTCATATGGTCAAACAACCGACCTTCTTGGAAAATGAAACCGATGTTTTGCGCGCGCAATTCGTCAAGATACCAATCGTTTTTGTCCCCGACACTGACGTCTTCGAACTGATAATCGCCATCAAAATCCGTGTCCAACATGCCAAGAATACGCAAAAGAGTGGTTTTACCAGAACCACTTTCACCGCGAATAACATTGAAACTTCCGCGCTGAATATCCAGCGAAACTTTGTCCAAAATAGTAATAGTCTCACCACGACCAGCCGTGAATTGTCGCGTGATGTTTTTTAAGGAAATAATAGGGCCGAGTTTCGCCAAGGTTACGCTCCATCGGAAAATATTTAAAGGATGGGGCGAGCGTTAACCCGCCCCGAAATCTAATTTATGGAAGCACGTCGATCGGCATCCAAACAGCAATTTGTTCATCAAACTCTGTCTGATTTGCTTCTAGATATTGGGTTAGAATGTTTGCCGCTTCTTGAATACGTTTGGTATAGGCAAGACGCTCAGCAGGCACCATGGCAGGCAAGAAGTTCAAATCAAAATTCAACAAATCCGAACGGAACTGAATGCCCAGACGTTTTTCAATAATGGCCTCGATTGGCTCTTCTGGATCGTAATCCTCACCTGCGATTGCGGCAATGGCTTCGGATATTGATTGCAACATCGCCTCTTCATCAACACCCACGGTGGCAAGCACGGAATAAAGATTGATTAGGTTTATCAATGTTTCTTTGTCGATTTGAATTTCTGGCGAAAGAAGGTCATTGTTTTCTAAAACAAAACCATTTCGAACCAACACACCGCCATTACCCGGATCAATATTGAAATCCACACCGGCAGCACGAAGGCGTTCAAGCATTTCACCATCCAGGACTTCAAGCGGAATAGACGCGTGTCCGGCTAAATCAAACGACATTTTTTCCAAAGCGTTGCCGCCCTTGGCCACAGCTTCGCCAGCCGCAGTTGTCATTAGATTCACCAAGGAACCAGAAACATCACGCGGGCTAAGACCAGCACCCCAGCCCAAAACTTCACCGCCTGTTTCATCAGCCAAAGTTTGCAAGACGGGCATTAAATTTGCCCCCCCATTTGGACCGGCTTGTACGGCAAGAACTGGGATATTTTTTTCAAACAAATCCCGTGAAATGCTTACCGCATCCAACCCAGCGGGCACCCGTCCTTCTTCATCAAGCGTGCCAATTGTATTTGCTTTGGCATCATCATTCAAAACAGCCACAATAATTCGCTTACCGGCCTGATCCCAATTATAAATGTTAGCAGCGTAATAAATTGCATCTAAAATTGGCTCGGCGGGATCACCACCACCTGACATGAATTCGGCGGCTTTACCCAAAGCGTTCGCAGCATCTGACAATGGCATTTTAGGAACAGGCACAAGCTTTTCTGCATCACCTTCATCACGATAGAAAAGGAAACCCATTTCAGAATTGTCCCGCACCTCTGGTTCAAGGGATGAAACGGCTCCAGCAATGGCCTTGGCGGTTTCTGTCGCGAATGGGCCCATGGACGCTGTTGCATCAAAAACAACCAGTATTGAAGCGCTCTTAAGCGTTTTCTCAACGGCGGCTACATCATCGTCGTCCATTTCAATGCGCGCAGCCGGCGTAATCGCGGCTGGCAGCAAGACATTGTACACCCGCTTTTTCGCCTTTTTGCGCAACAGTTTCTCTTCGGAACCCAACACTGGATATGGACGTGTCGAACGTTCACGCATGCGCGTCGCTTCTAAATTCTCTTTAAACGCGGGGGCATGCAGTTTTGCATTGCCCGTTTCCATGAATTTATCAAGCACACCCTCGTCATCCCATGCGACGATTTCTGGTCGATCTTCTAAAAACGCGATTTCGGAAAAACTAAGTGCCTCACGCGTTGTCCATGAATAAACTTGGTCGATGGAAACATACCCTACATTCCCACTTTCGGCCTCATCTACAGTATCCGCTTGTAAATCCGTAATTTTGTAATGATCAGAATCCTCACAAATTACAAAATAGGGTTGAAGCAATTCCAGCGTATACGCCTCTTCGGTTGCAGACGTATCCGTATAAGCAGCAATTTTGTCAGAACCAGCAACGACTTTGAAAATAAAGCCACTTTCAGTTGCTTTCATTTCATCACTTTCACAAGCAAAACCGAGTGTCGGTAACGCGACCAGCGCTGTAGAAAGTAAGAGATTACGATTGATTTTTGAAAACATTTTGGGACCCTATTTAAAACCGAAACGATTAATTTGAAATCAGTGTAAGTATTCTGGGTCATCAAGCAAGACTCTTTTAACCTTTTTGTAATCCTAACAAAGACATGGGCGTGTTATGTGGTTTTTCGCTTTATTCGAACACATCGTTTCCTAAATCATTTGGATTGCCCCAATCTTGCTTAAAAGGTTCATTTGGCTTTCGATGCATTTAGTCTGGTTTAACGATTTGTTTTTGCAGATGATGCTTAAACCACGAAAAACAACGCCCAAACGCTTGACTTCACAAAGTCACTTTCGCAAAACTTAAATACAAATAAACCACGTTAATTTCTGTCTATTACCAGATATGGATATTTATGAGTAAAATGATCCTAGCCTTACATTTTCTGCACTCGCAATTGAGAAAACTACCAAAATGCACAGAGCAGATAACGAGAATGTTGTTTGGCTGCGTGCTAGCAACCTTTTTGTGTGCCACTCCTGGAAATGCACAGGATGTTACGGCCAAAGGATGCGCCAGTTTCAACAACTTGCCGGAACTTAGAATACAGCACCTTAAAATGTTGAATCTCTTACGTCGCCGACAAGGTTTGCCTGTCCTAACACAGGAAACTCGATTGAATGCTGTTGCGCAAAATTATGCTTGCGAATTGGCTCGAACGGGGCATTTCGATCATGTTGGTCCCACAGGTTCAACACTGGTCACCCGTGCGGCTGACGAAAGATACGATTACTGTTCCTTGGCTGAAAACCTAGCAAAAGGTCAACGAAATTTCAAAGAAGCCATGATTGGATGGGTGAAATCCCCGGGTCACTGGTTAAATCTAATTAATAAAAACGTCACAGAAGTTGGGTTTGGTGCCGCTTTCGCCAATCTACCCGTGAAGCGCCCATCTGGCGTATTTTCCCTGTCAGATTTGGCACGAAAGAATGCGCCCTCCGAAGCAGGCACACCTACCCCTGCCATCAAAGGCCCCTTGGTTTGGGTCCAATTTTTTGGCAAACCACGCAACGCTTGTTGATTTCAGTTCGCAATCAATGGAACGGGAAATTCCGTCTCTGTTGTGAACAACAAATTGCTAACCACCGTCCACAAAGGCACAGCGCGCCAGCCTTTATGATCCATACGCATTCCCAGATCTATCGGCTTTTCAAGGTTTACAGGGGCAACCGGTAAAAAACCAAATTCTTTTTGGCTAGCGATTAATTCAGCCATTAAGCCGTCACTGGTGTTTGAACCAGCTGAGAACATCTCAGATTCAACCGCAATTTGGGCAAACGTCTCACCCAATCTATCTGAAAATTCCAAAAATTGAGCGCCCCAATGATTAGAGCTGATCGAAAGTTCATGATCCAATTCCGGCGTCAGTTTTGCGACAATTGCCTTAGAGGACGATTTATCAAGAGATGGCAGAGAAATGTCGCCGCCAACAATAATAGCCACACCATCAGCCATGGATTGAGTGGCAAAAACATCGCTTAGATTACCACTAGCAAGTTTGGGTACATTCACATCCGCGACCAAAAGATCAGACAAAGTTAATGATTTTGCGTCAGAAATTTGCCCGTCACCACCAAGGAAAACGATCTCTATGGGTTGTTCAAGAAAGGAAGTATCGGCCAATCCTCGGTTTAACTGTCTCATGAAGGGCGCGATGAAAGGTAAGGCTGAACCGCTTACATCAAGGACAACCAGAGGTGTATTTTTGTTACTTTCGGACGCTGCAAAACTGTCAATTGCGACCATCGCATTTTCTGCAATAGGAACCAAAACTTGTGCCAAGCGAACTTTTCGCCCTCTTAATTCAATTGTTTTCAATGTCAGCACTGGAAAAACCAAGTCTTTGGTGACGGCTTGTGATGCGACATCGACCATTAACGGCGCGCTTTCTCCGTTAGTTTTGCCTGAGAGAAATCCTTGTAACCCATTGCTATTTGACCAAAAATTCAAACGAGGCCGTTCGGCGTTGACAATCCGACGATCCATTCGCAACTTCATCGATGCCCCTGTAGGGGTTGTGGCGCTGTGATCGGAAATATGGAAACCATAATCCAAACAATCAGGTGCCGATCCTTTTTGAGCATGGAGCGGTTGGCCGAATTGATCGTTAGAAATACCAGTGGAGGCAAAAACAATTTGTCCCGAAGAAACGACCTCACACGCCAAAAGCGATGTGGGCTGACTGAAGAGTAATCCCAGAAAAACGGCGCCCAAAACAAATTTGCGCGCCGTATTAATTTTGTTGTCGTTCATGTAAAAAAAGAACTTAGAACTTGATGACGGGTACAACCGCACCAGCGGCACCGCCCAGTGCCGTGCGTCGTTCAAGAATGAAATCAGTGTTCCAAAGCCCGATGTTGATGCTGTTGTTTGAATATTCAACAGAAATCACATCGCCACACGCTTGTGTAACCGAGGCCAAAGTATCTGTATTCAACATGGGGCCAGAACCACCCGCCCAAGTAGATTCAGCCACATTCAAACTTAGATCAGCGGCCACAAGAGCAAGATTACCACAACTGGCCAAAGCTGCCGGATTTGCCGTCGCCGCCGCGCGTTGTGTTGGATCACCGATCCAGGTCAATGTTCCAGGAACTTGTGTTTCCGTACCATATGTTTTCAAAATATCGGGCAAAACGGCTGTTTGGAACACTTCCTCTGTTACCGCTTCTGGTAATTTGATTGTCCGGAAAATTGCCATTGCACCGTATTCAGGCAAATCGGCGTCATATGCCGCAACCAAACGGTTAGACCCATCGGCTGGCCATGTGGGGGTCATAATGTGCTGAGCGTGGCTAAACACGTCATCGCCACCAAAGTTCACGTCAGACATTTCAACAACCAGCCCATCACCTAATTCATCAGCAGCAATTTCTCTGATCTCCTCAGGTACCATACCGAAACGCAATCCCATCATTTCTAGGCTGACAGGATACGCTGCAACAGCGGGTGCTGGTGCAGCGGCGGGTGCCACGGCAACAACTGGTGTGGGAATAGCTGCACTTGGCGCCATTGCACCCTGTCCAGCAGCCGCGGCCAATGGCGCACGAACAGCGGCCCCCGCAACTGCAACAGGAACGGCTGGCGCAGCGGCAGCACCACCAGCCATAATTGCCAATTTGGCACGCGCTGGCGAAACATAAACGCGCCCTTCAAGCAACGCCAACAGACGCTTTGTTGGGAACTGACCACCAGCAATAAAATTATCGCGCCGGAATGCGCCAATAGCTGTGCGTGTTCTGCCGCCCATTGCGCCATCTACGGGACCAGCATCATAACCCAAACTATTTAGACGCGACTGGATTGAGGCAACTTCGGCTCGATCTGTATCTTTCCAATTCACTTCAAACAGTCCGTGTCGTTGTCTGCTAAGGTGATGTAACGCGGCGACAATGAAATCAAATCATGGATCTGCTCACCACTAAGAGATCCGATCGCCGGCATGCCAATAAAGGTCTGGTAGTTGCGGATCGAATTTCGAGTGCCAGCACCAAAAGAGCCGTCAATGGAACCGGTGTAATATCCCAAATGACGCAAACCCTGTTGGATATCCATTTTGTTGTTGCGCGTAAGGGCTATGGCATCGCCGCCACCACCGCCGCCGCCAACGCTTTTACGTTTTTTTGAATTTTTCTTGCCACATGCTTTGGATGCGCCACAGGCAATAATGCCCCCAATCACAGCACCAACCAAAGCGTCGGCCAAATCCGCGCGGGCGGGTGTAGGTGTAGCTATTGTCGTTGGGATGGCCAAAGAAAGCACCAAGACAGATGACATTGCAACTTGGGTGGGCTTAAAGTTCATTGTGTGGAACATATCGATACCTGTAGAAAGCTAAAAAATCACTTCGAGACTAGTAACCATGCGCACAAAATGTCAACCGATTCGAAACTTCCGGCGTTCAGGCGTTGGCTTCGGTTTTAGTATATTTTTGCTGACTTTGTTGGGCGTTTTCAATCCAACATACGCCCAAAGCCCTCAAATCATCGATGGTCGAGGGCGCCCCGGTCCTATTTGCACTGCATTGATAAACCCCATTGAGACGGCTCCTGTGGATTCGGGAATTTCGCTTAAGTTGCGTTCGGTTTCGGGCAAGGATTTGGCTTTGGTCGCCACCTCTTCTGAGGTTTACGAAAAACTAGAGGTTATCGTTGACGACAAACGAGTGAACTTTTCAGGCCTTTCATCGGCAAACATAAATGCCTTGAACAAGAATCCAATCTTTGCGCTGATGAAATCCACAGACAAGCTTCATCTAACCGCGCGTTTGAGCGCAGGGAAATTCGCAACCGCACGTTTTGAAAACATTGAATTTGACGCTTTACTCAAACGTATGTCCCAAGAATGTGGTCTACTTTTAGAAGGCCAGGAAACAAAATCAGCTGATCAGCCCTTCGTTATGAACGAAGAAACCCAGCGATTGATCAAATGGCTTAGTTTACGGATTGCGGGTAAAAAACGTGATTATCTCAGCATTTCCCCAACACTGGATGGCAGCGGTAAACAAGTATTGGTACGGGCACAACGGATGTTGGATTTGCCACCTACCGAATTG
The DNA here is from genome assembly GCA_000169395.1 of Rhodobacteraceae bacterium HTCC2150. GTDB lineage: Bacteria > Pseudomonadota > Alphaproteobacteria > Rhodobacterales > Rhodobacteraceae > HTCC2150. The sequence continues at coordinate 273,577 of AAXZ01000003.1, forward strand.
CTGAACGCCGAAACATCCGGTGCGTTTCTTGCGGCGTTTGGTATAAAGATTTCACCAAAATACCAAGAAATCAAAGGGTTTCGTGACGGCTTGGCGCCAATGAAAATAGGTGGGAAATGGGGCGCGATTGATGAAAACGACGACGTTATAATCAACCCCGGTTTGGGCGATGCCCGACAAAGTGTTGCGTCTTATATGCCAATTCGTTTGGGGGGGGATTGGGTTTTTATGAACGCCGAAAGAAAACGATTGTCTGGGGCACGATTTCAAAAACTTCATACTTGTTCTGAAACATCATGTGGTTTCACCAAAGGGGCAAAAACCGGAATTTTCAATCTTAAGACTAGATCTCAACACATTGTTAAATTTGAAAAAATTCTCGCATTTAGAAATGGTTTCGCGCCGATTAAGGTTCGAAATAAATGGCATTTAGTGAGCGAGAGCGGCAAAGTTTCACCAAAGGGATTTGCCGCCCAATCCCTCCGCGCGCCAACAGACGGTATATCTGTTGTCAGTTACAGTTTTCGTAGCAAAGGTTACGTAAATGCCGCCCTCTCGCCGATGTTTAAGAATGCTCGGTTTGAAGATGCCCAACCGTTTTCAAGTCGTATTGCAGCGGTCAAAAAAGGTGGGCTTTGGGGTTTTATCGACAAGACGCGTGGCGATTTTATCATCGAACCTACCTTTGGTAACGTTTCCGGTTTTAATCGAGGTTTAGCCGCAGCAACGCTTGATGGTACAAACTGGGGATACATCGACAAAAATGGCCGTTGGGGCATTGCGCCGCGATTTTCCGAAGCAGGCGATTTTTCGCAAGGATTAGCGATCGTCAAAATTGAAAACAAATCGACGGTAATCAACACCCGTGGTGAAATTCAGGCCCCACTCATTTTCGATGAAATCCACAACTTTCAAAACGGATACGCAGCCTTTCGACTTGGCGAAAATTGGGGCGTTTTGTCAAAATCTCTTTTGCGAGCACGTCCTAAAGCGGCAAAAAGAGTGACCGACTGATACGCAAATTCAAGCAATTGACTGGCCTTAATACACTCTTTGAAGGAGTTTTTGGTTCAGAAAAAAAGATTGAAACCTCAGACCTGTGTTTTTGACACTTCGGCCTAATATCTATCGGACGATAATGATTTCTTAGGCTTGAATTGCACTTTTCAAACAATCAGAAGCTGCATAAAATCTGGAAGAGAAGGAAAACAACTTATCAATACGCAAGATGTTTGGAATTCAAAATGAAACTAGTCCTATGTTTGTGTATCTTTATTTTTCCCTCGTCATTGTTTGCAGATGATTTTGGGCCTCTTAAGGGATTTACTTGGGGGAATGGGAAATCCAACGCCATTGTAATTTTACATGGGGATGGTGGCCCTGGCCGTTATGATGCATTCGCTGCATAGCTGGCGAAAAAGCATCGCAATAGCACAATCATTACGTTGCTTAGGCCGGGTTACAAACAAAAAAACCTTCGGAGCAAAGACGTAGGTGGTTATAGCATCGGTGATCAATATACCAAAAGAAACAATAAGATGGTTGCGGATGCCTTGGCTGCTATCAAAGCGAACTTAAACGGGCGAAAGCTCATCGTTATGGGGCATTCAGGCGGAGCAGGACAATTGGGTACAATCATTGGTCGCTATCCGGGCATCGTGGATACCGCATTATTGGTTTCATGCCCCTGCAATGTTCCCAAATGGCGAATTTCACGTCGCGGTAAAAATAATTGGTTACAAAGCCAATCGCCCCACAATTATATCAAAAAGATACCCGGCAACACGAAAGTGCTCGTTGTCATTGGTCAGCATGACGCAAATACAAAGCCCATTTTTTCCAGAGAATACGTAAAAAATGCTCATGTTGCTGGCAAAGGGAATGTTTCACTCATTACAATTCCAAACGGCACCCACAAATGGCCCACTTTACAGGGTACTGTCGACAAAATTATTGCCCAAGATGTACGCTAAGCTACATTCAGTCGCCAGAAATTCATCTCAGTTCTAGATTTGAAATTGGTGCACCCGAGAGGATTCGAACCTCTGGCCTCTGCCTTCGGAGGGCAGCGCTACACTGGATATTCCAATTCAGAAATGACAATAAGTCTTATGTTTATCAGTCTGTTAAGTGTCTATATGATACTCTCCTGCGGGGCGGGTCAAGTGTAAATTTACTAAGGTATTTTGTGTTCAGTGTGACCAGATTGTGATCAGATGTTGAAGCGACTGTGGGTATGGGGGAAATGATGAGTTGGATTCAAATGGATAGCCTTGAGGGAAAATATTTCAATTTTTTTCCGAGATATTCAAATTAAAGAGTGAATTACATTGTTTTGGTAAGGGAACGTTCTCATCCTAAATACTTAAGTTAAGTGAGGAGTAGATAAGGGGTAAGGTTCTCGAACACTTAAATTCTGGTACATGAACTCCCAATTAAAACCTAACCTTTTTAAAGTGAATAAAACTACAACCCGATAACAAACACAGCTTGTTCCCTCTATGGAATCCTGAGAGGTAATCACGCTTAAGTCATGGTATGCTGAGGTTGGCGAGATGAAACTTCCTCTAAGTTCGACCTGTTACATCAGACATTCAAGCCGAAGATTGATGAATATTTGTTGAGCAAATATAGATATAGATATAGGTAAGAGCCTTCAACTCTCACCTATATCGAATATTTCATCTATTGCCTTTAACTTGGTTATCTCTCTTCCATAATGGTTGAAGGTTTTTATAGTGGCAGAGAACGATTAGCTCAGCCAAAGTTTCCGCCTTAGATAATGGAACAATATGGTCTAGCTCCCACTGTCCGTATTTTTCCCAGCACATGCCCTTGGTGAATTTTTGTGACACGTAATTATGTAAGGTTTTTCGTGAGCATCCTAGCGCTTCTCTGGGGCTATAACGGCCAGATAGGATTTGTCCCGATCTACGCTGGACACTTCGGTACATACGATAAGATGGGTCTACTTTACTGAGTGTTGTTTCCCTTTGTTTTGATTTTGAGGCGTTACATTTGCAACATTGTTTATTTGTCGTATATCGCGGTGAAATGTGACCGTTGTGACAAGGCTTATTTGTAAAGTACTTTTTTTGGTTAAGAACTAATGCCTCAGTTCTTGTAGCGCTTAGTGAAAGATAGGGGTTAGCTATCGCATGGATGTTAACGTTTATGGGGTAGCCAAGAGGCGTGACTGATTGCATAGCTTTTCCTATGTTTGAATGGATTAAAGGAGTGAGAGGTTGCGTGATTTTGTTTCAATGAAATCGGATAGCCTAATCAATGATTGGGCTTCCAGTAGTTCTTAAACATTGAATATTGTGATTGTTGTCACGCAAAATTACGCAGGTAGGATCAATGTGGATTCTGGACCTGTCACGGTTTGATGCCGCTCCTTTGATAGCATTTACTGCAACAAAGGAGACTGACTATGGGACTGAAACGAAGGAACGAATTTCGGCAAGATGCGGTGCGGATCGCACTGACCAGTGGGCTGACGCGTAAGCAGGTGGCTGATGATCTTGGCGTCGGCATGTCGACGCTGAATAAATGGATCACCGCACACCGAGACACAGACGTGGTGTCGAAAGAGGATTTGGGACTGGCCCAAGAGAATGACCGAAGTCGGGCGATGGAGATTTGGTCGTTTTGGGTCGAAGGGCGTTGGGAGTGGTTCAATGAACATGTCACTAAGAGTGACATGTTGCAGCAAATCGATGAAGAGTTCACAAATGGGCGGGATTACGATGCAATACCCTGAGAAGTGAGAAATATTGGTATTATCTAAACACCAAAAGAAGCTGATGGCCTGCGGGTTTATTTAGGCCGGACGACCCGATTGTTTCTTAATAACAATACAACCACAGCGGTGTTCCGCATGATTTGAGGTAATTATTTTGAACCACGTAGAGTATTTTGGAGTTATTGTCAAATCTGGTGTTTGAGGGTTCTGGGTCATGCGGCGATCTGGTCTGTGGTTGTGGCTTCAATTCCGTCTTTGAACCTGACGCCTGTGATGACTTTAGCGAGGTAATCAAAGCCGCGTAGTTTTCGCCAGTTTTGCTCGGCGCATTGGCCCAGTTTGAACATCATGTGTAGCATACCATCGCGTGACAGGCAGCCCTTTGATCGCTTGGTGCGATGGCGGATCGTGGCGAACGCGGACTCAATCGGATTGCTGGTGCGGATGCTCTGCCAATGCTGAGCTGGGAAGTCGAAGAATGCCATGAGTTCGGCCCGATCTTTTTGCAGGCACAACGTCGCCTTGGGATACTTGGCCTCATAGGTTTTGATGAACAAATCGAAGGCCTTTTCCGCATCCTCTTTGGTCTCGGCCTGCCAAATGTTGTGGATCGCAGCTTTTGCTTTTGGCTGTGATAGCTTGGGCAGGCAGTTGAGCACATTCATCGTCTTGTGCTGCCAGCACCGCTGCTGACGGGACGTCGGATAGACTTCTTCCAGTGCCGCCCAGAACCCCATGGCGCCATCCCCGATCGCCAGCTTTGGGGCATTCATGCCCCGGCTTTTGAGGCTGAGAAGCACCTCGCGCCAACTCTGGGTGCTTTCGCGCACCCCGTCCTCGATTGCCAGGAACCGCTTCTTGCCACGGGCGGTGACACCAACAATGACAAGGGCGCAGAGCTTGTCATTCTCGCCCCGAAGGCCGCTGTGGACGCCGTCGGCCCAGATATAGACGATTGGCTCATCATCGAAAGCCGCGTCTTTCCAGCCGTCGTATTCCTTGGCCCAATCGCGCTTGAGGCGCGAGACTGTATTCGCCGACAGTCCAGTCGCATCAGGACCCAGAAGAACTTTGAGTGCCGCGCCCATTTCGCCGCTGGAAATCCCTTTGAGGTAGAGCCAGGGCAAGGCCGCCTCCAGCGTCTTGGTGCGGCGCACATAGGGAGGCACCAAGGCAGAGCGGAAGGTCACAGGCGTGCCGTCTTTTGAGCGAACCTTGGGAATGCGAACACTCACAGGGCCAATGCCGGTTTGGAATGGTCGCTCTGGATGATGTCCATTGCGCACGACGGCCGCGTGACCTGCATCCGTGCGCATGTCGGCGAACTGCGCAAGATAGCTGGCAAGCTCTGCCTCAACTGCTGTCGCGATCAATTCCTGCGCTCCCGTTCTGAGCAATTCCGTCAGCGCATCCGTCATCCCGTCTCGACGCGCAAAATCAATAATGTTAGTCGTTTCCATGGTGGTGTATCTCCTTTGGTTGGGCTGCTGTCTCGCAACAACAATTCAACCAGATACGCCGCCAACCTTCAAACCGCCCAAACACCAGATCCAGTCATAACTCGAATTTACAGGGAAAAACCGTGATTTTAAAGGAGCATTCTAACTTAATTGGAAGTGCGCGCCTTAAAGCATAGATGTTGAGTGAGTTTGCTTGAAAAATTAACAGGGAATTTAGTCTCAAGAACAGGGAGATGTTATTGAGAAGACAGTAAAGCAATAAGTTTCTTGAAAAACCTGGGGTTTGTAAAAATTGAACCCTGATTGCCGCATCGAAAATAAGGCGTATAAATCTATAGTTTCGTTATGAGCGGTTCAATTTTATCAAGTGCAGCCCAATGTTAAACTAATAAATTTACACCAAGAAGTAAAAAAATGATGAGTAATATTTGGCGTAAAAGTATTTCAGACAGAAACTAGCGTATATATTCTCTGACAGTAGATTCAGAGGCGGCACTTGCTAGGTATGGTTTATGGAAACCATATTTATCAGTGACCGCTATCAAACAATTCTCGGCGCAACTGATCGAGTCTATAATTTACTAACATGTGTCATGTGAGATGACCCATTCTGACAATGTACCAGCAAGGTTAGGAATGTTTAATTTCATACCAACCTCGCCAATTTCAATTGCAAGTTGATTGGTTAAATATCGTGAGTTAATTTCATTGATTTCTTCCGAAAAAACATTCCACAAATGCCCTATTAGGATTTTGTTGTTAAGTTTTAGTTTGTTTCCACTCATCAAATCACGGTCTTTACGAATTGCCGAAATCAAAGTGTTCCTCCTGTTAAACCAAGCTTGATCTCTTTCAATTTTCTGAACGCATCTATCCTGATTTTCATTCATAAAATATGCAACTACGCCTGCGGGCAATCCCGAATTTTCCCGCCCAGGGTCCTCTAGGCTAATATCTGCACCAATAATGCTAGAAATAACATGTGCGAAATCTGTTACAGGACCACGGCCGCACATGTTTTTCGTATCGAAATGACGAACTATCATATTTTCTTGACCAAAAGTTCGGCAATATCTATCTAGCTTCCCTAACAATCTTGGTAAACCAGTCCCTCCTAATGCTATTTCATCAACAGATTGACCAGCTCTGATGCGCTGATCAACACTTGACGGGAGCCATGATGTTGGGCTTCTGACATAAGCGACAATAAAAATTTTATCGAAAATTTTCTTTAGTGTTCTATATAGTGCGTCAGTATCCTGTAATCGCAATAGAAACTCTTCAGATATAATAGTGTAAGTATGACCATTTTTAACTCTATTACTTAGTGTGGCCCAGCTTCTAAGGCTTTTATCTTGCACAGTCGCCCATGAAGCGCCGTTAGCATTTAAAAACGGTTTGTTGCCTTTACGGTTTCGAAATTTTACTGAAAGTAATTGCGTTTTTGAATCATAATCATTGAAATAATCAATACTATGTTCATTTAAGTTTTGCCTAGACATAGCAAGAGACGTTTGGATTGATGTAGAACCAGTTTTATGGGATCCAACATGAATAATTGCAACTTTCATTGATAAAAAACCTTAATCAACTTCATATTCCTGTATAATCAAACCGTGAATAATCGGGTTCGTAGTATGTTATTATTTTTTTAAGTGTAGACGAGGACAACGATAATTGTGAATTTGTCTCTATTGCTTTGTTATTATGCGGTATCTTGTAAGAACCTTTAACACCAAGCTCCGCTAAGATACAATTTATGTCATTTGTGAAGTTTCCCATCCGTCCGACAAAATCGACGTCATGTGGAATAAGCAAAGTTTGCCGCCTAAAATGAATATTTATCGTTAATGGATCTTGATCAAGCAGCCAATCAATGAAAAAATCAAAGTCCATGAGACGCTTGAATAAACTCTCGCTATACTTTCCGCCACCAGGAGCTCGGTTTACAATTTTGTCTTTCCATCCTGATTGAATGCGATCTAGGGGATTTCTTACAAAAGCAAATTTATAATAATCCAAATAACGGCTGGGATCATAGGTAACGCCAAAATCTTGTTCAATCTCAAATTTGGTCGACACTTCTCTAAGCAATGCAAGTGTAGAGCGCGTTCCACATTTTGCTACCCTAAACCAAACATACTGTTTTTCTACAACTCCAACGGTCATATTAACTAGAGGCCTGTCACTTTTGATCATGGAACTCATCTATCCTTGTAATCAAATTTTGCTGAACTAGTTTTTGACTATCAACATAATAATCTGCCTCTTTACTTAGCTTTGCGAGTAATGCTTCAGATTGGCCGCTCTCTAAATAACTGCGATAACGCATTTGGCAATGCACACTTCGTTGGGAATCCATCAATACGGCTCTCGCCTCTTCTTCCAAACCATCGATTAATTTAAAGTGTAAGAATACACTTGAATACTTTGATACCTTGGCGGCCGTTGTATTATGGCTGCTTCTTAAAAAGTCAACATTGGCTGAAACTTTAACTAGCGGAGATTTTGTCAGCTCTTCGCCAGAACCAAAGTGACTTCGGGCACCACCACGCATGTTCATATACGGGCAAACTGGTGCTGGATTATGGAAATGTTGAGCAATATAATTTGGATAATTTTTGATAAAATCAATTTCTGTGTGACTTAAAATTGAAGGTTTTTTTGTTTTTTGTGGGTCTGCTAGGAACATGTCTAACATGAAACCTGACAAAACTTCTGCGCCTTCAGTTTCTAATAACTCTACGAGATCGTTAATATCTTTACTTTCACAAGCATCGAATACTAACGCTTCGTCCACATCAGCATAAAGTGCCCAGCCATTTTTACTAAGTTTATTTTTTAAATAGTTAACCCAAACCATACCAGCATATGCCGAAACATAGCTTTCTGTTGTTGAAAAAATTATTACGTCTGGCTGTTCCATTAAAAACTCAATGCTACCATCAGTCGAGCCATTATCAACAAAAACGAACTGAGACACCTTCATATCACGGTAATAATTAAGGAACCAACTAAGCCGTTTTCTTTCATTTTTAATTACCGTATATAAAGTAACCAATGATGGATTAGGCAAATTATTGCTGTCTATTCTTTGTAACGCAGCCCTTTCTCCATCATGTATTTGCGGAATGTAGTGTATACGCTTTCTTAAATTCCCACTTTTCTTTGATCCCTCACTATCGCCTAAGAAATATTTCTGCCATGAATCCAGGCGTAATCGTTCTGCTCGATAATTTTGTGGGAGTTTCGAGATTTCAGCATTCGCGCGCTCTGCTTCATCACATCGTATTAGTGCATCAATATATTTTATTTTAGATGGATAGTAATCAGTATCAATGTGTAATGCCTTCTCCGCTTCCTCTAAGTATTTCTTCAACCACACTTTGTTGCCGGTGGTAGAATATTCTTGAAGCATTAGTTCAGAGTTTTCTGATATCAGATTAGCTATTTTATTTCTCGGGGATGTATTCTGAATGCTTTCGATGGTTGATGAAATATACTCTTTTGCTTCATCATGATCACCGCCAGCTTTTAATAAACTTACCCAAGCTTCAGAAATTGTTGACTTCTTGAAGCGATCTTTGGCATTTTCAATAACTGACTTTGTTTCCTCAAACCTCATATCGCCAATGAGGACACCAATATAAGCAACAAAACTTTCATCGGAACAAAATTCACTATTTACAATTTTTTCCCATCTTGGAATTGCTAAGTCATACATTTTGGCCATTTTTGCATTTGTTGCTAAACTTTGCTCTAGCCACTCTTGATCTGCATAGAATGCACTATGCGTTTCTAATTCTTTCTCAACCAATGAATATTCACCAGTTCCTATTAGTACTTGCGTCTTTAATCTTAAATAGTCAGATGCATTTCCGAACGGCAGAGTCTCAAGCATTCGACCGACCTCTTTGTACCGCCTTTCGCCGAAGAGCATTTGAAGATTATATTTTGCCTTCAAAGCGTCTGGCATTGAAGGGTTTGATTTGATCAATTCCCTTGCACTAGTTGTTTCATAGCGATCAATGGAAATTTGAACTTCCAGCAACAAACGCTTTTTACTGAGTAAATATTGTGAGGCCTCGCTTAGTCGGTCAATTGCGAGTGCGTATTTACCGGCTTTTTGTGCTGTGTGGATATATCCTTCAAAATCATTATGAGCAGCCTTATCGACTAATAAGTCATATTTACGAGCGCCTTCAGCGGCATCGTAATTTCCTAGGATTAGATTGCAAAAATCAATCTCTAGAATGATCTTACGTCGCAACGGGCCTCCTAGAGCAACAGACAATGCTGACTTAAATTCAGCCAATGCATTTGCAAATTCCTCACGGTCTTTCAAGGAAGTTGCGCGTTCACATCTAAATATAGCTAAGTCATTCATTTTACTGCCAGTATTGGAATTAGTGTATGATTAAAGCACAAGTATTGTCAGGATTTATTTGTTTCAATTGCTTGATGGAATAACTGCTGCATTTGTACATTTTCTGGGTTATAGCTATGAGGAATTTTGGCAACTCTGTCGATTATATCTTGCGAAAATTCCGCACCAAGGAAATTGAACAATTCCTTCAATCTTCCAGTGATAGTGGTCACATCTTCAAAGGTTAACTCAAAACAGTTCTCACGCTGTCCTAAGAACGTTTTGCATTTGCATTCCATTTCTTCCAACAAATCACCTGCAGCAACCTGGTCAAGATCTTTCCACCAACCGCTTTTCAATACTTCGTCATGATCACGCCATAGAAAAACAAATGCAGGTGACGGAAGGTTTTTTTCGAGAAATGGTAGGTATTCATCGATGGCAGCAATTGATTTTTCAAAGTTAACTTCTTTGAAACCCACACAGTGCACATTTTCCTGCCTTCGGAATGGATCAAGAAAAGTAGCTATATTTTTTCTGACGGTATCTTTTATTGCACATGTATCAATAGATGAAGCACCATAAAATGGTGAGCTAGGTGTTTCTGTACCGGCTCGCTTTGATATTCTGTCAATTGTCTTTTCGAACTCAAACAAATGAAAAAATGAATTCTCATTTTCACCCAAAACGACCATTCCATTTATTGTGTTTAAAATGCCCTGTAACAATGTGGATCCACTCCGTCCATATGTTACTATAACAATACTTTTGTGCTTCAGCATGTTGTCATAATTACCATGATTTGAAATCAGGCTTTTATATTCATTTAGGATATTTGGTGTATTTTTAACAATTAGGCCCGCTTGCCGATCTTCAACAGAAGCCGTCTTATATGAATCTACGGAAGGTCTTCCAGCTTCAGAACAATTGTCAATTTCAACTATCTTTTCAACTAGTTTCCATTTCTCTTTATAATCAGGTACTGCTCCATCTACTTCTTTCAAGATCAGCCGAGCTTTGTTGATATTGCCAATTTCAATCAACGAATTAGCGTATCGTAGCTTAAAAACATTATTAAATTGATCAGAATAAAGTTTTATAAACGTATCCCATTTGGATACAGACAGTTCAAATGAACCCATTTTTTCCAATGTAAACGCAAGCCCAACAATTATTGTTGGATCGTCAGGGGCGTGCAACGCCATCTTAGCAAGCATTTCATACGCTATTAAATATTGCCGTTTACTATAATGAGACATCGCCACGTCAACATCAGATGATATGGCATCCCCACCTTCTTCGGATGAATGAAAATAGGTCCAAGAGGTCACCATAGTATATCACTCTAAATAATGTATATCTTTGCATCTACGTTGAAGCTGTTAGCGTCTGTTAGAAAAATTATCGTGCAGTACTAAACAGATAGCACTGCACCGAGCATGCTAATTAACTTGTTGCTGACATCTCTAAATCTAGATCTGACCAACCTAGTGAGAAGTTCATGCCTTTTTGGATAAAATCATAGGAGAGCACAATGGATTCAGATCTGAAATTGCGGCCAACGCCAATATCTACGCCCCAAGTTTTATTTTTTGGAAAATATGTTACACCTGCAGCGGCTGCCCATGTGTTTTGTTTTTTTCCACTCAAAACATGTGCGCTAATACCAACTGAACCAGCTTCTTTACCACCCAACGGCACAGAAAGCCCGAGCGAAAAAGTTGGCTCAGCCAATCCTGGTGTTGCAATCAAACAGGATAATAATGCCGTTGTTGAAAGATATTTTTTCATAAAGTCCCTCTTTTACTTTTATTTAGTGATTTTTATTATTTAATTAAAATTAATACATAAAACAATAGTTAATAAGTGAAATCTTAATTTTCTCCACAAATTCTGATGTGTTAGGGTTCCGATTGATGAGTGTGACCAACAATTGTTGTAATCATCTTGCCAATTGGCTAATTCCTCGAGCGTATCCGATTACTGTAGATATGTACGGACTCTCGGGACACTTCCTGTAAACTCCCTTATTTAGGGATGGAGGAAGTTTCCATGACGAACGAAGAACGCGACATTCAACGCAAATTGAGGGTGCTTCAACACGCCGAAAAGATCGGCAAAAATCAAATGGTCTTCAATTCAGTTAAAATCCTTTTACCAAGATCAAATCCACTGGTGAAAGCGGCCTCTACGCGGCCTTGAATGCACCAATCACCGCAGACTCCAATATTTTCATTGGTGTCAATAAAATGAGTGTCACCTGTTCGTTTTTTAGCGTTGGCATAGTGCCACCCATGAATAGTCTTGTGATCCGCTTTTCTGACATCATGACCAATGACCAAACTGGTCTGCAGGCATAAGTAATGCATAATCTCTTTGTGATCGTCGTTTCGGTGGGTGTCGGCCCAACTGTTTGTTGAATGGACAAGTAAACAAAAGCCACCTTTTCTATCAAATTTGGAACTGTTGACAGAAATCCAGCTGATATCTTCGCCACGAACAAGTGCGCTATCAAATTCAAGTGGCAAGGCTTGGTCGAAGCCAAGCATCATAGAGAAACAGCCTTCCATTTTTATCGAACTTACCTCAGGATAAAGTGGTAAAGATGATGGAAGAAGGCCAGCAGCTTGCTCAGCGGGAATGGCGGATATTACCCAGTCATATTCCCCCAGCGAATGCCCCTGGTCATCTGCTAAAGACCATTTACTCATTTGTTTACTGATCGATTGAACTCGTGTTCCCAGCTTTAAATTCATACCATTACTCAAATGCTTAGCAATTGAACTCATGCCTGGTACACCCACATAGTGCGGATAATCATCGTTCCACCGGCGTTCTCTAATAATTGCACGCCCTTCGATTTCAGCAAACCGCGCATTCCAAGAATTCATAATCCCATCGGTTATCATTGGAGCAATAAATGCTTTAAATTCATTTGTTTGGGCACTAAAGAATTGCGCACCATGGTCAAAGAAATATGGTTTTGCACACCTGTTTGACATTCGGCCACCTACATCACGCGCTTTTTCGAATATGGTGATCTCAGCGTGATTTTTTAGGGTGTTTGCCGCTGTTAAGCCCGACAATCCTGCGCCGATAATAGCAATTCGCATCATGCATAAATTCCTGAGATGAAGAGAGTGAAGACGACAATTGTTGTTATCAGATAGCGTGTTCGTAAATATTCATAGCTGATCAGGTCGTTTTGGCACAGCTTTTGATCGATCCACAGCAGAACAAGAAATGAGATTGTAAATACAAAAAGCACAATCTTAAACGGCAGTACAAGAAATCCGATCCATACCAAAACAGCAATCGCGTTACTGATTATTGGGAGATAATCGCCCCATTTGTTATCCAAATCAAGATGTTGCCCCCAGTGGCTGCCTGCCATAAAGGCAGTAATAACGAGTGCATATGCGCCCAGGACGTTGCGAGTTTCGCCTAACACAGGAATAGCCTGCACATCAGAAACAAAGCTAGCAGCGCAGATAATAAATGGCAAAGTGCCCAAAAACGCCAAGTATTGATAGATATTTTTCATACTAAGTCCTATTGCATAAAACTGAGAGCATAAGCGATGCCAGTTTATTGGGCCGCCAGATTGAGCGCAAGCAAATGGGGCGGCATCGAGGTACTCGTTAGGTACAGCGATAAAGTTATTATTATCAGTGATCTGAGGGACCACAGGGCATAGGTCCCAGCGCTTCCTCAGCTACCATTTCAAGACAACTCTAAGGGCACCCCAGCTACTGCTAGAGACGTGAATATAATAAACATAGTTGTTCTCGATAATGGTTATTTATCCCGTCACGGCCTTTGAGACAGAGCGGCATTTTTGCTTAGTGAGAGTTTTCGGTTCATCGTAATCCTTGAAGAGATACGATATGAGAACGAAGACAGGGCCGAATGGATCGGCGGACAAACATGTTAAAGAGATCAAACGAAAAACACGGCGGCAATTCTCTGCAGAAGAGAAGATCCGGATCGTTTTGGATGGCCTACGCGGGGAGAGTTCGATCTCCGAGCTATGCCGCGGCGAAGGGATAGCAGAGAGCCTATATTACAATTGGTCTAAGGACTTCATGGAAGCAGGGAAGAAGCGATTAGCCGGGGACACAAGCCGTCAAGCGACGACCAACGAAGTCACTGGATTGAAGCGTGAAGCCCGCGACCTAAAGGAAGTTGTCGCAGAGCAAACTCTGGAACTGCGTCTTCTCAAAAAAAGCATGCTCGGGGATGGGGGCGACCTCGAATGAGGTATCCTGCGTCAGAAAAGCTGGAGATTATCCGGCTGGTCGAGGGATCACATCTGCCTGTCAAACGCACGTTGGAGAAGTTGGGCGTATCACGCCCAACTTTCTATCGGTGGTATGATCGATATCTGCGGCTCGGAGAACCGGGTCTTGAAGATCGCAAATCACATCCGGGGCGCGTCTGGAATCGCATTCCGGACACAGTGCGCCAAGCCATGTTGGAGATGGCACTGGCAAGGCCGGAGCTAAGCCCGAGAGAGCTAGCTGTTACTTTCACTGACGAACGCAACTACTTTGTCTCAGAGGCCAGTGTTTACAGGCTTCTTCGTTCCCATGACCTGATCACGAGTCCAGCTTTTATCGTCATGAAGGCTGCTGATGAGTTCCGCGACAAGACGACTGCACCCAATCAACTTTGGCAAACGGACTTTACCTATCTCAAAGTCATCGGCTGGGGCTGGTTTTATCTGTCGACCATTCTGGATGATTACAGCCGGTACATTATCACTTGGAAACTCTGCACGGGAATGGCCGCATCTGACGTGCAGGACACGTTGAACCAGGCGCTGAAAGAAACTGGGTTTGATCATGCAAATGTGGTTCATCGCCCACGCCTGCTGTCGGACAATGGTCCTTGTTACATCTCCGGCGATCTGGCTGACTATCTGGAAGACAAAGGCATGTCGCACACACGTGGCGCTCCTTATCATCCGCAAACTCAGGGCAAGATTGAGCGATGGCATCAAACGTTGAAGAACCGCATCCTGTTGGAGAATTACTACCTGCCCGGTGATCTTGAGGCGCACATCGCTGCCTTCGTTGGGAATTACAACCATCAGAGATACCACGAGAGCTTGAACAACGTCACACCTGCAGACGTCTACGCAGGCCGGGGCCATACAATCTTGCTCGAACGAGAAAAGACCAAAAGGAGGACCATGAAGCTAAGACGCTTGCAGTACGCTAAATCTGCGGCTTAACTAAACACAGATGAGCGATGACTCCTCGAAGTCAAAACGCCCTCTGTCTTAAATTATTTGATGACGGACAGTATATCTAGTTAGTTATCTAATCTAATAATCTATACTAGTAGTGTATCTGGTTAGTTATCTAATCTGATAATCTATACTAGTAGTATATCTAGTTAGTTATCTAATCTGATAATCTATACTAGTAGTAAATCTAGTTAGTTATTTATTATTATTTACAACGGGTATTATATCTATCGATATTATATCCATCTTTGAAACAGATACAGGTGTTAAGCTATGTATATGTTATCGTTCTTTATCCTATTATAGCGCACGGTTATGATTTGAACTGGAAATCACAACAATAACCCTTATGCGAACTTTCTCCTATTATAGCGCACACCCGTGAAGTTGTTGCCAAAATATTATCTATTTTGACTGAAAATCTTGTTTCTTAATGTGTTGCTAAGTCTAATGCGGCACCGTGTAATGCCATTGACTTGCGCACAAACTCCATACCCCAGGTTAAGTCGGAAGAATTGTTGGGGAATTCCATTTCTTCGTTAAACACCGTAGTAGTTTGGGTGAAATCAAAGTTTGACCTGACTATAGAAATTTGTACCTTCTGCTTTTTTATAAAGAAATAACGTGTCTCGATAAAGCAACCAATAACTAAGCCGAGAGTTATTTCTGGTTTAGGGTCAGACCTCCAAACGACCATTCTGTTACTCTCTAAGAATGGGTTCAAAAACCAATGTGTGTCTTCTTCAGCCGTGTGACGTAAAAGTTGTTTGTGATGGAAATGTATTTGCTCACGGACCATATCTGGCATTGGTATCAGACTTTTCTTTATATTCATTTGAATTGTTCCTTAATGTGTTTTTTGAATGCTACGTTCTATTGAAGCGCAATTTTTGATAACCCTCGTGGACTTAAGGGTTTATTTTATGCACAATGTCTTCAGCCCTAAGATGAGTGTATTTAAATAGCATTCGTGGATCGCGGTGCCCGCTGATCAATGCAACTTCCGGTACACTTAATCCGATTTCAAAGAACCGGCTTACAGCTTCGTGGCGGAGATCATGAAACCTTAGGCTTAGTATTTCAGGTAGATTCAAAGCTACTTTCTTTTTACATCTCTGCCATGATTGTTGGAAAGCACTACTGCTAAGGTTTATGATTTTATCCTCGCATTTGTTTGTAGGCCTATGCACATTCAACAATGTATCCACCGCGACTTTCGACAATGGAATTTTCCTTGAGTAGCCATTTTTGGTATTTTGTATGAGTAGGGTTGATGACTGGATATCCAAGTCACCCCAGGAGACGCTCAACAGCTCTCCACGGCGCATACCGGTCTCTAAGGCAAGGAGTATGCCAAGCTTAAGCCAAGGCGCTGTATGACTCTCTGAGGCTTTGAGTAGGACTCCTCTTTCTCCAGGGTTTAATCGCCTATCTCTAGAAGCTGGTTCCTTTGGTTTTTTAACACAAGCAAGTGGATTATTCTGAAAGGGAAAATCCCACTCCTTGATTGCAACTTCAAAGATGGCGCGAAGCAATCCTAACTCTCTTCTAACTGTGGCGGGTTGGACAATTTTAAGTCGTTGGTCACGATAGGAACTGAATACTCCAGAACTAATTGTAGATAGCTTGAGCTTTGCCCAATGTTGTTTGACAAAGCTATTTATTCTTATGGACTCTGATAAATGACCTTTTTTGCCTATTGTGACAGTATCACGGTATCTTACAAGCAAGTCGCACATCGATGTTTGATCAAGTAATCTTGTGTCATTTTTTACAAAACCTAAATCAAAATCATGCTCAATTTGCCTTGCCCATTTAACTGCGTGTGCTTTTGTAATGAATGATTTCGATTGTTGTGGATATCCTGATCTGCGGATGATCGCTTGCCATTTTCCTCGGTGTGCTCTGATAGTGGCCATTTTTGTTACCTTTATATGTGTGGGCCAATACAAAAGGGCGGAATGCACTTCAGTGTGACCAGATTGTGGTCAAACCGATAAAGATAGAGTTCGTAAATCATGCTGAATTTGGATTATCCCCATATATATAAGGGAATTATAATGGTGCACCCGAGAGGATTCGAACCTCTGGCCTCTGCCTTCGGAGGGCAGCGCTCTATCCAGCTGAGCTACGGGTGCATCTAGGGCGTGGATACTGAAACCTGTGGCGTCCTGCAATGGCTTATTGCGTTGTCCGAGGGTTCAAAGTCGCCAAGATCGTTCTATCCCAACAGTTTGTTACACAATTCCAAACCATCGACCAGCGCATCTACCTCGTCCTTTGTGTTATACATGGCAAAACTGGCGCGCGCTGTGGCGGAAACACCCATGTGAGCCATCAACGGTTGCGCACAATGGTGCCCTGCCCGCACGGCAATGCCGCGTTTGTCCAGAATGGTGGAAATATCGTGTGGATGCGCGCCGCCTGACATCGTCATGCTGAAAATTGCGGCTTTGCCCGGCGCATGACCCTGTACATTCAACCAATTCAATCCGGTCAGACGTTCGCTGGCATAAGCACAAAGCGCATCCTCATGCGCCGCGATTTTATCCATGCCAATGTCCATTAGGTAGTCAAGCGCGGCCCCCAAACCAATGGTTTGCACGATACCAGGTGTGCCAGCCTCAAATTTCATCGGCGGCGTATTATAAGTGATTACATCGCGGCCGACCTCGTTGATCATGTCACCACCACCCAAAAATGGACGCATCTCGGCCATGCGTTCGGGTTTGATGTAGATTGCACCAGAACCAGAGGGGCCATAAAGCTTGTGGCCTGTGATTGCATAAAAATCACAACCAATGTCTTGAACATCGACTGGCATGTGAACCGCGGCTTGGCTGCCGTCCACCAATACTGGCACGTCTTTTTCGTGCGCGGCTGATGTAATGGTTTTCACATCAACTTTGGTGCCTAACACATTGGAAACTTGTGTAATTGCAACGAGCTTGGTTTTTGGACCGATTGCATCGATAACCTTTTGTGGATCAAGTGCGCCGGTGGCATCCGTTTCCACCCATTTTAACACCACGCCCAGACGTTCACGTAGGAAATGCCATGGCACGATGTTGGCGTGATGCTCCATCACGGACAAAACGATTTCATCACCTGCCTGCATACGTGGCATCGCCCATGAATAGGCAATCATGTTGATGCCCATTGTGGTGCCCGTGTTAAACACGATGTGATCCTCGTGTGCTGCATTCAAAAATTGCGCAACTTTACCGCGCACAGCCTCATATTTGTCGGTGGCCAGATTGGATAAGTAATGCAAACCACGATGAACGTTTGCGTATTCCTCGGCATAACCGCGCGTGACAGCATCTATCACGACAGATGGCTTTTGTGCCGAGGCACCATTATCGAGATAAACCAACGGCTTACCATTCACTTCACGCGATAAAATGGGGAAATCAGCGCGAATTTTTTCAACATCTAACATCATGTATTCCTAAGCTGAAGGTGCAATAAACATAAGTACGACGAAGGCAAATATGAAGTAAAAGCCCAACATGCCACCAATGACGCGACCAATTGATGTAAAATCATGTAAAACCTTGATAAACACCGCCATTTGCCAAAAAGCGATCAAGCCAATTGCAAGTGTGATTGCCCCTGCAATAGGTGCTAGAGCGAGTGAAAGTATGAACCCGATTGCTTGAAGGCACAGAACCACGAAATGCTGCCAAGATAACAAATACATTGCTTGATCAAGCGTGCCCGTTCCGCCGAACCAGCCGCAAATCAGCTGACTACCAAAGATCGTTATGACCAAAAGCCCAAGAGTCATAAGAGCCATGCCAAAAGGCGCGGCAATCAAACTTCCAGAGGAAATGGTTCCCAAAATTGCGGACAAAACTGATAGAATAACAATTGCCATCCACAGTATTTTGCGCGGCACATAATCCGGTTTTAAACGCTCCGCCACCATTTCAGGTTGGCGCAATGTTTCGCCCAAAAGTCGCATCAATGATTGCATATCAAGTTGCATTAGGTTCAACCCTTATCACGCTGAAAGTAAGCTATTTTTAGACCGATAATCCAAAATATTACGAAAGCAAACAGACCAAGTGCACCAATCAGTTGCGCCTGAAATCCTTGACCGATGATGCCGACAACCATGCCATTTAACAACCACAATGGACTGGCGGCGAGTAACGCCCAAAACAAAACCATACGGCCTGCAAAGCTGCTGCCTTGCCCGCCAAAAATTGTCAAAACCAAATGAACAACCCACGCGATTGCATAAAGCGCAAGCGGTACGATGAATATCCACGCCATCAAACTGCCACCGATCAGCGGGCCGATGTCCTCACCGGTTAGATATGATTTGCGTGCTGCAACTGGCCATTGCGACAAAAACACGATGCCGCAGGCCACCATAACAACGATCAAGGCTCTTGCCTCGTCTGGTGCACCCGCGATCCAACGCGAAAACACTTCGCGTGGACGGCGGTATGTAGACACAATATCGCGAACGGCAGACATATTAAGAACTATGCCTTTTCAGCCAGCTTTCAAGGCGTGATTGAATTTCGTCAGCCAAGACTTCGTCCTCGATTTCGCCAATTGCTTCGGCCAAAAATGACAGAACCAACAAATCTTGTGCTTCGTCTTTTTCAACACCACGAGAACGCAGATAAAACAACGCAGTTTCATCAATCGCACCGGTGGTTGAACCATGCGAACAAGCCACGTCGTCTGCATAGATTTCCAACTCTGGTTTTGCCAAGAACTGACTGTCATCATCTAGCAATAAAGCCTGTGAAATTTGATACCCGTCTGTTTTCTGGGCATCTGGTTGAACCAAAATCTTGCCTTGAAAAACACCCGTCGCCCCGTTGCGCAAAACCTTTTTGAAAACCTGTCGGCTTTCACAATTTACCGCGTCATGGGTGATGAAAACCGTGTCGTCGTGGTGAAAATCGCCATCACCAAGTGCCGCGCCCGCTACATGGGCAAACGCATCATCACCAGTGATTTCAATGATGCATTCATTACGTGTTAAAACGCCATTCGCGGTCAAAGTGAATGATTTAAAACGACTTTCTGTAGCAAGACGCGCAAAAATATGGGTAACAGCACGCCGGGCATGATCGCGCCCTTGCGTGCAAACGTGGTTAAAGCGGGCCTCGTTGCCTTGATCCACTTCCATCACTTTGTTCAAACGCGCGGCCGCAGGACCCGTTTCAAGAACAGTCAATGCCGCACCGTCATCAAGCTTGATAACATGATGCAAAACCGCATCCGACGTTTCATTTTGGTGCAAGTATCTGATCAAAACTGGCTTAGCAGCCTGCCCCGTGGCGTGAATCACCACGCCGTCAGTTGCCGTTGCCGAATTAAGGGCCGCCAAGGGTCGTTGAACTGGATTTTGACCATTGGTTTCCAAAGTTCCATACAGATCTTTGGCCCAGTGAATGTCGTTTTCCATGGCAGTTGCAAGACGTTCAATTGACACGCCAGCCATTTCCAAATCATCTGACGCATCCGCATCAAAAACACCGTCAATGAAAGTGATTTGCAAACAGTCGATGGCATCAAACATCGGTGCTTCGTCGTTGCCATCAAAAATGGCGGCAGGCGTTGGTGTTGCACTGGTCAGCGTTTCAGGGCGCGTATATTTCCAATACTCGTCCCGATGATTGGGTAATCCCATTGCAGTTAAGCGTGCCAACGCATCTTTGCGGGACTTGGTTCCCCAAACGCCAGCCGCAGGCAACGTAATCTCGCGATCAAGTTCTGTTAGGGCTGTTGCAGGCATTATGCTGTTTCCTCAAGCAAATCGGCGTAACCGTTGTTTTCAACTTCTAGCGCAAGCTCTGGACCACCTGATTTGATAATTCTGCCGTTGGCCATAATGTGCACAACGTCCGGCTTAATGTGATCCAAAAGACGTTGATAGTGCGTGATAACAAGGAATGAGCGCTTGCCGTCACGCAAAGCATTGACACCTTCGGCAACCAACTTCATCGCATCAACATCAAGGCCAGAGTCTGTTTCATCCAAAACACACATCTTTGGTTCGAGCATTGCCATCTGCAAAATTTCATTACGCTTTTTCTCGCCACCAGAAAAGCCAACGTTTACCGGGCGCTTCAACATGTCAGCGTCAATCTTCAACGCCTTGGCTTTTTCACGGACAACCTTAAGGAATTCACCGGCCGAAAGCTCGTCTTCACCACGCGCCTTGCGCTGAGAGTTCACAGCAGTGCGCAAAAAGGTCATATTACCAACGCCAGGGATTTCAACCGGGTATTGAAACGCCAAGAAAAGACCCGCCGCTGCGCGTTCTTCTGGTTCCATATCCAACAGATCGTTACCATTAAGTTTGGCTGAACCATCCGTCACTTCGTAGCCGTCTTTACCAGACAATACATAAGATGTTGTGGATTTGCCGGACCCGTTAGGTCCCATGATCGCGTGTACTTCACCTTCACCGATGGACAGATCAACGCCCTTAAGGATTTGTTTGTCTTCTTCTTCCAAAGACACTTGTAGGTTTTTGATTTCTAACATTTTATGATCCTAGTCTTGATAAGCCGAGCCGGCTTGCGATACTTTTTGTTTGCTGTTTATTTGCCGAATTTAAGGATGATTTTGATTGCAAAAAATGCAGCCAGTCCCATTATAAGTCCAAAAATTAGGTTTGTTTGAACGCTTCCACCAAGGCCGGAAATGACACCGCCTAGGAAAACAAACGAAAAAACAATGAAGCCGTATATGTACGGAAAGTGGCCTTCAGATATGTACTTCAAAAGAAAGTTCATTCTTTCGGTCCTCCGTACTTCTTAACCAAGGCTAATGATGCCGCAATACATGCGCCCAAAAACAGAGAGGTTAAGAAATTTACAATTAAGGGTCCACCTTTTCCAGTCAGTAATCCAATGATGAAAAATACCGTGGCAAAGCATAGCCCATAGTAAACCAGTTTACGTTCAATCATTAACCAACACTTCCCTCTAACGAAATCGCAACCAAGGCTTGTGCCTCCATCGCAAATTCCATCGGCAAAGCTTGCAGAACGTCTTTACAGAAACCATTCACAACAAGGGCGACAGCTTCTTCTTCGCCCATACCGCGCTGACGGCAATAGAACAGTTGATCGTCGTCCACTTTGGACGTTGTCGCTTCGTGTTCTACACGGGATGAATTGTTGCGCACCTCAATATAAGGCACCGTATGGGCCCCACATTTGTCACCAATCAGCAAGCTGTCGCATTGGGTATAGTTACGGCTGTTCTTCGCTTTTGGATGCATAGAAACCAAACCGCGATAGGTGTTTTGTGCCTTACCCGCTGAGATACCTTTGGATACGATCCGTGATTTCGTGTTTTTACCCAAATGCACCATCTTTGTGCCTGTGTCCGCTTGTTGCATGTTGTTTGCAATCGCGATCGAGTAAAATTCACCTTGGCTGTCGTCACCACGCAAAATACAGCTTGGGTATTTCCACGTCACGGCTGAACCCGTTTCAACCTGTGTCCACATCACCTTGGCACGATCACCGCGGCAATCGGCACGTTTGGTCACAAAATTGTAGATGCCGCCCTTGCCGTCTTCGTCACCTGGATACCAGTTTTGTACCGTGGAATATTTCACCTCGGCGTCTTCCATGATGACAATCTCAACGACGGCTGCGTGCAATTGTGCAATATCACGCTGTGGCGCTGTACAGCCCTCTAGGTAGGAAACATATGCTTCTTTATCGCAAATAATCAAAGTGCGCTCAAACTGCCCGGTGTTTTCGGCATTGATGCGGAAATACGTCGACAATTCCATCGGGCAACGCACACCAGGTGGCACATAAACGAATGAACCATCTGAAAACACGGCTGAATTTAGCGTAGCGTAGTAGTTGTCTGAAACCGGAACCACGGTACCCAGATATTTGCGCACCAATTCAGGATGCTCTTTGATCGCTTCGGAAATTGAGCAAAAGATCACACCAGCTTTGGCCAACTCGTCTTTAAACGTTGTACCAACAGACACACTGTCAAAAACTGCGTCTACCGCAACCTTGCGTTCTTCTTCGGGTGCCTCAACACCCGCAAGCAACGCCTGTTCCTTCAATGGAATGCCAAGCTTTTTATATGTTTCCAACAGCTTTGGATCAACTTCGTCCAACGACTTTGGTTTTACTTCCATGCTTTTTGGGCGGGCGTAATAATACTGATCCTGAAAATCAATTTCTGGGTAATCAACCATTGCCCAATCGGGTTCAGTCAATTTCAACCAACGCTCATAGGCGGCAAGACGCCATTCCAGCATCCATTCTGGTTCGTCGTTTTTGCTTGAAATCAAGCGCACGATGTCTGTTGACAAACCTTTTGGCGCATATTCCATTTCAATGTCAGTATTCCAGCCGTATTTATACGCACCGGCAAGGGATTTCACCGCTTCAACGGTTTCTTCTTCAACGCCGTCTTTGGCAATCATTTCATCTACTTGGCTCATCTTATTCCCCTCAGGCCGCTCGCACGCGGTATTTCTTGTGTGCAGCCAGCCAAACATCGGCAAATCGCAACACGTCTTCGTCTTTTGTTTCCGGGCCGATGGATACGCGAATTGCGCTCATCGACGTTAATTCATCATATCCCATGGCGGCCAATACGCGACTGGTCTTGACCTTGCCACTGGAACAAGCAGACCCAGCAGACACCGAAAAGCCCGCCAAATCCATTTGCATCACTTGCGTTTCACCCTTCCAGCCGGGGCTGGCAATACAGGTCGTATTGGGCAAACGCGCCGTATTCGCACCGATAATTATGCTATCATCCGCACTTTGCAGCGCGTCTTCTAACATATTTCGCCGTTGTGCAACCTCATCCCAAACGCCATTGGCCAAATCTTTTGCAGCCGCCTCAGCCGCCGCCCCAAATCCGGCAATTCCGATCAGATTTTCTGTTCCCGCGCGACGCCCCATTTCCTGACCGCCACCCAAAATTTGCGCTTGTATTTCTATTCCTTGGCGCAAGACCAAGACACCAACGCCTTTCGGCCCGCCAATTTTATGCGCCGAAGCAATCGCCATATCGATGCCTGCCCAATTAAAGGCAAAAGGCACTTTACCGAACCCTTGCGTGATATCCGATAAGGCAAGGCCCTTTGGTAACTCTTGCAAAACGCCCGTTTCAGAATTGGCCAGTTGCAATGTGCTGTTTTGCGCATCATCAATGGTAACGACACCATTAGTGGCAACATTTAAGGGGCTTTGCACCACCGCATGCATGGCGTCGTGTTCAATCGGGGCAGCAAACAGGTTACGGCCCGCCACGGCCAATTTTGACGCTTCAGTTGCGCCCGATGTAAAAGCAATATCTTGCGCAACTGCACCAATTGCCTCGGCTACTTGGTTGCGCGCTTTCTCTAACAACGACTTAGCGGCACGCCCATCTGCATGAACGGATGACGGATTACCAACTAGATCCATCGCCGCGATCATCGCTTCGCGCGCTTCAACGCGCAACGGTGCTGATGCATTCCAATCTAAATACACGCGCCCACTCATGCCTCATCCACCACTTCAAACAAGTTTGGCACTGCAGGACAAGGCGTTAATTCATTTTCAATCACATCGGACAACCGCGTTTGATGCAAAAACACATAGACATTAGCAGAAAGGTTTTCCCACAGACGGTTGGCCATGGATTGCGCTTTTGACCCCGAACTGCCGCCTGAAGCACCGCCACCTTGGTGCATCGCAGACACGGTTTCATCAACAGCGCCCAAAATGTCAGACACACGAATTTCTGCAGGCGCCTTTGCCAAACGGTATCCGCCACCTGGCCCGCGCACAGATTCGACCAATCCAGCACGGCGCAATTTCACGAATAATTGTTCAAGATATGGCAAAGAAATATCCTGTCGACGCGAAATATCAGACAGGCTGGTCAACCTAGGGGCCGTAATACAGGCCAAATCCGCGAGGGCAACCATGGCATATCGCCCCTTTGTACTTAGTTTCATGACCGACCTCATCGCTATTTGATTGACGATTGGCCCCAATATCATTACCTGACGGGGAACCAAATCGCCAACAGCGCCCAATTTAGAAGTGTTCTAAAGTGTCTGACTATTAAGGTCAACAATAGAGATCACCCACAATAAGGTGCAGCACAAAATTCAATAAGGATACGCATGCCCGAAGTAATCTTCCCTGGACCCGAAGGCCGCCTTGAAGGGCGCTATCACCCACAAAAAGAAAAAGACGCACCATTAGCGATAATTATGCATCCGCATCCGCAATTTGGTGGCACGATGAATAACCGTGTTGTGTATAACCTACACTACACATTTCATAAAATGGGTTTCACGGTACTGCGTTTCAACTTTCGTGGTGTGGGCCGCAGCCAAGGCGAATACGATCAAGGTATTGGTGAGCTGTCCGATGCAGCATCTGCACTAGATTATCTACAATCGATGAACCCAAATTCCAAGCATTGCTGGGTCGCGGGTTTCTCGTTTGGCGCATGGATCGGCATGCAGGTTTTGATGCGTCGCCCTGAAATCACTGGCTTCATTTCCGTGTCACCGCCTGCAAACATGTACGACTTTTCGTTCCTTGCGCCCTGCCCTTCATCCGGTCTGATCATCAATGGATCAGCGGATCGTGTAGCGCCGCCAGAAGACACACGTAATTTGGTGGATAAACTGCACGAACAAAAGGGTATCACCATCACGCACGAACAAGTCGAAGGCGCGGGCCACTTCTTTGAAGAACCGCACATGGACACCATGCTTGGCTCTGTTGATTCCTATGTACGTCGTCGTTTGACAGAAAACACCCGCTAATGGGCGTTGTCGAGGATCTGGCTGACGCATTGGCCCAAGACGCATTGCAAGCCGCCAAAGACTTGGGCGACGACTCAATATTGGCCAAAATCGGTGACGTTTTGGGTGCCAGTTCAGCAACCACCCAAGAGGCATACAACACGGCTGTCCGTGTTCGTCTTGCAGAGCGTCGCGCGCGGGAATACCTGCGCGAGGCGACCAAACTGTTGCCGTCGAATTCTGAATAAACCCGATAATCACCTCTTGAGATCGCGCATGTTATTTGCCAATGTCCTCCATGCTAATGCAATGGGGCTATGATGCACTACATCTATTTATTTCTCGCCGTCATCTTTGAAACCATCGGCACATCCGCAATCCAAAGCAGCCAACAATTCACAAAAATTGGCCCCTCAGTACTGGTTGCGGTCTGTTTTGCCGCTGCGTTCTTTTTTCTATCCCTCACATTAAAATTTATGCCGGTTGGCATCATGTATGCGATATGGTCAGGCACAGGGATCGTTTTGATATCCATCATTGGGTATTTTTATTTCAAACAAAGTCTTGATTTTCCCGCTATCCTCGGCATGGGGCTAATATTGATCGGCATATTGATCATTCACCTATTTTCAAACACCGCAACACATTGAGGCATTAAAAAAGGGACGGAAATCCGCCCCTTCTTTCGTCGTTTCTTCTGGTTCAAAATATCCTCGCCGAAGGCAAGAATACTCTTAAACACCCTCAACGATTGTATATTCACGCGTTGATGATGGGCGGGCAAATTCCATTGCCGCTTGATAGGCTTCACCATTATAAAACGCGATCGCGGTATCATAATCCGGCCACTCAATCAGTACGTTACGCGGCCGTCCCTCGCCCTCAAGCTGTTCAAACCGCCCACCGCGGGCCAAAAACTTGCCCCCAGCAGCAGCCACAGCAGGGCCCGCAAGCTCGGCGTATTTGGCATAGGTATCGGCGTCAAAAACGTCGGCGTGAACAATTGAATAAGCTGGCATAATCTATCCTTTCAGTACCGCTGTTGCGGCCTTGATTGCATTTTCTGAATTTTCGGCGCTCGCGCCGCCACCTTGGGCCATATCAGGGCGACCACCGCCACCTTTACCACCCAATTCAACGACCGCTGCCTTAACTAAATCAACGGCAGAAATACGTTCCACCAGATCAGCAGTTACACCCGCGGCCACAGCGGCTTTACCACCTGTGTCGGCGATCAAAAGAACCGCACCTGAACCAAGGCTTTCTTTGTGTTCATCAACCAGTGCAGGCAAATCTTTACCTGTCACCCCAGTCAAAACTTGTGCATGAAACTTCACGCCACCAACCTCAATTGCAGCGGCAGGTGCAGACTGCCCACCACCAGACATTGCTAATGAACGCCGCGCTTCGGCCAATTGGTTTTGCAAGGATTTACGTTCATCCATCAAGGCTTTGACACGTGCACCAACTTCTTCAGGTTGCGCCTTTAACATGCCCGCAACGGTCGAAATACGTTGGTCCTGATCGCGCAAATAAGCGAAAGCCTCAGCCCCTGTTAAAGCCTCGATACGGCGAACACCGGCACTTGATGCACTGTCACCAAGGATAACAAATGTACCAATGTCGCCTGTTTGGCCAACATGTGTACCGCCACACAACTCTAGTGAATATGTTTCGCCGTTTGCACCCTTACCAGATCCTGATTGTTGTCCCATGGAAACAACGCGGACTTCATCACCGTATTTTTCACCAAACAATGCCTGCGCGCCTAGGGCACGCGCATCATCTGGCGTCATGATACGGGTTTCTACCTCAGTATTTTGGCGAATATAGGCGTTTACTTCTTCCTCAACTTTACGCAAATCATCTTGGCTGATGGCCGCGTTATGGGAAAAATCAAACCGCAAACGATCTGCCGCATTCAAGCTGCCGCGTTGGGAAACGTGATCTCCAAGGGCACCGCGCAATGCTTCGTGTAACAAGTGCGTGGCCGAGTGGTTTGCCCGAATGGCCCCACGTCGCGCGTGATCAACCACCAATTCGGCAGCCTCATCTTTGGAAACCGTACCACTTACCACTTTGCCATGGTGAATGAACAGACCCGCATTTTTGCGCGTGTCGGTAACCTCTACCAATCCATTTGCTGTTTTCAATGTCCCAGCATCGCCAATTTGACCACCAGATTCAGCATAAAACGGCGTTTGGTTCATCACGATTTGCACGCTGTCACCGACGATTGTCGCATCAACGCTTACGCCATCCTTGATCAAGGCCAGCACCTGGCCCTCGGCAACCTCGGTGTCATAGCCGAGAAAGTCAGTCACGCCATGTTCATCGGCAATATCAAACCAAAGGCTTGCATCCGCAGTTTCACCCGTACCAACCCAAGCCGCACGCGCCTTGGCCTTTTGTTCGGCCATCGCTGCATCAAAGCCGTCTTTATCAACACCCAGGCCTTTTTCGCGCAAAGCATCTTGAGTTAAATCAAGCGGGAACCCGAATGTGTCATACAGTTTGAATGCGGCAGAACCCGATAAATCAGCCCCCTCGCCCAAACCGGCGACCTCGTCGTCAAGTAATCTTAAACCGCGTTCTAGCGTCTGCTTAAAACGGGTTTCTTCTTGTTTAAGGGTTTCAGTGATCAATGACTGCGCTTGTTGCAGTTCGGGGTAAGCTGCGCCCATTTGCGAAACCAATGCAGGAACCAAGCGATGCATTAAAGGATCTTTGGCACCCAACAAATGCGCATGACGCATTGCGCGCCGCATAATACGACGCAACACGTATCCCCGACCATCGTTGGACGGCATAACGCCATCAGCCAAAAGGAAAGACGTCGAACGCAAGTGATCCGCAATCACGCGGTGATGGGTTTTACCTGCACCATCTGGATCAGAACTGGTTTCATTGGCGGATGCCTCAATCAAACTGCGCATCAAATCCGTTGAATAGTTGTCGTTTGTGCCCTGCAACAGCGCCGCAACACGTTCAATGCCCATGCCTGTATCTATTGATTGCTTTGGCAGAAGTGTCATTGAACCATCTTCATGCTGAACATTTTGCATGAAAACGAGATTCCAAATTTCTACGAACCGATCACCGTCTTCTTCTGGTGAACCTGGAGGGCCACCCCAGATGTGCTCACCGTGATCATAGAAAATCTCGGTGCAAGGGCCACACGGCCCCGTTGGCCCCATGCGCCAGAAGTTGTCATCTGTAGCGATACGAATGATACGATCATCCGACAGGCCAGCGACCTTTTTCCAAATGTTAGCCGCTTCGTCATCCGTGTGGTAAACCGTTACATAAAGACGGTTCTTATCGATGCCCAATACTTTGGTCACCATTTCCCATGCAAAAAGGATGGCATCTTCTTTGAAATAATCCCCAAAGGAAAAGTTACCCATCATCTCAAAGAATGTGTGGTGACGTGCCGTATAGCCGACATTATCCAAATCGTTGTGTTTACCGCCCGCACGCACACATTTTTGGGCCGATACCGCACGTACATAGTCGCGGGTTTCGGCACCCGTGAACATGTTTTTGAACTGAACCATGCCTGAATTTACAAACATCAGGGTCGGGTCATTACGTGGCACAAGTGGGGACGAGTCTACAACTTGGTGTCCTTGTTTATCAAAATAGGACAGAAAAGAGGAACGAATATCGTTAAGCGTTTGCATGGGGTCTGATTTCCGGCGTTAGAATGTCAGGCTTATTTATAGCCGCTGGCCATGGCTGTCCACCGCAAGAAAAAGGCCCAGACGGTTGTCCGGGCCTTTTTGATAAATAATTGACGTATTTACGCTTCTAGCAAGTCGCCATCATCGGAACCTTTGCTTTCGCTGCCGTCAAAATCCAAACCATGTGAGGCGCGAATTTTATCTTCCAATTCCAGCGCAACCTTATCGTTTTCTTTCAGGAATTTCTTTACGTTCTCGCGGCCTTGCCCGATACGTTCATCCCCGTAAGAATACCATGATCCAGATTTTTCAATAAGGCCCGCAGCAACACCCAAATCGATGATTTCACCCATTTTGGAAATGCCTTCACCGTAAATGATGTCAAACTCCACTTGTTTAAAGGGCGGTGCCACTTTGTTTTTCACCACTTTAACACGGGTGGTGTTCCCCACAACCTCGTCGCGGTCCTTGATCGAACCGATACGGCGAATATCAAGGCGAACAGATGAATAGAATTTTAACGCGTTACCACCAGTCGTGGTTTCCGGGCTGCCAAACATCACGCCAATTTTCATTCTGATTTGGTTAATGAAGATAACCATACAGTTTGATTTATTGATCGCGCCGGTTAGTTTACGCATGGCTTGGCTCATCAAACGCGCCTGCGCGCCAACTTGCCGATCGCCCATGTCACCTTCAAGTTCCGCCTTTGGCGTCAATGCAGCCACAGAATCAACGACCACCATATTTACGGCACCAGAACGTACCAGTGTTTCGGTAATTTCTAGCGCTTGTTCACCCGTATCAGGTTGGGAAATCAACAATTCATCCAGATTTACGCCCAGCTTTTTGGCATAAAGTGGATCAAGGGCGTGTTCAGCATCCACAAAGGCACAAACGCCACCTAATTTTTGTTCCTCAGCAATGCTGTGCAGTGTCAGCGTGGTTTTACCTGAACTTTCAGGGCCATAGATTTCAATGACGCGACCCTTTGGAAGACCGCCAATACCAAGAGCAATGTCCAAACCAAGCGAGCCGGTGGAAGTTGCTGAAATTTCTTGCGTTGCGCCGTCTTGGCCCAACTTCATAATCGAGCCCTTACCGAACTGTCGTTCGATTTGAGACAAAGCGCTGTCCAGCGCCTTTAGTTTGTTTGCGTCTGGTTTTTTCATTGTCAAAAGATCTGCCGTTGCCATGTTTCTGCTCCCTTATTTCACGTCGTGTTAACCACGACAATGCCGCTTTTTGTTCTCGACTTGTTCTCATTGTTATGGGAATAAAACGAGAACATTGCAAGACAAATTTTAATTATCTTCTTAGCTCTCTCACTATTGTTGAATAAAATTAACAGAGTGTTTAAACAGGAAAGAACATGAATATTTTGGTAAATACCTGATATGATGATATTTTGGCAGCCACGACTGGTGATGTTGGCGAACACCAAAACCGGCTCTACCTCGCTTATGGCCGCTTTGGGTGACAAAGCCGATGTTCTTTATCGCAATCCCCCTGGTTTGAAACATGGGCATCTGTACCGATTCCAAAAATTTGTTAAACCGTCACTGGACCGCGTCGAAGATATAGAGTGGGAATTTTTCTCGGTCATGCGCGAACCATTGGATTGGCTCGGCAGTTGGTACAGATATCGTCGTCGCCCACAAATTACCGGAAAACCAAAATCCACTTCAGGCATCAGCTTTGATCATTTTGTCCAGGATCATTTGTCAGAGCGACCTTCTGAGTTTTCAATTGTTGGCAACCAACTTGAGTTTTTTGAACCAATGAAGGGAACAAACCCTGTGCATCATATCTTTGCATATGAACATCAGGACAAAATTCATGCATTTCTTGAAAATCGCTTTAAAACACCCCTGACGACGCCGCGTTTAAATGTTTCCAAACCAGCCGATCTGACACTTGGGGATGAAACAAAAGCAAGGTTTTTGGAAAGATACGCTGGGGAAAACGCGTTATATGCGGCTGTCAGACAACGGGATTGACGTTATGATTGCAATTCATTTTGTACACATTCTGTCAATTCAGCAAATGAATACGGTTTAGACAAGAATGTAGATTGCGGAATACGTGCCTTTTGCGCGCTAAATGATTCTTTGGCGTAACCAGAAACAAAAACAACTTTGGCCTTAGGTCGATCGATTAGGGCCTGTTCCACCCAGGTTGGCCCATCCATGCCTGGCATAATCACATCCGAGACAAATATATCAACATGCAGATCTTGGTCAGATAACGTTTCAAGCGCTGCCTCGGCACTTTCTGCTTCAAGAACCTTGTAGCCGCGCATTCGTAAGGCACGGGATGCAAACGCGCGTACCGGTGCTTCGTCCTCGACCAAAAGAACCACACGGTCCGTTTCAAGTACGGCATTGTTTTTCTCAACCGGCACCTTAACAGCATTTTCGGTCGGGTCATATTCGCAAGATGGTAGGTATATTGAAAACTCACTGCCAACGCCCAAATCACTATCAACGAACACAAAGCCGCCTGTTTGTTTGATGATGCCATAAACCATAGACAACCCTAAACCCGTGCCTTCGCCGGTGCGCTTAGTCGTTACAAAAGGCTCAAAAATTTTGGATTGCAATTCCTTCGCCATACCACTGCCGTCGTCACTTACGCGCACGACCATATAATCGCCGGCGGGCACTGTGGCGCGGTCCCTGACAAAACTGTTCTTTACAGCAAAAAGTTCGGATTTGATCTTGATTTCGCCACCTTCATCGCCCATGGCATCACGCGCATTGACGACTAGATTCATAATAACTTGTTCTAATTGCCTTTTATCTGCACGTGTATAGCCAACATCACTTTCGATGCTTTGTGTTAACTTAATATTTTCTCCGACAGGCCGATTAAGAAGATGGGTTAAATCGGCTAAAACCTCGCGCACATCTAAAACCTCTGGTCGCAAATTTTGTTTACGCGAAAAGGCTAGTAATTGCCCCACAAGACTGGCAGCTCGATTGGCGTTTTGGGCGATTTGTTGCAGATCGGCATAGTCTTGATCGGCAGGATCATGGCGTAGCAATAAAAGGTCGCAATACCCCGAAATTGCAGTCAATAAATTGTTAAAGTCATGGGCAACGCCACCAGCCAATTGACCAATCGCTTGCATTTTTTGTGATTGCAGGAATTGCGCCTCGAGTGTTTTCAGCTCAGTTGCATCATTCAATACGGCGATGACAAAAACCTCGCCTCGATCCTGCACCGTATCCAATGTGACCTGAATATATTTGTCGCTGGTCGAATTTCGGGAAAGAACGATTTCGGGTTTGGGAACTGTGCGACCAGAAATATGATCCTTTATCCAGTCTCCGATAGAGCGACCCAATCCTTCGACAAGTTCCGCGAAATTTTTTTCGGACGTCGTATCAACATTTAAAAGCAAACGCGCCAAGTTATTGGACCCAACGACTTTACCCATTTGATCAAGGCGCAAAATGGCAACGGGTAGGTCATCTAAAGACGATCAATTTGTTTTTTCTTTTATGGCCTTTTGTTGGGGTAACAAAAGCATCGTTGTCGTGTTTTTTTGCTCTTCGACAGTGACAAGTTGAACCGTTTGCAGCCCCTTAACAGTTTTTAACATACGCAAAGGCCGGTTCTTTTGTTCCGCGCAGGAAAACAACTGTTCCATTTTGATGGGCATAAACTTAGTTTTTTGCATCAATGCATGGTTGACCCAAACAATCTCGCCCAACGCATTGCATTTAAACATCGGTAATTTGTGTTCCATGAAAACCATGTCCACAGAACTTGTCGCCTCTAGCCGCCGAAAAATCCATTGCCGACGACCGTATGCTGTTAAGAACGTGCGAATTCGCAAACGACTTGGTCCGTCGATGGTTTGTTCATTGCTGGCTTGGTTATCATCAGAAAACTTTGCCAATCTTGGTAAAAATGGAACCGCATCAGGGAAAACGTCACCGATATATGCATCGATAGTTTTTCGTTCATAGGACCCAAATTCCCGAACTCCGCGTGCATTTGCGTATTTCACTTGCCCCGTTTCATCCGTCACAACAACAATAAAATCCATATTTTCATAGACAATTCGCGTGGCGTTTTCGAGAGTTTTGACATCATTTTTGGCAAAATGCCGGATGGTAAGAACCACAATAATTGTAGATACGAACCCGCCGGTTGCGACACAAATACCTGAAATAAATGAGGTTTGTTGTGGCATCAATATCAGTGCAACGATAACAACAACCGTCGAAATCAACGCAAATGCAGAGTTTTTTGAAAATATGCCAAGCATAGCCAATGTATTCCATTTTCCAAACGTGACCGCGTCATGTGCAACCCATGCTTGTGTTTGGTAATGAATAGAAGCTATGAATTAACGGTTAAAAATCCATTAACACATACCACAATCTGCGGCTTAGTGCAGCCTTTTTAAAATCGCGATGTAAAAACCATCACCTTGCGGGGTGGGCAAAAACTGTTTTTCTGTTGTGAGGCGCCATTTTGGGTCAGCCTCTAAAAACGCCTTAACCTGATCCGTGTTTTCGTCTGGTAAGAAAGAGCACGTCGCATAAGCGAGATAGCCATCCGCAGCCACAAATTCTGCGGCCTGGACCAGAATTTTACGTTGCAGATCACAAACGTCAGTCAAACTGGTTGGTGAAATATTCCATTTACCTGCTGGATCGCGGCGCCAAGAGCCGCTGCCTGAACATGGCGCATCACAAAAAACCAAATCAAACTTTCGTTCTTCGTCTGGCAATGCGTCAAGAATTTCGACCTCAATGCCCGCACGTTCTGCACGTGCTGGAATGTCCTTCATACGTTGAACAAAGGCATCATGGGCGGTGAACGTACCACTTAATTTACCGGCAATTGCCAGAGTTTTACCGCCGCCACCAGCACAGAAATCCAAAATATCGGCGTCCACCAAATCGGGTAATAATTCAACAATGGCTTGGGATGCACCATCTTGTAGTTCAACGAGCCCCTCAAGGTATGGTGGCAGATTTTTCAGGTTTCTTGGATAATCGGGCAAATCAATCGCCGCAGGTGAAATGGGATTTTCCACCGCATTAATGCCATGATCCGCCAAAGCAGTCATTGCCTGTTTTCTGGTGGATTTTCGCAAATTTGCCCGCATCGTTAAAGGCGCGCGGTTTCGTAGGATTTGAAAAACGTCGCCGCATTCATCCCCCAAAGACTTGTTTACGATTGGCCAAAGCCAAGCAGGGCAATCTGCTGCAACATCTTCAGCGAGAATGCCGACGTCATCGCCTGTTGCCAACTCGTCATCAGTTAAAACAGGCGGGGCATAAGTGGCGCCTGTGAAAATATCACTTGGGTCTCGTTGTTGATCTCTTAAGAGCCCCAGCACCAAAGAACGCCCTGTTTCACCACTACCAAGTGCCGCCACTGATCGTTTTTTGCGCAAAACCTCAAAACAGATATCCCGAATGGCGGCCCGATCGCCTGATCCGGCAAAACGATGGCCACGCGCCCAATCTTTTAACGCCTTTTCAACATCTTGACCCGACATGATCAGATCAAGGATTTGTATGGCGGCGGCATGTCGGGCGGGTGGGGTCATCTTATTCGGATCCGTTTACATCACGCGGTAATTAGGGCTTTCACGGGTGATTTGAACATCGTGCACATGGCTTTCTTTCAAACCTGCGCCCGTGATCTTAACAAAGGAACAGTTTATGCGCATCGCATCCACAGTTGCGTTCCCTGTATACCCCATGGCCGCGCGCAAACCGCCAACCATTTGATGGATGACCGTGCCAACAGGCCCTTTATAAGCCACCTGCCCCTCAATACCCTCAGGAACAAGCTTGTCACTGGCGGCGTCCTTTTGGAAATACCGATCGGCTGAGCCTTGCGCCATTGCGCCAAGCGAGCCCATGCCACGATATGATTTGAACGAACGACCTTGATACAGGATCAATTCCCCCGGGCTTTCGTCGGTGCCCGCGATCATGCTGCCAACCATGGCGCAGGACGCACCCGCCGCAATCGCCTTGGCAAAATCACCGGAAAACTTGATGCCACCATCGGCAATCACAGGCGTATTTGTTTTATTAGCAGCCGCGACACTGTCCATGATCGCGGTAAGTTGTGGCACACCCACACCTGCAACCATACGGGTTGTACAAATGGAACCAGGGCCAATGCCAACCTTAACGCCATCTGCACCGGCACCAATTAGGGCCTCGGTTGCGGCGGCGGTGGCAACGTTGCCTGCAAGAACCTGAACGTCGCTGTTAATCTTCTTCACGCGCTCTACGGCTGCGGCTACCCCTTCAGAGTGACCGTGCGCGGTATCAATTACAATGAGATCACAACCCGCATCTATTAAGGCTTGTGAGCGTTCAAAACCAGCATCCCCCGTCGTGGTTGCAGCCGCCACACGCAAACGACCTAGGTCGTCTTTGCAGGCCATAGGGTTCAGTACCGCTTGTTCGCTGTCTTTCAACGTCAAAAGGCCGGTTAATTCACCTGCATCATTGGTTACCAACAGCTTCTCAATGCGACGCGCTTGCATCAAGGAACGTGCTTCATCAAGATCGGCTGGTTCTTGCAACATGGCCAAACCTTCTGATGTCATCATCGCAGAAACTGGCGTTTTGGCATCACTGGCAAAACGCATATCGCGGTTCGTCACAATGCCCAGAACACGACCGTTTTCATCGATCACCGGAAACCCCGTGACGCGATACCGCGCTTGCAATTCTTGTGCATCCGCTAGTGTTTGATTGGCACGCAGGGTGATAGGATTATATACGATGCCCGAGATGAAACGCTTTACGCGGCGCACCTCTGAGGCTTGTTTATCAACATCTAAATTCCGATGGATAACGCCCATGCCGCCCGCTTGTGCCATGGCTATGGCCATTTTTGCCTCGGTAACAGTGTCCATGGCAGAACTGAGCAGCGGAACATTTAGACGAATTGATTTGGTAACTTGTGTGGATGTATCAGCGGTCGTGGGCATAACGTTAGACGCAGCCGGAACCAATAAAACATCATCAAAAGTGAGAGCCTCGCGAATCTCCATGGGGTGCCTCCTAGGATGGGTTCGTTTGACGGCTCCCTATTTCATGACTTGGACCAAAAGGAAACCCACCAAAATCAATTCACTGATTTTATTCAAAACCAACTCTCGCCATCTTGCCATTACGAAAGCAATGGATAGGCTGTCCGAAAACGTAAGGGATAAAGAATGGCTGATCACGGATATGAAGCTGGCAGATTAAATTTGCCGTTTGTGGGCATTTCGACATTTGGCAAACGCCCCTATGTAGAGGATTGGTCAAAAATAGATGCGGATGTGGCCATTCTAGGAGCCCCATTTGATTTTGGCACGCAGTGGCGACCGGGTGCACGGTTTGGCCCCCGTGCAGTGCGCGAAGCATCCACCCTTTTTTCCTTTGGCCATGCAGGTGCGTATGACCACGAGGATGACGCAACATATTTACCAGGCAGCGTGCAAATTGTTGATATGGGTGATGCGGACATCGTTCACACCGATACCTTGCAAAGCCATGCAAATATTGAAACGGGCGTACGCGCCGCCCTTGCTGCCGGCGCATTACCGGTAACAATTGGTGGCGATCATTCGGTGAATATTCCTTGCATTAATGCTTTTGATGATCAGGGCGATTTTCATGTTTTACAGATAGATGCGCATTTGGATTTCGTCGATGAACGCCACGGTGTTCGTTTTGGTCACGGCAACCCCATGCGCCGAGCGGCTGAAAAACCTTATGTGACAGGCCTTACGCAACTGGGCATCCGTAATGTGTCCTCAACCGCTAAAGAAGGTTACGCCGATGCCCGCGCGATGGGGTCTGACATCCTTTCGGTACGCCAAATGCGTAAATTGGGCACAGAGGCCGTATTAGAACGCATTCCAGCGGGTGCGCGCATATACCTAACAATAGATATAGATGCGTTTTGCCCGTCTATTGCACCAGGAACAGGCACACCCAGCCATGGTGGGTTTTTGTACTACGAAGTTTTGGAATTATTGCAAGGTGTGGCCCAAGACCATGAAATCATTGGCATTGATTTGGTTGAGGTTGCGCCCGACTATGACCCAACTGGATCCACGGCCGTTTTGGCCGCACAGGTTTTGCTAAACCTTTTGGGTTTCATTTTTCACAATAAGGCCGCTTTTTAGTACGGCGTTGATCCAAAGGAGTGGGCTCTGCCCACACTGGTTTAATTGGTTTGGCATCTAGATTAAGGCACGCATTTTTTCGAAAGGGCCGCCATGGAATTGGCCGTAGATGCAAAGAGATTTGCAATCATCGGCCCATCTGCCCCTGCACCAACAAAATTGGCACCGGCTTGGATATAGCGCTCCAACTGCGTTTCCTCATACCCGATGATACCAGCAGATACACCTGCGGCACGAATTTGACCAAGTGCAGCTAAAATATCCGCCTCAAGTGCGGCATTGCTTGTTCCCAGTAATCCACGATCCGCCGCAAGATCGGCTGGACCAATGAACAAGCCATCCACGCCCTCAACTGCTGCGATGCTCTCAATGTTATCCATTGCTTCTTGGGTTTCGATTTGAACCCACACACAAATTTGATCATTGGCCGTCGTTGCGTAATCGATGGTCTGACCAAAACCTGATGCCCGAATGACCGCACCACCTGTACCGCGTATGCCGTGAGGCGGATATCTTGTGGCCGCTACAATAGCGCGTGCTTGATCGGCTGTATTTACCATTGGGATCAAAAGGTTTTGAACCCCGATATCCAACGTCTTTTTAATTAACCAAGCCTCATCCATCGGCAAACGAACCACCGCATCTGCTGCGCCATTTTCAATAACCCGCAATTGGTCAAGAATTTCAGGAATGCCACTTGGACCATGTTCAGCGTCAATCATGCACCAATCAAATCCAGCGTTGCTGGCAATTTCAGCCAACCCCACCTGCCCTATGGATAGCCACAGACCGGTGGTTACATCGCCACTAGCCAGTCTCGCTTTCAATTTGTTTAAAGGCGCACCCATTATTCGGGAACCATAAAGGTAAGCCCTGCCCACAATGTATCCCAAACAGCATCTTTAGGCCCATCCGTTGCGCGGATCAAAACAGCATCAAGATTATACGTATGCCCCGCCTTTACGGGGATTATCGCTTGGCCAAGTCCATTTGTGCGCGTCAGCATGACCTTTACGGTTTCATCCGGCGCCTTTTCAAATATTTCAACCTGAACATCAGCGCGCGGTCGGTCTCGATACAAAACTGTTACAGGAAAACCCGCTGAAACATCTTCCGTATAAGGATTGGCCATCGCAACAATTTCGGTTTCCAAGCCAAATGCGCGATCTTGGCCCTGTGCATCGCCGACAGCGATCAGTGATTTCACATGTCGCGAATAGATTTCAACAAATCCAACCTCTGGAAGACCACGTGCGGCGTGTTCGGCCATGACACCGGTGAAATCCTTGTGTTTTACGAATTTTTCAAACTTTCCCTTTTCGCGATAAGTCAGACTGCTTTTGGTGGTTTCGTAAATCAGCACATGCAAACCGTTGTCTTGGGTTTGAACCTTGGCCGCGGGTCTGTCACCGATCCGACCATCAATGCCGGCCACAACACCCGCCAGTGCCACGTCAAACCGCAAAAAATTGTCCGGAAAATATCCAAAACGACCCCCAACAAAATCTTGCCCGACCCTGATATCTGCCTCAAGCACATCGCCCGGTTCAATTTGAAACGAAGTGGGTTGAAGCCACATTTCATGCGCGGTAATTGGTGTTGCAACAAACGTTGAAACAGCCAGCAATAGGGACAACAAATGAGCGCGCATATTAAATCCTCTTTCGGAATAGGTTCTGCCACACTGCGGTATTGGGCGCGATTGTCAATATTGTCTATCATCACGGTGTTGTTGGCTTTTGTCAGCCTGCCGACCAGCGCACATGAGGTTCGCCCTGCAGTCGCTGATTTCAAAATTGTCGACGATCAACTGGAGCTGAGCATTCGCTTGAACCTAGAGGCGATGATGGCCGAGATTGATCTAAGCACTATTGCAAATACGGATGAGGCCGAAGAAGCAGAAACATATACGCAATTGCGCGAATTATCTGACGGTGCTTTGGGCGCAAAATTACAGACCGAATGGGATAATATATCAAGCGACATTAAAGTTTTGGTAAATGACGCCCCTATTTCGTTAAATCTTGTACGCGCTGATGTGCCCAATGACACGCCGATTGATCTGGCCCGTGAAACCACGGTTTATATGACGGCGGCTTTGCCTGCAGGGGCGTCAAGTTTGCAAATTGGTTGGGCCCGTAAATTTGGCGCGCTGGTTTTGCGCCAAGACGACAGTGTCAGCGAACCCTACACCGGATATTTGCAAAACGGTGACATCAGCCCAGCAATCAATCTGGCGGGCGGCGGTTCACAGTCAACCCTTGAGGCCCTTTGGACCTATGGCAACATTGGTTTTGTTCATATTGTGCCCAAAGGTTTAGATCACATTTTGTTTGTTTTGGGTCTATTTTTACTGTCCCTTAAAATGCGCCCATTATTGATGCAAATCACCGCTTTCACTCTGGCGCATACTGTAACTCTTGCGCTGGGCATATTGGGATTTGTCACCATTTCCCCTGCTATTGTTGAGCCGTTGATCGCGCTTTCCATTGTATATGTGGCCGTGGAAAACATCGTTGTTGGCAAGCTAAGTCGTTGGCGACCTCTGATTGTATTTGGTTTTGGTCTATTGCACGGGCTTGGCTTTGCGTCGGTTCTGGGCGACATCGGTTTGAATCCGTCGCAATTTATCACCGGCCTAATCGGGTTTAACATTGGTGTTGAAATTGGTCAGCTGTTCGTCATCGCAATTGCGTTCTTGGCTGTCAGTTTGTGGTTCAGAAACAAACCTTGGTATCGCAGTCGGATCACAAACCCAGCGTCTGCAATGATCGCCTTCGTTGCCGCATACTGGACGATTGAACGCGTATTCTTTTAAAGAACGCCCCTAATGCCCTGTAAGCCAATCTGCAACTTTCGCGAGACGAGAGGTTTTGCTGGATTGGCTTGCGCGTTCACGCGCGTCTGCTGCGTGATAAAGGTGATACATCCCGTGAACAGATAACCATCGTACGGGTTCAGGTTCCCATTTGCGGACTTTGTGATTGACCCAAGGCAACTGGCAAAGTGCACTGTCTGGGTTCAAAACCAGATCCGCCAAGGTTCGCCCTGCCAAATTACTGGTGGCCACGCCAATGCCAACGTAACCGCCGCCCCACCCAAGGCCAGTATCAGTATCCAGCCCAACCGAAGCACACCAATCGCGCGGCACCCCCATCACACCACACCAAGCGTGATCAATTTCTACATTCGCGGTTTGAGGCAGTATGCGTGTCAGCATTTCACGCAATTGTCTGATCGTTTCAGATTGAGTTTCACCACCATCATCGGTCTTGGAGCCGAAACGATACGGCACACCGCGCCCGCCCATGGCGATGCGGCCCTCTCGGGTGCGCTGGGCATAACAATAGCCGTGGCTGGCGTCAGACAGCAGCTCATGCCCCTGCCAACCGATTGTATCCCATGTTGCCTGATCCAATGGTTCAGTCACAAGAATTGCACTGTTTAGCGGCAGGATTTCACGTTTTTGACTGTCAAGTCCGGCGGTAAACCCCTCTGTTGCGCGCAAGATAATCGGTGCAGAAACGTGGCCCTTGTTTGTGGTCACATTTTTGCTGCTGATTTTGGTTACGGTCGTTCCTTCGACAATACGCACACCCATTTGTTCAACCACACGGGCCAAACCTTGTACCAATTTTGCCGGCTGCACGCGGGCCACACCGCTTGAAAGATGCGCACCCTGCAGATTTGCAATATCAATCCGCGCAGCAGTCTCTTTGGCGTCAATCATTCGTGCCGCATCAACTGGCGTGCCATATGATTGATCGGTCTTGATCCGCTGTTCAAGACGAGCCAATTGCCCACTGGAACAAGCTACATCCAGTAAATCCACACGTAAAATATCGGCGTCGATCCCTTCACGTTCAGCCACATTAATGACCTCATCAACCGAACCATTCAACGCGCTTTCAAATTCAAGCAACGCGGCTTTACTGCCGTTCCTAAGATAGTTTTCGCGGTTCCACGTAAATTCCCCCGCCAACCAACCACCATTGCGGCCACTTGCACCAAAACCTGCAAATTCTTTCTCAATGACAAGAACATCCAAACTGGGATCATTGCGTTTCAGATAATAAGCGGCCCACAGCCCTGTATAACCAGCCCCAACAATGCAAATATCCGCCGTCGTGTTGCCGGCAAGCGGCGCACGCTGTTTAGGCAAGCCACCAATATCTGCATACCAAAAAGAAACATCACCGTTTATCATGTACACCACCTGATTTTACCTATCAGACTAAAGCCAAAACTACGCCGCCATGTCCATCCCTCTATTGATGACCATCACGAAGTTGATCTAACCTTCACAGTTCGAGAAGTTTCGGATCAATGTCCGGTTTGAGCCCAAATTGACCGATGCTCGCTATGGGTATGTAGTTAGTAAAAAGACAAAAATAGCATCATTACTATTATTGCAACGCCTCCGAAAAAACCACACTGAATCCAAACTGACCGTTCAAATCGTTGTCTTTCGGACAAGTTTTTAAAAGTTGAAATAGAAAGGGCAGCCAAATAAATGCGAAAAGATAATGTTTTTCGTCTTTTATGTTGTTCCCAAATCGATTCCTTAGAAAATTTAGAAGCCAATCCTTCAAGAATATCCATCATGGCTATCATAATATAAACCCTCGGTTCTCTCCAATTGGGTTTTGAAAAGGGTTTAAAGCCAGAAGCCCAACACGAAAACAGTGTACAAAATATAAACCAACAAAAAGTAAACAGTTCTGCTGCCGACATTTTAGCGATTACTTCCATTTTTTATTACATACGCATTGACTGCCGACTGAAAATAATTTTTCAAATAATGTCATTCGATATAAAATACTATAAAAAGTGTAGCTGCTGACGGCAACTTTGTCCGCAGAGCCGACATTGCTAGAATTCATACTCAAAGAAAAGTTTGGGCAAACTAAAATCAATCGACTCTTTAATCGAGTTCAGAACGTCATCTTATCAAATAGGTGTCTAGAGCCGCGAAATCAGGAATGCGCCGGTTTTTTGGTAGTGGGTTTTTAATAAGGCACAGGCCACTTCGGCGTTGCCTTCGATCGCTATATTCAGGATTTGCAAATGCTCATCACCGACCTTACGCCCTGTATAACCCTTTGATTTTCCGGCGATATATCTATAGCGGATATTCAAATCATAAAGCTGGCTGCAGAAACGCATCAAAACGGGGGACTTACAGTTGCCCACCAACGTCATGTGAAATTCTTTGTGAATGGCTTCAAACACCTCAACATCATCGCGGCTGGTGCGGGTCATTTTGTGGTGGGCAAGAACCAACTCTTCTTCCCATGCATCGTTTTTTAGGTCGATACTTTGCCTAAGCGCCATCTCTTCGAGCGAACAACGCAACGCCAGAATTTCTTGAAAATTTTCGGGGCTTGTGGCCGCGGTGCGAAAACCACGTTGATCCTGTCGTTCGACAAGTTGATCAGAGGTCAACAAACTGAGCGCCTCGCGGATCGGCGAAGCACCAATGCCAAGGGTTCCTCGCAAGGATTCAATCTTAAGTTTTTCATCAGGTGGCAGCACGCCGGTCAGGATCATTTGACGAATGGTCATATAAGCCTGCTGTGTTGCAGACAGTTCAGAAACTGTTTCCGCCGTGCTGTTACCCAATTTACATACCCTTATAAGGTTAAATTTATCCCGCTTTACTTGGCTTTCACCGCATTCACAATGTTTGCAAATTCACCGTGTGAAAGAACGTCACGTTTAGCAATGCCTGCGTTTTTCACTTCTTCCAAGATCATGGCGATTTTGTCATCTTCCAAAACGCCCATGCCAAGCTCGCCCATTTTGTAAATAATGGATGCCTTGCCGGATTTTTTACCCAAAACAACCTCGCCAACTTTGCCAGTTAAGGAAGGGTGCGTGCCAAACATCACAAGCGGATCGTTCATAACGTAATCGATACCAATGCCTGATTCACGGATAAAGTTGCCGTGACCCAAAACTGGTTTATTACGGGCAATTGAAATGTTGGAACGTTCGGCTATCAATGCGCCAAGCTCTGGAATTTTGCCCAATTTGTACTGCGTATCATAGCCATAAAGCAAATGCAGACCCATCATCAATTCCTCAAGCGCCGCATTACCTGTACGCTCACCCAAACCATTGGCACAGCTATGCACACATTGCGCACCAGCGGTGACAGCGGCCAATTCGGTCGCAACACCCATGCCAAAATCATTGTGCGTGTGAATTTCCACAGGCAGTTCGGTCATTTTGGTCAACCAGCGCACCATGTATTTGATGGCCTCTGGCGTGGCGCAACCCATGGTATCCACCAAACCAATGGCGTCAGGTGGTGATTGATCCATGATCGCTTTGCACATGTTTTCCAAATCACTGCGACGCGCGCGGGTCGTGTCATAAGGGAAAAACACGGCATGCAAACCGTTTTCTTTGGCGTAATTGATGACAGGTGCAGACTTTTTAACAACGTCTTCCCATGTCCACCCAAATTGTGTCTTTAGTTTTGGATACCCAATTGGCACCTCGATGATCACACCATCAGCACCACATTGCAGCGCCATGTCGATGTCGGCCTTCATGGCACGCGCAAAGGTGTAGATCTTTGATTTTAGACCCAGCTTTGAGATTTCGGTAATTGCGGTTGCGTCTTGGGGTGACACGGCAGGCATGCCGGCCTCAATACGATCAACACCCAATTCATCCAGCTTGGATGCAATAGCAATTTTGTCATCAATTGAGAACACCACTCCAGGTGTCTGCTCGCCATCACGCAATGTTGCGTCGTGGATTTCAACCTTAGCTGGCAATTCCAAACCTTGACGAACTTCTGGTTCGAAATTGTAAGGACTTACCCACCATTTACCGTCTTCAAAATAATTCTCGCGCATGTTTTTTCCTTCGAGATAAATAGTTTAGCTTGCTTCTGTTGGAACGAGGACGAAATCGAAATCGACCTTGTAATATGGGCTGGTCACGTTTGTTCCAACTTCTAGATCCGTTGGCAATGCGTCCATATCAGTTGTTTCTTTGTATTCCATGATCAAATCGTCACGTACCCCAAAGACCGCGTCGGTATCAAGATATTCGTCATCACTTGAAAACACTTCTGTGACCAACGAACGATACCCGTCAGCAACAACAATGAAGTGAAGGTGCGATGGGCGCCAAGCATTACGGCCAGTGGCACGCAAAAGATCACCGACAGGACCATCATCAGGAATTTTATACGGCGACGGTTTAACGGTTGTGATCGCGTAACGACCATCTTCGCCTACCTTCATTGAACACCGCAGATTATATTCCGGCTGAGCCTCGTCCTGATTTGAATACAAACCATTAGTAGCAGTTTGCCAAAGCTCAATAACAGCATCTTTAATCGGTGCACCGTCAACAGTTTTCACATGGCCTTCGATGACAACTGTGTTTCCCTCGTTGTCACGTTTAAGATCACCACCAACGGGCAATT
The DNA here is from genome assembly GCA_000169395.1 of Rhodobacteraceae bacterium HTCC2150. Lineage (GTDB taxonomy): Bacteria > Pseudomonadota > Alphaproteobacteria > Rhodobacterales > Rhodobacteraceae > HTCC2150. The sequence goes on from AAXZ01000003.1 coordinate 318,472, forward strand.
CAGGCGCACCCGTTACGTGGAATGGCCCAAGAACGCTTGAGGATGTACCTTCGTGTTGTGAGCCGATCATATCAACCAAAGACGACAGGCCCGTCACGTCGGATGCAAGAACAAATTCATTGCGTTCCTGCGTGGAAATTTGGCCCGCCTCAAACATAAATTGCAAACCACGCATCCACTCGTCATGGGTCAATTCCGTTTCTTTAACGAAAGCATGCAAATGCTCGACCATGGATTTAAGCACAGTATAGGTGCGTGGATCAGTATCTTCGCTGCAATAGTTCAGGAAGGCCTGAGTGATGGTATCAATGGTAACGTCTTTCATAAAGCGCGAGCTCCTAGTTCAGAATGGCGGTGGATAGGCCGGGATATTTGATCAAGAGGATCAAAACCATCAGCATGATGACGGCAAATGGGAAGGCCCCGTAAAACACGTCTTTTAAGGTAATACGTGGATCATCAAGGGTTCCCTTAATGACAAAACAAGAAATGCCAAGTGGTGGTGTCAAAAGTCCGATTTCAGCACCGATAACGGTTACGATGCCGAACCAAACAAGACTTAGATCCATTCCCTCGACCAATGTGATGAACAAAGGCACAACAATCAGAATGATGGACGCCGTATCAAGCAAGGTGCCCAGCACAAGTATCAGCAAAACATAGATCAGCATGATCTGGAAGAACGACAGTTCCATCGATTGCAACAAACTGTCCAACTCGTTTGGCAAACCTGCATAGCCAAGCATCCGGCTATAAAAGGACGCCATCATAATCAGCAATAAAATCGCCGCTGTAATATGGCCCGTTTCAACCAAGGTTTCCCAAAATTCAGCGCGGGTGATTGAGCGGCGGATCAAGGCAATAATTAATGCAATCGCAGCACCCGAGGCACCCGCCTCTACCGGTGTTAGCCACCCTGTATAAATGCCGCCTAGAACAACGAAAACCAAACCGACAACTGGCCAAGATTTATTCAGGATTTCAGGCCAAGAAAGGGCGACAGTTTGATCTGAAGCAATGTCTTTACCAATAAATGAAGGCCAGAAACGCGCCATAAGGAAAATCGCAACGATGTAAGCACCCGTCAGGATTAAACCCGGAATAATGCCAGCTAAGAACATTTCGCCCACAGATTGTTCTGAAACGAATGAGTAAATGATCAACATCGCGCTTGGTGGAATGATCATGCCAAGAACGGATGAGCCGGCAACAACGCCAACAGCAAAGCGCGGATTATAACGCAGACGCATCATTTCAGGTACGGAAATTTTGGTAAATACACTGGCGGATGCAATGGATGATCCCGTGATCGCAGCAAACACAGCATTCGCACCAACAGTTGCCATACCGATGCCGCCCATGACGCGCCGACAGGCGGAATTCATCACGTCATAAATATCGCGCCCTAACCCCGCCTTAGACACAAGTAAGCCCATCACGGTAAACAGCGGGATCGTGGCGAAGGTGTATTCTGTGACGCCATCCCCAACGGCAACCTTCAAAAAGTTGAAGGCAAGAATGGATTTGCCAGACATAAGCCAGATTGAGCAAAAGGAAACCAAACCAAGTGCGACAGGAATATAAAGCCCCATGTAAACCAGTACCACGATGGCACCAACGGACATCATTCCAATTTCTACAGGACTCATGATTTGGCCTTTTCGGTTTGCGGTACGGACCGCAAGTCATCGGCCAAAACAGCCTTAAAGAAGAACAAAATGGCGGCAAGAGCAGTGCCAAAAACAATGGCAAGGCGTACAGGCCACCAAGGCGCGGTAAAGATACCTGGCGTTCCAAAGTAGTCACAACGCGCCATGGCCACTTTCAGATCCGGCCAAAAATCGCCCGTTGGCTGTAGCCCGAATTCTGGTGGCACAAAGAAATGACAGCTTTCAAAAGCCTCAAAAAACTCTGGTGTAACCGTCCACAGAATAAGGCACATAAAGCCGAACGAAATGGTATCCAAAAGACGCGACAACCCGTTGCCCATCTTTTGGTTTTTGCTGCGTATCAGCGACAGAAAGCCATCGGAACGCGTTAACTTTCCAGTTCGAACAACGTCCGGTAACTGTAAGAAAACAATCAAAACAAGTGAGAAAATCACAACCTCAACGACACCGCGAAACGGGGCGTTAAACACCCCGCGCGATATCACATCAATGTTCATGATAACGACCAATGCCAACAGGACAAAAGCACCGCAAATATTGGCCAAGATAGCAATCGCCACGATCCAAGATTGGATTTTGCGAAGGAACGTGACGATCATTTTTACAACCTCAATCTAAGCTAAATTATTCAGCAGCCCAGTCACGCAGTGGTGTTTCACCAGCTGCTTTCAATTTTGCCATATAAGCAT
>AAXZ01000002.1 GCA_000169395.1 Rhodobacteraceae bacterium HTCC2150
GTCGACAAACTCCAAATACTGTTCGGCCAATTCAACACAGAAATCGTGCGTAAATCTACTTTTTGTGTCCGAGACAGTGTTAACAACAGATCAAGCGGGCCTTCAAAGCCGTCCACGTCAACAATCAACGCCTCGGTTTCAAGGCGTGCATTGACCGCTTCGGCCTGACTGTCCCACAATTCCGGTTCCATCGATTAAAGCCCGTTCATCAAACTGTTAAGTTCCGCCAATAGCGCGGGAATATCGGCGTCATCCACCGCAGCCCGTCGTGCCAATGCGGCCTCACCTGTCTTTATCTGATTTGCACCTAAATGACCACAAACATCAACAATTTGATGCATTTCCGCAGCATCGCCATTGCAGTGCAGCACCAAATCACATCCCGCATCAATGGATTTGGCCGATCTTGTTGCGACATCGCCATCCAGTGCCTGCATTGAAATATCATCAGTCATAAGCAAACCAGTAAACCCAATATCCTGTCTGATAACGCTAATCATTTTGGGCGACACAGTGCTTGGGTTCACCTTGTCAAAGGCTGTGAAAATCAAATGACCTGTCATGCCCAGAGGCAAATCATTTAAGGCCTTAAACGGGGCAAAATCAGTGGCGATCAATTCCTCGGCACTGGTTTCAATTATCGGCAAATCCAAATGGCTGTCGGGCAAGGATCGACCGTGACCGGGGATATGTTTTAGCACAGGGATAACACCACCTGCCAAGTGACCATCCGCTGTGGCGCGGGCCAATCTTATCACGGTGTCAGGGTCCCCGCCGTACGTACGGTTCCTTAAAAACGGATGTGTTTGCGGAAACGTCAGATCCGCCAAAGGCGCACAATTCACGTCAATTCCGACATCGCGTAACTCATCCGAAATCACCCTTGCACGAATATACATGGCGCGTTCGGGATCGGATGTTTGGTTAATCTGATCAAGTGGCGGCAGCCATTCCCGCCAGTGTGGCGCACGAAGGCGTTGAACGCGCCCACCTTCTTGGTCGATCAGTATCGGTGCATCACGTCCAACAGCTGCGCACAAATCATCAGTAAGCTGACGCAATTGATCAGGCGTCTCCACGTTTCGCGCAAAAAGAATAAAACCCCACGGCTGAGCGGCGGCAAAAAACTTGGCCTCGGCTTGGCTTAGCTTTGGACCGCTACAGCCAAAAATGGCCGCCGCGATACCGCTCATCGTGCAACGACAGGAATACAGGCAGCGTTTTCTGCCAATAGAACAGTACAGAAACGACGTGCATCGCTTAGGCCCTCAAAGCCAGCAACGCGAAGGCGATAAAACACGCGACCACCAGTTTCAGTACGTTGGATCACACGCTTTTTGTCACCAATGTATTCGCCGAATTCAGACACACGTTTGGTCCATTCGCTTTTGGCAATTTCTGGGCTGCCAAAGGCACCCAATTGTACCAATCGCATGCCAGCCACGATTTTTGATGGATCAAGATCAATATTAGACGGGGATGCAGCCGTTGCATTTCGTGCAACAGCCGTCGCTTTCAGATCACCCGCGGGGCGTGCAACTGGACGCAAGGATTTTGAAACACCAGGAATTGACTTGGCGATAACTTTTGTCTCAACGACGGCAGGCGTCGTGTCGGCTTCTGCAATTTCTTCCGTTGCTGTCGTCGCGGCTTGCGTTTCTTCGAATTTTTGCGCGCCTGCGGCCAACTTTTCAGCCAAGGCCAAAGCGGCGGCAATCGGATCTTGCACAACCTCTTCATTCGGAGTCGCGCTAACCAATTGTGTTGGTTCTGAAATTGTCGGCGCGGCCAAAACCTGTTCTTCAACGATTGGCGCGGTTGCTTCGGGTGCTTCTACCACGGCGCTCATCGGCGCTTGGGCAAACAAATCAACAGGTTGCGGGGCCAAAACAATGCGATCCGCTGGTGCGGCGGCTGTTCCTTCGGCCTGAATTTCATTTACAGCAAGGCCCTGATGGGCGGCACGTTCACCACCTGGATCATCAGGTTGCACGCGCATGGGCCCCTCTAACGCCGCAATAACAGGTACAGAACCCGCATCACGCGCCGTTAAATTAAAGCCCCAAACACCAAGCCCAACAACCAACCCAATGGACATCAATGCCCCAAGCCAATTGATCAGACCTGCTGAAAGCACATCTTCACTGATACGGTTTTCGCCATCATAGCCGAATTCCACGTCTGCCATTGCTCGCCTTTCTGCCGCTCTCATGACGTGTGTTTGAGAGTGGTTCTGCCTGCCTCTTTGAGCCGGCGCGTGCGTATTTTTAGCGCATCTCTTCTACCGGTTCGACACCAAGAATACCAAGTCCTGCGGAAATAACAATGGAAACAGCAAAAATCAGGGCAATTTTTGCCTGTGTGGTTTCCGAGTCACCCTCTTGCAAGAACCGCAAACTGACATCGTCGTTGCCCTTATTCCAATGCGCGTGCAAATCAGAAGACAATTCATAAAGGTAAAACGCGATCCGGTGTGGCTCATTTGAGCGTGCGGCGATTTCAACCAAACGAGGCCATTCTGCCAGTTTTTTGGCCAAACCCAGCTCTGCATCATGGCTTGCGCGTGACATATCCGCCGCCGCCAAGGCAGCAGGTGACACATCAATGCCCGCATCCGTGGCGCGACGCATAACGGATTTAATCCGCGCATGGGCGTATTGCACATAAAACACTGGGTTGTCTTTGGATTGCTCGACAACTTTGTCAAAATCAAAATCCAAAGGCGCATCATTTTTGCGGGTCAACATCACAAACCGCGTCACATCACGACCCACTTGATCAACAACGTCCCGAAGGGTCACAAAGGTCCCTGCCCGTTTTGACATCTTGAACGGTTCGCCATTTTTCAACAGCTTCACCAATTGCGTCAGCTTGATATCAAGCGGCACTGTACCATTTGAAAGAGCAGAAACCGCCGCTTTCATCCGCTTTACATAACCGCCGTGATCCGCACCAAAGATGTCAATCAACAGGTCATAGCCGCGCGTGACTTTGTCATAGTGATAGGCGATGTCAGGCGCGAAATACGTCCAGCTGCCGTCAGATTTTTTGACGGGCCGATCTACATCATCACCATGGGCTGTTGATCTAAACAGTGTTTGCTCACGCGCTTCCCAATCTTCAGGCAACTTGCCTTTGGGTGGCTCAAGATAGCCCTGATAGATCAATCCTTTTTCATCAAGATCAGCCAACGCCGCCTCAATTTGGCCTGTGCCATAAAGTGATTTTTCCGAATAAAAATGATCCATCTTAACGCCAAGCGCCAACAAATCCTCGCGGATAAGGTTCATCATTGCCTCGGTTGAATATTCACGGACCTCTTGCAACCAAACACTTTCGTCTTGATCCAAATAGGCGTCGCCAACTTTTTCCTTAAGGGCCTGACCCACTTCGATCAGATAATCACCTGGATAGGTTCCATCTTCAAAAGCCACTTTCTGACCATGCGCTTCTTGATAGCGTAAATAAACAGAACGCGCCAAAACATCGACCTGCGCGCCACCATCATTGATGTAGTATTCCCGCGTGACATCAAAGCCAGCAAAATCCAATAGGCTTGCCAAAGCATCGCCAAAAACAGCGCCCCGTGTGTGGCCCACGTGTAAAGGGCCCGTTGGGTTCGCGGATACATATTCCACGTTCACGCGCTTGTTTTCACCCATGTTAGAGCGACCAAAATCGGTACCATTTGCCAATGTCGCAGCAGTCACGTTGTGCCAAATGGCACTGGACAGACGTAAATTCAAAAAGCCAGGTCCGGCAACTTCGGCCAAATCAACGCGGGCATCTTCGGCCAATTTTGCGGCCAACGCCTCGGCAATATCACGCGGTTTGGATTTCGCAGCCTTAGCCAAAACCATCGCCGCATTGGTCGCCATATCGCCATGACTTGCGTCGCGCGGTGGTTCAACCGTGACATTAGCAAAGTCCAAACCAGAGGGCAGAACCCCCTCGTCGGTCATTACAGTAAGGCTATCGATCACAAGCGCGCGGATATCAGCAAAGAGGTTCATTTCAGGCGTCCTAAATTCATTATGGGCTTTTACCATATGGAAGTGCAGGGTCTAGCCTTTTGCAGGGGATAAAGGCAATTGCTCGTTTGAATTCTTTGGTTAAGTATTCTAAAAAAACCCAGAATTTGGGATTTCCTCGGAGAATATGATGAACACGTTTGAACCTGTACGCTTTTGGCCAGCAAAACGCAGCACCAGCCGAGTGGGACGCCAACTGATAAGCTATGGGATATATGATCAATCCGGTGCAAAAATCAAACCTTGGCCGATCATGATTTCCTATGCCTCTCGGTTTTCCTACATGCACTTATCCCCGCCTAAAAACGCCAAGTTGCTAGATAATAAACAGTACATTTTTGCGGGTAATTTTGAAGGTAATTTCGGGCATTTCTTGACAGAAACCCTGCCTTGTCTTGCCGCGGCAATGGATCTGAAGAAGCAATTTCCGGATGCAACATTGTTGTTCTACAAATCCGCCCGGCCCCTTGAAAAAATCATGGCCAGCGCGGGGGCTTTTTTACCATTTATTCAAGATCATTTTGGCATTGATGCCGGTGAAATCGAATTCATCGACGAACCTTTACATATTTCTCAGTGCGCTGTCGCCCCCTCGCCCTTCTTGGCGAAATCCAGTTATGCGCCAGCGTTTGCTGATACAATAAGAAAACACCTAAGTTTCTCTGCAAAAACCCCAGATCGACGCCTGTATATTAGTCGCGCCAAATGGCCTTACCGCACGCGGGTCAATGATGAGATGAAGATACAAAACCGCTTTGAAAAGAATGGCTTTGAACCAGTATTTCTAGAAGAACTTAATTTAAATGAACAATTTGAACTTATTCAATCAGCCAAGCAAATTATTGGGCCTCAAGGCAGCGGACTTCATTGGTCACTATATGCACCAAATCTGACATCGATTGTATCCTTGGGTCGCCCTTCCAAATTACAAAGGGGTATTTGCGCCCTGCATGGCCAGAAATACGTCGAGGTCACGGGCACCCGCAAAAGCATCAAAGATCGCCGCGATCGTTTATTTGATGACAGCCAGCTGCAATCCGCGGTTGATATCGCCAATCACGAACTGGGACTTTAGGCTTCTACAAGGCGCCCGAATTCCTGTGCGGCAAATCTATCGGTCATGCCCGCCATGTAATCCGCAACGATACGTGCCAATTGGGTTTTATTTGATGTCTCGGAAATACTCACCTGCCAACTAGAGGGCATTTCCGATGGATTTCCCATGTAGATCGGGAAGAGTGCGTTGACCATTTCTGTCACTTCGGCCCGTTTCACCATCACACTGGGTGCACGGTACATGTTTTTGAACAGATACGCCCGAATTTCACGCAGATCGGCCCATAATGACGGTGAAAACTGAACGACAGAATGATCCAACGCCCGAATGGCGGCGGCATCACTAGGGTCTGCGCGTTTTATCAGATCGCGGGATGTTGCAATCACATCGCTGACCATGACGCCAAAGACACGGCGCAATGCTTCGTGACGACGGCGTTTTGGATCAAGATTGGGGTGCAACTTGTCCACCTCGGCATAACAATCGCGAATGATTGGCAATTCAATCATTTCATCCTCAATCAGCAACCCTGCCCGCAGCCCGTCATGCAAATCGTGGTTATTATAAGCCACATCATCAGACAGTGCGGCGACCTGTGCCTCGGCACAAGCGTGTGTGTTTAACTCAAGATCGTGCCGTCGGCTGTAAGTTTCCAAGGCAAAAGGCAGCTGACCCGAAACCGGCCCGTTATGCTTGGCAATGCCTTCCAGCGTTTCCCACGTCAGGTTCAGCCCGTCCCATTCTGCATAATGGCGTTCCAATTCGGTCACGATCCGCAAAGTTTGCGCATTGTGATCAAATCCACCGTAGGGTGCCATAAGTTCCGCCAAAGCATCTTCGCCCGTGTGACCAAAGGGGGTGTGGCCCAAATCATGGGCCAAGGCGACAGTTTCAGTTAGCTCGCCGTTAAGACCCAGCGCGGCAGAAATCGTCCGCGCCACCTGCGCCACCTCGATGGAATGCGTAAGACGCGTGCGATAATAATCGCCCTCATGTTCCACAAACACTTGTGTTTTATGCTTTAGTCGCCGAAATGCACTGGCGTGAATGATCCGGTCGCGATCACGTTGAAAGCACGTTCGATGCGCACTTTCTTCTTCATCATAAAGCCGCCCACGGGTTTGCGCGGGATCGGCGGCATATTTTGCCAACATGTTTTCTGCCTGTTCTTGTTTGAACTTGTTGAACACTCTATATTGGGTACAGAAAAAAATCTAAAGGCCTGTGAATATGCTGACCCTGCCCCCCAAAGTTACTGATGCCGCCTTTGCCCGCTTGGCAGAAATCAACGAAGGCGTTGATGCTGTTCAGGTATTGCGTGTTGCTGTTGAGGGTGGTGGTTGTTCAGGCTTTCAGTATGAAATCAAACTGGATGATGCGGCAGAAGATGATTTGATCCTGTCAAAAGACGGGCAATCAGTTGCCGTCGACAGTGTGTCGCTGCCGTTTTTGGCGAATGCTGTCATAGATTTCAAAGAGGAATTGATCGGCGCACGGTTTGTCATCGAAAACCCAAACGCCACATCGTCCTGTGGCTGCGGCACTTCATTTTCAATGTAAATCCTAAGCCACTAATTTCGAAACATTTTCCTTGATCCAAACAAAAGCCAAGCCTAGTCTCGCTTCTGTATTATTAAAAAGGAAATTGTTATGCCCACGAGCGTTAATGAACAAATAACCGACTCTGTCACCCAAGTTAACACCAAAGTATTAGGCGATGCCCCTGCAATTGCGATGGGATCGATCTATGAATCTTTGGCACACGCCACTGGCGTGTTGATGGAAAACGCAGTTTCACAACAAAACCAGCAATCAATCACAGCACAAGCAGCAACAACGCAAGGTGTTGCCCAGATTTTTGCGATTGATACTACGTCTTCTGCAAAAGTCGCAGAAAATGAGTAGTTCCAATTCAAGCGCAGAACAGTCCAGCGATTTAAGCCCAAACGCCGAACATTTGATTGAAATGGAATTGGCCGCTGCACACCATGCACAAATGCTAGCGCGGTATGACGCGCTGCACTTTTTACGCGGCGCGGCAATGACGGCTAATGCAGGTTTTGCAAAAACACTTGCTTTGGCAATAGAAGGTGCGTCGGCTGAACATGTAGCGGCCTGTATGAACGCGTCCGAAGCCGTGCTTAAAAATGGTTTGGATTTTTGGCACGAGATTGACTCGGGCCAAGAAAAACACGGCTAAAACATGCCCCACTAAAAAACGAACAAACGCCCCTCACCTAAATGAGTGGGCGTTTGCCGGTGTGCACCTTCGTCTAACGATCACCTTTTTGGCGATTCTTAGCTTTGTTCAGCAAGTTTGCTGTCGGGATATTTTAGGGTAGATTCTTGGGTCATTCGCGGGGAAAAAACCGCCGCTTTGCGCAAAATTGGAAAATTGATTGCCCTATGGTTGTGCATCCACCCTTGTGCAAACAAGACAAGCCACTTACCAAAAGAATACCCGCACCAACGCCACGATCAATCGCCCAAAATAAAAGGTGAAGCCCATGAAAATCGCCAGCTTTAATATCAACGGCATCAAGGCACGGATCAACGCCTTGCCAGAATGGCTTGCCGAGGCGAAACCTGATGTGGTTCTACTGCAAGAAATCAAATCCGTTGACGAAAACTTCCCGCGCGAATTGTTTGAGGACATGGGCTACACCGTTGAAACGCATGGGCAAAAGTCGTTCAACGGCGTCGCAATTCTGTCCCGACTACCGCTAGAGGATATCACCCGTGGCTTGCCGGGGGACGACACCGACGAACAAGCCCGATGGATTGAGGCCACTGTAATGGGCAAGACCCCAGTGCGGGTTTGCGGATTATACCTGCCAAATGGCAATCCGGTTCCTGGTCCGAAATATGATTATAAACTGGCATGGATGGATCGCCTTCAGGCGCGTGCCGTCGAATTGTTAGAAATCGAGGAACCCTTTGTTGTGGCTGGGGATTACAACATCATTCCCCAAGACGAAGACGCAAAGCATCCAGAGGTTTGGGTTGAAGATGCCCTTGCCCGCCCCGAAAGCCGCGCCGCTTATCGCCGCTTGTTAAACCTTGGATTTACCGAAGTGTTCCGCACCCGCAATCCTGGCCCCGGGCATTACAGTTTTTGGGATTACCAACGCGGCGCGTGGGATAAAAATGACGGCATTAGGATTGATCATTTTCTGGCCTCACCCGAATGCGCTGACCTTGTCACCGATTGCCAAATCGACAGCTATGTTCGTGGCCGCGAAAAACCATCAGATCACGTACCGGTTTGGATTGAACTGGACGCTTAAAATTTAGCTGCGTCATATCCATAAAGCCAATCAAGACGTTTAATTCCAACACTTGGCGCAATTTTGTCCGCAGTTCGCAAAACAGTGTGTGCGATTGATCGCTTTACGCCAGACAAATGAAACGCTGCGGCATTGCGTGAACTGGCAGCAACCACATGGTCAACGCGCAAACTGCGTGCCTTTTGATAGGCTGCAAAGGCATCTGAATTACCCTCAAAACGCGCAAGACAGGTTGCCAATATCCAAGCATCCTCTAACGCCATATTTGCGCCCTGTGCCATGAAAGGTAACATGGGATGAACCGCATCACCTAACAGGGCCATATTCCCAGTATACCACTGTTTTTCAGCAGGAAAATTGTGCAACCCCCAGACAAAACAGTCATCAATACGGCCTAATATTTCGCAAATTTCTGGGGAAAAATCATCAAATGCATCGCGCAAATTTTCTGGATCATCCGTCATAGACCAGCCACTGTCAGCCCAGATTGAACGTTCTTGGACCGCAACGATGTTTATCAAATTCCCTTGCCGCAATGGATAAGTCACCAAGTGCCGTGATGGTGCCAAATGTACGGTCGAGATTGCTGGTAATTCATGCGTGTTTTTTACTGTGGCCCGCCATGCAACCTGACCCGAAAACGTAGATTTTTCGTCATTGATAAACTTGCTTCTATGTTTAGAGTTCACGCCATCCGCCGCAATCACCACTCGTTTATCAGATGGCAGCATTTCCACATCATTGCCAAATTGAAACGAAACGCCTGTTGCAAGACAGGCCTGATAAAGCTTTTCAACGAAATCGGCGCGGTGGATCGCATAATGCCCCGCAGGTTGGCCATGTTTTAACAAATCAAGATGACTAACCAAACGGCCTTGCCGATAATCGCGCAAATTAATTGCAGATGTGCGCATCGTTGTGGCGCGAATGTCGTCAGCTAAGCCAAGCGCCGCCAATACATTCATGCCATTTGGGCTGATCTGAATGCCTGCCCCAACTTCGTTTAAAGCGCGGGCTTGCTCATACACCTGAACCGTCGCGCCCCTTTGGGCGCATGCCAAAGCCACGGCCAAGCCACCAATACCAGCGCCAACAACAGCTATTTCTCGGTTAATAGTCATAAAAAGATACAAAAAAGCCGGCGCAATAGCACCGGCTTATATGTTGAATCACATGACAAATCTATTAATCCTCCCAGATCAATGGTCTTAACTTAGTCGTCCCTGTGAACCTTTTCACGGCGCTCGTGGCGCTCTTGTGCCTCAAGGCTCATCGTAGCGATGGGGCGTGCATCCAGACGTTTCAGGGAAATTGGTTCGCCTGTTTCGTCACAATATCCAAACTCACCTTCATCAACGCGACGCAAAGCTGCGTCAATTTTTGAGATTAGCTTGCGTTGACGATCCCGAGTACGCAATTCAAGTGCGCGATCAGTTTCCTCGGATGCGCGATCAGCGACATCAGGAATGTTACGCGTGCCATCTTGCAGGCCCTCAATTGTGTCTTTTGAATCAGACAGCAATTCATCACGCCAATTCAGCAACTTACGTCGAAAATATTCAGTCTGACGTTCATTCATAAAAGGTTCGTCTTCAGCCGGATGATAATCATCAGGAAGAAAGGATTCCGCTTTCATAACAATTTCCTTTATTTTTGAGCATCTTGGCCGCGGCCTAGTTTGCTCCACTCCTACCCAGTCGCGCCGATGTAACCTGTTATTAAGGGGTTGTCACTACGTGATAAACAAGAGTTGATGGTTTTGTTTCACCCATTTAAGTTCCGCGCCAAGGTCACACCGTGACAAATTGGAAATTAGGACAAAAAGAATGAAATTTGCTGGCACCGACTCTTATGTGGCAACCGATGACTTAACCGTGGCGGTAAATGCCGCTGTGACCCTTGAACGCCCATTATTAGTTAAAGGTGAACCGGGTACAGGTAAAACCGAATTGGCGCGACAAGTTGCTTCTGCCCTAGGTTTGCGGATGATTGAGTGGCATGTGAAATCCACAACAAAGGCGCAACAGGGTCTTTATGAATATGATGCGGTTTCACGTCTGCGCGACAGTCAACTTGGTGATGCCAAAGTTGAAGATGTGTCAAACTACATTCGCAAAGGTAAGTTATGGCAAGCCTTTGACAGCGATGAACGCGTGGTTTTGTTGATTGACGAAGTCGACAAGGCAGACATCGAATTTCCCAATGATCTGCTGCAAGAATTAGATCGCATGGAATTTCACGTCTATGAAACAGGCGAAATGGTTTCTGCCAAACAGCGCCCCATTGTGATCATCACGTCCAACAATGAAAAAGAACTGCCAGACGCCTTTCTGCGCCGCTGTTTCTTTCACTACATCCGTTTTCCAGAGGCCGATGTTTTGGAAAAGATCGTGGCCGTCCATCACCCCGACATCAAAAGCGAACTGCTGTCGACCGCCCTAACCCAGTTCTATGAGATTCGCGAAACGCCGGGTCTAAAAAAGAAACCATCGACGTCTGAGGTGCTGGATTGGCTTAAACTTTTGTTGGCAGAGGATCTAACACCTGAGGACCTTGCCCGCGACGGCGCCAACGCTTTGCCCAAGTTATACGGCGCTTTATTGAAGAATGAGCAGGATGTTCACCTATTTGAACGTCTGGCATTCATGGCAAGATCCAAGCGATAAATTTTTGAACCAAGTTCAAGTCGGCATACTATGAACAAAGTTTGACACAAATTCGTCCTTATTTGTGGCAACATTGTAGGCGAAATTACGCTCATAGTTAGTGATTGAGTATGAGTGTGCGAGTGTCGATGTTTCCTGACACGATTAAGCTGCCCTCAGATTCCTTACCGGTAATTTTACCGTTCGGCCGATCTGTGGGTTTTTTTCGTGTGCAGGACGCATCGCAGTAACGAGTGGATTGGATGGCGGTGTGTTTTATTGCCATCCAGATCTTCTTGTTAAACACCTAACTAACGCGAAAGACGCCCGTCATGGGTCGGTTTTTGGATGAAGTGTTTCAGCTAAGTATGTTGAAACAATTAATTTATCCAAATTCTTCATGGCAGGTTATACTGCCCGCTTAGGGAGCAAGCGGTTATTTGGTTAGGGATGTGTTATGAGTAAAGAAATTCAACAAAATAAGGGAAATAGCGCCCTTATTATCCGCCCATTGGTGGCGGATGACCGCTCGCAATGGGAATCACTTTGGCGGGAATATTTGGCATTTTACGAAACTGAATTGCCGCACGAAGTATATGACAGCACTTTTTCGCGCATGTTAAGCGGCAAAGACAGTGAATTTCACTGTAAACTAGCTGTGCTAGATGGACGCCCTGTTGGCTTGGTCCACTATTTATTTCACAGACACGGTTGGTCCATTGAAAACACTTGTTATTTACAAGATTTATACGCTGATCCGTCTGTGCGTGGCACAGGTGTTGGACGCGCATTAATTGAGGCTGTCTATAAGGCCGCGGACGAGCACGGTGCCACAAGCACCTACTGGAATACCCAACATTTTAATAAAACGGCGCGGGTTTTGTATGACCGCATCGCCCAACTGACCCCTTTTCTTAAATATGTTAGACGGAAATAGTAAATGGTACGTAATTTAATTCTTATTTTGACTTTGGCACTTTCTGCTTGTGCCGCCTTGCCACCTGTTGATGTGCCCACGCGCAAAGACAGCGGAATTAGCAATTTGCCCGCGATGAAGGTTTTTGGCAATCGATCCCAACCTGTCACAACCCGTTCAAATGCAACGATCGCGCGTGATTTCATGGATCTTAGCTTTCGCATGGAAAGTGGTAAGGTTCTGCCCACAATGACCCGTTTTGAGGGGCCTATTTTGGTTGCCCTAAAAGGGGATGCGGCCAGCAATGTCAGTCGCGATCTGGGCATCCTATTAAGCCGCATTCGCAACGAAGCAGGCATTGAAATCCGCGAAGTTCGACGCCATGAAACGGCCAATCTGTTGATACAATCGATTTCGCGCGGTGAAATGCAACGCTATGTGCCAACAGCCGCCTGTTTCGTCGTGCCAAATGTCGTTAGCTGGTCTGATTTCAAGAAGTCACACCGCCGCGCGAACAGTGAATGGGCAAATTTGCAAAAACGTGAAATGGTTTCGATTTTTGTGCCAAATAACGTCAGCCCTCAAGAGGTGCGCGATTGCTTGCACGAAGAAGTTGCCCAAGCAATCGGTCCCCTAAATGATTTGTATCGTTTGGATGACTCTGTCTTTAACGATGACAACTTTCATTCTGTTTTGACCGGTTTTGATATGTTGGTTTTACGCGCTTACTATGATCCAGCTCTTAAAAACGGCATGACATTGGCCAAGGTATCAGCGCGTATTCCGAGTGTTTTGGCGCGGATCAATCCACGTGGACAACGCAACAGTGCCACAGATGATGCACGAACACCGCGTGATTGGATAAATGCCATTGAAGTGGCGCTGGGACCAAAAGCGGGCGTTACCGCGCGCGTTGATGCAGCGAAACGCGCTGTTATGATCGCCAAAAAATATGGTTGGCGCGATAACCGGCTGGCATTCAGCACCTTCGTTTTGGGCCGCGTGTCCATGGGTGTTGCCCCTGAATTATCCACCGCTGCATTCCTAGAGGCATCGGCATACTACACCGCCCTGCCAGGAAATGAGCTGCAATCAGCCCACATAAACATGCAACTGGCCGCCAATGCCCTGTCTTCTGGTGACAGCCACGGCGCGATCAAGATTGTCGATGCCCACATGCCTGCCGCCATTCGCGGTGAAAATGCCGCAGTGATGGCCACGCTTTTGATGATTAAAGCACAGGCATTGTCATTGCAGGGTCGCGAAAGCGAGGCTCGGATGACGACGCTAGACAGCTTGGGTTGGGCACGATACGGTTTCGGCTCTGACGCGAATGTGCTGGCACGACTGCGTGAAATCTCGGCCCTGAGCCCAGCAAAAGGAAGTTCTTTGCAATGAGTACACTAATTGCAGCATTAATCGGCATCGCATGGGGCATTTATCTGGCCCGTTCTCGCGGTGGTGACTGGAAAGATGCCGCGCAATACGCCGCCGGTTTTGGCATCTGTTTTGCGCTGGTAGCCATTGTCATATCGGTAATTTTGCTACGCTAGAATCTGCGCAGATCGGCAAGCTCGGGGAAATTTCCCTTAATTTAGCTGCCGTTAGGTAAGATTTTACGCTCAATTTGACAAAGCTGGTTTAAAATCAATAATCTAGGGCGACTGACCATATTTCAGCCCGCCCCAGATTTAAGGATTTCCACCATGCCGTTATCTGATTTTCAAGGAACAGACTTTTCGATAATTTCCAGCAGCACGGAAATGAATAATCTTGGTACCTATTCGGTAACGGCCGTTACAAGCATAACATTCACAGACGGCGGTGTGGTGTTCACCTTAAGTGGCAGCAACAATCCCGGCCACATTTCAATTTTAAATACCGCGTCGGGTTTTTCTATTTCTGAATCTCTGCATACGGACACTTATGTTTTAGAAATAATATCCCCAACTGGCATTGTTTTCACAGGATCTGTCACCCTAGCCGGAAGCTTTAGTCTGAGTTCTTCTGGGTATTTGAAAGTTGTAACTTCTGGCACAGGCACAAGTACAGGTGATCTTATTGGCGATGGTGCCCTTGGTGATAACGGTTCCTTCAGTCACACGTTCTCTGTTGCCGGACAAACCAGTTTTACATTGGAATTTAACGGCCCCGGCATGAAATTATATAGTTTAACCGCAAATCTATCCTGTTTTTGCGCGGGAACAAAAATATCCACGCCAAGCGGCGCAAAGGAAGTTGAAAACCTTTCACCTGGCGATAAAATCTTACGCGCGGACAACAGTGTTGCAACAGTTCGTTGGTTGGGCAAACAAGACGTCTACCCACGTTTTCAACATCCAGACAAAATAAACCCGATCAAAATTTCAGCGGGCGCCTTGGGGGAAAACCTGCCAAAACGCGATCTGATGCTGTCGCCTGATCACGCGATCATGCAGGACGGCACTTTGATAAACGCAAGTGCATTGATCAACGGCACCAGCATTCAACAGGTAAAATCGATGCCCAAGGATGGCTTTACCTATTATCACGTTGAAACTGACGACCATGAATTGCTGTTGGCCGAGGGACTTGCGGCGGAAACATTCATTGATTATGCGACGCGCGATGCATTTGATGGTGAAGGAAATCCAGCCGACTTGATTGATGAGATGCCGTTGCCACGCGTTTCATCTGCGCGGGCTTTACCGCCGCAACTTCGTGCCAAGATCAAATCCAACGCCGCCTGACCCCCATCAAAGCCAGTTGTTAAGGCATCGTTTTGCAGCTATCTCTGCCTCATGTTTATACCATTCTTTGACACCCTAAGACGGGCTGGCGTGCCCGTTTCATTGCGCGAATTTCTGACCTTTCTTGAGGGCATGTCGGCAGGAATTGCCACCTATGACATCGAGGAATTTTATTTCCTTGCCCGCACCAGCATGGTCAAGGATGAACACAACCTCGACAAATTTGATCGCGCATTTTCGCATTCCTTTAAGGGATTGGAAAACATCACCACCGATCAAGTACTTAATGCCGTTGATTTGCCTGAAGAGTGGCTTAAAAAACTGGCCGAAAAGACGCTTTCAGCCGAAGAAATGGCCGAGATCGAGGCGATGGGCGGTTTTGACAAACTGATGGAAACCCTGCGCGAGCGACTAAAAGAACAACAAGGTCGTCACCAAGGCGGAAGCAAATGGATCGGCACGGCAGGTACCTCACCATTTGGGGCGTATGGCTATAATCCGGAGGGTGTGCGCATCGGCCAAGAAGGCAGCCGTCATCAAAAGGCCGTTAAAGTTTGGGACAAACGCGAATTTGCTAATTTGGACGACACCATTGAATTGGGCACCCGCAACATCAAAGTTGCGTTGAAACGCTTGCGCAATTGGGCACGTGACGGCGCACATGAAGAACTTGATCTTGACGGCACCATCAGGGCCACAGCGGAAAACGGCTATCTGGATGTAAAAACCCGACCAGAACGGCGCAATGCGGTGAAGGTGCTGTTGTTTTTAGACGTGGGCGGTTCGATGGATCCCTACATTCGTGTGGTTGAGGAATTGTTTTCTGCCGCCAAGACCGAATTCAAACATCTGGAATATTTTTACTTTCACAATTGCCTTTATGAGGGTGTTTGGAAAGACAACACGCGGCGCTGGAACGCACAAACGCCGACCCATGAGGTTTTGCGGACCTATGGGCCAGATTACAAATGTATCTTTGTCGGTGATGCCTCGATGTCGCCCTACGAGGTGGCCTATAAGGGCGGTGCCAACGAACATTGGAACGAGGAATCTGGTGAAGTTTGGTTAAACCGCGCCCGTGAACAATGGCGATCAGCCGTGTGGATCAACCCAATGGAAGAACGCTATTGGCCCTATACACAGTCTTGCCAAATGATCCGCCAAATATTTGAGGACCGCATGTATCCTATGAATTTGGCAGGGTTGGAAACGGCGATGAAGGACTTGGGACGTTAAGGCGCAACATGAAAATTCTGCACGATCTCCAATTAACATAGTCACCCTAAATATCAGTATCTATTATATACGTTTCTAATCAATCGAATTTTCCCATCAGATTATTGTTCAATAAACTTTGAATTGATGAAAGTAACTGGTGCGGTCTTTGGGACAAGGACAATAACAGTCAAATCGTTCAGTGAATTTTCGGTCCGTTGCACTAAGTTAAATCATGCGACAGCGTTGATGGCAAAGGCACTGCAACAGACATAATTCCAGAAATGCCGCTGCCACGCATTTCATCCGCGCGAATATTGCCTGCCGACCTAAAATCCAAGCTGAACCTCAACGAAATTCACGCGGCTTTGGACGACAATATAGGCGATATCATCACTCGCCCGTGAGTTGCTAAGCTTAATAAATCAAACAATAAATCAGATTTTCATTGAATTTGGTCGCATGAAGGCTATCCTGCACGAAAGTTAACCAAGGATAGCTAGAATGCCATTGAATACCCCAGAAGTTTTTGAGTTTGATGAAGGTTTTAGCCAATTTGTATCGGCGCCAACAACGCTGACTGTCACAGATAGTGGTATTAACTTTACTTGGTCGGTCAACGTAAATGGTCTTGCATTCGCAAGTCATGGCAACACTGGAACCTTTCATTACCTTCATGCCACGGGATCAGGTTCTTCTTTTTCCGCGGTCCTTGGTTTGGCAAATGCGACGCACCAATTTGTTGGTGGAACATTCAGTTCCTATAAAATCACATTAAACATCGCCAGCATGCACACGACGGGCACCATGGGCACGGGATGGCAGATTATTGGCCATACAGCTAGCGGTGGCTCAGCCAACTTTGGCCCAATGATCAGTGGTGCGAATATATTAGGAATAGGTGCGCCGCTAACCTCTATATCGTTTCATTCAACAGTGGGTAGTTTTAACAAATTCAAATTGCTTTCCATTAACGCCGAAGTAAATTGTTTTTGTGCAGGAACATTGATCGCCACGCCAGAGGGCGACAAAAAGGTTGAGGATTTACAAACCGGCGATCTGGTCACTTTGGCAAATGGTGGCACAACCTCGGTTAATTGGTTGGGTGAACAGGCCATAGATGGGCGTCTTAGCAATCCGAAAAAAGTGAACCCAATTTGCATTTCAGCCGGTGCGTTGGGCAATGATCTGCCAAGACGCGATCTTTGGGTTTCACAGGATCACGCCATTGAAATTGATGGCTTGTTGGTCAATGCAGGTGCTTTGGTAAACGGCAGTACGATCTATCAAGTGGCAAACATGCCTTTAGATGGTTTCAGCTATTACCACATCGACACAGGCGCCCATGAATTGTTGTTGGCCGAGGGTGTAGCAGCCGAAAGTTTCATTGATTACGCATCACGCGACAGTTTTGACGGCAAAGGTGCTGCGACTGACATGATCCCAGAAATGCCACTGCCACGCATTTCGTCCGCACGGATGCTGCCAGACGCGATCAAGGCGAAACTTCGCACGGCCACTCCAAAGGTCGCTTGATTTTCCTTTTCCAAGCAGGTCATATCAACTTGCTTGGCGAGGAATGACAAATGTTCTCAAAACTAATCTCTTTTTGGCGCGGCCAACCAGTCGCGGTGACGCTGTTTCTGGCGGCACTTGGCGTTACGGCTTTCTTTGCCTTTAGATCAATCGCCTTCACCATTTATTGGTCAGACCCTGCGCATCGTGACCAAGAGATCTTATCATGGATGACACCGCGCTATGTGGCGCATTCTTGGAATATAGCGCCCGAAAGCTTGCACAGTTCATTGGGCATTAGAAAGCCACCCGATCGCCCCAAATCTTTGGCTGAATTTGTCGAAGAACAGGATATTACGTTTGAGGTTCTGAAAGAGCGCATTGAGGCCACGATCGCCGAAGAACGCGCCAAGAAGCTGAAAAAGAAATGACCGAATATCTTTTGTCTTTGGTGCCACTGTATGGGCTGTGGATGATCGGGATCACCACATTTCTAAGCTGTCTGGCGATGCCTGTTCCTGCCTCTTTGTTGATGCTGACGGCTGGTGGGTTTGCGGCAGGTGGTGATCTTATTCTTTGGCAAACAGGTACCGTCGCGTTGGCCGGTGCAGTTGCGGGGGATCAGGTTGGTTTTGGCATTGGGCGGCGTGGCGGCACGGCCTTAATTTCAGGGCTGTTTGGCACACCTAAGCGCAAAAAACTGATTACAGATGCCGAAAATATGTTGGCAAAAATGGGCGGTGTTAGCATCTTTCTAACGCGGTGGTTGTTCAGCCCCCTTGGGCCCTACATGAACATTGCCAGTGGGGCGTTGCATATGAAATGGCCCACATTCTTTGCCAGTGGTGTTATGGGCGAGGTGATTTGGGTTACTGTTTATGTTGGTCTTGGTTTTCTCTTTGCCGACAGCATCAGCGATTTGGCAACAATGATGGGCAATGCTTCGGGCTTTATTGCGGGCTTGGCTGTCACCATTGGTTTGGGTGTTTGGATCGTGAAACGCAGCAAAAAAAACCAAGAACAGATTTAGCAAATTCCATCTTGATTTAGCCCCTCTTTGCGCGTTCAGTAGCGGGAACAAAAAGGGGATGGCGCGATGTCACTACATTTTACACAGACCGAAATGGCAGGCCGCCTAGCGCGTGCAACCGAGGCCGTGAATGAGGCAGGCTTAGACGCCTTATTGATGTTCGCACCCGAAAGCCATTTTTGGGTCTGTGGCTATGACACCTTTGGCTTTGCGATGTTTCAATGTTTGGTTCTGACCAAAGACGGTGAATTGCATTTGTTAACCCGCGAGCCGGATTTACGCCAAGCACAATACACATCCACCCTGCCCGATGATCACATCCACATTTGGAAAGACATTCAAGGCGTTAACCCTGCTGAAAACCTAGTACGTCTGCTGGCCAAATTGGGTGTGGCAGACGGGCGATTGGGTTGGGAAACGCGCACCGCTGGTCTGACAGCATGGAATGGCAATTTGGTACGGGCAGCCTTGGGTGAAATGGTGGAAAGTTCAGACATCATGCCAGAACTTCGCCGTCATAAATCGGCAGCAGAGATTGATATGCATCGCCGTGCCGCATCCCTGTCAGATGATGCGTTGGATGCAGCCCTAGCCAGCACGCGCGCCGGTGCCTTTGAAGGTGATATTCTAGCTGACATGCAGGGCGCTATATTCAAAGGCGGCGGGGATTATGCGGGCAATGAATTTATTATTGGATCAGGCGAAGGCGGGCTTTTGTGTCGGTATTATTCTGGCCGTCGTCATTTGGATGCCAATGATCAGCTAACACTAGAATGGTCAGGAGCCTATGCGCGGTATCATGCGGCCATGATGGATACGATCGTCGTCGGCGAACCCAGCGACAGCCAACGCCGCATGTTTGACGTGTGTAACCAAGCACTTGAGGCTTGCGAAGGCGCCATTCGTGCAGGTGACCCAATGGGCAACGTCTTTAACGCTCATGCCCGTGTATTTGATGCAAACGGGTTTACAGGCGCACGATTGAACGCCTGTGGTTATGGAATGGGCGCGATCTACAACCCGATTTGGGTGGATTTCCCAATGTTTTATGAAGGCAATCCGCAGATCATGATTGAGGGGCAAGTATTCTTTTTGCACATGATCCTTATGGATAGTGATACTGGTAAAGCCATGACCCTGGGCCATTCTGTTTTGGTTACAGACAATGGGATTGAACGATTGTCGCGTCACAAACCCAAACTTCTATTGGCATGAAGAACGCTGAATATAACATTGATACCAAACAGTTTTGGACTGATCCATACCCTGATTTAAAGGCCATGCAAGAACTGGCCGCCGTGGTTCATGTGCCCCAATTGAACGCCAAATTGTTCACGCGGCGCGAGGATATTTTCGTTCAAGAAAAACGCATCGATATCTTTTCGTCGCGCCAACCAGGTGGATTGATGACGCAATTGATGGGCGAAAATATGATGCGCAAGGATGGTGATGCACATCAGCACGAAAGGCGTCAAATATTCCCATCAATTTCGCCGAGAACGGTCCGGGACCATTGGCAGGCACAGTTTATTGCAGGTACTAAATCCGTAATTGATGCATTAAAAACCCAACAAACTTGTGATCTTGTCACCGATTTTGCCATGCCTGTTTCCGCCGCCGCCCTAAAGGCCATCACAGGTCTGACAGATATGACCGCCGCCGAGATGGATGGCGTCAGCCAAGGCATGATCGACGGTTGTGCCAATTATTTGGGTGACCCTGATATCACCGCCCGCTGTCATGCTGCCACCAGTTTGATTGATGCCCATATCGATCAGCGCCTTGCACACGTGCGAACAACGCCTGACTTTTCGGTTTTATCCGTTCTGGATCAGGCTGGCATGGCGATGGATCAAATTCGTGCAAACATCAAATTGGTCATATCAGGTGGTCAAAATGAACCCCGCGATGCCATAGCAGGTACGATCTGGGCACTGTTGTCTAACCCAGATCAATTGGCCCAAATCCAAAATGGAAAAGCAAGCTTTCAACAGGCATTTGGTGAATACGCGCGGTGGAATTCCCCCATTGGCATGAGCCCACGTGAATTAACCCAAGACACCCACGTATGTGGTGCCGATTTTGTCAAAGGCGAACGCATTTTCTTTATGTTCAGTGCGGCCAACCGTGACCCAAGGGTTTTTGATCAACCCGATCAATATCAAGTTGCGCGTGACACCAGCAAAGCCATATCTTTTGGTGCGGGTCCTCATTTCTGTGCAGGTGCTGCCGCCAGCCGCAGCCTTATCGCTGACGTGGCTTTGCCAATGTTCTTTGATGCCTTTCCCATCGCGGCGCTAAACGGCCCTGTGCCTGTGGGAGGGTGGGCGTTTCGCGGACCACTTTCAGTGCCGGTCACATTGACATGATGTCCTCTTGATCGCGCACGTTCGCATACGCATATTATAAACATGTTAAAACTTGCCCCTATTCTTATTGCGCTGCTTTATGGCGTCGTCATGTACCGCCTTTCGGCCTCTCGCATGGCAAAACAGTTGGATCAAAATTCAAAACCCCTAAGTGATCCCCTGTTAAACCAACTGACCAAACAAATGGCTGTGGCCCTAGAAATCCCTAGGATTAAAGTGAACATTTATGAGGTTGAGCAGGTGAATGGGTTGGCCGCACCAGACGGGCGCATTTTCATCACACGGGGATTTTTCAACAAATACAAAAACGGCGAAGTAACAGCCGAGGAACTGGCTGGCGTGATCGCACATGAATTAGGCCACGTTGCCTTAGGGCATTCACGGCGGCGGATGATCGATTTTTCCGGCCAAAACGCAATGCGTACGGCATTGGCGATGATCTTGAACAGGTTTTTACCGGGTGTTGGCGGCTTTGTTGCCAATTTTTTGGGCACCTTATTGGTGGCACGCTTATCGCGAAATGACGAATACGAGGCCGATGCCTATGCTGCTGCGTTGCTGACAAAGGCAGGGATTGGAACCGCGCCGCAAATTTCGCTGTTTGAAAAGTTGAACAAATTGTCAGGTGCAAATGGGGCCGCGACGCCCGCTTGGATGTTAAGCCATCCTAAAACGACCCAACGGATTGCGGCCATAAAGGATATGGAAAACCGCTGGTCGTAATACGGCCCCCATTTTCACGAGGGCCGCAGTAAATTTAGGCTGATGCCGCCAATGCTTGATCCAAATCTGCAATCAAATCATCAGCCAATTCGATACCAACGGACAGGCGTACTGTGTTTGGTGCCGCACCGGCCCCGATTTGCTGTTCTTCGGTCAACTGACGGTGGGTGGTTGAAGCCGAATGGATTACCAAGGATCGTGCATCACCCAAATTCGCCACATGGCTGAACAGGTTCAAGGCATTCACGAATTTCACACATCCTTCATATCCAGATTTCAGCGATACTGTGAACAAAGCCCCTGCCCCACGTGGGCAAATCTTGGCAACGCGATCTTTGTATGGGGATGAATCCAATCCAGCATATGTGACAGCCGCCACCCGTGGGTCCGCCTCAAGCCACGCCGCGATTTTTTGGGCGTTGCTTACGTGACGTTCCATACGCAAGGATAAGGTTTCAATCCCCATCAACGTATAATGCGCGCCTTGCGGGTTCATCGTCATGCCCAAATCGCGCAAACCAATGGCAATGCTGTGGAATGTAAAGGCCATTGGCCCAAGTGCGGCCCCAAATGTCAGCCCATGATAGGCTGGTTCAGGTTGGCTAAGGGATGGAAATTTTTCGCTGGCCATCCAGTCAAACTTGCCGCTGTCAACAACACAGCCGCCTGTGACAGTGCCGTTGCCTGTCAGATATTTGGTCGTTGAATGCACAACCAAAGTGGCCCCATGTTCAATCGGGTTGCACAGATATGGTGTGGCCGATGTATTATCCACAATCAAAGGCACGCCAGCCGCATCAGAAATGGCCGCGATTGCTGGCAAATCAGTGATATAGCCGCCAGGGTTGGCAATGGATTCACAGAAAACAGCGCGTGTATCGTCATCAATGGCCGCGGCAACCGCCGCTTCGTCATCAAAATCCACAAACTTTGCAGACCAGCCAAATTTCTTAATCGTATTAGAAAATTGCTGAACGGTGCCACCATAAAGGCGGGTTGAGGCCACAACATTCGTGCCCGGTGACATCAACGGAAATAACGCCATGATTTGGGCGGCGTGACCTGATGAACAACAAATGGCCCCCGCACCACCCTCAAGCGCGCAAATGCGGTTTGCTAAGGCTGAAACTGTTGGGTTGGTTAAGCGTGAATAGATGTTTCCCACTTCGGCCAAATTAAACAATGCTGCCGCGTGATCCGCATCACGAAAAACATAAGCTGTTGTTTGATAAATTGGCACTTGGCGCGCGCCAGTTGCGGTGTCTGGTTCTGCGCCTGCATGAATTTGAAGTGTTTCAAAACCTAGTTGTGGTGCGTCTGTCATTTGTAATCCCTCGTCTATGAATGACGATGATCATAACGGCTGTTAACCGAGGGTAAACATCACAATCAGGAACAATATTCCAAAATCCACCCAAAAATCAGAACGAATGGGCGAAAATCAGGAATTAGGCAGAAACAGCCTTGGCCAAGCGATTTAAACGCGCTTTTTTCAACAGTGCCCTTAAATCACGTGGCACATTATCCATTCTTGCGGCTTTGATCTGAACTTCTTTCAGAGCCTCAACAACTTGATCAGGATGTTCGGACCAAATTTGCCACAAAAACGTATCAGGATCTTGTCTCTCAACGCCTTCTTCGCGCAATGTTGCCAGCGGAAAGTCCTTGGCATTCATTGTGACCAAAACATCAGCGTTACCTGTGATGGCAGCCGCCAAAACGTGAATATCGTCTGGATCGGGTAAATACAGCCGATTGGCCAAGCCTTCTTTGGGGGTGATAACCGCATCAGGGAAGGCAGAACGCGTCACGGCAATTTCGCCGCGCGCCTGCATTTCACCCAAAGGACCAAGCTTGCGTGCCGCCCGCGCCCATTCTTCTAAAATGCGTGGTGACCAAAGTGGTGTGAACAATCCTTTGGCGGCAACAGCCAACAGAACCTCCCGCATCACAGAAGGATACAAAACGCATGTATCGAGAATTACCTTCATGAAATCATGCGATAAAATAAGGATTTCAGATAACCGCTTTCGGCCAATTGTGGGTGCATCGGATGATCGGCACCAGCGTATCCTGTGTGGATCAACTGTGCACGTCCACCAGCACGACCAATGCCACGTGAACACGCCATGCGGAATTTGGTGAGATCAACCGCGTGGCTGCACGAACAAAGACCAAGATAGCCACCATCCGCCACCAAAGCAGTCGCCAAACGCGCCACTTTTTCATAGGCACGTAATCCTGCCTCGGCGGCTTTTTTGTTTGGTGCAAACGCCGGTGGATCACAAATCACCACCTCAAATTCTTGCCCCTCAGCGGCCAATGCTGTCAGCGCATCAAAGGCATCAGAACAGCGTGTTTCAAAACGATCAGCAACACCGCTGGCCTCGGCCCCCTCTTGGGCCAACGCCAAAGCAGCCGTTGAACCATCAACCGCCAACGCAGATTTTGCGCCATTGGCCAAGGCTGCCAATGAAAAGCCACCGACATGGGAAAACACATCCAAAACGCGCACATCTTTAGACAAACCCGCCGCAAATGCATGATTTGGACGCTGGTCATAAAAGATGCCGGTTTTTTGGCCACCGATAAGGTCAGCCATATATGTAGCACCGTTCATCGCAACTGGTACTTTGGCCGTCACGCTGCCCAAAGGCACGGTCATTTCTTCGACCAAGCCTTCTAATTTGCGCGCGCGGCCCGTGCCACTTTTGACAACAGATTTGATGCCTATTGTTTGCAAGGCCGCAATAAACTGATCCATCATCATTTCAGCCCAAGCCGCATTTGGCTGGATCACGGCAATATCGCCAAAACGATCAATGATAACACCGGGCAAACCGTCTGCCTCGGCGTGGATTAAACGATAAAAAGGTTTGGAAAACAGACGGTCGCGCATCGCCGCGGCTTGCGTCAGTTTATGTGTCAGCCATGCCTCATCAATAACGGCGGCTGGATTACGATCCAAAATACGACCAATAATTTTGGAATTGTTATTTACCGTCACAACACCAATGGGTCGGCGATCGCTGTCTTCAAGAACAGCAATGGCACCGGGATCAAGCGCGCGTGTGCGGCGATCGGTGACCAATTCATTGGCAAAGACCCAAGGTGCACCATAGCGGATAGCACTGGAATCTAGTTTCGGTTTAAGGCGGACAACGGGATAAGGGGGCTGGTTCATGACTGCCCCCTTAAACGCAATTTTGTTGACTGAAAAGACCCTAGTTCAGGGCAACATAGCCGTTTGGTACTTCGGGTGTTGATTTTGAGACACCGAATTCGGTTTGTGCCCAATCCTGAAGACCGGCCATGATGCGATATTTCTGTGTGAAACCAGCGCGTGCTGCCTTAAGCGCGCGGTTCCCACCATATGCCTTAACATCGACTTGATAGGTTTGCGCTGGGGCAAGAATAACACCTGTTCCGGCATCAACAACAGCAAGGTCAAACACCATATCATGCACACCACCTACGGTATTGGCGGCTTTTGGCGTTACACCGTGGAAACGACGGACAGTTACCTCAAAATTTACGGGGCGTGTGCCATTCAAATTGGCAACACCCGCGGTTAGACCACGATCCATTAGTTCTTCGACTTGAACATAACGGTCCCCTACTGGATCGCCATGCCAAACCAAATCAGCCCGCGGGTAATACATATCCGCTTCTGTTGTGAGAAGGTTGCGTGGAACTGTTACGTTCACATCGGCCACTGACCAAGAAGTTGTCGGAAGCTGCAATGCAATAGGATCTGCCGCGCTGTTGCGCGTTACAAGATCAGAACTGGAACATGCGCTAAGGGCGCCAAATACTACCGCTGCTGTTATCAAACGAAAGCCAATCATTGGGGTCTCCTTTACCGTATTTCATTTTTCGTTAAGCAATATTTGACTGTTGATTGTGGCCAAAATGGGGAAAATGAAGGGGTATTTACGGAAATCGTGCCCAAATTGGGGGTATTTCGCATGATTGTCGCTAGGTCATGCACAATCCCCTGCGACGCAAAGGCCATTGTGAGTTTTGATTTGGCATGATATGTTAGCGCTAACATATCTATAAGGACGACCCTAATGGCCATCAATTCAACGCTAGCTGCTGTAACTGACAGAATTATAGCGCGTTCCGCAACATCACGCGCAGATTATGTGGCACGGATGAAAAAAGCAGCCAGCAACGGCCCTGCTCGTGCGCACCTAAGTTGCGGCAATCAGGCCCACGCCTATGCCGCGATGGGGGGCGACAAAGGCACGCTAATGGCGGACCGACAACCAAACATTGGCATCGTCACGGCCTTTAACGACATGCTGTCGGCCCATCAGCCGTTTGAAACATATCCTGCGCAAATAAAAGAGGCGGCGCGCAAATTAGGCGCCACCGCCCAAGTGGCCGGCGGTGTGCCCGCCATGTGTGATGGTGTAACGCAAGGGCGTGCAGGCATGGAACTGTCGTTGTTTTCCCGTGATGTCATCGCTTTGTCAGCCGCCGTTGCCCTAAGTCATGATACGTTCGATGCCGCTGTGTTTTTGGGCGTTTGTGACAAAATCGTTCCCGGTCTGGTCATTGCCGCGGCCACCTTTGGACACGTACCTGCCCTGTTCATTCCTGCCGGCCCCATGGTTAGTGGCATGGGAAATGATGAAAAATCAAAGGTGCGTCAGCAGTTTGCCACTGGTGAAATCGACCGCGAAGGTCTGATGAAAGCGGAAATGGCTTCTTATCACGGCCCCGGCACCTGTACGTTTTACGGCACCGCAAACACCAATCAGATGTTAATGGAGTTCATGGGGCTGCATTTGCCTGGCACAAGTTTTGTCAATCCGGGCACCGATCTACGGGCCGCCCTTACCGAACAATCCGTGGCGCAAGCCATTAACAATACAGCCCTTACAGGACGCAACCGACCCACTTGGCAAGTGCTAGACGAGCGCGCATTTGTGAATGGTATGGTGGGATTGATGGCCACAGGCGGCTCAACCAATCTAATCTTGCATTTGCCCGCTATGGCGCGTGCTGCAGGAATTGAAATTACACTACAAGATTTTGCTGATCTTTCCGAACTAACACCTTTGATGGCGCGGGTTTATCCAAACGGGTTGGCCGATGTTAATCATTTTCACGCTGCTGGTGGGCTTGGCTTCATGATTGGCGAATTGCTAAACGCTGGTCTTTTGCACGGCGATGCCGTCACCAGTTATGGTGCCAGCCTTGCAGATTATGCCGCCGAACCCAAATTGATCGACGGGGAATTGTCCTGGCATGCCGCGCCCACGGAAACGCTAAATGCCAAGATCCTGCGCAAAGTGGCTGACCCGTTTTCCCCCTCAGGTGGATTAGCGCGTCTTGCTGGCAATCTGGGCGAAGCCGTCATTAAAGTGTCAGCCGTTGCCCCAGAACGCCAATCAATCACAGCCCCTGCGCGGGTTTTTTACGGCCAAAACGCAGTGAAGGAAGCATTCCGCGCAGGTGAATTCACGGGCGATACTGTTATTGTCGTGCGCTACCAAGGCCCCAAGGCCAATGGCATGCCCGAATTGCACAGCCTGACGCCTGTGCTGGCGATTTTACAAGATCGCGGGTACAAAATGGCGCTGTTGACGGATGGTCGAATGTCCGGTGCATCGGGCAAAGTGCCTGCTGCCATCCATCTGTCGCCCGAGGCCGCGGACGGTGGCCCCATTGCCCTCATCCAAGACGGTGATATGATACGCCTTGACGCAACAACGGGCGAAATTGAGGTTTTGACTGATTTAGCAGGGCGTACAGCGACCCCGCCTGATCTAACCGATAATCACACTGGCATGGGCCGCGAATTGTTTGAACAGTTCCGCCGTAATGTCGGCCCCGCTACCCAAGGTGCCAGTGCACTATACTAAGGATTTCTAAATGACACTTTCTCCACAAGAGGCATCTGCCAAAGCTCTTGAAATTTGCCAATTGGCACCGATCATCCCTGTTTTGGTGGTCGAAGATGTATCTCGCGCCGCCTCCTTGGCACGTGCTTTGGTAAAGGGCGGCCTGCCCGCGCTTGAGGTGACTTTGCGCACGGCGGATGCCTTTGCGGTGATCACGGAAATGTCCAAAGTTGAGGGCGGCGTTGTTGGTGCTGGCACTTTGCTAACGCCCGATGACGTTAAACGCGCCCGTGATGCGGGTGCTACATTTGGGGTTTCCCCGGGTGCCACGGACAAGCTTTTGACCGCGGCAGAAGATGTTGGTTTGCCAATGTTGCCCGGTGCCGTCACAGCCAGCGAAGTTATGGCCTTGCTGGAACGTGGTTATGACATGCTAAAGTTTTTCCCAGCCTCCACTTCCGGCGGCGCACCAGCGATCAAAAACCTTGGTGGCCCGTTGCAGGCGGTAAAATTCTGCCCGACAGGCGGTGTTAGCCCAAGCAACGCAACTGAATATCTTTCGTTGTCCAACGTGGTTTGTGCCGGCGGCAGCTGGGTTGCGCCCGGCAATTTGGTTAAGGCAGAAAAGTGGGATGACATTACGGCCCTAGCTGCGGCCGCTGCTGCGTTGCCTCGGTAATTAATGCAGTGAGCGCTAAATCACGAACAAGATTTTCCTGTGTTGCCGCAAAGATCATCTTTTTAGACATACCTGCAAGAATTCAGAGTAGAACGAGTATCTACTCTGGGTCCATAGCGCCCGTTTATTGCACTTCAGCGGATGTCTGCAGATAAGCCTTAGTTCACGATTTAGAATACCTTCAGGGGGTCCAATTTAAAGCGTGAATTTGCTCCGTCTCGCGCCACTTTCGATGTTGACTCAAAACTGCTCAACCTGCTTGGACTCTTCTGGAAGCAATTAATTCCTGATCGCGCGCTGAGGACCAATTGGATGATCAATCCTCAGGTGCTGCGCAATACTCGGTTTCATCCTTCAGATTGTGTATCCGCAATCATTTTCAAGGCACGACGACGCGGCATGAGTGGTACAATCCAGTTTACTAAGAAGGAGTAAGATTTTTGGTTCACGGTAACCAGTTCTCCCTTCATCATCGCATCATAGCCATGTTTTACGCAAGATTCCGCAGTCGCAAAGCTGGCACTGCCCTTGCCCATTCGAGTGTTTTCAAGGTTAGCAGTTTCCAAAAATTCGGTTGCTACCCCGCCAGGACAAAGTGCTGTTGATGTGACTCCTCGTCCTCGAAGCTCTTGGTCGATGGCTTGCGAAAACGAAGTGACGAAGGCCTTAGATGCGAAATATACCGCTTGCATGGGGCCCGGCATGAATCCGGCAGTTGAACTGACATGCAGCATCTTGCCCCCACCAGATTTGACCATATCATTACCGATCATATGCGTCAGCGAAACGACGGCCTTAATATTGAGATCAATCATCCCGTGTTCTTGGCTCAACTCGCGCTCAATGTGAACGCCGTGACCACCAAATCCAGCATTATTGATAAGAACTTTAACAGTTTCACCCGTTTCTCGCACCGCTTTGTATAGCGCCTCTGCCCCGCCATTCGCTCCGAGGTCCAATGCAACAACATGGACAGTGACACCGTGATTGGCTTCAAGCTCTGACTTGAGGTTTTGCAATTCGGCTTCACGTCTTGCGGTGATAATTAGGTCTCCACCTTTTGACGCGTGATACCTTGCGAATTCGACGCCCATTCCAGATGAAGCGCCAGTGATGAGAGCTGTGTTTGTCATCTTATATTCCCTTTCGGAGTGCATGCTGTAAGTCAACGATTGATGTCAATGAGTGTTGACTTATCGCAATATAGGTAAACACAACTCCTTGTCAACACTCGTTGACAAAAAGAATATCCAAACCTAAATTGGGAGGATGAAAAAGGGACAAGACACACGAGACCTTCTGCAAACACATGCGCGCAGATTATTTTGGTCCAAAGGCTATTCGAATGTATCAGTGCGTGAGGTTGCAAAAGCGGCTGGCGTGGACGTTGCATTGATTGCGCGGTATTTCGGATCAAAGTTGGGGTTGTTCGAGGCGACGCTTGATACGCTCAAGAAAATTGATCCTGATGATTTTCTGACCGCAGATAGTCTTGTTGACGCCTTCGTAGAAATGTTCGCGAATGCGCCAAAAGAAGGAACTGAGGCCTCACCGATTTCCATGATCCTTCTCAATGCTAATGATAGCGAAGTTGGAATAATTGTGGCCAGAATTCAGTACGAATACTGGCAGAGTGGTTTGGAGAAAATTATTGGTAGCAAATCGCAGGCCGCGTTGTTCTTTGCAGCGATGATGGGATTTAGTGTCGGTCAAAAAATCCTGCATTTGGACGGAATTGCAGAATTAGGCAGCGACGAGTACCGAGCACAATTTCGACATATGCTTACGACAGCGATAGCTTCACCCGACTTCTAGTGAGTTTCTGATGCGAGCCAAGGCTTCGCCGGATTAGCACTCGATTTGGTGTGTTGAGGCAACGGTTATATCCTCCAAAGCAGGTGGTTACCTTTGGCAATTTTGTCCGCGCAACCGACCGTACCAGTAAACACAGTAAACTGAACCATGGAGAATTAAACGCGGGCGATTACGTAACTAACTTTACACCTAATGCTATGCAAATCGTTGGGTTTTTGAATTTCTTATAACGACCAAACAGTTAACTGGCATGCTATAGCGAGTGGTTAATGATCCGTTTGGACGCGAATACATAGCACCCTATCCGCAAACAGCCCCGTCTTTACACATCAATCTGCTTACGAATAAGTTCCAACGCGTGCGGCGCGGCCACCACGACGTTTTCCAGTGACATTGGGCTTTTGCAAACCTTGCTTCAAAACCACTGTCATTGGGTGATCCGGCATATCCGCACCATAATAATCCAATAGCGCAGAGATAGCGGGGCTGGTGTCGGCATCAAGCGGCATCGACAACGCCCAATCCAACAGGATGGAGCGGCATTCGCCCTCGGTAATCCCCTCAATACGATAAGATTCACGAATGAGCCCTTTTTTGTCGATCGCTTTTATATCCACAACCATCTCTCCTATAGACAAGGCAGCTTCAGCATTTTTAAAGGCGTTCGTCTAGAGCCTGATCAATGATTTTCGCGGCACGAACCGTTTTTTCTAGCAAATTCGCACCTAAGTCCTGCATGCTTTGTGCGCCGGTCTCTCGCATCAGAAATTCCTGGGCACCTTGGCCTAACGTGTTCACGTCTAAATCATCAATTGCCAACAGTCGTGAGAAAGCGTTGACTTTGCTTAGCAATTCGTAAGTTTTCGCCAGTTCCACCGCGTTTTCTTCGGAAATCAGTCCTGTTCCTACACCGACTTGTAATTGCGATTGTGTCAGACTTTCCGTACTTGCCGCCAAAACGGCACCGGTTTGGGCCACAAGTTCGATGTCCATCATCCGACCTGCACCTGATTTTCCATCCCATTGGTTACGTGCAGGTTTTGCCTCTGCCAGACGGCGACGCATGTCTTGCACATCGGCAATCACCGTTTCGCCCGGCGATTTCGCCTTTAATACCTCTGCGCGAATTTCTTCAACGCCTTGGCCAACTTCTGTTGCACCAGCCACCGCGCGCGCGCGTGTTAGGGCCAGATGTTCCCATGTCCACGCTTCGTCAATTTGATAGGACTGAAACCCCAACAGCGACGTTGCGACGGGTCCCTGTCGGCCAGACGGGCGCAATCGCATATCGACCTCATACAACCGCCCTTCGCCCGTTGGCGCCGTAATTGCAGTGATAAACGCTTGCGTTAACCGTGCATAATACGGTCGTACAGACAACGGTCGCGGGCCATCAGATGCATCAGCGCCATCTGCATCATACACCACAATCAGATCTAAATCAGATTGCGCGTTCAGCCGCCCTGCCCCCAAACTGCCCATGGCTAAGACAGCGGCCCCTTTGCCGGGCTGATCGCCATGGCGTTGCGCAAATTGATCCGCAACAAAAGGCCATAACGCGCCCAAAATCGCCTCGGCTAAATCCGCATATTGAGACGCGGCATCATTCGCCGTGATAATGCCGCGCAGATGATGCACCCCGATGCGGAAATGCCAATCCTTGCGCCAGCGACGGGCGGCATCCAACATCAATTCATAGTCTTTTGCTCGCCCCAATTGCCGCGTCAGTTGTTTTTGCAAGCTTGCCACATCGGGCCATGGTTCAAAAAAGCCACCATCCAACACAGAATCCAAAACTGATGCGTTTTGGGACAGATAATGCGCCAAGCCGTGACTGGTGGTGCAGATGTCTACGAATAAATCCAACAATTGCGTGTTGGAATCAAACAAGGAAAACAGTTGTACGCCCGCAGGTAGGCCTTGGAGGAAAGTTTCAAAATGGCCCATCGCCTCGCTAGGGTCATCCGCACGTTCAAGACGTTGCAAAATCAAAGGACGAAGGCGTTGAAAAATCTGTGTGGCGCGATCGCTGCGCAATGCAGGCATAGCCAGCCAACGTTCTGTGCGTTCGGCCATTTCGGACGAAATGGTCATCGCCGCATCGTCGTGTTTTGGCGCAAAGAAGGGCTCAGTCAGCGTGGCGACCTTTTCCAATCGATCCATCAGATCAAGGCGTAAGTCTTGCGCGGTATCATGCCCCGTCAAACAAGCCAGACGTTCAAATTCCTCGGCCGATTTGGGCAGATTATGGGTTTGCGCATCTCGAAAAACCTGCAAACGGTGTTCGATTTCGCGGTGCGCACGGTAATGGTCAGTCAGACGAGTGGCTTCATCAGTGTTGATCCAGCCCTTTTGGGCCAACGCATGCAATCCCGCCACCGTTTCACGGCTGCGCAAGCTTGCGTCACGTCCGCCAGCAATCAATTGGCGGGTCTGTGTAAAGAACTCAATCTCACGAATGCCGCCTTGCCCCAGTTTCATGTTGTGGTTTTCTAAAACAATCGCGCCATTCAATCCTTTATGATCCCGAATACGCCCACGCATGTCGTTTGCATCTTGAACGGCGGCAAAATCCAAATGCCGACGCCACACGAAAGGCGCCATGCGTTGTAGGAATTTTTCACCCGCAGCGATATCCCCTGCACAAGCGCGTGCTTTGATGAATGCAGCACGCTCCCATGTGCGCCCCACGCTTTCATAATATCGCTCGGCCACCTCCATTGCCAAACAAACCGGCGTGACAGATGCATCTGGGCGCAGACGTAAATCGGTGCGGAAAACATAACCATCAGCGGTATTTTCTTGCATGATTTTGGTGACCATTCGGGTGATCTTGATAAAACGACTGCGTACTTCGTTATGAACATCAGGGTCATACTGACTGGCATCAAACAAACAGATCAAATCAATGTCTGATGAATAATTCAATTCAAACGCACCCATTTTACCCATCGCCAGAACCACCATTCCAGCGGCGTTCGGAACATCGGCCTCGGTTCTGTCTGGTAAGAATTTGCGGCGAATATCCGCGGCCACCAATTGCTGTAGCGCGACATCCAACGCGCGATCCGCTAACTGTGTCAGCGCAGTGGTAACCTTTTCAAGCGGCCAAACACCCGCCAAATCAGCCAATCCTGTAAACAATGCCACGCGCCCTTTTGCGATACGTAAATCGCGCATCAAATTCTGGCTTTGGGGATCAAGGGCCGCCAAAAGTTGCGGCAAAACCTGATCAGGATCTTGTGTAAAAGCCCAAGACAACCATTCAGCATGCTTGCACATCAAAGTCGCCAAATAGGGGCTGGACCCTGCTGCCCCATATAATAGCCTGCGTGTCTCTGAGGAAAATTCCCCCGCCAATTCACCGCCAATCTTGCCAAGTTCAGGATCAAAAGCGCGGATTTCTCGGGTTATGTAATTTGCAAAACTCATAATCGCAGGATGATCCCATGGGCGCACAATGGTCAAGTGATTGTAGAGGCGTATAAAAAGTGTTTCTTTACGGAAAATACAAAGGATGTCGGAATGGGCAAAAGTTTAAATCGCGTAAAGGCCGCATTAATCGCGGCCACAGGCAAAGCCGACATTTTGGCCATGGAACAACCAACCCGAACCGCACAGTTAGCCGCCGACGCCGTTGAATGTGAGGTCGACCAAATTGCCAAGTCCATTTTGTTTCAGGGGCAAACAAGCGGTGATCTTTATCTCTTTGTGACGGCTGGTGCTAATGAAGTACATCCTGCCAAGGCCACAGAATTGGCCGGCGAAGTGCTTGATAAGGCGGACGCCAATACAATCAGAAAGGTAACGGGTTTCGCTATTGGTGGCATTTCCCCTGTTGGGCATTTAACGCAACCGCGCGCCTATTTTGATACAAGATTGACAGAATTTGACATTGTTTGGGCCGCTGCTGGTACACCAAATCACGTGTTTTCCAGCACTCCTACGCAATTATTGGCCCTATCTGGCGCTAAAATGGCGGATTTCACTAAATAAGAGCGAAATATCGCGCGCACATTCTTGTATTACGATTTTGCTTGCCTATCTATGTTAATGTAAATAACATTTACATACTGAAGCAATAGAATCACAATCGGCACTCTTCACGCCACACACCTATAAGGAGATATAAATGAGCACCGTCGCAACCTGGCCCACCCAAGCAGAAACTTGGCTTGATGAACGCGGTAAAACCGCTTGGATCGTTGCTATGATCCTTGGCTTTGTCTTTTTCTGGCCTGTTGGCCTTGCCCTTCTTGCATATATGATCTGGAGTAAACGCATGTTTAATGGTTGTTCATCTACCCGTCGTCGTAACCGTCACATGGATGCCCATCGCGGCATGCCAAGCACAGGCAACGTCGCCTTTGACACATACAAAGCAGAAACGCTTTCTCGTCTAGAAAGTGAACAAGCGGCGTTTGAATCATTTTTGGAACGTCTACGCGAGGCGAAAGACAAGTCTGAATTTGACGATTTCATGGACGAACGCGCTACAAAAGCGAAACCAACACGTCTGAAAGCCAAAGATACAGACGAAGATTAATCACACTTTAAAGGCGAATTAACGAAATCGGGCCGCATTGTTGCGGCCCTTTTTCACGTTTGGGGCAAAATCCGTCCAAAATGCGCGGTTTTTGGCACGTTTTTTGCCAAGTTATGATGATCAGGAAAAAATCTATTGGCGCGTTGATAATGAATTGTTAACTTTAATTGACCGATAAATGTACAGAATATGCGCCACTCTTTACCACTCGCCCCACAGTTCTATGTGACTGCCCCACAACCTTGCCCCTACTTAGATGGGCGCATGGAACGAAAGCTGTTCACATCACTTGCGGGTGATCACGCAAAAATGCTGAACGACAGTCTGTCAAAGCAGGGTTTTCGGCGATCTCAAAATGTACTTTACCGCCCTTCTTGCACGGATTGTTCGGCCTGCATGTCAGCGCGGGTACGCGTGGCTGATTTCGTTCCCTCAAAAAGCCAACGCCGCATTATGCGTCGCAACAAGGATCTCAGCCGCGAGGCCACATCGCCTTGGGCCACAGAGGATCAATATTCGCTATTTCGCCGCTATCTTGATGCACGCCACGCCCACGGTGGCATGGCCGATATGGATATTTTTGAATTTGCGGCCATGATCGAAGAAACCCCCATTCGCAGTCGTGTTATCGAGTATTGGCACGAAACTGAGGATGCGCCAAAATCATTGGCAGCTGTTTGTTTGACGGATGTTTTGGATGATGGGCTATCGATGGTTTATTCATTCTATGAACCTGAAATGGCGCGAAATTCCTTTGGCACGCACATTATTCTGGATCACATAGAAATCGCGCGCGAGGCTGGTCTGCCTTATGTCTATTTGGGGTATTGGGTCCCTGGCAGCCCTAAGATGGCCTATAAAGCCAACTTTTCCGCGCTTGAAATTTACCAAGGCGGCGAATGGCGTGATTTGAAAAATCCCAACGCCGTCAGCGCGGATCCGCATCCATTGTCAAATGATCCGATTGCGGAACAGGTCGCAAAAATCCATTTACCGGATTCATTGCCCACCACCCAAGTCTAGCGATGATTTAGCGTTGATAAATTGGCTTTAATTGGCTGCTGGCCGTCCTTAATAAATCCGCCGCTTTTGCGTCGCGCCCCGCCGTGTGCATAAACCCGTGGCCGTAACCTTCTGCCTCGACGATGTTTACAGTACGTCCTTGCTTTTTCGCCCATTCTGCCAGGGCTCGACTGTCGTCAGCCAAAGGATCGTTTTCTGCAATCAACAAGGTTAGCGGCGCGCCAAGAGAGGCAAAAGTTGATGTGAAATTCGTCGGCACATTGGGGCCTAAACGACCGTAAAATGCGGCGACATCGTTTTTGGATAAACCCGGTGTAGTGGGCCCAAAGCGCTGTAAACTGTCGCTGTCACGCAATCCAAATGCACCATAAAGGCAAATGACTTGTTCAATCTGGCCCCTTTGCCGCGCGTTTAATCCCG
Source organism: Rhodobacteraceae bacterium HTCC2150 (assembly GCA_000169395.1). Classification (GTDB taxonomy): domain Bacteria; phylum Pseudomonadota; class Alphaproteobacteria; order Rhodobacterales; family Rhodobacteraceae; genus HTCC2150. The sequence goes on from AAXZ01000002.1 coordinate 35,856, forward strand.
CCTCGGCCCAAAGTGCCATAGCGGCCCCTGCGCTGTCGCCCGCCAAAGCAACCCGCAAAGGCGTGTCAAAGGGTGCCACACGACCTTGCAAAACCGCATTCACCGCCATAACGGCGTCTACTTTCTGCGTCGGAAATTCATGTTCAGGTGCCAAACGATAGCTGGCAGAAATCACATGACGACCCGACACTTTGGACAACACCGCACAAAGAGTGCGATGCGTTCGGGGCGATCCAACCATCCAACTGCCGCCATGGAAATATAGGATTGGCGTGCTTGATCGAATTTCTGGCGGTGAAAACAAAAGCCCACCCACCCCAAGTACGGAAAACCGTTCCACTTCAACGTCTTTTGGCGCATCATCAATGTATTCTGCGCGATCTGCGGCATAGGCTTTGCGCAATCCGTTTACGTCATCTGACGCCCAATCCAGATTTAACTGCGGCACACTATTCATAGGTAATCCGAACGGCTAAGCGAATATTTCGCCATCTTTTCGTTCAACGTACGACGCGGCAGCGACAGCTCTTCCATCACGCTGGCGATAGAACCACGGTGGCGCCGCATCGTATTATCGATCAACATTTTTTCAAACGCTTCGACGTATTCCTTTAGCGGCTTGCCATCGGTTGCGATTGCGGGTTGGGCTTGATCATTTTCCGCCATCAACAGCGATGAAATTGACCCTGAGCCCCGTCTGTTTTGCAAAATTGCCCGTTCCGCCACATTGATCAATTGGCGCACATTTCCGGGCCAAGGCGCCTGTAACAATTGCGCGGCCTCTTGGGCTGAAATATCGGGTGCATCGCATCCGTATTCTTCGGAATATTGTTGTGAAAACCGGTTGAAAAGAGTCAGCACATCCTCGCCACGTTGACGAAGGGGCGGCATGCTAATTTTCATGGCTGCCAAGCGATAAAACAAATCAGGACGCAAGGCATCTTCACAGGTTTTGTTTTCTTCTGCCAAATTACAAATCGCAATAATCCGTGTTTCAACAGACGCGCCTTGTTCGTTAATAAACGTCAACAAACGCGCCTGAAGATGCCCGGGCAAAGCCTCGATATCCTCAAGCAACAAGGTTCCGCCGCGCGCCTCTTCTACCAAAGGCAGGCTGCCATCCTCGGTTGGGCCAAACAGCTTGGCGGAAAGACTTTCCGCTTCAAATGCAGCGCAGGACAACAAAACAAATTTCTTACCAGCGCGGGGCCCAACGGCATGCAATGCATGGGCCACGAGCGTTTTGCCCGTACCTGTTTCGCCCTCAATCAAAACGTGGCCGTCGGCCTGACCTAGATCAAGAATATCTTCGCGCAGACGCTCCATGACAGGGGATGAACCGATAAGTTTGCGGATCAATACAGTGCCATCTGACAACTCGCGCCTTAACGCTCGGTTATCCAAGGTTAGACGTCGCGCTTGTGTGGCGCGTTTTGCCAGTTCCGTCATGCGATCAGGGTTAAACGGCTTTTCTAAAAAGTCATACGCACCAATGCGCATCGCCTCAACCGCCATGGAAACATCGCCGTGGCCCGTGATCATGATGACAGGTAACGCACTGTCCATGCTCATTAATTTTTTCAAAAAAGTCATACCATCGATGCCGGGCATCTTGATATCACTGACGACGATACCGGGGTATCCTTGGCCAATTACCTTTAACGCAGCTTCTGCCGAGGCATAAGTTTCGGTTTCAAAACCAGACAAAGCCAGCCACTGGCTGATCGACTGACGCATATCTTGTTCATCATCTACGACGGCAATTTTTATTTGCTCTGACATCTTATTACTCCGCTGCCTCTGAATTTATATGGTGAAGCGGCAATTGAATTTCAAACACCGCCCCCCCACTTTCTGCGTTTCGTCCGGTTAATCGACCACCCAGATCGCTGATAATCCCACTTGATATGGCCAGCCCCAACCCAACGCCCTCACCAGGACTTTTGGTCGTGTAAAACGGTTCGAAAACTTCATCCAAGTCTTCGAGACCTGTGCCGCTATCGCGCACGGCCAAAGTGGCCATTTCGCTAGCGAACAAAAGGATTTCAAGGCGTCTTGTGGTTTGTTCGTTCATTGCGTCCAGTGCATTGCGCAAAAGATTAATGATCACCTGTTCCAAGCGAATACGGTCCACCTTGATCAACACCGGCTCCTTAGGGGATTGGTTGATGATCTCTACGTCCATTTTATTGAGTTGCGGTTCCATCATTGCAAGAGCTGAAGAAACCGCATCGCGCATATCCAAAACCTCAAATGCATCACCACCTTTGCGAGCATGTGCCTTTAGTTGGCGGGTAATAGAGCCCATGCGTTCGATCAAATCGTCGATGCGTTGAAAGGACGACATTGCCTCTTCGGGTCGGCGACGTTGCAAAAGCAATTTTGCCCCCGCCAGATACGTTTTCATCGCCGCCAGTGGTTGATTTAATTCGTGACTTACGGCGGCAGACATTTCCCCAAGTGCCGCTAGCTTCGAGGATTGCGCAATCGTCTGCTCGGCCACTTCCAATGTTTTTTCAACCCGTTCACGTTCTGTAATTTCCCGTTTTAGGGCCAAGTTCAGATCGCGCAACTCATAGGATTCTTGTTGAAAGAACAAAGATTTAGACAGTGCGCGACGCGACAAAAGATAAAAAACAAAGGTTAGCAACAATGCAAAACCCATAATTTCCAAAGCCAACACACCGTTTACCCGCTCGCGAACGGACGAATAACTGGTGAATGTCGACAATTGCCATCCTTGAAAAGGCAGACGTATGTCGTGGCGCATAACCGATTGCCCCAGAAAATAAGCGTCGGTTGGGAAATTTCGCCACCCTGCCGTGGCCTCAAATGCTTGGGCAATGGCGGATGGCGGGCTGGCACGGGCCAGTGCCTCATCCACAGCTAATCCACGCCAACGCGATTCTGTTGATAGGATGACGCGACCCTCGGAATTTGTTAATAACACTGCATCTGATGATCCGGCCCAACGCCCCTCAAATTTGTTCAAATCGACATGGACAACGATGACGCCAACACGATCTTTTTCAAACTGAATGGTCCGCGCATACGTAAATTCAAAAGCGCCGGTTTCAAGTTCGGTGGTGTTAAAAACCGTGTCATTGCTGCGTGTAGCGGCTACATAAAATGGCACACCGCGAAAATTTGTACCCAACAACGTTCGATCAGTGGCCGCAACAGTTCGTCCATCCCGATCAAGCAGGGTCAATGACGCCACGCCTGTTTCTTCTTGGTATGTTATCAGACGTTGCGATGTGGTGGCAAAATCGTCGCTATAAAGCGCCGAAATAAGGGCGGGGTCACGTGCCAAAAGCAACGGAATAACGGCAACCCGCTGAACTTCGGATACGATATTCCCAGAATAAAGCGCCGATCGCACCTCGATCTGCGTGCGCGTAGCCACCGTAAATCGTTCGGTCATCCACAGGTTTGTCACCCAAACAGTGGTCACCGCCAACCCAACAAGCAACATGATAATCACCCGCACCATCCAAGTGGTGCGGCGATCTGTGTAGGTCTGATAAATATCGGTATCTGCGCTCATATGGCCAGTTTAGGGCCAAGCGTGAGGTAACGACAAGCGCATCTCGTTTTTTAGGCGGGGATCAGCGCATTGATAAGACTTGCAAACATCGGCGCCCCATCGGTGCCCCCATGCGCAGGTTCTGCCATACGTTCTGGATGTGGCATCATTCCTAAAACACGACGATTTTCCGAAAAAATGCCGGCGATGTCAGCCGTCGCACCATTTGGGTTGTCGGTATAGGTAAAGGCGACACGATCCTCAGCCTGCAACATGGCAACCGTTTCAGCATCAGCCGTATAGTTCCCCTCGTGGTGGGCAACTGGAATGGTGATTTCACTGCCAGCGGTGTAACCTGCTGTGAAGGCGCTGTTTGTGCTTTCAACTTTTAGGCCCACATTTTTGCAAATGTATTTGAGACCCGCGTTTTGCAGCAATGCACCGGGCAACAGGCCGGTTTCAGTCAAGATTTGAAAACCGTTACAAACGCCAAAGACATGGCCACCTTTGTTGGCAAAATCCACAACAGAGCGGCAAATTGGTGACCGCGCGGCAATTGCACCACAGCGCAGATAGTCACCAAACGAAAACCCACCCGGTACACCGACAAAATCTAACCCTTTAGGCAGATCAGTGTCTTTGTGCCAAACCATCGTGACGTCCGCGCCCGCTTTTTCAAGCGCCACAGCCAAATCGCGATCACAGTTTGAACCCGGAAATACAACGACAGCAGCGCGCATCAGATCAATTCCACCGTATAGCTTTCGATAACTGCATTCGCCAAAAGCTTGTCACACATTTGCGCAACGCTGGCTTCGGCCTTTGCCTTATCGGTTTCTGCAAGATCCAGCTCGATCACTTTGCCTTGGCGAACGCCATTCACGCCCTCAAATCCAAGTGTTCCAAGTGCGTGACGCACGGCCGCCCCTTGAGGGTCAAGAACGCCATTTTTCAGCATGACATGTACACGAGCTTTCATCAGGAAACCTTTCAGTTAATTAGGGTCGGTTTAGTAACGGGTTGATTATTTTGCTGCAAAACGCCCAAACGACGTGCAACTTCGGTATATGCATCGGCCACGTTGCCGATGTCGTGGCGAAATACGTCTTTATCCAGTTTCTCACCGGTTTCCATATCCCACAAACGACAGGTATCTGGGCTGATTTCATCGGCAACGATCAGTCTTTGGTACTCATTTTCCCAAATACGACCTATTTCCAGTTTGAAATCGATCAATTTGATGCCAACGCCAAAAAGAATGCCTGAAGTGAAATCATTCACCCGCAAGGCAATGGCGACCATATCATCCAAATCTTGCTGGCTGGCCCACCCAAGGGCCACAATGTGTTCTTCGGCGACAAGCGGATTACCCAATTTTTTGTCTTTGTAGTAAAACTCAACAATCGGTCGCGGCAATGGTGTGCCCTCTTCAATGCCAAGACGTTTTGAAAACGAGCCAGCGGAAACATTCCGAACAATCAGCTCAAGGGGGATCATCTCTGCGCTGCGGATCAATTGTTCACGCATATTCAAACGCTTAAGAAAATGGTTCGGCACACCAATCGTGGTCAAACCATTCATGAAATATTCCGACAGACGGTTATTCAACACGCCCTTACCGTCGATCACAGCCTGTTTTTCAGCATTAAAGGCCGTGGTGTCATCTTTGAAATACTGCACAAAAGTACCCGCCTCAGGGCCGTCGTACAAAACCTTGGTTTTGCCTTCGTACAATTTGTTTCGACGTGCCATATCAGGCCCCAAATTTTGATGCACAAGCAGCATTGCGCGTTGTCTTGCGCTATAAGCCAAAGGTCATGTCGGGGCAAGACAGGCATTTTGGCGCAACTAAATTAACTCAGCTATTCGTGCTGCCGCCCTTGAACAACCTGCATTCTGTTTGCATATTAAATGTATAAACAATCCAAACGGAGGTTAACGATGAGCAGCTTTGACGATCGCGAAAACGCATTCGAGAACAAATTCGCCCATGATGCAGACATGCAATTCAAGGCCGAGGCACGCCGCAACAAATTGTTGGGTCTATGGGCCGCGGAAATGATGGGTAAATCAGGTGACGACGCCGACACCTATGCGCGTGAAGTAATTAAGTCTGATTTTGAAGAGGCAGGCGATGATGACGTTCTGCGCAAAGTGGCTGCCGATCTTGGCGATAAATCAGATGCAGATGCCATTCGTACCAAGATGAATGAACTGTTGGCCGAAGCCAAAGCCCAATTGATGGAAGATTTATAAACTTTTTCTTCTACTTAGCTAAGATTTGAAGGCCGCACATTGATGCGGCCTTTTTGTTGCGAGATTCTAATAATCATTATGCAAATTATGAATTTGCCTCACCTAACGAACGATGTCACACGCGCTTTAAAGACATATGAATTGGAACGAGCGAAATGAGCAATCTTCTGGAAAAATTGTTGGTGGAACGTGACTGGTTGTTGGCGGATGGTGCGACCGGCACGAATTTGTTCAATATGGGCCTAACCGCCGGGGATGCGCCAGAATTGTGGAATGACACTGCGCCCGAAAAAATTCGCAAATTGTACAGCGGTGCCGTTGATTCAGGGTCTGACATATTCCTCACAAACACTTTTGGCGGCAATGCCAGCCGAATGAAATTGCATGATGCGCAATCGCGTGTGTTTGAATTGAACAAAAAGGGTGCTGAAATCGGTCGTGAAATCGCCGATGCATCTGGCCGTCAAGTTGTGGTTGCGGGCTCCGTTGGCCCCACGGGCGATATCATGGCCCCCATGGGGTCGCTTACGTTTGATTCAGCCGTAGAAATGTTTCACGAACAAGCAGAAGGTCTAAAAGCCGGTGGTGCTGATGTTGCATGGGTTGAAACAATCTCGGCCCCAGAAGAATTCCAAGCCGCCGCTCGTGCATTTGAGTTGGCCGAATTACCTTGGGCTGGCACCATGAGTTTTGACACAGCTGGCCGTACAATGATGGGCATGACATCGCGCGATATGGTGGCAATGGTTGAAAAATTGCCCAATGCACCGCTTGCCTTTGGGGCCAACTGTGGTGTTGGCGCATCTGATCTGTTGCGAACTGTTCTTGGCTTTGCCGCCTCAACCCCGCAATTACCTGTTATTGCAAAAGGAAATGCCGGCATTCCTAAATATGTGGACGGTCATATTCATTATGACGGCACACCTGAATTGATGGGCCAATACGCCGTTCTTGCGCGCAATTGTGGGGCCAAAATCATTGGTGGCTGTTGTGGTACCATGCCAGAACACTTGGTCGCCATGCGTGCCGCTTTGGAAAACACCCCGAAAAGTGCCGCGCCATCGTTGGATGAAATCACCGCTGTGTTGGGTGGTTTTTCGTCGGCCTCAGACGGTCTAGGCGATAATGAACCCGCCCCGACACGTCGCAATCGCCGCAAACGTGCTTAACTGCGACAAACTGGTCGTTGAATATGCGTTCAATGTCGCAATTGCGCCAGATGAGTTGCTATTTTCCGCGCACTAAATGGTTTTAACGGTACCATATCATTGAAGGGCTAACGCCATGAGTGACGAAGAAGACATCATCCTCGCAGACTTGCCAGACGACGAACTTGTTCAACAGATGTTTGACGATCTTTACGATGGCCTCAAAGAGGAAATCGAAGAAGCCGTTCACATCCTTTTGGGTCGTGATTGGGAACCATACCGCATCCTAACCGAGGCTTTGGTTGGCGGCATGACCATCGTTGGCCACGATTTCCGTGATGGTATCTTGTTTGTTCCAGAGGTTCTGTTGGCCGCGAATGCAATGAAAGGTGGCATGTTCATCCTAAAACCATTGCTGGCTGAAACGGGTGCCCCTCAGGTTGGAAAAATGGTTATCGGCACGGTTAAAGGCGACATCCACGACATCGGCAAAAACCTTGTTGGCATGATGATGGAGGGCGCGGGCTTTGAAGTTATCGATCTTGGTATCAACAACGCCGTGGAAGCCTACCTAGAAGCCATCGAAAACGAAAAACCAGACATCCTTGGCATGTCTGCGCTTTTGACAACAACCATGCCTTATATGAAGGTTGTGATTGATACGATGGTCGAAAAAGGCATTCGTGACGATTACACTATTTTGGTTGGTGGTGCGCCATTGAACGAAGAATTCGGCAAAGCCATTGGTGCTGATGCGTATTGTCGTGATGCAGCGGTTGCTGTTGAAACAGCGAAAACTTTTATGGCGCGCAAACATAACCAACAAGCCGCGCACTAAGCCCAAATTTGGGTTTGTAACCCGAAGGTAGTTAAAGTGTTAAACGATGAAACACTCACAAATGAAGGGCTGGCCGCATCTGGGGCCGGCCCTATTTTGTTATTGGCTTGCGGGGCCTTAGCGCATGAGGTTCTGGCGCTGAAACGCATCAATGGTTGGGATCACATGGATCTGACCTGTCTGCCAGCAAAATTACACCTTTACCCTGACAAAATCACAGAAGCCGTTGAAGAAGCCGTAAAAAAGCACCGCGAAAAGTATGAGCAAATTTTCGTGCTTTATGCGGATTGCGGGACCGGTGGACTGCTTGAGGCAAAATGTGAGGAACTGGGTGTAGACATGCTGCAAGGCCCTCATTGTTATTCCTTTTTTCAAGGGGTTGAGGACTTTGGTTCCAAAATTGACGATGAATTCACCAGCTTTTATTTGACTGATTTCTTGGTGAAACAGTTTGATGCATTTGTGTGGCGCCCTATGGGGTTAGACAAACACCCTGAACTGCGCGACATGATATTTGGGAATTACACGCAACTGGTTTACCAAGCCCAAACAAAAGACCCCAAACTGGTGGAGAAAGCCAAAGAATGCGCGGATCGTTTGGGATTGGAATATGTTTACCGATTTACAGGATACGGCGATCTTGAACGTGAAATGGCGAGCAAGGCATAAAGCCTACATTGCGAATACTGTTTTGCATGTCTAACAAAGGGTATGATTTTTTCCCGCTTCGTTCTTTCATTCGGTTTATTTATCGCCGCGTTCTTTGGCGCGATACTGGCCTATAAAATTGGCCTACCGATGCCCTTCATGATGGGCAGCTTGATATCGACAGCTACAATCATAACTATTTTCCCTAAGATATTCCCAGATAAATACGCTTTTGCACCTCGCCTTAGAACCGTAGTGTTAACCATCATCGGCGTCGCGATTGGCTCGCAAATCACCCCTGAAATCGTAACACGCGCACCAGAAATTGCGATCAGCCTGTTAGGCGTCGTTCTGTTTGTTCCAATTGCGCATTTTGTAAACTACATGATCCTGCGGCGACTTGCGGGCTACCCAAGATATGACGCCCTATTTGCTGGCGCACCTGGCGGCTTTATTGAAAGCATCACTTTGGCCGAAGAATACGGTGCAGATGTGAAAAGGGTTGGTATTCAACATTTTCTGCGGGTCGTTTTTGTTATTTTTCTTGTTCCCCTCATTTTGACACTCTATTTGGGAAATCCCGTTGGCGTTGCACGTGCCGATGTTTTTGTGATCGATATGGTCCCGCCCGTCCAAATTGCCTTGATCGCGAACGTCGCATTGTTTGGCTTTCTTATTGCACGGGCATTAAAAATTCCCGCCGGAATGTTGATTGGTCCCTTAATCATTGCGGCCATAATATCCGGTTTCAATGGCCCCTCATTGGACGTTCCAACTTGGGTCGTTGCCTTCGGTCAGATCATCGTTGGAACATCATTAGGCATTCGTTTTCAGGGACTTAAAGGTAAACTACTTTTAAAGTCTGCATGGTGGTGTCTCGTCACCGTCAGCGCAACTTTGGTTTTGTCGGCAACGTTTTCCCAAATACTTTATGGCATAGGCGGTCAGTCATTTGAAACCTTGTTAATCAGTTTTGCCCCGGGCGGATTGACCGAAATGGGACTAATCGCGCTGTCTCTGTCCGCAAATTCAGCGGTTGTTGTGTTCCACCACCTCGTGCGGATTATTATGACGGTTATGCAACTGACATTATTTATACGTTTTCGAGGAAATTAGGCGGAAATTACGCCTGTGCCGCCGCGGCAATTGCGCGAATACGTTCAATCATAGCCCTTAGACCGTTTGAACGTTGCGATGAAAGGTGATCATTCAATCCGAGGCGCGCCATTTCCGCCGGCGCATCAACAGCAGACACCTCAACCATTGTTAATCCGTTGTAAAGACTGTGCAATATCGCAATTAGTCCCTTTACGATCATCGCATCACTATCGCCACCAAACCCAAAGACGGCTGTGGCCCCCTGCCCGTTCACTTCGGGCACCAACCAGACTTGGCTTGCGCAACCTTCGACTTTGGTTGTTGCAAGTTTTTGATCATCAGCCAAGGGAGGCATCGCGCGCCCCATATCAATGACGTGACCATAACGATCTTCCCAATCGTCCAAAAATTCAAACGTTTCTACCAGTTCTTCAAATTCAGCACTTGCCATGGTATGACCTTTTCGATGTTTCGTTTCAAATAAGCCCCCCACGTGCCGCCGTCCACCCCATCTGGGCCTGCCTTGGATAAAAATTGCCCCAGCCTTACTTGTGTTATGGCTTTCCAACGCGCACGCTGTGCGATAACCTTACCAAAAGTACAACAAGGGTTACGGCATGCTAAAACGCATTTTTCTTTTGATCATGGTCGGTGTTTTGGTCACGTCTTGTGGGCGAATAAGCGAAAGCCGCATCAACCCATTCAACTGGTTTGGCAAAGATCGCAACGAAACTATTCAAGTCATCGAAAAAGACGTCACCGATTTTCGCGATCTTATTGACCAAGTCACATCTCTTAAAGTTGAGCGTCAACCAGGTGGTGCGATCATCAAGGCACGCGGTCTGCCGCAAACCCAAGGATTTTGGGATGCCGAATTGGTGCCTTTGAACAAAGGCGAACCTGTCAAAGGAACGTTGTCGTTCGAATTTCGCGTAGCCGCACCACTGGATGATAATGACGCTGTAAACACACCGCAATCACGCGAAATAATCGTGGGTCTTTATGTATCGGATTTCAAACTTGATGGCGTACGCCGCATTGAAATTATCGGCGCACAGAACCGTCGCAGTGTTCGGCGCTAATTTAATCCGCTAAAGTTTAACGGTAGAAACGGTTTTTCCGTTCGCCACCAATGCGATTTTACCCTCGCATAGTTGAATTGCCGCGTCGCCAAATACCTCGCCTCGCCATCCTTTAAGCAATGGCAGATCACGTTCGCCTGATGCAAGACCATCCAGATCGGATGCATTGCAAATCAACTTTTGCGCCACGGCGTATTCTTCGGATTTAGCCTTAAGTAAAACCCGTAAAAGATCGGCTAAAGCCGCTGGAACCATCTGTTTATCACGCCCTTTTTCAGGACGTGGAATTTGATCGGCTGGCACATTTTCCGCACGTGCAATGGCCGTCAAGATACCCTCGGCGATATCGCCACGGCGGGCCTCGCGCAACAGCAAGCGCGAACGATTAAGATCATTCATGTCCTTGGGTTTGGTCGATGCCAATTCCACCAAGGCATCATCTTTAAACACGCGATTGCGTGGCACGTTGCGTGACTGGGCATAAGTTTCGCGAAACGCGGCCAAGGTTACCACAGCAGCCATGAATTTACCCGAATTCGTACGCGTTTTCACGCGCTTCCAAGCATTAGCAGGCTCTACAATATAGGTAGAAGGCTCGGTCAAAACGCCCAATTCTTCGGTCACCCATTTTGTGCGTTTTGATTTTTCCAACTCTTTCGCCAGATATTCGTAAACCACGCGTAAATGCGTAACATCCGCTAGTGCATAGGTTTTTTGAGCATCCGACAAGGGACGGCGCGACCAGTCCGTAAAGCGTGATGATTTATCCACCGCTTCACGCGCAATTTTGCGCACCAACGTTTCATAGCCCACTTGATCGCCAAACCCACAAACCATGGCCGCAACTTGGGTGTCAAACAATGGGCTTGGAATAACACCCTCTTCGACAAAGAAGATCTCTAAATCTTGACGGGCCGCATGGAACACTTTGACCACATTTTCATCACGAAACAGATCATAAAGCGGGGCAAGCGACAGGCCTTTGGCCAAAGGATCAACCAAGACCGCATTGCTGTCGTCATCCCCAGGCATTGCCAATTGAACCAAACAAAGTTTGGCGTAATACGTGCGTTCCCGCAAAAATTCCGTATCAACAGTAACATAGGGAAATTTCGCAGCCTGCGTACAGTATTCAGCCAGATCCTCGGTGGTGGTAATTGTTCTCATAGTACCTGTCTTTTTGTTCTTATTGCGGAATACTCGTACCTTAGTATTGAAATGCGGCACGATTGGGAAGAGGCGAGAGAATTAACCACTTATTGTCCCAGAAAAATCGGTGTCTTGTCGCCGACAGCGAACCGACGCAAAACAGCTGGATAAAGGATATGTTCCTGTTCCAAGACCCGTGCGGCCAATGTATCAGCACTATCGCCTTTCAAAATTGGCACAATCGATTGCCCCAACATCGGTCCTTCGTCGAGTTCGGGCGTGACTTCATGTACGGAACAGCCTGCCGTCTTGTCGCCTGCTTCTAAAGCTCGGGCATGGGTGTTTAGCCCGCGGTATTTAGGCAGCAATGATGGATGAATGTTCAACATTCGCCCCGACCATTGATCAATGAAGTACGATGTTAAAACACGCATAAAGCCCGCCAAACAGATCAGATCGATGTTTGCATTGTTCAAAGGTGCGGCCAGTGCCGCCTCAAACGCGGCGCGATCTTTACCAAATGGTCGGTGATCCACAACCGCAGTAGCAATTCCCATGTTGGCAGCCTTAACCAAACCACCAGCATCCGCGCGATTAGACAAAACAAGCGCAGGACGCGCACCATGATCGTCAGTCATCGATTTGACCAATGACACCATGTTACTGCCGCCACCTGAAATGAATATCGCCGTATTTTTCGTCATTCGTTTTTGGTCACACCAGTTTGCCGGAATAAGCAACACCAGGCGTGTCAGTCACGTGACCAAGGCGCAAAACAGTTTCACCCTCACCTTGCAAAAGCGTTACCAAATCATCAGCGCGCACCGCATCCACCGCCAAAACCATGCCAACGCCTGCGTTAAAGGTTTTTAGCAACTCGGATTGTTCAAGTTCAGCAACCTCTACCAACCATTTAAACACTGGCGGCAGATCCCATGCAGAAAGGTCAACAGCCACGCCCATACCATCGGGCAGCACCCGCGGAATATTCTCTGTTAGGCCACCGCCTGTGATATGCGCCAGCGCATGTACGCCACCTGCACGGATCGCCGCCAAGCACTGCGTCACATAAAGGCGCGTGGGCGCCAATAGATGCGTGCCCAGACTTTCGGTGCCAAAGGGGGCTGGATCATCCCAAGACAAACCTGAACGTTCCACAATGCGGCGCACCAAAGAATATCCGTTTGAATGCACACCGTTTGAGGCCAGACCCAGCAATACGTCACCAACCTGAACATCCGCAGGCAAATGTGCGCCGCGTTCCATGGCGCCCACAGAAAAGCCTGCTAGGTCGAAATCACCACCGTGATACATACCTGGCATTTCAGCCGTTTCCCCACCGATCAATGCACAACCAGATGCCTTACATCCCGCAGCGATACCTTCGATGATTGTCGCGGCGGCCTCAATTTCCAACTTGCCTGTGGCAAAATAATCTAGGAAAAACAAAGGCTCGGCACCCTGACAAACCAAATCGTTCACACACATCGCCACCAAATCCACACCAATCGTGTCAAAGTTTCCGGTATCAATGGCAATCCGTAGCTTCGTGCCAACACCGTCAGTTGCGCCAACTAGGATGGGATCCGTGAAACCCGCGCCTTTAAGGTCAAACAGTGCACCAAAACCGCCGAGGCCAGACATGACACCTGATCGCTTGGTCGAGGCAGCAGCAGGTTTGATCCGATCAACAAGCGCATTGCCCGCATCAATATCAACGCCAGCGGCGGCATAGGTCAGGGGGGACTTGTTGGCAGACATGGCACACTCCGATATGTTTAATTGCGCCTGCTTTATAACAACCATTTGGCAAAGGAAACCTGCGGCATTCTGGTTTAATCATTGCAGCCGAGATTTCCGCCCCCTAGGGTCGGTTCATGACCCAAGATCGCCCCCTTTTAGGCATCGCTTTGATGACCGGTTTCTGTGTGCTTGCCCCCATTGGTGATGCTTTGGCAAAACTGTTGGTCGTGGGCATCCCGCTTTTACAACTTCTGCTCGCGCGTTTTGTCATTCAGGCCGTAATCCTATTGCCGATCGTGGCTGGTACACGGCAATCTTTTAGGATGTCAAAACGCATCTTTTGGTTGATGGCATTGCGCACTGGCCTGCATATTCTGGGGATCGCAATGATGTTTGGATCCTTGCGCTTTTTGCCGTTAGCCGATGCTGTCGCCATCGCCTTTGTCATGCCTTTCATCATGTTATTGCTGGGAAAATACGTGTTGGGCGAACAAGTTGGGCGGTTTCGCTTGATGGCTTGTGTGGTGGGCTTTGGTGGCACTTTACTGGTCATTCAACCCAGTTTCGCCGATGTGGGTGCCCCTGCCCTTTTGCCATTGGGTGTGGCTGTGGTTTTTGCCTTATTCATGCTGGTGACACGCCAAGTTGCCAAGGACATTGGCGCGATACATTTGCAAGCCGTCAGCGGTGTTTTGGCCAGTATAGCACTGGGTGTGCTTGCCTATTTTACCTTTGACGGATCGGTATATGACCTGACTTTGGTGTGGCCGAACACCAAAACAACGCTGTTGTTGCTGCTGATTGGCGCGGTCGGCACCTGCGCGCATTTGCTGATGACGTGGTCGTTGCGATACGCCCCTTCGGCCACGCTCGCCCCCATGCAATACATCGAAATCCCTGTGGCGACCTTCGTTGGTTGGCTGCTTTTCAGCGATTTGCCCAATGGTTTGGCGGCAATTGGAATCACTATCACCGTCATTGCAGGGCTGACCGTCGTTTTCCGCGAACAAATGTTAACCAAGCGCGATAAAACGTCGATCACCGCTTGACCGTCATTCAGCCATTGGATAGGCAAATAATCATACTGGGGGCCTGTAGCTCAGTTGGTTAGAGCAGAGCGCTCATAACGCTTTGGTCGCAGGTTCGAGTCCTGCCGGGCCTACCAATTTCAATCGAGTGTGTCGTTTAAACGATTCAACGAGTTTCACCCAACAACTCCTCAATAATCCGACGTGGAATCATCAGATCGGCCAACGCTTTGTGAATGGCCTCGTCGGCCTCGCTTAGGTGCTTGTTGCCGACACTAAAGTTCATGAAATCATGAGACAGGTCGATGGCCATGTAGAATTTGCGCCCTTTGAATGCCGCCCCGATGTATTTCTTGGACTTTTGGTATTCCGCCGAAAACGCCACCAATTTTGGTGGAAAACTTGGCAATAGATGTGTCTTGGCGCGTTCAAGATCGTCTGTATAGACCTCAAACATTTCCTCAAGCGCCACATCGGCCAAATCAAATCGGTGCTCTGGGCGGTTATTTCGGGTGGCCCAGCGGTATACCTTGTTCATGGTCTTGCCAAAATCTGGATAGAACACGATTGTCGGCATATCGATGACGGTTTCAATTTCCAAAATAATGCCACTGAACAGCGTCGAACGCGTGCGATCCCCGTCACTGTCGGTTCGTACATCATAAAACGAGGCTTTGGTCAGGCTGTAATTGGTGTCACGCCACCTGCCAGTGATACTGGGCCCGTAATTATGTTCATCAGCGTCAGGAATAATGTTCAGCAGCTTTAATTCATCTACGGCAAAACCCGTTTCTGGTTTGCCCTCGCTGTAAACATTGTCCTCAAAGAAATTCCCCAGAATGGGTCGGATTGTACTCGTGATCTCGCGTTGTACCTTGCCAACCCGTGATAAAAACAAAAGCAGACACACAACAAAACCGATAAAGATCGGAAAAATCACAACAAAAGGATCAATCTTAGCCGCCTGCCAGCAAAGAAAAATCGTAATTGCAATGACAATGTAAATCCGTTTTTTGCTGCGTTTAATTGCGGCTTGGCGTTCGACTTCTTTTTCACGCAAAAAGGGTGCAATTTTGGCGTCATAGACTTGGGCAAAGCCCTTTTCATATTCTTCGCGTTCGGTAAAGCTGAACTCTGCCATTGATCGCCCTTTGTTTATTTAAGCTATGTCAAACAGGTAGTTAGGGTGGAAAAGCTATCCGCAAAAATCAGAAACGTTTTCCGATTTCATCCAACCCACTGCACCGCTGTTCCACAAAATATCCTGGGTTTCGTCATGTTGAACCCACGTCCAATTTTCCGCCTGAACCGGCGCCAAGTCTTGATCTGGATAAAACACAATGTCGCCAGCCGGTACGTCGCGAATGATCTGAGATGTCTCATCTGGTTCAGCATAAAGTGGTGCGCTGACACCGCCCTTTTCCGTCGCAACAATCTCACATCCAATCGTGGCCAATGCTGGTTGTCCAAACGTTAACAATCCAGCCGCGCAAAATATCAAAAAACGATACATATTCAAAAACATCCCATTTGTTTATTTGTTAGATTTCGCCCATTTGCGATCATTTCTTCTTTCGGGCGGCGTAAAAACAAGCGAAGCTGATCAACCACGGAACTACAGCCAACGTTAGAAATTCCATGCTCAGGAAATCCAACGGATTGAAGCCGCTCGATGAACTGTTAGAAAATGCTTTGGCCAATGCGATGATATAAAGCCAAACCAAAATCGGTGCAAAAAATGTGATTGCTGCGACTACATACAAAAATTTCTTCATACGTTAAGCATATCTGCCTCTTTTGATGCGTCAAGCCTGATTGGGATAACACGCCTCGGCGCCCTTATTCGTCACGCCGCCTTGCAATGACCAGCTCTGCCTTCAGGCCGCCCAGGGTTTCGCTATCGCTCAGCAACAAAACTCCGCCATGGGTACGCGCAATATCGGCCACAATAGACAGGCCCAAGCCCACCCCCGGCCCCTTGTTTTGATTTCTTGCTTCATCAAGGCGTATGAAAGGCCGCATGGCCGTTTCACGATCGTTTTTGGGTATCCCGGGTCCGTTATCCTCAACGATATACGTTAAGCTGCGTTCACTTAGGGAGACGGACAGTGAAATCTCATCCGCAAAACGTGCGGCATTTCCAATCAAGTTTCCAAGTGCACGTGCAACAGCAATAGGTCTTAGATCGACCAATTGCTCTTTGCTGGCTTCGGACAATGAAACAACTTGTTGCAGTTTCTGAGCATTTTCTACGGCCGTTTTTGCCAAATCATTGGGGTTGATCGCGCTTGTTTTTTCAAGGGCATCACCACGGGCGTAATCCAAAAATGTATCCAACAGGCGTTCCATATCTTCTACATCGCGCACCATTGCGCCTGCCTCTGTATCGTCAGACATCGACAAAGCCAGACGCAATCGCGTCAGTGGCGTACGTAAATCATGGCTTACGCCGGACAACATCAAGGTTCTTTGTTCAATTTGTCTTTCAATTCGGTTCCGCATGTCTAAGAATGCGTCTCCAGCCGCGCGCACCTCGATGGCACCCGTGGGATGATAATCAACGACCTGCCCTTTACCAAACGCCTCGGCAGCACGCGCCATCCGTCGAATGGGACGCAGTTGATTTCTTAAAAATGCAAATGATATCAATGTGGTAACAATCCCAACAAAAATCATAAGCACCAACAATTGATGTGGATTTGAAACAGACACCCGATCACGCGGAACACCCACGATCAACGGGCCAATTGGACTGCGAACAGCAAAAGTGACAACCTTGGTACTGGTTTTTAGATCGACCCATTGAACGTTTGGCACATAAACGTTCAATGCAGAAATGACTGTAATTCCGGAAACATCCCACCAATTTTGTTGATTTCCATTGTCCGCCATATCCGACATTGGACGCACGTTAAGTTGCAATCTTTCCTGAGCATTTTGAATGGGTTTTAATGAGCTGTTCTCCGCGACTTCATTTAAAAGAAAATTAACATCCAAAGCGACGCTAGAAACCATTTGCCGCGTGACGCCTTCAAAATTTCGTTGCACAAAGACAATTGTGACCACGATTTGAACGACTAAAACCGGCACCAATAGAATCAAGGCGGCGCGCCCATACAGGCTTCGCGGTAGAAAGTTTTTGATACGTTTAGCAATCATACCGTAACTTAGGGGCGGATTGATCCAGAGGAAAGTGAAATGACCGATCCAGTTAAAGAGATAGCAAATGGTGTGACGCGCCTTATCGCCCCTAACCCCTCACCGATGACATATTGGGGAACGAACACCTATATCCTTAACGATGGCCAAACTGCGGTCATTGATCCCGGTCCCGATGATAAAAGCCATATGGAGCGAATTTTGTCGGCCACTAACGGTCAAATTGATATAATTTTAGTGACCCATTCACATTTGGATCATTCGCCCTTGGCAAAACCGTTGTCTGAACTGACTGCTGCGCCTGTTTTGGCTTTCGGTCACAGCAAGGCGGGCCAATCGCCCTTGATGGCCGCGTTAGAGGCCACTGGTGATCTGCAAGGGGGCGAAGGCTTAGATATGGAGTTTACACCAGATCGGATATTGTATGATGGTGAAGCGGTCGCATTTGGCGAAAATGACATCACCGCCATTCACACCCCCGGTCATCTATCCAACCACATGTGTTTTAAGTGGCAGGATCAACTATTTAGCGGCGATCATGTGATGGATTGGGCGACCTCGATGGTGTCGCCGCCTGATGGTGATCTGGGTGATTTCATGAAATCTTGTGAAAAACTGCTCGATCATAAAGCGTTACAATACCACCCAGGACATGGTGACCCTGTTCAAAACCCCAAAAAACGCGTTCAAGCCCTAATCCAACATCGAAAATCGCGAGAGACTCAGATTCTTTCTGCCCTTGGCAAATCACCAAAAAGTGCCACAATTCTTGCCGCCGAGATTTATACAGACATAAACCCAGCCCTTTTAGGCGCCGCCGCCCGCAATGTTTTTGCGCATTTGATCGATCTTCACAGCAAAGGCGTCGCAGAAACCACTGAAAACCTTAACTTTCTAGCACATTTCACCGCGCCATAAGAAAAAATTCAAATAACAGCAAAAAACACGATAATGCCCCTAGACCTACCCAATGCCCCTTGCTATATCCGGCCTCGTATTCCGACGTAGCTCAGCGGTAGAGCAGTTGACTGTTAATCAATTGGTCGTAGGTTCGATCCCTACCGTCGGAGCCATACTAAAGCTTGATTCTGATTAAAGAACAGGCGGTTAGCTATGGCGAAAAACTCTCAAAAACCAACACAATTGCAAGACCTGAGGTCTATCATAGAGGAATACGTTGATCTGAAGTCCTTGAACCGTAAACCTTTGTTCGAGGCTTTTGATTCCCTTTTTAGTATTGTTGGTGAAAAACCAGTAGGTGATTATACCAGAGGAGATGCCAGACAATACGTCAGAGTTTATGGTTCTAAGGTCAAAACTACATCAGTCCGTAGAAGGCTCAATAGTCTGAACGCAGTGTTTAACTACGCGATATACGAATTGGATTTACCACACAGGAACCCGTTCTCAAGAATCATCATTAAGGGTGAAGGTAAAGATGCGACCACTAGGGAACCCTTTTCTGTGGTTGAACTCAAGAAGCTGTACAGCGCCTCTTTAGCTTATGGTCAGCTACGCCTCATTCTTCCTATTCTTGGTGAAACTGGTTGTCGCTTATCTGAGGTTCTTGGTCTTATGAAACAGGATGTAATCCACACTGAGGATTTACTGGTTATTAATATCAGAGAGAATGATTGTAGAGGTCTCAAGACTGAGAATAGCAAGAGGTCGCTACCTGTCGTCTCTGATAGTGCCACAAAAGCCCTACAGAAATTACTAGGGGCTAAGAGCGACAGTCCTTACCTGTTTCCCCGCTACGCTTCTTGTGGCTACCTTAACAATACAGGGGCCTCAGCTACACTCTGTAAGCACCTCAAGAAGTCCTTCAACGGTAAAACCACCCACTGCCTAAGACACAGCTTTAGGGACCGCCTGAGAGACTGTGACGTGCCTTTAGAAGCCATAGATCAAGCTGGTGGATGGTCTAGTGTAGGTGGCGTAGGAACCAACTACGGTAAAGGCTACAGTATGCCTAAACTAGCTGAGTACCTACAGCGTATATCTATTTAATCTTTAGTAGCCACAGTTCTGGTAATTGCTGCTCATGCACTCACGAGCCATGGCTTGGGCTTGTTCGATAGCTTGCGGGGTCATTCGTTTGGCTGCAAAATCACGTTTAACAGAGAAAGTATCACAGTAATACCTTTTTTATTGACCATTTGGTAAAAACTCTTGTATTTAATGATTGTTTGGGGCTACCTGCCCGATATTTGAGTAAACGCGTAAGACGCCCGATTGGGATATTTAAGGAAGATCAGAGGATTATGGAATTTTACAAAAAATCAGCAATGACACTATTTTTGACGGTCACAATGGGAAGCGTGGCTTATGCCGACATGTCCCTATCATGTGGTGACGGACAAGGGAATGAACGTTTAGTTTATGTTGATGAAGGTTGGAACGATAAAATGACCGTTTGGAACCCTAAAACACCTAACATAAAATTCGAAAAATCTGCTGATGACATCAGTAAAGCCCATTTTATCGCTTACGAGAACGATGCTTGGCGATTTGTTTATGATACAAATAAGTCGATGGGCACATTAACAAACAAGACCTTTGATGATCGATACGGATGTTTTGCGACCCAGATAAGTCAATAGGCAGTTTAACAAACAAGGTCTTTGGCATTCCATACGGATGCTTCCAAATAGAGGCAATCGAAGAATGATTAAACACACAATAGCTGCACTAGCACTCACGCTGTCGCTAGCTTCATCAGCCGTACAAGCACAGGACACCAACTGTGATGGCTGGATGTCGTCAGATTGGGAAGTAAGAAAGGTGTTCTGGGAGGCGGCAACTCCTGAAACTGTCGCTGATTGCCTGAACTCTGGTGCAAGTGTGAATGCTAAAAGTGAATATGGACTCACACCGCTTCACTGGGCTGCAAGGGATAACGAAAACCAAGAAGTCCTGACTGTACTGCTAGAGGCTGGGGCTGATGTGAATGCTAGAAGTGAAGGATTCACACCGCTTCATTGGGCTTATTCTAGCAAAAACCCAGAAGTGCTGGCTGTACTTTTAGACGCTGGGGCTGACGTGAATGCTAGAGCAGAAGCAAGCTTCAGGAATGAAGCCGGAGACACACCTCTCCATGGGCTTTTTCTTTCCTCTGAAGACATGACCCTTTTTTTTCAAAATCCAGAAGTTATAACATTGCTGCTAGGCGCTGGAGCAAATGTAAATACTAGGAATGCAATTGGCGATACACCTCTGCACAGAGCTGCTCATACTACTTATTATAAAACCAGCGGCAAAGTGGCTATTTTAGGCGTCATAACTGTACTACTAGACGGTGGAGCAGACGTGAATGCCAAAAATAGCGATGAGATGACGCCACTGCACAAGGCTGTCGAAAAGCGCGATTACTATAATAGAAAGCCACACGTTTCTTACCCAGAAATCATCACCTCTCTCATAGAGGCTGGGGCTGACGTGAATGCTAGAGATAAATATGGAAGAACGCCGCTTCATTTAGCTTCAGAGTCTACTTACAATCCAGATTTTATAACAGTGCTGCTTAACGCTGGTGCTGACGGGACCGCTGTTGACGAACAAGGAAAGACTCCATTCGAGCTAGCTAAAGACAATGAAGCACTGGCAGGTACAGATGCTTACTGGGCGTTGAATGACGCAAGGTACAAGTAAGTCATAGTCTGACGCCAGCCTGTGTTACCTATCAGGTGCTGGCGTCAGACATTCATTCATTCAGCTTGGTCTAGTGCTTGTAGGCTTCTGGTGGGGCATCGACCTGCAAGTAATTAAACAAGATACGCTGTAGCACCTCCTCTTCAGGCTCTTCTGGATACTTCCGTGAGATTTCTATCGCCTCAGCCACAACCCCTGAGCAGGATATTAGTATCGAGAAGTGCTTTAGATTCTCACTAAGACCACCATAACGGCAATGCGCCCTGTAGGCTGCGTAAAATGGCTGTGTGAGTGCCTTCTGGACTAGCTTTTCATCCCCTAGTTCATCACGAAGGAACTCAACGTAGTCTGCTACTCTAGGGTCATCACGAAGGACTAACGTAGTGTGTCGTTTACCCATGATAGAACTCCTTATTTCTTACCACATCCTTACAAGCGAGGATCAAGTGATGTTTGAGGGAGAAACCATCAGCAGCCTCTTCAATCTCAGGTGAAATAGGTAGAACTACCCTAATAGTGCGCTCTTGATGGCCTGTGTATTGGGCTGTGTGATCAAAAGCGTTAGCTGAGTTGTAGATCGGACTAATGACAGCACTTGTTAAGCTGCGCCGAGGTGCATTAGGGGGGTTAAGGTATTCGTCTAGAATTTCATCTGTGAACTTAAGTGGTAGGTCCACGGGGTCCATTTTTTTATCTTTCATATTCATCTCTTCTGTTCATTGGGTTCTGTTTTGCGTTCATTTGGTTCAATAGGATGGTAGGACTAACCCCCAAGCGAAGAAGCTCAGGGATCAGAAGGTTCAATACATTGTCAGGGGTGAGGTCAGTCTGGACGTAAGACCGCCATCGGGCTTCAGGCTTACTCTGTTGGCTCATCTGAGAACTTCTTCAGATAGCGACAGTACCAGAGACAGTAGTTGTATCTGATGAACTGTCGGCCATTAGGGGTTATGTACCTACAAGAAATCTCATCAAAGATTATGCCGTAAGGTAGATGTGACCTCAGATAATCCCTGTAGTTCTTGGTGGGGTTAGGGTCAGACACAACTCAGTTACCGAAGCTGAACTTAGTGACCTTAGCATAGACCTGTTCACCAGTCTTAGGATGCGTGATGTTTTTGTATTCAGTATTAGAGCCAAAGCCCTTCTTGGTGGTCTCAGCAGGTGGATTGTCCAAGTAATCCTCAGCGATGTACTGACGGTGCAGGACGTTATTGTTCGGGATCATCTGCTTACCCGTGACCTTAGATTGACCAAGAACCTCTTTAGCCTTGTCGATCACGTCATGAGCAGCCGCTACGCTGGGGTCATCTTTGAACTCAGCCCATGAATTGTTGAACTCAGTGGTTGCTGTTGATTGCTTAGCGAGTGCTTGGAACTGCTTCTGTTGTGTAGTGTTAGCCATTGTAATTTTCCTTTATGAATAGCTGTTTTGTTTCCCCAGAGGGAGTTGGTTGGTTTGAATTGTCGGGGTTTGGTTGTTGGTTAGTTATTGGTTAGTTATTGGTTATCAGTGTAACCTATTGTAATAACTACTGATTAGCGTGTTCAGCTTGAGGCTTGAATTTACCCCATTGTTCTTGTGCTGACTGTAGTTCTGCTACTGCTAGCTCTCTTTCCTTAGAAAGGTTACGACCGACACCAACCAAAGACTGATTAAGCCACTGATCAGACTGCATAACTGGAATAAACACAGGGAGTTTCATATCACGGAACACAAAGAGAGAGTTATCAGCCCACCAGTCAGCTAGGTTGAACTCAAAGGTGTTCGGTACGATCAGAGAGGCCCCTGTTTCAGTCTTAACCAGCAAGCAAACGTAACCACGCTTACGGAACCAGTGCTGTAGTTTAGCTACCAAGTCCTCAGATACGACCTTCCCAAGTGAGCAGAGTTCACCGTCGATATCCTGAAGTGTACGATACCGTACTGGTAGACCATGTGGGATGTCTGACTTGTTATTCTCAGTTACGGGGATGTTCAGGTGGCACCACTGATAAGCGACCTCTAGGTCTAGCAATGGTAGGTCTACGACCAAGGGTTTAACTCTAGCCACCAAACCAATCAGATCAGGCTCGATGTCTTGTGAGTTCAACCAAGTTACCGTGAGTGATTTATCTTGTACCTGAAACTGTAGGTCAGGCTCTCCAGTGCTTACGATCTGTAACTTAGGGCATGTGTCTTTGACCTTATAGACATCAGTTCCTTGGGACCGAATGAACACCTCACCAACTAGTTCACGTAGAATAGCGTCATAACCTGCTACGGTATCTTTATCTGCTGTGGCTTTGTAGAGATGAAAACCACCCTCATGTGATCTGGTAGCCAAGATAGCAGCGATAATAGACCTGAAGGTCGCTTCGTCTGTGCCTTTCTTGCGTTTGTCGATCTTAGAGTACCACAGAGCCAATTGGTCCTGAGCATCTGTTCCTTTTGTAGTGTATCTCCCGATCTTGATTTCAATTGGATCAGGTAGGTTTTGTTTACGTCTTGCCATGTTTGTATTCCTTAAAATGTCGTTAGAATTGTTGTTAGAGTTGTGATGGTTGTTGTGATAGTGTCGGGGTATAAGCTCATCAGGAGACCTACGGTCATTCCGAGTGCTGTGATGAAGGTGTGTTCGTGTCGGGTCTGAAGGCTTTCTCTGGTTTTGTTCAGAGCAGCTACGTTTGTGTTGAGTCTGGTTAGTTCAGCGTTCAATGTTTGCATGTCTTGTTTCCGTTATTCAGTTTGTTCATTTCAGGTTGTTCATTTCAGGTAGTTTTAATTCATAAAGGTCCTCATAGATTGCTTTGGGATACGCCTGTAGCGCCTGAGAGCCTCAGAGAAGGCCTTACAGAGCTTTAGTGCTATTTGATGTATGTTCAGGAGGTATAGATACTGAAGGCGCTTTACGGGGCTTATATAGCCTCTCCGTGTCAATTCTTACTGAATGCTTACTGTATTGTTAACAGGCTTAAAGAGCGCCTTTGATTTCTCGGTAGTCAGGCACCCTTTCAGGAACCTGAGTTTTCTTCACTAGTTGTTAAGCAGCTTCTACTAGCTCTAGTTCTTGCTCTTCTGTCATCCACTCTAGGAACAAGTTCATCATTACCTGACTAGCGAAGAACACCCGAACTGGACCTGCGTTCTTCTCTCTGATGTTGGTACGGTAGATGAACTGAATGAGTTCTGACTTACGCCATTCATCTTGCATCTCAGGACTGAGGTTTAAGAACTTAGCCACAGCAGGATTTAGGTTCAGGTCATACATATGAAGCACCTCATCGCACTCCTTGAACGAGTTGGTTCCCTTTGTACTCTTGTGGCACCAGCGAGCCTTCTTCATTCGGGCTTCTGTGGGGAGAGGCTTATTCGGCTTGTCGCTCTCGTCTAACCAAAGACCTTTTCGGCATGTGACTAGAGTTTTCGATGGGACAAGACCCTTTAGCACACCCCGTTCACGCTCCTTCTTGATACGACCGCCGCACTCCTTCTGCTTAGGTGACGTCATCCTCTTTTGTTTCTGGTATCCAAGCCGATCTATTGGCAGGTCAAACTTCTTAACCGATAGCAACTGACGGGCCTTAGCTCTCTGTCTACGGTCTAGGTCATAGTCAGTATCTACGGTGTACCTGATGCCGTACTTACGGAGGTAAGCAGCCATGAGACTACCTTCTGCAAGGTACGTGTGGACTGTACAGCTATTAGAGCCAGTAAAGAGGCTTGGAGGTACAACAGAAACATAGAAGCCGTCAGCAGCCTTGTAGAGCCTTCCACGAAGGGCATCATCTAAGAGGCGATACTTAAAGACACTATCCCCTGTGGCTACCCACTTGTCTGTAGGCTTTACGTTCCCTTGCTCATCTACAGTAGCGAGACCGCTATCAAGGTAAACCTTCTGGAAGCCTGCCTCATCTGGACCTTGCTTATGGACTACACAATCAAATACCTCATCAATCAGAACCTCATACATGCGTAGATCAACCTTACGGAGATCAATGTTATCAAACAGCGCATGGGTCGTTACGATGTTCTCACCGTCAGCTACTAGCTCAAGCAAGTGATTCATCTTGTTGCAAGTCTCAGTGTCAGTATCCAGCAGTTCTTGAGGTTGCGTGAAGGGAACTTTGGATTCCTTGAGGACGCGCTGGACCTCATCGATGGTTGGAACCACAACGAAATAGTGCTTACCAGTTTCAAAGCTGGAGATCATGCTTTGCGTCTTACCTGTACCGCAAGGACGGTCGAGGAATTTAACTACGTTGTTTTGGTTATTCACTTTTGTCATTATTCAAATCTCTCTTTTTCCCTGATGGCTTCCACCAAGGTTGTTCGGTTATTCGGTTGTCAGTGGTTGTTAGTGTTTGTTCGTTCTGGTTGCTTAGAAGCTAGTTAACTTCAGAGCAGATACTTTGTTCAGGTTCAGGTTATGCACCTTATCAACGCCTGATGTTGTGTAGCTGACTTGGTGCCAACCAGCAGTGAGACCTTCAGTGATCGCACCTGAGTGTACGCAGAGAGGATTGTCACCAGAAGCTAACGTAAAGAACACACGCTGTTTCTTGATACCACGGTATTCGTAGTAACTGATGTGCTTCACGTAGACCCTTTGAAAACTGTACTTAGTGTTAACAGGTAGGACAGTGGTTTCTTGCTCTCCCCAACTACCAAGGGCGCTGCGCTCGTCCTCTAAGACCGTGTACCAATTGTTAACTAGCTCAGGATCAGGGTTCTTGGTTAGGAACTTCATGCTTGGATACGATTTTATGAGTTCTTTTAGCTTATTGTTAACAGGTTCCACGACAGGCTTAGGTGCTGGTTCAGGTGTATGCATAGCCATGAGATCATCTCTAGTCATGAAATCTCTTGGTTCTTCTTGATAGTACCTCATGCTGTTAGTTCCCGTAGTTTGTCTTCGTACTTGTGGAGACGTTGATATGTTTTCTCTAGTTGCTTGGTTGCCCTTGAAGTCAGGCACATGCTCTTTGTGCACTGCTTGCAATGCTGTTGGCGTTTGTTCTTGGTTGACTGGTGTTTGTAGAAGTCAGTCAGGGGTTTAGTTTCTCCGCATGATCGACAGGCTTGATGGTCAGCCATGGCTGTTCCTTTCTCAGGGTATTTGACGATAGGTTTTAGGTATTAAAAAACAGCTCAAGAGCCGTTTCTGGTAGTCGTCCAGTGCTTCGGTTGCTGCTGGACCTCCTATAATTGGATCGACACAACTATAGTAAAAGTTGCCTAACTTCTGCGGAAAGGTTCCATCCGCTATCAAGTAGTGCCTTCGCAGCCTTCACGCGCACGCGCTTTATCATCTTGGAGATACTAGCTTTATGTACTCCCAGAACTTTAGATGCCTCTTTGGGTGTCATATCTCCCAAAAGCACGTTGTTAAGTACGAAGCTCTCATTGTCAGACAGGTCTAAGCCTTGAACGATCTCGAGCAATTGTTTGGCCACTAGTTCTGCCTCAGGGGTTACTGGATTCACCCCTTCAGCCTCTTGCCAGTTTACGTAGGTAATCACTTTGCTTTTACGAAAGCGTGCTCTTATCTCGTCTTTAACTGCACCCTTGCCTCTAGCTCTTAAGGAATGGGTGGCATGATTTACGTCGCGGTATTCGTCCAAACACTTTTTTTGCAGATATTCCCATACTTTTGAAACAGCATAAGATTCTATTTCGACGTGATCATATCGACCCAAGTTTTTACTATATCGCAGTTGGGTTCGCACACTGATCAAAACACCTTCGTGTGCTTGCTCGAACAAAATACCCTTTACTTCAACGTCAGATTTCTCAAGCCGCATTTGTTCAAGGTCTGTCGTTTGGTGGCCGTCCAGAATATCCTGAGCGACCCGATATTGGGCCTGCTGAACCTGAGTTTCTTGAGTTCCTTTTTTATCAGCTTGCTTCGTTTTGATGTTCGTCATTTTCTCTCCCTTTTATGTTGATTGCGCATAGCTCGACCCTCTTGCCCAAGACTCCAATAAAAAGAAGCGGAACGACTATAGAGCGCACGAGTGCACATTTTTTAAGTAGATATTGTTTGGGCAAGCGGTATCGCCCAGCCCGCACCCAAGGGGGAGCGAACAGTTTTTTTACAAGGCGATATTCACCGCAAACCTCTTGGCTGCGGTCCAGTTTATCTCCTATATATTTTCATATAGTATGTCGTATATGTTTGACAAGTGTAGAAATAATCTTTATAGAAAAATAAAAGGTCAGTACTATTGACATAAAATTACGGTAATTACTGTTTTTCGTGTACCTTCCTGCGCAATAACACGCTCAAGAAGGGAACTTTTTAGTACCCTCTTATAACCATGTAGGTGGGGCCTCAGGCTACTATAAAGCAGCTCCTTGGAATGAACTTACGTCATTCATGACCACTGGGCACGCTTATGGGACTAGAACCATAAAGGTTAGACACCCCTGAGTGCATCGTGAATGCCAACTTGCCACACACCAGAACACACCTCAAAAACAAGCATAATTCAGGGTCATTTCGGGGCTATTTGTTACAGGCTGGGACAGAATTTTGGCCCAACATCCTGATTAGTCCTTTAATATCAATGGCTTACAGGCGATTTTCGATAGAACAGGTAATAAGAATTAGATACCTATGTTTAACCACTAGAAGCAGGGACTAAAGGAACCACAAAAAGAGGAACCATGGGAACCAGAAGAGGAACCAAGGGAACCACAGGAAGGAAGTGTATACGACCCCAATAGGATTAATCATCATAAGGGAAGAGAACTAAAGAGTGGTGTACACCACACCATAAGGAACTAGCCACTAGTATTGATAATCATAAAGGACAGATAACCTAAGAAGGGTGTACACCCTACCTCAAGGATAGCTTAAGATCGGCTTACAGCCTCAAGAACAGTCAGTATTTAACCACAATAATTATAATCTAGTTGGTGGTATCTTAAGGATCGCTACGCTCAAGAACCTAACCTTATGTTTGTGGCTAATAACTCAAGTAAGGGTGTCTACCCACCATCAGGATTGATAATCATCAGGGTCATATACATTCCCATACATGAGATAGCCTAAGAACCCTTCTGGTAGCCCGTAAGTGTACGAATGTAGATTATACGATGACTATCGTCACCATTATAGGGTGTGGTATACATGTGGTAGCTAGGGGATTCCTGTAACGATTCCAGTAAGTTATTGTAATTGCATGGGATTATTCTAGGGTGTAGCAAAAGGGCTGTATGGGCGGCGATTCGAATCACCTCTTGTCAAGAAAAACTTTATGTCAACCCTAAAATAATTTATTTAGTATAATAATTGTAGTACATAGGTCACACTAGTCCCTGCTTGTAACATAAGTCACGTTGTTGTGAACTATTGTAATAAACGATTCGTTTTGGACTAAAGGGCTGTCAAGACATAACATACGACCCCTAAGTTACTGATATTATTATAGTTGTGGCTATTCAGTGGCTAACCTTCTGTATTCATTGGCATCTAAAGTTAGACTCCCAAAGTAGGACACCAACCAGATAGCAAGGGGTCGCTCAGATCATGTGCTTTATCTATTGACAACAACACCAGAGTATGAGCCGTGAACTATCCTTGGTCTAACCACAGTCTATGGCTAGGGGTCGCTAGGATTACACCAGCTATACAAATGGGGCCCCTATAGATTCTCACCAAAGATTTTCGGGGGTTGGGGTTACTGTCTATGAATCCAAAACAAAGAAAAAGATTGCTGTAGTTGCACTAGCTGTAGCTGTGGTAGTGCCAGAGAGAGCCATGAGGGGGCCATATGAGACCTAAAAGAAGACAATTACTGGCCCTAATCTGGCGCTAATTCCCAGACGCCCACAGCGGTAAAACAGTTGTAAAACAATTAGATAGCGTAGGTTCGGCTAGGAGCAAAGCGACGGGCTTGACACTCCCTACCGTCGGAGCCACTTTACTCACCTCGTTGAGTATTTTGGCACAACACACCCTCCTTTGAACAAGAGCTAATATTGTCAAATTTGGCAATGTACGGGTTGAATTATTTCTCCTCCATACTTGTGTTTATCCCCACTAAAGGTCACGCTCTAATGCGACCCCCAAAACCGACCAAAGGGATAAGAAATTGACCGCTGATATACCTAGCCTCGTCGAATTTCGGCACGATTTGCACCGCCATCCTGAATTGGGGTTCGAAGAATCCAGAACGAAAGCCAAAGTTGCCGCGGTTCTGCGCGATCTTGGGCTTGAAGTTCACGAGGGCGTCGGCGTGGTGGGTGTGTTGAAATCAGGCATAGGAAACCGCGCCATTGGTTTGCGCGCTGACATGGACGCCCTGCCCATTCAAGAACAAAGCAGTCACAATTACGTTTCCAATAATCTAGGTGTGATGCATGCCTGTGGCCATGATGGTCATACCAGTATGCTTTTGGGCGCAGCGACCACCCTTGCAAATGATCCGAATTTTGACGGCACTGTGGTTTTCATCTTTCAACCAAACGAAGAACTGGGCCTAGGCGCACAGGCAATGATCAACGAGGGTTTCTTGGAAAACTTCCCCATTGATGAGGTATACGCCATTCACAACCTGCCGGGCGCACCTTTGGGTCAAGTATCAACGCGCGATGGACTTATTTGTTCCTCAGAAAGCATTTTTGAAATCACCATTTCGGGCCAAGGCGGCCATGCATCGATGCCCCAAAAGGGCCGCGATGCCATTACGATTGGTGCTGAGTTAGTGAATGCGCTACAAACCATTGTCTCGCGTAAATTAGCGCCTGGCGCCGGCGCCGTTGTTTCGGTCACTGAATTTTTGTCTGACGGACAACGCAACGTTTTACCCGGAAGCGCAACACTGAAGGGCGATGCCCGCGCGCGCAGTCCAAAGGATCGTCAAGACATTGAAAAATACATGCGCCAGTTTGCAAAGGGCATTGCGACGATGCATGGCGTTTCAGTGGCCTTTGATTTCAACACCGAATTTATTGAAACAATCAATGCAGCTGACCCAACCAATGGTCTAATTAATACGGCCCAATCAATGGGACTTGAAACAATTCCTAACCGCGAACCAATGAGTTTTTCCGAGGATTTCGCCCATTTCGCCGCCGCCGTTCCAGGTTGTTTCATGCTTTTGGGCAATGGGGAAACTGGCGCACATGGGCAGCCATTGCATGCCAATGATTATGACTTTAACGACGATCTATTGCCCATTGGTCGCGATCTTTGGGTTAACCTTGTTCGCGAACGGTTGCCCAAAGTGGATCGCTAAAAACGACAACTATGTTATCCATTGATCTGAACCCCTTTGAAAAATGGGATTGGCGCGATAATTACCCTATAAAACAAGCTCATCAACTGATTTTGTGTGATGGGTTAACGGCTCCCACCCATCGTCGGTAATGATGAAACTGTCACCAATCTGCGCGCGAAATTTGTCCACGGAAACCGACCCATCCACGGCCAACACCATGCCGGGTTGAATGATGGTTTTATCGCCTGTGACCAATTGCGGTGCTTCAAGAAAACTAAACCCTGTCGCACGACCACATCTAAAAGGATATTCATATCCTGCGCCTTGAATAACCTCGGGATATTCTGCGTGAATACTTTCTGCTGTCACGCCCGGACGCAGCGCGTCAAGTGCGGCTTTCTGGCTGGCCAATGCAACCTCAGACACCGCGATTTCGCCTGCATGAAGTGCAAATTGCAATTCTTGCGACGATTTAATCATGCGCATTTCATTCAGGATCCGTGCAGCGGCTGTAGCTGAATTTAGATCAATCGAAGGCGTGATTAGCAACACGTCCCCCTCTTTGGGAACAACCAAAATTTTAGTGCGGCCAAATTCCATATGCAAATAGTCATAATAACCCGTTAGATAATAAACATTGTCATCATCCCTGATCAAAGCCACATCTACCCCACGCTCAAAAAGCTTAGTCTGAAATTTCGCTAACCGGTCGCGAAACATATTTTGCCCTTATTGCGTCCCTCATCAATGAAGGCGTAAAATTGAATGTTTTCAGATTTTAGATGGTAAGTACCTCTGATTTTTCATCGCGTTTTCTTGCGACATTTTTGTCGAATTTTGACCAGTTCATTAAACCGAATGTGGTCTACGCCCGCGTAACCAATGTGATTTACGCGTTGCCCGGATTACCATTTTACGCTGAAATTCAGTTAAATCTTGCGACGTTTGCAACCGGCTAAAACTTGGTTTTGCTTACTTTATCGAGAAAATCCTGACTATTTTCACTTAAAAAAAACACCCGTTTTTGATCATTTTTGCAATTTTTTCGCCATTTTTGGCCAAAAAACCGTCATTTTCGCAAAATTGGTTTCATCCCAAATAGTTTTAGCCCATGATGCAAATTGCATCGCCTCCGAATTTTAATTGGCGATTTAGGAAACGTAAACTAAAGGAATTTTTTGATGCAAGATGAAGTGAATGATCAAGAAGAAGGCTCAGCTACAGTTGATAGTGCAGCTCGGGATGCACGAAAACGCAAGATTTATATTAAGATGCGTTTGGACGAATTGAATGCAGAAAAAGAAAGATTGCGGGTAGAATTGAAAGAAATGAAAAATAATTAACGCGCAGTTGGCAAAGACCTGCCCCATGGAACGATCGATGTAAGAGTTTTCTATTCGGTGTTCTGTGGGGTTTTCCCCTAGAAAGAGAGCCAATATTTCCCCTATAAGACGCGTTCATTCTTGCCATCTCAGCAATTTTTAGGACAATATTTTCCTGTCGCCACTGAGCAAGGACAAAGCATGCATAAACAGCCAAACATCATTTTGATATTTACGGATAATCAACAAGCAGCCACTTTAGGGTGTTATGGCAACGATGAAATTCATACGCCAAATTTGGATCTCCTTTCAGATACTGGCGTCACGTTTGACAACAGCTTTTGTGCAAATGGATTTTGTTCGCCCTGTCGTGCCTCTGTATTGACTGGAAAGTTGCCCTCTGAACACGGTGTTCATTCTTGGTTAGATGATCGCAAAATGGCGGATTGGCCCAAAGACTGGCACGCGTTAGATGGCTTAAACACCCTGCCCAAGGCGTTAAAATCACAGGGTTATTCCACCGCCCTTATTGGCAAATACCATTTAGGCCAACCAACGTCCCCGGCTGAAGGTTTTGACAAATGGGTAACTTTGCAAGACGGCCATATTCGCAGCTTTTATCGCAACAAAATTTTTGACAACGGCGACGCCTATGATCATGTCGGTCATTCTGTGGATTTTTTTACCAATAAGGGCATAGAATTCATCGAACAAGAAACGCAAAATGAAAACCCGTTCTTTTTGTATCTGCCCTACCCTGCCCCATACGGGCATTGGCCCGCGACCAAAGAAACCGATGAAAACCGCCACACTGCGCGATATGCAGATTGTCCGATGAATTCGATCCCGCGCGAACCGTTAAGCAAGGCCGCCGTGGATGGATACATGTTACGCGCTGCAGACAACTCGACACATATGGATTTTTCAATGCTCATGCGTGCGCCCAACGATCTTGCAACCTTGCGCAATTTTTATTCGCAGATTTCCATGATTGATGATGGCGTCGGCAAAATCATGGAAACGCTAGATCGCCTAAACATTGCCGAAGATACGTTGCTTATCTTTACGACTGATCATGGCCTTTCTACGGGCGAACATGGTTTTTGGGGACACGGCGCCGCCACAGTGCCATCCAATCTGCATCGTGCCGCGCACAAAATTCCGATGATCATGCGTCAACCCAATGTCACGAAACCTGGATTGCGTAACAAGCTGATGGTTTCCAATATTGATGTCTTTGCCACAATTTTGGATCATGCAAATGCACCCTTTGATGATGCATCAGGGCCCAGTCGTTCGCTGAAACCCGTTATGAAAGGATTATCACCAGATGATTGGGGCGAGGATATTGTGTTTTCAGAACAAGAAGAGACACGTGTTGCCCGAACACCGAAATGGGCGCTGTTCAAACGCTTTAGTAGTGAAAAACAACCCTTTGGTGACGAATTATACGACGTTGAAAATGACCCTGCAGAAAGAAAAAACCTTGTAGGTGATCCAGCGTTCGCCAAAATCAAACAGGAACTAAGTGCAAAAATTGACGCCTTTTTTGATGAACACGCACAGCCTAATGCAGATTTATGGAAAGGGGGACGCCCCATTCAAAACAGTTCACGCACAAAATATTGGCAACAAGAATGGGGGGAAACGTGGTCGCCAGTTTATGCCTATGACGACTAGCTACTTTGCCAGCTTGGGTAATGCGCCATAGTCGCCAAATCGATCTGCAAGGAAGGAATAGTTTTCACGCGCTGCCGTAAGTTCGCTTTTCATTAAGGTCAAAACTCGAAAATCTTCGGCGTGTTCTTCAAATGAAACGGGCCTTCTGTTTTCGTCCATCCATGGCCAACTCATCACAGAATTACCGTAGTTATCACCCGCTCGGTTAAGCGACAAAAAGAAAACTTGGTTTTCAAGCGCACGCGTTGTCGTAAATGAATGCCACGTGTGAAAGGATTCATCGCGATAATAGGCACCACTGTGCAAAATCAAATCCGCTTGGTGGTCAATTACCAAGGTGCGCGTTAGTTCTGGGATGCGAATGTCATAACAAATGATAGGGGCAATCGTTAACCCCTTGATGTCATAGACAAAAACATGATCACCACCCCTGAAATATTCCTTTTCCATCGAGGCCCCGAATTGGGCCAGATGCAGCTTGTCAAAATGCCCAACCAGATCACCACTTGGCGCAATCACAGCGTTTGAAATGTAAAACATTTCGCCTTCCTGCTTGGCAAATCCAAAAGAAACATAAACACCAAATTCCATAGCAACTTGACGCCAACATTCAAAAGATGGGCCATCTAAGGGTTCTGCGATGTCTGAAAGATTAGTAAAGGTTTCACGAGCATAATCAATGCTCGACAGCTCAGGTAATGCAACCAGATCAACATCCGTCTTTGCCAACTCTTTGCGAACCTTGACGGCCGAGGTGCGTAAATGAGCATCACGCTCGGCACTGGTTGTCATAGAAGGCACATCAATTTGACAGGCGAGTATCCTTAACGTCGTATCATCTAACATCATTGCACCCTTTCGCGCGTCAGTTTTGATATCTATGCACCACCAAGATAGTCGCGCAAAACGGCGGGCGGATTGTCTAACAATTCTGCCGTTGCTTGGGGTTGATGTGCAACCCCTTCTGCCACCAATACAGTTTGGCTGGCAATACGGCGCGCGTCATTAGGGTCATGGCTAACCATTAGAACCGTCGTATCGGTTTCCTTGGCCAAATCAGCAACAAGATCAAGCATTTCCGCCTTAAGTGCCGGGCCAAGCGCGGCAAACGGTTCATCCAAAAGCAGCAATTCCCGCCGTTGCACCAAAACCCGTGCCAAGGCAACGCGGCTGCGTTGGCCCCCTGATAATTCCGCGGGCTTTCGCAGCCCCATATCCGCGAGCCCAACACGTACCAGCGCCATTTCAACCTGTGACACTTCCTCATTTGTAAGTCGCTTATTTGCTTGCATCCCCAGTGCTACATTCTGAAATACCGTCAAATGCGGGAACAGATTTCCATCTTGAAACAACATGGCAATGGGTCGTTTTCCCGGGTGCAAACTTGTTAGATCCTGATCTTTCCACAAAAGCGCCCCATGCGTGAGCGAACGAAAACCTGCGAGTGCTTCTAGCAATGTTGATTTTCCAGAACCAGACGGACCGATGATCGCAACGCTAGACAACGGCATGATCTGAAAATCCGCCTTGAGTTGAAACGCCCCATTTTCGATCAGACAATTATCAAACTTCAGCATGTCTGCGCCCTCCTCTATCCAACAGCCAGAACGCGCCCATGGATAGGCACAAAAGCAAAAGTGCGGCGCCTGCTGCGGCGTCCATCTTATAAGCGCCCATTAGGCGGTATATTTGCAATGGCAATGTTGCCGTTTGCGCATCCGCGAACAAACTTATGACCCCAAGATCCCCCATGGAAAGTGCGGCGGCAAGTCCTGCGGCAAACCCAATTTGCGGACGCATTCTTGCTAACATGATCCGCACAAAAAACACGCGTCCTGACATGTTAAGCGATTGCGCCAAACGCCCATGGCTGACAATGACATCCCTCGCCGCGGGCGCAAGAATGCGCAACGCGAAAGGCAACGCCATGATCGCATTTACTAGTGCCGTCACCAACAAAGCCAAATCAGACGGATTGACATATGGGCGCACCAGAATGAACAATCCGGTTCCCAAAACAAGGGGTGACGCTGCAAGGCCCAAAATGCCCGCAATCTCGACCAAACCTTTCGTGCCGGCGCCAATTGCCGCCGCCATAGGCAATGCCAACACAAGTAAAATACACGTGCTTGCACCAGCAACCATGATAGACACCCCAGCGGCGCGAAAAACCAAAGAAGGCAACTCAAACAGGCCCACAAGACCGGAAAAAACAACGGACGATAGCGGTAGCAACAGAAAACCGGTGGCCAAGAAAATCCAAAAGAAATCCCTAATCGGCGAAACACTATCCCATCGCTGAACCGGTTTATCCATGCCCGCACCAAAACCCGCTTGATTGGACAGCTTAAGCGCGATGACCGCCGCTGTGACCGTTAGGCCCAACTGAATGGCCGATAAAAGTGCCGCACGACCCAAATCAAAGTCATAAGTAAAGGCCTGATAAATCGCCAATTCAACGGTGGTTGCCCGTGGTCCGCCGCCCAGCGTCAGGGCAACAGCAAAACTAGTTAAACAGATCGCAAAAATAACGGCCAAGACCCCGGGTGCCACACGTTGCAACATGGGCCATTCGATCTGGCGAAACATTACCCGCCCAGAAAGGCCCAATTGCGCAGCAAGGCGAAATCGTTCGGCTGGTATTTCTTGCCATCCCTGTAAAATTAGGCGCGTTGCGAGGGGCAAGTTAAAGAATACATGCGCCAAAACAACGCCGTGCAATCCGTAAATGCGGATAGGCGGCAAACCAAACACACCCAAGATATCCGAAATCCAACCGGAGCGTCCAAAAACCTGCAAAAGGCCGAAAATGGCGACAATCACGGGTAATATGAAAGGTGCGCCCAACAAGGCGATCAAAACACGTCGGCCCCAAAAGCGTCGTCGCGCCAAGGCGCGTGCCACTGGGATGGCAAGAAACACGCTGATCAATGCCGAAAGTGTCGCTTGTTTAAGCGTGAACCGCAGCGCCACCCAGTCAGAGGCCGCAAAACCTTTGCTGCCATCAGCCTGCCAGCCAACGGCCACAAGCGTGCCAAGAATAAACGCAGCGACTAAAACCGCCGCGCCTATTCCGGGATATGGGCTTAACGGCTTAGTGCGCCAAGCCATTCAGTCAGCGCCTTGTCGCGCATTTCACCAGCCATTGCCGCATCAAGTAGCAAGGTGGATTTTGGGGTGATCAAAGTTTCAAAACCATCCGGCAAACCATTGGCAGGCGTCACGGCTGGATACATCCAGTTTGTCGTTGGAATGATGTTTTGAAACGCATCTGACACCATAAAGGCCAAAAACTGATCAGCCAATTCAGATTGATCAGTGCTGGCCAGCTTGGCGGCAACCTCGATTTGCGCATAATGGCCTTCATCAAAAGAAACAGCAACTTTGCTGGCGTCATCTTCTGCGATCAGGTGGTATGCAGGCGAGGTTGTGTAAGAAAGAACCATGTCGGCCTCACCTTCTAGGAACAAACCATACGCCTCGGACCAACCTTTGGTGACGGTCACGATATTATCTGACAGATCAGCCCAAATGGCCAGTGCCTCGTCGCCATAAGCCGCCTTAACCCACAACAACAATCCCAAACCCGGGGTTGATGTGCGTGGGTCTTGAATAACGATGCTTGTATCGCTTGCGGCAAGTTCTGCGAAATTGGCAGGAAAATCCGCGCCTGCATTTGCGATGAACGAAAAGTAGCCCCAATCAAAAGGAACAAACGTGGTGTCTGTCCATTCAATCGGCAAAGCGTAATCGGCAGTCACGGAATGCGGTGCAAATAGGCCAGTTTCGTTGGCCGCTGCTGTCAGGTTGGTATCCAACCCCAACACGATATCCGCGTCGGTGTTTTTGCCCTCAAGACGCACGCGTGACAACAAGGCCGCGCCATCCTCTACGCCAACAAGGTTCAATTCACAGGCGCAAACGGCCTCAAACGCCGCTTTCACTTGGGGTCCAGGGCCCCAATCAGAAACGAAGCTGTCATAGGTATAAACGGTCAAAACAGGTGCATCCGCGGCCACAGCCGATGTTGCACTCATTATTCCCGCAGCAAGTATAAGATGTTTCATATCATCCTCCAAATTGCGACGAGAGGATAGGACTTGGGGTGAAACCAGTACCTTTCCTCCGCCGGTGTTAGCCGGTTCAGGTTCAACGGGTCCGCCACATGGCATCTCAGCGCGATTTCTCACGCACCCCGAGGTAGGGTCACGTTTAGGGGCCTTTGAATGGGGATACAACCAAATAGGTTAGTGGCAGAGGTTTCCCCCTGCCACGCAGTTTCATGGGCAAAACGCCAGCGCTACATACAAAAGCGCCGACAGGATCGCGAATTTGCGCGGGCATAATCCAAACGCCCCCCACAAACACACAAGCGCAAATGCCAAGTTCAAAAACTTTGCGGTCATCACCACATTCAGTATTGTCATCATCAAAATCATTGTCTCATCCCTTCGGATATTAAGGTGAGACTGGCCAGTCAGGGGACTTGTTGACCCCATGGGTTGAATATGGTCCATTTGAGTGCAACCGTCGCTGACACAGGGTTGCCAATTGACGCTTATAGTGGCGTCTAGTTGTAAGGGATTTCAAAAAGTTGCCTAAAGTTTCCAATGATGATTTGAAGGCCTTCGGACAAGCCGTTCAGCGTGCGCGTTCCTTGCGTGGTTGGACGCTGGATCAGCTTGGCAACGCCATTGATCCCCCTGTCGGTAAATCGCTGGTTTCCAAGATTGAAAAGGGTCGCAAGGACACGCTGAATTCCCGCACGGTGGGGCGATTTATCAAGGCGTTAAACCTTGATGAAAACTGGATCGACAAATTCCTGCACGTGGATACCACGGACGACGGCGATGAAACCAAGGCTGAACGCGACGCGGATATCATCATTGATCGCGCCCTGCGCGAGGATGTGACCGAGGGCGCCAGTGAGGAATTGTTAATCCAACTGGCCAACACCTATGCCGAGGGCACGCATAAGGATCGCGATACCGCCTATAATTCCGTGCGAAACGCGCTGGCCGCCTATGCACGGCTGAAATCCGCAGGATTGGGCGATAACAGTGCGGATGCATTACATAACGCGATCATGGCCGAGGTTACCGCGTTAAATGACGCCGGTGAATTGGATAATGCTGAGGCGAAATTAGAAGATGCCGAACGCGCCATGAAGGCGGCGCATCAGGATGAAGAGAAGCGCAAAGATCAGCAAATTACCAATATGCTGAACAACCGCATCGCCCAAGACCGCCTGCGCGACCGCCCTGATTTGGCGGCGGATCGCTTGATCCAAAACACGCGCGATCATCGCGAGGGTGGCACGCTCTTCGATACCATCAGTAAAAAAGCTGACGAATGGAGTGAACAAGGAAACAAAGACGGTGATTTGTTCACGCTGCAAGTGGCGCTAAACATCGCAAAAACAAATTATGAAACCAACAAGAAAAAGTCGGGCTTGACCGCATTGGCTCTAAATTCACTTGGGTGGAGCCACCTTCGATTAGCAGAACGATCCAGCAATCAACACCACCTTGAAGTGGCGCGCAATGCCTTTCAGGAAGCCATCAAAAAAACCAATAAATCAATAGATGAATTCAATTGGGGCGCCTGTCAAAGCGGCCTTGGAGGTGTATTGCAGAAAATGGGTGAACGGGATGCCGACACCGATCTGATAGAACAATCCATCACCGGTTATCGCGCCGCTTTAAAAGTTTGGCTCAAACACAAATCCGACAATGCACGGTATGATTACAACAATTTGGGCCTCGCGCTTTCAAGCCTTGGTGAAATTTCGCAAAATGCCGACCCCTTGCGTGAAGCGATTGTAAACTATCAATCCGCATTGGCCCTAAAGAACAAAAAGGCAAATCCAGTTGATTGGGCAAATACCCAAGGAGGCCTTGCCATGGCCCAACGCCAGCTTGGTGCCCTGACCATTGATTTGGAAATGCTAAAAACCGCCCGCAACAGTTTTGCCGCCTGTGAGGCATTAGATTATCGCGATGTGGCACCATTTGATTGGGCCATGCTTCAATGGAACATCGCCGATTTGGCGTTGACGCATCATCACATCGCGCCTGATCCTGCATTACTGACCAGTGCACGCGCGCATCTGGCAGACGCGCGGGCGTTTTTTGTGGTGGGGTCGGCATATCAAACGTCGCAGTGTGACGAACTGTTAGAACAAATCAATCAGGCCGCGGCATCAACATAACAGCAACTTCAGTGCGCGTTGATTTCTAAAACAACAGCCTGCTTTTCAATTCGGCATCGCGTTTGCACTGTGCAATGTCATCCGGATGCAACGTGCCCTTGGGGCTGTCCGCGACCGTGAAGTGCCAAAATTCATCCA
The DNA here is from genome assembly GCA_000169395.1 of Rhodobacteraceae bacterium HTCC2150. Taxonomy (GTDB): domain Bacteria; phylum Pseudomonadota; class Alphaproteobacteria; order Rhodobacterales; family Rhodobacteraceae; genus HTCC2150. Next base: position 75,740 of record AAXZ01000002.1, read on the forward strand.
CCCCGCTGACCAATGCCACCAGTGATTTATCACCGGTTTCTTGCTTCATTGCGGGTTTGATATATCGAATGGCCATGCCGATCCGCCGATCATCGCTAAAGTTGGGACCAGAGCTGTGAAACAAATGACCGTGGTGCAGGCTGGCTTGCCCCGCATCAAGGGCGGCAACAACCGCGTCATCCTCATCCACGTCAACCGCCACCTCTTGCCCGCGCGACAGCATGTTATCGTCAGCCATCGTGTCATTGTGCGGCACGATGCGTTGTTTATGGCTACCGGGTACGAATTTCATGCAGCCCGCGTTCAGATCAGCCTTTGACAACGCCACCCAAACGGTCACCTCTTCGGCATCGTCCAATCCCCAATAGGTCAAATCTTGATGCCAAGAGACGATTTTGTTGGAATTTGCTGGCTTGATAAACAACGCACCGCTCCAGACCATAAGGTCAGGCCCCAAAACCGCGTTAACCGCCTCTATTATTTTTGGATGCCGAATAATGGCGTCAAACGAAGGGATCAGGCGATCAGGATAAGAATTCACCAATTTCGCCAATTCGGGGTCATCTGCAACCTCGGCCTCGATGGTTTCTAGTTCAGTGCGCAAAGCCAGCGCTTCTTGATCACTTAGAACATCAAGAGGCACGACAAAACCGTCCTTTTCATATCGTTCGGCAATCTGCTGTTGCGTCGCATTCAAGCCTGAAATCGCGTTCATCACAGGAACCCCCACCCAAAATTATCGTTCGTTGAACACCATTATGAACACCGCATTTTTATATCCAATCAAGCGTTTTGCGTGAAAACCAAGGAAAATGCCAAAATATTGCCTTATTCGGGCCTTTGAAATCCCCCGATTTCCGACTGACATACAATCAATGACCCATCAGAGGTCGAATTCTAGCAGTAACGATTCTTTTAATGAGGCAGAAAATGACAAATCAGGCTTTGGCGAAAACCCAAATCAAACATCCAGGTGGTGCCCCGCACCGCGTGAATGTCGCCCATACAAAACAAACACCTGCAAAGGCCCAAACCGGCCCAAAGGTGATCTTTACCGATTGGGCCAGCATTTAATCCCGCCACTGGAAAAAGTGGATTTGCGGCCATAACATAGGTGCCATGAGCAATGGCACATCAATCACCAGCATTCGCAACCTTGGCCCCGCCATGGAAAAAGAGCTGGAGCGCGTCGGGATAATGACCGCAGAAGAATTATATGAAATCGGCACGGATGACGCCTATGGGCGCATGATTGGCGCCGGCATAAAACCACACTTTATCGGATACTATGTGTTGCACATGGCCCTGCAAGGGCGGCCATGGAATGACTGCAAAGGCGCTGAAAAGGCGGCATTGCGCGAAAAATTCGATGCATTAAAGGCAAATCGGCAAGACAAAGGCCGCCTCGAACTTGAAGCGGCCTTAAATATTATAGGTGTAATTCCAAAACGTTGAACGTTTTAGAAAACGACCTTAGCCAACCAATTCTAGGCCGGAAAAGAAGAATGCGATTTCTTCGGCTGCTGTTTCTGGTGCGTCTGAACCGTGAACAGAGTTTTCACCGATGGACAAAGCGTATTCTTTACGGATTGTGCCCTCATCAGCGTCTGCTGGGTTTGTTGCGCCCATAACTTCGCGGTTTTTCGCGATCGCGTCTTCACCTTCAAGAACCTGAACAACGATTGGCTCAGAGATCATGAATTCACACAATTCGCCGAAAAACGGACGCTCAGAGTGAACACCGTAAAACTGTTGTGCTTGTGCCAAAGTCAACTGAATACGCTTTGATGCAACGATGCGCAGGCCAGCGGCCTCGAATTTTGCAGCGATGGCGCCAGTCAAGTTACGCTTTGTGGCGTCTGGTTTGATGATTGAAAATGTGCGTTGAAGTGCCATGTCAGGCCCCTTTTTCGGTTGTCGAACAGGCCCCTTGCCCATCCTTGTTTTCTGGCCGTGCGCCTAGCACGGGTTGAAGCAATTGAAAAGCAGTCATTGACCTTCGTGAAAACCTTAGGCAAGTGGCGCCATGTTAAAAATTTCTGATATCTCATATTCGATTCAGGGCCGTCCTTTGTTTGAAGGCGCTTCTGCTACTATTCCCACGGGCCACAAGGTTGGTTTAATCGGTCGAAACGGCGCGGGCAAAACGACGCTGTTCCGTTTGATCCGCGGCGAGTTGACGCTGGACGGGGGTACAATCACCCTGCCCGACCGCGCCCGCATCGGCGGTGTTGCCCAAGAAGTGCCCAGCAATGAGGTGTCTTTGATCAACACAGTGTTGGCCGCGGATACAGAACGCGCCGCTTTGCTGGAAGAAGCTGAGACCGCCACTGATCCGGGGCGCATTGCTGACATTCAAATGCGTCTGTCTGATATCAAGGCTTGGTCTGCCGAGGCGCGGGCGGCTTCCATTCTGAATGGTTTAGGTTTTGACAAAGACGAACAGTTGATGCCGTGTTCCGCCTTTTCTGGTGGTTGGCGCATGCGTGTGGCCTTGGCCGCCGTTTTGTTTGCAGAACCAGATTATTTGCTGCTCGATGAGCCGACAAACTATCTGGATCTAGAGGGTGCATTGTGGCTTGAGGCCTATTTGGCCAAATATCCCCATACAATCCTGATCATTTCGCATGACCGCGAATTGTTGAACCGTGCGGTAAACGGCATTCTTCACCTAGAAGAAAAGAAATTGACATTCTACCAAGGCCCCTACGATCAATTTGCCCGTCAGCGTGCCGAACAACGTGCGGTGATTGCGGCGGCGGCGAAAAAACAAGATCTTCAGCGCGCGCATTTGCAAAGCTTTGTTGATCGTTTCAAGGCCAAGGCATCCAAAGCCAAACAAGCCCAAAGCCGTGTTAAAATGCTGGAAAAGATGACGCCAATCGCAGCACCCGAGGATGCGGCGCGCATTGTGTTTACGTTTCCAGAACCCGAGGAATTGTCGCCGCCCATCATTGCGACCGAAGGTGCCTCAACTGGTTATGATGGCACGATCATTTTGCGCAATCTAAACCTGCGCATTGATCAGGATGACCGCATTGCCTTGTTGGGTAAAAACGGTCAGGGAAAATCCACTCTTTCCAAACTGTTATCAGGTCGTATTGATGTAATTGACGGCAGTATGGTGCAGTCAAACAAGCTGCGCATCGGCTTTTTCGCGCAACATCAAGTCGAAGAATTGCACGTTGATGAAACCCCCATTCAGCATTTGATGCGCGAGCGTCCTGCCGAAGGACAAGCCCGTTTGCGGGCCCGTCTGGCTGGTTTTGGTTTGGGCGCGGATCAAGCGGAAACACTGGTTGGTAAATTGTCCGGTGGTCAAAAGGCGCGTTTGTCGCTGTTGTTGGCCACACTGCCTGCACCACATCTGTTGATTTTGGATGAGCCGACCAACCACCTTGATATCGAAAGCCGTGAGGCGCTGGTTGAGGCCCTAACCGCCTATTCCGGTGCCGTGATTTTGGTCAGCCACGACATGCACCTTTTGTCGATGGTGGCGGACCGTCTTTGGTTGGTCAAAGATGGCGGCGTGGCACCTTATGACGAAGATTTGCAAGCGTACCGCAAAATGTTGTTGGCCAAAGACCCTGAAAATCGCCCCAGTGACAAAAAGGGTGGTAAAAAGGTTGAAAAGCCCAAACCCATTAGCCGTGAGCGTGTCACCGCGCTTAAGGCTGATGTGCGCAAAGGCGAAGAACGCGTTTCAAAATTGAACCAAATGCGTGACAAGTTGGCGAAAAAACTTGCGGACCCTGCCCTTTATGAAGACAGTAAAAAGGGTGAGATGGAAGTATGGCAGCGCAAATATGCTGAGGTTATGAACGCCTTGGACCGTGCCGAGGCCATGTGGATGTCGGCCCTTGAAAAACTGGAAAAAGCACAAGCTAAATGATTGAAACTGCAGCATTAATCACTGTTTTCGCAACACTTTTTGTTGTTATTGATCCGATCGGATTGGTGCCAATGTTTGTGGCGCTAACACGCGGCATGGACGCAAGCGAGCGTCGCTCTATCGCGGCCCGCGCCTGTTTAGTGGCGGTTTTCGTCCTGGTATTGTTTGGCCTTATGGGCGAGGCGATTTTGGGTTTCATTGGCATATCCATGGGCGCATTCAGGATCGCTGGCGGTATTTTGCTATTCTTAACGGCATTAGAGATGTTGTTTGAACGCCGCACGCAACGCCGCGAGGGCCAAAAGGGAAGCGGCGCTGATCCATCTGTGTTCCCGCTGGCCACGCCTTTGATTGCGGGCCCCGGTGCCATCGCATCGCTTATCCTCTTGACGGGCCAAAATGGCGGCGATTGGACATGGGTAGCAGCGGTTCTTGGCCTGATGATCTTGGTGGTCACCACAGTATTTTTGCTATTCCTTACCGCGCCTCTGTTTGAAAAAGCATTGGGAAAAACTGGAATTAACGTCATCACCCGCCTTTTGGGCATGCTGCTGGCGGCACTTGCTATTCAATTTATCGTTGATGGCATCGCAGATTTGGCACTTTTCGCAACCTAGCCCTTTTCCACGACCAATTTAGCCCCTACCTAGGGTGCATGAGCAGCGATGATACAGCACAATTAATCTACCTTGGTCTTTTGGCAGCGGCTTTGCTGTCATATTTTTGGGTGGCCAATCGCGATCAATTGGGGTCCATGGCCCGCGCAATGGTCAGTTGGGCACTGATTTTTCTAGGCGTCATTGCCGCCTATGGGTTGTGGGACGACGTCAAGACGGACATAAAACCCCGCGCAGCGATGATTTCTACCGATGTGATTGAGGTGCCGCGTGCACGTGATGGGCACTATTATCTGACACTTGAAATCAATAATCAGCCGGTAAAATTTGTGGTCGATACGGGGGCCACAAACATTGTTTTGTCCACACCTGACGCGCAAAAACTGGGCTTTGACAGTGAGGATTTGGTTTTCACGGGCATTGCCAACACAGCCAACGGTCAGGTTCGCACGGCGCGCGTTAAGCTTGATGAGGTACGGTTTGGCGATATGGCGGACACGCGTGTGACCGCATGGATTAACGAAGGCGATTTGGATATATCGTTGCTTGGAATGTCTTATTTAAACAAATTCGATGAGATCGCGTTTTCTGGTAACAAGCTGATTTTACGCCGCTAATTTCCAGAAACCGCACCATCAAGCCGTCTTGCTATTATCCGCCTTTTTGGCCCAATTTCCACTTTCTTGGGACCAATATTGCGCCTCAAATCCTTGATCTGACAGTGTTTTCCATTGCGTACGTGCGTCATCCAACGCATCTCCATTATTTCCATTGAACATCAAACAAATGCGTTCAAATTTGGCGACATCATCCGCACTGATGGCGGCCCGATCAATGGCAATCAAACAGGCCGCATCATTTGGTGTTTCCGAAGAGTTCGTTAATAAAACAGGCTGATCAGCGTCAAATTTGCCGCCCGATCGGCCGTGCGGCAAAAATCCGTCGGCGGTTTGTGTCCAAAGCTGTTTGTCTAACCAATCCAAACGCTCATCCGACGTGCCGCGTACAACGACACGCCATCCCGCCGCCCGCGCCTTGACGATAATTTTCGGCAAGGCGCTTTCTAGCGGTTCATGGGTTAGATGATAAAAGTAGGTCGCGCTCATTTTGGCTCGTATTTATCACGAATAAGACGATCAAGCGATCGAACACCCCAGCCAGTTGCGCCTTTTGGTGCAAGATCACTGTCAGCGGCCAACAAAGCCGTGCCTGCAATATCAAGGTGAATCCAAGGTTGATCGTCTTTCACAAAACGCTGAATGAATTGCGCGGCAGTAATCGAACCTGCGGCACGGCCCCCAATATTTTTCATGTCGGCAATACGCGATTTTAGCAATTTGTCATAAGCGGGTGCCAACGGCAGACGCCATGCCCCCTCGCCCTCGGCATTGGCCGCTTTCATGAAATCTTTGCAAAGCGCGTCATTGTTGGAAAAGACGCCGGTGTGATCGTGGCCCAACGCAATAATTACCGCGCCAGTTAGTGTCGCTAGATTGATCAGACCAGTTGGTTTGAATTTTTCCTGTGCGTACCAAATGACATCGGCCAACACCAAACGGCCTTCGGCATCGGTGTTGATCACTTCAATCGTGTCCCCCTTCATTGAGGTCACAACATCACCAGGGCGCTGCGCGTTGCCATCTGGCATGTTTTCAACCAAACCAACCAAGCCCACGACATTTGCCTTGGCCTTGCGCAAAGCCAGTGATTTCATAACGCCTGCAACAGTGCCAGCACCGCCCATGTCCATGGTCATGTCTTCCATGCCTGCGGCGGGTTTTAGGGACACGCCACCGGTGTCAAAAGTGACGCCCTTACCGACAAACGCAAACGGGGCCTCATCACCGCCACCATTCCATTCCATGACAACGATTTTACTTGGCATTACAGAGCCTTGCCCAACGCCTAGCAACGCACCCATGCCCAATTTTTCCATGTCTTTTTCTTCAAGAACGGAAACTTTTAGGCCAGTATCTTTCAAGGCAAGCAAGCGATCGGCAAATTCGGTGGTTGTCAAAATGTTTGCTGGCTCATTCACCAAATCGCGGGTGAAAAATACACCTTCTGCAACGGCTGCTAAAGGCGCATATTTTTCGGCGCGCTCTTCTGGTTTGGTACACGAAATTGTCACATCACCCAGTGGAATTTGCTCGCCTGTTCTATGTGCGATGAATTCGTATGAACGCAAAGCAAGGCCAAAGGCGATTTCGGCCAGTTTAGTTTGGCTCATGGTCAAAACGGTTAATGCAGCAGGCGTGCGGAATTTCGCAATCTCAGCCCCTGCCAAACGCGCCGCCTCAAATGTGGGGTTGCGTGAAAGTTTTACGATCAACAGTGATTCAGCCGCCATGCCAGACGGGTAATGCATGGTCAGACCTTCGCCCTCTTTTAAGGCCAAGAACGGTTTTTCCTGCGCAACGCGCGTTAGTTTTCCGCGGGTAAGACGATTCACACGACGCGCAGCTGGCCCCATTTTGCCATCAGGCGTCATCACGACACAGATTCTGCCAGCTAATTCTTTGATTTTATCAAGATCAAGGTCGTGAAATTCGATGGGGGAAACGTCGGTCATATTTTGCTCCAGCAGATTGTTTCCTCATTGGTAGTCAATATGCCGCCCATTGACCAGTAATCAGTTTTCCACAGACTAAATATGGGGTATCAAGGGATAACTAAAACAATAACTTGGGGATATCGTGGCAACTTTCGACAGATACATGCTGTCGCAATTGACTGTAACCTTTGGCTTTTTTGCCTTTATTTTGGTTGCTGTCTATTGGGTGAATCGGGCAATCGTTCTTTTCGAAGATTTGATATCCGATGGCCATACGGCATTGGTGTTTCTTGAATTCACCGCACTGGCATTGCCCAACGTCATTTTGTTGGTGCTTCCGGTGGCCGGATTTGTGGCCTCAATTTATGTTGCGAACCGGCTGATTTCCGAAAGTGAAATGGTCGTTATGCAATCCGCAGGCCATTCGGCCAAACGTCTGATGGTGCCCGCTCTTATATTTGGTGTTGGAATTTTTGTGATGATGAGCATATTGTCACATATACTAGTTCCAATCAGCCGAACCGCACTGGCGGAACGCGAGGGCGAGCTTAGCCAAGATGTCACAACACAGTTTCTAAACGCAGGTCGTTTTGTTCATCCAAGCAATGATCTGACGATCTATGTGCGGGAATTTTCCGAAACAGGCGAGTTACGTGATATTTTGTTAACCGACGATAGAAGTGCCAATATTCAAACAATTTATACGGCAAATCGTGCTTTTTTAATCAAAACAGAAACCGGTCCGCGCTTGGTAATGTTGTCAGGCCAAACCCAAACCCTTAACCGAACCACAGATCGGCTTTCGTTCGTAACATTCACCGAACTGACTTATGATCTTAGTGCGTTAATTCCATCCAGCAAAGAACGCGTGTTAAACATGCGTGAATTATTCACTCCAGCCTTGTTGCGCGGTGATCAAGCTGATTTGGATCGCACAAATTCCACGACCGCTATTTTTAAAGCACAAGCCCACGGTCGTTTTTCCAAACCCTTGTTGGGCATGATTTTACCCTTGTTGGGTGTTGCCGTGATGTTGGTCGGTGGATTTAACCGCATGGGTGTTTCAAGACAAATTTTAGCAAGCGCTGTCATTATTATTTTGGTTCAAATGCTGTTTAATGCAGGCGAGAATGCTGCCATCAGCAATCCAACAATGTGGCCAATGATATATTTACCAATCGTTTTTGCCGTCGCATTGTTGTGGATGCTATTGTTTTTGACCGCGCGCCCTTCTTTGTTCAGTAAACGCAAAGGGATGGCCGCATGATTTTGCACCTCTATTTTGCGCGAAAATTCATCACAAATTTCCTGATGATCCTATTTGTGTTCTTTGGCATCATTTTCTTGATTGATATGGTCGAACAGTTAAGACGGTTTTCCAGTAATTCTGTTGGCATGAAAGAAGCGGCGCAATTGGCGCTATTAAACGCGCCTGGCAATCTATACCGTATCCTTCCTTTGTTGGTGATCTTATCCACGTTGGCGTTGTTTCTAAACCTAACCCGCACAAGCGAGTTGGTCATTGCTCGCGCTTCGGGGCGATCCGCACTTGGCGCCTTATTAGCACCCTTACTTGTTACATTTACGCTAGGTGTTTTTGGTGTCAGCGTCTGGAACCCTATCGGTGCCGCTACGGCAAATCTGTATGAAACAATTTCGGATCGTCATTTAGGCAGAGCATCAAATGCACTGTCTATTGGGGCCGAGGGATTATGGCTGCGTCAGGGGAATGTCGAGGGACAGACCGTTATTCACGCGAATGAAACCAATCAAAACGGTACGATATTGGGCAACGTTACTTTTCTGGCCTTTGATATAAACAGCCAAGTGATTTACCGGATCGAAGCGAAAACCGCAAAACTGGAAACAGGTGGCTGGGTTTTAAACGATACAAAACGCTGGGATTTCAAAGACACCTTGAACCCCGAGCTTTCTGCATCAACCACCGATACAATTCGCCTGCAATCAAACCTAACCCAAAAAGAAATCCAAGAAAGTTTTGGCGCCCCGTCCGACATTCCTTTTTGGGAATTGCCCGCTTTCATTGCCAGTCTTGAGAATGCTGGATTTTCCTCAACGCAACATCGGGTTTGGTATGCCACTGAACTTGCACTGCCCGCTTTTTTGATGGCGATGGTCCTGATTGGTGCCATGTTCACCATGCGCCATTCACGATTTGGTAAAACCGGCATCATGTTGCTGGGCGCCATTGTTATGGGTTTTGGTCTATTTTTCTTAAAAAACTTTGCCCAAGTTCTAGGAAACAGCGGACAGATACCTGTTTTACTAGCCGCTTGGACACCGCCCCTGGCTGGCATATTACTGGCCTTGGGTTTTATATTACACACAGAGGAAGGGTAATCGTGCGCCGGTTTTTCCTAGTTCTTATTTTGGCATTTATGCCACTTGCGGCAACAGCACAGGCTACGCCATCGGCGACATCGCTTATCGCGGACTATATCTCGGTTAATGGAAACAACACGATCATAGCCAGCGGCAATGTCGAGGTTTTGCACGGCACCACATTGATGCGTGCACAACGCATTCAATATACCGAAGATGGCCAATTATTGGTGATCGAGGGCCCAATTTATTTGGTTGATGGCGAAGACACCGTTTTCATTGCTGACAGTGCAACCCTCAGTAAAGATTTGACAAATGGCGTTATGCGATCAGCGCGATTGGTATTAAATCAACAACTGCAAATTGCTGCCGCTGAAATTAACCGCGTTGATGGTCGGTTTGTCGAACTGACCAAGACCACCGCATCCAGTTGTGAAGTCTGTGCCAAAAATCCTGTGCCACTTTGGCAAATCAGGGCAAAACGGATCATTCATGACCAAGAAGAGCGCCAACTTTATTTTGAAGGGGCCCAATTTCAGGTTTTGAATGTGCCTGTCATGTACTTCCCCCGTCTGCGCTTACCCGATCCATCGGTTAAGCGATCAACCGGTTTTCTTACCCCCAAGTTCCGGAACACAGATCGATTGGGCAATGGCATCAAGGCACCTTATTTTATCGCTATAGGCGACAGCCGCGACTTGACGCTCGAACCCTATCTGACCAGCACTGGCGCAAAATCCCTAAGCGCGCGGTATCGTCAGGCCTTCAAAAACGGAATGGTTCAGGTTGAAGGCGCGCTAAGTCACGACAACTTGGTGACCGAAGATATCCGTGGTTATTTGTTTGCCAACGGCAATTTTGACATCGGACGCGACTTTGAGCTTACGTTTGATTTAGAACGGGTTACAGACCGAGCTTACTTGGCCGACTATGGCTTGCCCACAAAGGATCGTTTAGACAGTGAAATTTCCATCGCGCGCACGAAACCCGTAGAACATGTAGACGCCGGCCTAATTTATTTTGAATCATTGCGTACAAACGAAGAAAACGAACTAATCCCCACGGTTGTCGCAAGTGCAAATTATCACAAACGCTACCACCCAGAATGGATCGGCGGACAAGCCAATTTGAAATTCGAAGGGTTAGGTTATTTGCGTCAATCCAATAACGATATCGCCGGTCGCGATGTTATTCGCGCAACGGCCTTTGCCGACTGGAACACATCACATCGGTTTTCTAACGGTATGATCGGTGCAATGTCGGCTTATGGCGCCGTTGATTTCTATCATGTTTTTCAGGACAGCACTTTTTCCAATTCCATAACCCGTCCCCATGGTGCGGCAAGTGTTGAATTGCGGTGGCCATTTGAAAAAATTTCAGGTCGTGCAAACCATATGATCGAACCAATTGTTCAACTGGTTTATGCTGCGTCTTCTGGTCCGAGCGTTCCAAACGAAGATGCCACGCAAATTGATTTTGATGAAGGAAACCTTTTTGCCTTTTCGAGGTTTCCAGGTGCCGATCAGGTGGAATACGGCCCGAGCCTGAACACTGGGATCACTTACACCCGCCGTGATATTGCCGGTTGGTCCGCGTCAGTCACAATGGGTCGTATTTTTAGCCCCCAAGATTTTGGACAGTTTGGATCCCTTACCGGCCTAAATTCAAGAAAATCAGATTGGGTCTTTGCTGCGCAGGCTGAAACGGCTTGGGGATTACAACTGGCAAACCGAATGCTTTTTGATGATCGTTTAGAATTCGCAAAAAACGAATTGCGCCTGTCTATCAATACAGATCGACTGCAATTGACTTCTGGTTACATTTGGATTGAGGCCGATCCGTCCCAGTCATTGCCCGATGACACATCAGAATTTTCCCTAAGTTCATCCTATGAATTCAGGCCAGATTGGTATGCTTCTACCAGCTGGAATTACGATTTCACCGCGTCCCGCGCCAGCAAAAGCGGCATAGGTCTTCAGTATCGCAATGAATGCGTAACCATTGATCTTTCGGTCGCGCGTAGTTATTCCTCTTCTACAAGTACTGATCCATCCACAGACATTGGCCTTTCCGTTGGGTTGAATGGATTTGGTGGCGGATCAAAGAAAACAAAAAACCGCAGGAACTGTACAGGTTAGGCGACAATTATGACTATGAAACAGTCGATTAAAAAAATTCTGGTGATAGGTGCACTTTTAATTGCGCCAGCTCAAATTTCTTTGGCACAATCCAATCCATTTGCGGCCGCAGTTACCGTAGACAATCGCGCTGTTACCTATTTTGAAATTGAACAACGCGCCGCTTTTCTTGACGTGTTGCGTGCCCCTGGCAATGTCTTAAAAACAGCCCGCGAAACTTTGGTAAACGAGCGCTTGCAATTGAATGCGGCACAATCTTTAGGCATTCAAATCAACCAGGAAGAATTGGCTGTCGGGATGGCTGAATTTGCTAAACGGGCAAATTTGAAAACCGCAGAATTCATCAAAGCTATTGGACAAGACGGAATTGAACCCGAAACTTTCCAAGACTTTGTTCGCGCCGGATTGACTTGGCGAAAGCTCGTTCAAAATCGTTTTGTCGGACGTGCGCAAGTGAGCGAAGATGAAATTGATCGTGCGCTTGCCTTGTCTTCTAGAAAAGGCGGCGCGCGGGTCTTGCTTTCGGAAATAGTTCTTCCCGCCCGCAATCCAGAAGAGGCAGAAGCGTCAAAAAACCTTGCCGCGGAATTAAAGGATACAATAAAAACGCAATCTGCATTTGAGTCAGCTGCGCGTACGTATTCGGTTTCAGGTTCTGCTGCGAACGGTGGACGCATTACTTGGCTGCCACTGGCGAACCTCCCCCCCAGCATTGTACCTGTTTTGCTGACGCTAAAACCCGGCGAGGTATCTGATACCGTACCTGTTGAAAATGCGATCAGCATGTTTCAAGTGCGCGGACTGCAAGAATTTGATGCCCCACGCCTGACAACTTTGTCGGTTGAATATGCCACCATTTTGTTTGGCGGTGCAGATTCCGGCGCGGCACAAATTGCTGCCAAAAACTTGGCTGATACCATTGACACGTGCGATGATATTTATGGGTTTACCAACAAAAATCCTGAGGCTGCATTCGCGCGCGAAGTTTTGCCCGTGGGCAAAATCCCACAGGATGTCGCCTTGGAATTGGCCAAAATGGACAAAAACGAGATTTCAACAAGCCTGCGCCGAAACAATGGCACAGCGCTGCTTTTTGTTATGATGTGTGGCCGCACACCTGAATTAACCGAGGGCAGCCGTGATGAAATGCGGGCAAGTTTGATCAATCGTCGGATTGAAACCTACGCCAACAACTATCTCGAAGATTTGCGTGCCGATTCAATCATCGTTGAAAAATGAACAAGCCAATTGCCCTGACATGCGGCGAGCCCGCAGGGATCGGGGCAGAAATCACCGCCAAAGCGTGGGCTGCACTGCGTGATCAATTCAGTTTTTTCTGGCTTGGTGATCCGTCTCATTTGCCTGTGGATTTGCCCATTTCGCTGATTGACCATCCCGATCAGGCAAACGCGGTGATGCAAAATAGTTTACCTGTTTTGGCCCAAGATTTTGGTGATGCGCTGACACTTGGCCAAGCAAATCCTGCCCATGCAAAGGGTGTCATCACCTCAATCACGAAGGCGGTCTCTTTTGTTCAATCTGGTGCAGCGCGCGCAGTTTGCACCAACCCTATCAACAAAAAGGCGCTAAAGGATGGCGCGCAATTTGCCTTTCCCGGCCACACAGAGTTTCTGGCTTATTTAGGCGATGTCGATCAAGTGGTTATGATGCTGGCGTCTGACCAGCTGCGCGTGGTGCCGGCCACCATACATATTCCTTTGATGGATGTGCCCAAGGCGTTAACCGCTGAATTACTTGAGCACGTCATTCGCATCACAAATGCTGGTATGATCCGCGATTTTGGCGTCTCAAGGCCCAGATTGGCAATCGCGGGCATAAACCCGCATGCAGGCGAAGGTGGCACCATGGGCCAAGAGGATGACGCGGTGATTGCGCCAGTTATTGAACGCCTAAAGCGTGAAGGTATGCACCTAACTGGCCCCTTGCCCGCAGACACGATGTTTCACGCCGCGGCGCGCGCAAATTATGATGCGGCGATCTGCATGTACCACGACCAAGCCCTGATCCCGATAAAAACGTTGGATTTTGATCGGGGTGTGAATGTCACGCTTGGCTTGCCATTTATTCGTACATCGCCCGATCATGGCACCGCGTTTGATATTGCTGGAAAGGGCGTTGCCAATCCCAGCAGTCTTATTGAGGCATTAAAACTGGCCGACACCATGGCCCAAGCACGAGGCCTTTGATGGCGCAAATTGATAATCTCCCTCCTTTGTCTGATGTCATCGAAACGCACGGCCTTGCGGCCCGAAAATCGTTGGGACAAAATTTCCTTTTGGATTTGAATCTGACGTCAAAAATCGCGCGACAAGCCGGTGATTTACGCGGATCTGATGTTTTAGAAATCGGACCTGGGCCGGGTGGTTTGACCCGTGGCTTGTTAGCCGAAGGAGCGCGGCGTGTTTTGGCAATTGAAAAGGACACGCGGTGCATTGCGGCCCTTGATGAAATCGCCAGCGCCTATCCAAATCAGCTAAAGACAATCAACGGTGATGCGCTTGAGGCTAATCCCCTTGAGCACCTGCAAGCGCCGATCAAAGTGGTGGCCAACCTGCCCTATAATGTTGGTACAGAGTTGTTAATTCGTTGGCTCACCCCTGCTGAGTGGCCGCCTTTTTGGGACAGTTTGACCTTGATGTTCCAACGTGAAGTGGCGCATCGGATCGTGGCCAAACCGGGTGACAAGGCCTATGGGCGCTTGGCTTTGTTGGCACAATGGCGGGCCGAGCCGCGTATCGTGATGGAATTGCCGCCAGAGGCCTTTACCCCTGCCCCCAAAGTCAGTTCAGCCGTGGTACATCTGACCGCCCTTGCTGAACCTCGGTTTCCCGCGTCTGGGCCGCATTTATCACGCGTAACCCAAGCGGCCTTTGGGCAGCGCCGCAAAATGCTAAGGGCCAGCCTGAAAGGCATCTTTAAGGATCCGACTGCCGTGCTTGAAAGCGTGGGCATAGATCCAACGGCGCGTGCCGAAGTGATTGGATTAGAACAGTTTTGCGCCCTTGCTAGGGTGCTAAAAGGAAACTAGCCGAAAATTATTCGGCTGCTTCCTCTGGCGCGGCGGCAACAACTGCTTCTGGTGCCGGAGCTTCATCAACTACTGGTTTTTTGCGCGGCGCACGTGGTTTTCGCGCCGGTTTTCTAGCAGGCTTGCTTTCAGGTGTTTCCACCAAACCAAGATCAGGTTGATCACCAAGACCCATAACATCTGGTTGCTCGGCACCCGCAGCGGCAACTGGATTAGGCTGCGCCTCATGGTTTTCGCGTGGCTTGTGCTGTGGCTGCGGGTTGGGCTGTGGCTGATCTGAACCAGCGCTTGCCGCATCATCGGATTTGTTCTGATTGTGCTGTGCGCGGTTATCTTCGCGGTTTTGTTGACGTTCGCGGTGTTGTGCTTCTTGTTGCTCGCGGCGGGCTTCTTGTTCACGAACGGCTTTGCCCAACAAACGCGTATAATGTTCTGCGTGTTGTTGAAAGTTTTCGGTTGCAACGCGGTCATGGGCAAGCTGTGCATCGCGAGCCAATTGCGTGTATTTTTCAATGATTTGCTGCGGCGTACCGCGCACTTTGCCCTCAGGACCAGAACTGTCAAACACCCGATTTACGATATTAACGTTTGAACGGTTGTTGTTGTTATTCCGGTTCGATTTCGACCGAGAGCGATTTTTTGAAGTTCTCATATTATTTTAATGGCCTGTTTCTGGCATGTGCCTAGTTCGTATATAAGACGGACAAAAGTAATTGCGGCACGTTTAGGATTAAGAACAGAGGCGGGCATGGATGCCACGGCAACTCTGATAAAACATTTACCAACAAAAACGCCCAAAACAACCCCAAACTGTTTAAATGCGTAAAGAAAACCCGCAATTGCGCAATTTTCCGCATGTTAAACGGTAATTAAGGCACTAATCGACCAATCACCACACGATCACGGGCGTCAAAGTCTTTTAAAACCTGAACTTCAGATAGACCCGATTCCTTAAACATCGCCTTAACAGCCGCGCCTTGCGTTGGGCCAATTTCAACAAGTAAACGCCCAAAGGGGCGCAGAAACGACTGTATTCTTTCGGTAATCAATCGGTAGGGCATCAAACCATCCCCACCCGGCGTAAGCGCGAGTTTGGGTTCAAATTCACGCACGCCTTTATCCAACGCACTGTATTCATCTGCTGTGACATAGGGCGGATTGCTAACGATCAAATCAAAATCGCCATCTACATTTTCAAACCAATCACTTTTCACAAAATCTGCGCGTTCAGACACATTTAACGCAACCGCATTACGGGACGCGACGTTTAGTGCAGCATCAGAAATATCCGCACCCTGCCCGTTTGCGCCCATTTGTTCCGCCAGTAAGGTCACAAGGATTGCACCACTGCCGGTGCCAAGATCAAGAACCTTCTGAAAAGGTTGCTCAAGCGCGGCTGAAATCAAAATTTCGGTTTCGGGCCGCGGATCAAGAACATCTGGCGTTACAATAAAATCGCGACCATAAAAATGGCGTCGCCCAATGATTTGTGAAACAGGCCTGCCCAACGCGCGTGACGCAACGCTTTCCTCAAATCGGATCGCTTGCTTGAGTGAAATTTCATCGCCAGACACCAGCGTCAAACGATCTGGCGCGACATCTAATGCAAACGCCATCAAACGACGTGCATCCCGCGCGGCATCGGGAATTTCAGCTGCTATCAGGGTTAGTGTCCCCGCCCTAAGTGCGGCGGTTACAATCACGCGTCCAGCTCGGCCAGTTTTTGAGCCTGATCATCAGCATGAAGTGCATCGATGATTTCATCCAATTCGCCTGACATGACCTGATCCAACTTATACAGCGTTAGATTGATACGATGATCTGTCATGCGGCCTTGGGGAAAATTATAGGTGCGGATACGTTCAGAACGGTCCCCTGAGCCCACTTGTGATTTACGGTCCGCCGCGCGTTCATCGGCCACCTTTTGACGCTCCATCTCATAAAGACGGGATCGCATGACCTGCATGGCAATTTCGCGGTTGCGGTGCTGTGATTTTTCCATACTGACAACGATCATCCCTGTTGGCAGGTGGGTAATTCGCACGGCAGAATCCGTTGTATTCACGTGCTGACCACCCGCACCAGATGCGCGCATTGTATCAATGCGCAAATCAGACGCTGGAATATCCAAATCAACCTCTTCGGCCTCTGGCAACACAGCCACCGTGGCCGCAGACGTATGAATACGCCCACCACTTTCGGTGGTCGGCACACGTTGTACGCGGTGCACACCACTTTCAAACTTTAGCTTACCAAAAACATTGGTGCCTTTGATATTTGCAATAATTTCTTTGATACCGCCAAGTTCGGAAACTTGTTCTTCGATGATTTCAAATTTCCATCCATTACTTTCGGCATATCGCTGATACATACGCAGCAAATCGCCAGCAAATAACGCCGCCTCGTCGCCGCCAGTGCCGGGGCGAATTTCAATGATCGCAGGGCGCGCATCAGCCGTATCTTTGGGCAGCAACACCAGCTTGATGGCATTTTCCGCATCAGGCAGGCTGTCTCGCAGTTCTTTTAGTTCCTCGGCGGCCAGTTCGCGCATTTCAGGATCATCCAGCATCGCCTCAGCGGCATCGATGTCTTGCACCAATGTTTGAAAGGCCATGATCTGATCAGCGACGGGCTTTAGCTCGGAATACTCGCGGCTAAGTTCCACAATATTATCTGTTTCACCTGACGCAAGCTTGGCTTCGAGAAACTCAAAACGCGCGGTGATTTGATATAATTTATCCATAGGTACCATAGGGTCAGCAATTGCGGATTGCACCGCTAGGGTCAAGTGGCAGATTTGTGATTTGGTGATTTCGGGCATTGATGCTATCATTTTGCTATGAAACATCCGTTTTTCAGCACCAAGATGATCGCATGTATGCTTGCGGGGTCGCTCGCGGGGCCAGTTTGGGCCGACGCAAATATCGGTGGCAAAACGATTGATTGCTATTGCACCGACACCCAAGGCGCGCGTGTTGAATTGGGCGAGAGTATTTGCCTGTTTGTGGATGGCAAAGCCTTCATGGCGAAATGTGACATGTCGCTGAACGTGCCGATTTGGCGACGCTCAAGCGAGGGATGTGCAACATCATTCCTTGATCAAGCCCAGCCCTTGCAGTCGCTTGATCCAGGTTTGTACACGGGCTTTGTTGACGCCCAGATCGTTGGCCCCGAATCTTAGGCGACTAAGAATTGTGACCGTGCTGCCCGTTTCCGTTGCAGCGGCCTGAACCGTTATGTAATCAGGAAATCCAATCACCGCACTGCGCGAAACATACGTGATGCGACCTGTTTCAAAAGATCCAACAAGATGCGTTGTTTTTAGGGTAATTTTTGCAATTTTATCTATTTCAATCAATATTTTATCAGACGATAATAATGTATCAAATGAAGTACGAAATCCCCCATTTCTAGGTGATTTTGCGAGCGTTGCATCAACGTGAAATTTTGCGTTGTCAGCGGGCGCAAAGCGTACATACACCCAGCCCACCAACACCAGCAGCAAACATATCGTTAAAAGTTTCACGCCCCGCGCGCGCCTGCGAAATACAGACACATCAGTTCAGTTGCGACATGCGCACCTGCAATGGCTGTGGCCTCGGATGCATCATAACTGGGCGACACTTCTACGATATCACCGCCAACCATGTTGATACCTGCAAGCCCGCGCAAAATTTCAGCCGCTTGTGCCGAGGTTAAGCCACCCCAAACAGGTGTGCCCGTACCGGGTGCATAAGCTGGATCAAGACAATCAATATCAAAGGTGACATAGGTTTTATTACCCCCAACAATGCCTTTAATCTTGTCGATGACGGCGGCAGGTCCAATGCGGTGAACCTCTGGTGCATCAATGATATTTACACCCAAAGTGTCGGCATTGCTGGTGCGAATACCAACTTGGACCGAAGTTTTAGGGTCAATTAGCCCCTCTTTCACGGCCTTATAAAACATTGTGCCATGATCAATTCGGTTCGGATCATCATCCACCCAAGTATCAGAATGCGCATCAAATTGGATCATCGACATCGGGCCAAACTTTTTCGCATAGGCACGAAGAATTGGAAAAGTGATGTAATGATCACCGCCTAATGCCAGTGTACCTGGACCAGCATTAATGATCCCAGCGATGTGATCCTCTAACACCCCCGGAAACAACGAAATTTGGCCAAAATCAAAGGCAACATCGCCGTAATCAATAACATTGTGATCAGACAGCGGATCAATATCCCACCCATAAGGCGTGTCATAGGGTTGCAAAGTACTGGCGGCACGGATCGCACGTGGGCCAAAACGCGTACCTGGGCGATTAGAGGCGGCCATATCAAACGGAACGCCAGTCACAGCCAGCTCAACGCCTGTTAAGTCCTTGGTATAAACACGGCGTAAAAACGAAACGACACCCGCAAAATTGTTTTCCAGCGTAATCCCCTTTTGCGAGGTTCTGGTGATGGCGACATCTACTTCGATCTCATTTTCAAGCATTCTATTTCCTATTTAGTTTTTTGGAGGCTGCGCCGTTTCAACCAAACGCGCAAAAAACGAAGCCCCCACGGGGGAAATCTCGTCGTTAAAATCATAAGCTGGGTGATGCAACCCTGGCCCATCGCCCTGCCCAATAAACAGATACGAACCGGGGCGTTGCTCTAATAAGTATGAGAAATCCTCGGCCCCCATTTCGCGCCCAGCATCGGGTGCCACAGCATTGATGCCGGCAACCTCTTGGGCCACAGAAACCGCAAACTCGGTTTTTGCGGGATCATTGATGGTCGCTGGATATCCAACCTCTAGATCAAGTTCCGCCGTCACCCCGTAACTGGCAGCTTGGCCCGCAACAATTTCGGCCAGACGTTTGTGCACCATCGCTTGCACCGATTTATCAAAGGTACGGATCGTTCCGCCAACAAAAGCGTCCTCTGGAATGATGTTATCCGAGCTGCCTGCATGGATCTGTGTGACAGAAACAACCAAATCATCCAAAGTATAATGGTTTCGGCTAACAATGGTTTGGATCGCCGTCGAAATACTTACCGCCGCCACAATAGGGTCAACGCATTCATGGGGCATCGCGCCATGGCCACCAACACCCGTAATGTAGATTGAAAACGTATCAACCGCCGCCATGATTGGGCCGGGTGTGGTATAAAACCCGCCTTTGATAAAGTTTGGCGCGTTATGGAGCGCATAGACCTCGCCAATATCAAAGCGATCCAAAATACCCTCTTTAACCATCACCTCGCCGCCACCGCCATTTTCCTCAGCCGGTTGAAAAATTAACGCAACTGTTCCACTGAAATTTCGGGTTTCGGCCAGATATTTAGCCGCCCCCAACAGCATCGTCGTGTGTCCATCATGACCACAGGCATGCATTTTACCATCGACCGTTGAAGTATGTTCAACGCCAGAAACCTCATGAATTGGCAGGGCGTCCATATCCGCCCGCAATCCCATGACTGGCCCATCGCCCTGCCCCTTGATCAAGGCCACGATCCCGGATTGCGCGATACCTTCGTGAATTTCATCCACCCCAAATTCACGCAATCGTTCCGCCACAAAAGCCGCGGTTTCATAACATTCCAAACCTAATTCAGGGTGCTGGTGCAAATGTTGACGCCACTCGGTCATTTCATCGGAAAATCCGGCAATTCGGTTCAATACTGGCATGATAACTCGCGCATGGTGGACCTGATCCTTAAGGCTATGATAACTCTTTGGCAGAGTTTCCCAATTTACGAGCAATCGCAATGAAAAAATCCGAAGACCCCCTAATCAATAACCCAAATGGTGGCATGCCAAGGTTATTAGAAATCATGCGTCGATTACGTGACCCTGAAACGGGATGCCCTTGGGATATTGAACAGGATTTCGCCAGCATCGCACCCTACACCATTGAAGAGGCATATGAAGTTGCGGATGCAATAGAACGCAAATCATGGGGTGAACTTGAGGGGGAATTGGGTGATCTGTTGTTGCAAACAGTGTACCACACGGCCATGGGCGAGGAAAAAGGCCTGTTCACCTTTGAAACGGTAACCAAAGCAATATCTGACAAAATGGTGGCCCGTCACCCCCATGTATTTGGGGATGAAAATCGTGATAAATCTGCCGAACAGCAAACAATTGATTGGGAAAAAATAAAGGCTGCCGAACGCGCCACGGAGGGGCCAACGGGCGCGTTGGACGGTGTTGCGGTAAACTTGCCTGCCTTAACTCGGGCGGTAAAACTGCAAAAACGCGCAGCCCGCGTTGGGTTTGATTGGCCTGATATGGACGGTGTATTGGACAAAATCGTCGAAGAAGCCGCAGAGCTGCGCGAGGCCGCCGATTTAACCTATGAGGATCAAGTTGAGGAATACGGTGACTTGATGTTTGTCATGGCCAACCTAGCGCGGCATTTGAAAATTGATCCTGAAGAGGCACTGAGAGCCGCAAACACTAAATTCCAACGTCGATTTGCAGGGGTCGAGGCCAAACTGGCCGAAATGGGAAAAACACCCAGCCAATCTGATCTGGCGGAAATGGACAGTCTTTGGGGTCAAGTGAAGATGGATGAGCGTTCAAAATAATACCCGATTTTTTTAATCAGGTATTGACCTGACTATTTTAGTCAGAAATAAGAACCCTACACAAACCAATTTAGGAAATACCATGACACTTGCGAAATTTGCCCTTAGCGCCGCTTTGATGAGCCTCCCCCTATGTGCCGCAGCCCAAGAAGTTAACGTTTACTCTCACCGCCAACCAGACTTGATCCAACCCCTTATCGATGGCTTCACGGCTGAAACTGGTATAAAGGTGAACGTGGCATTTCTGGCCAAAGGTATGCGTGAACGCTTGGCCGCCGAAGGCAGCCGTTCCCCTGCCGATGTTGTCATGACTGTTGATATTTCGCGCCTAGCCGAGGTTGTGGATGCAGGATTAACCCAAGCCGTGACGTCAGATGTTTTGGCGGCGAATATTCCCGCTGAATTTCGCGACCCTGGTAATCAATGGTTCGGCCTTACGACCCGCGCACGTGTTATTTACGCCAGCCGTGATCGTGTGGCCGAGGGCGAAGTAACAACATATGAGGATTTGACAGACCCTAAATGGGCCGGTCGCATTTGCACGCGTTCAGGGACGAACAGCTATAATATTGCATTAACATCCGCTGTTATTGCCCATCACGGCGAAGAAGTCGCTTTGGATTGGCTAAAGGGTGTAAAGGCGAATTTGGCCCGCAAACCACAAGGCAACGATCGCGCACAAGTAAAGGCCATTTGGGCTGGTGAATGCGATATTTCCGTCGGAAACACATATTATATGGGTCAAATGCTGGCTGATGAGGAACAAACAGCATGGGCAGATTCAGTGCGCATCGTTTTTCCTACATTTGAAAACAGCGGCACACATATGAATGTTTCTGGCGTTGCGATGACGAAGTCCGCACCTAACCGTGAAAACGCAGTGAAATTCATGGAATACCTTGCGTCACCAGCCGCCCAAGAAATTTATGCGGCTGACAACCACGAATTCCCAATTGCCCCAGGCACAGCGGCCAGCGAATTGGTTCAATCATGGGGCTCGTTTACCGCTGACACAGTGAACTTGATGGATTTGGCTAAATTGCGCCCTGCGGCCTTGAAGTTAACCGAAGTTGCTGATTTTGATGGCTAAAACCTCTTAAATACCAAAGCACATAAATGGCCCTCAGTTACTGGGGACCATTTTCATTTGTAATTTGTGATCTGCAGTTGCTGGACAAATATTTATTCCAAGCGCAAGACTGGCGTGAACTAAAAGGATTAAAACATGGCACCGCGTAAAATCATCATCGACACGGACCCAGGGCAAGATGATGCCGTGGCAATTTTGCTGGCATTAGGCAGCCCTGACGAGATTGAGGTGCTGGGTATAACAGCCGTTGCGGGCAATGTTCCGCTTGCATTAACGGCAAAAAACTCCCTTATGGTCTGTGAGTTAGCGGGCAAAGTTGATGTCCCTGTTTATGCAGGTTGCAAGGCACCTTTGGGTCGTGAATTGGTCACGGCTGAACATGTACACGGTAAAACCGGCCTTGATGGGCCAACCCTGCCTGATCCGGTAATGCAGTTGACTGAAGGGCATGCCGTTGATTTTATTATCGAAACACTACGGCGCGAAAAATCTGGCACCGTCACCTTATGCCCGCTAGGCCCGTTAACAAACATCGCAACCGCCCTACAAAAGGCACCGGATATCGCCGACCGCATTGCTGAAATCGTCTTAATGGGCGGTGCCTATTTTGAGGTAGGTAACATCACGCCCGCCGCTGAATTCAACATTCACGTTGATCCACAAGCCGCTGATATTATTTTTAAATATGGTGGGATGATTACCGTTATGCCGCTTGATGTTACCCACAAAGCATTGGTTACCAAGGAACGTAACGACGCGTTTCGCGCCCTTGGTACACCGGTGGGCATCGCTGTCGCCGAAATGACCGAATTCTTTGAACGGTTTGATAAGGAAAAATATGGCTCACTTGGCGCGCCTTTGCATGATCCATGCGTGACCGCGTATTTGATCAAACCCGAACTTTTCAAAGGCCGCTTTGTCAACGTGGAAATCGAAACCCAATCTGAACTGACAATGGGCATGACTGTTGCAGATTGGTGGGGCGTTTCGGGCCGTACGCCCAATGCCACATTTATGGGTAACATTGATGTAGATGGATTTTTCGCGCTGCTGACTGAACGCATTGGTCGTTTGTAATGATGTCGTTCGCAAAGGGTTCGTCCAATGATTAATTTTGACAACAGCTATGCCCGACTGCCGGCACATTTTTACGCCAAGCAAACGCCAGTTCCTGTGGCAAAGCCTGAATTTTTCGCGCGAAACCAAGATCTTGCCGCTGAGATTGGGTTAGGCCCCATTGACGTGGATGATGCCGCCTATTTTGGTGGTAATAAAATCCCTCAGGGCGCAACACCCATAGCACAGGCCTATTCTGGGCATCAGTTTGGCGGCTGGTCGCCACAACTGGGCGATGGGCGCGCAGTATTGTTGGGCGAAATAATCACCCCACAAGGTGAACGACGTGATGTTCAACTAAAGGGATCCGGGCGCACGCCGTTTTCACGGGGTGGTGATGGGCGTGCTTGGCTTGGCCCTGTTATGCGCGAATATTTAGTGTCAGAGGCGATGCATGCCCTTGGCGTGCCCACTACACGCGCCTTGGCGGCGGTCACCACGGGCGAAACAGTGGTGCGCGATACCCCGTTGCCCGGTGCGATCCTTACGCGCGTTGCGGCAAGTCATATCAGGGTTGGCACATTTCAGTTTTTCGCAGCACGGGGTGATCTTGATGCGCTTGGCCTACTGCGGGATCATGTCATGGAACGTCACTATCCAGATGCCAGCGATACCGTCGCCCTTTACAAAGCAATCATCGAAAAACAGGCAAAATTGATAGCCAAATGGATGTCTGTAGGCTTTATTCACGGGGTTATGAATACCGATAATATGAGTATTTCAGGTGAAACAATCGACTATGGTCCTTGTGCATTTATGGATGATTATCAATCAGGTAAGGTCTTTAGTTCAATTGATCGAAACGGTCGTTATGCTTATAATCGCCAAGCAGACATGGGCATTTGGAACCTCGCGCAGCTGGGAACAGCCTTGTTGCCATTAATGGGCGAGGATACAGACGCAATGATTGAGGTAGCGACCGCCGCGCTTCATGAATTTCCCGACATATTTCAGACAGAATGGGATCGCTTGTTTTTGCGCAAAATCGGCATTGATGATGCGCAAGACGGTGACAAAGACCGTGTTGTCGCCTTTCTGAAAATCCTGGAACAAACGGGTTCTGATTTTTCCAACAGCTTTGCCGCGCTTGCGACGGATACCCCTGAAACACTTCTGCCAAGATCCAGCGAAATGACCACTTGGCTGTCAGATTGGCGGGACCGCGTGACAGATCCCGTGACGGTTTTGCAGGCCACTAACCCTGCTGTCATTCCCCGCAACCATCAAATTGAAGCAGCCATTCAAGCCGGTGTTCAGGGTGATTTTAAACCTTTCGACGTCTTGGGGCGTGTATTGGGCACCCCCTTTGAGTTTGCAGAAACCAACCAAGAATTTGCAATTGCGCCAAATAAGGAACAAGAGGTTACACAAACGTTTTGCGGTACTTAGCGGGTTTTATTGAAGTCGCTATCAGGTTTTCCGTGCAGGTTTGTTGATGAAGATTAACCCAACTGCCACCATGATGAGGGCAGCAAATACTGCGAAACTAATAGGTTCATCCAACAAGGCCCAACCAAACCAAACACCAAACACTGGCGTTAGAAAGCTAAATGACGCCACTGAGGATGCCGGATAAACCTTCAGTAAATACAAGAAGAACAAAAACCCACCCGAGGCCACAAACAAAGCTTGAAACCCGATCGCGGCAAAGTGGATGGGTGCCAATTCCCTGATTAATGGGCCAAACAGTGGTGATATCGCCGTTAATATGATGCCAGATACCAATAACTGCGTCATCAATTGCATTTCAGGACGCAAAAGCGAAACATTGGTGCCTTTGGCGCATAAAACAATGCCCGCCCAACAAAAGGCTGCCGCCAATGCCAAAAGGTCGCCGATCAAACTGCCACCAGCCAAGGCGTCACCACGCGCTGTCAATGCAACCACCACGCCGCCAAATGCAATGGCAAGGCCCAGCGCCTTGACGATTGTCACTCGATCCCCTGGCAACACAAAATGACCAATCAAGGCCATCCACACTGGCATTGAGTAAAAGATCACACTAACCCGCACCACGGTTGTATAATCCAAGGCGATGAACAGAAATATAAATTCAACCGTAAACAATGAGGCAAATACCGTCATTGCTGGCCAAGTCGTACGTGGTAATTCCAGTTCAAATCCACGAACACGCATCCATGTGAACACGATCAAAAAGCCAATAATGGAACGCAATCCGGCCCCAAACACGGGGCTAAAGCCGTCATTTCCAACCTTTATCACCACTTGATTAAGCGCAAGAATAATCATCAAAATCAGCAAAGTACTGGCCCCAAACAGATCTATACTGTCTTTTTTCGCACTCATGATCTGTTCCTTATGTTGCGGGGCCACACAAGGCGCATGCGCAATCCTTGTCAAGCGGTTCACCTAAGCAATTATCCATGTTATGGGCCTGCTCAACACGTATAAGTAATCCTAGCGAGGCATTCGTTCATGACATTTTTGCAAATCACCAGTCTTTTGATCGTTTTGGCCGCAGGCTTTGGGGCCATCAACTATCTATTCCTTAAATTGCCCAGCTCTATCGGAATTCTTGTTGTATCGTTACTGGCATCCGCTGGATTGTTGTTGTTGGATTTGGTGTTTCCTGCCCAAGGCATTGCGCCGACTGTGCGTGGCATTGTCAGTGGGTTGGATTTCGATACCGCACTGCTTGAGGGTATGTTGGGGTTGCTTTTGTTTGCAGGCGCTTTGCACGTAAAGCTGTCTGATCTGCGCGCTCAATGGAAAGTCGTTGTTTTGATGGCCACGATGGGTATCGCCCTATCCACAGCCATCATCGGCGTTGGGTTTAGTTGGTTAACGGGCATGCCTATCCTTGTGGCACTGGTGTTTGGGGCGCTTGCATCGCCGACTGACCCAGTTGCCGTTCTTGGTGTTTTGCGGGCCGCTAATTTGCGCAAGTCTTTAGAAACCAAAATCGCAGGCGAGTCGCTGTTCAATGACGGAGTTGGTTATGTTGTGTTCTTGGTTCTTGTGGGCATGGCATTCCCGTCAGGCCACGACACCCACGGTTCCGGCCTTATGGATGCAATCAAGCTGTTTTTCCTTGAGGCGGGCGGTGGTGCCTTGCTTGGGATCGTACTTGGCTGGCTTACATTCCGAGTGATGCGCCGAATTGACGATTATCCGCTAGAGGTATTGATTACCCTCGCTTTGGCACTTGGTGGCTATTCATTGGCAGTATATCTGCATGTAAGCGCGCCGATCATGGCTGTTTGTGCCGGTTTGTTAATCGGTGACATCGGTGCCAAGCACGGTATGTCCGCAGAAACCCGCAAATATGTTGACGCATTTTGGCAGCTTGTTGATGAAATCCTGAATGCTGTTCTATTCCTAATGATCGGATTTGAGGTTTTCGCCGTCAGTTTCGGCGCAGATGCGATACAAGCGGGTCTTGGTGCCATTGTCCTAGCACTATTGGCGCGATTGGCGGCGGTTGCTGTGCCTGTCATGGTTTTGCGCCCTTTCCAAGAATTTTCAAAGGGTGTTGTACCAATCATGACTTGGGGTGGTCTAAAGGGCGGTATTTCCGTTGCACTGGCTTTGTCTTTGCCAGACAGCGAATGGAAACCGTTGATCCTGACCTGTACTTACATGTTGGTCATCTTCTCTATCATTATCCAAGGTTTATCAGTGGGTCGTTTAGCCAAACGCTTGGGTCGCGAACCAGAGTTGATGTAAGTCGTTAATCTCTGATAAACCCGTCCCACTCCCTACCCTCGCCCAGCTAACTAAGGCCGATGCAAATGAACGAAACAATAATCAAACGCTGCGAAGACAAAGGTCTGCGCATGACCGAACAGCGTCGCGTCATTGCAAAGGTACTAGAGGGTGCAGATGATCACCCTGATGTTGAGGAACTCTATGTACGCGCCAGTGCGCTGGACAGTGCGATCTCAATTGCAACCATGTACCGCACAGTCAAGTTGTTTGAAGAAGCCGGTATTCTGGAAAAGCACGAATTTGGCGACGGCCGCGCGCGGTATGAAACCGCGGATCGGGATCACCACGACCATTTGATCGATATGCAAACCGGCGAGGTTGTTGAATTTGTGGACGCCGAAATCGAAGAACTACAAGAACGTATCGCGGCACGGTTGGGATATCGCCTGAAGGGTCACCGATTAGAACTGTATGGCGTGAAGGTGAAAGACTAACCTTACTTTGCAACATTTGTTCACGCAATCGCGTCTTTACAGTGGTTTGCCCACGTAAGAGTATGTGCGCACTTCCTAGGACAAGGGCGACTTTCGTGGAAAATTCTATTCTAGCATCAGAAGCAAACATCAGGCTTTCCGTCTTCCTTGGTGTTCTTACCCTTATGGCTGTTTGGGAATTCATCGCCCCTGCGCGACGCTTAGAAATTCCGCGTTTTATTCGGTGGTCTAACAATTTGGGCTTGGTCGTTGTGGATACGATCCTTGTGCGGCTGTTGTTTCCGATCTTGGCTGTTGGATTGGCGCAAACCGTCAATGGCGCCTCGTTTGGATTAATCCCGTATGTTAACTTACCCATGTGGCTTGGCTTTATTCTGGCCTTTCTGATCTTAGACTTGGTCATCTACCTGCAACACGTGATGTTTCACTTTGTGCCTGCCCTTTGGCGTCTGCACCGTGTGCATCACAGTGATGTTGATTTTGATGTCACCACCGCCCTGCGCTTTCATCCCATTGAGATTATCATGTCTATGGTGATTAAGTTGGCTGTGATTGCCGCCCTTGGGCCAGTTGCCGTCGCCGTAATGGTGTTTGAGGTGGTTTTGAATGCATCCGCCATGTTTAACCATTCAAACATACGCCTGCCCCGCGGTCTTGATCGTATCGTGCGCTTGTTCCTAGTCACGCCTGACATGCACCGCGTACATCATTCAGTTCATCCAGATGAAACCAACAGCAATTTTGGCTTTAACCTACCGTGGTGGGATTTCCTTATGGGTACTTATCGCGCCCAGCCACGTGACGGGCATGAAACAATGGATATTGGTATCAACCGTTTTCGCAGTCGCCGTGATCAATGGCTGGATTACCTGCTTGTTCAGCCCCTGCGCCGCTTAAAGGGCAAAGAATAGCTGCTGCATCGCAGCATAAGTAATCTTGCACAGCCCTATTAGGCGCATTATACCGCGTTCATCGAAACATTTCCCTAAGGATTACTTAAATGAGCGCCATCATTGACATCTTCGCCCGTGAAATTCTGGACAGTCGGGGCAATCCTACTGTCGAAGTCGATGTAACGCTTGAGGATGGCACAATGGGCCGTGCGGCGGTTCCTTCGGGTGCCTCAACTGGTGCCTATGAAGCCGTTGAAAAACGCGATGGTGATATGGCGCGCTATATGGGCAAAGGTGTTCTTGAGGCGGTTGAGGCCGTGAATGGTGAAATCGCCGAAGCATTGTTGGGTATGGACGCCACGGATCAAACGGGCATCGATAACTTGATGATCGAATTGGACGGCACCGCAAACAAAGCAAAGCTTGGGGCGAACGCAATTTTAGGTGTTTCCATGGCTTTGGCCAAAGCAGCAGCTGATTTCACAAGCCAACCTTTGTATCGCTATGTTGGCGGCACATCAGCGCACGTATTGCCAGTACCAATGATGAACATCATCAACGGTGGCGAGCACGCAGATAACCCGATCGACATCCAAGAATTCATGATTATGCCAGTGGCCGCTGACAACATTCGCGAAGCCGTGCGTATGGGTGCCGAAGTATTCCACACATTGAAAAAAGAACTAAGCGATGCTGGCCTTTCAACTGGTATTGGTGATGAGGGTGGTTTTGCACCTAACCTGTCATCCACACGCGACGCACTAGATTTCATCCTGAAATCAATCAAAAAAGCAGGCTACACGCCGGGCGAAGACATCTATCTTGCACTTGATTGTGCCGCCTCTGAATATTTCAGCGATGGCAACTATCACTTTAAAGGCGAAGACAAGGTTCTGACACCAGCTGAAAACGTCGATTATTTGGCGGCATTGGTTGATGATTACCCCATCATTTCCATTGAAGATGGTTGCGATGAGGATGATTGGGACGGCTGGAAAATGCTGACTGACAAGATCGGTGACAAAATTCAGCTGGTCGGTGATGATTTGTTCGTGACCAACCCTGAGCGTTTGCAAATGGGCATCGATATGGGTGCGGCCAACTCATTGTTGGTGAAAGTGAACCAAATCGGTACATTGACTGAAACATTGCAAGCTGTGGACAATGCCCACCGCAACCGCATGACTTGTGTTATGTCACACCGTTCTGGCGAAACAGAAGATGCAACAATTGCTGATCTTGCTGTTGCAACCAACTGTGGCCAAATCAAAACCGGCTCATTGGCGCGTTCTGACAGGTTGGCGAAATACAACCAATTGATCCGTATTGAGGAAGAGTTGGGCGAAACAGCTGTTTACGCCGGTCGTTCCATTTTGCGATGAACAAACATCGCGTCGATATCATTTCCCCAAGGGATGCGTCTGATATCGACGCGATAAAGCGGCTATGCTGGGAATATCGCGATTTTCTTTTCGCGATGGGTCCCCAATTTGAGGCGATGATTAACGCCTTTTATCCCGTTGAAAAGTATCAAGCCGTTTTGGAATTGCTGGAAACCGATCACGTGCCGCCCTTGGGCACATTACGTTTGGCATTGGTTGATGGCGTTCCCGTTGGTTGTGGCATGATTCAAACGTTTGACGCGGAAACGCGCGACGCCGAAATCAAGCGCGTCTTTTTAAATGAAGGCGCGCGCGGCTTGGGTGTTGGTCGTAAATTAATGGATACCTTAATTCAGGACTGTCGTGATCTTGGGTTCAACCGTATTTTGATGGATACAGGTGTGCCCCTTAAGGCTGCAACCAAGCTTTATCTGGATTTGGGTTTCAAATTGCGCGACGAATATCAAGAAATGCCTGAGATTTCCAAAGGCAACGTTATTTTCTTTGAGATGGCCTTATGAACGCTGATCAAATCATCGCACATCTTGAATTGCAGCCCCATCCAGAAGGCGGTTTCTATCGTCAAACTTGGGTTGAGGAAACAAACGACGGTGAACGCGCGGCCGGTACCTCGATATATTTCTTGTTAAAAGGCGGCGCGCCAAGTCATTGGCATCGCGTGGATGCTGTTGAAATATGGCACTATTACGCCGGATCGCCGTTGATTTTGTCAATTTCACCAGATGATGAAGGTCCGGTTGAGGAAATCATCATCGGTAACAATCTTGAACAAGGTGAATTGCCCCAAGGTATTGTGCCCAAAGATCACTGGCAGGCGGCACGTTCCACAGGGGATTACACGCTTGTTGGATGCACTGTTTCACCAGGGTTTCAATTTGAGGGTTTTACGCTAGCAGCCCCAGATTTCAGCATACCAAATTCCAAAACATAAAAATCACCCATTAAAAGGGTTTATTACACTAACCTGGTCGACTTAGTACGCCACCGCCAATTGCCGTTGGCACCCCGGTCGTGGTTGGAAACGACGTTGGAAGGCCGCGTTTGATGCGCATCGCCAAATAGGCAAAAGCTTGTGCTTCAAGAAAATCACCATCCAAGCCGACGGATTCAACGGGCATAACTGGGCAAGGGCAAGCTTCTGCCAACATCGCCATCAAGACAGGGTTTTTACGTCCGCCGCCCGTCACAAAAATCTGCTCTGGTGGGCGTGGGCAATGTGAAAGACCTGAAACCACCGCAGTAGCCGCGGCCGCAGCCAACGTCATTGCCGCATCGCTGTCTGACAACAAAGCCACCGATGAGCCAAGATAATCAAAGGCATTTCTGTCTAACGACTTTGGCGGCACCTTTAAGAAATACGGATCACGAAAGAAACCTGCCAATGCCTCTTCGCGCACTTCGCCCTCATTTGCGACACGACCATCTTTGTCAAATTCTTCGCCCCGACGTTTTTGCATCAAATCGTTAATGGGCGCATTTGCAGGCCCCGTATCAAACGCAAGTAACGCACCTGGGCCATCTGGGTCATGGGCCATTGGATCAATCCACGTGATATTGCCCACACCGCCAAGATTTAGAAAAACGACAGGCTCTTGCACCTCAATGTATCGTGCAAGGGCTTGGTGAAACACCGGCGCCAAAGGTGCGCCCTCGCCGCCCATGGCCACATCTGCACTGCGAAAATCCCAAACAACCGGGCGACCCAATGCTGCGGCCAACGCTTGGCCGTCGCCTGCTTGATGCGTACCACGATCACTGGGTTCATGAGCCAATGTCTGACCATGATACCCGACAAGGCTGTAATGTTCGAAATCCGCACAGACCTCCATGTGGGCGCGATCGACAAGTTCAGAGATTTGACGTATTCCACGTTCGCCGGGCCATTTACCCAAACCTTGCTTCAGATAAGATCGCTCGCGTGCTGTAAAGCGGCGATAAGCATTCCGACCAAATTCAAAGACCTCAATTCCATCGGTCAAAACCATGGCCGCATCCACCCCATCAAGCGATGTGCCGGACATTGTGCCCAAAACCCATTCTGGTTTTGCTTCTTCCATGGTCTTTCCCTTTTTACCCCTTACAGATATAGAACCTGAAATAGCCTCAAATGGACAGCGAATACTATGACATACCATGCCAAATCTGAATTTATGCGTGTGATGATGCAACGCGGCTTTCTTGCCGACTGTACAGATTACCAAGCACTTGATGATGCATTGCTAGAAGGTGTTGTCCCCGCCTACATCGGATTTGATGCAACAGCGTCGTCCTTGCACGTGGGCAGCCTGATCCAAATCATGATGCTGCGCTGGTTGCAAAAGACCGGCCACAAGCCAATTGTTCTGATGGGTGGCGGCACAACCAAGGTGGGTGACCCTAGTTTTCGCGCGGATGAGCGGCCATTGCTGACGCCTGAAAAAATTGACGAAAACATAGCAGGCATTCGCAAAGTTTTCACTTCATACGTACAGTTCGGCGATGAACCTACGGATGCCAAAATCCTTAATAATGCCGAATGGTTGGACGGGTTGAACTATCTTGATTTCTTGCGTGACATCGGTCGGCATTTTTCGGTCAACCGTATGTTGGCGTTTGAATCTGTGAAATCGCGTCTTGATCGGGAACAAAGCCTGAGCTTTCTTGAATTCAACTACATGATTTTGCAAGCATATGACTTTTTGGAACTGAACCGCCGTTATGGCTGTTTGTTGCAAATGGGTGGATCGGATCAATGGGGTAATATCGTCAACGGTATCGACCTAACGCGGCGGGTTTTGGATCACCAAATTTTTGGACTGACATCACCTTTGCTGACAACATCCGATGGCAAAAAGATGGGCAAATCACTGGATGGTGCGGTTTGGTTGAACCCAGACATGCGCTCACCCTATGAGTTTTGGCAATTTTGGCGTAACACGACAGATGCTGATGTTGGCCGGTTCCTAAAATTATATACTGAAATTGATGTTGAGGAATGCGATCGTTTGGGGGCACTGGATGGCGCCGAGATTAACGCTGCCAAAGTCGTGTTGGCTAATGCGGTAACAACTTTGGCACATGGCGCCGAGGCGGCTGCTGCTGCGGAGGCAACCGCGCGCGAAGTCTTTGAAAAAGGCGGTGTTGGCGATGATCTTCCAACCATTTCCTTGACCGCCGCTGACATTGGCGACGGTATTTCCATCGTTCAGCTGTTCGTAAAATCCGGCCTGTCAAAATCCGGTAAAGATGCCAAGCGTTTGATTGCGGAAAATGGCGCCAAAATGAACGACGCCGATATCGACGGGGCTGGTGTTCTAATCACTGTGGCCGACCTGGTGGAACCAATCAAATTAAGCGCCGGGAAAAAGCGTCATGCCTTGGTGACACTGGACTAGCCCCAAACGCCCCCGCATTTACCGGCATGCAAATGCCGGCAAATGCAAACTAAACAGCATGGGCGCAAGCCCATTCAATTTGGTAACATCCACGTCCCGTCAGGGAAAAACGCGTGGAATGCAAAGGCAAACATCACGTCGTGGGGCACATCTTGCCCCGCGCTATCACGCACTCTGATGGTGCCGACGTCCTTGCCTTTGTTGATATTTCGACTGTCCAGCGCACTTGCTTGCCCTGAACGCCATGTCAAATTCACACCCGCCTCTGAAATTTCAGGCTCATCACGCAAACGCGTCAGTGGCCATGCACGCGCACCTACTTTAACAACGCGTTCAAGCGGCAAAATTCCATGGGGCGGCATTTCACCAGAATACAGAAACGGACGCGCGGAACTGTCATAATTTGCATACGGGTTTGATCCATAACGTCGCGAATGATTTTGAGGCTCAACCATAACTATCCCTTCAGGATTGCGGGTCTTAAACTCATCCCAACTTTCCATCCAACTGGGCATTTGCACCAATTCTGTATCCATATGTTTTCCAACAATGCCCAACCCGATGGCTTGTTGCCACCAGCTCTCGGTTTCGCGGTCAAACATGATCATATCAGAATTTCGCAATTTACCTGATACGCCAAAGGTCAAAACCTGATCACCGACACGACGATCGAATGTTATGCCGGAATTACAAAGGGGACAGAAGGTCACCGCCACAGGCACGCCACCCACAACGTCATTCACGATTTCATGCCATGTAAGGTAACGCACAGGATAGGCGCGTGGCACCTCACCTTCGATTTCTAGCGTAATCACCGGTTCCCGCGATCCAATGTCAGTCTCATCAGCAACAAATTTAAAAACAGGATCGTTGATTGCGGGAATGCCGTCGCGGGGTGGACCGCCAGACATCACCTCGATCCAATGCACCGATGTGCGTGTGAAATCGGTATTGGGCCATTCATTCACCCAAAAACGCGGCACTTCCTGTGCTGTAACTGTCATTGGGGTAAATGCAATGCCAAACACCGCAACCGTCAAAATCTTAAGGGAATTTGCAATCCTGCGCATCACGACCTCCTGAATATATGTTCGGGTCATAGAATGGCAGGGAAAGTGGATACCGCCTAGCCCACTACACGCAAGCTTGATCAGGCGGTATCCGCTGTGATTTTAGATATTATTCAGCGATGGTCACTTTGGCCATGTAATCAGGTGCGCCTATCACAGCACCATTTGGGCCCAAGCCCAACTTGATTGCATCCACAACGTCCATACCTTCTGTCACACGTCCAAAAACGGTGTATTGGCCGTTCAGGAAGTGGCCCGCATCAAACATGATGAAGAATTGGGAATTTGCTGAATTTGGGTTCTGGCTGCGTGCCATGCCCACGACACCGCGATCAAATGCGATTTCTGAAAATTCGGCTTGGATGTTGTCATAATCTGATCCACCACGACCAGCGTAAGATGTATCGCCCCCGTTTAGACCGTATTGAACATCACCGGTTTGCGCCATGAAGCCGTCAATAACACGGTGAAAAACAACGCCGTCATATTTGCCTTCTTTGGCAAGCGTGGAAATTTGCGCAACGTGCAAAGGTGCCACATCAGCCAACAGTTCAATAGTTACCAAACCGTTAGCTTCGCCAGCGACCTCAATTGTCATCATCACACTGCCAGCACCCGATTGTGCATGGGCCGTCGGACGCATTCCATTAAAAAAGAATGCGCCAATTGCCAGCATGAAAAACGCGCCAAAAAGTACAAAGTTACGCATCAGCTGCAACTTTCATAGAAATCATGCGATCTGGGTTTGCAGGTGGCTCGCCCAATTGGATGGCATCAACATGTTCCATGCCAGATGTCACGCGACCATAAACAGTGTATTGACCGTTTAGGAAATCATTGTCTTTAAAGTTGATAAAGAACTGTGAATTCGCGCTGTCTGGGTTGGCGGAACGTGCCGCGCCAATTGTGCCACGTGCGTGCGGCAATTTTGAAAATTCTGCAGGCACGTTTGGCATATCTGAACCACCAGTTCCCGCGGAACGTAGGTTAAAGTTGTTTTCCATGTTGCCGTTAGCCACGTCGCCAGTTTGCGCCATGAAACCTGCAATCACACGGTGAAACGCCACGTTGTCATAGGCACCAGAACGCGCCAATTCTTTCATGCGCGCGCAGTGCAATGGTGCCACGTCTGGCAGCAATTCAATGGTGACTGTGCCGCCTTTTAGTTCCAGCAAAATCGTGTTCTCAAGATCTTTCGTATCGGCCATCTGGCTCTCCTTTTTCGCGTTTGATCTTTCATAGTTTGTGTCGCCTTAAAGGGAAAGGGTGAATGCTTGACCATTGGGCCAGAACACGCGAAAACCTGCCTAAATTTGCCCAATTGAAGGAATGCCCAATGGCTTGGAAAACACTTGATGACATGGATTTGGCCAATAAACGCGTATTGTGCCGTGTAGACATCAATGTACCCATGGCCGATGGGCAGGTGACTGACACCACTCGAATCGACCGTATTATCCCCACGGTGAAGGATATTCAGGCCAAAGGCGGCAAAGTTATCCTGTTGGCGCATTTTGATCGCCCCAAGGGCAAAGTCGTTCCTGAAATGTCATTGGCCCAAGTTGTGCCAGCGCTTGAGGCTGCGTTTGGTCAATCCGTGACGTTTTGTGCCAAGGATTATGGCACTGCGATCGCCGCCATGGCATCAGATGACATTCTATTGGCCGAGAACCTGCGGTTTAATCCGGGCGAAGAAGCCAATGATCCCGCCTTTGTGGCGCGATTGGCCAGCATGGGGGATGTCTATGTAAATGATGCGTTTTCTGCCGCCCACCGCGCGCATGCATCAACCACGGGATTGGCCCACGCCCTGCCCGCTTGTGCGGGTCGATTGATGGCCATGGAACTGGGCGCATTAGAGGCCGCGTTAAGTGTACCCAAACGCCCCGTTGTGGCGGTTGTTGGCGGTGCTAAGGTTTCAACCAAGCTGGAATTGCTGTCGAATTTGGTCAAAAAGGTCGATCACTTGGTGATTGGCGGCGGCATGGCCAACACATTCTTAATCGCCACCAGCGCGGAAATTGGGAAATCTTTGGCCGAACGCGACTTGGCCGATACGGCACGGGAAATTACGGCATCCGCCAAGGCGGCGGGTTGCACGATCCATTTGCCGCTGGATATCGTTGTGGCGCGTGAATTTAAAGCAGGTGCGGAAAACCAAACATTGGCAACCGATGCTTGCCCTGATGATGCAATGATTTTGGATGCAGGGCCCGCAACCGTGGCCGCTTTGCGCGATCTGTTTGCCACATGCGAAACGCTGATCTGGAACGGTCCTTTGGGGGCCTTTGAAATTGAACCCTTTGATTTTGCCACCAACGGCGCCGCCAAAGCGGCGGCGGACCTAAGTCGCGCAGGCAAACTGATTTCTGTGGCTGGTGGTGGTGATACGGTTGCGGCACTGAACCAAGCGGGTGCCGCGGATGATTTCACTTATATCTCCACCGCTGGTGGTGCCTTTTTGGAATGGATGGAGGGTAAGACCCTGCCCGGTGTCGCCGCGCTCGGGTAATTATTCAACGACAAGACCAGTATTATTTGACATCCTCTAAAACGGATTTAAATAATAAAAATGCAGTTTAAGAGGAGGGTATTCTGTTGTCGCCATTTGTACGTATTTTATTCGATTTCGATATAACCAGCACGGCACCACATTATTCGCAGGTCCTAATAAATGATGTCGCGACCTCCGCGAGTTTGGCTTATTCAGAAAAAGGCGTGAATTACACCCTAAGTATCGTAAATGGTGACGGGAACAATTCGGCTGAGATATTTAAAAGTTACAGTTCAAGTTCGACAGATGCCTCTAGTCATATGCACTTAAACAATAAGGCAGGTGCTGCAGAAACGTTTATTTTTGATGTGAACGGACCGGATAGCATTGGGTCCTTTAGCAATGTGAAAATCTTCGTCTCACGCGCAACCGGTTGGACATTGAACGGCCAAGCACTGGTCAATGGGCCCAACAATTTGTCTGGTACTTTTGAAAATCTTTCTTTTTCCAACTCAAACGCGAATGCCTTGCTTTCCGTTTCTCAAATCCAGACAACGTTGATGTGTTTTTGCGCCGACACAATGATCGCCACGCCTACTGGTGTGTGTGCGGTGCAGGATTTGGCGGTTGGCGATCAGGTTTCCAAGGCTGATGGGGGCGCGACGAGAGTGAAATGGTTGGGTGAACAAGCGGTTGATGTGCGGCTGACGAACCCCAAGAAAGTTAACCCGATTTGCATTTCTGCAGGCGCTTTGGGCGCTGGCTTGCCCTTGCGCGATTTGATCGTTTCACAGGATCACGCCATTGAAATTGACGGCTTGTTGATTAATGCAGGCGCTTTGGTCAATAACACGACAATTCGTCAGGTTGAACAAATGCCATTGTCTGGCTTCAGCTATTACCACATCGACACAGGCAGCCATGAATTGTTGTTGGCCGAGGGCGTAGCCGCCGAAAGCTTTATTGACTATGCATCACGCGACAGTTTTGAGGGCCAAGGTACCGCAACAGACGTAATCGCAGAAATGCCCCTGCCCCGTATCTCATCCGCCCGCATTGTGCCAAAAGCGATCAAGGCGAAATTGGCAATGGGTGCCAAAAACGCGGCTTAGCCTGTGTGACTTGGCCTTTTTGACAGACGAAAAAGCACTAACCTGAACGTTTTTTTGATAAACGCTTGCCCAATCGGGTAATCCCAGCGTATCATTTTTCCATATTTTATGGGGGATTTTACGATGAGACGACATTTATTAATCAGTTGCATGGCCCTAGCCACCTTGGGCCAAGAAGCCGATGCACAGGTCAGTACACCGGTTGAACAACGCTCGATTTGGGAATTGTTCAGTTTTGATGCTTTTGCCCACCGAATGGTGCAATCGGCAATTGTTGCGGCCCGAACGCAAGCCGATATTACCTTTGAAAACCTCAGCACAAACCCGTTTACCTCAGAACTTGCGCTTACGGGTTTGGGTATTTGGCCTGTGCTGCCGTATGACCAAGATTTCAACTGTGAGATAAAGATTGATCGCCTTTCTTTGGCGAGCGTTCCGTTTGACCACGTATCCGAGGTCGCAGGAACAGCGGATGCCATCGGTGTCACCATCACACCAGAATGCCTGCCGCCGGATGCCGCACAAGTTACATCTGTATTGAAGGCAAGCGGCGTTGAAACACTGTCATTTGATCGCGTTCATTTGCATTTTGATTATGATTTGCCGTCTGCTGCTGCGAAAATCTCCATAGAGGTGTCGAACCAAGATCTCGCAAGTATCAACGCGTTGTTGAACTTTAGCTATCTATCGTTAGAAATACGCGATGATGACACCGATCCAAACCCTATTATGTTCCTAACAGATGGCCGGATTGAGGTTGAAGATCGCGGCGCGTGGGCAATTGCATCCAAAATGATGGGCGAAGAGGTTCCGCCCGCTGTGCTGGCCACAATGCTAAGTCAGCAGATGACCCAAGGTCTTGCCGGAATGAACGGCGATGACCCTAGCCTGAATGCCGAACAAGAGGCGTTTGTTTTGTCTGCGGGCAACACAGTGACCAGTTTCTTAAACAAACCCGGCCGGATTGTTTTGGAAATAGACCCAATGGACGACGAGGTTTTCATTGATACTGCAAAACTGGAAAACCCCAAAGAGTTGTTCAGCCTTCTTAGACCCACATTTTCCACCCGTGCAAAGGTGCGAAATGAGGTTCTTACAAGCCGCCTGTTGCAATTGGCAAATGATCCCTCAACTGAAGGCTTTAGCGATGAGGATCGCATGACCGCGGGTCGGGCCATCATCACGGGTGTCGGTGCGCCGAAACTTGCCAACTTGGGGGCCGAGATTTTGCGGCCACTGGCAGATGCTGGAAATGGTGAGGCCGCGCTTTTGGTGGCAAACGCTTTGGCAAATAAAGATCCAGCCACAGCCTATCGGTTTGCTATCATTGCAGGCGCTGCGAATGAAACAGCAGCATTGGGGTTGATGGATAAACTAGAATCCAAACTTGCCCTGCCCGATGTTATTGCCATTCAATCAAATTTGATTGCAGAGCCAAAACCATTGGCAGGCATCACGCGCCTGTCAGAATTGCGCGAGGCGTCTCTGGCACATCTTAACGGCAAAGGCGTTACGCGATCCTACCCAATGGCCCTTTATTGGGCGCGATTATCTGCGGCCGCCAGTGACGACGGCGCAACGGCCATTTTACGCAGCTTAAACCAACGTGCTGCCGCCATGGGCAAGGCAGGAACATCCCAATGGGCAGAGGTCGCCGCCAAGGTTGATCGCGCAGCCCTTGGAAATTGGGTAAAGGCACAAATGGGCGAAAAAATCGCAAGCGGGGAAATCAACTGATTTGCGATAATCAACTCTAATTTAACGAAAATCCGCCACCAATGCAAAAATAC
Organism: Rhodobacteraceae bacterium HTCC2150; assembly: GCA_000169395.1. Taxonomy (GTDB): domain Bacteria; phylum Pseudomonadota; class Alphaproteobacteria; order Rhodobacterales; family Rhodobacteraceae; genus HTCC2150. The sequence goes on from AAXZ01000002.1 coordinate 115,401, forward strand.
TGCGGCACAATGGCATTGGTGGCGCTAACAGGATTGTAACCTGTTAATCGTGGGCGTAAGTGAAAAAAGTATCAGTAAATTGTCAAAAAAGGGTATCCCATGCGAGCCACACGCGCTGTTCAAAAAATTCTATCGAACTACGAAGGTACAACACCAGGCGTAAAGGCAAATCTTTGCCGTATGTTGATGAACGGTAAATTGGGCGGCACGGGAAAAATGATTATCTTGCCCGTTGACCAAGGTTTGAACACGGTCCAGCACGTACATTTGCCCCAAACCCAGCAGCATATGATCCACAATACCACTACCAGTTGGCAATTGATGCTGGCTTGAACGCCTTTGCGGCACCTTTGGGCTTGCTTGAGGCGGGTGCTGACACTTTTGCGGGTCAAATCCCGACAATCCTAAAAGCGAACTCAGCCAATTCATTAATCCCAAGCGAAAGCCCAAACAATCAAGCAGTGACTGCCTGTGTTGACGATGCTTTGCGTCTGGGTTGTTCTGCGATTGGCTTTACGATCTATCCAGGTTCTTCGGCATCTCTGGATATGTTTGAAGAAATCAGCGCCGTGCGCGAAGAAGCCCAAGCAAAGGGTATCGCCACAGTGATCTGGTCTTACCCACGTGGAGAAGCGCTGGATTCAGCCGGCGAAACAGCCATCGACATTGCGGCATATGCAGCGCAAATCGCCGCCCTACTTGGCGCGCATATCATCAAGATTAAACTTTCCACCGATCACTTGTCTTTGCCCGCGGCCAAAGCCGTTTACGAAGAACAAAATATCGATATTGCCACGCAAGCCGCGCGCGTGAAAAACTGTATGGATGCGTCATTCGCCGGTCGCCGTATCGTTGTGTTTTCTGGTGGTGCGAAAAAAGGTGCCGACAGCGTATATGACGACGCGCGCGCCATTCGTGACGGCGGCGGCAACGGTTCCATCATTGGGCGCAACAGCTTTCAGCGCAGCCGCGAAGACGCGCTTTCAATGCTAGGTAAATTGGTAAACATCTATCGCGGCAAAGAGTAACGCCGAACACCTGAACTTAAAACAGTTTTTGCCACCCTTTGCTTAACCCCAAGCAAAGGGTGGTTTCATATTGAAACCAACCGATTAACAAAAATCGTTCATCACTTTGCATTTTCTGAATTTAAGGGATTCACAAAACGAATCACTTATGACATTCTAGCGCCAAGCGTGAAAAACACGCAGACAGGCAGCGTTATGAACAAAACTTCGGGCAAATCAGGTATAGGCGGGTTAATCTATGTATCCGGCGCATTGGCGTTGGGCATGTATTTTACCTTTGGTGCCGTACAAGGTGATTTCGGCCTATTCCGACGCGTTCAAATCGAGGCCGAGAAACAAGAACTCATCCGCGAGAGAAACGATCTGGAACGCCAACTTGCGTCCATCGAAAACAAAACTCGCCGTTTGTCTGATGATTATCTGGACCTTGATTTGTTGGACCAACAAGCCCGTGACATTTTGGGTGTCATGCGACCAAATGAGATTATTATCCGATAATTTACTGGGATTTACCTGCCCCCTTTCATTTTCAGAAAAAATGCTTTAAGAGATAGTTTAACACTAAACTACTTTTGAATCTGAAAAGGACTATCCCTTATGGCCGCAAAAAAAGCAGCTGCTAAGTCAAATGTCGATAAAGAAGAATTATTTTCCCATTACCGCGAAATGCTCTTGATCCGCCGCTTTGAAGAAAAAGCTGGCCAATTATACGGTATGGGCCTTATCGGCGGTTTTTGTCACCTTTACATCGGCCAAGAAGCGGTCGTGGTCGGTCTAGAAGCGGCAACCAAAGAAGGCGACAAGCGCGTAACATCGTATCGCGACCACGGCCACATGTTGGCTTGTGGCATGGATCCAAAAGGCGTCATGGCGGAACTAACGGGCCGTGAGGGTGGATATTCCAAGGGGAAAGGTGGCTCTATGCACATGTTCTCAAAGGAAAAACATTTTTATGGTGGCCATGGCATTGTTGGCGCGCAGGTGCCGATCGGTGCTGGTCTTGCTTTTGCAGACAAATACTTGGGCAACGATAATGTTTCGTTTGCATACTTTGGGGATGGCGCTGCCAACCAAGGTCAGATCTACGAAACTTTCAACATGGCATCTCTTTGGAAATTGCCGGTGATTTTTGTCGTCGAGAATAATCAATACGCAATGGGAACATCGTTACAACGCGCATCATCTTCGCCAGAACTATACACACGCGGTGCCGCATTTGGCATTTCAGGTGAGGCTGTGGATGGCATGGATGTATTGGCGGTTAAGGCCGCTGGTGAAAAAGCCGTTGCACACTGTCGCGCGGGCAAGGGCCCATATATTTTGGAAATGAAAACCTATCGTTATCGCGGTCACTCAATGTCAGACCCAGCCAAGTATCGCACCCGTGACGAGGTACAGAAGATGCGCGAAGAGCGCGATCCGATTGATCACGTTCGCGACATTTTGTTGGCTGCGGGTCACGCCACAGAAGACTCGCTTAAAGAGATCGATAAGGAAATTAAGAAGGTCGTGAACGAGGCCGCTGAATTTTCTAAAGAAAGTCCATTACCAGCGCTGTCCGAACTATGGACAGACATTTACGCCGAAGCGTAAGCAACAGATAAGACGGAGAAAAAACCATGGCGACCGAAATTCTGATGCCCGCTCTTTCCCCCACGATGGAGGAAGGCACATTGGCCAAATGGCTGGTAAAAGAGGGTGATACAATCACATCTGGCATGATCATTGCCGAAATTGAAACTGACAAAGCTACGATGGAATTTGAAGCTGTTGACGAGGGCACGATGGGTCAAATCTTGATCCCAGAGGGCACAGAAGGTGTCAAAGTTAATGCCGCCATCGCCATTTTGCTTGAAGACGGCGAAGAGGCTGGAACAACGCCTGCCGCATCCCCTGCCCCAGCGCAGGTCACAGCAGCAGCCGAGGCGCCCGTAACAGTGCCGGCCGTTGCGGCAGCACCAGTTCAAAGTGCTCCCGTTGAAATTGACGTTCCAGAAGGCACCGAAATGCGCGCAACAACCGTGCGCGAAGCAATTCGCGATGCAATGGCTGAAGAAATGCGGAGCAACCCTAATGTATTTTTGATGGGTGAAGAGGTTGCCGAATACCAAGGCGCATATAAAATTTCGCAAGGCATGTTGGATGAATTTGGCGCAAAACGCGTGATCGACACACCAATTACAGAACACGGCTTCGCTGGTATCGCGGTTGGTGCATCTTTTGGCGGTTTGAACCCGATCGTCGAATTTATGACGTTCAACTTTGCCATGCAGGCCATTGATCACATCATCAATTCGGCGGCCAAAACGCTTTATATGTCTGGCGGCCAAATGGGTGCACCTATGGTATTCCGTGGTCCAAATGGCGCAGCTGCCCGCGTTGGTGCACAGCACAGCCACGATTATGCGGCATGGTATGCCCAAATCCCTGGTCTGAAAGTTGTGATGCCGTATTCTGCTTCGGATGCAAAAGGTCTGCTTAAAACAGCGATCCGTGACCCCAATCCGGTAATCTTTTTGGAAAATGAAATTCTGTATGGCCGCTCGTTTGATGTGCCGGTAATGGATGACTACACTGTTCCATTCGGCAAAGCACGTATTTGGCGCGAGGGCACAGATGTTACCATCGTATCCTTTGGAATTGGCATGCATTATGCCCTAGAAGCGGCCGACAAATTGGCTGAGGATGGCATTTCAGCCGAGGTTATCGATTTACGGACATTGCGCCCTCTAGACACTGACACGGTTGTTAAATCTGTCATGAAAACAAATCGATGTGTCACAGTCGAGGAAGGTTTCCCCGTGTGTTCAATCGGTGGACATATTTCAAATGTTCTTATGCAAGAGGCATTTGATTATCTAGACGCGCCGGTCATTACCTGCACCGGGAAAGATGTTCCAATGCCGTATGCCGCCAATTTGGAAAAGCTTGCTTTGGTCACGACCGACGAAGTCATCGCAGCTGTTAAACAAGTCACTTATCGTTAAACGGGAGAGCAAAAATGCCAACTGAAATTTTGATGCCCGCCCTATCTCCAACGATGGAAGAAGGCACATTAGCCAAGTGGCTAGTGAAGGCTGGTGATACCGTGAATTCTGGTGACTTGATCGCCGAAATTGAAACTGACAAAGCCACCATGGAATTTGAAGCGGTCGATGAAGGCGTGATCAGCGAATTATTGGTCGCTGAGGGCAGCGAAGGTGTGGCGGTGAACACGGCGATTGCTATCTTGCTGGTAGACGGCGAAGAAGCTGGTACAAAACCAACAGCTAAACCAAAAGAAACGGCAGCAGCACCTGCGCCTGCCGCGTCGGTTTCTGCTGTTGTCTCCTCAGTTTCGCCTCAACCACTAGCCGAAAAGGGCGATCGCGTATTTGCAACGCCCTTGGCCAGACGTATTGCCAAACAAAATGGCGTTGATCTGGGCGCTGTATCGGGATCTGGCCCACACGGCCGCATCATCAAAGCGGATGTCGAAGGTCTGTCTGCTACTGCTGCGCCGGTGGCCACATCAACAGCGCCAGCTGCAAAACAAGAGATTGCCAGCTCGGCAACTTCAGACAGCGTCAAAGCAATGTATGCGGATCGTGAATACAAAGAAATTCCACTGAACGGTATGCGAAAAATCATTGCTGGCCGTCTTACCGAAGCAAAGCAAACGATCCCGCATTTTTACTTGCGTCGTGACATTTTGTTGGATGAACTGCTGGCTTTCAGATCAACACTAAACAAAAAACTTGCTGCACGTGAAATCAAACTAAGTGTAAATGATTTCATCATCAAAGCATGCGCATTGGCATTACAAGATGTGCCTGCTGCCAATGCAGTTTGGGCCGAAGATCGCGTATTACAGATGGTTAAATCAGACGTGGCCGTCGCTGTCGCCATTGACGGCGGATTGTTCACACCTGTTTTACAAGATTCCGACACGAAAACGCTTTCAACTCTAAGTACTGAGATGAAAGATTTGGCCGCACGCGCGCGTGACAAAAAACTGGCCCCACACGAATACCAAGGCGGCAGCTTTGCGATTTCAAACCTTGGCATGATGGGCGTTGATAATTTCGATGCTGTTATTAACCCACCCCATGGCGCAATTCTGGCCGTAGGTGCCGGCAAACGTAAACCTGTTGTCGGTCCAAACGGAGATCTAACATCGGCAACTGTGATGTCAGTCACGCTTTCTGTGGATCACAGGGTGATCGATGGTGCATTGGGTGCCGAGCTATTGCAGTCCATTGTGGATTATTTGGAAAGCCCAATTGCAATGCTGGCCTAAAACAAACGAAAATTAATAAAAAAGGCGCCCTTGTTGAACATGGGCGCCTTTTTTTTATTCGTTAATGCCTAAAATTTGGTTCATCGTCAGGCTTGGGTGATCGCATCCCGCCTCTCCGACGATTTTGGCGGGTACACCTGCCACGGTTTTGCAATCAGGGACGTTCTGTAAAACCACCGAACCTGCTGCCACGCGTGAACAATTACCCACTTCAATATTGCCTAATACCTTGGCACCAGCACCGATCAATACGCCATCTCCAATTTTCGGATGACGAATGTGATCTTCTTTACCGGTTCCGCCTAATGTTACCGAATGCAACATCGAAACATTATCACCAACACGGGCCGTTTCGCCGATGACAATTGAATGCGCGTGATCAATCATCAATCCACGACCAATTGTTGCCGCTGGGTGAATGTCGACGCCAAATACCTCGGATACACGCATTTGGAAAAAGTACGCCATATCTTTACGCCCTGCATTCCAAAGTGAATGCCCAATACGAAAGGCTTGAACGGCTTGAAAACCTTTGAAATATAAAATCGGCTGCAACAACCGATGGCACGCCGGATCACGTTCATAAATCGCCATAAGATCTGCACGTGATGATTGGCCGATGTCGGCGTCATTTTCATAAACATGATCTGCAATTTCACGCAAAATCTGTTCAGACATCTCAGCCGACGCCAGTTTCATTGAAACCCGATAAGCCAAAGCTGCCTCAAGCGTGTCATGATGCAACAAAGTAGAATGGATTAAACCACCAAGCAACGGTTCCGCAACAACGGCTTCTTCTGCCTCTTTACGAATTTGACCCCAAACAGGATCCAGAGTTGATAGTTTCTGATCTAACTTGCTCATCGTGCCATCCTTTAGCTGGTTCCTAATTATAGCACATAAGCGACTGGAACAAAATTAAAAGGCTTGATTACAGGTATAACCAAATTGAATGAACGTTTAAGCGGCTCAATCAGGCCAAAGATCGCAGCCGCCAAATAACAACAGCATCCAACGTTAAACTTAGACAGGAACAATACTCTGGGCTTCCTAAAGTTGGCTCAGAGGGTAAGTTTGGTAAAGGTACCGCCCGGCGCAATGTACCGTCGCCCCAAATATTATGCGGCTTTCGGAACCGTTTTCTAAATTTATCCGCGAAATGCGCGTGCTGCATCAAACCATTGACTGTTTCTCCCCTCAACTTTGGTGAAACCGTCAACAAATACAGTGCAACACTAACGACATCATCATGGGTAATCATGCGCATTTTATGCGCCTGATGGTGTCATGATGTCATAATGCAATGCCAATCGAACCACCCCACCAGCAAAGTCGCCACCGTCAGCACTAATCACAATAGGCACCGAATTATAATACGTAATTATCCGCGTTGAGGGCCCATTAATCCAGCTACCCTGTGCCACTCCAATGCTGTTTGTATATCTAGTTTGTGCAACGGATATCCCCACATTCCAGCTCGTTAGCGTGCCGGTAATTTCCGTCAAAATTCGCCCAGTCACACCATAAACCAAAGCATACTTAGGTATATCCAACGTAGTGGTGTTCTGGGAACCAGTTGTAATTACATGATCTATTTCAACCACATGATGCGTGGTGCGTGCACCATTCATACTGCCCACAGATGCAGCCGCCCCCCACTGCACGCCGTCCCAGAGAAACTGAGCCGCCTCATCAACAATATACCCCTGCCAACCAACTTTTGGTGAAACAAACCGCCATGAACTGTTGACTCGAATTGCCAGCTTTCCATCTTGTCCCCCCCAAGCATCAACGGCACCAGTTGGCACAAAAAACACCGAGCCATCCACCTCGGTTTCAGTGGGTTGCGTTATTGAGCGCGAAACGATGGCCAATTGCGACAGCCCATCCAAAAGACTTAAACTTTCATTCAAGGTCACATGTTTTTGCGCTTGATTGCCCTCTAACATCGGCAAGGTTAAATTTGGTGTATTCGTCATTCTACGGTTACTCCTGCATAAGGGCCGGCGCCAAATCGTTCTGAAATTTGCGCAACTTCAATTTTTAATGTCCCGGTTGTGCCGTCTGAAACTTGATCTGCTTGGGAATAGGTCCAATTGGGCACTGTCAAATCAACCTCTCGCACCAAACTTCCGTCTCGCAATACCCGCACATGATAGGCCTCGCTTGTTTCCCCCAAGGGCACATCGGCTGCTTGCCAATTGTCACCATCAATGCGTGTTCTGCGTACCCAACTCGTTGTAACATTGCTGTTTTGATCAAAGGACGCTGATAGATGAGAGGGGCGATATGGACGCAAACCAACGCCAGCAAAGGCCAAATATTCTTCAACATAAGACGCATGATCAAAGTTACGCGTTGACGGTCCATACCGATAGTAACGCGCAAGATTTCGCGACGAACTTGCTAAATTTAATTGGGGCACAGTCCCATCCAGCAATACGGCATAGGACCCCGTCTGCCAAAAGTCGGGAATATATGCATCCGTTCCCTGCTGCCCCCTTAAAAGACCAGACAACTCGTAGATATCCGTATCAATCAAACTGGCAGTGGCGAACTGGATGATTTCCCAGTTGTTTGTTGAGGAATTGCCAATCGCGATCACGTTCGCACCATTTAAAACGGCTTCTTTAGATGCAGAGGACAAGGTTCCATTAGCAAGACGAACACGTAACCGACTGCCCATATCCCATAATGAAGGCTCGGTTTTAACCAACTCACTTTCGGTCATGCCGATCACCGCGCTCTGGGATACGCCAGTATTAAAACTAAAACCATTTTCACTAGGTGACGAGAATAAATTGACCCCACCTGGCCAAGGCGATGCCGTGGTTGCAAAATGTGGTGAAATCTCATCTTCGTCACCCGGTAACAAGGGCAAATCCAAAAACAATCCCAAAACAGGTGCTGCCGCAACATATTGCGAGCTGATCAAAATTTCTTCTTCGACCTCACCGGGCAAATAGGCATCGACCTCAACCCTCACGGCTTCAACTTTTCGCAAACCGCTGTCATCAACGCGATCAATTCGGTACCGAGACACCCCGTTTTCGCCCGTCAATTCAACGACATGGCCTGCGCCAATATCACTGGCAGACGGCGGTAATTCAAACGTTACCCCATCCTGTGCAATTCTTGTTTCTGCCAACCAACGCTCGGTGATCGCGCGGGCCTCACCAGACGTGAAGGCCAATCCAAATTCTGATTGCGACAAGACCAACAAGGGATCATCGGCAAAAACCGTTTCAGCAATTCGTGCGCGAAAATCACCATCCGCCTCAACATAATTCAAGCGAACTCGTCCAATCGTTTCTGATTGGGCAAGCCGCGTTAAAGACAAACTATCGCTGTCACCGTCCAACGCCATTTGGCTTGCCTCATACTCAAAATCACGCCGACCATTGCGATTGCGAAAGATCAATTTTCCTTCGCGTTCAATGGCGTCGAATCCATAAGCAAGCATCAAAGGTTGCAGGCTAGCCCGCGCCGTTTCAATATCGGGCAAAACATAGCCACGCACCATGCCATAAAGCTCGCTTGTATCCACACCGACAAGCCCTGCACGCTGGCAAATTTCCTCAACGACGTCGGCAAGTGGTTGGTTCGCAGTACGCCCGGTCAACCAATGCCCACGTGCATAATTTTCACCATCCGACCAAACCGATGTTAGGTTTGGAAAGAACGGGAATGGTCGAGCATCCCACGCCCAAACGTGTGCACGCGACATATCAACCATCAATCCATCATATAACTCAGAATAAGGATTGTTCGTCTCATCTTTCCAATATGAATAAAGCGCCTCAAGGTACTTCATCTGCATCAAATCGTCACGAAATCCGTTGGAATATCTTGGAATACCGGATTCACTGGACTCCACATCAAGAAATCTGTTGGGTTGATTGGTGCCTTTGTTGATAGCGGCACACCCAATTTCTGTGAACCAAATAGGCTTTGATCTGGGGACCCAATTCGTGGCAATCCAATTTCTAACCCCACCAACACGTTCATGATGCGGCAATGACCACCAACTGTTCAAATCTTTGTATCGATATATCCAATCTTCGCCATGAGCCTCATCACTGATCGGGCTGCGAATTTGGGCTTCACGGGCGTTTTCATGGGCATAAAACCAATCAAACCCCTCGCCGCCTTCAATATTTCCTTTAAGATAATCAAGGTTATAAATTTCACCAAAATTCGCATCAGCGTGATCTTCACCATCGCGCCAATCTGACAGGGGTATGTAATTGTTGATCCCAACAAAATCGATGTTGGCATCCGCCCACAATGGATCAAGGTGAAATAGAACGTCCCCTGACCCGTCTTGCGGATGATAACCAAAGTATTCTGACCAATCCGCGGCATAGCCGATATTGGTTTCAGGTCCTAAAATCAAGCGCACTTCTGCGGCCAAACTGATAAGAGCTTGCACTGCTGGAAATCCACCAGTTGCATCACGCAACTGGGTCAATCCTCGCATTTCAGAACCGATGCAAAATGCCGTCACACCACCGGCCACCGCGCACAAATGTGCATAGTGTAAAATGAAACGTCGATATCCCCAATCTTCATCACCATTGTAAGAAACAACCGATCCAGCAGTTGAAAAATTAGATGCCACGGCTTGACCGAAAAATTGATCAACCTCTTCAGCTAAAACCTCTGTTTGATCAGTCGTGCCAGTTAATCCTGGCGCTATCGTGCTGGTAATTCGGCCACGCCAAGGTAAAACCGCCTGATCTATATTTGAAGAATAAGGATCACCCAATCCATTACCTTCAAGAATTTCCATTAAAATAAATGGATAAAATACAGCATCTTGCCCATTGATATTAATGTTTTGAACGGCCTCAATTACCGATTGATCCGAGGGAGTTCCCCCATAAACTGGACCATCATCATTTTCACCAACCGAAAGTGCCGTGTTGCGCGTAAGGCCCGAAACCGACCACGCAACACTGGCACCATCTTGCCCCATTGGCTCAACCTTCGGCCGAATGCTGCAATCATTTGCTTTCAAGTTGTCACCAAACCAACTGACAACCAATGAGATTTATTTGCAATTCGGTACCTCGGCACGCAACGTATCCATTGAGGTTTCGAAATCTGATTTGCCACTTGGGGAATGCACGTTAAGCGCGCCTTGCTCACCCAAACCATTGCTTGAAAAAACAGGCGTTGTCGCTAATGAAAACTCACCAGTACCGGGGATAAGGGCAACGCCTTCTGTACCCCCACAAACCGAGGTCGCAAGATCCCGACTGTCAGGTTGCGCATGACGAACAATCTCGAATGAAAATTGTGGTACGCGGTTTCCAAATTTCGCAAGCGGCAGGTCTTCAATGACGACATAAGCCACGCCCCGATAGGCCGGGGCCATGCCTTCGCCCTCCACCGCTTCAATCTTGGGATCCGGCAATTGATCGTCGGTGCCGTGATAAACTCGCATGTTCAGGTCGTCAGTTTCTATTTCAACGCCATCTGCCCAAACCCGACCTACACTGCGAATTTCACCTTCACAAAGGGCAATTGCCAAACTGGTCGAATAGGAATACGCCGTAATAGCAGGCCCTCTAGACGTGCCCTTGCCGCCGCCCGATGTGCTGGTTGATTCTAGAAACTTCGTGCCCCAGATTATCTGTCCCACAATACGCATGCGTCCATAAACATGGGCAATTGCACTGCCTTCGCTTGCACCAGTAAGACGGAAACGATCTATCTTGCCAGATTCAACAGCTTCTGCCCCAGAACCAAGCACTCTTTGATCAATGACCCGGCCCAAGGTTGCACCAACCGCACGTCCAATTACCAATGAGGACAACCCCAAGGCTGATCCCCCAACGCCAGCACCGATCGCGGCACCCGCTGCACTTAAAAGTATGGTCGCCATCAGATGCTCCTGTTTGGAAATTCAAAACACGCCGCTAGACGCTTGGCCCATGGCAATGACAAGGGGTTTTCAACAACACCGTGGCGCGAATATGCATGGATAAAGTTCAGACGGTTCTCGGGCCCTTGCGAAACAATGCCAAGGTGCTTGGCCACAGCCCCGTTTCGCATACGAAATAACACCAAATCGCCCGCCGCCAATCTGTCTATGGGTTTTTCCGCCAGATGCCGGCTTGCCGCTGCCCACAGAACTTCTTGGCGACTTGGCTCAGACCAATCCTGCGTATAGGGCGGTACAAATTCAGGCTCGTGCCCGTAAATTTCGCGCCACACACCCCGAACAAGCCCAAGACAATCGCACCCAGCCCCTTTGACACTTGCTTGGTGCACATAGGGCGTGCCAATCCAACCGCTTGCCGCGGTCACAACTTCCTGTTGAATGTTCATGGTTATTCGCTCGCAAACAGGCTTGCGCCCTCATTGGGGTCAGACGAATTGGGATATGCCATCATCCAATCTTCACCTGGAATATGCGGGAAACCTTGAAAATTTAGAAAATTGTCAAATTTCAAACGACATGTCGTGGTGGATTTATCGCACCCCGCAATCAACTTCACCTCGTCGCCGGCTTTCAAATTCGCGCGCAGTTCTTGCCACAAGGAAACCACACGGTCTTGGCCAACCATTCTGTCTGATTTTATCAAACCTTTTAAACCCGCTGCGTCCCCGGACAAAACAACCAATCGCCCGCGTTCAAACCAGCGGTCTTCGAACTGATCCATATCGGTAAACGAAAAATTCACGCCTGCAATGTCGTTGTCTAATACCGCATTCACAAAATACCCCGGTATTTCCAAATCAAAACGACAAGCCGCATCACCAAGGATCGCTGAACAAGGCCGTTGATAAATTCGCCCTTTGGGTTGATTTAAAACTTCCGCCAATCCGCGTAATTCTGCCTGAAATGCACCACCTTGGCGTTGCAACTCACCCAATGATCCGCGAAAATTCAAAACGCGAATATTTACGTCGTCCCAATTCACCATCCAACTTTCAACTTCGGCCCCATCAAAACGCCCAGCCAAAATATCTGCCTCGGTTACCGAAACAGACGAAAGCGCCCCGAACGCCTCGGTGTTATCTACGGCAAGCCCCGTTGATTGCTGCAAATTACTGGCCGTAAGACCACCGTTCGCCTCGCAAATAATTCCATCTATTTCCAAGGGTTGATCGTGATCCGTAAACCCAAAGCTTACGCCATCACTGCGCCGAATAATCCAGCACCTCGCCACGTGTGTTGCCCCAGTGCGCAAATGTTCATAAAGTTCCTGACTGCCCATCATACGCGCACCTCAACTACGGGAACATTTGGTACATCACCGGCACGAAAACTGGCCACCGATGTCTGGATCCGGTCTGTGTCAAACCGAACAGGCACGTCAAATTCAAATCCTGCCGAAATCGTCGCACCATCGTAAGGCGCGTCATTAAATTCAATGCGCCCTGTGGTTACGTCCAATTCAAATTCAACGGAAAGATAGTTTTCCACATCTTCTACAGACACCCGAACAGAGCCTTGAACGGGTTTCGTGACGGGGCGATGGTATTCCTGCGCACCTGATCGGTACTGTTTTTGCAGATAGAAAACTTTGTTTTCGCCGTCACCTTTACCAATAATTTGATCCGCTGGGCCAATGTCTTTGGAAGGTAAACAAGATTTGAAATCGCCCCAATCTTTCCACCGAAATCCATAAAGTTGGCCTTGCCGAGCTTCAAAAAAGGCAATCATCGCGCTGACATCATCCAAGGATCGGAGGCTAATACCTGCATCATACCGACGACGACCATGGGCCCAAGGCGTATTGCGTTCCTCAAATCCATTAGCCAAAGTCACAATATCAGTACGCCTTTCGGGCCCACCAATTGAACCAAAACTAAGATTGGACGGAAATCTAACATCATGAAAATTCATTCATTTTCCTATCTGTTACGCTGACCACGCGCTAAGGCGCGACTTGCTTGGGCAGCAATTTGGCTTTGTGATCTTTGGAAACCGGCAACATCAGGGGTGGTGATATTCATCACAACGTTCACGGCGCGCGAACCACCCTGTGCCTGCACGCCAAGGCGCCCGTCTGCACCTCGTGTCAGCGGCATGATTGCCTCAGGCCCCGCTTCGCCCATCAACCCCATCTTCCCGCCACGCATGGGGAAATTCATCGCACCCGAAATAACGCCGCCTTGGGCAAAGGGCATAACGCGGCCTTGGGTAAACCCTGCCCCATTGGCAAATGGTAAAATTGCCGACGCCAAACCATTGATACTATTTGCAATCAACCCGCCAGCCGCATTCTGGATAGGTCGCATCGCCACGTTGTAAACATTGTCGATAATTGATGTTGCCACCATTCTCAGGGCATCAGACGCACGCAGCCCATCAAAGACCAATCCATCAAATGCTCGGCGTAAACCCCCACCTATGGACGTAGAAAGCGATGAAATTTCGCGATTGGTAAACGTCATGGTTTCACGCATAGCCAGAAGTTCACCGTTAAAGGCCGCAGCCAATGCCGCCGCGCCACCGATAGACACTTCCAACGCTTCGATCTGGTCGTCTAAATCCTCAAGACTTTCAATATCTGCCATTCTATTCTCCTGCTTGTGAGGTGTCGGGAAACTTTGCCAACAGATCGTTCAGTCGTCGGCGGTTAATGGGAGCAAGCCCGCTATCAATGCCCAACATCAAATACAATTCTGCTGGCGTTAGCGCCCAAAAATCCGCGGGCAACAGCTGTAATCGTTGCATTCCTGCTTGCATCAAGGCGGGCCAATCAAGGTTCTTCATTGCGTCTCAGGCACGTGAAACGCCCGAACCAACAGTTGCGCTGCAACTTTGGCCGCAGCGATAGGGCCACCCGCAATTTCCGCGTTCATCAAGTCGGAATTTTGCCCCTGCCAACCCCCGCCACGTAAACCAGCGACAATCAAGTGCAACACATCTCGTGTGCTAAATGCCCCAGTTTCAAACCGTTCGACCAGTTCAACCAACCCACCAGTTTCCAAATGGCTTTCTAACTCTGCCAAACTGCCAAGCGTTAATTTCAACACATGGCTTTCACCGTCGATGTTAAGGGCGACCTCCCCCGTCAAAGGATTAACCATTAAAGCGCCGAAAAGGTAATTTCGCCGGCTGATACCAAACTCATCTCGTAAGTGGCCTCGCCGTCATGACTTCCGGCGTATTCGATCGATGAAATCTGAAACGGCCCTTCCACAGTGCCAAAATCAGGGATAATAACTTGAAAATCGGGCACTTCGCCGTCAAAAAACACCTGGCGTGCGCGTTCATCGGTACCCTCGTCTTTGAAAATGCCAGACCCAGAGATCGACGCCGTTTTAACGCCTGCGCCTGCCAACAATTCGCGCCATCCACCTTGGGATTCAAGGCTCGTAACATCCACAGGTTCCGCATTAAACGTGATCCGTGTGGCCCTAAGACCGGCGATTGTTTCAAACTGCCCATTGCCCGTTAAATCGAGCTTGATCAACAGATCCTTACCGCTTTGTGCTACCATTTTGTTACTCCAATATACTGAATTTAATCTGAAATTCGCGCTCGAAAGCGTAGATCGATTTGATTACTTTGCCCGTTTCGCGTTCGCTTTGCCGTTGCTCGCAGAAAATGAAGAAAGCACAAATTACCTGAGTCCAAAATCAAATCCCCCCCCTACCAACACCTCACCAATCAGCGAGGCCACGTTTTTTGCTTGCAAGAAACCAGATCCATTGCTGACCACGCTCACCACAAAATCATGCCGCGTTCCCGCGCCGGTTTTGTCACTGGCATCACGCATGTCATCCAACCCAAGCGAGATATAAATCGCGGGCGGCGTTCCTGTTGGCGAGGCATCAAAAATGTTTCCCGAAACAGCTGTATTTAACTCGGTGTTCGCCACCAACGCTTGAAAAACCGCAGTTTGCAGGGCCGCTGAAAACGCAATGCTCATACCAACTCCTCTTCAATCACCTGGCACATCAAAAACGCATCCAATTTGAATGAATCACTGACCGATTGGATCAAAAACGTGCGCTGTCCCTCTCGAAATCGTTGGTCAGGACGGGGTCGAGAGGGCGATCCAATCGGTGCTGCGCGAACCACAATTCGATACTTTTGAATGGAAATGGCGACACCGTTTTGCGCCGCCTCTCGCCCACTATTTGCACTAACTTCTGCCCACAACTCGCCAAGAGGTGTCCAAATTTCGGAAAATCCACCCGCACCATCAGGCACACGTGCGGCTTATTCCAAAACTAGTTTTCTGTTCAATTTCAGCCCCATATCAAGCCCGCCCCAAACGCATAGGTCGATATTTGCCAATCAAATCCATCACACTTTGTGGCAACGCACTGCCACTTTCATTCGCGTCACGATCTTCATAAAACTTGGCCGCAACCATCATACAGGCTTGCGCAACATCAGAAGGCACCTCGGTCCAGTCGTCCCCAAACCCGGCCTCAAACACCAAAATCGCCTGCCCATTGCTGGGTATGAATGGCAATGAACCCGTTTTGGCGACCAACTTAGGGCGATCCACCGCTGGCAACAATCGAAGCGTGTTTAGATCCACCAACGTCGCGGCCCCATCCATGTTTTCAAGTGCAACGGATTCCAGCGCGACAACTGGGGCGACAGGCAAGGATTGTACCGATCCGGTCGCCCAAGAGGTCAAAGTCCAAGAAAAACGGCGCTTTAGCACCGCCTTACCGATGCGCGCTTCAATGGCGGCCAGTGCTGCACGCAAACAGGTTTCCAAAACACTGTCCTGCAGATTATCGTCCGCAAAACCACTGCCAAGACGCAAGTGTTCGCGAAATTCGGCAAGGGGCAACACCCCCGATGCAACGGGCGAAAGCTCAATCAACATCATTTGAATTCTCCGTGCTCACCTCATGAAATGAAAAAGCGCGCGCAGCTGCGTTGCCCCGACGGAGGAGAGCAGCTGGCCAACACATATTTGCTACGCGCACTTGTTGCTCCCCACTAAAAAGTGGCGAACTTTCGCATTAATCCCTACCTTCTAAGGGTTTAGGAAACCGCGAATTTCAGCAGTTTGATCGCGGCAAAATCGCTAACATCACCACCGACACGTTTGGTTACATAAAACAACACATGCGGTTTCGCGCTAAACGGGTCACGCAGGATGCGCAGATCAGGACGCTCGGCGACCGTGTAACCCGCCTCAAAGTCACCAAAGGCAATCGCCGTTGCATCGGATGCAATGTCTGGCATGTCTTCAGCAATCAACACAGGATAGCCCATCAAACGCGCAGGCTCACCTGCCGCCAAACCATCTGACCACAAGAAACGACCGTCTGCGTCTTTCATCTTGCGCACGGCACCAGCGGTCTTTGAATTCATCGCAAAGGTCGCATTGGCACGATATTGCGCACCTAATGAATAAACCAAATCTACGATAGCATCAGCCGCATCCACGGCCGCAAATTCACCATCTGCACCCGATGGCACATACCCAAGTGAACCCCAGGCCCATGCCCCATTGGCAACAGATGGGTGTGTCAAGAAACCCTTTGGTTTATCAACACCATCACCAGAAACAAATGCCGATGCTTCGGCGCGGGCAAATTTGTCAGCGATACGATTTGCCAACCACGCATCAATGTCAAAGGCGCTGTCATCCAACAAGCGTTGGCTGGCTTTTGGCAATGCGCTTAATTCATGTAACGCAATTGAGATGCGCTCAATCTGTGGCGTATCTGTTTCGCTCACGCTGCCTGTTTCTGACGCCCAACCCGACCCAATGTCGGTGTGATCGACCAAAACATCATATGTGGTTGCCTCGACATTTACGACATTTGCCACCGCACGGATCGAAGCCGATGATTTCAAAACCGATTGGATCGTATCGGATGTTTGCGGATCAACAAGATAACCACCATCGCCCGCAACCGCCGTACTTAGGGCTTTGCCTTCCAGCGTAAGGGCGCGCAAACCATCGTCATCACCACAACGCAAATAATCTTCAAATGCTTTTTTGTGTGGTGTCGTTGTTTCGGCACCCGTTGATAATGCCGGGCGTTTATGGGTCATCATTTTGCGGTCAAGCATGTTCAGTCGCTCTTCTGTTTGTTGAAATTTGGTATCAATTCCGGCCCGAAAGCCGCTGAATTCATTTAAGAAACTGGCCATCGCGGTTTTTACTTCTGCGGCTGATCCTTGGGGCATAGACATAGCTTGCCCGCCCCCAGCCTTGGTTTCAGCTTTCGTCATTCGTTCATCCTGACATTTGAAAAATTGGGTTTATTCCCCAGCCAACTCGCGCGTCGCCCCCTCAAAGGTCGCCGCCAGTTCTTGCATTGTGGCCTCTAAAAGGTTTTCACCTTTGGATCCGATCCGTGCTGTAGGCAGCATCGGAAAGGTCACAAGTGAAACCTCCCACAATTCTAATTCCGCCAAAAGCCGCCGACCTTTGGTGTCTTTTGTGGCCTTTAGCGTGCGATAACCAATGGAAAGTCCGTCAATAGCGCCTGCACCAATCAATGCCGCCGCTTCGCGCCCTTTGTCCACATCCACAAGTAAGCGCCCTTTAACATAAAGGCCCTTGCTGTCCTCTCGCACCTCATCCCAAACACCGATGGGTTGTGCTGGATCGTGCTGCCACAGCATTTTCACCCGCCGCCCTGTCGCAATCAGCGATTTAAGCGATGCGGCATAGGCCCCTGCCTCGACCACATCGCCGCCTTGATCAGTGGCGCCAAACAGGCTGGCGTACCCTTCGATCAGCGTGCCGTCTTTCACGTCCAAGCCCTGCCCAAAGTGGGCGAACTTATGTTCCAGTTCTGGAATGTCCGATTTTTGCTTCATCTCAAATTCCCTCTAAATTGAATGAGACATGATGCCTTGAACAACTTCGCTCAAAACAACCGTCACAACCCCCAAAACCGCCAACCAAAGCCGGCGATCCAGCCGCTCTAAATTCGCATCGATCAACCCCAAGCGATAATCCAATGCCGCCCATTTTTCCTCGGCGACACGTTCAACCATTTCCACGCGATGGGCATTTGAATTGGAAAACGGCTCATATAGAAACCGTGATCCGCCTTTGCTACTTGGCCCGCTCATTCATCGTCAGCCGACTTGGGCAGACCCAAAAGACTGCGCTTTTCGGCGACACTTAGGAAATCAGAACCAGCAACGCGTCGCCAATGTTGATCGCGTTCAACGGCCAAGGCAGGAATTTGATCCAAATCCGCGCCCATTCGCACCGCGTCACCGCTATAGCCTTCTAGCCACCCGCTCATTGCGGCCATTACTTTGCTGGCTAACGGCAATACAGTCAGGCGGTAAAAGGCACGGTTTGCTTCTTGATAATTTGCATAAGTTGCATCACCCGGAATGCCCAACAACATCGGCGGCACCCCAAAGGCCACGGAAATTTCTCGCGCGGCCGCCTCTTTGGTTTTTTGAAATTCCATATCAGAGGGTGAAAATCCCATGGGTTTCCAATCCAGACCACCTTCCAGCAACATCGGTCGCCCCGCGTTGCGCGCCCCTTGGTGGTTGGCCTCCATTTCGCCAATCAAACGGTCATATTGATCGTTACTCATCCCGCCAGCACCCTCGCCACCGTGATACACAAAGGCACCAGAGGGGCGCGCGGCATTGTCCAACAACGCTTTTGACCATCGCGAGGCGGCATTATGAACATCAATCTCTACCGCCGCCGCCTGTAAAGGGCTAAGACCATAATGGTCATCTTGCGGATGGAAACTTTTGATATGACAGATAGGCGATTGATCACCACGTGCATCAAACCTGTGTTTGCGCGATCCAACCGCATATTCATAGGCAGCGGGCCACCCATCATCACCCGGTATCAGGTTCAATCGATCTGACCGCAAAACATGCAACTCTATTGGCAAATTTCCATCACCGACGGCCTCGATGTACCCGTTTCCAGACAACAAAATTTGACCAAACAACGCCTCAAAGAATTCGGCCCGCCCTTGTCCTGCATTTGGTCGCGCCATAAGCGACACCAATGGGTGTTCATCATATCGACGTTCCTGATCTTGGAAAATCAATGGCAAGGCCGCGGCGGCCTCTGCGATCAGTTTAACCGCCCGAAACCCAACAGGATTTGATGAAAATCCAGCCCGCGTAAGGGAAACCGTGTCTCGTGGTGACCACGCCACACGCCCAGCCCCATGCAAGGCCATTAACGGACCAGTGGCCGACGCTTTTTGCTCCGGCTGGGCCTCTGCCCGCCGAAATAATTGAAAAACCATGTCTTTCTGCTCCTAAATTTTGGGTTACAGCACGCGTACGCGGGGTGCTATCCATTGCATTGCGGGATCAATCATCAGGTCAGTTAATGCCCAAACCAGCGCATCCACGCGATCAGGACTACCTTTGCCAATAAATCCGCGCGTCGTCATTTGGCACATTTGATCCTCAAGCGGCCCAAGATCACGGCCATGATGCACGCGCCCTTGTTCATAAAGTGCCGCCACAGGTTCGGCGCGGCTGGATTTTGACCGACTGGCCCGAACCGCACGATACGGTACAAGCACCGCCTTTTGTCTCAGCAATGTTTCAATCAAATCACCGCCTTGATTTACCTCAGCCACGATCCGGTCTGCGTTATGCCGTTGCCATGCCTCAATCACGGCATCCGCCCATTTGTTTGGGGTGCCTTTGATGCTGCAATCCTCAATTACATAAGCCTGCCAGCTTTGGGGCGGCCCCTGAAGACACGCCCCAACAACGACAATGCCGCATAAATCTGAATTGCTTGTGGCTGTTACAGGGGGATCAACCGCCACCACAATGCGATCAAATTCCGGAAATTCGTCAATGCGACCTGCCTCTAACATGCTGCTGGTCCACATCGCGCCTTCTGCATCTTCGACCAGCTCACCTTCAAGTTCCTGTCGGCCCAACCGGGTGCCCGCAAATTTTCGATGAATGTCTTCAAGGAAACTTGCCGCCAGATAGGCACGATTGGCCTTGGTCGGGGCCGATGTCACCACCGTTGTTTCTTGTTTCATCAAATCCTTAAGAACGGCTACATTGCGCGGGGTCGTGGTGACGATTTGCCGAGGGGCATCCCTAAGCCTAAGCCCAAATTGCAACTGATCCCACGCTTCTTCGGCGCGTTTCCATTTTGCCAACTCATCCACCCAAGCCGCGTCAAACTGTGGCCCTCTTAGGCTTTCTGGATCATGTGCCGAGAATATCTGCGCGGTTGCCCCATTAGGCCAAACCAGTCGTTTACGCCCTGCTTGCCATTCAGGGCGACGATCAGGGGGACAACAGGCTAAAATACCGCTTTCCCCGAAAACCATCACTTCGCGTGCTTGATCAATCGTTTCGCCCACCAAAGCCACCCGTTTGGACCGCCCTTCACAGGTTGCAGTTGCCCCTTCAACCTCGGATCGGACCCATTCCGCCCCTGCGCGGGTCTTGCCTGCACCACGCCCACCAAGACAGACCCAAGTTCGCCAATCCTCGCCCAAAGGGGCAACTTGGTGCGGCAACGCCCAAAACTCAAACAACCAAGGTAAGGCCAGCAAGCTTGGCTCGCTTAACCCATCAAAGAACGCTTGGGTTTGTGCGCGCGTCGCGCAAGCAAGCCAATCTGCGCCCGATTTCAGATCTGGCTTCTTCCAGATCAAGGGCGATGTCACTTGCGCGTCCTGATTTACGCTTTGCAATTCTGTCAAGTTCGGCCCCGCCTTCTTCTACTTTGTCACTAAATTTCGCTAGTTGCTCAATACTTAAGTTCAAATCCTTCAATCCGGACTTGTCCCCCACTGCGATCAAATCGATGCGTTGCTCCAGCGCATCCTGCAATTGGGAAAGACGGCGTTTAGACTTTGCTAAACTCCGGTAAATGGCCACTTGGCCATCAGTTGTATTTGTTGTCATAAATCGGCCTACCTCTCATGCCCTCCGCACGAGACAAAAGAAGAGCGGCCCCAGGTTACCCCGGCCGCTTACCCACTTCTTCCAGCTTGAAATATGTATACGATAGACCGTTCGCAAAGTCAAGCGAAATCGCGGCCCTCGCGAAAAGAACCGAACGCTAACCTATTGTTAATAAACAGGTTAACAGAGAGTTACTGATCAGCCTCAATTGCCCGCCATTTGCGCACATTGGCGTTATGCTCGCCCAAAGTTCGTGCAAATGCGTGACCACCAGTGCCATCTGCCACAAAGAAGATAAACTCGCTCTGGCCCGGCTGCAGTGCCGCTTTGATGGCTGCATAACCTGGATTCGCAATCGGTGTGGGTGGCAAAGCAGGAATGCGATAGGTGTTATAAGGTGTTTCGCGACGCAGCTCACTTTGGCGCAATCCACGGCCCAAACCACCTTGGCCGTTGGTGATCCCGTAAATAACCGTCGGATCCGTTTGCAGCTTCATGCCGCGTTGCAAGCGGTTCACAAACACTGATGCCACCAATTCGCGCTCTGATGAAACGCCAGTCTCTTTTTCAATGATCGATGCCAAAACCAACGCTTCTTGCGGGGTCGATAATGGCAAATCACCATCGCGCAATTCCCACAACTCAGCCAATATAGTTTCTTGTGCCAATGTCATGCGCTCAATCATCCGTGCAATGGATGACCCCCGTGACACTTCATAGCTGTCTGGCGCAAGGCTGCCCTCGGCAGGCACGTCGCCTGCTGCACCCTCAAGGAAATCGGCGTTCTTCAATCCCTCAAGAACCTGCCAACTGGTCAGTCCTTCAGCAATGGTCACGCGATACGCCATGGGCGTTTTATCGGCCACCAATTGCGCATAAATCGGCGTGGCCTCATCGCCGCCTTTAAACTTTTCAACGATGCTTGAACCACCGTTGCCCGCATTCTTTTCGCTTAGACGCAATTCACCACCATTATTCCCGATGACAAAATTAACGGCATATTTAAACGAGCTTTGACCGCCCTCGGTCAGTATCTGCAAAACCTGATCCATGGAAGCATGCGCAGGGATTTCGTAATTCCCATACTTCAACTTATCAGCGCGCTCAGTATAATCCGCGCCCATGCGGAACAAAGCTGGGAATTCCACAATGCCCTGCTCTGCCAGATTATTTGAAACCGTGCGTAAACTTGCACCACGCTGCACTTCAAAGAATTGTGCGGCCTCCATAGGGCCATCGGCATTAAACTTATTGCCAGCCCAAGAAATCAAGCCGCCCAATACAACCAACACCACAATCATCAACGTCATGGCGTTGGATGCAACGTGCTTCCACATGTTAAACTATACCTTACCGATTACGAGCGAGGCATTGGTGCCACCAAAGCCAAAGGAATTGGACAATGCCACGTCAATCTTACGTTCTTGTTTCTTGTTTGGCGCAAGGTTCAATTTGGTTTCAACAGCAGGGTTATCCAAATTGATCGTCGGCGGTGCCACCTGATCGCGAATTGCCAGAACTGAAAAGATCGCTTCAATCGCACCAGCAGCACCCAACAAATGGCCCGTGGCTGATTTTGTCGATGACATGGTCGCATCAGACGCGCTGTCGCCCAGCATACGTTCAACCGCGCCCAACTCGATGGTGTCGGCCATTGTCGATGTACCGTGCGCGTTGATGTAATCAACGTCAGCTGGCACTTTGCCCGCGCGTTCCAGCGCCATGCGCATAGACCGTTCCGCACCATCACCGCTCTCGGAGGGGGCTGTGATGTGATAGGCATCACCTGACAGGCCATAACCCAGAACCTCGGCATAAATTTTGGCGCCACGTGCAACTGCGTGCTCATATTCTTCCAAAACAACAACGCCGGCACCCTCGCCCATGACAAAACCATCACGATCAGCATCATATGGTCGGCTTGCAGCCTTTGGATCATCCGCACGTTTTGTAGACAACGCTTTACAAGCGTTAAATCCAGCGATCCCAATTTCTGAAATCGGGCTTTCAGCGCCGCCTGCGATCATCACATCCGCATCGCCCCATTGGATCAAACGCGCGGCATCACCGATGGCGTGCGCACCCGTTGAACAAGCCGTCACAACTGCATGGTTCGGGCCCTTAAAGCCATATTGGATCGAAACCTGCCCAGAAATAAGGTTGATCAACGCACCTGGGATAAAGAACGGTGAAACCCTGCGTGGGCCACGCTCTTTTAGCAAAACAGCCGTTTCAGCGATAGATGACAAACCACCAATACCAGAACCGATCATAACACCTGTGCGAATCTTATCGTTTTCATCCTCTGGCATCCAATCAGCATCGCGTACCGCTTGTTCAGCGGCAGCAATGCCATAAAGAATGAAATCATCCACTTTACGGCGATCTTTGGCAGGCATCCAGTCATCAGCATTGAACGTACCATCGGTGCCGTCACCTAAAGGAATTTCACAAGCATAGTTTGTACCCAAATGGTTGGCATCAAACTTTTGAATGGGGCCAGCACCGGATTCGCCCGCCAAAAGACGGCTCCAAGTTTCCTCAACACCACATGCAAGTGGTGTCACCATTCCAAGACCTGTAATTACAACTCGACGCATGCTCATGCCCCCATAGGTATTAATTTTGCTGTTTATAACTTGCTCTGCCCCATTGGGGCAAGCCTTAGCGGCGGGTCAGCCCTAAGACTTTGCCAAAAATCACCCCGCAAAAGACGAAGAAACTTATCATTGTGGCATGCCATCCAAAAAACCACAGTTTTCCGGCAAACTGATCCTCGGCATATGAAATCGCGAAACCATGGGCCCCGTATCGCGCAACGGCAAAAGATATCACCAAAGCAACCAAACCCAGCCCTAAACGCTTTGACATGCTCAATTTTGAAAACGCCAAAAGCAACCAAACCATGATCCCGCCAATAATGCCGCTGATAACCACTTTATCCGCCCAAAATGGATGCGCACCCAGTTCTTTGGTCAAGCCTAGTTTGCCAGAAACTATCAAAACAGCAGTTGCCGATAAAATGGTCAGAATCAAACGCCAAATCATGTGATGCCTTACTTTGCCTTCTTAAAATGAAAACGGCGCGTATCCGTTAGGAACGCGCCGCCTCATAAATCTTTTAGCTATCGCTGCTATTAAGCAGTAGCTTTTGTGATGAAGCCAACCGCATCGCCAAATGTTTGGATTGTTTCAGCTGCATCATCAGGAATTTCGATAGAAAACTCTTCTTCGAATGCCATGACCAGTTCAACTGTGTCCAAGCTGTCTGCACCTAGGTCGTCAATAAAAGACGCCGCTGGAACAACTTTTTCTTCGTCCGCACCAAGATGCTCTACAACGATTTTCTTTACACGATCTGCAACGTCGCTCATGTTAATTCCTCATTCTCTTTTTAGGGCCTCGCCCTATCGTTTTGTTCCCGGGATAGTCCGACAACCTTTTGCCACTCACGCAGCATTTTACTTTAGTCAGACTAAACGCCCCAGCTAAATCTGCTCGGCCTATAGCACATCATTTAGGTTTCGCAAATGTTTTCGCAACCCCAAATGCCCTAAAGCATCGCCATTCCGCCATTAACGTGCAGTGTAGCGCCTGTAACATAGCCCGCTTCATCGCTTGCAAGGTAAAGAACAGAGGCGGCAATCTCTTCTGGCGTACCCATGCGCCCGCTGGGAATCTGTGTCAAAATGCCTGACTTTTGGTCATCATTCAATTTGTCGGTCATCGCCGTTTGAATAAATCCGGGCGCAATACAGTTTACAGTAATGCCGCGTGTTGCCACTTCATAAGCCAAACTTTTGGACATGCCCACAAGACCAGCCTTGGCTGCCGCATAGTTTGCTTGGCCAGGATTACCTGTCGCGCCGACGATCGATGTAATGTTGATGATACGGCCCCAACGGGATTTCATCATTCCACGGATCGAGCCTTTGCAAAGACGCATAGACGACGACAGGTTTACATCAAGAACAGCGCCCCAATCATCCTCTGACATCCGCATGAATAGATTGTCTTTGGTGATACCTGCATTATTTACCAAGATATCAAGGCTGCCCATGGCGGCAGCAGCGGCCTTGGGCAATGCGGACACAGCTTCTGCATCACTTAGGTTACATGGCAATACATGGGCGCGTTCGCCCAATTCTGCGGCCAATGCCTCAAGCGGTTCAACCCGCGTGCCCGACAAACCGACAGTTGCACCGGCTGCATGCAATGTTTTGGCAATGGATCCACCGATTCCACCAGATGCACCCGTAACCAGTGCGCATTTTCCTGTTAAATCAAACATACTTATTCCCCTTTAGTACTGGCAACCGCTGCCGCAACGCCCGCAGCGTCGCCCACGGCTGAACATTTTATTTCTTTATCGATCCGGCGGATCATGCCGGACAAGGCTTTGCCCGCGCCGATTTCCCACGCCTCTGTTACAACTTGGGCCGACATCCAAAGAACACTTTCGCGCCAACGCACAGAGCCCGTCACCTGTTTAACTAGTAATTCGCGAATTTCGGCGGGATCACTAATGGCGCTGGCAACAACATTCGCCACCAACGGCACACTTGGCGCCTTAATTTCAACATTTGCCAAAGCTTCGGCCATTTTATCTGCCGCGGGCTGCATCAACGTGCAGTGAAACGGCGCCGATACTGGCAATAACATGGCGCGCTTGGCACCTTTTTCTTTGGCAATAATACAAGCGCGTTCAACGGCGGCCTTGTGGCCGGAAATCACGACCTGTGATGGATCATTATCATTCGCAGCCTGACAAACCTCGCCCTCAGCGGCTTCGGCAGCAACCGCTGTTGCGGTTCCAAAATCCAACCCCAGCAACGCCGCCATCGCACCAACGCCAACTGGAACA
This sequence comes from Rhodobacteraceae bacterium HTCC2150, assembly GCA_000169395.1. GTDB lineage: Bacteria > Pseudomonadota > Alphaproteobacteria > Rhodobacterales > Rhodobacteraceae > HTCC2150. The sequence continues at coordinate 141,410 of AAXZ01000002.1, forward strand.
GCCTCTTGCATGGCCAATCCACGGATGCGCAACAAACGCGCCGTGTCAGACAGGCTGATGGAACCGGCGGCCGCCAAAGCGGAATATTCACCCAACGAGTGGCCAGCGACAAATCCAGCATCCGCCATTGTAATGCCTTCAGCTTCTAGCGCTTTCATCGCCGCCAATGATGTGGCCATCAATGCAGGTTGTGCATTTTGTGTCAGGGTCAGCGTGTCTTTGTCGCCTTCCCAAATAAGCGAACTCAACTTTTCACCCAAGGCGTCATCCACCTCGTCAAATACAGCTTTGGCGGCAGGATAAGCCGCGGCTAAATCAGCACCCATGCCAATCGTTTGTGCGCCCTGTCCTGGAAATACGAATGCCCGTGTCATCATGGCCCCTTTTGTTTTTCTTTTACGTCTTTGCGCCAGCATTACCTTGCCTGTGTCATGCGTGCAAATATATATCGTGCAACAGACACCATATCCCCTTGAATTTCACGCCCATAGGTGTACAAGGCGGCTTCCTTGTCGTGATTTTTTCACCGGCGCGGTCTCTCGTGAATGTGCAGCGACAAGGCAATCGCACATTCGTTGAAACGCGCAACAATATGAACTGGAGTGCACATGCCCCTTTATGAGCATGTTTTTATTTCCCGTCAGGACCTGTCAAACACACAGGCCGAGGGATTGATCGAACATTTCACAGCTGTCCTTGCCGACAATGGCGGCAAAGTTGTTGAAAACGAATACTGGGGCATCAAAACGATGGCCTACAAAATCAACAAAAACCGCAAAGGCCACTACGCCTTCTTGAAAACAGATGCACCTGCAACTGCCATTCAAGAAATGGAACGCCTGATGCGTTTGCATGACGACGTGATGCGCATTTTGACCATCAAGGTTGATGCCCACGACGAAGGCCCCTCCGTACAAATGCAAAAACGTGACGACCGTGGCGACCGCCGCGAACGTCGCTCTTAATCGCGCGAAAGGACCATAAACCATGGCAAACAAACCATTTTTCCGCCGTCGTAAAGTGTGCCCATTCTCTGGCGACAACGCACCAGCGATTGACTACAAAGACACACGCACATTGCAACGCTACATCTCTGAGCGTGGCAAAATCGTGCCTTCCCGTATCACCGCAGTATCTGCAAAAAAACAGCGTGAGCTGGCCCGTGCAATCAAACGCGCACGTTTCTTGGCCTTGCTTCCATACGCTGTGAAATAAGGAGAACTCATTATGCAAGTTATCCTACTAGAACGCGTCGCGAAACTCGGCCAAATGGGCGACGTTGTCGCTGTTAAAGACGGTTTCGCTCGTAACTTTTTGTTGCCTAAAGGCAAAGCCCTGCGCGCTTCTGAAGCGAACATCAAAGGCTTTGAGGCACAGAAGGCTCAACTAGAAGCTCGTAACCTAGAAACCAAAACAGAAGCCGAAGCTTTTGCAGCGAAGATCGAAGGCCAGTCCTTCATCGTGATTCGTTCTGCATCAGACGCTGGCTCTCTGTACGGTTCAGTGTCACCGCGTGACATCGCCGAAGTTGCAACCGCTGACGGTTTCTCAATCGACAAGAAACAGGTTATCTTGGCTGGTCCAATCAAAGAATTGGGTATTCACGCCGTATCTGTTCATCTTCACCCAGAAGTTAACGTTGAAATCGACGTAAACGTTGCTCGTTCCGCTGAAGAAGCAGAATTGCAAGCCTCTGGTAAGTCGATCCAAGAACTGGCTGCCGAAGCAGAAGCTGAAGCAGATTTCGAAATCGCCGAACTATTCGACGATATCGGTGCAGCTGCTGGTGACGACGACGATCATGGCGACGCGGCACCTGCTGCGAGTTCTGACGAAGAATAAGTCTTTCAGGCTTTTTCGATACAAAGTTTTAGGCCACCCGATTAGTTTTGGGTGGCTTTTTCTTTTCTGTAATCGCTTTGAAATAAACAGCATTCCGCGGGATTGCTGAATTGTTCAGGGAATTCTTTTTGCAGCTTGGCAAAGTCTAAACCATCTGGCCCTTCGATCTGATCATTGAGATACGCCAACAAATCCCGCATCGCACGCTGCTCTCGTTCAGAACTGCCGCTTTTGATCATCAATTTACAACCGTCGGTATATTTACACGCCATTATTCTTACCAAGTTAACTAACTGTGACACCAATAGATCCATCCCATTTGATCTAATCAATCGATATGTTATACATTAATCATGAAAAAATATGATATAAGTCACGTCGACGCGCGCCTTCTGAAAATCTTCTTATCGATCTATGATAATGGCTCGGTCAGTGCGACGGCATTGCAATTTGGTGTCACCCAATCCACGATCAGTCACGCTCTTGATCGCCTGCGCGATGCGCTGAATGACACGCTTTTTGTAAAACAAGGTCGCGGTATAGGCCCTACCCGTACCGCCGAGGATTTAGTGCCGCGCATTCGCAAAATTGTTGCACAAATTGAGGGACTTGTTGAACATTTTGATTATGATCCGATGGCAGATAAACAACCGTTCACGATTACAACCAACGTTGCGGAACTGACACCAGAACTGGTGAACGTTCGCTCGAACCTCATGGCTATCAATCCCGAGCAAACCCTTAGATTTATCGAACTTGGCTCTGTAGGGACGCTTTTACCGATGCTGGACGAAGATCGCGCCGATGTCGCATTGAGCATTCGCCCCAAAACAATTCCTGCCGCACTTGAACGACATCCCTTTTTGTCTGATCCTATGGTTGTCTTCTTTGATCCAGACATTAGAGGGCCAATTACAAGTATTGAGGAATACTGTAATGCCCGGCATGCAGCTCTAGATTTCGGGTCTGATAAGAAGAGCATCGTCTCTTCAGCATTAGACAAACTTTCGCTGACCCGCAAAATTCAGCTCGGCGCAGCAAACGTTTATTCTTTGGGTCAAATGATTAAGGGCACAGATATGATTGCAACGATGTCGGCTCGTTTGTTCCATTCCGCCCTTTCGCATCTGGAACACTGCCCCGCACCCATCACACTTCCACCAGTCAAATTCGATATGTTTTGGCATCGCCGCTATAGCAATTCACCCAGAAATATTTGGTTACGGGAATTAGTGGTTAGGTCTGTGTCTAACAAAATCTAGACAAGCAGTTCTAACTCTGTAATGAATCTTCACAATAACCTGGGGAACGAATGGTTACTTTTGAATTTTCAAACCCGCTACCATCAAATACATACTTTGCGACAACGTCTGAAACCAGCGTTGTAACCACACCGGCACCTGGTTCCATTCAATTCACGTTGTCCAGTGGGGTTCTTCTTTCTTTACCCAATGGATTTTATTTCAACGTTGCAGCCTCAGAATCCGGAAACGGATTTATTTTGCCTAACGGTTCGACCTATAGCCTTACATTTTCACCCGTTTCATCTGCCTTTTTACCGGAAACCCAATTTGCCGGTGACAACACAAACCCGATTGAATTGTTGATTTATATTTCCGTGGGATCATTACAGGTATTTTTTGATGCTACCGGTACAAATCCGGATCAGACCTATACATATTCCTCAACAGGTGCGAAGCACATAATCCAAGTTGGCAACTTTTCTTCGATCAAATTTACAGGTTCGGGTGCCGCCTCTATTCAAAAGTTTATAACCGAAATGCAATGTTTTGCACCAGACACGATGATTGCGACCGAGAATGGCAATAAAACTGTGCAAGAGATTGTCGTTGGTGATGTTCTCCGCAAGGCACGCGGCGGCTTAACCACCGTTAGGTGGACCGGAAATCAAACGATCGAAACACGTTTCACGAACCCAAAAATGATAAATCCGATTTGCATTTCTGCGGGCGCATTAGATGAAAATGTACCGTCACGCGACCTGTTGGTTTCACCAGATCATGCGATATTGATTGATGAAACCTTGATCAACGCCTCGGCTCTGGTGAATGGTAAATCGATCCGGCAAGTCAATTGGCCCCTGAATAAAGAACTAACTTATTACCACTTTGAGACCGATGCGCATGAGGCGATTTTGGCGGAAAACACACCTGCCGAAACCTTCATTGATTACGCAGGTCGCGATGGTTTTGCGGGGTCAAGCAATGAAATGTCTGTTGTTTCGGAAATGCAGCGCCCACGGGTTTCTAGCAAATCCGTGTTACCAGCCACCATTCGAAATAGTATTGCCATGCGCGCACAAGAAAACAACGTTTTGTGCAAAACTGCTTAGGCGATTTTCAGTTATCAATAAACGGCGGCTAGTTTTTCAAGCCACCACGTTCATCCGTCATTTCCTAAAACAGAAAAAGGGCGCAGCAAATGCCACGCCCTTTTCTAATTCTTTTAAAAGCAGTTTATGCTTCTTCAAGTGCCTCAACAGCGGCTTCAAGATCAGCTTTGGTTGCTTCTTTGTTAGTGATTGTTGACAATTCAAAGACGTAATCAACAACTTTATCTTCAAACAATGGTGCCTGAAGTTGCTGACGGAATTCAGCGTTTTGTTGTGCGAATTCAAAGAACTGACGCTCTTGACCTGGGTACTGGCGTGCCTGGTTCATGATCGCTTGTGTCATTTCTGAATCTGAAACTGTGATCTCGTTTTTCTGGCCCAATTCAGCCAACAAAAGACCCAAACGAACGCGGCGGTTAGCCAATTCTGTGTGCTCGTCAGTTGCTTCAACTTCTGGGTGGTCATGACCCTCAACTTCTGGGTTTTCTTCATGCCACAACTGATGTGCAATCTGTTTCGCTTCTGATTCAACCAAGGTTGGTGGCAATTCAAAAGAATACAAACCATCCAATTGATCCAAAAGCTTACGCTTCATGACAGCGCGTGCAGCACCAGCATATTCAGCTTCTAGACGCTCTGTGATTTGACCTTTCAGGCCAGCCAGATCTTCTGCACCGAACTGTTTTGCCAACTCGTCGTTGATTTCAGCGGCAACAGGGTTTTTGATTTCTTTAACTTTGCACTCAAAAACAGCGTCTTTGCCTGCAAGGTTTTCCGCGCCGTATTCAGCAGGGAAAGTCACGTTCACAACGACGTCTGTACCGGCTTTGGCACCAACTAGTTGCTCTTCAAAACCTGGGATGAAAGAGTTGGAACCCAAAACAAGTGGGTAATCTTCGCCTGCGCCGCCATCAAATGGAACGTCGTCAACTTTGCCCAAGAAATCGATAACCACTTGGTCATCATTTGCCGCTTTGGCTGTCTTCTTAGTGTTGGTTTCATAGTTTGTGGCGGTACCAGCAAGGTTTTTAAGCGCTTCTTCAACGCCCTCGTCGTCGGCCTTAACAACCAATTTTTCCAATTTCACTGATGAAAAATCAGCGTCTGGAATTGTTGGCAATGCTTCATAAGACATATCAAGGGATACATCGTCGCCTGGCTTCCAGTTTTCGCCGTCTTTCATTTCCATCTTTGGTTGGAAGGCAGGACGCTCACCAGATTCTTCGAAATGTTTCGCCATGGCGCCATCAACAGTTTCCTGCATGGATTCGCCCATCAAGCGGTCACCGAATTGTTTCTTAAGCAATGCCATTGGCACTTTGCCTTTGCGGAAACCCTTCATTTCGACTTCGGGTTGGGCTTCAATCAGCTTTTCGCTGACTTTTGCTTCCAGATCGCTGGCCGGAATGACAATTGTGTAGGCGCGCTTTAGGCCTTCGTTTAGGGTCTCAGTGACCTGCATGGTGTATCCTCATTGAACGGTGCCGGCATGCGGCAGGTGCCTTTAAAATCAGGGGCCCTTTTATTGCCCCCCTTGCCCCCTTGCAAGCGAAAAGGCCCAATTTATCGACTGGGAAATAGCAAAGTCTAGAAATCCAATGTTTATAGGCGAATTTGTCGCCCAATGGGGCCTTAACGCGTCCCTATTTGATCCATCGAAACCTTAACATCAAATACCCGCTCGGCATTCTGATAAGCGATCTTTTTAGCAACATCCGCAGGCAACATTGATAACCAACGTCGATTGGCTGCAATAATCTGGTCGTAATCATCCCATTGCCCGTTAACCCACGTATCGCTGCCCACCATCAAACGATCCTGAAACGCCATGATGATTTCTTTCCATTCTGGATCTAATTTGCCGCCATTTGCTAAAATCGCATATTCGCGCAGTGACGTATCCGCCAACAGGGCAGGAAATTCGTCCATAAGCGCATAAACAGCCTCGGCCCTTTGTCCCAAGCCCGCATGCGCCCAGATGATTTTGGCGGTGGAGTCCAGTGAATAAAGCCAGCGAATTGGTTCTGGCCCAGAGTGAACGTGCAAATAAATGTCACGCTCCTTGGCCATATTGATCACTTTTTTGAACAAGACCACATCATCAACATCCAGGCGATGAATATGAAACTCGCCAATGCCTTTATGTGGGTACGCGGAAAGCCGTTCTTCTAAATATGCTTCCATATTAGGGGCCTTGGCCCAATTGGATGAGCCAGCATTCCCATGATAGGGGCGTAATTCAGGGACGATCCGATTTGGGGCGTATTCCCACAACATGATCGTGCCTTCATCGGGTGTTGAGGAAACCAACCCCATCGCCACGCCGTTGCGATCCATCAGCTCAATGATGCTATCCACGGGATAGGCATCCCAAGCAGGTTCTTTATAATGAATATGCGCATCAAATATCGGCAATTCATGTACCGCGTCGCCAATTGGCGCATGATCACCGTCGGCTAAAACTGGTGCTGAACAAAACCCAGCAAGAATCACAGTGCAAAGCAGTTTTGCAAAACGCATCGGAACATTCCTTTCAAATCTTGAAGCAGCTAAAGACACGCTAACGTCAGGAATAAACGCAAACAAGTCAACGTTTTAAGGATGTTTTTGAATTTTCAAGAAGATGGTGGTGCGGGTGGAGGGACTTGAACCCCCACGCCTCGCGGCGCTAGAACCTAAATCTAGTGCGTCTACCAATTTCGCCACACCCGCATTCCGAGGGCCTTCTAGCGCAAGTATTTTCCGATGACGAGAGGAAAAATCAATTATCTGAAACTTTAATTTTTTCATTTCGCCTAATTTTTGTGCAAACCGCTTAAATATGGCAATTTACGCCTCCAGTGCCGCCTCATTTTCAATCAACGTCAAATGCCCAATTGGCAGCCCTTACATAAAATGGTCTGAACACTACGAAACCCAAAAGGAGGAATCGCTTATGAAAAAGATCGAAGCCATCATCAAGCCGTTCAAATTGGACGAAGTGAAAGAAGCGTTGCAAGACGTCGGTGTTCAAGGTCTCTCTGTTGTTGAGGTCAAAGGTTTTGGCCGTCAAAAGGGTCACACTGAATTATATCGTGGTGCAGAATACGTCGTCGACTTTTTGCCAAAGGTGAAAATCGAAGTAGTTCTTTCCGACGATCAAGTTGATGCCGCCGTCGAGGCCATCGTCAACGCTGCTAAAACAGACAAAATTGGCGATGGCAAAATTTTCGTCTCGCCCGTTGAACAAGCCATTCGTATCCGAACCGGTGAATCCGGCGAAGACGCGCTGTAATAACGAACATTAACTAATCACAACCAACTAAAGGAGACCGTCATATGTCACAAGCTGACGTTCTAAAACAAATCAAAGACGAGGAAATCGATTACGTCGATATCCGTTTCACAGATCCACGCGGCCGCTTGCAGCACGTGACCATTGTTGCTGATCTTGTCGACCAAGACTTCTTGGAAGAAGGCTTCATGTTTGACGGCTCTTCCATCGCTGGTTGGAAATCTATCGAAGAATCAGACATGAAATTGATGCCTGACTGTGACAGCGCTTATGTTGACCCGTTCTATGCGGAAAAAACATTGTGCATTCACTGTTCAGTTGTTGAACCAGACACAATGGAACCATACGCACGTGACCCACGCGGCACTGCCGAAAAAGCCGAGGCATATTTGATTGCTTCTGGTATTGGCGACATGTCCTACTTTGGTCCAGAAGCTGAATTTTTCCTATTTGACGATGTACGTTTTCAAAATTCGATCAACAAAGTTTCTTATGAAGTTGATGCACAAGACGCGTCTTGGAACACTGATGCTGAATATGAAATGGGCAACATGGGCCACCGTCCAGGCGTCAAAGGCGGCTATTTCCCAGTAAACCCAACGGATGCAGCACAAGATTTGCGCAGCGAAATGCTTTCAACTATGAAACGCATGGGCATGAAAGTTGACAAGCATCACCACGAAGTTGCCAGCTGTCAGCACGAACTTGGTCTGATCTTTGGTTCCTTGACCAAACAGGCGGATGAGCTGCAAAAATACAAATACGTGATCCACAATGTGGCACACGCATACGGCAAATCAGCAACCTTTATGCCAAAGCCAATCGCTGGTGATAACGGCACAGGTATGCACGTGAACATGTCCATCTGGAAAGACGGCAAGCCATTGTTCGCAGGCGACAAATACGCTGATCTTAGCCAAGAAGCTTTGTACTTCATCGGCGGCATTCTAAAGCACGCTAAATCACTGAACGCGTTCACAAACCCTGCTACAAACAGCTACAAACGCCTGATCCCAGGTTTTGAAGCCCCCGTTTTGCGCGCATATTCTGCCCGTAACCGGTCTGGCTGTGTACGTATCCCATGGTCTGAATCTCCCAAGGCAAAACGCGTAGAAGCTCGTTTCCCTGATCCAGCAGCCAACCCATACCTGTGCTTTGCAGCATTGTTGATGGCTGGCCTTGACGGCATCAAAAACAAAATCGACCCAGGTGCCGCCTCTGACAAAGATCTTTATGATCTGCCACCAGAAGAATTGGCCGCGATCCCAACTGTATGTGGTTCCTTGCGCGAAGCGCTGGACGAGTTGCAAGGCGACATGGATTACCTATTGGCCGGCGACGTGTTCACCAAAGATCAAATCGAAGGTTATATCGCTTTGAAAATGGAAGAAGTGATCACTTATGAACACACACCACACCCAGTAGAGTTTGGTATGTACTACAGCTGTTAATCAGCTCGGCTGTTTAGGCCGCACTTAATACGGCGAAGGGCGCTCACATCGAGCGCCCTTTTTCTTTTACGAATTGCATCCTTGTTCAGTCCAAGAAGGTTGGTTTTCACACCGGCTTATTTGGTTAAATTGGCCAAATGCGTGCCTCTGCTCATCGCATCAATCAATGCCTTAACTTCGTCCGCAAGCAATTCAGGTGGCGTGCCCACAAAACGCCCATGCAGCGAAAGTTGAACAACGCCGTGTACAGCTGCAAACAGGGTGCCTGCCCTAAGCCTTAGTTCAACAGGGCCCAGATCAGGACGCATCTTTGACAATGGCTCTATCAGTTGCTCGATTAACTGTGCATGCTCTTCTTTGTGCCAATCCGGCACCTCACGCCCTTCTGGTAGTCGATGAAAAAAGATCGCCGTCCAATGGCGTGGATTGGCAAGTGCAAAATCCACATATGCCTTGCCAAGCGCCTGCATTTTATCCGCAGGTGCTGCGTTCACGTCCACGGCGTTGCGCAAAGCGTCACCCAACCGTGCAAGTGTTCTAGAATTCACCAAAAGAATAAGTTGATCTAAATCCTCAACCGCATTGTAAAGCGCGCCCAATGCACAGCCAGCATCGGTTGTAACATCGCGCGCCTTTAGACCACGTAACCCCTTTTCAGATATCCGCGCCTCAGCCGCATCAATCAGGCGTTTTCTCAGGTTCCTTCGGTTTTCATCCCGTTTGGATTCCATATCCACCTCAACAAAGATATTTTGAACATCGTTCAAAATGTGTCTTGAACGATGTTCAAAGTTACTGTAGTGATTTCCATGAACGATGTTCAAGAAAAGGAAACGCTACAATGTTCAAACAATTGGTTACCCTAACTCGTGGGCGAATGACAGACCGTTCCCAGTCGTATCTGGATGCAAATGCAATGACCTTGCTGCGCCAACAAATGCGCGATGCTGCCTTGGGTGTTGAAAAATACCGCAAATCCGTTGCCGTCGTCATGGCCTATGCGCAACAGGAAAACGCAACGCTCAAACGTATCAACGAACAGATCACTGATCTGGAAAAAAGTGCGCTGGATGCATTGGCACAAGAACGCGAAGAAATGGCGATAGAGGCCGCAGATGCCATTGCCCAGCTAGAAACCGAACGTGACACCACACAAAAGGCAATCGCCAACTACGAAACCCAAATTTCACGTTTAAAAACATCACTGAAACGCAGTGAAACCCAACTGCGTGAAATGAAACAGGGTCAACATCTTGCCGAAGCCAAGAACAAAGCACATCGCCTGAATGGAAACACGCCATCCAGCACGTTTAATGATCTAACCGATGCGGCCACCACGTTGGACCGTTTGCAACAACAGCAAGATCACACAGACGCCACGGCCGAGGCAATGGTTGAATTATCCATAGATGACAACGCCGATGATGTGATCACTCGCTTGGCAGAAAAAGGATGTGGAACACCGATAAAACCAACCGGTGCCTCTGTACTTGAAAAACTTAAAAAGAAGGCCGCGAAGTAGGATTCGCCCCTTTCCTAATTCAATTTAATCAACCTTCTCAAAGGATTATAAAAATGAACGCTTATATCAACAAACCTTCAATCACTTGGAATTACTTCACTTACGCCCAATTCCTATTGGCTGGCTCCTTAATGGCTGGTGGGATTTACAATTTGGATGCTTCGTTTGCGGCCAAAGGTTTCTATGCGATGGCGGCCATTATGTTGGTCAGCTCAACCGCCACCATCACCAAAACCTTGCGTGACAGCGAAGAAAGCGACCGTTTGCACAATAAGATTGAAGATGCACGCACAGAACGTTTGCTTGCCGAGGCAAGTAAAGTCGAACCGCAATAACAAAAACTGGTCAACGTCATTTGGGGCGTTGACCAATTCACCTGCGAGCCCTTCCCCACAACCTTCTTAAGCAAGACCATGAAAGTGTGTAAAACAATGACAAAGAACCAAACACTCGGTATTTCAGCAACACTTGGCGGTTTCCTAATTGCCACTATTCTGTTGGCGTGGGGGCAACCACTTATTTGCACCTGTGGGAACGTTAAGCTTTGGGTTGGGTCAATCTGGTCAAGCGAAAATTCCCAACAAATTGCAGATTGGTATACCCTAAGCCACTTTGTGCATGGGCTGATCATTTTTCCATTGGGGCGCTTAATTTTCCCAAAAATTTCGTTCAAATCGCTTTGTGCCGTTGCCATTCTTACAGGCACTGGATGGGAAATCATTGAACACACAGATTTTGTGCTGGACCAGTTTCGCGCAACGACAATTAATCAGGGCTATATCGGCGATTCTGTTTTGAATGCAGTTTCGGATTATTATTTCATGCTTGCTGGTTTCTTTCTTGCCAGTAAATTGCCGTCATATGTCACCCTGTTGCTGATTTTGGTTTTAGAACTTACGGCGGCCCTGTTGGTTCGAGACAGCCTGATTTTAGAGACAATTATGTTGGTGTACCCAATTGAGGCAATCGAGACTTGGCAACAGCAGGCAAACCCAGCCCTTAGATAAAACCTGAAAACTCCTGATAGAAACTGGCAAAATCCAAACTGTGTTTTGCCAGTTTCCTATGTTGTTCGGCACCAATTTTCCCCAGACATTCCCAACCAGTGCCGCACTTTCATCACCTTTGATTGCCATTCTACCCCCAGTTTTTAAAGGTAGAGCAGTGTCATGTATCAAATTCCAGCAAACAAGATTTCGATGATCTTTGATCGCGAATTTGAGGGATCAATTCGCGCGGTGCTGGAACAAATCCAAAGCCGCGGTGCGCCGTTTAGTCGGTTTCACTTTCATGCGGATTGTCGTGATGGCCTTGTTTTATTGATGGATGACACCTGCCATATCGCATTGAAATCTGAAAACACGCCAATGAAAGGCAACAGGTTTGAACCCGCCTTGGCCAAGCAAGTTGAAAACCCTAAGAACCTGCACCTTCGTCAACTTATCAGCCAGCACAAGTCGGTTTTAACCTTTTCTGTTGGCAAAGGAAGCCTGGCCAAACGTGGCGAGACTGCGACCGAAAAACGGGCGTTTGAACCCGCTTTGTCATTAACGGATCGCGCAACAATGTGGCAATTGCTGCATGCCTTACTTAACGCACTCATGGGGCAACGGGCACCATTGGCCGTTCTGTTTCACGCCACCCAACAATTGCTGGAACCTGCTGAAATCATCGCGAACGATCGCGCTGGCCTGCCGCTGAAATCAATGATCAACCCAAGTACGTTTTCAAGTGGCACCAAAATCAAAGGCAATCCGTTGGTTGGTTTTCGTGCTATGGGATCCGAGGTCATTTTTGGACGCCGGTTGATCTTGCATGAAGTCAACTTGCCACTAAATCAAAGTATGGGCTTGGCGACCAAGGTCATGCAGACCTGTTACGACAACGGCGTTTTGATGCCAAACGGCCATCATACAACCGAATTTACAGGCGCGACCTTGGATATTCGACAACGCCCACCATCCGCAGCAAACCCATTTGGGACGTTTGAATTGTTGTTTTCAGACGTGCATCACGCCAACGAAAACTTCATTACGGCTGACACCTTGCGCCAATCAATTTTCGGGCGAAAATTCTTTCAACGGCCTGTTACGCTGTCATAGGCCCCCTGAATTACGTCACTCTAGTTCCACATGTTCTATCGGAAACTCGGCCAACAGTTTCTGTTGATCCGCCGTCAAATCACTTTGGCGCAGGACATAGGTGTGAATTGAAAACAAAACCGCGCGACTTTTGGGCAGGCGTATAAAGCACTGTCGCTCACTACGAATGAATGCAGCATCATCATCCGGCCTTTGACGTCTTGCCGCCATCGTGCGCGGCTGAAACAAAGTAGGATCCTGATACAACAGCCCATTGGCGCGCCACAGTGGGCGATCCACATGGATCGCATCAAACATCCGCGAAACTCGTTTGCCAATATCGGGGGTGTAACTGGCAACTGGCGCGTGAATTGCCATCACTGGTTTGCCGATTTTTTCAGCGAGTGACCAACTGGCCGGAAAACACAGAATCGCGGCCGTCAAATCATATTCATCACCCTTTTTTTCAAGAACACACAGATCATCCTGAACCAAAAGGCCCGCTGTCAGTAAAGGATTAGAGTGATCCAGAACCACCTCACGCCCATCTGGGCAGGTAATAACATCTCCTTGTCGAGAAAATCCTGACGTTGTTTCCAGTTCCAGCAGAATACGCTCCAAAACCTCGGTGCAGGCTGCATCAGAACCCTCGCAGGTCGCAAAAATATCGGTAAACTGCGTATCAACAAGGCGCTGACGCTCGGCCATTTGGGCGCCATACGCGTCATCAATACGTATCCAATCCCCCTTTTCCATCGGCATAACACCCGGTAATCGGCGGGTTTGCGGCAACATCCAAGGCGGATTGGGCAACTTTTTCTGCAGTATTTCCAGCAATATAACACCCCATTCCCGATATTTCTTAAGGTTTCTTAAACATTTCACGCCTTGGACACATTCTGCCCACAAATCACTTACAATGTGAATTGAAATGTATGGGTTGGGGCTCGTCGTTGATAAAGGATCGTCACAATGAGTGGCTTAGAATATTATCTTTTCTATCGGACCGCGCCATCCGATAACCTTGCATCCGCTTACCAAGCATATGCAGCGGCGCTTGCCAATGTCGGGTTCAGATTGGATGCGTCTTGCCAAAACAACATGCAGACATTCACTCATCAACACGCGCGTCTTACGCTTTCTCTTGAACCACTTTCAAATGAATGCGCCCAAGATTTGGCCCATGGCCTTTTGGGTGATCAATTGCATCTCGTGCCATTGCTTGGCGTTCAACATCACGTCGTCACTATCACACACAAGGCAAATTCAAACGCGCCTGCTTGGCTTGTGGCGCAAATTTGTAACAAAGCAATCGAAAAAATTCACAATTTGCATAACGCGGATATCATCTGCACACCGCAACTTGAATGGTTTGATCTCACCTATTCTAACGCATATCTTTCATCCATTTTGGCCGCAGCAAACCCATCCGCCACAGTCACGAATGAAGAAATTGCTTTCGTTGAGGACAAAGTCGAAAAAGATTGCGATACGCTAACGATGGCAAATACACGCGCCGCTTTGACGTTTGAGGAAGAAGAAGAGTCCGAGCCAACGATCGACACAGCGATCCTATCCGGAAAAATTTCATCCACTGCACGCGGTACGCTTTGGTGTTCGTCTTTTGCCTTTACGATTGGCTTGGGCGCACAAGGTGCTTCCGCCTCGCCATTGGTTGAAATGACGACACGCGTCTTGGGTCTGTTTTAAGATAACTCAATCTATTCGCGACGTTTTTTACGTCGGTATTCTGCTAGCCACGCTATATTTTTGGGCTACCCTTTTTGGCGAAACAAGCAAAAGTATCGCCATGACCAAACATCACGCACAAGCGCGCAAAATCGATCCTAGTCGTGGTTCCTCGCTCCCTGATGGGTCGCCCAATCTGGCAGATCGCATTGAAATCGGCCCAACCATTCTGGCAATGAACGAATGGGAAACGGCTGGTTTAATCGCCCCTAACCTTGAAAACATGCGCAAATATCGCTGGCAACGTCTAACCCAACACATCGTTGATCGAGGTTATGGCGGCTTATTGATGTTTGACCCTCTTAACATCCGATACGCCACTGACAGCACCAACATGCAGCTGTGGAACACCCACAACCCGTTTCGCGCTGTTTTGGTATGTGCCGATGGCTATATGGTCATCTGGGATTACAAAAATTCACCCTTTCTAAGTACGTTCAACCCGCTTGTGCGCGAACAACGCTCTGGTGCGGATCTGTTCTATTTTGATCGCGGGGACAAGGTTGATGTTCAGGCTGATGTTTTTGCAAATGAAGTTCGCAAACTAATCGCTGAACATGGTGGAGGCGAAAAACGATTGGCTGTCGACAAGATCATGCTGCATGGTCTGCGCGCCCTAGAGGCGCAAGGTTTTGAAATCATGAATGGCGAGGAAGTCACTGAAAAATCCCGTTCAATCAAGGGCCCTGACGAGATCTTAGCCATGCGATGCGCCTCACACGCTTGTGAAACATCGGTTTATGAAATGGAACGAATTGCTCGTGCCGACGTACCAAGGGGCAACATGTCCGAAGATGATATTTGGGCAGTGCTTCACGCCGAAAACATCCGTCGCGGCGGGGAATGGATCGAAACCCGCCTGCTTGCGTCAGGACAAAGAACGAACCCTTGGTTCCAAGAATGCGGCCCTCGCATCGTGCAAAACAACGAAATCGTTTCTTTCGACACAGATTTGATCGGCGCTTATGGCATTTGTGTCGACATTTCGCGCAGCTGGTGGATTGGCGATGAAAAACCGCCTGCTGACATGATCTATGCCATGCAACACGCTCATGAACATATCATGACCAATATGGCGATGCTAAAACCAGGGGTCACAATTCCTGAACTAACAGCCAACGCGCACCGGCTTGACGATGAATTTATGGAACAGAAATACGGCTGTCTGATGCATGGCGTGGGTCTTTGTGATGAATGGCCGCTTGTTGCCTATCACGACCAAGAGGTACCCGGCGCCTTTGATTATGCCCTTGAACCTGGCATGGTTCTTTGCGTTGAGGCCGCTGTGGGTGCCGTTGGTGGTGCCTTTACCATTAAATTGGAAGATCAGGTATTGGTAACAGAAGATGGTTTTGAAAACCTAACCAAATATCCCTTTGATCCAGCTTTAATGGGAAAATAAGCCGATAAACCAGCTAAAATCATCCATTTCACAGTCGGTCCCAATAAACATTCGCGAAACTTCTGTCACCTTTGTGTGACTTTTGCCGCCTATGGGTTGCGAATATGACTGTGAACACTTCAATAAGAAGGACACGCAAAGGGAAATCCATGGCTGGTGAAAAACTGACATTCAAAGGGCATAGCGGCGAAATGCTGGCGGCACGGCTTGACCTGCCCGAAGGGCCGCATTTGGCCACGGCCATTTTTGCGCATTGCTTTACCTGTTCCAAAGACATTCCCGCCGCGCGGCGCATATCTGCGCGTCTAGCCGCGATGGGCATTGCAGTTTTGCGTTTTGATTTCACGGGATTAGGTCATTCAGAGGGCGAGTTTTCAAATACCACTTTCACCTCTAATGTGGATGATCTGATTGCGGCCGCCCGACACCTTGAACGTAAAAATATGCCACCATCGCTGTTGGTTGGTCATTCCCTAGGTGGGGCTGCCGTCATTAAGGCTGCTGTTGAAATTCCAACGATTTCGGCTGTTGCCACCATCGGTGCACCTGCTGATCCCGAACATGTTTCCCATAATTTTGGTCAGGCCTTGGATGACATTCAGGCAAACGGTGCCGCATTGGTAGAACTTGGTGGCCGCCCGTTTAAAATTCGCAAATCTTTCATCGATGACATTGCTGCCAGCGAAATTGAAACCACTTTGGCCAATTTTAAACGCGCCCTTTTGGTAATGCATGCCCCCGGTGACACAACAGTTGGCATAGAAAACGCCGCGGCTATTTTTCAAGCGGCCAAGCACCCCAAAAGCTTTGTGACCATGGACAATGCCGATCACCTTATCAGCCGTGCAGCAGACGCTGAGTACGCCGCTGACGTGATTGCCACATGGGCCGCCAGATATTTAGACCTGTCACCCCCTGCCCCACCACCTGGCGTGCCAGAGGGTATTTTGCGTGTGTCAGAGGCGGATTCAAACGGTTTTTTGCAGGACATCAATGTGGGGGCAACTTTTCACACCCTAGCGGATGAACCTTTGGCCTACGGCGGTACAAACCGCGGTATGACACCTTATCAGTTTTTGTCAGCTGGGCTTGGTGCCTGCACGTCAATGACGATCCGCATGTATGCCCGTCGCAAAGGTTGGTCCTTGGATCATGTTTTGGTTGAGGTCAGTCATGACAAAATGCACGCGCAAGACGCAAGTGATGCGACCTATGCCACTGAAAAAGTTGACAGTTTCCATCGTCACATCACACTTGTTGGCGATTTAGACGCTACACAACGCACCCGGTTGCTAGGAATCGCTGATAAATGTCCAGTGCATCAAACGCTAGAACGCACGAACCATATCAAAACCTCGCTAAGATCCTAACTTGATCTACGAAATACCCGCCCCGCAAAGGCAAAACAAAGCCCCGTAAGCGCCAAAATCCATAATGTGCGATCAAGGCCGAAGTTTTGTGCAAGATAACCCAGTAACGGTGGCCCCACCAAAAATCCCGCGTATCCAAGGATCGATGCAAAGGCAATGCCAACACCGGGCCTTAGGTTTGGCAATGCAGCGGCGGTACTGAACAGCGCCGGCACCAAATTAGCCACACCCAATCCCGCCAGTGCAAGCCCCACAAGTTTCAATTCAAAAGGTGTTGCCAACAGTAAGATCGCCCCACCGATCGCAACCAAATATCCACCGCCAACGATCAAAAACTTGCGCCCAAAGCGCATGACCGCTGCATCACCCAAGAAACGCCCGATGACCATCGCCCCAGCAAAAGCCGCAAACCCCAATGCACCTTTGTCTGGTGTCGTTGGTACATATTCGATCAAGTAAAGCGGGCTCCAATCATTTGCGGTGCCTTCTGCAAACATCGCAATAAAGGCCAATCCTGAAAGAACCATCAATCGCGGGTGTTTTAATCCCTCAAAAAAGCTTGCGTTTTCTTGTGTATCTTCGTGCGCCGCCTCTTCAAACAAATGGCGAAATCCCAAAAGTGCACCTGTTGCTGCGACAATTGAAATGCCGAGCATTTGCACAAATGGCGTCAAGTCTGTGCGCAAGATTGCCCAACTTAGTATCGCGCCGCTTAATGCACCTAGCGAAAAGAAGCCGTGCATCGCTGACATGACTGATTTATGGTGATTTGCCTCAAGCAATGCTGATTGTTGGTTCATGGCCACGTCCATTGTGCCCATCGCTGCGCCGAAAATGACAATCAACACCAGATGCACTTGCCATTCAGCGCCCGTAAAAACCGCGACACTCATAGGTAAAACCAGCAATGATGACACGATCAGGATAGATTTCGATCCAAATTCCGACGTCAAAACACCGCTTAACACCATGAAAAACACGGACCCTGCAGCCAACATAAAAAGCATTGAACCAATTGCCGCCTCGCCTAGATCATAGGTATTCTTTAGATGCGGAATATTCGTGGCAAAGCTGGCAAAAATCATGCCGTTCAAAAAGAACATCCAAACAATGGCTAGGAACGATTTTTCACGAAACATTTGTTAGTGCCCCAAAAGAAAAAGCGCGTCTTTTTCAAAACGCGCCTTAAAACTTTAAATGTTTGTTTGGCTTACCCGCGGGCTTTGCCAACCAGTTTCCAAAGTGCAGGTACCAACAAGGCAGCCAATGCCAACTTGATGATGTCACCAGTGATGAACGGCGTCAGGCCCCACTGCAAAATCGGCTTGTCGAAACCGTATAGAACCGCAAGCCACAAAAGACCGGGAATATAGATCAGCGCGTTGCCCAAAAGCAAACCACCGGCCATGCCCGTTACGCTGCGATCATATCCTTGGCGCGCAACCCAGCCCAGCGCCAATGTCGCCAGAACGTAACCCACAAGATAGCCACCAGTGCCGCCCATCATATAAGTAAGGCCCAATTCTCCGGCTGCATTTCCCGCAAAGATATCAAAACCTAACGCGCCAATGATCATGTAACCAAGGATCGTTGTTAGACCCAGACGCGGGCCATAAGCGGCACCAATTGTCAAAACAGCAAATGTACCCAATGTGATTGGAACGGGGCTCGGCCATACTGGCACTTTAATCTTTGCAGCAAGCGTCAGAAACAAAATACCAGCAATTACCAGCGCTGCTTGTTTCACACGCAGGGCCATGCCTTCTTGCGCCCAGAAACTTTCGATCAAAACTTTATGAGAGGTGGTTGTTGCCATTGTTTTCGCTCCTTAACATTAGGCCAATTTCATGCCATATCGCATGGTACTGGATTGGCATGCAAGCGAAAGGTCGCATTTTGACAAGCAACAAATGCGCACATGCAGCCCTAAACCGTTCGTTTGTAAGACGAGGTCATCCGGTAATCTTTGCGTGGGCCTAGCACATCCCAACGCGCGGTCCAGTTGGGCCAATCAATGAACCGATAAGCTACAGAATACATATCAGCGACGCACAAATGTTGGGCATCGGGCATCGTGCGCTTTAGATCTAATTTGTGAAAAGAACGTCCATCTTGGAAGAAAATCTCAACACTGGTGCCCTCGCCTTTCCATAGATAACAACGCTCGGCATTTAGATCAGGCTGATTGCCCATGCTAAGCGTGCCCTGTTCCATATATAACAGACCGTCATCCATAACGCTGAATTCGGCAATCCCAAAAAATTTACCTTGCTGACCACCCAAATGATCACGGATTTCCCTTCGCAATGCCCAGCGCCCTTTGAAATCATTCAGCTCTAATTGCTTTTTAATCACTTAACGTACCTGCCTATTGTTGCAGAGCCATCTTTCGCGACAAATCGAACCCCGTCCCCACGGCTGTTCATTTCGAAAAAATAACAATCCCATTGATCAGTTGGCGGCCAAAGTGAACAATATTTGTCACCCTCAACGCGCCATTTTCCCCAGCTTTCTTGTCCAGCGTCATATAATGTATTGCCATCTGAATAAAATCTTTGAATGGCATCCTCATATGCCAAGGTCTTATCAGCCAATGCATTAAACAAAGCCTTATTGTTTAGAGAAATCCACGTATCTGCCCCTAAGTCAACTGGCATAAGTCCAAAAAAGAAAAAGATCGTCGCCACATATGGACGCATATTGTCTCCAGCTTGTTGCTGTCATTCGTTTGTCAGTTTATGAGAACCCGCGCTCTATTCCAATGAAAAAAGGTATCTCATCCATGATTCCCCGTTATTCCCGCCCTGAAATGGTTGCTGTTTGGTCGCCAGTGACAAAATTCCGCATCTGGTACGAAATCGAAGCCCATGCATGTGACGCGATGGCCGATCTGGGTGTTATACCTCGTGAAAACGCGGATGCCGTTTGGAAAGCTAAGGACGTTGAATTTGACGTAGCCCGCATTGACGAAATCGAAGCTGTCACAAAACACGACGTTATCGCTTTCCTTACGCATTTGGCAGAACATGTTGGCTCGGACGAGGCGCGCTTTGTTCACCAAGGGATGACATCGTCTGACGTTCTGGACACTTGCTTTAACCTGCAATTGGTTCGCGCGTCGGATATCTTGATCGACAACCTGCAAGGGTTGATGGCGGCTCTTAAAACACGGGCATTGGAACATAAAGACACCGTTCGTGTTGGCCGCAGCCACGGCATTCACGCGGAACCCACAACTATGGGTCTGACATTCGCGCGTTTTTATGCTGAAATGGATCGCAACCTGACCCGCTTGAAGGCGGCGCGCGAAGAAATTTCAACGGGTGCAATTTCCGGCGCCATCGGCACATTCGCCAATGTTGATCCTCGTGTTGAGGAACATGTTTGTGAAAAGCTTGACCTGAAACCAGAACCGATTTCAACGCAAGTAATTCCACGCGACCGTCACGCAATGTTCTTTTCCGTATTGGGCGTGATCGCTTCTTCTATGGAAAACATCGTGATAGAAATTCGTCACATGCAACGTACCGAGGTTCTTGAAGGTGCTGAGTTTTTCTCAATGGGTCAAAAAGGGTCATCCGCGATGCCCCACAAGAAAAACCCGATCCTAACAGAAAACCTAACCGGTCTTGCTCGCCTTGTGCGCATGACAGTAATTCCAGCCATGGAAAACGTGGCCCTTTGGCATGAACGCGATATTTCGCATTCATCCGTTGAGCGCACCATTGCACCAGACGCGACAATCACGCTGAACTTTGCGTTAAAGCGTTTGACTGGCGTAATTGAGAAAATGTTGATCTTCCCTGAAAACATGCTTGATAACATGAACAAATTCCCAGGTTTGGTGATGAGCCAACGTGTTCTTTTGGCCCTAACCCAAGCAGGTGTTTCCCGCGAAGACGCCTATTCCATGGTTCAACGAAACGCTTTGCGCGTTTGGGAACATCGCGTTGATTTCCAAGAGCAATTGCTTGCAGATGATGACGTTGTTGCCGCATTGGGTGTCGAGGCAATTAAAGAAAAATTCGACATGGGTTATCATACCAAACACGTTGATACGATTTTCAAACGGGTGTTTGGCTAAAACATTCGACTAAATACACGAAGATTGAAAAGGCGCCATCCTAGGCGCCTTTTTTCATTTCTTGCATATCTTTAAAAGGCATCCAGCCCATTGCCACCGCTGAACCAAGCATTTGTGTGCGCTGAAACGTGATTGGTTTTACCATGGTGATTGGAAATGGCAAATCCAAAGGCTTTGCACCCAAAACACGTTGAGCCAAAACCCGCCCCATGACCATCGACATGGCAACGCCCCGCCCGTTGTACCCCAATCCCGCAATCACGCCGTTGCCTGCTTCGTGTAAATGCGGCAACCGATCATCCGTGACAGCGATGCGCCCACCCCACTTAAATTGCCAATTCGCCAGCTTAAGTGATGGAAAAATACGTGCAACATCTTGTTGCATCCATTGAAAGCCACCGACTGTGCCCCATGGCGTTCTGTATCCCATTCCACCAAAAACAATGCGATTATTGGGTTCACGTCGCGCATACATGATTAAACGCCTCGTATCTGAAATTGTATGATTGCGGGGCAAAATTCCCTTTATTTGCTGTTCGGTTAGTTTCCCTGTTGCCATTTGAATTGGTGTAAGCGGCAAAAATGACCGCTTAAGTCCCGTCAACAAGTTATCTGCATAGGCATTGGTAGCCAAAACAACGAATTTCGCGCGTATTTTGTGGCCATTCACCGTTAACGTTGATTGGTCATTGCGACTTTCAAGGCTGCTGACCTTTGCCTTGGTAAAAATTTTTGCACCCTTTGCCATCGCGACATCGGCCAATCCATAGACCAGCCGCAAAGGGTGAATTGCGCCGCCCGAAAGGCAATGCACCGCTGAATGATACCCTTGCGCGCCCGTCATTTCGGCAACGTCTGCGCCACTGCCAAGAACCTCTAAGCCCGCACCAAATCGGTTCCATGCTTTTGCATTAAGACGAGCCTCTTTTCCCGCAACAGCAGAATGATTGGCGCGAACCCAACCTTTTTGCCGCTGATGGCATTTAATGTCGTATTTTTTGAGCGTCCCGAACAGCTCGTCAGCAGAATTAAGGGCAGTTTCAGCCAGCCGTTCAAAATAACCACGCCCAATCGCACGCATAACGTCAACGGGTTTTCCGATTGTTAACATGGGATTTACTTGACCACCCGACCGCCCAGACGCGCCTTCACCCAACTCGCCACCTTCATAAACGGCGACATCCACACCGGCCTCGGCCAATTCTATCGCCGCGCGCAATCCAGTAAAACCGCCACCAACGATAGCAACATCACAGGCAAAACCCTCATTTACCAAAGAAGACGTCGGCGCACGGCCAGATGTGTCACGCCAATAGACATTTTCGTCTTTGAAAGTCTTTGATACGCTCACAACAACACCTATAAAACCGCCCTAAAACTGACGGCAAAGATTGTTCTGGTCAAGGTGTTACACAGACCATTGCGCATTATTTAATTCCAGCTTAACGTTTCTGCTATGAATGGAAAAACTGGAAAACGCTGGCACGACATGGGTGGCCAGGATGCAGGGCAAGTACCGCGCGAAGGACATGATTTTGCCTTGTGGGAAAAACGCGTCGACGCGTTGATGGTCCTTTGTTCATCCAAGGGCTATTTTACGGTTGATGGCCTGCGACGCGTGCTTGAGGATATGGGCGAAGAAAGCTTTGAAACCATGACCTACTATGAGCGTTGGATTTCATCGATCAATCAAAACATGGTCGAGGCTGGTGCCTATTCATTAGAAGAACTTGGTACAAAAATGGCCGAAATAACCGCACGCGGCGAAACATATGGCGAGGCCTCAGGTGGCTGAAGCTTTGAGTTCATGGGTACGCGTTCGCGAAATGATGCCACCGGGCCATGTGCGCACGCCTTCTTATTTGCGCGGCAAACGTGGGCAATTGGAACGCACGCTTGGACCATTTCATAACCCAGAAAAACTTGCCTACGGGCTAGAGGCCGAAAAACTGTCGTTATATCGCGTACGTTTTTCCATGGCCGAGGTTTGGGGCGATGCTGCGGAAAACCCAGACGACACATTAGACGCCGAAATTTACGCCCATTGGTTGGAGCCTTGCGATGCCCCATGATCACCACGACCATTCTCATGACGAGCTAAGCCCCTCGGGCCATCCCTATCGCCAAGATAATGACGAGCCTTTGACCTATTGGCAGACCATGGAAATCGCGATGCGAGAGCTGTTGATTGAAAAAGAAATCACAACCGCCGCCGAAATCACTGCCCGTATAGAGGAAATGGATCGCCGTTCCCCCGCCGATGGCGCGGCGGTTATTGCCCGGGCTTGGGTTGATCCTGAATATAAGGCGCATTTACTGGCCGATGGATCGGCCGCGTGTAAAGCCATGGGTTTTGAACCTGGCGTTTTGCGCCTGATTGCGGTTGAAAACACAGCAGACGTCCATAACGTCGTCGTGTGCACTTTGTGTTCGTGTTATCCGCGCAATTTGCTAGGACTGCCGCCTGATTGGTACAAAACCCGCGCATATCGCAGCCGTGTCGTGAAAGAACCGCGCAAGGTTTTAGCTGAATTTGGGCTTGATTTACCCGATGGCATGACCGTCCGTGTTCATGATTCCACGGCCGACATGCGATATGTCGTACTGCCAGCCCGCCCTGAAGGAACCGAAGGGATGTCAGAGGCCGAATTGGCCCAATTAATCACCCGCGACAGCATGATCGGCACGGGTGTGCCAAAAACACCTACGTGAGCCCGACCACCAAAGGTATTTTGTTTATTCTCACCGGTTTGCTTTTCGTGACTGGCATGGATGCTATTGCCAAGGCCCTATCGGTGGAAATCAAAGTGCTTCAGATTGTTTGGGCGCGTTACACAGGGCAGATGCTGATTGTGTTTTTTCTGGTCGCACATCGCTTACCCAGCACGATGCAAAGCAATTTCCCCAAAACCCAGCTTCTGCGATCTTCGGCGCAATTTGGGGCAACGCTTTTTTTCTTTTTCTCGCTTTCAATGATCGGTTTGGCCGAAGCAACAGCGTTGGTTAATATCATTCCGGTTTTCATGCTGATCGGTGCAGCCTTGTTTTTGGGTGAAAAATTTGGCGCACGTCGCGCGATTGCGGTTGTGGCGGCCCTAATCGGGGCCACAATTATTGCGCAGCCAACCTCTGGTGTTTTTACACCTGCCGCCCTTTTGCCAATTGGTGCTGCGTTTTGTTATTCAGTGTATGCGCTTGCCACACGGTATGCAGGTCGATCAGAGGATCCGATGACCAGCCTGTTTTATTCTGCCCTTTTTGGGGCGGTATTAATCAACGTCATGGTGTTCTTCATTTGGGAACCTGTCAGCATGAAGGCCTGGATCATGATGGCATCTGTCGCCATTCTTGGCAGTTTGGGACAGTTTTTCACAATTAAAGGGTATTCCAACGTAGAGGCATCTGTTGCCGCTCCCTTCACCTATATTTCGCTTATCATGGCCACGTTCTGGGGAATTGTGATTTTTGGCGAATTTCCAACAAGCTCTACTTTGATTGGCGCACTTGTGATCGCGGCCTCTGGGCTTTATGTCTGGCATCGCGAAACACGGATCAAAAAACGAGCGAAATCATAACCAGCTTACGCGATCAAAGGAAAGATGCAGAAGGGCGCACCAAGCTGGATTGGCTTGTGGATCGCGCGTTGCGTGCATTGATTTGGGGCTTGGGGCGGTTGCCTTACGATACGCGTGTCCGCGCATGTGGCTGGATAACAGGTAAATTTTTGGGCTCTGTCCTTGGATTCAATCGCCGGGCGCGTGCCAACCTATCTTATGTTTTTCCTGAATGGTCCGCTGCCAAGAAAAGGCGCGTCGCCACTGAGGCCAGCAACAATGTTGGCCGCACTTTGATTGAGATTTATTCGGGCCAAGAATTCGTAGATCGACAAACCAGCGATACCCTTTCCGGCCCAGGCGTTGCCTTAATGCAAGAGGCCCAGGACAACGGTCGCGCGGTGATCCTAGCGACAGGCCACTTTGGAAATTACGAGGCAACCCGCGCCGCCATGCTTTCGCTTGGTCGTAATGTTGCGGCGTTTTATAGGCCGACCAACAATCGATTTTTCAACGACCATTATGTGAAAACAATCGAAGGCTATGGTCAGCCGTTATTTCCCCGTGGCCCTGTTGGGTTTCGTGGTGTGTTGCAACATCTGAAAAACGGTGGCCTTTATGGCATGCTTCATGATCAGTATATGCGCGGTGGGGCCAATTTAACGTTCATGGGCAAACCGACAAAGACCGCGCTTTCCATTGCTGAATTGGCTTTGAAATATGACGCTTTATTGTTGCCATGTTACGGCATTCGAAACCCAGATGGGTTAAGTTTCAATGTGGTTGTAGAAGCAGCTGTACCTGCGTCTGACGCTGAAACCATGGTTCAAGCCTTAAACGACAGCCTAGAGGCACGAATTCTGGAAAACCCCGGTCAGTGGTTTTGGCAGCATCGTCGCTGGAAACGTCAATTTGCTGAAAAAAGCGCTGCGGCTAAAATCGGGCCGTGATTGGCTTCTTGCACCATGACCACGACTGGCTCGTTGCCTTTTGGATTGAAGTTCATTGTAAAATCTCGACGACCGTCCCATTTCGCTACACGTTCCAAACTGGTAACGATATTGTTGTAGGTCAATTTTCGACCAGCGTTTTCACCGCGTAAAATATCAACTGTTTGTTTGGGCGTATATCGAACAATAACGATTTCTGCGCCACCTCGAATGCGGGTATCGCTGGTTGCCATCACATCAATCGAGGTCCCGTTCGCCGTTATGTTCAATGTCACGGGCGTTTGCGCCTTGCGACGTATTTCCATTGCCTCAGCCAAGTCCATCGGTTTAAATCCAACGACGTGATCAACACCACCTACAACCATTTGTGGTGTATAAATTGTACGTGCCCCTGCCCGCGCAGAATAGCTTTTTTGGCGTTTGGTATGAGCCTCGACGGCGAATTGATCTTTCCAGCCGATGTAATCCCAATAATTCACATGCAACGCCAATGGGATCACATCACCTTTGCGGGTCAGCTTTTCCAACAGTTCATCGGCCGGCGGGCAGGATGAGCACCCTTGCGAAGTGTAAAGTTCGACCACAACCGGATTATTCTTGCCGTATTCTTCGCTAACGGCCATTGAACCGATCGAAACGGCCATCATTGCCGCAATAAAACCAAAACGAACCATAGATTGTTTTTCCTTACACTTGCCTCTGGGTCAAAGGGTTAAACCAAGCCGTGCTGACATGCCAATCAAGGTTTTGCGAGATTTTGGCATCAATTGTTACCAAAACACGCCTTAAACGCAAACCAATCGTTCGAGATCGGTACACAATTGTATACATTTTTCAACAAATGACCGTCTTTACCCTTGAAACATTGCGCACATCAAGGGTATATCGCGCCGTAATACCTGCCATTTTAACCTAAACGCGAGGTGTCATTATGACTGTGACCGTCGGCCACGACAGCCAAAAAACCCGCCGCACTCTAAGTGTTGGTTCATCTTCCATTGCCTATTATTCGATCCCAGCGGCGCAAGCTGCCGGTCTTGGCGATTTCTCAAATCTGCCTGCATCGCTTAAAGTTGTGCTTGAAAACATGTTGCGCTTTGAAGATGGCAAAACGGTCAATGTTGACGACATCAAAGCATTCGCTGAGTGGGGTGCCAAAGGCGGCAAGAACCCTCGTGAAATCGCTTACCGTCCTGCACGCGTTTTGTTGCAAGATTTCACCGGTGTTCCAGCCGTTGTTGATCTGGCCGCGATGCGTGATGCGATCATTTCCCTTGGTGGTGACGCTGACAAAATCAACCCGCTGAACCCTGTTGATCTGGTTATTGACCACTCCGTTATGATCGATGAGTTTGGCAACCCACGCGCATTCCAAATGAATGTGGATCGCGAATATGAACGCAACATGGAACGCTATACATTCCTTAAATGGGGTCAAAAAGCGTTTGATAACTTCCGCGTTGTTCCACCCGGCACAGGCATTTGTCACCAAGTGAACCTAGAGTATCTTTCACAAACTGTTTGGACAGACAAAGACCAAGACGGTGTTGAAGTGGCCTATCCAGACACGCTTGTTGGTACAGACAGCCACACAACTATGGTGAACGGTGCTGCTGTTCTCGGTTGGGGCGTTGGCGGCATTGAGGCCGAGGCCGCAATGTTGGGCCAACCAATTTCCATGCTGATCCCAGAAGTTATCGGTTTCAAACTAACTGGTTCCATGATGGAAGGCACAACAGGTACTGACCTTGTGCTTAAAGTTGTTGAATTGCTGC
Organism: Rhodobacteraceae bacterium HTCC2150; assembly: GCA_000169395.1. Classification (GTDB taxonomy): domain Bacteria; phylum Pseudomonadota; class Alphaproteobacteria; order Rhodobacterales; family Rhodobacteraceae; genus HTCC2150. The sequence continues at coordinate 168,817 of AAXZ01000002.1, forward strand.
GCGCCAAGGGCGTTGTTGGCAAATTCGTTGAATTTTACGGTGACGGCCTTGATCGTTTGCCATTGGCGGATCGCGCAACCATCGGCAACATGGCACCAGAATACGGCGCAACTTGTGGCTTCTTCCCAATTGATAACGAAACACTTCGTTACTTGCGCACAACGGGCCGCGACGAAGAGCGTGTTGCCTTGGTTGAAGCATATGCCAAAGAAAATGGTTTCTGGCGTGATGCAGATTACAATCCGATCTATACAGACACGCTTGAATTGGACATGGGTACAATCGTTCCTGCCATTTCCGGTCCTAAACGCCCACAAGATTACGTGGCACTGACTGAAGGCCAATCAGCATTTCACAATGAAATGGAAAACACTTTCAAACGCCCAATGGGCAAAGAAGTGGCTGTTGCGGGCGAAGATTACACAATGGAAAGCGGCAAAGTTGTAATCGCGTCCATTACATCCTGTACCAACACATCAAACCCCTACGTGATGATCGGTGCGGGCCTTGTGGCGCGTAAAGCGGCCGCATTGGGTCTGAACCGCAAACCTTGGGTTAAAACATCACTTGCACCAGGTTCGCAGGTTGTTTCAGCTTATCTAGAAGCGGCTGATTTGCAAAAAGACCTTGATGCATTGGGCTTTAACCTTGTTGGTTATGGTTGCACGACGTGTATCGGTAACTCTGGTCCGATCCAAAAAGAATTGTCTGACGCCATTGCTGAGGGCGACTTGGTGGCGACATCTGTTCTGTCAGGTAACCGCAACTTTGAAGGTCGGATTTCACCGGACGTTCGCGCCAACTACTTGGCGTCGCCTCCCCTTGTTGTGGCTTATGCCATCGCTGGTACGCTTGACATCAATCTGGCAACAGACGTCATCGGCACTGACAAAGACGGCAACGACGTTTACCTGAAAGACATTTGGCCAACGACGCAAGAAGTTGCCGAAATGGTTGAACAGACTGTGACGCGCGAAGCCTTCTTGGAAAAATACGCTGACGTATTTAAGGGCGACGAAAAATGGCAGGGTGTGGAAACAACCGAGGCTAAAACTTACGACTGGCCAGCGGCATCCACCTACGTTCAAAACCCACCTTACTTCCAAGGCATGGGCCAAGAACCTGGTGTGATCTCAAACCTAGAAAACGCCCGCGTTATGGCGATTTTGGGCGACATGATCACAACTGACCACATTTCCCCTGCTGGTTCATTCAAAGACACCACGCCGGCGGGTCAATATCTGTTGGAGCATCAAGTTCCAGCGCGCGAGTTTAACTCTTATGGCTCTCGTCGTGGTAACCACCAGATCATGATGCGCGGCACGTTTGCCAACATCCGCATCAAAAACGAAATGCTTGATGGCACAGAGGGTGGCTACACCTTGGGTCCAGATGGCAAGGAAACATCGATCTATGATGCGGCCATGGCGTATCAAGAAACTGGCACGCCGCTGGTTGTCTTTGGTGGTGAACAGTATGGTGCGGGATCATCTCGTGACTGGGCGGCCAAAGGTACGGCATTGTTGGGCGTGAAAGCCGTGATTGCAGAAAGCTTTGAGCGTATTCACCGTTCCAACTTGGTTGGCATGGGTGTAATCCCGTTTGAATTTACGGGTGGTGCATCACGCAAATCCTTGGGCCTAAAAGGTGACGAGACTGTTTCTATCAGCGGTCTGGACACTATTTCACCATTGGCCGAAGTACCTTGTACAATCACCATGGGTGACGGTTCGGTCAAAGAGATTTCTTTGAAGTGCCGCATCGATACAGCGATTGAGATTGAATACATCGAACACGGCGGCGTTCTGCACTATGTGCTGCGCAACTTGGCCAAGTCATAAGACTTACCAACATTAAAAATTGTGAAAAAGGCGGGCACTGTTGTCCGCCTTTTTCGTTTCTGTTGCCTTCAAATTGAAACAAACGGGGCGCACTGGGCGCGCCTAACATCCATGACATTAAGCGCTATTCAAATTGGAAACTTGTAAAAATTAAGTATGAAGATGACACCATTCGCTAGGATCTTCATACATCAGGTAAAGCTTGAACCTTCCAAAACCGTGCGAGCGGCAACTTATAAGTGATTTCGAATCCATCAATACAACCCAAGTATATAATTTCATTCAGAAAATCGGTAATTTTAAACAAAAAAATTGTATTAAAATACTTAGTATATTAAAAATTTTATTGAGATAACTCACGTGATTTTACCTGTTTTAGACGAATGAACTTTGATTTTTTCAACCGTTAAACAATGATCTTTGCAAAATACCAACCACCGGAAAACACGTAAAACAAACACCTAGGGATTTTACTTATGCCAGTCTTCATAGCAACAAACACTGTTTTTTATCTTAATGGTGCTTGGAATTTTAATCACAGCGTAAGCATAACTTACACCGACAACAACGACAATAATTGGACCGTTGGTGAGGGTATTTCAGAAGACGGTGGCGTCACGGCAAACGCCACCCTTCTCGGAACCATAATCGTAAACGGAACGGCCTATCCACTTCTCCAAGAGAGTGGTGTCAATTATTCTTATCTCCTTTTTGACAATTCAATTGACGCCGCCCTAGCTCCGGCGGACTTAACGGGACTTGTTTCTCAACCCTTCCCTGCCTGTTTCAGTGAGGGTGCGTTGATTGCCACTCCCACCGGTGAGCTTGCAATAGAAAGCCTTTCGATTAACGACGAAATTCTGACCGCAGATGGCCAAATAATTACTGTGAAATGGATTGGTTTGCATAAAGTCATGCCAATATTTGCCGGATCAAAAACTGATCCTGTGCGATTTATGGCTAGCTCTTTAGGTGATAGTGTGCCCAGTCAGGATCTAATCGTCACGTCTGATCACGGCATGATTTTGGACGATTTGGTAATCAACGCGAGCGCCTTGGTGAATGGCAATACTATCAAATATGTTACCGCGTCCGAGCTGCCCACGCGTGTGACTTACTACCACCTAGAAACAGCGAACCACGATGTTATCATCGCCAATGGGGCGCCTGCTGAAACTTTCATTGATTATCGTGATCGAGCTGCGTTTGATAACCACGCTGAATACATTTCCCTTTATGGTGCCGAACGGATCATCCCCGAAATGGATCGCCCGCGGATTTCGTCAGCCCGAATGGTGCCAGATGTGATCAAGGCACGGCTGGGGATCAAGGACTGCGTTGATCAGCTAGACGATACACGTGTCGCCTAAATAGATTAAACCGCCGTCGCTATGTCGGCGGCGGTTAATCCATCGTAACGGCATCCGCACGTGGTTGTTCCAACTACACACTTCTGCGTAAATAAGCGCATGAAAAATCATCTTGATATACCCCCGTTTTGGACATTAGGCGCCATTATAACGAGTTGGCTTTTGTCCGGCTTGGCCCCGATTGCATTGGTAGACATCGCCTTCATTAGATTAATCGCCCCCATGATAATGCTGTGCGCCATGCTTTTGATTGTTTGGTCTGGGTTTTGGGTTCGACGAAAAATGACCGGCATCGAACCACGCAAACAGCCCACCTCATTAATTGTCGAAGGTCCCTACAGGCTGTCCCGCAATCCAATTTATTTGGCAATGGTTGTTATGTCTTTTGGTTTCGCACTTTGGTTAAGCGCGTTATCGGCAATATTACCCGTCATAGGGTTGGTATTTGTCTTAAGAAATCGCTTTGTCTTACCGGAAGAGGCCGTACTTATCGACACCTTTGGTGATGAGGCGCACGCGTATATCAGACAAACGAGACGCTGGGTTTGAAATAGCCATCTTCCCACAAAATGAACGTGTCTCTGGTTAGTGATGCCCAAGTCGTTCTGTGATTGTCCTTAGATACTTGGTACGCTGAGTCGTCATATCATTAATACACATTTGACGAATTAGCCCAGATCCATTTCCACCCATTGCCGACGCGATCTCAAAGCTACAATAAGGTTCTCGAAATGCCTCAAAACCAATTTGAGAGGGCTGCAAATTTTTTCTCAATTCCAAGGCAAATGCATTTGATTTCCCTTCTAGCCGAGCAATCTCCCGATCTAAACTGATATATGCAGCTACCATTTGCTTTTCCAAAAAGTCGGCCAAATCGACAAGACAGTAACTTTTTTCAGCGTTACTCATTCCGGAACAATTCTCATCTGCGCTAACGCCACCAGACAAGAAAATTGCTGCAAAAAACGTGACAAGCATTCGTTTCATTTTAATCCAATCATAGACAATTAAAAAATTTCAAATTTACAGAGCACTACGGTCTCGGACTGTGTCACTCCTCACGACAAATATAGAGCCCTTTGGCTGAAATTTCCAAACTTTAGCTGTCGTTTGCCAATGCCTTGGTTAGGGCAGGTAGAAATCGGTTTTCATAGTCTGTGCCAACAAGTGGGCCTTGAAAGCGGAACAAGATAACGCCCTCACGCGACACGATGAAGGTTTCAGGCGGCGCCGTTACACCCCAATCAATTGCTGTGCGTCCTTTGGCGTCGAATGCCACGCTGTTAAAGGGGTTTCCATCGCGCAAAAGGTACGCTGCGGCTTGGCTCGCTTGGTCTTTGAAATTCACGCCAACTATTGGCAAACCATCGGCCTGCATTTGCAACAAACGCGGGTGTTCAGCCCGACAAGGTGGGCACCAGCTGGCCCAGAAATTCACAAGCGTCACGCCATTGGCAAAACTGGCATCTGTCACGGCTGGGTAATCTGCAAGTGTCTGTTCAATGATCGCGGGCTTTTGCATGCCAGCCAATGCCGAAGGTAAAATCCGGCTGTCCCCGCGTTGCATGCCCCACATGAACATAACCGCTAGCCCCAAGAACAACAGGGGCGGCAAAACCATCAGCAGTGGGATTTTACGCATCACGCTGCGCCTCGGCCTTGTTCAAAGCAGCCTTAACCGCCTTAGATTTACGCCATGACACAACAATCAGGCCAATCAGCAGCACTAGGCTGGCACCATAGGCCATGAACACGTCTAACGCATATTTACCCAACTCAGGCATTTTGGCCCCCTTCACGTCGTAAAATAGCCGCCAAACGTTCAGCGCGAATGGCCGTACGCGCGCGAATTAAAACGAGACTTACGAATAACAATGCAAATCCCAACATAGACAGGATCAACGGATAAAAGAACACATCCGAAATCGTACGCCCCCCTGTTGCCACAGGAACGGATGTACCTTGGTGCAATCCTTGATCCCAAAATTTGACAGCGTAACGAGACAGGATCGCAAAAACCGATCCCACCAAACAGGTGATGGACGTCAAATCAGATGCAGTTTCACGATCTTCCAATGCAGACCAAAGCGCCATGTAACCTAAGTAAAACAAAAACAGGATCAAAAATGAGGTAAGCCGCGGATCCCATACCCAATACGTGCCCCACATGGGTTTGCCCCAAATCGCCCCAGTCAGTAAGGCAACCAGGGTCAGGATCGCCCCAACTGGTGCAGCGGCTTTGGCACAAAGGGCACTGACGGGATGGCGGCGGATCAACCAAATCAAACTGGCTACCAGCATCATCAACCACGCGTTAATCGCCATTAAAGCGGCTGGTACGTGGATAAATATGATCTTTACGGTCGCTCCTTGGCGCGCATCCTCTGGTGTTAGAAAAAATCCCCACCCAAGACCAACAACCATCGTCACAGCGGTCAGAACCACCAAAAATGGCAGGATTTTTCCGGTAAAACCCATAAATTTCTGCGGATTGGCATAAGTCCAAATCGACATAACTGGCCCTTTTCTCACTTCATCCTGTTGGATCAAAAAATGCCTTAGCTGGCAACAAAAAATTCTGTGACAAATCAGCCCTGAAACGCGTCACCGTAAATTCGCCCGCAAGGCTTGGGCGGCCGCGAATGGTAAAATTGCAAGACACCCAAGGCTGATCGCCGTAAGCAATGCCAAGGGGGCGGATGTTTCTTGACCGCTGATGCCACGGCGAACGATTTCCATACCGAAAATCAATGTTGGCACATAAAGCGGTAAAACCAACAGCGACAACAACAGACTGCCGCGCTTTAAGCCCACGCATAGTGCTGCACCAAAAGCGCCGATGACACTAAGGCTGGGCGAACCCACGATAAGGCTAACCACCAACCAAAAATAGCCCTCGGCAGGAAGGTTAAGCAAAGCCCCCAAAAAGGGCGCCACAATGATCAATGGCAGTGCCGTAGTTAACCAATGTGCCGTGGCTTTCGCTAAAACGACCCCCGCCAAGGGGATTGGGGCAAGGGCAAGGTGATCAAGTGCGCCGTCCTCATAATCCAGTTGAAACAAGCGATCCAAAGACAAAAGGCATGCAAGCAAGGCCCCGATCCACAAAATCCCGGGGGCAACTGATGCAAGTTGTGCCGGCTCAGAACCAAGCCCAAAGGGCACCAAGACCACCAACACTAAAAAGAACGCTAGCGCCAACCCAAAACCACCGCCAGCCCGCATGGCCAATTTTATATCCCTCAACAACAACGCCCTCATAGCGCGCTGCCTTCTAAAAAGGGATCAAATTCGGTTTGGGCTGTGGCGACAAATTCTTGCATATCAAGAATTGTGGCCTTTTGATCAAGTGCAACATGGGTGGCAATCATTGCCACGCCGCCTTGGGCCAAATGCGCGGCCAGTGCGGCATCAAACAACGTGATACTGGCGGTATCCAATGAAACGGTTGGCTCGTCTAAAATCCAAACCGCGCGATCCGCAACGATCAAACGCGCCAAACCTAGGCGACGCTTTTGGCCAGCCGACAATGATGCAGCGGCGCGTTCGGATAAGTTTTCTAAGTTAAACGCAGTCAAGGCGCGTGCGATCAACGCGGGGTGTGATCCATAAATCGATTGCCAGAATTCAAGGTTTTCTTGCACCGTCAGCTGCGCCTTTATGGCGTCCAGATGGCCCGCAAAAATTAGGCTATCCTCATCAACCTCAACCTGACCTTCAGCGGGCAATTGCAATCCGGCGATTGTGCGCAAGAGGCTGGTTTTACCGCTGCCATTAGGGCCATGCAGGATCACGGCGCACCCTGCCCCAATGGTCATGTTCAATCCTTGGATCAACCGTCGCCCCCCACGCGCAACCGAAAGATTATTCAGCGTTAACATGTTCAGACAGGCACCAAGGCCGCAGCGACACGGCGCCGTTCGGACAATAGGATGTTGTATGTGCGACAAGCAGAGGGCGAGGGCATTACCTCAAGCCCGATACCAATTTCCTCTAGGGCATCACGCATTTCATCAGGTGCATGAGCAATATCTGCACCCGTTCCCAAGAATATCACATCAACCTGATCAGCCAGTGCCAACAGTGCGGTCAAATCGTCCAAGCCGCCCCATTTCTGTGCGGCATTCGGCAGGGCCAAAACAGGGCCTTCAATGACCTTGCCACCGACACGAAAAAAGCCCGAACCATAGCCATCAATAGGCATTGCCGTGTCAAAAATCATCTCGTTCATTTGCATGGGCCACTGGCCTCCTGAATATCGTTGAGCAACGGCTTTAAACCGCAAGCAAACCATTAAGCGCAGAAACCGCGATAATGGTGTAGGCCACCCAGCGATAAAGCTTTTCTTTCGCCGGATCAAACAACCAAGTGCCTATCATGAGGGTTGTCATGTAAACCGGTATCATCAACAGGCCAATTACAAACGGTGTCCAATGCCAAATGTCTGTAATGGCAAAGACAACCAACAGGATGATATCCGTCAAAAACAGGAACAACATGATGCTTGCCCGAATGGCCGAGATAGAAATCGAGCGCGCCATGTAGATCAATATCACAGGCGGCCCCGTTAGCCCCACAGCACCGCCCAACAGGCCCGACAAGACCCCAACGCAATAGATCATCCACCGCGCGAGTTCACCGCGATACCGAATACCACTGATGAGTGTGGATAAAACCAATAGTGCAACGATCGACACGACATAGCGAAACACTTCGGCTGACAAGGTGGTCAGCAACCAAACGCCAACCGGCACCCCAAACAGAACCCCTAGTGTTAGGCGAAAAACATCCCGAATGTGCCCCTCGCGAATAACGCGAGGCAAAGCGGGAATTGGCCCAAAGATGTCAAAGGCCAAAACCGTTATGATCACCCAAACCGGTGGCAGGACTTGGGCTGCAAATGGTAAATACACCATCGAAGTTCCAAAGCCGGAAAATCCGCGCACCAAGCCGCCAAACCCCACGCCGATGAACAATAACCAAAGCCCATCGGTTGCAACGGCGGCGCTAAATACGCTTTCCACTTAGCTGTCGATATCTGCGTAGCGATTGCCCTTGTTAAGGTCGGCCTTTGACCAATCGCGTTTCACGCCAAGGAAATTCAGGATCGTTGCCGCCACAAAAACAGACGAATACGTGCCGATAACGATGCCCCAGATCATGGCAAACACAAATCCGTGGATCACGTCACCACCCAGATAGAACAGCGCAAACAACGCCAACAAGGTAGTAAATGATGTCATTGTTGTACGACTAAGTGTTTCATTCACAGATACGTTCAGCAAATCCGACAGTACAAGTTTTTTGAACTTGCGAAGGTTTTCGCGAACGCGGTCAAACACAACCACTGTATCGTTCAGCGAATATCCCACAATCGTCAGCAATGCCGCAATAATGGTTAGATCAAACTGAATTTGCAGCAATGAAAACAAACCAATCGTTATAACAACATCATGCACAAGCGAAGCAATCGCCCCAACCGCAAATTGCCATTCAAACCGCAACCAAACATAAACACAGACAGCGGCCAAAGCAGACAAAACTGAAATCATCGCTGATACAATCAATTCGCCTGAAACCTTGGGGCCAACAGATTCAACGCTGGAAAAAACGATTGTTTCATCGATTGCTTTTAGCGCGATCTCAGCGTTTTCGATCATTTTGGCGGATGCTGCTTCTTCACCGCCTTGATCCTCAATTCGTACCTGAGCGACATTGATGTCAGGACGCGCTGGATCAAAAACTTGACTGATGGAAACATCGCCCAAGTTCAACTCTTCTAGGGCTCTGCGATAGGCGGCAACATCTACAGAATTCTCGGAAACTGTGCGAATGCTCGTGCCGCCACGAAAGTCGATGCCAAAATTCAAACCTACGACAAAATAGATCGCAATGGATGCAAGGAAAACCACGATAGATGCACCAAAGGTAATCGGTGCAACACGAAAGAAATCCCATTTCGTATTTTCGGGTACAAGGCGTAATCTCATGTTCTTATACCTCAATCTTTTTGGGTCGTTTGCGTTCAAACCACATGGCAATCAACAGGCGTGTTACGAAAATCGCGGTAAACACAGACGTCGCAATACCAAGGGCAAGTGTGACGGCAAAACCGCGTACCGGACCCGATCCCATAACAAACAGAATAACCGCCGTCATAAAGGTGGTAATGTTAGCATCCACAATCGCGCTTAGGGCTTTTTCATAGCCAAGTTCAATTGCACGTGCTGGCCCTTTGGCGGTTTTCAACTCTTCTCGTATGCGTTCAAAAATCAGCACGTTGGCATCAACCGCCATACCGATTGTTAACACGATACCCGCGATACCCGGCAACGTAAGCGTGGCACCGATTGCAGACAACAGCCCGAAAATCAGCGCCACGTTGATGATCAACGCCACATTGGCGAACAAGCCAAACATGCCATAAGACAAGAACATGAACACAAGCACAGCGGCAAATGCCACGATGCTGGCGATTTTACCGGCATCAATACTGTCTTGGCCCAACTCTGGACCAATGGTGCGTTCCTCTAAGAAGTTGATCTTGGCCGGTAATGCACCTGCCCGCAACAACACCGCCAAATTCGTACTTTCAGCAACATCAAAATTACCTGTGATGATACCAGAACCGCCTGCAATATGACTTTGAATAACGGGGGCCGAGATGACCTCGCTGTCCAAGACGATTGCAAATGGGGAACCGATATTTTCAGCCGTGTAATTCCCGAACTTGCGCCCACCAGAGGCATTAAATCGGAAAGACACCGCAGGACGGCCATTTTGATCAAAACTGGGCTGCGCATCGACAAGATCGTCACCTGTTACAACGGGCGTCTTTTCTAGCACGTAAAACAATCCCTCTTCGGCAACATCCGGATAAATCACATTGCGCGCACCGGGGGGTTGTTCACCGTCACCTGTGCGGCTGACCACCGGATGGAATGTCAGTTTCGCGGTTGTACCGATTAGGGCCTTCAATTCACCGGCTGATCCAATGCCCGGCACTTGGATCAAAATGCGACGCTCGCCTTGGCGCTGAATTGTGGGTTCACGCGTGCCAACCTCATCCACACGACGGCGGATGATTTCAAGGGATTGCTGAACGGTGCGATTGTCTGTTGCCAGCTTTTCAGCCTCAGACAATTGAATGGTGATCTCAGCACCTTCTGCGCTGACCTCGATGTCGTTGGTGCCAACACCTGTTAATGTTACAACTGGTTGCGCCAATGCCTCAAGTGCGGCAACAGCCGCCTCGATCGCCTCGGGTTTGCTGATACGAACGCGCAACTGATCCTCGGGGGATGGCTGACGGCGAACCGTGCCGACCACATCACGCTCGGCACGCAAAGCATCACGAACCTCGGGCCAATAAGCATCCATGCGCGCGGCATAAACCTCTTCAACCACAACTTCGCCCAGCAAATGCGCACCACCGCGCAAATCAAGACCCAAGTTCACCAGCGCCGAAGGCAAATACCCCGGCCAACCCGCTTCGTCTGCCAACAGTTCGGGCGTTTCTGCCGTGCCTGCATCCAAAAGGGCCACGGCATCATTGTGCCGCTCGACCTTAGAATAAAACCCGTTGGGCATCGCCAAAAGTAATCCAAGAGCACAAAGCCCCCAAATCACAATCCGCTTCCACAAAGCGATTTGTAACATTAATTCAGACCCTTAAGCGGCTGGTTCAGTCTTGGACAAAACCTGTGTGATGGTTTGCTGAACAACACGAACAGTTACACCCTTTGAGATTTCCACCTCAATTTCGTTGCCCTCTTTGACTTTGACAACTTTGCCGATCAACCCACCAGAGGTGACAACATTGTCGCCCTTAGCAAGACTGTCGACCATCTTGCGATGCTCTTTCATTTTTTTCTGTTGTGGACGGAACAACAGGAAATACATGATCGCACCAATGATGAGAAACATGAACAACTGGCTGGTGGCAGCACCACCTCCAGCAGCTTGAGCATAGGCCGGCGTAACAAACATATCTTATCCTTATTTAAACAAGGGACTCCCCGCCCCCAAGTGATTGCCGCGCACCCTATATTTGCAACAGGTGCTTGGCAAGACAACAACCGCCCCCCATAGTGGGGTTATTATTTTATTTGAGGGCGCGGATGTTTGATTCAAGCGGCAACATTTTAATTTCGCCGATTTGGCAGCTTATTTTTGGCTTTGCAGTGTTCTGTGGCCTCATTTTGCTGCTCGTTTGGCAGGTCCGAACCAAAACACAAACTTCAGAGGATAATCTTCGTCCTGAATTACGCGCACTCAAAGGTTTTGCGTGGGTTCTGGTGCCGCTTTGGGCTGGTTTGCTGATATTGGTCCTATACAGTCTTTTCCCTCTCATAGCGCAATTTCAACTTGAGCAAAAACCTGATGAAGTTCGCTGGCTGATCCTGTCAATCGTCGCCCTAATCACCGCCCTTGGTGGATTAGTATCGGCCCCCCTCGCCCTAATTCGCGTTTTCACCACCGAACGACAAACCACCACCATTGAGCAAGGCCACATCACTGACCGCATCAACAAGGCGGTCGAGGGGTTGGGCGCCACCAAAATCGTCAATTTTCAACGCAAGGATGCCAAAGGAAATCTAACTTACGAAAAACTTGAGAATGGTGAAAACGATCATTCTAAACCGGTCATGGTTACTGAAACCCAACCCAACCTAGAAGTCCGCATTGGCGCCATCTTCGCCCTTGAACGCATTTCCCAAGACAGCCTGCGCGATCACGTTCAGATCATGGAAATTCTGACGGCCTATATCCGCGAAAACACTAGAGACCTTGGATTCACCGAACAACAATTGGATGAAATGAGGCACAAAGAACTGGAAAGCCCCTTCAAACCAGGTATTTACATTACAATTAGTTTACGAGATCGTTTGCCAAACCCGAGCACTGATATACAAGCGGCAATGTCGGTAATAGGAAGGCGCAGTAAAAGGCAAATTAATTATGAGAAACAAGACCGCCGGCATAATGCTCAAAGGTATCATCTAAATTTAAGCGATTGCAATTTATTCAAGATTGATCTTACCGATATGAACTTCGAAAGAGCCGATTTTTCCGGATCTAATTTAAGTTTTGCTGGCCTTTTAAGAACAAATTTGCAGAAATCCATATTTGAACGAACTCGGCTAACAGAAACTTTCATGATTTCGGCGCAATTAAACGAAGCGAGTTTTTCAAGTTTATTTTTGAAGGGGACGTACCTAGAAAATGCCGACTTGCAAGGTGCGCAATTATCCAGACTACATGTTGATGAACAAACTCAATTGTCTGGTACAAACTTTGACGGCGCATTGTTTCAATTTGTGGATTTATCAAGTTCTAATATTCTAGCATCCCAAATCGAAAAAACTTTCGGTCGAAAGTTAGGTACAGAAGTTCCGAAAGAAATTGAACAACCCGATCACTGGCTAAATGGTTATCCACTACATTTTGATCTACTTAAAAAATGGCGTGCATGGCAAGAAACCATCGGCTACACCCCACCGAAAAAATAGGGCATAAGCCAATCCAAGCGATTCACTTTGATCAACCAAGACCCTGAAAGGCCGCATCATGCATGACATTCGCGCCATCCGCGCCAATCCTGCCGAATTTGACCAACAACTGGCCCGTCGGGGGAAATCCCCTATGTCTGCTGACATTTTGGCCATTGACGAAGCGCGCCGCGCCAAAATTCAGGCCGCTGAAACCGCATTGGCGGATCGCAACGCTGCCTCAAAACAAGTCGGTGCCGCCAAGGCCAAGGGCGATGAGGCAGAATTTGAACGTCTGCGCGCGCTTGTGTCTGCCAAAAAGGATGAAATTGCCGAACTTGATGCAGCATCCAAGGCCGAAGACGCCCGCTTGAACGATCTGTTGATGAGCATCGACAACATCCCCTTTGACGATGTGCCTGTGGGTAGCGACGAGGATGCCAACGTTGAGATCAATCGCAACGGCGAGCCGCCGCGCATGAACTTCACCCCTGTTGAGCATTTTGAAATTGGCGGCGTAAAATCTGGCATGGATTTTGAAACCGCTGGCAAAATTTCTGGCTCTCGTTTTGTGATCATGTCTGGTGCTGTGGCACGTATTCACCGCGCTTTGGCCCAATTCATGCTAGACACGCACACCACCGAAAACGATCTGACCGAGGTGAACACGCCGGTTCTTGTGCGCACAGAGGCCATGACAGGCACAGGTCAGTTGCCGAAATTTGCCGAGGACAGCTATCAAACCACCAACGGTTGGTGGCTGATCCCCACATCCGAGGTGACCCTGACCAACATCGTGTCTGGTTTGACGGTTGAAGAAAGCTACCTGCCCCGTCGTTACGTTGCGCATTCCTTGTGTTTCCGCAGCGAGGCTGGCAGCGCGGGTCGTGATACATCCGGCATGTTGCGTCAGCATCAGTTTGAAAAGGTCGAGATGGTGTCTGTGACACATCCTGACAATTCACGCGCTGAATTGGATCGTATGACGCGTTGTGCCGAGGGTATTCTTGAGGCGCTAGGTCTGGCCTATCGCACCGTCGTTCTGTGTACAGGCGACATGGGCTTTGGTGCGCGTCGTACGCATGACATTGAGGTATGGTTGCCCGGACAAGACACGTACCGCGAGATCAGCTCGGTTTCCGTATGCGGTGATTTTCAGGCCCGTCGCATGAACGCGCGGTTTAAACCTTCTGAAGGTGGCAAGCCTGAATTCGTGCACACGCTTAATGGCTCAGGATTGGCCGTCGGTCGTTGCTTGATCGCCGTTTTGGAAAATGGTCAGCAAGAGGATGGTTCCGTGAAACTGCCCGCCGCACTGCATGGTCATTTGGGTGGTAAAACCACACTTACGCCCGAGGGCACCCTTATTTGATCGCCTTTTTAACAGCGGTCTTTTTCCTACTGATCACCCCCGGCCCCGGCGTTTTATCCGCCGCGGGGGTGGGCACCGCCTTTGGTTTTCAGGCAGGTGCGCGATATATCACAGGCTTGTTCATCGGTACAAATTTGGTCGCGCTTGCGGTCGTAACAGGCCTTGCTGGTTTGATCGTCGCCAACCCCATGATACGCACGATTTTGGCCGCGTTATCCGCCGCTTACCTTCTTTACCTTGCCTATAAAATTGCAACAGCCGGGGGTAAGATTGCCATTCACGCCGCCAGCCGTGCACCAGGTATTCGTGATGGCATTTTGCTGCAAGCAATAAATCCAAAGGCATATGTGGTAAACACTGCGTTGTTTTCAGGCTTTGTCATTTGGCCAAATATGCTCAGTGCCGAAATCGCCGCAAAATTTCTGATGGTCAACGCCATTTGGATCCCCATTCATTTTTTTTGGCTTTGGATAGGGATCAGCATTCGTCGACTAGACTTGGCGGACAAGGTTCAAAAACGCATCAATTTTGCAATGGCGGCGGCACTGGTCATTGTCGTGGTTTTGGCCATCCGTTCAGTTTATTTGGGCGCTTAATCCAGCAAATCATCCATGACATTGTCCAGCGTGTTGGGTCTATAACTGTCGTCTTCCAGTGTCCGCCAACGCACCCAATCTGACACTTCACCCACTTGTCTTGGCCCCTCTCGATCCGTCAAAAAGAAAAACATGATCGCCCGCCCCACGGCGCCAAGCACCCCTTTCATAGGCAAACGAGGATGCAAAGGTGCGACCGCTACACGTTCATTTTGGATGTTTTGCAAAAGATCTTTGCGCAAATCCAAACCAGCGTTCATCGCCCCCGCCGCGACCCAATCAAATGTAATAGAAGACAGCCCTCTGATTTCACCACCTCCCCCAACAGAGCCGTGATTGCCGGAAAACCACTCTTGAATATAGGGGCGTTCGTTTCCAGTGGCCTCGCCGTTCATATCGTTCATTTCATCCCAAAGTGTGGGTGGATAGAAACGTCGACGTTCATCAATGGCCACCGCGTGCCGTGCACTGGACACAAGGCGCGAAAGTTTGGTGTCGTGAAAACGGTAACCTTTATTGAAGATATGCGCGAACCACCCTAAAAATCCAGGCAGCCCCATGGCCCCTACCGTATCCCAAATACCTAGATAGGCGATGGAAAGAACCTGTTTCTGTTCGCCATATTGTTCAGCGCGCCAAACCAGTTCTTCTTGGCTGGTCGTAACCTCTTGGGAAATTCGCCGCCGAAAAGTCAAGCTATCTATGGTGGTTGGGTGTGTGATGGTTTCGCGGCTGCGATATCTTGCCATAATTTCGGGCAATTCATCCAATTTGGATACCGAAGCGATCCCAGCAGATCGAATTAACCCGACCAATGAACGGGCGGTATACGCGCCACGTGAAAATCCCATAATGAATATTTCATCGTCGGGTTCATAACAAAACATCAAGCTGCGATAGGCTTCAAGAACGTTGTTAGACAGACCCAGCCCTAAGGCACCCCCTGCAAAACGATCAATCATTCGCGTCAAAGCGGTTGCACCTTGTTGCGTGCCAACGCCCTGAATATAAATCACAAATTGGCTGATGCCGTCATCGCCGGTTGGTTTGATGCATTGCGCCATACGCACAACATTCGTTGGCGATTGCGCATCGGCGCGATTCCACGTGCCATCACAAAGAATAATAATGCGGTTCATTTTAAACCCTTAACAATAACTCGATATTAGCCCGAGAATTGTTAAAGGGTCAAAGAATATCACTCGCCATGGGGTTTTTTGTCCAAGTGTTTACGCAACCTACTGGGGGTAGATTTTTTGCGGTTTTTATAGGGATTTTCATCCCCTTGACCACGGAAATACAAACGGATTGGCGTGCCTGGCATGTCAAAATCTTCGCGCAAACCATTTACCAAATAGCGTTTATAGCTGTCTGGCAATTTGTCCGGATAAGAACATTTTACAACGAACCCTGGCGGGCGCGTTTTGGCTTGTGTGATGAATTTCAGCTTGATCCGACGCCCGCCTGGTGCGGGGGGCGGATGGCTTGAAATCATGTCTTTTAGCCATTCATTCAACGGCGCCGTTGGAATGCGTGTGTTCCATACCTTATGCGCCCACAAAATTGCTTCGCGTAAGCGATCCATGCCACGGCCCGTTTTGGCCGACACAGTGATCAGTGGTGCGCCACGAAGTTGCGGTAAAAGGCGTGCAAATTCTTCTTTTAGCTCTTTCAGCTTGTCTTGCTTTTCGTCCTCAATATCCCATTTGTTGACGGCAATGACCACCGAACGCCCCTCGCGTTCCGCCAAATCGGCAATGCGCAAATCTTGTTGTTCAAACGGGATTTCAACATCCAATAAAACGACGACAACTTCGGCGAACTTAACTGCCCGCAAACCATCAGACACGGACAGTTTTTCGATTTTGTCCTGAACCTTGGCCTTTTTACGCATACCGGCTGTGTCAAACATACGAACGGGTGTATCTTCCCAATCAAATGCCAGTGAAATAGCGTCGCGCGTGATGCCTGCCTCGGGGCCCGTTAACAAACGTTCTTCGCCCAAAATCTGGTTAATGAGTGTGGATTTACCAGCGTTTGGGCGACCAACAACAGCGATCTGCAAAGGGCGCTCGCGACTAATAACCCGTTCGCCATCTTCAACGTCTGCATCAACTTCGGCTTCGTGGTCTTGGTCACGTTTGGCAAAATCATCGGCAATCGGTGTCAGGATAGACAACAAATCGCTCATACCTTCGCCGTGTTCAGCCGACAAACGGATCGGTTCGCCCAACCCCAATGAATAAGCTTCAAGCACGCCACCGTCGGCGGCTTTGCCTTCACCTTTGTTGGCGGCCAAAATCACGTGGGCTGATTTTTTACGCAAAATATCGGCAAACACCTCATCCGCAGGCAAAACACCGGCGCGGGCATCAATCATAAACAAACAAACGTCAGCCATTCCAACCGCACGTTCCGTCAAGGCACGCATGCGCCCTTGCAGGCTTTCATCAGTTGCCTCCTCCAAACCTGCCGTGTCGACAACAGTGAATTTGATGTCACCCAAACGCGCCGCACCTTCGCGCAAATCGCGGGTAACACCGGGTTGGTCATCAACCAAAGCCAGACGTTTGCCCACAAGGCGATTAAAAAGTGTCGATTTGCCCACATTCGGGCGGCCCACTATTGCGAGGGTAAAGCTCATCGGTATTCTTTCAGGTCAGTCAGAGGGTGCGTCATACACCCATCTGTAGCAAACGCAACCAGATCAACGATAAGCGAGCAGATTGCCAGATTTAGAAATTATGTACATTGTACCATTCACCACGATCGGCGCAGAGGCCGCACCTGAAGGCAAATCGGTTGTATAGGTCATATCACCGGACGCGGGGTCAAATGCTTTAAGAACCTTATCCTCAGAGGCGACCCAAATGCGACCACCGGCCAATACAGGACCGTAGTGACCAAATATGGCGCGGCGCTTCTTGATTTTGTCACGCACAAAGTATGGCAATGAACGCGACCAGATAACCTCGCCTGTTTTTGCATCTAGTCTGACCAGTTGCGATTGATCTGAAATCAAGAACAAAGAACCACCAGCAGGCCATACAGGGCCAATTGCCCCTTCATTTGCTGTCCAAATGCGCTCACCATTAAAGGCATCAATCGCCACAACACGGCCCGATGCGTTGCCAGTGTAAATCTTATTGCCGTCCAAAACAGGATCAGCGGTAATGTCTGTCACACCTGCATAGGCACGCCCACGACGTTCGCCAGAAACCGTAGCGCGCCATGTGGTAATCCCACTTTTCCTAAGGGCCGCGGAAATTTCGCCGGAACCGAAAGGAAACACAACTGAACGATCTGTTATTGTGGGCCCAGCGCCGCCAACACGCACGGATGTGCCCCCAAGACCGTTCATTTGCCATTTGATGCGGCCATCGTCAGTATCCAACGCCCAGCCACGCCCGTCACGCGATACCACATAAACCAATCCGCCGGAAATCGTGGCGGATCCAGTAACAGCCCCACCCGTTTTTTGACGCCAGATGATTGCGCCAGTTTTCAAATCCATCGCAACAAGTTCACCAAAACCGGATGTTGCGAATAATTTGCCATCGCCAATAGACAGGGCACCGGGCGATGCCTGTCCCTCTTTGTCACTCGCAGGAACCAAGCTAACAGACCACGCGGCAACGCCTGCGCTTGTTGTTGCGGTCACCATTGCGCCTGTATCCATCGTATAAATCAAATTGCCCACAGCAACAGGATCACCCGCAAAGCGTACTTTACGGTTCTCACCGGCACCAATGTCAGCGGACCAGATCAAAGATGGCGCACTGGATATTCCTGGGTGTTGAATACGATGTGTCTGCGCACCGTTCTTATGTGTCCACGAGGCATGATTTTTGATGGCTGGCAATTTTATTGCCTTAGGTTCACCCACCATCTCGGTGCGCGCGCCAAACAATCTTACATCAGGCAAAATGGGCTTAACCCGACTAGGGTTAGCGCCCGCTTCTATTTCGGCTTTTACCCGTGCCTCTTCTTCGGCAGCGGCAACTTCACCACCCTTGGCAACGTCTTCAAGCGGCGCGCGAACATTAAATCTTGGCCCGGCAAAAATCTCTTCTCGTTCAGAACATCCCATGACAACGCTGGCAACCAGCAAGGAGGATAAGTAGAAGGAGTTTTTCAATTTTCAGCGCCTCTTGGTTATTTACTTAATAGCCGTTCTTTGAACTATGCCTTTGGTTCTGCTCCCAAAGCAACAATCAACTGTGTTACGCGTTGACGCAAGTCAGTGGTCAGGGATTGTTCCGACAATAATTCTTGCAAAATCACAAGCGCACCTTCGACATCACCTGTTTCAACGAGCACGACCGCCTTTTGTTCCAAAGCAATCAAACGAAACGCTTTTCCAGGTACAGCAAGTGCATCAAGCATGTCGATACGATCGGCAGCCGGTGCATCCGCGCCTTGCAACATCACCAATTTAAGACGGGCCAAATCTTTGTAAATCTCTTCGGCATCTGCATTGTCAATAATTGCAGTTAACGAGGCAATTGCTGCTGGCTTGTCGTTGTTTGCCGCTGCAGCACCTTGCAACAGGGTAATGATTTCAGCTGAAGGTCCTTCTGCCCCGATTTCACCAAGGGCTGCACGTTGATCTGCACGATCCTCAATGCTGAGTGCCGCCATTGTGGCGTCACCCAAACCCTGAGCGGCTGATTGCGCCGATGCCTTGCTATATTCATTGTAGGCTGCACCGCCAACAAGAACGACCACTGCAACAGCAGCAATCCAGCCGTATTTACGCAAATATGTGTACAGTTGGTCGCGCCGTACTTCTTCGTTCACTTCATCAATAAAGCTGTCGGTATTGCTCACGTTCTTGCCTCGCGGAATTTAGTTTCCACCCTCTTAAACTGAACGATCCATACTGCCAAGCCCTACAGGGTTTTTAAGGCTTCAACTGCGACAAGTTAATTGGTTGAGGTCACCTTGAATACCCTATAATCTAAACTATGTAGTTCAGAACAAACTTTAGGTTCAACTGACCCGGCCATAGCCCATTTAAAAATCTCGAAAGACAACCTATGCGTATTTTCTCAATTATTTCTGCTATTTTGGTCGTAATTGCCCTGTATTTGATGGTTTTTGAACGGGAACGCGTTTTTGCGTTTGCTGGTCGTGACGCCCCTTCTGAGACGGAAACAGTTGAATCGGCGGCGCCAGTAACGGCAGCATCGCGTCGAAATGACAAAGGCGAAACCAAGGTTTCGGTTGTTGCAATCAAATCAATTGCACAAACAATCGACAGCGCGGTGGTGTTGCGTGGCCGGACCGAAGCCATGCGTCAGGTTGTTGTGCGCTCGGAAACTTCTGGTCTTATTATCTCAGATCCGCTTCGTGCAGGAACGCAAGTAAACGCTGATGATGTGTTGTGCCAAATTGATCCAGGTACGCGTCAAACCGCATTGGCTGAAAGCAAAGCACGCTTGTTAGAAGCGCAAGCGCGTTTGCCAGAAGCAGAATCGCGCCTCCCATCCGCCCGTGCCGTAGTTGATGAGGCGAATGCTCGTGTGATTGAGGCGCAAGCCCGTGTTGCCGAAGCTGAAATCAACGAAACCGCCGCCTCACGTTTAAGTAAGGATGGCTTCGCCTCTGAAACGCGGGTGAAGTCTGCGCGCGCCGCATTAGAATCTGCACGCGCCGGTGTTGTGGCCGCTAAATCAAACTTGGCCGCATCGTCATCCGGCATTGCCAGCGCAAATTCAGGCATCGAGGCCGCACGCGCGGGTATTCTGGCCGCTGAAGCGCGTGTCGCGAGTGCCGAAAAGGCCATTGAACAACTTACGATTACAGCACCGTTTGCAGGGCTTTTGGAAACCGACACCGCTGAAATCGGCAGCCTACTGCAGCCAGGCGGCGAGTGTGCCACTGTAATACAGCTAAACCCCATCAAATTGGTTGGTTTCGTTCCTGAAACAGATGTTGCTCGTGTGAATCCAAAAGCAAATGCAGGGGCAGAATTGGCTGATGGGCAACGTGTTATCGGACAAGTTGGTTTTCTTTCACGATCAGCGGATGAAACAACACGAACATTCCGAGTTGAAATTTTGGCAGACAATATCGATTTGAAAATTCGCGATGGCCAAACAGCCACAATAATCATTGAATCCGATGGTGCCAGCGCGCATTTGGTGCCGCAATCGGCACTTACGCTCAATGACAACGGGGAACTTGGTGTGCGTATCGCCAAAGACGATGTCGCGCGATTTGTCGGTGTTGAGATTATTCGCGACACCATCAAGGGTGTCTGGGTCAGCGGATTGCCACAAGAAGCCGATATTATCGTTGTTGGCCAAGAATTCGTCACCGAGGGTGTCGCTGTTGCGGTCACCTTTAGAGAGGACATGTAATGACTGGTATCGTTGATTGGGCCGCCGCCCGTGCGCGGATGGTCTTGGCCTTTATCGTACTGTCCATTTCGGCTGGTGCGTTTGCCTATGCCACCCTTCCTAAAGAGGGCGAACCTGACATTGAAATTCCGGCGTTGTTTGTTTCAGTGCCATTCCAAGGTATTTCGGCCGCTGACAGTGAAAAACTGTTGGTCAAGCCAATGGAAACCGAACTTGGCGATCTTGACGGGCTAAAAAGAATGTCAGGCACGGCATCCGAAGGGTATGCCATCGTTGTCATGGAATTTGAATTTGGCTGGGACAAGGGTAAAACCTTGGCCAACGTGCGGGATCGCATGAACAAAGTCGAAGGCGGATTTCCACAAGGTGCGGACAAATACACCATCGATGAAATCAACTTTTCTGAGTTTCCGATCATCGTTGTAAATCTAACAGGCGCCCTCCCCGAACGTACATTATTGAAATTTGCCAAAGACTTACAAGATGTCATTGAAGGCGAAGACGCCGTTCTAGAGGCCACGTTGGCAGGCCACCGCGATGAGATGCTTGAGGTAATCATCGATCCGCTAAAGCTAGAGGCGTATAACGTCACAGCCGGCGAACTGATCAACGTGGTGACAAACAATAACCTGTTGATCCCAGCTGGTGAAGTTGAAACAGAAAGCGGTACTTTTGCCGTTAAGATACCGTCGTCATTTGATGAACCACAAGATGTCTACAGTCTGCCGGTTAAAACAAATGGTGATCGTGTGATTACATTGGGTGACCTTGCTGAAATCAAGTTAACCTTTGAAGATCGACAAGGCACTGCACGGTTCAACGGGGAACCAACCGTAGCCTTACAGGTCGTCAAACGCAAAGGTTTCAACCTGATTCATACAGCAGAACGCGTTAATGAATTGGTTAAAATAGAATCCGCAAAATGGCCTGCCGATTTGCAACAAGCCATTGTCGTGGGCACTTCGCTTGATCAATCTCGCATCGTGAATTCTATGGTCAATCAGTTGCAAGGCTCAGTTCTGACCGCCATTGCATTGGTTATGATTGTGGTTTTGGCGGCCCTTGGCACGCGCTCAGCGCTGTTGGTCGGATTTGCAATTCCGACATCATTCTTGCTGTGCTTTGTTTTGCTGGCCCTCATGGGCATTACCATTTCAAACATCGTCATGTTTGGCCTGATCCTTGCCGTTGGAATGTTGGTGGATGGGGCCATTGTTGTTGTTGAATACGCAGATCGCCGTATTCAAGAGGGCGTCGGCCCAATGAAAGCTTATGTCGAGGCCGCAAAACGCATGTTTTGGCCCATCGTCAGTTCAACGGCGACAACTCTTTGTGCCTTTTTGCCGATGCTATTCTGGCCAGGTGTTCCGGGTGAATTTATGGGCATGCTGCCTGTAACATTGATCTTTGTTCTCTCGGCATCCCTTGTTGTCGCTCTTGTTTATCTGCCTGTTATGGGTGGTGTTGCCGGTCGTTTCAGCCGTGGCATAGAAACCATATCGCATGCGTTGCAGATGCGGTTCCATTGGATTGTTCGCGCGCTTTTGGTTATCCCAGCGGTGATCTTTCTGTATGCAAGTATCCTTCAGGCCGTAAATCCCAATTTCATCGCGCCATTTGGTGCGATAATAGCCAATGCCAAAGCATCTGCACCGGGTATAGGCGCCGTTTTAGTATCGGTGCTATTTCAAGCCGTTCCATTTATTCTTGCCGCTGCATTCATTTCCATCGCGTTAGGTGCCGCCAAATTCCGTCCTCGCCCTAGCAAAGTCACCTCCGGTTACCGACGGGGTATCTTTGGCTGGTTCATCCATTTGATCGCTGGCAACCCCATTATGCCTTTGGTGACCATGGGTGCTGTTTTCTTTTTTGTGGCGTCGGTGTTCAGCTATTTTGGCGAAAACAATAACGGCGTTGAATTCTTCGTTGAAAGTGAACCCGAACAGGCGATCATTTACGTCCGTGCACGCGGCAATCTTTCCTTATCGGAAAAAGACGCATTGCTGAAAGACGCCGAAGAAATTGTCGTAAATGACCCTGGCATCCAGTCGGTATTTGCCTTTGCAGGTGCTGGTGGTTTGAACCAAAACACCGGCGGCGCAACTGCACCCGGTGATACGATCGGCCAAATGCAAATCGAGCTGATCCCATGGGAGGAACGCCCATCTGCTGAAAACAAGCTGGGTCTTGCCACCACAGATTCCCAATATGATGGCGGATTGGTTTTAGATCGTATTGAACTGGCATTGAAAAAACAGCCCGGTGTGCAAATCGACATCCTAAATGCCGATCGTGGCCCTGCCTCGGGTAAACCTGTGCATCTGCGCCTGAAGGGTGATGATCGCGTTCTACTTGAACGTCTGACACGCGACATTCGAGCCGAATTTGATAAACTGCCTGGTCTAAGCGATATCGAAGATACACGCCCCCTACCCGGTATTGACTGGCAGATTGACGTCGATGTGGCCAAAGCCGGCCGATATGGCGCAGACGTAGCTACGGTTGGCGCAATGGTGCAAATGGTAACACGCGGCATTTTGCTGGACACCATGCGCGTTGACAGTTCGGATGAGGAAATCGAAATTCGCGTTCGCCTGCCGGAAGAAGACCGCGTCCTATCAACATTGGACAGTCTAAAAGTACGCACGCCTACGGGGCTGGTTCCTTTGTCCAACTTTATCTCACGCAAACCAGTTAAGAAATTGGCCAAAATCGACCGTGTAGATCAAGTACGCAACTATGACATTAAGGCAGGCATTGAGCCCGGTCTTGTCAAAATCACTGATGCCGAAGGCGAAGTATTACAAATCACAGAGGCCGTTTTGACTGAAGAAGGTCAACCACTTGCGGCTGAGATCATAGAGAACGAATGGCTGGTTGTGCCAATTACCGCAAATGAGCGTATCGAAGCGATCACAGAGTGGCTGGATACATCTGACATTTTGCCAGATGGTGTGAAATATGAATGGACAGGCGATCAAGAGGAACAAGCTGAAAGCCAAGCGTTCTTGGGCAAAGCCTTTCTAGGGGCTCTTGGGCTGATGTTCATTATTTTGCTGGCGCAGTTCAACAGTATTTACAATTCAATCTTGGTACTTTTGGCGGTGGTTCTGTCCACCACTGGAGTTTTGATTGGTATGCTTGTGATGGATCAATCGTTTTCGATCATCATGACCGGAACTGGCATTGTGGCCCTTGCGGGTATCGTGGTGAACAACAACATTGTTTTGATTGATACCTATCAAGAATACGCCCGCTTTATGCCCAGAATTGAGGCGATCACCCGCACAGCCGAGGCCCGCATTCGCCCCGTTTTGCTGACCACCATCACAACAATGGCTGGTCTAACGCCGATGATGTTTGGTCTGTCTTTTGACTTCCTCGTCGGTGGATCGTCTATCGACAGCCCAACAGCGCTTTGGTGGAAGCAACTGGCAACCGCTGTTGTCTTCGGCCTTGGTGTCGCGACTGTTCTGACATTGGTTGTAACCCCGTCCATGTTGGCGATCCGTGTTTGGTTCGTAACTTACGTGCGCGGCTTTGCACGCCTATTGGCCGTCCTTTCAATGGGCCGTGGCAGCCGTGCCGCCAACGATTGGGTTCTGCGCCGTCAAGCGCGACGCCTGCCACCACCCGTCATCGTTTGGGATGATGGGCTATTGGAACCGGGCGTCGCCCTTAGCCACGAAGCACTCGCCAAGATTGAAGATCATTCTCCATCAAATGCCACAAGTGGCGAAACGTTGGCGATTACAAATGATCCGATTAACGAAAACTTGGGCGGTGATTTCTCACTCGGCGATGCGGACTAATCGTTCACCTGCATGTTCTTTACGCATTTGGCCATCAACCGCCTTCCCTAATAAGTCAGGAATTTCCAGTCGGCCTTACTCACGTACGGTCGACTGGAATGGTTAATTAAATTGACCTCGAGTCCTATTCAAATCGTGCATCTGGTACATGTCCAAAGCTAATAGCAAGACGGTTCCAAGCGTTCATTTGTGCAATAATCAACGTCAAATCCACGATCTGTTTTTTTGAAAAATGATCGGCCAACGCATCATACATTTCTTTGGGCGCGCCAATTTCTGCGACCAATGTAACAGCTTCGGCCCACGCAAGGGCGGCTTTTTCTGCCGCATCAAAAAATGGGCATTCCTGCCACACGACAAGACAATCAAGGCGTTGTTGCGTCTCGCCTGCCTTGCGCGCCTCATTTGTATGCAGATCAACGCAATAAACGCAGCCATTGATCTGGGACACCCGTAATTCTACGACCGCCCGCAGACGTACACTAATCGATGCCATATCGTTTTTGGCTTTCGCCATACTGGCAATTGCAGGCCCATTTATCGACACGTAATCAAGACGTTCAATCATTTCATGCTCCTTATCGTTCTAGCAAAGGTACCATCCGCTTGGCCTTCTGAACAGTGACATCAATTGAAACAACAATTAAACCACTTGATTAATTAACTGATAGGTTTAATAATGACTCCCATGGAACATTCGGATCAACTAGACGCAGCCTTTGCAGCATTGGCCAACCCGACAAGACGCGCGATTTTGGCACAGCTTGCGGATAATGGCGAAGCAAGCGTAAACACCCTAGCTGCGCCGTTTGACATGAGCCTACCGGCAATTTCAAAACACATTCGCGTACTGGAAAACGCAGGCCTAATTAAAAGGGGTCGAAACGCACAATTCCGCCCTTGTTCCTTGGACACCGAGCCACTTCAAAAAGTTACCGATTGGACAGACCAATACCGCCACATCTGGGAGGCGCGTTTTGACAAAATGGACAGTATTTTAAAAACAATGAAGGAAACAGAAAATGAATGATCAGCAAAAATGGGTTAAAATTCAGCGCGAATTTGATGCACCTATTGGTGATGTTTGGGCTATGTGGACCGATCCTGATAAGTTCAAACAATGGTACGGGCCAAAAGGCATGGCAATTCCAGTCGCCGAAATGGACTTAAGCGTTGGTGGCACACGCAAAATTTGCATGGAAATGAAAATGCCCGATCGCACCATGACCATGTGGACAACGGGTGTTTTCAAAGAGGTGAATAGACCCACTCGTTTGGTTTACACCGAGGCCATGTGCCAAGAAGACGGAACATTGATCCCCCCACAAAGCATGGGCATGCCAGAAGGTTACCCCGAATTTACCGAGGTGATTGTTGAACTGGCCGAGGTTGATGGCAAAACACTGATGACCATGGTGCACGTAGGCGTTCCAGAAGGCTCACCCGGTGCTGGCGGTTGGGGCCAAGCATTCGACAAGCTTGCCGAGCTGATTGCATAATCTGACGATTATTAAAACAAGATCAGTGGAACTGTATCACAGTTCTGCTGATCACACTGCTTTAACCGCGCACTCTCGTAAGGTTCACGAGGGCCAAGTGTCGCTTAACCGATATCCACCGGGCCATGGGTCCGTTGGGTCAAGCGTCAATTGATGGGTACCGGTGATCCACGCCCGTCCTGTGATCTTGGGTATGATGCCTTGCCGATCACCGACTTTGGTTTCAGACATAATTTGCCCTTCAAATTCAGAACCCACAATTGAGGTTGCCACCAAGGTGTCACTAACGTTCATTTCGCCCTTAGCATGAAGAACGGCCATCCGCGCACTGGTGCCTGTGCCACAAGGCGATCGATCAAGTTTGGCTGGTTTGATCGAAACGGCGTTAGGGCCAATTTGACGGCCGCCTGATGTCACGATGGGCCACGTAAATTGGCAAAACGAAATATGTTTCCAATCAGGGATTTCGGGGTGCGAAAACCCCAACTGCTCATTAGCTGCATCGGTAATCACGGCACCCAATCGCGCTATTTCACGTGCGTTTTCGGGTTCCAAGGAAAGGTCAAGTTGCCCTGCATCCACTAGAACGAAACTGTCGCCACCAAAGGCCGTGTCAACGCGCAATTTGCCAATCCCTGGTACATCCAACCATACATCCAGTTTATCTGCAAAGGAGGCGACGTTGGTCACGGAAACTGCTGTTACTTGACCGTCGGCGCATTGGGCCTCGACCTGCACCAATCCGCCTGGGGCCTCTAGAACCAGATTAGTAACGGGTTCCTGCATCGGCACAATTCCGGTTTCCAGCAAGACGGTCGCGACGCACATAGAGTTCGATCCTGACATTGGTGGCGTATCTTCGGGTTCCATGATGATCCAAGCAGCATCAGCAGATTTGTGAATGGTTGGCACTAACAAGTTCACGTGGCGAAAAACACCGCCGCGTGGTTCGTTCAGCACAAAATTTCGCAACGTTTGATCCTGTGCAATCCATGTTCTTTGTTCCCAAAGCGTATCCCCAGGTGGCGGTGCAACACCGCCCACAATAACATCGCCAACCTCGCCCGCGGCATGGGCGCTTACGATATGCACAATTTTAGACGTTCGCATTCCTGCCCCTATTCCTGAAAAACCCTAAAACAGTGATAGGAACCTAGGACGAGGGCGTCAATTTCAGAATTACAGGGCTAAGTTACCAACGCCGTACAGATTTAGTCAGGCAGGGACAAATCCAACATCCCAGACTGAAAAAGTGAAAATAAGAACCTCAGTTCAAAAATAACCCCAAGAACGGGCACCACCGCGTGTAACACGCAGCAGTGAGTTATGCGTTCTAATTCAAGGTCTATGCATCGACTGTCGGCATTTCTTCGTTCATTTGACGATGCCACATCGAGGCGAATTGACCGTTCAATTCCAATAACTCAGCATGAGTGCCTTGTTCAGCCACCACACCAGCATCAAGAACGATGATTTGGTCACTGTCGGCAATCGTGGACAAACGGTGCGCAATGGTCAGCACAGTGCGGCCTTGGGCCATGTGATTTAGACTGTCTTGGATGTCTTGTTCTGTTTGGCTGTCCAACGCCGATGTCGCCTCATCCAAAATCAGGATCGGTGGGTTTTTCAACAATGTACGCGCAATGCCCACACGTTGTTTTTCACCGCCGGATAATTTCAAACCCCGTTCGCCCACGGCAGTTTCATACCCTTCAGGTAGCTGCATGATGAAGTCGTGAATCTTTGCAGATTTGGCCGCAGCCTCGACATCATCCTTGGTGGCATTCGCTCGACCATAGGCGATGTTGTAATAGATCGTGTCGTTGAACAGAACTGTGTCTTGCGGCACCACGCCGATTTCATTGTGCAGGCTTTTTTGCGTAATGTCGCGCACGTCTTGGCCATCGATCAACAAGGCACCTTCATTGACATCATAAAACCGGAAAAGCAGCCGCCCAATGGTGGATTTACCTGAACCTGATGGGCCGACAATTGCGATTTTCTGACCGGGTTTTGCATGAATATCCACGCCCTTTAGGATTGGGCGCGCGGCATCATATCCAAATTGTACATCCTTTAGGATCACTTCGCCTTTGGTGACGGCCAAATCTGGTGCGTCTTTTTTATCTTTAACTTCGGCAGGTTGCCCAAGCAGATCGAACATCTCACCCATATCAATCAACGCTTGGCGAATTTCGCGATAAACAGTGCCAAGGAAATTCAAAGGCATGGTTACTTGAATCATGTAGGCGTTAACTAGAATGAAATCGCCAACGGTAAGCGTGCCATTTTGCACACCAATCGCCGCCAGCACCATCACACCAATAAGACCGCCAGTTATCAAAACCGCTTGACCGAAGTTCAAGAACGCCAGTGAATAACTGGTTTTCAGCGCAAGGTTTGCATAGGCCTTCATTGAAACATCATAACGCGCCGCTTCGCGATCTTCGGCACTGAAATACTTTACTGTTTCAAAATTTAGTAAGCTGTCGATGGCTTTTTGATTGGCTTGCGTATCTTGTTCGTTCATTTGACGACGAATTTGTACCCGCCACTCTGTCACCTTAAACGTGAACCAAACGTAGCCCCCGATCGTTACAACAACTACGGCAAGATACGAAATCCCGAACATCCAGAAAAATATGGCCCCGATGAAAAACAATTCGAGTATCAACGGTCCGATGGAAAACAGCATAAAGCGGAGTAGAAACTCAACGCCCTTCACGCCCCGCTCAATTATTCGGCTAAGGCCGCCCGTTTTACGCGTGATGTGATACCGCATAGACATGCGGTGGATATGTTCAAAGGTTTCCAATGCTAAACGTCGCAGCGCACGTTGAGCAACCGGTGCAAAGACAACATCGCGCAACTGTTGAAAACCGATGTTCATCAACCGTGCGATGCCGTAAATCAAAGTAAGAGAAATTGCCCCCAACGCCAAGAAATACGCATTGGATTGCGTTTCACCCGCCAACGCATCGACCGCCCATTTATAAAAGAAAGGCGTAAACGCCGATACAACCTTGGCCAACACCAGCATAGATAACGCCAAAACCACGCGAAATTTAACGTCCATCCGCCCTTTTGGCCAAAGATATGGAATGACGCGACGGACAACATTTAGACCGCTTTGGCGCGCTTCTTGCTCTTCAGAATGGGCTGACATGTTTGGTGACATTGGGTATCCACTTATACTTGGATTTTCTACGTAAGCTTCTTTGACAAGCAATACCAGTGTGGCCAAGAATTATTGACGCACAATCGTAATTCAGCGTTTGGAAAATACCGGTTTATTTGTTGGGCAGCTCAAAAATTTGACCTGGAAAGATCATGTTTGGATCCTTGATCTGGCTTTTGTTCGCCTCATAAACTTGAACGTATAGATTACCCTCGCCCAGTTTATCGCGTGCAATTGCCCACAATGTATACCCTGGCTGAACCGTGATAATTCCCGCCTGTGTTGGCGTTTTTGGCACAGTTGGTTCGGCGGTCGCGACAGGGGTTTCAGCCTCTACAACGGGCTCAACAGGTTTCGGCGCTTCGGGTTCAATTGGAGCCAAAGGCTCAGCGATTGTTTCGGCAACAACTGCCGCCACCACTTCTGCTGGTTCATCTTTTGGCTCAGGGGACGTTTCTGGTAAGGCTGGTGCAACTATTTCTTCTACCGGGGCAGTCACCACGACGGATCGTTCTTCGTTTGATGCTACTTCCTGAACAACGGGTTCAGCGTCGTCTTTTGGTACAATCGCGTCCAAGACTTTGGAAACTTCCTCGCGCAAGAAAGGCGTTTCAAAACGAGACGTTACTTTGCCCGCGTCATCAAGTTCGTCAACACGTAGCGTATAAATTCCGGCGTCAATTTGCGGCAACGGCGTGCGCCACGTGCCATCGGCCTCGATCTTGGCTGTGCGTACAGATTCATTATCTAGATAGAACCGAACAGAACGATCGGCATGGCCACGACCAGCCAATTGCACATCACCTGATTCATTGTAACTGATGGCATCAATAACAACATTTGAAAGAACTGATGGCCCTTGACCGCCTGCCTGTTGTAAAACTTTGACCCCATCAGCATCTGCCATCAAAACAGCCGGTGCGATGACAGGTTCAATAATTTTTTCTTCGACACCTTCAGGTTCGGTGACAGGTTCTACAACTGTCTTTTCCACCACATTTTCGACAACGGTCTCTTTAATTTCGGGGATAATTTCTTCTACAAGTTCGGCAACCACATCGTCAGCCACAACAACTTCGGGCTCCAATGCTTCGGCGACGACTTCTTCCACAACCGTTTCTTCAACCACAGCTGCTTCTTCGACGACTTCAGGAACGGGTTCCGCTTTAACCTCGGCAACGACGATGGGTTCTGGTTGTTTGAAGGGTGCAATAATCACGCTGGCATCAGACACGATAATGTCGTCACCCATTGTCTGTTTCAATTCAACGATTTGCGGTTTGTCCAATGTTTCCACATCAAACAAAGCAACAAACTTGCCCTTACGGTCTGTGGTTACAGTGGTCATGCTGACCCCATCCACGAAAACTTGCAGTTCACTGTTAGGTGCCGCAGTACCTGCAATTGCAGCAGCACCTTCGGGATCGACGCGCACCAAGTCAAAGATAGGAATTATCGGCGCAGCAGGTTCTTCTTCAACCACAACGATTTCTTCGGTGACAGGTTCAGGTGCTTTTGGTTCGACCTTAGCAACTGTTTCTTCAACAACTGGCGCTGTTTCAGAGCTGGTTTCGGGCGCGGTAATTTCAGCGACGGGGACATCGGGTGCAGCTGGATTAAGCTGTTTATATCCGTAAAAACCACCTACAGCCACCGCCACAGATGCGGCAGCCCCCGCAGCAGCGCCGCCACTAAGCCCAAAACTCGACCAAAAAGCCATCTATCACCCTATTCTGGTGAACCGTCCCATTCACCCTTGCGCGACCATACCAACCGCTTTAACCCGATGTCAAAGCACAAGAATGAGAAAGGTATTATCATGTCTTCACAGCAACGGTCAGTTTGCGTTTTCTGCGGTGCCCGCCCCGGCAATGATCCCGCCTATATGAATGCGGCCAAAGACCTTGGCATGTCCTTAGTAAAAAACAATTTGCGGTTGGTATACGGCGCTGGTGACATTGGCATCATGGGCGAAGTGGCGCGCGCCACGCAAGACGCCGGTGGCACAGTTTTTGGTGTGATCCCCGTTCATTTGATGCAAGCAGAGGTCGCAAAAAGAGACCTAAATACTTTTGTCATTACCGAGGACATGCACGAACGCAAAAAGGTGATGGTGATGAATTCCGACGCCTTTGTTGTTTTGCCAGGTGGCGCAGGTTCCTTGGATGAATTCTTTGAAATCTTGACGTGGCGCCAATTGGGTTTGCATGGCAAGCCGATTGTTTTGGTGAACATCAATGGTTATTGGGATCCACTGATCGATCTTGTGCGTCACATCGTTGATCAAGGTTTTGCTGGTGAGGATGTCTGGCAATCCATCAACATCGCAACAAATGTTGACGAAGCACTAGAAATCATCACCAACGCGTAAACATAAAAAAACCGGCACCAAATGGCGCCGGTTTTTCAATTTTTGTGGCAAAAGCCTGAATTACATGCGGGATGCAACATTTTCCCAGTTAACCAAGTTATCCAAGAAGTTGGTCAGGTAAACAGGGCGTTTGTTGCGGAAATCGATGTAGTAGGAATGTTCCCAAACATCACAACCCAACAAGGCGGTTTGGCCAAAGCACAATGGGTTAACACCGTTTTCAGTTTTGGTAACTTTTAGGCCACCGTCAGTGTCTTTCACCAACCAGCACCAACCTGAACCAAATTGACCAGCACCAGCGGCTGAGAATTGCTTTTTGAATTCATCAACGGAGCCAAAGCTTTCGTTTAGTGCGGCTTCAAGTTCGCTTGGCATTGCAGATGCGCCTGGTGACATCATTTCCCAGAACTGGTTGTGGTTCCAAAGTTGGCTGATGTTGTTGAAGATACCATTCTGGGCAACGCTTGATGCGTCATACGTGCCGGTGATGATGTCCTCTAGGGATTTGCCTTCCCACTCTGTGCCAGCAATCGCGGCATTGCCGTTCGTTACATAGGCGTTGTGGTGCAAGTCGTGGTGGAATTCCATGGTTTCAGCAGACATGCCATCGGCAGCCAAAGCATCATGGGCATAAGGAAGATCAGGAAGGGTGAAAGCCATTTTTGGGCCCTTTCAGTTAAAAATCAGATTAAGCCGACTAAAACGCTTTTAGA
This sequence comes from Rhodobacteraceae bacterium HTCC2150, assembly GCA_000169395.1. Taxonomy (GTDB): domain Bacteria; phylum Pseudomonadota; class Alphaproteobacteria; order Rhodobacterales; family Rhodobacteraceae; genus HTCC2150. Next base: position 201,425 of record AAXZ01000002.1, read on the forward strand.
CGGCAAGGGCAAGGTCGTGGGCCTTAGAAATACCCGACCTCGCCGCCTTTTTCTGCAGAAACAGCCAAAACATCAAACATGTAACGCGCGACAGATCGGAAACAAACAACGTTAAATGTTTCTTGATCAACCATCCAAAATGCTCCTGCAACCTGTGCAAGGCGGCTGCGGCGAATTTCACCAGGTTGAAAACCCATGCCAAAATCGGTTGGGGCAAGTTTGGCCATGGCATCACGTGCATCGGCACCTTTAACCGCAAACATTGCACGCGCATCGGACACATTAATCACAAGCGCATGCGTTTTACCCAAAGCATCATTCAGCGCCGTCACCATTGCCTCGGCCCCACTATGCGGACAAAGGATCAATAATTCATCTGGTGACATCCAGCCAATGCTGTTGTCACCATCATGAAGGATTTGACGCATTTTTGGCACCAGAACGCCTGTCACATCCTTGATCGCTTTTTTCACCTTGGGCGTGCTTAGATTTGCGCGCAGTGTGATCATGCCCTGTAATCCCAATTCAGAAACTTGCACGAAGCCTTTGACATTTTCGCCATTCAAGGCGCTGACAGAATTAGACATTTTGTTTTTCTCCGTCTTTATCATAGATCACGGGATCAACGATCCGCGTCTTGATGATTGTGCCATCGGTTTTCGGTATATCCAGAACCTCGCCCATGCGATCAGGTCCATGCAGAACCAAGCCCATCGCGATACCACGATCCAATGTTGCCGAATAATAGGTGGACGTAACGCGACCGATCATGTTGCGTTGTCCATTGGCGTTTGTGCCATCGGCCACCACATAGGCACCATCAGGCAAAACCGACCCATCCAACGTTTCCAAACCGACCAATTTCCAACGATCAGGGTCCGCCATGTGGCTGCGCAATTGCGCACGTTTGCCAAGGAAATCTTCTTTCTTTTTGGAAATCGCCCACTGCAAGTTCAGATCCTGTGGGATCACTGTACCGTCGCTTTCGTCCCCAATCATGATGAAGCCTTTTTCAGCCCGCAAAATGTGCAAGGTTTCCGTTCCATAAGGCATAACGCCGAATTCTTGGCCCGCCTCTATCAAGGCATCCCAGAACGCCTGACCTTGGCTAGCTGGCACTGCGATTTCATAAGACAATTCGCCCGAGAAACTGATCCGATAAGCACGGCAATCAAAACCGCCAATGATGCCATCAGCCCATGTCATAAAGGGCAACGCTTCTTTGGAAACATCCATGCCACCCAGTTTTTCCAGCACCTTACGGGCATTCGGGCCAACCACCGCGATTTGGGCGAATTGTTCAGTGACGTTGGCTGTGTAAACTTTCCAATCCCACCATTCGGTTTGCAGCCACTCTTCCATATGTGCGTGGATACGATCCGCGCCGCCCGTTGTTGTGTGGCATAGATATGTATCATCATCGATGCGCGCAACAACGCCGTCATCCATCAGAAATCCGTTTTCCGTGCACACAAGACCATAGCGACATTTGCCTGGCTTTAGCGAAGACATCATGTTGGTGTACATCATGTCGAGGAATTTACCGGCATCCGGACCTTTGACAATGATTTTACCCAGAGTGGATGCATCAAGAAGACCAAGGTTTTGACGTGTGTTCAGTACCTCGCGGTTCACCGCTTCGTGGACAGTTTCACCTTGTTCCACATATGCGAACGGACGATGCCACTGACCAACAGGTTCAGGGTCCGCACCATTTGCCATGTTCCAATCATGGATCGGTGTGCGACGTAAAGGTTGGAAAACCTTACCGCGCGCTTCGCCCGCAATCGCACCCATGGAAATCGGCGTATATGGCGGGCGGAATGTCGTCGTACCCACTTGCGGAATATCCGCATTCAATGCTTTAGAAAGCACCGCCAAACCATTGATGTTGGACAATTTACCTTGATCCGTTGCCATGCCCAAAGTGGTATAGCGCTTGGTGTGCTCAACGCTTTCATAACCTTCTTGGGCGGCCAATTGAACGTCTGAAACCTTCACATCATTTTGAAAATCCAACCACGCCTTCATGCGCTTTTTGATCGGCGCACCTTGGGGCATCAACCACACAGGTTCCATCGGCGAAATCGTCGCCTCTGATGCGGTTGGCGCCTTGGCAGTTTTGGGTTTTGAACCTGCCGCCTTGGCCGCATTTTTACCAGCTTGATCAGCGTCTTGCAAAACATTGTTCAAGTCCAAATAACCGTTGGCAATACCCGCAACGGTAACCATAGCTTCGCCATCGTGTGACGTTGGCGGACGTGTCGCATCGGGGCGGAACATTTGCTGTTCTACATCCCAATTCAACTTGCCACCACAATGCGACCACAGATGCACAACAGGCGACCAACCGCCTGACATTGCCACAACTTCACAGTCGATTTCACTAAGAACCGCGCCCTCGCCGATTTGAGCACAGACTTTAACACCAGTGACACGTTTGCCCCCTTTGACAGCAGCGATGGCGCGGCCAAATTCCAAACGAATGCCCATATCAATTGCTTGTTGTACCAAATCACCATTTGCGGATGCACGTGCATCCAAAATGGCCGGTACATCAAGACCAGCATTTTTCATGGCAATCGCAGTCAGATACGCATCGTCATTGTTTGTCACAACAACCGTGCGATCACCCACGGACACGCCGAAATTAACGGCATAATCACGCACGGCACTGGCCAGCATCACACCTGGAATATCGTTTCCAGCAAAGGAAAGTGGGCGCTCAATTGCACCCGTTGCCGTCACGATTTGCTTGGCCCGAATGCGCCACAAACGATGACGAGGTCCTGCATTAGATGGCGTGTGATCATTCACCCGCTCATAGCCCAGCGCATAACCGTGATCATAAACACCCGCGCCCATCAAACGATCGCGGCGGGTTACATTTGGCAAATCATCCAGCGCCTTAAGGGTTGATGCGATCCAATCGGCAACAGGTTTCCCGTCTACTTCGCCACCGTCAACTTGTGCACGGCCACCCCAATCAGCAGTTTGTTCAATCAACAGAACATTGGCACCAGATTGTCCCGCCGCCAATGCCGCCTGAAGGCCAGCAACACCGCCGCCGACAACCAGAACGTCAACGAAAGTATAAAAATGCTCGTACCGATCCTGATCACGATCTTTGGGTGCACGACCCAAGCCCGCGGATTTACGGATGATCGGTTCATAAACGTGTTTCCAGAAAGGGCGCGGATGAATGAACATCTTGTAATAGAAACCAGCCGGCAGAAAACGCGCCAAATGGGTGTTGATCGCGCCCACATCAAAATCAAGGCTTGGCCAATGGTTTTGCGATTTCGCCGCAAGACCATCAAACAGTTCCGTGGTTGTGGCACGTTGGTTGGGTTCAAACTGACCACCCTCGCCCATGTTCATCAAGGCGTTCGGCTCTTCTGCACCCGAGGCCACAATGCCGCGCGGACGGTGATATTTAAATGAGCGCCCGACAAGCATTTGGTCATTCGCCAAAAGAGCCGAGGCAAGTGTATCGCCCTCATAGCCCTTTAGGCGTTTGCCGTTAAAGGAAAATTCGATTTGTTTGCTGGCATCGATCAGACGGCCAGCGTTTGGCAAACGCGTACTCATGAGAAGTCTCTCCAAGACCAACCTGGTCGTTTCGCGGAAATTTTGTCTTTGATTTCTTGAGGCGGCTCAAATGTTTGGGCCGCATATGTGCCGAACACCTCAAGTGTCATGGTGCAACGCGCCGCATGAAACCACTTGCCGCACCCATTCGCATGGCGCCAGCGTTCAAAGTGAACACCCTTGGGATTTTCACGGCCAAACAAATAACCTTCAAAATCAGTGTCAGATGAACCAGGGCCATATCGTTTGATATGCGCCTCGCCACCGGGGGAAAGTTCGGTTTCATCAGCGGATGTGCCGCAGTATGGGCAGTCTAGGATCAGCATATCAGCATCCCTCAATCATAGAAAAACGGGTGGGGTTAAACTGGTTCATTAGTGTGCCACCCCTGCTGCAACGCTTTCATCAATGAAGCGTCCTTCGGCAAATCGGTTCAAACCGAATGCATCTGTTAATGGTGAGCTGCCTTTGGCCATCAATTCGGCCATGCCCCAACCAGAGCCCGGAATGGATTTAAAGCCGCCGGTGCCCCAGCCACAGTTGATGAAACATCCACCCAAGGGCGTGGATGACAAAATTGGTGAGCGATCGCCAGTCATATCCACAATGCCGCCCCATTGGCGCAACATTTTCAAGCGTGACAGCATCGGGAAGGTTTCGACCAGCGCACGCACGGTTTCTTCGGCGTGATGGAATGATCCACGTTGGGTGTAATTGTTAAACCCGTCTGTACCGCCACCAATGACCATCTCGCCTTTGTCAGATTGTGACAGGTATCCGTGCACCGTGTTGGCCATGATGACCACATCCATGCAAGGCTTGATCGGCTCTGATACCAATGCCTGCAGGGCAATAGATTCCACAGGCAATCTGAAACCCGCCATATCGGCCAGCACGCCAGAGTGACCTGCAACAACCACGCCAAGTTTTTTACACGCGATGTCACCTTTGGTGGTTTTAACACCAGTAACCTGACCATCTGCTTGATCAACGCCGGTCACTTCGCACTGCTGAATGATATCCATGCCCATGTCAGAACACGCACGTGCATATCCCCAAGCAACCGCATCGTGACGGGCCGTGCCGCCGCGTTCTTGCCACAGCGCACCCAGAACTGGGTAACGCGGGCCAGACAACTCAATAATCGGGCACAACTCTTTAACACGGGCGGGTGTAATGAATTCGGTCTTAACCCCCTGCAACGCATTAGCCTGTGCCGTGCGCAAATAGCCGCGAATTTCGCTTTGGGTTTGGGCCAACATCATGACGCCGCGCGGGCTGAACATGACGTTGTAGTTCAAATCCTGAGACATCGTTTCATAAAGACTGCGGGCCTTCTCGAAAATAGCGGCTGAAGGATCTTGCAAGTAGTTTGAGCGGATGATCGTCGTATTACGACCGGTGTTACCACCGCCAAGCCAACCTTTTTCAATCACGGCCACATTGGTGATGCCGTGATTTTTTCCCAAGTAATAAGCCGTGGCCAAACCATGACCACCGGCACCCACGATAATCACATCGTAAGATTTTTTCGGCATTGGCGAACGCCATGCGCGTTCCCAACCTGAATGATATCGCGCCGCCTCGCGAGCAACGGCAAAAGCAGAATAACGTTTCATGAACATAACACTTTCTTGAGACAGGTCTTGGACCTTTGCGTCCTTTTGCGCCAAATTTCCAAAGATTCCAAGACGCAGAACGTCCGTTTTAATCCGTTTTGCGACAGTCGTATTTCTGTGATGCGTCGTTTTTGCGCTTTTGCCAATCCTTCAGTGACGATACACATCCATTAGGAGAATAATATGGTTTTTTGGATCACAGCGATAACCCTTGCAGGATTGGTGTTTTTAGCCATTCTTTTGGCGATTTTTGGCACCTCTTCGACGCAAGATAAAAGCAGCGATTTACAGGTTTATCGCGATCAACTGGCAGAACTTGATCGCGATCTGGCGCGTGATTTGATTTTGGCGTCTGAACACGAACGTGCGCGTGCTGAAATTGCCCGCCGTATATTGGCATTGGATGATCAAGGAAATGTAAGCCAAAATGATTCATCCGTGACCAGCAAGACAATCCTAGCCGTTGCAGTTGGTGTATTCGTTGTTGGCGGTGGTGCACTTGCCTATGCCAAGCTGGGTGCGGTAGGCGCACGCGATTTGCCGTTGAACGCAAGGCTTGATGCAATTGAAACCAATCGACAAAACCGCCCCAGCCAAGCCCAAGCAGAAACAGACATGCCTGTCAGTGTTGATTTAGGAGGCGTTGATCCGGCTTATGTTGCCTTGGTTGAACAGCTTCGTGAAAAAATGGCTGAACGCCAAGATGACGCGCAAGGATTTGAGGTTTTAGCACGCGCAGAAAGCAATTTGGGTAACTACGCCGCCGCCTATAAGGCGATGCAGCGTCGTATCGAACTGTTGGGCGATGCCACTACTGCTGATGAATATGCCATTTTGGCGGAATTTCAGGTACTGGCTGCTGGTGGCTATGTTTCCCCAACGGCTGAGACTAATTTAGACAAAGCGCTTGCATTGGATTCTGAAAATCAACTGGCGCGCTATTATGTTGGCCTGATGTGGGCACAAGCACAGCGCAGCGATTTAGCCTTTGAAACGTGGCAAAGTCTTTTGACAGACAGTGCGCCAGATGCACCTTGGCGCGCATTTATCCAAAGTCGTCTTCCATCCTTGGCAGAAGACGCTGGGATAAAATATTCACCACCAGAACCCGCTTTGCCCGATGCAACGCTGCCTGGTCCGGATGCACAAACCATCGCAAACGCCGCCGACATGGATGAAGCAGATCGCCAAGAAATGATTAGCAATATGGTCGAAGGTTTGGCTGAAAGACTGGCATCCGACGGTGGCAGTGCCGAGGAATGGGCGCGTTTGATCCGCGCATTGGCAATTCTAAATCAAAACGATCGCGCAAAGGCTATTTTGGCAGAAGGGCGTCAAATTTTTGCCGCCAGCCCTGAAAGTTTAGCCCTAATTAATAGTGCTGGTGAGGCATTGGAATAATGGCCATTATCGAGGACTTTGTTGAATTCGGCAGTAGTTTGAAAGAAATGAGCCCGATTTTCGCTTTGGATTTTGGCGACAAAACCATCGGAATTGCCACATCTGACATTTTCCGCAACATCGCCACGCCATTGGAAACCATTCGACGAACAAAATTCACGGCGGATGCCGAGCGATTATTAGAGCTGGCAAAACAGCGTCAAGTAACTGGGTTTGTACTGGGCTTACCCAGAAATATGGATGGTTCAGAAGGTGTGCGTTGCCAAAAAACCCGTGCATTTGCCCGCAACCTTGAACGTTTGACTGAAATTAATATCGCCTTTTGGGATGAACGACTGTCAACTGTCGCTGCTGAACGCGCATTGATCGAGGCAGATACATCACGGGCAAAACGCGCACAGATCATTGACCACGTCGCCGCGGGATACATCCTGCAAGGCGCATTAGATAGGCTGGCACATCTGCCATAAATGACAGGCAAACGGCAGAAAACGTAAAAAAATATTTCTGTAATTCGTTTTTGACCTGTAATTTACGGCAAGCTGCGTTAGTCAGTTAAAAAAAGTACATAGTATCAGGCGAATAGGGATCTGCATGGCTGATGAAATCTGGCGTCGCGACGAAGTATCTTCGCCTTGCGTAAATATTTGCGTTGTTCACCCCGTGGAACGTATTTGCGCGGGCTGTTTGCGCAGCGTTGATGAGATCACGATGTGGGCAAAACTGTCCGAAGAAGAACGCCAGACCATTATGGCCGAATTACCAGAACGTGCACCACGATTAAAAAAACGCCGCGGTGGTCGCGCCTCCAGAGTTGCCTAAGCAGTTTCAATTTCGCGCATTTTTGCAAGTGCTTCCAACACTGTTTCGGGACCCGCCCCATCCTTGTGGGCAAATTCCGATAGATGCCGACGCCAACGTCGCGCACCGGGTTTGCCCGCAAAGGCCCCCAGCATATGACGTGTGATTTGGTTTAACCGCCCACCCTTCAAAAGATGGTTTTCGATATAAGGCAGCATTGTTTGGATTGCAGCATCTACGCCCTGCCCTTTTTCATCGCTAAAAATGAGCTCGTCAGCATCACACAGAATATCGGCTGGTTGATGATAGGCTGCACGCCCAATCATAACGCCATCAAGGCCCTGTTCAATAAGACCGCTTGCTTGTTCCAACGTCGTTACGCCACCATTTATGGAAATATGTAGATGTGGAAATTCAGCTTTCATTTGATGAACGATGTCATAATCCAGTGGCGGAATATCCCTGTTTTCTTTGGGGCTTAAACCTTGCAACCATGCTTTGCGCGCGTGGATTGTGAACCGTGTCACACCAGCCGCACTTACTTTGGCCAGAAAGTTTGGCAATACGGTTTGTGGATCTTGATCATCGACACCAATGCGGCACTTTACAGTGATTTCAACGTTCGCAGCCGCCTTCATCTCAGAAACGCATTCAGCAACCAAATCTGGTTTTGCCATCAAGACCGCACCAAAATATCCAGATTGCACACGATCAGACGGGCACCCGCAATTCAAGTTCACTTCATCATACCCAAAGTCACAAGAAATTGCCGTTGCTTGTTGCAATTGTGCAGGATTGGAACCCCCTAGTTGAACCGCAACAGGATGCTCTGTTGCGTCAAATCCCAACAACCTCTCTCGGTCCCCATTAATAATCGCGGGTGCTGTTACCATTTCGGTGTAAAGAAGGCTGTTTTTGCTAAGTTGGCGATGGAAATAACGACAATGACGATCCGTCCAATCCATCATCGGTGCAACAGACAATAAAGCGGCCTTGCGAATGGGTGTTTTGTTCGTTGATTTTTGTGGCATAAAATTCGGCTCATCGAATTGGGCAAGGCAAATTGATCGTTCGCCGCCTATACACCGTAGCGCCCAATATTTACAATATATTCATTGCAACAGCCGCGTAATGTGCCAGTTGGAAACTGCCGGCTTAACAGGCTCAGCCGCAGTGACGCGCCCAAATTTCCACACGACGATTTTTAGGATCAGTGGTTGAAATGCCTTGTAAAGGAGCATCTTCGCCCTCACTCGTCACCTCAATCCGCGTCGAGGCAAACGCAGTGCGATTGGTCAAATATCCCTTAACCGCCTTGGCACGCAACATGCCCATGTTGAAGTTGGCCTTTGCCGATCCACTGGTATCAGAATGCCCCACTAATTTCAGACAAGTTTGTGACAGTGAGGAGTACTGTAATATTCCCGCAAGCATATCCAAGTGTTGACCAAATTCTTCGACAATAATGTCAGAACCTTGTGGAAAGTGAATGCGATAATCGTAATCGGCAGGCCGTGAAATCGTATTTGCTGGCATCAAAGGGTTCACCAATGAAACCGCCAAAACTGGCTCAACAACAACTGCTGGTGCAACATTTTGAAAATCATTTTGCACCACATTCATTGGTTCAACGATCGTTTTGTGAACGGAATCATCACACGCAGAGGCATCCAATTTCAACAGTCGCGCCAGGGTGACACAGGTTTGTCTATCTGAACCTACGGCTTCATTGGCCTCAGCCGTTTGAGCCGCAGTTTGGGTTGCAAGAGACACCCAAATCAAAACGATTGTGGCAAAAAGTTTAACCGATTGCATAGTACAGTTCCCTTTGGTTTGCCCTTTTGATTAATTCGGATGCCCTAACATTTGATGAATTTGAAAATGAAAAAATATTCGTTCTGCAGGCAAAAAAATTGTTTCGCTTAACCGATTGTTTTGAATTTGGGTTTTTATTCAAACGCAATCAATAGCGACGCAAACCTAGGAATGAGTATGACAGTGCCAAGTGACAGAATGGTTTGGTTAGACGCACTTCGATTGATTGCGGGTATTTCTATGGTGGGCCTTCATGGTTCGACCGATGCAAATGGTCAGCCATTTCCTGATGCCAGCCCACCAGAACGTTTGGGCCCTCTTGTTTTCCGAATGATAATCTACACAGCGCGAACCGAGCTTTTCCTGATCATATCCATATTTTTGCTACTTATGGCGTTGGAACGTCGCCCGCGTGGATATTTCGAAACATTGAAAGAGCAAGCCCGCCGCTTGCTTATTCCGTTCGCATTTTGGACAGTTTTCTATGCCCTCTATTCGCTGATCAAGGCATATTCCTATGGTTATCAAGACGCCATTTTTAACGACTTACAATCAGTTTCAGCTTGGCTGGGGTACTTTGTACTTGGTGATGTGAAATATCACATGCATTTCATTCAAACACTGTTTGCGCTTTTATTGTTCTACCCGTTGTTTCTGGTGGCAGTGAAGTATCCATTTCTTGGGTTATTGGTATTGATTTGTCTGGCGACTAAACGCGAAGCCGACGTTTATTTGTGGTCAAATTTGCAGAATAAAAATGGCTTTGACTACATCCTGCGCTTCGTAAAGGTTCTAACTTATTGCGGCTATGGTCTGATTGCAGGCGCATTTTGGGGTATATACAAAAAGCGGGATACTTTCACCTATCTCAATGATTGGTTCGTACTCATTTGTTATCTTGCCGTTTTGTTGCTGGGTATCAAAATAATATACACTCACAACGTCGCAATCACTGGTGAATGGCAACATAATTTCACACCAGCGTTCTGGGCAGATTTTGTCATGCCAGCACTTTTGTTCGCAGCCCTTATGCTAAACGCGCACCGTACATGGCCGCCCATCATTTCAAGCCTAGCGCCATATAGTTTTGGAATTTACCTCTGCCATCCCATTTTTCTGGATCTATTCGAAAGTCTCATCAGAAACGTACAACTTCTCCCATCCCTATATGTTTGCGCCAAAGTTTGTTTTGCTCTTTTTTTCACTTTCCTATTGGTCTTTTGCATAAAGAGAACACCTTTTTTGGCTTGGACAATAGGGTTGGGGAAAATTCCCTTTTTTGAAGGTGCCACGAAACGGCACGATCCCAAAACTTCGATTCATTGAAAGTATCTCACATGTTTTCACTCATAAATAACCTGCCGCACCTGCAAATCGTTCAAATCACGACGCGACAATTACGATCAGACGCAGTAGCCGGAATGCAGCGATGGTGCCCGCCCAAATCAAGCACAAAAATCACACTTTTTGATTTGTCAGGCGTGGGCAACGCTTCGGAAAGCGGTATCAGTGCCATGATCTTTATCGCGCAAGGCAACGCCAATGTTGGTTTTTTGGGCGCGAACCACAGCGTTCAACGAAAACTAGTTAAGCTAGGTCTAGATAAGGAACTGCGGCTATTTTCAGACGCAAAAGAAGCTTTAGAAAATCCATGGGTAAAACGCAGACGACTAAAAGGAACCAAAGCTGTTGTTTTAGCAGCTGGCAAAGGATCGCGATGTGCACCTTTAACCTTCAACATGCCTAAGCCAATGCTACCCATTCTCGGCAGGCCAATTATCGAACATTTACTTGAACATTTCGGTCGATTTGGGTTGGAGGACGTCGTGATTAATCCCGTGTATCTGGGTCCCCAAATTATCCAGCATCTTAAATGCGGCGCCGCATTTGGAAAACATATTCAATACGCAAACGAAGGCCATTTTAAAGGCGAATTATGGTGGGATAATGCTATCGGATCAGCCTCCAGCCTTTTAAAAATGCATCAAGAAAATGCGGCATTCTTTGATGACTTTTTTGTTTTTTGCGGGGATGCGCTGATTGATCTGAACCTTGCAGAAATGATGGAACAGCACAAACGTTCAGGCGCAGCCGTTACCATCGCCGCCCAACGTGTTGATCCGACATGCGTTGAAAAATTTGGTATAATTGATTGCAACTCCTTGGATCAAATTACAGCATTTCAAGAAAAGCCAAAGATATCAGAAGCAATTTCAAATCTCGCAAATACGGGGATTTATATATTCAACCCCAGCATTCTGGACAAAATTCCCTTAATACAGGCCTGCGATATTGGCACACACTTGTTACCGAAACTGTTGGCCGAAGGCGTGGATTTAAATGTGTACCAATCCACCTTTACTTGGCTCGATGTGGGCTGTGGAAAGGACTTCTTTGACACTAATCATAAGATTTTGGATGGTGGCTATAAGTTTATCAAACATTCTGCCAAGGAATTTTCGCCGGGCCAATTTTTGTCTGAAGGCGCTGAAATAAATAGTAAAGCGAAGGTAAGCGGCCCTGTTTTTCTGGCTGAAAACGCTTACGTGGACGCAGGTGCAACGATCAATGGTCCTGTTTTTCTTGGTCCCAATTCTATTGCCGAAAAAGGATCATTCATAAAAAACAGCTTGTTGTTTCAAAATACGCGGGCACATAGCGGTGCATTTGTAGATGGAATGATAACAGATGGTAACTGGGCATTTGCCCATGCATTCGCAACAGCTGCGGCGTTGAACGTTTCGCCTCTTGATTACGTTTCGTCGACCACTGGAATTGCCAAAGATGGTCAACAAATCGAGCCTGTAAAACTTCGAATTGCGAGCTAAATTGCAAAATAAATATTTTGATAACGCTAGGATTTCACCGATCCACCCTAAATCCTGTTTTTATTTCAGTAAATTTGAGGATCGGATCCCGTTAGCGCCTCAAAAACACAGCTCTATCGTAGAATTCCTTTGGCAAATGATGATGTCTGTCACAATTGCACTTGGTGCTTGGTACTTAATTTGGCGTTGGACATCATCATTAAACCCTGATGCTTTGGCGTTTTCTATTCTGGTTGCGACAGCCGAAACCCTCGCATATTTGGGCACCCTTTTATTCGCTTTTGATATTTGGTCGTGGGGCGACACCCCCCGCAAAATGGCACCAAAAACACGGGCTAACGCTGGGTTATCTGGCAACGGGCCAATCAATATCGACATATTTATAACGACATATGATGAAGACCCAGAAATTGTTCGTCTCAGTATTAAAAACGCAAAAATGGTTAAGTCACCTCGAAACGCGAAAGTAAAAGTTTTCGTTCTGGATGACGGCGCCAGGTATTGTATGGCCCAAGTCGCCAAACAAGAGCAGGTCTCGTATCTTAGCCGATTGGACAACTTCGGCTATAAGGCGGGTAATCTTCGAAATGCCTTGTTCCACAGTACAGGCGATTTCTTTGCTATTTGTGATGCGGATACACGCCTATTCCCTAGTTTTTTGGAAAATACGTTGGGCTATTTTCGAGACCCTTCGGTGGCTTGGGTCCAAACGCCACATTGGTTTTACGACATTCCTGAATGCGACAGCTTCGGCAAAATATTAGTCAACTTCCCTCGACAGCTAACATTCTTAAAACTCAAAACCAAAAACGAAAAATCTACAAATGACCAAGATCCTTTCCTTGTTGACCCAGGATATTTTTTTGATGTTATCCAACGACGTAGAAATAGGAACAACGCATCATTCTGTTGTGGTGCTGGTTCCATTCACCGTCGAGAAGCAGCATTTCAAGTTGCTAACATTCAATGGCAAAAATCTACTTTCAAATGCTCCAAACTCAATCCACTCAACGCCAAAATTACGAAACGTTTTGCGATTCAACATTCGCAGATTGCGCCGTTTCAATTTCACGTGTCCGAGGACCTTCTTTCGTCGATTAAAGTGCATACAAATCCGAAATGGAAATCAATCTACCATCCAATCGTCGAAAGTAAGATGCTGTCACCGTGGGGCATGAATGCATGGGCGGTACAGAAATTAAAGTACGCCGGCGGAACCTTTGACATAGCTATAAATCACAATCCAATTTTCAATTCGAAAATGCCATGGCGTCGAAAATTGCACTATCTTGCAACGTTTTTTTCCTATTTTTCATGCTTATGGGTTTTGATCCTCTTGTTGACACCCATCCTCACTCTTTTCACGGGAATTATGCCTGTAAGTGCCTATTCTGTTGTGTTTTTTGCACATTTGCTACCACTACTTATCACCAATGAAATTGCTATGATATTAGGTGGATGGGGGCACTCAACGCACAAAAGCGCACGCACGACGATAGCGACTCTTCCTATAAATCTACGCGCATTCTACTTGGCTCTAAGAGGCCAAAAATTTAAATTTCAACCAACCCCGAAGACACCCAAATTTGATGGTGCCCTTCGCTATATTCGGTTTCACTTAGGGATTCTTGTCTTAAGTTTTTTGGCCATCGTTTTTGGTTTTTGTAATTTTTTTCTATTCAACGGCACAAGTTCGGCTGCCTCACTAACTGTCAATGTATTTTGGGCTTGTTGGAATGCCTGGTCAGTGATCCCCATCATTAGGGCCGCTTTCTGGAAACCTGCCAAAGGCCACGTTGCGCTCTCAACAAACAATTTGAATTCTACAGAAGGAAGCCATCATCATGTCATCGCGAAATAATTTTACGGCATTGGGCATCAATGTTGCTTTTCTCTTGGGTCTTAGTGGTGCAGCAGGAATTGCAATTGCTGTCGATTCCCCTCCTGCGCGCAATTATCACAAAGCGATTGATCCCGCGAAAAGAACTGCCGCGTCAATTGCCTTGCAACGTGTCACTCAGCGCACTCTCACATCCAAGGAAGTTGACGCCGCGAATGCCGCATGGAGTTACATCAAAAACAATACACAATCAGAAACCGGATTTGTAAATTCTGTAGATAATTTTCCTTCGACCACGCTGTGGGACCTTGGTTCATATATATTTGCCCTAATTGCAGCAGAAAAAATTGGGGTTATCGAGGCACCGGAACTGGTAAATCGAGCGGACCTCGTGGTGCACTCGCTAAGCAGACTCCCGCTCGTTGACGGGCTTCTACCTAACAAGGTGTATAATACTAAAACGCTCGCAATGACGGATTATGAAAACAATCCCTCAATTGGCGGAATTGGATGGTCCGCGCTGGATTTGGGTCGCCTCCTACTCGCCTTAAAAGTACTCAGCAATCGAGTTCCAGAGTTGGATACAAAAATTAGAAAATTGAACACATCCTGGTCGCTGGCAGAAATGTCAAAAAATGGCTACCTTTCCGGATCCCACCGTTTAAACAGCCAATCACTGGAGCGTCGCCAAGAGGGACGAATTGGATATGAACAATACGCTGCCCGAGCAGCATTGTTATATGGATTGGATGCGTTGCATGCCGCGACGCCAGTCGACAATCTAACTTGGAAAAAAGTGGAAGGGGTGAATATTCCGATCGATGTTAGACGATTTCAGGATTTTAGTGCAATTACGCCAATAACAAGTGAGCCATACTTTATGATGGCCCTTGAAATGGGATTGGATACGGATAGCAGCCTACACGCGTTCCAAGTTTATCGTGCGCAAGAAGCGCGGTTTACAAAGACTGGAATACGAACGTTAGTTTCAGAAGATCACCTAAATGACGCGCCCTATTTTGCCTATAGTACGGTTTTTGGAAACGGAAAGAGCTGGGCAGTTCTTGGTGAGGACGGGACTGAGTACCCTGATTTTCGAACCATAAGTTTGAAGTCAGCATTTGCTTGGAACGCGATTTATCAAACCAAATACACGCACGAAACCCTGGCATTGTTGGATGATCTCAAATCCAACGAAGATGGGTGGATGGCCGGTCGTTTTGAAAATTCTTCCGAAAATAATACAGCTTTGTCTTTGAATACGAACGCGATTGTTCTTGAATCCTTACACTACACAGAATTTGGGTCATTCCTAAATTCATACCGACACTAAATTTAACCTCAGAGTGATTCACAAAGGGATCTTAGAACTTCCAACTTGGCAATCTTTTAGGTTTATGGCTTGGCCGAGTGTAGCACCGTTCTCAGATATTCTGAAAGTGTCACGAATTCGCGCGATATTTGTGCTTGCACAATAGGTTTTTCCGCCTCATCAACCAGCGAAGGAACATCAACTTGCTTGATAGGCAAAGTTTTCGCGTCATTTTCCAGATCCGACAAAATTTTCATAACCATTCGATCTGAAAGCAGCGTTGAGGTGTCATTGCCTTCTGTACCCGTTCCTGCAATTTCCTTTTGTTCAGTTCCGTTGACTGAGGATTCCAACAACGTCAAAAGCAACGACGCGCTGCTTTTTGAAATCCCAAGTTCTGAAGACAATTGAGTTATGGTATCCGTCGCCACAGGTGAAATTGGGGCTCGGCTATCACCCAACAAAGTCTTTGCTTCGTCTTCAAACCTCTTACTAACTTCTGAATCCATTTCAGAAGTTTTATTTCGCGCCGCAAGCAACTTTTCAAATATTTTTTCCACTTCATCGTTGGCCAATGCCGCGTCATTTGCTTTATTTACAGCCATTTCATCGTTGTAATTAGAAACCTCCGGCTTAATGGCTTTTGGTGCCGTATTTTCAGAAATGGCCAATTCAATAGTTTTCAAGTCGGACAAAACTTGTATCATGCTGATTTCTAACTTCGACAAACGAACTTGATAATCAAGCGATGAATCAACCCCCTTGCCCAAGGCATGTGCTTCTCCCCGATGAAAACTAGTCAAAGGAAGGGTTTCTCCTTCATCAATCATTGGATCATGCACAGAGTTCGGTTTGTTTTGCGCCAACAAGGCCTGGCGTAGGGCATCAATTTCCGAGCTTAATTGCTCCATTCCCTCACCTACCGCATTTGCATTCTGTAGTGTAGTGTTTCCCATCAAATTTGCGGTTTCATTGTCATCTGGAACCAATCGTGACGACCAAACGGAATCGTTGAAAGATGAATTTTCAGAAATTGGTGTGTTTGAGCTGGGAACAGGCCAATCACGCGGGAGAATTGTGTAATTTTGTTCGGCTGCAACCCATCGCAAATATGGAACAACAGCAGAAAACCCATTTAGAGAAATAGTGTGCACATCCTCAGAATCTCGCCGGATTATGAGCTCACCTCCTGCCATCAACAAAGTTTCCAAACGCGAATCCAATGGCAAAAAAAGCCGCTCTGGAAGTTGAAGTTCGCTGACGCCTTCGGAAACAAAAAACGTATCGCCTTCTAAAAGTTGATCAATTTTCAACTGAACACGACCACGAGAATCCAAAACAATTGTTAGGGCATCTTTTCTGGCAATACACAAAAGTGTTCGTGGCCGGCAAATTACTTCAAATACATCGGTGTCCAATCGCGGAGAGGTCGAAAATCGTGCATAACCATCTGGATCAAAGCGAAAATAGACGCCTTCCACAAGCCCTTCTTGGAACGTGTCCCACCCAAATGCGCCGCGTAAAGATTGTCGAGCTTGTCTTGCACCAATGGCAAAAGGAATTGCTGTATCAATGACGGCATTTTCAGGATCGAATTGGTCAGCGGTTTTGGGGGGCAGTGCGCTTTGTGCCATTGCGCCACCAGTAAAATTTATTTGTCCAAACGCTAAAAGACATGTGGTTAGCAATAATTTGCGCATCATAATTTTGTCTCCGATTGTACAGCATGCCTTAGAGCGGGCAGCCAATTATCTTGGGTAAATGGATCTGGAAGGTGTTTTCGTTCCCTGGCGTCTTGCTCGCGAAACGCGGTATACCAAACCTCGGTTTCACCTAAGTAGGGCGTGAGAAGTTTCCCCTGAACTTTGTGAAGCAACGATCCTAAAATAATGCCGTTAATGTTGGCGGTATAGATTTCAATCTTACCCTGCCCACCTTCGTAAAGCCCCTCATACATGCCGTTTTCAGGATTATAGAGTTCAACAATCGCCTCAAACAAATCATCCGTGTAGGGCGTATCCCATAATGACCAAAGACCCATTGCAGCCTTGGCGGAAACCGCTGAATGATCTGGTGCATAGTCACCGCGCGGGGTTACAGTATTCCAAGGATATCCATCCGAGAATATCGTGTCATAGGTAAAATATGGGGGGCCTTTGACGTTGTGCTCGGATCGCGCGGTTAAAAATCCAGTATGTGTGTAACGTTGTTCTTGTACCAAATAAATTCGATCTGCAAACTCCGCCCGCCATCCGTCTGAATGCATGCGGTCCTTACTGCTGTTACCATGTGGCATGTCAAAACCGAATTCTAAGCCATCCAGCAAATATGATTCTGTCACAACATAATTTTGAGAATGGAAAATCCGCGGATCACGACCATCATAGGGAACCGCCACACCAAATATACTCGCCGTCAGGAACGGCTCAGCGCGGTGGGCAAGCAACGGGCGAAAACCCCAAAGAGCAAATCCCTTAGCTGCGTATTCTTCATAACCAAGCCGCCCTTCTTGAGCGTACTTAATCTCTTTGGTTTTTTTGTCGATATACGCGCCTACGAGCAGTCCCTCGGATGAAATTGCATTGGAGTAATCCCATTTCAAAAGAACGCTGTCGATGGTGTTGCCCAGATATGGATATCGGTTTTTTAATATCCGCATCCAAACAAGAAATCGCCCAATGTCTAATGCGGAAAAGCCAACTTCGCCCGGTTTGTTCGTATAATCAACCTGCGCACCCGTCTTGGTGTGGTACACTTTATTGGGCAATTCACCTCGAAAGAGTTTCAGCCCCTTAAATGTTGTAAGTAGGCGAAATACTCGATCATCAAATTCCGGTTTTTCGATCAAACAAAGTTCATAGGCGGAAACCAAACCACTAATATAAGAGGCAGTATCCCACATGGTTGTCGAAGGAAAATTTCCAACAGAATTGGCAAGACCGGTTGTGGGTTGCGTAAATTTCTCAAAGTAATGCCATGCGACCTTAGCCGCGCGCATTTCGCGTTCGGTCAAAAAACCACGTCTGTCCTTAAACTTACGCACATACCCATTTCGACGCGTATACCCGACAGGTAGATCAACGTCCAATTCTGCCTTTTCAAAGTAATCTTTGGGCATTTCACACATGCGCGGAACCCTTGGCGTTTTAGTTTCGCCATATGCAAGGCTGGTTGTAACCGAAGGACGATTTCCGCGCATCAAAGCCGGAATATCATCAAGATCACTGCCCGCAATAACAGGGTCAATTTCTTCCTCTTGATACAACATCACACTACGCGCAACCTGACTCGCTGCAAAAGCAGTTGCCGTAATCACAAAGAAAGAGAGCGTAAAAGCAAGCAGACCAAAACGCGGCGTTTTTCGCGAGCTACCATAAAAGGAAGAAAGTCGTTTTTTCATTGAATGCGTCCTATGTTGCCCCATTGATAGAACGCCGAAAGTTAAAATCTACATAACCGGCAATCATAAAATTTCAGCTGTCTTGATCTTTAGTTTTGGTTAACTCAATCGAAATGATAAATTTACGAATTCCGACTATCGCTGGTGTTTGACGGGAACTTGAACAGACGTATTCAAGCAAATCCCCCACGCAAAATAGGAGGCGATCCCTTGGCTGATTTCGTGAAGACCGACACCAAACCACCCTCAAATCAGCCATTGTTCCGCGACCGTGCAATGCCACGGTGGGCCTTCATTCTAACCTGGCTTTTTGGTACGCTCAGCTCGCTATGCTGGATTTCGCTGGCTGTATTTGCGTTGCTTTTTCAATCAATGGTTATTGAAACTGGAAATAAGGGCGCGATTCCAATCCTTGCCGTTCTTGCGGTTGTTCCGGTAATTGCGGCGTTGATTTTGGACTATTCCTACGTTCGAGCATTGGCAGGGTATGGCATGCAGCGTGGTCCTGCTGAATTACGCGTGCGGGCCGCTATTGCAGGCGTGTTGGTTCTTTGTTTAGCGTTCGTGCATCCATTTTTACCATTAGGCATCGTTTTTGGTGGATTTACAGGTTTTGCCCTTGTCCGGCTTTACTGGGCAATCGTTGACCGTGATCGCCTTTGGGACTTTAACCCCGAAGAGGCGGCATCGATTTTTTCAGGTCGAGATAAATTGGGGTTCAAAATGGCGAAAAACACACCCCCAACATCGCCCAGTTTTCTGCGCAGCTTAAGGAATGTTGCCTCTGCTGTTGGTTTTGTGGTGACACTTGTTGTTGGAAGTTGGCTTGCGGCAAACAACGTAATTACCTCATCTGCTGTTTTTGCCGCAATTCTCTTCAGCCTTTGGTCAACCGAAGCAATTGGTTCTTACATTTCAATGCTTCAATTTGAAAAACCGCCGTCTTACACTCGCGCAGGGAATGTCATTCAAATTGAAGCACCTCTTGATGCAAAATCAGCTGACCACAAGGGATTGTGGGTTCACGATCTTTCAGTTTCTACGGATTGTGGTGAAAAACTGCTGAGCAATATCAACATTGAGGTGCCCTCCGGCACTTTGGTTGGAATAATCGGCGCACCGGCCAGTGGTAAAAGCCTACTTTTATCTAGCCTGATTTCCCCTTTTGATCTGTGTGCACTAAATATCGAAGGCTCTGTTGAATTCAACGAGGTAAATTTGTGGGACCGAAGTGCACGTTCACAAATTGTGCCTGCCGTATATTTGCCAAAAGAACCCATTCTATTGCCTACAAGTGGTTCACAAAATCTAACTTGTTTCCAAGACGATCGCGTCAAAGAACGTGCCCGTAAAGTTATGGAGCAAATGCTTTATTCCGGCGAAGCTGCTGACAGAATTCTAAACGCTCACGATGCCACTTTATTGTCTGCGAGCGAACAAAAAGCACTTAGTTTTGCGCGGGCATTCATCCTGAACCCTGGTTTATATCTTATTGATCAGCCCGAGGTCAGCGCATCAGAAGCAATGATCGCCGCCCTTTGCCAGCGTTTTCAGATAGAACGCCGCGCTGGTCGATCCTTTGTGGTTGCGACCGATAACCGTGCCATCCATGAAATGGCCGACTTTCTGTTGGTCATGAGCGACGGAAAAGTCATCGATTATGGGCCATCTGATGATGTGCGCGCACGTATGTCTTCGGGTTGGGCCCGTTTGGTTGTTGATCGGAATTTGGACAGCGAAGAAACCGTTCAAAATTGGATCCGAAGTCACTTTCGTCGTGATGGAGATGAAAAAAATCGACGTAATATCAGCATTGTTGCATCCGAAATGCTCGCGCTGTCATGCCAAGATGCCACTTCTTTTGCAGAGGATCGAGTTAGCTTTGATTTTAAGCACCAAAAAGAACAGTGCATTTTACGCTTTAAGGATCAGGGTGAGCTTTTGACTAGTGGCCAAATGGCAAAGGCCGGCGCAACAAATTCCGTAAATTCTAACAGCGATGAGCAAACTGCATTGGCCCGCGTATTGCGGGGAACTTTGTCGTTTGATCAATCACTTGTCGATGGGGTACGTACCGTTTCGGTTACAATAAAAACATATGACCCTAGGCTGACCAAACGCGATCAGGTTGTTGAAAATGCCGATTAGGGGGCAAGCAAAAATACCCCCTGAACCCCACTCATCGTCTCTGGTGTTGCGAACGTTTTCTTGGGCGGCGTTTGGTCTTGGTGCGACCGCTTGCCTTTTAGTTTTCGTTTATATGTCAGTATCAGAATTAGTTTTGCCCCAAACAGGTACATATGTTGGCGAGATGCGGCCAAATTTTCAGATATCTACAGTTGAATTACCAGCAAACAGCCAGCTCTCCAGAGTTTTTGTGAAAGAAGGCGACGTTGTAAAAAAAGGCGATATCCTATTTCAACTCAACTATACTGCTCTTACTCAAGAAAGCGAACGACTGAATAGAACGTTGCTTGGCCTACGATTGCAAAGGCAATGCCTGCTGAAATGGCCCAAAAATCCATTTACCAAAGCCGAACTCCTTGACCGACGCAAAAGCCTGCGTAATCCCGAAGATCAATTTGTCTTTGATGCCGCCTCATCAGAGTGTCAAACGGAAGGCGCGGGCTTTGAAAGGGGATCTTTGTCCCATAACGAAACAATGAAGAAACTGGAAAAACGGATTTACTTGTTGAAGAAGAAGCTGTCTCTGTTAACAAATTCCCCAGATTTGGCAAAGGCGACTTCGCAATCAAAACTAAGCCTTGCATATGAAGCACTTTCTGTTGCTTTAGCCCAAAACATTACAGAACTGACCCGCTCAACTATAGATGATAAGCACGCAGAAACACTAAAAACGCAAAAATCTGAAAAATTTTCACGCGCAATGGAAATCCATGGCACCATCGAAAATATTGCAGATACTCAAAGCTTGTTGACCAATTTTCTTGCCCACCCAGAAATTCGGGCAGAAATTGATGGGCAAGTTGCCCGTGTTCGTGATGACCAGTTAAACGGACAATATGCTGCGGGCGTTCCACTAATAGATTTGCGCGTAATTGAAGAAAATGATTTTCGCGTAACGTTTGCAATACCCGCAACAGAAGCAGGTAATTTGCGAATTGGGAAGCTCGTTGAAATCGTTACCATTGGTCTTTCGAAACAAAGTCCATTGTTAAAAGGGCACGTGACCGACATTTCTACGACGCATAGTGCAGGTGAGATCGACAGCTTGACGATAGAAATTGCCTTGAACAATGGATCGAGGGCGATTTTGGAAGGCTCGACAACTGGTCTGGCGCTGCACGACAAACAAACGGCTGCAACCGTAAAGGTCGCTTTGGCGCCTACAGCATTTTTGCCCGACTTTATTGGGACCTTGCATCAAGCATTTGGCGGAATAACGAGCCCATTTAATAAAATTCAAACATTCCTTGATCAATCTGCAAGGCATGCTGAATTTGACCAAAATGAATACTTGTCAAATTTTGGTGGGCTCTAAAACATCCATAACATCATGCGGCCACGTGCAAAAATTAGAAATCCGAACCCAAAGATGAGGACATTTTCTTTTGACGCCATTGCGTAGTAATAAACGCAGCGATGAAAAAAACTGTCATCACCAGAACTATGGTGGCAGCTGGCGCAGAATTTAAAAAGAAACTTGCATAAACACCAATAAACGACGAACTTAAAGCCACTAAAAATGAAACAGTCATCATCTTATAGAACTCTCGTGTCAACAAAAACGCAATCGCACCAGGTGCGATCAAAAATGAAATTGCCAAAATAATTCCAACAGATTTCAGCGCCGAAACTATTGTCATCGATAAAGCAATCAAAAGAGCATAATGTAAGAACCGAACGGGCAAACCCGCCGCTTTGGCCTGTGCAGCATCAAACGCACAAAGTAGTAGATCACGCCACCTCAGCAAAATGCCGCCGCCCACCAGAACTGCGACAAGAGCGACTTCAATCAGATCAAAGCGAACCAAACCCAAAATATTTCCATATAAAATATGATCCAAATGAACGTCGCTTTGAATTGCGGTATACATAACCAGACCGATAGCAAACATGCCTGAAAACACGATACCCATCACCGTATCTTGCTTAACACGGGTATTTTCAGCAATAAATCCAGTGGCAATTGCACAAAATAATCCCGCAAAAAACGCACCGATTGCTAAGGGAGCACCCAAAATGTAGGCCAGAACGATACCGGGTAAAACCGCATGACTGACGGCATCACCCATCAGAGACCAACCTTTCAAAATCAAAAAGCACGACAATAAAGACATCGGCACCGACAGCAAAATCGCCCCCCAAAAAGCAAATCGCATAAACTCAAACTGAAAAGGAAGCAGTAAGGTTTCCATTAGGTTTCTGGCCCCAAAAGAGCCAGTCGCGCCTTGGCACGCGCGGCAAGTACGCCGTGTTTTGGGGCAAAAACGAAGGCTAACCCAAACAACAAGGTTTGAAATAAAACGATGATACCACCGGTTGCTCCATCTAAAAAGAAACTAGCGTATGCGCCAAAGCCTGATGAGAAAACACCTATGGCAAGTGCGATCAAGATCACGCGATGAAACCGATCCGAAAGTAAATATGCTGTGGCCCCCGGCGTAACCACCAATGCAATAACCAAAAATGCACCCACTGTTTGCATTGCAGCAACCGCGGATGCAGCAAGCAATGTGAAAAACACAACGCGCATCACATTCGGGTTGATGCCAATTGATTTTGCATGGTGCTCATCAAAAAACGTCACCATCAAATCTTTCCATTTCAGTGTCAAAACCAACAACGAAATACCTGCGATCAAGGACAACTGCAGAATATCATGTGGCGTGATTGCCAGAATATTACCCATGGCAATGGTTTGAATGTTCACGGATGTAGGCGACAGCGATACCATGAATAGACCCAGTCCGAAAAATGACGTAAATATCAGCCCGATGATGGCATCTTCTTTTAAACCAGTGCGTTGGTTCAAAAACAACATGGCAACCGCCGCTAGCCCGCCAGAAAAAAAAGCGCCCAATGCAAACGGTAATCCAAGCATGTAAGCACCCGCCACACCTGGAACGATCGCATGACTAAGTGCATCCCCGATCAAGGACCACCCCTTAAGCATCAGAAAAACCGATAAAAAAGCGCATACCCCACCCACAAGTGACGACACCCAAATGGCGTTGATCATATAAGAATATGAAAAGGGTTCCAAAAGAACGCTCACTCTACGTCCTTTTCATTGTACATTACGAATGGCCGTTCATCGTCGGTGATGACCGTCACCTGTCTTTGGTCATCGTCATCATTGTGCAAATCCGCGCCCCCCAAAACAAAATGACGCAACACGCCTCCAAATGTTTTTTCAAGGTTCAAAGGCGTGAATGTTTCTTTGGTGGTTCCGTGGGCTAAAACTGTTCCTTTAATCAGAACGCAGCGATCACAGAATTCGGGCACCGAACCAAGGTTATGTGTGGAAACAAGCATAACCCGACCTTCGTTCCGCAACTCGATCAGCAACTTGATGATCGCCTCTTCTGTTGTGACATCAACGCCAGTAAATGGTTCGTCTAGTAAAATTACTTGGCCTTCTTGTGCCAAAGCCCGCGCCAAAAAAACGCGTTTCTTTTGGCCGCCCGATAATTCACCGATTTGCCGTTTAAGAAAATCTGCCATCCCAACACGCGTTAAGGCATCAGTAACCAGTTTTTGATCACGCTCTGATGGGCGGCGAAAAAATCCCATGTGACCATAACGTCCCATCATTACGACATCTTCGACAAGAACGGGGAAAGACCAATCGACCTCTTCGGCTTGGGGAACATATGCCACCAAATTTTGACGCAATGCTTGGGCAACAGGCATGCCCAATATTTGTATCTGGCCCCGCGCGAGCCGTAAAAAACCCATCAGTGCTTTAAAGAGCGTCGATTTCCCTGAACCATTCACACCAACAAGCGCAGTTATGGTGCCCCCTGGAATAGTGAAACTTGCATCCCTAAGCGCAGTGGTGCCGTTACGATACGTAACAGTAACGTTGTCTACACTTAGGCCTGGTTGCGAGTTCATTTTGAAAGGGCCTCGGCAATGCGGGCTGATGTGACCTGCAATAATGAAATGTAATCGGGCACGGCACCATCAGGGGCGGAAAGGCTGTCAACGTACAGAATGCCGCCGTAGGTCGCGTTGGTTTCGCGTATTACCTGTTTTGCAGGCGCGTCTGATACGGTGCTTTCGGAAAACACAACCGCGATATCGTGCTTGCGAACAGTATCTATAACCGCCTTAACCTGACGTGGGCTGCCTTGCTGATCCGCATTCATGGGCCAAAGGTAAACTTCGCGTAGGCCAAAATCACGGGCCAGATAACTGAATGCGCCTTCGCTTGTTACCAACCAACGTTCGTTTTCCGGCAACACAGCAAGTTGCGCCGCAATTGGGTCAATCTGGGCGGCAATCTTTTGTTTATAATTCGCAGCATTCGCCAAATATCCTGCGGCATTGGCAGGATCATATTTCACCAGTGCCGCCGCGATATTATCAACGTATAACTGACCGGCGCTTGGCGACATCCACGCATGAGGATTTGCCTTACCAGTATAAGGCCCCTTGCTGATTGAAATCGGTTCAACGCCCTCCGAGACAATCGCACTAGGAACGTCTTTGAGGGATGAAAAAAATCGCTCAAACCAAAGTTCAAGCCCAAGACCATTCCACAGAACCAAATCGGCATCTTGCGCGCCGACAATGTCACGTGGGGTTGGCTGATACCCATGGATTTCGGCGCCCGGCTTGGTAATGGATACAACATCTGCATAATCCCCCGCCACGTTCTGGGCCATATCAGCGATGATGGTAAAGGTTGTAACGACCTTGAATTTGTCCGCAAAAATCGGTGATCCGGCAAAGACAAACAGTAAAACGAACGACAAAAGGCGCATGATCGGCATCCCTAAAAGGTAAATTCGCCTTTTAATATGGATGGCAATCACACCAATTGCAAGTCATTCTCATTTTCAACACATAAGGGCAGCTATTATTGGCTTTCAGCCCGTGCCTCGGCAATCATTTCCACCATTCCGGCCTTTTCAACATAGCCCGGAACAAGCTGATTCCCGACGACGAAGGACGGTGTTCCACTAAAACCAAGGCTTTGGGCCATTTCACGAGAAAGACTGATATGCGCATCGACGCTGGTTTTTTGCATATCTTCCTTCAATTGCGCGATATCAAGGCCAACTTCTGCGGCTACCGCCATGACACCATTTTCAGAACGCGCGCCATTGCCGGCCATCAAGGCCCAATGGAATTCCTCATATTTGTCCTGCTCACGCGCTGCCAAAGACGCGCGTGTTGCGAAAACCGACGCTTCACTTAGAATTGGCCATTCACGGAAGACCACACGCAGTTCAGGATCTTCGGCAATCAGTTCTTGCATCACGTTGAAAGCTTTCTTGCAGTAGCCACAATTGTAATCAAAGAACTCGACCAAAGTAACATCGCCTTCGGGATTACCCAAAACAAACGCATTTGGATCATTAAACAGCGTGTTTGATTGCGCGGAAAGCGTGGCGGCGGCTTGTTCTTTGGCTGCGGCTTCATCGCGTGCGCGCAAAATAGCAACCGCTTCCATAATAACATCTGGGTTATCCAGAATGATTTCCAAAACCAATGCTGGATTGTTTTTCACCGCTTCTATCGCAATATCGCGGACCTCGTCGCGGCTAAGGTTTTGAGCGTTTGCAAATGCAGGCAGCAAGATCATGCAAGCCGTAGCAAAAAATTTGAAGATCGATGGCATGTCGTTTCCTTGTAAATTGGTTCAGGCAACAAAGGGTGCAATCACCGCGATGTCAATTCGAGTTTTCGCCAGCTTTATGATTAAGACTGAAATTGGGTAAGTGTTTTAAGTGGCGTTATTGCCTCTACTGCTACATTCAAATCCAATACGGCACCGGTTTTCGATGCCAAAGCACGATCAAAAGCATCGGCAAATTCCGCTGTGGTTTCTACGCGTTCTCCATGAAACCCATACGACCGCGCAAGCGCCGAAAAGTCGGGATTGATGATTTCGGTACCAGAAACACGATGTGGAAAATCACGTTCTTGGTGCATACGGATTGTTCCGTAAGAGCCGTTATTCACAATCAAAATAATTGGTTGTGCATCCATCTGAAGTGCCGTCCCAAGTTCCTGACAATTCATTTGAAAATCACCATCACCGGCCACACAGACCACTTGGCGCCCCCTATCCAATACTTTTGCGGCCACAGCAGCAGGAACCCCATATCCCATAGCACCACTTTGAGGCGCCAAAAGGCGTTGATTTTCACCAAATAGAAAGTGTTTTGACAGCCAAATCGCAAAATTACCGGCGCCGTTGGTCAAGATTGCGTCGTCATCCAGTTTGTCTTGCAAAATCTGCGTCACAACCCCCATGTCAACGGGACTGGGCTGTGCAGGCACAATTATCCCAGCCTTGAAATCCGCGCGCGCAGTTTGACAAAAATCAGCCCAACGCGGCTTCACTGCCAGACTATTCAGCCCAGCCACCATTTGGTTGGGACCAGAAACAAGTGGAACATCCGCCTGATAGATTTTGTTCAGTTCTTCCGCACCTAAATGACTATGGATCAAAACCTGTTTCATTTTAGGCGTATCAAACAACGTATATGCATCGGTGGTCATCTCGCCGAAACGGATATTTATTGCCAGAATCAAATCAGATTTATCAATTAGATTGCGCACAGATGCGGCCATACCGACACCTGCATGCCCTGCAAAACTAGGTGAATTATTGTCCAACAGATCCAGATAACGAAAGGCTGTAACACAAGGAATACCCTGCCCTTCGACAAAATTGCGAAGATCAGCCTTGCCTTGTGCGGTCCACCCACTGCCACCAACAATCACCAACGGCGCCTTTGCCGCATCCAACTTTTCGCCAATTTCTGAGATTTGATCAATTGTTGGCGCAGGTTCTGCTATTTTGATTGGCCCGCAAGCCGCGGCTGTAACTGGCGCACTTAACATATCCTCAGGCAGTGAAATCACAACGGGGCCAGGTCGACCAGACATTGCCGTTGACCATGCGCGACTTACAATTTCAGGTATACGATCCGCGTCGTTTATTTCGACAGCCCATTTTGCGATCGGTGAGAAGAACGCGCGGTAATCTACTTCTTGGAATGCTTCACGGTCGCGTAATTCTGCACCCACCTGACCAATAAACAATAACATCGGTGTTGAGGCTTGCATTGCAGAATGAACACCGATTGAGGCGTTGGTCGCGCCGGGTCCACGGGTTACAAAACAAATGCCAGGCGTTCCGGTAAGCTTGCCATAAGCCTCTGCCATATAGGCACCACCGCCCTCATTGCGAGAGCCAATGAATGGCAGATTTTCTTTGGTATCAAAAAGACCATCAAGGGCTGCAAGATAGCTTTCCCCCGGCACACCGAAAGCGTGTTTTGCCCCAAGGTTTTTCAAACAAGCAACTAAAAGGTGACCACCATTTTGATCTTCAGCCAATTTATGTTCCATTTCCCGTGTTGTTACTTTGAAGTGGGGTCGAAAAAAATATTATTCCTCACGCCCCATTTCCTTTAATCTTTGATGAAAAACTTTTGCAGTTGGCAAGCCTTTTTGCAAAGCAAAAACATACGCATGGGTCAAATAAAAACTGGCCCCCTCGGTATCACCTTGTCCAAGCGACCAATCCGCAGCCTTTCCATAAAGATCAGAAAGTTGCGCCAAATCCTCGCGGCCATGAGCTGCCAAAAGCTGACGTTCTAATTCGTCCTTGTTCATTTGAGGGCATCCGCAAACTGGTCTCTAAGGATATTTTTCTGCACTTTTCCCATGGTGTTACGCGGCAATTCCTTCATGATAACGATTTTCTTGGGTTGTTTGAATTTCGCCAATTTTTGCGCCATTGCCGCTTTCAACTGAGCAACATCAACATCAGCGCCGGATTTCGGCACAACGATCCCCAAAACACCCTCGCCAAAATCAGGATGAGGAACACCGATCACGGCACTTTCCAAAACATTTGGTTGATCATCCAAAAGCGTTTCAATCTCTTTGGGGTAAACGTTAAAACCACCCGTAATGATTAAATCTTTGCCCCGCCCAACAATGGTTATGTAGCCGTCGTCACTTTGGGTTGCCAAATCACCGGTAATGAAAAATCCATCCTCTCGCAATTCTTCTGCGGTTTTTTCTGGCATTTGCCAATACCCTTGGAAAACATTGTCTCCGCGCACCTCAAGTACCCCGATTTCACCATTTGCAAGCGTTTCCCCAGTCACGGCATCGCAAACCTTGGCCTCTACACCTTCTAAGGGCATACCAACTGTTCCAGCCCGACGATCACCAACATAAGGATTTGAGGTATTCATATTGGTTTCGGTCATGCCATAACGTTCAAGTATCTTGTGCCCAGAACGATTTTCAAATTCAACATGGGTTTCCGCCAGCAAAGGTGCCGAACCTGACACAAACAGCCGCATATGTTTCACAAGATCTTGATTAAACCGCGCGTCACTCAACAAACGCGTATAAAACGTAGGTACACCCATCATAACGGTTGATTTTGGCAATGCAGCCAAAGCGTCTTCAAGATTGAATTTTGCTTGAAAAATCATCGATGCGCTCGTCAACAAACTTATGTTGCATGCAACGAAAAGCCCATGTGTGTGAAAAATTGGCAAGGCATGCAACAACGTATCCGCATTCGTAAACCACCAAGCTTTGGCCAAAACGGTCGCATTTGAAATCAGGTTCTTTTGGCTTAACATCGCACCCTTTGAACGCCCTGTCGTGCCCGATGTATAAAGGAAAGCCGCCAAATCATCTTGATCCCGTTCAACAGTTTGGAAATCCGCAGATTGCTCTTTTGCCTTTTCTGCGAAATCACCGCTGCCATCGCCGTTTAAAACCGCCAATTTAGCACCGCTTGATTGAGCAACATCAAAGAGGCTTTCGTAAGCCTTCACGTCGCAGAGCATCAATTTAGCACCTGAATTTCCCAAGAAATATTCAATTTCAGCCGCCGTATATCCCGTATTGAGCGGCAAAAAGACGACCCCTGATTGCGCACACGCCGCATAAACCGCCAATGCTTCGGCCGATTTTTCAACCTGAACGGCAAGGCGATCCCCTGCGACAAGGCCAAAACTGGCGATGGCATTGGCAAATTTAGAGGCCAATTTAAGAAAATCGTCGAAACTTAAATCTTGATCTGGCAAATACAAAAACGTGGAATGGTTGCCCCAATGTGGTGCAAATAGGCTGTCATAGAGTGGATTTTTCATATTTCTTCCTATTTGCTTTTGCGTTTTGCGTTTATTCTGCCGCCCTGCGCCGCTTTGACACTGGTCAATCCGTCCGAAAACCTATACCGCGCCCTCAATCATACATTCAAACCCCAAAAGGCACCCATTATGGACATGCGCAATATTGCGATTATCGCACACGTTGACCATGGCAAAACCACACTTGTGGATGAGCTATTGAAACAATCTGGTCTCTATCGCGAAAACGAGGCTACAACCGAACGTGCTATGGACAGCAATGATTTGGAACGCGAACGCGGTATTACGATTTTTGCCAAGCCGACTTCTGTTGAATGGGAAGGTTTGCGGATCAACATTGTTGATACTCCCGGTCACGCCGATTTTGGGGGCGAAGTAGAACGCATCCTTTCTATGGTTGACGGTGTTGTCTTGTTGGTTGATGCCGCCGAGGGCCCGATGCCACAAACCAAATTTGTGACCTCAAAAGCACTTGCACTTGGGTTGCGCCCAATCGTGGTTTTAAACAAAGTAGACAAGCAAGACGCAGAACCTGATCGCGCCTTGGACGAGTGTTTTGATCTGTTCGCCAGCCTTGGCGCCACAGATGAGCAACTCGATTTTCCTCACATGTATGCCTCTGGCCGCAACGGTTGGGCCGACATGGAATTGGACGGCCCACGCAAAGATTTGACCGCCCTTTTCAAACTGATCGTTGATCACGTACCGGCGCCGGCACAGCTTGCAAATGCTGACCAGCCTTTCTCAATGTTGGCAACAACATTGGGTGGTGACCCCTTCTTGGGTCGCCTGTTAACAGGCCGCGTTGAAACTGGTCGCGCAAAAGCAGGCGAAACCATCAAAGCCATGAGCAGCGATGGCGAACTGATCGAAAATTTCCGCATCACCAAAATCTTGGCGTTTCGCGGCTTGGGTCAGCAAGCGATTGAATATGCCGAGGCTGGTGATATCGTTTCCCTTGCAGGCATGTCCAAAGCAACGGTTGCCGATACATTGTCAGCACAATCCGTTACCGATGCGATCCCTGCACAACCAATTGATCCACCAACCATTACGGTGACTTTCGGCATCAACGACAGCCCCTTGGCTGGTCGTGATGGCAAAAAGGTACAAAGCCGCGTCATTCGCGAACGTTTGATGAAAGAGGCTGAATCCAACGTGGCGATCAAAGTAACCGACAGCGAAGGCGGCGACGCTTTTGAGGTTGCTGGTCGTGGCGAATTGCAGATGGGTGTTTTGATCGAAAACATGCGTCGTGAAGGTTTTGAACTTTCAATCTCGCGTCCACAAGTTTTGATGCGCGATGTTGACGGCGTAAAAATGGAACCCATCGAAGAGGTGACCATTGACGTTGACGACGAATATTCCGGCGCTGTCATTGAAAAACTGACAGGCGTGCGTCGCGGTGAACTTGCTGAAATGCGCCCAGCGGGTGCAGGCAAAACACGGATCATCGCGTTGGTACCGGCTCGTGGCCTCATCGGATATCACGGTGAATTTCTAACAGATACCCGCGGCACAGGCGTTTTGAACCGCGTATTCCATGATTGGGCCCCTTACAAAGGCCCAATTCCTGGTCGCCGTGCAGGTGTTCTTATCTCAATGGAAAACGGCGCTTCCGTTGCCTATGCCATCTTCAACCTTGAGGATCGCGGTAAATTCTTCATTGGCGTTCAAGAAGACATTTACCAAGGCATGATCATCGGTGAACATAACCGTGAAAATGATCTAGAAGTGAATCCACTTAAAGGTAAAAAACTGACCAACGTTCGCGCCTCTGGTACGGATGAGGCGGTTCGTTTGACAACTCCTGTCAAAATGTCTTTGGAACAAGCGATTGCATACATCGATAACGACGAGTTGGTCGAAGTGACACCAAACGCCGTGCGCCTGCGCAAGCGTTATTTGGATCCCCATGAACGCAAACGTCAATCGCGTTCAGCCAACACTTAATACTCAAAAGGCCTCGCAAATGCGGGGCCTTTTTTCTTATCAGTATAGCTTTCTTCTGGTCTTAAATATCCCCGCCGGAGGCTCCAACATTCCCCAAAACCCAATGGCTAGATAAACTCGCCCATCAATACAGATTGGCCGGTTTCTGCTGACTTTTGTGCGGCCAATCCCATAGCGACTGCCCAATCCCCGTCATTGACTGAAACCTCTACCGTGCATTTGCCACGCACAGCGGCATTAAACTTTTGGTGCTGATAAAACGTCGACCCATTGTGATCTCCTGCCTCCAAAAGATCGGGATCAACAGGAATATCCAATTCCCGCGGCCCCATTGGCGATCTGGGGCTTTCCACAAGCTTTGCAATCGGGGCTGCCCCCATTTCCGTTGGCCAAAAACGACCAGGACCAGGGACAAAACACTCGATCTTTCCATTAGGTCCGACGGCGGTGATTTCTTCTTGATACCGGCTGCCTTCCGCAAACATACATAATTCAAGCATCGCCCGTGCGCCGTTTTCAAAATCAACAATCACATAACCATTGTCTAAAATGTCCGACTGCCGACCATCGTAAACTTCATCTAGATGGTTGGCGTCTTGACCTGCGCTCGCCATGACCCGCACAGGATCACACCCCATCATAAGGCGCATCAAATCAAAGTGGTGACAGCATTTTTCTACAAGTGTTCCACCCGATTGGTTGGAAAACCTGTTCCAATCACCGACTTTAGTTAAAAATGGAAAACGGTGTTCGCGGATCGTCAGCATTTTTATACCACCTGTCACACCATCGGCTTTGTCCACTAGCGCCGTAATCATCGGCATATATCGATATTCCATCGCGACCCAAATAGGGGCGGTGTGGTCCACCACCATTTTGCGTAGTTTCACGGCGTCAGCAGCATCAGTATAAAGAGGTTTCTCCATCAATACAGGCAGGTCCGAATTTTTGGTGATTGCCTCAAGATGTTCTACATGGCGGAAATTTGGGCTGACGACGACCAAACAATCCAGATCATCCCGTTCCCAAAGCGGCGGCAAGTCCTCATATAGGTCCGCATCCGGCAACATATCAGTCACAATCGCGCGCATACCAGCGTTAGGTTCGACAACCGCTATGATCTCGACATCAGGTAACAATTGTATGTTGCGGATGTGTTCTTGACCCATCATCCCGCACCCAATCATGCCGTACTTTAGTTTTTTCTGCATTATCTACCCTATTGAATACGCGTAACGTAACGCGCCTTTTTTGTATCAAACCACGTGCGTGAGTATTCTGCACGCACGTTATTTTGTGCCCAAGATATTCGCTCAACATATCCACAAGACGATCCCCGAGTGAAATCATCATGTGCCCAATCCGGCATATTGGCCAAAGAAACCTGATCCTCGATGCGAAGTATCCAAAGGTTCAGACTTTGCCGGTAATACAGATAAAGTGATTCCGAAAGATCATTAATTGATAGTGTTGCAGCATAAGACTGGTCTAACCAAATCTCTTCCATCGCAACGGGAATTGCATTCAACAATCTCAGCCTGCGTATACGATGCGCCATGGGTGAGGTTCCAAATTCGGGGGCATCCGTTGGCTTGGGCAACAAATCAATCGAACGAATTTGTGCAGTTGGCAGACCCCCGCCAGTCGTTAGTTCAAGTCGGAACATGCCGTAAATACTGTTTATATCTGGGCGGTGTCGAATATAATTACCTGACCCTTGAATACGTTCAATCACACCTTTTTTTTCGAGTACTCTTAGGGCTTTACGCAGCGTTCCTACAGCAATCCCAAGGCTTTCTGCCATCGTTCTTTCTGGCGGCAATTTCGCACCATCTGGAATTCGGCCAGCCATTACATCTCTAATCAACACCTCGCTAATTTGGATGTATTTGGGAAGAGAGGTGGAATAAGTCACATTGGCCTGCTTCATTATTGATGCAAGATTGATGCATCAACATGATCATTTACACAACATCAAAAAAATTTCCGATAGGAAACTTTTTACTTGTATACCATTGTATATTTGCTAGGTTCCCCCAATCAAGGGAGACACTGACAATTGTCAGGGCCGAAGGAGCAACCGCCCCGGAAACTCTCAGGCACACGGACCTTGGTAAAAACAAACACTCTGGAGAGTGGCCGGAAATGGCCCGCCGAAGGGATAACAATCTCAGGCAAACGGACAGAGGGGGCATCAGCCACGCGATTTCGCGTGCGCGTGGTGCCGGACAACCGGCCACTAGTAAAACGAGGGCCGAAGATGACAGATCTTTTAAAAACCGCACTGACCGAATTGCACCAAGAACTTGGGGCGAAACTCGTGCCTTTTGCTGGGTATGAAATGCCCGTCCAATACCCAATGGGCGTTTTGGGCGAACATAACCACACACGCACAGAGGCTGGTCTTTTTGATGTCAGCCACATGGGCCAAGTGATATTACGCCCCAAAAACGGCACGCTTCGAGATGCCGCATTAGCGCTTGAAACACTTATTCCCCAAGACGTCGCGGATTTAGAAGAAGACCGGCAACGGTACGGATTTTTTACAAATGACACTGGCGGTATTTTGGATGACTTGATGTTTGCCAACCGCGGCGATCATCTGTTTCTGGTCGTTAATGCCGCGTGCAAAGAACAAGACATTGCCCATATGCAAGCACACCTGTCTGACGTTTGTGAACTTACAGTAATTACAGATCGCGCCTTGATCGCCCTGCAAGGGCCCAAAGCAGAAGCCGCACTTGAAACACTGATCCCCGGCGTTGCTGCCATGAAATTCATGGATGTTTTAACCGCATCCTATAATGGTGCAGAATTTTGGATTTCAAGATCAGGGTATACCGGCGAGGATGGCTATGAAATTTCTCTGCCAAATTCAGTTGCCGAGGATTTCACCCGTGCATTGTTAAACCACGAAGATGTAGCCCCTATTGGTATTGGTGCAAGGGATAGTTTGCGTCTTGAAGGTGGGCTTTGCCTTTATGGCAACGACATTGATGAAACGACATCCCCCATTGAGGCCGCGTTAATTTGGGCCATTCAAAAAGTACGCCGCACAGATGGCGCGCGCGCCGGTGGCTTTCCGGGCGCTGAACAGATTTTGGATCACATCACAAACGGCGCTGAACGCAAACGGGTTGGATTACGCCCTGACGGACGCGCGCCCATGCGGGCTGGCACTGTAATTTTTGCCGATGAAACAACCACAACACCACTTGGCACCGTTACATCAGGTGGCTTTGGGCCAACGGTTGGCGGCCCTATTTCTATGGCCTATCTGACTAAAAGCAGCGCCGCAAAAGACACGACAGTTTTTGCCGAAGTACGCGGCAAACGCATGCCAGCAATCGTCTGTGCCCTGCCCTTTACCCCTGCAAATTTTAAACGATAAAAACCCAAACCAATACGGAGATTAGAAATGAAATTCACTGAAGAACACGAATGGCTATTGCTTGATGGCGACATCGCAACCGTTGGCATCACGGCACACGCTGCCGAAGCGCTTGGTGATTTGGTATTCATCGAACTACCAGAGGTTGGCGAAACAGTTTCCAAAGACGACGCAATCGTCGTTATCGAAAGTGTAAAAGCTGCTTCTGATATCTTGGCGCCACTAGATGGTGAAATCGTCGAAGTGAACGAAGCCCTTGTTGATGGCCCAACAGAAGTAAACGAAGACCCGTTAGGAAACGGCTGGATTTTCAAGATCAAAGTGGCTGATGCTTCTGACATGGAAAACATGATGGAAGAAGCCGCATACAACGCATTTATCGCCTAACCTTTTGACCTGTAGGAGTTTTCCTGATGCCTTATACCCCAACATCCTATGACGCATATGATTTTGCACACCGCCGCCATATCGGACCTTCACCGGCTGAAATGGACGAAATGCTTTCAGTGTTGGGCGTAAAAAGCCTGGATGATTTGATAGATCAAACCGTACCTGCCAGTATCCGTCGGGAAAGCGCGATGTCAGTGGGTGACCCATTGTCTGAAACGCAGATGCTGGCAAAAATGCGTGAATATGCGTCGCAAAACAAAGTATTCACGTCATTAATTGGTCAGGGATATCACGGCACGCTTGTGCCGCCCGCCATTCAGCGCAACATCTTGGAAAACCCTGCTTGGTACACCGCCTATACGCCCTATCAACCTGAAATCAGCCAAGGCCGACTTGAGGCGTTGTTAAACTTTCAAACCATGGTTTGTGATCTGACAGGTCTTGAAATTGCAAATGCGTCCCTTTTGGACGAGGCAACCGCATGTGCCGAGGCCATGACCATGGCGCAGCGTGTGGCGAAAACCAAAGTGAAGGCCTTCTTTGTCGATGAAAATTGCCATCCGCAAAACATCGCATTGATGCAAACCCGCGCCGAACCCTTAGGTATCGAGCTGATCATTGGTGATCCAGATGCAATGCAAGCGGATGCAGTATTTGGGGCGTTATTCCAATATCCAGGCACCGACGGGCAATGTCGCGATTTCACTAATCAGATGACTGCATTGCACGAAAAAAAGGCCATTGGCGTGGTTTCGGCTGACCCTATGGCGCTATGCTTGTTGAAAGAGCCCGGCGCGATGGGTGCTGATATTGCTGTAGGCAGCAGCCAGCGATTTGGTGTTCCAATGGGGTATGGTGGCCCGCACGCAGCATATATGGCCACAAGCGAAGTGTACAAAAGGTCAATGCCCGGTCGTCTTGTAGGTGTTTCCATCGACAGTCGTGGAGGCCGCGCATATCGTTTGGCCCTGCAAACCCGCGAACAGCACATTCGCCGCGAAAAAGCCACCTCAAACGTATGTACCGCCCAAGCATTGTTGGCGGTCATGGCCTCAATGTATGCAGTTTTCCACGGCCCCGATGGCCTGCGTTCCATTGCGCAATCGATCCATTTGAAAGCCGCTCGTTTGGCAACGGCGCTTGAAAACGCAGGCTATACCCTCCGCCACAATGCGTTTTTTGACACGATCACGGTTGAAGTTGGCGCAAAACAAACCGCGATCATGCAATCAGGTCGCGATCTGGAACTGAACTTTCGCGCGCTTGGTGATGACGCAATTTCATTGGCCGCCGACGAGGCGCTGAACGAAGCGGATATTTTGCGTGTTTTATCAGCCTTTGCAGCATCAGATGCCACAGCTGAATATCGCCTGCCCAATGAGTTGATCCGTTCATCTGATTATCTGACACATCCTATTTTCCACATGAACCGCGCGGAAACTGAATTGACCCGCTATATGCGTCGTCTTGCGGATCGTGATTTAGCCTTGGATCGCGCCATGATACCGCTTGGCAGTTGCACCATGAAACTGAATGCCGCGGCTGAAATGATGCCTGTCACTTGGCCAGAATTTGGCGACTTGCACCCTTATGCGCCGGTTGATCAGGCCAAAGGATATACCGCTTTGATCGACGATCTTTCGGATATTTTGTGCGATATCACAGGTTATGACGCCATTTCCATGCAACCCAATTCAGGTGCACAGGGTGAATACGCCGGGCTTTTGGCGATCCGTGGCTATCACGCCGCCAATGGTGATGCGCACCGCAACATTTGTTTGATCCCAATGTCAGCACACGGCACGAACCCTGCCAGTGCGCATATGGTGGATTACAAAGTTGTGGCAGTGAAATCCTTGGAAAATGGTGACATTGATATTGATGATTTCAAAGCCAAAGCTGAATTGCATGGCGACAATTTGGCGGCTGTGATGATCACCTATCCGTCGACCCACGGCGTTTTTGAAGAAACCGTGCGCGAGGTTTGCGATGTAGCCCATGCCCATGGTGGTCAAGTTTACATTGATGGCGCGAATATGAATGCCATGGTTGGATTGGCAGAACCGGGTAAAATTGGTGGTGACGTAAGCCATTTGAATTTGCATAAAACGTTTTGCATTCCTCATGGTGGGGGTGGTCCCGGCATGGGCCCAATCGGTGTGCGTGCGCATCTTATTCCCCATTTACCGGGCGATCCAATTGATGAAACCGGCGCTGTGTCTGCTGCGCGTTTTGGGTCACCGTCTTTGCTGCCCATATCGTTAGGTTATTGCTTAATGATGGGTTCTGAAGGCTTAACTCAGGCCACGCGTGTTGCGATTTTGTCTGCTAACTACATCGCCAAGCGTTTGGAAGGTTCTTACGATGTATTGTTCAAAGGACAAAATGGTCGTGTTGCCCATGAATGCATCATCGACACACGTCCCCTAAAGGACACGGCAGATGTTACCGTCGATGATGTTGCAAAACGTTTGGTGGATTGCGGCTTTCACGCCCCAACCATGAGCTTTCCTGTTCCTGGCACATTGATGGTAGAGCCAACGGAAAGTGAAACCAAAGCGGAGCTTGATCGTTTTTGTAACGCAATGTTGGGCATTCATGCCGAAGCACAGGAAATCATTGCTGGTAATCTGGATGCAGTTAACAATCCTCTGAAGAATGCGCCGCATACCGTTGAGGATCTGGTCGGTGAATGGGATCGCCCCTACAGCCGCGAATCCGCATGTTACCCACCCGGCAGCATGCGCATCGACAAATATTGGTCACCTGTTAATCGCGTAGATAACGCATTTGGGGATCGAAATCTGATTTGTTCCTGTCCCCCAATGGAAGAGTACTTAGACGCAGCTGAATAGCAAAAAATGGCGGCAAATTTATGTTTGTCGCCACTTTTGTTTCAACGTACCGGCGGCGCGATCTCTGTGCCAGGTTTGGGCAACCAATCCTGATTTTCAGGGGAAAACATCGTATGTTGCGCACGTCCTTTGTCTTTGCTGGCATAGAGAGCAAGATCGGCGTCACTTAACATTCGATCGGAATCTAAGGGTGTATAGTATTTGGATATTGTGGTTCCGATGCTGGCAGATATTCGGCAATTTTGCCCCTCAAATGGGATTGGAACCTCAAGACCGGTAATTACCCGCTGCGCAATGGCATCCAGTAAAACCAAATCGTTACAATTTCGAATGAGAAGAACGAACTCATCACCGCCAACCCGCGCGACAAGATCATCTTTGCGCGTTTCCTTGTTCAAAACTTCGGCGACACGTTGCAAGACCGCATCCCCAGCTGCGTGGCCCTGTGTGTCATTCACTTGTTTGAAATAGTCCAAATCAACATGCATCAATCCGAACATTTCTTTCGATTTATCATTTGTTAGGCCATCCAATGTTTGATCAAGCGCGCGGCGATTTTTTAAACCCGTCAACATATCAGTAAAAGTTTGTTTTTCAGCAACTTGCCTTGATACCTCTAGACGTTCAGAAAGATCCTTGGACAGCTTCCATGCATGTGTCTTTGCCTCGACCAAATACAACATTTCTACGGTGGCATCGGTGTGGGCGAAATCATTCAGTGTCAGCCCAAATCGTTGAACCACCGAAATCATTGAAAACCCAAGAGACAAGTTCAAAAGTAGATTTCCTTCAGCCAGCGAGACAAGGGTTCCTTTCATTGAAACGGATTCATCTTCTTTCAGATGAACCGTTAGGGGTTTGCCCTTTGCCGATTGTAGATCGCACATGTTTTTAGCCACCAAAGGCCGTTGAAATTGCAAACAATCGAAAATGCTATCACTTTTCCAATCGCTTGCTTTTGCAATTTTTTCAATTGTTCTGCCCATTTGTGTAATGATACCTTGGGCATCTACAATAATATGCATGGGCATTAGCGTGCGTATTTGATCTGGGCATATTGCAATATTCTTTTGCTGGTTGTCCGTCATTATTCAGCCCCAGCCACAGCAAGGTCAAATTGGCGACCCTCTGCAAAAGAAACATCCAATACCGAAATGTCTATTTCCGCTGAACCTTGGCCAGTGTCGCGTCCATCTGGGAAAACAAGTGCCCCATAATCATCGCCCATCGCCCGTAATAGCCCCGCCAACACCATACCGAAACCGGGCAGGCCCGCAGCAACCTTTAGCGAATAGTCGTCATTTGATTTTTGCGCGACCGTGATCGGTGGTAGAACCATATCAGAGATCGCCATACGAACGCGTTCATGTAAATCGTTCAACGAATGCAAAAATTCAACATACGTTGCCCCACCAAACCGCAGTAAGCGGCGTAAAGATTATGTGTTTTCATGGGAAACGAGATAAAGACCTAAATCACCCAAAAGATCATCACGTTGTTTGCCTAGAACCTTGCAACTTGCGCATAAAACCATTTCGGTTTGCTCGTCTGGATAATGAAGCATTGCCTCAAAGTTCTTGAAATCTAAACCGGCCTCGTCAACGACTTTGTCCCAAATTCTTTGTCCATAACTATCCCGAACGAACCCCTGCATTGAACAATTTATCAATCCGTGCATTTCGCAATTTCTCCTACTCTGCTGGCAACTTAGGTTACAGCAGTTAAGAAACGGAAAAGCCTTGTGTCGGTGACAGGTCAAAAACCGCTAACAATTTGGCGTATATTTTAATTACGTTGAGCGGAGATCAGTTTTACAAAGGCCCTCGCGTCAAAAATCCGTGGGTGCCCCGCCTTCTGATTTGCGACGGGCTACAAAATCGGCTAGTTCTTCTTTGATCGCCACGTCCATATGTGGTGCCTCAAATTCATTGATGATCTCTTTGAATAAGTGGTGGGCACGTTCTGCTGTCCACATCCCACCGGCCGCCTCCCATGCCTCGTAATTCCGCCAATCACTTAGAAACGGATTATAAAACGCCGTTTCATAGCGATCTTGCGTGTGTTGAATGCCAAAGAAATGCCCATCACTCCCCACTTCGCTGATAGCATCAATTGCAATATCCTCGGGTTCTGAACCACAAATTGCGGGATCAAAATATCGTTGGATTTGTTGCAAAACTTCACAATCCATGATGAATTTTTCTGGACTTGCAATCAACCCACCCTCGAGCCAGCCCGCGGCGTGATAAACCATGTTTGTACTGCTTTGAACCGATGCCCACAGACTGTTTGAAGTTTCCCAGACTGCTTGCCCGTCTGGAACATTAGCAGTGCAGACACCAGAGGATCGCATCGGTAGCCTGTAGAACCGCGCCAGTTGGCCCGTCATTTGGGTTGCTCGCATATATTCAGGTGTACCAAAGGCCGGCGCGCCGGTTTTCATGTCGACATTCGAAGTAAATGTTCCGATCACGCATGGCGCCCCCGGACGGATGTATTGTGCCAAAGCAATCGCGCACAGACCTTCGGCAATCGATTGTGCCACAGCCCCCGCCATCGTAACCGGTGCCATTGCGCCCGCCAAAGTAAACGGAGTCACCACGCAGGCTTGATTACGCCGCGCACAACGCATCCAACCATCCAGCATTGGCTCATCATGCTTAAGTGGAGATGTTGAGTTAATGTTGGTAAACATATGCGGCTTTGCCTCAAATTCCTCATTGCTTATTCCCGCTGCAATGCGAACCATTTCAAAAGCATCTTCAACGCGCTCTTTGCCCAAGGAATACGCATGACAAACTTTGTTCGTCAGGGTCAATTTATCAAAAATCACATCCAGATGACGGATTGAGGGGTGAATGTCTTGGGGCTCTACAGGATAACCACCTATGAAGTGTATGCAGTTGAAATATTGAGATAATTTCAATAATTTCGCACAATCTTCGCGGGTGCCAGCCATTTTTTTGTTGCACGCGAGATCCCAATAAGCAGGTGGCGAGGACACATTCCCAAATGCCATATGATTGCCACCAATTTTGATGGATCGTTCTTGGTTTCGGGGCGTCAACGTAAATTCCGAAGGTGCCAGTGCGACCATTTCCATGATCCATTCACGATCCATACGCACATTAGTGCCATCTATTTTGCACCCTGCACGTTTCATGATGGCAAGCGCTTCCTTATTTAAGAATTCGATACCGATATCTTCAAGGATACGCATCGCACCTTCATGAAGTTTCAAAACTTGTTCTGCACTTAGGGGTTCGGTAGGTCGATCAATATTGATCGGTTGCGAAAACGGCATCTGTTGAACCAATTGGCCGCCGCGACGCGAAGTATTCCCCGCGCGCCCACCGCTTCTTTTACGTTTGGCTGGTTCTTGCTTCATTTATTGCCCTCCGTTCACCCGTCATTTCATGTAATGACGCGCAAAGGGTCTACGGCTTAAGTATTTGCGACATTTATTGACGCAAATAGATAAAGTTTGAGAGGTTATTTTAAGACTGTTGATCAAGCCAAGTTGGAATTTCGCCAATGTCAGCCAAAACAACATCGG
Source organism: Rhodobacteraceae bacterium HTCC2150 (assembly GCA_000169395.1). Lineage (GTDB taxonomy): Bacteria > Pseudomonadota > Alphaproteobacteria > Rhodobacterales > Rhodobacteraceae > HTCC2150. The sequence goes on from AAXZ01000002.1 coordinate 243,504, forward strand.
CGAAGGGCGTTAATGTTGCACGATCAGCAGGCCCTGTCAGCACGCCAATCGTCGTCATCCCCGCCGCACGCCCTGCCCTAAGATCATGCGTGGAATCCCCCACCATAGCAACTTGATCTGCCGCCAAATCCATAGCCTTGGCAAATGCAAGTAACATGCCTGGCGCAGGCTTGCCGCCATGCCCTGAATCATATCCAACAACAAAATCGAATTGCTCTAACACTTGTGCGGTACTCAAATGATTTCGGGCCGAGGCTTCGGCGTCATTTGTTGCAACACCTAGAACCAACGAGCGCGCTTTAAACTCTTGTAATAAGGGGGCAAGTGGCACGGCTGGGCTCATTGGGGCGTCTGCAGCACTTTCATCCAAAAAAGTCGCCAATTCTTCATGGGTAAAGCCGTCAACAAATGGTAATATCAAGGCAGCAACCTCGGCCAAAGTTGCGGCAATAATCGGGCTGCTTGGTAACAAAGTTTGACGTTCTGTATCAAAATTGACCGCCTCGCAAATTGATTTTTTGCGTGGTGCATCCCCTTTAGCAAGGTTTTCAATTACACCACCGGCCCATTTATCCCAGCTTTCACCAAAATGAAAAAGTGTGCCGTCTTTGTCAAATACAAGTCCTTGGATCATTACGTGTTCCCGCTCTTTTCAAATCGTGGCCGCCAGAAAAACCTATCATATTAAACAAATGGTCACTTCGCCCGCGTAATTGATTGCAAAGCTGCGGGAATACGGCAAGGGGTTTATGTCTTGTTTACAATTTCTTGTCGGTTTCAGTAACGCTAGTAATTGGGATGTCAGTATCTTGTCAGGGCAAATTTCACCGCTTTCTGGTATCAAGAAAATTGTTTTACCTTTGATCTTGTTCAGCCTGATCACAAATCTAACAATTCTCATCAGCCCAATATTTATGATGCAAGTTTTGGATCGCGTGGTACCCAGCGGAAATATCCAAACTTTGTTATTGTTGCTTGGCCTTGCAACAGGTGCATTGATTGCGAACGGTTTTGTTGATTATAGCCGCGATTTGGCTTTGTCACGGACCAGTCGGTGGGTTGAGGAAATTACATTACCAAACCTTCTGACACTGCCCGCTAATGATCGTCAGCCCTATTTGGAGCAAGTTTTGGTTTTACGTCAGTTTTTGGGCGGACCTGCCGCAATCAGCGCCCTTTCGGTACCATGGATTCCCTTTTTACTTGTGGCGCTCATATTGATTCATCCGTTGTTTTTACTGTTGGCCTTGGTTGTGTCGGCCCTAAACTTGTGCATTAAACTTATTGGTAATGCGCTAATGGATGAAAAAAACCAAACTTGTGCGCAACTGGCCCAACAGGGCGCCAAGGTCATTTCGGATTCCAATCAAAACCTTGGCCTAACGGGCTTGGTTGCCGTTGAACGCAATTTGGCGTCAAAAATGCAGCGTTTGATGCAAACACGTCATCAAATTTAAGGTGACATTGCCAGTAAAACTGCAATCATTTCAGCTACTTCAGGGTCAATTAGAATGTTTGTGCAACTGTCAGGGCTCGCACTTGGGGCGTTTTTGGTCGTTCAAGGGCAAATTTCAGCCGGCGCAATGATTGGTGCATCTTTAATCAACGCTAAAACCATCGGTATTTTCGAACAACTGACCACACATTTCCCGATCATTCAAAATTTTAGAACCGCCTTTACCGTTCTTCGTAAAACAGCGATCACAGCCCCAGCAGAAGGAACCGAGATTGAAAAACTCTCGGGCGCTTTGGTTGCCAAAGATTTAACTTTTCCGCGCGGCGGCGGTGCGCCGCCACGTTTGGACCGTATTAGTTTAGATTTGGCTGCAGGGGATTGCCTAGCAATTGTTGGCGACAGTGGGTCAGGGAAAACGACATTGTTACAGGCCTTGTCGGGCCTTGACCCCAGCCCAATTGGTGCTGTGTTTTTAGATGAAACTGATGTACGTACTATTGGGCCAAGTTCGCAAAGCAGGAATATTGGCTACCTACCGCAACGCGCCTCATTGTTGGACGGTACAATCGCGGAAAACATTGCCTGTTTTGATCCTGATGCTTCAGATGAACGCATCATTAACGCCTCTAAGTTGGCCGGCGTTCACGGAATGATTTCCGCCCTACCTGCATCTTATGAAACGAATATGGGAAGCCATGGTTTCCTACTGTCTGCGGGTCAAAAACAGCGTGTTGCCTTGGCCCGGACAATTTTTCAAGAACCGCGATATCTATTTTTGGACGAACCAAACGCCTTACTTGATGCCCAATCTGAAAGACAGTTGGGCCAAACACTTTCCAAGTTGAAATCCCGTGGAACAACGGTTGTCATGGTTCTACATCGATCCGGTATTATGAATTTGGCAGATAAAGTACTATTCCTGAACCAAGGTCGCGTTTCAGATTTTGGGCCCCGTGCCGCCGTTTTGGGTCGACTTGGCCAAAACAAACGCCGATTGCAAATTCCGATTAACGCCGAGGGCTTGATGGATCTTAGTGATTGGGTTGGTGCCCAATTCACCCGTGACGGCGATGAAGAATTCAAACAACGCGCTACGCTGGTGGCCAGTGAAATGTTTAACGCCACCCGGGAAAACGGCGTTATCGACAATACCCGAATGATCGCAATGACCTTTAATTTTGTCGATGACACACATTGCGAGATCTCCCTTAGCGATGATCGCCCGACCGAGCTTGACCAAAAAATGCCCAAAATTATGTCGTTGGTAAAGCATCCAAATGTTTCAATGGAGGACATCCCCCCCGACGAGATGGCATTGGTTATTGTGGCGCAATTGTCTGAAAGTTTGGAGGTGAAGAACCACGAAAAATCCTCCATTTTTTCGGCAAAACTCGCACAAAACCATTCCTTTTCTGCAACTTCATCAAGCAGGCAACACTGATTATGTTGGAACTACCACGCCAAATATTCGCACCCTTACGAATGGCAGCACTCGCCGTAATCATCTTTCTTGGTGGAGCAGGCCTTTGGTCGGCCTTAGCACCAATCGCAACCACATTGCGAATTTCCGGCACTCTCGTTTCAACCAAACCTAGCTTTGATATCCAACATCCCTTTGGTGGCCTTGTCACCGACGTTTTGGTTTCACTTCACCAAAGCGTTGAAGTTGGCGAAACACTTTTGATTCTAGATACAGAAACCCAAGATAAAACCCTAAAAACGATCCGCGAACAAATTGCGTATTTGGAAGCAGAGAATGAAATTATCACGAGCATTTCCAGCGATGAACAAAAAGCCACTGGAAACCCACCAAGTGTGTTAGATGTTTTTTATCAAGAACGCAGCGCAGTTCTTGCATTACGCCTTTCAACAAAATCCAATGCGATCGAAGCTAAAAAGGAAAGCGCACACCATCTTTCAGTGCAAATGGATTTGGTAAAAGAACGGATTTTATTGCTCGCTGAACGCTCAAACAAACAAAAAGAACTTTCGCAACGGGGTTTTCTGTCAAAGGCTGAGTTGGACTCTTCAAAGGGACAAATACTTGCTTTGGAAGGCGCTCTTGAGGATCAAAGCGCGCGCTTAGCGGCAATCAATAGTGAAATCAGGGCCATGAATTTGGAATTGAAATCCATGGTTGCCGAAGATCGGTTATCGCTTTCAGAAAAAGCCGCAAATAATTTGAAAAACTTGCCTCAATTGAAAATTCAAGCATTCAAACTGGAACAAGAAATCAACGCGGCACGCATAAATGCACCTGTGGATGGACAAATTACCATTCAAAATGTCATTGCACCAGGCATGGTGGCGCAGGCGGGTCAAACGTTGATGACGCTGTCATTGCCCCTTTTTGAACCAAAGGTCACGTTGAAAATCCCTGTTGCGAATATTGATCAGGTGGCAATTGGGCAAACCGGCAAACTGACGTTAACACCACTTTCCCAACGCGATGCACCAGATATCGAAGTGACGGTGATTAAAATTGCCCCGCAAGCCACGCTTGATCCTGAACAGAACCCGCTGTTTTATTTGGCCGAAGCGCGATTGGATGAATCCGATTTGGAAGTTGCGCGTCAAAATCTAGGGGAGAGATTTCGCCTTGCGACCGACATGCCAGTGTCTGTCGCCGTGAAAGGTCGTGACACAACTTTTGCGCAATTTCTGTTCAAGCCCTTTACAGATATTTTCAGCACTGCCCTTCAGGACAGCTAGCGTTTAAGTCTAATTCATCAAAATACTTGCACGTTCAAATTCAGCCGTTGCCTCGGAATTATCGTCATACAGCACACGAATGCGTACCTTTTGGGCCGACCCAAGAGCAAAATTTGTGTAGGGGACTCTGCCCTCGGCTTTGATCGCATTTGGCTGGGCTGTGTTAAAATAACAAGGTTCCATTTCCCAGCGTTGCTCTTCGCCATCGTTCATCGTGTAATAAACAGCATGCAACCCGCATCGCCACGCTTCGAGATGTGTAAAATATAACAGATCCTGCCCATCCCATTCACGCAAAGCGACCCAACTGCCTTGGGTTGCACCAAGTATTGGTTTAATTTCCGTCGCCGTTAAAAATTTTCCACTAGGCGTTTGATCTTCGGCAACAAATTCTCCTGCCCCCGCTTTTTCATCACTTTGCGTGGCAGTTTCACTTTCTGTCGAACTTGCTGTCCGTCCTGCGCCAAATGAGGAAACGGGTGTAATTGCCAAGCAAACAGCCAATGTTAAAAATCCAAATGATGTTAAATTCATGAAAACCTCTACGCCTAAGAAAACTTGTTATATCGCTCTTTTGTAACACTATTTGGCCATTTAACATAATTTTAATTGGCGGCATTTGCCATTGCCCCCTTCCCTCGCCCTTTTTTCCACCTATAAAGAATGCACAAACAGACCAAAGGCAGCACAGAAATGCCCAACCCAATAAACGTTTTAGCCATTGTACAAGGTGGCCGCCTAGAATTTGAGGCCGTTATTTTTGCCGCATCTTTTCGGGCTGCAAACCCAAATTTTGAGGGGCGTTTGATATTTGCAGAACCTCAACCTGGCCCGCTATGGCGATCCAATCCTAAGATTAGACATGACGAGGTTATTGATCTTTTGGAGGATTTTGACGCTGAAATCATACCATTTGAAAGTAGGTATTTTGGTGAAAAATACCCCTATGGAAATAAGATTGAAGCCCTTAAAGTTTTGCCAGAGGGCGAAAATTTTATATTTTTTGACACAGATACGCTTCATACTGGTCCCCTTTCTGATGTGCCTTTTGATTTTGACAAACCTAGTGCCTCGATGCGCCGAGAGGGAACTTGGCCAAAGTTAGAACTATATGGTCCAAATTACGCCCAAACGTGGAAATCGCTTTACGACAAGTTTGGCTTGGATTTTGAAAGCTCACTGGATTTGTCGCAACCAGATGAATATTGGCAGCGGTTTTTATACTTCAACGCTGGTTTCTTTTATTACAAATGCCCCAAAATTTTTGGTGAAATGTTCACCAAATTTGCAGTCGAAACACGGGATAATCCGCCTGACGAATTGGTTTGTCAGGAATTAAATCCATGGCTAGATCAAGTTGTCTTGCCACTTGTAATTCATGCACTTGGCGGTGGGCGTGATGCATTGCCTGCGGGATATTTGGATGGTGAAACCACATGCCACTATCGATTGTTGCAATTATTATACGCACGGGAATCTGACCGAGTTGTCGAGATTTTGGAAACTGTAACAGCACCGAACAAAATCAAAAAAGTTATCAAAAACTACGATCCTATCAAACGAATGATCTATCAAAGCCGTGGCCACAAAGCCCGTGCAATGTTTGATCGAGACAACTTGCCAAAGCGCGAACAGAAAATGCGTAATATGCTGAAAAAATCAAATCTCTGGTTACGATAGCCAAAATTTATAAGCCCCCCATCGATTTGGGGGGAAAATCAAAAATTCTTACCCCTTGCCCGAAAAGCATACCTATGTGAATTTAGGCACGGGACAACATGCGAATGGGCGGAAAATGACTGATTTATTTACAATTGAGAACATCGGCAATCTAATTATGCTGTGTTTCTTGCAAGCCGTTTTGGGCTTTGACAACCTTTTATACATCTCAATCGAAAGCCAGCGCGCGCCCGTCGCACAGCAACGCAGCGTTCGTTATTGGGGAATCATAATCGCCGTTGCTCTACGTGTCGTTCTGCTGTTTGCGATGGTGCAATTGATTGGCGCCCTGTCAGAACCATTTTATGTTTTCAACATGCCAGGCATACTTGAAGGCGGCATAAACTTTGCAACCTGCATCTTTATAATTGGCGGCATTTTCATCATGTACACCGCCTTTAAGGAAATCGGGCACATGTTGTCAGTTGAACACCTTGATCAAGATCTTTCTGGCAAGGGCGGTAAGTCAGCGGCCAAGGTTGTAATGTTGATCGTGCTTATGAACCTGATCTTTAGCTTTGATTCAGTGCTTTCAGCGATTGCAATCACCGATGTGTTCATTGTTCTGGCAACGGCGATTATCCTTTCCGGCCTGGCCATGTTGGCCTTGGCTGATACCGTCACGCAGTTTTTAGAAAAGAACCGTATGTACGAGGTGCTTGGCCTGTTCATCTTGTTGATCGTTGGCGTTGTCTTATTGGGTGAGGCCGGCCCTGCCGCCGCGCACGCGATGCATGACGACAGTCTTCAAATCAAAGTATTCGGCTATGATTTATTGCCAATGTCAAAAACAACATTCTACTTCTCGGTTGTTGTACTTGTTGTCGTTGAAGTGATCCAATCAGGTTACAAACGAAAACTCGATGCCGAACGCGCACAGGGTCGCGGCCACTAATGAAGCCAAGCTTGCCAACTAAAGGGGAATTGAAATGAGTGGATCCGGTACACAGACGATCGCCTATGTTTTGCTTTTGGCGCTTCTTATTGGCGTCACCACTGGTTGGCTGGTGGGGCTTTAATTATGGCAAAGAAGTATTCTGGAAAATTCAGTCCCAGCGGTGAAGTTGAAGCTACGCGTGCCAAAGTGAAAGCACCTGCAAATGCTTTTGAAGGTGCCAAGGTAAACCGTGCATCCGCCAGACCAAACTTTCTTTTTCTGGCGATATTGCCATTGCTTTTGACCGCTTTTGGCGAGGACGCCATGGGCCTTTTGCTGGATCTCGCGGCATTTGCTGTACTTGCAATGGGTGTCTTCATGTTACGACAAGGATTGATTGCAGAGGCTGCATATCACGAACGCAAGGTTGCACGACGCCCTGCTTTGCCTCGTAAAATTATCGCTGCGATCCTTATTGGAATTGGCACATTTGCTGCCGCTTTTGACGGCAGTGCGGTATTTTCACCTGTGATTTATGGCGCTCTAACCTTGATCCTTACGGTACTTGCCTTTGGCATTGATCCAATGCGTGCAAAGGGCATGTCTGGCGTTAACCAAGCCGAAAGCGACCGTGTCGCCCGCGCCGTGACCAAAGCCGAGGATCATTTGGCGGCCATGACTGATGCGATTTTGCGGGCCGATGATCGTCAAGTTGAACGTCGCGTTGATGATTTTGCGGCCACCGCGCGAAAAATGTTTCGCCAAGTTGAAGATGACCCCCGAGATTTACGCGCCGCGCGAAAATTCATGGGGATCTATCTAGCAGGCGCACAAGATGCCACGGAAAAATTCGCCGACATTTATGCGCGCAACCAAAACCCCCAAGCGCGGGCAGATTATTTGGCTCTGTTGGATGATCTTGAAACTAATTTTGACGCCAAGACTGAAACCCTACTGTTGGATGATCGCAGCAACCTAGACATCCGCATCGAAGTATTACGTGAACGCTTGCAACGCGAAGGCCTGCAAGCGGACTGACACATCAGACACCTGAAAAGGACATCAAATGAGTGAACTACTGAAAAAGACCGCAGCACAAGCCAAAGCCATGGTCGAAGAAGTGACTGCCGTTGTTTTGCCAGATCCATCTGCTGACATTGTTCCATTGGAAGAGGCCAAAGGCGCCGACGCCAAAGCGATCAAAAAGCGGATAGATGAAATTGACATGACCGACACGGGTTCAATCATCAGTTTTGGTTCAGCCGCACAAAGTGAATTGCAGGTAATTTCGCAATCCATGCTAGCGGACGTGAAAAACAAAGACGTCGGTCCAGCGGGTGAATCCTTACGCAACATGGTGACAACCATTCGCGGGTTCTCTGTTTCTGAACTTGATTCCAGCACAGAACGTTCTTGGTGGCAAAAACTAACCGGCCAGCTGGCCCCAATGGCGAAATTCATGGCGCGTTTTGAAACCGTGCAAGGCCAAATCGAAGTCATAACAAGTGATCTAGAGGCCCATGAGGATACGTTGCTGATCGACATCAAATCGCTTGATAAGCTTTATGAAAAAACTCTGTCCTTCTATGATGAACTTGCACTTTATATCGCCGCAGGTGTCGCGAAATTGGCCGATTTAGATGCAACAACCATTCCGGCAAAAGAAGCCGAAGTCGAAGCCGCATCCGAAGAGGACAAATTGATTGTGTCCCAAGAATTGCGCGATTTGCGTTCAGCGCGTGATGATCTGGAACGTCGCGTTCATGATTTACGTCTGACGCGTCAGGTGACGATGCAATCACTGCCATCTATTCGTTTGGTTCAAGAAAACGACAAATCTTTGGTGTCAAAGATTAATTCAACCTTGTTGAACACTGTGCCGCTTTGGGAAACTCAACTAGCCCAAGCCGTAACAATTCATCGTTCATCTGAGGCCGCCAAGGCTGTACGTGAAGCCAATGATTTGACCAATGAGTTGTTAACAGCCAACGCTGAAAACCTTAAAGAAGCCAACAAAATTGTGCGCGAAGAAATGGAACGCGGCGTCTTTGATATCGAGGCTGTAAAATCTGCCAACGCCACGTTGATTGCAACTATCCAAGAAAGCTTGGAAATTGCAGATGCTGGTAAAGCAAAACGTCGTGAGGCCGAGGTTGAGCTGGTGAAAATGGAAACTGAATTGCGTGAAACTTTGGCGTCATCCAAAGCACGCGCCAGTTCAGTAACTGATGATGTCTCCGCAGCGATGCCAAAAAGCTAAATGATAAGGGGCATTAAATACGTCGCATTGTTTGCAGGGGCCTTTGTCCTTGCAAACTGTGTGCCAACACCTGCCCCTATCGAAACACCACGACCAACAAATATTGAACTACCTGTTACAGGCCCCTCACAAACCAGCCGGGATTACCGCGCATATTATGCGCGGCTTCAACAGCAATTGTTGACACATGGCCAATTGCGCCGCGATGGGGGGGGGCCAGACACCCCAATTACTAAGCGTATGCTGGTGGATAATTTTGCTGAAATTGCGTTAAAAACGGAATACTCGTTTTCCAATAGCGCAATTTTGAACCGCCGAACGAACCAACCGCAATCGGTGACAAAATACACAAAACCCGTGCGTGCAAAGATGTTTTTCGGTGCAAATGTTTCACCAAAAGACAAAGCAAAGGATCAAGCCGAGATTTCTCGTTATTTAACACGTCTTTCAAAACTGACAGGTCTGCCGGTAGGTATGACCAACGGTCAAGCAAACATGCTGATCTATGTTCTGGATGCCGATGAAATCCGTCAGATTGACACCACATTGAAACAAGTGGTGCCCGGCATGCCGAAGGCCGCGGTGGACCGTATCAAGGCCTTAAAACGGGCAGAACAATGTGTGGTTTTGCCATCTACTGCTGTAAATCGGCCAAATGAAATCGAAATTTCGATTGTCATCGTACGGGCCGAACAGCCTGATCTTATGCGTTTGTCATGCTTTCATGAGGAAATCGCCCAAGGTTTTGGCCTTGGCAACGACAGCCCTCGTGCGCGACCAACGATTTTTAATGACGATAATGAATTCGCGACTTTGACCAGTCACGACGAACTTTTGTTGCGCCTTCTTTATGATCGCCGTCTTGCAGTTGGTTTAAAACCAGCTGATGCATTAGCGGTTGTTGAAGTGATTGCAGCGGAATACTTTGCCGGAGACAGTTAAGTGCTGGCAGCAATTTAGACGGAAGTCTATCAGGAGTGTAAAATGGGTATATTTGATTTTCTAACCGGTGAATTCATCGACGTCATTCATTGGGTCGACGACACGCGGGACACGATGGTTTGGCGTTTTGAACGCGAAGATCACGAGATTAAGTATGGCGCCAAATTGACAGTCCGCGAAGGTCAGGCGGCGGTGTTTATTCACGAAGGTCAACTTGCCGACGTGTTCACGCCAGGTCTTTACATGTTGGAAACCAACAACATGCCGATCATGACGACCCTGCAACATTGGGATCATGGTTTCAAAAGCCCGTTTAAATCCGAAATCTATTTTGTAAACACAACGCGATTCAGCAATCTTAAATGGGGCACTAAAAACCCAATTATGCTGCGTGATCCTGAATTTGGCCCAACTCGCATTCGCGCCTTTGGTACCTACGCCGCCCGAGTTTCTGATCCGGCGCGTTTCTTGACGGAGATTGTGGGTACAGATGGTGAATTCACCATGGATGAAATCAGTTTTCAGGTTCGAAATATCATCGTCCAAGAGTTTTCCCGCGTAATTGCTGGGGCGGGCATTCCTGTTTTGGATATGGCCGCGAACACCGCGGATTTAGGCAAACTGATTGCCAGCGAGATTTCAACCACCATGGATGAATATGGTATAAGCCTGCCAGAGCTTTACATAGAAAACATCTCATTACCACCAGCCGTAGAAGAGGCGCTTGATAAACGCACCTCTATGGGTTTGGCAGGTGATCTTGGTCGCTTTACACAGTATTCCGCGGCCGAAGCCATGACAGCAGCAGCCAAGAACCCCAATGGCGGTGGTGGCATGGGTGCAGGTCTTGGCGCTGGCATGGGTATGGCCATGGGCCAAATGATGAGTGGCGGCATGGCAGGCCCGTGGGGTGCAGCATCTGCACAACCGACCGCAATGGCCCCTCCTCCCCCGCCACCAGTTGTTGAAAAAGTTTGGCACATCGCAGAAAACGGCGTCACAACTGGCCCCTTTTCCAAGGCGGCCATGGGTCGAAAAGCCAGTTCAGGTGAAGTGAAACGTGAAACGATGGTTTGGACCGCAGGCCAAGATGGTTGGAAAGCCGCAGACGACGTTGCAGAGCTGGCGCAGTTGTTTACCGTTCTGCCCCCACCCCCGCCTGCATTTTAAGACACCCAAACAATAACATTATTGCTCGCCATGTATGGTGGCGAGTAAATAAATCAAAATGCGTATTGTAACGCCAAGATATTAGCATCAATTCTTAGGGGACTAGATGACTGACGATTTGGAAACACACCGCTTTCCTTGTGACCAATGCGGCGCAGATTTTCGGTTTTCACCGGATCAAGGCGCGATGGTTTGTGATCATTGCGGAAATTCAGCCCCCATCACCAATTCAGATCGCCCTAAGGCGATCCATGAAAACGACTTTGCCCGCGCAATAAAAGGCTTAGATCAAGACGAGGTTGAAGAAACTCGGGTGATGTCTTGCACAAATTGCGGCGCGCAAGTTGACTTTGAACCCAGTATTCACGCCGCTGAATGCCCGTTTTGCGCCACACCAGTCGTGACGGATACTGGCACACATCGACATATCAAACCCAAGGCATTGTTGCCCTTTTCGCTGACAGAAGCCGACGGAAAAGATGCCATGATCCAATGGTTGGGTCGTCTTTGGTTCGCGCCCAATGGATTACAAGAATTTGCCCGCAAAGGGCGCAAAATGAATGGCATATACGTGCCGTTCTGGACGTATGATGCACAAACAGCATCGTCATATCGCGGCCAACGCGGGACTGTTTATTATGTAACGCGCACCGTCACGCGCGATGGAAAACAACAACAAATTCGCGAACAGAAAATTCGTTGGTCACCTGCTTCTGGCCGCGTTTCACGGTTCTTTAACGATATTCTTGTTTTGGCCTCAAAATCCTTACCCAAGAAATTCACAGATGCCCTTGCCCCTTGGGATTTACCTGCGCTTGAACCCTATACGCCAGAATTTTTGGCCGGAATGCGCGCCGAAGGATACACCGTTGAACTGGCTGAGGGGTATGACGAAGCACGGGATCACATGGACCGCGTCATTGAACGGGATGTAAAATTTGACATCGGCGGCGATCGTCAACGTATCCAAGATGTGAATACCGCTGTCTCTGACGTGACTTTTAAGCACATTTTGTTGCCCGTCTGGCTGGCGGCTTACAAGTACCGAGGCAAAACTTACCGGTTTGTCGTCAACGGCCGTAGCGGCAAGGTTCAGGGTGAACGACCTTACTCGGCGTTTAAGATTACCATTGCCGTTCTCATTGGTCTGATCGTTGCTGGCATCGTTGGCTATTTCATAGCGATGAACCAATAATGCGCGCGGTTGTTCAGCGGGTAAGTCAGGCACAGGTTCATGTCGCAGGTGAATTGATCGGTGAATGTGGCGCGGGGTTGATGATCCTTATTTGTGCCATGCAAGGTGATGACCCTGCCAAAAGTGCAAAAATGGCCGCCAAGATTTCTAAGCTGCGGATTTTCAAAGATGAACAGGGCCGGATGAACAAATCCATTCTGGATGTCGGTGGGTCAGCCTTAGTCATCAGTCAATTCACGCTATCTGCAGATACCAAAAGCGGCAACCGCCCCGGATTTTCAGCGGCGGCACCGCCGGATCAAGGCGAAGAATTATATGAAAAGTTCTGTGTAGACCTGGCTAATCTGGGGATCAAAACACAAAACGGTCAATTTGGTGCCGACATGGATGTTTCATTGGTTAACCAAGGTCCAGTGACAATCTCTTTAGATATCTAAAGCAAAAGGCCCACCATTTGGTGGGCCTTTTGTTTGTATCTTAGGTTGATGGTTCCGGCGTCATATCGCCATCACCTTTTTTGCGTGGTTTCGGCTTGGTCTTTGGAACCGCCGTGACGCTCGCTGGTGCGTTACCCTTTGGTGCATCGCTCTCGTCGTCATCGTCCGCCTTAGGTGGCAAACCTTCGACCACGCGCTTGATCTCTTCACCGGTAAGCGTTTCGTATTCCAACAAACCTTGAGCAAGACGTTCAAATTCATCGGCCTTGTCTTCCAAGATCTTCTTGGCGCGAACGTAACCATCGTCAATCAAACGCTTCACTTCGGATTCAATCAACTCTTTCGTCGTTGCCGAAACAGAGAAGCCGCCAGTTTGACCTTGGTAGCCTTGGTGCGCCTCAGAATAGTCAATGTTACCGACCTTGTCAGACATGCCCCAGCGCATCACCATAGCGCGCGCTAGACCAGACGCCTGTTGGATGTCGCCGGACGGACCATTGGAAACGGTGTCTTCACCCCATTTGATGATCTCAGCCGCTTTACCCGCCATGGTCATGGTAATGTTTTGTTCACACTGATCACGATGCCAGTTCAAGCGATCGATTTCAGGCAATGACACAACCATGCCCAAGGCACCGCCACGTGGAATGATCGTTGCCTTATAGACAGGGTCACATTTATCCAACGCCATGCCCACAATCGCGTGGCCAGACTCGTGATATGCGGTGTGTTCTTTTTGCTCGTCCGTCAAAACCATGGATCGGCGTTCTGCACCCATCATGACCTTGTCCTTGGCGTTTTCAAAATCCACCATCGTCACGAAACGGCGACCAAGGCGCGCAGCAGTCAAAGCCGCCTCATTTACCAAGTTGGCGAGGTCAGCACCAGAAAAGCCCGGCGTACCACGTGCAATCAAACGCAAATCAACGTCTGGTCCAAGCGGTGTTTTGCGCGCATGAACCGCAAGAATTTTATCGCGGCCTTTGATGTCTGGGTTTGGCACCTGCACCTGACGGTCAAAACGACCGGGACGCAACAAGGCTGGATCAAGAACATCACGACGGTTAGTTGCCGCTAGAATGATCACGCCTTCGTTGGATTCAAAACCATCCATTTCAACCAACAATTGGTTCAATGTTTGCTCACGCTCATCGTTACCACCACCGTGGCCTGCGCCACGATTACGGCCAACAGCGTCGATCTCGTCAATAAAGACGATACATGGTGCGTTCTTTTTGGCCTGTTCAAACATGTCGCGCACACGGCTTGCGCCCACACCCACGAACATTTCAACAAAGTCAGAACCAGAAATTGTAAAGAACGGCACCCCTGCCTCGCCAGCAATGGCGCGGGCAAGAAGTGTTTTACCAGTACCCGGAGGGCCAACAAGCAATGCACCTTTTGGAATTTTACCACCTAAGCGGCTGAATTTTTGCGGGTTGCGTAGAAATTCAACGATTTCTTCTAATTCTTCTTTGGCTTCATCAATACCAGCCACATCATCAAAAGTGACGCGTCCTGATGCCTCGGTCAGCATCTTTGCTTTTGATTTACCAAACCCCATGGCGCCGCCACCGCGGCCACCTTGCATGCGGTTCATAAAGAAGATCCACACACCAATCAGCAGGAGCATTGGCCCCCAAACAACCAGCGTCGACATGATGCCGGATTGTTCTTGCTTTTCGGCGGTAACCTCAACGCCTTTGGTTATCATCAAATCGGTCAACTCTTTGGTGATCAATTCGCCCTCAGGCTTGATCACTTGGAAAGATGTGCCATCGGATCCGGCAGCAACAATACTTTCGCCATCAAGTGTGGCCGAAGCCACCTGACCGTTTTCAATACGCTCGATCAGTTCAGAATAGCTGACCGCATTGGAGTTTGCCGCTGTTTGGCCATTGCTGAACAAATTGAACAGGGCAAGGATCAATACAAACAGTACGACCCAGAATGCTATATTTCTAGCGTTTCCCAAGGGGGATCTCCTTAAACATTAGATCGGCGGATACACATCAGTGTTTTCGCCACTCTCCTAAAATAGACATGTTGAGCGTGAGTTCAATGACCTAACAGGGTAGAAAAGTAATTCTCATCGTCTTTCAGCGCGATTAATTGCCACTCTGGGCAGTGCAGAACCATCGGAGCCGCAATTAATTGTGCGTTTTCCCAGATTGCAGGCGATGCCATGGCTCCAAACCGCGACATTCCACTTTCGCGCCAGTCTCTGCATGCCGCCAGCCCCGACTCACCAAGGCACGAAAGGGTTTGGCCCTGTTTTATTGGCCCTTCAAGCCGCCACCGACCATCAAAGTGCATTTCTGGATTGGTATCACAAACATCAAGCGCTGATGGCTCTCGGGCAATAACGAAGTGCTCATTGCGGGGATAAACGATACATCCATGCAGGGTCGCAATTTTGCCTAGGCCGATGGCATCCATAACCTGTAGCAGCGCTTTTTGTCGTGGGCGGTTCTGTGCCGATGCAAGCCATGTCAAAGAATGAGCAAGAATTCGAAACCTTGTTTCATCGGGCAAAGCAAAAAATGCAGATGTCGCCACGTGAATTTCACCGCCGACGAAGGTTGCCATTTTTTTTGCTGCATCATGGGCAACAACCGCAAGTGCGCTTTGGGCACTTTGAAGATTTAGCGCGACCTGTGCCAAAGCAGATCGATCAATTCCCGATGCGGCCATGTCAGTCAGCAAATGTCGCATTTTGATACGTTCGGATGTGATGTCATCGTTGCTGGGATCATCTGCCCACGAAATATCACCTTCGGTCAAAATCTGTCGTAAATCCCCACGTGCAAATCCTAACAACGGGCGCATCAGCACAAGATCGCCATGCGCACGACGCGCTCGCATGGCCGATAATCCATCAACTCCAGATTTTCTGGCAATCGACATCAATAAGGTTTCCGCCTGATCATCCTCTGTGTGCCCCAGAAAAAGGCCATTCAGGCGCAAAGATTTCGCCCACACTTGCATCAAGTCATATCGGGCATTCCGCGCCAGTTCTGCTTTGTTGCCGCGACCAACCCAACCATTCCACGTCAAAACTTGATGAGGCAAACCCAGTGTCGAACAAAAATCGCCAACGGTTTCAGCCTCAACGCGTGCATCTGGGCGGAGTTGATGATCAACAGTAACGACGTAAAGCACGTGCCCATTTTCAATCGCCCATGCATTAGCCAAAACCAACAACGCCATTGAATCGCTGCCACCAGAAACCGCAACGCCAAAAGGGCCAGACTGGCCCTTCGTGCATTCATACAATGCCGCATTGAATTTTATTTGATATTTTGGTGCTACTGACACCCGGCATTCCGCTGGGCCGCTTGTGCTTGGATTACGGCGGATGCATTTGGATATCTAAGTCCGAGTTCAGACCACATCGAACACGCGTCGGGCACCTGCCCCAACGCCTCTAAGTTGACGCCAATTCGAAACAACGCATCCGGTGCAAGTGCGCCTTGTGGGTCTCCGGAAAAACTGTTCAAAAACGCACGAGCAGCGGCCTTATTTTGGCTTTGCGCCTCCAATGCCTCACCGAGATAGTATTGCACTTCATAGGTTAAAGGGCTGCCTGGGTATGTTTCGAGGAAGGTGCTGAAATCAATCGACGCACCTGCAGAATCGCCGTTTGCCAATTTTGTCTTGGCACGTTCAAAATCACCGCTTTCACTCATGGCCAGTTCTGGCCCAGTTGTCGATGGTGCGACAGTCGGCTGAGTTGCCCCTGTTGAAACACCACCCAATGTCGGCGTGTCGGTCAAATCACCAATGTCACAACCGGTCTCAAGTTCGCATAACCGAAATTCCAAATCCGAAACCCTATTGGTGCCGTCGGCAACCACTTGCTCTATGCGAAATTCCAACTGTTCGGTTTTGCCTGTCAAAACTTGCAATTGACGTTCAATGGCATCAAGCCGTTGCAAGGCACCGCCCCCAACACTGATCGAGGGCGAACCGGTTGTGTTCAATTCAGATTTTAAACGCTGAATTTCAACAAACAAAACCGACAACTCCTGACGAATATCGCCCAGAGTTTCAGATTGCGACTGCGCCACATTGGGCGCCGCCGAGAACATTACAAAGGCCAGAACGGCGCAAATTGAACGCATGGTATTCCTTAACTGTTAATGCCACCGGACAAAATGATCACAGCGCGACGGTTTTGGCTATAACATGCTTCTTGTGAACAAATTTCAAGAGGACGTTCCTTACCAAAGGTGACTGTGCTTAGGCGCGATGCGTCAACGCCTTGGGATACAAGATAAGCACGTGCAGCGGTCGCACGACGATCACCAAGCGCTAAGTTATATGCCCGCGTGCCTTGTTCATCAGCGTGTCCTTCAACCAAAACCATATAGGCTGGGTTGCTGTTCAACCAAGCGGCCTGTTGGCTTAATAGCGTACGACCCGCATCATTCAGCGTGCTTTGATCAACGTCAAACAAAACGCGATCACCGATGGTTTGCATGAAATAGGCCACCGATGTGGGATCATCGGCAGAACCATCACCGACACCTGGACCATCAAGCCCGTTTTGATTGCCGCCAAACCCACCAGAAAGTGGTGAATTGCTACATGCGGCCAATGTCAAAGACAGTGCCACCAGAATTAGCTTTGTGTAATTTTTCATCTTTGCCTGCTTTCTTATTTTCTGCCGATCATAGCATCATTTTTTGTATTTGTCATTTCTGAAGCGGCGACCATGCCGGATCCGATGCACCTAAGGGTGTTGGCACCCGTTTCAAGTTTCGACCCGTCAAGTCCACGGAATAAAGTGAAGACGTGCCATTTGCACCCGAAGTTTCGCGCATGAACATAATCACACGCCCATTTGGTGCCCATGTTGGCCCCTCGTCCAAGAATGAGCTGGTCAAAAGACGTTCCTCAGAGCCATCTGTGCGCATAACACCAATATGGAAACGCCCTTTGTTTTGTTTGGTAAACGCGATGTAATCTCCACGCGGTGACCAAACCGGCGTGCCATAACGACCTGCGCCAAAACTGATCCGCTTCGGCTCGCCACCACCTGCTGGCATTACATAAATCTGTTGATTCCCGGAACGATCGCTTTCAAACACAATCTGTTTGCCATCAGGACTATAACTTGGGCCGGTATCAATTGCTGGGCTGCTGGTCAGGCGTTTTTGCGCGCCACCACGAACCGACATTGTATAAATATCTGAATTACCATTCTGTGATCGCGAAAACACGACGGTGTCACCATCAGGTGCAAAACGAGGCGAAAAGCTAAGGGTCGCGGCCTGACTATCCAAAACGCGGCGCGATACGGACGCCACATCCAGCGCATAAATTCTGGGGCTGCCAGTTTCATAGCTGGTGTAAAGTACCCGATCGCCCGTTGGTGAAAAGCGTGGACCCAAAACAATGCTTGTGCTGTCGGTCAAATATTGCACGTTCGCGCCGTCATAATCCATCACAGCAAGGCGTTTTTGGCGTTGCCCCTTTGGACCTGCTTCGGAAACAAAAACAACGCGGCTGTCAAAATAGGGGCCCTCACCCGTGATCCGGCTGTAAGCAGCATCCGCTACCTTATGCGCCATGCGACGCCAAGCATCGGTTGATCCGGCAAATTGCAAACCGTCACCCAAGGGTTTGTCTGAAAACACATCAAACAGACGGAATTTTACGATCACCCGCTTGCCTTGAACAGATACAGCCCCGGTCACCAAACCTTGTGCATTGATCGCTTTCCAATCGGCATAGCGAACGGCGGCATCAAAATTGGTTACATTAGCAATATGTGCTTCGCGAGGGACTTCGCGAAACAAACCACTGCCAACAAGGTCTGACACAACAACGCGACTGATTTCTTCTGCCAAGTTTTTAGCCGCTGCGTTTTCAGCCACAAAACTAGGAACAGCGATTGGCAGAGGTTCAATCACACCATCAGTGACTTCAATCCGCAAAGGGCCAGATTGGGCAAATCCTGTGCCCATCATTACGGGGCTAAGCGTTAGGGCCAAGATCAGGCCACGTGCAATTGCTCGCATCTTCATTTTATACGCATCCTTTCGGGATTAAACGTTATCTCTATATCGCGCCATTGTTCGTATTTGTCATCAGGCAATGGAAAACCTTTGCTGCCACAGCGAATAATCGCACGGCGGCCAGCCTCATAGGCTTTGTTGATTGAACTTTCGCTGCCGCCAGTGGCGGAAACCAAATAGATTGAACCGTTTTCCGGTCGCGTATCTCGTTTTACCGAAAATCCAATTGTCACAGTGACCTGTAAGGCATCCGTGGATAATGATCCGACATTCCAACAATTTGAAACGGATACTTTCAGACCCTCTTTTTCACTGCCGGTTAGCGGCGGCCCAGAAGGTACCGGGGCTGGTGTATCGGCCTGTGTATCAGGTTCACTCAACGCTTCTGACAGCGCCGCCTGAAGCGGATCAACAGCAGGTGTTTCGGGCTTGGGATCAACTTCAGCCACGGCCTCGGCGCGCTTGGGACGTGATTTTGGGCGGATGGATCGAACCGGTGCTGTTTTAATTTCTTCGGCCTCGGTCACAATTTCTGTTGCGGCCTCTTCAGGGGCAGTCGCTTCTTCAATTGGCTCAACTGGCGTGTCAGACGGTGCCGCAATCGTCGCTTCGCGTGTAATAACGTCGTCAATTGCATCAGGCTGGGAAAGCGCCGAAGGCACTGGTGCGACACGATCTGCAGGTTTTGGTGCCGCTTCTTCAGGCTTGATTACGGCCACTTCATCGGTTGCAGGAGGTTCAGGCGCAGGCGGGCTTTCCACCGCGGCCTCCGCCTTGGGCGGCGCGATCTCTGGTTTTTCCGGCGGTGTTTCCACCTTTGGTTCCGGCGTTGGCGCAGGGCGATCTTTAGGTTCAACAGGCGTTTCAGCTGGTGCCGCTACATTAGGTGCAGCCTCGCTTGTTGGGCTTTGAACCTCAGGTGTTTCAACGACGGTTTTTGGTGCCTCGGATTGCAACGCAAAAAACTGATCCGCGCTGATCAAGGCCACATCCGCCACCGTTTCAATTTCAGACGGCGTTGGGCGCATAAACACACCACCGATCAGGACCCACCCAATCAGTGCAGCGTGGCCAATTCCAGAAATCGTGGTTCCGGAAATTTTGGTGCCTGCCGATGCAATGCCGCCAATGGTGCCCATCTTTGCCTCAGTTACCTGTGCCGTTAAATGACGGCCCACCAGTATCCGTCACCAAACCGATGTTGTTAAAACCACCTGCATTCAAGGCACCCATAACTTGCATCACAGTGACATAAGGAATGGCCCCATCAGCGCGCAAGTACACCTTGTCGCTGGCGCGTTCGGCCGCGATAGCGCGCAATTTCGGGATAAGGCTTTCGGCGTCTGCTTCGCTGTCCATGATCAACAACTTGGCGTTTTTGGTAATGGTAATTGTGAGCGGCTCTTCTTGTTCACTTGGCAAGGGGCTTGCGGCGGTCTTTGGTAACTCTACCGGTACGCCCACCGTCAACAAGGGGGCGGCGACCATGAAAATGATCAAGAGCACCAACATTACGTCAACAAAAGGGGTTACATTGATTTCCGACATGGCGGCAGATTGACCACCGCGACGGCGACGCCGCCGATTGCCTCCACCAGATTTTACAACACCTGCACCCATGACTTATTCGTCCAACTGGCGGGATAGGATGGTGGCGAATTCATCTGCAAACGCCTCGTATCCACCAAGGATGCGGTCACTGTCAGCGCTTAGTTTGTTGTAAAACACAACTGCAGGGATCGCGGCCAAAAGGCCTAGACCGGTTGCAAGCAATGCCTCAGCAATACCCGGGGCCACAACGGCTAAATTCGTGTTCTGCGCAATCGCGATTTGTTCAAACGCGGTTTTGATACCCCAAACAGTACCAAATAACCCAATAAACGGCGCCGTGGATCCAACAGAGGCCAGAAAGCTTAACCCGCGGTTCATTTCTTCGGCTTCTTTGGCAATCGCCACATCCATAGACCGATCTATCCGTGCCTGTGCACCTGCGATCAAACGCCCATCGTCACGGTGACTGCGGCGCCATTCGACCATGCCTGCAAAGAACACCTTTTCACCGGGCGAATTCGGCGTAGGCCCGATGGAATCGAATAATTCGTCCAAAGGCTCACCTGACCAAAATGATTCATCAAACCGCGCCGCTTGCGAGCGCGCACTGCGGTATCCGATCAGTTTTTGAATAATAATAGACCAAGACCAAAACGACGCCACGATCAGCATCATCATCACAATCTTAACGGTTAGGGTCGCACGCCAGAAAAGCGCAAGAATCGAAAAATCGAGTTCGTGCGCTAGCGCGAGTGTCTCTGCTTCCATAATACTGCTCTCGTTTTAAGCCTATATTGGCCATTTATCCTCGTTTTATAGGGGATATGGCAACAGAATGCTATGAAACACTTGCAATAGGTGGGATCACGCCGATGCGTTGTTAAATACTTCACGCACGGATTGCGGCAAGCGCGCAGCGGAACCCGCAGTGGACAATGCAACAATCGTGACAATCGCTTGAAAAACAACGTCTTTATTGCGAAAAACCTGCTGATTCAGTACCACACGTGCGCCACTTACGCGCGTCACTTTTGTTACAACATCAAGCTGGTCATCAAACTTAGCGGCCATCAAATAATAGGCCTCAACGCGCCGAACAGCGAACACAATACCGTCATTGTCGCGCAAGGCGGCCTGATCCACGCCAAGATCGCGTAACATTTCGCTGCGCCCGCGCTCAATAAATTTCAGATAGTTGGCGTAATAAACAATACCCGCCATATCCGTGTCTTCATAATAAATGCGAATGGGCCAACTATGTGCCATCCAACAGCTCCGTTCTGGGGGACATTCGCATTGCTAAAATTGGGTCTGTACTGGCCGCCGGCAAAACCCGATCATAAGCGACGCGCAAAAGCGATGTTAAGTCAGGCCGCAAAACAGAAGTTCCATTTTCTAAGCGTGCCAAAGGAGATTTCGTTGCAAAGGCTTTTGGCCCCCAAGTCAACAAAGATTGCACCATTTGAGAAAGGGCAAGCTCTTCTGCAGGCAGGGCGGCCATGGTTTTGTCCATTCTCAAGAAAACAAAACAAGCCTGAATGGCGCCGTCATTATCATATCGAAACATGCGATAGCTGGTGGCCTTGCCTGCCTTTAGTCGCGGCACCAAATTCGCCAGTTCGGGTATAAGCTGGTTCAAATCGGGCGTGTCCAACAATTCTTGCCAGTCGCGCAGAAAGAACCACATAAAGTTTGAGCCAAGTTCGGGATCCGTTTCTGCGGTGTCCAATTTGACCAAACTTGTCGTTGCTTCTATTGCGCTTTTGACAACCGCGACACTGGCATCATCTACACCGAAAACGACCGGTGCGATCGGGCGACCCCATCGCGCAAACGCGAATTCGCCGGTTGCGTTTGTGAACATGTCTTCGATTTCTTGTGGTGTCATCGTTCTGCTTCGTCTTTTGCTGTTTTATTTCTGGAACATATCACTTTGGCCTGGCTGCACTGGCGAACTTAATCCCAGATGCGTCCAAGCCTTGGCACCCAATGCCCGGCCACGGGGGGTACGCTGGATAAGCCCTTGTTGCAACAAGTAAGGCTCAATCACTTCTTCTAGCGCATCTCGGCTTTCAGACAGGGCCGCGGCTAAGGTTTCGATGCCAACGGGACCACCGCCATAATTTTCGGCCATCATCATGAGGTATCGTCTGTCGGCACCATCAAGACCAAGATGGTCCACCCCAAGGCGGGTCAACGCGTGATCCGCCAGCTTGCGCGTTAACGTACCATCACCTTCAACCAGCGCGAAATCCACCACACGGCGCAACAAGCGGCCCGCAATTCGGGGTGTGCCACGTGCACGTTTCGCAATTTCCAGCGCACCGTCGGCATCGCAAGGAACACCTAATAACCGCGCCCCACGTGTTACAATTTCATGCAATTCTGGGACCGTGTAAAATTGTAGGCGGGTTGGAATGCCAAAACGATCCCTTAACGGCGTGGTCAACAAGCCCAAGCGCGTTGTCGCGCCGACAAGTGTGAATGGCTGCAGCTCAATCCGCACGGTGCGTGCAGCGGGCCCCTCGCCGATAACCAAATCCAGTTCAAAATCTTCAAGCGCTGGATAGAGTACTTCCTCGACGGCTGGGTTCAAACGATGGATTTCGTCAATGAACAGCACATCTCGTTTTTCAAGGTTCGTTAGAATGGCCGCAAGATCACCGGCTTTGGCCAAAACCGGCCCACTGGTCATTCGAAAATTCACACCCAATTCGCGGGCCATAATTTGCGCCAGCGTCGTTTTACCCAAACCGGGTGGGCCATGAAACAACGTATGATCCATCGCTTGCCCACGTTGGCGTGCCGATTGAATGAACACAGATAGATTGGCGCGTGCCTCTTCTTGACCAATGAATTCGCCTAATTGCTGAGGGCGCAACGCGCGATCAGAATCCTCGGGCAATGTTTCTGGGCGCAAAGCTGGATCGGGTGATTGATCAAAATCAGACATCCCCTACCCCTTTGGCGCAAGGCGCTGCAGAGCGGCGCGAATAAGAGCACCTGCATCGGCATCAGCCATTTCACCGGCGACCTCGGCCACCGCCATCGCCGCATCTGATGGCCCATAACCAAGGTTCGTCAGCGCAGATAACGCATCTGATTGAGCCACTGCATCTGGGGATGTTTTCGCTTTTTGCGGTGCCTCGATTAAAATATCGTCAGGTTCAGCTGCAACACTTCCAGTTGCTTCATCCAAACTGCCACCCAAGGCCATGATGGCAGGTGCTTTGTTTTTTAATTCCAATACTACACGCTGTGCAATTTTTGGGCCCACACCCGGTGCTGCCTTGATTGCGGTGGCATCACCCAATGTTATTGCCCGACCAACGCCCTCGGCCCCTAATGTGCCAAGGATGGCCATAGATGCCTTAGCCCCGATACCCTGAACCGAGATCAGCAACTTATGCCATTCTTTTTCAAACAAGGTCGTAAAACCGAACAATTGCAGATTATCCTCGCGAACCAACAATTCTGTATAGAGAGAAACAGCCTGACCTTTGCCCGGCAAGGCACTTAATGTGCGATCAGAACAATAAACGATATACCCAACGCCACGCACATCGATCAGCACATGATCAGTGCCACGCATATCCTGAATGCCTGTGATTTTACCGATCATCGCACAACCTCAACCAAACGGTTAGAATTTTGTCCATAATGAGCATGACAAATAGCAATTGCCAAAGCGTCGGCGGCATCTGGCCCAGTCAATTCGACCCCAGGCAATTGAATTTTCACCATGTGTTGCACCTGTTTTTTGTCAGCATGGCCCACACCCACCACAGTTTTCTTAACCTTGTTTGGTGCGTATTCACCGATTTCCAGCCCAGCGCGCGCCGGAACTAAAACAGCGATACCTCGTGCCTGCCCTAGTTTCAGGGATCCCGCGCCATCTTTGTTAACGAATGTTTGCTCAACGGCGGCGGTATCTGGTGCGTATTTTTCAACCACCGCACTTAGTTGGTCAAAAAGCGAAAGCAACCGAGGCCCAAGATCGCCAACTTTGGTTTTACAAACCCCATTGGCCACGTGACTAAGACGAGAACCGTCAACATCAATCACCCCCCAACCAAGGTTGCCTAACCCTGGATCAATCCCCAAAACCCGCATCTTTGTGCCTCTTTTGTAATATTGCGTGATGGATAGCACGAAACGAGAACATTTGCCAACGCGCAATTGTAAAAAGGTGTTTTTACGTCCTGTGGTACAAATTCGACATTTCACCGTACAAATTCGTCACCTCCACCCTATCTGCTCTTTTTCATTGTGCCATTTTTGCCAAGTATTTTAGGCATTTATGGCAATTTTGAGTTATGCAGAAATTGCATAGGGGTTATGCGATTTTACAGCGTTGTGGGATCAACAATCAAAGCCTAAATGCGTTGTACGAGACAGAATAAAGGTCTCGGTCGCCTCATTAAAAAGGAATGTTATGATGGCTGTATATGACACAACCCGCGCAAACGTCGCCGGCCTTAACCTAGGTGGCCGCGTATCTTATATATTAACGCATTTGGTTTCTGGCTTCGTTGTTTGGAACCAAACACGTCAAACCAAAAAAGTTCTTTCTCAGCTTTCTAACCGAGAGCTGGAAGACATCGGTATCACACGCGCCGATTTGGACAAATTGTAATCAGTTCTTCTGAAACGATTAAATATTAACAATTGCTGCCAGTATGAGTTTTAAGGCCGTCGGATTTCCGGCGGCCTTTTTTGTTTTGATTGGGGGCTGGTTCACGCCAAGGCGGCTTGACGAGACAAGAAACAGCCACTAGTTAAACTGTTATATTATATCAGGAAAAAAATCTTGGCCGGTCCCGAACTCAGCTTCTCTAAACACGATCATGAAGGATGCAAATCCTATAGCCGCGACGCGGTCGTTCAATATTGCGCCGAGAACGGTTTGCGCCTGACGGCATCGCGAGATTTGGTTCTAGAAATATTGTTGTCCGATCATCGTGCCCTTGGCGCGTATGATATTTTGGATGAAATGGCGAAACGCGGACAATCAGCCCAACCGCCAATCGTTTATCGGGCATTGGATTTCCTTGTCGCCAACAGGTTTGCCCATAAAATCGAGCATTTAAATGCGTTTTTGGCTTGTGGGATGCCCGGGGCAGAACACTCGCCTGCTTTCTTGGTTTGCAATAATTGCCGCAAAGTTGCCGAGGCAACCGTGAATGATACCGATGCTTTGCTTGAACGCTTTGCCAACAACAGTGGTTTTGTCATCCAGAATACCGTCATAGAGGCATTTGGCCTTTGTCCTGATTGCCAAGAGACCGCAGAATGAGTTTGGTTAAAGTTAACAACCTGACCATGGCGTTTGGCGAACATACTGTATTGCAAAACGTTTCGTTGTCTGTGGATCAAGGTGAAATCGTCACAATCGTTGGCCCAAATGGATCAGGTAAGTCAACGTTATTGCGGGTTATTCTTGGGGCTTTGGCACCACATAAGGGCGTGGTTGAACACGCCGCGAAACTTCGTATTGGGTATGTGCCGCAAAAGCTGTCGATTGATCCAACGTTACCCATCACTACGAACCGTTTTCTGCGTCTTGAGCATGGCGTGCGCCGTGCAGATTGTGCAGCGGCTTTGGCGCGTGTGGATGCGGCTGATCTTGGTACAACCGCCTTACGCGATTTATCCGGGGGTCAAATGCAACGGGTCTTGCTGGCGCGTGCCTTGTTGGCAAAGCCGCAGATTTTGTTACTTGATGAGCCAACGCAAGGCTTAGATCAGCCGGGGTCGGCGAATTTTTATCGATTGATCGAGGATCTACGGCGCGAACTGAATTGTGCGGTGCTGATGGTTTCACATGAATTGCATGTCGTCATGAGTGCCTCTGATCGCGTGATCTGCCTGAATGGCCATGTGTGTTGTCACGGCACGCCCGAAGTAGTGCGCAACGCGCCAGAATACCGCGCATTGTTTGGCTCTGCGACGCAAGGGGCATTGGCGCTTTATCGGCATGAACATGACCATGATCACGATCATAATCACAGCCATGAACACACCCACGACGACAGTAAGGCCGCGCACTAATATGTTTGATGATTTCCTTGTTCGCGCAGTTTTTGCAGGTTTGGGCGTCGCTTTTGCGGCAGCACCTTTGGGTTGTTTTGTTGTTTGGCGACGCATGGCCTATTTTGGCGATGCCACGGCGCATGCGGCCATTTTGGGTGTGGCGCTTTCGTTTGCCTTTGGCATTTCCATTTTTGCAGGCGTATTGGGCACGTCCCTGTCTGTGGCCGTTTTGATCAGCTTTATGGGCGGACAAAAACTAGCTAATGATACGTTGCTTGGCGTGATGGCGCATGCCGGATTGGCCATCGGTCTGGTAGCGGCATCAATTCTGGGTGGCGCACAGGTCGATCTCGAGGCGTATTTGTTCGGTGATATCTTAGCCGTGGGTCAACGCGACCTTGCCCTTATCTGGGCAGGAGGCGCATTGGTTGTTGGCCTGATTTTGTGGCGCTGGCAACCTTTGTTAAATACCACCCTTAGCCCTGAATTGGCCATCGCAAGTGGCATTAAACCGAAACGGGAAGCTTTGATTTTGACAATGGCCCTTGCCATCACCGTTGCTGTTGCGATCAAAGTTGTTGGTGCCTTGTTGATCGGCGCATTGCTCATCATCCCGGCCGCAAGTGCGCGCATCCTGGCAAAATCACCAGAGTCTATGGCTGTTATGGCAGCCCTTATTGGGGCGGCGTCAGCAATTGCCGGTCTTTGGCTTTCATATCAATGGGATACACCAGCAGGGCCAAGTATTGTTTCAGCCGCCGCTGGATTTTTCATTGCCGTTACAGTAATTTACGGTGTGATTTCAAAGACGCGTTAGGTTTTCACCAACGTCAAAGTTGCCCATTCGCCAATTTCTTCGTGGTGATACAAATCAAGACCCACGGCTGCATATCCCTTAATCACATCGGCCGCTTGTTCAACTAAGATGCCTGACAAAATAGCGTAGCCCCCTTTTGACATCGCCCCAGACATGTCGGCGGCCAAATGCAACAATGGGCCCATTAGGATATTGGCGAACACCAAGTCAAAAGGTGCTTTTTCGGCTAAAACAGGATGATCAAATCCAGCCGCCTCGATACAGATCAATTGATCCGCCACATCGTTGGCTTTTGCATTCGCTTCGGCAACCTCAACGGCCACCTCATCAATATCACTGGCAATTACTTTATTTGGCCAAACCTTTGCAGCAGCCATCGCCAAAACAGCCGTACCGGCCCCAATATCGGCCACGCTCTGCCCCACAAAACCCTCGTCCATCAAGCGATCCACGGCGCGTAAACATCCCAATGTTGTGCCGTGATGCCCTGTGCCAAACGCCATTGCCGCCTCGATCAACAAAGCGATACGGTCATCTGGAACTTTGTCTGCGTCGTGGCTGCCGAAAACAAAGAAACGCCCAGCTTCGACAGGTGATAATTCACGGCGTACTTTGGCAACCCAATCGGTTTCAGGAATTTCCGACACAACGAAAGGTTTTGCCTCGGTTGCTGCTGCTGCAAGTGCAAGGCGTGTTTCATCAGGTTTTTCCATGAAATAGGAGCCAACCTCCCATAAACCTGAACCATCCTCCAACATGAAAATGCCCACGCCAGTTGGGGCGGGATCAAATTCTTCTAGCATGTCTGACAGCTGTTCAGCCTGTGCTTTGGATTGCAAAAGAGTAATGGCGGAAAATGTGGGCATCAAAGCCTCCTAAAGATGGGATAACGCGGCCCTATCCTTGACTGCGTGGCGGGTCAAGCGCTGCGAGGCTGCCCAATCCCACCAAATATTGTCTCGTTCCCCTTTTCGGGGTGACGCGGAATAAGCAGGGCCAATGAGAACGACCCCAAGGCCATAAAAGTAGCCGCCACAAAAACAAGCGCAGGTGACGTTAGCCATAAATACCCTAGTAACACCGGCAAAAACACCGCCGAAATGTGGTTAATCGTAAAGGCCACAGCAGCGGTTGGTGCGATATCTTCGGGATCAGCAATCTTTTGAAAATAGGTTTTCAACGCCAGAGCCAGCGCAAAAAAGATGTGATCAACCACATATAAGATCGATGCAAGTACGACGCCCCAGCCAAACCAATAAATCCCACCATAGGCAGAAAACACCAAGATTAGACCAAGGTATTCAAACAACAATGCACGGCGTTCGCCAAATCGCGCGACCAACCCGCCAATCACGGGTGCCATGAATATGTTGATCACAAGGTTTATCAAATAAAGCGCGGTCAACTGATGCACCTCAAAACCAAAGCGTTCGACCATCATGAACCCGACAAACACCATGAAAATCTGACGTCGTGCACCTGCCATAAACTGTAAGGCATAATACAAACCATAACGCTTTTTCAGCACCATTTTAGTGACTTGCGGCGTATCAGCACGAAAATATGGAAAATAGAAAAATGCAAAAACGGACAGCATCAGCGTGGATCCGCCGGCGATCATATAGGCAACATTATAAGTCAGACCCAGATATTTCCATGTAAGAACGATAGAAACGTAGGCAATCAATGTCGCGCAACTGCCGACTGCTGATAGCCAGCCCAGCATTTGAGGGGCGCGTTTTTTATCAATCCATTGCAATTGCAGCGATTGGTTAACAGTTTCGTAATAGTGAAAGCCGATTGAGCTTAGCATTGTGAGGGTCAAAATACCGCCAAAAGTCGGAAACCAAGCTGTTATTGCGGTCGCGACGCCGAGTAACGCCAAAGAAATAATGCCCAGCAATTGTTCTCGCATAAACATGATGATCGCAATCACACCCACCGCCAGAAAACCGGGCACCTCGCGGATAGAATGTAGCCATCCAATGGCTGCACCGTCAAAATCAGCGACCTCGATTACAAAATTATTCAGCAGCGCCGCCCAAACGTTAAATGCCAATGGCATGGCAATGGCGAAAATTACTAACAAAGCAATGGGTTGGCGCCAACGTGGCAAGCCTTTCGCCTCGGCTAATGAAATTTCGCGCATGGGGTGTCCTTTAATCGACCGAAAAAGGTCTTCTCGTCTCAGTAGAAGCTTTGCGGATCGATGTCGATGCTTAGGCGTGTGGATTTAGGTACGTTAAACTGTGCCACCCACTTTTGCAGCGCCGCTTGAAGGGGGCGGTTTTTTTCACATTTCACCAAGAGACGAAGCCTGTGGCGGCCACGAACGCGGGCAATGGGCGCTGGCGCTGGGCCGTATACTTGGGCACCGATTGCGGCAAGTGGCCCAGTTCGGCGTGCCATGTCGTTGCCAAGCATGTGTATTTCATTTTCATCAGGACTGGATAAAACGATCCCAGCCAAACGACCATATGGCGGCACGCCGGTTGATTTGCGTGCATTTGCTTCGGCGGCCCAAAACCCTTCTTCATCACCAGATAGCACCGCACGAATGACGGGATGCTCTGGTTGATAAGTTTGCAAAAATGCGGCGCCTTGTTTTTCGGCGCGCCCAGCGCGACCAGAAACCTGTCGCATCAATTGGAATGTTCGCTCCGCGGCCCTGAGATCGCTGCCTTGTAATCCAAGGTCGGCGTCAATGACGCCAACAAGGGTGAGCAATGGAAAATTATGCCCTTTTGCCACCAATTGCGTGCCGATAATGATATCTGCCTCGCCTTTTGCCAACGTTTCTATCTGCGCTTTCATGGCGCGTGCTGATCCAAAAAGATCAGATGACAATACTGCGATCCGCGCATCTGGGAAAAGGGCGACCGCTTCTTCGCCTAAACGTTCGACCCCGGGCCCAACAGCGGCCAATTTATCCTCGGCCCCGCAATCTGGACAAGTTTCTGGAATCGCTTTGGTCTCGCCACATTGGTGGCACATCAACCGGCGTTGAAATCTATGTTCAACCATGCGGGCGTCACATTGATCACAGCCAATTTGATGCCCGCAGGCCCGACATAATGTGATTGGGGCAAAGCCACGGCGGTTGATGAACAATAGCGATTGCTCACCTTTGCCAATCCGAGTGTTGATTTCACTTTGCAATTTTTCCGATATCCAACGATTGGACGGCAAGTTTTCCGCCCGCATGTCAATGGCGTTCATTGATGGCAAAACAGCAGTGCCAAAACGGCTGGTTAAATCCAAGCGCTGGTATTTTCCAGCCTCGACATTGGCCCAACTTTCAAGGCTGGGCGTGGCAGACGAAAGCACAACCTGTGCCCCGCCAATGGCCGCCCTTAAAACCGACATATCACGGGCATTATAAAGCACGCCGTCTTCTTGTTTGTATGACGTGTCGTGTTCCTCATCGACGACGATCAGGCCCAGATCACGGAACGGCAAAAACAACGCCGATCGCGCACCAACGATTAATTCGGCATTGCCTTGCCCTACCATACGCCAGCATCGACGACGTTCGGTTTGGGTCACACCAGAGTGCCATTCAGCGGGCATTGCGCCAAAACGCTCGCGCACCCTGTCTAAAAACTGTGAAGTAAGTGCAATTTCTGGTAATAAAACAAGAGCTTGACGGCCATTTTTGATACACTCGGCAACGGCCTCTAGGTACACTTCGGTCTTCCCCGAGCCAGTAACGCCCTTCAATAAGGTTGTTCCGTATACTTTTGATTGCAAACCTTCTTTTAGCTTATCCACAGCATTTGCTTGATCCTTGGATAACTCTTTACCTTTCAACGTGTAATCCAGTTTTCCGTAAGGCAAATCACGGGGGCTGTCTTCCTCGTCCACGACACCTTGGGCGACCAGCCCCTTAACAACAGAAGATGAAACCCCTGCCATTTCGGCCAGTTCCCGCAGGGTAAAAGCCAGTTCACCGTAATCTGCAAGCGCTTGAATTACTTTCTTTCGTGCTGGGGTTTCACGATCAGGAACGCCCTCACCTATGCGATAAATTTTGCGCATAGAAAGTGGGTCACCCAATCCTGGCGCACGTGTAGCTAGCCGTAACATCGTGGCCATGGGCGTTATCGTATATTCGCCTGCTCGGATCAAAAATTCGCGCATGTCAGCACCCATCGGCGCCACATCTAACACGCGGTGAACGGCGCGAATTTTGACAATGTCATAGTCGCCTTTCCCAGCGCCCCAAACAACACCAATAACCCGACGCGGCCCCAACGGCACCTCAACAAACGCCCCCAAAAAGCATCCGCCTTCGGGCGCTTTATAGTCCAACAAACGGTCAATTGGCTGAGTCGTTAAGACGGAAACCAGCTGATTTTCTGCAAAATGGGTTAGTTCATTCATCAAAACGGCCCCTATAAGCCAGTATTGGTACTGGAATGAAACGCAGCCTTGGTCTAGAAGACGCCCAAGCAATCAAAGGAAAACGCATGAAATTCTTCGTAGATACCGCCGAAATCGATGCAATCGCAGAGCTGAATGATCTGGGCATGGTCGATGGTGTAACAACCAATCCATCACTTATCATGAAATCTGGTCGCGACATTATCGAAGTGACCCGCGAAATCAGCGCCATGGTTGATGGTCCGGTCAGCGCCGAAGTCGTCGCAACCAAAGCCGAAGACATGATCGC
Source organism: Rhodobacteraceae bacterium HTCC2150 (assembly GCA_000169395.1). GTDB lineage: Bacteria > Pseudomonadota > Alphaproteobacteria > Rhodobacterales > Rhodobacteraceae > HTCC2150. Next base: position 275,368 of record AAXZ01000002.1, read on the forward strand.
CGAAGGTCGCAAGTTGGCTGAAATCGGTGAAAACATCGCCGTGAAGGTTCCTTTGACATGGGACGGATTGAAGACATGTAAAGTTTTGTCAGGCGAAGGCAAGATGGTCAACGTCACGTTGTGCTTTAGTGCCAATCAAGCGTTGTTGGCTGCCAAAGCTGGCGCCACATTCATTTCACCCTTTGTTGGTCGTTTGGATGACGTCAACATTGATGGCATGGATTTGATCAACGACATCCGCGTTATTTATGACAATTACGCCTATGACACTGAAATTCTGGTTGCTTCAATTCGCACCGTAAACCACATCACTGACAGTGCGCGCATTGGTGCCGATGTAATTACGGCCCCACCAGAAGTGATAAAAAAGCTTGCTTCACACCCCCTTACAGACAAAGGTCTAGAGGCCTTTATGAAGGATTGGGCGAAGACTGGTCAAAAAATCCTCTGATTTTTTTACTAAACTGTGTATAACGCTCCTATTCGGGGTGAAGAGCAAGGCAAAGTCGTGGAAGAACTACGGGAAAAAATTCTTTCTGATCCAGAAATGGTATTGGACGATCGCGACGTGATGAAAGCGCTAATTGCGGCCAATGAAAAGCAGCTCGGCAATAACATTGTCGATCTGCGTGGCATTGCAATGGAACGTCTTGAGGCACGTCTTGACCGACTTGAGGATACGCACCGTAGTGTGATTGCAGCGGCTTATGAAAATTTGGCTGGCACCAATCAAATTCACCGAGCCGTTTTAACCTTGCTTGATTCTTACGATTTTGAGGCGTTTTTGCAGACGCTTGGCACCGAGATAGCAGAAACCTTAAGGGTGGATCGCATCAAATTGGTGCTGGAAACGTTGCAAGATGATGGAAAAGAAAGCGTGGCCCAAATGGGCCGCGTGCTCGCTGTTGTTCCCCCTGGCTTCATCGATGAATATGTAACGTCAGGGCGTAAAATGCCCGCCCGCCAAGTGACATTGCGCCAAGTTGCCGAGGCCAATGAGGATATCTATGGCGATGCCGCAGGCTGGATTCATTCTGAGGCACTGCTGAAGCTTGATTTTGGCGAGGGCCGTCTGCCTGGTATGTTGGTCATGGGCGCCGAAGATCCCCATCAATTTAAACCTAATCATGGCACCGATTTGCTGACCTTCTTTGCGGGGGTGTTTGAACGTGTCATGCGCCGCTGGTTGGCATGAGCCAAGCATGACTTTGATTGCACCTGCTCAACGCGATGCATTGCAAAACTGGTTATCCCACATCAAATCTTTGGACGACGCCGCCCAAAATACGTTGGATGCTTACACACGCGATCTAACCAGTTTTCTGTCTTTTCTGACCCAGCATTTCGGAGAAACCAGCGGTATTTCAGCATTAAAAGCAGTGGGTCAACGCGATATCCGCTCATGGATGGCGTTTGAACGTGGTTCGGGCGTTTCTGCCCGCTCGCTTGCGCGCAAGCTGTCGGCTGTAAAATCTTTTTATCGCTGGTTCGGCGAACACGAAGGGTTTGAACCAACCGCTGTTCTTTCGGCCCGCACACCGAAATTTCAAAAGAAGTTGCCCCGCCCCATTGCGCCAGATGCAGCGCGGGCCATGATTGACACGGTTCCATTGCAATCTGAAAAAAACTGGGTCGGATTGCGTGATACTGCCGTTGTCACCGTTTTATATGGCTGTGGCTTGCGCATTTCCGAGGCCTTAGGTCTTTTGGGATCTGATGCGCCATTGCCGGATGTTTTGCGAATTCTGGGCAAAGGTGGCAAGGAACGAATTGTGCCGGTTATTCCTGCCGCCAAGCGCGCGGTCGATGAATACATTCGTGCCTGCCCACATCCAATCGAGGCTGATAGCCCCTTGTTTCGCGGCATCAGAGGTGGCGCCCTAAATCCCCGTATTATTCAAGGCGTTGTTGCCAAGGCCCGCATGCAACTTGGGCTGCCCGCCACCGCTACGCCCCACGCGTTGCGCCATTCATTCGCCACGCATTTACTAGAAGCAGGCGGCGATCTTCGATCCATTCAGGAATTGCTAGGTCACGCGTCATTGTCGACCACACAAGCCTATACCGCCGTTGATACGGCGCGTTTGATGGAAGTATACGACAAGGCACACCCCAAAGCATGAACACAGTTTTCAATTGCCAATCCGGTAAAAAGGCGTAAGAGGCCAGACATGAAAAAAGAAACTCTCGCCCTGTCCGTCCATTTGTTAACCGCTACTGGTGCTGTTTTTGCCATGTTGGCATTACTTGCCGCTGTGCAAAGCAAATGGGAATTAATGTTTCTATGGCTGGTCGTTGCATTTTTTGTCGATGGCATTGATGGGCCACTTGCGCGCAAATTCAACGTCAAGAAATATGCGCCGGAATTTGACGGCGTTCTGCTGGATCTGGTTATCGACTACTTAACGTATGTGTTTATTCCCGCCTTTGCATTGTTTGGCAGCGGGCTTTTGCCGGGTTGGACAGGTTGGTTTGCGATCATCGTCATCACTTTTGCCTCTGCCATGTATTTTGCCGATACGCGCATGAAAACAACGGACAACAGTTTTTCGGGCTTTCCGGGTTGTTGGCATATGGTTGTATTGGTTCTTTTCGCGATTGAGCCCAATTTTTACATCATTTTGGGCATCGTCAGCTTGCTGTCGATCACGATGTTTGTGCCACTGAAATTCATTCACCCAGTCCGCACTGAACGGTGGCGCGTTGTCTCGTTGCCCATCACGCTGTCTTGGGTGTTTTTCGCTGGTTGGGCTGCATGGGTGGATTTTGATCCACAAAGCTGGGCGCATTGGGGTTTGGTAATCTCTAGTCTCTATCTGACATTTGCAGGCATTGCGCAGCAAATCTTTCCAACCAAAGCCGCGGCATAGGCCCTTTACCCTATTGGGCCTTCGCCTTATAACGCCCCTATGATCCACATGAACTTGATCATTATACGAATTATATCCCCGGCGTTCTTCTAAAGATGAGCGGCCGGGCCAAGGCGTTTGAGAATTCGCGCCGACCAAGTACCCCCCTTAAAATTACGTGATCAAGGATGCCACCGATGTGCGCCGATACGCCTGAAACAGTAGACTACAAATCAACCCTGAACCTGCCAAAAACCGATTTCCCAATGCGCGCTGGTTTGCCCAAACGCGAACCCACTTGGTTGGATCGTTGGGCGCAGATTGGGATTTATGACACGCTGCGTGCCAAAACAGGCCGCAAGCCATTCACGCTGCATGACGGCCCTCCCTATGCGAACGGCCATTTGCACATCGGTCACGCATTAAACAAAACAATCAAAGATATGATCGTTCGTTCGCATCAAATGATGGGTTATGACGCGCGCTATATTCCGGGTTGGGATTGTCACGGTTTGCCGATTGAATGGAAAATCGAAGAGCAATACCGCAAGAAGGGCAAAAATAAAGACGCCGTTCCGGTCAATGAATTTCGCGCAGAGTGCCGCAAATTTGCCGAAGGTTGGGTTGATATTCAGCGCAATGAATTCAAACGTCTAGGTATCGAGGGCAACTGGGCCGATCCATATCTAACAATGAATTTTCATGCGGAACGCGTGATTGCTGAAGAATTCCAAAAGTTCCTGATGAACGGCACACTATATCAAGGTTCAAAACCTGTGATGTGGTCACCTGTTGAAAAAACCGCTTTGGCCGAGGCCGAAGTGGAGTATCATGACAAAGAAAGCTTTACCATCTGGGTGAAATTCAAAGTCGCCCAAACCAACAATGCTGCATTAGAGGGCGCGCATGTTGTCATTTGGACAACGACACCTTGGACAATCCCTTCAAACAAAGCCGTCGTTTATTCGGATACGATTTCTTACGGTGTTTACGAGGTAACCGAGGCTGCTGACGACAATTGGGTTAAAACGGGCGAGCGTTATATCTTGTCTGATAACTTGGCCGAAGGCGTGTTTGAAAAGGCGCGCGTTGATGCATTCAAACGCATCTCAGACGCTGGTGATTTGTCCGAAACCGGCCTTGCCCATCCTCTTGCTGGAACCGAAGGCAGCAATGGCGAATGGGATGATCTACGTGATTTCCGCGCTGCGGATTTTGTGACGGATGAAGAAGGCACCGGGTTTGTTCACTGTGCGCCCAGCCACGGTATGGAAGAGTACGAACTCTATCGCGATCTCAACATGCTGCAACAGGTCATCACCTATAACGTGATGGACGATGGTGGTTTCCGTGCTGATTTGCCATTCTTTGGCGGTAAATACATTCTAAACCGCAAAGGTGGCGAAGGGGATGCCAACAAAGCCGTGATTGATAAGCTGGCCGAGGTTGGCGGGCTGTTCGCCCGTGGCAAGATCAAACACAGTTATCCGCATTCTTGGCGCTCCAAGGCACCGATCATTTATCGCAACACGCCACAATGGTTTGCGGCTGTCGACAAACCCGTCAATGACGGACAAGACACCCACGGCAAGACAATCCGTGAACGTGCGTTGACTGAAATTGACAACGTAAAATGGACGCCGCAATCTGGCCGTAACCGTCTGCATTCTATGATTGAGGCACGCCCTGATTGGGTGCTTTCACGCCAACGCGCATGGGGTGTTCCTTTGACCTGCTTTACGCGCATCGGTGTATTGCCAACGGATGATAACTTCCTGTTACGCAACGAAGAAGTGAACACCCGCATCGCTGAAGCCTTTGAAGTTGAAGGTGCAGATGCATGGTATAAAGATGGTGCCAAAGAGCGTTTCTTGGGCGGCATTGCTAACCCAGATGAATTTGAGCAAGTCTTCGATATCTTAGACGTTTGGTTTGATTCAGGTTCCACCCACGCTTTCGTACTTCGTGATCGCGCCGATGGTTCTGACGATGGCATTGCAGATGTTTATATGGAGGGCACTGATCAACACCGCGGGTGGTTCCACTCATCGCTTTTGCAATCAGTTGGCACCACAGGCCGCGCGCCTTACCGCAATGTTGTGACGCATGGTTTCACGTTGGATGAAAAGGGCATGAAAATGTCCAAATCCATCGGCAACACCATCGTGCCGGAAACCATCGTCAAGCAATACGGTGCAGACATTTTGCGCCTATGGGTGGCCCAGACGGATTACACGGCCGACCAACGTATCGGCGCCGAAATCCTTAAAGGTACCGCAGACAGCTATCGCCGTTTGCGCAACACCATGCGCTTTATGCTTGGTTCACTTGATCAATTCAGTGAGGCTGATCGCGTTGATGCGGCTGAAATGCCAGAACTTGAGCGTTGGGTATTACATCGTTTGGCGCAATTGGACGAGGTCGTTCAAACTGGCTATGCCAAGTTTGATTTCCAAGGTGTTTTCCAAGCCTTGTTTACCTTTGCTACAACGGATTTGTCGGCCTTTTATTTCGACATCCGCAAGGACGTTTTGTATTGCGATGGTGACACACCAGAACGTCGGGCCGCGCGTACCGTTTTGGATATCTTGTTCCATCGTCTGACCAGTTGGTTGGCACCCGTGCTGGTATTCACGATGGAAGAGGTATGGTTGGAACGCTTCCCAGGTGAAGGTAATTCAATTCACCTGAACGACTTCCCAGAAACACCTGTCGCTTGGCGCAATGACGAATTGGCCGAAAAATGGGCCACTATTCGCGCAACACGCCGCGTGGTGACTGGCGCACTCGAGGTGGAGCGTCGTGAAAAAACCATCGGTGCCTCGCTTGAGGCGGCACCCACGGTTTATGTGGATCAGGCAACGGCTGATATTTTGCAGACGGTAAACTTTGCCGATCTATGCATCACATCAGGTATTGCGGTGTCCACGGATGCAGCACCAGAAGGCGCGTTTTCGCTTGAAGGTGAATCTGCGATCCAAGTGGTCTTTGACAAAGCCGAGGGTGACAAATGCCAACGCTGTTGGAAAATTTTGCCAGAAGTAGGCACAGGCGTAAAACCCGATCTTTGTAATCGGTGCGCAGACGCGATCTAAATTTCTGAAATTCAAAGGGCGGCAGTTACTGCCGCCCTTTTTCGTCTAATCAGCAAGTCGTTGATATAAAATTAAAATACAAAATCTCCGATCACCCAACGTGTCGCAATTTTGAAAATTCCCCAAAATGTGCTATATTTAACCGGTCAGGGACAAAAACGCCCTGAGTCGAAAGTTTTTAGGTAACATCTTAACCTCTGCCGCAAAGCACTTACCTTACGCGGCCCACACTATGTGTATCAAACCCATTTAATCGACCTGGCATCGCCAGAGCCGAAGATTTTCGACATTCAAAATCCTCTTATAACAAGCTATTGACGGCATCTAAAATGCTGGTCAACGTCGCGCCATGACACTATTCGTTTTCTTTGCGGTCCTTGGGGCGGCTTTTCTGCATGCCTTTTGGAATGCGTTGATAAAAATTGGCGAAAGCCGTTTTTCAATCATGCTGATCCTTTCCATCGTCCAAGGATTTATTGGCCTTGTTGTCATTTCATTTAGTGACTGGCCAAGCAGGGATGTTTGGATTTGGTTGGTTGGATCAGGCCTTGCCCATACGGCCTATAAATTATTCTTAACGTATGCCTATGAACAGGGTGACCTTAGCCGCGTTTATCCGATTGCACGTGGTGCTGCACCCATGGCTGTATTACTGTTTTCACTATTCTATCTGACCGATCCAATAACCGCTTTCGAATATCTTGGCGTAGCAATATTGGGACTGGGAATTTTGCTGATGGCACGCGGCGTTTTTACCAGCGGTGAAAGCCGCCGCCTTGTGCCATTTGCCCTTGGATCGGCTCTGGCAACAGCCAGTTATTCAATCATTGATGGATTGGGCGCACGGGTATCGGGCGATCCAACAGCCTATGTTGGATGGCTTTTCCTCATAGATGGCACAATGTTTGGGATTATTGCGCTGACCACGCGCGGCCCACAGGTTTTCAAGGTTTCACGCCAAGCTTGGATCGCGGGGTCAATCGCGTCTGCGGCTTCTTACGGTGCCTATGCGATTGCGGTTTGGGCAATGACAATTGCCCCCATCGCATTGGTTACCGCACTTCGCGAAACATCAATTCTGTTTGCGGTATTAATTGGTTGGTTGGTCTATAAAGAAAAATTAGGGTTGGCCAAAATCTGTGCCGCAGGTTTCATCGTGCTTGGCATTATAATCACCCGACTTTAAGACCCAAACAACCCCGTCATTGCGTTCTTAATGACACCGCTAACTTTGGGGCGTGGCAAGGCAACAAAGGGCATTGGGCGGCACACATCAATGGCTGCTAATCCGATACGCGCTGTCAACGCACCATTGATGACACCCTCGCCGAACCTGCGTGAAATTTTCGACAGCAAACCACCGCCTGCAATCGATCCGATAAGATCATCGCCAACGGCCAACGCGCCGGTGGCAACAAGATGCGCCAAAACTGAACGTGTCAAACGCCAAGAGCCCAACGCGCCAGCACGCCCGCCATAAACCTCGGAAATTCGTCGGATCATACGCAGATTAACAACAAGGGCCGAAAACACATCCAACAGGGCCATCGGCACAATGGCGGTTGCGGTGGCGACAACCCGTGCCGCACTTTCAACTTCGGCTAAGGCGGCGCGGTCAAGGGCAGGCATGACTTCTACCTCGGTCATGTCAAGCAAGGCTGAGCTGTCTACAACCTCGTCTTTTCGCTCGTTTACGCGCGCCAATCCCCATTCGGTTTCCGCGTGTGTGTGATAAAAACGCGAAACCGAGGCAAAGGCCTGATGTGCCGCACCCAAATCCGTGGTTTTTCTTGCCGCTAAAAATTCTTGGCGCAATCGATCGACACGACGCAACCGGGAAAGGGCTGCCAATTCGCGCAACGCAAACAGGGCCATTAACGCTAGTAAAAGACCCATTAGAAAACTAACGATGCTGCCAAGCGTTGGATTTCGCGCAAGCAAAGCCGTTGCATAATCCCACGCCCACAACCCAAGGATCATTGTAAATAGTGTGAAAAGGATGGTAAGGAACCACCCCCCTGATCGGCGTTTACCGGCAGATTTCGCCATTTTATGCACCGCTGTCTTTTGCGGTAAATCAGGTGGTGGCGGTGCAGCGGCTGGCGTGGTCTTTGATTTGGGCGCCCCACTAAGATCAATCATGACCGGTGCGTTCGGTTTGTTTTTACTCATCGTAACTTATCCCCGAACAAAAACTCAGCCGCTTGATCTAGACGAATATGCGCAGGGCCATCCCCCGCGCGGCGCTTTGCGTCAGGTGGCGCAAATCGCATAACTTGATAGTCGTCATTTAACCATTTCGTGGCACCGCTTGTTGCTGGTTCAAGCAATTCATGCGGATCATCCGGTAAGGCACCTGGATAGAACGCGGCCTCTTTGTCAGTATCAAGCAAACGGCCACGCACCATATCCAAGGGTGTGCCCTCGTGTTTATGCGTTTCTTCAATTGTGCTGCGCAATGAGGCCAAAGACATCGATTGCGTTTTTGCGCCCGAAAAATCAGCCCGTCGACGTGCGTCATTGACCAGCGCATCCATTATGCCATTCAAATTCGCGTGCTGCTTGTGATGGATATGATCGGCCTTGGTCGCCGCAAACAAAATCTTTTCAACTTTTTTGCCCATGATACTGGATAACCAGCCGTTTTTTCCTGTTTTAAAGGCACCCAAAATGTCGGCCATTGTGGCGCGTAAATCCTCAACCGCTTGCGGGCCATCATGGATTGCACCTAAAACATCAACAAGAACGATTTGCCGGTCAATTCCTGCGAAATGCGTGGTGAAAAATGGCTTAACCACTTTGGATTTATACGCCTCAAACCGTCTTTCCATTTCACGCCATAATGATCGACGTTTAGGACGCTCAACAGCACTCATCGGCGCAAATGTTAGGGCTGGCGATCCTTCCAGATCACCCGGCATAATGAAACGCCCTGGTGTGCAGTCGGAAAAACCTGCTGCCCGTAAAGCATTCAAATATTGTGTAAAAACCTTTGAAATGGATTGTGCGGCTGATTCATCAAGTTTTTCAGACGCATCAATCTCAGCAAGTTTTTTCAAAAATGGGCCCGCCATTTCACGCCCCTCAGCCCGGGCGAGAGTTTCCGCGCTCCAAGTTGCGAAATCCTTGTCCAAAAGCGCTAGATCCAACAGCCATTCACCTGGGTAATCCACGATATCCAAATGCACCGTGCGTGGTCCTGAAATCGCCCCGAGAATACCGCTTGGCTGAACGCGCAATGACAATCGTAGTTCCGAAACACGACGTGTAGATGTGGGCCAATGTGGGTTGGCACCCGACAACGCGGCCAAATGCGTTTCAAAGTCAAACCTTGGCACAGTGTCATTGGGCTGTGGTTGCAAGAATGCTGCGGTGATTGCCCCCGACGCCACGCCAGACAGTTGGTTCATTCGCCCACGATCCATCAGATTTGCAATCAACGAGGTGATGAATACTGTTTTGCCAGATCGAGACAGTCCCGTAACGCCCAAGCGAATAACAGGTTCAAAGAGCGCGCCTGTGACGCGGTCGCTAATGCCTTCTGCACTTTGCGTCAGCGTTTCTGCCAATCTTGCCAGTACCACGAGTGTTCCTTTTCCTTATACCCCTAACCTAGGTACGGTTCGTCAGATTGCCTAGGGGGAAACAGCAGGATTGCACCGCAGCAAAGTGCAGGGTATCAGGCGTTCATGCCTAGATACGCCCTCAAAATCGAATACCACGGTGCACCTTTCGCGGGGTGGCAACGTCAACCCGAATTGCAAACCGTTCAGGGCGCGATTGAGGCGGCTATTCGTAAACTGGAAGCAGGCAATGCGGGCATCACTGCCGCTGGTCGCACGGATGCTGGCGTTCATGCTGTTGGGCAAGTCGCGCATGTAGACATGGCAAAAAGTTGGGATTTGTTTCGCCTGACCGAAGCGATCAATCACCATCTAAAGCCCCTGCCCGTTGCAATTGTTGCTTGTGCGCAAGTTGATGATGATTTTCACGCACGCTTTGGTGCACTTGAACGCCAATATTTGTTTAGTGTTGTCGCGCGTCGTTCTTTGGCCGTGCATGATCAAGGGCTTGTTTGGCAGGTCAGGCAACCTTTGGATTTAGCACGCATGAAAGAAGGTGCCGCGCATTTGTTGGGGCGACACGATTTCACCACGTTCAGATCGACAAAATGTCAGGCCGACTCGCCTGTACGTACTTTAGATGAATTGAGCATTCGCGAAATCGCGCGCCCTGTCGGACAAGAATTTGAATTCACCATCCGCGCGCGTAGTTTTTTACACAACCAAGTGCGCAGTTTTGTTGGAACATTGGAACCCGTGGGCGCTGGTTGGGTTCACCCTAATGAAGTCGGTGAAATGTTACGGGCCGCGGATCGCACTGCTTGTGGTCCCGTTGCCCCTCCACAGGGATTATACTTAAAACATGTGGTCTATCCAGAAGATCCCTTTAAGGACGCCTACAAAGGCGAACCTATGGCTGATTGATCTCACCTAAAAGCGCAACAACATCGTGTAATATGTCAGCCACAATCAACGCCACACCTTCTGCATTTGGATGAATTCCATCATTTTGCATTAGGTTTTGAACAGCAGCAAGCGAACCGTCACTTGCCAGCCCTGCCATGAAACTGGGATAAAGCAGCACATCAAACTCGTTCGCTAAGTCAGGATAAATCGCATCAAAACTTGATTTGTAATCTGGCCCAAAATTTAGCGGCGCTTTCATGCCTGCCAGCAAAACAGGCACTTCTTTGGCGGCTGCTTTTTCCAAAATTCCACGGATGTTTGCACGACTAACTTGCGGATCAATACCTCGCAGCAAATCATTGCCACCCAATGTTACAATCAAGCCTTGCACACGCGGCTCAAGCGTCCAGTCCATGCGGGCCAAACCACCCGCTGTTGTGTCGCCAGAAACCCCAGCATTTATCACTTCTACGTCATGCCCAGCGACCAAAAGGGCCGCATTAAGTTGTGGTACGAACCCATTTTCTGGCGCCAAACCATAGCCTTGCGTCAAACTATCCCCAAGTGCAGCGATAACCACGGTTTCGGCATTCAAGGGGCTTATCAGGGAAGATATCGCGAAAATTACGGCCAAAGACTTGCGGCCTTGGGCTAAAGCCCCATATCCAAGGGTATTGACGAAACTTGACAGGCAAAACATGAGTGATCCAATCCTTTCCCTTAAAGAAGTCTCTTTAACCCTGAAAGGCAATGCCGGCGCGATCAAAATTTTGCGTGATGTTAATCTGGAGGTAACCGCAGGTTCTACTTTGGGGTTGATTGGCCCATCTGGGTCTGGAAAGTCCTCATTGTTGATGATCATGGGCGGTTTGGAACAAGCAAGCAGCGGGCAGGTATTGGCACTTGGACATTCTCTTGGTGACATGAACGAAGACGAGTTGGCCATTTTCAGACGCGATAACATGGGTGTTATTTTTCAATCTTTTCACTTGATACCAACGATGACAATTCTTGAAAACGTCGCAACGCCGCTTGAATTACGTGGCGAAAAAGATGCCTTTGAACGTGCTGCTGCAGAACTGACAAGCGTCGGGTTAGGCGAACGTCTTGACCATTACCCAAGCCAATTATCGGGCGGTGAACAGCAACGTGCGGCCCTTGCCCGTGCTTTGGCCCCTCGTCCAAAATTGATGTTGGCGGATGAACCGACCGGCAATTTGGATCAGGAAAATGGTAACGCCGTTATTGATTTGTTATTTTCCCTTAGTCAAAAAAACGGCACCACCGTTGTTATGGTAACCCACAGCAATGAATTGGCTGCTCGTTGTGACAGGGTTATTCGATTGCAAGACGGCCAGGTTATTGTTGAATGAATGCACCCCCCTCTTCATGGCGATTGGCCGCCCGTATCGCACGACGTGAATTGCGCGGCGGCATTACCGGGTTCCGGTTATTTTTGATTTGCCTTGCATTGGGCGTTGCTGCAATCGCGGCCATTGGTTCGGTACGCGAAGGCATCAATGCAGGGTTAGAACGCGAAGGTGCCGCCATGCTTGGCGGTCAGGCAGAAATGGAATTCACCTATCGTTTTGCCACCGAAGTTGAACGCGCATGGATCAAGGAAAACGCAATCAGCGCATCCGAAGTGGTTGATTTCAGGTCGATGATTGTCGTTGGTAATGGCAATGACGCGCAACGCGCATTAACCCAAGTCAAAGCCGTCGATAGTCTTTATCCCCTTGTCGGGAACCTTAGACTTACACCCAATATTCCCTTGCCTTATGCATTTGCCGAACAAGATGGGCGTCCTGGTTTGGTGTTAGATGGTGCCATTATCAATCGGCTGGGTTTAAAGGCGGGCGACATAATTAAATTGGGTCTGCAAGAGTTTCACTTGTCCGCAGAAATAGAATTTGAACCAGACGCGGCGGCTGGTGGATTTGCTTTGGGGCCCCGCAGTATCGTTATGACCAAGGATCTGAACGATGCTGGATTATTGGCACCAGGTTCGTTGTTCACGTCAAAATATCGGTTAAAATTGCCAGAGGACACTGATCTTGAGGCCCTTAAAAAAAAGGCCATGGATAAATTTCGTGATACTGGTCTTGGCTGGCACGACGCACGACGCGCAAGCCCTGGCATTGAGCGGTTCGTAAACCGACTAAGCGCGTTTCTGGTTCTTGTTGGATTGGCCGGCTTGGCCGTTGGCGGCGTAGGCGTATCCGCTGCCGTTCGCGCCTATTTGGCCCGAAAAACCGCAACCATCGCTGTCTTGCGCACAATTGGTGCAACACGCGGTTTAATCTTTAAAATTTATGCCCTGCAAATCCTTACTCTAAGTATTCTGGGTGTCGTCATCGGATTGATTTTGGGTGGCGGATTGCCTTTAATATTCGCACCATTGATCACCGCAAATTTACCTTTTCCCATTGAAATCACCCTCTACCCCGCGGCCTTAATAGAAGCCGGAATTTTTGGGTTTTTGACTGCGATCTTATTTGCACTTTGGCCTTTGTCAAAAACCGAAAATATCAAACCTGCTGCTTTATTTCGAGCTGCCTTTGGATCAATCGATGGCCTCCCGCGCCTGATTTATATCTGCGCCACAATTTTTGTAGCGTTAATGCTAATCGCCACCGCCGCCGCGCTTTCACCCGTAAAAATGTTAACACTTTACACGGCAGGCAGCATTATCTGTGCAATACTTGCGTTGGTCATCGTTGCATCCGGCTTGAGACGATTAGCCCACAGGGTGGGTCGTTCCCCAATTTTGCGCGGCATGCCAGCCCTTAGGTTGGCTATCTCGGCTGTTGGTGGCCCCCAAGAAGAGGCACGCGCCGTAATCCTGTCACTTGGCCTAGGCCTAACGGTTTTGACGACAGTTGGGCAAATCGACTCAAATCTGCGCGATGCAATCGAGCGTGACTTACCCAAAGTAGCACCATCATATTTCTACGTAGATATTCAAAACGATCAGTTGCAGGGTTTCATGGATCGTTTAAGCGCGGATGAAACCGTGAGCAAAGTACAAACAGCACCGATGTTGCGCGGATTAATTACACGCATTAATGGAAAAGCACCGGAAATCGGCCATTGGGTTTTGAACGGTGACCGGGGTATCACCTATTCCAATGCGCCACCCGAAAACACTGTTATTACGCAAGGAAATTGGTGGGAACCTGATTACAATGGCCCGCCACAAATCAGTTTTGCAGCTGAAGAAGCTGCTGAAATGGGTCTTTCATTGGGTGACACTCTGACCGTAAATATCCTTGGACGCGATATCACGGCAACGATCACCAGCTTTCGAGAGGTTGATTTTTCAACGGCTGGTATCGGATTTATTATGTCGATGAACCCCTCAGCCTTGGCAGGCGCACCTCACACAAGCATTGCCACGGTTTATGCAGATGAGGTTGGCGAAGCCGCGATTGAACGCGATCTCGCCGTGATGTTTCCCAACATAACGGCAATTCGTGTTCGCGATGCCATTGAACGCGTGGCAAGCATCCTGTCCTCAATGGCCAGCGCAATATCGTATGGTGCCGCGATGACATTGGTGACTGGTTTCGTTGTTTTGGTTGGTGCGGCGGCCGCTACCGAAAATGCCCGTGTTTATGAGGCCGCAATTCTTAAAACCTTGGGTGCCAGCCGTTTCCGAATTTTGGCAAGCTTTGCATTGCGCAGCATCATTTTGGGTACGGCTGCTGGTGTGGTCGCCTTGATAGCAGGCGCCACTGCGACATGGGCCGTGATGCGGTTTGTGATGGAGGTAGAGTTCACGCTAAATTGGACGTTGGCGTTAGGCGTAATACTCGCAGGTATTGCCGTAACACTATTTGCAGGCATGATTTTTGCTTGGCGCCCCTTAGCCACCAAACCAGCACAAATCCTTAGATTGCAGGAATAATCCTAAACTGCTTGGAAAATCTTTCCGGGGTTAAACAAATCATCCGGATCAATCGCCTTCTTAATCGTCGCCATCAGGTTCACCGCCTCTGGCCCAATTTCGCGCACAAGGTATTTACCTTTGCCCTGACCAATGCCGTGTTCACCCGTACATGTGCCATCCATCGAAATCGCCATTTCATTTAACCAACTAACGTATTCAGCAGCTTTTTCGCGCTGATGCTCTTGTATCAACAAAAGCACATGGAAATTTCCGTCCCCTACGTGGCCAACGATTGGTGCCAAAAACCCATCCTCATTTGCACGGGCTTGCGCACGCATGACAGCCTCGGCCAATCTTGAAACAGGCACACAAGTATCCGTTGATATCCCCATCGCACCCGGCGCAAGGGCCATTGAAGCGAAATACTGATCATGTCGTGCTTGCCACAAATGATTGCGCTCTTCTGCGTCAGACGTCCATTCAAAGGCGGTTGAATTGTTATCTTGTGCAATTTCACCAAAAGTTTCCGCTTGTTCTGCCACGCTAGATTCAGAACCGTGAAATTCCAGTAACAACAATGGCTTTTCTGGCAAACTTAACTTCGAATATGCATTGGCGGCCTTCACGCTTAGTGCATCAAGCAGCTCGATCCGCGCCATCGGCACACCCATCTGAATTGTTGCCATCACTGCGTTACAGGCATCTTCCTCTGTCTCAAACGAACACGTCGCTGCACTGATTGCCTCAGGAATTCCACGAAGTCTGATTGTAAGCTCTGTGATAACCCCCAATGTGCCCTCTGAACCGATCATTAGATGCGTCAGATCGTAGCCAGCTGAGGTTTTACGCGCGCGCTGTGCAGTTTTGATTACATCACCATTGGGCAACACCGCCCGTAAACCCAAAACCTGATCTTTCATTGTGCCGTAACGTACGGCATTTGTACCTGATGCACGCGTTGCGGCCATACCGCCAAGGGATGCGTTGGCACCAGGATCAACTGGGAAGAATAGGCCCGTTGCCCTAAGATGTTCGTTCAACTGCTTGCGCGTGACACCTGGTTGAACGCGGCAATCCATATCCTCAACATTCACTTCAAGAATGGCATTCATCTTACTGGTATCAAGGGATATTCCACCCGTAGGGGCATTAACATGCCCCTCTAGAGATGAACCCGTACCAAATGGAATAAGCGGTACTTTATGGGTCCGGCAAATTCGAACAACTTCTTCAATCTCGGCCTCTGATGATACAAAAACCACGGCATCTGGTGGTTGATTTTCCAGCCAAGTCGTTGTGTGACCATGCTGTTCCCGCATTGATTGCGAGGTTGAAAAATTGGGGCCAAACTGTTGCTTTAGGATACCGATTACAGCCTGAATACCCTTTTCGTTGCGGGGGGGAATTGTTGTGTTTGGCATCGTTTTCTCCTAATTTCGTCGCATCTTAGCAATTCAAATACCCAGTGCAACCGCGCATCACCTTGTTCATCCAATCCGGCGTACTTATTATTAGGTACACAAAGGATGCACGTATGCTTATTGCCCAAAATATACACCACGCATTTAATACCCAAGAAGGTCCAATTCACGTTCTACGCGGCGTGGATTTAACCCTTTCGACCGGTGAAAGCATGGCCCTGACAGGTGAATCAGGTAGCGGGAAAAGCACGCTATTGCACATTTTAGCAGGATTACAGGAACCAACGTCTGGTTCGGTATCAATTCTTGGAACCGAAGTCACCTCGCTTAGCGAACGCGCCAAAAGTAATTTAAGAAAGACCCACATAGGATTGATATTCCAGCAATTTAATTTGGTCCCCTCGCTAAATGTTTCGCAAAACATATCATTTCAATCCCGCTTAAACGGGCAGTTTGATGTCGAATGGCAGGAGTACCTGCTAAATCAACTTGACCTCAGTGCACAGAAAGATGTCTTTCCTGAAACCCTTTCGGGCGGGCAACAACAACGCGTTGCCATCGGCCGCGCCCTAGCGGCAAAACCGTCTTTGTTATTGGCAGATGAACCTACTGGTAATTTGGACGAGGAAAACAGCGAAAAAGTATTGGGTTTAATGCTGTCTTTGATCAAAGACAGTGGATCATCCCTTTTGATGGTAACACATTCGCGCCGACTTGCATCAAAACTTGGTCGCCATGAACACCTGCGCAAAGGCGTATTTGTGAAGGCGCCTGTTAAATGAACTGGGTCATATTTAGTGTTTTTCTTAGTCACTGGCGAAAGCAGAAAACACAATTTTTTGGTTTGTTTTTTGGGATTGCCTTGGCAACAGGGCTTTGGTCGGGTGTGCAGGCGATCAACGCCGAGGCCCGTGCAAGTTATGCTAATGTAACAAGTACGTTTGCTGGTCAGAATCTTTCCTATGTCACCTCAACGCGTGACATGACGACAGCAGACTATGCCAATCTTCGGCGTTCCGGTTGGCGAGTCACCCCAATTTTCAATGGAAAATTCACGCGACAAGATAAAACCTATATCATCATCGGCGTCGATTTCTTGGTAACCGCCCTCAACGCGGCTGATCAGCCGGAAATGGCCGTGCAAAACAAGCCTTTGATATTTGCACACCCCTCCACGGCTGCTTCGTTCAAGGATCAACGATTTGATATCCGCCCTAGAAGTAACGCTCAACCGGGCCAATTGATCATGGACATATCAAACGTCGGCATGTTTATTGACCCACCCCTTAAGTTTGGTCGGTTCATCGTCTTGCCAAATCAACCAATGAGCGCAAAACCACTTGAGGATGTTGATCAAGATTTCAGTTTTAATAATCCTGATACGACAAATGACATCAGCGGATTAACGGACAGTTTCCATCTTAACCTTACGGCATTTGGTTTTCTTTCCTTCGCCGTTGGCCTGTTTATTGTTCAAGCCACGATTGGACTGGCATTTGAGCAAAGAAGGGGCACAATTCGAACGTTAAGAGCCATTGGTGTTGACCGAAAACGTTTAACATTTTTGATGTTTGCTGAATTGGGATTCTTCGGCATCATTGCGGGCTGTTTTGGTCTGATATTAGGTTACATTATTGCCGCCGCGCTATTACCAGGCGTCGCCGCCAGTCTTTCAGGTCTTTATGGCGTCAAGGTTGCGGGCGCTTTGCAATTCCGTCCAATTTGGGCACTTTCAGGGTTGGGAATGACGCTATTTGGCATTCTTATTGCTGGCGGACACACTTTGTGGCGAATGTGGCACTTGCCGATATTGCGTGTCGCAAATCAACGCGCTTGGGCAATGAATGCGCGTGACGATGAAAAATGGCGATTGATTGCGGTTATTTTTCTATTTGTACTTGCTGTCTCATTGCTTCTTTCTACCCAAGGATTATTCGCAGGGTTCGTCAGCTTGGCCGCTTTCATGCTGGGTGCAGCCCTAATTTTGCCCAGCATACTTGGCGTGTTTTTGCGTTTGATTTCCTCGCAAACCAAACCGGGGATTGCAGCATGGTTCTGGGCCGATACTCGGCAACAACTGCCACATTTGTCGCTGGCATTAATGGCATTGCTGCTTGCTTTGGCAGCCAACATTGGTGTGAACAGCATGGTATCCAGCTTTCGCATAACGTTCACGGCCTGGCTGGATCAAAGACTGGCGGCCGAACTTTATGTAAGAGTCGATAATCAATCCGATCAGCCCCGTTTCGCTTCTTGGATCGCCCCACACGTTGATGCTGTTTTGCCTTTAGCCAGTGTGAAAACGCGTTTCAACGCGGCACCATTGGAAGTTAATGGAATAGTAAATCACGCAACCTATCGCAATAATTGGACTTTCATCGCGTCAACAACTGACCCTTGGCGCCAATTTGCGAACCAAAAGGGCGTTTTGATAAATGAGCAATTGGCCTTACGTGAAAAATTAACCTTGGGTGCAGGAATTAAAGTGTCGAATGAAATCACATTGCCTGTTGTTGGAATTTACGCTGATTACGGAAATCCATTGGCGCAAGTAACCGTTTCACATTCTTTGGTGCTCGCGAACTTCGCCGCCGCGGATACCACGCGGTATGCATTGCGTCTTGATCCAAATCAGGTTGAGGAATTGCGCCAATTGATTGGCAAAGAGTTTAATCTGCAACCAGATGCGATCTTAAATCAGGTGCAAATCAAAAAGGTAGCCAAAGATGTTTTTGATCAAACGTTCATTGTCACAAATGCTTTGAATATATTGACGTTGATGGTCGCAGCATTAGCAATATTGATTAACTTGGCGACATTGGCAAAGTTACGATTGTCACAGCTTGCCCCTGTTTGGGCAATTGGAATGGCACGTGGTGATTTGGCGTTACTTGAGCTTGGGCGCGCCTTGGCTTTGGCAGTTTTCACATTTATTTTTGCGCTGCCCCTTGGAATTTTTCTGACATGGTTTTTGCTGAGCGTCATCAATGTAGCCGCTTTCGGATGGCAATTGCCCCTTTACTACTTCCCATCTTCATGGGGATTGCTTTTACTTATGACAGTACTTGCGGCAATGCTTGCTGCGGGCGCACCAGCTTATCAGTTGTGGAAACGCAAGCCTGCAGAATTTTTGAAAGTATTTGCCAGTGAAAGTTAAAATTTTTGCCTACTTAATGTTTGTTTTGACGCTGTTGGCCCCACTGGCCAGTCATGCCCAATCTGGCTTTGCGGGCCTTGGGCAAGACATCGCTGGTTTTACTCAACCACAAAAAGATATGCCATGGAGTTTCCCTAAGGATCACGGGGCCCATCCTGATTACCGGATTGAATGGTGGTATGTGACCGCAAACCTTAAGGACGACAAAGGGCGGGATTACGGCGTGCAGTGGACGTTATTTCGTTCAGCATTGCGGCCGGAAACGACCATTGGATGGAATGACCCACAAATCTGGATGGGTCACGCGGCACTAACCACCGCGACCCAACATTTCACATCTGAACGTTTTGCCCGCGGCGGCATTGGTGTTGCCGGCGCCGTTGCGTCCCCGTTTGAGACATGGATTGATGAATGGGCTTTGCGCGGAAATTCTGATTTTTCACAACTTTCATTGAATGGTGGTGGTACAGATTTCGCTTATGATTTGACCTTAGCGACAAACAGGCCGCTGATATTTCACGGGGATAATGGTTATTCCGTGAAATCAGAAGGCGGACAGGCAAGTCGATATTATTCCCAACCCCATTTCGAAGTGACTGGCGATCTGGTTTTTTCCGATCGCCAAGTTTCCGTAAGTGGTACTGCATGGCTTGATCGCGAATATTCCAGTCAACCATTAGCGCCAGATCAGCAAGGATGGGATTGGTTTTCAATTCATTTGGATGATGGTGCCAAAGTCATGCTTTTCCGCCTTAGAGGGACCGATAATTTCTATTCTGGTACATGGATCGCCCCCGATGGCCAAACAACATCTTTGGACGCGTCCGAAATAGTTCTGTCCACCCAACGAACCGCAAAGGTCGCTGGGAGAAGTATCCCCCTAGATTGGGATCTCAAGTTGCCAAACAAAAATGTTGATATCACAATTCAACCTCTTAATGATCAGGCATGGATGGACGGGCGGTTTTCGTATTGGGAGGGACCCATTTTGGTCAACGGAACCCATTCCGGCAGAGGGTATTTAGAAATGACAGGCTATGAATGAACCATTTGATGACCTAAATGATTTTCGCAACGCCGCCTGGAAAGTGATGAACGTTCCGTTGCGACGAATGCCTCGGGTTTCCTTAGCGACCGTTGACCAACTAGGCGCACCTCAGCTTCGCACCTTGGTTTTACGAGGTGCCAACAAACACGATGGTACAGTGGAACTGCACACAGATGCAGCGTCACAAAAGGTTCCACAACTTGAAAATGATCCCCGTGCAGCCGTTTTGATCTGGGATGAAACGGCAATGATCCAAATCAGATTGATGGGCGATATCACTATTAAATCAGACGCCTCACTTTCAAATATCTGGGACCAACTTCCAAGTGTAACGCAAGGGAATTACGGCGTAATGCCGCCACCGGGTTCAAAAATTGCAGCAGGCGACAATTATTCAAGAAAGGCAGACGCTGGAAAATTCGCTATTTTGGAATTAAAAATTCAAACAATGGATTTGGTTCAACTGCAAGAACCAAGCCATCGCCGCGCGCTCTATGATCAAAGTGATAATTGGGGCGGTCAGTGGTTGGCGCCCTAGATTTACCTATGAGTTATCTTTCATTTTGTGGCAACCCATCGGAAATTTCATAGTAATCACCCTTTTGCGATGTGAAAATATGCATCGACAAATTCACGTCCGTTGGCTGATCAAATGCCCCCATGGCGATGGCAATCGTGTCATTTACAGTGGGGTTCCAAAACAAAAATGATCCGCATTGCGAACAAACGCCGCGGCGCACTTTGGCTGAACTTTGAAACCATGTCAGCGCGTCGGCACCTTCAATTTCAACATCAGCCTCATTTAGGTCAGTTGAGGCCCAATAATGCCCAGATTGTTTGCGGCATTGATCGCAGTGACACGCGTTGGGGGCCGCAAGATCGCCAGTAACTTTGAATGTAACGGCCCCGCACAGACAGCCGCCAGAATGGTATTTTGTCATCTTATATGATCCTTAAATCGATCCCTGATTTTGGCATCCGCGTCGCCCAAATAATCGGGATGATGTTCCGCCAACACCTTTTTAGCATGCGCACGTGCTTTGTCGCGAATATCTATTTCGCCCTTTTCGGTCCACGTAATTGGTGCCTCGCGATCAGCGAAATTCGGATAATAGTAATCACGTTCCATGGCCGCCATGGTTTGCGGCTCGCCCAAAAAATGCCCCTCGCCCATAACGGCGGAACGAATGGCATCTAATCCAAGTGTTTCATCGTTCACCTCGACGCCCCGCAGCGTTCGATTAACATGACCAAGCATTTCGTTGTCCAAAACAAAAGCCTCAAAACTTGCCCCTAACAAGGCCGCCATCATGCCAGAACTTTCATAAACCATGTTGGCTCCTGATAAACCGGCAGTAACAGCCGCCAGCGCCTTTTCAGCGCCCATCTGTGCATCAATCGCCTTGGCATCTGCCATCGAGCTGGCAATACCTGACGGCAAGCCCAGCCAATTCGAAATCTGTGCCGCGGCGGCATTCATCACGGCACTTTCCCCACCAGATCCCGCAAAAGCACCCGTGCGCAAATCTATAACCAGTGGCCAGTTTGAGAAAATCACAGGATATCTCGGTTTAAACAAGTTGACCAAAATTAGACCTGCCAAAGTTTCAGCCAGCGATTGCACCAAAAACCCAGCCAATGTAGCAGGTGCCGTCGCACCAGATTGCGCGGCGATAATGGAATTGATCGGCACGCCGCGTTTTATGCAAGCTACCGTCACCTCCACCGCATCTTCACCATAACGCATCGGTGAAATAACTGGTGAGATGTGCGCTTTGCAAAACGGTCTTTCGGCAAATCGCCCCTCGCCGCCCAGCGCCATGTCAAACATATC
The DNA here is from genome assembly GCA_000169395.1 of Rhodobacteraceae bacterium HTCC2150. GTDB lineage: Bacteria > Pseudomonadota > Alphaproteobacteria > Rhodobacterales > Rhodobacteraceae > HTCC2150. The sequence continues at coordinate 297,133 of AAXZ01000002.1, forward strand.
AATGATCGGGTCAACGTGTGACCCAAGTGTAAATGCCGTGCCAACGGGTTTCGTCGTGTTCTTGATCAGGGCATATGCTGTGTTGATATCCAGATCAAAATTGTCTGGCACATCGGTCGCAATACAGCATCGTGTAAACCAACTGATGTTGGGTAAAGTGTCTATCAATCGGGTAAAATCATGCAAGTCCTGCAAAGTTGTCGGGCGATAAGCGCCTGTTTCCAGATCAACTGCCTGAACCGCCGCGCCGCCTGTGCCAAAGTATGTACGGTTTCCGCCCACTTCAAAATCATGCGCATTGTCGCGACCATAATAGATGAACGACTTACAGGCGCCATCAATTATATCCTCGACCATTGCTCGTGGGTAATGCAATCGACCATCACGATATTGCGCACCTTTTGCCACGGCCACATCAACCAGATCTTGTGGGCATTCCCCCATGCCCAGATCGGCAAGCAGGGTCAACGCACTGTCATAAATCCGTTTTATTTCACGTTCTGTAAGCGGTTTATACGCTCCTGAGATTTGCCCTGGATCGGCCGGATGAAACACCGGTTTTTCTGCGTGACGCAGAGCCAATCGCGCCGCGCGTCCTCCCGATTTTCTGCCGGATCTGCCACCTGCGTTTTTCATATACCTGCCTTCAACTATAAGTATTCAGACTGCACGCCATATTCGCCATTGCAAGCGATTTGCATCGCCCTTGTGAAAAATCAAAACTTTACCTTCGGAATTTCAAAACATCCCTTCGCTGGAATTTCATCGGTTGACGGCCAACCGACAAAAAGAAAAGATTTCAAAAAACAAAGGAACTCACCTTATGCGCACAACAACAAGAGCCGTCGTCATCGGTGGGGGCATCGCCGGATGCTCTGCAATCTATCATCTGACTTGTGAGGGTTGGAATGACGTTATGTTGTTGGAACGCGATGAATTAACGTCTGGCACGACATGGCATTCCGCCGCGCAAGTGACAAATTTTGGCGGCAATCAAACGATGATCGGGCTAAAAAGCCATTCGATCAAATTGTATCAAGAACTTGCAAATGATCCAGATTACCCAATTAATTATCATCACGGCGATGGTGGTTTGCGATTGGCCTCGGAAAACTGGCACTTGGATGGGTACAAACATTTTCAATCAATGGCCAAGGGAATGGGCGTTGAATTTGAATTATTGAATGCAACCGAAGCGGCACGTCGGCATCCTTTGATTACCACGGATGGATTGATGGGCGCTCTTTGGGATCCCATGGATGGCGACATTGACCCTGCCCAATTATGTCAGGCATTGGCCCGCCGCGCCCGTAAGGCTGGTGCCGAAATTCACCGTCATACGCCCGTGACAGCGCTGCGTCAGTTGCCTGATGACACATGGATCGTCACAACTGACAAGGGCGAAATTCACGCCGAACATGTTGTTAATGCTGGTGGTTACCGCTGTAATGAAATCGGCGAAATGATGGATGTCACCCTGCCCGTGGTATCAATGGAACATCAATATTTCCTGACTGAGCCACTTCAAGGTATTATCGACGCGGGTCATCGCATGCCACTGCTGCGTTGCCCAACTGATGATTTTTACAGCCGTCAGGAAAAAGAAGGCTTACTCGTTGGGTTTTATGAGCAAGAATGTAAAACTTGGGGTCTAGACGGTATTGATCCCAATTTTACAATGGCACTGTCGCCTGATGATCCGGATCGCGTTTTACCTGTTTTGGAAAATGTCTTCAAACGCGTGCCCGCGCTGATGGAAACAGGCATTCATACCATCGTCAACGGCCCGATCACCTATACCCCCGATGGGTTACCATTGGTTGGGCGGATTCCAGGCAAACGGAACGCATGGTGTATAACCGGTTTGCGTGCTGGATTGGGCGAAGGCGGCGGTCACGGTTGGTTGCTGGCTCAAGAAATGGTTCATGGACAGGCCTGTTATGATACTTGGTGCCTTGACCCACGTCGCTTTTCGCAACGCGCGGACATTCCATACACAACGGCCAAGGTTATTGAGGATTATCAAAACGAATTCCGCTTTCACCGTCCCCATGAATTTCGCCCAGCAGGGCGTGATTTACGGCCAAGCCCATTGCATGAAACCCATCAAAAACAAGGCGCTGAATTTGGTGTCGTAAACGGGTGGGAACGTCCACTATTTTATAAAACCGAAGCAGATTTTCAGCCCGACCACAGCTTTCATTTTTCTAACGTTGACCCAGTGGTCGAGGCCGAGGTGCAGCATATCCACAACCACGTCGGTATTGCAGAAGTTAACGGTTTCAATCGAATTGAGATCACGGGCACTGGTGTTATGGAATGGCTGGATGGCCTTATTTGTGGGCGGCTGCCCAAGAAACTGGGTAAAGTTGGCTTAGGGTATTTCCTAACTAAAACGGGTGATGTCTTGGGCGAAGCCACAATTGCTCGCCTAAGCGAAAATCGTGTTTGGTGGGGATCAGCTGCCGCTGCCCAGGATCACGACCTTGATTGGCTGAATGGGCAAAACCCACCCGAGGGTATTGCGCTGACCAGTCGTGTTGAAAGCCACACTATCATTTTGATCGCCGGTCCCAAATCGCGTCAAATGTTAACGAAGGCTTGCCCTGATCAATCATGGGAACGCACTGATTTCCCATGGCTGTCGGTCAAGGAATGCCAGATCGCAGGCATTGATGCGACCGTGATGTCTGTTAGCTTTTCAGGTGAATTGGCCTATGAAATCCACGTCGCCATTGACCAAAGCAAAGCATTGTATGCCGCGTTGTCACTGGCAGGTGAAGACTTCAATTTACGCCCCTTTGGCATGTTTGCCGTGGAATCCATGCGCATCGAAAAAGGGTATCGCCATTGGAAAGCCGACTTATTCAATGAATTTGACCCCATTGAAAGCGATCTTGCGCGTTTTGTTAAATTGGACAAATCAGACTGTATAGGCGTCACAGCCTTGGCTGCTAAAGGTGGCAAAAAACGCCGTGCATTTGTTACCATCAAAATTTCATCAGATTTTGCCCCAGCCCATGGAGGTGACAGTGTTATGCACGAAGACAACGTCATTGGTACGGTGACATCCGCGGCTTATGGGCACCGAGTTGGGGAAAACTTGGCCATGGCCTTCGTTGATGTCGAGCATGCTGCGATTGGGCATGAATTGACACTATGGGTGCAGGGTAAAATGCTGCCCGGCACCGTTGTTGAACCGTGCCGTTTTGATCCCGAAAATCAAAATATGCGATCTTAGCTTTATGGTTTAAGGCAAGTGACAAATGTATCGGCCACGTCATTCAACATGGCGATATACAAGTCGGGACCGAATGTTTGTCCTTGCCCCATACTGCGCAAAGTACCAAATCTGTCGGGCATTTCACCACTCGGCAAGGTGATTTCTTTGTAACCAGATTCATTATCAAGCATGACACAGCTTACAGGTGCATCTTCTAATTGTTGGCCTAAATCATGCAACCTGCGAACGCTTGGGGTTGCATCATTTACATCCCGAATAGCCGCCTGTGCCGCCACACCAAAGGCATGTTCAAAGTATTGCGTGCCATCATGCGCCAACAAAAATGGTATCTCGCGTACATCTGCTAGTTTTTCTGAAATACCTGCGGCAGTTATCATGATTTTTCCGGCGGCAACTTGCGCATTGGCCGCATAAATTTCGCGAAATTCGGGGCGAATTTCCCCAAGCACATGGGCGATTTCATCAAGCCACACAACTGCATTGTTTGGTTCCAGCCAAGCATGTGGGTCGGCTGTTGCGGCATTAATCATGTTATCATGATCATCGTCTTCTTCATGACCTTCGCCCTCGTGATCTTCTTCGGCATCTTCATTGTGCAAGCCTTCATCATGGGCCGCGTCTTCATGGTCCTCATCATGGTCGCCGTGATGCTCGTGTTCAATGAAGCCGATATCTTCGCGTATGATCAATTTTAGTGTATTTGGCACCGAAATCAGCGGCACAGAAATTGCATCAGGTGCAAGATTTTCAATTGAACGCTCAAGCCAAGGTGACAAACTTGGCCCGATCCAAATCACGGCATCCGCACGTTGCAGATTGCGCGCTTGACTAGGACGCAATGAAAAACTGTGAACCGATGCGTTTTCTGGCAAAAGGACGGAAACACCTTCTTCATCACCCAAAACCATTGCAACCAGCGCACCAACCGGCGCGATGTCCGTTACAACCTTGGGGCCAGCCTCTTGTGCATTTGTTGCGGAAATCGCAGTGAACAATCCCAATAGGGCGACGAAAAAGGCACGCATGGCTGCTCCAATCAATGTGACTGGCGCGATTTATAGGTTACACTATAACATTACAAGGTAGAAATGCGCCAAGTGAGGTGAATTTTTGATTTTCCACGTCCTTAATGCGCCACTATGTCCATGGTATAATACCAGCAAATGCTTGTCCTTTGGAAGTTGCACTTTTATGTCTGAGCAAATGTTTTAAAGGACGGCTCTATGGCGCGCGCACCTGCTCAAAAAGAAGAAATTCGCGAAAGCTCTAAAAAGATCGGCGCTTTGCGTTCGCTTTTACCATTTGTCGCGCCGCACAAAAACTGGGCTTACGGTGCTATTGCGGCACTTGTTTTAACGGCAACGCTTTCATTGGTCATGCCTTTAGCAGTGCGCCGCGTTGTTGATGGGTTTGGCACGGAATCTGTTGAACTTTTGGATGCCTACTTTCTTGGCGCTTTGGGTGTTGCCACGCTTTTGGCCTTTGGCACTGGATTGCGATACTATTTGGTGACCCGACTTGGTGAACGCGTTGTTGCAGACGTTCGCAAAGGGGTATTTGATAAAACCATCGGCATGAGCCCTGCGTTTTTTGAGAAAATCATGACGGGCGAAGTTCTAAGTCGAATTACCGCTGACACTACACTTATTTTGTCGGTTATCGGTTCGTCGTTGTCTGTTGCGATGCGTAATGTGCTGATCTTGATTGGCGGTTTGGTTTTATTGTTTCTAACCAGTGTTAAACTGACCGCGCTTGTTTTATTGATTGTGCCGGCGATTATTATACCGATCATCGTAATCGGGCGTCGTTTGCGCACTTTGGGGCGCGAAAACCAAGATTGGATCGCCGAAAGCAGCGGCAAAGCATCTGAGGCGCTACTTTCTGCCCAAGCCGTACAAGCCAACACTTTTGAAGACGCCAGTCGCCGTGGGTTTTCCGAGGTCACTGAGTTGTCTTTTGTGTCTGCCAAGCGACGTATTTTCATGCGCGCATTGATGACCGTCATCATCATTTTCTTGGTTTTTGCAGGTGTCGTTGGTGTGCTTTGGATTGGGGCGCGTGATGTACGTGCGGATGTTATGACCGTGGGTGAGTTGGTTCAATTTGTGATCTATGCGGTGATGGTTGCGGGTTCTACCGCGGCCCTGTCCGAAATATGGGGCGAATTACAACGCGCTGCCGGTGCCACTGAACGCCTTAGCGAGTTGTTATATGCAACTGATACGATCCAAGACCCCGACAACCCGATTGCCTTACCCGCAACGGTTAAAGGTGAAATCACCTTTGAGAACGTGTCTTTCGCCTATCCTACGCGCCCAGATATGGCCGCGCTTGATGATGTTGAAATTCAGATCAAACAAGGTGAAACCATAGCTATTGTTGGCCCATCAGGTGCCGGAAAAACCACCATTTTGCAATTGATACTGCGGTTTTATGACCCAAAATCAGGTCGCATATTGTTGGATGGTCAAGAACTTACAAAAATGTTGCGCGCTGATTTTCGCCGTGCCATTGCCTCTGTGCCCCAAGACCCGGTAATTTTCGCCACAACAGCCATGGAAAACATACGCTTTGGCAAACCAGACGCAACTGACGCCGAGGTGTTGGCCGCAGCCCGTGCCGCGGCCGCTGATGAATTCCTGACGGCATTACCCGAGGGGTATCAATCTTATGTCGGCGAACGCGGTGTCATGCTGTCTGGTGGACAAAAACAACGCATCGCCATCGCACGTGCAATTTTGCGCGATGCACCCATTTTGTTGTTGGACGAGGCCACATCCGCACTTGATGCTGAAAGCGAAGCCGCTGTCCAAGGCGCCTTTGAAGAATTGGCAAAAGGACGGACCACATTGATCGTTGCGCACCGTTTGGCAACCGTCAAAAAGGCCGATCGAATATTGGTTATGGATCAAGGACGCATTGTTGCCGTTGGCAATCACGACGAATTGGTCGCCCAAGATGGCCTTTATGCGCGCCTTGCCAAGCTGCAATTCACCGACGGTGCCATTGCGTAAGGTAATGCCGTGATGCTTGCACTGTAGAAAAAATCCCTTAATCATTGATCCAATGAAGTCGCTTAAGCGACTGGGATGAATGTTCTGGGAGGAACTGCTGTGAAATATACGTCAGTGCAAGATCGCGACAATGTCGAAAATGAAATGCCATGGTCCGATTGTGATGTGCCCAAAACGATGCACGACTACATTTGCAATGCTGCGAAAAAATGGGGCCCGCGCCCCGCGATCAGTTTTCAAATCACTTCAGGCCCCAAAGACAAAGCACAAACGCTGACATGGCAAGATTATTGTGATCGTTCTATTCAGTCCGCAAATCTTTTCCGCGCTTTGGGTGTCCAGGAAACCGATACCGTCGCTTATCTTTTGCCCATTTGTAACGAGGCCGCTGTAACACTCGTCGGTGGGGCCATTGCTGGCATTGCCAATCCAGTAAATCCATTACTAGGCGTTGACCAAATCGCGGCCATCTTGCGTGAATCCAAGGCTAAAGTCTTGGTAACGATGCGCAGCTTCCCAAAATCAGACTTGGCGCAAAAATCTGCTGCTGCCGTCAAGCTTGCGCCAAATATAACGCATATTTTGGAAGTTGACCTTTTACATTATCTAAGCCCCCCAAAGTCGTGGATCGTTCCTTTAATTCGCCCCAAGGTTAACCATGACCACCATGCGAAAGTCATGGGTTTTGGTGCCGAAGTTGCCAAGCAAAACACCAAGCTTGATTTCCCCGATGCGAGTGGCAACCGCATTGGTGCGTATTTTCACACGGGCGGCACCACCGGCATGCCAAAACTAGCCCAACACACATATGAAGGCATCGTTTACAATGGCTGGCTAGGGTCGCGCATGTTGTTTGATGAAACCGACACGATTATCTGTCCCCTGCCCTTGTTTCACGTCTTTGGCTGTCACGTCATTTTGTCAGCCATGATCAGTTCAGGCGCGCACATGGTCTTGCCGACACCGCAAGGATATCGAGGCGAAGGCGTTTTTGACAATTTCTGGAAACTGATTGAGCGTTGGGATGTGACTTTCATGATCACAGTGCCCACGGCCATTTCTGCGCTAATGCAACGGCCAGTTGATGCAGACGTATCAAGTTTGAAAACAGCTTTTTCAGGCTCTGCCCCGCTGCCGGTGGAATTAATCAACCGTTTTGAAAGTGCCACGGGCGTAACTGTCGTGGAAGGATATGGTTTGACCGAGGCAACATGTCTGGTCTCTGTTAATCCGGCATCAGAAAATCGAAAAATTGGATCTGTTGGGCTCCCACTACCTCACACCAAAGTTCGGATTTTGAATATCTCTGCTGACGGAAAAACCGCCACGGATTGCGCCATTGATGAAGTGGGCGAAATTTGCGTGTCCAATCCCGGTGTTCTTGTCGGCAAGACCTACACCGAGGCGGCAAAAAATGCCGACTTGTTTGCGGACACCGATTACCTTCGCACCGGTGATTTGGGACGTTTAGACAGTGACGGGTATTTGTTTATTACGGGCCGCGCCAAAGATTTGATCATTCGCGGTGGTCACAACATTGATCCCGGCGAAATAGAGGAAACATTGGCGGGCCACCCCGCTGTTGCCTTTGCTGGTGCCATTGGTCAACCAGACGCTCATTCAGGTGAAGTACCGATCGCTTTTGTTGAACTTGTGGCGGATGCTGAAACAACCCCCGCAGAGCTGGTCGCCTATTGCAAAAAGAACATCGGTGAGAGGGCCGCACAGCCAAAGTATATCGAAGTATTGGATGAGCTGCCCAAAACCGCTGTGGGAAAAGTGTTTAAACCAGATTTACGCAAATCCGCAATCACCCGCGTGTTCAATGACGCACTTGCAAGCGCCGGCACAGAGGCACGCATTGAAGCCGTTCTAGAGGACAATAAACGCGGGTTGGTGGCACAGGTGTCTGGCGGCGGTGAAAATGACGACGCGGTAATCAAGGGTGCATTGTCAGCATTCGCGCGCCCCTTTGATCGCGTATAAGTCACCTTAGGAGGTCGTAGCGAGGAAAACTCGCTGTGGCCTTATTGACGCTATTGCACAATGACTATTATAGTTAATTTAAGGGGAAATCGCGAATGCCCCGTGAGGCGTCAGCCGAAAATTCGCATCCTTGTAACCCTTTGTTTGAAAGGAAGGATGCGCTATGGCCGCTCCAAATGAAATCACAGTTCAGCAATTGTCACGTCAAATTGGCTTGCCCGATTGCCCCCAAATAATCGACGTATGTATTGACGAAGACTTTGCCCTTGATCCCAGGATAATTCCCGGATCACGCCGCCACCCATTCACCAAGATCGAAGAATTGGCACCAGAATTGCACGGCAAAAAAGTTGTCGTTATTTGCCATAAGGGGCTGAAACTTAGTCAAGGTGCTGCCGCTCTTTTGCGTCTTAACGGCGTTGCGGCGCAAACATTGGCAGGTGGCATAGTCGCGTGGGCCGCGGCTGGATTGCCAATGGTTAAAACGGCCAAAGTTACCTCTTCTCTGTGGGTTACTAGTCACAGACCTAAAATTGATCGCATTGCCTGTCCTTGGTTAATCCGGCGGTTTGTCGACCCTTCCGCGCGTTTTATGTTTGTTAGCCCAAGCCAAGTTTTGAATGTCGCCGAAAAATTCAAGGCAACGCCCTTTGACGTTGAGGATTGTTATTGGTCGCACCGTGATGAATTTTGCACGTTTGATATTATGGTTAAGGAATTTGGCATCGCGCATAACGCGCTAGAAACATTAGCAAAGATCGTGCGTGGTGCAGATACAGATAGGTTGGATATATCTCCGCAAAGTGCAGGCTTGATGGCAGCTTCTTTGGGGCTTTCCAGAATGTACAAAGATGACCTTGAACAACTTGAAGCGGGTATTGCTCTGTATGATGCATTTTACCACTGGGCGCGGGATGCACAGGACGAAAACCATACGTGGATCACATCGGGGTCACAAAAATGAGCAATTCTGCGTCAATTGCCGAGGCTTCCCGCCTTTGGGCCAAGATCGGCATTCTATCGTTTGGTGGCCCAGCTGCGCAGATAGCTTTGATGCATCGAGAAGTTGTAGATGAACGCAATTGGCTGACAGAAAAACAGTTTTTGAATGCTCTAAGTTTTTGCATGCTTTTACCGGGACCTGAAGCTATGCAGCTGGCCACTTACATGGGGTGGCGTCTTCATGGTGTTATGGGCGGATTAATTGCGGGACTTTTGTTCATCATTCCCGGCGCAATTATCATCGCGGCCCTTGCTGGCGCCTATTCAGTCTGGGGCGCGATGCCACTGGCCGCGGCAGTATTTCTAGGCATCAAGGCTACAGTCGTGGTGATTGTGATCGAGGCTTTACTAAGATTGTCCAAACGTGCCTTAAAACGAATTGACCATTGGATATTGGCAGCCATCGCATTTGCAGCGATATTTTTCCTAAATGTGCCATTTCCATTGATCGTTTTGGCAGCAGGCATTTGGGGCGCCTTAAATCGCGACAAAGTCACAGAGGATGCGGACGTTCATGCCCTGCATCCGATAAAAAGTACCGGTAAAACGATCCTTACATGGCTAATAATTTGGTGGGTGCCGATTTTAGTTCTTGGCCCCTTGCTAGGCCAAGAATTCCTGTATGAAATAGCTATGTTCTTTTCAAAGCTTGCGGTGGTTACCTTTGGTGGCGCCTATGCGGTTTTAGCCTATATGGGCCAAGAAGTTGTTTCCGTAAAAGAATGGCTAAGCGCAGGTCAAATGATGGATGGGTTGGGTTTGGCTGAAACCACGCCCGGGCCGCTTATTTTGGTAACTGAATTCGTCGGCTTTCTGGCCGGATATGCACAAGGCGGTTGGGGCATGGCCATTGCCGCCGCCACTTTGACCTTATGGGTGACCTTCACACCGTGTTTTCTGTGGATATTTGTCGGCGCGCCTTACATAGATTGGATCGGTACACAGCCACGATTGCGATCCGCCCTTTCCGCGATCACCGCATCCGTTGTGGGTGTGATCCTAAACCTGTCGGTGTGGTTCGCCTTGCATGTATTTTTCAACAATGTGTCGCCACTGGAAAAGGGGGTTTTGACGCTATGGGTGCCCGAGATGGCCAGTTTGAACCCAATCGTTGTTATTTTGACAATTTTGGCGGCCTATTTGTTGTTAAGGCGGCATTGGAATGTTGTTTGGGTTCTGGCCCTATCAGGCGCCTTGGCGTTGATCGCTCATTTACTGTGAAGCGATATCAACATTGAACGTCTGAACAGCAGGCACAAAAAAACCGTCGAAATGCTTTGGAGGCCCCATTCGACGGTTTCTTTTATCTAAACATGACGTTTAGAATTCTATTCTGCGTTAAACAGCAGCTTCGCTTCGTGTTTCTTCAGTGACTGACGCGCCAAGGAATATGCACGACGTCCATCTGAATTCATCAGTTCTGGGAACAACTCGAAAATCTCTTTCTGTTGATCCAGCCCAACGCCCTTCAGTGCCATATCACCTGGTTGGAAGCTTTCAGTCCAAGACCCGTCACTTAGAACAACCTCGTGATTATCAAACATAAAGTGAATGTAATCGATACCGTTGGCGGCAACTTGCGTGACACCTTCGGTTTGGTTCACAAGATGTTTGGCAGGTACCAAAACTTCGGGTTCACTGAAATATAGGCTTACTTCTGGGCGTGTCACCAAAACACGGTGGTTCGGGCTGACCAACATGTCACGTTCTGGCAATCCACGGCCCAACGAACCAGCACGAATACGCACAGGACGCAGGTGTTCTTTGTCGCGCAATTCCAAAACAGACAGTTGTTTTGTGCCCATCCAGCGAATTTCCTGTGCACCATTGTCACGCGTAATGACACGGTCACCAACAGTAAGTTCCTGAACAGGGATTTCACCGCGCATGGTTGTGATCATCGAACCCGGTGTGAAACAAGGTACAACAACGATGTTTTCAATTTCACTGAATTCCATTTCACCGGTGACCGAGCCACCTGGTGCATCAAGAAATTGAATGATGCCACTGGTTGAATCACCATCCGCATCCACAGTTTCGCCAACGATTTGAAAGTCGCCGACACCTGCAAGCGTTAGAGTGTCATAGTCGTTACCACCAGTGCCGCCATCAATCGCGTCACCGTCACCACCACTTGGGCCGGAAACTGTAAAGTTGTCAGCGTCATCGCCACCATATTGCTCATCTTCGCCTTGACCACCAATTAAAGTGTCACTGCCAGCGCCGCCATAAAGCGTATCGTTGTCGATGCCACCGTTTAGATAGTCATCACCTTCATCGCCGTGCAATTCATCTGTGTCGTCTTGGCCAAAGATTGTATCATTGCCTTCGCCGCCATAAACCAAATCAATGCCGTTATTGGGCGCCAGATCTATGTCGTCAGTAATGTTCACAGCATCGGGGAAGATCGGGGAAAGGCCGCCATAAATGGTGTCGTCATCATCGCCACCATAAATAAGATCGCTGCCTTCGCCGCCAACGATATAGTCGTCACCCTCGCCACCATCGATGGTATCATCGTCAAATCCGGCATTGATGTTATCGTTGCCAGTACCGCCAATAATGCTGTCGTCGTCGTCGCCGGTGGTGATTGTGTCATCTCCTGCACCACCGTCAACGAAATCAAGGTCATTTGTTGGATCACTATCGCCAGGGTAAAGGCCAGGATAGCCAATATCAGGCAGTGGGCTTGGGCCAGATGTGTCGATGATGTCATCACCTTCGCCACCATAGGCGCTGTCATTACCATCACCGCCATAAAGCGTGTCCGTGCCCTCGCCGCCAAACAAATAATCATTGCCATCGCCACCGGTTAGCGTGTCATTGTCTGTTAAATCGACTGGGGGGTGATCATCATCGCAAGTTTCAGGTTCTTCGATATCGATCGCAGGAACGGCAAATTCGACATCTTCGTCAGCTTCGCCTTCTGGGTCGCCACCATATAGAACATCATCACCATCATTGCCGTTGATGTCGTCATCACCCGTTCCGCCATAGACAAAATCTTGCCCTAAACCAGCATCGATTGTATCATTGCCACCATATCCATAGATCAGATCGTCAAGACCGTCAGCACCGTCAATCGTATCGCCTTGGGCGTCAACGTAACCAATGGGCATATCATCGGGGCAACCCGTTCCATCCACTGGTTCTTGTTCGGGATTTGGTTTCGGTATTACTTTATCAACCATGACAGGCCTCCTAATGACAATCAGAAGGCGCGCCCAATACACACCATCCCCATAATCTACCAAGAAACGATCGGCGCCCTAGTTTAAGATCCCTACAATCCGCAGCTATGACGTGTTCCGAAATTTTCCCCCCACAATCAGGCTGTGTAAAAATTGCTAAGTATTCAAGATAATTGCGGCCATTAACCAAAAAGGGCGGGTTTTAAGGCTGTTTTTGATGAAGGATAAGAAACACTTCAACCGATCATCAAGGATTGTTCACCCACCGGTTTTACGTAGGGTCAATTTCTAAATAAACGAATCTATCATACGGCGGATATTAACCATAAATAACTGCAATCTAAGGGGGTATTTAACTGTAACGCTCAACTATTGGATATTTTTGATGACTTCGTAACTGTGTTGGTATTTCAAATATGCATCTTCATATTCAAGATGATTTTCGGGATAAAAAACCGTTTCAATCGCTGGTGGGTGCATAACATCTTTAATTGTTGCATCTGTTACGCCCAACACGGCCAGCCTTGCAGCACCTAAGGCGGCACCAAAATCACCCTTAACAGGCAAATCGATGGGTCGGTTTAAAACATTCGCAAGCGTTTGCACCCAAAAGGGCGACTTTGCCCCGCCGCCAATGACCGTCAGCCGATCCAATTTGGTGCCAGTCTTGCGAAGTGCTTCGAAACTATCGCGTAACGCAAAGGCCACGCCTTCCATAACCGCTTGCGTCATATCAACATGATCTGTTGATGATGACAGCCCGATAAATGCCCCGCGAATTTCGGCATCATTGTGCGGTGTGCGTTCACCAGACAAATAGGGCAGAAAGCGCAGGGTCGTTGGACCCTGTGGTTTCTTGGGCAAGCCAGCTGAAAGGCTGGCGGGGGTTTGGCCTGTGACATCACTTAGCCAGTTCAAACTGCCGGTTGCCGAAAGAATAACACCCATTTGATACCAATGATTGGGCACCGCGTGACAAAATGTATGAACCGCCGAGGATGGATTAGGGGCATAGCTGTCCTTACCAGCTAAAATAACACCGGAGGTCCCTAGTGATACAAACCCTTGCCCATCAGCCATGGCCCCAATACCACAGGCCGCCGCTGCATTGTCTGCAGCCCCCGCAACCACGGCGATGTTACGCGGCAGTCCAAGTTCATTGGCCAAATCATCGCGCACTTGCCCTGTTACATCACAACCTTCCAAAACCTCTGGCAATTGCTCACGAAGTATGCGCGTCGCGTCAATCAAGTCATCTGACCAACACCGCGCACCAACATTCAGCCAACTGGAACCCGCGGCATCCGACATTTCCGTTTTCAGCACCCCCGCCAACCAAAACGCTAGATAATCTTTTGGCAGGCATATTTTATCAATTGCTGCGAATAACTCTGGCTCATGTTTACGCATCCACACCAATTTGGGCGCTGTAAAACCGGGAAAAACGATGTTGCCAGAAATTTCATGAAAGGCAGGAATACCGTCCAACATGTCGGCCTCAAGTGCGGCGCATGTATCGTTCCACAATATACACGGCCGAACAGGCAAGCCGCTTGCATCCAAACAGACAGCCCCATGCATGTGACCTGCAATGCCAATTCCCCGCAGTTTAGACATTTCATTTGGGCAATTTAGCAACAAAGCGCCAAACACTTGTTTTGCCGCAGCAATCCAAACCAAGGGGTCTTGTTCGCAATGTCCGGCTTTGGGCTGTGAAACATCATAGGCTGCTTGTGCATCCCCGAAGGTATTGCCATTTTCATCAATCAACAGACCGCGCAAACCAGATGTTCCTAAATCCAACCCCAAAAACATACGTATTCCTACCCGTTCCAATTTTTCACGTTTTAGTTTCAGTCTCCAAGCAGCCAAAGCCAAACACGAAACCAAGGGTCCGACAGGATTTAAAAAATGACCGCCGAATTTGGACCAGTAATGCAGAAAATTAGCTCGTTATCCAACCATTAAAACTCAGAGTCTCATCCAAGAATTGCTGGAATTTCGTCAATTAAGGTCCCCAATTTACGATTTACTGAACAAAGCATGCCCCCTGCGACAATCAAACCCTGAAAAAACCGGCCCTGCGGCAAGGTTGAGCATTGCCCAATAGGCATGTGCGCACTAAAACCACCTCAAGGCGGGGGGAGTCTCTTCGCTCGCAAATTAAGTTTTCGCTAAACGGGAGCCCAATAATGGCAGACGCAGCGCTTCATGATGACGGACACCACGACACGCGTGGTTTCTTTACACGGTGGTTCATGTCCACCAACCACAAGGACATTGGTATTTTGTACCTGTTCTTCGGCGGTTTGGCCGGTTTTATATCTGTAGCTTTCACAGTTTATATGCGCCTCGAGCTGATGGAACCTGGTGTTCAGTACATGTGTCTAGAAGGTGCGCGCTTTATCGCATCAGAGGCTGAATGTACGGCCAACGGCCATTTATGGAATGTTTTGGTTACTGGCCACGGCATCCTGATGATGTTCTTTGTTGTTATTCCAGCCCTTTTTGGTGGTTTTGGTAACTACTTCATGCCTTTGCACATTGGTGCACCGGACATGGCCTTCCCACGTTTGAACAATTTGTCATTGTGGCTGTACGTTGCTGGTACAACATTGGCGGTTCTGTCAGTTGTTTCACCTGGCGGTAACGGTCAAGCTGGTTCTGGTGTAGGTTGGGTTCTGTATCCGCCGCTATCAGTCAATGAGGCCGGTATGTCGATGGATTTTGCGATCTTCGCGGTTCACGTATCTGGTGCTTCATCCATCTTGGGTGCGATCAACATCATCACAACATTCCTGAACATGCGTGCCCCTGGCATGACATTGCACAAGGTGCCGTTGTTTGCTTGGTCAATCTTTGTAACCGCTTGGTTGATTCTTTTGGCTCTTCCAGTTTTGGCGGGCGCGATCACCATGCTTTTGACAGACCGTAACTTTGGCACAACGTTCTTTGATCCTGCCGGTGGCGGTGATCCGATCTTGTATCAGCACATTCTGTGGTTCTTCGGACACCCAGAAGTGTACATCGTTATCGTTCCTGCCTTTGGTATCGTATCTCACATCGTTTCAACCTTCTCTCGCAAACCAGTATTTGGCTACCTGCCAATGGTATACGCGATGGTCGGTATTGGCGCGCTGGGCTTCGTTGTTTGGGCACACCACATGTACACAGTAGGTATGTCGCTTCAGCAGCAGTCATACTTCATGTTGGCCACAATGGTTATTGCGGTTCCAACGGGTGTTAAGATCTTTAGCTGGATTGCCACGATTTGGCGCGGGTCTATCACGTTTGAAACACCAATGCTGTTTGCGCTGGGCTTTATCTTTATGTTCACCGTTGGTGGTGTAACAGGGATCGTTCTTTCCCAAGCCGGTGTGGACCGTGCTTATCACGACACCTACTATGTTGTGGCACACTTCCACTATGTGATGGCGATTGCGGCGGCCTTTGGTATCTTTGCAGGCGTCTACTACTGGATCGGCAAAATGTCTGGTCGTCAGTATCCTGAGTTCTTGGGCAAATTGCACTTCTGGTTGTTCTTTATCGGCACAAACATCACCTTCTTCCCACAGCACTTCTTGGGTCGTCAGGGCATGCCACGTCGTTATATCGATTATCCAGAAGCATTCGCTTATTGGAACTATATCTCAAGCTGGGGCGCGTTCCTTGGTTTCGCTTCCTTCCTGTTGTTCATTGGTGTCGTTGCATACACGATCCTTGCAGGCCGTAAGTTGACTGAAAACGCTTACTGGGGTGAACATTCCGAAACATTGGAATGGACTTTGTCTAACCCTCCACCCGAGCACACTTTTGAAATCCTTCCGAAGCAATCAGATTGGGACAAAGGTCACCATTAAGTTCGCTCAATGCCTTATGAAATAGTTGAAAATAATGATCAGGCCTCGGAAAACTCCGGGGCCTTTTCTGTGGCCGACAAGCCGCGTGTCGAAATTACACTTTGGCCAAATCGATCCCTGGGAAACAAAGGTTTTGTCGCCTTTATCGGAGCGACGTTCGTAATGGCCACCCTGCCCTTGTTGGCCTTAGTTGGTGCCGCCGTTTTCTGGATCATTTTTGCGTTTATGATGACAACCGTTGCGGCCATTTATTATGCCTTGCACCGTAACAACCTTGATGGGCAATTGCGCGAAGTCCTACATATTTGGGAGGACCGGATCACCCTGACACATATACCGCGCAAGGGAACAGCGGCGTTCTGGCAAGCCAATCCTTATTGGGTAAAGCTGGTTAAACATGATACCGGTGGACGCGTACCAGAATATCTGACGCTAGAAGGATCTGGAAAGATAGTTGAACTTGGGGCTTTCCTTGCACCAGAGGAACGGCGTGAACTTTATATCTATCTCAATCGCGCACTAGGTCGCTGATTGAACAATATGTCATTTGACTTTGGTACCAACTGACAGGATCATTTAATTATTGAACCCAAAGTTGGAGAGAGTTGATGAAACTGTTTACACACATTTTTCTTGCTACCTTGATGATCGCCCCTGCCGCTGAAGCGTTTGAATTCCAATTTAATTGGAAAGGTTTGAAAAGTTGCACCTCGGGCAATCCTAATACAGTCAAAAACCCAAACTTTTCGCTCAAGGATGTTCCGGCAGGCACTAAATTTATCCGCTTTAAACTAACCGATTTGAATGTACCCAGTTATAATCATGGTGGTGGCGTTGTGGCATATAATGGTCAGCAATCTATTTCACCGGGTGCGTTTAAATACAAAAGCCCTTGCCCACCCAATGGTGTGCATACCTATCAATGGTCAGCGACTGCCCAGAAACGAAAAAACGGCGGCAAAATTGCCACCGCTAAATCAAATCGTAAGTATCCAGAATAAGAGCCTAGCCCAACATGCCTTTGACGGCAGGACCGACAGCGCCAAAATCCATTTGACCCGTGTACTTACCCTTAAGGGCGCCCATCACTTTGCCCATGTCGCGAATTGAGGCTGCACCGGTTTCTGCAATCGCGGCGGCAATCGCTTTGGAAACCTCTTCATCATTCAATTGACGCGGCAAGAATTCTTCGATGATGCCGATCTCAAAGCGTTCGCCCTCGGCCAGTTCCAACCGACCCGCTTCTTCATAGGCGCGTGCGCTTTCTTGGCGTTGCTTAACCATTTTACCAAGAATCGCTAGAATGCCGTCGTCGCTTACGCCCTCTTCAGCACCTTCGCCCCGAAGATCAATGTCTTTGTCTTTGATGGCGGCATTTATCAAACGTAGTGTCGACAAACGTTTTGCTTCTTTCGCCCGCATTGCGGATTTAAGGGCTTCAGACAATCGATCGCGCATGGTTATCCATTCAGGTTGCTTTCTTGGAACGCATCCAAGATCGGCTGTTTAGCGAAATCTTTGGCGCGGGGCAATACAAATTGAAACTTTGCCAAGCAACGAAATGAATCTCGAAATTGCGCTAAAAACCCAGCTTTCACGCAAATGAACCCGCTTGGCCCCCTTGACCCTATGCGCACCAGAACATAAAACCCCAAGAGTTTGAGCATAGGAGGCCACCCCATGCAGGCAGCAGCCCTGAAATCTGAAAATATCCCCACCGCGTGTTTAGTTTTAGCCGACGGTACAGTCTTTTATGGCAAGGGATTTGGCGCCACCGGCACAACAACCGCAGAACTATGTTTTAACACAGCGATGACAGGCTATCAGGAAATCATGACAGACCCGTCGTATGCTGGGCAAATTGTAACGTTCACTTTCCCACATATCGGAAATACTGGCGTTACAGTCGAAGACGATGAAACGGGCGATCCTGTTGCGGCTGGAATGGTGGTCAAATGGGATCCAACACTGGCCAGCAACTGGCGTGCCGAGGCTGAGTTGACAGATTGGCTGCAAAGCCGCGGACGCATGGGTATTGGTGGCATTGATACCCGTCGTCTTACCCGCGCCATTCGTCAACAGGGTGCGCCACATGCAGCCCTCTCCCATGATCCAGACGGTAATTTTGATCTTGAGGCATTGGTTGCCAAAGCACGCGAATTTTCTGGCCTTGAAGGGCTAGATTTGGCTAAACAGGTCACTTGTGCGCAGTCATATCAATGGAATGAAATGCGTTGGGCGTGGCCAGACGGGTATGTAAATCGCGCAACAGCTGGCCATAAAGTCGTCGCTATTGATTATGGTGCAAAACGTAACATTTTGCGGTGCTTGGCATCCGCGGGCTGTGATGTCACCGTTTTGCCAGCGACGGCAACCGCTGAAGATATCAAAGCCTTAAATCCAGATGGACTGTTTTTGTCCAATGGTCCGGGTGATCCCGCTGCAACTGGTGAATACGCTGTTCCAATGATCAAAGAGATCATGGAAACGACAACAATGCCGATATTTGGTATCTGTTTGGGGCACCAAATGTTGGCCCTCGCCTTGGGTGGCAACACGGTTAAAATGAACCACGGCCACCATGGTGCGAACCACCCAGTCAAGGACTTGGAAACGAATAAAGTGGAAATTACGTCGATGAACCACGGGTTTACCGTCGACAGCCAAAGTTTGCCTGAAAACGTTAAAGAAACGCACGTTTCTTTGTTTGATGGTTCAAATTGCGGTATCCGTGTTGAAGACCGCCCGATTTTTGGTGTTCAATACCATCCCGAGGCAAGTCCTGGCCCGCAAGACAGCTTTTATCTGTTTGAACGATTTGCCGCGGCAATCGCCGATCAAAAAAGCGCCTGAGTTAACCCTTATTTAAAGCCCTGTTAACTGTCTTCATGTTTTCTTGTGTTTCCAGATGGGGAACGCAAAGATGTTTTTACGACATAATTCAGATAAATATCAGGCACTTAGCCCAGCGATACCGTTTGGCGATTCAAAGGATGGTTTACTGACGAAAGAACTCGTCAAAGCCAATCTATTGTGCGCAGCGGATGCAAAACGCGCCTTGGCGATGTCAGCCATCCATGACGCAAGTCTCCCTGACATTTTGATTTTTAATGGTTTTTGCGCTGGTAAGGACGTCTATAAAAACCTCGCAAAAATTTGGAACGCCCCGTTTCTCGAAAAAGGTCAGTTTGAATCCGATGTAGAGACTTTAAGAAAAATTGGTGTTGAGTTTTGCCTTAGGAATAAATGTCTCCCGATTATCGACAAGGATGGAAATCAGTTTTTTGCCCTGTCACAACCAGACAAATTTGATGATTTGGTCCAGTTCACTCCATTCAAGCAGAAAACGAAAAAAATGGCCGTGGTCGAAGAAAATGAAATTATCGACACAGTTCTACAAAACCAAAGCGAGGATCTAGCAAACTTAGCAACACTGTCGCTGAAAGCATCCCAAAGTTGCCGCGATTTCAAAGTTTACGATCCGACAAAGACCGCGAGCGTAGGAATTATTGCAGTGTTTACAGCTATTGCACTTGCGCCAACCCTTCTTTTTACCGTTCTGTTCTGTTTGGCCAGCTTTGTTTTGCTGATGAACACGGGCTTTAAACTTTGGGTAACTGCTGCCTTTATGCGAGGTCGCGAACTTGCCAAGACATCGACCTCGGCGATCATCTCGCCACCAGAAAACATGCGATTGCCAACTGTTTCAATCCTAATACCACTTTTTCACGAAACTGATATCGCAGAAAGGTTGGTCATACGAATGGCCAAAATTCGATATCCACCCGCTTTGCTCGACATTATGTTTTTGGTTGAAGAAGCCGACCATGCAACGAAATTAGCGTTGTGTCAGGCCAAAGTTCCACAAAATATGCGAATAATTACCGTACCAGATGGTCCGATCCGTACAAAACCACGTGCTATGAATTATGCTCTGCCTTTGTGTCGGGGCAGTATCATTGGAATTTATGACGCTGAAGACGCGCCTGAATCCGATCAAATTCTAAAAATCGTCGCCAAGTTCCAAACAAGTTCACCAAAAGTTGCTTGCCTGCAGGCAAGATTGGACTTCTACAACACATCACGCAACTGGCTGGCTCGCTGCTTTACTGTTGAGTATGCCACTTGGTTTTGTGTGATTTTACCGGGTTTACAGTGCCTTAAAATGCCGATCCCGCTTGGTGGGACATCGGTATTCTTTCGACGAAACGTACTGGAAAAAGTTGGCGCATGGGATGCCCACAACGTCACAGAAGACGCCGACCTTGGGATGAGGCTAGCGCGAAACGGTTTCAAAACTGAACTTGTAAATTCCACCACCTATGAGGAAGCCAACTGTCGACCCTGGCCTTGGATAAAACAACGATCCAGGTGGCTCAAGGGGTATGGGCTTACCTATTTCGTGATGATGCGAAAACCACTGCAACTTATTCGTGACGTTGGCTTTATCAATTTTTGCGGCGTGCAAATTCTCTTTTTGGGCACTTTAACTGGCTTTATTTTGGCACCTGTTTTGCTTTCTTTTTGGTTTTTGACAATGGGATTACCTAATCCATCTGCCGGCATGTTACCGCAATGGCTTTTGTGGGCGCTTTTGTTTTTGTTTATAATGGCCGAAATCGTCACAATTTCTGTGGGGCTACTTTCGATCAGTATTCGTGGCAACGCAAAGGGCTTGGGAAAATGGGTGCCAACCATGCATTTTTATTTCCCAATGGCCAGCATCGGGGCATTCAAGGCCATATATGAAATCGCAACGGCCCCGTTTTATTGGGACAAAACGCAACATGGCGCGTTTCATGACGAGGTTGGAAAGAATTAGAACGCGGGATCTTCTGCCGCCACGCGTGATAAGCGCGCCTCATATGCTTGTGAAATATGATCACAAAGCGCATCGCGCGCCGCTGGCCCATCTCGATCCTCAATCGCCTGAACAATACGGCTATGTTCCGCCAACGCCTTTTCACCGCGCCCCTCAACGGCCAAAGACGTGGTCGCCAACAACGCCATGGATCGATAAACCAAATCCAATTGCCGAACCAAAAACATGTTGTGTGACGCCAAATGCAATTGACGGTGAAAACGTCGATTGCCTTGCGCCATGGCATTGGGATCGCCCAACAATTCACGATCTTTTTCAATCATGCCCCTTAGAACACTGATTTCCTCAACAGTTGCATGGTTGGCTGCCAAGGACGCCGCTAACCCTTCAAGTTCCGCTCGTACCACATAAAGTTCAGCCATCTGATTATGATCCAAGGCCGACACGATCAAGCTACGCCCTTCGCGGGTTAACAGGGCCTGCGTCTCTAATCTTTGCAGTGCCTCGCGAATTGGCGTGCGTGACATGTCAAATCGCTCTGCCAACTCGGATTCAACAAGTCGATCACCACGCGTGTAAATGCCACTATCAATGGCCGCTAAGATCAGTGAATAGGCGTCTTTAGGATCAATTTTCATACATCATTCCAATTTTTGTTCCTTGTACGCTAGAAAGGCTGCGGCAAATGCGCAAGCGTCTTGAATGCGCGCGCCCTGCGGCCTAGTTTCACGGTATGACACTTACTGCATTTTCCGACGTAAGTTGCTGGGTTTTTGATCTGGACAACACACTTTATCATCCTTCTGCCCGGCTGTTTGATCAGATTGAGGTAAAGATGACCGATTTTGTGATGCAAGCCACAGGCAAAGACCGCAAAACCGCCGATTACTTGCGATCAAAATACTGGGCGGATCATGGAACGACGTTGGCTGGATTGATGAAAGAACATCAAGTTGATCCATTACCTTATCTGACTTGGGTGCATGATATTGATTTGTCCCATCTCGAACCTGATCCAGAATTAGCGGCTAGAATTAGCGCGTTGCCTGGGCGCAAGATAATTTACACCAATGGTTCGGCGCCTTATGCCCGAAATGTGGCCTCGGCCCGCGGCTTGGACGACGTGTTTGATGGTATTTTCGGTGTAGAGGACGCAGATTTCCATCCCAAACCCATGTTTGAGGCCTTTGATATTCTTTTTGAAAAAGCAGACGTTCCACCACAATCAGCCGCTATGTTTGAGGATGAACCACGCAATCTAAAGGTACCGCACGAGTTGGGTTTGCGCACAGTGCATGTGCACGATGTCGCCCACGAGGCACCTCACATTCACTTTTCCACCGATAATCTAAGCGGCTTTCTAGGGAGTGTCTTAAAACATGTTTGATCGACAAAAAATCAATGTCGCAGTCATAGGCGCGGGTATAGCCGGACAAATCGCAGCGATTGCGTTTGCACAGTCAAACCATAATACAATTTGCGTTGATCCCGCCCCTTTGAGTGCCGGACAAAGTGATCTGCGTTCAACAGCATTTTTACAGCCCGCACGGCAATTATTGCAGGATATCGGCGTCTGGGATCGTTTGGCCAAGCATGCAACCCCGTTACAATGCATGCGTTTGATTGATCGCGGGCACGGCGAAGGCAAAGCCAAGGATTTTGATGCTGGCGAAATTTCTGACGATCCCTTTGCATGGAATTTGCCAAATTCGGTGATACGACGTGAATTGCAGGCTCTTATGGGCACGTTGCCAAATTTGGATTTTCGTTCTGAATGCAAACTGACGCGTATGCTGCCACGTACGCGCGCGTCGATAATCGGGCTTAGCGACGGTTCCAGCATCGAAACAAATCTTATCATTGCTGCGGATGGACGAAATTCCAAAGTACGCGAGTTTGCGGAGATTGACACAAAAACCACGAAATTTGACCAAATGGCGGTGGTATTTGTTGTTCAGCACCAAACACCCCATTTAAACAGCTCAATCGAAATTCATCGTTCCGGCGGCCCATTCACCTTGGTGCCATTGCCGATCGTTGACGGTGTCCACCGATCAGCCGTTGTTTGGATGGATGCGACCCATAAGGCGCGAGCTTACTATGAAATGCCAAGTTCAGCCTTTAACGACGCGATCAACGAACGCGCTGGTGGCGTTTTAGGGCAATTGGAACTTGTCGGTGATCGTGCAATTTGGCCAATTATTGCCCAGCTGGCTGAACGTATCATTGCCCCAAGCACGGCCATTATTGCCGAGGCGGCCCACGTCGTGCCCCCAATTGGCGCACAAGGCTTGAACATGAGTTTGGCTGATATTGAAACATTAGTTTCACTGGCGAAAACACATGAAGTGGGCAGTGTGGATATGCTACAAGCGTATGAAAAAGCACGCTATTCAGATATAAAACGCCGTGTAGAGGGTGTAACTTTGCTGAACAAAGCGTCCATTAGCGGCCAGCCAATTGTTCAGGCTGCCCGCAGTGCCGGTCTTAATTTATTGCATGGCGTCCGCCCCATCCGCCAAACATTGATGCGCATGGGACTTGGCCAAAGCAGCGATTAAAGAACTTTGTCGATTGCTGATTTCAGGCGCTCAAGCGATGCAGGAACGTCGTAAAGCTTATCCAAACCAAACAGTCCCAAACGGAATGTCATAAATCCGTCTGGTTCGTCGCATTGCAGTGGCACACCAGCTGCAATTTGCATTCCTTCGGCGGCAAACTTTTTGCCATTCTGAACATCAGGATCATCGGTATATGAAACAACAACACCTGGTGCGCCGAAACCTTCGGCGGCGACAGATTTAATTCCTTTGCCTGCCAACATCGCACGCACAGCATTGCCTTGTTCCCACTGCGCCTCTTTTAGTTTTTCAAAACCATATGCGCGTGTTTCAACAATGGTGTCGCGAAATGCGCGCAATGCATCCGTTGGCATTGTCGCGTGATATGCGTGACCACCATTTTCATAAGCTGCCATGATCGACGCCCATTTTTTCAGATCAATTGCAAAACTGTCTGAATTTGTTTCCGCCATACGAGAAGACGCGCGGTCTGACATCATTACAAGCCCAGCTGAAGGTGACGCGGACCAACCCTTTTGAGGGGCTGAAATCAGAACATCAACACCCGTGGCCGCCATATCAATCCAGATACAACCAGATGCGATGCAATCCAAAACCATCAACGCGCCGACGTCGTGAGCCGCGGTAGCCATTGCTGTTATATAGTCATCCGGCAAGATAATACCTGCTGATGTTTCAACATGCGGGGCAAATACAACGTCAGGTTTTTCGGCATGAATTTTGGCAACAACTTCGTCAATTGGCACGGGTGCAAAGGCTGATTTTGGGCTGTTGTCAGCCGTGCGCGCCTTTAGAACCGTGGTTTTTTCCGTAAAGTTTCCCGCCTCAAAAATTTGGGTCCAACGATAGGAAAACCAGCCATTTCTGATGATTAACGCATGTGCCCCGTTACCAAATTGGCGGGCAACAGCCTCCATCGCATAGGTACCGCCACCGGGAACCAACGCCACGTGTTGGGCTGAATAAACTTCTTTCAACGAACTGGAAATATCATTCATGACAGTTTGAAAGTTGGCGGACATGCTGTTCAACGAACGGTCCGTGAAGACAACAGAGTATTCCAACAATCCGTCAGGGTCGATATTATCAAGCAATGCAGCCATGGTATTTCCTTTAAGTAAGACGCTTTTTTCTAGTCATACTATGCACCATGGGAATGTCTACACCCGTTTGGGAAACGACCGCTTGAAGACTTCCAATCAATTAAAGCGGCCCAGTACGCACCTCTTCTGACAGCAAAACATTTGCTTCAACATCCCCGACACCAGGTAAAGTCATTATTCTACGACGCAAAACACGCTCAAAATCAGACAAATCCCGCGCTACCACGCGCAAGCGATAATCATATAACCCCAAAACATGCTGAACCGTTTGCACCTCGGGGATGGCAGAAACAGCACGTTCAAATGCCTCTAGGCCAACACGACCTTTTGCAGCCAGTTTAACCCCCAGAAAAACCGTCACTCCAAAGCCAAGTTTTTCTGCGTCTAAAACCAATCTTTGACCTGTGATGACACCTGCATCCTGTAAACGTTTTATTCGACGCCAAGTTGCCGGTTGCGAAAGATCAAGCCTACGCCCCAACGCACTGGCGGAAAGCCTGGCATCCTGCACCAGCGCCCCCATGATTTGACGGTCAATCGCATCAATTTCGATCATAGTGGCAACCCCGGTGTGGATTTAACATTAGCCACCAGCATAAGGGCCTGAATGTCGGCAATATGCGGCAGGCCAAGAATTTTATCACGATAAAGCGTTTGGTAATGCGCCATATCGCGGGCCAGAATATTCAATCGGACATCTACGCGGCCCAAAAATGTCTGTATTTCATAAACCTCAGAAACCTCGCGGGCGGCGGCTAGAAAATCATCGAAGGCGCGAGGTTGCGTTTTATCCAAAGTAATGCGCAAAGACACCTCGACCTCAAACCCCAATGCACGCCAATTGATCACGGCTTGCCTTGCTTTGATAACACCGGTTTCTTGCAACCTTTCAATGCGTCGCCAACAGGTCGCAGGTGTGATGCCAACACGATCCGCCAAGTCAGTTCTTGGCAATTCCGGTTCACTTTGCAAATGCCGCAATAACCTGCGATCGATATCATCAAGCATAATATTTCTGCACTTTGCCTTTTGAAGAATAATTATTCACACAAATATGCAATAAGTTGAAATTTTGAAACCCCCATGCAGTATTTTATTCTATTCTGTGGTCAGAAGAATCACCCTAACTATGAAATCAATGGAGTGCATAAAATGCGCGTATATTATGATCGCGATTGCGATGTTAACCTAATCAAAGACAAAAAAGTTGCCATTCTTGGCTATGGCTCACAAGGCCACGCCCATGCGCTTAACTTGCGCGATTCTGGTGCTAAAAACCTTGTTGTTGCATTGCGCGAAGGTTCTGCCTCTGCTGCCAAAGCTGAGGGCGAAGGCCTTAAAGTTATGGGTATCGCCGAAGCTGCGGCTTGGTGTGATGTTATCATGTTCACAATGCCCGACGAACTTCAGGCTGAAACATACAAAAAATACGTACACGACAACATTCGTGAAGGCGCTGCAATCGCATTTGCCCACGGTCTTAACGTACACTTCGGCCTTATCGAGCCAAAAGAAGGCGTTGACGTCATCATGATGGCACCAAAAGGCCCAGGCCACACAGTGCGCGGCGAATACACCAAAGGCGGCGGCGTTCCTTGTCTGGTTGCTGTTGACAACAACGCATCTGGTAAAGCGCTGGAAATCGGTCTGTCGTACTGTTCTGCCATCGGTGGCGGTCGTTCAGGCATCATCGAAACTAACTTCCGCGAAGAGTGTGAAACTGACTTGTTCGGTGAGCAGGCTGTTTTGTGTGGCGGTTTGGTTGAATTGATCCGCATGGGCTTTGAAACACTTGTTGAAGCAGGTTACGCACCAGAAATGGCGTATTTTGAGTGCTTGCACGAAGTGAAATTGATCGTTGATCTGATCTATGAAGGCGGCATCGCCAACATGAACTACTCAATCTCGAACACTGCTGAATACGGCGAGTATGTTTCTGGTCCACGCATTTTGCCATACGACGAAACCAAAGCCAAAATGAAAGCTGTTTTGACAGACATTCAAACTGGTAAATTCGTGCGTGATTTCATGTTGGAAAACCAATCCGGTCAAGCCTTCTTTAAAGGCACACGTCGTATCAATGACGAGCACCAAATTGAAGCCACAGGTGAAACACTTCGCGGCATGATGCCGTGGATTTCTGCCGGTAAAATGGTTGATAAATCTAAAAACTAAGACTTTTTGCGCGGGGATCACTAAGGTCCCCGCGCAATATCTGTTCGCCATTTTCACCTTGCGACAATCAATACCGCTTGAATAAATGGTCAGAACGCATAGGCAATAAGCCTATTCCAAAACCTCACGTATCACCCCGTTTGCCAATTCAAAAAAGCTGGATTGCGGCTGGCTTAATGCGGCGACCTCATCAGGTTGCAGGCCAGCATAAATACCTCTGAACACTTTTGACGTTTGCCCATGGCAAACAATAATTGAAGTTTCGCCCAATTTGGTCGATCTAATCCACACTTCAAGTCTAGAACGAAGATCACGATAACTTTCGCCATTTGGGCAAGCATTGCTCCAAGTGTCGCTGTTGCGTTTCGCCCATTCACGGGGAAAAAGATCTGCGACCTCGGGCTCTGTCATGCCTTCCCAATCGCCAAACGAAATTTCGCGTAACGAGTTTTCCAACAAAATGTCGTTCACTGGATAGTTGATCTCTTCTGCCACCAACACGGCAGTTTGCCATGCCCGCCCTTGTGGGCTGGAATACATTTTCACCGCGTCACCATTGGCCAGTAATTTGCGTAAACGCACACCATTTGCCGTTGCTTGTGAGCACCTTTTTTTGGTTAAGGGGGAATCTTTCCAACCTTGACGGCGACCTTGTTTATTCCAAATTGTTTCACCGTGTCGCAGCAAATAAATCATCGGATTTTCCTGTTCAAACTTATCTCAACCGAGGCTGTAACAAGAATTTCAAACCAGTACAAAGCAATGCACAAACTGAGGCGATTTGTAGGTTGATAAACCTCAAAACAAGGCGCAATGTCTGCGAAAGAAAAAGGCACCGTTAGCAAGAGGGCCTTTTTGGTTGAAAGGTTCTACAATGCAAAGCGGCCCTACCCCATTAAATTGGGTTTCTCTCATCGTCCTTGGGCTAATTTGGGGGGCATCATTCATGGCCGTCGGCATTGCCCTGAATTCAGTTGGGCCTTTTACTGTCGCCGCGATACGATTGGGCCTTGGTGCGGTTGTTTTGTTGATCGTTGCTTATGCTATGGGGCGTCGATTACCTAAGGGTCGCGTATGGCTGTACATAATCGGCATGGGTGTGTTCACCAACGCTTTGCCATTTTCGCTTTTGGGTTGGGCGCAACAAGTTGTGCCATCCGCCTTTGCGGGTGTTTCCATGGCAATTGTGCCACTTTTCGTTTTGCCACTGGCGTTTCTTTTCGTGCCCGGTGAAAAAATGCCGCCGCGCAAAATCATTGGTTTTGGCATAGGTTTCATTGGCGTAGCGATTTTAATCGGCATTCAAGACATCAACAACGCGCTGGCTGCGGGCGATCTGTTGCCAAAACTTGCTTGTGTCGCCTCTGCTGTTTGCTATGCAATAGGGGCAATCATCACCCGTCTTGCCCCGCCTACACCGCAAATAGCCTATAGCGCAGGTGGCCTGTTGGTTGGCGCAACAATAAGCATCACAACGGCCCTCATATTTGAGGGCATGCCGCAAAATATTGATGCAACGGCGGCATCTGCATTGATTTATTTAGCCGTATTTCCGACGGCATTGGCTACGATTTTATTGGTGAAAGTCATTCAATCGGCGGGGCCAAGTTTCCTAAGTCTTGTTAATTATCAAGTGCCTGTTTGGTCAATATTGTTTGGTGTTTTGTTCTTGGGCGAGGTGTTACCTGACTATTTCTTGCTGGCTTTCGGGTTAATCATTGCGGGTGTTCTAATCAGCCAATCAGGCAAGAAGCCAGCGAAGCGGGCTGCTTAAGTTATGGCCAACACATCCGCTACCCCACAAAACCCTGGTCTGTTTAATTGGTTTTTGATCTGCCTCTTGGGTGTCATTTGGGGTGCTGCGTTTATGTCTGTGCGCATTAGCCTAGAAAGCTTTGGCCCTTGGACAACAGCCGCACTTCGTGTGACCATTGCGGCCAGTGTCTTGGCATTAATCGGTCGTGCTTTGGATCAAGGCCCATCAAAAATTTCTGCGTCTGCTTGGCCTTATGTGTTTATTACCGGAACAATCGCCGTTGCAGGGCCGCTCGCATTGCTAAGTTGGGGGCAACAATACGTAATTTCGGCCTTTGCAGGCATTGCCATGGGTACTGTGCCACTTTTGACTTTGCCACTTGTTGCAATTTTTTCGCGCGACGAGGGGATCGGGCCACGCCGTATCATTGGCATGATCGTTGGCTTTATAGGTTTGGCGGTCCTAATTGGCCCCGGTGCGTTGAATTCAAATGGTAATCCATTGGAACCTTTTGGGCAAATGGCCTGTGTGTTGGCGGCCTGTGGCTATGCGATCGGGTCAATCGTCACACGCCGCGCACCTCGCATACCGCCGCTAGCCTTTGCCACAGGTGCGTTGCTTGTGGCCACGGCAATTTTGCTGCCTATCGCGATATGGCACGAAGGATTGGTAAACAGTTGGCCGCGTCGATCAACAATCGCCTTGATGTACGTTGCCATCGGGCCAACCGCATTGGCAGCGGTCATTCGGGTACGGGTTATTTCCACCGCGGGATCAATGTTTATGAGCCTCACCAGTTACATGGTGCCAGCTTGGGCGGCACTCTTTGGCGTCTTTTTGATGGGTGAAACCTTAACCCCGAATTTGATTTATGCGCTGGCATTGATCCTTGGCGGAATTGCCATCAGCCAATCCCGCAATTTCAACAAACTGTTCCGCCGTTAAATCGCGTTTTCTACTGCTGAAACAACGCTATCCACGACCTCATTCAACGTCCCTTCATCCTCACATTCCGCCATAACGCGGATTAGCGGCTCGGTGCCCGATTTACGAATTAATAAACGTCCATTACCGATAAGGCGCTTTTCAGCGTCTTTAATGCTGTCTTTCACGCTTTGAATTTCTAGCGGCGTCTGACCCGTTTCAAATCGCACATTTTTCAACAATTGTGGGCAAGGCTCAAATTGGCGTGTTAGTTCTGAAGCGGGTTGCCCAGTTCGGATCATTTCAGACAAAAACTGCAATCCAGCAATCAAACCATCACCCGTTGTTGCGTGATCGGTCATTACAATATGGCCGGACTGTTCACCGCCCAAATTGAAACTGCCCTTGCGCATTGCTTCAACCACATACCGATCACCAACGTCCGTGCGGTGAAGAGCGATGGATGATTTTGCCAGTTCGCGTTCAAGGCCAAGATTGGACATCACGGTTGCCACCAAGGCATGCCCCTTAAGACGCCCATCATTGGCCCAACGCTTTGCAATCAATGCCATTAATTGATCACCGTCGGCGACATTTCCAGCCTCATCGATGATCATTACGCGATCGGCATCACCATCCAAGCAGATGCCAACATCCGCACCATGTGCAACCACCGCGGCGGCCGCGGTTTCTGTATGGGTAGAACCGCAATCTTTGTTAATGTTGTTGCCATTTGGCGATGTGCCGATTGGAATAACTTTGGCGCCCAATTCCCAAAGAACCTCGGGCGCAGCCTTATAGGCGGCCCCATTAGCGCAATCGATAACCACCTTAAGACCATCAAGTCGTTGATCAGACGGAAAGGTTGTTTTAGCACGTTCTTGATACCGGAAACGGCCATCATCGATGCGTTTTGCGCGGCCAATATTCTCGGCCATAACGGGTTCAATATCCCCCATCAACAAAGCTTCAATCTCTTTTTCGGTCTCATCTGACAACTTAAAGCCGTCTGGCCCGAAAAATTTAATGCCATTATCAGTATGGGGATTATGACTTGCGGAAATCATCACACCGACGTCAGCGCGCATCGACGTCGTTAATAATCCAACGGCCGGTGTTGGCACGGGGCCAAGCAAAAGAACATTCATACCAGTTGATGTGAATCCAGCGGTCAGCGCATTTTCAAACATATACCCGGAAAGACGCGTGTCTTTACCAATAACAACACGATGCGCAGGTGATCCATCGCGGCGAAAATAGCGCCCAGCGGCGGCGCCCAACTTTAGTGCCAATTCAGCGGTCATTGGATAAGTGTTCGCGCGACCACGCACCCCGTCGGTGCCAAAAAACTTGCGAGTCATTTCAGATAAATCCTTCGGTGTTAGCCGGTGACAGCACGCCATAAACGAAGCGCCTGTTTGGTTTCTTTTAAATCGTGAACACGGGTGATTTGCACACCCTGCGCAATTGCGGCCAAACCCACAGCCATTGAACCTGGGCCACGTAATTCTGCGGCATCTTCTTGGCCGATTGTACCAATAAACCTTTTACGCGAAGCGCCCATTAATATTGGGCATCCAAGGCCGTGAAATAGGCTCAGACCTTTGACGATTGCCAAGTTGTGTTCTTGGGTTTTTCCAAAACCCAACCCTGGATCAATCACCAACTGCGAAGCATTTACACGCGCTTCCATCGCGGCCTTAATACGTGCGGCTAAGAAATCATAAACATCCAACACTACATCATCATATGTCGGGTTTTCTTGCATTGTTTTTGGATCACCCTGCGCATGCATCAAGCATAATGGCGCACGGCTGTTTTTGGCCAATTCAAACATGTTTTCGTCGTAGGTACCTGCCGACACGTCATTCAACATCGCGGCCCCATCTTTTAAGGCAACATCAGCGACCTGCGATTTACGCGTATCAATTGATAAAGGCGTTGCCAATCCACCCGCAGATAACGCGCGAATAACGGGTCCGACACGGTGCATTTCTTCTTCGGACGGCACAAAATTTGCGCCTGGCCGTGTGCTTTCACCACCAATGTCTAGAAAATCGGCACCATCAGTGGCCATTTGTGTTGCATGGATTAATGCCGCATCTTTTTCAGCAAACTTGCCACCATCGGAAAAACTATCAGGCGTTACGTTAAGAATGCCCATTAACCGTGGCTTTGCCATACTTACACCGGCAACCTCGGTACGAGAGGAAGACAGCGCCTCGATCACCTCTTCGGGTGCCTCAGACACTGCAATGCGTTCACCGCGACGACCACGTTCCATAATCTCAAGACGATCAAACCAACACCAGCCTCCTGCAAGCGGCAATGCTGTGCGAGACCAAGCCGCGTCAGTCTGTGCAATAGGACGATAGTAAATCTTGCTCATGCGCCGATCATGCCTTTTCTTGGTTCAATCAAAGATTATCAGCCGAGCTGAATTGTTTCTACGGGGATGTTTGGCACGGGCGAATCTGCGCCGATAGGTTTGTCGTCGGCCGTTTCATCATTCGTCAAAACCCGTACCAATTTTCGCGCGTACATCTTGTGCGCCAACCACGCAGCTAGATACAAGCCATCCGTCGGGCGTTCCAGTGGCGTCGGCGCATCACGGACCATTTTGGCCGGGGCCCAAACGATTGCTTGTCCGTTTTTAACGCTCCAATCCAGTTCAGTCATGGTTTCCACAACCGCAACTTCGGGATTTTTTGATGCTAATGCCCAAACATTTTGATTTATAGACAATAGGTTAATCATCATCTTTGATGTTCCCGCCATATCATCAAGGTTTTGCGCAGCATTCATACCAAGGCAAAATATAACTGGCGCTTTGTCTGAGATTTTGGCCGAAATGACGGCTGAGACTTCTTCATGCTGCAAAGCACTCTCGGAAAGGAAAAAAACGTCGATCTGACCCAATGTTTCAGCATCGCTGATTTCGGGAACACGACTAACATCACGATCACGAACTGTTTCAACACCCAAACGAAACGGGCCGCGATCAAGTTTTTCTATTCGCAAATAAACCCGCTCGGCCATCTCGTTTTGCAGGATCAATTCAGATATTCGATCCGCCAAAGTTTCCAACAGGTTTAAACGCTCCGCAGCCAACGCCGCATTTATCGCCTCGGTTAACGTATCGTATGATAAAATCAGATCCACATTATCATTTGTAGATGCTGAAGGCGCCGCAACCTCGACGACCACATTAAAGCGCAAACGCTGAATCAAATCGCGTTCGCCCTCAAAGGCACCGATTTCAACACCAACCTCATAGTCACCCAAAGAAATTCGGTCACGATCACCCGTCGATTTTGCGCGGGCAACTAAAGGGGCAAATGCCAAGGAAACATCATCATTCATAGCAAAAGCATTAACGCCAAGCGATCAGATAGGAAACAAGGGATTAAGCGACTTAGGTATTTGTATAGAACAAATGCACGCCAATTTGCGCCGTTTTACGAAACTTGCGTGCCCACGAAGGGCGAACGGCTGTTGTGTGATAAAATGTGGCACCACTTGTTAGGCTTCGCGGCGCGCCATCCATCATTAAACGTGCTACTTTGCCAACGCGGTTCCATGACTTTTTGTCCGAAACGTTTTCAGGACGTCCATCACAAGTATAAGAAAACTGGCAAGCGTGTTTGCGCCCAGTTCCCTGATTGACAACTTTGCAAATCGAACTTGGGAAGCGTGAACTGTCAGCGCGGTTCAAAATCACCTCGGCGACCGCAAATTGACCTTTGACGCTTTCGCCACGGGCCTCAAAATACAAGGCTTCTGTCAAACAACGCCACTCCGAGTTGCCGCTCGCCGTGCGTTGGCTGTCTAGATAATCGGTCGTATAGTTAAAACCGCGCTTTGTGCGACGCGTATATTTTGAAGCGCGCGGGATTGTCGTCTTAAGTTTATTAAGATTACTGTTGCTGATTGACGCAAGATTTACTTTTTCTTGCCCCAAAAGATGCAGCATTTGCCCATCAATATCAGGCGAGGCCACAGCACGCAGGCCCGCCCCGAAATCGCCAACAACAAGGGCGAAACTTAACATTAAGAAGGCAAATCTGTTGCCCATAAATCTGTTCCCGAAAACTACAAACGCCGAAACGCACGATTTTAAGATGTGAACTGCTATCCAAAATGGTCAAATCAGTCCAGTGTGCGGGTGATTTGACCTAGATTTGTGGCGATTATGCGGCAATTTTTAACAAAATTGAACGGTAACTGTGGATAACTTACCGCTTGATAAGCTCTACAGCCTTGCGAAACGAGTTGGAAATCGACCGTTTTTCTTTTCGAATGCCTTTGTCTCGTACGGCCAATTGGGCCGCAGCCAACCGTGATCCCGGCACGCGGTAGGGTGAGCAGGACACATAATTCATGCCAAGTGATCGGCAATATGCGATAGAATCTGGATTGCCAGCGTGTTCGCCACAAATTGATAAAGTAATCCCTTCGCTTTCAGATCGCGCCCTTTCACAGCCCAAAGACAAGAGTTCGCCAACCCCCTCAACATCCAATGTGTGAAAAGGGTCCTCTGGATAAACGTTTTGCGCAACAT
Source organism: Rhodobacteraceae bacterium HTCC2150 (assembly GCA_000169395.1). Taxonomy (GTDB): domain Bacteria; phylum Pseudomonadota; class Alphaproteobacteria; order Rhodobacterales; family Rhodobacteraceae; genus HTCC2150. The sequence goes on from AAXZ01000002.1 coordinate 331,353, forward strand.
AAGCGCCCATAAAACGCCCTGCGTCATCGCGGGACAAGCCATAGGTCATTTGCGTCAAATCGTTTGTTCCAAAACTGATGAAACCGGCGTGTTTAGCAATATCACCAGATCGCAAAGCCGCGCGTGGTGTTTCAACCATGACACCCAGTTTATAGTCAAATTCCACGCCACTTTCGACATGCACGGCGGCCGCCATGGCCTCAATCCTTGCTTGAATAACTTCAACTTCTCGCATGACAGACACAAGTGGGATCATGATTTCGGGTGCTGCATGTATACCTTCGGCTTTGCATTCAACCGTTGCCTCAAAAATTGCGCGTGCCTGCATTTCATAGATTTCCGGCACGGTCACACCAAGGCGCACCCCACGAAGGCCCAACATGGGATTAAACTCTGTCAGGCTTTCGACGCGGGCGTTCACTTTTGAAACAGGAAGATCCATCGCTTCTGCCAGTTTTCGTACGCCGTTTTTAGAACTTGGCAAAAATTCATGCAAGGGCGGATCAAACAAACGAATGCACACCGGCTTGCCATCCATCACACGAAACAATTCTTTGAAATCATTGCGTTGCATCGGCAGCAATCGCGCCAAAGCTTGGGTTCTGTCACTGGTTTCATCCGCGAAAATCATTTCGCGCATCACGGTTAATCGATCGTCTTCAAAAAACATATGTTCAGTACGACAAAGACCAATACCATCTGCCCCAAATCGACGGGCGACTTCGGCTTCACCTTCACTGTCCACGTTGGCACGAACACCAATATCAGCAGCAGTCTCGGCCCAGCCCATGAAAGTTGTGAAATAGTCATTCAATGCCGCGGGCAAAGTGGCAACGGCGCCGCGCAACGCTTGTCCAGCCGCGCCGTCCAGCGTGATCACATCACCTGCCCCCAAGATTTCCCCAGTTTCTAATTCAACGGTTTTGTCTTTCATTGAAACGTTAATGCTGCTGGCGCCAACCACGCATGGCACACCCAAACCACGAGCGATAACGGCTGCGTGGCTGGTAATGCCACCGCGTTCAGTTAATACACCTAGGGCCTCGTGCATGCCGCGAATATCCTCGGTTGAGGTCTCAGCGCGCACCAATATACATGCCTCGCCTTGGGCCGCTGCTGTCTGTGCTGCGGTTGCCGAAAACACAATTTTTCCTGTGGCGGCACCCGGACTGGCGGCAATGCCAGTTGCCAAAATTTCGCGTGGCGCATCTGGGTCTACGCGCGGATGCAATAATTCAGTCAGGGCCTGTGGTTCGACGCGCAACAACGCATGATCAGTTGGAATGACATCATCGTTTGCCAAATCAACAGCAATGCGCAGATTTGCAAAGGCACCGCGCGGCACGCGCAATGCATCAATCATACTCAATTCACCGTCTTCCAATGTAAATTCAATTTGCATTTCTTCGCGCAGGCCAAACCGACAACGCGCGCCCTGTTCAATCAGGGCCGCAAATGTTTCAGGTTCACGTTCTTCAAGCGAAGATCCACGTTCATCTTTGGTCAGATAAATCGCGCGATCTGCTTCTGCTAACGCTTCCCTACCTTGGCTTTGGCTTAAATAGCGCCCCGTTATCTGAGGCTCGCCAGTTTCTGCATTCACAAATTGAATGACACCGGAACCAGATTCGCCCTGTCCAAGGCCAAAGGCCATGCGTTGTACCAACAGCCCAAGCCCCGCGTCGGCAGGCGCGCCCTTTGCTTGGCGTAAAAGGCGTGCTGACGTTCCTTCCCAAGCACGTGCCATGGACCGTAACACTTCGGATAATTGCACGGATACGTCCGTGGGAAACGGTTCCTCAACTTCAATTTCATACGCGGCTAACGCTTCTTTGATCGTTTGGCTTGGTGGAAACTCTTCGGCATCAAGCCGCGCCACATCAATTGCGTAGGACTGAATAAATCGCAAATACAGTGCCTCTGCTGCGGCTTTACCCGTTTTTTTGGCTAGTTTTTCAACGCTTTGCGGATTCATTCCAATATTTAAAACGGTACCTGGCCCACCCCAGTCAGAAGTTTGCGCACTTGGGCGAACTGAAACTAATGGTAATTCTCCAAAATGGTCCAGCATTTCATTTAGATCAAATTCAGCACCAGACGCTAGTTTGCGCACTGCCTCAAAGGGCAGAGCCACCGTGTCGGGCACGGGCATATCCAATCGGATCAACCTTTGCAGGCATTTGGCACGCGCCCCATGTTCATCGGCATGAATTGGGGCGGTCTGACTGATGGGTTCGAAAATCACGGGACAAATACCTATGCTGCGCTGCAGCTAGAGCATAGGCATTTCATTTAACTTAGCAAGCACAACAAATAGATAGGTGCCTAGAACTTAGCCCTCAACGCGTGACAAATCCGCAGTTGACGTACAGATTGCGCGAATGCGGTGCAACAAGTTGAGACGATTGCGACGAACGATTTCATTGTCGGAATTAACTTGAACAGCCTCAAAGAACCCATCGATCGGCGCGCGCAGGGCTGCCATTGCTGACATAGCAGCGGCAAAATCATCTGCCACTAGTGCAGGTTTGATTGCAGCATCCGCCGTATCAAGCGCCGCAAACAATGCTTTTTCGGCATCGTCCTCTGCAAATTTGATGTCCGCGCCGTATTCATACGAAACGCCATCTTTGGTTTCAGCTTGGGTCAAAATATTGTTGGCGCGTTTATAGCCCTGCAACAAGTTTTCCCCATCATCGGTTTTCAACAAATCCGCCAAGGCTGTTGCACGTTTTACCAACAAAGACAGATCGTCGTTGTTGGCCATGGCAAGGCAGGCATCGATAACATCATGGCGAATGCCCTGATCCCGAAGATAGGTTTTTAAGCGGTCATGGAAAAATGAAAGCAAATCTTCAGCGTTTGCATTTTCATATCCTCTTGCGAACACTGATTTCAGGTTCATTGAAAGATCATTGTCCAACGTAAGGCGGATCACGCCAAGGGCCGCACGACGCAGCGCAAACGGGTCTTTTGAACCCGTTGGTTTTTCGTCAATTGCCCAGAACCCTGTCAGCGTATCGATTTTATCGGCCAATGCCACAGCCACAGAAACGGGATTACTTGGCACATCATCTGATGGCCCTAATGGTGAATAATGTTCCTGTGCCGACAAGGCGATGTCATCTGACATGCCCGCAGCCGTTGCATAATACCGCCCCATCAAACCTTGAAGTTCGGGGAATTCATATACCATTTCACTGGATAGATCGGCTTTAGCAACTCGCGCAGCATTTTCAGCAACTTCTGCATCCGCACCTACCATTGGCGCAATTTCACGTGCCAATGTCGCGATGCGATCAATACGTGCAGATTGGGTCCCCAGTTTATTGTGGAACGTCACATTTTCAAGTGATTTCACCCATGACCCAATGTCAGACTTCGCAACGCGCAAATCATTTTCCCAGAAAAACTTGGCATCCGCCAAACGTGCAGACAGTACTTTTTGGTTACCGGCCAAAATTGTGGCACCGTTGTCTTTGGTATCGCGGTTCGCCACGGTAATGAATTTCTCAATTCGGCCCGTTTTAGGATTTTTAACACTAAAGAACTTTTGATGCTCTTTCATCGAGGTTTGCAAAACTTCGGGCGGCAAGTCCAAGAAATCATCATCGATTGCCCCCATAAGCACAACGGGCCATTCAACAAGGCCAGCGACCTCGGTCAACAAGCCTTTGTCATCAACCACCTCTAGGCCTTGCGCAAAGGCCTGATTGGTTGCATCGGCCCAAATGTGATCGGCACGATCTGTTGCACGTAAAATCACGTGATTTTGGCGCAGTTTTGTGGCGTAATCATCAAAATCAGTTACAGAAAAACGCCCAGTCCCCATGAACCTATGGCCCTCGGTGGTGTTGTTTGCGGCAATGCCGTCAACATCAAAGGGAACGACCTCGGAACCGGCCTCGTCTGACAACACGCACAAAATGGAATGCAATGGACGCACCCAACGTAATTCACCCGTTCCCCAACGCATGGCCTTGGGCCAAGGGAAATTGCGTATGGTATCTGTTATGACCTCGGCTGCAATAATGGGCGCTGCGCGGCCCGCTTTTTCGATCCGGGCAAAATATACTTGGCCCTTTTTCTCATCGCGTACGTCTAGTTGATCGCGGGTAAGACCGGCACCGCGCAAGAAACCTTCGATTGCCTTTGCAGGTGCATCAACGCGTGGTCCCTTGCGTTCCTCAACGATCATCGGGCTTTCAGCAAGCAAGCCCTCAACAACCAAGGTCAAACGACGGGGCGTGCTGAATGCCTCGGCACTTGCATATGTTAGACCACTTTTCACCAAGCCATCGGTCACCAGTTTTTTCAAATCATTGGCCGCACGCGTTTGCATGCGCGCTGGGATTTCTTCGGAGAACAGTTCAAGTAATAGATCAGGCATTGGATTTCCAAGTTTGTGGCTAGTCACCCTATATTCGGGCGATCTTATTAGTGCCAGTAAAGATTAATCATCGGATCCGGGTTGGCGGCGGTAAATCTGCGCAAACGGTTGAGTTTTGGCATCAAGCGCCAACTGTTGAACCTCTCATGCGTTTCGACAAAAAGCGCACCAAAAGGTTTAGGTGAATTTTTTTGGCATAAAGCTTCAAGGATAGGCCATTCCGCGCCTTCGATGTCCATTTTTATCAAAGCCGGTGATTTGGGCAAGGACGCAACAAAATCGAAAAAATTGACCTGTTCAACATCGACGGAATTTTCTGGATCCATTGAAAACCGGCTTTTACGAACAACTGACGAGCCTAAAGATTTGCTTTTGGGATTTCGATCATAGTTTTTAGCGCGCAATAATTGAACACTGCCAGTGGTTGCACCAATTGCTTTTGGGTGCAGGACAACGTTGGACAGATTACCTGTACTTTCTTCTAACATCTCAAAAGTGTTGGGATCAGGTTCAAACGAATGAACTTTCGCCCCCGTGGCGGCAAGTTTTTGTGTGAATTCACCAATATTGGCACCCAAATCCAGACAGATGTCATCGGGCCCAAGTTTGGCCAATGCCAAATCAAATTCATTCGCTGCAACAGCAGAAAACTGTGGTTTAACTTTTTTGTAAAACCATAACCCGAAGACACCTGGCAAATTTGATCCGAGGTTCATTGCGCGAAACTTCAACGAATTTTGTTCAATCACAGAATTCAAAAGCTTTACTCCTCGTATTTTTCGTTTGGCTGGTGCCAGACGAATGCACGACCATCAGGATACACCGCGATCACACGATCAAAACCGTCGGTGAAGTTTTCCTGCCCCATGAAGCCAATCGCCTCACCACTTTCTAACGCGGCACCAATTGCTTTCGCATCATAGCAATCGAACCAATTTGGTCCTGTGCGCGGCTCTGCTTTGTCAAAGATCACAAATGTTTCCGTCAAAATAGACAGCGACAAAGGTGTCGTGAAACATCCGCGAAACCGAACAGGTGCTGAACTGGCATCGATGCCTTGGAAACTTTCAACTAAAATTTCCTCGGGTTGCCCAGAAACCAGTGACGTCATTTGAATTTCGTATGCGCCAACAGGTTCTGCGACAGCTTCATAATAGTAGTGAACCTGAAAATAATACGTCAGCGCGCCGATTATCAATGCGCTCACTACGATAAATCCTGCGATGATTTTGCCGACCATTTTAGGTCTCCTGAAAGAATTAATTGCATGGGGTTAAGCGGCAAATTAAGCTGCCCAACCACCCGCTGTGGTTTCTACAAATGCATCTGCGCAACGTTTTGCAAGCGTGCGAACACGGCCGATGTAAGCTTGACGTTCTGTAACCGAAATCACGCCGCGTGCGTCAAGCAGGTTAAACAAATGACTGGCCTTGATGCATTGATCATAAGCTGGGTGCGCCATGACAATGCGCTTGCCGGTTTTGGGATCGTCATAAGGCGCGTCCAAAATGCGGGCGCATTCGGCCTCTGCATCTACGAAGTGTTGCAACAGAATATCTGTGTCCGCGACGTCAAAGTTCCAACGCGAATACTCCGCCTCGGTTTGAGCGAAAATATCGCCGTATTTCAACGGAATTGGCGCATCTGGATCATTGAACGGCATGTCCATGACGTGATCGACACCCAAAATGTACATCGCAAGTCGTTCCAGACCATAGGTCAACTCGCCTGAAACTGGTTTACAGTCATGGCCGCCTACCTGTTGAAAATAGGTAAACTGACTAACTTCCATACCATCACACCAAACCTCCCAACCAAGGCCCCATGCGCCCAAAGTTGGGCTTTCCCAATCGTCCTCAACAAAACGTATGTCGTGCATTTCCATATCGACACCGATGGCGACCAAAGAACCAAGATAAAGTGCCTGTAAATCGGGTGGGCTGGGCTTTAATATCGCTTGAAACTGATAATAATGCTGCAATCGATTTGGGTTTTCACCGTAGCGGCCATCCGTAGGACGGCGCGAAGGTTGCACATAAGCCGCTGCCCATGGCGTTGAACCCAATGAACGCAAGGTCGTTGCAGGATGAAAGGTCCCTGCCCCCACTTCCATGTCATAAGGTTGCAAAACTGCACAGCCCTTTGACGCCCAGTAGTTTTGCAATCGCAAAATGATCTCTTGGAATGAACGTGGTGCGGCGGTGTTGTCGGCCATTTGGTATTCCCTTTTGAAAGCGCGATCTCAATAGGTCTTTGCGCACAGATGGTCAATTCCACCTGTGATTTAATTGACCTTCGGGCGATTATGCGGTTCAACTGCGTAACTGAAAAAATAACAAGAATCTTTGGAGCCAAATGTTAAACCGTATCCTGTTGCTTTGTGCATTATTTATTTCTTTTTCAACTTTACCCGCACGTGCGCAAACGACGTCGTGGGTACAACTTGAAGCCCAATCATCCTTACGCGCCGCCGAAGCAAGCGCGCGTGAATATGTTTTAGAATTTTCTGACATCGCTGCATTTGCGATTTCTGGCGGGTGGTACGCGGTTGCAATCGGCCCATACGGCCGTGATGCTGCCGAAACACGTTTGCGCCAATTGCGTGCTGAACGCCGCATTCCACGTGACGCATTTATTGTCGAAGGCAATCGTTTCCGCCAACAAGTATTCCCAATCGGTGAAAACGCGTTGGAACGTGCACCGATTTCCGTGGATGGATCAATTTCCGCTGGCATCACCGCACCGGTGGACGAATCCGAGCCAACCATTGATTTAGAAGAACCAGAAGAAACTGTAGCACAAGCCCGCCGTTCGGAACGCGCTTTAAACGGCGAAGAACGTCGAGCACTTCAGGTCGCCTTGCAATGGGACGGTTTTTACACTTCATCAATTGATGGCGCATTTGGCCCAGGCACCCGCCGTTCAATGGCAGATTACCAAGCGGCAATGGGATTTGAACCCACCGGTGTTTTAACTACGCGCCAACGTGCAAAACTGTTGGGTGATTATAATGCCATTTTTGAGGCTTTAGGTTTAGCGGTTGTTGAGGATGACGTCGCAGGTATTTCTATTCAAATGCCTATGGGTTTGGTTAAATTCGACAAATATGAGCCGCCGTTTGTGCATTACGCCTCAACTGACGACACAGAAACACGCGTTTTGCTGATTTCCCAAGAAGGTGATCGCGGAACGTTATTTGGCCTTTATGAGATCATGCAAACATTGGAAATCGTTCCTTTGGATGGTGATCGAAGCAAAAGCAAAGACAGCTTTGTTCTGACAGGTCAAAATGCGGATATTCATTCTTATACTTATGCGCGGTACAAAGACGGCCAGATCAAAGGTTTCACCTTAATCCACAAGCCTGAGAACCAAAAGCTGATGTCAAAAGTTGCCGAAATCATGCGGGAAACTATGGCTTCAACTGGCGACAATGTATTGGACCCACTTGCAGGTGATCCAACGGGTGAGCAATCACCTGATCTTTTGGCCGGCCTTGAAATTCGCACGCCTTCGTTGTCGCGATCTGGTTTCTATGTTGATGGTAAAGGCAGCGTTTTGACCACAACAGAAGTATTGCAAAACTGTTCCCGCATTACCGTTGACGGAGAAAACGTTTATACACTTGCTGTTGAAAACACTGATTTGAACTTGGCCCTTTTATCGCCCGAAGAACGTTTGACCCCGCTAGGGTTTGCCAAATTCGAAAGCACATTGCCGCGCCTTCGTTCAGAACTGGCAATTTCTGGCTATTCATATGAAGGCGCTTTGGGTGACTCAACGGTTACCTTTGGTGAGCTTGCTGATCTTAAAGGCCTAGATGGCAGCGACGGTGTTCAACGTGTAAGCGTCGACAGCCTGCCCGGTGATACAGGCGGGCCTGTGATTGCAACATCAGGCCTTGTTATTGGTGCATTGCTTTCAAAGGACAAAGGGGCCCGCGCATTGCCAGCCAATGTTCGATTTGCTGCAAAGTCTGCTGAAATCCTTGATATGTTGAACGACGCAGGCATCGCATCTCAAAGCGACAGCGCCTCAACAAGCATTGCACCCGAAGATCTAGTGGTTGCGGCCAACGACATGACCGTTTTGGTGTCTTGCTGGGAATAATCGTTATCCGCGCCAAAATCCCACGGTTAGCATGGCGTAAACAGCCAGTAATTCCAGACGTCCAATTAACATTCCTGCCGCCAACAACCATTTGGCGGTGGGGTTAAGCCCCCCAAAATTTCCTGCTGGCCCAATTTGATCCCCCAAACCTGGCCCAATATTGCCCAAGGCGGTCGCAGCCCCTGACAGGGATGTCACAAAATCTAGCCCTGTGAACCCTAGCAACACGGCCAGCACACCCAAGGACACCACAAACATCACAAAGAATGCCATTACTGATGAAAGAACATCTTCGGCAACCGGGCGACCGTCGTACCAAGGGCGAAAAATACCGTGCGGTTGGTGAATTTTTTGAACCTGTGCGCGGATCGAGGCAAACAACAATTGATAGCGGAATATTTTGATTGAACAGGTGGTTGATCCCGCGCAGCCACCGATCAGGCCAGCAAAGAACAATACCGCAACAGGCACAGGCCCCCACAACATATAATCTGCGCTGGCATATCCTGTGCCGGTTAGAATCGAGGTGACGTTAAACACGCTGCTTTGTAATGCGTCAGAAAAGCTGAAATCTAACGTGCGCACTTGCCACAAAAATACAATGCCGACGATTGCAACGATGGTTCCCAAAAACGCACGTACTTGGCTATCACGTGATAGCGGGGAAAAGGCACCAGCAACCAATTGAACATACCGCACAAAAGGCAGGCTTGCGATGATCATGAACACAACCGCCGCATAAGTGATCGAGGAGGAAAACACACCAAATGAATCATCATAATTCGCAAAACCACCCGTCGCGACAGTTGTCATTGCGTGCACCACGGCATCAAAGGTGGTCATTCCAAGTGCCGAATAGACCAGCGCACAAATGCCAGTTAGGAACAGATAGATCATCGAAATACGCGATGAAATTTGCGTTGCCCGAGGTAGGATTTTCCCGAAGGTATCAAACCCCTCAGTCCGGAAAATTTGCATGCCACCAATACGCAATTCCGGCAAGAATACCATTGCAACAACAATAATACCCACGCCGCCGAACCATTGCATCATGCCGCGCCACAACAAAATGCCCTTGGGCAGTTCTTCAAGACCACTAAATACCGTTGATCCCGTCGTTGTTAAGCCTGACATCGCTTCAAAGAAGGCATCAACATAACTGGCCTCGGCCGCCCCCAACACAAACGGAAGCGCGCCAAAAATAGGCAAGGCAAGCCAAACGCCCGTCGTCAAAACAAAGGTCTGCTGGATCGTAAGGCGTTCACCCATCCCATTTACCGTGGAGAGCGATAAAACGGCGCCAAACATCACCGTCAGCAATGATGATTCAACAAAGGTCTTCCAGTGTTCAGTGCCAGAAAATAGTTCCATGAACATCGGAACAAGCATCGAAACACCAAGAGCCGTGATCAGGTTACCAATGACATAGCCAACGGGACGCACATCAAACATGCTGACCTCTTTTCGCAAGCGTCATACGCAAAGCCAAAAGGAATGCGACCCTCACCCTAGCCTCGGTGTATCAAGGATGGGAACAATTTGGGATCAATGCTTTCGGCACTAAACGTTTTTCCATGGACCAAAATTGAAACCGCATCATGTGAATGCAAGCTTTCTTGATGGCTGGCGACGATTTTAAAATCACCGATACGTTCATCCGTCTGCAGTTCTTGGCAAAACAATCGCGCGGCGTCTTCTACAAAAATCGGGTTGGCAGCGTTCAGTTCGGCAAAAGCCTGTTCATCTTCACGTTTAACCATAACCTGAGTTTCGGTGGGCACGGCCTTGCGTGCCATCTCAACCAAATCCTCAAACCACAAAATTGGTTGGTTTGGTTTTAGTTCAACGGAAATTCTGGCAACGGATCGTTGCGAATGCGGCGTTGCTAACTGGCCTCGATATTGACGTGCATGTTCAGAAAGCTCTAGCGAACAGGGGCACGTAGACGAATAAACATAATCAAGATGCATGATCTTTTTACGCACACCTTCTTGTTCAACCAATTCTAGCGCGATGTCGTAATACTGAAAACCTTCAAGGCCTGAACGCAACGACGCTACTTTCATCGGAAACGAAAACGTCATCAGGATGCGCGCATCAAAGGATTCAAGGTCGGTTTTATAAGCATCAAGTGCATGTTCGATCACATCAAAACTAAACGTTTCTTCGGCATATTTGTAAAACGTGCGCATGATGCGCGACATGTTGATGCCTTTTTTTCCAGCTTCAAGACTTACCGTGCCTGTAACGGACGAAGCCAAAGAAAGTTCACTGTGATCCCGTGTACGAAACCGAACAGGTAGCCGAAAATTTGAAATGCCCACATGCTGAATATTTTGCTGCGCACCCTTGATGGATGACGCAGGGCCGTTTTGCAAATCAGGCAAGGTCGCGATGTAATTAGAATCAACCGTGAAATCTTCGGGGTATGCATGTGCGAGTGCGGGGTATTGCGAGGCGGATTCTTTCCCCAGCAATTTTGCGAGCAATGGATCAATCTCATCACTCGCGGAATTTCCGCTTGTTTCCAGCCACTTGCGAAGCAAAAGCAGCGCTCGTTCAGCGTCATCACGCGTTGGTGTCGATTCAGTTTTTGGCGTCTGAAAGTTCATAAAACGCCCCCCTTTATGCAATTCAAAGGCCACGAGTAATGGCCCAATACCACCAATATAGGTGGTATTGGAAGAATTATCAGACCTTTTTCAAAGCGTTCAATAAATCAACACGCAAATCATCGGTATCCTCTAACCCGACACTAAATCGCAAAAGCCCGTCAGAAATGCCTAAATTTGCGCGTTGTTCTGTCGTTAAGCGTTGATGCGTTGTGGTTGCTGGATGGGTTGCAATTGATTTTGAGTCCCCCAAATTGTTAGAAATGATCATAATATCTAACGCGTTCAAAACCCTAAACGCCGCTTCTTTGCCACCTTTTACTACAACTGAAAACACCGTGCCGCCTTTGGTCATTTGCTCTTTCATCAATGCGTGGTGAGGATGCGATGCCAAGCCCGGATAAATAACACGATCAATCGCTGAATGACCTTCCAGTTCACTGGCTAAGGCCAAAGCACTGTCAGCCTGCGCCTGTACCCGTAGATCCAAAGTTTCCAAACCCTTTAACATGACCCAAGCATTGAATGGGCTAAGTGCCCCACCGGTATGTTTAAGATAGGGTTCCAACGTTTTACGGATGAATTCCTTGCTGGCGCAAACAACGCCCCCCAAACAGCGCCCCTGTCCGTCAATGTGCTTTGTCGCCGAATAGATGACAACATCAGCACCAAGCGACAATGAACTTTGCAATACAGGCGTGGCAAAAACGTTATCCACAATAACTTTTGCACCGACCTTGTGGGCTATTTCAGAAACTGCTTCGATATCAATTAGTTCAAGCGTGGGGTTGGAAATCGACTCAAAGAAGACCAATTTGGTTTTGCTGTGGACTGCTTCTCGCCATTGATCAATATCTGTGCCATCAACGAAAGTGACATTCACGCCATAACGGGTCAATATTTCTTCGCAAATATAAAGACAGGATCCAAAAAGGGCGCGTGCCGCAACGATGTGATCACCTGCCTTCAGACCCGCCATCAACGCGCCACTTACAGCGGCCATGCCAGATGCGGTTGCAAAGGCATCCTCGGCACCCTCTAACGCGGCAATGCGCTCTTCAAACATCCGAACTGTTGGGTTGCCATAGCGCCCATAAATATATTCATCTTCGCCGAGTTCGATAAATCGCGCTTCGGATTGTTCCGCCGTGTCATAAACAAAGCCCTGCGTTAAAAAGATTGCTTCGCTGGTTTCGCCATATTGGCTACGGCGTGTGCCGTGGTGCACGGCTTTCGTGCGTGGTTTCCAATGATCAGTCAACGGACTGTCCTTTCCAAATTTTGGGCAAAAAAATACCCCTACGCCAGTAAAACGTCGGGGATTTGGTAAAAACCTCGACCTCTTTAGCGGTATATTTAACGTGGCCCGCAATCCGGCTCAAATCTCCACGTGACTTAGCTAACTGGCGACGGCCCAATCGTCAAGCAACAAGAAATGTCACCCGATACTTGCCAGTTGTGAATTATTGATGATGATGCATCCAACGAAAGGCATTCAAATGACCCACGACATTGACCTATACTTTTGGCCCACACCAAATGGTTGGAAAACTTCTATTGCATTGGCCGAAATGAACCTACCGTACAATTTGCATTTGGTGAACATTGGCGCAGGCGACCAATTCAAACCCGATTTCTTGCAGATTTCCCCCAACAACCGAATGCCCGCAATTGTTGATAAAAATGGGCCCGATGGTGACGAAATTTCGATTTTTGAATCCGGAGCCATTTTACGATATTTGGCGCGAAAAACGGGACAGTTTTATGGACAAACCGAACGAGACAGAATTTCCGTCGATCAGTGGTTGATGTGGCAAATGGGGGGTGTAGGCCCCATGGCCGGACAAGCACATCACTTTCTCAAATACGCGCCGTTATTGTCACCTCCACAGGACCTGCCCTATCCAAAAGACCGATATCGGGCCGAAGTTGCGCGGCTTTATGGTGTGCTCGATCGTCAATTAGCCAAGAGCGAATTCGTAGCGGGTGATTTTATGTCGATTGCAGATATGTCGATTTGGCCGTGGGCCAGCCTTTGGGAAGGGCAGCAACAAAAAATCGAAGATTTCCCCCACATGTCGCGGTGGCTTGATCAGATGGCGCAACGCCCCGGTGTCATTGCAGGGCGCGCGGTAGCTGCTGAATTGCGCAAAGCGCCGACAGCGAACAAAGACGAACAAAATACTCTCTTTAAAACCAAGGGTTGAGTATTTTTTAACCTATTGCTTTTGGGGGAAATATCCAGAAAATTGCGAAAGATCTAATCGACTTGGACATCGCATATTTTTAGAATTCATTGACCCTGGTTACATTGTTTTGTTGGCCGGAGCGGCCTTTACGATCGGCTATCTAATCGTAAACCAAATCTGGTTGCGAGTCTCAATGTTGGTGGGAACACCGCTATACATTTGGTATTATGCAACCGTTGCGGACACCCCATTGTGGGAAGCTGTGTGGACAAGTACAATCATGGGTTGTGCAAATATTATTGATTTAACCAGCCTGCTTGCCCGAAATTCTAAGCATGCAATCCCCAGGGTACACCGCGATATCTATCCTTTATTTAAGGCGTTGCCACCGGGTGATTTTCGTCGACTTATTCGCCTATCAACAAGACGTAAGGTCGCGAGCGCCGAGATTATCACCCAAGAAAACGTGCCCGCAAACCGTTTGTTCTATCTGATTTCAGGTTCTGCCAAAGTCACGAAAAAGGACGAAGGTTTTGAAATGCCAGCAGGTGTTTTTGTTGGTGAGGTCCCATTCGTAACAGGTCAGAACAGTGTTGCGACGACTGAATTACACGTCGGTACAGAGATATTGGAATGGTCCTTTGATGCGCTAAAGAAAAGGGCTGCGAAATCAGAACGCTTTGGTCTGGCTCTTCAGGCAATGATTGCCGAAGACTTGGCCCACAAAGTTGCGGCAGGTGTTGCACCACACGACAGTGAACACCTTGCCCAGAACTTTAAAAACCAAGCCCGACGGTTAGAGGGCTTGATGCAAAAAGATTAAACCTCTTTTTCTTCTGTCTTGCCGTATTTTTGGAAAATCTTGGATTGCACCATGAAAAATACGAAAAGGGCCGCTGTTAGACCGAAGGTTTTGAAATTCACCCATGCATCCGTGCTAAAGCTGCGCCAAACAACTTCGTTTGTAACGGCGAGTGCAGCAAAGAACATAGCCATGCGACGCGTAAGGATCATCCATCCTTCCTGTTCCATGGGCATCATTTCCCCCATGACCGCCTTAAGATAGCTTTGACCGCGCAATAGGCCAAAACCCAGAATGCCCGCAAATAGCGTGTAAATAATTGTCGGTTTCATTTTAAAGAAACGATCGTCATTGAACCAAACAGACATGCCACCAAAAACGACAACCAAAACCGCGGTGACAAGTTGCATTTTTGACAACTTGCCGCTTAACGCCCAAAGGATGCCAGTCGAAATGAGCAAAAGCGGAATGAAGGCTGCTGTAGCAATGATGAAACCATCATATTCGGTACCACCAATCGTGAATACTTTGTCCTTCATGCGAACGTATCCAACGAAGAACGCAACAATGGGGCCCAGCTCAAGCACTGTTTTCACAAGAGGGTTTATTTTCTTCTCGGCCATGTCAGCCTCCTATTTCCATAATTACTGCGCCAAGCGCGATAAGGACCATCAAAATCAGCCGTCGAGGACCTACTTTTTCCTTCAAGATCAACCATCCAAAAAAGGCAGCAAAGACCACCGAGGTTTCTCGCAATACAGCGGCCTCCCCTACGTTGTCCAGTCGCGTGGCCATTAGGATTGACCCAAAGCTAAAATAGGCGATGAACGCCCCCATTATGCCGCGCGCAAAAAGGGGCTTGAATGCAGGTCGAGTTTCCATTTTCCAAATTCGCAATGCGGCATACGCAGGGATTGCGAAACCATCAATCAAGAAGAACCAAGCAAGGAAAGTGAACGGATTGAAGGTGGCACGAATACCGTACGCGTCAAACGTCGTGTATGCTGCAACAGTTACGCCGGTACAAAGCGCAAATACTGTCGCAAGAACAAGGGTATCACGGTCAATTTGAATGTGGATAAAATTATAAAGCGCAAGACCAAAGATACCGAGAACTAACATCGTGACACCGGCAATTTGGATTGCATTTAACGTCTCGCCAAACACGAAAAACGCGGCGATCACGGCAAAAAACGGACTTGACCCTCGCACTACGGGGTAGACAACGGTAAACGATCCAAAGGTATAGGCTGCAGCCTGCAACACTTTGTAAATTGTGTGGATAATCCACGCTATACCGAAGATAAGCCACATATGCGGTTCTGGCCACGGCACCACAAAAAGCGCAAAGGGCGCCGCCATTAAGGCGTAACAAATATCGATTGCTCCACGGCTGATCCAAGGATCGTGGCGACCTTTTTGCAGCGTACCGAATAGTGCGTGCAATACGGCCGCCAAAATAGCCAAAAACAACGCTAGATTTGCGCCAGTTTGGGTTCCTTCAATGGCAAGGAACCATTCGCTCAAGTTTGAGTACCTGTAAGCGCCGCTGCAAATTCTTCGGGATCAAACGGCGCTAAATCATCGATTTGTTCGCCCACACCAATTGCATGAATTGGCAACCCAAAACGATCCGCAAGAGCCACCAACACACCGCCCTTGGCGGTGCCATCCAATTTGGTCATCACAAGTCCGGAAACATCCGCCAATTTTTGAAACGCATCAACTTGATTTAGTGCATTCTGGCCCGTTGTTGCATCAAGAACCAACAGCGTATTATGCGGTGCCTCAGGATCTTTCTTACGGATAACCCTTACGATCTTCGCCAATTCTTCCATCAGATCGGATCGGTTTTGCAAACGGCCTGCGGTGTCGATCAACAACAAATCGGCCCCATCGTTTTCCGCTTTGGTCATGGCATCAAATGCTAATGACGCGGGATCAGACCCTTCGGGTGCTGTTAAAACGGGCACATTTGCGCGTTCACCCCAAACCTGTAGCTGTTCAACAGCCGCCGCGCGGAATGTATCACCAGCTGCAATAACAACCGACTTTCCTGCTGCTTTAAATTGACTGGCCAACTTGCCGATCGTTGTAGTTTTACCAGAACCGTTTACACCAACCACCAAAACGACCTGCGGTTTTTTGGTATACAGCGGCATTGGTTTTGCAACGGGTTCCAAAATACGCGCAACTTCTTGGGCCAAAAGTGATTTGATTTCGCTGCTGGATAGCTTTTTGCCAAATCGCCCTTCGGCCATATTTGCCGTAACACGCAAAGCAGTTTCAACACCCATGTCAGACGTGATCAGCAACTCTTCGAGTTGTTCCAGCATGTCATCATCAAGCACCCGCTTTACAACAGGTGTTGCAGGTTTGCGTCCAAGAATACGGCCTAAAATTCCAGTTTTTTCTGGTGCCGGTTTTACTGGCTCTGGCTCTGGCTCTGGCTCTGGCTCTGGCTCTGGCTCTGGCTCTGGCTCTGGCTCTGGCTCTGGCTCTGGCTCTGGCTCTGGCTCTGGCTCTGGCTCTGGCTCTGGCTCTGGCTCTGGCTCTGGCTCTGGCTCTGGCTCTGGCTCTGGCTCTGGCTCTGGCTCTGGCTCTGGCTCTGGCTCTGGCTCTGGCTCTGGAGAAATCTCGGCTACAACAGGCGTGTCAACAACCACCTCAATAGTTTCCTCGACGATTTCTTCTTCGCCGCCCTCAGCCACGATTGCATCTAAGCCCTCTTCCAATTTGGAAGAGGATTTAAACAGTTTATCCTTCATTTTTTTAAAGAATGACATGGCCGCGCCTGATTTGTTCCGTTGCGTTCCACCTAATCACAAAACGTCGGATTTAAAACCCCATCCTCCAACCAAACTCGCGCTGAAATTGCAGCCGCGACAAGCAATTTCAACCAATACGCGTTAACCCCTTATAAAACAACGATATGTTAGGGGAAAAGCCAGTGATTTGCCTCCGATTGTCTTGGCAATAACATGATCAAGGGCGAAACTTTGACATTGTAAGGAATCGCATGAATCAAAGTTTACCCGCCTTTGCATTGGCCACTGGCATACCTATTTTGCTGTTATCGCTGGCTGCCTTTTTGGGCGGTTGGTGGATCGCGATTGCGTTGATCTATGCATTGTTCATCACAAATGGCTTGGACCGGATTATTTACCCCAAACTGCCACGCCGAGATATGAACCCTGAAATGGCCGAACACCTGTCCAAAACCCTCGCCATCGCGCATTGGTGTTTGCTATTTCTTGGTATTGGCGCCCTTAGTTGGACCGAGCGCGGATTTATCGCTGATTTCAGTCTATTTTTGGCCTTTGGTTTGTTTTTTGGTCAAGTTTCCAATTCCAACGCGCATGAACTTATTCATCGGCCCAAAATATTCGCCCGTCAGTTGGGTGCATCAGTGTATACAAGTTTGTTTTTTGGTCATCATGCAACCGCTCACACAGCGATCCATCACCGCTTTGTTTGTACGCCAAATGATCCAAATACCGCTAAAAAGGGTGAGTCATATTATCGCTTTGCAGTTCGGGCTTGGGTCGGCTCGTTCAAGGCGGGCCTAAAGGTTGAAAATACACGACTGTCCATTAAGAACTTGCCAAAATGGCACGCAAGTAATGCATATTGGCATTATTGCTTTGGCGCCGTATTGGCCATTGCCTTAACAACATATATATTTGGAATTATGGGTTTTTTTCTGCATGTTGCCTTTGGTTTTTTTGCAACTTCCCAACTGTTGTTAAGTGATTATGTCCAGCATTATGGATTGCGTCGCCGAAAACTAGATGACGGCCGTTTCGAACCCGTTGGTTTACGCCATAGTTGGAACGCACCTCATTGGTTTACCTCGCTATTGATGCTGAATGCACCGCGCCACTCTGATCATCACAAAAACCCGTTGAAACCTTATACGGAATTAGAAAATTTACCCGCCGATCAAGCGCCAGTTTTGCCTCATAGCTTGCCGATCATGGGTTTTATCGCCCTACATCCACGTAGATGGCAGAAAACCATGGCCCCGCATCTTGATCGGTGGAGGAATGCCGAAAATCAGCAAGCACGCCCAGCAAACTAGCCCTCATCAATCCAGTGTGGCACCATGCAATAATTAGGGTCAGTCATTTAGGAAATTCTATGCGCGTTCTTTTGTTTTTATTGCTAATGGTCAGCCCAAGTTGGGCCGAAACACCAATGACCACCGAAGAATTTGAAAACTATGTGCACGGCAAAACCTTGTCCTATGCTCAACAAGGACGGGCATTTGGTGTAGAACAATATTTTGATGATCGCCGCGTCATTTGGGCGTTTGCCAATGGTTTGTGCCAAAGCGGCGTATGGTATCCTCAGAATGGAAACATCTGTTTTGATTATGAAAATGAAGATCCTGTTTGCTGGAACTTCTTTGCGGATGGCGATGGTATGCGTGCGCGGATGCCCGGCAACGATCCAGCAAACGATCTAAGTGTCGTCGGGCAAAGCGATCAACACATTGACTGTGTGCCACCTGGTTTGGGCGTTTAAAACAGGCTGCCTTGGTCTTTGTCTGTTGGCTTTGGCTTCTTTGGCTTCATTACAGGTGTTACCGTTGCTGTTTTTTCCGCTGTTTGCGTCTCGCCTACATTTACGCGACCATCATGAAACTCGATTTCCAAAGCGTGATGTTTGGCGGCTTCTTCGCGTTGGGTGATCACCTGACCAGCACCACGCACAACAGCATACCCCCGCTTCAAGGTTTCCTTGTACCCCAAGGTTTGGCGCATCCGTTCGGCACCTGAAAGGGCTGTTTTCCAATCACTTATTTGGCTGTTAGCCGCGCGCTGGAAACGCGCAAAGACAACATCAAGATTCTCTCGACTGCGTCGGTTTTCTTGTACCAAACGATCACGTCCGCGCACCAGCGCAGGCCCCAACCTTCGCGCTAAATCATCCGACCGACGTCGTTCAGCTTCTAGTCGTCTTTGCAAAGTTGTGGGGCGCAGTCCGCCGGAGATACGTGACAAGGCAACTTGACGGCGTTGTCTCACGCTGGCCAGTGCTTTTGGCAAGCGATCCGACAAAGTATCCAATCTTTGTCTCGCATTTTCCACCAATTGTTCAGGTTTTGGCAAAATGCGCGCCAAATCGCGGGCGCGATCACGTCGTTGCATGATCCCTTGCCGCAAAGCCCGTCCTGATCTTGCACCCAACTCATCAATAACCGACATCAATTCCATGCGAACCGGAACAGCCGCTTCGGCAGCAGCCGTTGGGGTTGGCGCCCGCAGGTCGGATACATAATCAATCAATGTTGTATCTGTTTCGTGACCTACCGCTGAAATCAATGGGATATCTGACGCAGCGGCCGCCCGAACCACCGCCTCTTCATTAAACCCCCACAAATCCTCGACAGATCCACCACCGCGGGCCACGATTAACAAATCTGGTCGCGGCAACGCCCCGCCCGGCGTTAACGCGTTAAATCCGGCGATTGCACGGGCGACTTCTGGTGCACACTTTTGGCCTTGCACAGCAACCGGCCAAATCAAAACACGGCGTGGAAACCGATCGCGCAAACGGTGCAAAATATCGCGAATTACGGCACCCGATGGGCTGGTCACAACGCCAATCACCTCAGGCAGATAGGGTAACGGTTGTTTACGACTTGCATCAAATAACCCTTCTGCAGCAAATGCTTGTTTGCGTTTTTCAAGCATTGCCATCAGTGCACCCATGCCCGCGGGTGCAAGATCCTCTATCACCATTTGGTATTTTGATTGGCCACCAAACGTTGTCAGGCGCCCTGTCGCCACAACCTCAAGTCCCTCTTCGGGTTGGGTCGCCAGTCGGCTGGCCACACCTTTCCAAATCACACCAGAAAGCACAGATTTATCGTCTTTTAGATCTAAATAGACATGCCCCGAGCGCGGCCTGGAAACGCGACCCAATTCAGCACGTACTCTAACACGGGAAAATGACCCCTCGATCGTACGTTTCACAGCGCCAGAAATTTCCGTCACTGTGAATTCTGGCGCGTTTTCGCCTTCTTGGGGATCGTCTATAAGGTCGGACATGCTGCCTCACTTGTGCTTTGTTGTTCCCCACCTTAGAACGCCCGCAAGCGAAGGCAAAGGACATATAACCAATGAACATCCTAATTTTAGGCAGTGGTGGTCGTGAACATGCATTAGCATGGGCTGTTAAACAAAACCCAAAATGTGATCGTCTGTTGGTGGCGCCCGGAAATGCCGGAATTGCCCAAATCGCAACTTGTTTACCTTGCGACATTGATGATGGCGCAGCTGTTCTAGCGCTGGCAGAGGCCGAAAATATTGATTTCGTCATCATCGGTCCAGAGGCACCGCTTGCCAATGGTGTCGCTGATGATTTACGCGCCGCTAGAATTTCTTGTTTTGGTCCATCAGCAGCCGCCGCTCAGTTAGAGGCCAGCAAAAGTTTCACCAAAGAAGTTTGCGATGCCGCGAATGCACCAACTGCCGCATGGGCTCGATTTACACAGCCGGGTCCAGCGAAAGAATACATTCGCGAAAAAGGCGCGCCAATTGTAATCAAAGCTGATGGTTTGGCCGCTGGTAAGGGCGTGATCGTTGCCATGGATTTGGAAGCAGCGCTTGGCGCTATTGATGATATGTTTGGTGGCGAATTCGGTGCCGCTGGTACCGAAGTCGTGGTTGAAGAGTTCATGGACGGCGCTGAAGCGTCTTATTTCATTTTATGCGATGGCAAAAATACCTTGCCTATTGGCACTGCACAGGATCACAAACGTGTCTTTGATGGCGATTTAGGGCCAAACACTGGCGGCATGGGTGCCTATTCACCCGCACCAGTACTAACGGATGAAATTGCGGCACGCGCCATGGCCGAAATCATACAGCCGTGCGTTGATGAAATGGCCCGTCGCGGCACGCCTTATCAAGGTGTGCTTTACGCGGGCTTTATGATCAAAGACGGACAAGCCCGTTTGGTGGAATACAATGCGCGGTTTGGCGATCCTGAAACACAGGTGCTTATGATGCGCCTTGGCGCACAGGCTCTGGATTTGATGCTGGCCTGCGCTGAAGGGCGTCTTGATAAAGCCCAGGTAAATTGGGCAGATGATCATGCAATCACGGTTGTTTATGCCGCCAATGGATATCCAGGATCCTACACTAAAGGCAGCGTAATCAACGGGCTAGATGCATTACCCGAAGACAGCCATCATATGGTTTTTCATGCAGGCACCACCGCCGTCGGCGACACAATCACAGCAACCGGTGGGCGTGTGCTGAACGTAACGGCCCGTGGCGACACCCTGCAACAGGCCCATGATCGCGCCTATGCAATGATCCATGATATCGATTGGCCAGAAGGCTTCTATCGCCGCGACATTGGCTACCAAGCGCTTTAAGTCCGGCGCAAAACACGTATCAAAATCGCCACCTAAACTAACAAGTATGCGCGAAAGCGCATTCCATTTGGTCAGTTTTTACAGGCCAATACAGCGTCAAAATCTTTGGTTTTTGAAAACCGGGCAATGGACCGGGTTTGCAGACGATCATTTCGCAATTGCGTAGCCATGATGTTTTGCCATGCCGCATCACTGGTGATCATCTCAACGCCCTGACTACAATCCCTTAAACCGCCTGAAATAAATTCTTGTCCAATACGGTGATTGGTTAAACCCTTTAGGTTCGCAACTTCGCTTAGTCGGTCATTTTCGAACCGCCACACTCGCAAGGTTTTTGCCAAATGCGGGCGATCAATATACGCTAACTCGACGGCCCCATCGCCATCCATGTCTGCTACACCAATGGGTGCAAGCCAACGATTGGCGCGGCCTATGTTTGGCGTGACCACACGAAACAGTTGATCATCTCGCAACAGATATATCGCCAACGCCGCGCCCAGACGATTATCACTTTCCACAAGAATAACATCGGGTGTGCCGTCCAAATCAACATCAGCCAAACGTGGCGACATTTCCTCAAACACTTTGTTTTGTGGTAAAACTACACAGGCTTTTTGCCCATTGGGGCCAGACAGACACATCCGTCCCCATTCAGGCACATTGCCCATGATGCCGTGACCATATCGGTTGGTTGGCTGATCCAATTGAACCTTCCAACCATCCAGTTTGCTCACCAACTTTTGTTGTGCTTGCGCAGCCCCAATCATCATGCCGCCAAGGGCAACAGATATGATTATTGCTGCACGGATCATCAGATTTGTTTTTCTGGCATTTGCACGATTAGGCCGTCCAAATCATCCGTAACTTTGATCTGACATGTCAGGCGCGAACGCGCGGCGTCGGGTTCAAACGCGAAATCCAACATGTCCTCCTCCATGGCTTCTTTGCCAGGGATTTTTTCAGCCCAAGATGGATCGACATAAACGTGACAAGTTGAACAGGCGCATGCACCGCCGCAATCAGCCTCGATGCCTGGGATGTTGTTGTCGCGCGCGCCTTCCATGACGGTCAGCCCATTGGCAACCTCAACCACATGTTCGGTGCCGCTGTGTTCAATATATGTAATCTTAGCCATTGCCGTTGTCCTTTGCCTAAACTTGCTTGGGAAAACTTCTGCCGTTTCTATTCACCTCTTGCAAGCCCGTTTGGTGCGCTTTGTTCATCCCTTGGTTCAACTTGTCGTTTTTTCATCAATGTTCTATGTTTGTTCTCATGCAGATTCTTTCCTATAACGCACATAAATGGCCTCGCCCACCGGCGTGTTTGCCCCATGATCGATTAAACGATCCCCCCAATGGTTCGCTTGTGGCCGTGGCAGGGTTGGTTTTAGTACGACAACGCCCCGGCACGGCCAAAGGGGTGATCTTCCTAACGCTTGAGGATGAAACCGGCGTGTCCAACATTGTTGTTTGGAAAAAGACCTACGAGAAATTCCGTCGTGCCGTCGTTTCTGGGCGTCTGCTCAGGGTAACGGGGCGCATTCAACGCCAAGAAAGCGTGGTGCATGTCGTCGCGGAAATAGTCGAGGACATATCCCCCATGCTAGACCTGTTGCTGGACCCCACATTTGATCCAGCAGCGCCATAAGCCAGCAAAACCTTTATTTCATCCACACTTTCCTGTAAGTCAGTAAAAAAATTCGGCAAAGACCGAAAAGTGCAGAACCAGTGATTGATAACAGGCAGATGATGACCCACCTGAAAACCGTACTAAAATGCGTGCCTATATGGATACTTGCGGCGTGCACAACCGCTGACAACGCCGAGGTCAGTCGCGCAAAACCTGTGCCAGATGCAGAGATCCGTGAGGTAGCGGCATCAAACGGTGAAAATTATTGCGAGGCACGCGACATAGCCCCCGCCATCATTGAAACCATCACTGAACAGATAGAGGTGACACCTGCACTCTTTGATGAAGCAGGAAAAATGACCCAATCGCCCAGTTATCAAACCGTTACACGCCAAGAGATTGTGCGCGAGCGACAAGATTTGTGGTTTAAAACACCTTGCGCAGATCAAATGACGCCAGAATTCATCGCATCGGTTCAACGCGCCTTGGCTGCTCGTGGGCACTATCAGGGTCGTGACCACGGCGTTATGGATCGCCCTACTAAAAAGGCAATCCGCCGTTTTCAAAACAAAAATGGCTTAGACAGCGATGTATTGGCGTTGAAAACCGCGCGCGAATTGGGATTGTTGGCCTTTGATTTTGTGCAAGGTTAAAAGCCCCAAAATGGATTTATTCAAACCAGTTTGGTAAGAATTTTCTGAAACATTTCACGCTCTTGCACCGACAAATCAGAAACCAATTCCTCATTCAAAAGCCTAACGATTTCGAATAATTGCGGCGCAAGCTTTTGGCCGACCTCTGTTGCATGAATTGTGTGAGTGCGGCGCGAGGTTGGATGTTGCCGCCGCTCTAGCGCCCCTTTCGCTTCTAGATGATCAAGCGCACGACTGATGGCATAAGAAGGCATCCCAAATTTGCCACCGATTTCGGTCTGCGTCAGACCATCATTTTCCAAAACAGTCATCATCACCGGAAAGTGCTGTGTAGACAGATCAAGCACCGCAAGGCGCTGTTCCATGCGGTCATTCAGTCTCTTTGCGATACGTTGTATCATCCACCCATTGCTGGTCGTACGGACTGTTTTTGCTTTGTTAGATTGATCCATAAGATTGTTCATACATCTATTAGAAGCAGATGCAAATATCGCATTAGTAAATATATCATTTGCAATTGTTGCAAATGCAACTTATAGAATTCATGATTTCGAATCTTTTCAAAAGGAAAACGCGATGAAACGGTACCACCCCATTTTAGTGATTTTGCATTGGGCTTTGGCCATAATGATCATCGGCGGTTTAATCATGGGCGGTTTTGTTCTGTCAGAAACACCCAATTCCGATCCGTTCAAAATGACGGCTCTTACGGCGCATATGTCCATGGGAATGCTTATTCTTGTTTTGATGATCGTCCGCCTAATGTTTCGGCTTTTCACGAAAAAACCACAGCCGGCAGATATTGGAAATGCAATGCTAAATAAATCTGCGGATATGGCACATTGGGCGTTTTACGCGGTTGTGATTGCAATGTGCGCCTCTGGCATCGCGATTGCCAACGCCGCTGGATTGCCCGCGATTATATTTGGTGGATCCGGCGAACCGCTTCCAGCCAACTTTAACGATATCCCGCCGCGTATGGCCCATGGTGTTATCGCTAAAATTCTTGGCCTTCTCATTCTTTCCCACGTCGCGGCAGCATTGTACCACCAATTTGTTCGCAAGGATGGATTGTTAGGTCGGATGTGGTTTGGAAATCGAAAAGGCTGATGAGATGCGAATTTTACTGAACTTCATAAACGAGATCGCAGGCATACTTTATGTCGGTGGCATTGCATCTCACATCGTAATCGGAGCCGTTCTTGGAACGCCCGATGCCGACACTGCCTATAACGTTTATACATATAAGGAACTCATCGCCTATATCCTTATTCTACCGGGCCTAGCACTCAAAGTAATTTGCGATCTAATCCTGTATTTTCACTATGGAGAACGTGGAAATTGGATGAAGATCAAAGCAGTTCTTATGGTCTTTTTGACCGTCAACGCCTTCGTCTTTCTGGTCCCTATGATGCCTGAACTAAGGGCTTTGGCCGATGCTGCCAAAACCACAGGTGACCTATCAGCCTTCCATGCACTTGAAGGTAAAGAAGCATTGATAGGGATGTCGAATGCCATTCCACTTTTGCTGGAGCTTATACTTGGGCGTTTCAAGCCAAAGCTTTTTGGAGAAAGAATTAAAACAAGAACTGTCTAATCAAACACAAAAGGGCGCCTCATGAGGCGCCCTTTTTTAAATTAAAATTCTCGCTATTGAACGCTTAGCGCCACAAAACGGGGTTGCCCCGCACGACGCACGAGCAACAATAGCGACTTGCGCCCTGCTTCAATTGCGATTTCGACTTGTTTGGTCAAATCAGCGGCAGACACGACTTTTTTCTGGCCAGCCTCTGCAATCAAATCACCAGCGCGCAATCCTTTTTCATAGGCTTCGCTCTGCTCATCTAAATCACGAACCACTAGACCAGTTGCCTTTTCACCAAGGTCGAGTTCTGCGCGCAATTCGTCGGTCAAAGGGGCCAGTTTTATACCCAGCACCTCTTGATCAGCAGGTGGCGTTTCTGTGGCGGGTGCCGAGGCTGGTACTACTGATTCCGCTTCTTCACGACGACCAAGGGTAATCGCAAGCGTCACTTCAGCACCTTCGCGAACAACCAAAACATCAACGGCCTTACCAACTTGGGTATTACCAACAATGCGCACCAATTCGCGTGTATCAACGATATCCGCACCGTCAAAAGTAAGAATAACATCACCAGCAAGTACGCCTGCGTCCTTGGCAGGGCCATCTGGAACATCAGTAATTAGCGCACCCTCAGCCTTGGCCAAACCAAGTGCCTCGGCAACATCGGCGGTAACATCCTGAATGCGGACACCCAACCAGCCACGACGCGTTTCACCGAATTCCAACAATTGATCGACAACGTTTGTCACAACGGATGATGACATTGAAAAGCCAATGCCGATTGAACCACCAGAAGGTGATAGGATTGCTGTGTTAACACCGATCACGTCACCGTCCATGTTAAACAGCGGGCCACCAGAGTTACCTTTGTTGATCGCAGCATCCGTTTGGATGAAATCATCATAAGTGCCAGAAAGCGAACGGTTACGTGCCGATATAATCCCGGCAGAAACGGAAAATCCCTGGCCCAACGGGTTACCAACGGCCATCACCCAATCACCGACGCGTGCAACGTCGCTGTTGCCAAATTCAACGAATTCCAATGGAACGTCGCTTTCGACTTTTAGCAAGGCAATGTCAGTTTTTGGATCGGTGCCAACCAGTTTGGCCTCAAGTTCTAGCCCGCTGAAAAATTCAATCATGATTTCGTCAGCTTTGTCGATGACGTGATTATTAGTCACGATATAACCGTCTGCTGAAATCACAAAACCCGACCCCAAGGCCGCACTACGGCGCGGGCGTTGACCGTCGCGTTGACGTTCAGTGAAATCGCGGAAAAAATCTTCTAATGGGGAACCTTCGGGAACAATTGGCCGTAAATCAGCAGCCCCAGCGACCGTGGTCGAGGTCGTTATGTTCACGACTGAATTTGAGACATCTTCAGCCAAATCGGCGAAAGAATCTGGCCGCGCATTCGCGGAAATGGCTTGTGCCATAAGAAAGGCCACCCCAAGTACCAGCGCAACAAAGCTGCGTTTGGCCGTCGTGGTGTCTAGTGATTGCGGTAATGTGATAGGTTTCAAACCTAATCCTCCGTATTTGATAGGCCGAATAGGCACGGCCAAAATCCCCAACACGTTCAATATTTGCATTTAGCACGAAGAATTCAACTCAACTTGCATCGCAGTGTGTCACGAAATGGTGAATATTTGGCAATTTGGCAAAAATTTTCTTAAATTTTTACAAGACCACCCAAACAATCCCAACCCCAAGCGCCACAGCAATCAAGCCAAAGGTGCGGCGTTGATCAACTGTTATCTTGGACATGGCTGCAATCAGGTCCTCTAAACGCGAAGGGGCCAGTGCGAACACCAGCCCCTCGAATACCAATACCAACCCGAAGGCTGCGATCAGAATATCACTCACCCAGACGATCCGTTTTTAGATAGTCAAAGAATTCGCTATCAGGTGACAACACAAGTGTCGTGTTGCTGCCCTGCAAAGATGCTTCATAAGCGTTCAACGAACGATAAAAGGCGAAGAATTCAGGGTCTTTACCAAAGGCTTCGGCGAAGATTGCGTTTCGGTTTGCATCAGCTTCACCGCGAATAATGTCGGCTTCTTTCTGTGCAATAGAAACGGTTTCAACCACCGTACGATCGGCCAAAGCGCGAACACGCTGAGCGGCCTCTTTACCACGCGCAATCTCATCAGCCGCTTCGCGTTCACGTTCAGCACGCATACGCGCAAACGTTGCTGACAAGTTTTGTTCTGGCAAATCAGCACGTTTGATACGCACGTCCACGATTTCAACACCTAATGACAATGCTTGAACCCGTGCTTTGTCACGAATTTGGTTCATCAAGGCAACACGATCCGCAGACAACACTGTACCTGAATCTACGCTACCAAGCACGGCACGCATTTCAGCATTAATGATCCGTTGCAAACGGCTGGTGGCACCATCAATACCACTGGCACCAACAGCACGACGGAATTTGACCACGTCTTGGATACGCCAACGCGCGAACGCATCAACAACCAAACGACGATCATCCGCAGGTGTCACCTCAAGTGACTGTGTTTCCAGCGCCAAGATACGTTTGTCGTATTTCACGACTTCTTGGATAAGCGGTATTTTAAACGCCAAACCTGGATCTTCTTTAACGGTGACAACTTCACCAAATTGCAAAACAAGCGCACGCTCACGTTCATCAACGGTGAACACCGCTGAAATAACGACCAACGCTGCAACAACGACAACGGGCAATAAAAATGCAGAACGGTTCATTAGTTTGACCCCTTGTTTGATTTGTTCAACTCGTTAAGCGGCAAGTAAGGCACAACGCCTTGTCCGCCACGAGCGGCTTCATCAAGGATGACTTTGTCGACACCACCAAGAACACGTTCCATTGTTTCAAGATACAAACGTTTGCGTGTCACTTCTTCGGCTTTCACGTATTCGCCATAAACCGCCAAGAAACGGCTGGCTTCACCTTCAGCTTGGTTGACTGTTTGAGCGCGATACCCTTCGGCACGTTCTAACACCTCAGCAGCGGTACCACGGGCGGCCGCAACGCGTTCGTTTGCATAGGCATCCGCTTGTTTTTCAAGCGTGTCACGGGTTTGCTCCGCTGCCTGAACTTCGCGGAAGCTGTCAATTACTTCACGTGGCGGATCGGCTTTGTCAAAGTTGACGCGAACGATTTGAACACCACTTTCGTAAGAATCCATCGTCGCTTGGATCAATTCCTGAAGTTCCTGTGCAATTGCACCACGATCTCTGTTCAAGATCGGTGCTAGATTTGATCGGGCAATAATTTCACGCATCGCAGATTCAGAAACCGCACTGATTGTGGCTTGGGGTTCTGCAAGATTGAAAAGATAGCTACGAAGATCAGAGATATTCCAAACAACTTGGAAATCGATGTCCACGATGTTTTCGTCACCAGTTAGCATGAGGCCTTCGTCAGAACGATTGCCACGACCAACACCAATATCAACGGTGTTTTCGCGCGTTACTGATTCAATTTCGGCTTTCACAACGGGCCAAGGGGCAAAGTTCAAACCCTCTTCGCCTGTTTGCACATATTTACCAAACAGCAATTCAACAGATTGTTCCGAAGTATCAACGCGATAAAAACTTGCCGCGGTCCAGGCAACCAGCACACCAACGATAGCAATGCCGGCGATGGCGCGACCAGACAAACCAGGCCCACCTGCCCCATTGCCAGAACCATTGGTGCGATTACCGCCACCTTTACCGCCCATCAGAACGCGCAATTGTTCTTGGCCTTTTTTTACAATGTCTTCGATTTCGGGAATTTGGGGCTTATCGGGGCGATTGCCGCCACCGTTATTGCCACCACCGTTACCATTATTGTTGCCGCCGCTATTGCCGCCGCCGCCCCATGGTCCGCCAGTATTTCCAGCCATTATTGGGTTACCTTTTGTTAGATTTCGTCACTAATTAGTTAATTGGCCCTTCTATAGGCCAAATTCAAGTCGTACGCACGGGTGTTTTCATTGTGACCAATTCCTCGGCCATTGTGGGATGAACAGCGCAAGTTGCATCAAACTGTGCTTTTGTTGCACCCATCTTTACGGCAATGCCAGCCAATTGGATCATCTCACCGGCTTGGTCAGCCACGATATGACAACCAAGAACGCGTTGAGTGGCCTTTGAAACAACCAGTTTCATCAAAACCTTGCTATCACGCCCAGCAAACGAAGATTGCATTGGCTTGAACGCCGCTGAATAAACTTCAATCGCCTCACTTGCGGCAGCTTCTTCTTCGCTCATGCCCACGGTGCCAAGCTCTGGTTGTGTAAACACAGCAGAAGGAACTTGATCATGATCAAACGACGTTGGACGGCCATGGAAGATCGTCTCAACAAATGCCGCACCTTCGCGAATGGCAACAGGCGTCAGATTGATACGGTTCGTAACATCACCCACAGCAAAAATGGAAGGCACTTTTGTTTGGCTGAATTTATCAACCGGAATTGCGCCACCACGACCCAATTCAAGGCCCAGCGCCTCTAGCCCTAATCCATTGGTGTTGGGTGTACGACCCGTCGCAAACATCACTTGATCATACGTTTCAGTACCACCTTGCGTGTCAGTGACAAGAATTCCGCCATCTGTTTGTTCAAGACTGGCCGCATTGTCATCAAGCCGCAGTTTGATACCCTGCTTTACCATTTCATCAGAAATCATCGAGGTTGCTTCTAAATCAAAGCCGCGCAAGATTTGCTCGCCACGATAAAATTGCGTCACTTTCACGCCAAGCCCATTTAAAATACAGGCAAATTCACAAGCAATGAAACCACCGCCAACAATCAGCACGGATTTTGGAAGTTCTTTAAGATTGAAAATCTCATTTGACGTGATCGCCAAATCGGCCCCCGGCACATCAGGTTTAACAGGATAACCGCCCGTGGCGATCAAGATGTGTTTTGCCGTTACCGTTTTGCCCGACGCCAGTTTAATGGTGTGAGCGTCATCAATTGTAGCGCGTTCGTTGAACACCTCGACCCCTGCACGAGCCAATGTATTTCGATAAGCATTTTCCAAACGGTCAAGCTCAAGATCCAATTTGCCCTTGAACGTTGGCCAGTTGAAGTCACCAATGTTGATGTCCCAGCCGTATGCAGCGGCATCAACAGTCATTTCTCTATAGGATGATGCAAAAACCATCAGCTTTTTGGGCACGCAACCACGGATAACACAGGTGCCGCCCATCCGGAATTCTTCTGCTAAAGCAACTTTCGCGCCCGCTTCAGATGAAGCCAAACGCGCGGCGCGCACGCCACCAGAGCCCCCGCCAATTACAAAGAGGTCATAGTCAAACGCCATAAAGATATTCCTTTTGTGGATCAGGCTTAATCAAGATCGTCCTGAAACAAGTTCTTGTTAACTTCTTGCCCCATGGTTTCTTCTTCCATGGTGCCATTGTTGATATCGTAAACCTCGACCTTGCTGTTGCCATGGCCAACGATCACAACGTCACAGATATCAATGAACAATCCATTTTCAACCACCCCAGGAATTTGGTTCAAAACCAAAGCCAACTGTCGGGCGTTGCCAATACGACGAAGGTTGAGATCAAGAATGAAATTTCCTTCGTCCGTCAAAAACGGTTTATCGCGGTTCATGCGCAGGCTGCTGTCTCGGCCCATCACATCAAGGCTGATCAGCGCTTCTTCAACCAACGTCTTACTGGCCTGCCAACCAAAAGGAATGACCTCAATCGGCAAGGGGAAAGCGCCAAGCGTATCTACGCGTTTGCTGGCGTCAGCGATCACAATCATCTGATCAGAAGCAGTCGCAACAATCTTTTCTTGCAACAAGGCCCCGCCGCCACCTTTAATCAGGTTCAACTCGCCATCAAATTCATCGGCACCGTCAATGGTGAGATCCAACCACTTAGCCTCATCCAATGTCACAACAGGAATATTTTCGGCGCGCGCTAATTCGGCCGTTCTTGTAGATGTTGGAACACCCATGACCTTTAGGCCTTCGTCGCGGACCATTTCGCCTAATACCTTGACCAACCAAGCGGCAGTTGAGCCAGTTCCAAGACCAATACGCATACCGTCTTGAACATACTCTACAGCCCTTTGGGCAGCGGCAAGTTTAGCGGCATCAACGGGGGAAAGTGCTTTGTTCATCAACGACTCCGAATTTTCGACGACTATAGGAAATATTTTCACCCGATTATAGGGCCGATTGTGCAAACTTTGCACCAAATCACCACAAAGTTAACAACCAACGCCGCCGCAAATTACACAATGTCGTAAAGCACAAAGAAACGGACGATTATTGGGGCCATCTCAAATCCGGTTTTAAAGTAAGCAGTCGTAACAAGACCGCAAGCGAGTAAAGGCGAATCCATGTTTCTAAGTGTTTTTGATGTATTCAAAATCGGCGTTGGCCCTTCCAGCTCTCATACCATGGGTCCCATGGTTGCAGGCGGTGCTTTTATCCAAGCCATTCGCGATAGCCCATTCAAAGTAGCGGGCCTGCGCGCCTCATTACATGGCTCACTTGCCTTTACGGGAAAAGGTCATGCAACGGATCGCGCAACCATTCTGGGTCTCGCTGGTTTTTTGCCAGATTCCTATGTAGCGACCAAAGCTGATGAAGCGTTGGAAAAAATCGCGAACAGCAAAACAATCGTGCATGATGATCTTGGCGCGCTTTCATTCGATCCTGCTGCCGATTTGATTTTCGATTACGATAATGACCTAAAAGGGCATGCCAATGGTATGATGCTGTTTGCCACTGATGATCAGGGCGATGTCGTTATGCAGGAAACATACTATTCTATTGGTGGTGGCTTCGTACTAACAGAAGACGAACTTGCCCAAGGTGAAAAGGGACAAGATCAACGCCCTGTGCCCTTCCCTTTTAAATCCGCGACAGAAATGTTGGAAATGTCCAAAAAATCCGGCAAATCGATCGCACAAATCAAAAAGGCAAATGAATTGTCCCGCATGGGACCGGCGTCCTTGTCGGACGGTATAAACCGGATTTGGGGTGCGATGAACGACTGCATTGATCGCGGTCTAGAAGGTGAAGGTATTTTGCCGGGTGGATTGTTCGTGAAACGTCGGGCGAAATCCATTCACGAAAAACTATTGCATGAGGCAGGCTTAAACTTGACGCCACCGCATACCATCAATGACTGGATGTCAGTCTATGCAATGGCTGTTAATGAGGAAAACGCAGCAGGCGGCCAAGTTGTAACTTCACCCACCAATGGCGCCGCAGGTGTTTTGCCTGCAGTCATTAGATATTGGTTGGATCACGTGCCTGGTGCGAACGTTGACCGAGTTGAGGAATTTTTGCTTACTGCCGCCGCAATTGGCGGTATCGTAAAGGCCAATGCCTCGATTTCTGGTGCTGAATGCGGATGCCAAGCCGAAGTAGGCAGTGCCGCCGCAATGGCAGCCGCCGGATTTTGTGCCGTTATGGGTGGCACGCCCGAGCAAATTGAAAACGCCGCCGAAATTGCGCTGGAACACCATCTTGGGATGACCTGCGATCCCGTAAAGGGTTTGGTGCAGGTTCCGTGCATCGAACGCAACGGACTGGGTGCGATCAAGGCGATATCAGCCGCCTCGCTGGCCCTTCGCGGCGACGGATCACACATTGTACCGCTTGATGCATGTATAGAGACGATGCGCCAAACTGGTCGCGATATGCACAGCAACTATAAAGAGACTTCTTTGGGTGGCTTGGCCGTGAACGTTCCTAACTGTTAGGTTCGCAACGCCGCAATTACGTTATTCAAAAATTCAGTCGGCAAAATCACGAACATCTTTTGCGTGTCAAAACTTAACGAAACATTAGCTTTGTTCGTGCTGTTGGAAACACCAATTTTCGTGTCCGGTCTAAATGCTATTCCATCAATAGGCCAATTCAACCCAACCGAATGCCCTTTCAACGGTGCAAATGGAAACAGCGAAATCCGTGTGCCAACTGGCAAAGCCAATTCAATCCCGGGTGGTGCCAAAAACACGATATCTTCATCACCAACCAAAATCACTGGTTGTTCAGGGAAACGAGACAGCACATTAAATGTTGACAAGCTGTGATCAATTCGCCCGCCTAAAAACCCAACAGCCAAAATCACATCGGCCGAAACACGTTGCAGGCATTTCTCAAAATCGGTCGTTTCTTGCTCATGAACATGGATAACTGCCGACTCAGCTAGCGCCGCGCGTGTTTCTGCGGTTATGCTGTCCATATCGCCAATCACAGCATCAAGTTTCAGATTGGCGTCGACAGCTACGTTTGCACCGCCGTCTGCAGCAACAAGAATCGTGGCAAGAGAGACGGCATCGTTCAGTACCTTGGGATCACCCGTGACGGGGCCCAAAAGTGTCATAATTGTGTTTTCGGCAACAATACGAGGATCCATAGAAGCATTGATGCCAAATAGGTGAACAAACGGCAATAATTCCGGGCAATTTAACTAGAATTATTTCGGAAAAACTTGGGGGTAACAGAAAATGTTTGTTAATTTAGTGAGGTTAGTACGAGTGTTCGCGTTTCGGCGCAGTTTAGTAAGTGAGTAATTAAAATGCTTAATGCCAGTAAAATTTTGACCGTGTCCTATGGTGCGTTTTCTTGCACTTTGGATGGTTTTGACGATCCCTTCACAACAATGAAGGCAATAACAGAGTATTTTCGCGTATTGGCCGAGGAAGACCGATATTTCGGTGCTGAGCCTGCAACGCCTGACAGCGAAATGCTGAAAGAAATCGCACAGCGCAACAATAGCCGACGCATTGATGCTGAAGTTGATCAATCTGGTGTTATTTTGCGCCAAGACAACACAGTTGGTTCCGAAAGTGGCCAAGACACTCTCGTTGAGCCAGTGGTCGCTTCTGTGCAAGCCGAAAAGCCAGCAATCAAATCAGCAATTGCCGCTGATGGCACATTGAAAATTCTGAATGCCGATCAACCTGCACCGGTTCAAACAGATGATGACATTGATACAGTAAGTGAAAAACTTGAACGAATTCGCGCTGTTGTTGCAAAATCTGGCACAACCAATGGTGCCAATGGGTATTCCGAAGACGAACACGCTGACGAGTTTTTTGCAAAGCCATCAGACATTAGGGATACACCAGCCAGCGTAGACATCGCGAAGGCAGAAGCCGCGCGCTTGGCCGAAGAAGCAAAAGCAAAGGCCGAGGCTGAAAAAGCTGAAGCCGCGCGCTTGGCTGAAGAAGCAAAGGCAAAAGTTGAAGCTGAAAAAGCTGAAGCCGCGCGTTTGGCTGAAGAAGCTGCTGACGCCGAAGCAGAAGTTGCTGCAACCATTGCAGAACAAGAAGCCCAGGCTGCACTAAAGGAAATCGAAACAAAATCCAGCGAAACAGTTTTTGCTTCTGATGATTTTGAAGCAGCCCTAACTGCCGAATTGTCCGACACACTAGTTGCCGAAGACAAACCATCCGCAGAACCGCAAGAAGTTGCCGAAGAAACAGAAGTAGCAGTAGCTGCGCCTGTAAAACGACGTTCGTTGCTTGAAGTTGCTGGTATTGACGATAGCGCCGCGCAGATGGATCGCATTTTAGGTGATACTAACGACAAAATGGGTGATGAAGCGTCGCGTCGTCGTCACGATGCCCTCGCTCATCTTAAGGCAGCGGTTGCAGCAACCAAAGCCGAAGAAGCCACCGCCGGCAAACAAACCACCGTTGATGGATCAACCCAATATCGTGATGATCTAGCCAAAGTTGTGCGCCCTGTAACTGGCCCAGTTGCCGCCACCAGCACGGACAAACCCGTAAAGGCCGAAGGCAGCAATTCTCGCCCAGCACCATTAGTTCTTGTTTCGGAGCAACGCGTTAAAACCGACGAAGAAATCGCCGCCAACCTAAAAGAACGCACAAAAGTACGTGTTGAGGCCGTGAAAACTGCGACAGCACCGGGTGCCTTAATTGTTGATGAAGATGACTATGACGCATCCGAAGTTGGTTTTGCTGAGTTCGTCGCCGAGAACGGTGCATCAAGCCTAACAGAACTGCTAGAAGCGGCCGCTGTATATGAAACTCATGTTGAGGGTCGTGAACATTTCTCTCGCCCAATGATCTTGCGTCGTGTCGGTCGATTTAAAGAAAATGATGATGTAAAACGCGAAGACATTTTGCGCGCCTATGGTGAGCTGTTGCGTGACGAAGTCATCCAAAAAATTGAACGTGGTCGTTTTATCGTCACACCAGACAGTAAATACATCACCAATCCAATGGCCAAAGGCGCATAGCCAAAGGTACAACCGTGTTTCCAAGTCTTCAGTAATGAAGGTTTTTCACGAAAGAGGCGGGGTAGTTCCCGCCTTTTTACTTTTTAAACACCTCAATTTAAAACTTCATTTATCGTTATTTTCTGATTGGGCCTTCGGGGCGATGACGGTCCATGACCGTGTCCAACATTGAGTTGCTGATGGAAGGGTTCGCAGCCTGCAAGCAAGGCAGCAAAATTGCCTTGTTCATTTTTTGACGGCGCCCCGACGGGTTTTTATCGCCATCAGGTTGAACATCCATGAAACAATCAATGAATGTCTGCTCTGGAATATGCAGATCCGCGGCAATTAAATCCGTTCGTCTGTTAGGGTCATTGTCAGCAACGGCAGGCGTGGCAAGCAATAAGGCAACAGAAACAATGGTGCGTCGTATCATCACAAATCCTTTCGAGTGATCTATGAATGATACGGCCCACAACAGTTTTTCCGTCGCCAAGTGTCTAGATTTTATTCTTCTTCGTCATTTTGAAGATCAGGGTCAGGTTGTCCGATCCCACGGAAAACCGATTTCAATGGGAAAACCCAAGCCACGCCTAAAAAGACGTATAGTACGAATTCGATTGCGATCGGCGCCCGTGGCAGCAGGCTAACAACGAAAACTGCCAGAATGATATAGACGGGCATCCCTATCAAAAGGGCGACCAGTGACCATCCGCGGCGTGCTTTGTATGAGAGAGCCATCAGTCAGCAAACGGATCTGTGACAAGGATCGTGTCGTCGCGTTCAGGCGAGGTTGACAACATTGCAACTGGGCAATCGATCAGCTCCTCAATGCGACGTACATATTTGATCGCGGCGGCAGGCAATTCTGCCCAGCTGCGTGCGCCAACGGTCACGTCGTCCCAACCTTCCATAGTTTCATAGATTGGCGTGACACGCGCTTGTTGATCCGCGGCTGTTGGCAAGTAGTCTAGGCGTTCGCCGTCTAGATCATATCCAACACAAATCTTAAGCTCTTTAAGGCCATCAAGCACATCCAATTTGGTCAAAGCGATGCCTTTTACACCAGACAGCGCGCAAGTTTGGCGAACCAAAACTGCGTCAAACCAACCACAACGACGCGAACGTCCTGTGACTGTACCTTTTTCGTGGCCAACGGTTGCAAGGTGTTCACCAACATCGTCGAACAATTCACATGCAAATGGGCCCTCACCTACACGGGTGGTGTAGGCTTTCACGATACCAAGAACAAAATTAACTGAATTTGGTCCAAGACCGGTACCAGTCGCGGCAGCGCCTGCCAAAGTGGTCGAGGATGTCACGAATGGATATGTGCCAAAATCAATATCAAGTAGGCTGCCTTGGGCACCTTCAAACAATATCCGGTCGCCAGCTTTGCGACGGTCGTTCAAAATTTTCCAAACAGGTTTCGCAAAAGGCAAAATCTTGGGCGCAATCTCCATCAACTTCGCCTTAAGGTCGGCGCGATCAACTTCGGCCAGTCCCAAACCACGACGCAAAGCATCATGATGGATCAACAAACGATCAAGACGTGCATCAAGTGTCGCCTCGTCAGCCAAATCAGCAACACGTACCGTACGACGGCCAACTTTATCTTCATACGCAGGACCAATGCCGCGACCTGTCGTGCCGATCTTGGCAACCGCATTCTGACCTTCACGGGCGCGATCCAATTCGCCGTGTACAGGCAAAATCAATGGCGTGTTTTCGGCAATCATAAGATTTTCAGGGGAAACCTTCACACCACGTGATGTGATACGTTCGATTTCTTCGCCCAGCGCCCATGGATCAAGCACAACACCGTTGCCAATCACACCCAGTTTGCCTTCGCGCAGAATACCAGACGGCAATAGTGACAGTTTAAAAACCTCGCCATCAATCACCAAAGTGTGGCCTGCGTTATGACCGCCCTGAAAGCGTGCAATGATATCTGCGCGCTCGCTTAGCCAATCAACAATCTTACCTTTACCTTCGTCACCCCATTGAGTGCCGACTACAGCCACATTTGCCATTAATTTGGTCCTTTGTTCCAAAACCCACACCGCTATAGCCCGTCAAACCACGGTGTGAAACCGCAAATTCACCTTGCGAGAGCCTTTGCCGCATGGCACATCAGTTTTATTGGACAAAAAAGGGGCTCCAATGAGTTTTTTATTACGCTGGTTTTTGGCATTCATTTTGATTGCAGCGACATTCAATCCTACTGAATACAGTTATTTTAGCTGGGTTCGGGGCAATTTCAGTGCGCAAATGCCTTTGGCAGTATTCATGGGTTTGATCCTTTTGGTCGGCTACATCATTTATTTGCGGGCAACCCTTCGATCCATTGGTGGTTCAGGTGTGATCCTAGTTGGCGCACTAGCAGCCAGCCATTTGTGGGTCATGATTGATCGTGGATGGCTTTCTTTGAGCGATCGCAGCCAAACAATCTGGTTAGCGATTCTCGTGATGTCGGTGATTTTTGGCGTGGGACTGTCTTGGTCCATCATAAGACGCGCTATTTCTGGTCAATATACAGAGGACGACGCAGACGATTAACAAGGTTTCAACCTTACCTCTTGTTCAATACCAAACAAATTCATAAATAACACATCGACAGTGGCGACTGCATAGGGTATCCGGCGGACGCACACAAACGCACAGTAAAAAAACGCAAGGCGCGCACATGGAAAACGTTGTTCTGATCATTCATCTGCTTTTGGCACTATCGCTGATTGGCATCGTTCTTTTGCAACGCTCTGAAGGCGGTGGTCTTGGGCTTGGCGGCGGTGGTGGCGGCGGTGCGGCTAAAACTGGTCGCTCTGCGGGTACAGCCATGGGCAAGCTTACATGGATATTGGCAGCCGCGTTTATCGTAACGTCGATTTCGTTGACCGTTATTGCCGCTCAGAAGGCTGCAAATGAATCAGTGATTAGTGGTGCACCAGCAAGTGCCGAAGGCAGCGTTCCTGCTGGATCAGATTTGTTGCCAACGCTTGAAACTGCACCAGCTGATGCGGCAGAAGAAGAAGCGCCACGCGCCGACTAAATCCAACTACTATTAGTTAATGCAAGGTTAATTCGCACAATATGCAGCGGTTGCCTTGCAGAAGCAGTGCGAATCTGTTAAATATTTAATCCCGTGACATATGGTATGCTGGTCGCTGCGTTCGACGATTCCATTGCCGGGGTTTCTCGGAAAATAATAAGAAAACACGGGGGGCCGCGGGCCATGGCGAGATATATTTTTATTACTGGTGGCGTTGTTTCATCCCTAGGCAAAGGCTTGGCCTCGGCCGCTTTGGGCGCGTTGTTGCAAGCGCGTGGTTATTCCGTTCGTCTGCGCAAACTTGACCCA
This sequence comes from Rhodobacteraceae bacterium HTCC2150, assembly GCA_000169395.1. Lineage (GTDB taxonomy): Bacteria > Pseudomonadota > Alphaproteobacteria > Rhodobacterales > Rhodobacteraceae > HTCC2150. The sequence continues at coordinate 370,270 of AAXZ01000002.1, forward strand.
TACCTAAACGTTGATCCCGGTACGATGTCGCCATTTGAGCATGGCGAAGTGTTTGTAACCGATGATGGTGCAGAAACCGATTTGGACCTGGGCCACTATGAACGTTTCACAGGTGTTGCTGCACGAAATACAGACAGTGTTTCATCAGGGCGCGTATATTCCACCGTCTTGGAAAAAGAACGTCGCGGCGACTATTTGGGCAAAACGATTCAGGTTGTTCCCCATGTAACCAACGAAATCAAAGATTTCCTTGAGGTCGGCGATGACGAAGTCGACTTTATGCTGTGTGAAATCGGCGGCACGGTTGGCGATATCGAGGGCCTGCCCTTCTTTGAGGCGATTCGTCAGTTTGGTCATCAACGCCCTCGTGGAAACTGCATCTATATGCACCTTACCCTGCTGCCTTATTTGGCGGCTAGCGGCGAGTTAAAAACAAAACCAACACAACACTCGGTCAAAGAATTGCAAAGCATCGGCATTGCGCCTGACATTCTGGTTTGCCGGTCTGAACATAACATCCCGACAAAAGAACGCGATAAATTGGCGTTGTTCTGTAACGTGCGCCCCGATTCCGTGATCGCGGCATATGACCTAAAGTCGATCTATGAGGCCCCGCTGGCCTATCACAAAGAAGGTTTGGATCAGGCTGTTTTGGATGCCTTTGGGATCGCCCCTGCCCCAAAACCAGATTTGGCCAAGTGGGAAGATGTAGCCGATCGTGTATTCAACGCCGAAGGTGTCGTGAACGTTGCAATCGTTGGGAAATATATCCAACTAGAAGACGCTTATAAATCAATCAAAGAGGCACTGACCCACGGTGGCATGGCCAACCGTGTAAAGGTCAATGTCGAGTGGATTGACGCCGAAGTCTTTGACAAAGAAGATCCTGCACCGCATTTGGAAAAATTCAACGCGATCCTCGTTCCTGGCGGCTTTGGCGAACGCGGCACAGAGGGCAAGATCAAGGCAGCAACATTCGCCCGCACACGCAAGGTTCCTTATTTGGGTATTTGCTTGGGCATGCAAATGGCCGTCATTGAGGCCGCGCGCAACCTAACCGATTTGGCTGATGCAGGTTCAGAAGAGTTTGATCACGAAGCTGGCGAAAAACGCTTCACACCTGTTGTTTATCACCTGAAAGAATGGGTTGAGGGTAATCGCACTGTTCAACGCGCGGTGGCAGACGACAAAGGTGGCACCATGCGTCTAGGCGCATATAACGCGACACTTGGCGAACAATCCAAAGTGGCTGAAATCTACGGTACAACGTCAATTTCCGAACGCCACCGTCACCGTTATGAGGTGGATATTCAGTATCGCGAAAAACTAGAAAAAGCCGGTCTTTCTTTCTCTGGCATGTCTCCAGACGGTAAATTGCCAGAAATCGTAGAATATGCTGATCATCCTTGGTTCATCGGTGTTCAATATCATCCAGAACTAAAATCGAAGCCGTTTGCGCCACATCCATTATTCCGCGATTTCGTGAAAGCAGCCGTGGAAAATTCGCGCTTGGTGTAATCCAGTCCAATATGGCAAAGGTTAAAGATGTTCCAAGAGTTTCTAAATAAATTGGCAGGCCCAGAGCCCGAAATCGCCGAAGATGATGCCCGTTTGGCCTTGGCTGCCCTTTTGGTTCGTCTTGCGCGTTCGGATTCTGATTACAGCGACGAAGAAGTGGCACAAATAAACAAAATTTTGCGGGCACGCTATGGGCTGGATGAAATTCACGCCAACCTTTTGTTGGCTGAAGCGGAAATTTTGGAATCAGAAGCACCGGACACCGTACGTTTTACCCGCCAGATTAAAGAAGCGGTAGCCTATGATGATCGCCTTTGCGTGATTGAGGCGATGTGGACAGTAGCATTGGCAGATGGCAGCCGAGAAACTGAAGAAAACGCGATGTTGCGCCTTGTGGCTGGATTGCTAGGAATTGAAGATGTCGACAGTAACATGTCGCGTCAAAAAGTCGAAAAACGCATGGCTGATGGTCAATAAGCCTTAAGAGATAAAGTTGTGCGCTGATACTTGACCCAGCGACAAGTTTTTTGGCTAAGTATTTACCAATATTTGACTGATGAACTGGTGCTGTTAATCCTTATTGCATTACAGAAGTGAACACGCCAAAACTTGGCGTGTACTTTATGCAAAAGGCCACTACATGCCCAATCCCCCTTTAACGCAAGTCGGTGTCGTTGACATCAATGGCCAATGGCGCGGAAAGGCTTCGCCAAAATTTGCTGAAGAGAAGATCCAAGATGGCATGCGTTTACCGCTGTCTGTGATTTTCGTCGACATGTGGGGCGAAGATATCGAAAATCTACCGCTTGTATTTGCCACAGGCGATGCCGATGGTCGATTACGCCCAACGGGACGTGGCCCTGTTTCCTTGCCTTGGCGCAAAACGCCTGCTGTGCTTTATCCAATGGATATGTATCTAGAGGATGATACCCCCTTCAGGGCCGATCCGCGCCACGCATTAGCCGAAATTTTGCGCCGATACGCTTCACGTGCTTGGCAAGTTAAGGCCGCAACCGAACTTGAGTTCTATTTGTTGCACCCAGACATAAGCGAAATTCGACCTGCGATAAATCCCAAGACAAATTTGCCAATTGATCGGGCCGACGTAAATTCATTGACCCTATTGGATGCATTTGAAGAATTTTTCGCGGATCTGTTTGATGGCGCAAAAGAGATGGGCATTGATGCTGAGGCTGGCATGTCAGAGGCAGGGTTGGGTCAATTTGAGGTGAATTTAGTTCACACCGATGCCATGAAAATGGCGGATGACACGCTGTTATTCAAACGATTGGTCCATGGCACAGCACGCAAACACGGCATGGCGGCCAGTTTCATGGCCAAACCGTTTAAAGATGATGCAGGCAATGGATTGCATATGCATTTTTCGGTGCTGGATGAAAACGGCAGAAACATTTTTGATGATGGCACCGAAAAAGGCACTGATTTGCTGCAAAACGCCGTGGCGGGTTGTCTTAATTTTCTAGCTGATAGTACCCTGTTTTTTGCGCCTCACGCCTCATCATACGATCGATTTGTTCCGGGCGCACATGCCCCCGTTGGTATTTCTTGGGCTTATGAAAACCGCACAGCCGCTGTTCGTATTCCCGGTGGCTCAACCAAAGCCCGCAGAATTGAACATCGCGTCGCTGGCGGTGACATAAACCCATACTTGTTAATGACGGCCGTTTTGGGTGCCGCTATTTGTGGCATCGAAGATTGTGCAACACCGCCTGCTGCCCTTGTGGGCAATGCCTATGAACAGGACCTGCCCGAGGTGCATAGAAATTGGAATGACGCCATAAATGCAGTTGAAGAAAGCGTGCTTTTACCTCGGATCATGCCGCAAGATTTGTTGGATTATTTGGTACTCGCCAAACGACAAGAACAAACGAAATATGCCAAATTGCATGATATAGAAAAAGTTGGGCTTTACGTGGAAAGAGTCTAACGCTAGCCTCCCGTTAACTCCAACCTGGTGACTTATGAAAATCGGTATATTGCAATGCGGTCATGCAATCGACGAAGTGTTAGACACTTTCGGCGATTATGATCGTTGGTTCCAAACCCTCTTGTCTGATCAAGGGTTTGAATTTGAAACGTACAATGTTGTGGACATGGAATTTCCTGCCTCGATCAACGATTGCGATGGCTGGCTACTGACAGGGTCACGTCACGGCGCGTATGAAGATCATCCTTTTATTCCGCCACTGTCTGAAATGGTTCGCGAAGCCTATTCAAAACATATACCAATCGTTGGGGTTTGCTTTGGTCATCAGCTTATCGCGCAAGCGTTGGGTGGCAAAGTTGAAAAATTCAAAGAGGGTTGGGCCGTTGGGCACCAGACCTATAACTGGTCTGGATTGGGCGACGTTTCAATGAACGCATGGCACCAAGACCAAGTGACACAGTTACCCGATGGTGCCACCCCGATTGCCACAAGTGATTTTTGCGAATATGCCGCCCTAGTTTATGATGATCGCGCATGGACAGTTCAGGCACATCCAGAAATCAGCAATCCAATAGCTTCTGATTATTTGGACATACGCGGCAAACAGGCAACCTATCCAGACGAGGTGATTGCTGAGGCAAAAACCAAAACCACGCAATTGATCGATGATAATACGATCGCTGACGAAATCGCGGGCTTCTTTAGAATGAAGAACGAAAAGAACAAAGGCGAAAACAATGTCTGATTGGCTGGATAAGGTCCCCGAGGCCGCACGCGCCTACATTGAAAATCATCGATTGGACGAGGTGGAATGCGTCATTTCTGATTTGCCCGGCATTGCCCGAGGCAAGGCGATGCCTGCAACCAAATTCAGCAAGCAAAACCATTTCTATTTGCCAAATTCGATCTTCTTTCAAACCATAACTGGTGATTGGGGTGAAGCTGCGGGCGAAGAAGGCTGGACAGAACCTGACATGGTCTTAAAGCCCGATTATGCCACAGCGACAGCAGCACCTTGGACGGGAGATTGGACTCTGCAAGTGATCCATGATGCCTATGATCAACAAGACAACCCCATCGCCGCGTCCCCACGAAACGTCTTGAAACGTGTGTTAGAATTATATGAGGCCAAGGGTTGGAAGCCGGTTGTTGCCCCTGAAATGGAATTCTATTTGGTGGCACCAAATGTGGATCCGGCAAAACCGATCGAGGCGATGATGGGCCGTTCTGGGCGACCCGCCGCGGCGCGCCAAGCCTATTCCATGTCTGCTGTTGATGAGTTTGGGCCGGTAATCGACGACATCTATGATTTCGCCGAGGCACAAGGTTTTGAAATAGATGGCATCACCCAAGAAGGTGGCGCAGGACAGTTGGAAATAAACTTAGCCCACGGCGATCCTGTCGATTTGGCCGACCAAGTGTTCTATTTGAAACGTTTAATCCGCGAGGCGGCGTTACGTCACAAATGTTTCGCGACATTTATGGCCAAACCGATTGAGGGCGAACCCGGCAGTGCGATGCACATTCACCAATCAATCTTGGATGTAAAAACTGGTAAAAACATATTCTCCGACGCAAACGGTGAAAATACAGATGCGTTTCACCACTTTATTGCTGGCCTACAAAATCACTTGCCATCCGTTATTAGTCTGTTGGCACCATATGTGAATTCTTATCGTCGTTACGTCAAAGATCACGCTGCACCGATTAACCTAGATTGGGCGCGTGATAATCGCACCACAGGCATTCGCATACCCCTTTCCAGACCCGAGGCAAGACGCGTTGAAAACAGATTGGCGGGTATGGACTGTAATCCATATCTGGGAATTGCGGCATCACTGGCCGCAGGTTACCTTGGTTTGATCGAGGGTGAAGACCCTGCCCCACAAGCAACTGGAGATGCCTATACAGATGGCGAGGACAGTATTCCCCGCGGTCTGGGTCGTGCGCTTGATTTGCTAGACGAGGCAACCTTGATGCACGATATTCTGGGTGCCGAATTTACGCGGGTTTATTCCATTGTGAAACGCGCAGAGTACGAAGAGTTCTTGCAAGTCATTTCACCTTGGGAACGGGAACATTTGTTGATCAACGTATGAACCTGCTGTTTTCGAACGACAAACAAGGCCAGTACCCCGACAGTTGGTATGCCGCGACCACGCCAAAACTTGATGCTTTCCCAGAGCTTACAGGCGAGCATCGCGCAGATGTTTGTGTCATTGGTGGTGGATACACTGGGCTTTCGGCTGCTTTGCATTTGGCACAACTTGGCCGCAAGGTCATTTTGCTTGAGGCGCATCGCGTCGGTTTTGGTGCATCGGGTCGCAACGGGGGTCAGATGAGTTCGGGGCAGCGCGTTGATCAAGATACACTTGAAGACAGCTTTGGATTAGACGCAGCACATGCCCTTTGGGATATGGGAGAGGCCGCCAAAACACTGTGTCGTGATTTGATTAAAACCCATTCGATTGACTGTGATCTAAAAAATGGTGTCGCAGAGGCTGAAATACAAACGCGGCACCTGCCTGCAATGCAGAAATATGCCGAGAAACTTTCGCGCGATTACAACTATGATCAAATTGAATGTTTTGAGGGCGACGCCTTTCGTGAAATGGTCAAGTCCCCGACCTATCAAGGTGGAATGCTCGACCGTGGATCAGCGCATTTAAACCCATTGGCGTTCACATTGGGTTTGGCCCGCGCGGCGCAATTGGCTGGCGTGACAATTTGTGAGAACACAGAGGTTACTAAAGTCGATCAAGGAAACACAGCGGTTGTGCATAGCAAACATGGTAATGTCCGTGCTGAAAATGTTGTATTTGGTTGCAATGGTTACCTAGGCGACATCAGCCCCAAAGTAGCTAAACGTGTGATGCCCATCAATAACTTCATTGTTGCGACGGCACCGCTTCCTGATCCAAGCGTAATTCTGGGCCAAGACATTGCGGTGGCGGACAGTAAGTTCGTCGTAAATTATTTCCGTCTGTCGCCTGACAATCGACTGCTTTTTGGGGGGCGAGAAAATTACGGTTATCGTTTTCCACGCGATATCGCTGCGAAAGTTCGCGTACCGATGGAACAGATATTCCCCCAGCTTGCAGGAATAAAAATTGACTATTCTTGGGGTGGTACCCTTGGCATAACCACCAATCGGATGCCCGCATTTTTACGCATAAGCGGCAACATGTTAGCCGCTGGTGGCTATTCTGGCCAAGGGGTGGCCTTGGCAGTTTTGGCCGGAAAATTAATGGCTGATACAATACAAGGGCAAGACAAATCATTCAATCTAATGGCAAATTTGCCGCAAATGGGTTTCCCTGGTGGGCCTAGGATGCGCAGTCCTTTGTTAAAAATGGCCATGCTTTGGTATGTAGCCCGCGACAAATTAGGGCTTTAACGCCAATCATACTTTAAATTTTTCCGAAATGTCTTTATTGATTTATTGAATCTATGGGGCCTTTTTCAATGACACACGACCGTAATCCACCAAATGTTTATGATGCCGAAGCAATTCCAGCGAAGGTTCGTTCAGAAATTGAATTGTTGTTGCAATCAGGTGATCTGTTTAGATACACGCGCAAATCCGATGCCCCTGTTACATTACTAGAACAAGAATTCGCCGACATGTTGGGCTGTAAGTTTGCATTGGCGGTTTCATCGTGTTCTGCGGCATTGTTTCTGTCGCTTAAGGCATTGGATCTACCTGCCAAAGCAAAAATTTTGATACCAGCATTTACATTTGCCGCCGTGCCAAGCGCGGTTGTCCATGCGGATTGCGAACCTGTACTCGTTGAAGTTGCCAGCAATTTTCGCGTGGATATTGATGATTTCAAGAAAAAACTAACCTCAGAAATATCGGCTGTTCTGATCAGTCATATGCGTGGCCATACATCAGACATGGATCAAATCATGACACTAGCAAACGCCGCAGGCGTGCCGGTAATTGAGGATGCAGCCCACTCTTTGGGCACACAATGGGGCGATCAAAATATTGGCACCATCGGAAAAATCGGCTGTTTTTCATTTCAATCTTATAAACTGATCAATGCCGGCGAAGGGGGCATTATGGTTACAGACGATGCCGAATTGATTGCCCGCGCAATCATTATGTCTGGTGCATATGAGGAAACGTGGAAAAAGCACCCAAAACTTCAGCAGGCATGTGCAAAATGGCAAAATAAATTGCCGCTGTATAACTTACGGATGCAGAACCTATCCGCGGTGGTCGTCAAAGCCCAATTGGGCGAGGTGCCAAGACGGGTCGCAGATGGACGTCGAAATCACGATCATGTCGCGGCTCAACTGAATACCAGCCCCTGGTTTGAAGTTCCTGCCCCACTTGCAAAAGAACTGCGCGCGCCGGATTCGATACAATTTAACCTGATTGGCTTTAACGATGAACAGGCCCGCGAATTTGAAATCAAATCCAAAGAGAATGGTGCGCCTGTTCAAATTTTCGGATTGACCGAAGGAAACGCCCGCGCATTTTGGAATTGGCAATTTATCGAAGGTGAAACACCAGATTTACCTAAAACGCGGAATATGTTGATGCGCGCTTGTGACATGCGGCTGCCTGCTCGACTAAAAGAAACTGAATTGGATTTCATCGCTTCAGCCATCAAAAATGCGGCAACATTCGTAATGGAAAAAAGCTAGTTACAGGCTGCCTTTTTTCTAGAATATGCCAAATTCCGTTAGGAAATGACCTTCAGCAAATCGCCCAGCCAAGGTTTGTCTTTCACTAAAGGGTCGATAATAATTTTTGAAACCAGAACGCGCAGCTCGTTCGCCACCTTTTCTGGCATATTTTGCAAGACACCTTTGCGGGCCGTTAGGCTTATGCGGCGCGAAAGCGGTTCAAACGGCAAAGGGAGCATATCAACATCGCCCAAAAACCTGTGGGCATGCATGAATCCTAAAGGCGTGATTATCGTCCACCCCTCGCCCGCGGCCACCATCGACATGATGGCGTGGTAACTATCAAGTTCAAATCGCTGGTTAAGTGTCAGGTTTTGCCGTGCTAAATGATCCCCAATTACACGCCCCATATGGTGACGAGATGTATATTGAATAAGCGGCATTCGACGTAATTCACGTAAAGTGTCATCACCTTTGATTGCCCCTTTCGGGCACACAGCAATAAAAGGTTCCTCGATTAACGGATGAACCTCCATCCAATCCGCCGCCGCCCCCATGTCAGCGGCTACGATGACGTCTAATGCGCGGGTATCAAGATGATCAAACAGTTGATGACTGGGGCCTGTTTCCAACAAAAACTGGCATTGACGTAATTCTACGGACATATCTGACAACAGGCGCGGTGTCACTTCGGCATCAAATTCCTCGATCATTCCAAGCCGGAAACGCGTCAGGCGTGAAATATCTCGCATCGCCAATTCAGCGCGCGCTTGCATAGCCTCGTTTTGAATTGTCTGGGCACGGACGCGGAACAATTCACCCGCTGGTGTCAATAAAACGGGCCTTGTCGAGCGATCCAACAAAATGGCCCCAAGTGCCCCTTCAAGGTTGGTCAACTGTTGAGAAACAGCCGAGGCTGACGCCCCAAGACGCCTTGCCGCAGCAGAAATTGCACCCTCGTCCGCGGTGGCGAGGAACACTTCGATCCCCCAAAGGGTGATTTTTCCACTTGGCTGCATTGTCAGCCCTCCAATAGGCTAAAAAGTATCATGTCAGAACGCGAAGATAGGTCAACAAGGATTGCGTAACTAATATCCTAAGCGTAGCTTTGCGCAAACTGTTAAGGAGCAACAAAATGAACGATGATACACCAAACTCATGGGAAGCGCGTGCCGATGCATCGTCGTTTTATGGCTTTACTGATTTACCCACGGTGAACGAGCGCGGTTCAACTGTATTGACGCACGGCAAAGGCCCCTATGTGTTTGATGTGCACGGACGCCAATATTTGGACGCAAATTCCGGTCTATGGAACATGGTTGCTGGGTTTGATCATTCAGGTCTGGCCCAAGCCGCAAAGGATCAATTTGATCGTTTTCCAGGTTATCATTCGCTGTTTGGGCGCCAATCTGATCAAACAGTTATGCTGTCAGAAAAGCTGGTAGAAGTATCCCCTTTTGAACGTGGCAAAGTTTTTTACACCAATTCAGGTTCCGAAGCGAATGACACAATGGTCAAAATGCTTTGGTTTTTACACGGTGCCGAAGGCAACACTACTAAACGTAAAATCATTACCCGTAAAAACGCCTATCATGGCGTCACGGCGGTGGCGGCGTCCATGACGGGTAAACCCTACAATTCTGTCTTTGGCTTGCCCTTGGATGGATTTCTGCACTTAACTTGCCCTCATTACTGGCGCGAAGGTCGCGATGGTGAAACCGAAGCTGAATTCACGCAACGCTTGGCCCAAGAGCTTGAAGATATGATCGCAAGCGAAGGCCCCGATACAATCGCGGGTTTCTTTGCAGAACCTGTTTTGGGCGCAGGTGGTGTGATCACGCCACCCGTTGGTTATTTCCAAGCGATCCAAGCTGTTTTGAAAAAGTACGGTATCCCAATGATTTCAGACGAGGTTATCACCGGATTTGGGCGCACGGGTTCGCTTTGGGGGTGTCAGGCATATGATTTCATGCCCGATGCAATTATTTCTTCAAAAAACCTAACAGCTGGATACTTCCCTATGGGTGCCATTTTGTTGGGGCCAGCGTTAAGCGATCGTTTACAGGATGCTGCCGACGCAATCGAAGAATTCCCCCATGGATTTACGGCCTCGGGCCATCCTGTTGGCTGTGCAATCGCGTTAAAATCCATTGATATTATAATGAATGAAGGCTTGATTGAGAATGTGAACGAAATGTCCCCGCGGTTTTGGGATCATATGAACCGTTTGGCACAAAACCCCAATATCGGCGAAGCACGCGGCATTGGTCTGATGGGCGCGCTAGAGGCCGTTCAGGACAAAGCGACAAAAACACCTTTTGCCGGTGATCTGTCCATCAGTGAGGCAATTGCAAATACATGTACGGATCATGGATTGATCTGTCGTCCTTTGGGTCAAGCAATCGTTCTTTGCCCGCCATTCATTCTGAACAACGCGCAAATGGATGAAATGTTCGACAAGCTTGAAACAAGCTTGAACAAGGTCTTTGCTAAATTTGCGTAGAAATTAAATGCGGGGGGAGAAATCCTCCCGCCTATTTCCCTAGATTAGAAAGCTTTGACTGAAGTTCGGCCAATTGCTTTTTAATGTCGTCTAGTCCTTCGGATTTCTCTTCGGCTTTGGGCTTTTCTTCGGGCGTTGCTGCCTTTTCACCCATCCATCCACCAGACATCGCCTTTAAGAAGGCCTGTTGCTGCGCTTGCATCGCTTCAAAACCTGGAACGGCCGCCATTGGATTCGGTATATTTGGCATGCCTTGCGTTAGATTGGTCTGACCATCACGCAACATCTGAAAAGACATCTCTAGGAATTGCGGCACCACGGATTGGGCCTTGTCAGTGTAACTGCGCACCAAGTCTGTTAACACATCAACGGGTAAAACGTTTTCGCCGCGCCCCTCGTGTTCCGCGATAATTTGCAACAAATACTGGCGTGTAAGGTCATTACCGCTTTTCAAATCAATGATCGAGACTTCACGTCCTTCACGAATAAATCCAGCAACATCATCCAGCGTCACGTAGTCACTGGTTTCGGTGTTGTATAGGCGACGGCTTGCATAACGCTTGATTAACAGCGGGGATTCATTCTTTTTCACCTGAGCGTCCGATCTCAAATTGTTGCACTGCAGCGTATGGTAGGACAGCCCTAGACAAAAAGAAAGGGCGTGCATCGAGCACGCCCTTAAAAAATCGAAGATCTGAAGGAGGGAGGAGTATCAGATCAATTCAATTTGAATTTATTTAGCAGCAGCTTTTTTAGAAACTTTTGCTACTTCTTCAGTTGCTTTTTTAACAGCTGCAGAAGCTTCTTTTTGGATGTCTTTGCCAGAAGCCATCATCAATTCAACTGTTTCCATTTGAACTTTTTTGGCGATTTCAGCGAAAGCAGCCATGTTTTCAGCGGCAGCTTCTGAAGAAGTTGTTGCGAAGTCTGCAACAGCTTTTGAATAATCTGCAGGCTCTTCTTTAGTCGCAGCAACAACACCCATTTTGTTCAATGTGTCTTTTGTCCATGCGTTGGATACTTCAGCAGATTTTTCTGCAGCTTCCAAAGCAACTTGTGACATTTTCTGACCCAAAGCAGCAGAGTTTTTGAACGCGTCGTCAAACGCAGACGTGTCAAATTTCAAGTTAGCGAATGCATCTTGGAAGGCTTTTGTGAAATCAGCAGGGTTGTTCATTTTATTTTCCTAATCAGTGAAACATCGGGGAGGGACAATGTTTCGTTTCAATTCTGAAAATAGATATAGATGCTGCGGTGCGGCATATCAAGTATTTTTTCTGCACTGCAGCATATTTTATTTTTTATTGTTATAATTCAATTTTTTGATTTTGATAAAACATAAGTACCAGGTGCTTCGCATAACACCGGAAACGTTTTTGTTCCGACTTTTCGCGCCGGAATCATATCCTCGGAGCGGCCGGACAACCATTTTTCCCACACAGGCCACCATGAACCAGCTGTCAATTCAGCGTTCTCGCGCCATGTTTCAGGATCAGTTAGGTTGGTGTTCGTATAATGGCCGTATTTATTTTTGCTGGGTGGATTAACAATACCCGCGATATGCCCAGATTGGCTCATGACGAATGTTTTATCTTTGCTGCCCATTTGGCGTACGCCATTCAAGCTGGCATCCCAAGCGGCGATATGGTCGGTTTCACAACCGATGGCAAAGATTGGCTGTTTTACGTCGGCCAAGGTTACACTGTCGTCACCAAGGGGAAATCCATCAAGTGCAAATTCGTTTTTCTGACACAGCTGACGCAGATATTTCACCGCCATGCGGCCAGGCAGATTGGTGCTATCGGAATTCCAGTATAACAAATCAAAAACGGGCGGGGCCTCACCCATCATATAAGATTTGATCGCCGGTCCATAAATTAGATCATTTGGGCGCAGGTATGAAAACGTTCTGGTCATGAACACAGATTCCAAAACGCCCGTTTCCACGACTTGGCGCTCAATACCATCCACAAAATCATCATCCAAGAACACGGCCATTTCGCCTTGATCAGAAAAATCGGTAATGGTCGTAAACAACGTCACTGATTTAATGCTGTCATCCCCGCGTTGGGAAAGCAAAGCTGCCGTCAAGGACAGCGTGGTGCCACCAATGCAGTATCCAATGGCATTAACTTGCGGCTCATTCGTGATGCTTTTTACCGCTTCAATGGCTTTGAGATATCCATTGTGGACGTAATCAACCATGCCAGTGTCGGCATAGCTGGCGTCAGGGTTAACCCAAGACACCATGAAAACTGTATACCCTTGTTCTGTCAGCCACTTCACAAACGAATTGGCTGGTTTCAAATCGAGAATATAATACTTGTTGATCCACGGCGGGAAAATCACGATGGGTGTTTTATGGACTTGCTCGGTTTTCGCTTCATATTGGATAAGTTCCAACATTTTGTTGCGGAAAACCACACCACCGGGTGAATTGGCTAGGTTTTCACCAACTTCAAACGCGCCTTGATCGGCGAGAGTGACCAACAACTCGCCATTGTTGTTTTCCAAATCGCGCACCATGTTTTCCATGCCGTCGACCAAGGATTGCCCTTCGGTTTCCATGGCTTTTTCTATGGCAGCAGGATTAGTCGCCAAGAAATTGGTCGGGGCCATCATATCGACGATTTGTTTTGAAAAGAACGTGAGACGGTTTTTTTCACGCGCTGAAAGCCCCTCCAAATCCGCAACACTGTCTTCCACAGCCTGCGAGGACAATAGATACTGTTGTTTCACCATATTGAAAAACGGATTATCCTGCCACATCGGGTGGGAAAAACGGCGATCAGCCTTTGTTTCAGTAACGGCGGTATCATCACCTGTCAGTGACTTTCCCGTTTCCACAACTTGCGCCATGGACTTGGTCCAATATTCAGCCTGTTGGGCAAATATCTTTGCAGGATTGCTCATCGCGTCGCTGAAATATGCCTCAAAGGCTTTGCTGAACAACTCGTTACCCGGCCCTGCCAAACCTGGATCAGCGGATTTCTTGTTAGCAATGGCGGTTGTCATGCGTTCAGACAATTTTTCCATCTTAGCAATATTAGCCTGAAAGGCCGCAATATGTTCGCCAGTTGGTTCAGTTTCAGAAGCCATTGTAATCGCCATTTTTCAATTATTTCGCACCTGCAGCATAATTCAACTTGCCAAAATTAGCAAAGGCGAGGATTGTCACAGGCAACAACGTGTACTTAGGATGGGTGTTTTTTAATGGAATATATGGCTCGATACGACTTTATGGACACCATCAGAATCACAAATCAGTGGTTTGGCGCCAGTACAAAAGCCATGGCTTCTTATCCAATGTTTGGGATTATTCCTAATCCTGCAATAGAATGGGCTGCGGCATTTGGTCAGGTCGTGGAACACAGTTTTGCGCGCATAGATGTTAAACCCGATTGGAACATCAGCACCATCATCGGCCCCAAAGGAAATGAACGTGTTGTACGCGACGAAATCGTTGTTGCGCGGCCATTTGGGGATTTGATCCGTTTCCGCGTTCAAGGACGGCCAGAACAATCGCGCAAAGTTCTGCTGGTTGCGCCCATGTCCGGTCATTATGCAACATTGCTTCGCTCAACCGTGAACAGCCTATTGCCCGATGCCGAGGTGTTCATAACTGATTGGCACAATGCCCGCGATATTCCGGTTTCCGAAGGCAAGTTTGATATTGAAGATTACACGCAATACCTAGTTGATTTCATGAAGGAAATGGGCCCAGACACGCATGTAATTGCTGTTTGCCAACCCGCCCCTCTTGCGCTTGCTGCAACGGCTTTGTTGGCCGAAGAACAGCCAGAGGCACAACCACGCACTTTGACACTAATTGGTGGCCCGATTGATCCGGACGCAACGCCAACCGATGTGACAGATTTTGGCGCTCGTGTAACGATGGGCCAACTTGAAAAAACGGCTATTCAACGGGTCGGTTACAAATACAAGGGTGTGGGCCGCAAGGTTTACCCAGGTCTGTTGCAATTGACGTCGTTCATATCAATGAATGTTAAAACGCATTCAAAGGCTTTTGCGGATCAAATCACGGCTGTTGCCAATGGAACAGCGTCAGATCACGACAAACATAACAAGTTTTACGACGAATACCTTGCCGTGATGGACATGACAGCTGAATTCTACCTTTCTACAGTAGAGCGTATTTTCAAGGGCCGTGAAATTGCCGACAACAAGTTTACCGTTGGTGGTAAATTGGTCGACATCAGCAAAATCACAACCGTTGCTGTAAAAACCGTCGAAGGCAGCAAGGATGACATTTCCGCACCAGGTCAATGTGTCGCCGCCTTGGATTTGCTGACTGGATTGCCAGACAGCAAAAAGCGTCAGCATCTAGAAGACGGCGCAGGTCACTATGGCATTTTTGCAGGCAAGTCTTGGCGCAACAACATTCGCCCGATGGTTTTAGAGTTTATCGACGAAAACGCTAACGTTGCACCAGTTGAAAAACAGAAAAAAGTTGTCGCAATTAAGCCTGCTGCATCCAAGTCATAAGCGCGGCGTTCACAGCACGGGGTTGTTCGGCAGACGCTATGTAAGCCGAATTTGGGATAATCTCGATCGATGCATCTTCGATCAGGTTAGCAGCAAACTCGTGACGTTTTATTTGGGTTTGTTGATTTAGCTGACCGCACATAATCATCGTTTTAAATCCTCGCATTCGACGTAACATGCCTTGTTGATCTGGTCGACGTTGCAATGCGCGGGCTTGGTTTTGGTAATAATCAGGGCCCAAGTCGGTGGCCATTGCCAGTACAAATTCAAGATATTCATTGCTGGGTTGTTGGTCTTGTGGAAAGTGCGCCAAAATATCCTCGCGCATTACGTCACGAAGACGCCCTGCCCGTACACGCGCCATCTGAACGTCTCGTTCTGCAGCAATGGTAGCGGTTTCATACATATAGTGTGCGTCAATCAAAGCCAATCGTGTCAGTCGACCTGGCGCGCGTCGCGCAATTTCCAAAGCTACGGTGCCGCCCAAGCCAAACCCGGCCAGCGCAAATTTTTCTGGTGCTGCTTCCAGCGCAGATTGCGCCATCGCCTCAATTGAATCGACATTTTTCAAAGGTGGAAAATGCAATGCACATTCCCGGCTCAGTCCCATCAACTGTGGTTGGAACGCCCGAAAATCACACATCATCGGGGGTAAAAGGACCAATGGCTCGTTCATTTCAGTATGTTCCCCTGTATTTCTATTTTGTTTTTCTTATTTTGGCACCTATGCCTAGAAAATCGTTATAGGTCGAGAATATTTTAACTAATTATCTCAAAAACATCTGTGATAGCGTCCTCGGTGGCTTTCAGGGATGGTGCGTCGGAAAAACGATGGTCCGCGCCTTTGAACAGGGAAAGACGCATATCTGGTCCTGTTGCATGTTCCAAAAGCCTAAGCGCCACAGTCATATCCACATCGGCATCCGCAGTGCCTTGCAGGAACCGAACTGGGAAAGGCAAATCAAGCGGGCTGCGCAAGACCAAATTATCGCGTCCCTCGGTGATTAGCTTTTCCGTTATGACGTACGGTTCGCCGTATTCCGACGGCAATGCCACCTGCCCATCAACCTTTAGTGCCTCGCGTTGCGCTTCATCAAATCCTGCCCACATACTGTCCTCGGTGAAATCAGGGGCCGCCGCTATCGTGACAAGACCTGCAAACTTCGCGGGCATTTCACGGGCTAATAACAACGATATCCAGCCCCCCATTGAGGAACCCACAATTACTTGCGGTCCTTGGGTTACGGCCTTAACAATTTCAGCGGCATCCGCGGCCCATTCGCCAATGGCGCCCTTGGTAAATTCGCCTGACGACTGCCCATGCCCCGAATAATCAAACCGCAAAAATGCACGGCCTTGTGCAACGGCCCATTTTTCTAAATGAACCGCCTTAGTGCCGCCCATGTCAGATTTAAAACCACCCAAAAAGACAACACCAGGCTGTTTGCCATCTGTGTAATGATAAGCAAGGGTACGGTTTGTTTGTGTTTGGAAATATTTGAGCGATTGCATGAGAAACCTTTTTACGCCAGCGTGTTAGATACGCGTCAATAAAAGGTTATTCTTTTATCACGTCAACCGACAGCCTAGCCCGATCGACGTTTTGCCAACTTCTCTGCAAAGGACGATGAAACAGGCACTTCATACCCGTCCTGCATCACAAGGAAAGTTTTACCATCGCGCGCAACCTTTTTTTGTACCTTTCGTGTAGCAATCCAATGGGAACGATGCACTTGCAAGCCTGGGTAACCTGACAGTTCTTTGATCGCATCAGCGAGGCGCATACGTACCATTTCATGACCCTGATCGGAATAAACGTCCAAATAATGATCAGATGCACTGATACGGATTAAACGTGACCGACCGCGTTGCCGTAAACGCAATAAAAAGGGTGAACGTTGGATCGCTGGATCTTTCGTCGTGGCGCGAAAGGTGATGTGTTCAGTTGCTCGTAAAATCATCGCAATAGAAAAATTGGCGGCAAAAAAACGAATGTACTCTGGAATTGTCCAAGCAATGTCAAAAAACAACGCAAAAATACCAATCTGCGTCAGGGTCAAAACCGGTGCCAAAACCATTTGCATGATCAAGCTTCGCTTGGTGTATGTCACCCCCCGCAGAAGATTTTCACCAACAATGTCGGCAACAAGATAGGTAAGGGTCCAAACGATGATTGCGGTGGAAAGATAGGAAAAACAGTACAGATTGATTTCGCCAATCGGGCTCCACATTGGCATAGCCGCAACGCCAACGCCTATACAGCCCAACACAAAAACCGCCACAAGGGGATCAAATAATCTGCGTTCGGATTCAAAGTTCTGGATTATATTACTTGCTGGCACCACAATTCCACACTCAACCTACTACTCTTACGATACGTTTATAACTGATCAAAAACCATTGGATAGTTATCTCAAAGTACAACTAGGGGCCAAGGGGAACAGCCAAGATCTTTTGACAACTCACCTATGCACGGCATGCAGAACTTGACACTGCCGCCAAGTCGCCTAAATGTGCGGGCACAAACATACCCGCAACCGGGCGTTCAGTGGGCGCCAAACCGACGAGGAGCAGTCATATGCCCAACAATGTCACCCTTACATTTCCTGACGGCAATACACGCGAGGTTCCTGCGGGAACAACCGCTGGCGAAGTTGCGTCAGGTATTTCAACATCCCTCGGCAAGAAAGCGATTTCCGCGCAGGTTAATGGCGAACATTTCGATCTGGCCTGGCCGATTGAAAATGATGCCAGCATTGCCATCAACACCATGAAAGAAACCGGTCCAGCACTCGAGCTGATCCGTCACGATTTCGCACACGTCATGGCCCGCGCTGTTCAAGCCCTTTGGCCAGATGTGAAGGTTACAATTGGACCAGTGATTGAAAACGGTTGGTACTATGACTTTGATCGTACAGAGCCTTTCACACCAGAAGATTTGGGTGCCATCGAGAAGAAGATGAAAGAGATCATCAATCTTCGTGATGTTGTCAAAACCGAGGTTTGGGATCGCGCGCGCGCCATTCAGCACTACAATGATTTGGGCGAGCCATACAAAGTAGAACTGATTGAATCCATTCCAGGTGACGAACCATTGCGCATGTATTGGCATGGCGAGTGGCAAGATTTGTGCCGTGGGCCACACTTGCAACACACAGGGCAATTGCCAGCTGATGCCTTTAAATTGATGTCGGTTGCTGGTGCCTATTGGCGCGGCGATTCCGATCGCGCCATGTTGCAACGCATCTATGGTGTGGCTTTCCAAAACAAAGAGGGTCTTCGCGACCACATGACATTTCTTGAGGAGGCCGCCAAACGGGATCACCGCAAGTTGGGCCGCGATATGGATTTGTTCCACATGCAAGAAGAGGCACCAGGTCAAGTATTCTGGCATCCCAACGGATGGCGTATCTATACAACTTTGCAAGACTTCATGCGTCGCAAACAAGTTGCGGGTGGTTATGTCGAAGTGAACACACCGCAAGTTGTTGATCGTAAATTGTGGGAAGCATCCGGCCACTGGGAAAAATACCAAGAAAACATGTTCATTGTTGAGGTCGATGAAGAACATGCCCGTGAAAAAGCGGTCAACGCGCTTAAGCCGATGAACTGTCCGTGCCACGTTCAGATTTTCAACGTTGGTTTGAAATCCTATCGTGATCTGCCCATTCGTATGGCGGAATTTGGATCTTGTAACCGGTATGAACCCTCTGGTGCCTTGCACGGTATTATGCGCGTGCGTGGATTTACACAGGATGATGGGCATATCTTCTGTGAAGAAAGCCAAATCGAAGAAGAAACAGCCATTTATATTGAATTCCTAACGAGCATTTACAAGGACCTTGGCTTTGAAAATTTCCGCGTGAAGTTTTCTGATCGCCCAGAAGTGCGCGCCGGTTCGGACGAGGTGTGGGATCGCGCAGAAACCGCTTTGCTAAATGCAACGCGTGCTGCGGGCATTGAACCTGAAATGAACCCAGGCGAAGGGGCGTTCTACGGACCCAAATTGGAATTTGTGCTTACAGATGCAATTGGCCGAGATTGGCAGTGCGGCACGCATCAAGTTGATTTCGTTTTACCCGAACGTCTGGACGCAAACTATGTTGGTCAAGACGGTGCTAAACATCGCCCCGTTATGTTGCACCGTGCAACGCTGGGATCATTTGAACGCTTCATTGGTATCTTGATCGAAGAACACGCAGGCAAACTGCCATTCTGGCTGGCCCCTCGTCAGGTTGTTGTGGCCTCCATTGTCACTGATGCAAATGATTACGCACAAGAAGTGGTTGCTGAATTGCGCGCCGCTGGTGTTCTTGCAGAAGCGGATATCCGCAATGAGAAGATCAACTATAAGGTCCGCGAACATTCACTGGGCAAAGTGCCGGTGATTCTGGCCGTGGGTATGAAAGAAGTCGCCGAACGGACCGTCTCGGTACGTCGTTTGGGTCAAAAACAATCAACTGTCCAAGAATTGGGCGAAGTAGTCCCCGCGTTGGCCATTGAGGCCACACCCCCTGATTTGGTGTAGTTATCACGCACCATCAAACGCTTAGATCTTTTAACACCGTCCCAATGACATTGGGGCGGTGTTTTTCCCCGTAACATTTTATCTATTAATTGGCATTTAGTCCCTGTGTCCTAAGCATGTTGCTTAACTGGGGAACTGAAATGAACGATCTAGCGGAACTAGCAATAACGAACGAAAGCGTCTTTGACCCTGCCAAAGATAGCTTCACGTCGCGTGTGAAACCACCCAAACGCCCTTGGTCAAAGCCGACACCTGTTGCCCCCAGGGATAAACCAGCGCAAACCAGCTGCTTGCCTGAACTCGCGTTGATGCAAACACCCGACGGCATTCGTACATTGGACGAACTTTATGCCGGTGATAAATTGCTAACCAAAGACGGTCGTGCCGTAACTATTCGCTGGATGGGCACCGGCTATGTGCGCTCAGCCGCGTTCCCAATGAACAGCCAATGCGACGACATCATCATCCCCAAAAATAGCCTAGGCTTAGGCTTACCTTTGATGGACCTACAAATTCCGGGCAATCAATTAGTCCAATTGTCCGAAGATCAAATTGTGCAAGCTGCATCCTTGAAAAAACGACGGGCTTTTGTACAAGAAGCGTGGGAAAACAATCTGCGACCGATACATGTTCACTTGGAACAGGATGAATTGGTCAATGCGAATGGCGTTTGGGTCAAACTGTTAGGGCGATGCCCCGACCCACGTATTTCATTATCCTTGCGACAACGCGAAGAGATTGCATCGCTTTACACTGGGTTCGTCGGCTAAATGTTTCAATTTTGGGCATCTTCGAAATTACGTCTGATCAAAATATTCTAAAACTGAAACATTTGACCCCGCTTTTGTTGCAAAATCGGCCAAAAATGTAACGTAACCCCCAAAAACCCTACAAAACAACGATAAGTAGGCGCTTTTTTCCTCACATCAGATAACCGCCGCGTGAACCACGCTTCTGTGAGTGGCAATAATTCCACCCTCGACGTAAATCTGTTCCATCGCTTCGGCGAAAGAGAATTTCAACCAACTAAGGAAAAATACCATGTCTACAACTGTTAAATCACTGGCTGTTGCCGCTTCTGTTGCAGCTGCTCTTGCTGCCGCTGCTACTATTCCTGCACACGCTCAAGCAAAAGAAAAATGCTACGGCGTTTCCTTGGCTGGTGCCAACGATTGTGCGGCTGGCGCAGGTACAACATGTGCCGGCACTTCAACTGTTGATTACCAAGGCAATGCTTGGACATTCGTAGAAGGCGGCACCTGCGAAACTATGGAAGTAATGGGCGACCGTATGGGTTCTTTGGAAGCACTAGACCGCGACCTACCTGCATAATATCATTAAGGGTGTCAGGCTTTGGTTTGGCACCCTTTTTTTGTGCAAAAATGAATATGGAATTTTTGATATGCTGGACGCAAGCGCACCGCAACAACACCCAATGCCAAACGCACCTGGTGTTGGATATAAACCCCAGCATTTCCAAGATATCCTAGCTGACGCTGGCCCAGTAAAATGGCTGGAGGTTCATGCCGAAAACTATATGGGACAAGGCGGTCGCCCGCTTGCCCAATTGCGCCATCTAGCTGAAACTTTTCCTATTTCGTGCCACGGCGTTGGGCTATCTATCGGCAGCGAAGGTGATCTTGATGCAGATCACCTTGCACGACTTAAGCATTTGGTTGATTGGCTTAATCCCGCGCTTTTCTCTGAACATTTGGCGTGGTCCAGTCACAACAGTCACTTTCTAAATGATCTGCTTCCCCTGCCCTACACAGAAGAAACGTTGGCGACAGTCGCACGGCACATCGATCAAGTTCAAGAAACCGTTGGCCGGCAAATGCTGCTGGAAAATCCGTCTACATATTTGGCATTTGATCAATCCGACATCTCAGAAATCGATTTTTTGGCCGAGGTTACGCGCAGAACCGGTTGCGGTTTACTGCTGGATGTAAACAACGTGTTTGTTTCGGCGATAAACCAACAAACGGATCCGCGCGCCTATATCGATGCCTATCCTTTGGCCTCTGTGGGTGAAATACATTTAGGTGGACATGATGCCGACCACGACGAGGCAGGCGCCCCTTTGCTGATCGACAGTCATGGTGCCGAGATTGTCGATCCAGTTTGGGCGCTTTATGCCTATACGATTGCAAAATCAGGACCACGCCCTACGTTGATCGAATGGGACAACAACCTTCCGGATTGGTCTACCCTTGCCGCCGAAGCGACCCGCGCTAAAACGGCTTTGGCAGAGGTCGCTTGATATGAGCAATGTCGGGCAACTTGAGTTTTCAGAGGCGATATTGGATCCAACGTCTGAGGTGCCTATGGGTCTTTCTAATCCAGACGGTCGACCGGCGCAAAAACGTTTTGATGTTTATCGCAATAACGTCATTTTAAGCCTGCTTGATGCAATGGCCACCGGCTTTCCAGTTGTTAAAAAGCTGCTTGGTGATGACTTTTTTCGTGCGATGACATTGGAATTTGTCCGCGCTAACCCACCAAGTTCACCATTGATGATGCATTTTGGTACGGCTTTGCCAAATTTTCTAGAGGGTTTTGAGCCCGCTCAAAAACTTGGTTTTTTGCCTGATATCGCCCGAATTGAAATCGCAATGCGCGAAAGTTATCACGCCGCAGATGCGGAACCTGTTTCTGGTGATTTATTGCAAACGACACCCCCAGACCAATTGATGGAAATGCAATTTAAACTTGCGCCTTCGGTTCGCATGCTTAGGTCACGTTGGCCCATCTATAGCATCTGGCTTGCCAATCAAGAACCAGCTGGACCAACACCTGAACCTGGTGGGCAGGCTGTCCTAATAACACGGCCAGAATTTGACCCTTGGCCAAATTTGCTGCCAGCAGGTGCCGCAACGTTGGTTATGGCCATAGAAAATGGCGCTACTTTTGGCAACGCAATCGAGCAAACAACTGAAAAAGTGCCACACTTTGACCTTAGCCAAACCTTGGCCCTGTTATTACAGGCCAAGGCTCTTTGCCCCTTTAAGAAAGAAACCCCATGAACAATCTACTGACCATGTACCAATCCATTTTTGCAAAGATAGAAACCGCCACCAACAATTGGTTTTTGCCAAGCGCTGCGCGACTGGTTTTTGCAGGAACACTTTTCGTATATTTCATCAAATCAGGCATGACAAAATTAGGCGATGGTTTTTTTGGCTTCCTAAGCCCTTCTACGGGCGCCTATGGTCAAATTTTCCCCAAAGCAATGGAACTTGTTGGGTTTGATACATCACAGTTAAGTTGGTTTCATTGGTTGGTGGCTGTGGCTGGTACATGGGCAGAATTCATTCTACCGGTGGCCGTCCTTTTGGGCCTATTCACACGGTTCGCGGCATTCGGCATGATCGGTTTTGTGTTCGTACAAAGCTATGTTGATGTATTCGGCCACGGTTTGGGGGCAAAATTCATCGGTACTTGGTTCGATAGCAACCCCTCCGCAATCATCTTTGATCAACGTGCCTTCTGGGTATTGATGTTGCTAATTCTAGTTGTACGTGGTGCAGGGCCTCTTTCGTTGGATCGCGTGCTTGGCATTGAAAAGACCGCTGAATAAACAAAAATGGGCCCAAACGGGCCCATTTTTTCGTCGCATCCAATTCTTACGTCTGAACTAAAAGTGGCTTTTGGGCGTGTCAGGTTTACCTGCCGCCAATGCCAAAATGCCAGCTAATGCCGTCATGCCCTCTGGGAACATCGTGAATACGTTAAATCCAAATGCATGATACATGCCCGCGGCTGATAGCAGTAACAAGATGCCGCCAACCAGCGCATTTGAACGTGCCATTGCACCACCAGCAATTGCCAACAAAGGTGCTAGAAAACTAACTGTGCGAATGAGTGTTCGGTTTTCAACCTGCTCGGCCACGTCTGGAATTTCACCGAACCAATCAACAAATTCTGTATAGCCAAAGCTGAAAAATCCGACGATCAGTCCGATTAAGCCGCCAATAATACCTAGCATAAGTGCCGCGTTGCGCATGTTCTCTCCTGTTTCGTTTATTGTCAGATAGTCACTTTAGGCCTGATCGCCAAGTAGCGATTGTTGAACATCCGCGGTCCATCCCAAAAACAACGCCCCATCGTGGCGAATAACCGGCCGTTTCATTAGTGTTGGGTTTTCCTGTAACAGCGCTAATTGTGGCTTGGCACGCTCGTTATCCGAAAGGCCACGCCAAGTCGTTGAGCGTGTATTAACCAGTTTATCACCAAAGAATTTCAAAAATTCTTTCAATTCGGCAACCGGCACCCCATCGGCACGCACATCGAAATACTCCACAGATATATCCGCTGCCACCAATGTTTTTAGCGCCTTCTTGCAAGTATCGCAGTTTTTAAGCCCATAGAGTTGCATTGAAAACGCTCCGTTTTATTTATTTCGGAACCGGCAATTTCACGAAACTGCGACGGCTTTAAGAAATCTGTTAACAAATTCCATAAGCACAGTACACTGGCCATTGGGATGTCGCGCATAACTTGGCATTTCAAATGAAAGACAGAATGAACAGGAGGAGACTTGCGATGCCTAATGGTACCGTAAAGTGGTTCAATCAAACCAAAGGTTTTGGCTTTATTGCACCAGAAGATGGTGGATCTGATGTTTTTGTACATATTTCTGCCGTTGAACGCGCAGGACTGACAGGTCTTAGCGACAACCAAAAAGTACAATATGACCTAGAAGAAGGACGTGATGGGCGCTCGCTGGCGGCCAACATCGTGCTTACCTAACACAAACGCGTCTTATTGATTTACTCGAGGCCCCGTGCTTGCGGGTATCATTTGTGTGCCTATGGTCTTGCATTGCCTCTAAAACAGGCCTAGCGCGGATATATGAAACATCTTCGCCCACATTTCAAATCCATGTTGCTGGTTGGCTTGCCTCTTGTTGGCGGTAACCTTGCTCAGTTTTCGATTTCAATTGTCGATACCGCAATGCTGGGTCGTTATAACGCCGAGGCGTTGGCTGCATCTATTCTTGCCGGATCATTCTATTTCATTGTTTTCATTGTAGGTGGTGGGTTTTCGTTTGCTGTGATGCCCATGGTCGCGGCCCATGATGTACGCGGAGAAGACGCGCAGGTTCGTCGTGTCACGCGCATGGCCCTTTGGTTGTCATTTATCTACGCTGCGGCCAGTTTCCCCTTACTGTTCTTTTCCAAGCCAATTTTTCTAGCCCTTGGGCAATCGGAAATACTGTCAACACTGTCTCAAGATTATCTGCAAATCGCCGCCTTTGGCATGTTCCCTGCTTTGTTGGGCATAACATTTCGCAATTACTTGTCAGGTTTGAAACACACCAGCATTGTTCTTTGGGCAACTTTGGCCGGATTGGTTTTAAACATCCTGATGAACTGGATATTGATTTTTGGGCGCTTTGGCGCGCCTGAAATGGGCATACGCGGGGCGGCAACAGCATCCGTGGGCGTACAATTATTGGTGATGCTGGTTATGATTGCCTATATCAATCGCCACCTTGCCCGCCATGAATTATTCAAAAATCTTTGGCGACCAGATTGGGCGGCTTTGATAACGGTTTCAAAGCTTGGATTGCCCATCGGACTAACCTATTTGGCCGAGACAGGTTTGTTTTCAGCAACCGCCGTGATGATGGGGTGGATTGGCACGATTGAGTTGGCTGCACACGGAATTGCACTGCAACTAGCGGCGATCACCTTTATGGTGCATCTGGGCCTGTCCCAAGGGGCAACAACACTGGTGGGCAACGCTTATGGATTGAATGACAGATCGGCCCAAAGACGATTGGGAGTCGTTTCAATCGCAATGACAACGGCCTTTGCCGCTGTTGCAATATTGGTGTTTCTTACTATTCCTGGTCCGTTGCTGGCGTTATTCTTAGACACCAGTCAAGCAACCAGTCCCGCAATTTTGGCCAGTGGCATTGGTCTGATCACTGTGGCAGCAGCTTTTCAATTGGCTGATGGCCTGCAAGCCGCCGGATTGGGTCTGCTACGCGGCATCCAGGACGTTCGCATACCCTTTATTTATGCGGCAATCAGCTATTGGCTTA
The DNA here is from genome assembly GCA_000169395.1 of Rhodobacteraceae bacterium HTCC2150. Classification (GTDB taxonomy): domain Bacteria; phylum Pseudomonadota; class Alphaproteobacteria; order Rhodobacterales; family Rhodobacteraceae; genus HTCC2150. The sequence continues at coordinate 395,960 of AAXZ01000002.1, forward strand.
TTGGCATGCCAACCAGTTATTTTCTGGGCTTTACGCTTGGCTATGGTGGCAAAGGTGTTTGGGCTGGGCTGGTGACTGGATTAACCGCTGCCGCTATACTTTTGTTGGCCAGATATTGGCGCAAGACCCGAGCCTAGCTAACCTGAAAAGTAGGTATCATTCCACCAAATTTTACACGATAGTTTCCGCATTAAGGAACAAAAAAGGCCACGCTGAAATTCAGCGCGGCCTTCTCACTTTGGGTAGTCACCCTTGTAAATATCTTACGACTTGGTAGACGACAAGCGAGGTACCAACGCTTTTACGAGATCGCGCATGTTCAGTTCACCAACTGGTTCGCCATTTTCAGTCACACGGTAATGTAGTGTTGTGTCACCTTCAGAACGACCAATCAAAGATTCTAGGTTGTCACGGATATCGACATCCCCAGCAAATTCGGTACCGGTTATTGGCTGCATCACCGATTGCACACGCAAAACACGGGCGCGGTTAATGTCGCTTACAAAATCCTCGATATAAGGATCAGCAGGGTTCAAAAGAATGCCCTGAGGCTCGCCCTGTTGAACAACTGCACCGTCTTTTAGGATCACAAGGTGATCCGCAAGTTTAAGCGCTTCGTCCAAGTCATGCGTGATGAACACGATTGATTTGTGCAATTCATCTTGCAGTTCAAGCAATAGGTTCTGCATGTCTGTACGGATCAACGGGTCAAGTGCTGAAAACGCTTCATCCATCAACATGATGTCAGTGTTTGCGGTTAACGCGCGCGCAATGCCCACACGTTGCTGCATACCACCAGACAATTGCGCCGGATAATGGTTCTCATATCCGCCTAAACCAACCCGCTCTAGCCACTTCATGGCTTCGGCGTCTTGCGTCGCCTCATCCATTCCGCGAACCTTTAGAGACATCGCTGCATTTTGCTTTACAGTCCGGTGTGGAAGCAAAGCGAACTTTTGAAACACCATCGACATTCTGGTTTGGCGAATTTCGCGCAAACCATCTTCTGACAGCTTGCGCACATCTTCACCGTCAACCAGAATTTCACCAGCTGTAGGTTCAATCAGACGGTTCAGGTGGCGGATCAATGTTGATTTGCCAGAACCAGAAAGGCCCATGACAACAGTGATTTCACCCGCCTGCATATCAACGTTGATGTCCTGCAAACCCAACACATGTTTATGTTGCGCCAACAGATCGTCTTTGCTGAGACCCGCTTTCACATGTTCCAGGGCGGCTTGGTCGTCGGCCCCGAAAATTTTGTAGAGGCCACGTAGACTTACTTTAGGAGTTTTCGTCATTTTCAGCGTCCCTAGTGTTTCATATGGGTCATATCGACCCGAGATAGTGCAGCCTTGGAAACGCGATCCAAGATTACCGCCAACAATACGATCCCGATACCAGCAACGATACCAACACCCAACTCAAGGTTACGAATACCGCGCAAAACGTTCACACCCAAACCAGGGGCAGAAACAAGTGACGCAATAACAACCATAGCAAGGGACATCATGATGGTTTGGTTGATACCAGCCATGATATTTGGCAATGCCAGTGGCAGTTCAACACCTGTCAAACGCTGACGCGAAGTCATACCAAAGGCGTTCGCCGCCTCGATAACGTCCTTGTCAACAAGACGAATACCCAGATCCGTCAAACGAATAACCGGCACGATCGCATAAAGAATAATCGCGATACCGTACAGTTTGGATTCTGTCACAGAGAACAAGAAGATCAGTGGGATCAGATAAACAAAGGTCGGTAACGTTTGCAGCAAGTCCAAAATCGGCACGACTGATCGTTGTAAGCGGTCAGATTTTGACATCGCGATGCCGACAGGCACACCCAGCATGACCGAAATGCTCGTACAAACAAAGATGATTGAGAGCGTTTGCATGGCCACATCATAGTGGTCAACCAATCCCAACAACATAATTGAAATAAGAACAAAGATTGTTACGGGTTTGGATTTTGATGCAAACCATGAAATGGCCACCAAAATCGGAACCATGATAAACCAAGGCGTACTTGCGAAAAGCCACAAAGCCCCGTCCAACATCCAACTTAGGGGTTGAGTGATCGGGTCAAGTACATTTTTCAAGGCAGGTTTTGCAGCAAGAAAACCATTTTCGATGCCTTTGGTCACATCGCGTGACTGAATAATGCTAGAGCAGCTTTCACTCAAATTATCCAAGGATGGGAATGGAAAAAATTCACCCTCGGCTTCTTTACCACTACTTTTCGCAAGTAGATCTGCCATTGACATTGGTGCATCTGAACTTTTTTCACCACACCAGTTTGACATGCCAAACGTTTTGAAGAGACCGTCATAAAAGGCCATTTTTTTCTCCCATATACAAAAGAAAACCTTCCCACCGATGGCGGGAAGGTTCGTGTAAGCCTAAAGACTTAGTTAAGGATGGCAGCCAAACGTGATTTGGCGTCGTCGCTCAACCAACCAGCCCAAACGTCTTTGTAGTTTGTTAGGAAGTAAACAGCAGCTTCGTCATAAGAAGCGTTGTTGTCCAAGCGCCATGCCAACACTTCGCCCATTTGAGCGTTAGTGAATGCAACATTGCGCATTAGCTCAGCAGCGGCTGGCTCACGCTCAACGAATGAACCGGCAGCAGCTGTAACAACTTTTGATGCTGGGTAAGCGCCAAATACTGGGTTTTCACAACCGTCAACACCGTTACAAGCGTGACCTTCGGCGTTGTATGCTGGAACTTCAACAGCGACCATTGGGTATTTACCCAAAACAGCTGTTGGCGCCCAGTAGTAACCGAACCAAGGTGCTTTGTCTGCATATGCAGCAGCGATTGATGTTTGAAGTGTTTCACCAGAACCGTGCTGGAAACGCTCAAGACCACCAGCTTCGGCGCCAGCAGCGATCAAGTTGTTGTTGTTGATGATGTCACATGCCCAACCTGATGGACAATCGTGGAATTTGCCGCCAACTGCTGCTGGGTTGGCCATGATGCCTTCCCAAGTTGTTAGCTCTGGGTTTGATTCAGCAAGATACGCTGGGATCCACCAAGCTTCTACACCACCGTCGGAAAGAACGTCAGCCAACTCAACCAATTTACCTTCGGCAACAAGGCCAGGGTAAGATGGTGTTGAGTTTGACCAAACTTCAGTCAGAATGTCAGGCTCGCCTGTTTCTGTGATAGAAGTGATCGCAGTAACTGTTGATGAAGGAACTTTTTGTACGGAACAGCCGTAGCCTTGTTCCATAATAAATGTCGCAACCGCAGTCACAACGGCAGATGATGCCCAGTTCATTTCAGTGATTGTGACGTCGCCACAATCTGCATAGGCAGCATTCGCGCCCATTGTCAGTGCTGCCGCTGCGGCAACTCCAGTAAACATTTTTTTCATTTTTTTCTCCCTGATTTTTCTTTCGCAATACGCGCAAAAGAAATGTTCTTAGAAAAAAACATGAATCGCGTTAGATAGTAAGTGGAAAACGGCTATTTTTATCAATTAGCGACAAAATTCTTTGTGAGTTGGAGCCAAAATTATCAAAAAGTAGTGAAAATTGAGATTTCCACGAATCCAACTAAATTTTCTAAGATACGTAAATAAATTAATATTGATGTTTACCACCAGATAAATCGAAGATCTGGTCGTTTTCACCGTAACTGCATCATGATTGAGGTGAGTTATATGATAGAAATTGTAGAGCGATTTCTTTGAGCGTTTCCAACATCAAGATCGCCACGATGAAGACACATCGCTTAGACAAAAATTTCCAAACGGAAACGATCACAATGGCCGGACGGCAAGCTTGCCAATATTACTCGGCGGCTTTCTTCAAAATTCGATCACCCTTTTTGCGGATCAAAACGGAACGCAAGTCGTGCATGGCCAACAGCAAACTATCGGTCACCTCTTCTAACTGTTCTTCTTTGGCATTTGATTGTGCCCAATGGGTTGTCAAATTCAGATAATCGATGGCGCGGAAGATGTCGTCTATGTCGCGCTCTTCAAGAACCAAAAGGCGATCTTCCATCCAGTCGCGGATGACTTGAACCTCGCCTTCTGTCAGCTTGTGGTCGCCATGCGGTTTGATCTGACCATTGCGGACATTCACGACCGCAATTTGGTTCATTTCAATGCGCCGCTGCCTATTTTCGGTATCCACAAGATACACGAAAGCCCCGTTTTCACGGACCCGAAAATAAAATTCTGGCAGCTCTAATGACATAAGGCCCTTACTTTAGTTCAGCGCAGAAATCTTGGATACGACTGCACGCTTCTTTTAGTGCTTCATCCGACGTAGCGTAGCTTACTCGGAAGTTTGGCGAAAGACCAAAGGCCGCACCGAACACAACCGCCACGCCTTTTTCCTCAAGCAGTGCTGTTGCAAACACTTCGTCGTTTTCAATCTTTACGCCCTTGGCGCTGGTTTTGCCGATGCATTCCGCAACCGAAGGATACACATAAAACGCACCATCTGGTGTTGGGCAAACAATGCCTTCGGCGTCATTTAGCATAGAAACCACAAGATCACGACGACGTACGAACATTTCGTTATTCGTTTTCAAGAAATCCTGCGGGCCGTTTAATGCTTCAACGGCTGCCCATTGGCTGATCGAGCTTGGATTTGAAGTGGACTGCGATTGAATTTTGCGCATCGCACCGATCAATTCTTTCGGACCAGCCGCATAACCAATGCGCCATCCTGTCATTGAATAGGCTTTGGATACGCCGTTACAGGTCAACGTACGATCATACAATTTTGGTTCTACTTCGGCTGGTGTGCAAAACTTAAAATCGCCATATGCAAGATGCTCATACATATCATCAGTCATGACCCAAACATGTGGGTGACGTAGCAAAACATCCGTAAGTTCTTTCAATTCTTCACGAGAATAGCCCGCACCGGTTGGATTAGATGGGGAATTGAAAATAAGCCATTTAGTTTTAGGTGTAATCGCCGCTTCTAGTTGATCGGCCGTTAGTTTGAATCCAGTTTGCAAGCTGGCCTCGGCAATAACTGGCGTGCCACCGGCCAATAAAACCATATCTGGATAACTTACCCAATAAGGCGCGGGAATGATCACTTCATCGCCTGGATTCATTGTCGCGACCAAAGCGTTATATAGGATTTGCTTGCCACCAGTGCCGACAGAAACTTGATCCGTTGTATATGTCAGGTTGTTCTCGCGCTCGAATTTTTCGCAAATCGCGCGTTTCAACTCAATAATGCCATCGGGTGCTGTGTATTTTGTTTTGCCATCGGCAATTGCCTTTGCGCCAGCCGCTTTGATGTTTTCGGGCGTGTCAAAATCGGGTTCACCTGCGCCAAGACCAATTACATCGCGTCCAGCGGCCTTTAGTTCAGCGGCCATCGTGCTTACGGCGATTGTTGGGGAGGGTTTTACGCGTGAAAGAGATTTTGACAGGAAAGACATGGAAAGCTCCGGTTTGAAAGTGGCGTCGGCTTGTTCTAAAAGCGGCTTTGAATACCTACAAGGATGAATCGCCCGATGAACGCCCAAAACAACGCTGAAAATCATGAAAATCGTGTGCGCAGGCTGCGAATGCGTTCGTGGCGACGCGGCATCAAAGAAATGGATATGATTCTTGGTCCATTTTCGGACAAAGGATTCAAAGATATGTCAGAGGCCGATATCGATCTTTATGATCAACTTTTGTGGGAAAATGATCAGGATTTGTATCAGTGGTTTTCCAATCAAATAGCCCGACCGGCCAAGTATTCTGATCTGATCGCCCATATAATGCAGCAGCATCGGCAAGATTGAATCAATTTTTCTGTAATTCTACGCGTCCATTTACAATATATTTTGCTTTTCCCGTCAAAACTCAGTCAACAAACATGACGGAGTTACAGCATGAGCATTCATTCGGTTCCAGGACCAAAACTAAACGCCAGTTTTATGACTGGATATTTGGAAAGTTTGGCCCTTGTCGAACGATTGCACCGATTGTTGCTCGACGTCATCAAAGACGAATTTGAACGCATCGGTATGCTAGAAATCAATGCGGTACAGGCGTTGTTGCTGTTCAATATCGGCGAAAACGAGGTAACAGCCGGCGAATTAAAATCCCGCGGATATTATCAGGGGTCTAATGTTTCCTATAACTTAAAAAAGCTGGTGGAAACAGAATTTATGCATCATCAACGTTGTGAAATTGATCGTCGATCCGTGCGTGTTCGCCTTACTCAAAAAGGGCGAAAAGTACGGGACACAGTTGAGGAACTTTTTTCCCACCACGCCGGTGCCCTTGAAAGCAAGGGTGTTTTGGGCCCGCAAGGCATTGAGGACATCAACACAAGCCTGAGGCGTGTCGAGCGGTACTGGGCAGATCAAATTCGGTACATCTATTGATCTGAACTTTCCAATTTTGCCAATCTGGGAACATCACGCGAATTGGAACTGATGGCGATTACGGGAATTTCACGCAACAACTTTCGTTGCATAGCCTCGTAATAGTCACCAAAACCAAACGCTGTTTCAACGAACGCGTCGGTTCCTCGGATCACGACATCTTCATAATACTTGGCGAGTTTCCGCGTTTCATAGACCATACCCTGACTGCCATTCTTATTGGCGGCCCCGATGATCAACCCATTGATCACGATATTCTCTATGCCCTCACCTCGAAACAACGTGCTGGGAAAAGGGCCGTCGTTTGCAATGCCATCACCAGAAATATCCAAAGTGCGTCGCCAACATCCCGATTGGTTTTTCAATTGTGACACACCAAATTTCATCGCCCCAGACAACCCTGTTGAATATGGCCGCTTTGATTGGGGGGCCAAAACCAAACTCTTGGAAAATGCCTCTAAATCGGACGGGGTATTCATATCCTTCCAATCGACTAAGACGCTTTGGTAACTTGCGGCGCTCCATTCAAAAACCATCAGTTTAATGAGGGCATTCGGCATCGCAAATATTGCTTGTTGAACCATTGGGGAAAGCAAAGCATTGGCTAATCCCTCTCGTTGCAGGATATATTCCTGTTCACTAACCGATCCTGAAACATCTAACCCAAAGGCCAATGCCCGACGGCAATTGGCATACGCACTTGAAGATGCAAAAACCACAAAAACGAGTGCGACAATAGTTTTTGCCATTAAGGCACCACATCCTTTTTCGAACGAATTTCCAGCGCCTGTCTTTGGACCAAAGTCACTGTTGCGAATGCTACATAAATTAGGAGATACCACGAGCCCATTTTTGAAAAACTGACCAACTCGCCACTCAACTGCCCTGCATAAATCCAAGTTTTGCTATAAGTTCCAACATTTTCAGCTACCCAAAGACCGAAAGCCGCCATTAAAACAGCAATCGGAAACGGTGCCCACATCGCCTGATTTCCAACATGGAGCCAAACACGACAGCGCCCATAAACAAGCACGGTCAGTGCGATCAGAACCCACCTGAAATCGTAAATATAGTGGTGCGCAAAGAAGTTTACGTAGATAGCGCCAGCAAGTAAGAAACTAACGCCTAAGGGTGGATAGGAAGCAAAGCGTATGTTGAAAATCCGTATCGCCCGAGCGATGTAACTGCCGACAGTTCCGTACATAAATCCAGTAAAAAGGGGCACACCCAGGATTTTTAAAACACTGTCTTCTGGGTATGCCCATGATCCGGCCCCCACTTTGAAAAATTCCATAACCGTGCCGGTAATGTGAAACAGAATGATAACTTTGACTTCGGTCTTGGTTTCAAGCCGAAAAACAACCATCAGAATTTGCGTCACTACGGCAAATATGACCAACCCATCATAGCGCGCCAATGCCCAGTCTGGTTGCCAAATTGCTTTGCTAAGCAATATTGCAGCAAGGAAAACGCAACCAAATAACGCCGCCCACAACTGTTTCAGAATGAAAACAATAACGCCCCCACCCTTTCGGTTGGTCAGCCAGTTTTCAAATCCCAATGATTGCATATCTGTCATCATCCAGTCCTACGCCGAGCGAACATTTCCGTCCAGCGTTGGGGATCGGTTTTTTCTGAAAACAGATTTGAATCATCAAAATTATATTGTAGGTAACGAGTCACTTATACTTTGGGGGGCGAAATGGCGCTGTCAGACGAACAAAAAGAAGAAATCGCTGCGCAACGGTCGCAAACCAACCAAACCCGCCGCGCAACCGTGCAAGGCATGGAAGATCATCTTTATACGGCCTATCCAGTTTTAGATCACGGTTTTATCCGTGTGATTGATTATATGGGTGACGATAACGCCATCACACAAGCAGCCCGCGTTTCATATGGCAAAGGTACAAAGTCTGTTCAAAACGACGAGGGCTTGATCCGCTATTTGATGCGTCACTGGCATTCAACGCCCTTTGAAATGTGCGAAATCAAACTGCATGTGAAACTGCCAGTTTTTGTAGCCCGTCAGTGGATTCGCCACCGGACAGCCAACGTGAATGAGTATTCCGCGCGCTATTCCATCCTGGATCGCGAATTTTACATTCCAGCTCCCGAACACATCAACGCGCAATCCGTGATAAACAATCAGGGCCGCGGTCAAGTTCTTGAAGGCGAAGAAGCCGCCCGCGTTTTGGATATCTTGAAAACAGATTCCGAACGCAGCTATGACAATTATGAGTCGATGATTTCTGATGAGGGGCAAAATGGCCTTGCACGGGAATTGGCGCGCATGAATTTACCTGCCAACATCTATACGCAATGGTATTGGAAGGTTGATTTACACAATCTGTTCCATTTCTTGCGTCTGCGGGCTGATGCCCATGCCCAATATGAAATTCGCGTCTATGCGAATGAGATTTGCAAAATCGTCGCCGATTGGGTTCCTTTCGCCTATCGCGCGTTTGAAGATTATCGTTTGGGCGGCGCACAAATGTCAGCAACAGCGCTGGATTGCGTACGTCGGATGTTAAAGGGCGAAGCCGTTACACAAGAAAATTCCGGCATGAGCAAAGGCGAATGGCGTGAATTCGAAGGCGCTATCAAATAAGCTGTTAATCGGCGCGATCTAAGTCACTGAGAACAAAGCATCGCTTAATACGCCAATTTATTGTATAAATTGGCGTAAACTTCTGTCAGAATCTCACCAAGGTTGCCCGACAAGGGCAACCAAATCAGAGGGAGTATCAAAATGGAAGAAATCACAACAAATATCAGTTGGCTTGCAGTAATCGTCGGGGCAGTTGCTTCTTTCCTAGTAGGTTGGCTTTGGTATTCTGAAAAACTATTTGGTAAAAAATGGGCCGAAGGTTTGGGCCTAAATCTGGGCAGTGCCAGCGAAATGCCTGCCCTTGCCATGATCTTACAGCTTTTAGGATTATTGCTGATGTCATGGTTTGTTGCCGTGACCGCCGCCAATGACGCCTTGTTGACTGTAATACTAGGCACGGTTGCTTTCACTGTTCTGGCCTATTCTGGCGGCACATTCGCCAAACAAACCAGCTATGTACGTAATGTGAATGCCGGATTTTGGATCGTTGCGCTGGTTGTGATGATCATCGTTCAAGGCATTTTGTAGAAACAAACTGCGAAAAGGGCTGTTCTCTATCAGTCCTTTTTGACTTCACGCACCGAACACTGAAATGCGACGTTGCGCATGGTCGCCGCGCCTGTCAAAATAAGACAACAATTCCAAAAATACAGAGCAGCCCAATGGCAAACGATCTACTGACCACGCCCAAAGACGACCCAACTTATGATGCTTCTTCCATCGAGGTTCTTGAGGGTTTGGAACCTGTGCGTCTACGCCCCGGCATGTATATCGGCGGCACGGATGAACGCGCATTGCATCACTTGGTTGCCGAAGTTCTCGACAACTCTATGGATGAAGCGGTTGCAGGACATGCAAACCGCATTGAGGTTGAACTGCACGCTGATTATGCAGTTACAATTCGCGACAACGGGCGCGGCATTCCGATCGACCCGCACCCAAAGTTTCCTGATAAATCTGCCTTAGAAGTGATCCTTTGCACACTGCATGCTGGCGGTAAGTTTTCGGGCAAGGCCTACCAAACATCTGGTGGCTTGCACGGCGTTGGTGCCTCGGTGGTGAATGCACTTTCAGACAGCATGGTTGTTCAAGTCGCACGGAACAAAGAACTTTATGAGCAACGTTTTTCCCGCGGTATTCCTCAGGGACCAGTTGAGAAAGTCGGTGCCGCCCCAAATCGTCGCGGCACATCCGTTACTTTTCATGCGGATGAACAAATTTTTGGGCATCACCGCTTCAAACCCGCTCGTTTGTTCAAATCCATCCGCTCAAAGGCGTATCTGTTTTCCGGTGTGGAAATTCGGTGGAAATCTGAAATTGACGATGGCACCACCCCAACTGAGGCAACATTCCACTTTCCAGGTGGCCTTTCAGACTATTTGAATGAAACACTAGGCACGGCAACGACGTATGCCGAAAAACCATTCGCGGGCACCGTGGATTTTCAAGAAAAATTCGGTGTTCCAGGCAAAGTTGAATGGGCGATCAATTGGACGCCAAGCCGAGATGGCTTCATTCAATCCTATTGTAATACCGTTCCCACGCCCGAAGGCGGCACCCATGAAAGCGGTTTTTGGGCCGCCGTTCTAAAAGGCATCAAAGCCTACGGCGAATTAATCAATAACAAAAAGGCCACTCAAATCACGCGCGAAGATTTAACAACGGGCGGATCAGCGCTTGTTAGTTGTTTTATCAGTGAACCAGAATTTGTTGGACAAACTAAGGACCGCCTTGCCACGGTTGAAGCACAGCGTTTGGTCGAAAATTCAGTGCGTGACCATTTTGATAACTGGTTGGCGGCGGATACAAAATCAGCCGGCGCGATTCTAGATTTCCTTGTGTTGCGTTCAGAAGAACGTCTGCGCCGAAAAATGGAAAAAGAAACCGCGCGCAAATCAGCAACGAAGAAGCTGCGCCTTCCGGGCAAACTAACCGATTGCTCAAATTCAAACCGCGAAGGTACTGAACTGTTTATCGTAGAGGGCGACTCTGCGGGTGGTTCAGCCAAAATGGCGCGGGATCGTAAAACGCAGGCTTTGCTTCCATTACGCGGTAAAATTCTGAACGTCTTGGGTGCCGCCAGTTCCAAGATGGGACAAAACGCCGAAATCAACGACTTATGCCAAGCTTTGGGTGTGGGTTTAGGCACGAAGTTCAACGTCGACGATTTACGTTATGACAAGATTATCATCATGACCGATGCGGATGTTGACGGGGCGCATATTGCGGCCCTTTTGATGACGTTCTTTTACACACAAATGCGGCCGATGATCGATAACGGCCACCTTTATCTGGCTTGCCCACCGTTGTTTCGCCTGACGCAAGGAGCAAAACGAGTTTATTGTTTGGACGAAATTGAAAAGAACAATCATTTTGAAAAAGGGTTGGGTGGAAAAGGTAAAATTGATGTGTCTCGATTTAAGGGTCTTGGCGAGATGGACGCGAAAGATCTGAAAGACACCACAATGAACCCGCTGACCCGCAAACTTATCCGCGTCACGATTGATGAGGATGAACCGGGCGAAACCGGCGATTTGGTGGAACGTTTAATGGGCAAAAAACCTGAGAAACGATTTGAATACATTCAAGAAAACGCGAAATTCGTAGAAGAACTGGACGTTTAAAGGGCGATAATGGATCTAACCACAACCACCGCAAAATACGCCGCAATCATGCTGGCGGTGGGCATTGCCGTGCCAATCATGGCCGCAATGAATGCTGGGTTGGGGCAACGATTGGCAAACCCGGCCGCCGCGGCCAGTGTTTTGTTCGCCATGGCATTTATCACCGCATTTGGTACGATGTTGTTAAGCGGTGTTCCATCAAAAGGCATGTGGCAAGCGGCACCGGTTGCGCTGTTTTTTGCAGGAATTCTTATTGCATTTTACGTGCTTGCAATCACCAGCATTGCCCCCAAATTTGGCGTGGGCAATGCGGTGTTTTTTGTTCTGCTTGGTCAAATGATTTCGGCTGCAGCAATTGATCATTTTGGTTTGATGGGCGCGCGTGTTGATCCCATTACATGGACACGCGCAACTGGCATTGCAGTTATGGCATTAGGTGTTTTCATCACCCAACGCGGTTAAGAACCTGCCAAAGCGGCCAGTTTTTCGACCATGGCCCTATCAACATCAACAGGATCCATTGATGTATCCGAAGCCCCTGGAATTCGTGCACCCTCGTCGGCTTCTACCGCATCAAAAACCCGCTTTAATCGGTCTTGAAACGCTGCCTGAAAACCAGGATCGATAAGAATATATGTCTGCCCCAAATCATGTGGTTTGCCGTCCGGTAATTTCAATCCCGCCACATCAAGCGAATTCACAGAACCAGTTAAACCAGCCGCCAGAATTTCAACCATGAGGCCCAAACCCCATCCTTTGTATCCACCGGCAGAAACCAGCGCGCCTTCAATTGCGGCGGCTGGATCATCTGTTGGGTTTCCATCTTTATCAACGGCCCAACCCAGCGGAATTTTTTGCCCCGCGGCCTTGGCCATTGTGATTTTACCCAAAGCAACAGCAGACGTTGAAAAATCAAATTTCATTGCTACGCCACCAGATGCGTCTGGAACAGCAAAGGACATTGGGTTTGTGCCCAAAATGCGATCCTTACCACCTGGGGCGGAAACGATAGATGATGCGTTCGTCACGCCCAATCCAATCAACCCCTCGGCGGCAATTTGTTCGGTAAAGAAACCAAGGCTGGTGCAAGTATGCGCTTGGCCAACAGCCAGCAAACAAATGCCATTCTTACGTGCAACTTCAACTGCCTTTGGCAATCCGCGCGTAAAACCAGCTTGTGCAAAACCAAATCCTGCATCGACCTTAACAACGCCATCTTTAGGTTGAGAAACTACAGGTTCCACCGTGCCTGAAACTCGCCCCGTTACCAATTGCTGACAATAGCTTTCCAGATAATAAAGCCCACAGATTTTGTTTCCCGTGGCCTCGGCCCGACGAACGGCTTGTGCAACTGTATCGGCAACCCAAGGTGCAGCACCATGCGTGATTAACGCGGCGCGAGATTGATCAAAAATGCTGGCGAGACTGATTTCCATTGGATTTCCTTTGAGACAAGCAATTGGATGTGTGCATAGCAATCTTGAAACAAAAATCAATATTGAAATTGCTGGTTCGATCTACACCAATCGACCATTTTCCAAATGCAATGTCCGGTCCATTCGTGCAGCCAGTTCAGGATTATGCGTGGCAATCAGTGCTGAAAGCCCAGAACCTCGAACAAGTGTCATCAATGCCTCAAAAACTTGATCAGAAGTGGATGGATCAAGATTACCTGTTGGTTCATCAGCCAACAAAAGTGCGGGCCGGTTTGCCAAGGCACGACAGAAGGCCACCCTTTGCTGTTCACCACCAGACATTTCAGCAGGCCGGTGATCCGCCCGTGACGCAAGACCAACCTCGCCAAGCAAATGCCGCGCATATTCATCGGCTTCGTTGCGTGAAACGCAATTTGCCAATTGTGGAAGCACAATGTTTTCCAGTGCCGTGAATTCAGCAAGCAAATGATGAAACTGGTAGATGAACCCAACATCTTGACGTCGTGCAGCTGTGCGACGACGGTCACTTTTGTCTGAATAATCCTGTCCTTTAATGGTCACGCGCCCACTGTCAGGCGTGTCGAGCAGGCCTGCAATATGCAACAACGTTGATTTCCCAGCACCCGATGGCGCAACCAATGCCACCAATTCACCTCGACCAACAGTAACCGAGGCATCATCCAGCACCTTGATTTGGCTTTCTTTACCTTTGTGATAGGCCTTTGATATGCCCTTTAAGATTAACACATCATCACTCATATCGCAGCGCCTCTACTGGGTTCATTCGTGCCGCGCGTCGGGCGGGGAAAATGGTCACGATGAACGATAGACCAAGCGAAAGACTAACCGCTGTAATAACATCCGCAACTTCTAGTTTTGCGGGCAAATGGTAAAGGCCACGAATAGATGCATCCCAAATGCCGCCTTCTCCAATTGAGTTAACCAAACCAAATATCGGGTCAATATAAAGAGCAAACAAGCACCCCAAAACGGTTCCAAGCAACGTGCCAACAACGCCAACCGAAGCACCGCATATAAAAAACACGCGCAAAATTGAACCTTCTGACAGTCCAATGGTGCGCAATATCCCTATGTCGCGTCCTTTGTTTTTCACCAACATAATCAGGCCAGAAACAATATTCATCGTGGCAATCAAAACAAGGATCGAAAGAATAATAAACATCACATTATCCTCAACTTCTAGCGCACGTAAAAAGGAACCAGAGCTGTCTTGCCAAGTCCAAAGAATGGCATCAGTGCCGGCGGCTCTGAGAATTGGTAATTCGTATTGTTCAATTAATTCAGGCCGGTCAACCATCACTTCTAATTCTTCAACGCGTTCCTCGGCATTGAAAAAGCTTTGCGCCTCAGTCAAAGGCATATAGATGCGGACTCGATCAATGTCATAGCGGCCAAGCGAAAAAATATAGGTAATTTCATAGGTTTTCACCCGCGGGCTGGTACCAAAGGCGGTTTTCACGCCGTCGGGTGACAGAATTTTGATGCGATCCCCCAGCCCTGCGCCCAGCTGTCGTGCAACACCTGACCCAATTGCCAGTCCTTCGCCAAATCGATTAATGTCGCCGATGGCTTGATCGCTGTTCACCATACCTGGCAGACTAAGCAAATCATTGGGCGACATGCCGTAAATCTGAACGCCTGCACTCCGATTGCGCAGACTGACAAGAACTTCGCCCTTTAAAATTGGCGCTACCCGAACGACACCATCAACAGCGCGAACCCGTTCAGCCATTTCATCATAATCCGCAATCAGGCGTGTTGTTTTTCCAAATTCATCCACCCGTAATGGCGAATAAACGGCGACATGCGCATTGGCCCCTAAAATCGTGTCAACAAATTCACTGCGAAAGCCAGAGCGAACAGCCAAGGTAGCAATCAGCGCAAATACGGCCAAGGCAATGCCGATTAGACTGATCCACGTCATGACCGAAATTCCACCTTCGGAACGACGTGCACGTAAATAACGCCACGCAATCATCCATTCAAATCGCGAAAACGGGGCAGGAGAAGTTGCCATCAGGTCAGTCTTCCATCTTTAAGGCCGTATGTCGGGAAATTCCCGAACTTTGGCTGAAATTTTTTGAGGTTTTGATTTACGGCGAAACAATCGCCCGAAAATGGCAAATATGCCACCGAATGCAAACCAACTTGCAACAAAACCAATGGCGGCAAAACTTGCCCCTTCAAAGGTCAATGGCAGCGCGGGTTTATAATCAGAATACGCCGCTACAGCGACGTCACCATCACGAAGACGCGGAAAATTCATCAAACGCCCAAAAGGGCCTGCGTCCCTAAGTATGACCAGATCGGCACTTAGATTTTCAAAGCGAGTAAACGAGCGCGTCATATCCTGTCGACGATTAATCAGGAACTCTGTACCGGTCAGGGTCTCAAGTGCTTCATCTCGGCTCAAGCCAGCATTACTGGCCGAGCGATCAAAATCCTCAACCACAATTGAAAGTTCGCCAACGGCACCCGCCAAACGTTGCGTATATTGCTGCGTGAATTCTGGAAACTGCGAAAGCCCAGCTGCTCCAAGCATTCCACCGCTTAACGTCAGCATTCGAACAATCACATTCAGCCCCTTTGTCTCAACACCACCCAAGCGGTCCAACGCGTTGCTGCTGAAAAGCGGCAACGCAATCTAACCAGCGAGGCGAAGCCTCTCAATTCTTAGAAAGCCACGCGAAAAAAAGCGCTAGTGGTTTTCATAGACCTTCACCACCGCTTCAACTGCGGCTTCGATCGATAATTCTTGGCTTTCGCCAGTACGGCGAGACGTTAATTCAACGACACCATTTTTCAATCCGCGTGGGCCAACAGTAATACGCCAAGGCAAACCAATCAAATCCATAGTTGCGAACTTGGCGCCTGCCCGCTCATTGCGGTCATCATAAAGTGGTTCAAGACCCGCTGCCGTTAACGCCTCGTACAATGCGCCGCATGCGCCATCCGTGGCCTCATCACCTTGACGAAGGTTCACAATTCCGCAGTGGAAAGGCGTAACACCTTCTGGCCAAATGATGCCGTTGTCATCGTGGCTGGCCTCAATGATTGCACCAAGCAACCTTGAAACGCCAATGCCGTGGCTGCCCATGTGAACAGGCACTTTGTTTTGTTCGCCATCGACAACAGAAGCCCCCATAGAGTCTGAATATTTAGTACCAAAATAAAAAATTTGGCCGACTTCAATGCCGCGCGATGATTTACGACGGGCTTCTGGAATATCGTTATACAGGGCTTCGTCATGGGTTTCATCAGTACGCGCGTACGGCGTTGTCCATTCAGTGACCACTTCAGCACAGGCTGAAACATCATCAAAATCAACGACGCGATCCCCAAAATTCAAATCAAGAATGTCGCTGTCATAAAACACTTCGCTTTCGCCGGTGTCAGCCAACACCAAAAACTCGTGAGTATCTTCACCACCGATGGGTCCTGAATCCGCGCGCATTGGGATCGCTTTCAGACCCATACGTTCGTAGGTACGCAGATAGGCAACCATGTGGCGATTATAAGCGTGCATCGCACTGTCATAATCAATGTCAAAATTATAACCATCTTTCATCAAAAATTCGCGGCCACGCATCACACCAAAACGAGGGCGACGTTCATCGCGGAATTTCCACTGAATTTGATACAGCGTGAGTGGCAAATCTTTGTAAGAATGAACATGCGCGCGGAAAATATCCGTGATTTGTTCTTCATTCGTTGGGCCATACAGCATGTCATGACCGTGGCGATCCGAAATCCGCAGCATCTCCTCGCCGTAGTCATCATAACGCCCACTTTCACGCCACAAATCTGCCGATTGAACTGTGGGCATCAAAACCGGAATATGTCCCGCTTTGGCTTGTTCTTCGTGAACGATGCGCTCAATATTTCGCAAAACCTTGAGGCCCAGCGGCAACCAGCTGTAAATACCTGCACTTGCTTGCTTAATCATACCAGCACGCAACATCAAACGATGGCTGACGATCTGTGCGTCAGCGGGATTTTCTTTCAAAACAGGCAGGAAGTAACGGCTTAGTCGCATAAATTGGCCCCATATGGCGTTTCGTTGCGCAACATCTATGCCAAGGGGCCAAGTGAAACAAGGCAAAGCACCCAATTCTTGGTAATTTCAGTTTCGGCTTAGGCCTTGCACCATCAAGGTACATAGGCGACAATCGCGCCAAACATAAATCGAGGATGAAAATGGGCTTACCTGTTCAACAACAAGCTAAATATTGGGGCATCGTCGTTGCCGTCATTCTTGGCATTTTGTGGGTCCTTGGTGATGTGATCATGCCGTTCCTTTTAGGCGGTGCAATTGCGTATTGTCTTGATCCGATTGCGGATCGCCTGGAGCGTATGGGATTGTCTCGGACAATTGCGACCACGTTGATTACATTGCTTGCCATATTGGTGTTCATCGTAATGGCACTGCTTGTGGTACCAACATTGGTTCGCCAGTCCGTTGCCTTGGTTGAATTTGCGCCACAGGCGTTTAGTGATCTACAAAAATTTCTGACCGAAAAATTTCCGTCCCTTATGGATGCTGAAAGTACGCTGCGCCAATCGCTGCAATCGCTTGGCGAAACTATTCGCGCCAAAGGAGGCGATCTGTTGAATGGGTTGGTCACTTCTGCAGTGTCACTTCTTAACATATTGGTATTAGTAGTTATTGTTCCAGTTGTTGCCTTTTACCTGTTGCTTGATTGGGACAATATGGTTGCCAAAATCGACGACCTGATGCCACGCGAACATCGCGACGTGATACGACAACTGGCCCGCGAAATTGACAGAACACTTGCGTCTTTCATTCGTGGTCAAGGAACAGTTTGTGCCATTCAAGGCGCCTATTATGCAGCGGCCTTAATGTTGGCCGGTCTACAATTTGGCCTTGTCGTTGGTTTCGTCGCTGGTTTGATTTCCTTTATCCCCTATATTGGCGCACTGTTTGGCGGTGTCTTGGCCATTGGTTTGGCCTTGTTTCAATTCTGGGGAAATTGGTTAATGATCGGCATCGTCGTCGTTATCTTTGCCGTCGGTCAGTTTGTTGAAGGCAATATTTTGACACCAAAACTGGTTGGCGAAAGTGTTGGCCTCCATCCAGTGTGGTTGCTTTTCGCGCTATCGGTTTTCGGCCTTTTGTTTGGTTTCGTTGGCTTGTTGGTTGCGGTTCCTTTGGCGGCGTCTTTGGGCGTGATCATTCGATTTGCCATCGTTCAATATAAATCCGGCCTGCTCTACCAAGGCCCCGGATCAGATACGCAAGACTAATCAGTGGCCGAACAACTAATCTTTGACTTGCCTGTTAAGCAAGCACTTGGGCGCGCCGATTTTTTCATTTCGCCATCGAACCAGCATGCCGTGGCGATGTTAGAAGGTTGGCGTGACTGGCCGGAGCGCAAGGTGATTTTAACCGGCGCTGCCGGCTCTGGAAAATCTCATCTGGCCCAAATTTGGGCTGACGAAGTGGGGGCACGGATTGTGCCGGCTACCGAAGTTCCCTTACTTATGATGGAGGAACTTGATGGTTCCTCAATTATTGTCGAAGACGCGGATCAACCTTTGGAAATGGCCGCCGAAACTGGATTGTTCCATCTGCATAATTTAGTTCTGGCATCTGGTGGGTACTTGATGGTGACAGCGAAAACGCCGCCCAGTCAGTGGGGGCTAAAACTTGCTGATCTAAACAGCCGCATGTTGGCCACACCTCAGGCGGCCCTATTGGCACCGGATGAGGGGCTATTACAGGCCGTTTTGATGAAGCATTTTGATGATCACCAACTGTCTGCGACACCCAAACTTTTGACTTATATGCTGAAACGGATGACGCGTTCTTTGTCTGCAGCGCGTGAAATTGTTGATGAGATGGACCGTCTTGCCCTTTCGCAAAAACGCAAGCTCTCGATTGAATTGGCAAGCGAAGTTCTGGACAAATTGGCCCCAGAAGCGCAATAATCACACAAAAGCACAAACGAAAGAACCCGTGTGAACATAGCTGCCCCCTCAGTTTTGGCGACGACCAACTTCCTTGAAACACCAACACCCGTGCCAACGGTGTTGGATGCATCAGAGTTTGCGGGATCAAAACGGTTCATGAATCGCGAATTAAGTTGGCTCTCGTTTAACTGGCGTGTTCTTGAAGAAGCAAAAAACCCAAGGGTACCATTGTTGGAACGTGTGAAATTTCTGTCGATTTCCGCCAGCAATTTGGATGAGTTTTACACAGTGCGCGTGGCAGGTTTGCGTGAACTTGCTCGGGCTGGAAATACCAACCCTGCCGCCGATGGGATGACCCCAGCAGAGCAACTTTCAAAAATCAATGTAAACGCGCGCGAATTACTGGCAAGTCAGCAAGAGGTACGTCAAGAACTTCAGGGTTTATTGTCTGAGGCAGGGATTAAAATTCTCGATCACAAAAACCTGACCGACGCTGACGTGAAATGGTTACGCGCATTTTTCATCGAGCAAGTATTTCCGATTGTTTCACCACTAGCCATCGATCCAGCCCACCCATTTCCGTTTCTGCAAAACGGTGGATTTTCGCTGGCACTCAAACTTAAGCGCAAGGCCGATGGGCGCATTCTTCAGGCACTATTGCCTGTGCCAAACCAAATCGAACGTTTTGTACGCCTCCCAAATTCAGGTGATGAAATTCGTTTCTTGCCCTTAGAAGATTTGCTTTTACTTAATGTCCCTGCCCTTTTTGCAGGCTATGAAATTCGTTCGCACTGTGCGTTTTTGGTATTACGCGACAGCGACCTTGAGGTCGAAGAAGAAGCCGAAGACCTTGTTCGAGAATTTGAAACGGCCCTTAAACGACGGCGTCGTGGCGAAGTGATCCGTCTTAAAATTTCCTCTGGTGCGCCAAGTGACTTGCGCCGTGTTATCGTTGAAAACTTACACGTTAGCGAAGACGAAGTTGTCGAAATCAAAGGTCTTATTGGTCTTGCGGATCTGGCCGAACTGGTGATTGAGGATCGCAGCGATTTGCTGTGGCCAAAATTCACCCCCCGTGTTCCGGAACGTGTTCAAGATCACGACGGCGATATGTTTTCTGCCATCAAACAAAAAGACATGTTGCTGCACCATCCTTATGAAACATTTGACATGGTGGTGCGTTTCTTGGATCAAGCCGCCCGTGATCCAAACGTGGTTGCTATCAAACAAACGCTCTATCGCACCTCAAGCGAAAGCCCGATTGTAACAGCCCTTTGTGATGCGGCAGAAGCGGGTAAATCCGTAACTGCGCTGGTTGAACTAAAGGCCCGCTTTGATGAGGCCGCAAATATTCGCCAGTCACGCCGTTTGGAACGCTCTGGTGCGCATGTTGTCTATGGGTTTCTGAACTATAAAACACACGCAAAAATTTCGATTGTTGTGCGCCGTGAAGGTAAAAAACTGGTCACTTACACGCATTTTGGCACCGGCAATTATCACCCGATAACGGCCAAGTTTTATACCGACGTTAGTTTTTTCACCTGTGATGCCGCCTTAGGGCGCGATGCAACCAAGGTTTTCAACTACATCGGCGGCTACGCGCCGCTTGAGGGTTTGGAAAACCTTGCCATTTCACCAGTGAACTTAAAATCGACACTTCTAAAAAACATAAAGGCGGAAATTGAATACGCTCGTAAGGGAAAGCCTGCTGAAATTTGGGCCAAGCTTAACTCTCTGATTGAACCAGATATTATCGACGCCCTTTACGAGGCCTCTCAGGAAGGCGTCAAAATTGAATTGGTGGTCCGTGGCATTTGTGGCCTAAGGCCAGGTATCAAGGGCCTTTCCGAAAACATTCGCGTTAAATCCATCGTCGGTCGATTTTTGGAACACTCCCGATTGGTCTGCTTTTCCAACGGTGGCGGATTGCCCTCGAAGAAAGCGAAAGTATACATCTCATCCGCCGATTGGATGGGGCGAAACCTGTCGCGGCGGGTTGAAACGCTGGTTGAAATCAAGAACGCCACAGTGAAGGCCCAAATTGTCAGCCAAATCATGGCCGCCAACCTTGCTGATCAATCCCAAAGCTGGGTGATGAACGCCATGGGTGATTTTGAAAGACAATCTGATTTCACAGACAGGCAACAGTTTAATTGCCACAGATTTTTCATGGAAAACCCATCACTTTCTGGGCGCGGAACCGCCGGCGCGGCGGATGTGCCTAAACTGGCGCACTCCAAAGATTGACGCATGTATTTTACGTCGAAGACTACGAAAAAACACTAAAGGGGCCTTAAATGGACGCCGTATCAGACAACACGATTGAGGATTGGGGGCCCTTTGGCCGCCCATTGTTTGATGACCCATCCAGTCGCGCACTCAGCCGTGTTGGCGTTGTTGATGTGGGATCAAACTCTGTAAGTTAGTAGTGTTTGACGGTGCCGCGCGTTCCCCGGCTTATTTCTTCAACGAAAGATTTGTGCGGGTTAGGTGCGAACATGGCCGAAACTGGCCGCCTTAACCCAAGTGGTCGAAAACGCGCACTTGCAGCCATTAAACGTTTTGTTTTGTTAGCAGAATCCATGGGAACAGGCCCTTTGACAGCTATTGCCACGGCCGCTGTTCGCGAAGCGACAGATGGTCAAGAATTCATAAGCGAAGTGAAGGCACAAACAGGTCTGAAAATATGGAAAATCGACGGTAAAGAAGAAGCGCGTCTGTCTGCACAAGGTGTTTTACTCGGCTGGCCCGAGGCCGACGGACTTGTATGTGATATTGGCGGTTCCTCCATGGAACTTGCCATTGTGAAGAACGGCAAAGTAGGCGCGCGCGTTACCTCCCCCCTTGGCCCCCTTAAATTGAGTGGTATTTCAGGTGGCCAAAAAGGATTAAAGGCGCACATAAAATCCGTCATCAATGGGCTGGCCGAAAACATCGGCACTCAACATCAACGTTTGTATTTGGTGGGTGGCTCGTGGCGGGCAATTGCGCGCGTAGATATGGAACGGCGCGAATATCCAATGCATGTTTTGCATGAATACGAGATGACACCCAGTTCGGTAAGTAAAACCGTTAAGTTTGTTCGTGAAAATGACATGGATAGAGTACGTGAAAATACCGGCACAAGTGCCGAACGTATGGCTTTAGTGCCAACGGCTGCCCTTGTCTTACAACAGTTGGTGTCAGTTTTTGGGCCCAAAAAGATCAGTATTTCCAGTTTTGGGATTCGTGAAGGTATGCTTTACGAACAAATGCCGCAAAAATTGCGTGCACGTGACCCTTTGATCGAGGCATGCCGTTTTGATGAACGCCAAAATGCAAGGCAAGCTGGTTTTGGCAAAAAACTGTTTAATTTCATCACGCCGTTGTTTGGTAAAATGTCCGATCAACGCCGCCGAATTGTTATGGCGGCGTGCCTTTTGCATGACGTTTCTTGGCGGGCACATCCGGACTACCGCGCCGAAGTGTGTTTTGAAAACGCGACAAGGGCAAACCTTGGGGGATTAAAGCATTTTGAACGTGTTTCGTTGGGATTTGCCCTATTGCACCGTTACAAAAATAATAGACCAGGCCAATTTGAACCATTGGCCGAAATGTTAACCGAACAGGAATTGAACCAAGCGGTTATTTTGGGGCGCGCCATGCGATTTGGTTCGATGTTGGCAGGTGCTGCACCAGAATCGCTGGCACAGTTAAAATGGCAACCTAAGAAAAAGGTGCTGACGCTGATCCTTGATCCAAAATATGCTGATCTTTATGGCGAGGTCGCCGAGGCCCGTTTCCAATCACTTGCCAACGCGCTTGGGGCGACAATTGATATTTCGCACAAAAAACTTCCTACAGCGAAGGTTAACTAAACAGCACTAGTTAACGCGCGTCCACGTTCCGCCATCACGACAAACAACCAGAACACATCCCTTTACCGACAGTTTATTTCCGTTCAGTTGCATTTTTGATTTATAGGTTTTGTCGCGATCAGGTGACCAAATTTTGCCGCCACTATAGGCACCATCACCTTGGGCTATCATGTCCCAAATGATCTTTTTACCAATATTATCAGTAGCAATCGGCGCGCCGTTTCCATCAAAAGACGCAATCAACGTACCACATATTTTGTCCCCACAAGGTGCAACTTGAATGATCCCCGAATTTCCGTTGTCGTCTTTCGTCGTGCGCCACTGCCCCTCAACCGCGTCGCCCGCAAATGCAGGAAAGATCAAAGTCGCCGAAATGGCCATCGTCAAAGCAAGAATTTTCATCATGTTCCTCCTATTTCATCTGAACCCTGTAATTTTTCGAATTTTGTTTCAAGGATTACCTTGCGCGAAGCAAGTGCCACAAAACCAGTTGGCATTCCTACGTTGTTCATGGCAAACAGCCGCAACTTTTACAGCCCACGGCGGACCCAATCATGATCCTTTATCCAGCAATCGATTTGAAAGATGGCAACTGCGTACGCCTTTATAAGGGCGAAATGGATCAAGCGACGGTATTCAATGACAATCCTGCAGCCCAAGCCAAGGCATTTCAGGATGCAGGTTGTGAGTGGTTGCATTTGGTGGACCTTAACGGCGCATTTGCGGGAACGCCTGTCAATGGCGCAGCGGTCGAGGCGATCTTGGCCACCTGTTCTGTTCCTGCCCAACTTGGTGGTGGCATCCGCGATATGGCAACTATCGAAGGTTGGCTGGATAAGGGTTTGGCACGCGTTATCCTGGGAACCGTAGCCGTAGAAGACCCTGATCTTGTGCGCGAAGCAGCTCGTGCGTTTCCTGGTAAAGTGGCTGTTGGACTAGATGCACGTGACGGACGCGTGGCCACACGCGGTTGGGCCGAAGAAACCAACATCATGGTCACCGATTTGGCAAAATCTTTTGAAGACGCAGGAGTCGCGGCAATCATTTACACCGACATCAACCGTGATGGTGCAATGCAAGGGCCAAACACCGACGCCACAGCCGCATTGGCCCATGCCGTTTCTATTCCAGTCATCGCCTCTGGTGGCGTTTCATCAATGGATGATTTGATTGCACTGCGGGACTGTGGTGCCGATCTAAATGGCGCAATTTCAGGCCGTGCGCTTTATGATGGCGCAATCGATCTTACGAATGCGCTTAAAGAACTGAACGGCTAATCCAAAGGTCTATTTTTTCTTTAAGGCCGCTAACGCCTCTTCGGCGTCCCGTTTGTTTTTATTTTCTTGTTCAAGTAAATCTTTCAGACGTTTGATATGTTCTTTAGAATAAGCAATATCTAGCTTCTTACCTTTGCGGCAAATTTTGCGCCCTTTTTCCTGATCAACGATCACGGGAATTTTCCGGTCCAAGAACTTAACTTCGTTGTCTTTTATGAATTCTTCGGATTTTTCACCATCTATACATTTGCCAAAAGGCCAAACAATCATCGAAATGGCATGAGGAACTGACAAAATAAGGTTAGTGGACCACGTTTCAGGCCCACTAAATAAGGCATACCGATAATATCTAGCCTTCAGGCTGAACTTCAAACAATATTTTTTGCCAAAGACATCCACAATTTTTTGAACCGGTATTTCAACTTTTGCTTTACCGACCTTTTTTTGAATTTCTGTGTTCACTGCTGTTTCAGACACCAGCCCAGTTTCTTGCGTAAATTCTCGGATGACCTCATACACAAGATCCGGCCGTTTGCCTTGATAATCATCTGCATAGATTAAAAATTTCGATTCCAATGAAATAATGGGGTCTGGCTTTTTTGTGGTGTACTCTTGCTTCTCACAATCCCAAGCATACACACTAAAGTAGTCGCTTTCTTCCGCTTTGTGAGATGCCTTGTTGTAATATTCCCTTCGCAACGAAACGAGATTGTATTCTTTATTTCCCAATTTCAACTTCATAAATCCATCCTCACTCGATCAAATGCCTTCATTCTACGAGGAAAAGTAGCAATCACCAAATCCATGGTTTGGATTGCGGGTCGATGCCCAAGGCGTTATGACAAGGCGAATATTCAAAGGCGACAAACAAATGCTTAAAACTCGGATCATTCCCTGTCTGGATGTCAAAGATGGTCGCGTCGTCAAAGGCGTGAATTTTGTGGGCCTACGCGATGCGGGTGATCCAGTGGATGCGGCACGTGCCTATGACGCCGCTGGCGCGGATGAATTGTGTTTCCTCGATATTAACGCGACACACGAAAATCGTGGCACAATGTTTGATTTGGCGCGGCGTACGGCCGAGCAATGTTTTATGCCACTTACCATTGGCGGCGGTGTTCGCACCGCTGATGATGTGCGCAATTTGTTGCTGGCTGGAGCGGACAAAGTCTCTTTTAACTCAGCCGCCGTTGCTAACCCAGACGTCGTTTCTGACAGCGCCAATCGTTTTGGCAGTCAGTGCACGGTTGTAGCGATTGACGCCAAAACAGTGTCACCCGGAAAATGGGAAATATTTACACACGGCGGGCGCAAGGCCACGGGGATTGATGCCATAGAATTTGCAAAGCTGGTGGTTTCCAAGGGCGCTGGTGAAATTCTTCTCACGTCAATGGACCGTGATGGTACCAAGGCTGGGTTCAACTTGCCTTTGACACGCGCCATTTCAGATGCTGTTAGCGTACCGGTTATTGCATCTGGTGGTGTTGGTAATCTGGATCACCTCGTTGAAGGCGTCACAAAGGGCGGCGCATCAGCAGTACTTGCCGCGTCAATTTTTCACTTCGGCGATTACACAATTCAAGAAGCCAAGGATCACATGGCCGCCGCCGGTATCCCTATGAGGATGTCATGAACGTTTTAGATGAACTTTTTGCCACAATAATTGCCCGCAAAACGGCTGATCCAACCAGCAGTTGGACCGCGCAATTACTGGCAAAAGGTCCCGAAAAATGCGCCGAAAAATTTGGCGAAGAGTCGATTGAGGCAATTATTGAGGCCGTAAAGGGTGACAAAGCCGCCATGACAAACGAGGCCGCCGATGTTCTTTATCATCTATTGGTGATGCTGGCGTCGCGCGACGTAGAATTGAACGATGTGCTTGAAAATCTCGCGGCCCGTCAAGGGCAATCAGGAATCGCTGAAAAAGCCAGTCGTTAAAAAATACTTGCACCTACAGGCAACTTGGTTTCATGTGCGCGCGGCACTGAAATAAAGGAATCTGTCATGGTATGGTCCCCAGAAAAAACCGAAGTCAAAAGTTGGAATGAGTGGGATACCCTGCGCCACGTGATCGTGGGTCGCGCGGATGATTGCCATATTCCACCAGAAGAACCCGCCCTAGACGCCAAAGTGCCCGAGGATTCTGACATGCGTGGCCAATGGGGCCGTCGTCCGCAAGAAACAATTGATCGCGCCAATGAACTGCTCGACAATTTTGCCGACATGTTGGCGAAACGTGGCCTGCGCGTAGACCGCCCGACGCCAACCGATTTTTCATTGCCGGCAACGACACCGGATTTCCATACGGACTGTCAATTTGGCTGTATGCCGCCACGCGACGTTTTGCTAACCGTTGGCCACGAAATTCTAGAGGCAACCATGTCCTATAGGTGTCGTTGGTTTGAATATCTGTGCTATCGCCCGTTGATGCAGCAGTATTGGAATGAAGACACAAAATTCCGTCACGAAGCCGCACCAAAACCACGCCTTACGAATGAAGATTACCACCCAGATTATCTGTCCGAAAAAATTGGCGTTGAGAAACGCCTAAAATGGGCGGCGGAAAAATTCTTCGTAACGACCGAAGAAGAGCCTCTTTTTGATGCGGCTGATGTTTTGCGATTTGGTCGCGATCTGGTGGTACAGCACGGCTTTACCACCAATCTAAAAGGCATCGAATGGCTGCGCCGTCACTTCCCTGACCACCGCGTTCACAC
Source organism: Rhodobacteraceae bacterium HTCC2150 (assembly GCA_000169395.1). Taxonomy (GTDB): domain Bacteria; phylum Pseudomonadota; class Alphaproteobacteria; order Rhodobacterales; family Rhodobacteraceae; genus HTCC2150. Next base: position 422,787 of record AAXZ01000002.1, read on the forward strand.
CGTCAACTTTCCAGGTGATCCTTACCCAATCCATATCGACGCAACCTTTACGCCTTTGCGCCCCGGTTTGATCCTGAACAACCCACAACGTCGTTTGCCCGATGAACAACGTAAAATGTTCAATGACAACGGATGGGAAATCGTTGACGCGGCACAACCAGCCCACAACGCGCCACCTGCTCTTTGTTATTCATCCACTTGGTTGTCGATGAATGTACTGGTTTTAGACCCAAAAACAGTTTGCGTTGAGAAGTCAGAGGTTTATCAAGCCGAACAAATGGACAAGCTTGGCATGAATGTCATCCCAGTAGATTTGCGCGATGCCTATGCATTTGGCGGTGGTTTACATTGTTGCACAGCAGACGTTTATCGCGACGGCGATTGTGAAGACTATTTCCCCAACTTAAAATAGCAAATTCGCCCTTGGCCCCACTGAACCAGAAACCAGTGTGGGCCGAAGGCACACCCAATTTGGTCATGCATCCCTCACAAAAAACAAAGACGCCCAAGGCGGGAAACCTCGGGCGTGAGTTTTGGAACGAGGGACAGTAATCCAAACGCGCAGTTCCAGTTCGCGTCTGCACGTTCAACCTAAGTCAGACAGCCCATAAAAATAAGGAAATGTCGCGCTTTTGTGATCAATTGTTAACGTCATCCTAATACCGCGGGCCAATTGGCCTCGGCTTTTGCGACATTCCCAGGAATGTCTTGTTTCCAAATACCACGCACGGTTTTGTTGTAATTTAGATAAAGGCGATCATTCCAAATCGTCCAGGCATCTGGCTGCGTTGATGCCGTGCTGCCTTTGGAAACAGCATAGGCACAATACCCCCCAAATTGAGGCATATATGCAAGTGGATCGGCGATGAAATCATCAAGATTTTCAGCACTGGAAAATTGCCAAGTAACGCCGCCCATATTTGTCGAAAATTCTGCACTTCCCTCTACTGGCCCTGCGACCTTGAAATAGGCAACAGGATCGTACCCACGAATTGCCAAACCATCAGGGGCAAACCATTTGGATTTCGTAGCAGCCAAAATCGGGCTTGCCAAAATACCGCCTAAAGGTGTCACAACAGTCAGTTGCAATAATTTACGACGAAATAAATTCATAATTTTCCTCCGGTTTCATTTGCGCTCAAACTGTCATGGCCCAATCAATTCGGCCAGTAGCATCGCAAAAACGTGAAGGAATGTGTGGTTTGTTGGGGAAACGCCGATTATCAGACCGACTTATTCTGCAAACTCGCATAAAGAGATACAGCCGCCGCATTGGAAACATTCAACGAGCCAAAGGCCCCCGCACTATCAATGCGCATGAGGGCATCACAGGTGGCTTTCGTCTTGTCACGTAATCCAGGTCCTTCGGCACCTAGAACCAATGCAATGGGGCGCGGGCCATTCGCCAAAGTCGAGGCAATCACCGTTTCCATTGTATCCTCAGCCTCGCCATCTAGACCCAACAGAATGTAACCCAGAGCTTTCATTTCTTCCATTGTATCCGCCAAATTTCGAATGCGCACATAAGGTTGACGTTCAAGGGCGCCTGAAGCCGTTTTGGCCAAAGCACCCGTTTCAGGTGCCGCATTGCGTTTGGTGGCAATCACGGCTGCTGCACCCAAAACTTCGGCGGATCGCAGGATTGCACCGACGTTATGTGGGTCGGTCACGCGATCCAAGAAAAGCAAACGACCATGAGGACCTGCATCAATGGCAATACTTTGTAGATCCGTCCATTTAAGTGGTTTCACTTCAAGTGCTGCACCTTGGTGAACAGAACCTGCATCAAGAGGTGCTGAGAACTTTCGAGGTTCACAAATTTCCGGCGTTATACCTGATTGCTCAATTGCATCTGCCAAACGATCAGCGGCATTTTTGGTCACAACCAGCTTTAACAGCTCGCGTTTTGGATTAAGAAGTGCATCGCGCACGGCGTGTATGCCAAAAAGCCAAACTGTTAGCGCATCCTCTGCACGTTTTTGGCGTTCTTTTTCGACAATCCAAGTTGGTTTTTTCGTGGCCATGGTTTCACAAGCTTTCTAAATGCAGTGCAATTCAGCACCTTTTACGCCCCTTAGGCGCAATCATCCAGACCTGATGAACAAATCTAAAAATCAGCCAAAAAAGAGATACAAAAATAAATTCCAAAACAAGTACATGCCCGCTTGACGCCCCCCAATGGTATTGGTACTCAGCCCTCGGTTAGGGCGACAGGCCGCAAGGTGTGGCAGGGGACTGTAACTCCCTCGCGGAGACGCACGCCTGGTTCGATTCCAGGGTCGCCCACCACTTTCTCAACATTTTGATGCGGCAATTATTTCATCCTCTGGATGATTATTTTGGTTTGTTGTCATTATTTCCATTGTCAATTGTTACGTTATAACGTAACACTTTCTCAAATCTCGAAAGAAACACCATGCGCTTTCCAAATGCTATGCGACTTGTCGTTGCTCTGAACTTTTTGAAATCATCAAGCGCCATTTCCAGCGACGCAAAATTTAACATCTTTAATACGCAAAACCGTCTTTCGTTAACTTTGCGCACGAACTGTTGAACAACATACAAAGAATAAACATCTAACTAAAACGGAAACTCTCTTATGAACAAATGCTTCCCTATTGTGTTGGCCCTATTGGCCTCCCCTGCTGTTGCAGAAGAAACCCGTGAACTAGACAGTCATGAACATGGTGTCGGCGAACTTAACATTGCCTTTGATGGCAATTCGGTTGCAATGGAACTTCACGCCCCTGGCGCGGATATCGTCGGGTTTGAATATGAGGCCCAAAGTGAAACTGATCACGCGGCAATTGATGCGGCAATTGCCATGCTTGCTAAGCCTTTTGATCTTTTCGCTATTCCATCGGCCGCTGCCTGTACCGTGATAGAAGCCAGCGCAGAACTTGAAAGCGAAGGCGAGCATGATGAGCATGATGAGCATGATGAGCATGATGAGCATGATGAGCATGATGAGCATGATGAGCATGATGAGCATGATGAGCATGATGAGCATGATGAGCATGATGAAGATCATGACAACCACAAAGATGACGATGGTGACCATGATGACGAACATGCAGAAGAGCATCACGACGACGACGAACATGCAGACGAAGCTGGTCATACAGAATTTCATGCCGAATACACATTCACTTGCGAAAATCCGGCTGCTTTGACAGATATTGCATTTACATACTTTGATGTTTTTGAGAATGCTCGCGAACTAGAGGTACAAATCGTTTCTGCAACAGGTGCACAGGCATTTGAAGTTGAACGCACGGAACCAAAACTGGATCTAAAAGGACTGTTCTGATTTTGTCAAAAGACTCGATCATTGATTTAAAGGATGCCCGATTTCGCTGGCCGGGTCGGGCATCCTTTGCACTTTCAGTACCTGAATTTCTTGTGGAAAAAGGACAATCTGTTCTGTTGCTTGGGGAAAGTGGATCTGGAAAATCCACACTACTTTCAATGATCTGCGGCACGATCCTTGCTGATAGTGGGTCAGTGTCAGTAAATGGAACCGACTTAAAAACCCTTTCGGGTTGGTCTCGGGATCGGTTCCGCGCCGAGCAAATTGGCGTTATTTTTCAACAATTTAACTTGCTACCCTTCGGGTCGGTGACAGACAACATTTTACTGCCTTTGAAATTTGCGCCTTCACGCCGCAAACGATGCCACAATCCATCACGTCAAGCCGCCGAGTTATGTCAGGCGCTTGGGTTACCTGAAGGCATTGCATCATCCAAAGCGGCCAATTTAAGCGTCGGACAACAGCAGCGTGTCGCCGTTGCGCGGGCCCTAATTGGCGCGCCCCCTATTCTTATTGCCGATGAACCGACGTCATCATTGGATGAACTAGCGCAATCAAATTTCTTGGATTTGATGTTTCATCAAGTCGCGGCTCAGGAAACGACACTTATTATGGTCAGTCACGATCCCCGTTTGGCCGACAGGTTTGATCGTACAGTTCACATGAATGATATCGCAACAATTCAAAGGCAGGCATCATGATTTTGCGGCTTGCATTTGGCTCTTTGCTGGCACGAGCCTTAACCGTTGGCATGACAATTTTGGCCATTGCTCTATCCGTTGCTCTGTTCCTTGGTGTGGAAAAAATCCGAACTGGAGCCAAGGCAAGTTTCGCTGATACTATTTCAGGCACCGATTTGATCGTCGGTGCGCGTTCAGGGTCAGTTCAATTATTGCTTTATTCTGTTTTCCGCATCGGAAACGCAACAAACAACGTGACATGGGAAAGCTATCAAGATTTGGCGAACCGGCCTGAATTGGAATGGATTGTTCCAATATCCTTAGGGGACAGCCACAGACAATTCCGCGTCATGGGCACAAGTGCAGCATTCTTTGAGCACTACAAATATCGTCAGGGTCGTAGCCTAGAATTTGGCATAGGCGTTGTCATGGATGATCTTTTTGACACGGTCATTGGCCACGACGTTGCACAAACGCTTGGATACAATGTGGATGACCCTATTGTCGTCGCACACGGCTTGGCCTCTTTTGCAAAACACAAGGATCAGCCTTTTCGCGTATCTGGCATCCTAGAAAAGACGGGCACACCAGTAGACAGAACCGTCATCGTGTCCATGCAAGCCATTGAGGCTATCCATGTAGATTGGCAGAGTGGCGCAAAAACGCCAGGTAAATCGACACCGATTGATGCCATCAGACAAATGGACCTTACACCCAAAGCCGTAACCGCGGCACTTGTTGGGGTGAAAAGTCCTCTCAAAACCTTTAGCCTTCAACGTGCCATCAACGAATACCCCGAGGAGCCGCTTCTTGCGATATTACCAGGTGTGGCATTGCAAGAATTATGGGGAATTGTAGGGATAGCCGAAACCGCATTGCTTGCCGTATCCATGATGGTTGTTGTCACCGCACTGATTGGGATGATGGCCACTATTTTTTCAAGCCTGAACGAGCGTCGCCGCGAAATGGCGATATTTAGGGCCATGGGTGCCAGTCCAATTGCGATTTTAGGTCTGCTCATATTAGAGGCCACATTAACAGCGGCGGCCGGTGCTGTTTTGGGTCTGGGATTGCTTTATGTCGGGTTGTTCATCGCCCAACCATTGATCGATAGTGCCTTTGGGCTTTACTTGCCGATCGAGGCACCCGCCACACGTGAATTATTGGTTCTAGTAGCGGTAATATTTGCTGGCGCAATTGTGAGCATGGTTCCAGCCCTTCGGGCCTATCGCCTTTCATTAGCAGATGGTATGATGGTTAGATCATGACACACATAAATCGGCGATATCTTATGGCTTTGGGTTTGGCTGGGGTTTTCACTCCGCGCCTCGGGCTTGCAGCCACACCACGTGAAATCTCTTGGGATGACCTTATCCCACCAGGCGTGCCATATGCCGATATCATTGGTGAAGGTGAGATTAACGAGGCAACAGATACCTGGCGCCCAATTTTTGATGAAAATGCGACCAAGCTAAACATCTTGCTAAACGGTGAAAATATTCGCCTTCCAGGCTTCATTGTACCGCTTGAGCAGGGATCCGAAGGCGTAACCGAGTTTGTTTTGGTGCCATATGCAGGCGCGTGCATCCACACGCCCCCGCCGCCCCCCAATCAACTTATCCTGGTTCGTGCGATTGATCCTTGGCCAACAGACAATATTTGGGATCCAGTTTGGGTAGAAGGCAAGATCAGCACGCAATTGATGACAACAGAAGTTGCTGAAACTGGATATGCTATGACAGCTGACAAAATAGAAGCCTACGACTGGTAAGTCTGCTTACCATTTTTTAGAAACATATAGTTGGTAACCTCGAGGCGCAAAAATGCGCCTCAAGTGATTATCCCAAAGATCTCAGATGTTTTTGATCTAAGCTTTACCGGTATCGTCTTTGTTTAAATTCAATGCAGACATAGCACTGTTGCCCAACTCTATGCCGGCAAACGGGCCACCGTGACATGCGTTGTTCGTATCATGTGGATCCAGCGGGCCGTATTGTGCGAAAATTTCTTTAGCATGCTCTTCGGCATTGTCTTTTGGACGATATCCAAGGTGTCGCGCTTTTGCATTATCTACCGGTGCTCGATCATTGTCGGACACACCGTAAACGATGGAAAAACCGGTCACAGGCGTATCAATAGCCCGCGTTACAAGTTGCACCAGATCATCATAACTTAGCCATGTTCCAACGGCCCTTGGGTTGGTAACCTGCGCACAACTTAGAATGCGCATGCAAACACTTTCCAATCCACATTTATCCCAATACATGCTGCCCAAATCCTCGGAAAAACACTTGGCTAAACCATAGAAAGTATCGGGTCTGTGTGGCGCATCGATGCCTATGAAATCTGTCTTTTTGTGCATACCGACCGCATGGATGGACGATGCATAGACAACCCGACGCAGACCGTGTCGGCGTGCACTTTCCCAAATGTTATATGAACCGATAAAATTTGGACCCAAAAGGGTTTCAAACGGTGCCTCGTCCACAATCGCGCCAAAATGCACAACCATATCAGCACCTTCCAGCATGTTAAAAACCGCATCAAAATCGGCAATATCAGCCTGAACATAAGTTTCGTTCGCCAAAAGCGTGGCTGGCGCTTCAGCAATGTCGGTTGTAACCAATTCATCGCACATTTTTGATAATGGTTCGCGAAGATAAGAGCCAAGCCGCCCTGCGGCACCAGTAAGTACAAGTTTTTTCATAAGACAGGTCTTTCTTTGAGATTTGAAACCGAAGACGTTTTAACGTCCATTGCTGAACCAAGTTTTTTGGCCACAGAGTTCATCGTTGCTAGATAATTGCTTTTTCAATGATTTTGCGGCCTGCTGGGATACGATCATAATGGAATTGGGACATATCCAGCGTTTTATAGGTACCATGCACCATAATTTCAGCCGTCCCTCGCCCCATTGCCGGGGATTGCTGCAAACCGTGACCAGAGAAACCATTAAGGAAGAAGAAATTTTCAACCTCCATATGCGGCCCTAAAATCGCGTTGTGATCAAAGGTATTCATTGAATAATGACCGGCCCATTCCGATTGAACCTTGATCGCTTCGAATTGCGGAATTCGGGTCGCAAGAATTGGCCAGACATGATTTTCCCAAATGGAATGATCCATCACAAAATCATCGTAATCGACTGCGGGGTCTATGTCTGAATGACCGCCACATTGATAGGTGCCACCACCGTTTTCACGCACGTGGACACCAGACGGGTCAATCGTCAGCGGCAGATCTCGATCCAAGGGTTGCTCTGCTGAAAAAATCCATGAAAAACGCTTGCGAGGTTCAACAGGCACATTGATGCCTGCCATTTGTGCAGTACGTGCAGCACGTGGTCCAGACGCATTCAAAAGTTGGCCACAGGCAATAACCTCACCTGATTTCAACGTAACACTTTCAACCCGCGTACCCGGCGCATTTTTAGTAATCGCGACGACTTCGTTTTCGATGTATTCAACACCTCGTTCACGCGCTGACCTGCGCCACCAATCAAAGACAGCGGTTGCATCCCAAAAGCCCTCGTCCACTAAATTAATTGATCCCAAAACAATATCGTCGACATTATAGAAAGGATAAGCTGCCCTGATTTCATTAGGTGTCATCAACTGTGTAGCTGCGCCGGCGGCTAATTGAGTTTGTTGGCTTTCGCGTAGAACATTTGCAAAACCATCATTGTCAGCCAAATACATGTAACCAAATGAGCGAATGGAAAGATCGGGAACACGATCATCATTTCCCATGTAACGAGGCAGGTTCTTGACAAAATCCGCAGCAAATTGACTGATCCGCACATTCAACTCGCCTGAAAACTGCTGTCGCATGCAGGAATTGGTGTGCATCGTCGAGGTATTTTCAAAACTCAGGTCTCGATCAACGACCAATACTCTTCCATCGAAATCTTTGTCGTCTGATAGGAACCACGCGGCGGATGCGCCCATCATGGCACCGCCGATAATAACGACATCATAAGACGCGGTTTGAGGGGTTTGGGTTTTCATATCATTTCTCCCTTGGCAACGGCTGCCTGAACTTCGTCAATTTCTGCGACTGAAAGGTTGTAGTCCTGCGCGGCGGTCTTTGCAGAAATGTACCCACGCGCAAGATCGCGTTTTATTAAGTCCACCGATCGTTCCGATGGGTCGCCGTAACCAGCCCCACCAGGGAAGGCCATAACCACTTTGCGCCCATGTGCTACAAACTGTTTGCCCTTGCCGTTCATTGTGCCGCCATCATCTTGCACAATTGTAGTGGGCGCACCGGCGCCACCACCACGTCGGCCACGTGCAGGATGATCAACACGATCAAACATGGCCTGGATATCAAATTCATGCCCTTCTTGTGCACCAACTTCCATATATTGCCCAAGTCCACCACGCGTTTTGCCAGCACCACCTGAATCAGGGCGCAGTTCTTTGCGCCAAATGATCACTGGGCCTGCGTGTTCTGTTGCCTCGATCGGCATGGTCATCACACCAGACGGAAAGGCCGTTGCATTTAGCCCGTCATGGTCTGGGCGTGCGCCAGAACCACCAGAATTAAAGGTTAGTACCTCGCTTCGTCGGGCGTTGATTGGTGCAGGTGCATCCGTACGTGGGCGCAAGGAAACTTGGAAATTGCATAGACACCCTGCCCCTTCGGCTGGAACCAAGCCGGGTACAATCTTATCAAACGCATCAAAAACCGCGTCTGGCACGAAATGGCCCACGATGTGACGCAAGGCAACTGGTGCCGGATGCAACGCATTCACGATGCTGTTTTCAGGAGCGACAATCTCAAACGGTGCAAGAGATGCTGCGTTGTTGGGGATTTCCGGTGCAATGGCCACCTTCAGTGCGTAACAAGCATAGGCTTTGGTATAAACCAACGGGCAATTAATACCCTTTTTGTCCAACCCAGTTGTCCCAGTGAAATCAGACACAATTTTATCGCCTTCAACACTGACCTTCACCTTTAGCGTGATCGGGCTATCAAACCCGTCGACGGTCATCTCGCCTGTCGCCGATTGTTGTGGCAAGGCTGCAATTCGTTCAATCGTGGCACGGCGGGAATTATCAAGGATAAACTCAGCAATGCCAGCGAGATCGACAAGGTCAAATTCATTCATCATCTCAATCAAACGGCGGTGACCAATTTCATTGCATGTGGCCAACGCATAGACATCACCAATTAGCTGATCAGGCTCGCGAACATTGCCGCGGATTATCCGCGTCAGTGTTTCATCCACCGTGCCTTTGTCGGCGAACTTCATGATCGGAATGTACAAGCCTTCTTCGTGTACGGAATGGGCATCTGCGCCAAAACCACGTCCGCCAATATCAACGATGTGTGCAGTACACGCAAAAAAACCAACATGCGTGCCATTATGAAATGACGGCGTGACCATGGTGATGTCATGCAGGTGACCTGTACCCTCCCAAGGGTCATTGGTAATATAAATGTCGCCTTCGCATATATTTGGGCGCCCAATCCTGCGAATAAAATGGGCGACGGCATCCGCCATGGCATTCACGTGACCGGGCGTTCCCGTGACGGCTTGGGCTAACATCTGCCCACCAACGTCATAGACCCCAGCAGATAAATCGCCTGCTTCGCGAACTGACGTTGAAAATGCAGTTCGGACGAGCGCCTGTGCTTGTTCTTCAACAACCGAGATCAACCGGTTCCACATAACTTGGTAGGCGACGTTTGAATGTTCATTTGTCATTGTCTTATCCTTTCGTCACAACATCGATACAACCATCAGGCTGGCGAATTGCATTACGGCTGGCGGGAACAATAATGGTGGTTTCATCTTCTACAATTGCAACCGGGCCCGCTGCACGCGCGCCAACGGCCATATCCAAACGGTTCACAACGTTTGCATCCAGATACTTAGCCGACGCCGCATCAAATATGGGACGAGTGTCTGAAATCGGGGCTGCATCACCCCCATTTGTTTCGCTAATCCTTGCCACCTTTTCTGGCGGAGTCGTGGCGTTCACAGACCAAACTGTAATTTCGATATCCATGCCCTGAACAGGACGACCAAATAGTTTAGAATAATCTTCAATAAAGCGCGCCTCAAATGTTCCAACATCGGGGTTCATTGCTTGATCCTCGGTCAGCTCAATTGGGATTTCCCAACCTTGCCCCGTGTACCGCATGTAAACCTTAAACTCTGACAAAATCGGGCTAACTTCATCGCATGTGCGCACGAAACCTGTAGCCTCAGCCTTTAGGTCTGTAAGGAGCGATCTAATGCGATCTCCGTCAAAATCAGAAAGCTTCATGTAAACCGACCGGTTCGCCTCAAAACTAAAGGGTGCCCGCAAGAACCCAATCGCCGATCCAACACCTGCCCCTTCGGGCACCAGTAAACGATCAACGCCCAGCTTTTCACACAAACGCGCCGCATGAAGTGGTGCTGCCCCACCAAAGGCAATCATTGTGTATTCTGATAAATCTTCGCCATTTTCAACGGCATGAACACGCGCAGCATTGGCCATGTTTTCATCCACAACCTCGGCCACACCAAAGGCGGCCCCTACCGCGTCCATTTCAAGGGTGTCGCCAACTTGGTTTGACAATGCCAATTTGGACGCCTCAGAATGCAGCTTTATCGAACCACCGGCAAAATTGTCGGGATCAAGTTTGCCCAAAACAAGGTCAGCATCGGTAACAGCAGGATTTTCACCGCCCCGACCATAACATGCAGGACCCGGTTCAGAACCAGCACTTTCAGGACCAACGCGGATTTGGCGCATAGCATCGACATGGGCCAATGATCCGCCGCCCGCGCCAATTTCGACCATATCAATCACAGGGATCGAAATAGGCATGCCTGACCCCTTCTTAAAACGGTAAGTTCGTGCCACCTCAAAGACCCGCGATGTTTTGGGTGTTTGATTTTTAATCAAGCAAATCTTAGCTGTGGTTCCGCCCATATCAAAGGACAGAACCTTATCCAGCCCGTAACGCGCCGCCACATGTGCCGCAAAAACTGCACCGCCCGCAGGGCCAGATTCAACCAATCGCACAGGGAAGTCGGCGGCGTTTTGAATGGATATAATTCCACCACCAGAATGCATCAAAAATATACGACAAGATACGCCTTCGTTCTTCAACCGATCCTCAAGTCGTCCCAGATAAGATGCCATAAGTGGTTTGATATAAGCGTTTGCAACGACAGTATTAAAGCGTTCGTATTCACGCATTTGCGGCGACACTTCTGAGGAAATTGATACTGCTACATTTGGCAATTTTTCCGCAATAACCTCGCGGACAAGTTTTTCGTGTGTTGGGTTAAGATATGAGTGGATCAAACCAACCGCGATACTTTCCACGCCCATTGCTGCGATCTGGTCAACGACAGCTTCGATTTCGGTGCGATCCATATCAATTAGCACGTGACCGTTCGCATCAACGCGACCTTTAACTGTGAAACGCATCTGACGCGGTAAAAGAGGTTCAGGCAAATTTAGATTTAGATCGTATTGTTCAAATCGGCTTTCGGTGCGCATCTCAATCACATCACGAAACCCTTCGGTTGTGATCAACGCAGTTTTTGCCCCGCGCCGTTCGATCAATGCGTTCGTGGCCAATGTAGTGCCGTGAATGATTTGATCTATCTGAGATGGTTTTATGTCCGCTTTTGCAAGCACTTGATGCATGCCATCAATAATCGCGTCCTCTGGTGCAGTATAAGTGGTCAATACTTTTGTAGAAAAAGTTTGGCCGCTATGTTCCAGTACGACGTCGGTAAATGTGCCGCCAATATCGACGCCAAGGCGAACAGATGATGTGGCCATGACAGCCTCCTACAATTGAGTTTAATTGCAGAAAGCCCGATTTTAGATGAAAGATCAAATTGATTAAACTAATCACCCTAATCATTTTTTTTGATCAATGGTGTTTGCATCGCCACCTTGGCCAATTGCGCAGCTTTTTCAACATATAGGGCCGCACGCGTCGGCGCATACCGCGCGTGAAAAGAAAGTGGATCAGGCAACCAATCCATTTCAATTTTGTGCAAATCACCTGACGCAAGCTCTGGTTTCAAAAGCCGTTCGGGTAATAAAGCGACACCCAATCCCTCTAGTACCATAGGCACACATGCAGAAAGCGCGCTTGAATGAACAATTCGCTCTCGCCGTAGGCCGTTCTTTTCAGCCATTAAATGAAGTGCCGCACAAGCTTGCGTATGTTTGGCATGGGTCAATATTGTTAATTCAAATAGGTCTGCCAAAGTTGGTTTGCCATCGATCTGTCCGGCCAACATTCTATTGGCAAACCAACAATAATTTTCGTGCCCTAACGCTTCATTGGCAAATGTAGTCGATTTGAAAGGGCCACTTTGTAATGCCAAATCAAGCTGACCTTGCATCAAACGTGCGTCAATTTCGGTTGCGAGATCAACCTCAAGCTGGATACGGATATTTGGATAGGTTTCGCGCATAAGTCGCAAAAAATCTTGCAACCAAGTACATGCTACCAATTCGGTAACACCCAATCGCAGGGTTTCGTCTATCAATTCTTGACGGCCAGCTTCTTGGATTAGGGCCTCGCCGGCCCATAATACTTCTCTGGCCTTTTTTAATAGTTTCTCACCATGTTCAGTCAATCGAACCGGACCAGAGTCGCGGATCAAAAGCGGTGCACCAAGTGCTGTTTCAAGCGCGGCGATACGGGCGGAAATATTGGGTTGTGTGGTGCCAAGGGCCGTGGCTGCCGCCCGAAACGTGCCGGCATCAATAACGAATGTGAATGCCTCTAGCTGCTTAAAGGTGATCTGACTCTTTATCATTCTTGATCCATCGATAGAAATAACTGATTGCCAGAGTATAACGTATTCATACGTTAGCAACCCGCTAGTGTGCCAACGCAAAAATTGACGAGTTACCCCAGAATGACAAAACTATTTTTGCAAAATCGAGCTTTCCCAGTTCCGAACAAAAGCTTTGCGTTTCAATCGATCCAGAAACACCAGCAAGCCCGGGCCAAGACGGATTGGACGCAATGCCTTTTGACTATCGGCTATCTGTCCGAAAATTGGGGGAAACCCTGTTGTTTGGGCCAGTTTTGTCTGTGTATTTTCATCCAAGAGAAAATCTATCATACGCCCTGCAACATGTGGGCTTTCTGCTGTTTTCGGAATTAAAGCTGTGCGCATCATCACAGTCAAATAATCCTGCATAGGGACAATCGTAATGCCGCCTTCACGTGCCAAACGGTTTTCGGCATAAGAACCTAAGACATTGTATGCCAAAGCCAACTTCCCTTGATAAACACCATCAATCATGGCACCCGAACAACAGTAGAGTTCTGTTTTCAGTCGTCCCATAACTTCGGTCAACCGCCAAAAACTATCGGTATTTCGACTATCTTGAGTGGCAAACAAATAGCCCAACCCCGATGTGCGGACATCATAAGTGCCAATGCGTCCTTCAAAAACTTCTGGATTAGCACGCATTAGTTCAATCAACTGCTCGCGATTTGTTGGGATGGTTAAACCTTCAAATGCTTTGTCAGAAATCACCAATGCCGCTGGTTCTTGTGTAAAGGCAAACAACTGATCCTGCCATTTAGCCCAATTAGGTAACCGCGCCGTATTTTTAGAAATGAAAGTTTGAGAATAGCCATCGTTTGCTAACTTGGTTTGCAGATCCATCGCGGATGAAATCACCAGATCAAAAGCTGCGTTTTCATCATAAATCGCAGTCATGACCTGTGCACTACTGGCCACGGTATAATTTACAGAAACCTCTGTATTTTGCGTTTGAAATTCTTTTATCAAGGGATCAAATGAAGCAATGTCAGCGGTTGAAAGCACCTTAAGAACTTGTGTTGCGTTCATTGCTGGGTAGATACGTTGGTCTTCTATTTCAAATCCAACGCAAACACCAAAATTTGAAAAAATTAGGCCAAAGGCAAGAATAAAGAAACGCATGCGCCTTCTCCTTTGTTTGATGTAATTTTAACATGTCCACCATGGGCTCGGGCAACTTCGTTTACGATTGTTAACCCTAAACCAGAGCCAACAATATCACCGACGTTAGAGCCACGTTTGAAACGCTCGAAATGGTTTTCCAAATTCAACCCCTCAAAACCGCGCCCTTGATCATGAAAACTAATGACGTGAAAATTTGAATCGTGGAATAGTTTCACCAAAATATCGCTGTCCGGTGGCGAGTATTTGATCGCATTGTCCAACACATTACGCAAAGCATTTTGCAGCAAAATCGGGTCTGCGGAAAATGCAAAGTCTTCACCCGTATCCGAAACCGAAATCGCGATGTCTTTTAGTTCCGCGGTTGGCGACAGCCTTTCGACAGTTTCGGCGACCAATTCACGCAAATCGATATCGACGGCTTGAAATTGATCGGCACGAAAGTTCACCATGGCATGATCCAACAACTGGCCCGCAGAGCGTGAGCTTTCGTCAATCGCGCGGATCATCTCTCGTAATGCTGATTTGTTTTTAGAATGTTGCAAGCTACGATGAATGACTTCGGCTTGGGTACGCACCGTTGCCAAGGGTGTGCGGACCCGATGCGCCGCTTCGGCAATGAAATCTTCGGAGCGTGCTAAACTGGCACTAAGGCGAACAATGAACGAATTTAGGGCACTGACCAAAGGCGCAAGCTCGGCCGGTGCCTCAGCCCGAACCGGGCGCAAATCATTTGGTCCACGACGCGTAACCGCACTGGCCACCCTATTTAGGGGTGCCAAAGCATTGTGAGCAGCCCAAAGAGACAAACCAGTCGCCACCAAAAAGAAAGCCACACCAATGGCTACCGCCCAAAGTGTAATCCGATAAGAGATCTGGGCCAAGCTAAGGCGTGTTTGGGCAACCACAACCTGTACCAAGGTACGTTGACTTTGACTGCCAACACTACGGGTTACAGACACGGCACGAACAGGTTCCCCCCGATAGGAAAATGTCGAAAATTCTGCTTGCGTTGAAACATCCGAGCGAGCACTTACGACCAAGTCGTCGTACCCAGTTAGGGTCGTTCCATCGACATTCACCCGATAAAAAACCCTATCTTCACTGATTGTACCCAACATAGACAACGCAGAGTACGGCAGTTCCAATTGAACTTGCCCACCTTCTGAATACAGAGCATCCGCAATAGATATCGCCGAAGCCGCCAGAATATTGTCCTGCGTGTCAGACGCCGCACGATCGGCAACCCCCTGAACGATTAAAAACAATAGGAGTGACAACAAAAAGGCGATCAATGACAGCTGGATAACCAGTCGCCTTTGCATCGACCCACGTGTTATTAGTGTTGTTCCGAAAATGGCTTTCATTCTTTGGCCACAAGACGATAGCCAAGACTTCGGACAGTTTCAATTTGCGCACCCGTCCCATCAAGTTTCTTACGCAAGCGCCCAACGTAGACCTCAATTGCATTCTCTGACACGTCATCAGACAGGGAAAACAGTCGGTCCATCAGATGATTTTTTGAAAAAATTTGGCCTGGAGCCGCAAAAAATATTTCAACCAGTCTGAACTCTCGGTTCCTAAGGTTTTGAGTGCCATTTTTTGCGCTCAATGTTGCTTCTAACGAATCAAGAACCACACCTGCAAATTCAATTCGGTTCTGTGCAACACCCCCTTGGCGACGCAAAACTGCACGACAGCGCGCCTCAAGTTCTGCAAAATCGAAGGGTTTTGTAACGTAATCATCAGCCCCCAAATCAAGTAAAGAGATACGATCCGACACTTGCGATCGCGCGGTTAAAACGATGACAGGTGTTTTGTTTTTAGCCCTTCGGTGGCGCGATAGAAAGTCTCGACCATCACCATCTGGCAGCATAATATCCAATAAAATCAAATCGTAATGGGTTGTGTCAACAAAGGCAATTGCATCAGCCAATGAACTTGCATGATCAATGGCATGGCCATCAATTGCAAAACGATCACAAACAGCCCGGGCCAGCTGTGCATTGTCTTCAACCAAAAGAAATCGCATGTGTCCCCAACCTTTTGCGCTTCGTGACAGGTTGCTGTCAGCTTTGCCCCATTTGATGCCAACATGAGCGGGGTTTCCCGCCTATGTCAAATGGGAGGACATAATGACTAATCGTCTAATTAAGGCGCTGATGACCGGCGCTGTTTTAACTATTGGTGCCACTGGCGCTGTTTCTGCTGCGGAATGTATCGCACCTGCGAACCCCGGTGGCGGATGGGATTTCACATGCCGTCAAATCGGTAAGATCATGTACGACATTGGTGCAGTTGATAAACCAATTCAAGTAACCAACATGCCCGGTGCTGGCGGTGGTTTGGCGTTTAACACAGTTGTAAACGAGCGCAGCGATGACGCTGACCTGATTATTGCGGCATCTTCTGCCACAACAACGCGTTTGGCGCAAAATGCATATGCTGGACGTACAGCTGGCGAAGTTCGCTTCGTTGGTGCAATCGGTGCTGATCCCGGCGTTATTGCGGTTGCCGCAGACAGCCCAATCAAATCGCTAAATGACCTGGTGGACTCAATCCTTGCCGATCCCGGTTCTGTTGCATTTGCAGGTGGTTCCGCAGTGGGTGGTTTTGATCACCTGAAACCATTGATGGTTTTGAAAGAAGCTGGTTTCACAGACATCACCAAAGTAAAATACATTGGTGTTGACGGTGGTGCCGATGCGATTACGCAAACAGTTGGTGGATTTACACAAGCGATGACTGGCGACATGTCAGAAGTTGTTTCATTCCTAGCCAATGGTGACATTCGCGTGATTGCTGTTTTGACAGACGAGCGTGTGCCAGGCTTTGAAAGCATCCCAACCGCGACCGAGCAAGGTTTCCCTGTTGTGGCTGTGAACTGGCGTGGTTTGTATGTGCCAAAAGGTGTGTCAGATGACACATTCAATTCTTGGGCAGACAAGTTGCAAATGGTAGCAGACAGCCCAGAGTGGGCCGAAGCAATGGCTGCAAATGGTCTTGCACCTTTCACCAAAGTTGGTGGCGATTTCCAAGGCTATGTTGATGGCTTGGTCGCAGACATCAACGCGATGTCAAAAGAACTGGGAGTTATCCAGTAATGGCGTCTGACCGGATCTTCGGTCTGGTCACTCTGATCACGGCGGTCGCGTATATCGCGGCCGCCACTCAGATCCAGACAAACTTTTTCTCTGGCGAATACTTGCCAAAACTCTTTCCAATGATGATTGGCGCGGTGGCGGCTATCAGTTCACTCGTCATGATATTCAAGCCTGATCCCGAACCCGAATGGCCGGCATCAAAATCTTGGATGAACATGGGTTTGGCTGTTATAGTTTTGGCATTTTATGCTGTATTACTGAAACCAATGGGTTTCATTTTGCCTACTGCATTTGCGGCTGGCATTCTAAGTTACCAAATTTCACCACGTACCAAGCCCGCCTTTTTGGCAGGAATAGGCCTTTCGATTGGATTGTTCGTTCTGTTCAAATTCGCATTGGGCCTTGGCAACATCGTGGCATACCGCATTCCAACACCTGCAAAGTTGTGGGAAGCAATCTCAATTCTTATTCCGTTTGTCGGACATTAGATAAGGCACTAAAATGGACATTCTTTCAAACCTTGCGCTGGGCTTTAGTGTTGCGTTGTCGCCCTATACCCTGATGCTGGCCGTTTGTGGTTGTTTCTTAGGAACAATCATTGGCGCATTGCCGGGACTTGGTCCTTCAAATGGCGTGGCGATCCTGATCCCAATTACCTTTACTTTAGGGCTAGATGCGACCAGTGCGTTGGTTTTGATGACATCGGTATATTATGGGGCGATGTATGGTGGCCGAATTAGTTCGATCCTGTTGAATATCCCCGGTGATGAACCCGCTTTAATGACCACACTTGATGGGTACCCAATGGCAAAACAAGGCCGTGCTGGGGATGCTTTAGTACTATCTGGTGTGGCATCATTCGTTGGCGCATTACTGGCCACCGTCGGATTGATGCTTTTGGCACCTACTCTGGCACGCGTGGCCTTCTTATTCGGCCCAGCAGAGTACTTTGCCCTTTATCTATTGGCCTTTTGCACCTTAGGTGGCATGGCCTCAAACAATCAGGCAAAATCCGCAATTGCAGCCTGCATAGGACTTGGGATTGCAATGATCGGTGTAGATTCATCATCCGGATTGCCCCGCCTAACAGGAGGCAATCTACACTTATATGACGGCATTGATTTTCTCGTTGCAATCGTAGGCCTGTTCGCGATCGCAGAGGTGTTCTTTTTCATCGAAAGTCACGGCAAAGGATCATCCATTGGTGTAAAGTTGGAAAAAGTGCGCGTTCCTTGGGCCGATGTTTGGTTGACCAAGTGGACCATGCTACGTTCCTCTGCGGTTGGATTTATCGCGGGAATTTTACCTGGTGCCGGTGCTTCACTTGGATCGTTTTTGGCTTATATGACAGAGAAATCCATTGCAGGCGAAAAAGGTAAATTTGGTACTGGCGTGCCCAAAGGTATTGCCGCACCGGAAGCGGGCAACAACGCCGCCGCTGGTGGTGCATTGGTACCAATGTTGACTCTTGGGGTTCCTGGCTCTGGAACAACTGCGGTTTTGCTTGCCTTACTTATGACCCTGAATATCACACCAGGCCCTACACTGTTTTCTGATCGACCCGAGGTCGTCTGGGGGCTGATCGCAAGCTTGCTCATTGCCAACGTCGTTTTGTTGTTAATGAATGTACCTATGGTCAAAGTATTCGTGAAGGTCCTGATGGTGCCTGCATGGATATTACTGCCAGGTGTCACAATGATTTCGTTCGTTGGCATCTTTTCCCTATCAGGCAGCTATTTTGATCTGTTGCTAATGATCGCTTTCGGCGTGTTGGGTTACATCTTGCGTAAACTCGATATTCCAACGGTGCCCGTCATTCTTGGCATCCTTTTGGGTGGCAATATGGAGGATGCATTGCGTCGCGCCATGACCCTGTCTGATGGTGATGTCATGTATTTGTTCAGCTCACCGATTTCGACAGGTCTTTGGATTGCGGCCATTGCCGGCTTCGTGGCACCAATGTTCTTGCGTAATGTATTGCGCAAACCACAGGCGGTGACAGACTAATATGACAACGCGTGTCTTGATACCAAGTGGTGCACTGGGGCTAAACTATGACCCAGTGGCGCTTGAACGTGGTTTAGCGATGAAACCGGATATTATCGCCATTGACGGTGGCTCAACCGACAGTGGTCCCGCCTATCTTGGGCGCGGTGTTTCAAAATACTCACGCGCCAGCACAAAGATTGAATGGCAAGGCTTGATGGAAGCCCGCGCCAAAGCTGGCGTGCCATTGGTAATTGGTACATCTGGCACTTGCGGTACTGACAGCGCTGTTGAATGGATGTTGGATATCACCCGCGAAATTGCTGCCGATTTGGGACAGTCTATCAAAATCGCTGTTCTTCGTTGTTCTCAAAATCCTCAAGATATTGGCGAATTTTACGCGAATGGTCTGATTACCCCCTTACCCGCCGCGCCTGACATAAGCCGGCAAAGCATTGAAGCCTGCAACAATATCGTCGCCCTCGCTGGAGCAGAACAAATTCAAGCCGCTATTGAAACAGGCGCCGATATCATCATTGCAGGGCGTACGACCGATACCGCGATAATCGCGGCCCTTCCAATAATGCAGGGCGAAAGCGCTGGTGCCGCGTGGCACGGCGCAAAAATCGGTGAATGCGGTGCGTTGTGCGCAACGAACCCCCAATCCGGCGTCGTGATTATTGAATTTGACGGTGACAGTTTTACGGTTATTCCTTTGGCTGACGGCGCGCACGCAAGTCCTCATACCGTGTCCGCACATATGTTGTACGAAAACTCTGATCCATTTATCTTGTATGAACCAGGTGGGTATTTGGATGTTACGAATGCCAAATATACCGCAATAGACGATACACGTGTTCGCGTAACGCGTTCTAATTGGGTGCCTTCTGATCAATATACTGTAAAACTTGAAGGTGCGCGTGGTGCCGGTTTTCAATGCGTCCTAGTTACGCTGCTGCGTGACGCGCATTACGTTAAAAATGCTTCAATCTGGGCAAATGATATCATTGAAAAATGCCGTGACAAGGTGGGCGCGCGTTTGGGGCTTGATCCAAACGATTATGAAATCGAGCTGCGTTTAATGGGAAAGAATGCCAGTTTTGGCGCGCTTGAAACGCATACGTCACAGCCCCATGAAATTGGCGTTTTAGCAATTGTAACGGCTCAATCTAATGAGGTGGCAATGGAAATCGGCCAATTTTTGAACCCTTACCTATTGCACCACCCATTAACACGCGCTGAAGAACAGCCAACCTTCGCCTTTCCCTTTTCTCCTGCAGAAATTTCGCGTGGCCAAACCTATGAGTTTTGTTTGAACCATGTCCTTGAACTTTCCGATCCAATGTCCGCCTTTTCAATCCAAGAGGTGAACATTGCCTAAACTCGGTCAAATTGCAGAAAAAATTCGTTCAAAGAACGCTGGGCCATTTTGGCTAACGGTCGATATTTTCTGTGGAACAGAAGCAGCATATGAAAAAGTGGTGAAGGGATTGACCACCCGCGAGGTTGCAGAGGCATTTGGGGTAAATCCCCAAGAAATCAAACGCTTTGATATCGCCGATTTGAATGTCGTGAAACTATCCCTACCACGCCCACATATCCAAGGGTCAATCTTTGACCCCGACATGCATGGCGCATCTTGGGCGGCTTTGTTGGCGGAATTGCCTCTAAATAATTAGATTTTCTTTGCGCCATTGGGCGAACGCGAAAAAAACACCAAACAATGAAGTTTTCCGCAATATCTGTCTTGTTCTTTCTTACCAGTTGCTGATACACCCGCCAGCGGAGACGTGGCCGAGTGGTCGAAGGCGCTCCCCTGCTAAGGGAGTAGGCCCGGAAGGGTCTCGAGGGTTCGAATCCCTTCGTCTCCGCCACTACCCTTTAAGTGTGTACTTTCAAGAGGTTATGGCAATTCATTGACCTTCATTGACCACCGCTATTGACCTGTTAAGGGGCTTGTTAAGGTGATGTGAGCGAGGTTGAAAAAGACTGATCTACACCCCAGCACAAACGAATGCTTAAATATATGTCAGCATTGTTGACCTAATTAAAAAAAATAGTCAGTCAGCAAGGATGCGATAGACACTTGCCCTGCCTATGTTCAGTTTCTTGGCAATTGCAGTGGCCCCAATACCCTCAGCATGCATCGCTAACACCTCTTTCGCCTTTGCCTTAGCAGTTGGTGCTCTGCCCTTGTACTTGCCTTGAGCCTTGGCCTTAGCGATACCCTCACGCTGTCTCTCAAGCATGATCGATCTTTCAAACTCAGCCACACCACCCAAAAGGGTTAACATTAGCTTGCCTGTAGCTGTGCCTGTATCGATGCCCATAGCGAGTATGCGGAGGGATGCACCCTTGGCCTCAACGGCCTCAAGTATCTCAAGCAGGTGAGCCACAGAGCGGGCTATACGGTCCAGCTTGGTCACCACTATGGTGTCACCCTCGCGGATGTAATCAAGGGCCTCAGCGAGCTTCTCGCGGGCCTTAACATCAACCGAGCTTACCTGTTCCACAAACAGCTTATCACAACCCGCTTGGGTCAGGTCACGTTGCTGAGCTTCAAGCCCTGCAGTTTGGTCAAGTGTCGAGGTGCGAGCGTATCCAACAATCATCATTCAATCCTATCATCTGTCTCATTGAAGTCATAGACGATCTAGGGCAAGTGTCTCAATATTTCAATACGATTTATGTGAGACAGTTGAAGAAAGATGATGAGACGTATCAATGGAGCAAGCCCTGAGAGACACGCTAAGGTCTTGTTCAGTGCATCGATAGGCAGTTGCTCAGGCTCAGCTGGACGAGAGAGCAATGTATTTCCCCTGTGGTGAGGAAAGATGACCCTTGAAGTGTGTGTGAGAGAGTTTGGAGGGGTGCCGAGGGGGATTTTCGCGCGATCTATATCTATTACTGCAGCTCACATTTTTCTAACAAAATATTCTGGCCCCTAAGGGGTAACCCTCCCATCACCTTAACAGGCCCGTGAAGGTGGCCCTAGAGTGTCGTGAGGTGATGAAGTGGGAGTAGTTTTTCTAGTTTAAGTCATTGACTTAATTGCATTAATTACTTACACATTACTTTCACAGTCAGAAATCAATCGTTGATTTCTTTAGTCTTTTTTCTTACAGTTACACAAAATGTTGCACAAACGTGTGACTACTGAAACTCGTAGTAACTCAGAGACTAAGATTTGGCACTGAAGAAACGGCACTTTGCTGAAGGCGAAATAGCAATATTTGACGAAGCTTGTATCTACAAGCGAGGTGAGTATTGGCAGTTTCGCTTGTGGTTGCCAAAAGAAAACAAGTACGCACGTAAAAGCCTACGCACACGCAGCGAAAGCACAGCAATTGAACGTGGTAAAGCAGCTTACTTAGAGATTTACGCTAATCTCCAACAAGGTAAAAGTTACTTTTCGATTACTACAAAAGAAGGTGTTGAGAAGTATCTTAGCTTTCGACAGCGTGACGTTGAACTAGGACATATCGTTAAAGGACGACACGCAACAATAGCAACACACCTACAGCACTTTCTTAACTTCATTGGAAAAGACACCAAGCTCAAAGAACTAGAACGCACTGATTGCGAAAACTACTTCTACCATCGCCACAAAGCCACCAACACCAAAGTCAAACAAGTCACAGTTAAAAACGAGCAAAGCACTATAAATGCATTGATGAAGTGGCTGCACAAGAATGGCGAAACGCACATCGATGGCTTCGACTTTAAGAAATTGCCACGCTTAGACAAAGGCAACGAATCTATTCGTCGTGCAACACTTACAAACGATGAATACGAAACACTCTATCGTGCAATGCGTACCTACTGTGCCAAACACAACAAGCTAGATGACGCTGAGCTTAGATTGCGAAAAATTGTGCAGCACTATGTGCTAGTTGCAGCTAACAGTGGTTTACGTGTTGGCGAGCAGCGACAGCTGCGTTGGAGTGATGTGCAGATTGAACAGCACAAAGTGAATGGCGAAGAACAAAAGCTAGCACGTATCCACGTTCGCGCTGAGACAAGTAAAGTGCGTACAAGTCGTACCTTCTTGTGTCGTAACGGACAGTACTTTGAACGCTTACGCGAAATTGCTAAACCAACGAACGCAGATGAACTTGTGTTTACGATTGATGGTGAAAATAAAATCACACAACGTACGATGCTGTATCACTGGCACAAGATGATTGACTTAGCTAACATTGCTGACAGAGAAACACGTGACTTAGTACCCTACAGCTTGCGTCACTTTATGATTACGCAACGTATTATGAGTGGGTTAACGTTTAGGCAGATTGCAGATATGTGTGGCACTAGTGTGGCACAGATTGAAAAGACGTATTACCACTTGAATGACGAGATACGCTTAACCAACGCTGTAGCTGACTACAGACGAAGAGAAGATGGCACTATTGAAGTGCTTTAAATTAGTTCAGCTGCATTACGCTTCATTTCATCATTTACTGTCACATATCTCTGAGTTGTTTGAATGTTCCTGTGTCCAGCCATATCCGCTAGCACAAACACGCTAACGCCCTTTTGGCTGAGGGCAGTAAGCCAAATGCGCCTTCCCGAATGTGATGTTGCTCCAGCAATCCCAGCACGTGCGTACAAACGTTGTAAGTGCTGTGTAGCTGTGTTTGCTGAAAAGTGTGCTTGCTTCTGTGTAGAGAACAAATAACCGTGCAGTGGCTGTTTGTTTAAGCTGTTAACGTACTCACACAATTGACGCTGCATCTGCTTGGGTAAGAATATCTTACGTGCTCGTTTTGACTTGATACGTGCAGCATCAAGTGTCATCTCGTCTCGTACTGTGCCGTTTGCATCAAGTATGTCATCAAAACGCAGCGCAGCTACTTCTCCTATGCGTAAGCCACACAAGTGTGTAAACAGCAGCATCGTTGCATCACGTGCTGCGTAACGACTGCACGAATTTGTTACGTCTAGTAGTTGCTTGAGTTCTGCTTTGTTAAGTGTCTTTGCTTGTGCCATCTAAACAACCTAAATGTAATGTTTTCATACATATAGTGTATTTTCTGATGTTTGTTATGAGCAACCAGAACGTGCCTTAAAAATACCTTCCATAACTCAAAGACTTACGTCTAAATGTAAGATAATCACAATTTTCTTACATATTCTAAGTGCTGTTTAAGTGTCAGCTTCGCTAACACTACTTGTGCCGTTTGTTCTTTCGCATTCGCTCAATCTCAAACAACACAGCGTATTAATCTTCTTATCGTTATTGATGTGGCTCATTTAGATTGTGTTTAGCCATAAGAAGGCTTAAGCAGCCTTCCTACAGCCTGACAGCGTCTCATTTGAGTTGCTTATCAGCCACTGTGTATCAAGCCTTCTTAGTTTTACCTAAGTTTCGGTGCAGTTGGGCTGTCACCGTTCACTTGCCTAAGTACCAACGCAACTACGCAGCAATACACAGTGTGCTACGCAGCCCCTACAGTTTCATCATCTGTAGGCTTAGTGCGCTTCTTATTTTATATAGCGATTACGAAGCTACCGCCGTTGTGCGTCTCTGCTAAAACGCTGCGTGTGCTGACAAAATCCGATGGCTACAGCTTTCACTGGCAAACTCTTTATCGTTAACAAAGCACTGTGTGCAGATAAATACACAGCAACATTAACAAGCTGTGCATATAGTTATTTATCAACAAAGGAAAAAACGATGCAGAAAACGGTATTAAACGACGTATTTGAGTTATTGCAGCAGATTGGTGCTGTGAGCAGTGAGAGTAAATTTAGTAGAGATTGGCTGTGCAGAAGCGAGTGCTACGTGCGTACGCTGCGTTTTAAGCGTGTTAAACCCAGTGTGGGTACGTTGGCTATATGTGCAAGCAAGCTTCAGCACTACGGACGCTGTATGACGGCTACAGAAGTCCATACTCAGCTTGGCAACCGCTTTATAGAGCTGAGTGAGCGGTGTCACAAGCAGATAAACGCTGATGCTGTAGGGTGGTGGAAAGACGAGGTGAGGGTTTGACAATTAACACTGTAGCCTCACTTCAACAACCTCGTCATCCGAAATTGGGTTTTAAGCGTGAAAATTTCATGCAGCGGTTTTTAGCGGTGAAGTACTTACAGAAGTTAAGTGAAGAAATACACTCGGTACCCAGCACTAGTTGCTAAATAACAGTATGAACAAGAGTGCATTGCAAGACATACAGCAAGCATTAAATGCTATACGCAGCGAGATTGAACGTGTTGATGATGAGACAAAGTGGGCTGCACTTGAGTTGATGCTAGGCACAAGCAGAAGTGTAGTAGCACTAGCTAAGAAGATGGCAAAACCAGAAACAAAGACAGTGACACGCACTGTAGCTGTTCCAAAGACAAAGATAGTCACGCAGCAACCACAGCAACAGACAGTACCAAAAGACACAGAACGAACAGATTTCACACCTATCCGTCCACAACCACCGTTACCAAATCAACAAAACGACAGAAATAAACGCTAAAACACGCTAAAAGTGCACGGATTGTAGCTGTTTACATATATGGTTGACACTATGGCTGACTGGCATAGTGAGGCGCAGTACAAATACTTTTGTCACAATAAAACACATTACAGCAAGCGTAGAAAAAACGTGCTGTTCATCCCTTTAACAAATCTATTATATAAGACTGTCACATAACCAACGGAGGTGTGAGATGAAATCTTATGACGAGTTGAAAGCTGAAATGGAAGCAATTCAGCAGCAGATGGTTGAAGCTAAGAAGAACGAACGTGCAAACGCACTGAAGGAAGTAAAGCGTCTTTGTAAAGACTTTGGCTTTACTGCTGGCATGCTGAAAGGTTCGCTAGCTAAAGGGAGAGGTGAGAAGTGAATAACACTGAATCTTACAAATCGTTTATGAGAAGCCCATACAGAAGCATAAAACACAGCACTTATTTCGAATCATATGACCATTTCTTCTCAAAATATCGCAGTAAAAACATTACATTCGTAGAGATTGGTGTCTTAGGTGGTGGTTCATTGTTTATGTGGCGTGATTATTTTGGCCCTAACGCCAGAATAATCGGAGTTGATCTAAACCCAAATGCGAAAAAATGGGAAGCTGAAGGCTTTGAAATTTATATCGGAAGCCAGTCTGATACCGAATTTTGGGAAGGATTTATTGAGAACGTAGGATTGATAGATGTTGTATTGGATGACGGAGGGCATACATATGCACAGCAAATCATCACTACTGAAGCCCTCCTTAAATCAATGAAAGATGGTGGGATTATTGTCATCGAAGATACTCACACAAGTTATATGGATAGATTTGGTCCAAAGTCAAAATCCTTTATTGAGTATACAAAGAAATTGATCGATAGAGTGAACATGCGATTTTCTAAATTCTCCAGTCATAAATCCGAGAGACGAATTTGGAGTATTGAAATAGTTGAAAGTATGGTTGCGTTCAAGATAAACAATGACGCTTCCAGTCTGATTTCTAAAATAACGGAAAATGATGGTGATGATGATCAAGCACAAAATTTTAGATACGAAGACAATAAATCCCTTAAGAAATTCGATAAGATTTCCACTACATTAGCAATTCTCAAGTACGTGCCGCTAGCTCGTAAAGTCAAAAGATTATTCCGTACTTATTTGGAGAATAAAAAATTTTCTGCCGATGAGTATTTCAAGTAACCACTCTTAAGTTTATGAGTGAGTGGTATGACAATAAAGATGAAATCATATGACGAACTTAAAGCTGAGATGGAAACTATCCAGCAGCAGATGGCGGAAGCTAAGAAGAGCGAACGTGCTAACGCATTGAAAGAAGTAAAGCGCCTATGTAAAGAGTTTGGCTTTACGGCTGGGATGCTGAAGGGTGCCTTAACTAAAGGACGCAGTAAGAAATGAGTATTTTTCGTAAACTATTGTATGTATCCACGGCAAAACGTTTAAAAAAGGCAAAAAGATCGATCCAGGAGCGAAAGTTCTCATCTCACTCACACCCTAAAACTTATGATTGGAAGTGGGGAAGCAAAGGTTTTAATAGAATTGCAACGGTAAACCACCTAATAGCAATTACTGGTGGATTAAATTCTAAGTATTTGGAAATTGGATGTGAATCAAATACGTTATTCGACTCGGTTGCTTCAAATTATAAAACCGGTGTCGATCCAGCCAGCGGTGGAACTCATCGAATGACTTCTGATGAATTCTTCGCAAATAATAAAGAGATCTTTAATGTAATATTTATAGACGGTTTGCATGAATATGAGCAAGTACACCGCGACGCTTGCAATGCTTTGAATTCAGTAGAAGTTGGAGGTTACATTGCATTTCATGACTTCCTTCCATCAACTTGGAAAGAACATCATGTTCCCCGTATCAGTAACGCTTGGACTGGTGACTGCTGGAAGTTAGCTGTGCAACTAATCGAAGCTAAAGGAGTAGAATTTGTCATCTTGGATATCGATCACGGAGTTGGCTTAATGAAGAAGCTAGCTAACGATTGGAGTATCCCTAATGTTGATAAAGATCTTGAATCTGCTGAGTTTGATTATTTTGTGGAAGTATTGGATCGACTCCCCATTAATTCATTTAATGACGGTTTAACAAAAGTTATAGGTGCTTGAATTACTTTTACTCGCCACTGTCTGACGTCAGCACTCATGGGTCCAAATAGCGGTATTTGATCAGAGAGTGTCCTTGGATCATCGTGACCCCTGAGGAGTGGAAGATGACGAAGGTAAACAAACCAAAGTTGAAGTTGCCAAGCGTGTTAAGCGTTGGTGGACTGCTAGTGTTGATGGAAAGATAAATCTTGTAATGCGCTATGGAAGCAAGCCTTTAGAGTGGACCTGTCACGCTTTCGTGCCGCCCCCGGTGCTCGTTTAAGCCACCTTTCGTTCGAAGGCGACAGGGCTTTTCCAGCCCAGAGCTGAGTGGCGGCGTCGCGGATTGTAGAAGCCGTTGATGTATTCGAAGATGGCCATCTCAGCCTGCCTGCGGGTGTCCCATGTGTCTCGCCAGATTAGCTCTGCTTTGATCGTTTTGAAGAACGTCTCAACCGCCGCATTATCATAGCAATTTCCTTTGCCGCTCATTGACGCCTTGAACCCGTGATTGCGCAAGATCTTTTGATAATCATGCGAACAATATTGGCTGCCACGGTCAGTGTGATGGATACAGCCTTTTGGTGGCGCTCGGAATGCAATGGCCATGTTCAAAGCTCGGATCGCCAAGTCACGCTTCATCCGGTTGCTGACCGCCCAGCCAATCACGCGCCGAGAATGCAGGTCGAGGATCACGGCAAGATACAACCACCCCTCTCGCGTCCAGATGTAGGTAATGTCGCCAGCCCACTTCTGGTTTGGCTGATCTGCAATGAAGTTTCGGTCCAGCAGGTTGGGCGCAATGTTGAACTTATGGTTGCTGTCCGTCGTCACCTTGTGTTTGCGGGTTCTGATCACTGATATGCCGTTCTGGCGCATTAAACGCCCGACACGGCGATGGCCGATATTCAGGCCAATCTCTTTCAGCTCTTCAGTCATTCGTGGGCGACCGTAACTGCCCAGGCTGAGACGCGACTGCTCTTTGATATGAGCCAACGTGACCAAATCAGATCGCTGCCTACAGCTGGCAGGGCGGTTGCGGAACGCACGCAAGCCGCGTGGACTGACAGCCATGACCCGACACATCCGGCCAATGGAAAACGTAGATTGGTGCTCTTCGATGAACTTAAACCTCACGGATTTTGGCTCGCAAAGAACACCGTGGCCTTTTTTAGGATCTCCCGCTCCTCCTTGAGAATACGGTTCTCGCGCCGAAGCCGGTCATTCTCTTGGGCCAGTCCCAAATCCTCTTTCGACACCACGTCTGTGTCTCGGTGTGCGGTGATCCATTTATTCAGCGTCGACATGCCGACGCCAAGATCATCAGCCACCTGCTTACGCGTCAGCCCACTGGTCAGTGCGATCCGCACCGCATCTTGCCGAAATTCGTTCGTTCGTTTCAGTCCCATAGTCAGTCTCCTTTGTTGCAGTAAATGCTATCAAAGGAGCGGCATCAAACCGTGACAGGTCCATTATTTAGGGATGGAGGAAGTTTCCATGACGAACGAAGAACGCGACATTCAACGCAAATTGAGGGTGCTTCAACACGCCGAAAAGATCGGCAATGCCCGCAAAGCCTGTCGGTATTTTGGGATTGGGAGATCCAGCTTCTATAGATGGCGGGATGCGTATCAAAAGCATGGCGAATCTGGTCTGAAGAATGCCAAATCTATTCCAAAGAACCCTGCCAATCAAACGCCGCCAGAGATCGTGGAGAAGGTTCTGTATCTACGCCGCAAGTATCACCTCGGGCCCATCAGGATCGTCTGGTATTTGGCGCGCTATCACGGCATCAAAATCTCGGATGCAGGGGTTTACCGTATCCTCAAGCGCAATGGTCTCAACCGACTACCCAGAGGCACACGAATGCGTAAATTACACACAAAACGCTATCAGAAACAGGTGCCAGGACACCATATCCAAGTTGACGTCAAGTTTCTGACATTCAAAGGAAAACGCGGCGAGAAAGTACGCCGCTTCCAGTTCACCGCGATCGATGATGCGACAAGAGTTCGGGCCCTTAAGATCTACGAGAAACACACGCAGGCAAGCGCAATCGACTTCATTGATCACATCATTGAAAAGTTCCCGTTCCGTATTCGTGAAGTGCGGACAGATAACGGCCACGAGTTCCAAGCCAAATTCCATTGGCATGTTGAAGATCTTGGGATCAGGCACGCCTACATAAAACGCGGCACGCCCCAGTTAAATGGAAAAGTGGAGCGATCTCACCGATCCGATCAACAGGAGTTCTATCAGCTCCTGAGCTACAAGGGTGATGTCGATCTCGAGGCCAAGCTGGACGAGTGGGAACGGTTTTACAACTTCGCCAGACCACACGGCGCGCACAATGGGCAGACCCCTTACGAAGCTCTCAGAGACAAGCTACAGTAACCCCACAAGTGTCCCGCAGGTTCGTCTAGGCTACATCGCCAGTATCATAAGCAGCTAAGCCCTTTTGAAAGTCCTGTGCAGCCAATGGTGTGAAGGCCAACGACAATACTGTGGCTAGGGCTAATCTGGTGGGTGTAAACAAGGCTTCTTCCTTTTGGGCTAGCGATCGCTAGGTTTGCCTGGTTGCACCTGTTAGTCAATTATTACGTCTGCTTTTTTCGAATAATACTGTCTTGAACGTCCCACCTTTTCAAAGTGCAGCCAACAACCAGGGGCAAAATGAAAGTGATACACGCTCCTACGGCGCAATACACGCCTAACGCCATAATGATTGAGGCACCCAAAAAGAGCGATCCAGCCGCAGCCAGCATCCCGACTAATACCCCAAGCAGCAAGTATCCCAGCACATTTGAGTCGTTTTCCACCCCATAGGCCGAAGGGGTACTGTACTCTTGCGCGGCCGCGAGATCTGCCTGCAATTCAATCTGCGTGGAGTTAGTGTCGTCACACTCGCCAGATCCCTTTGCCAGAATTTCCCAAGGGAGCACGCTAGCATCCAGATTTGAATCAGCAAAGTGGTGTGTAGCAGTATTCAGGTTTTCAAGATGACCCTTCCGTGCACACGCCTTTCCTAAAAAGCCTCCAAGCATGCGGGCAGAACGAGAACGGAATGCCGGGCATTTTCTTGTATCATGCTCAGGTTCAGGGCCAGCAGACGCCCAGCCATTTTGATTGAAATTCATCACCTCAATATCCTCTGTTCCATATTTTTCCTCCAGTCCAGCAAGCGCGAGCCTTGAAAAGAAATATAAACTCGCAATCTAACTTGTCAGCGATATTCGTAAAAAGTTTAATTCTGTGCAATTACGTGCAAAATTTCTGATGTAATTTTCCTGAAACGCCGCATAGGATAGTCTTTACTGCCGAGAGCACAGTCCAAGCCTTTGTAAAGTGGAATTAAAACAGTCGTTAGAGTCACAAAAACACTGACTTCAAATATCCAAGCTTGGTGCGAGTGTTATTAAAGCGATAATGTGCAGTTTCCAGTATCACCACTAATTACCGCGAACCTCTGAGAGGGTTGTTTTACCGCGGTGCTGGATCACGCTCTGTTCAATTTCGTCCATCACAGACAAGACGCAGCGCTGCAGTGCGTAATCAACTGAGCACGTAGATGCTTGCTGATCTCCATCGGTTGCGATGAGACTTTCATCCAAGGCAAGGTACACATCAGCAAGAATAATGCTCTCAGGATGACGTGCCAGTGCAATTCTCAAGCGCCCCAAGACCCGACGGACGGCGGCAGGGTTGGCTCCTGCATGATTGGTTATGTCCAAGGAGATCCGTAAACGGTCAGGATTACCCACCCAGCGTGCCATTGAAAATCAGTTTAAAAAATAACAGATCAAAACTGAAAATTGGCTGGCCCTATTTATATGAATCGGGTTGGTTATTTAATTTGTATCTTCAAAGCTTGTACTGAAAGATATGTTTGAATTTTGGGGGAGGCTGAGCCAGTGGAGCCTTCAATGCTCAAATAGCTTTAGTGCCAACTTCATATGACGACGGAAACATCAGTGTCGCTGGAACGAGTTTGACGGTGCAAAAATTTGCAAATGATACCCCGCCTGAAACCCATAAAGATCTCTTGGCGGCGTAATTGACACTCTGAGAACTACTTCTACAAACTATTCGTTATGAGGCTGGCCTTCCTCATATCCATAATACAGGGGCAGTAAAGCACAGAAATCATATCTCCAATTTATGTGATTCGTGCAGTTACACCCCGCAATTAGCTTAGGGCAGATACACAGCGACCAAATTGGCGATCACGTCACCACCTGAGTTAAGGAATACCATGCTGTCACCAACAATCCAGAAACTCTCAACCTTTTCGAGCAAAAGAATAAACTCTTGCTCCAATTGATCTAGAGGCGGCAGGCAGGCCATCCGTGTTGAAGTTTCCTGACCAAAAGTTAGGCCCAGACCATTTTGGGCAAACGACGCAGAGATTCGGTTACAACCAACCGTAGCATTCACTGTGTTTTGGCCATCACCTCGAAGGACCAAATGTGGCTCTCGACGGTTGTTCGTCACGATTACGCCGTGGTCAAAGAGTTTATCAATGCGCCAGTAAGTATCGGTTAGCGATGCGTCAGATGAGGTATTCCCACACGTCGTAATGTTTCCAGCCGACACGTTGCTGCCAACAGACCTATTATAACATTTCGTAATGCCAGCAATCCAGTGACGTACTTTGCGGACGTCAGTATACCTTATATTTTCGGTTTCTTCCGGGCCAGAGGGGCCCGCTTTGACGCCACCTTTAACAATACCAGCAAAAAGGTGCTTTGCTTCTGGACTATTTTCCAAGATGTAAAGGGGGCCTCCAGAGTCTCCATAGCCTGTTCTCTGGGTTGAACCTGAGACGCCGACACAAAAATCATGAGCCATATCAAAGTCTACTCTAGTTGTGTCGCACAACTCTGGTTCTGCAATCCGAGAGTCATAGTACTCTAGCGGTGTACCTTCGAGGCCTTGACCAAGACCGAGCGTTGTCGTGCTGGTTCCAATAATGAGGCCACCCTCGAAAAAATTAGCTACTTCTGCACCATATTCAGTCGCATCAGAATCTAATTTTAAAAGTGCAGCATCCAAACGCTCGGACTCTAGCCGAACCGGGGGGAACAGCACATCGATCACACGCAATTTTGCGCCAAAAGTTCCATCGCTTTGCAGGTTTACGCCCACAAATACGGGTGTGCCTCCTGAAACAGCCGCGTCAAATGATCCCCTACAATGCAAAGCTGTGAGTACCAAATTGTATGCAACCAGCGTACCACCGCATGCGTTGAGCTCTTGCCCGTTATGGCTTGGGTAAGGACTAATTTGGCGAATAGAAACGTAAGATCGAAAGGACTCCACGTTGGCTTGAAGGCCTTCGATAATTGCCAGAGACGGCGTTGACCAGCACAGCATAACAACAACAATCAAAACCTGTCTCATAACTTTCTCCAGAACTTTGTTAGTACAGTAGTTGTAGTAGAATTAGGTATCAAAAGCGAAAAAGCAACAAAGGGCAGCTTTGAGTGTCTGCAATATGGCTTGGTTTTGTAGCAACAATGGAAGTTTTTATCATAAACTCAACTAGGGTTTAGCGCAGTAAAAAATAGCAAGGAAAAGACGTTTAGACACTACGCGGCGCTTCACAGACTGAAACAGCGCTGCAGTTTGCTGTGCCACACATCAAGGTCCAGTTGGGGCTCAAAGCAGTCACCTGGTATCAACGCCATCAGATCGGGTATTCAACTCAATATGCTGCAAAAGTGGATGGGGCATGCATCCATCAAAACCATGGCGATATATACCAATGCCGTGGGGAGAGAGGAAGTGGCGTTGGCGAGGAGGATGTGGTGAGTGGGTTGAACCGATATTGAGCATAACTGAACATAGCGATTTATCACAAAATATTACTCTGAAAGAGACTAAGTGTGGAACTTCATTTTGATATTACCAACTAACCCATTGATTTATTTGGCTAAAATGGCAGGTGTCATCTATGGAATTAAATATAACGAATACAGATACTTGTGATTTTCTTGTGAATATTTTGTATTCCTGAAAGTTGGCCCCAGAATGGCCCATAGGTGAGCATCTTGGGGTGTTTTGGGTGGTATTCATAGTTGGGACGCACTGAGCATCTAACAAGCACCCCGGCTACACAAGGCATTCAGTACCACTCTAACATTCTCGGCTACTTTCTTGCTGTAATCCTAATCAATCAAACGTTTTTTCGAATTGAAAAATTTGCCCTTATCTATCAAGGTTAATTTAATTTTTTTATTCCACCAAAACTCAAAACTAATATGCTTTCATTATAAGTGTAAGTAGTTTTGAATACGGTTAGATGGTCCGTGCATGAACGCGCATGGTGAAACTCAACGCCACCAACCCAACACCATTCAGTACCATCTCAATCCCAATTAGAAGGCCGAGAAAACTAGCCAAAGCCAATGGGATCAAGAAAATATATATAGCTAAGCAAACTGATAAAGCACCCGATATCAAAGTAATCCAAAAGAAATGAGTGCGTCGCAGTTGGAAAGCTAAAGCAAAACGAAGCAATCCTCCCGCCCCAACAAGCAGGGTGACCAGCAACGCTAGAGAAATAACACCATCCATGGGCGTAACCAAAAACGAAATCCCAAGAGCGACCAGGAGAGTACCTAAACCTATCGACAGAAGCTTTCTCCAAATCCCGTCTTCGTTCACCCCCAACACAACTTGAGCAACACCTGATAATACAAGCATCGCCCCAACCAAGACAGTTACAGCTATCGATGTCAGCAAAGCGTGGTTAATTGCAAAAATTCCGAAGAGAATTGATAAAAACCCAAGAAGGAACCATTTTATAGATGGGGTCATGAACAATTCCTTTTAAGTTATTACCGTTGTCATGTTAGGTTAATTAGCACTAAAGCTTACACTCTATATGCTTTGACTTGATTACTAGATCCAGTATGCTCACTTTTTTTGATTTGGCAATCATTACTGTCAGATTGTTTTTTCTTAGTCTTCCCACTTCACTGGGCCCGAAGTAGACCTCATCGAGTGTATCGTTGTTTAAGTCCTCATGGCAGCACTGTTTGTTGCAATAAATACTCAAAATTTTATACAATTTGCATAAAATTTGCAAACCACCATGTCATCAAATTAACCAAAGGACGCAATAAGATCCTGTTGAGCAGCTCCAAAACTTATATTCCACGAGTATTCAGTTTCAAATAAACCTAATGGTTTTTCCCGGCTTTATCTGAGGAACGGTGAGTAGCAGGAGTACGATAAAGATGAAGGATAAAACGCTAGCAATGGATCAGGGGCATTCCCGCATATTTAATATTCATGCATGGTCCGATCACAAGGCCTTCAAAAAATTAGAGGCTGAGATATTCACATCGCTCTCATACAAAGAACAAAACATTTTATTATCGAAATCAAACAACAACGGGAAATCTGACCCAAACAAACACCTCAGAACCATTTTGGCTGATTTATATGTTGCCTGGGAAACAGATCATAGCCTCTGTACCATAGTTAGTCACAACAATGGCTACCAAGCCAACTCACGACACAATGCTTTGAGTATTCCCAAACGGATAATCAAAATCTTCGATGTCCTTTATGAAAAGGCATACCTTGATAGAGTTAAAGGAGGGTATCATCTTGAGAATCCAAAGCACTCACGCAGTACCCGGTACCGCCCCACAGCACTCCTGCAATCTCTATTTGGGAAGATTGATATCAAGGCGTATGATATTAATCTGCACCAAGATCAGGAATGCATAATCCTAAGGGATAAAGAGCCGGAAGCATTAAGAACCACAAATTTAGAATATGACGACACAAAACTAACATGGTCGATGCGTTATGAAGTCCAAGCGTACAATAAGCTAATGAATGATCATTACGTTGACGTAACCACACTTCAGGAACCCTTCGTTGTGCGAGAAGTTAATCCTATACGAGGCAAGAGTTACACAATTTGGCATCCGGTAGATCAAAATCATAAGTTCACAAGACGTATATTCAGCAGAGGTAGTTGGGAACTAAATGGAAGATGGAATGGTGGTTTTTGGCAAAACCTTCCAAAGCACATGCGAAATGATATTTCCATTGATGGTGGGCCTACAGTTGAAATCAACTACAGTGACTTGCACCCTACCCTTTTAGCTCTTGAGAAAGGCGTGAGATTAATTGGTGATTGGTATGACCTAGGGTATCAGGTCTGCGAAAGTATCCCCCTTCAAGACCAGTGCAAAGTGGTCAAACAGCTTTTCCTTATCGGCATCAACGCAAAGAACCGAGAAGCTGCTTTCAAAGCCTTCCACAACGCTCATAAATTCTACAAAACTGCCAGTCTCAAACGAATATTAGATGCCTTTGTTAATAAAAACCCTTACTTTTCAGACACCATATGCACTGATCAAGGCATTAGATTGATGAATATAGATAGCAACATCACAACACATATAATCAATCAATTCGTAACTCTAAGAAAGCCCATCCTTTCCATCAATGACAGTTTTATTGTGAAGTCAGAAGATAGACGTTTATTGAGAACAGCAATGTCAAACGCCTGTATTGATATTGTTGGAGCTGACATTGAAGCTGTAGCCAGGGGCAACCAAAAGGCCCAATACATAAAGTATGCTAAAACTTGGAAAGCCCAGGATAAAGATTTGCACATGGCTTCCGTTATGCAGATGCAACGACCATTAGAGTGCGAAGAGTATCGTAAAAGGTTTGAAGATTGGAAAGACTGGAAAGGCTTAGACGCTCAATATTACACTTGACTTGCAATACGCCCCAAGTTCCCTCCAGCTGTAAGGTGCGGTTACTGGTGCGACATCCTATTTGTTAATCATAACTTTTCTCTGAGCGCTTCGTAAGGGGTTGTTCCGGCGTGGGCGCCATGGGGTCTGTGGAAATTGTAGAAGCGCTCCCATTCCTCCAATTTGGCTTCAAGATCAACATCTCCCTTGTAGCTAAGAAGCTGGTAAAACTCCTGTCCATCGGATCTGTGTGAACGTTCGACTTTACCGTTGAGTTGAGGTGTCCCGCGTTTGATGTAAGCGTACCGGATACCAAGGTCTTCGACATGCCAGTGGAACTTGGCCTGGAACTCATGGCGATTGTCCGTCCTGATCTCACGGATGCGGAAAGGAAACTTTTCAATGATGTGATCCGTGAAATCGATGGCGTTGGCCTGGGTGTGCTTTTCATAGATCTTCAGGGCGCGAACGCGCGTTGCATCATCGATGGCTGTGTATTGGAAACGACGTACCTTCTCACCTTCTTTACCGATGAAAGTCAGAAACTTAACATCCATCTGAATGTGATGACCCGGGACTTGTTTCTGATAGCGCTTGGTATGAACCTTGCGCATGCGGGTACCGCGAGGAAGACGGTTCATCCCGTGCCGACGCAGAATACGTGAAACCGTTGCATCAGATATCTTGATGTTGTGATAACGCGCCAGATACCAAACGATCCACTGTCTAACGTTGTCTAACGTCAGCACCTTTGGGACAAAATTGAGTATTTGAATAATGGAGGATTTCTGGTTCATCTTAACGTTAAGGAGTTAAGCATGACAAAGAAACCAGGGCAGTCGAAAGCAGCTGCAGATAAATTGGTGAAGAGTATTCGCCGCAAAACCAGACAGACATATTCTTCGGAAGAGAAGATCCGTATTGTACTGGCAGGCCTGCGCGGCGAAGAAAGTATATCCCTATAATCGACTAGCCAATGACAAGAGTAAGGTCTGGTGGGTGGAGGATCATAAACGGGATGCTTCGGGTAATCTCTACATTACTGAAGCTCGTGATAAACATCTTCAGGCGGGTTTTTTGGATGACATTTTAAAAGCATTTGAACAGAGCCCCAAACTCATCGACCTTGTCGCTATCAACATCCTAGAGCGCAACTTTCCGCCGAGTCTTCATGCCGACATACTTGAGGCTGTTGAGCTGTTTCTCGGTCAAGGCGAGTTAGAACCGATCGAACGCCAGAAACGTGATCCCAAGTTCAGAAATATTATTCTGGCGGCCTATTACGAGCAGTGCGCGATCTGCCACTACGACTTAAAGATGAATGGCATGTCTGTTGCGCTTGAAGCCGCACATATCAAAATGCACGCAGCGGGAGGACCAGACATGGTCACCAACGGCCTGGCTCTATGCTCAACCCATCATAAGCTGTTCGACTTAGGGGCTGTGACTTTGGATGGCCAACTTAACATTCGTGTCTCTGAACGTGTGGTCGGTGATTGGGGGCGTAGGCTTACAGATGAGTTTCACGGGAAGCCGATTGCGATGCCACGACAAGATAGCATGTCGCCCGAGCGCGAGTTTACCGAATGGCACAATGACCAGATATTCAAAGGGGTCGTGGCCGAATAGGGCGTAGCGAGGTCGCACCGGATTGATTTTGGTCACAGTTAAACTTGCTGCGACATGTCTTGACTACAGAAAGCCAGATACCCCAAGGGGACCAAGCTGAGGTCTCTTGTAAAAAATAACTTACACTTGTATCTCTAATGAGTGCCCTTTAAAATACAATTCTAATACAAGGACCTCCTCATAACAATTAATTTTAATGAAATCTGGTCATGCAAAAAAATAAAAATGAAGTACATACATACCTGGACTATGTTGAGGAAGCTGTCGTTAAGTATGATAGTGATGGCTGTTTAGAATACTATAATAATAAATTTAAGAGTCTTTATTCTTATACAGACAGTGATTTACGTTTAGGCGTGCATTTTACAGAATTAGGGAAAATAGATTTACAAAATGGTAATGTTGTAACAACAGAATATTTAGGAGCGAAAGAAGAGTATTTGGCATTAAAGGCTAAATATAGAAAAGAATTGACCGGATCTTTTACCGTGCAATTACAAGATGGCCGTTTTATCAAAACAACAGATAGATTACTTCCTGATGGAGGCTTTATAAGCGTTCAAACAGATGTGACAGAGCTCAAGAGTAGCCTTAGAGCGCTAGAAGCGAAGAACATTGAGGCCAAAGGTGCCCATGAAGAAGCCGAAGCCTGGCTCCAGGCTCTGGAAGGCAGCCCAGCCGCAACTTTGCTGCGAAACAGTAGCTTTATTATCCAGAACACATCTGAGGGCTGGACGCGGCTGACTGGCTTTAGCCGTGATGAGACGATCGGCAAGGATTTCGTGTCCTTTTTGGTTGAAGAGGAACGAGACCGGGCCCGGGAAGCCCGGCAGGTAGCGTTAAAGGAAACACAAACAGGAGTCGATGAAGCAGTCAATACGTGGACACTACGAACCAAGTCCGGCGCCAAGTTGCAAGTGACCATTATGGGTGCTGGAGTTACAGTGCCGACTGCACAAGAGACAATGTCCGTTTCGTCCGTTTCGGATGTCACGGACCTTGCGAAGCAGAAGACTTTGGCTGAGACGCTCTTAAACCGCAATGCAGCGATGATCATTTCTCAATCGGACGACTGGAAGATCCAAACGTGCTCGGATGCCTGGGTAACCCAATTAGGCTATACCCGTGAGGAAACCGTTGGACATGATCTGACGGAGTTCATGGAGCCGGAAGACGCGATCATCAGCAAGGAGTTTCGCGAAACTTTAAAGTCAGAGAAAGCTTCCAAAAATGTGGTCCACAATACCCTGCGCTTCAGGAGCAAAGTTGGGGAACTGCGTCAAATTAAGCTGCAATCCGTCGTCGCAGCGCTCGAAGGAAACTTTGTTAATATCGTTACGCTTGTGGACGTCACAGACATAATGCATACCCAAAATCAGCTTCAGATGCTTGTAAATCAAGACGAACTGACAGGCCTTTATTCACGGCGTGGCTTTAAAGACAGGTATAGCGATGGAATGCGTAAAAAGACTGCTGGCGTTTACATCTTCGACCTCGACCATTTTAAGTCTGTGAACGACAGCTACGGCCACGAGGCTGGTGATGCGCTGTTGAGCGCTATGGGGCAAACCATGAAGCGCTTGACGGAAACAAACGGTTGCGCGGCCCGTCTTGGTGGGGAGGAATTTGCAATCATTCGCCCTTGGCAGGGGTGGGAGGAAGCGAAGGAATTTGGTGATGCTCTGCGCTTGGCATTAGAGCAGACGGTCGTCGTGCGTGGCGCGCGTCCTATCAGCCGTACGGCGAGCATCGGCATTGCTATGCTTCCGGTATCGGAGGCTTTATCAGATGCGATGCGCCTTGCTGACGATTTCGCCCGTGAAGCAAAGAAGCGTGGACGCAATATGGTGTGTGCCAGCGAGGAAGAAGAGTTGCGTGCCTTGGGGTTGCGCGGGACGTTCATTACCCTGAAAGATCTACAGTCGGCACTGGAAGGCGGTGAGATGCAATATTACGTCCAGCCTATCTGGAACGTAAAGAAAAAACGCATTGAGGGCTTTGAGGCTCTTATCCGTTGGATTCAGCCGGAAGGCATTATTGTCATGCCAGGTTTATTTATTGGTCTGCTACATGAAGTTATCCGCAAGCCCAAATATTTGTCTTTCAAAACCCAATTGCGCAAAGACTTGATGAGCAAGCTGTCGGCCTTTCCTTCCCAATATGTGAGCTTTAAT
This sequence comes from Rhodobacteraceae bacterium HTCC2150, assembly GCA_000169395.1. Lineage (GTDB taxonomy): Bacteria > Pseudomonadota > Alphaproteobacteria > Rhodobacterales > Rhodobacteraceae > HTCC2150. The sequence goes on from AAXZ01000002.1 coordinate 462,896, forward strand.
TTTAATCTCGAGCAACTCTCTTATGCCGGCGCAGCACAAGACGTGCATAAGACACTCAGCGGCATAATTGATCATCCTGGGCGTGAAATCATTATAGAAATCTCAGAAAAGGCCATGAACTCTCGTACAAACCTTCAGGTTTTGAAGGCTGAGATCGTCGCTTTGCAGGACTACGGATACAAAATTGCTCTTGACGATTTTGGTGTTGAGGCGAGTAACTTGAACCGAATGCAGCAGTTCCCAATCTCGATCCTAAAGATTGATCAGGCGCTTATCAAAGATATTAATACCTCAGAAGTGCAACGCGCTACTCTGCGCGGACTTGAGTTAATCACGCAAAGCCTTGGGATTAAGGTCATCGTTGAGGGTATAGAGAGTATCGATCAAGCACATTATTTATATCAAATTGGGTTTTATTCTCATCAGGGTTACCTGCATGCCCATCCGATGCCTCCGGAAGATGTCGTAGCAAACCTATCTGCGATTGGGTTCGCAATTGATACCCAAAGTAACACCAAGCATTTGCTTGACGAGAAGGCCCTGCCTTAAGGTTTAAGGAGAATCAATCTGAGGTTGTGCAATAGCATTTGTGGGGAGGGCGCCGTCTTGAGTGTAACGGTTTGGCAGCCTGCATGTTGTCCTGGTAAAAAATAGCTGAGGGTTGTTCCCCGCCCAACCTCCCGCAGTGGAAAGCCGGACGGGGTGGGTGTTTTTTGAGGGCTTAGTCCAGACACCTCGCTAACCGCCATTTACGCACCCCCAGTCATAGCACCACGTCCTGAGGCAGCCTCACTCCTTCCACAATCTCCCGCTTCTGCTCATCACTGATGCCCGCGGAGTACAGCCCATATGTCAGCTTGTTCTCGGACCTTGCTGATTGGTGCCCAACAAGACTGGCAGTGAAGTGCTCAGGAACCCCTGTGCGCTCACACTGAGTGATGAACACTTGCGAGTGCTTTGGAACACGGTGCCATGCAGCTCTGGGTGACGTCTGCGCAGGTAAGCATGCCGCTTCACGATACGATTCACGCTAAGGTTTGGGAACAGCCTGCCGGACTTTGGCACCACCGTATACAGCAGTCCCTCCGGAACCCCATGCAATGGTACCTCCCGCTCAGCCTCCTTGAACTTCAGCATCCGGACATGGTTAGGCCTGATGCTAACAAACCTTCTCTTGTCGGTGGTGACATCCTAGTGCCACTCTCCCTCGGGTCCTCTTACGGTTCCCCCATATGAGGAGGGTTAGAGGATCCCCTAAGGGTGTTATTGTTCTTTTGTTATTCTACTACCAACATACCCACCCTCTAAGGACTTACTTGGGATAACCTGAGGGTTCCCAGGGCATCAACAAGGATACCAGCTCCTTGCGGGTCCCCTATCTGAAGAGGGATATCCCATAGTTCATCTCCTTTGCTGCAGTAAATGCTATCAAAGGAGCGGCATCAAACCGCGAGAGATCCAGTCTTCCCACTTCACTGGGCCCGAAGTAGACCTCATCGAGTGTATCGTTGTTTAAATCCTCATGGCAGCACTGTTTGTTGCAATAAATACTCAAAATTTTATAAAATTTGCATAAAATTTGCAAACCACCATGTCACCAAATTAACCAAAGGACGCAATAAGATCCTATTGAGCAGCACCAAAACTTATATTCCACGAGTATTCAGTTTCAAATAAACATAATGGTTTTTTCCTGCTTTATCTGAGGAACGGTGAGTAGCAGGAGTATGATAAAGATGAATAAAGAAAAAATTGCGGATAAGCGTCTATTTGATCGAATTAAAGTAACCGGCGCCATCTCGGTCGCCGGTAAACATTATCCAATCAATGACCTATCGGTAGGCGGCATGGCGGTTCAGGGCCCCATTCTTAAAAATGAACCTGGTGATATTATGCGAGTCCAATTTGCGATTCGTCATGGCAAGCTCTACGTCAGCGGCACAATGAACTGTCTGTATATCGGTAGCAGCTCTAACTTCATTGTTAGACTAAAATTTGTAGATCCCGACGAGGACCTCACGGAATTCTTCCGAGCCGTGACCCTGCGCAGCGTTTCTGGCTCAGAATACAGCGTGGGCTGGCTTGCCGAAACCTCAGCACAGCTACCCGTGTCCCAAGTCAAACCGCGCCGTAGCTTTTTGAGCCGCTTTGTGTCCTTGCCCATGCTACTTGCGGTGATGATTGTATTTTTGTTCGGCGTATTCCTGCTACGCACCACCACGGCGGAAGCCGTCTGGGAAATGTATTATTACAAAGTTGTATCCCCGGTGGGAGGACAGGTTAAATCGCTTAAATCGCATAAATCACCGCCGTTTGCTGCGGGGGAGCTCGTGTCGGAAGTCAGCGTGATTGCTGCCAACGGCGAGCCGCTGACAATACCTATCAAAACGAATGTGGCTTCCATGGCCGTTGACTGGCACGTCAGCTTGGGGGATTATGTCGAGGTGGGCGACACGCTAGGGCACCTGTACAACATTCCGCAAAACTTCGGTAGTGTTCGGGCTATTTTGACCACGACTGGCCTTCTCATCAGCCTACGCACCGGTGACAGTATTGTGTTAGAAACCGAACTCGGAGAGCTCCTTGTAGGCAAGGTAACCCAGTCGCTTAACTCGCAGCAGATTATCGAACACAATCTTGTCAATAGTGATGTTAATCTGAACAAAAAGTACTTTTTCGTGGAGTTTGACGCGGATTTGGCTAAGATAATAGGCCGACTGGAACTCAAGATTTTCGACACTCTTCTTGAAAATCTTGTTCGCAAATAATGATAATCCCTTCAATCACCTACAAATACAATGATCCGCGTGACCAGTCATGGTCATCTGGTTGGATTATTACTGCACTACTTAATATCTGCCTATTGGTGCTACTCATTACGTGGTCTTCGTATATAGTCAGGGATAGAGGGATGAATACAATCGTCCTCGGTTTGGGTGTTGTGGGCATCTGGCGCCATTCTTGGGGGCTTATTAATTTTTTGCGTGCGGCCTACTTCATCCGTAGCGCAAGAGATGCCACAAAGCCTATCGCCAGTGGCAGCTATAGCTTGTCGATCATTCTTCCGGTTTACAGCCAGAGCGAGGGGCAATTACGCGCGGTGGCCGATGGAATAGTGAATAGCGTCCGTATGGTGCCAGGTCGCATTCTGATCGTCTGCGCATATCGTGACAAAGCCCAGAAAGAACTGCTATCGGAGATCATCGAAAACGAAAGCCCTTTTGTGACGCACTTTGTCCGGCAGCGTGGGATGGGCAAACGAGAGGCGCTTGCCGATGCACTTAACATTGTTAAAGCATCAATACCAATTGGGTCAAAAGAGTTTGTCCTCTTGATGGATGGCGACACAATTCTGACACCAGAGGCTATTGTCCGCAGCATTGGTGAAATGCAAGCAGATCCCCAGACTGGTGCCATTTGCGTGAATGAAGTGCCGCTGGTGAAGGGGACCAAGCTCTTCGTCGCCTGGCGCTGGCTGCGTAGTCTCCAGCGCAACCAGACAATGTCTTCCTTCGCGTTGTCACGCCGGATCTTGGTGCTGACAGGTCGCTTCGCCATGTATCGGTCTGACATCCTACTACGGTCCGAGTTTATCAATCGGATCCGCAAAGATTATCTTCTACACAAGGGTGCATATATCTCGCTTTTGACCGGAGACGATAAAACAAATTGGCTTGAAGTACTGCGCCGTGGTTTTGACGTTTGCTATCTGCCGGATGTCTTCATCTATCCCATCGAAGAGCAGAACGAGGAAAACAACTTCGTAAAGGAAACTATAGCACTGACCAGACGTTACAGCGGTAACATGGCGCGTGCAAACCTGCATATCGACGCTTGGCGTGGCGCAGCAGGCAAACTGCATTTTAAATATGGGCTGCTGGATCAGCGTGTTTCAATGTGGACCAGCCTTCTGACGCCGGTCACGCTGGTAATGTTAATACTATTTGATGACTTCGACATATTCATCCTGTTTTTAACCTACACATTTATTATCAAGAATCTTCAAGCGATAGCGTTCTCTGGATCGGACTATAACCCCGTGTTTCCTTACCTGATATTTTACAATCAGGTAATGACTTCGCTGGTAAAAATATTCACCTTTGCATTTCTGCATCGCCAGAAGTGGAACAACCAGAACATCAGCGTCGCGGACAATCCAGGCATGCTTGCATTAGATAAGAATGCCCGGTTGTCCATTCTGACCCGCTCGGGGCTGTTTGTGACTTTCATTACGCTCGTTTATTTCGTATTTAGGTAACGGTATGTGTCAGTTTTTAATAATATTTGCAGTGGTCTTTTTCCATGGAACCGCAATTCAGGGACAAACATCTGCTCTGATGCAAGAAGAGATGTTTTGCGATTATGTCGGGATGTTTGCCAAGCAGATCGCCCGAAACAAAGTGCGCGGACTGCCTTTTTCACGCATTGATGAATTTGATTATTTCGACAACGAGCAGGGTGCTTTTCTATCTGATACCGCGCAGGAAATTTACCAGTTGGACCCAGAAATTCTGCGCACGACGCTGGACATAATTTCAAGAGAAAAATTAGAGGATTGCAGCCGTGTTTTTGTGTCTGATTAAACGGTTCCTACTGATCGCGGGCCTCTCATTTACCCCGACGTTGGGCGTTGCTTGCATCTGGTCAGACGCCGCTAGCGAGGGCGATGCGGGAATTAATATCACGTCCGGTGACTGTAGCTTTGATCAGCTTGCTAAAAGCCGTTATATCACGTTGTCCGACCGTATCGCGACGCTTGCCGCCACAATACGTGTGAGCCGTGGCGCCAGCTTGCTTATCGACGACACGATTATCAAAGAACTGCGACTGCTAAGCACGCCAGAAACCCAAGCTCATATCATTGCCGAGGCGGGAACGTTGCGTATCTTAGATGTTACCATCTTGTCCTACGACCCTGCCACTGGAGGTCCAGATTTAGACATGTCCGATGGGCGTGCCTTCTTACGCGTCGATTCTTTCGTGGACAAAACCGGACAGGCGGCCAATGGTCGGCTGGAGATGGAGCGCAGTACTATTTCGTACCTCGGTTATGATTCCCAAGTTGTGGAATCGGTATTTTTTTCAACCTATGGCATCTCTTTAAAGGTCACTTCCGAATCCGATCTCACGAATGCCTTTGTCACCGGCTATATCCGCGACTCGACGCTTAGCTACAATTTCCGTGGCTTCTATTCTTATGGAGCAAAAAATTTCGAAATTCGCGGCAGCAAAATACATGATAACACCGATTATGGAGTGGATGGTCATGACGATACTGACCAATTCATTGTAACTGAAAACATCATCTATTCGAATGGCGGTACCGGTTTGATGTGCTCACGCCGTTGCAGCGACAATGTGTTTTCCAGCAACATTATTTATGGCAACGGCGCAAACGGTATCATGCTGCATGACCTCTCGTTGGGCGGTCAGATCATCAACAACACATCCTACGACAATAAGCTGGACGGAATTGTCGTCCATGACACTTACGGAACACTCGTCGCCAACAACGAAATTTATGGCAATCGGTACGGGTTAAGAATTTTTGCAGGAAGCTCTTTGACAAGAGTAGAAGCCAACCGTTTCGGCGCAAATGAGACGGATATCTTCCTCAAACACGGCAATCTGGAGGCGTTTGATGACTTGTCCGACTACAATGAGGGTACTGAATGGAATGGCCAGAATATCTCGCGTCACACAGATTCACGCATATGGGGTGTCGAGGTTGTCGGTAACACCTTTGATAAACCGGCAACAATTTCGGTGCGCGGAGCCAAATTTCTGAATTTTACAGAAAATTTATATCCAGAAGGCGTCGTCTTCGACATTAGATCCAGTGACCGCGTAATCCTTGATGGCGCGAAGGCCAAAGGGCCTGTCATCTACACTTTGCGCTCGACCAAGGATGCACCAGCTACTTACAAAATAGCGCCGAGTTTAGGCGCATCTTTATCAATGACTGAAAATGATCGTGTGGCGCTCCTTGGAGACCAAAATATGGCGTCGATCGAAGTAAACGACTTTCAGCTTTATATCGATAATATTGAGCCGCCGGTATTGACACTGGCGCTAGGTGCCAGGCCAAAAATTCGTTCGGGAACTCTGATTGATTTACCTCTCGAGGTGGTTTCTGGCACAGGGGCCATCTTAAACTTCGAGAATATATCAACGTTAAAGCGTGTTTTTGCGTTCACTCTGATAGGCGCCACTTGGAAGGGCGTCAGCCTAAGGGACTCACTTAGAGAATGTATGGTTGTCGGGTGGGCATTTGACACTAATTCCTCCAATAAAATAGTGCGGTATACCTTTAGCGGAGACGCGGTGTGGGTTCCCGAGGAATTGGGCGATGAAATTCCTGTCACCCTGACCTGTTTAGCGGAGAATTCAAACTGAGCCCCCAAGGTAAGATCTAAAGGGGTGGTCGCAGATGAGAGTTCTCAGCATGATTGTTGAGCCAGCTAATGGAACCAATCAATCTCCAGCTAAATCATAACTTGAAGAGGTAAAGAGATGGCACGTAAATATTGTGAAGAAAACGAGCGGATTAAGCGCCAATATATGAGCTACTTGAAACAGGCCAAAGGGCAGGATCAAAAGTCATTGGATAAGGAAAAAGATCAAACGCAACACCATCAATCAACGTCGCTTGCAACATTTTAAGAAAGCGGCATAATCAAATCAACAATACGAACCAGAGCCTCCAGTAATTTATAAGCTCACCTGTTCCAATTTATCTGACGACGGACACCTAATTTTGTCTTCAAAACCACATACCCTCTCGATTGTTTCGCTCGCTGGAATAATCATAACCGTCATCACCCTGCTGACTGCTAGCATTGTCTTTGCAATCATGGAGCGCAGCGCTGATGCGCAGCTGAACAAGAGCCTCCAACTGGCTTTGAATACTTACGTAAATTATACCGAGGCTGAAATTGAGGGTGCTTCTGAAAGAGCCACGTTCATTGCAACCCGCCCTCTTCTGATCGATCTATTGCAGCTTGCAGGCACAGGCGACACCGCGGCCCAGAGCAAACTCAATATGTCTGCTAGATCATTAGTTGAAAATCAAATCATAGCTGTCGCATTCTATGGCGAAGACGGACAAGAGCTGGCCCGTTCCGGTGTCTTCACAAAGAATCCCCAATTTACACTTACGAGTAATAAGCCTTCGGTGTCTGAACAACTGATCTGGGCTGGACAACTGGTATTGCGCAAAACTGTAGAGATGAAAAAAGAAGAGCGGGTTGTCGGGACAATAGTGACGGAGATGAGGCTGCATGACATATGGCAGAATACTAAGGAGGCCGCGGATCTAGGCGAAACGACAGACGTGGCTCTGTGCGCGAACTATTACTCAACCATGAGCATGCAGTGTCTTCCAACCACACTCAATCCTAAAGGTATGATAATCTCTCAAAGAAATCCTGACGGTATACTGTTGCCGATGGCTCGCGCGCTGGAGGGTAGCACCGGAGTTGTGATCGCCAAGGATTACCGCGACCAGACGGTGGTAGCAGCTTACGCACCTGTTAGTAATTTTGGGCTAGGGATAGAGCTAAAAATCGACCGAGCTAAATTGCGGGAACCCGTCATGGGCAAACTGCGCTATCTGATCCCGTTGGTGCTTGGGATGATTATCATCGCGCTGCTGTTGCTGCGCTGGCGGCTCACCCCGCTGGAGGTCCAGCTGACCGAAGAGGTCACCGAGCGAAAGCGCGCCGAGGCGTCACTGGGTCTCCGAGCCGACGAGCTAGAGCGTGCCAACGCTGAGAAGGACAAGCGAGCCGACGAGATGTTGCGGCTCACCACTAAACTGACCGAAGAGGTCGTTGAGCGCAAGCACGCCGAGGCGTTACTGAGGAACAGCATGGCGAGCTTATCTGCCACAACTGAAACAGCGCTGGATGCCATAGTGCAGATGGATAAAAAAGGAAAGATTACCAAGTGGAGCAATAAGGCAGAGGAAATATTCGGCTGGCTGCAAGCTGAAGCCATCGGGAAGAATTTGGGCGAAACGATCGTTCCTCTGCAGTATCGCGAGGCGCATCTTAGTGGCATGAAACATTTCCTAGCCACCGGCGAGGGGCCAGTTCTGAATAGGCGAATTGAGATTACGGGCCTGCATCGCAACGGTCATGAGTTCCCCATTGAGTTATCTATCGCTCCGTTTAAAATGAATGGTGAGTATGCGTTCAGCGCCTTTATGCGCGATATTTCTGAAGCAAAAGCTGCAGAAGATGAAATCAATAAACTTGCTTTTTATGACGCCCTGACCGGTCTGCCCAACCGCCGCATGTTATACGGCAAGCTGGAAGATGAAATGAAGAGGTCGGATCGCTCCGGTTTACCGGTAGTGCTTATGCTGCTGGATCTTGATTTCTTTAAAGAGGTGAACGACAAACTGGGGCACGCTCAGGGTGATCGGTTGCTGGTTGAGGCCGCCCGGCGAATTACGGCGTGTGTGCGCGAAACGGATACCGTTGCCCGTCTTGGGGGAGATGAATTTATGATTATCTTGTCCAATATGAAAGATGTTACAAAAGCCTCTCACATTGCCGAGAATATTATTAAGAGCCTTGCTGCTCCCTTTTATTTATCGGAGAAAATAAATTTTATATCTGGCAGTCTTGGCGTTGCCCTCTATCCCAACGATGCACAGAATGCTGATAACCTGATTGTGAACGCCGATCAGGCGATGTACATGGCCAAAGACGCAGGACGTAACGGCTTCAGCTACTTCACTCTGGCTTTGCAGGAGGCTGCCCAAACTCGCCTGAGTCTGATCAGTGATTTGCGCACTGCTCTGCCTGGCAAGCAGTTTGCGGTTCATTACCAGCCCATCGTGGAACTGGCGACCGGCAAGATTTACAAAGCCGAGGCTCTGTTACGCTGGCAGCACCCTGAACGTGGCCCGGTCAGCCCCGCGGACTTCATACCCGTGGCGGAAGAGGCCGGGCTCATTCATGAAATCGGTGACTGGGTCTTTCACGAGGCAATACGTGAGCTTGCGCACTGGAGAGAGTTGTTCGAGCCTGAGCTTCAAATCAGTGTGAATGTATCACCCGTCCAGTTCCGCGAGAGTCAGGGAAGTGATCGCAGAAGTTTGGAGGGTTTTAAGAAGAACTGGCTAAACGCGTTGAACGGACTGGGCCTTCCCGGAGAAAGTGTCGTCTTTGAAATTACCGAAGGTGTGTTGGTGAATGCGGAGGCATCCGTCACAGAGAAACTGATCGCAATGCGTGATGCAGGTGTTCAGGTGGCACTTGATGATTTTGGCACGGGCTATTCATCGTTGTCCTACCTGAAGAAATTTGACATCGATTACCTCAAGATCGATCAGTCTTTTGTGCAAAACTTGCAAGATGACACTGACAATCAGGCCTTGTGCGAGGCGATAATCGTCATGGCGCATAAGCTGGGTCTGAAAGTGATTGCAGAAGGCGTGGAAACGGAACCGCAGCGCGATCTCCTCGTCGGTTTTGGTTGCGACTATGCGCAGGGTTGGTTGTATTCGAAGGCGGTACCAGCAGACGAATTTGAGGTGCTACTGAAGGAACAGGGTAAGGTTGCACAATAGTGGCCTGATGAGAATTGCGCAGCTACTGTTGGGGATCAGTGGCGCTCTCGCTATGACAGTCTCGTTTTGCATGATCCGATTTGGTATGACCACTTGCCGTTCAAGCCCTTTCCTGAAGACTGGCCCGTCTTTACACCAAAGGACCGGATGGGCGATTGGCTGGAGATCTACGCGCGCGATCTGGAACTGAACATCTGGACAAGCACCACGTTTGAGGGCGCGACTTTTAATGAAGCAAACCAAACATGGACGGCAGAAGTAACGCGCGAGGGCAAGCATACCACCTTGCGACCTGCCCATGTGGTCATGGCACTGGGCCTTTCAGGCTTTCCCAAAGTACCCGAATTTTCAGGGCGCGACGTGTTCAAAGGCCCGCAATTTCACTCAAGTGCGTACAAAGACCGTAGCGCATTTGCGGGAAAATCGGTGCTGGTGGTTGGCGCAAATAACTCCGCGCATGATATTGCGTCTGATCTGGTCCGGCAGGGTGCAAAGCCTACTATGCTGCAACGTTCCTCCTCCTTGGTTGTGCGCCAAGATGACTATTGCGACAAAGTCCTTGGACCGCTTTATTCGGCCGAGGCTGTCGCATGTGGCATCACAACGGACAAGGCGGATATCCTTCAGGCATCAATGCCTTTGCGGCTGCTAGAGAAAAATCATCGCGTCATCTGGGACGGCATTCGCGCTGAACGCTGTGACTACTATCAACGCCTTACCGATGCTGGATTTAATCTCGATTTTGCCGAAGACGGCACAGGTCTGGGCACAAAATATCGACGCACGGCATCTGGCTATTACATTGACGTCGGTGCCGCTGAGATGGTGATGGATGGCCGTATTGGTGTTCGCTCAGGCAACGGGATCAGCCACCTGTCTGAGACTGCTGTGCATCTAGACGACGGCGAGATGATCGAGGTCGATGCAATTATCTATGCGACAGGCTACGGCGGCATGACCGATTGGGTCGCCGCATTGGACCTGTCGCGCTTTTGTGCCGCCCCCGGTGCTCGTTTAAGCCACCTTTCGTTCGAATGCGACAGGGCTTTTCCAGCCTAATGCTGAATGGCGTCGTCGTGGATTGTAGAAGCCGTTGATGTATTCGAAGATCGCCATCTCAGCCTTCCTGCGGGTTTCCCAGTTATCGCGCCAGATCAATTCCGCCTTGATGGTTTTGAAGAAGGTTTCGACGGCGGCATTATCATAGCAATTGCCTTTGCCAGACATGGATACTTTGAAGCCATGCTGGCGCAGGATCTTTTGGTAATCGTGTGAGCAATATTGGCTGCCACGGTCAGTGTGATGGATGCAGCCTTTTGCAGGTGCGCGGAACGCGATAGCCATTTTCAACGCCCTGATTGCCAGGTCTCGTTTCATCCGATTGCTCACCGCCCAGCCGATCACACGCCGTGAATGAAGATCGAGGATCACGGCCAGATACAACCAGCCCTCACGCGTCCAGATATAGGTAATGTCACCAACCCACTTCTGATTTGGCGCATCTGCGTTGAAGTCACGCTCCAGTAGGTTCGGCGAGATGTTGAACTTATGATTGCTGTCTGTCGTCACCTTATGTTTGCGTGTTCTGATCACTGATATGCCATTCTGGCGCATCAAACGCCCAACACGGCGGTGACCAATATCAAGGCCAATCTCTTTCAGCTCTTCTGTCATGCGTGGGCGGCCATAGCTGCCCAAGCTCAGGCGCGATTGTTCTTTAATGTGCGCCAACGTCACCATATCAGACCGCTGTCTGCGGCTGGCAGGTCGGCTGCGATACGCCCGCAAACCGCGCGGACTGACAGCCATGACCCGACACATCAGTTCAATGGAAAATGCAGATCGGTGTTCTTCGATAAACTTAAACCTCATGGCTTTTGGCTCGCAAAGAACACCGTGGCCTTTTTTAACACTTCCCTTTCCTCCTTGAGAATGCGGTTCTCACGTCGAAGCCGGTCATTCTCTTGGGCGAGGCTTAAATCCTCTTTTGACACCAAATCCGTGTCTCGATGCGCCGTGATCCATTTGTTCAGTGTCGACATGCCGACGCCAAGATCGTCCGCCACCTGCTTGCGCGTCAGCCCACTGGTCAGCGCGATCCGCACTGCATCTTGGCGGAATTCGTCCGTCCGTTTCAGTACCATAGTCAGTCTCCTTTGCTGCAGTAAATGCTATCAAAGGAGCGGCATCAAACCGTGACAGGTCCACTATCAGGGCTAGGCTGTCTGAGTGTGAGGAAGAGGCAGCTATTCATTACTACACTGAGCTATGTAGCAGATCGCCACTCAACGGTATCGTATGTTTATTTACAGGATCAAATTCCTGCAAAAGATGCCGTTGGCCGTCCAACCAATTTACTCCGTCAGCAGCATCCTGCGTAAGTATTTCCGCACCCCTTATTACGATCGCATGAAGTTCATCTCCTGACTGCATCAAATGAAATACACGGTGCTTCGAATCATTAAATGCTATTAAGTTTGCGGCAAACTCATCCAAACATCCCTGCTTTGGTTTAAATTTAATAATCGACAGTTTCTGCATTAGTCTCTCCAAGTTACGTTTGTTCGTTCAGTAACTCATAGAATAACAATTCTGTCTAGTTTAGCTCGCAGAGCAGTACACCAAAACCAAATCTTTACCTTGGGTTTACACGGGCAAACCAGCCCAAGTGGATTCATCTCCGTATTTTCTGGAGGGTCCTATGACCTCTGACGCCCCTCACAGGCGCAAGTCGGACGCAAACGATAGATGATGGCCCAGAAGTTTATGGCCCTTATTGGTCAGGGGATCAAGTCGTGCTCACAGGGTAGCCGTGGAGGCGCTGGGGAGGCCTTTAATCTTGTCAAGATGCAGCGCCGGGGCCATAAATAAAGACAACTAGTGCTACGGGAGAAAATAATGCGACATATGATTGCTGTGACGTGCCTTGCAATAATGTTTGGACTGCCTGCTCAAGCTCAAGATCTCAATGGATACGATATGTTTTTTCAAGAACAGTTTGAAGGTCAGTACGGCAACAACTGGTACCTGCTACATGTCAGCGAAGAGGGAGCTTACCATCATTTTTCAGTGATTGCAGATGGAAAGTTTCCATATGAAGGAACCTTCATTACTGCCTGCCGCACGGATATGCAGGACAGCTTTGTTCCGAACCAAAACTATGAATACACGGAAGTAAGTGGGGAAGTCGTCAATGCCTTTTACTATTGGGTTTGCACTTCTTAGAGCAATGTTATTTCGTTTTCTGAGTCTCTCCCATTACTAGTGTCTGACGTCAGCACTCATGGGTCCAAATATCGTTATTTTCTAAAGGAATATTTGTCACTCATCGTAACCACTGAGAAGTGGAAGATGAGACAGACAACTAGAACAGGCAGAACTACTTACAAAACTCAGGAATTACAGCCCTATAATCGCTACAGTAATCAGGGGCGGCGAACCAGACGTCTGTTGCCCCAACTGAAAAATGCACCGCAACCCAAGTATTTCTTAGCTTGCGATATAAAACAGATACAGACGTACCGTCCATTTGATCGGGGTAAAACTCTCCTCGCAGGTATCCAGGCGTGGAATAAAGATCAATTATGCCCCCACCTGGCCGCTGCGGGGCTAACGATGCATATGCCACATTTTCAGACACTCTGAGTTGATCAATGACGAACTCAATCGGAGCGCCAAGATCCCATTCGATATGTGGACGAATAGCATCCATCAATTCTGATCTATCAGCGGTGCCTCGTGCTGGCTCGTCCCAAGCGTAAGACACAGAAGCAAACACACTTAACAATCCAACACCAACAATCGCCCCAACAACAGCCTTACGCATATTCATCTCTCCATTGTCCGTCATCAAATAATTTAAGACAGAGGGCGTTTTGACTTCGAGGAGTCATCGCTCATCTGTGTTTAGTTAAGCAGCAGATTTAGCGTACTGCAAGCGTCTTAGCTTCATGGTCCTCCTTTTGGTCTTTTCTCGTTCGAGCAAGATTGTATGGCCCCGGCCTGCGTAGACGTCTGCAGGTGTGACGTTGTTCAAGCTCTCGTGGTATCTCTGATGGTTGTAATTCCCAACGAAGGCAGCGATGTGCGCCTCAAGATCACCGGGCAGGTAGTAATTCTCCAACAGGATGCGGTTCTTCAACGTTTGATGCCATCGCTCAATCTTGCCCTGAGTTTGCGGATGATAAGGAGCGCCACGTGTGTGCGACATGCCTTTGTCTTCCAGATAGTCAGCCAGATCGCCGGAGATGTAACAAGGACCATTGTCCGACAGCAGGCGTGGGCGATGAACCACATTTGCATGATCAAACCCAGTTTCTTTCAGCGCCTGGTTCAACGTGTCCTGCACGTCAGATGCGGCCATTCCCGTGCAGAGTTTCCAAGTGATAATGTACCGGCTGTAATCATCCAGAATGGTCGACAGATAAAACCAGCCCCAGCCGATGACTTTGAGATAGGTAAAGTCCGTTTGCCAAAGTTGATTGGGTGCAGTCGTCTTGTCGCGGAACTCATCAGCAGCCTTCATGACGATAAAAGCTGGACTCGTGATCAGGTCATGGGAACGAAGAAGCCTGTAAACACTGGCCTCTGAGACAAAGTAGACCATCAACAACGGCAGGGCATTTAAAGTAGGTTTGAACACCCCCAAAGTGGCGCGGGGTATCAGACAGGCGAACATGCTCGGTCACTGGCTCCCATTCGCTACCGTTTTCTCGGTAACGGTAGGATAGCACTAGATAGTCTTTGCTGGTTGCATAGTCGATTTGCGCGACAGGTTCACCGTCTTGCGTCCATTGCCATTGCCCAGAAGCACACTCAGTCAAACTGCCGCTTCGTTTCATCTTGTTGGCATCAATCGACCGATAGTGTTCTGCCGTGCGTTTGTGCCCGTGTCTGCCTGAGCCATATCCGCCCATATAAGTATCTCCAGTTTTTCCGAAATAAGTAGCGAAGTTAAGGGTACCTTAGGGGGGCGGATCTGAAGTCTGTGGTCTTTTCATCTTCAGACCCGTACTAAAGGTGCGTGTGCAATATCATCTTCCCCAAGAGGAGGGTTGATGGCCATAGAGTAGTATTACTAGTGTATCACATAAGAACCGGTGCCGTCGTTGGAAATCCGTTCGATGGGTGCTTTCACGAGCAACTACGACAGCGAAGTTCCGCTTCCCGCCCTTTGTGTGAATTGACACTAACGGCCCATAGCTGCCGTTCGAGTATAGTGAAATTGTAGGGGTGCGATTTCCCGAAAGCAGACATTGCTCATCAATCGCGTCTTTATAGTGCCTCAACTTCTGCAATGCGGACGGAGCAGCCACTCAGTAGAGTAATCCATATGGTCGCTCTTATTTCTACATTCGAAGAATTCAGCGGGAAGTTATATCTGACTAAATTTGTCAGGTTGACTTATCCGACTATTTAACTCAGGATTAAACCAAGTCAAGCCACCCCGAATCCAAACTGGGAAGCCCGACACGTGATCATGTGAGGACTTACCAATGCAGCCGAACCAAAACACTCCGAGGCCATCTACTGATGCACGAGACCTACGCCGAACTTCGCGCATCAGGCAGGCTGACCGATTTGAGATACTGGCTGCTGCATCAGAAGCGGCAGACCTCTGCCCGATCTGGATCACAGACCGTTTGTCAGAGCGTGAACGGGTGTCACCATGAGCTTTCATTCGACCCCGCCAAAACAATCGCCTGCACCGACGCTTCCGACTTATGCGGCCCGCGATTTGACCGAAGGGGGCGATCTGGCTCAAATCGTTCTGGACCAGCAAACCTACACCCTGCGGATTACGCGGGCTGGCAAGTTGATCCTGACCAAATGAGCGGCGCACAGCATAATCGTGGTGGCGCACCCGTCGGTTTCATTACCGAACTGGACGGTATCGAGGCCGCATCCGTTATCTATCTGCGCCTTTGGTGCGAAGGTCCCGATGCGCAAGCACAGGTTTGGAATGACTTTGCGTCTGGCCTCGGCCCCGACCAGGGGCGGAAGGCACTGAAGTCTTTTGAAGACCTCTGTTCACTTTGCACCCGTCATGGCCGTCGTCCGCTGATGCGGCACTCGGTTCAGTGCAAATGCCTTGGTGCAGACGAATCCTGCTTTGCCAACTTCATCGCCACGGCGGCAACGGGGGAACGCGAAGATGCTATGCTGATCGCGACGCTTCTTGTTCGCCCCGATGTGGCACCGCTGATCGCATCCCTCGCCGCCGATGTCGGCCACGCCTTTATGCGGATGCGGCTGAGCGCCCCACGGGACATCGAAACACATTCTCATGATCTACCAAAAACACTTCACTAAAGGGACACCCTCATGAAACACTACCTTCTTACGACCGCCATCGCAGTTGGCCTCGCCACACCTGCACTTGCGGTTGAAACTACGGACGTGCTGGACACCTATGCCGACATTGCAGCAGCTAACTATGGCGACAGCCTGATCACGGCCCAGCGGTTGCAGACAGCCGTGAACGCACTGGTCGCTGATCCATCCGCCGAGAACTTGACCGCTGCCCGTGCCGCATGGCTGGCCGCCCGTGTTCCCTATCAGCAGACCGAGGTGTTCCGTTTCGGCAATGCCATCGTCGATGACTGGGAAGGCAAGGTGAACGCATGGCCACTGGATGAGGGGCTGATCGACTATGTAGATGCCTCCTATGGTGGCCCGTCTGATGAAAACGCCTTTGCGGCCCTCAACGTCATCGCCAACCCAACCTTCACCCTGTCGGGTCAGGACATCGACGCCACATCCATCACGCCTGCTCTGCTCGAAGACACACTGCAAGAAGCCGATGAGACCCCGAAACCTTTTACCGCGTCGAAAAGATGAAGTTCGGCGGCAAGGGCAAAGCCAAGGACAAAACTACCGTCCACTACAACCCGCGCATCACCATGACAGGCATCCCAATCGAGGCCTACGACTACGTCGTAAACGGCAAACCCGCCCTAGATTGGGTGATGGAACGCCAATGCGTGAAAACCGACAAAGCCAGCGGCATCACCAACGACGCCAACCGCTACGCCATCGAAACCGTTGGAAACCCCGCCTATCCTTTGGACCTGTTCCAACGGGTGATCACAGTGAGCCTAGAGACGATGAAGATCGTGAACGGGTTGCCGAAGTTGGATATTGATTGATGGAAGAATGGTCAAAAAAGGACGAGGCTGAGAGGCGATGCCAGCTCGACATCTGTAAGAGTAAATCAGGTGAATATCTTCCCGCTGGGCACGGGAAAGGTAGTTGGGCGACAACCTACTCCAACGAATTTGTAGCAGCTTCTGCAAAGCTCTGGCTGCTCCACAATAAAAACGGCTCATCCTATCCTCAATACGCTATGGCGAGGGATTTCCAATCTCTGGGTATCCGATCCTGTCGCGGGGCAACTATGACTGCGGCTCGCGTCGAGTACTTGTACAAGTCACATCTTCGAGCGCTAGTCTCTGAAAACGGCAAAACTACATGACCGTTGAACAATGCAATGCGACTGTAGAGCGTGCTGTAAATCGCTTGATAGGAGAGATGAACGCCGAAGCATTTGGTGAAATGAACGAAGCGACGCTACAGCACCATTTGGCGTTGTATATACATCTTGATGCTCTTCGCGAAGGTGAGCCCAGCATCAACATGACCATAGAGAAAAAGGTGCGGCGAGATGGTCAACAACCATTCCCAAAAAAGAACAGCCTGACAGCCGGCATTGATGTCTTTTTCAAACAGGAAGATGAAACAGGCTGCGCGATAGAGTTGAAGTGCTTCCACGCGGCAAACCAAAGAGAGCCAAACAATCGCTATGATGCGTACGCCGACCTAGCAAATCTGGAAACATACCTGCAAGAGCATGCGAATGTTGGTTATTTGGTCTTGATAACTGATCACAAACACTATTTTGATCCTGCCTTTAGGGAACATCGTGCTGACACTCGAGACTTTTGCCTTAGGCCTGAACACCGCTATCTCGCTGGCACTGAATTGATTTATCGGAAAGACCCACCATACGGAGCGCCAATTATTTTGGAAAATGATTATCTATTTGGTTGGCGCAATGATGGCCACAGATGGCGCGTGCTTGTAGTTCAAGTTGGCCCCGAAAGAAATTTGCAAGGCTGAGTTGAGCCGATAGTAATCTAGGAAAATGACAATGGAAGACGCTTCATTTACGACAAAACCTCGACCGCTAGAAGAACTGTTGAAGCATGCCGGAAGTGGTAAAATTCAACTTCCTGACTTTCAGCGCTCTTGGGTTTGGGATGAAGATCGCATTATAGATCTACTGGTGTCAATTTCGCGAGCGTTCCCTATTGGCGCGGTTATGTCGCTCAAAACGGGAGGTGAGGTGAATTTTCACCCTCGACCAGTTCAAGGTGCGCCAGAGCCAACGAAAGAGAATCCGGAAGAGCTTTTGCTTGATGGTCAGCAACGCATAACGTCGATCGTAGACGTCAATCGGCAGCTTGAAAATATGCTGGATCGGATTGTTGAGGCGAAAAGCACTTCTGTGGTGAGCGCCTATGAAACACGGATCGATAAGCTTGAACGCGATAAATTGGTTCTTAACGACAGAATAGAGAAATCAGTCCCACCAAAGGGACGGCTAGAGGATTGTATTGAACTCTCTCTGAAATTCCTATCAAGCCCTTGGAATATTTGGAAAAACGGTGACTTCGTCATGCGCCAGGCAGTGCTTAGATTGGCCTTTGCGGAACCTCTAAGATACAGTCAAAATGGGGTGTATGAAACTCCGAAATTTTCTTTCCCATTCAAGTTCTTAGGGGAATTTTCGGGCTCAAAAAGCGAAATGGTGCTGCTAGGGAGAATTGAACTCCCGACCTCGTCATTACCAATGTGTTTTTCGAATTCTTAGACTGGCTTTGACACACGTTGATGGCGTTGTAGAAGATCGCATAACCGATTGTTATTTTGAGGCATTTTACGCAGTTGGTTTTGCATGGTATCGCATTCGGTTGGTTCCGCTTGTACTCCGCTCCCCTACTAGTCCCCTACTAATGACCCCGCCCCATCGACGGGGATCGAGTAAGTCCGCCCCCTAGCGTGTCCCGCTTCGAAGGAGTTGGCGGTCCACGTACAAAAATTGTGGACCGAAACAGGCTAGTCTTCACCACCACCAATGAACTTGTCGAATACGTCTTTGGCCTCGCTGAATCCGCCAGTAATAATCGCAAAACCGAGATCCACCGATTTCTTCCCGGCAGTTTCGCCAGCTTTTGTAGCAAATGCATCGACAAAAAGCCTTATTGGGCTTTTCGTTTCTTGTTTATCTTGCTCCTTCGTTTGATCCGGTTTAGGAATTTGGGCCATTAGCTTTTTCTGGTCGCCAGCGTCCATCAGTTCAATTGCAAGGGCTGCAAACTTGTCGCCAGTCAATTTTATGATGGCACTATTGAATGAGTGATCGACTATTCCATATCCCGCCCGAACCTGAGCCACAGCAAAGTCTCTAACCAAACCGTCGTCAATCTGGAATTGGATCGCTCCACCGCTTTGAATCTTCTCGGCTTTCTGAAGAGCGCTCTTTAATTGCGCAATGCACCAATCGTCTGTCTTTGCCTCATCCCTATAGGCGATCTCATCTAAGAGACCTTGTAGTCGCTTTGGTGACAGCCGTAAGTTTCTTGCCAGACTATAGATGGCAGGACTGCTCCCAACGGTGTTCGGAGCATGTTTCATGAGCAATTCAAGCAACGTTAGTTCAATTTCTCTCTTGGGAAGTGCACCAAACCCATTTCTTATGAAAATACTCAAAAGATCCTGATTGAAATTGGTTGCATTTAGTTCTTTAGAAGTTTCTTCGAGGAAGTCCGGCATCTTTTTAATTCCTATTGTTTAATGATCTTCGAGACTTGCGGCTTGTTTCCTAACAGAGTCTATTATTAGGGCGCTTTTGGGGCGCTTCTTCTGTTTCGTGCGCTTTCTTTGGGGATTGTCTTCTTTCCCGTACAGTCCGGATACTTAACACATCCAAGAAATTTCCCCCATTTCCCCCTTCGTTCAACCAGCCATCCGTCAGAACACACTGGGCAGGCCGGAAAGGCAGCACCACAACTGCAGACTAGATTGCCGGGATGGTTTATGTCGTTGATTGGGAGATCCTTGCCGCACACATTACACGGTCTAAGCATCTCGCCGCAGAGCTTTCTGTGTTCACACTGAAAGTAAGGGTTTCCTTTTTTTGAGGTTTGCGACAACATTCTGCCGCCACATGCGTCACATCGGTGTTCAGAAATACCTGCTTCGCCGAGCTCAACCACTCCATATTCTGGGCTTTCGAGCAGCTCTCGCGCGAAGACAGATGGCCTCTGTCGATCAGCTAGAACCGTCACGGTTTTCCGTGCTCGTGTAAGCGCGACATAGAACAATCGCCTTTCCTCCGCATGGTCGTACTCCTCCGGCTTAGGAAGCACGAGGTCCAGCAGAGGGTCATCCACAATCTCGGAAGGGAATCCCATGCGATCCGAGGCGGCTTTCAATATCACAACGTGGTCGGCTTCCAGACCCTTCGAGCGATGCACCGTCATGAACTTAAGTGAGAGGTTTTGATAGCGCCTGTGCAACTGTGGCAGCTCTTCCGGACGTAAAAAATTGTAACGACCAAGCAAGAGAATGGATGTTTCGCTTCCACTCGTGGCTTCCTCTATGTGATCTAAGGCAGATTTCAGCGCCTCGCCCTCCTGACCCCATCCATAGTGCGCTACACTAATCGCTGGCTCTTCTGTGGTTCCTGCCGGAATAACCTGTTTTGTGATTTGCGATGGATTCTGGAGAACGAATGTTCTAGCGGCCAACGCGATCTTATCGACACTTCGAAATGTCCGCCCCAAATCAACCGAGCTGTGCACGCCAGACTTGCCTGCGAAGACACCACCAAACTCTTCACCGAAGTCTCTCATCAGGTGAATGTCTGATCCTGTAAACCGATAGATCGATTGCCAATCGTCCCCAACGGCAAAGACACGCGCGTCCTCATGCTGCGCCATAAGCGCTTTCAGAAGCCTCGCTCTTCCCTCGGAAATATCCTGAAACTCATCTACCAGCAGGTGGCGGTATGGGCTTTTGTAACGACCCGCTTTTACATGCTCTGTGGCCCGAACAATCATATCTTCAAAGTCGATGCGGTCACACAGCCGGTTCTGATAGGCTTCGAGTACTGGCTCGAAGATTTTCAAGAACGCAGCGCCGCGCGCCTTGTCACGGGATCTTTCCGCCCGATCTAGACAGCTCGAGATAGTAGCCCCTGAACTTTTGAAGTGCCGTAGGAACGTGCTTAGGACCTGCGTGAAGGCGTCCACCTGACCCATCTCCGTCAGTTGTTCGAAAACCTGTTCAGGTGGAATTGGGTTGGAGGTTACGTAGGGAGCAAGCTTCTCTTCCAGTGCTTCTGTTAGACGACCTTCAACACGTTCGTAACTGAAGGTTTCTATAAGTATTGTTTCGTGTTCGGCGTGGACCTTTCGCTTCCACTCCATGCCTGCAAGGTATTCCTTGCGATCAACGTGAGGTGCTGTTGTTAGCTTCGCTTCTCCGTTTGGCCCCTGGGATTTGCGAACTCCAAAATGCTCAATATAGACACCACTTTCGGTGAGCCGGAAGTCTGGTGTGTAGGCAGTTCTGTCATTTTCTGGGAGATCGTGTTCGTAGTCCGGCTCATACTCGTAGGCGATTCCATTCAAGTAGAACCAGTTGGCGATTTCCCACTCTTCGAAGCTCTTCACTAAGTCGCCTTGGAGCGTCCGAAGCTCGTGCGACTCAACGTACTGGTAGTATTCGTCCTTTGTCTTAAAATCCCATTCGCTTTTGTAGGGCCAATAGAACTCCGAAAACCACTTCAAGAGCAGCGCGCCAAGCGCTGGTTGCGCCGCAATGTCATTGAAAAGAATGTCACGTAGCAGCGCCGTGAATTGCTTGTCATCGCTTGCGTGAGGCGCAAGAGCTGGAGCCCCGTTTTCAGCCTGACGAATAATGCTGTTACCAAGAGCATGGAATGTCAGCGCGTCTACTTTCGCGCCAGCCCTCTCTTCGATACGCGTGGCCATTTCGGCGGCCGCATCTTTTCCAAACGCCATGAGCAATATTTTGTCCGGTTGCCGTATACCACTTTTGATCAGGTATGCGGCTTTGGCGACGATCACACTTGTCTTGCCGGAACCAGCTCCAGCTAGAACAATAGTCGCGTCTTCATCGGCGATAACAGCCAATCGCTGCTCTGGCGTCAGTGGGTTTGACTCGATTGTGTCGAAGAAGTCTTTGAATTCGCCAAGCGCAGTGTCAGTAAAGGACTTGATTGCAGCGTCGCGCAATCGAACTGGTCCTTTCTGAAACGCAAAAACCCGATCCAAAACTTTCTGCTGTTCAACTGGTAGGACACCGCTGGGTATCTCGGCAGGTAGTTTCTCTGTCACAGCATTGGCGCGCTCAAGAAATGGTTGAAGAAGGCACGCTGATGGATAACGTTTCGGCTGATCCAGACGTCCAACCGCTTCGGATATGGCGCGAAGTTCTTCGTCGGCTTTGTCAACTTGCTCGACAAAGTGCTCTCTCCAAGCTTCGTTGGCGGATGACACGAAGTCGGCAGCTTCTGCCTGTTTGAGGCCAGCAACCTTGACTTCGACCCCACCCCTGACGGTTACCGTCACTGACGACGTCCATAGGGTCTTGGTTGCCAGCACGGGGTGCGTGATGTCCGAGAATGAAAGTTGTCTCGAAGCCCGAGCGAGTAACTTCACCCCAGAATTCGAAACTGCGATGCCTCTGTACCGGTGACCCAACAGACCCAAGAACAGGCTGGCAAACCAGCTTCGTACTATCTCTTTCCGTTCCGTCGTTTTCATGTCGCTAAATTGCTCTGCTTGCTGCCTCAGAAAAGTTCTACTAAAATATCAGCCAAGAGTAAGGCATTGATCTACAGATGCAAATCAAAAAGCCGAATTCGTGAGGTCCATTATGTAAATTGCACTCTTTGGCTCGGTTGGCTCAAACGTCCTTGTAGGTGGACCAGTTAGTCAGTGGGGCCAAATGGCTGGCCCAGAGTGTTCGCGGCGATGGCAGTTGGGGCAGAGTGCTACAGCGTTATCTACCGAGTCATGTCCGTCCTTTGCAAGCGGAATCTTGTGGTGAACTTCCAGATACGGCGTCCCATCAGATCGACGGTCGAAGGGCGCAGACTGCCGGCATCCTTCGCAAGTGCCATTAGCTCGGAATAGAACCTCCGCGATGACATCAGGATTTCGCTTGAAAATTGTAGTTGTCGCTTTTTGCTTCTCCGGCAGTTTCGGTGCGTCAGCAAGACGCTTCTGCCGCGCTTTTGGATCAAGCTTCAGCGATTTTTGAACTTGCTCGACCAGTGATGTTTCTGCCGCTGCAACTGACTGAAGGTCGCTCAAGCCATCTGACCACTCGACAAGCGTAAACCACTTCGCTCCTTCAGTTTCCGTGTGAATTGACGAAGGAAAATAACGCCCCCAGTAAGTGAATTTATCTTTGGGAGTGTTTCGTACGAAAGCTAGAACTGGATTCTGGGGGTTCTTTATGATCGCTGCATTGTCCTGGTAGGTTTCTTTAAAGGTGCCGCTAATAGATTTTATAAAGTATTTGAGCTTTCTTCCTTTTTCTAACCATTCATTGGGGTAGTCACCACCACTCAATGTAGCCTTAATGGCCACGAATTTCGTTTCTCCACGCTCACCGAATACGGGAAGAATACCTCCGCTTCTAAGGTCGTAGCTTCCACATATGGCATGTATCATATGTGTTGGATATGTCGCGCCAACTTGTAGTCCTTCGGCCGATAGACGAAGCTCATTTCCAAACTGGTACTTAAATTCGGAAATAAGTTCAGTAATTGTTTTTAATCCAAGCCGCGATTGGTTTGAGAAGACGACAGTGTCAGAAGCTCCCTCTAGGAACATTAGGAAGTCATACAAGTTTCCTGTGTGCGTGAAGGAACGCGCCCAGGTTCGATAGTTTTTGGCAATGTTTCGGGCCTTCTCATCGCAATCTGGGTGTTTAATCGTGGGATCGAAGAAGTCTTCGCAGACAAATTCGATGGCTTGAGAAACAGACATATATGAACCTTGTTTGACCCAACCGGCAAACTTGATCATGCCTTCGGCTGGCATCAATGAATCCAAGATTCCGGTAACGAGTTTATGTATACTGATCACGATACGAGTTGTCACTGTATGTCTTGGTTTTTCGCGTATGACCCAGCACCAAGAGCCATATATGCGCAGTTATGTTAACCACCAGTGCAGCTGCTAGCAGCCGCACCAAACCCGGTAAACACTGCAAACCCTGGCAACCCCACCCCATCGACGGATCTCTGCGCTTACGCAGAATAGGCTGCTCCCGGTCCGAATGACTCTGAGCGCCATTTTGATCCCACTAAGGATCACTGCTGCGGCTTCGAAATTCACCACAACGAATGACCAAACCGCATTGTTATTTCAAACCCTACCGGCGTGCAGAACACCTTCTTTGCCGGGATGTTGCGCCTTCGAATTATGACGCCACTGGAAATGAACCTTGACCGGCACCTGCCACTTGTCGGCGATGCGGCTGACTTCTTTCCAGGCATCTTGTGCCGACTGTCCCTGGACTGAGATGCCAAGATTCTTGTGATAGGTATATCCTTGATTGTTCAGCTGGGACTTGCTTGCAGGTACTTCAAGCACCTTAGCTACGCTCATCGTAAGGCATTGGCCCAAAGTGCTGCCAGACTGAGAGCGAAAGCAAGATTAAGGAGATTTATTGTCGCTGTCCCGATAGTTGGAATTGCATCAGTAGCTTACTTTGAAGAAAACGACTATCAAGAATGGCTTCAAGAAAATCCTGACGGCGACCGAACCCAATATGCCTGTGAAGTTGCAATAATCACAGCAGAAGTATTAGATGAAGTGCTTCAGGAGCTACCTGAAAACATACAGCCAAGACCAAGTTCGATCCAGTATTTGATTGATAGTTATATTGCTTGTGAAGATTAGGTCAGTCACAATATTGGCGATCTGGTACGCTTTTCTGAAGCTAGGCAAGCCGAATTGAATGGAAGCAGCGCCGTTTCTTACAGCAGACTCAACAGTTTTTTGGAAATATTACACTTTCGGTAGTGTTGGCGGATATGAGAGGAACAAAAATCTATCTTCCATATAACCACATCAGAAGAGCACCATCGGGTTCCGCCTCCGAGCATTACAGGTCTAGGAAACTCCCCCTCGCGGCACCACCGTTTTATTTTTGTACGGCAATCGCTGAAACGTTTCGCCAAACTTTCGTCTGTCAGGCATTGCATCGCTAAACACCTCTTTCGTTTTGGCGCTTTCCAATGCCTTGCGGCAGCTATTTGGTTATCGGGACAGAGTTAATTGCCTAGCTTTTCTTCTAATCGCAAAGCTACAACTGCAACAATCTCTTTAGGAATGGGTTGTGACCGCAAGGCGTGCATCACCGTGTTAACGGTGCACTTGGCGGCTTCACTGACCGCGTCCACCGCAGTTCCGTTACTTGTGTTGCCCTTCGCGTAACGCGCAATACCAAACTTCATAACGACAGCTTCAACAGCAAAACTCAGCTCAGTGTTGCGCATGTAGTCTCGGTAGGGGTCAGGACCACGCTTCGTTGGGCGTGAGCGTTTTCCTTCAAGAACATCAGCCGCGAACTTGGAAAGTTCGGGAGCAAGAAGCTGGCCTGCGCGAAGAAGATTAGCCACAGTTAAAACCAAAGCATCAAAGTCGTTTGTATCCATTTCGCCGTCGAGGGCATTTTTAAGCGCTTGGACAGTTTTTGCGGCATGTTCTTCTTCACTTTCTTGTTCGGCGAATGCTTTGATAATTTCAAGCATGATCGTCTTCTCTTCAGAATTGAGAAATTTGCGAGCATAGGCAACTACATCGCTAAAAACTGGGCGGATACTCATCCACGTATCCCCACTACCTTTTGCCCTTGTTCACCGCGAAGGAACTTGCCCCATGCTGTCATCATCGACCTACGTTTTTCGACCATGTCACCACGGCGATATGCGCGCTCCACTTCGCTGCCAACATTATGGGCTAGGGCAATTTCAGCCATGTCTCGCGGATAATCTGTTCGCTCAGCGGCCCAATCGCGAAAGGTAGAGCGTAGGCCGTGAGGCACTGCCGTTCGGCCTGAATGGGCGTCTATGAAGCCTTGGCGACGCATCACAGCCGATATCGTCATATCGCTAATCATTCCACCCTTGGCGGCAGGAAAAACATAGGGAGAGCCTACAAGCCTTGGTAGGCTTTTCAGCATGGCTGTTGCGTCGCCTGTAAGTGGCACCCGGTGTTCGCGGCTCATTTTCATACGGTCAGCTGGTATCACCCATAATCCAGCATCAAAATCTATTTCGTCCCAAGTTGCGCCGCGTATTTCACCGGAACGGCTGGCCGTCAGCGCAAGAAATTCCAAAGACCTTGCGCCCGTACCTTCACGCTGACGCAGATCAGTAAACCACGCCGCCGCATCATCAAGCGCAAGAGCAGGTTGGTGTTTTACCTTCGCCAACTTCGAAGGCTTGGGCAGCATCTCAGAAAGATTGCCTTTCCAGCGGGCCGGATTGTCGCCCTCACGGTGGCCTGCAACCGTGGCCCAAGACAAAACGGCTTCAATCCGGCCACGCAATCGACTGGCCGTTTCTGTCTTGTTTGTCCAGATTGGTTCTAGCGCTCGTCGCACGTCCTGCACCTGAATATCTGCCACCAGCATTTCTCCAAGCGCAGGTATTGCGTATTTGTCTAGCGTGGCCCCCCATTGCTTGCGGTGCTTTTCATTGTCAAATTCGGCCAATTTGATTGCCAGATATTTCTCCATTGCGTTAGCAAAGGTCAGGCCGCGCTTTTCAGCAGCCACAAGTGCCGACGTGGCGGCCTTGCGTTCTTCGATAGGGTTTTGACCATTGCGGATGCTCAGATAAGCCTCACGAGCCAGTTGGCGCGCCATAGCCAGCGTTACGGTTGGAAAGCTGCCAAGGCCGATGTGACGACGCTTGCCGCCAATTGTCGTGCGATAGATCCAATGACGCGATTGGCTGTTCGGTGAGATTTGCAGTACTAGTCCAATGACACCACCAACTGCGTGCATTCCCGGCTTGGTCAGCCTCTTCACCTCAATCGGCTTCAATTCTCTTGCGACACGTGGCATCTGAACCCCCAATGAAACTATCTAAAATAATATTATTGAATGCAATTGATTGCAACCGTGCGCAACATGATTTTTCATTAAACCATTGTATATATTATATAAAAATGCTGAATGACACAGTATGAAACAAATGAATGGCTGCCTTCGTCTCCGCCATTATATCTTTTTAACCCATCAATCGTCGAGTTGCGCCACAACTTGCGATTTTTTATTGATCGGTCCATGATTTTCGACTTTTCCCGTTCGAGATATATTCGTTGTGCTGCAAAATGAAACAGTGACAACCTTGAATGATAATGTAAGACATCCGATTACAAATCATGCTTGCCGGAAGTGCGCAGATAAAAGTCGCTTTCAATTGAGTTAATGGTGCAAAAATAGTGAATTCGTCGTGAATTGCCTTAGGAGGGACCACAATGACCTTAACCAACAAAATTTGTAGCTTGTTTGGTGGCGCCGCAATGGCCGCACTAGCCGCCACAAGCTTAACCGCTCAAGAAGTAACGCTGAAACTACACCAGTTTTTGCCTGCGCAAGCCAACGTACCGAAGCTGATCCTTGATGTATGGGCCGACAAAATTGAGGCGGCCTCTGAGGGACGTATCAAGATCGACCGTTTCCCCTCGATGCAATTGGGTGGCAAACCACCAGAGTTGTTGGATCAAGCGATTGACGGTGTTGCAGATATTGTTTGGACTGTGGTTGGTTACACACCAGGTCGCTTTCCAACGACAGAAGTTTTTGAGCTGCCCTTCATGATGGAGGATGCGCGCGCCGCATCTTGTGCTTACTGGACGATGTTTGATGAGCACATGAAGGATGGCGAATTCAAGGATGTTAAGATCCTAGGTACATGGGTTCATGGTCCTGGTATGTTCCACACGGCTGATCCAGTTGAAACGCCAGCTGATCTTGTAGGTATGAAAATCCGTGGCGGTTCACGTCTGGTAAACAAATTACTGACCCTGACGGGTGCAACACCTGTTGGCATGCCCGTACCATCTGTACCCGAAGGCTTGTCCAAAGGCGTAATCGACGGCACAACAATCCCATGGGAAGTAACCGGCGCCCTAAAAGTTCCAGAACTAGTTGAAAATCACACAGAATTTGAGGGCAACGCGCTTTATACGCTGACTTTTGTTTTGGCGATGAACAAAGAAAAATTCGCAAGCTTACCTGATGATTTGCAGGAAATTGTTGATGCAAATTCGGGGTTGGAATTTTCAGTCTTTGCTGGCGGTACACAATCTGATGCAGATGCCCCTGCCCGCGAATTTGCCAATGATCTTGGCAACAACATCGTCACCGTAACCGATACGGCTGAATGGGAGACGGCGGTTCAGCCGATTTATGCTGAATGGGTTGCGGATTTGAATGGCAAAGGTATCGACGCCCAAGCCCGCATTGATCAAGCCAAATCTCTGATGAATGGCACATGCAAAGGCGCGACTGCAGATTACTAAAAACGATAGCCGCTGCGTGAAAACTGCAGCGGCTATTTACTTGGGGGCATGATGTATTCTTTCTGTAGTCGGCTGGCTAGGCTGTTTGCCTTTATAGGTGGTTTGGTTTTGTCCATCTTGATTGTCTTAACCTGTCTGTCGATTGCCGGACGTTTGTTAAACGGAATGTTGCACGCTGATTGGCTACAATCTGCGATGCCCAGTATGGCGGCGATGTTTCTGGGTTGGGGCATAGGTCCAATCAACGGTGATTTTGAAATTGTAGAGGCTGGCATGGCCTTTGCGATATTCGCCTTTTTGCCTCTTTGTCATTTGAACGGCGCCCATGCGTCTGTCGATATTTTCACATCCAAACTTCCGGCGCGTGTTCGCCAAATTTTGGGAGCGCTGGTTGATGTGGTGTTTGCCGCTGTTCTAATTCTGATTGCTTTGCAATTATTTGAAGGCATGCAAAGTAAAAGAAATTCAGGACAGACAACGCTTCTTTTGGAATTTCCTGTTTGGTGGGGCTATGCTGCCAGCCTTTCTGGTGCCTTCATTGCGGCCTTCATTTCTAGCTATATCGCTTTGGTGAGGATCGCAGAAACTGTCAGTGGTCATCAAATTCTTCCGGCTGAAACGGAGGCAGAAAATTGAGTGACATCGTCATCGGGATACTGTCCTTTCCAGCGCTTCTAATTCTTATTTTTCTGAGGGTGCCCATCGGGCTTGCGATGTTTTTGGCAGGCCTAGTTGGTTTGTTTGTTATCACCGGTGAAACCACAATTCCCTTTGCGCGCTTGAAATCTGAATCATACGGTACCTTCTCAAACTATTCGCTGTCGATTGTGCCAATGTTCCTTTTAATGGGGCATTTCGCGACCCTTGGTGGCATGAGCCAGGCATTGTTTAAGGCAGCCGAAGGATGGCTTGGTCACCGCAGAGGCGGCGTCGCGATGGCATCCGTTGGGGCCTGTGCGGGATTTGGTGCAATTTGCGGCTCGTCATTGGCAACGGCCGCCACAATGAGCCGGGTTGCCCTGCCAGAATTGCGAAAATATGGACACTCAGGTGGGTTTTCAACAGCAACTTTAGCAGCGGGCGGAACGTTGGGAATACTAATTCCACCTTCAGTCGTTTTGGTAATTTACGCCATTCTAACAGAACAAAACATTGCCAAATTGTTCTTGGCTGCGTTTATTCCGGGGATTTTGGCCGCCTTGGGGTACATGATCGCAATCGCAGTCTATGTCCGTATCAACCCAGGATCAGCGGGTACTCGGCCACGGGTTCCCTTCGTTGAACGTATGAAAGCACTATTCGATGTGTGGCCCGTGTTGGTGGTATTCTTGCTGGTCGTAGGCGGGATTTATTTGGGCTGGTTTACGCCCACCGAGGGGGCCGCTGTTGGGGCATTCGGCACGGCAATGATTGCATGGTTTGCCGGTGGGTTGAACCGTGGAACCCTTGCTGAAAGTTTTTATGTAACAGCACGCACTTCGGCGATGATCTTTTTCATCGTGCTTGGTGCGGCATTTTACAATGGGTTTCTTGCCCTAACCCAATTGCCACAGGAAACCGCCGCATGGGTTGGCCAAAGCGGCTTAAATCCATGGATGATCCTCATTATCATACTGGTATTCTACCTTTTGCTTGGCTGTTTAATGGACAGTCTCAGCATGATTCTTTTAACAATTCCGATTTTTTGGCCGATCGTGCAAGAATTGGATTTCAGTTTGGTTTCGATGGTCGAACTGCAATCTGCCAAACTAAATACTTTGATTGCAAGTGGTACAGAGTTACCGCAGGCCGTTTTACAAGAAGCAAAGACGCTTCTGGCAAACGGCGAAACACTAAGTCGCGAAACAACGCGTGAATTGGGGTTGCGCGGTGTTAGCAATGGATCCCTTAACCGCATCAATATTGAACAAACTGCGATATGGTTCGGCATTTTGGTTCTTATCGTGGTTGAGGTAGGGCTTATCACGCCACCCGTCGGCATGAACCTGTTTGTCATCAACGCTATGGATCGCGAAACCCCTATGGTCGAAACGTATAAAGCCGTTCTTTATTTCGTAGCTTCGGATTTGGTGCGCGTTGCAATTCTAGTCGCCTTCCCTGCCATCACGCTGGTTTTGTTGCCTTGGTGATGAGGTTTGGATTTAGTTGCAAAAGGTGCATCAATACTCATTGCAAAAGACTCTAAATATTTGCTGATTAGATTCAGCCTTCTCGTTTATGGTCACGTCAGTAATACCGAGTGTCAGTTATTGAACTTAATGGGAAACAAGCGATGTATAAACTGTTCTTTGCTCTGAAAAGCGCTTCAATGGGTGTTCAAGTTTTATTAGAAGAAATTGGTGTTCCTTACGAACTTATTCAATCGGTCGTGGACAAGGAAACACCCCGCCCACCTGAACAACTAGCGATTAACCCTAACGGTTGGGTGCCTGTTTTAGTTTGGGACGAAGGTTCGATGTACGAATGTGCCGCGATAACGATGTTCCTGTGCGACAAACACCCCCAAGCACGTCTTGCCCCAAGTGTGGATGATCCAACGCGTGCCCTATTTTTGCAAACTTTGGTCTATTTTTCCAACTCAATCCAAAATGCATTTCAGCTTACCTATTATCCAGATCGTTTTGTTGATGCCCTTGATGATGAACCAAGTGCACAAATGCGGGGCTGTCGCAGATTACGGGAAACTTGGTCTGTTATTGACAATCAAATTGGAGACAACGAGTGGATACTTGGCGATCAGTTCAGCGCCGCAGATATCTATCTATTCATGCTCAGTACTTGGTTGCGTTCAGCTAAAGGGCACCCAAGCATGACAGAGTTTCCAAACGCCAAACGGATCGCCGACAAAGTTTTACAAATGCCAAGTGTTCAACGCGTTTACCAACAGTGGATACAAGACCCCGAATATTGACCCCAATTTCGTTTAATTGAAGTGTCCAAAGCAACATTTGGTTGCTTGGAACCCATTCGTTCAAAGACGTGTTTGATTGTCCCGATATTTTCGGTAGAGTTTTTGAGCATCTAGGGTTTCCAATCATCTGATTAGGTTATCCAAAATCACCGTTACGATCGACGCACAAGAAAGACTGAATTTTGAAAACAGAACATTCGCCACACGATTGGAAAATGAGCAGCCAAACCATTGCCAATGCGTTCAAGGATGCTGCAATGCGCGCGCCTGACGCGATGTATTGCAAGACTTCAACTGGTTCGCTCACATACGGTCAGGCAGCCGGTGCCATCCAATCACTAGCCGATGAACTACGCGCAGATGTTCAAGGCCAAGTGGTGGCTTTGATTCTTCCAAATTCCAAAGCCTTTTTGGTTGCCTATTTCGCGATATTGTTTGCCGGCGGAAAGCCTGCGTTGATCAATTATGGGCATCCTGAGGCTACAGTTGCCAAACTTTTGCGGAATTTGGATGCTGCAATCATTATTTCGGACAAAAAGCAGGCAGCAAGCAAAACGCGTGTTTTATCTGATGGTCTTTTAGACGATCTATCGCGCACCGTTGATTTCGACAAATTGATTGATCCGACCACCCCCAAAGATATTGCAGCGATCATGTTTTCGGGGGGCACAACAGGTCTGCCAAAACAAGTGCCACATACAAATGCCGCGATTATCTTGACCATGGAACGTGGTGAATGGGGCTGGAACACTGGCGAAGGCGAAATTTGGCTACCAGTAGCCCCCTTCACCCATATCTACGGATTTCTTATGGGTTTGACGAATCCCATCATCAATTTCGGCGGAACAGTCATTCCAGAACGCTTTCAACCTGACCTTATCGTTGACATGCTTGCAGCTGAAAATGTGACCATTTTTGGTGGCGGACCACCTGCAATTTATCAAGCTGTCATGGCATCAGACAAATTTGCCGATGCCAAATTTCCTGAATTGCGAATTTGTCCTGGTGGCGGTGCGCCCTTTCCTTTGGATGTTCACAAGCGATGGGAAACAGCGACGGGTCTAAAGATATACGAAGGATATGGAATGACTGAAATCGCCCCGATTTCCATCAACACAGAGGCGCACGGTGTCAAACCTGGCTCAGCAGGCAAAGCCGTTCCCGATACGTTAATTGAAATTGTGGATCTTGAAACTGGCGAAAATGTTCTAAGCTGCGGTGAGGCGGGTGAAATACGCGTCAGCGGCCCGCATATGATGACCGGATACACGGAAAACCCTGAAGAAACCGCAATCACATTGCGCAACGGTTTTGTTTACACAGGCGACATTGGAACATTAAGTAAGGAAGGGTTTCTGACGATCACAGACCGCAAAAAGAACGTAATCTTTGTGAGCGGATTTAACGTATTCCCTCGTGAAGTTGAGGAATTGCTACTCAGCCATCCTGCCATTTCTGGTGCCTGTGTTGTTGCCCAAGCCCACAAACGTTCCGGCGAGGTGCCAATCGCATTCGTCACTTTGCGAACGGATGCGAATAAAGAAAATATTTTGGCTTTTTGCGCCGAACACTTGATTGCATATAAATTACCAGCCGATGTCATAATTTTAAGTGAAATGCCGTTAACGGCCGCGGGCAAAATAGATAGAAATGCTTTGCAAAGCGGGCTTTCGCGCAATGACTGAATTTGTTTCAAAAAGCCCAAATATGAACGCCAAGATTGAAGCTATGAAATCACGAATGGTGTTGCCTGCAATAGCGGCGCCGATGTTTTTGGTATCAAGCCCTGAAACAGTAATCGCCTCGTGCAAGGCTGGTGTTATGGGGTCTTTTCCTGCCCCCAATGCCCGGACTACAAATGATTTGCGAAACTGGCTTACACAAATCAGTTCAGACGTTGTGCCACGCGATGCCCCTTGGGCAATGAACATGATCACGCATTCCAGTTACGGTCGTTTTGATGAAGAATTGGCACTGGTTGAAGAGTTCCAACCTGATCTTGTGATTACTGCATTAGGGGGGCCGCATCGCGTAACCCAACACGTGCATAATTATGGTGGATTAGTTTTCGCTGATGTCATTTCGCCAAAACTGGCACGAAAAGCCTTAGATAAGGGGGCGGATGGTCTCGTATTGGTTTGTGCTGGTGCCGGCGGGCACACAGGTGAATTTGCAATGTTGCCGTTCATAGAAGAAGTTTGCAGCTTTTTTGATGGTCCTTTGATTGTGGGCGGCGGCATCGGTACGGGGCGCGCCATTCGAGCCGTTGAAAACCTTGGTGTTGATTTTGCCTATCTTGGAACCCGTTTTTTGGCAACAAAGGAAACGATGATATCGCAAGAATACCGCGAAATGATTTGGCAAAGTCGGATGGAGGACTTGATTGCATCACGGGCCATTACAGGTGCTTTAGGCAATTGGATGCGCGCAAGTGTCGAGGCTGCGGGGCTGTCACTTGAAGACATGAAGGAAACGGTCAAAATTGATTTTTCCGGCGACATGCACCAAGCACCACGGGGGTGGAAACACGTCTGGAGTGCAGGGCAAGGTGTTGGTGGCATCACAAAACCAGAAAGCATTGCTGATGTTGTTGCCCAACTACAGGATGAATATAGTCATGCTGTCACACATCAAAGCAAAGGCAGCCGTTTTTGCCGCAAGGTCGATAAAAATTAAGGATTAGCATCATGAGCATCAGCATCGAAGAAACAAACATCGTCAAAGCTATCCTTAAACATACCGTCGACGGCACAACCGACATGCAGCCGGAATTGATGCGAAATCCTGTAACCACCTATACCGACCCAAATGTGCTGGCCAAAGAAGTCGATGTTCTATTTCGCAAATTTCCAATCATTATGGGCCATTCTGAACAATTGCCGGATCCGGGGAGCTACATCACCAATGATGATCTTGGGGTGCCCATACTGATCACGCGGAATAGTGAGGGTGATGTCAAAGCCTTCATGAACATATGTCGACACCGCGGTGCGCGACTTACTGACAGCCCTTGCGGAAAATCAAAAACGTTTTCATGTCCCTATCATAAATGGACTTACGACCTGAACGGCAATCTGCGCGGCCTCCCCCAAGCAGCAGGTTTTGGGGACATCGACAAAAAGACCTTGGGGTTGGTTGAATTGCCCGCTTTTGAACATTTTGGATTGATCTGGGTACGCCCTTCTGCCAGCGATGAAGCACTTGATTTTGGGGCTTGGATTGAACCCATGGCAGAACAACTTGCAGGTTTGGGGTTGGAAAATCATACGGTTTTCAAATCTTGGTCGCTAGATCGCAAAATGAATTGGCATCTAGCATTAGAAGGTTTCCAAGAATCTTATCACTTTTGCGGGGCGCATGAGCACACGGCCTGTGCCGCATACCTTGATAATCAAAGCGTATGGACGGACAAATATCCGCATGTACGCCATTCTGTACCTCTTCCAACGGTGGTTGAATTGGCGGATCAAATTCCAACTGAATGGGACCCGCGCCCCTATTTCATGACGCAAAATTACATTTTCCCCTGTAATTACGTGCAAGTGATGACAGATCACGTTTACATTCACTCCATAATTCCAACCGGCATAGACACCTGCATTTTCAAATGCATGATGCTGATCCCAGAAACGCCAAAATCAGAAAAGGCCGAGCGGTATTGGCAAAAAAACTATGACGTTATCCGCACCGTATTTAATGAAGACTTTGAAATCGGAGAGAATGTTCAAAAGGGATTAAACACGGGCGCAAATACCGAATTTTTGTTTGGCCGTTATGAAATCGGGCTCCACCTTGGAACAAAGGCAATTCACGACGCGCTAGAAGAGCGCTTAAAATTTTAAGGCCATAATTGATTGGGCTAATGTGTATTGGCCTAAATGCAAGCCTCAAACAAAGCCTTCGTATTATCATAGGTCATTTCAATTGGGTTCCCGCCTGTGCTGGGATCTTTCAATGCCTCTTGTGTCAAGGCTTCAATATCGGGATTTTTAACGCCAAGTTCAGTAAGATTTTTCGGAATACCCAGATCATTGATAAGGGAAGCGGCAAAGTCAAAGAACCCGTCAAATCCACCGTCAATTCCAAGGTAATTTGCAGCTTGGACCAATTTTCCCTCAACCGCTGGGCGATTAAATTTTAACACTTCAAGCATCACAACCGCATTTGTTGTACCGTGATGGGTATTGTGAACTGCTCCCAGAGGATGTGACATGGCGTGAATGGCGCCCAACCCTTTTTGAAATGCCGTTGCACCCATTGCCGCCGCTGCCATCATATGTGCGCGGGCTTCAATATCTGTTCCATCGGCAAAGGCTTTTGGCAGGTTTTCTTTCACCAAACGCATGCCTTCAAGTGCCATACCTTGGCTCATGGGATGGTAATGCGGTGAACAAAACGCCTCTAGGCAATGCGCAAACGCATCCATGCCAGTTCCCGCCGTGATGAAACTGGGCATTCCAACCGTTAGTTCGGGATCACATATTACAATGCTTGGCAGAAATTTTGGATGAAAGATGATCTTTTTCTGATGAGTCACAGAATTCGTAATAACCGATGCGCGTCCAACCTCTGATCCTGTACCAGCAGTGGTTGGTACCGCAACAATCGGTGCAATGGCATCAGCGTCAGCCCTTGTCCACCAATCATCAATATCCTCAAAATCCCAAAGGGGGCGTGTTTGTCCTGCCATAAATGCAAGACATTTTCCAAGATCAAGCCCAGAGCCACCACCAAAAGCCACAACGCCATCATGCCCACCGTCACGGTAAACTTGTAAGCCCGCCTCAACATTCAGTTCTGTTGGGTTTGGATCCACGTCTGCAAACATCGCGCGCCCTAAGCCGCCAGCCGC
The DNA here is from genome assembly GCA_000169395.1 of Rhodobacteraceae bacterium HTCC2150. Classification (GTDB taxonomy): domain Bacteria; phylum Pseudomonadota; class Alphaproteobacteria; order Rhodobacterales; family Rhodobacteraceae; genus HTCC2150. The sequence continues at coordinate 498,880 of AAXZ01000002.1, forward strand.
AAGCAAATCTAGAGTTGATTGCGTAATCACCATGTCGGCTAAACCTTTGTCAGTCACCAACAATGGTTTTTTAATTCCAGCCGCATTACACGCGTCAACGATTTCTGAAATCCGCCCTGCCCCGAAACGAATTGCGGTTGGGTATGACCAGTTTGCTATAAGATTCATGGTTTGGGCCTTTTGGTTATTTTTCGATCAGGAAACGCGCTAAACGCGTTCGAATCCTCGCGCAATTTCGTAGTCCGTGACAACTTTGTCAAACTCCTCCAACTCCCAGGATGCGGCGCGTACGTAGTGTTGAACAACGTCATCGCCCATCGCGTCGCGCAGCATTTTAGAGCCATCAAGTGCATGCATCGCGTCCCGCAGGTTTCGCGGGACAAACCCTGATGTGCCCTCATAGGCATCACCTTGTTCTGGTTTCGCCAATTCCAATTTTTCTTCGATTCCCTTTATGCCTGCCGCAAGTTGCCCCGCCATAGCCAAATATGGGTTCATGTCTGATCCGGGAATTCGACATTCCACGCGGACAGACTTGCTGCCTGCTGCACAAAGACGAAAACCAGCTGTGCGATTGTCCACCGACCAAACACTGCGTGTTGGGGCAAATGTACCTTTGGCAAATCGTTTGTAACTGTTGATGTAAGGGGCCATGAAATACATGTACTCTGACGCGTATTTCAAAAGCCCCGCCATATAATTGCGCATTAGTTCCGACATTCCCAACGGGGCGTTGTCATCAAAAAATGCAGGTTGGCCTTCTTTCCACAGGGATTGATGAACATGCGACGATGATCCTACGCGGTTTTGATCCCATTTTGGCAGGAACGTTACAGCATGCCCGTTTGCCCATGAAATTTCTTTGATGGCATGTTTCGCAATCGTATGATGATCCGCTGTATCCAGTGCCTCGGCATACTTTATGTTCAACTCTTCTTGGCCCGCTTCCGCTTCGCCTTTTGACCCTTCGACCGGCAAGCCAGCGGCATAAAGGTGATTACGGATGGGGCGCATAACATGTTCTTCTTTGGTGGTTTGGAAGATGTGGTAATCCTCGTTGTACCCAGAAATTGGCGTTAAATCGCGAAAACCCGACTTTCGAATTTCATCGAAACTTTTTTCGAACAAGAAAAACTCTAATTCAGTTGCCATAATCGCATCAAAGCCTAATTCTTTTAGACGACTAAGTTGCTTTTTCAGAACGGCGCGCGGCGAATGGGGAACCGGCTGATGGGTGTGATGATCGAGCACATCGCACAATACCATCACAGTTCCCTCTAGCCATGGCACAAGTCGAAGTGTGCCCAAATCCGGCTTCATCACGTAATCGCCATATCCGGACTCCCAGCTGGTGGAAACATAGCCATCTGGCGTTGCCATTTCCAAATCCGTCGCCAGCAAGTAATTGCAACAATGGGTTTCATCCCAGCCCTCTGACACGAAATGCGCAGCCACAAATCGTTTGCCCATCAGTCGACCCTGCATATCAACGATGCAAACCAGAACAGTGTCAATTTCCCCCGTCGCAACCGACGATTTCAATTCTTCAAAATTGATAAGTCCTGTCATGGTTTCCCTCTTTGATTTTCATGCCGTTGAAAATGTATGACATTTATCAAAACGTATGTCTGTAATTAACCTTGATCGGTGGAAGTTCGTCGTTCATTTCTCATTAAATTCAAAAGCTAGTTGCCTTGATCCACTATACATATTGAATTTCGCCCCCATCCTTTTTTCGGCCATTAGAACTACCTCAGCGGCGGCACGGGCGTCTTCACCTGCATCATGGTGATTGAATTGCAAACCCAAAACCTTTTTGAGATTGCCAAGTCCATGCCCACCGTTTCCTTTCAATTCAGGCCAAGCCTTCCTTGCAATGGTCACGCTGTTTTCCCATGCGGATTTAAGTGGTGGAACACCGGCAAAACTGCATGCTGCATCAAAAGCTTTTTCATCAAATCGACTGTGTTGAACCAATTGATGTGCCTCAAGCACGCTGCGCAACTCTGGTAAAATTTGCGCAAAAACTGGGGCGCCCCTAACAGTTCGGGCGTCAATGCCATGCAGACGCGTGTTGCCATCAGCAAAAGAGGTGCAAGGGTCGACATAGGTGCTGTAGGTGTCGATCGACGCGTCAAAATTCACAAATGCCAGCCCAATTTGGCAAATGCTTGAAACGTCATAATTGGCTGTTTCCACGTCTACCGCGATAAAGCGAAATCCAGCGTCGAAATTAATGCTCATTGTTTTTAAGGATCATACGGTTGGTGACTTCGCATGGGGTAAATGACCGGTTTTGATCCAGACTTTTGCACCATTTTGGCCAGCAACAAAATCTAGCGGTTCACCTTCTGGTAAACGAAGCCATGCCCCTTTGCCAAGAGTTTCGCCCATTTGCGTAATTTCACCGTCTATCACCAGCAATTCCGTGCCACCGACATCGGCAAGATGAAATTCTGCCTGCGGATCAATCTGGCTATAAGTTACTTTTTCAAGATCATCTTCGTGCAACAGAGCCGTCGCAACACCGTTTATAGGTCTGGCCAATTCGTCTGCCATGTTTTTGCGAAATTGATTGCGATCCTCCATGTCAAATTGCCAAAGCTTTACAAAGATGGTGCATCCTGTCTTTGAACTTGGTGCATGGGCTGTTGTCGGCGGATTACGAACATAAGTACCTGTTGGGAAATCGCCGTAATTGTCTTGGAAGATACCGTCAAGCACGATGAACTCTTCGCCACCGGTGTGGGTGTGTTCTGAAAATTGACTGTTTGGGGCAAATCGAACAATTGTTGTCGCCCGCGCAACCTCATCCCCGATGCGATCCAGCATGCGACGATCAACGCCAGCAACCGGTGACGCGACCCAATCCAATTCTTCAGAGTGGACAACCACTCTTGCACCAAAATCGGCATTCAATTCCATTACATTTCACCTGTTCAAATTCGGGTAAGGGCCAAGGCCATTCAAGTCTGCGCCCAACATGAACACTTTGCAGCAATTGTCCAACATCAAACGTTATATAAAACAACAAACACAACGTTCGCCGACGCTTTGCCAATATCCATTTTTTTTCAATTTTGCTAATTTTGTTCCTCACTCTTCTAGCCTTGCGTGAAAGCTGTTAGATCGAATGAAACACTTGATAAGGAAATCCAATGAGCCGATCATTCACGTTCACCCATGCTATTTGCCGCTTGCCATCTGAAAGCATCGTTCAAGGATTGCGCGAAATAGACACCGGCGCACCGCAGTTTGACGTATTTTGCAAACATCACCAAGATTATATTGCGGCCCTCAGATCAACAGGCGCTGAAGTTACAGTTTTGAATGCCCTAGAAGAATTCCCAGATTCAGTTTTTGTAGAGGACGCAGCACTTTGTTTACAAGAGGGCGCTGTCGTCATGCGCCCTGGTGCGCCCACACGCCTTGGTGAAGCGGCTGAAATGGCCCCTGTCCTGCAAACGCTATACAAGGATGTACAAAAAATCAGCGGTTCTGGATTTATCGAGGGCGGTGATATTCTTGTAACCGAGAAAGAAATCCTAGTCGGAAAGTCTGCTCGTACAGATGCAGCAGGCGTGGCAGAATTACGCGATATTGTCTCAAACTGGGGCTACAGCTTGCGCGAATTGCAGACCCCACCTGACGTTTTGCATTTCAAAACCGATTGCAGCCTGCTTGATGAAGAAACAGTTTTGTCGACCAAACGTCTTGATGCCTCAGGTTGTTTTGAGGGTTATAAAGTTATTCATACAGCCGAAGGCGAAGACGCCTGTGCAAACACCATCAGGTTTAACAATTTGGTCATAATGCCGTCCGGTTTTCCAAAGACTGCTGCGAAGCTTGATAAAGCTGGTTATGAAGTCGTTGAAATTGGCAATTCAGAGGCTGCCAAATTGGATGGCGGCATGTCTTGTCTGTCGCTTCGGTTCAGCCCCACAAAATAAAACCCATCATTTTCGTTTAATTCGTCGACGGAAAATTCTTCCTGAGGCGTATCAGTATTAATGAAACAAATGGGGAAATGAAAATGCGAACGATTTTTACAACAGTGGCTGTAACATGTTGCCTAGCTCACGCAGCAAGTGCCGAAACTTTTTCTGCAGAAGTTTGGGCAGATAATTGGTTTTCATTCAATGTGAATGGCCAGCAAGTTGCCGAAGATAGCGTTTCCATTACGACCGAAAGATCGTTCAACGCAGAAAGTTTCGATTTTGCCGCTGATCGACCTTTTGTGATTGGCCTTACAGCCAAGGATTTCAAAGAAAACAACAGTGGGCTTGAATATATCGGCACACGCAAACAACAGATAGGCGATGGTGGCGTTATCCTTCAAGTGAAAGATGCGTCTGGAAATGTTGTCAACGTCAGCAATGCAGATTGGCGTTGTCTTGTCACACACACAGCCCCCATCAATAAATCTTGCGCCAAGTCCAGAAATCCAGTGGCCGGACAAGGGGATTGTGCGTTTGAAACGACATCCGCACCTGCCGGTTGGGATGAGGCTGGTTTTGACGACAGCGAATGGGCGAACGCGTTTACCTATTCAGAACGCGATGTGCGCCCCAAAGATGGATATGATCGCATTAATTGGGATCGCAACGCAGAATTGATTTGGGGCCCAGATTTGGAAATCAGCAATACTGTTTTATGCCGCATCATCGTAGAATGATGATTGTGAAACGCGCCTTTTGAATTTCATTCACAGAACCTCTTGGAGATTTGCCATGAGTAGCTTTCACATCAAATCAGCGGCAATGATTTTCTGCATGCTGGTCGCGCAACCTTTGTTGGCCCATGAGGATCACTGCGCCGCTGTGGTCGCCTCAATCACAGAGGCAGGATTTGATGACAGTGTCAGCGTGAGTTGTGACAACTCGACTGCGTTAATCCGGTCTGACACATATCCCGACCACGAACTGATGACGGGCATTGTCGGCACAAACGAACAATTGGCGGTGCCTGCTATTTATGCAGCACCAATCGTGTTGAACCCAACGCTTGGATCAACGCCACAAAGCCGCGACGCAGCATTAGGCGTGGCGGTAAACGGCGTGCCTATTTATGATTATACTGGCGGTGGCGAAATGAGTGAGGCCGACCATTACCACCATCAAACGCGCCATGATACGATCCTTACCCAACAGCTTGATATATGCGGTGGCCATGCGGGGCGCGGTGATGACTATCATTATCACACAAGCCCAACATGCATGATTGAGCAAATGGAAAACGCAAGCGATGCCGCGATTATTGGCTGGGCATTTGATGGATTTCCGATCTATGGGCACAACAATCCTGATGGCACCGCGATTGGGCAAAACGATTTAGATGTTTGCAATGGGCAACCTGATGCAGAATTTGGGTATCGATACCACACCTCAAACGACGCGCCTTATATCATCCAGTGTTTGATGGGTGACGTACCGAACATAAATAACCTGCCCCGTGTTGCCCCGTTGAAGGCTGCTAGTGGACGGGGTGGTATGGAAAGCGGACGTCCGCCACGCGGCGGGGTGAACAACCTAACGTTCACCGAAAACGATTCTGGTGTTCGAAGCATGGAATATACCTATCAAGGCGACAGCTATTTCATGCGGTACAGCCCATCTGGGCGATCTGATTTTTATGATTTTGAAACCCGCACAATTACAAATAGTGGCAACCTGATGACAGGTGAATATTGTCGTTGAAAATCGATCTAGTGGTCGCCTGATTTCATCATCATTTCATGAACCGCTTGCATGCCATGATCCGCCATTGCGCTAACCTCGCCAGCATGAATTTGTAGCGCCTTTGCCACCTCTGGATCATCAGAGGTCTGCGTCACGACAATTCCTTCATCCGTGACCTGGATATCATTTTGAATTTTGTCACCACGGGCAAACAAGATATCGAGAGTCTTGCTTTGAATGATGATTTCTGGATCATCACTGCGTTCGATACGGTCAATCATGCCAGCTACATGGCTGACCAATACCGCCATCACTTGATCATCTGAAGAACGTGTTATGGTTCGAATGCCATTTGGCAATTCAGTTACTTCGCGCGTAATGGTTTCAAAATTGCGGAACATTACCGCCAATTCAGCACTCTCATCAGCCGATGCATTTTTGCCCTTTAGGCCGGGCATGTTTACCTCGTCATGCCCAGTGCCATCGGCACCGTGATGGTCAGCAAAACTATCGCCGCCCATATGATGGCCACTGCCCTTGTGGTGTTCGTAGTTATGGCCACTCATATGGCTGTTGAAATATTTTACGCCGAAACCTACTATTACCCCTGTAATCAGAATTGCTAATAAAACTTGCCACAGTGTGAATCTTTTATTGTCAGTCATTTTCAACTTTCTGATCAGTGGGTCCAGCCAACGGAAAATTTGTTAGCCGCCCAAACATATGCAATTTACTGAATATGACATAATTGGAATAACGATTATTTTCAAGCCAGACCCAAAAATAAATTGCTCAGATACCTAGGTGAAGTTTTGGTTTCCAAAAAGGTCGGAACAATTCGATTTTGGGGCATCGATCCATGACCACCTTTAAACCGGCCTCTTCCGCTAGTGCCGCCGCTTTGTGGTCAACAACGCCGATCTGTGCCCAAAGCACCTGTGCGCCGATTTCGATTGCCTCAAGCGTCACACCCATCAAGTCTTCGGGGCGGCGAAACACCTCGACCATGTCCACAGGGCGATCGATAGATTTAAGGTTAGGGTAAACTTTAAGACAACGAATTTCTTTCAATTCTGGGCGCGGGTTAACAGGGATCATATCATATCCCGTTTCGCTTAAAACCCGCAGAACACCATAGCTGAATTTGGTTTTATCGGGGCTTGCGCCAACCATCGCGATCGATTTCACAGAACCTAATATTTCCTGCATATAGGCATCGGAATAGGGTTGAGTATGGTCCATTTCAGACCTCCTTTGGCGAAGCTATATCCGCCTTTAATTCATGGGGTTGCAATGGATCAAGAAAGGGGTTGCGATACAACTTGTCATGGCTTTCGACCCCGATCTCCAACGTAATATCCGATGTTGCGCGCGCCACGCACAAAATTACATATCCATTGTTAATTTGGCGATTATTCAAGGCGACTTGACGTCTTTGATCCACATCGCCAGCTATCAATTTGGCAGCACAAGTGATGCAACCACCGTATTTACATCCATAAGGCAAATCAACGCCTTGCTCGCGCAAACTATCCAAAATTGAGCGACGTGCGTCGACCTGATAAGACGCGTTTTCACGATTGGCTATGGTAACAGTAAATTGGTTCATTCCACGTTTCTCAAATCCAAATATCACTGGTACAATCCCCGCCGGGGTATCGGGTTTCGTGGCAACGAGAAGGCCCATTTGGTTCTTTGCCAAAATCCACGACAAAGTTGGGGTCTATTTCCATTCCACCGTTTTCGGTATCGCAATTAACTTGCAACATGCACCCGCCGTTTGTTCTGATTTCTGGATAAAATTGGTTATCCCAAGTGCTAAACAACGATGTGGTCACATAAAGCCGCTTGCCATCAAGGCTCAGCTGAATCATTTGCGGTCCACCAGTTACCTTGACGCCATTCACAACCGGCGCCTTGTCCAATAGGCCCCCCATCCAAACCTGCCCAGTAAGCACAGGATTATGCGGGTCCTCGATATTGTACTGGCGGATGTCCCCGTGCAACCAATTACAAAGATACAAAAATCGATCATCCATAGACAACAAAATAACCGAGATCACCCCAGGCACCGGAATTGGCCATTCAGGGTGCGGCTCGTTTTCAACGTCGATGATTTTTTCCCATTTCCATTCGTCGTCAGCGTCTTTCCACCAATGAATAATGTTGGCACTCAGGGCGGCACCACAAAAACCGTGGGTCGAATCCGGATCATGATGAAAACGAACTTCTAACGGAATCAATCCATCCTCACCCAAATAAAACGTCTGCTTTGGTTCTTTTTTTTCAAAATCCCAAAGATGCAAACGACGACCGTATTTTAGGTGTCCTACTTCTTCTAAATCGAAACCGGGCATGAACGTATTTGGTGCAGCCCATTCGGATGAAACCATTACATTATGTCTCGGCTGATACCAAAAATCATACCCAAACGGGATATCACCCATCGAGTTTTCCCAACGACCAACGATTTCAAAATCTTTGTTAAGGTGTAGGTATCCGCCTGGCGCTTCGCCTTTTGCATCACCAAGCATCGAAATTATTATTTCAGAACCCAGGCAATGAATTGTGTGAGGCGCTGAAAGATCAGTTTTTGCCTTAATCTCGGCGCCATCAATTACTTTGAATAGGGTCGGATTTCGTGGATCAGTCGCACAATCAATCACATGAATATTGGATGACCGCACACCCGGAACCAAAAGGTATTTTCGCGTCATAGACGCATCATCAAAGCAGCTTGAACAAGCATTCCATCCCATGTGATGTAACTCATCACCTATGCCTGGCATTTCACAGCGTGCAATTACTTGGGAATAAGTAGCACTCTCGGGGTCATTATCGATGGTTGCTAAATAGTCAGGCTTTTGAATACCAGTGCCCGTATAAATCGCAATCGTATACAACAGTTTTTCCCGTGGAGCCTGCATCGCCTCAGCTGGGCTGGCATATCCTGGACCACAACATTCCATCGTTAACCTCCGCGCGTTTTGAATCGATGAAAAAAAGCTAGGTTATTGGTTCATCATGAGCAAGATAAACGTAACGTTCTTGGTGCGAAAATCGATCTAAAGGAAAATCGTTTTCGCCGGCCTTCCACTCACCAATTAGTACGGCAACCCAACATAGTTTTCCGCCATTGCCTTTTGTGCGGACTCATTCGTGCGTAAAAATTCCAATTCAGACAATTGCATTTTTTGATCAAATTCAGATTGTTCTGGAAAACTGTGCAGTAAAGACGAAAACCACCAACTGAAACGTTCTGCTTTCCAGACGCGAACGAGTGCTTTTTCTGAATATCCGTCAATGCCTGCCGTGTCATTTTCATGATAGTACTGACGCAATGCCGAATAAAGATATTGCACGTCTGATGCCGCAGTATTCAACCCTTTAGCGCCAGTTGGCGGCACGATATGCGCGGCATCCCCACACAAAAATAGACGGCCCCATTGCATCGGCTCACAAACGAAGGACCGCAATGGTGCAATAGATTTTTCAATAGAGGGGCCTGTGACCAATTTAGCCGCTTGTTCGGCTGGTATTCTGCGCTTTAGTTCTAACCAAAATGCATCGTCTGACCAATCCTCTGGTTTATCGCTTAAGGGGCATTGGATGTAATATCGGCTTAAATTGGCATTGCGCATTGAACATAAGGCAAAACCACGGGGTGAATTTGCGTAAATTAATTCATGATCCAACGGTGGTGTTTCTGACAGAATTCCTAGCCAGCCAAACGGATAAGTTTTTTCAAATTCTTGTCGCTTTTCTTGGGGTATCGATTGACGGCTAACACCGTGAAAACCATCACACCCCGCCACAAAATCACATTCGATACGGCGGTTTTCACCACCGACTTGAAAGGTCACAAATGGCGCGTCTGATTTCACATCGTGAATTTCAACGTCCTCGACCTCAAATTCAATGTTTCCACCTGCTGCTTCTCGTGCAGCGTATAAATCCCGTGTCACTTCGGTTTGCCCATAAACCATTACAGAGTTCCCTGTTAACTGGGCAAAATCGATACGGAATGTTTTGTTGTCATAGGCAATCAACGTTCCATTATGCACGAAACCCTCAGCATCCATGCGCTTGGAAACACCAGCTTCACGCATCAAGTCCAAGAGACCGCGTTCCAGCACCCCCGCCCGAATGCGACCTAAAACATATTCTTTGGTTTTACGCTCCAAAACAACACTGGAAATACCCTGCACATGCAACAATTGCGCCAGTAATAAACCAGAAGGACCACCACCGATAATGACAACTTGAGTTTTCATGGCTCGCCTTTCCAAACCTGATTGAATTGTTTCTAATCTAAAAGACCAACCGAAACCCTTGGTGTGATGTGGCGGTATCCGGTGTCGTACCCGTTCTCGCCGCTATACGATATCTAAAGCAATAGCTTTTATGACACAAAAACGAGCCACCTTTCAGCAATTTTGAACCTTTTGGTCGTGGATCCATCGCTTGTTTCTTCTTTGAATTGGACCGATATTTAAACGGTTCTGACGTCCATTCCCATACATTTCCGCACATATTGTAAAGCCCGTAACCGTTTGCATCAAACGAGATTGCCGGCGCCGTAGTTGAATATCCATCAGCTAAAGAATTGTGTGTGGGAAAGGTTCCTTGCCAGATATTGCAGGGCTGGAAATCCGTATCGTTTGGTTCTTTTTCACCCCACGGAAATGGCACATCCCCCAAACCACCACGTGCCGCATGTTCCCACTCTGCTTCATTGGGCAAACGTCCCCCTGCCCATTTGGCAAAGGCGCGTGCATCAGCCCATGAAACATGGACCACAGGATGATCTGGCTTAAAATCTGTTTCTGATTTAGGTCCGCCGATTAAACGCCAGTTTGCATCCTCTACCCGCCGCCACCATTGCGTGCCCTCAACGGCCTGAGTTTCATCCACCGCATCAGAAAGATGTTGATAGAACACGAACGACCAACCGAACTCTTCGGCTTCGGTCACGTAATTTGTATCCTCCACAAAATCCGCAAACATCTGATTTGTAACGGCTGCTTGCATCATTTTGAACGGTTTAAGTTGCTTCTTTCGCAACGGTTCTTCGTTATCGTTTTGCAACATTGGCTGTGCGGTACCTAACATACTCGTACCACCAGGGATTTCACAGACGGGAATTTTGTAGTCGGCATGCGGGGTCAAAAACGGCTTGGCCAGTTCAATCCCATTTCGATCCGCACTTGGTGTGCAACAAGATTTGATAGCCAAACTTGGCACCCCTTTTTTCTTCGTTTCTAAATATCAATTATGACAGTCTTGGTGCCAATTTCCAGTCTGAAATTTAACTGCTTTCTGCATAGCAATTGCGTTGCCAAACCAAATACTCGGGTTAGAGTGACAATAGACATACAGTACCGACCAAAACGCAAAGCCTAAACCTACCCTCGCCGATGCGACTAACATGGGTGGAAGGAAACAACATGACATCACCAAACGATCGATCAAAACAAGAAGATCAAACAAATGCGGCTAACCGACGTGCAGGTGGCGAATTTGTACGTGGTGTCAGCGGATTTCGGCATGCGATTGGCGATCCTGAGTTTCCCGCCGAAAAAAATAGGTATCATCTGTTTGTCGCGTTAAATTGCCCATGGTGCCACCGAGTGACATTGGCGCGAAATATTCTGGGGTTACAGGAAACCATTTCCCTTGATGTCGCCTTTCCAACGCGGACTGGTGATGACGATCCAGTGGGCCCAAATTTTTGGGAATTCAATCCGATGCGATTTTCTAAACTCACGGACAAACCATTGCCAGAATGTACGTTTGAAACGGCCACGGGTAATAATTTCCGTCTTGTGCGGGAAATTTATCAAGCTGAGGGTTCCAGCGAACAATCTGTCCCCGTTTTATATGACAAGAAAACAAATCGCATTGTTAACAATGAAAGCGCGGAAATCATTCGCATGCTGGATATCCATGCTAAAGCACTTGGTGGGCATTACCCAGATGTTGCCGCCGCGGGCCTTTATCCGGATCAATCACAGACGCGTTCAAATATTGATGCATTGAATGACCTGATTTATGTGAACATCAACAACGGCGCATACAAAGCTGGGTTTTCTTCGGATCAAACTGTTTATGCAAAGGCATTTGAAGGCTATTTTGATACTTTGGATCAACTTGATAATCTATTATCTGACGGGCGAAACTTCTTGGACGGTGACGCGTTTACAGAGGCTGATTTACGCCTATTTCCAACACTTTATCGGCACGATCCAGTTTATTATCTACGCATGAAACTGAATGGCGCCAAATTGTATGAATACCCAAATGTTTGGCGATGGCTGTGCCGTGTTTTTGCCTTGTCTGGCGTCGCTGAAAGCAGTTCTTTGATCCATTGCCGACAGGGATATTTTGGCCGTTCATGGAATGGTGTCATTCCTCTTGGACCTACAACGCCCCTGCCCTATCCAAGGGCATATGAACATCCAGAGCTTGCCAATCTAGCCCAAAATTAACCGGGTCTTTCGCAGTTCCATTTTATTTGTGTCACATCCGAAAAACGGGCAAAACGGGTTATTTCTTGATCAAGTTTGCCAGCGCGTGCCTTCGTCCAATTTATCCCATCCTCTAGCCAGATGTTTATTACAGTTAAGTTATTTTTGGCGCGGTCCGCTTTCAATTCAATCCGTCCAATAAAACGATCCCCTTCGAGCATGGGATAGACATAATACCCCCAGCGGCGTTTTGCGGCGGGCACAAACATTTCATTGCGATATTCAAAGCCAAACAACCGTTCCAATCGTTTGCGATCCCGTACAGCTGGGTCAAATGGATTGATGATACGCAATCTGCTTGTGCTGGCGCTGACATTACTTAGCCGCTCTTCAATATCAGAGGCCGCCAAAGATGTTGTCCAGCTGCCGTCTGCTGCTTGAATTTCTACATTGATCAGGTCATTTGCTGATTTACTGCTTGCCCAGTTTTTAACCTCAACCGCACTTGCCGCTTCCCAGAAATCTTTGATTTCGCCGGTTGTTCCTACGCCCAATCGGTTAATCGCTGCATGGCAAAGCCAATCAAGTTGGTCTGCATCATCAGGCGTCGCATCCAGCAAATGTTGCGGAAAAATTCGTTCACCCAAATCATAGAACTTTGTGAAATTCACCCGATGACATGTCGCCAGTTCGCCTTTGTACCACATATAATCCAACGCCAATTTATGCGGCGGTCGGGCCCACATTTCCTTGGGTCCGGCAACTTTGGTGTCAAAAGCATGGGTAGAAAGTGCACCCTCAGCCCGAATGCGATCCTTTATCGCCTGGCGCCCTTTCGCATCAGACATTGACTTAAACCAATTTGATTTATCAATCTGTTCCACTTTGCGCCGAAATTGCCGTTGCCAATACGGCAAAAACTCCATCGGAATAACCGAAGCATCATGGGTGAAATGTTCAAATACCCCACGTTCTTGGGACATATGATGATCAAACATCGACTCACGGTAATTTTGGTTACGAGTCCACAAAATATGATGATGCGCCCGCGCCACCACTTGGATTGTGTCCAGCTGAACAAAACCCAAATCGCGGATCATTTGACCCAAATCCAAGGCACCTGTCGGCGCGGCGCTTAAACTTTGTGTCGTTAGCCACAATTGCCGTGCCGCGCGATTTGGAATGCGTAAAACCATTATTTAGCCCAACAATATTCTAATACGTCGCCATGGTTTGAGCTATTCTTCAAAATGCTGTCCCTTGATTGTACGGCTGTGACCGCGAAATTCGGCAATCAATTCGCCATTTTGGTTTGTCACTCTTACATCATAAATTCCATTGCGTCCTCGGCGACTTACCTCAGAAGCTACGGCTTTCAGCTCATCGCCTTCAAATGTCGGGGCAATGTTCGTGATCGTGGAAACATGCGACACCGCAAACTGATTATAGGTGTTACAGGCACATCCGAATGCGCTGTCGGCAAGGGTAAATACATACCCACCATGACACGTTTTATGACCATTTAGGTGTTTGGCCTCAATCGCTAAGGAAACCTGCGCCTTGCCTGGCCCAACATTGTCCAGCTTGACGCCTAACCCCTTACTTGCTTGGTCTTTCCCCCACATCACCGCCACTGATTTCTCGGCGCGTTCTTGATCTGTGATGGTCATTTCGAAGTCCTTTAGCTTTGGATTAATAATCATCCTTGCAGGGCGGCGAGCTTCGGTCAACAATCGGGCGGCAGATAAAAGGCTTTCGAATGAATAAAGACGTCAAAAAACTTATCGCCGATTTACACCAAACCGGTCGCTTAAGGGTTTGGTCGTTGGTGATGACCATAATGGGCGATGTGGTAGCACCACGTGGCGGCGTAATTTCAATGGCCGATCTGTTGGCAATCACAGAAATGCTTGGCATTGAAAATGGGGCCGTTCGCACGGCCATGTCTCGCCTTTCAAAAGAAGGTTGGGTTAAAGGACAACGCCAAGGGCGCGTCAGCTTTTATGAGCTTGGCCCCAAGGGACTTGCCGATTATGCCCCTGCCACACAACGAATTTATGCTCTTGAGCCACCTTACGCAGACAGCTCCTGGATAATCGCCATTCTTCCCACAGCTTGTGATGTTGCGGGGCCACGACCGTTGTTGCGCAGATCGACAATGGCAGTATGGCTTGCCGAAAATGCACCAACGGAACAGGCCTTGGCTGATACGGATGCAATGGTATTTCGAGCAGGATTAAAGACCTTACCAGATTGGGTTTTATCAGAGGCTGGTGTGGGCACTTTTATAGATGAACTTAACAATATCACGAATAAATACACGCGTTTGGAGCATGTTTCGCTTTCCCCAGAAGAAGCCTTGTTAACGCGAATTTTGCTTATCCATGACTGGCGTAGGTTGGCGTTGCGCCATCCTAATTTGCCAGTTGATTTTGAACCGTACTTTGTCGCGGCAGGGGCTGCACGTGCAAAAATCGGGTCAATATATGGGAGTTTGATTAAGCCATCAGAAGCATACTGGCCAATTCAGACTGCAAGTGGTTTAGAAAGTCGGTTTCAACCATAACACATTACGAAATACATATTGATTTTTAAATTTTTGTAACATAAATTACGCAAACCCTTTGCAAAGGAACGGATGATGTATTCACAAGGATTAATTGGCGCAAAAACCGACTCTGATGAAACGCCCGAATTTCTGGCCGCTTTTCAGGCGCGTATTGATGCGGATGAAAAGATTGAACCTAACGATCCGATGCCAGCCGGTTATCGCAAAACGCTTGTGCGCCAGATTGGGCAACATGCTCATTCCGAAGTGATTGGCATGCTGCCAGAGGGCAATTGGATCACCCGCGCACCAACACTCCGGCGCAAAACTGCCCTTTTGGCCAAGGTGCAAGATGAGGGCGGTCATGGCTTGTATCTTTATTCGGCGGCAGAAACGCTAGGTGTAAGCCGACGTCAAATGACCGAGGAACTGTTATCTGGTCGTGCAAAATATTCATCCATTTTTAATTACCCCACACCAACATGGGCCGACATCGGCGCGATTGGGTGGTTGGTGGATGGCGCCGCAATCATGAACCAGATCCCACTTTGCCGCTGTTCTTACGGCCCATATGCACGCGCCATGATCCGTGTTTGCAAAGAAGAGAGTTTTCACCAACGGCAGGGTTTTGAAATCATGATGACTCTATGCAAAGGCACACAAGCGCAAAAAGACATGGCGCAAGACGCCTTTAATCGTTGGTGGTGGCCATCCTTGATGATGTTTGGGCCACACGACAGCGACAGCACAAATTCTGACCAATCAATGTTATGGAAAATTAAACGGTTTACCAATGACGAGCTGCGTCAAAAGTTTGTCGACGCAACGGTGCCGCAAGCAGAATACTTGGGTCTGACTATTCCTGACAAAGACTTGAAATGGAATCCTGACAAAAACGACGGGCGTGGCGGGTATGGTTTTGGCGCGCTGGACTGGGATGAATTTTGGTCCGTCGTAAAGGGCAACGGCCAAATGAACCGCGATCGCATTCGCGTTAAAAAGGCTGGTTGGGACAACGGTGAATGGGTGCGCGAAGCCGCGCTAGCCCATGCAAAAAAACGAAAAGCGCGCGCCGCCGTGCAACATGCAGCGGAGTGATAACATGAACGACCAACAAGAAATTCCTTTGTGGGAAGTATTCATTCGCCCACGCAACGGGCTCGCCCATCGTCACTGCGGCAGCCTTCATGCAGCCGACGCCACAATGGCGCTTCAGGCTGCGCGTGACGTTTATACACGCCGTGGTGAAGGCCAATCCATTTGGGTTGTTCCTTCGATGCAAATCACCGCATCCGACCCCACGCAAAAGGGTGAAAACTTTGAAGCCCAAGAAGACAAAATTTATCGCCACCCAACCTTCTATGAGGTGCCAGACGAAGTGGGTCATATGTGATGGACGCCTCATTACATTTTGATTGCCTTGTGCGATTGGCAGACGACCACATGATCCTTGGTCATCGCCTGTCCGAATGGTGCGGTCATGCGCCCATGTTGGAAGAGGATCTAGCCTTGCCCAACATTGCGCTCGATCTACTTGGGCAAGCAAGGATACTTTATGATCACGCAGGCAAAATCGAGGGCAAAGGGCGCAATGAGGATCAGCTGGCCTATCTTCGATTAGAACGCGACTACCGCAATCTTTTGTTGTGCGAACGCCCCATCGGTGATTTCGGCCACACTGTACTAAGACAATTCTATTTCGCCAGTTTCATGGGGCTTTATTGGTCGGAATGTCAAAACTCCAACGATCAAATCCTGCGCGAAGTTGCCGCCAAAGCAATCAAAGAGTGCGCTTATCACATTCGTCATACTGGGGAATGGGTGATCCGTTTGGGTGATGGCACCGATGAAAGTCATCAGCGGATGCAAAATGCGGTGGCGGACTTGGCACCTTATGTGGGCGAAATGTTCCATATGGATGAAACTTCCCAGCAAGGTGCAAGCGCAGGCTTAATCCCCGATGTATCAAAGCTGGCTGCGACATGGCACGCACAGGTCGCCCCCGTTCTGGCCGAGGCAACACTAGAGACAATTGAGGTAAAACCAATCCTTGGCGGCCGATCAGGGCAGCACGGTGAGGAAATGGGTTTCTTGCTTACCGATTTACAATTCATGCAACGCACATTTCCAAACATGACATGGTAACTGTTGTTTCCTCAATCGCATGGGACGTTGCCGCCGAGGTTACTGATCCTGAAATTCCAATGCTATCCATTGCAGATTTGGGAATTTTACGCGGTGTGAAAACCCTTGATGATGGCAAAACAGAGGTTTCCATAACACCGACTTATTCCGGATGCCCCGCGGTAATGGCAATTGAAATGTCTGTTTCTGCGACCCTTGCCAAAGCGGGATTTGACCCGATCATAAAACGTGTTTTATCACCAGCGTGGACGACAGATTGGATAACCCCACGTGGTCGCGAAAAACTATTGGCCGCAGGCATAGCGCCACCTGTAAAGGCCTCAAATTCCATTCACGCGCTGTTTGGTGAAACCCAAGTGAACTGTCCACAATGCGGATCACATGAAACAGAACGCGTTTCTGAATTTGGCTCAACTGCCTGCAAAGCACTTTATCGGTGCCAATCCTGCGCCGAGCCATTCGACTATTTCAAATGCATATGAGGGGCCCATGCCGCCACGTTTTCATACACTTGCCATAACGGCCGCTAACCACGACACCGCCGATGCGATGGTCCTGACATTTGCCGTTCCCACAGAGCTGGCCGAGGACTATGCTTTTACACCCGGTCAATACTTGACACTGCGCCATAAATCGGTGGATCACGATATTCGGCGATCATATTCGATCTGTTCGGGTCCGACAGAACCATTAAGCGTGGCTGTTAAACGTATTCCCGGTGGCAAATTTTCTGAACTGGCTATGGGTTTTGCTGAAGGAGACGAATTAGAAGTGATGACCCCGGAAGGTCGCTTTTTGGCCCCCACTGGTGGTCAAAACAACCACCTTTTGCTGGCAGCAGGTTCGGGCATCACACCGATGATGTCGATTGCTAAAACAACGCTGGAAAATGAACCCGACAGCATTGTGACGCTTTGTTATGCCAATCGCAGCACAGACAGCGTCATGTTCAAAGAAGATTTAGAAAACCTAAAAGACCAGTTTATGAACCGCTTTTTGTTGACACATGTTATGGATGAGGAAAAACAAGATGTGGCCCTGTTCAATGGTCGCCTTGATCAAGAAAAATTGGAAACGTTGGCGACACGTGGTTTGATCGATCCACCAAAATACACCGGTATTTACATTTGCGGCCCACAACCCATGATCGAAGCTGCAGCCAAAGCTATGGAAAACCTTGGCGCCGATCCATGTCGCATAAAGTTTGAACTGTTTACCCCACCTGGTGGTTTGCCCACAGCCAGCGCAACACCCAGTAAAGTTGTTAACGAAAAAGGCGCAAAGGTTACCATCACCGTTGATGGGGCCAGCCGTAGTTTTCATCTAGACGAAGGCGCAGGCATGGTGGATGCCGCGGCAAAGGCTGGATTGGAATTCCCCTATTCGTGCAATAACGGCATGTGCGCGACTTGTCGGTGTAAATTGGTCGAAGGCGATGCCGAAATGCGTCAAAATTTCAGTCTAGAGCAATGGGAGATGAACGCGGGTTTCGTTTTGGCATGTCAGGTGCGTCCATTGAGTGACGAAGTTTCACTGGATTTTGACGCGGTTTAGAAAACCTAATTGCTCAATTCAGCCAAAGCATTTTTCGCACCGATCAAACCAAACATCGGATGTTGATACGCATAAACCGGAATTGATCGACGTAATTCATCAAAGCGACCGCCTGCGTTGAATGCGGCCAAAAACTCGGCATCAAACAGCCATGGGTTTTTTTCGGCTACTCCACCGGTAACAAAAACACCACCTTTTGTTAGTAACGTTACAGCCATATCACCAGTGGTTGAACCCAAATGGCTTCGAAAGATTTTGGCCATTTCAATGGCTGCAGGGTCACCCTTGGCGACCAATTCCAGGACACCACGTGCATCTTTTGCGCCGTATTCCTGACCAAGGACATCCGCAACTGCGCGGTACAGATAGGGCAAACCGCTGCCACATAGAAATGCCTCGGCTTCTAGCCGCCAGCCGTTTTGTGCAAGTTGTGTTTCTGGCCAATGTTCAACAAATGCCTCAAATACCTTCGCCTCAAACGCACTGTTAGGACTAATGGCAACATGACCACCCTCGCCTTTAACCGCGGTCCAACCGTTGGCATTCTTGATCAAACTACCGACGCCTAATCCAGTGCCTGGACCAATGATAAGTCGGTTACCTGTGGGTATTTCATCTGGGCCTTGCAGAACTTTTACGTAGGCCGGATCAATTGTTGCTAAAGACCACGCGGCCGCTTCAAAATCATTAAGGAAATGGATCTCGTTACTTTGACACAGCTGCGCCACTTCGTTGCGCGTGATAATCTGGCCCGCGTTGGTCAAACTGCCTTGCTCAGGTGTCGTGACGCCCGCGAAAGCAAGTGCTGCACTTTGGGGCATTGTTTCTTGCAAATTCAGAAACTCAGCAAGCGCCTTGGTAA
Source organism: Rhodobacteraceae bacterium HTCC2150 (assembly GCA_000169395.1). Classification (GTDB taxonomy): domain Bacteria; phylum Pseudomonadota; class Alphaproteobacteria; order Rhodobacterales; family Rhodobacteraceae; genus HTCC2150. Next base: position 518,134 of record AAXZ01000002.1, read on the forward strand.
CGCCCATTGCACTTGGGTAAACTTCGGGCGTGCCAATTCCATTTGGTCCGACAGAGGCAAAACGTGCATTTGTGCCACCAATATCAGCCACCAAATTCCAAGTCATATTGCCCACTATTCTTTTGCTGCCGCATTTTGAAGATCGTGCAACATGCGATAAACACCACCCTGTTTCATCAATGTGGCATGTTTTCCCTCTTCGACCACACGCCCCTGATCGACAACAATGATTTTATCCGCATTGATGACGGTGGATAGACGGTGCGCAATAACCAAAACTGTCTGGCCACGACCCATTTTATCAATCGCGGCTTGCACCAACTTTTCAGACTTAGCATCAAGCGCAGAAGTAGGTTCATCCAACAGCAATACCGGTGTGTTTCGTAGAACTGCCCGCGCGATCGCAACACGTTGACGTTGCCCACCCGATAGTCGGGCACCGCGTGGGCCCACTTCGGTTTCCAGCCCGTCAGGAAAACTATCTAAAAATTCTGAGACATTGGCCGCATTTAGAGCGACATCCAATTCAGCATCGGTTACATCAGAACGGCCAAGCAGAATGTTCTCACGCAGGGTTTCATCAAACAGCAACGTATCTTGGGCGACAATTGAAAACATCGCACGAAGTTGGCCCAAATCAAGTGTCTTAACATCCTGACCATTGACCAGCACGCGGCCTTTATCGGCATCAACCATCCGCGCCATCAAACGATAAAGAGTAGTTTTACCCGCCGCTGATGGGCCTACAATAGCCGTTGTTTTTCCGGCTTCGGCAGTAAAGCTTAATCCTTGCAAAATTTGCTTTTCGCCATAGGCTAATTGGACGGCATCAAATTGGATTTCCGGCGCCGTGATTGTAAGGCTCATTCCATTTTTAGGTGTCGAAATTTTTGGTTCACGATCAAGAATCTCATAAATACGATCCAAACTTGCGGCAGCAGCCTGCCACACGCCTGCAATCCCACCAAGGCGACGCATCGGTTCAAATGCAAGGGCAATAGCGGTAAAGAAACTCATGAATTGGCCAACAGTTTTTTCGCCAGAAATGATATCACCTGCGGCAAAAAACAAAACGGCGACCAAGCCGATGCCCGTTACAACATCGACAACGCCCGGCATGCTAGACATTGCTGCTGCTGATTTTATTTGTTGGCGTACTGTATGGTCAAGTTTGTCGCCAAATTGTTTGGCTTGATAGTCTTCGATTGCATTGAATTTTATTGCATCAATGCCATGAAAAATTTCATCTAATCGGGTAGTTAACGCACTGACCGCAACCCGCACAAATCCTATCTTTTTGCGCACATAGCGCTGTAAAACCATGCTTGGCAGGATCAATAACGGCGTTCCAATTACAGCCGCCAATGTCCATGTTATATCAACGCTGATTGCAACCGCAAACAAGGATATAAGGGCGATCGAGTCGCGACCTGCGCCACGAATTACAGCCGTCCAAACCGATCCGATGGCACCGGTATCTTCTTGAACACGGGTAACCAGTTCGCCTGGTGAATGATCCAAGAAAAACCCGCTTTCCAAGGCCATAAATTTGCGCAGCATATTTTTCTTAAGTTCTGCCACAGTCTCATTTGCAATCTTTGACATCAAAGTACGCTGCGCGATGCCAGTTACGGCCCTTAGCAAAGATATGCCAAAAATAACGCCACAAACCCATGTCAGTGCATCCTGATCTCCTTGAATGAACACAAGATCAAACATGGGCTGCAGCATGTAACTAAGCGCGCCAGCCATGGACCCTTCGATTGCCATAAGCAATGTCGCAATCAACAACAACGGCCAACGTTTAGCCAAATATTCACGCCACACGCGCGCAATAAGCTGACGCGAGTTTATTCTGGTGCTTATTTTATCTTTTCCGGCCAACTGTTGTTCCAATAGTTGATGACATGCGCTTTGCAGCACCATCTATGCCGATGGAACCCATTTTACAATCTTAACTTATAGATAAAGAAAACTGCCAGTTGCCGTTGCGGCCAATTTTGTAGCATCGCCTTGAAACAATGAAACCCTTGTTGTCACCAGTTTCCGACCAAAACCTACACATTCGACAACGACCGAAGTCGGCCCTGCAAAAAGTGGCCGCAAAAAATTCGTTTGCAAATCAATGGTCGTACAATCGCGAAACCCACCGTTTAGAACCGCAATTGTTAAAACAGATGCTGTATCAGCCGCCGCCATGATTGCCTGCCCTGAAACAACGCCGGGTGCCCCATTTTGACCAGGCCGTAACATGCGTGCGGCAACAGACCATTCAAAACTGGCTGCGCGTGGCGCCGTTTCTTTCAGATTCAGATCCACAGTCCGCACCCAAGGTGCAAATTTATCTGCAAGAATACTTTGAACCGCATCATTATCTAAATGGGAAGCCATTACATGCCTTTCGTGAGTGATCGAAAGGTAAAATACACACAAGCCCGATGCAAGAGATTAGCGCGGCAACACATCGCCAATTTTTATTTTGAACGTTATGTGCCCGCGAAATATCCGCCCCAGACTAGCCATGCACCCACAATCGTTAAAACCGCGCCAGCCAAACGCAAAACCGCTTTGTATTCTAACAATTCAATGGTCTTGGCGCGACCGTCAGGGCCCATGAACAAACGTAGTAATCCAGCAGGAATTGCAACCCATCCAAAAACAGTAATAACAACAGGCCATCCCATCACCCACACATTGTGCGACAAAACGATGGCCAATCCAACCAATAGCGCCAGAACACCAGCCAGAAACATCAATGCCGCACTGCTGAGAAATTCGCGGCCAACCATCTGAATTCGTGCAGGAAAAACCAAAATATACACGCCCATAATGGCGATAATTGGACCCATCAATTGGGCAAGATAAACCGAAGTTTGCATAACATCCTCCTTGTTTCAAATCTTACCTATTATGTAGGCATATTCGGCGATAATTCAAGAAAGACCGCCCTAACCGTCACGCCAACAAATTCCGGCTATATGGCGATTTATAAATTATCAGCGATAGACTGCATATGCCGCATGTCAGTCCCGCAGCACCCGCCAAGAATATTGATTTGGGGGAAATTTCGCCTAATTTCTCTAAGCTGCTGACCAAATTCCACAGGGTCACCCGCATCTAAATCCTCGGCATTGTCCAATTCGGCATGACTACAACGCGACGCATTTGCGACGACACCCTTGATACGGCTCATCCAGGGAGCAGACTTAAGAATACTTGTGAAATGGTCTGGATGCGCACAGTTGATCATAAAATAATCAGCATATCCATCTGTTGCTTCATCCACCTCAGATATGGCCTCTTCCAAAGTGGCACCTGTGGGAAGCCGCCCATCAGTTTCTATTGTAAAGGAAATAATAATAGGTAGATCCAACGCCTTTGCCGCAAGAACCATACCCGTCGCTTCGGCTGTGTATGCAATGGTATAGCCACTCACCAAATCGACCTCGCCATCAACAAAAATGGCAAGTTGTTCCATATGATAGGTTTTCGCTTCATCAGTCGACATTTGTTCGCTTGGTGCATAGGCGTCATCCCGCGGGCCTAAATTCGCGCTTAAGATTATCGTTGAACTTTCGAATTCGGCGCGGACCTCTGACAGCACCTGTACGGCATCAGCATTAATCAATCGAAGCTGATCCGGAGTATAACCAAGGCTTTCTGCGCGACTTCTGTTGGCGACCCAAGTCGGCGTTTCAAGAATTGCGCCAAGATTTTTCGATTGGGCAAGCTTGATAAAATCACGATGATATTTCTTGATTATCTCACGGCCTTCTTGGTTTTCAAGCAATGGGTACGCAGCAAAACCCGGTAAATCGATGCCCATGTTAAAAATAATGTCTGTTTCCATACCAACATAGGCAAGAAATACATTGTCAGTTTGGTGTGGTAATTGTCGTTTTATCATATCCATTTTAGCCTCCTAATAAGCGAAGCTTATAAGGAGTTTCCAATTTTGCAAGTTTGATGCAAACAGATGGTAAATACTTTGAACGGCCGAAGTTAAGAGATCTCAACAGTTGTGACCTGTCTGTAGGATTTATCTGGTGTAACAATAATGGATGGAAATTCGGGTCTATTTACAGCATCAGGGAACTGCTGAGCCTCTAGGCAAATTCCATGGAACGGTGCGTGTTTTTGCCCATTGAGTGGTGGGTTTTGTTCATAAAGACTGCTGCCTGTATAAAGTTGCAGCCCCGGTTGATCGGTACTTAGTCGAAGCGACAATCCATTGGGTGCCGTTAATGTGGCGTTCACTTTTTCATTCTGCGTCAAAACTAAATTGGCATCACTGCCAGTTTTTGATGGATCAGCCTCACCCAAATTTCGAATTTTGCGAAAATCTAAATTCGTATTGGCGATTGAGTCAATAAAACCTGTTGGGATTAGTTTGTTATCCAACGTGGTCGTACCATGAGCATTGATTTGCAAATCATGATCCCAAATCGGCCCTGCGCCACCCATTAAATTATAATAGTTGTGTTGCGCCAAGTTTATCGGTGTTGGGCGATCAACAGAGGCCTTCATATCGTAGGTTAGTTGATTTTCAGACAAGGTAATGACAACTTCAAAATTCACCGCCGCGGGATAGCCGCCTTCGCCATCTGGGGAATGATACGTCAATCGAACGCTTTTATCATCCCCTTCCATGTCCCAGTTTTGATGTCCCAGTCCTGTTGGGCCAGAATGCAAATGATCCGGTTTAATATTGGCCGGTAAATGGTGATGTTGCCCATTCAAGGTAAAGGATGCCTTCGAAATTCGATTGGCAACACGGCCCACAATGGCGCCAATACTTTCACTTTGGCCGATGTAATGTAGCGGATCCTGATAGCCCAAAACCACGGGAACATCTTGCCCCCGATGGGAAACAAGCCAGTTTTGCGTGATACACCCCAAAGACAAAATTGAAACCTGATGGTTGCCGTCTTGTAAAACATGACAGCGCAAATCTTTGGGGGCTATCAAATGTGGTGTCATCAATTACGGACCGCGCCACCTTCAAACAACATCGTACGAATGCGTTCACGGGTAAGCGGCGTTTTAGCCAGTTGAATGAATGCTGCGCGTTCGCGATCCAACAGATCTTGCTCGATCTGCGCCAGTTCTTCTGGCCCATCTGGGTTTACGACAATTGTTGCAATCTCCATCGCCACAGTTTTATCATGTGGGTAGAACATCTTATCCGCGACACCCTTAGACATGAACGCATCCATTTCGGTCAATAATTCATTACCCGGCAAGGTAAATACCGGTTTACTTGGTGCTGAATATCCAGATTGCATTTCATGGATCAAGGCCGTGGCTTTGGTGATTAATTTGTCGCGATTCATCACCGATTGGTCTACGTCAGGACGGAAATATTGTAACTTGGCCGCCTGCTCTGGGCTTGCCCCTGTTTGCCCATAACCAACCTGCATCCAAGTATTCCAAGCTGCTTTACGCCAATCACCAGTTGCTGCGTGCCAGCGGAAAAACGTTTCCTTTACACCGCCACCACTTGGTACGACCCCAACAGCCGCTTCAACTAAACCAAGCACTGAATTTGAGTGGGCGACCAAGCGATCACAGTGAACCAATACCTCGTATCCACCGCCAAGACCCAGCCCAGAAGGTGCACCAACGACGGGCACTGGCGCGTATTTCAAGGCAATACATGCTTGCTGAAAATCATTTAGAAATGCATCGATGCCATTCCAATTCGCCTCTTCGATCAGGGCGTAAAAGTGGTTCAAATCAACACCGGCGGAATAGTGCTGTGCATCGTTATGTACCAAAATACCCTTACCGTGATCTTCTGCGGCAGCCGCAACCACAGCCATCGAGTCACCGGTCAATGCGTTTGCTTTTGAGTGAAATTCAATCAATCGCAAATCACCATCCAACGCATATAGACTGGCTGCCTTATTGCGTAAAATCGGTGTCAGGGTTTGGCGGGTAAAACTAAATCGCACTGTTCCTTCGGGCAGAATGACCGGTGCAAAAACGCCATCACTGGTTTCAAATCGACGTACGTTCAAAACGCCATTTTCCACGGTATAAAACGGCCCGTTCTTTTGTGAGGCGGCCAAAGCCGGTGGAATTGCGACGCCAGCATTTGTTGCCAATTCTGCCACCTGATCGGCGCTCAGCGCATCAATCATTTCAAATGGACCACGTATCCAATTAAAACCGAGTTTCATGGCATCATCGATATCTTGAGGGCTGGCAGTGACCTTTGGAATAAGATCAGCCGCATAAGACAAGACGCGACCCAAGAAATTGCGACAGAACGTTTGATGAGATTTTTCACCCTCGGAAATCATCAAACCAAGCGTTTCACGACCTTCGGCCTGTGCCTCGGCGGCTAAAACTGCACTTTCAGGAAGGATTTTATTGCGCGGACGCTCAGCGCCTGTATCCAAATCAATTGCGGTGTTTTCACCCTCGCCACGATAAAATCCACCCAGTCCCTTTTGACCGGTATAGCCTGACGCGATCATTTTATTGATCAACGGCATGACTGGATTGTCTTTGCGCCCAACGGCATGAAATGCGTCACCATCCGGTAAAATGGAGCCTAGTGTATCAACAACGTCAGACATCAAATCGACGCCAATCAAATCGTACAAACCGAATATACCAGTCTTTGGAATACCCATCGGGCGCCCCATCAATGCGTCTGCTTCCTCAACCGAAAGGCCTTGCTTTGCGGCCTCGTCCATACCCACTTGCAGTGCAAAAACGCCAACACGATTGCCCAAGAACCCAGGCGTGTCGCCACATTGCACAACACCTTTGCCCAAAATTTCGTCATTATATCGCGCAAGTCGATCCATCACGGCAGGGTTAGTATCGGCACCGCGCACCAATTCCAACAACCGCATATAGCGCACTGGGTTAAAGTAGTGCGTTATCGCAAAACGGGCGCGAAAATCCTGTGGCATATCCTCAACCAACAACTTGATCGGAATCGTCGACGTATTTGATGTCACCACACATTCAGGTGAGATCACATCATTAAGCCGCTGATAAAGCGCCTTTTTAATATCTAAGCGTTCAACGATTGCCTCAACTATCCAATCGCATTCAGCCAGTTTATCAAAATCGTCTTCGATATTTCCAACTTTGATCAATGCCGCGCGTTTTTTATGCATCAACGCAGGTGGATCAGATTTCAAAAGCCGCGTTACCGCATTTTCTGTCACTTCATTTCGGCTGTTCTTGCCTGGCAAATCCAACAACAGAACTTCGTGGCCTGCATTGGCAATTTGCCCCGCAATGCCACTGCCCATGGTGCCTGCGCCAATAACAGCGATACGTTTGAAATCAGAATTGGTCATGTCGGTTCACTTTTCAGGAATTAATTCGCAAGAAATTTGCGAAGGGCAATGTTTACTTCAAAGGGGCGTTCAGTCGTTGACATATGTCCAGCATTCTTCAACTCGACCACTTCCACGTTAGACAATGCGTCTGCCAGTTTTCGTCCGGCCTTGATCGGCGTCATTTTATCCATGTCCGAAAATATGCACAGACTTGGGCATTGAACTGCTGCTGCCGCTGCTGCGCCGTCTGTATAGGCCGCACAAGCTGACAGGTCGGTAAACAACGCGCCTGCTTCATTTGCAGACATAAGTTGGCGCCCATATGCCAAATGCGAATGGCCCGGCATTGTATGATCATGCATGTGGCCCGCAGGACCGTGTCCCCAATCCATCATCGCATCGATCGCTCTTGGTTCTTTGTTCTTGGCCAAATCTAGTAGCATGTCGTTCACAGGAATGGCCAACGCTGTTGCAATGAATGTAGCCATTTTCACTTTTTCAGGGTGACGTCTGGCCATTTCCATTGCAACCAACCCACCTTGTGAGTGTCCGATTACATTTACGTTGCCTTTAATTTCTGCTGCATTGATCACGTCGACGTACCAATCCGCCATTTCCTCGATTGTTTGGGGGGCATCGCCTTTTGACAATCCATGCGCAGGCATGTCTGGCACCAATACATCAAAACCGCGATTGGCTAGAAAGCGCCCTTGCAAAAGAAAACTTAGATGGCTTTGACCTGAGCCGTGAATAAACAGCAAAACTTCGCCGTTAGGATCAAAATTTCGGCCACCAGTGGAAATAAAGGTCTCATGTCCGTTTACCTGAATTTTCATGATTTTGCTCCTGCAACTTTACCCGCAATGCGCAAGGCTGCTTTAAAGTCAGCAATTAAGTCATCGATATCCTCTAGCCCCACAGACACACGCACCAAATCCTCGGTTAGACCAGCGGCTTGCATCGCTTCGGGTGTTAAATGCGAATGCGTCGTTGAACCGGGGTGAATAACCAAGGTTTTTGCATCCCCAACATTGGCAAGGTGACTGGCCAGTTGAACGTTTTCAATAAAAGCACGCCCAGCCTCGCGGCCACCTTTAATACCAACAGCAATGATTGATCCCTGCCCTTTGGGCATCAATTCGACCGCCACCTTGTTATCAGGGTGATCTGGTAAAGACGGATGTTTCACCCATGCTACCTGTTCGTGCTCAGACAAAAACGCTAACATTTTGGTGGTATTCGACATGTGTTTTTCCATGCGCAAACCCAGCGTCTCTATGCCCTGCATAATAAGAAATGCATTCATTGGTGCCAAACACGGGCCGACGTTCATCATGCCTTCGGTACGAACACGGGCGGCAAAGGCGCCAGGTCCATATTCTTCCCATAGGTTCACGCCTTGGTATCCAAAATGCGATGTGGTCAGCATTGGGAATTTGTCGTTCTGTCCCCAATCAAAATTCCCGCCATCAATCACTGCCCCACCAAGGGCTGTTCCGTGACCACCCATCCATTTTGTCAAAGAATGGATAACGATGTTTGCCCCGTGCTTTAGCGGTTGAATCATCCATGGCGTATTGAACGTGGCATCAATCACCAAGGGGATGCCTGCCTCAGCCGAAATTTTACCAACCGCACGGATATCCATGATGTCCATGCCCGGATTGCCGATCACCTCACCAAAGACCATTTTGGTGTTTGGCTGAATGGCCGCTTTGATCGCCTCTGGATCATTAGGCGCCACAAAAGTGGTCGTTACGCCGTAACGCGACAAAGTATGTTCAAACAAATTGATATTTGCGCCATACATTTGCGAAGAACTAACGATATGATCGCCCGCTGAACATAAGGCCATAACTGTAACGAACAATGCCGACATGCCAGAAGCTGTGGCAACAGCTGCAACACCCCCATCAAGGGCGGCAAGACGTTGTTCAAGGACCGCGACGGTTGGGTTGGTAAGGCGCGAATAGATGTGACCGCCCACTTCCATATTAAACAATGCAGCTGCGTGTTCGGTATCTTGAAACACATATGAAGTGGTTTGGTGGATTGGAACAGCACGACTGCCGTGGCGCTCATCAGGGCTGTGGCCAGCATGCAGGGCCAAGGTATCAAATTTGAAATTGCCGCTCATTTGTGTCTCCACTGTTTGTCAAAAACTTGACGCAGCTTTATCACGGGCACGATCTGTTAAAAAGTGTGATGTTGTTCCGGCACCTCAAAATGACGCGGGGTAAAAACGTAATTATTCCCGCATAGATGTCGGCGCGGTTTGTGGAACTCCATCTAATATTGTCAAACCACGGCGCACGCGATCTTTCACCGCTGTGCCACTAGGGGCGTAAACATGTTTGCTGGCCTCAACCATCAAAACACCACCTGCTGAGAAAAACCCCAGCTTTCGACCAACGTTTTCCCAGAGGTTTGCGGTTTTCAGCCAAAACCGCCGATTTGAGGGAGGGGAAAACAGCATTGTTTTGTGGCTTTCAGGTGTGAAACCCGCCGCCCGCAATTGTTTATCCAATTGAATCGGTGAATATGGTCGCCCGTATCCAAAAGGTGTTTTGTCTGATCGCGACCAAAGACCCGCCCGATTGGGCACAATGAACAATACACGCCCCCCTGGCCCCAAGGCGCGATGGCATTCTTGCAATATTGCATCGGGGTTTTCGCTGGTCTCTAAACCATGAAGAACAATCAATCGATCCAACGAACCTGTGGTTACAGGCCAAAAAGATTCTTCACAAAGAAGCGACACATTCGGTACCCCTACAGGCCAATGCATAACGCCTTGCGGCCCGGGCATAAGCGCCAGCAACCGCCGTGCCTGTCCTAAATAAGGGCGCAGCATCGGGGCGGCAAAACCATAACCTGCCACGGTCAGCCCCTTTGCCTCTGGCCACTTTGCAACGACTTGATCGCGGATCGCCTTTTGTGCGGCACGACCTAATTTAGTTCGGTAATAAAACCGCTGTAGTTCGCGCACGTCTAAATGCATTGCATCGCCCCTTAAAGTTCGTCAGTTTATCCGACATACCAATACTTAGGAAACTTTTGCGCCAATGTCCCTTGAAATCATCACCGTCCCTTGTCTGTCAGATAACTATGCCTTTATTGCCCGAGATCAAGAAACAGGGGTGACAGCTTTGGTTGATGTGCCAGAAGCGGCACCAATTTTGGCCGAACTGGACGCGCGCGGTTGGGGTTTGGATCTGATATTACTGACCCATCATCACGATGATCACATTCAGGGCGTGCCAGAAGTTATTGCAAAAACGAATGCAAAAGTGGTGGGGGCAAAGGCAGACGCGCATCGTTTGCCCAAATTGGACATGGCATTAAACGAAGGCGATTCAATCAACATCGGTGCCAGTGAGGGCGTGGTTTTGGATGTCTCTGGCCACACGATCGGTCACATCGCCTTTCACTTTGCCAAGGCAAAGACGATCTTCACGGCTGACAGCCTGATGGCGTTGGGATGTGGTCGCCTGTTTGAGGGCAGCTTTGCGCAAATGTGGGAAAGCCTTAGTAAGATGGCGGTTCTTGATCCTGATACCCTGGTCTGCTCAGGGCATGAATACACGGCGGCAAATGGGCGTTTCGCCATGAGTGTAGAGCCTGAAAACACTGACCTTCAAACAAGGGTCAAAGAAATCGCCTCTGCAAACGCAAAAGATGTACCTACTGTGCCCTCGCTTTTGTCACTCGAACTCGCAACTAACCCATTCTTGCGCCCACATTCGCCAGAAATTCGAGTAAACTTAAATATGCAAGACGCATCGGACGCCGACGTTTTTGCCGAAATCCGCCGCCGCAAAGACAATTTTTAGGGTTCAGCGGACTATTCACGCCCAATTCACACAAAAGTTGAACGATATTTCCAACTAAATGCCACCTAAAGATTAAAAAAACTTAATTTGCCCTTGAAGCCTGACGAATAAAACCGAAGTCTAGAGGGAAAGGTCGAGCAACGATACATTCGCCGTTCGATTTAGATCAAGGAGCAGTCATCATGCCATCATTTTCGAAAACACTAGAAAATGCCATTCACATGGCCCTAAGCGAAGCAAACGAACGCCAGCATGAATATGCGACGTTAGAACATTTATTGCTGGCCCTGTTGGATGAAACCGACGCCATTCGTGTGATGCAGGCATGTGGCGTAAACCTTGAACAATTACGCGGCACACTGATTGAGTTCATCGACGAAGATTTGGCCACATTGATTGCTGATCAAGATGGTTCAGAGGCCGTTCCAACAGCCGCTTTCCAACGTGTAATTCAACGTGCGGCTATTCACGTGCAATCATCAGGTCGTAACGAGGTAACTGGCGCCAATGTCTTGGTGGCAATTTTTGCCGAACGTGAATCTAATGCTGCGTTCTTTTTACAAGAACAAGAAATGACCCGTTATGATGCGGTAAACTTTATCGCGCATGGCGTTGCCAAAGACCCACAATATGGCGAACAACGCTCGATTTCAGGTTCTGACGACCCGTTGGAAGAGCACGAAATGCAAGGTTCCGGCGGCAAGGAAGAAAAAGAAAGCGCGCTTGCTAAATATTGCGTCGATCTGAACGAAAAGGCCACCAAGGGTGATGTCGATCCCCTGATTGGTCGTAACCACGAAGTAGAACGCTGCGTTCAGGTTCTGTGCCGTCGCCGAAAAAACAACCCATTACTCGTGGGTGATCCCGGCGTTGGCAAAACCGCTATTGCCGAAGGTCTAGCCTTTAAAATCATCAAAGGTGAAACACCCGAAGTTTTACAAAATGCCACCATCTATTCGCTTGATATGGGCGCGCTATTAGCAGGCACACGGTACCGCGGTGATTTTGAAGAACGCCTAAAGGCCGTCATGGATGAAATGGAAGAGCACCCTGATGCCGTTCTTTTCATTGACGAAATCCACACGGTTATCGGCGCAGGTGCTACATCTGGCGGTGCCATGGATGCGTCAAACCTGCTGAAACCCGCGTTGCAGGGCGGCAAATTACGCTGCATGGGGTCCACAACATACAAAGAATTCCGTCAGCATTTTGAAAAAGATCGCGCGCTGTCTCGTCGTTTCCAAAAGATCGACGTTAACGAGCCATCCGTTGAGGATACTATCAAAATTCTGCGCGGTATTAAAACCTATTTTGAACAACATCACTCGATCAAATACACAGCCGATGCGATCAAAGTGGCCGTAGAGCTATCTGCGCGTTACATCACCGATCGTAAATTGCCAGACAAGGCGATCGATGTGATTGACGAAGCGGGTGCCGCACAACATTTGATCCCAGAATCGCGTCGTCGTAAAACCATCGGTGTGAAGGAAATTGAAGAGGTCGTTGCGAAAATTGCTCGCATTCCACCAAAAACCGTTTCCAAGGACGATGCCGAGGTTCTGCGTGATCTTGAAGGCTCACTAAAACGCGTGGTCTTTGGACAAGATGATGCGATTGATGCTTTGTCATCAGCCATTAAACTGGCACGCGCTGGCTTGCGTGAACCTGAAAAACCGATTGGTAACTATCTGTTTGCTGGCCCAACCGGTGTTGGTAAAACTGAGGTCGCTAAACAACTTGCGGATACGTTAGGCGTAGAATTGCTGCGTTTCGATATGTCAGAATACATGGAAAAACACGCTGTTAGTCGCCTTATTGGCGCCCCTCCAGGCTATGTTGGGTTTGATCAGGGCGGCATGCTAACTGACGGTGTGGATCAACACCCCCACTGTGTTTTGCTGCTTGATGAAATGGAAAAGGCCCATCCAGACGTTTACAACATTCTGTTGCAAGTGATGGATCACGGCAAACTGACCGATCACAACGGACGGACAGTTGATTTTCGCAATGTGGTCTTGATCATGACATCTAATGCGGGTGCCAGCGAAATGGCGAAAGCTGCGATTGGCTTTGGTCGTGAACGTCGCGAGGGTGAAGATACAGCCGCGATTGAAAAAACATTCACGCCAGAATTCCGCAACCGACTGGATGCGGTCATCAGCTTTGATCCTTTGTCCAAAGAGGTAATTTTGCAGGTTGTTGAAAAATTCGTTCTGCAACTTGAGGCTCAATTGCTTGATCGCAATGTGGCAATTGAATTGTCGCGCGATGCAGCGATTTGGTTGGCGGATCGTGGATATGACGACAAAATGGGCGCACGTCCCTTGTCGCGCGTCATCCAAGAACACATCAAAAAGCCTTTGGCCGAGGAATTGCTGTTTGGCACGCTTGCCAAAGGCGGGTTGGTCAAGGTCGGCGTCAAAGATAAAAAGATTGATCTTGAAATTCTACCGATGGAAAAAGTACAGATCTCTGGCAAAAAACCACCTCTTTTAACGGCCAAATGAAAAAACTTTCGCTTATGATCGCGCTTGTCGCAGGTTCACCTGCGGCGGCCGATTTGTTATTGGGGTTCCCTTTGGAATGCTCATTGGGGCAAAATTGTTTCATTCAAAATTACGTGGATCGTCTTCCGGGTGAGGGCGTGCAAGATTTTGCCTGTGCCGCACGTAGTTATAACGGGCACAAAGGTACTGATTTTTCACTAAACAATATGATCGACATGGAACGCGGCGTGGCAGTTTTAGCGGTTGCGGCCGGCGTTGTGCGCGGCGTTCGTGATGGTTTGCCGGACATTTTGACAACAGCCCCTGACGCGCCAGACATTTCGGGAAAAGAATGCGGGAACGGTGTGGCCATTGATCATGGAAATGGGTGGGAAACGCTGTCGTGTCATATGAAACGCGGCTCGGTGACGGTACGCCAAGGGGATCGTATTCAAGCTGGGCAACAGATCGGTCAGATCGGCGCATCAGGCAACACACAATTCCCCCACCTTCATCTTCAAGTTTCCAAAGATGGAAAGATCATCGACCCATTCTCTAGCGACAAAAGCGAAAGCTGTAATATCGCTGACCCCAAAACCATGTGGGAAGAAGAGATTGGCTATACTGCCGGTGGGTTGATCTCTATCGGCATTGACGTCGTCGTCCCCAGCTTTGCCGAAATTAAAGTGGGCATAAAAGAGAACCCTACACGCCAGCGAACGGAAACCCCTGCTTTGGTCGTTTGGGGTTATGGACACGGCGTTGCAGCTGATGACCAGATCAGCCTGTCATTGACAGGCCCCAAGGGCGAAGTGTTTTCTGATACAAAGGTACACCCTAAAAATCAGGCACAGTTTTTCTATGCAGTGGGGCGCAAGAAGCCAACATTAGGCTGGCCGAGGGGTAATTATACGGGCCTTGTAGAAATGCGAAGAGACGGCGTCTTGGTCGATCAAAAAGCAATTTCATTCACGTTGGAATGATCGCGGGATCAATAAATCGCGCCCTTATTTCTCGGTCAATTTCAATTCAATTCGACGGTTTTGAGCCCGCGCTTCTGGTGTGTCGGCCAGATTAATCGGTTGATACTCGCCGAACCCATTCGCTGACAAACGATCCGGTGGCAACCCAAAGGACGAAACCATAAACTGTACCACTGACAGGGCGCGGCCTTGTGACAGTTCCCAGTTATTTGAGTATTTTCCAAGCCCGTTAAAGGCCACGTTGTCTGTATGCCCATCAACACGGATCACCCAGTCAATGTTGGCGGGAATTTTGTCAATTACGTCCTGCAGAATATCTGCCACCTTCGCAACCTCGGCCTCGCCTGCTGGGCTAAGTTCGGCACCACCCGGCGGGAACAACACTTCGCTTGAGAACACAAAACGGTCACCAACGATTTTCACGCCTTCACGCCCCGCCAGCACCTGTCGCAATTGGCCAAAGAAATCTGATTTGAAAGATTCAAGTTTCTTGGCTTCCTCTTCCAAACGCTTAACTTCTGCAGCCTCTAATTTAGCAATCTTCTTTTGCTCAGAAGCTGTGCGCAAAAGGGCCGTGTTAAGTTCCTCTGTCAGCACGGTAATTTGTGTGCCTTGGGCCGCATCGGTTTCATTTGCGATATCCAACAGTGCACCAAGGCTAGCCACTTGTTGCTGCAATTGCGCGGCTTGTTGGGAAAGCAATTCGAGTTTGCGTAACGAGTCTGCACTTTTTGCCTCTTCCATGCGCAATGAAGTTTGGGCTTCGCTCAACAAAACGGCGCGGCGTTGTGATTCAGTTAATGCAATCTCTTCGGCTTCGCGGGCGGCGATTTGATCGGCCAATGCTGCCGCTAATCTGCTTTCGATCGCGGTCTGACTTTCACCCAAAGTAGAACGGAGCGCTTGATTTTCAGCTTGGAGAAGTTCAAGTTGACGTTTGATATTGGTTTGCTTGTTATCAGCGACGGCCAAATCGCGGGCCGTTTGCGCCTCGGCAGCCAATGCTGCCGCCAGCTTTTTGTCCAAATCTGTTCCAGCCGCGCGCGCAGCCGCCAGCAAGGTCAATGTATCTTCGGCCTCTTTTCGCTTGGCTTCCAGCGAAAGTGTCATTGCTGTTAGCTCTGTATCTGCATTTTCTAGCCGCTTTCTCAATGCTTCTGCGGCGGCAGCTTCTGCTAGACGTGCTGCTTCATTGTCATCCAGTGTTTGCGCTTGGTCCGCCAAACGCTGTTTTAAAGCGGCAGCAGCGGCCAATTCGGCCAATCGATTTTCTTCTTCTTGTGTCAGCTTATCTTCTGCCGCCGCTAAATCAGCACGCAGTTTTTTGGCCAAGGCAGACTCTGCCAGCTTGGCTTGTTCTTCTGCACTGAGTTCGATCTCAGCATATGCTAGACGCGTGCGCAACGATGCCGTCAATAGTGCCTCAGCCGCGGCTCGTTCCTCGGCTTCGTTCAGTTTTGATTGCGTTTCGTCAAGATTTTGACGCAACGCTTCTTCGGCCACCAACGCGGCAACACGCGCCGCTTCTTGGTCACTTAGTTGCGTCTCTAGTTCATTGAGACGAAGCCTTAAGGCGGCCGCCGCAGCCAAATCAGCAGCGCGTTTTACTTCTTCGTCATTTAGCTGAGTTTGTGTGCCTTCCAAACGTTGGCGCAAAGTGTCAGCCGCAATGAGCGAGGCGAGTTTCGCGGCCTCTTCTTCATTCAGTCGCGTTTCTGTTTCGGCCAACCTATCGCCAAGGACTTTGCTTTCAGCCAAAGCCGCCAAACGCGCCTTTTCTTCATCGTTAAGTTTTTCCTGCGTGTTTGCAAACTGTTCGCGCAACACCGCCATCGCGGCCAAATCAGCGGCGCGTTGGGTTTCCTCGGCACTTAAAGCTGTTTGAACACGCGCTAACTGGTCGCGCAATTCGTCTTGCGCAACAACACCAGCCAAACGCGCCTGTTCTTCGTTTGAAAGCTGTGTGGCCGTCGCTGTCAAAAGACTGTCACTGTCGGCCAATTGGCCGCGTAATGCTTCGACGGCGGCCGCTGTGGTCAACTGCAATTCTTCGCTGGCACTAAGGTCTTTTGCCAAAGCTGCCAATCGTTCTTGGGCGGCACTGATTTCATCGCCTAGTGCATTTGATGCTGCGGCAGCATCGGCCACCTTCTTTTCTTCGGCCGTCAGACTTGCGGCATAGATTGCCAGTTGGCGTTCCGCCTCAGACAGTTGATCGCCAAGGGTGGCGACATCGGCTAAACGATCTTGTTGTTCTGCTGCCAGCAAGGCCTCAAGGTCACTGATACGCAGTTGAAGCGCGCTTACCTCGCCCCCCAGAGATTGTGACGTATCCGTTTGCGTCTGCAGCTGGGCAAGTGCTGCTTGCATTGAGGTTTCCTGAACTGTCGCCTCGGATTGCAGTTCAACAATCAACGCTTGCAACGCTTCACGCCGTGCCGCATCCAAACGTGCTGCCTCAACGCCTGCGTCTATCTCGTCACGCGCCTGAACCAGCGCAAGATTTAGCGCCTCTTGTTCTGTTATCAGCCGCGCATTTGCGGCTTCGATATCGGCGATCTTGGCAAATAGGCCAGTGTTTTCGCTCTGTAATTCTGCCTGCGCACCCTCAAGTGAGGCAATGTTTTCATTCGCTTCGGTATTTAGAGCAATCAAATTACCGATCTGCGTTTTTGCCGATGCATTTTCCGCCAGCAGACTGGCGACGCGATCTTCAAAACTGGCGATAAGTTGTGTTTGCTCTTCGCTTTGGGTTGTCAAAAAGTTGATGACGTTTCGTTGCTGGGCTGTGACCGATTGCTCGTCACTTAATTGCCCATCCAAGGTTGAGACTTGCGCAGATAGATCAGCTGACCTTATCTCTTCCAACCCTAACGCCTGCGCCAAACTGGCAACCTGTGAGGAAAGTTGATCAAGTTCGGTGTCCTGCGTTGTGATCGTTTCACGCTGCATGAATTGTACGATCATGAAAATCGTCAAAACGAACATCAAAACCAGCAACAAAGCCGTCATCGCATCAACAAATCCAGGCCATATGGCACCAGACATATTTTGCGTTGATCGCCTTTTTAGTGCCATGCTCAGCCGTCCTGGCGGGTTTTGCGTGTCAGGGTTCGAATGGCCTTGGTGATCGCGGTCACCTCATTGCGAAGATCAGCAACGGTTTCTTGGCGACCCGCTGACATTTCTTCTAAGATGCGCAAAAGTTGAACATCGATGGAACGCAGCCGCATACGGGATTCCGCGTCCACACTGTCACCTTTGAATGTTTCGTCAAACTTGGCGATCAAACGTTCTTGGCCATCAATCAGCGCCTGAATACCCGGCCCCATATCACCACTGGCAGTGGCCTTATCCATTTCAAAACCTTGGCTTAGGCGATCAAGCGACACTGTCAGTTGGTTCAAGGCCTTGTCCGTTTGCGAGCGCGCCTCATCTGATTGAATGAATAAGCGTTGCATGCCTTCCATTTGCTCAGCCATATTATCAAGTACGGCACCCAGAACACTGGTGTCACCGCCAGAGCCCTCGCCATCACCACTTGAAAAACCGACCCGTGTGATGGTGGAAATCCAATCCTCCATCTGGCGATAAAACCGGTTTTGACTTTGGCTGGCGAACAATTCCAACAAACCCACAACAAGCGAACCTGCAAGCCCCAAAAGCGAGGAACCAAAGGCTGTGCCCATGCCGCCCAACTGCGCCTCAAGCCCGCCAATAAGGCGATCAAAGATATCTACGCTGCTTTCCCCTTCTTGAGGGGCGAGCGATTTAATCGTGTCCACCACAGCAGGCACAGTTGTTGAAAGCCCATAAAATGTACCTAAAAGACCCAAGAAAATCAGCAGGTTAACAATATATCGCGTAATATCGCGCGCTTCGTCAATTCGTGTCGCAACAGAATCCAACATTGAAGCTGAGGATGTTGCGCTGATTTGCGCGCGAACACCGCGGGCACGCAATAGTGCGGCTACAGATGCCAGCAAACGCGGCGCATGAATTTGGTCATGCCCGGGGCGATTTTCAGCAAAGGCCTCAATCCAGCGAATTGATTGCGTCAACTGGTAGATTTGCCAAAAACACGCAGCAATACCCAAACCGAAAACAAAGAAAATAAAACCGTTTAGATAGGGGTTGGCCTGAATGACAGGCTCGACGGCTGGAAAGATCAAGAACGTGCCTGCGGCCACGAGCCCAAGCACCGCCAACATCGACACGAGTTGAACGAAAGGAAATGTAAATCTTGTCTCGGCCTCTGGGTCCAAGTGTTCCATTTTAGGGTCCTGGCACCTGTTTCTTATTCATACTTTATCCCCCATCGCACATATTGCCAATAAGTAAAGAGTTTTCAGCCCGCTACGTGATTATGTCGCCACAATTTCACGCACTCGTGTGACCAACCAATTCATATCGTGATCACTTAGACCGATTTCGTTCAAATGATCAGCCGTTGCATATAGGTATTCGGTGTTGGGCCCCTTGTGCCCAACGGCGAATGCTATCTGCTGCGCCTGCTCTTCCAAATCAATGCCACCACAATATTGAATGTGATTTGGGTCAATAACATATGCAACTGCTTTCACACGGCGCCCGTCAGTTAAATCAAGGTCTACCCATTCCTCAAGATAGGCCGAGGATATCAATTCCCGTTCGCGCAAATACGCGATTGTCGCTTCTGTATGTTCGGCGGCAACCTTCAAGGCCAAACCGTCACAAAACGCGCCTTTCATTTCATCCAACGCCAGCACAAGACCTTGCTTTTCTTGGGTCCCACGATGGTGGATCGAACGCATGCAAAAGCTACGTTGATAATCATCAAGGCGCGCAATTTGCTGTTCCGCCACTTCAAAACCAGGGTTCCACAGCAACGACCCATATCCAAATACCCATATTGGTCCATTCATTTGCTGGCCCTCCTATTCCAGACACTTTAAACAGGGTTAATCGATCAAGGAAAAGGGCCGATCATGCGTTTTGTACTGGGTATTGCAGTTGTTTTTATCATCGCTTTTGGCGGGTACTGGTTTGTCGGCAGTCGCGCGCTAGAAAATGGGGCCAACCAGTGGCTGTCTGAACGGCACGATCAAGGTTGGTTGGCTGAAGGCAACGCCAATGTCGCAGGGTTTCCTTATCGATTTGATCTGACATTTACGGACTTAGATTTGGCAGATCCAGATACCGGCCTTGCTTGGCAGGCCGATTATTTCCAAGTTCTTGCCCTAAGTTACAAACCAAACCACGTCATAGCGGTTTGGCCCCGTGAACAACGTCTTTCCACACCAATCGACAGTTTTGACATTCAAAGCGAAAACATGCGCGCCAGTGCAGTTTTTGAGGCTGGATCATCGCTTGCCCTTGATCGTGCCAATTTAATTATTGATGCCTTGGCTTTCACCTCAGAAAAAGACGGCCCCAGCACGATGGACAGCGTTCGCTTTGCTTTGCGTCGCTTGGATGCGGACACGAACACCTATGATTTGGGATTTCAGGCTGATGGTTTTACCCCAACCGCCCCCCTTTTGGAATTGATTGATCCCGTTGCCTCTTTGCCAAAACGACTAACAAAGGTTCACATGGCCGCGACACTGGCATTTGACACACCTTGGGATCGGTTTTCCGTTGAAGACGCCCGCCCTCAACCCACAAGCATTGATCTACGTGAATTCACGGCACTTTGGGGGGATCTTGATTTACGTATGGCAGGCAAGCTTGATATCGACCGTGTTGGGCAAGCTGACGGGCGTATTGTCATCAAGGCCACGAATTGGCGCGAAATGTTAGAACTCGCCGTAAATGCGGGCACAATCCCACAGAATATTGCCCCGACGATTGCAAATGTTATGGAAACCCTTGCTGGCATGTCAGGCAACAAAAACACATTAGATGTGCCGCTGATTTTCAATAAGGGCCGTTTAAGTTTCGGCCCAATCCCGTTAGGTCGCGCCCCGGTATTTGTGATCCGCTAAATCTATCGGCAGTAAGGTCGGTTCCGGTTAGATATATCAAAATGAAAGTGATCTTGGTGATAGCGATCGGCATTCGGACCTAACACCGTACCAAAAGGCCCGCACGCAGCGCGGTGCATCTTTTTTAAAATCGGCCCATAGCGACGATCACGCCAGCCGTGCAAAACTGATATCCGATCACCATTTTTTAAATTGATCGTACCAACATCAATTGCATTGCCTTTGCCGTGCTCGGAAATTTTGGCGCCTTTTTTACTGTTACGCGTACGACAGGAATAATCCGAAACAGTCGTCAGCGACTTGATCCCGCCACCCGCGCGCCCGACCGCTGGGACCGCACCGTTCACAAGCCAATTTTGCAGGCTTTTGGCAGTGGCACAGTTCATCGTTGGCGATTGGCTTAACAAAATACCGTTTATCTCGGTGATTTTGACCGGTTCCTTGATACCGCAACCTCTTGTTTTTGCCGTGATCGGTGCAAGTGTTTGTCCTTTGATCTTACGATCCCCACAAACGGTGCCTTTTCGGCTGGAAAACAGTTTTTTCGGTACTTTGGGGGCGATAAAGCCAGCCGTGCGCACTTGTACAGGCTTACTTTCTTGGGCGGGCCTGCTTTTGGGTCGTGGTTTTGGTTTAAGCGAACGGAAAACCGGCGGTGACGTGGCCAGCGAAACCACAGGCTTTGATACCGATTGTGCATCAACAATCGCTGCAGTCGCAATTTCCAGCGCAGCACTTACATCTGTTACGCGTGCGCCGGCTTGAACGCGTCTTGGGTTCGGCTTTGGACGATAGGTTGCGTTGTAAAAGACGGGTGCCAAAGGTTGGCGGGGGGCCACAAATGTGAGTGGCTCTGTGGCCGCAACACCGCGTGGCATCGGGCGCAGTGAAACAGCTGGCGCCTTTGCATCCACGGATACCGCGCCGAAAACTGAAAAAATGACAGCGCCGAAAAGCGCGTTATATTTACCCATCACTCTGCTTTTTTACCGCGTCCAAAATTGGCCGCATCTGTGTCTTGCCCTGCCTCGATGATACCACGTCTGATGGATCTTGTCCGCGTGAAATAATCATGCAAGTGATCGCCGTCGCCCTGACGTATTGCGCGTTGAAGGGCAAACAGCTCTTCGGTAAAGCGGCCCAAAATTTCTATTGTTGCCTCTTTGTTGTTCAAAAAGACATCGCGCCACATGGTTGGGTCAGACGCCGCAATCCGCGTAAAGTCACGAAAACCGGCAGCAGAATACTTGATAACTTCGCTGCCTGTGACGCGATTAAGATCATCAGCGACCCCGACCATTGTGTAGGCAATCAGGTGCGGCGCATGACTGGTGACCGCCAAAGTTAAATCATGATGCTCAGCATCCATCGTTTCGACATTTGCCCCAATTGCCTGCAAAAGACTGACAAGTTTTTGTGTGGCCTCTGCATCAGAATTTTCTGTCGGAACAACCAACCACCAGCGATTTTCAAACAGACTTGCAAAACCAGAACTTGGGCCAGAATGTTCGGTACCAGCCAAAGGGTGTGATGGAATAAAATTCACGTTTTCAGGTATATACGGCGACACCGCCTCTATTACTGCGGCCTTGACGGATCCCACATCCGTCACAGTTGTTCCAGCCTTTAGGTAAGGACCAATTTCAGCGGCAACCGCGCCCATTACCCCCACGGGTACACACAATACAACCAAATCCGCATCTTTGACTGCGTCTTTTGCTGTGGCCGCAATCTGATCAACGAACCCAAGTTTTAGGGCTGTTTGACGTGTTTCTTCGGATCGTGCATAGCCCATGATCTCTCCACCAAGGCCATCACGTTTCATCGCCCACGCCATTGAAGACGCGATCAAACCCAACCCGATCAAGGCCACTCGGTTGTAAATTTGGCTCATTGATTTTGCCCTTTAAATTCTTTCAATGCCACAATCACGCGCTCGCAAGATGCCTGATCGCCAACCGTAATTCGTAGGCAATTTGGTAATTTATATCCCGCCACACCCCGAACAATCAGGCCGTTTTTCTGCAAGCATAAATCCGCCGCTGTCGCTGTTTCTGCGTCTGAAAACCGTGCAAGAACGAAGTTTGCATGACTTGCATCACATAGAATTCCAAGCGCACAAAGTTGCGAAATCAACCAACTTCTTTGGCGCGCATTTTCCTGTCGGCAGTGATTTGTGTATTCAACATCCAGAACAGCAGCGGTTGCCGCAGCCATCTGTGTTTCAGACAAATTAAATGGCCCGCGAAGTCGGTTCAACACATCAATGATTGCCTTGGGGCCATAGCCCCATCCGATACGAAGGCCGCCCAAACCGTATAGTTTGGAAAAAGTACGTGTCATTACAACATTATCGTGTTGAGCAATCAAATCTGCCCCACCATCAAAATCATCAACGAAATCAGCATAGGCTCCATCAAGCACCAAGATAGCACCTTTGGGGATTCCGGCGGCTAATCGCGCCACCTCATTGCCACCAATCATTGTGCCCGTCGGATTATTTGGATTGGCGATGAACACAAGTTTGGTCTTGTCGGTACAACCAGCCAAAATAGCGTCCACATCCGTCACGCGATTGTTTTCCGTTACTTCAACCGGTGTGGCACCTGCGGCCAACGTTGAGATGCGATACATGGCGAAACCATGCTCTGTGTGAATAACCTCATCACCTGGTCCTGCATAAGCCTGACAAAGGAACGAAATAATCTCATCCGAGCCAACACCGCAAATGATTTGGGCTGGATCCAGATCAAACACTTTGCCAATGGCATCCCGCAATTCTGCGTGATCAGTGGACGGATAGCGGTTTAACTGGGATGATGCGGATTGAAACGCTTGAATGGCCGCCGGACTTGGCCCCAGCGGGTTTTCATTGGACGACAGTTTTACAACGTCGGTATGCCCGTCAAGCGTGGCATGGCCACCCTCATACAAAGCAATATCCATAATCCCAACTTGCGGTTCCGGTTTCACAGCCATCTCATCACCCTATTTCGTCATTCTTGTAGCCAGCACAAAACTTTTGCACCAGCCAATAAAAAAGGCCGCACTGGTTTCCCGGTGCGGCCCTTTATTCTGATCAGCGAAAAAATTAGTTTTTCGCGTAGAATTCCACCACCAGGTTTGGTTCCATGATCACTGGATACGGCACATCGCTGAACGAAGGCGTACGAGTGAAAGTGGCCACCATTTTAGAATGGTCAACATCAACATAGTCAGGAACGTCACGCTCGGCCAATTGGCTGGCTTCGATCACTGTTGCGTTTTGCTTGGAACGGTCACGAACTTCGATCACGTCACCATCTTTAACACGGTAAGAAGGAATGTTCACTTTCTTGCCGTTAACTTTAACGTGGCCGTGGTTCACAAACTGACGCGCAGCGAAAACTGTTGGAACGAATTTGGCGCGGTAAACAACGGCATCCAAGCGACGCTCTAGCAAACCAATAAGGTTTTCACCTGTATCGCCTTTTACACGCTCAGCTTCAGAGAAGATGCGACGGAACTGTTTTTCAGTTAGATCGCCGTAGTAACCCTTTAGCTTTTGCTTTGCGCGCAGCTGAGTACCGAAATCGGACAATTTGCCCTTACGACGCTGACCGTGTTGGCCGGGGCCATATTCACGTTTGTTTACTGGGGACTTTGGGCGACCCCAAATGTTTTCGCCCATGCGGCGGTCAATTTTATATTTGGCAGACGTACGTTTAGTCACGGCTGATCTCCTTCGTTATGTCGACGCCCCAAGGGCAACTATGAAGGGCGTTGTCCTCTGGGTCTTACCCTGACAGGAGTTTCCTTGCGGAACCCACCAACACCAATTAGCAATTCCTGCGCAAGCGCCGGAACATCAGGGGCTTATAGGCCCATATTCATGAGAGTCAACGACGATAATTGATTGCGTGATGCAAAATTGCCGCCTCGGATTTAAATAGATCACGACGGGCGTGCGCGCCATAAGAATAAGGGTCGTGCTGAAGATCGGGAAACTTACCTAATAAGCGTTCGCGTTCATAGGGATCCAACGTATCAAGCGTCGTGTTTGCGGGATGATAGCTTTCGCTTTCAACACCATTCGCCCAAACAATTTGATGATTTTCAAACATGATGTGGTGATAGGCCGTTTCCTTGACCGAATAGTCTACAAAAATCGATTTATCGTTCACCAAATGCTCGGCAGAAACCAAAACCTCGTCAGTGTTAAACAACGATTGCGCAACTGACCCTTTGATCAACATACGATGTTGCGGGGAAACTAAAAGATCATCATCGGGTTCATCATCACCAAGCGCACCCGCTTTGATGCGGATTGGCCGCAATTCTGGCATTGCATAAAATCGTGCACCAGTCATGCGACGCGCACCCAGCCAAACAACCTCTTGCAAACCATTATCCTTGGTTTGCACCATGTCACCTTCTTGCACGTCCTGCACCAATTTTGGGCCATCTTCGGTCAAAACCGTTGTCCCAGAGGTAAAGCAAATAACCCCACCACCAAAATCATTGGTTCGATGAACTGGCGCATCATCCCCTAAAGTACGAACCACCCAAAGATCGCGATCTTTTTGCGGCATGCCATTGGTGAACATGATCAAAGGCACTTGTCCCTTCGCAACCTCAACAAAAGTTGCGGGAAATGTCGCCTCGCCATCAGTCAGAACAAAACCCTTGTCAAACAAGGGTTCAGCATCGTCCCAATGCTTTGCTGCTATGCTTGTATCTATTTCATCTGCAAGCAAACGTTTGACAGATCGCGCGGCGCGATGTCGTAGTTCTAACTTACCATTTGAATCGCCGAGGGGGATCACCATATCAGGGCCATCGACCCTAACGGAAACACCGCTCCAACGCCACGTTGCACCATCTCGAACTGCCGACATTGCGGGATTATTTTCCCCGTCTATTTCTGTCTGCTGCCACCCGATGACGAACGTGCCCTTTACGCCCGTTCTCATTGCCTGTTTGCCTGCCACATTCGTATTTTGTTATTTTTTTATTTGTCTAGCACGGGTGATTCGCTGTGCAAAGGATTAATTTCATTCCACAAATAAAATGCATTTTCATCGAAGTGCTTTTGGACAATTTTGCAGGATCAAACGGTCAACGGCGAAGTTTAAAGGTTAGGGCACTTTAAGGTTGGACAAATTGGCGGTGATCCACCTAGGATAAAGACGACTAAGTTTCATTCTAGAGTTGTATATTTTTTATTAATGACAATATTTAAAAATAGATAAATTGGTGGCCCCGCACATGAAAAGACCTATCCAAATCATCGGCTCAGGCGCGTACACACCGCAAAAATGCGTAATTTCAGGCGAAATTGATCGACGTTTAGAAAAACCAGATGGCTGGACCGAACGCACCTTTGGAATAAGCCAACGATTTTATGCATCACCGTCAGAAACGACATCTCAAATGGGATGTTTTGCGGCACAGTCAGCGCTTGATAACGCGGGTATCCTAGGAAGTGATCTGGATTGTATCATGGCGGCATGTGGCGTCATGGAACAACCCATTCCATCAACCGCTGTGCTTATTCAAAACAAACTCGGCCTTGGGGAATCTGGCATTGCCGCCTTTGACATCAATTCAACCTGCCTTAGTTTTATCACGGCGCTGGATTTGGCCGCCGATGCAATAACGCTTGGCCGTTATGAAAAGGTTCTTGTTGTTTCTTCGGAAATTGCCTCGTGCGGTCTTGATTGGAACAATCCAGAAGCTGCTGCAATCTTTGGCGATGGGGCAGCAGCCATAATCGTTGAAAAATCAACCAATGGTTCCGGTATCATTGCAAGTCATATGGAAACCTATGGCGTATTGCAGGATGTTTGCCGATTGGAATCTGGCGGTACACGAATGCGACCAGAGGATGACATCGATGACTTTCTAGACCGTGCTAAGTTCAAAATGGATGGACGATCGGCTTTGTCCGCCTCGCTGTCGCATATGCCAAAATTTATTGACCGCCTAATGGCCAAGGCGCAGTTAGCCATTGATGAAATCGACCTTGTCGTACCGCATCAGGCCAGTGGTATGTCCCTTACCATGATGCAACGCAGGTTTGAATTAAGCGACAGCCGTATCGTTAATAACTTTGTAGATATCGGCAATCAGATTGCGGCCTCTATTCCAAACGCTTTAGACACGGCGTTAAAGGCTGGCCGCATCAAGCGGGGCGACAAGATCATGTTGGTTGGAACGTCAGCCGGTATTTCCCTTGGGGCCATAATATTGGAGTACTAATCGTGTCAAAGACAGCATTAGTAACCGGCGCCACCGGCGGCTTGGGTCAACATTTGTTACGCGCCCTTTCGCGCGAGGGTTATCAAATCCGCGCAAGTGGTCGAAACTCAGTTATCGGGAATAGTCTAAATTCATCAACTTGCCAGTTTATCGGTGGTGACCTGCGTGATTCAATGCATATCCAAGAACTTGTTAAAAACATCAATGTTGTTTTCCATTGTGCAGCGCTTTCTTCGCCTTGGGGGCCAATGTCAGATTTTAGAGCGATGAATGTGACGATGACACAAAACTTGTTGGATGCCGCCATTGCAACAAAGGTCGCGAAATTCATTCATGTTTCAACACCCAGCATCTATTTCAACCATACCGATCAATTGGACATACCCGAAAATGCAAATCTTCCATCAAATTTCGTAAATGCATATGCAGCCACCAAAGCTGAGGCGGAACAAAGGGTTTTAGCGGCACCTATCCAAAGCGCGATCATTCGCCCACGAGGCATTTTTGGTGAATTTGACACCGTGTTAGTTCCGCGTATTTTGAAGGTTGCTGCAAAAGGAAAAATCCCAATCTTTAACCATGGCCAAGCAATGGTTGATGTTACCTATGGCGGCAATGTAGCTGACGCAATGGTTGCAATGGACCAGCGAATAGATCGCCTAAACAACCGCATCTTTAATCTTTCCAACGATGAACCCATGCCGATTGCAACGCTTTTAAAAAAGGTTTTTGATGCCATGGGGCAAAACGTCAAACTAAAGAATATGCCCTTTGGATTAGTGCATAGCCTTACGCGCGTGATTGAGGCAACAAGCCTTGCACTTGGTCGAAAGTCTGAACCAAAATTTTTGCCCTACCCAGTTGCATTGATGAGATACAGTCAAACCTTGGATATCGCTGCCGCTAAACGTGAGCTTGGATACCGCCCAACGGTAACAGTGGATCAAGGTCTGGCGCGTTTTGTGGAATGGCACAAAGGTAAATCCCTGTGAAACGTTTATCTTTTCAGGCCATAAAATGCGGACATTGCACCCAAATCGAAAGGTTAACCAATCGGGCGGCGCCGTGGCGTTGCTGTCAATTCCCCGCACTTGTCACCGTTATTGAGCATCCAACCCTTGGGTTTGTTGTTTTTGACACGGGCTATGCACCGGCATTCTTTGAAGCCACGCAAAATTGGCCAGAGCGCGCGCACAAGATCATTACGCCCGTGCGTCTCAACGATGACGAAAACCTTCAAAGTCAGTTGATTAAGCGCGGTATTAACCATGAAGACGTGGGTGCAGTTATTCTGTCCCATTTCCATGCGGATCACCTTTCAGGTATTGGATATTTTCCAAACGCGGCGATCTATTGCGCAAAAGATGGATTAGACCAGATCAATGGTTTGTCTCGCTTTGGTGCCTTGCGCCGCGGGTTAATCAAATCATTGCTGCCGGTAGATTTCGAAAATCGTGCCCAGTTTTTCACCGACTGCCCAACAATCACTTTACCCAGGGCCCTTTCCCCTTTTGAAAGTGGTTATGATCTGCTTGGGGATACCAGTCTTTTTGCAATTCCCCTTCCAGGTCATGCCTGTGGTCAATACGGATTGGCGTTTCTTGATGCCGATGACAGATATGTTTTCTTGATTGCAGATGCTGCTTGGTCGATTGATGCGGTGATGAATTTTCATTTGCCCGCGCGCCTAACAAACCTAATGTTGCATCACGGAAAATCGTATCCAAAAACTTTATGGGCGCTTCATGAATTGTCAAAAAACACGCCTGATACTTTGATAATTCCAACTCATTGCGACACCACCCAGAAACAACTGGTGCAAAATGTTTGATACGCTTGTGCTGTTACGACAATACATTCGAGTCCGTCATTTATTACGATTCAAATCACGTGTTGAATTGGTTGCGTATCAAGACAGAATGCTCGCAAAGTTTTTTAGCAAAACACTGCACAAGTCCACTTTCTACAGCGCATTCAAACAACGGGCATTGGATGATTTTCCCATTATGAACAAAGCCAAGATGCTCGAAAATTTCGACGCCTTAAACAGTGCAAGTCTTTCATTACAAGATGCAATGGCCGAGGCGGAACAAGGCGAAAAGAGCCGCAATTTCAAAACAACGATCAATGGCGTATCCGTCGGGCTTTCAACTGGAACTTCAGGCACGCGCGGTGTGTTTTTGGTATCTGATCGCGAACGCATGGGTTGGGCTGGAACCATTCTAGGCC
This sequence comes from Rhodobacteraceae bacterium HTCC2150, assembly GCA_000169395.1. Lineage (GTDB taxonomy): Bacteria > Pseudomonadota > Alphaproteobacteria > Rhodobacterales > Rhodobacteraceae > HTCC2150. The sequence continues at coordinate 547,178 of AAXZ01000002.1, forward strand.
GCATGTTGCCCGGCTCAATTCTAGCAAAACATCGCATTGCCTTTTTCCTGCGTGCTAACAACAACCTTTATGAAAGCGTTGCATCAAAAGGACGAATTGAGTTTCAGTTTTTCGATTTGATGTCCAGTATGCCCCAGCTTTTGGCAGACCTTCACACGTACAAGCCCACAATTTTGATTGCCCCTGCCCAAGTTCTTGGAATATTAGCCCAAGCGCAAATTCGAGGTGATATTGAAATTTCGCCAGATAAAATCATTTCAGTAGCCGAAGTTCTTTATGATGATGACGCGGCCCAAATTTCAAATGCGTTTGGCAAACCGGTTTCCCAAGTTTATCAATGCACAGAGGGGTTTTTGGGTTATTCATGCACACATAATCGATTACATTTAAACGAAGCGTTGATGATCATTGAGCCGGACTGGCTGGATGAACAAAAAGAACGCTTTTGCCCAATCATCACAGATTTTAGCCGCGAAACACAGTTATTCATTCGACATCGATTGGATGATATTTTGACGCGGGATCCTAATCCTTGCCCATGTGGATCACCCGAAATGGTTATTAAACGAATTGAAGGGCGCACAGATGATGTTTTGGTGCTGCGCGATCTAGCTGGCGTTCCTCAAACTTTAATGCCCGACTATGTCACCCGTGCCATTGCTGCCTGCCCGTCTGTTTTAGATTTCAAAATTGAACAGAACACAGATGACGAATTGGTTGTATTCCTTTTGGCAAGTGACAAACAACTTGCGAAAGCCGAAACTATCCAAACCCTTGCGAAACTATTTGAACGACATAACCTCCGCTCACCAACCTTAACTATAGAAGAACAACCTAGTAATGACCCCACACAGAAAAGACGCCGTGTAGTGCGTGCAAAAAACATCGGATTGCCCCAAAATGAATTTAAGCAAAAGGGTCAACGGAAATGAAAATTTCCATTCAATCATTGGGAACATTGGGCGATGTTGTCCCTTATCTAGGCCTTGCCCAAGGATTGATTGCGGCAGGCCATGAGGTTTCGTTTTTATCAACCGAAGAATTCACAGGCATCATTTCCGAGCATGGCATTTCTACCCCGCCTCCTATTCCAGTAAAAATTACCGAATGGATGATTGAGGCCGAAGAACGTGGAACACTTTCAAATCCGCTAACTTTCCTACGTGATTGGAAACGGATGGTGAAACCAACGATCGATGGCGCATTTGACGCGTCGGTTTTTGCGGCCAAAGGTGCTGACCTCGTCATTTCCAACTTGGCCGTGACCCCAAGAGCCGCAGCAGAAATCCACAAAATCCCCCTAATATTTGCGTCCCAGCAGCCCGTTTTAGCAAATACCGGTCAGGTACCTTGCGCACTAGTCACGGGCCGAAACCTTTGGCAATTGGGAAATAGGACAACCTATCTGGCACGTACACTCCTAGAAATCGTGGCCAATGCATCCGTTATGAAACACCGACGAAATGCAGGTCTGTCACGAAACATTTTTCCATCAATGCGATCCCATTTGGGGAAACCCTTGCCACTTATCACAACAATTGCGCGCCCTTTGATTGATAGTCCACCCTCCGACTGGCATGCGAATAATTACCTTACAAATTACTGGCGTGCCGCCCTAAACCGAAACTGGGCGTGCCCACCTGAATTGTCGGCATTTTTTCAGTCTGGCCCGCCACCAATCTATGTCGGGCTTGGGTCGATGACATTAAAGAAACCAGAAATTTTCGCCAATGCCGTCTTAGAAGCACTTAAGAAATCGGGTGATCGCGCACTTTTATCGACAAAGCACTTTGCTTCCTTCTTGCCAGATGACAGCCCACATATGCTTTGCGATTTTGCACCACATGATCAAATATTTCCGCATTGTGCATCGATCATCCACCACGGTGGTGCTGGTACCACAACTTCGGCCCTTGCTTCAGGCCGCCCCCAAGCAATCATTCCGCATTTTCTCGATCAATTTTGGCATGCGCGTCATATGAATGCGCTTGGTCTTGTACCAAAATTTGCATCAACACTAAAAATCACGCCCCAAAAAGTTGAGAAAATGTTGCATCATTTGAAAGATCCAAATTCTATCCAAATTGCAAAGTCGGCCCAAACAAAACTAAATTCTCAAAACGGTGTAGAAAGAGCCATCAACATCATTGAACGCCACGTTAGCGATTTTTCCAGCGACTTATCCAACCACCGCTAACAACAACAGCAAGTAACGCAAGACCATTTGCACCTATGATGACCGCCCAAAAATGTTGATTAAAGAATTCTACGCCATCCCAACTGGCCAATTTCATACCCAGTGCCCCCATCGCCCCCAGCGCCACAAATCCACCAGCGGCAAAAAATACGCCCAATGATGACCCTATAACAAACCGGCGATAATTTATCGACAAAGCCCCAGCCACAGGCGGTGTCACCCACGCAACGGGGCCCATAAAACGACTGGCCGCAATCCACAGGACACTACGTTTGTGCAATAACTTTTGGACTTTACGATAGATTTTGCGCCGACTGTGTTTAACCATAGCGATCACCCGAACACGCGTTTGTCCAAGATGTCCTAGCAAATATCCAAATTGATCTGCACAAAAGGCCCCCAACAACACGGCCAGAACCGGCGAGGCTACTCCTTGGCTGACAGCCAACCAACCCGCCGCCAAAAAGAAAACTTCGCCCATGACGAAGAAACAAAAAAGCAATGTAGCGTCTAAAAATGCCCCCGCAAACAGCAATGCAAGCGTCCAGAAAGAAACTGGAAAATTGGGATCTAAAACGCTCTCCATAATAGATTTTACACCAAACTATTTCCAAATTCCAAATTGAATCTGCCTGAACAATTGACAAGCGAACCAAACAAAAACGGCAATCGTGAATGACCACGATTGCCGTTTTCTTTATATCAAAACTCGATTTTGAGTTGAGCGGTTAACCGCATTTCGAATGGCCACAACTGGCACAAGTCTGGCACCCTTCAACCATTCGCAACTCATATGAACCACAACTGGAACAACTTGGTCCTGTTGGCGCACCGCCTACTACTTTCACCTCGGCTTGTTCGGCATGTGGATCTGATTTCAATCCCATTCCTTCGCCTGCGATAAAGCCCGTGCTAACCAGATGGCGCTCAATAACACCACCGATTGCAGCCAAAATTGAAGGCACATATTTACCGCCAACCCAAGCCCCACCGCGTGGGTCAAACACCGCCTTCAGCTCTTCAACAACAAAGGAAACATCACCTCCGCGGCGGAAAACAGCAGAAATCATCCGCGTCAGCGCAACAGTCCAAGCAAAATGTTCCATGTTTTTAGAGTTAATGAACACTTCAAAAGGACGACGATGATCACCGATCACCACATCGTTCACAGTGATGTAAATCGCATGTTCTGTGTTGGGCCATTTGATTTTATATGTGTTACCTTCAAGGGATTGCGGGCGCTCTAACGGCTCTGACAAGTATACGACATCTGCACCTACATCCGCTTCTGGCGCAGCATCTGATGTCTCTGAAACAGTCAATACCGATCCAGTTACGGCATTAGGTCGATACGTTGTGCATCCTTTACAGCCTTGATCCCAAGCGGCCATATATACCTCTTTGAAATCATCAAAACTAATATCTTCCGGGCAGTTGATTGTTTTTGAAATCGAACTGTCGATCCATTTTTGAGCAGCAGACTGCATGCGCACGTGATCAAGAGGCGCAAGCGTTTGTGCATTCACAAAATAATCAGGCAATTCAGCATCACCAAATTTATCACGCCACATTTTGACGGAATAATCGACAACTTCTTCTTCTGTGCGGCTGCCGTCTTTCTGTAAAACTTTTCGCGTGTACGCATAGGCAAAAACAGGCTCGATACCGGAACTAACATTGCCTGCATACAGACTGATTGTGCCAGTTGGCGCAATAGACGTCAGCAACGCATTGCGAATGCCATTTTCGGCGATAGCATCTTTAACGTCCTGATCCATATCCTCAAGCGACCCACTTGCCAAAAAGGGTTCTGCTTCAAACAAAGGAAATGCGCCTTTTTCGCCCGCCAAATGTGCCGAGGCCAGATACGCGGCGCGTGCGATCGCTTTCAACCAGCGCTCACTTAGACGCGCCGCCTCTTCAGAACCATAACGCACACCTACCATAAGTAATGCATCGGCCAACCCTGTCACGCCTAAACCAATACGACGTTTGGCGGCAGCTTCACGCGCTTGGGCCTCAAGTGGGAATTTGCTGGCATCCACAACATTGTCCATCATGCGCACGGCCGTCGTTACAAGATCGGCCAAAGCCGGCTCATCAAGTTGCGCTGCTTTGCCGAATGGATCCGCCACTAAACGCGCCAAGTTGATCGAGCCCAACAAACACGCCCCATAAGGCGGTAATGGTTGTTCGCCGCAAGGGTTCGTCGCGGCAATAGACTCGCAATAGTTCAGGTTGTTCATTTTGTTGATGCGATCAATAAAAATCACACCGGGTTCAGCAAATTCATAGGTGGATTCCATGATGCTGTCCCACAAGTCACGCGCTTGAACTGTGCGGTAAACTTTGCCACCAAACACAAGATCCCAACCTTTGTCGGCCTTTACAGCCTCCATAAATGGATCGGTGATCAAAACACTCACGTTAAACATCCGCAAACGTGCCGCATCTTTTTTGGCTGTAATGAAATCTTCAATGTCAGGATGATCACAGCGCATCGTCGCCATCATCGCACCACGGCGCGATCCGGCGGACATAATTGTGCGGCACATCGAATCCCACACATCCATGAAGCTAAGCGGGCCAGACGCATCGGCTGCCACACCTTTAACAACAGCACCACGCGGGCGAATCGTCGAAAAGTCATATCCAATGCCGCCGCCTTGTTGCATCGTCAGCGCGGCCTCTTTCAGCATGTCAAAAATGCCGCCCATACTGTCTGGGATTGTGCCCATAACAAAACAGTTAAACAACGTCACCGCACGGCCTGTACCGGCACCTGCCGTAATACGGCCAGCCGGCAAGAATTTAAAATCCTCCAACGCATTGTAAAACTTGCCTTCCCAGGCTTTGGGGTCTTTTTCAACGCTGGCCAAATCATTGGCAATGCGTCGCCAGCTGTCTTCAACAGAAGTCTCCAACGCCTTTCCATCTTCATCTTTCAGCCTATATTTCATATCCCAAATTTGCTCGGCAATGGGGGCGGAAAAACGGGTCATAGAGGCGTCCTTTAGGGTAGTGTTAATAATTGGAAACAAGCCTTGCGTGACAGGCTTGGGCGCTTAATATAGCGGTAAGCAGGGGGGAACACCACAATTACTTGCAATCTTATCAAATTATCCGTCGGCACAGAATCCGTCGAAGGATTGGCCGATTGGCAGGTCAGTCAACAGCACAGATATGCCGATGGGTTGCCCCGTCACGTCACCCGCATGTGGCCAAAACGCGGCCCAGAAATCTTAGACGGTGGGTCTATTTTCTGGGTAATTAAAGGGCAAATACTGGCGCGGCAGACGGTTCTGCGGTTGGATGAGGTCTTTGGCAATGATGGCATTCGGCGCTGTGCTATTGTCATGGAACCAACCCTGCACAAAACGGAAATCACACCGCGTCGAGCGTTCCAAGGATGGCGATACTTACCCGTTGAGAACAGCCCTAAGGACCTAACCAGCGCACGATTGAAAGAATCACCTTTACCAGCGCCACTCATCGCGGCACTGGCTGAAATCGGTGTTCGTTAGACGCCCAGTTTTTGTTTAAGCGTATGCCACGCGGCTTCATTTGCCGCATCCATTTCGGCGGATTTCGACAAGAACAATGTCGCTTGGGACGCCAATATCGGATCCCCACCCAGAATTTTCAAATGGTTCGCCACCAAGGTTGCGCCTGTTGATGTGATGTCAGCAATGGCTTCTGCCGTCAGATTGGCAATCGCACCTTCCGTGGCGCCCTGACTGTCGACTAACTGATAATCTGCAACACCGGCATCCCGTAAATGTTGCCGCACCAAACGGTGATATTTTGTGGCAATTCGCAATCGAAAACCGTGGCGCGCTCTGAATTGTGCTGCAACGGCATCCAAATCGTCAAGCGTTTCAACATCGGTCCAGAATTTCGGCACTGCCACGATCAAATCAGCATACCCAAAACCCATCGGGGAAATATCGCTGACTTGGCTCGGCCAGTCGGCCAGCTTTTCGGCAACCATATCAAGGCCGGTTACACCCAAATGAATGCGCCCTGCAGCCAATTCCCGCGGAATTTCACCAGCCGAAAGCATTACCAACGAAACGCCCTCAACACCTGAAACAGTACCAGCGTATTCACGATCCGACTTGCTTTTGCGCAAAGTAACACCGCGATCCGCAAACCAATTGAAAGTTTGCTCCATCAGCCGACCTTTTGAGGGCACACCAAGTTTCAAGCTCATACTGTGCCTCGTAATTCTAGTAATGCCTTGGGGCGAATGACGCCGCCAACGGCTGGGATTGATCGTCCTAGTCCCAATATACTGGTCAAAGCATCGTAGCGACCACCGGTTGCAATCGCTGTCTCAACATTATCGCTAACACCGTAAAACCCAAAAACAAAACCGTCGTAATATTCCATCGACGTGCGCCCATAACTGCCTTCAAAGTCAAGGTCGTCTACTTTTACACCTCGATTTGTAAGCGCATCCAGTCGAGCTTCGATAAGGTCAATCGCAGGCATAAGCGCTGGCATGTTTGTCGCCATCACTCGAAGTTGGCTAACCGCTTCTGGTGATTTTTCTTTAAGCGCTAAAATTTGATCAATAACCGCGACGTCCTCACCTTTTATGGAGGGTGCGGTAACTTCCTCTTCCAACGTTTTCAAACGCTCCATTACTTCGGATACGTCACGTACACCGATAGCAGGGTAATTCGCTGGCATGCCAGCCTTGGGACGTTCTATCGTTGCACTAGAAAAACGTTTCATCAATTTCATAAACTTGGCTGGACGCCAAATATGACGCATCAATGCGGCACGGCGTTTATCGCTTGTATCTAGCGCGTTTACCGCCGCCATCAGCACACCTATATCACCGGTCGCCGCACGTACTGGCACATTGGTTAACAATTCAGAAATTCGCGCAAAAACCTCGGCGTCCACCGCGACGGGATCGTTCCGATCAAAAACTTCATAACCAGCTTGCCAAGTTTCCGCCGCCTGTGAGGCGCCGTTTTCTGCCGCCCGAAAAACCGCACCGGCATAAGTATAACGCGCAGGCTCCTGACCTTCAGCCATATGCGCCTGAACGACTGGGACCGTGAAATCGGGGCGTAGTAAGTGTTCACCACGAAATGGATCATGCGTAACATAAGCACGCCCACGAATATCTTCGCCATACAGGTCAAGAAAAGTTTCGGCAGGCTGCAATATTTCCGCTTCTACACGAACAGCCCCAGCCGCCATAAATTCCGACAAAAGGCGATCCGCTTCTTGTCGCACTTCAGCCGCGGTGATCATGACTGGCTGCCCAACATCGCGCGCACCTCAGCGACCAGATCAGCACGAGAAATTTCGCGTTGAGCAGGTTGAGACTTCCATTCCTCAAGGCTGGCATTTTCAGCGATTTTTGCCCCCAAAACCAAGTCTTTTATTTGAACCACACCGCGTTCATGTTCATCGCCACCCTGAATAATGGCAACAGGAGAACAGCGTTTATCGGCATATTTCAACTGGTTACCAAAGTTTTTAGGATTGCCTAGATAAACCTCGGCGCGAATACCTGCTTGGCGCAACTCCGCAACCATCGCTTGATAATCGCCCATGCGATCGCGATCCATGACCGTAACAACGACTGGACCTGCCGTTTCTGCCGCGCCGCGCCCTTTTGCACGCAACGCTGCAAGTAAACGATCAACACCAATAGAAACACCCGTTGCAGGCACGGCCTGTCCAGTGAAGCGTTTCACCAGATCGTCATATCGACCACCACCGGCGACAGACCCAAACTGACGTTTCCGTCCCTTTTCGTCCAAGATTTCAAAGGTCAATTCTGCCTCATAGACAGGCCCTGTGTAATAACCCAGTCCACGGACAACGGATGGATCAATTTCGATACGATCAGGCCCGTAGCCTTGCACATTCAGTAAATTGGCGATGGTTTCAAGTTCGGCAACACCCTCGGCGCCCACTTTGGATCCTTCAACAAGTTCAGCCAATCGGGCCACCGTCACCGCGCCATTTTCACGCTTTGCTGACATAAAGCCCATAACCACTTCTGCTTGTGCATCAGACAAACCAGCACCATCCGTAAAATCACCACTGTCGTCCTTGCGGCCCGCACCCAACAACGCACGAACACCATCCACACCCAAACGATCCAACTTGTCGATGGCACGCAAAACGATGCCTCGCTCATGGGCGAATTTATCAGGATCGCTTGGATCTAGAACACCCGCGACCTCCATCACGCCATTTAAAACCTTACGGTTATTGATGCGCACAACATAATCGCCCCGTGGAATACCCACAGCCTCAAGTGTGTCGCTGAGCATTGCACAAATCTCAGCATCAGCCGCAACGCTTGGTGCCCCTACAGTATCCGCATCACATTGATAAAACTGGCGGAAACGGCCCGGGCCGGGTTTTTCATTGCGCCAAACTGGCCCCATGGCATATCTGCGGTATGGCGTTGGCAATTCATTGCGGTTTTGCGCATAAACACGCGCTAAGGGTGCGGTAAGGTCATAGCGAAGCGCAACCCAATCCTCGTCTTCTTCTTGCCACGCGAACACGCCTTCGTTGGGGCGATCAACATCTGGCAAAAATTTACCCAGCGCTTCGACGGTTTCCACAGCTGACGTTTCAAGCGCCTCAAAACCGTACAATTGATAAACCGCACCGATTTGATCCAACATCGCCTTACGCTCGGCAACTTCTGCGCCAAAATAATCGCGAAAACCTTTGGGTGTTTCCGCCTTAGGGCGAGGTGTTTTTTTAACTTTAGCCATGATGAAGCGCGTCCTGATTGTATTTCCTTGCCCGCCATTTACAGGGGCTAGACGAAGGGGGCAAGGCGGGCGCATAAAGGGGATGAAAATTCCCACCTATTTTGCCCCGAAAGTCTGGCCAAAAATGAGCGACACGACCCATCTTGAAGAAAAAATTGCACAATTGGAAAAGGCCGTGGATGACATCAGTTCAATCGTGGCCGAACAACACAAAGAATTGTCACTGATGGTCAACCGCGTTCGCATGTTGACAGAACGCGAAGCCCAGCGCGAGGCTGACGGATCAGGTGGCGTTGTAATCGGCGACGAGCGCCCCCCACATTATTGAGAATAATGAGCATTCTTTCCCAGATTCCCGAAAAATTCGATGGTCCTGCTTCTTGGTTGGGTCCTGAAATGGCGGCGCACCCGGAACGTTGGATGCGCCAGCTCACAGATCATGAAATTGCAGAATTGGAACTGGCCGCTGAAACTTATCTCGCCACCGGTGCTGACATTGGCGAGATCACAAAGGCCGACTTCGATCTGCCGACACTTGCTTCAAAACTTGTGGATTTGCGCCAACATTTGATTCACGGCAATGGCGTGATGGTTTTGCGTGGGTTGCCCTTGTTGAATTATAACCAAGCAACATCGGCCGCCATTTTTTGTGGTGTTGGCGCACACTTGGGACGCGCTGTTTCTCAAAATGCTGCTGGGCATATTTTAGGTCATGTTCGTGATATCGGGGCGAGTTCTAAGGATACGAATTCCCGTATTTATCAAACTTCCGAACGGCAAAGTTTTCACACAGACAGCGCCGATTTGGTGGGTTTACTGTGTTTGCAACCTTCGAAAGAAGGCGGGCAATCTTTGCTGGTTTCTGCGATTTCAATTTATAATAAAATGCGTGCTGAATGCCCGGAATTGCTTGCCCTTTTGTTTGACCCGATTGCGACTGATCGCCGAGGCGAAATTCCTGAAGGCGCCAAACCATTCATGGAAATCCCACCATTGTCTTGGCACGAGGGTCATCTGTCGGTTTTTTATCAACGTCAATACATCGACAGCGCGCAACGATTTGAAGATGCAACGCGACTAACGCCAGAACACATTGCCGCGCTTGATATGTTTGATAAATGCGCCAATGATCCAATGCTCAACTTCGGGATGCAGCTTGAACAAGGTGACATGCAGTTCGTTTATAATCATAACCAATTGCATGACCGCACAGGGTTCATTGATTGGCCTGATCCCAAAAAACGCCGGCATCTGTTTCGACTTTGGCTTTCATTGCCAAACGACCGTACCCTGCCCGAAACGTTTAAACAGCGTTATGGTAGTATCGAAATTGGCCATCGTGGTGGTATCATAACCAAAAACACTAAACTGCACGCACCGCTAGATTAAGCGCGACACTTTTTGTCAAATTTCTTCAATTGTGGAAACACCAGAAATCGCTTTGATCGCCCCTTTGACGACGGGCGTTACGGGGAATTCAGCCCCCAAAGACATCTCGACCTCACCAGGAAGATCAGGATGCAACAAACATAAATGAATCGGCCCCCGCCCCCCCATGCTGCTTTCTTTTTTGCTGCGCTCAAGCAAACTTGCAACAGGTGCGATTGCCTCTTCGTCCTCAATAAAGATACGCAACCCAACAGGGCCTGCACGGGCAACGGCGGCATCAATTGGGGATACACCACGGGCCAGTAATTTCAGTTGATCCGCCTCCATCGTCGCCTCTACCGTGATGATAACTTTGGCACCAACTTCAAGGAATTCACGGGTTTTTTCCAAGGTATCCGAGAACATCGTTACCTCGTATTGTCCGGTCGTGTCGGACAATTGAACAAATGCAAAACGATTACCGCGGGCGGATTTACGTTCTTGGCGACCAGAGATTGTCCCCGCCAGTTTGACGACAGCCGCCCCGCCAGCGACCTTTTGTGTGGCCTCGTGCAACGTCATAACGCCGGAACGTTTCAATGCCACCATGTAATCATCAAGTGGGTGACCAGAAAGATAAAACCCGATTGATGTGAATTCTTCACTTAGTCGTTCGGCAGGCAACCAATCATCACAAGGTGTTAACCGAGGTTCCGGCAAATCATCGCCCGCTTCGCCAAACAATGAAACTTGGTTAGATGCGCGTTGTTCGTGGATCGCGGCGGAATAACTGACCAAGGCGTCAAGGCTGCGAGATACCCGCGCGCGGTTGCGATCAAGTTCATCAAAAGCACCTGCGCGTGCCAACATTTCCATCGGCCGTTTCCCAACGCGTTTCAGATCAGCACGACGTGCTAAATCAAACAGCGTAACGAATGGCTTGTCTCCACGCGCACCTGTAATCAAACGCATCGCCTCAACGCCGACGTTTTTCAGCGCGCCCAGCGCGTAAACAACACGGCCCTCGGAAACAGAAAACACCGCGTCAGATCGGTTCACACAAGGTGGGATAATTTCGATACCCATACCACCACGATCCGTGGGTTTGCGAACCTCATCCGCATAAACCGCTAGCTTGTCTGTCAAATGCAAATCGCAGTTCATTACGCCTGCCATAAATTCGACCGGATGGTTCGCCTTTAGCCAAGCTGTTTGATAACTAACAACCGCATAAGCCGCCGCGTGGGATTTGTTAAAGCCGTAGTTGGCAAACTTATCCAAAAGGTCCCAAACTTCGCGGGCCTTCTTTTCGTCCACTCCATTTTCAGAGGAACCCTTGATGAATTTGGGTTTCTCTGCATCCATCGCTTCTTGCAGCTTTTTACCCATAGCGCGACGCAACAAATCAGCACCACCCAACGAGTAACCGGCCATTTCTTGAGCGATCTGCATCACTTGTTCCTGATAAACAATGATGCCCTGAGTTTCGTCCAAGATGTGATCAATAGTTGGGTGCAACTTGTCACGTTCTGAAAGCCCGTTTTTCACCTCACAAAATTTTGGAATGTTTTCCATGGGGCCCGGACGATATAGAGCCACAAGAGCAATAATATCCTCAATGCAATCCGGTTTCATCCGCCGAAGCGCATCCATCATGCCAGAGCTTTCCACTTGAAAAACGGCAATGGTTTTCGCGGCGGCATAAAGCTCATAGGACGCTTCATCATCCAACGGAATGGCATTGATATCGTTTTCAGTTCCCGCCAATGGCTCATAAAGTTGACGACCGTCAGCACCAACATGCAAGGAACGCCCTGAAGCCTTTATCAAATCGACGGCGTTTTGCACGATCGTCAGGGTTTTTAGGCCCAAAAAGTCAAACTTAACCAGTCCAGCTTGTTCCACCCATTTCATGTTGAATTGTGTGGCAGGCATGTCAGATCGTGGATCTTGATAGAGCGGCACAAGAGCATCCAAAGGACGATCCCCGATCACAACACCCGCCGCGTGGGTTGATGCGTTTCGCAGCAATCCTTCAACCTGTTGGCCATAACGCAATAGGCGTTCAACCACCTCTTCGGCCTTAGCCTCTTCACGCAAACGGGGCTCATCTGCCAATGCTTTTTCAATCGAAACCGGTTTCACGCCTTCAACCGGGATCATTTTGGAAAGACGATCTACCTGCCCATAAGGCATTTGCAAAACACGGCCAACATCGCGCACCGCAGCTTTGGATAGCAACGCACCAAAAGTAATAATTTGCCCAACTTTATCGCGACCATATTTTTCCTGCACATAGCGAATAACTTCTTCGCGTCGATCCATGCAAAAATCGATATCAAAGTCCGGCATTGAAACACGTTCGGGATTCAAAAATCGCTCAAACAGCAACGAATATCGCAATGGGTCAAGATCGGTAATTGTAAGCGCATAAGCAACCAGACTACCCGCCCCAGAACCACGGCCCGGACCGACGGGAATTTCGTGATCTTTGGCCCATTTAATGAAATCCGCAACGATCAGGAAATAACCAGGGAACCCCATCCCCTCAATAATTCCCAGTTCAAAATCAAGACGTTTTTCGTATTCTTCAACCGACGTTGCATGGGGAATGACTTCCAAACGTGCCTTTAGTCCAGCATGTGCTTGAAGGCGTAGTTCATCGACTTCGTCATCAGCAAATTTTGGCAAAATCGGATCGCGTTTATAGGTCTTGAATGCGCACCGTTTGGCAATTTCAACCGTATTTTCAATAGCCTCCGGTAAATCAGCGAACAGTGTGATCATTTCCTGTTGGCTCTTGAAATAATGCTGATCTGTCAATTGGCGCCGCGAATCTAATTGGTCAACATAGGCACCTTGCGAAATACACATAAGTGCATCATGCGCCTCGAACATTTCTGTATTGGGGAAATAGACATCATTGGTGGCAACCAATGGCAAATTCATCTCGTAAGCCATTTCGACAAAACCGCGTTCTGTTTTAGCCTCAGCTTGTTGCGGCCCTTCGGCACCAGGATGACGTTGCAATTCAACATAAAGCCGGTCACCAAAAACTTGTGCTAACTCTGACATCATTGCCTTGGCTGCGGGCAAAGACCCAGATTGCAACAATTGACCAATTGGTCCATCAGCCCCGCCCGTAAGGCAAATCAAACCATCATTATATTGGGCAACTTCTGCCATTGTTGCGCTTGGCAAAGCACCCGCTTTGTCCAAGTAAAGACAGGAATTCAACTTCATCAAGTTTTCATAACCAACTTCGTTCTGGGCAAGGAACACTAACGGCGCTGGCGCTGGGGGTGTTTCACCCCGCGCAACCTCCGCTGCAATATCCACCTGACAGCCAATAATCGGCTGAAGGCCCTCTTTGGCCAAAGTCTCTGAAACCTCTAAGGCAGCAAACAGATTGTTCGTATCCGTCAACGCAACGGCTGGCATATTTGATTTTTTAACAAGCCCGGCCAATTTTTTGACACGCATTGCCCCTTCTAAAAGGGAATACTCGGAATGCACGCGAAGATGGATGAATCGGGGATCATTGGTCATGATGCCAACTTAGGCAAAGCAATCGATGCTTGAAAGCCAAACCAACAGTCAACTTGAAATTTTATTTAAAGGGCTGGACAGAATCTCTTTTTCAGGGTTTTCTGAGATTGTGCAGAGCATGGCTCACGCATCTAAATTCATCGTTTTACGCCACATCGGACGCTGAGGTTAGTAGGTAAAGAAGGTGGCGGATGACCAAATGTCCGAGATCACGTTTCAATTGAACGGATCCCAGACCACTGTGCCGGTTACTTCTCCGACACAAACACTTCTGGATTTCTTACGAATTGATAAAGGGCTTTGCGGCACCAAAGAGGGCTGCAACGAAGGCGATTGCGGTGCTTGCACGGTAATGATCGCGGATGAAAATGGCACGCGCGCCCTAAATGCGTGCATTTTGTTTATGCCGCAATTGGATGGCAAAGCCGTTGTAACCGTCGAGGGGCTGGCTGGCCCAGATAATACACCTCACCCTGTGCAAGCAGAAATAGTGACCCATCATGGCTCACAATGTGGATTTTGTACGCCTGGCTTTGTGATGTCTATGGCGACAGCACATGAAAACGATGCGAAAGATTTTGACAATCAACTGGCCGGAAATTTGTGCCGATGCACGGGCTATGCGCCAATTATAAAGGCAGCCGAGGCCGCCGCGAATGCCCCGCGACCAGAATGGATGGCCGATCTGATCGCCCCCCCGAGTTTGCCAAGCAAACGAGCAAGCGAGGCTGTGAGGATTGCGCAGCCATCCTCGGCCGCCGAGCTTGGGCAGTGGTATTTAGAAAATCCTGAGGCAACATTGATTGCAGGCGCCACAGACGTTGGTCTTTGGATCACGAAACGCATGATGACTTTGGATACGGTTGCTTTTTTAGGTGGCATCAAAGACATGAAGGCCATCGAATACGATGATGATGGCATGCATATTGGTGCTGGCGTCTCAGTCAGCGACTTTTTGACCGCCATAAAACCATTACATCCAGATTTCGGTGAAATGTTACGGCGCTTTGGGTCAACACAAGTACGTAATGCGGCGACGATTGGTGGAAATATTGCAAACGGTTCACCGATAGGTGACAGCCCCCCTGCCCTGATTGCCCTAAATGCGAAACTTCACTTACAAAAAGGCGACGAACAGCGCACGATTGCCTTGGAGGATTTCTTCATTTCCTATGGCAAACAAGATCGTCAAGTCGGTGAATTCGTGCGCGGCATAACAATCCCCAAACAAGTTGACCGACTGAAAGCCTACAAAATCTCAAAACGGTTTGATCAGGATATCTCTGCATTGTGTGGCTGTTTCAATATCATTGTTAATGATGGCAAAGTTACAGACGCGCGGATCGCTTTTGGTGGCATGGCAGCTACCCCCAAACGTGCGTCAAACGTCGAAAGCACCTTATTGAATGCGCCATGGAATGAGGAAACGGTGCGAGAAGCAATGGAAAAATTCGCGCTAGATTTCACGCCCCTAACCGATATGCGGGCCAGTGCCGAGTATCGCCTAGACACGGCAAAGAACCTATTACTTCGATACTTTTATGAAGACACCGGCGTAAATACCCGTTTGTTATCGGTGACACCATGAGTGTTTCAAAACCCCTTGCCCATGACACCGCCCCTTTACATGTGAATGGTGCAGCGCGTTATGTTGATGACATTCCGCTGCCTGCAAACGCGGTTCATCTCGCATTTGGTTGGTCACCCATTGCTCGGGGCGAATTCACCGCTTTAGATCTTTCGCAAGTGAAAGCAGCAGATGGTGTAATCACTGTTTTAACGGCCAATGATTTACCTGGCGAAAATGACACATCCCCGTCCGCTCATGATGAACCACTTCTTTCAACAGGTGCGTTACATTTCAAAGGCCAACCCATTTTCATTGTGGCCGCCACAAGCCACCATGCGGCGCGACGTGCGGCCAAACTTGCGAAAATCGAAGTCAACGAAACTGATCCCATCCTAACCATTGAGGCGGCACTTGCTGCCAATAGTCGATTTGAGGATGGCCCAGTCATTTGGTCAAAAGGCGATAGTGATAGAGCCCTTGCAAAATCAAAAAATGAGCTTTCTGGATCATTACCATTTGGTGGCCAAGAGCATTTTTATCTAGAAGGGCAAGCCGCGGCCGCACTTCCGGGTGAAAATGGGGATGTATTGGTACATTCATCAACCCAGCATCCGACAGAAATCCAACATAAAGTGGCCCATGCCCTAAACATCCCCATGAATGCGGTTCGTGTTGAGGTTCGGCGCATGGGTGGTGGCTTTGGTGGCAAAGAAAGCCAAGGAAACGCCCTTGCCGTCGCGTGTGCAGTAGTTGCCACCAAATTAAACCGACCTGCAAAAATGCGCTATGATCGCGACGATGATATGATCATCACCGGTAAACGCCATGACGGGCGCATTGATTATCGTGTTGGATATGACGAAAACGGCCTGATTACGGGGCTGGAATTTGAACACTATATCCGCTGTGGGTGGTCCCAAGATTTGTCTCTGCCTGTGGCCGATCGTGCGATGCTACATTCCGATAATGCGTATCACCTCAAAGACGTCAAGATCACCTCGCATCGACTGAAAACCAACACCCAAAGCGCCACGGCCTATCGCGGATTTGGCGGCCCACAGGGTATGATCGGCATTGAACGCGTAATGGATGAGATTGCCTTTGCCCTCGGCATTGATCCTCTTGCCGTGCGCCGCGCCAATTTTTATGCTGATGCCCCAACAAAACCACGTCAAACAACGCCTTATGGCATGACGGTTGAAGACGGCATAATCAATGCTTTGGTGGAAAAGCTAGCCAATTCCGCTGAATATGACGAACGGCGTAAGTCGGTTGCAAAATGGAACGCTGAAAACCCAATTCTAAAACGTGGCCTTGCCCTGACACCTGTTAAATTTGGCATTAGCTTTACCCTAACCCATCTTAATCAAGCGGGCGCATTGGTCCACGTTTACCAAGACGGGTCCATTCATTTGAATCATGGCGGCACGGAAATGGGCCAAGGTCTTTTCCAAAAAGTCGCACAGGTTGCCGCCAGTCGGTTTGGTGTGGATGTTTCAAACATCAAAATTACAGCAACGGATACGGCCAAAGTTCCCAACACATCCGCAACGGCGGCGTCATCGGGGTCAGACTTGAATGGCATGGCCGTCCAAGCCGCGTGTGATACCATAAAAGGACGCATCGCTTCATTCCTTGCCAACCAATTTGGTGTCAAAGCCGCAACGGTCAAGTTTGCAAACGGGTTGGTTAGTGCGGGCGGTGAAACGATGCCTTTCGCCAAAGCCGCGCAACGCGCATATGAAGCGCGGGTTAGTCTGTCAGCGACGGGGTTTTACAAGACCCCGAAAATTCGCTGGGATCGGGTTCGTGGCCAAGGTCGCCCCTTCCTTTACTTTGCTTATGGGGCATCGATTTCCGAGGTTTTGATTGATCGCCTGACGGGTGAAAATCGTATTTTGCGCACAGATATTTTGCACGATTGCGGCACATCCCTAAATCCTGCCCTTGATCGCGGCCAAATCGAAGGCGGATTTGTTCAAGGCGCTGGCTGGGTTTCGATGGAAGAATTGGTTTGGGATGACAAGGGTGATTTAAAAACCCATGCACCCAGTACCTATAAAATTCCCGCCTGTAGCGATCGCCCAATGGTATTCAACGTCGATCTTTGGCAGGGTGAAAATCGCGAAGACACTGTCTATCGTTCAAAGGCGGTGGGCGAGCCGCCGTTCATGTTGGGTCTTTCTGTACTGGCGGCCTTGTCTGATGCTGTGGCCGCCTGTGGTGATGGAACTGTTTATCCAAATCTTGATGCCCCCGCCACACCCGAGGCAATTTTGCGTGCGGTTACCGGTCAGGAAAACACATGACGCAGAAAGTAATCGAAATCTCGATCCTTTCAACCAAGGGATCAACACCGCGCAACAGTGGCACAACCATGCAAATTACCCCGACGGGGCAAAGCGGTACTATTGGTGGCGGACAGCTAGAACTACAGGCCACCCAAAAAGCCCGTAAAATGCTGTCTGACGGTCAGACCTCGTTTGAAGAGGTGATCACATTGGGTGCCAATTGCGGCCAATGTTGCGGCGGGCAAGTGCGTTTGAATTATCAAGAAAACACTGAAAGCAAAGCTGTTCCCAAAAGTCCAATTTGGATTTTCGGCGCCGGCCACGTCGGTCGCGCCATTGCCGCGACGCTGTCATCTATTGGAAGGTTTGACGTGACTGTGGTTGATCCTCGACAAGATTGGCTATTGGGTGTTGATGGCGCGCCAATGCTTGCCCAAGATTCAGTCGCGACAATACCTTTGGTTCCACAAGACGCACAAATTTTCATTCTAACCCATTCCCATGATCTGGACTTAACCCTTTGTCATGCAGCGCTAAAACGAGATATTGCAGGCATACATCTCATCGGGTCTGCCACCAAATGGGAACGGTTCAAACGTCGCCTTCGGGCGATGGGATCAGAACCATCAAGAATTATCTGCCCAATCGGTGATACACGACTTGGCAAAGAGCCGATGGAAATTGCACTAGGCGTTGCCCACAAGTTACTGATAGATCAGGCAGCAACCATCACTGAATCTCAACCCACAAAGGCCATAGCATGAGTGATCTTCTGTTAGATATCAAAGGATTGACCAAAGCCTACCCAGGTGTCGTCGCCAATGATGATGTTTCATTTTCAATTCAAAAAGGCGAAGTACACGCCCTTTTGGGCGAAAACGGCGCGGGTAAATCCACTTTGGTGAAAATGATCTATGGTTTGGTGCGACCAGACAAAGGCGACATGCAGCTAAAGGCTGCAACTTTTGCCCCACAAGAGCCGCGCGCGGCCCGTGCATCCGGCGTGGCGATGGTCTTTCAACATTTCAGCTTGTTTGATGCCCTAAATGTTGCTGAAAACATTGCCTTGGGCATGGAAAACCCACCCAAACAACGTGAATTGGCCAAACGCATTACCGAGGTTTCACAGGCATACGGCCTTCCACTTGATCCAACGCGTATGGTCGGCGATTTGTCTGCTGGTGAGCGTCAACGCGTGGAAATCATTCGCTGTCTATTACAAGATCCCAGCCTTTTGATCATGGATGAACCAACCTCTGTTCTGACCCCTCAAGAAGTTGAGGTTTTATTCAAAACACTTCGCAAATTGCGCGAAGAAGGTACTTCGATCTTGTACATTTCTCACAAACTCGAAGAAATTCGTGCGATCTGTGATGCCGCAACAATTTTGCGACGGGGTAAAGTCGTGGCAACCTCGGACCCCAAAACCGCCTCTGCACGTGAATTGGCAGAATTAATGGTCGGTTCAACGCTACACCAACCAGAAAGAGCGACCCAAGAACTTGGCGACGTCATGCTTGAGGTCAACGATCTTTCAACGGCATCTGCATCCCCTTTTGGAACGTCGCTAAAATCCATCAATCTAAAGGTCCGCAAGGGCGAAGTTTTGGGTGTTGGTGGTGTCGCGGGCAATGGTCAAGACGAATTGCTTGCCGCCCTTTCTGGTGAAAGCCTTTCCAGTGCAAATTCTGTTATTATTGACGGCAATCCCATCGGCAATCTTGGCCCGAATGACAGACGTCACATTGGCGTTCTATCCGCACCCGAGGAACGCCTTGGCCATGCGGCAGCGCCAGACATGAGCCTGACTGAAAATGCATTATTGACAGGTTCCAAACGCGAAAACCTTGCCGAAAACGGTTTTATCAATTGGGGGAAAACGCGTGAATTTGCCGAAAAAATCATAAGTGATTTTGACGTGCGAACACCGGGGCCAAGTCATGTGGCACGATCATTGTCAGGCGGTAATTTGCAAAAATTCGTCATTGGACGCGAAATTTTACAGCGTCCCGAAGTGTTGGTCGTAAATCAACCTACATGGGGTGTTGATGCCGCTGCGGCTGCCGATATTCGGCAAGCATTGCTAGATTTGGCGGCAGCGGGGACCGCTCTGGTGGTTATATCCCAAGATTTGGATGAATTGATGGAAATTTCCACCAATTTTGCAGCACTTCATCATGGGCATCTCAGTGAAACGCGCCCCTGTAAGGGGCTGACAGTGGACGAAATCGGATTGATGTTAGGTGGTGCCGATGCTGCTGCTTAATTTAATGAAAAATTCAAAGAGGGTTCTAAGATGATCCATCTGGAAAAACGCGCAGAACCGTCAAAAACTTGGACTGCATTCACCCCCGTTTTGGCGGTAATACTGACAATGATTGCCGGTGGATTGATGTTTGCTGCCCTTGGCAAAGATCCATTCGAAGCCCTACGAACAATTTTCTATGATCCGCTATTTAGCGAACAATTTTCTGCATATTCCCGCCCTCAGCTACTGGTGAAAGCGGGACCATTAATCCTTATCGCCATCGGCCTTTCATTAGGTTTTCGTGCTGGAATTTGGAACATTGGCGCGGAAGGCCAATACATCATCGGCGCGATTTGTGGTGCGGCAGTGGGTCTGGCCCTATATCCATCACAAAGCTGGCTGATCTATCCCGTAATGATCTTGGCGGGCGCATTTGGCGGCTGGGCATGGGCTATGATCCCCGCCATTCTAAAAACCCGGTTTAATACCAATGAAATTTTGGTTTCCTTGTTACTCGTGTATGTCGCCGAACAATTGTTGGCGTCGATGGCCCTATCCACATTGCGTAATCCTGAAGGAAACGGTTTTCCGGGATCACGGAACCTATCACAGCATTGGGCAACCTCAAATCCAGAGTTGATCTCAGGCACTGGTATGCACATCGGCGTTTTGTTCGGCTTCATTGCGGTCATAATGGCCTACATCATGTTGAATAAACACATGTTAGGTTTTCAAATCCGACTGACAGGAGAAAGCCCACGTGCGGCCCAGTTTGCAGGTGTTAATCCAACAAGACTTATCTTGATTTGTCTCGGGACATCCGGCGCACTAGCTGGCCTCGCCGGCTTGTTTGAGGTGTCTGGTCCAGCCGGTCAAGTCAGCATCGATTTCAATGTTGGCTACGGGTTTACCGCCATCATTGTTGCCTTCTTGGGGCGTTTACACCCTGTCGGCATTTTGTTGGCAGGTTTACTTATGGCATTAACTTATATCGGCGGAGAGCTGGCGCAATTTATGTTGGGCCTACCAGGTGCATCAATTCAAGCCTTTCAAGGCATGCTGCTATTCTTCTTGCTAGGTGTCGATGTCTTAACGAATTTTAGAATTCGTATCGGTCATGGAGGAAAAAAATAATGGATCTTTCAGCAATCAATCCGCTCGTTTTGATCACAACATTGATGATCGCGGCAACACCAATTTTGCTAGCGGCACTCGGTGAGTTAGTTGTCGAAAAATCCGGCGTCCTCAATCTTGGTGTAGAAGGTATGATGATCACTGGCGCCATTTGCGGTTTCGCAATCGCTGTTGAAACAGGCAATCCAGCGATCGGCATGTTGGCGGCGATGGTCGGGGGCGCAATGTTATCGTTGATCTTCGCGTTTTTGACTCAGATACTTCTTGCAAACCAAGTCGCGACTGGCTTGGCGTTAACTTTGTTTGGCTTGGGGTTATCTTCATTGTTGGGCCAAGGTTATGTTGGCGTAAAACCACCAAGTACACCAAAAATAGAAATCCCGCTGCTTGCGGATTTGCCAATTGTTGGCCCTGTGTTGTTTCAACATGACATGGTCGTCTATTTTTCAATTTTCATGGTTGTCGTGATCTGGGCCACACTAAAGTATTCTCGACTGGGTCTGGTGCTGCGCGCAGTTGGTGAAAGCCATGACGCCGCCCACGCATTGGGGTACAAAGTTGTGCGCATTCGCATCATGGCGATCATGTTTGGTGGTGCTATGGCGGGCCTTGGCGGGGCGTACTTATCGCTCGTTCGCGTTCCGCAATGGGTAGATGGCATGACCGCAGGTGCCGGTTGGATCGCCCTCGCAATTGTGGTTTTTGCCAGTTGGCGGGCGGGTCGAGTGCTGCTGGGGGCCTATCTTTTCGGGGGCGTGACGATTTTACAGCTAAATTTACAGGCTGCAGGCGTGAATCTGCCCGTCGAATACTTGTCTATGAGCCCATATCTGATAACCATCCTCGTACTGGTAATCATGTCGGCCAAAGGTGGACGCGCCGCGCTCGGTGCCCCTGCCGCTTTGGGTCGCGTTTTTCACGCCTCAAGTTGAGGCAATACTAAAAGAACAAGGCAGCCACTGCCTTGAAATCCTGGAGGGAGAGAAGATGAAAATTCTAAACACAGCATTGGCTGCGGCACTAGCGCTTGGCGCGTTTGCAGCACCTACATTGGCTGAAACCAAAGTTGGTTTTGTATACGTTGGCCCAATCGGCGACGGCGGCTGGACACACGAGCACAACAAAGGTCGTTTGGCTGTCGAAGAAGCATTCGGTGACAAAGTTTCAACGTCTTATGTTGAGAATGTTCCAGAAGGTGCAGACGCTGAACGTGTTTTGACACAAATGGCTTTGTCCGGTCACGACGTGATCTTCACAACTTCTTTTGGTTATATGGATCCAACAATCAACGTTGCAGCCAAATTTCCAAATGTAAAATTTGAACATGCCACTGGCTACAAACGCGCGGATAACGTTTCTACCTATTCAGCACGTTTCTACGAAGGTCGCGCTGCTCTTGGTACTATTGCCGGACACATGACTGAATCAAACCAAATCGGTTACATTGCGTCTTTCCCAATTCCAGAAGTTATCCGTGGCATTAACTCTGCATACATTCACGCCAAGAAAGTGAACCCTGCGGTTGAAATGAAAGTGGTATGGGTTTTCTCATGGTTTGATCCTGCAAAAGAAGCTGACGCCGCAACTGCTTTGATCGAGCAAGGTGTTGACGTTCTTATGCAGCACACAGATTCCACCGCCCCAATGGCAATCGCCGAGGAAAAAGGCATCGTGGCATTTGGTCAAGCATCAGACATGAGCGCATTTGGTCCAAACGCACAAATGACAGCGATCATTGACGACTGGGCACCTTACTACATCCAACAAGTTGGACGCGCGATGGACGGCACTTGGACTTCAGTTGACACATGGGATGGCATTGCCGAAGGCATGGTCGCATTCTCTGAATTCTCAGACAAAATCCCAGCAGATGTTGCTGCAGAAACCAAAGCTTTGATTGCATCTATGGCGGACGGTTCTTACCACCCATTCACAGGACCATTGAACAAACAAGACGGTTCAGCATGGTTGGCAGCAGGCGAAACGGCTGACGATGGCACATTGGCTGGCATGGGCTTTTATGTCGAAGGCATCACTGGCGACATTCCTAACTAAGGCCACTTGCGCCAATTCTCGCTCTGCGAGATTTAAAAAAACTGCAAACCCCTGCGAAAGCGGGGGTTTTCCTTTTGGTCAGTCTAGTTCACGATCAAATCCATGAATGACATACTTATCATAGGTGGTGGTATTGCCGGTATATCGGCGGCAGCCCAATTATCGACGATCGGTAAGGTAACCTTACTTGAGGCAGAAACATCCCTTGACTATCACGCATCCGGACGCTCGGCGGCCGCCTATATAGGGGATTACGGAAACGAAACCGTGCGCGCATTGAACCAAGCATCAGAAGGTTTTTTACGTCATCAAGACGGCGGCGTTCTGTCACCATTGGGGATGATGATTCTTGAAAATGGCGAAAGAGTGCCTGAATTTCTTGATGAGATATCAAGTTTCAAAATGTACGAAATGTCACCAACCGAGGCACAAGAGTTTTGCCCCATCATTGACCTAAGCCACGTGCAACGCGTGGGGTATCAAAAGGATGTATTCCATTTGGATGCCGATTTGATGATGCAGCGGTTTCGCAAATCCGCGCTTTCAAACGGCAGCAATATTTTGACTGGGGCAACGGTCACAGACATTCAATTCCGTTCAGGGAAATGGCATGTTCATGAAAGGGCTAATACACATTCCGCCGACATCCTTGTAAATGCAGCCGGCGCTTGGGCCGATCAAATCGCGCGCCTTGCTGGTGTTCACCCAAAAGGGTTGCAACCTTTTCGCCGCTCTATCGCGCGCGTTCCAGCACCTGGCGATCATGACGTTTCAACATGGCCGTTTTTACATGCAACGGGCGAACCTTGGTGGGCAAAACCAGACGCTGGAAAATGGATTATTTCACCATCAGAGGCCGATCCAATGGATCCTTTTGATGCTTATGCCGACGACATGGTCATCGCCGAAGGCTTGGCGCGGTACGAACCCTTCGTCACCGAACCCATAAATCGTGTTGAAACAACATGGGCAGGATTGCGAACCTTCGCACCGGATCGCAGCTTGATTGTAGGGCGTGACGCTGACAACCCACAATTTGTCTGGGCAGCTGGTCAAGGCGGGTACGGTTTTCAAACCTGCTTCGCGGTCAGTCAACTTCTGGCCGAGCTGCTAGATGATCAAGCACCAACGCTTGACAATTCTACCGTCACAGCTTTGTCGCCAAGCCGTTTTGCATAGTCTGCTGCGGCGCGAAAACCTGTCAAATTACCTAGTCTTGGGTAGCCGAGATATTTGGAATGCTTGGCCACAACCCAGCCTTGCCACCTTCGGTCATTGCCAAAACAACGTGGTACATCAAACGGGTCAATGCCTCTGCCCAAAGTGTCTGACCTTCGAGGTCTAAACGGTTAATATAAGATGGCCTTTGTTCAAACCATTGATCGAACATTAAACACATAAGGTTGCGTGCGCGTTCGCCCGCTTGCGCATCACCCATCGTATATTGCACTGCAAATATCTTAATTGCTTCGGTTTGCGGCCATAACAGAAAACTATTTTCAACCACACTGTTGTCTGTAGAAACAGCATCAAAAGCAGCCCCTTCAAGTAGGCCGTTTTCAGCAAAACCAGATCTATTAGCAAATGCCATCAATCGCGCAGCTGTCGTTTTCAACGTGGGATTTTTGGCCAAGTCCGCCTCCTCCAGCATTAACCACGCCCATTCGCATTGATGCCCAACCTCGCGACGCATCCCTTCAGCACCCGCAAGCGGTTGCAATTCGGGTGTTATGAATTCTGTGATGCTTCCGCTCTTTTGATCCATGAAATGGCGCACGCCATTTGCGCGAAAATCTTTGGCACGATCCAACCAAACCGCGCCACTGGTCATTCGGTTCGCTTGCAAGCAAGCCTCATACAAATGCATGTGCGGATTTTGCGCGGGGATCAAATTTGTCCCCAAGTCATCATTTAGCAACAACCCGGTTTTGGTATCAGTTAGGGTCGTCGTGATCGCCGCCCAGCATTCCTCAATTAAATTTAACGTCTTCTCAGATGGGGAAACAGCATTCCAGGTCACAAGACCCAGAATGACAAACGTCTGGTCATAACTCCGTGCTGCTTCATCCTCAGGGCGACCTGTTGGGTTGCCCTCTCGCGTGGCCATACAACGATACAATCCCGGCGATTTACAAAACAGCTTGAGAAAGTCAGCGTGCTTACGAGCAGCGATTACGTGAGCTGGATCACCAGACAAAAGCGCAATGTGAGACACTGTAAAAAGTGTGCGTGCTTGGGCAAGAACGGATTTTCCTGCCTGTGTATCCGCATGACCATTTACATCCAACGCATCAAAAACACCGTGGTCTCCGTCTTGGATGGTTTCAAGCCAATCTGGGAATATACAGGTCCAAAACTCTTTTGCCCAATATTCAGCGTCGTGTTCAGAGATACTTTTAGTCTTTAAATTTACCATTTTAATTCTCCTTCGCGCTGAATACCGAACACAAATGATGCACGTCAACTTGGTTTCAATTATCGCCCACGACCAGCCAACCAAAACGATGAAAGTCCGCTGGCAAGGATAATTACAAGACCGATCAACGACAGTCCGTCGGGCCAATCATTGAACACCAAAAAACCAATGACGGTCGCGGCCAAAAGCTGGCTGTAGATCATGGGGGCAACGGCACTTGCAGGCGTGGTTCTGTTTACGCGCACAATCAACAAATTGCCCAGCGCAGATCCCAAAGCAGAAATCGAAATCAACCAAATGAAACCGTTACTGAAAGCGGGAATCGGCGCTGTTGCAACCAACGGTAACAAAACAATGGCGCCGATAATTAGTTGAGAAATGACCAAAAACCGCGGGCGATAATCGTTCGCCAGCCATCGGGTCGCAACCAAATACGATCCATGAAAAGCACCAGCCAAAAGCGCCATTGCAATGCCTGATGTCATACCAAAGCCTGGCTTCACCACCATAAACACACCAGCAAAACAGACCGCCAAAAGTCCTGTTCGCATCCACGTAATTTTTTCACCCAGCAATAAGGCGGATAAGAAATAGGAAACAATTGGGCCCACAAAAAAGGCCCCAAATACGTTTGCCATCGGTTCGGTTTTTAAGGCTGTTAAGATTGAGGAAATGCCACCGACAATCAAAACCGCTCGCAAGATTACGCGCCAATTCAGTAGAAACTTTAGCTCACTTAGGCGCAGCCCTGAGAAAGGCAAAATCAAAACGACGCCCAGCGCAAATCTTGCCCATGCAGCAAAAAAGGGGCTCATCCCGTCGGCAACCAATATTTTAGCGGCGGCATCACCACCAACGATCATCGTCATTGCCAACGCAATAAGGCCGGCGCTTTTTAAGGGGAAATTTGACGGCATGATTGTTCCAAATAAAACTGGCGCCACCCTTTCGAGGCAGCGCCAGTAAGTCAAGCAGTCAAGACCGTTTCGTGGCGTCTTAGCCGTCTACGCGGATGGTTGCGTTTTTAGGATCATAGGGGCTGTCTTGCACAATTTCTGCATCCCACAATTTGCCCTGCATTTTCACCGACAACTTTTGACCCACATTCGCCAATTCAGGTGAAACATAACCCATGCCAATTGATTTCTCAAAATGTACAGAATAACCACCCGAGGTCAGACGGCCAACCTTAGTGTGACCATTATAAAGCGCCTCACGGCCCCATGGATCCGCATCATCCGGCCCGTCAATCAGCAAAGTCACACATTTTGAACGGATGCCTTTAGCAATCATCGCCTCTTTGCCATGGAAATCTTTTTCCAGATCAATAAAGCGTGGCAGATCAGCCTCGGCAGGTGTCGCATCACGACCAAGTTCAGTACCAAATGCGCGGTATGATTTTTCTTGACGCAACCAGTTTTGCGCACGGGCACCGACCAATTTCATACCATGTTCTGCCCCTGCTTCCATCAACAGGTCATACAGATAGTTTTGCATTTCAATCGGGTGGTGTAACTCCCAGCCTAACTCGCCGGTATAGGCAACACGGATTGCATTCACTGGGCACATGCCCAATTCAATTTGCCGTGCCGAAAGCCAAGGAAAGCGCTTGTTTGAAAGAGCAGTTTCAGGATCAGCATCCTTAATAATCGCTTTCAGTATGTCGCGGGATTTTGGTCCTGCGATGGCGAGAACACCCCATTGCGTCGTGACATCCTGAATTTCGATGTATCCAAATTCTCCGGCTTTGTCTTCGGCTGCTTTGCGCAGATAGTCTGCGTCATACGCCGTCCATGCGCCGGCGGACACAAGGTAATAGCTGTCTTCGCCATTGCGCACGATTGTGTATTCTGTGCGCGTTGTCCCCGCATCAGTCAGCGCATAGGTCAAATTGATCCGACCAATTTTGGGCAACTTGTTGCAGGTGAACCAATCCAAGAATGCCGTCGCACCCGGTCCTTTGACCACGTGTTTCGTAAATGCAGTGGCATCAATCAATCCCGCGCCTTCGCGCATCGCTTTGGCCTCGTCCACTGCATATTGCCACCATCCGCCACGACGGAAGCTGCGTGCTGCATGGTCATCAAAACCCATCGGTGCAAAATAATTTGGACGTTCCCAACCGTTAACCTGACCAAATTGTGCACCAGCAGCCGCCTGACGGTCATAGGCTGGGGATGTTCGCAGCGCACGTGCCTCTTGGCGTTCTTCATCTGGGTGATGCAGAATATAAACGTGCTCGTAACATTCTTCGTTTTTGCGCACGGCATAGTCCGTTGTCATCCAACTGCCGTAGCGTTTTGGATCAAGGGATGCCATGTCGATTTCGGCTTCACCTTCAACCATCATTTGCGCCATATAGTTGCCTACGCCACCTGCGGCCGTGATGCCAAAACTGAACCCTTCAGCCAACCACATGTTTCGCAAACCAGGCGCAGGACCAACCAATGGGTTCCCATCAGGCGTGTAACAAATCGGGCCGTTAAAGTCGTCTTTCAGACCGGATTCTTCGCATGAAGGCATCCGGTGGATCATGGCCATGTATTGGTCTTCGATACGTTCTAGATCAAGCTGGAACAAATCCGCACGGAAGCTGTCAGGCACGCCGTATTCAAAACGTGCAGGTGCGTTTTTCTCGTAAACACCCAAAATCCAACCACCACGTTCTTCGCGGACATAAGATTGCGCATCGGCATCGCGAATTACGGGGTGTTCTGGATTGCCGTCTTCACGCCATTTTTTCAAGGCCGGATCAACGTCGGTAACGATGAATTGGTGTTCAACAGGAATCGCTGGGATTTTAATGCCCAAAAGTTGCGCCGTGCGCTGTGCGTGGTTACCTGTGGCTGTCACAACATGTTCGGCTGTAATAACGACTTGTTCCTCGGACGGAACCAAGTTGCCACCGATTTCTACCATCTTTGTACAAGTCACCCGCCATTCAGAGCCTGTCCAGAAGTATCCATCAACCTGCCATTTACGTTCAATAGTAACGCCAAGTTGACGCGCGCCTTTGGCCATCGCCATCGTTACGTCAGCGGGGTTAATATATCCATCCGTTGGGTGATAAATTGCGCCTTCTAGATCATCAGTGCGGATTAATGGCCAGCGTTCTTTGATTTGTGCTGGTGTCAATTGTTGGTACTCAATGCCAACTGTTTCCGCGGTTGAGCCATAAAGCATATACTCGTCCATACGCTCTTTGGTTTGCGCCATGCGCAAATTGCCGACAACAGAAAAACCAGCGTTTAACCCAGTTTCCGCCTCTAGTGATTTATAAAAATCAACGGAATAGTCATGTAAGTGTGTCGTTGCATATCCCATGTTAAACAAGGGCAATAGACCCGCGGCATGCCAAGTTGACCCCGATGTCAATTCATCGCGTTCCATCAGCATCACATCTTTCCAGCCATATTTGGCCAGATGATAGGCGATCCCTGCTCCGACGGCGCCACCGCCGACAACCAATGCTTTGACGTGGGTTTTCATGTGATATTCCCTAATACGATCTGTGTTGGCTTAAATTGCAGATTCTTTCGCGCAATGGAAAGAGTACGACGACGCAAAACATCAAATTTGCGACCTATCGGGTAAATTGCCTAAAGTGGCAGTTCGGTCGTGTCCTTAATATCATCCATTACAAAGCTGGCAGAAACATCCGAAATCGGCACACGGCGGATCAAATCTTGGTAAAAGCTGTCATAATCTTTGACTGATCCAACGCGCACACGCAGCACATAATCCAAATCACCACTCATCCTGTGGGCGCCCACGATTTGGGGCATCAAGCGAACGGCATCATGAAACTGTTTTAACCATTTTGGATCATGTGCACCGGCCTTCATTAGAACGAACACCTGCAGCCCCAAACCAACTTTTTCCGCATCAACCAAGGCAACCCGCGCCTTGATGACACCAGCCTCTTCCATCACACGAATTCTGCGCCAACAGGCATTGCGGGAAAGGTGCACTTTCTCAGCCAATGCATCCATAGACAAGGTGGCATCTTTTTGCAGCGAAGTCAGGATTGAGTGGTCAATTTTGTCCAAATTAGCATTCATTTCGGGACAGTATCCCAATAACTTATCAAATCAAAGGAATATTTGGGACCCATGCTCGCGTTAATTCAGACAGAATGTTCCTACCACCACTCATGAACACAGGTAGCCAGCATGTCCGTTAATCCAGAAGCACCAAATTCCAACGTATTATCCAATCTGTTCCTAGCCCATCCCCATTCTGTGGACGAAGGGTACTTTGAACATATGCGTTTTGCCGCGACTTTTGGTTTTTGGTTAATGCTGGCTGCCTGTGCCGCATTTATTCACGCAATATTGCCTTTTGCTTGCGAAACAACCGCAAGCAAAATCATCAAGCGGTTGCATGCTAAAATCGCCAATCGTGGTGATCAGCCAAATTAGGCTCTAGTCGTCCATTCCAGGTAAAACTAAGTCCGGTGGGCGGTGGCCGTCATCAAAGGTTTTGATATTGATCAAAACCTTTTCACCCATCTCCATTCTTGCCTCAACGGTGGCTGATCCCATATGAGGCAGCAAAACGACGTTCTTTAATTCCCGAAGTCGTGGATTTACCTCACGACCCTTTTCATAAACATCCAGCCCAGCGCCCGAAATCTCGCCAGATCGCAACATCCGCGTTAGCGCGTTTTCATCAATCACCTCACCACGTGATGTGTTCACGATGACCGCCGTTTCCTTCATCAATTTAAGGCGTCGTGCATTCATCAAATGAAACGTCGCAGGGGTATGCGGGCAGTTCACAGATAAAACATCCGTGCGTGCCACCATCTGATCTAAACTGTCCCAATAAGTTGCATTCAACGCTGCCTCGGTCTCAGTCCGCAATCGATGCCGATTGTGATAATGAACATTCATGCCAAACGCGGATGCACGACGGGCAACCGCCTGACCAATGCGCCCCATACCCAAAATGCCCAAGTTACGACCCGCAATCCGGCCCCCCATCAAGGCGGTAGGTGACCACCCTTCCCATTGCCCAGTTTGCATCAAGGCAAGACCATCAGGGATGCGCCGCGTAACAGCCAAAATCAATGCCATTGTCATGTCGGCCGTGTCTTCGGTCAAAACACCCGGCGTATTTGAAACCAAGACACCGCGCGCGCGCGCCGCATCAACATTGATGTGATCAATGCCTGCGCCGTAATTTGCCAATAACTTTAGCTGATCGCCGGCCTGCGCCAACATTTCGGCATCAATCGTGTCCGTGATTGTTGGAACCAAAATATCAGCCGTTTTCATAGCAGAAACGAGCTCATCCCGTGTCATCGGCGCGTCGCTTTCACGCAAATTCACATCAAAAAGCTCGGCCAAACGCCGTTCAATCGGTTCAGGCAACCGTCGCGTTACGACAACACTTAATTGTTTGTGTGGCTTGTTCATGCTTGGATCGCTTTTCTCAGTCCGTTCTTTCTGACAAACTGCACCAAGGCGCAGCATCGAACAAGCGCTGGTCAAAAAAAAACGGGCAGATACGAAAATGACCACAAAAATAGGGCGCATGTTTTGCGGTTTCTCTGTGCTATTCTTGGCGCTGATCCTTGCTGCGACCTCATCTGGTATTGCCGATGAAAACCCACGTGGCTCGGTAACGAATTTGCCACTTCCGCGTTTTGTTTCCCTTAAAGCATCCGAAGGAAACGTACGCCGTGGCCCATCATTGGCCCACAAAATCGACTGGGTTTTCAAACACCGCAATATGCCGCTGCAAATTGTTGGCGAATATGGCAATTGGCGCCGGATCAAGGACCGCGACGGTGCCGGTGGTTGGATGCACTACAGTCTATTGTCCGGGTCACGCATGGTGATCATCAATGGTGATCGCACGCCTTTATATATTCTGGCCGATGAAAAATCCAAAAAATCAGCCGAAGCAGAGGATGGCGCACTCGCCAAATTAGAAGATTGCAGTTTGCATTGGTGTTTCGTGCGTGCAGATAACGCCAAGGGCTGGATCCCAAAATCCGCCTTGTGGGGTGTCGACGAAGACGAAATCAGGAACTAAATTTTGGCCCAAATCAACACGATTTCCAATAGTCGCTCTGCGCCAGCCAAAACTCGCATGATCATTCATGGCAAGGGTGATTGGCATAAATCTGTGTTGAACGGCGATTTTGACTTCTTTAACAAATTGGCGGCGAAAGCTTCAAAAGAAAACATAAAAACCTTTGTTGTTCAGGCGGATACGAATACATCCAACGAACTCCTTTCTGACGATCAAATTCATATCATGTTGGGTGATATCCCAAAATATGACCACCGCATTCTACATGCCATGCCGACTTACATTTGGGGGTTCTGGTATCTTGATGAAATTGGCGTGCATAGTCATTCAAGTCATCGTCTAAAACCATTTGTACCGGAAGGCATACATTTTGAAGAAGCAGAGTACTT
The DNA here is from genome assembly GCA_000169395.1 of Rhodobacteraceae bacterium HTCC2150. Lineage (GTDB taxonomy): Bacteria > Pseudomonadota > Alphaproteobacteria > Rhodobacterales > Rhodobacteraceae > HTCC2150. Next base: position 579,198 of record AAXZ01000002.1, read on the forward strand.
TTTCAATGGGGTTTCGGGTTGGATGCTTTCTGAAAACATTTCAAAATTTGACCAACCGAACCGCAAATACGATTTGGAACCGGCCGCTGCCGTTGTCTATTGTCAAGACATCGAAAAATTCGCAAATCGAATACACTATTTGACCAGCGAAGAAATGATCGCCACCGCTGCGCTGCATCTAGGGGGGGAAAAAGTCTACGTCAAAATGCACCCCAGCCAAACTGAACGTCAAATGAAAAGCATCACTCGATTGGCAGCAAGATTGCCAAATGTCGAAATATCAGACGCCTCGGTTCACGATCTAACAGCCGCATCACGCGTGGTGATCACCCAAAATTCTGCGGCGGGTTTTGAGGCTTTGATGCAGAAAAAACCGGTTATCACCTGCGCAAAATCCAATTATCACCACGCAACATGGGTGACACGTTCACCACGCCAGTTACGCGATGCTATCCAGCACGCTCCAGACACAATGGCCGAGTTTCCTTTTGAGAAGTACTTCTTCTGGTTCTTAAATATCCATTGCTTGGAATCAGCCAAAGACGACTTTGAGGATCGCGCATGGAACATTATCAAAGAAAAAATGATGTTGCCCGCTCGTTAAAGTAGCCCTCTACCTGCCAACAGCGCATCAACCTTGGGCATTTGCCCTCGAAACGCTAGATAAAGTGCTTCTGCATCTTGTGAGCCACCTGCAGATAGAATGAATTTTTCTAATCGTGCGGCGACCGCTTCATCAAATGGATCACCTACCTCTGTGAAGGCGGCAAAGGCATCCGTGTCCATCACTTCGGACCACATATAACTGTAATACCCAGAAGAATATCCATCGCCTGCAAAAACATGGGCAAAATGCGGCGTTGCATGACGCATTCGGATTGCGCTTGGCATCTCTAGTGCAGCCAAAACTTGATCCTGCATGGCCATAGGATCGGTTGTAGGCTCACTGCGATGAAACGCCAAATCAACCATAGCCGACGAAACATATTCCACTGTGTTAAACCCTGCATCATAATTTTGCGCCGCCAACAACCGATCTAGAACCTCGCGTGGAATGGCCTCGCCGGTTTTTGCATGAATGGCGTGTTTTTTCAAAATTTCAGGAACCTCAAGCCAATGCTCAAACAATTGGCTGGGCAACTCGACAAAATCACGTGCAACTGACGTTCCGGCCACCGATGAATAGGTAACGTCACTTAGCATCTGGTGCAACGCGTGGCCAAATTCATGAAATAAGGTACGCGCATCATCATATGACAACAGCGCCGGTTCACTTTCGGCTGGTTTGGCGAAATTACAAACATTATGCACGATGGGACGAATATTGCCTGCAAGTTTTTGCTGCATTCGCATGGCAGAACACCACGCCCCAGATCGTTTGCCTGATCGCGCAAAATAGTCGGCAACTAAAACCGCTTGATGTGCGCCCTTGCGTGTTACATCCCAAGCGCGAACATCTGGATTATACAAGGGCGGTTTGATTTCACTAAATTCCAAACCGAACAAACGCTGCGCACAATCAAAAGCAGCCGCCACCATGTTATCAAGCTGAAAGTAGGGCTTTAAAGCAGCCTCATCTAAATCATGTTCAGCAAGGCGTCGTTTCTCTGAATAAAACCGCCAATCCCAAGGCTGTAACGGGCCGTTAATGCCATCTTTCGCCATCATTTTTTGTAAAATATCGGCATCGGCATCCGCCGCCGCCTTTGCCGGCGTCCAAACTGCCGTTAAAAGATCCGCAACAGCATCGGGTGTTTTTGCCATTTCCGTTTCTAATTTGAAGTCTGCAAAAGTGTTATACCCCAACAATTGCGCACGTTCGTGACGTAACGCCAGTGTTTCTGCTGCAAGTTCACGGTTGTCGGTTTCGCCGCCATTTGCACCGCGCGATGTCCACGCCTCGTATGCGATTTCACGCAAATCACGTCGTTCCGAAAATTGTAAAAACGGCACAATCAACGATCTTGATAAGGTAATCCCATATTCGCCTTGCCCATTCGCCACAGCTGCTGCTTTGGCCGCGGTAATTGCAAATTCAGGCAAGCCAACTAAATCATCCGCCCCAAGCTCCATGTACCATTCGCGTTCATCGGCCAATAGGTTTTGTGTGAACGAAGTACCCAAAATCGCTAGACGTGCTTTGACCTCTTTTAAGCGATCAAATTCTGTACCCGACAGCTGAGCACCGGCGCGAACTAGTCCTTTATGGGTCAACTCCAAAACGCGCAACGCCTCAGGTGAAAGGTCTAAATTTTCGCGTTCTTTAAAAACGGTATCTACACGTGCAAAAATCACCGGATCCATATCGACCTCGGCGGAAAAGGCCGCCATCAAAGGTGAAAATTCACGTTGTAATTCCTCACGCTTTGGATTGCTGTCGCTGCCTGCCAACGTAAAAAATATACGCAGAACACGACCAACACCTTCGCCCAATGTTTCTAACGCCTCGATTGTGTTTTCAAAGGTTGGAGCATCAGTGTTTTCGCGAATACTAACTAATTTTTCACGCGCATTCGCTAACTTGACATCAAGCGCTTCGGCAAAGTGCTCGTCCTTGATCAAATCAAACGGTGGGAATGCAAAGTCATTTGTCCAAGGGGTCAACAGCGGGTTGCTCATGGGAAATCTCCGTAAGGGGTTTATAATAACCTATGGTGCCAATCCATTCATCACCAGCCCCCTTCAGTTCTTTTTTGGTAACAACGCCAATACCATGCCGCCAAGCACCAAAATCGCCCCTACGACGAACTTTGTGCTTGCTGCTTCGCCCAAAAAGATCATGCCCCCCACTAGTGCAATTAAGGGCACCGACAATTGGGCAACGGCCGCAACAGACGCCGTGATTTGCGGTAGTACACGATACCACAATGCATAACCCAAGCCCGAGGTGACAACGCCCGAAACACAGGCCAGCAAAACACCGGATTGCGTCGCGACATTTTGGCTAGGTAAGAGCATCCAAAGCACGGCGCAAAGCGGCACAGCAAAGATGAAATTGAGTGCTGTATCACGCAGTGGGTCCTTTGCCGCACGACCAAGAAGGGAATAAATTCCCCATCCAAAGGCCGCCACCAGCATCAAGCCACCAAAACGAAGATCACCTAATGCGGCATCCCCATTCGGCCACAATACATAGGCCAACCCCGTCATCGCAAAAACAGCACCAATAACGCGGCTGCGCGGCATGTTTTCACCTAACAGAAACGCCGCGGCAAACATGGTCACTTGCACACCACCAAAAAGGATCAAGGCACCTACCCCCGCATCCAAGCGCACATAAGCTAAAGAGAACGCTATCAGATAAGCCGTTAATCCAAGCACTTGCCAGTGTCGCCCTGCAATAGAAAAAGTGAACTTTTGATCCCGCAGAACGATCATGATAGCCAGCGCAACCGCCCCCGAGGCGACGCGGATCATCGAAAATGATAAGGGATCAATCGCACCATCCGTAATTGCCATTCGATTTATTACCGAATTGGCAGCAAAGGCAATCATGGTGAGGGTTGCAAGAATGAACAGACGCATAGCGCCCATTCATTCACAGCAATTCAGTGTCGGCAAGCCAACAAATTAGTGATCAGCCACAAGCCTTAGCAAAACATGTTTCAAACACATGTACCCAACCATTGTTGTAGCCTTCGCGCATGGCAGCTGCACTGTCCCCGAAGACTTCCCAACCGTGATGGGTCAGAGTTACTTTTGTCATATCACCTGCTGCTTCAAAAGTGACGTCAACAAACGATGCCTCATCGGCGGATTTACCAATGTGCCACGCAAAAGACAGTTTGCTGTGCGGTGAAAATTCGCGGGCGGATCCCCAAAGGGTTTCGGTTCCGTCATGCATCACCTCTGTGATTTCTCCGCCTTGCTTGGCATCAAATTTCACCTCGCGGGCGATTTCGCCGCCCATGGCCGAAACCGAATGTTTGTCTTTGGGCCACCATGCATTCAGATCATTTGCAAATGTGTTGAATGCCGTTTCTTGCGAACAAGGAACAGAAATTGTTTTTACGACTGGTTCTTGCATTATTTTTCCTTCTTGGGTGTTTTGGTTTTTTGGGCTTGGATATGGTCAGCAAATGCAGTCAGTGCATCATCCCAAAATCCATCGATATAACGTCGCAAAGGCGCCAGCCCTTGGGGGTCAACCGCATAAATCCGTTTGGTTCCTTGCGGGCTGGCTGTAACCAAACCTGCATTTTCCAACACCTTAAGATGCTGCGAAACCGCTGGGCGGCTGATGGGTTGCGTTTGCGCCAAATCGGCAACTGACATTGGGTTCATCGCCAAAGTTTCAAACAGCATTCGACGGCGCGTATCAGCGAGAGCAATAAGTGTTGATTCGTAAGTCATAGCTTACCGTAAGTGAAAACTTACGCATTGTCAAAACTAATTCTTCCTCGGAAATTGTTGACAGAATCTGGATGCCATCCCAAAATTTTGTAAGGCCCACATTGAAGGCAGTATAAATGAATGAAGCCACCGTATTGGAAACTGTGTTAACGCAACTCAAATTGCTACATGCCACGCACCCAGAGGTTCACACGTTTTGTCCTTTTCCCGATGACGTACACACACAGAAAATTGCGCCCGTCCACAGACCGCCAAGCGATGCCATGCAAATGGAAACTGGGTTGGGTGAAAGCCTTTACCCCGAACTAAGGGACGCGCTGGTCAAACTATCGCCCTTTGCGCAATGGCGCGAGGCTTACAAAGACACGGACAGTGATCCCGACTTTATGAACCGTTTTGGATGCTATGAAATAGTTGGCGTTGACGCCCTACTCGCCAGCGCAAAAATACGTAGTTTTCTGGTCTACCATCCACCGCATTTGCATTACCCATGGCATCATCACCCCGCAGAAGAGCTTTACATGGTAATTGCCGGAGAGGCTGAATTTCATATGAAAGGAAGGCGTGCTGAAACGCTAACGTCGGGACAAACATCCTTTCACCATTCTAATGTGCCCCACGCATTAACCAGCCACGATCACCCAGTAATGGCCTATGTTGTTTGGCGCGATGATTTTGATGTAGCACCCGTTTGGAGTGAGGGAACCAGCGATACGATGGCAATTTAGTCGAAATCACATTTTTCGATCCCAAATTCACCTCACAATTAGATATCTGAATTCAACCCCAACCTAACACGTTTTTTGATTTTGTTAACATCTTTAGCCAACCCGTCAATTCTGTTAGCCAAGCAATCGAACGGAAAGTGACACGATGCAGGTTATTGTGTTAGTGGACTAATCACTTTCGCTTCTTGGAAAAGATAAAAATTGCCCAGAGAATGAGCAGATAAGGAACAAGCAATGGAGTTATACTTTCGGCGACCCGAAACCAGTACCCCTCGGGGATAGTTTCGGGGAACACCAAGTACCAAAATAAGAGGATGGCTGAGGCGAGTGTTTCCAGAACTAGTTTTCGGCTGGGTTTTTTTGACATAAAGTCAACTTTTCTTAACAAATTGAATTGGCAAAAATGAATTCTGTACCGAATATCAGTGAGCTTTAGAAAAACGCAAACTTCAAGGCTTAATTCACAACAGGATTACACACCTCTCAACCCTCAACAATTGACGTTTTCCAATTCTGTGGGGTTAAATAAACGATGTGCTCATCTACGCTAACCATCACATCGTTATCTTGAATATTGACCTGTATTTTCATCGATCGGCTGGCCAGTTCGGCAAGCGCACTTGTGGCATCTAATGAAAGATTTGTGACCTGAAGATTGTCAAATCGTGTCGTGCAATTTTTGATCTTTTCCCACCACGTTTCCGCCGTCCTGCCACCGTAACAATAGACAATAACGTTATTAGATTTGCCACAGGATTGACGCACAACTTTCTCGGTAGGCAAGCCCAGCGTAACCCACAAATTCAACTCGTCGCTTAGGCTTTTTTGCCAGATATCTGGCTCGTCATCTGTTGAAAGCCCTTTTGCCATTTCCAACTGCTCTTGCGCATTTAGAGCAAAAGCAAGGACACGCACCATCAACCGCTCGTCGGTCTCAGAAGGGTGTTTTGCGACAGTCAATTTATGCGTTTCGTAATAGTGACGGTCCATGTCACAGACAGATAGCTCAGCTTTGTAGATAGTGGCCTTTTGTGCCATGAATTTTCCTAAACTTGCAAAAATTGCTGTAATCAAAGTGCCAACTGGTCACCCCATGCAGCCAATGGCCCTTCAATTAAAAGGGCCGCCCGAAGGCGACCCCAAATATTAAAGCTAACAGATGTGATCCAAACGGATCTTACATCATGCCGCCCATGCCGCCCATGTCTGGCATGCCGCCACCGGCACCGCCGCCATCAGCAGAAGGTTTGTCACCAACCATGGCTTCTGTTGTGATCAACAGACCAGCGATTGATGCCGCATCTTCCAATGCTGTACGGCAAACTTTGGCAGGATCGATAACGCCGAATGAGAACATGTCGCCATACTCTTCTGTTTGCGCGTTGAAGCCAAAGGATGTGTCGTCGCTTTCGCGGATTTTGCCGGCAACAACTGCACCGTCAACACCAGCATTTTCAGCGATCTGACGCAAAGGTGCCTCAAGTGCGCGGCGAACGATTGCAACGCCTGCATCTTGGTCAGAGTTTTCGCCAGTTACAGCAGATAGACCTTTAGCGGCCTGAACCAATGCAACACCACCGCCAACAACGATGCCTTCTTGAACGGCAGCGCGTGTCGCGTTTAGCGCGTCATCAACACGGTCTTTACGCTCTTTAACTTCTACTTCAGTCATGCCGCCAACGCGGATAACAGCAACACCACCAGCCAATTTGGCTACGCGTTCTTGCAGTTTTTCACGATCGTAATCAGAAGTTGTTTCTTCGATTTGCTGACGGATCTGAGCAACGCGTGCTTCGATTTCAGCTTTCTCGCCGTTACCATCAACGATTGTTGTTTCGTCTTTGGTAATCGTTACGTTTTTCGCTGTACCCAGCATGTCGATCGTAACGTTTTCAAGCTTCATGCCTAGGTCTTCGGAAATAACCTGGCCACCAGTCAAGATAGCGATGTCTTGCAACATGGCTTTACGACGATCGCCGAAACCAGGTGCTTTAACAGCTGCGATTTTCAGACCACCACGTAGTTTGTTCACAACCAAAGTTGCCAAGGCTTCGCCTTCAACATCTTCTGCAATGATCATCAATGGTTTGCCGGATTGCATCGCTGCTTCCAACAAAGGAACCATTGGCTGCAAAGAAGACAATTTCTTCTCGTGCAACAAGATCATGCAATCTTCTAGATCAGCGATCATTTTTTCTGGGTTAGTTACGAAGTATGGTGACAAGTAGCCACGGTCAAACTGCATACCTTCAACAACATCGGTTTCTGTTTCCAGACCTTTGTTCTCTTCAACAGTGATAACGCCTTCGTTGCCAACTTTTTGCATCGCGTCAGCGATTTGGTTGCCGATTTCGGCCTCACCGTTTGCAGAAATTGTACCAACTTGTGCAACTTCTGCACTGTCGTTTACTGGACGAGATGCTGATTTAATTGCGTCTACAACATTGGCAGTTGCCAAGTCGATGCCGCGCTTAAGATCCATTGGGTTCATGCCAGCTGCAACTGATTTCATGCCTTCGCGAACGATCGCTTGTGCCAAAACTGTTGCTGTTGTTGTGCCGTCACCAGCGGTGTCGTTGGTGCGTGAAGCAACTTCTTTCACCATCTGGGCGCCCATGTTTTCGAACTTATCTTCTAGTTCGATTTCTTTGGCCACGGATACACCGTCTTTGGTGATGCGCGGTGCGCCGAAAGATTTGTCCAAAACAACGTTGCGGCCTTTCGGGCCCAAAGTCACTTTAACCGCGTCTGCTAGGATGTTTACACCCTGTAGCATGCGCGTACGGGCGTCTGTCCCGAATTTTACGTCTTTAGCAGCCATTAGCTTGCTCCTATTAAAATCTTGTTCGTATCAGCGAGGAAAGTGCGATTTAGGAAATAATTCCGAAAATGTCGCTTTCTTTCATCATCAGCAACTCGTCACCTTCAAAGGTGATTTCTACGCCGTTCCATTTTCCAAAAAGAACTTTGTCGCCTGGCTTAACAGACATAGCGATCAATTCGCCGTTGTCTTTGCGTAGGCCTTCGCCGCATGCGACTACTTCGCCTTCAGCTGGTTTTTCTTTTGCGCTGTCTGGAATAAACAGACCGCCAGCGGTCTTTTCGTCGCTTTCAACGCGACGGACCAAAACGCGGTCGTGCAGTGGAGTTAATGCCATCCTTGAGGCTCCTTAGCTCAAAGTTTCTATCTTTTGTCACTCACCTCGTGTGAGTGATAACGAATAGTACTTAGGCAAGGGGTTGAGGCGAGTCAACCTTAGTGCGTGGAAAATAGCCAAAAACCTCTAACACGCGATTTTAACCCTGTTTGAAACAATGAAATATCATTTGTCTCTTTGCATTCGATAATTCAAGAGTTATTCATATCCAGCACCTAAATTCGTCTAGTAAATTCAATCGGGGACGCCCCATCAATGTCAGTAGAAAAAAAACTGATGCTGGCCAAAAAAATGGCCAAAAACGGGCAAATAGAAGCCGCTCGCGATCTTTTCCAATCGGTTCTGGACAAATTTCCAAAAAATAGGCGCGCAATTGACGGTTTGAAAAAATTACCAGCAAATAGTGGCGCTGGTGGTTCTGGCATTCCTAAAATACAACTAAACGGCCTCATTCAGTTGTTTAACGATGGCAACTTTCAAACCGTAGTCAAACAGGCATTAAAGCTATCCCAAATCTATCCAAGAGAAGCACCGCTTTTCGGATTATTGGGTGCCTCATTTCTTCGTTTAAACCAACATGATGAAGCCGTTTCTAATTACGAAAAATCCTTGAACCTAAATTTAACGTCGACTGAATTAAAAGTAAGCCTTGGCTATGCGTTGATCAAAGCAGATCGTGCTTTCGAAGCGATTGAAAAATTGAAAGCAGTAGTTGATGAAAACCCTAACTTTGAACATGCTCATTTGAACCTTGGTTTGGCATACAAAGCCACAATCGAGTTTGAGTTGGCACAAAAATGCTTTGAAAAAGTGCACCAAATAAATCCCAAATCCACCGACGGACTATTTAATCTTGCAAACATACTTGCACAAATAGATGATTTTGATGCGGCCGATCGCACTTATGAAAAAGCTATGGAACTGGCGCCACGTCGGGCCGACATCGCATACAATCGGGCGCATGCTTTGGAACGCGCGGGACGCTATGAAGCTGCACTAGAATTTTACAAAATCTCCTTGAACATAAACCCAAATCAAGCATCGGCATTGAACAACATCGCCGTAATTCACAAAATGCAAGGCAACAAAAAAGAAGCGCGACGCTCCTTCGAGAGCGCCCTGACGATAGCACCTGATGAGGCTGAACTGCACCGTAATTTGACCACAGTCAAAACTTTCCGGTCAGGCGACCCGCATATTTCACAGATTTCCCGGTTATTAAACGACACAAAAACAAGCGAATTGAATAAAATGCACCTCAGATTTGCGATGGCAAAGGCGCAAGAGGATTTGGGTGATTATCAAACCGCTTACTCCAGCTATGTTTCTGCAAACCAATTGCGAAAAACTGTCTTTGAATACGACCTGAAAGACGATTTGGACGAGTTTAAAGCCATCAAAAACTGTTTTTTGGAATGGTCAAAGGACAAACCCCAATCCAATACAAATCCGTTTCCAACGACAAAACGCGCAGTTTTCATTTTAGGGATGCCACGTTCAGGTACTTCATTAGTTGAAAAAATTCTTGCCAGTCATCCAAAAGTTTACGGAGCTGGCGAATTGGAATTTTTGAACTCTTCCGTAAATTCAATTCAATGGAAGAAAAATGGCCTAAATCAGGACAATGTTCAAAAAATAGCCAATCATTATCGTGACGCAGTGAATGCTATTTCAACCGAAAAAACTGTAATAACTGACAAAATGCCTTTGAACTTTCGATGGGTTGGCTTTGCTATTGCGGCTCTTCCCGACGCAAAAATCTTGCATGTTCATCGCGACCCCATTGCAACATGTTGGTCAATTTTCAAGCATTACTTCAACACAACAGGCAATGGTTTTGGCTATAACATTGATGATCTTGTTGGTTATTACCAAGCGTATTTAGATTTAATGCTATTTTGGCATGATAGATTTCCTGAACGTATCGTAGATATTGACTATGAAAATTTGACGAAAAATCAAGAAATAATTTCGCGAAAAATCGTAAGTTCTGCAGCATTAAATTGGGATCCGGCATGCCTTGAATTTCAGCATTCAAAGCAAGTTGTCGCAACGGCATCAAACATGCAAGTCAATCAGCCAATGTATCAAAACAGTTCAAAGGCTTGGCGTGATTTTCAACCTTGGATTTCACCGCTAGTTGACAAAATTAAAACGATTTCCGCATCGGGCCAGTATTTGCCTGCCATCCACAGAAAGGGAAAATAGTGTCAGATTTAAATACATGCGTAATCCTTAAAAGTCGGCCAATCGGCATACCTACGCCCGAATATTTCGATATCATTGAAAAACCTATTGCAAGTCTGAGCGACGGTCAGGTTTTGGTACGCACGGATTACTGGTCAGTGGAACCCGCTATGCGCGGTTGGGTGAACGATGCGCCAAACTATTCCCCACCTGTGCCAATCGGTGATGTCATGCGCAGCTTTGCAACGGGCGAAGTGATTAAAAGCCGCGATGCAAATTTCGCCGTTGGGGATCAGGTTACAGGTTTATTTGGTTGGCAAACCCATGCGGTGGTTGATGGCACAACGATCAGTCGGAAAATCACCGAGACCGACTTGCCAAATTCATTGGCATTAGGCGTCTTGGGTATCAACGGCGTCACCGCCTACTGTGGTTTCTTAGATTTGTGCCAACCAACATCGGGTGAAACGGTTGTGGTTTCGACCGCCGCCGGCGCTGTTGGATCAGCCGTTGGGCAGCTTGCCAAAATCCATGGATGCCGCACAATCGGCATTACGTCGTCCGCCGCCAAAATCGACCAATGCAAAAACGACTTTGGATTTGATGAGGCCATTAGCTACAAATCGCCAGATTTCAAAACCGAATTAACCAGCACCCTGCCTGACGGTGTCGATTGCTATTTTGACAACACGTCTGGGGACATTTCAGATGCCGTCATGTGCCATCTTGCCCTAAATGCACGCATAACAATTTGTGGAACAGCGGCACACAGCGATTGGGATCCTATTCCAATGGGGCCAAGAGTTCACCGCCAAATGCTGGTTGCGCGGGCCAAAATGCAAGGTTTCTTAGTCTTTGACCACAAAGAGCGTTTTCCACATGCGATAAACGCATTGGCAAATTGGGTAAGAGATGGATCACTGAAATATAACGAACACATCTTGGATGGACCGGCTGCCGCCACTGACGCGATTGGCATGCTTTATCGAGGCGAGAACACTGGAAAACTTCTGGTTCGCGTTTAATTTTCCGCTTTCAGAACCGCATCATCCAGTTCCACTTCACCCAAAGCGGCTACCCCCTTGTCAGTTAGCTGATAAATGCCTTTTTCTGCCCGTTCAAACCAGCCGTAGTGATCATCCGCCATGATCCGCGTAGCCCTTGCAACACCTGTGTCTTTGGCGACGATTGCCCCTTTGCTTGCCCCGTTTTGCGACAAAAACTCGGCCACACGCGTCGCATCCTGACGGTATGCCGTCACAATCGTTCGTCGTGTTGTACCCCCTTTATTTGGGTCACCAACGCGACGTTCAAATTCACTTAACAATTGTGTCTTGCGAATTTTAGACTTTCTTGGCGCGTAGGGGCCGGGATCTTGGTGTATTTCCACCAGCCCCGTATCAAGACGAACGGTCATAAACCCAACACCTAACATGCGACACAGCTTACGATTGGCTAACAGGGCTTTGTACTGGGCGCGCGTCTTGCCACGAGGCACCGCGACATAAACCAAATCACTAATTTTAAGACGTTCAATGGCCTGATGAACCAGCGCAAGAGTGAAACCTAACTTCAACTCAACAACCAATGGCGGCTCATCACCACGAACAGCCATCACATCAACCGCGCCAACTTCGCCCTTCACTTCATACCCCTGCCCTTCAAGATAGGCTTTTACAGGGTCATAAAGATCGGTCTCACGGGGCTTGTTCATAAGCTTTTCTACCCGACGATACCCGGCGAATCTAGTCACCAATCCGGGACAATTCTGACGCTTATCAAAATGAAATATTGTCTTGCTTATCCCCGCGACGTTTTCCCTTGGTGACAAGCTTGCTGCACCTGCATATAAGGCGGCAAACTCAATGCATTTGAATGGGAACTTGCAATGACCACCTTCGTTTTTGGCCATAAATCACCTGACACAGACACAACTGGCGCTGCCCTTATTTGGGCATGGTACCTGAATGAAACCGGCACCGATGCCGCGGCACGCCTTTTGGGCGAACCAAACACAGAGGCGGCATTTGTGCTTAAGCGTTGGTCATTTGAACAACCAGAAATCATCGCTGACGTCGAAGACGATCAAGACGTTGTAATTGTTGACACAAATAATCCAGCTGAGTTGCCTGCAAATATCAACAACGCAAACGTAACAGCCATCATCGATCACCATAAACTGGTTGGCGGTTTGGAAACCAAAGGTCCGATTGATATCACAATTCGCCCTGTTGCCTGCACCGTCACAATCATGTTCGATTTGATGGGTGATTTGGCGGCTAAAATGCCTGAAAACATCAAGGGTGCCATGTTATCTTGCATTATTTCCGACACGCTTGAATTCCGCTCGCCAACAACAACAGCGCAAGACACTGAGTTGGCCGAAAAACTAGCTGCTGATTTGGGCATCTCGATCCCTGAATACGCCGCAGAAATGTTTGCTGCAAAATCTGACGTTTCGCGTTTTTCCGATGCTGAACTTTTGCGCATGGACAGCAAAAAATACGGCGTCGGTGACACTAAATTCCGCGTATCTGTGTTGGAAACAACGACACCCGCCACTGTGCTTGATCGTAAGGACAGCATCATGGAAGCAATGGAAACTGTCGCATCAGAAGACGGCGTAGACCAAGTTCTTTTATTCGTTGTCGACATTCTGAAAGAAGAAGCAACAATGTTGATCCCAAATGATTTGACGAAATCAGTAGCCGAAAAATCGTTTTCAACTACCGTATCAGGTGACACTGTTGTGCTGCCGGGTGTTGTTTCTCGTAAGAAACAAATCATCCCGTCTTTGGCAGTATAAAACCAAATATCAAGCAAAACCCGCGACCAGCGGGTTTTTCATTTTAGGAACAACACCCAAGGAAAAGTGCATTGACACAAATCATCGAAAACCTCGCAGATGTATCCGCAAGATATAAGGCGTTATTCGTTGATCTTTGGGGCTGTGTTCATAACGGCATCACCCCTTTTCCTGATGCTGTGGCCGCGTTGCAAGCATACCGCAAAACGGGTGGCAAAGTAATTCTTGTCACCAACGCGCCACGTCCGCGCGCCAGCGTAGAAACTCAGCTGACAGCAATGGGTCTGCCCACTGACAGCTGGGATGTTATTGCCACATCTGGTGATTCAGCGCGTTCAGCTATGTATCGCGGTGCGGTCGGTAACAAAGTCTACTTCATCGGCGAGGACAAAGATCAGAGCTTTTTCTCACCTTTAAACCTAATAGAAGACGCGGCCGAAATAACGAAAGTGCCATTAGATCAGGCCGAAGGCATTGTGTGCTGTGGTCCGTTTGATGCCCAGGCTGATCCCGACGTTTACCGTGCTGATTTTCTTTACGCTAAAAACAAAGGTCTAAAACTTTTGTGCGCAAATCCCGACATCGTTGTTGATCGGGGTGAAACCCGTGAATGGTGTGCAGGCGCATTGGCCAAACTTTACACTGAAATGGGCGGTGAAAGCCTGTATTTCGGCAAACCCCATCCCCCAATCTATGATCTTGCGCGTCGTCGCCTTACGGCCTTGGGTGATAATATTCCTGACAGCGAAATTCTGGCCATTGGTGACGGAATTTTCACCGATGTTTCAGGCGCCATGGGCGAAGATTTGGATGCGTTGTTCATTACCGGTGGATTGGCGGCTGCAGAAACAGCAACCAAATCACAGCCAAACCCAGAACTGTTAAAGACATTTTTGGAACAATCCATGCTCAGCCCAACTTATGCGATTGGCTTTCTGCGCTAGTCGATTTTTTTGCTTTGGGTGCTCACGGTTGACCCGAATTTTTCCTTACGGCAACTTCACCTGTTCACAGGAAAAGAGAATCAGGCTTCAACGCCCAATGAGATAGTTGTGCTTGATCACATCATCCTGAATTCAATCAGATTAGAACCGACTTTCGCACGCAATCTCTACTATTTTGCCACGAAACAAGCTTATTCCCGTTCACATCGAACATTTTGCCTTGAAATTGCTGCGGCTGCAAAGTAATAAAGTTACAATATGTAAAGCATAAACGAATATATGTTTCACAACAATTTGCGTAACACCAGCTAAACTGGAAACCTTTTGATGTTAGATAATATGCCTCGTGGCACCATCGTAATTGAGGAAATGTCCGTTGGGATGAGCCGTCACCTGACCAAAGTCGTCACCGACGAAGACATCGAAATGTTTGCAAAAATTTCAACAGACCATAATCCAGTACATTTGGATGATGATTATGCGCGCGACACAATCTTTGGTGGTCGAATTGCTCATGGCATGCTGACGGCAGGATTGATATCTGCGGTTATTGGCGAACAATTACCAGGCCACGGCACCGTTTATATGGGACAGTCGCTAAAGTTCCTAGCGCCCGTCCGCCCTGGTGATGCCGTCCGCGCAGAAGTGACTGTAACAGCAATAGATCACGCCAAACGCCGTGTGACCCTTGATTGTCGCTGTAAGGTAGGGGATAGAACTGTCTTAAAGGGCGAAGCGACCGTTTTGGCGCCAAGCGCGAAATTCGACTGATAACAACCCATCGGCCCCTTAGGTCCTTGGGACCGTGGACCAAATATGCAGATTTTCACCCATTGGAATGATCTTCCCGCTTCGGCCAAAGGCGGAAGTGCAGTTATTGGAAACTTTGATGGCGTGCATCGCGGACATCAGGCTGTTTTGGATATTGCTCGTAAACGGGCCAAGGACAACGATATACCCCTTGGTGTTTTGACGTTTGATCCGCACCCGCGGCAATTTTTTGCGCCGGATGCACCCGAATTTCGCTTAATGAACAACGAGGCCAAAGCAAATCGTTTGGCAAAACTTGGTGTTGATTACCTGTACCAATTGCCTTTTGACAAAATCATGTCGTCATTTACCGCTCGCGAATTTGCAAAAACGGTGATCGCCGAGGGTTTGGGCCTGTCCCACATCGTAATCGGCGCAGATTTTTGTTTCGGCAAGGGCCGCCTTGGCACGGCTCAAGATTTGGTCGATTTTGGCACACAATTTGGTTTTGATGTCACAATCGCCCCCTTATTGAAGGCCGACAGCGATTATATTTCCTCTACCTCGATACGCCGAGCGTTGGCCGAAGGTGATCCGGCAATCGCTTCTGATATGCTTGGCCATTGGCACCGGATTGAAGGCGAAGTAATCCACGGGGAAAAACGCGGTCGTGAATTGGGTTTTCCCACGGCAAACATGTCGGTTAAGGGGCTGCATTTACCAAAGTTCGGCGTTTACGCAGTATTTGCTACTATTTTGGATGGGCCTTATCAGGGTGTATATCAAGGGGCCGCGTCACTCGGCATTCGCCCTATGTTTGGCGAAAACACGCCAAATCTTGAGACGTATCTTTTTGATTTTGACGGTGATCTGTACGGCACCCACATTTCCATCGCGCTTGTTGAATACCTAAGAGGCGAAGAAAAATTTGATGGGCTAGATGCATTGATTGATCAGATGACGCTGGATTGCGATCGCGCCCGCAAGGTTCTGGCCAATGCCTGAACCAATCAAGCGCAAAGGCGTGCGAGCGAAATTTTGGGAAAAAATCCCGCTCGAAAAGATGACCAATGACGAATGGGAATCCCTTTGTGATGGTTGCGGCAAATGCTGCCTTAATAAATTAGAGGACGAAGAATCCGGTCGGGTTGCATTTACCAGAATAGCTTGCCGTCTTCTTGATGATCATAGCTGTCGCTGTGGGCAATATGAAATTCGTCGCCAGTTTGTGCCAAATTGCGTTCAACTTACCCCCGAAGCCTTGCCAAACGTGGCCTATTGGCTGCCAAGCACCTGTGCCTACCGCCTCATTTTTGAAAACAAACCCCTTGCAGATTGGCACCCTTTGATTTCTGGTTCTTCTGAATCGGTACACGACGAGGGCATGTCAGTTCGCGGATGGACAATACCAGAATTTGATGTCGATGAAGACGACTGGGAAGAATACATAATAGAGGACTTATAGAAATGTTTTTTGGTTCAGATAATACAGGCCCAGCCCATCCTGCAATCATGCAAGCCGTTGTAGATGCAAACCAAAACTATGTGCCTTCTTATGGTGCCGATCCTTTGATGGCAGAGGTCACTGAAAAAATTCGAACAATATTTGAAGCCCCCGAGGCTGCGGTATACCTTGTCGCAACAGGTACTGCCGCTAACGCCCTTATACTCGGCACCTTAGCCAATCCTTGGGACAGCATTTATTGCCACCGCGTGGCCCACATCGAAGAAGATGAATGTGGCGCACCTGAGTTTTATTCAGGCGGTGCCAAAATGACGCTGATCGATGGAAACGACGGAAAAATGTCGCCGGATGCATTAGCTAAATCCATCGCATTCAGCAGCGGCAAGGATGTACACCGATGCCAAGCTGGACCTGTCAGCCTGAGTAACGTCACCGAATTGGGAACGGTATATACGTTGGATGAGATACGTGCATTGACCGAGATTGCTAAAGCAAATGATCTGCCCGTTCATTTAGACGGTGCACGTTTTGCTAATGCAATGGTTACCTTGGGTTGCTCGGCGGCTGAAATGACATGGAAATCCGGCATTGATGCTGTCAGTTTCGGTGGCACCAAAAACGGCTGTTTAGGTGTAGAAGCTGTCATTTTCTTTGATCCAGCAAAAGCATGGGAATTTGAACTTCGTCGCAAGCGTGGCGCACATCTGTTTTCCAAGCACCGGTTTTTGTCTGCTCAAATGAACGCCTATTTGACCGACGATTTGTGGTTGGATTTGGCTCGTGCATCAAATGAAACAGGCCGTTACCTTTCCGAAGGCATGCGCAAATTTAATTCTGTTGAAATTTCACATTCTGTCGACGCCAATATGATCTTTGCGCGCATGCCACGCGAAACGCACCGCCGCGCCCAAGAAGGTGGCGCCGTTTATGGCATCAATGGGCCGCTGGACGGAGAAAACGACGAAATTCTAAGTTGTCGGTTGGTTTCTGACTGGTCAAATACTCAAGCAGCTTGTGACGCGCTGTTTAAATTGCTCTAACCTAACTAGCGTTGGTGGCTGGCGCGCGAGGTGCCGTAGTATTTTTCAATGTCTTGGGCAAAATTTTGAACCTTTTGCTTAAAGCGGCGGTTCAGGTTGTTTTTGGCAAGACGTGCGGATTGCAAAATCAATCGGGCTGACAATGTGCGTGACTTTAGATTTACATCTACTTTTAGACGTGTGCGATTGGGTGAAAGTGCGATCAAATTAATTTCTAGTTCGACATCGACACCATCTGTATCAACCAATCCACAAACAACATGTGGTTCGTCAAATTCAAGGATCGTCGCCTTAAATGCTCGTTCTGTTCCGCGTAGATCAAACATCCCTTTCCACGTCATTCCAACGCCGTGGCACCTCAGATCATCGGTTCGCTGAATTTCCGCACCACGTCTTAGAGCCAAACGTTCGAAATTTTCAAAATCACTAACGGCACCGAATGTTTGTTCGATTGAGGCTTCGATGTCTTCATTGTTCGTGAACTGCATTTATATTGCTCGGCTTTTGGTCATGATTTGAGAGTTCCATTTACGAACTAACCCAATCGGTCTGCAAGCCAATTTCGCAAAATAAAGTGGGCAATTGCCCCTTTTCTGGGTTTATTTATACGCGGATGTTGCCCTGCGAATACATCTGCCAGTTCTTCCCGACTAATCCAAATGGCATCATCGAGCTCATTTTCATCGATTGTGATCTCTTTGGTTTGCGCAATTCCTGCGCATGCAAACATCAATGAATTGGGAAATGGCCAAGGCTGACTAGCCAAATAATCAACCACACCAACGCGAATATTGGTTTCCTCAAACACTTCGCGCCGAACGGCAGTTTCAATGGATTCCCCCGGTTCAACAAATCCAGCAAGCATTGAATACATACCTTCAGGCCACCCATGAGAACGCCCCAAAAGGATATTATTGCCCTGCGTTATTAGCATAATGACAACTGGATCAGTGCGCGGGAAATGAAAACCATTGCAAGCTGGGCAACTACGTTGCCAGCCTGCCATCGCCATGTCAGATTTTTTACCGCAAGTTGAACAAAACTGATGCGTTCGATGCCAGGCAAACAACGCAAGTGAAGTTGCCGCCAGTTCGGCATCAACAGGTGAAATTTCCGCCATAAGACCACGCAATTCAACAAACCGTTGATTTTGTGGAACCGCAGGATGTGCTTGTTCTGAAGGATCAAAAAAGACGGATTCATCTATGCCTTCTTGATTATCTGGTTCCCAGTTTGAAATATTAATCGCAAAATAAGGCACATCATTCCGCAAACCCAAGAAAATTTGGTCGGATTTTTGAATGAAGATGTCATGTTCCTTAGGTAATAAAACAAGCTGATCCCGCGCCTCAGCCTCGGCTAAGGGTTTGCCACGCCAAATAGCTAGAAACTTCGCCTCTGGATGATTTTCTGCCGCCTCCAACTTCACGGGATCGCGTCTTATCGGTTCAGCACGATCAAAATTTCCTCCTGCAAAAGTTACATCGTCAGATATTCGCATTTTGTTTCACCCAAAAACTACTTCAGTTTGGGAACCATACCGAAAAATATTTAGGGACGAAAAGCGAATTTTCTTTCCCTTTGTCAAAAATGGGCACAAAATCAAACTTATTGAATAGCGAATTTTTATTTTCGATTTTTAGGGTTAGAATCCATGGAAGATGACCATTGGCCGCTAAAGATATTGGCAACGACAGATTTACACATGTCTATTTGCGGTTTTGACTATATCGCAGAAAAACCTCGGGCCAATTTGGGGCTGATGAGTTTGGAAAAAATTATTAAGGAACAACGAGAGATCGCCCCTTCTATCTTATTAGACAACGGCGACAGTTTACAAAGTTCCCCACAGGGCGATTTCATTGCAACCCAATTTAAAATCAATGGAGTTGCTAATAATCCAATGATAGAAGCCATGAATTTGTTGCAATATGATGCAGCATCAGTCGGTAATCATGAATTTGATTATGGGTTGGAATACTTAACTGAAGTGATTCCAACCGCCAATTTTCCATTCCTGTGCGCCAATATCCGCCCCATTAACGACCCGCAGCATCAGTGGCCAAAACCTAGCACCATGATCGAACGCGTTTTGATCAATCAATCAGGTGAGACCAAAACAGTGAAAATTGGTCTTATCGGTACGACCCCGCAAGAGTCGGTTGGTTGGAGTTGGAGTATTCTACAAGGGAATGCGACAGCTAAGGACATGGTCACGGCCGCAAAACGCGAAGCTGCGCATTTGACAGCGCAGGGTGCTGATTTGATTGTTTTAATGGCGCATTCAGGATTAGACGCAAATCCAAGAATGAAAAGTCACAAGGGCATGGTCGCTAAACTGGCAGAATTAACTGACATTGATGCAATTATTGCAGGGCATGACCATCAATTGCACCCGTCAGGTGCCGACCCTCTACTGACAACCAATATCGGTAACAATAACTTTGAAAGTGATGCAATTGCTCATAAACCCATCATGCAGCCGGGTTGTTTTGGTCAGTGTCTTGGTGTGATTGACCTAGAACTTGGAACAAAGGACGGAAAAATTTCATTGATTTCCGCACAATCTCAATTGCTATTTCCAAATGCGCAAAACGATGAACAGGAAACTGACATACAGAACCTGCCGTCTTTGCAAAAAATGCACAACGACCTGTTGGCCCAAAACGCACAAAAAATTGCGGAAACGAACACTGCCCTTATTACATATTTTGAGGGTGCTTTGGATTCATGTGCACTTGGCTTGATAACAAAATCGCAACACGAAGGCGCAACATCGTTAGTTAAAGGAACACAGTTTGAGGGTTTGCCTATTGTTTCTTGTGCATCACCTCAAAGGGTCGGATTTGGGGGGGATGCTTCGAAATACACACATATCCCACCTGGGCCGATTTTCAGACGAGACCTTTCAAGCCTGTACCAATATCAAGACAGACTGCATGGAATTGTCATTACGAAATCGGAATTAATTGAGCATCTAGAATTGGTGGCCTCAATCTATTCTAGAATTTCCCCTGCCGTACATGATCAAGACCTTTTAGATCCTGCGTTCACCCTGCATTCGCACAATCGGTTTTCTGGCGTTGACTACATCCTCGATCCGACGAAACCCGCTCATTATGATGCTGATTATAAAATCATCGATAATAATGCATTTCGTGTTAGCCAATTAACTTTGGATGGGCATGAAGTAGGCGACAACCAACGATTTTTGTTGGTAATGAACACTTTTCGCGCTGGGGGTGGAGGCAACATATTCAATTACAGCACCGCAGATTTTGTCTGCCAAAGTGAAAAAACAATCCAAGAAATGATAGTCGATCACCTTTCAGCACTAAACGAACCACTTTGTGCTTTTGAGCCCACTGCAACGCTTGTGCATATTCCCGAAACAAGCGCCACGTTTAAAAGCAGCGCAAAAGCGGGGCCACTGGTTTCACACTACGGACGAAAAGACTTGGAATTTGTTAGAAATTTAGAAGATGGCTACGCATTATTTCGATATCGTTTTTGCCCACCCAAATAGGCTTGAATTCTATCCCAAGGGTTTCTATATACCCGTTGAGAGGTTGGCTCGGGCAAACGCCTCGCCAACTCGGCCAGGTCCGGAAGGAAGCAACCGTAACGAGTACCGTTTGGGTCGTGTTCAGCCTCTCACCTTTTCCACTACAGATTAATGTTGCCCGCCCAATCCCTTTGGGCTTCTGTTTCAACCGCACAAGGCCGAATTGAACGTAGGCGTTTCAGTGCCCTCTCTGGATCTTCGCCGGTTTCGATCATGAGCCGTAACAATGCCATTCCAGACCGCCCACAACCGCCCCAACAATGAGCCAAAACGCGACCGCCGTTCATCAATATTTTGTGCGCATCGAAAGCGACAGTTTTCCAAGCTTTAGAGATATCATCGTCAGGTGCGCCAAAATCTTTGATGGGCAAGTGACGCCATTTTATATTAACCTTCGCCAAGCGCGCACCAATATCCCCTGCCCCAACAACGTCTAATTCACGCTGTGTTGTCATGGTCAGAACCATATCAGCTTGCCAATGGTGAATTGCCTTTAGATCGCTCGCCAAATCGTTTCGGCCAGGCATTTGGCAAATACCAATACGCCCAGCCGATAGCTCCAAATCAAAAATCTGAAAATCACCCATCTTCACGCTCTATCACTTGGCCTGGTTTTTCTTCGGCCCAATCGCGCAAGAATGCTGACATATCTGCACGACCTGCAAAATCAATCACATCACGAGGCAATGCCACACCATGTTCCAACGCCAAACGCGCGCAGGCAATGTGATCTCGTGCTTCACGGTTTGGGCTGTTTTCACTGCCATGCATGATCGTGCTTAATAGTGTGCCACCATAACCATTTACGTGCGATAGATCAGGACGCAGTTTTAGGAAATAGCCCATCATATCGGGCAATCCTTCCCACCCAGCTATTTGCACAGGCGTTATGCCCTGATTGTCTGGTCGATCCCATTCCATGCCCACCGCAATCAATCGTTTGATGTGCTCAAACGTATCAGGCAAATGCAAAATCGAACGCAAAATGTTGCGATATTCATCTGGTAATTTTGACGGATCAACATAACGACCAGTTGTATCAATACCGTCTGCGGCATCTGCCAAGATTTGTTCCTGATCGTTCAGTTGTTGGTCAGCGCCGGCCTTAACCAACGCCTCTGCTGCAGCTGGATTGCGAAAGACTTTGGCCATTGCGAAAGGCGTAATTTTTTCATGGCGAAAATTGGGATCGGCACCGTGTTCCAGCAACAAGTCAACCATTCGGCGATCACACATCCGACGCGCCGCTTGATGTAGTGCAGGAATAACAAAAGGGTCCTCACCACCCACTTTTTCATGCTGAAATTCATTCGGATCAGCACCATGTTCTAACAACACTTCAACCATTTCGTAATTGTTGAAATCCAACGCGCGCAGTAATGCGTTTGTCCCTTTTGGTGTCGCCCCATTTTCCAGCAACATCCTCAAACCATCCAAATGCCCCAACTCGGTTGAATGATAAAGCGATTCACCGTCGTTTGGATTTGCGCCATTATCCAGCAACCATTGGCCCAAAGTCATATTATTTGCGTGCCCGATCGCACCATAAAGAGTGGACAGCTTCCCATCAGAGCCAGCAAAACCTTGATACGCATCATCTACGTCCGCGCCGTTTTTCAACAACAAGTCAGCAATCGCCATCATGTCAGCCCGTTTAGCCGCATGATTTTGAAAATATTTTGAATACGCCAAGTGCAAAATCGCACTGCGCGGGCCATATTGGCGTGTCGCTGCTGTTGGGTCTTGGGCCAATTTCGCGCGAATAGAATCCAAATCATAAAGCGCGCATTGCAATCCGAAATGACCAGCCGCCAAATCAGGTGTGTCAGCCATCAATTGATCCACTACCCAATTTTGCCCGTGATAAAGCGCAATTTTAAGACGGTCCTGTTTGGCATTGCGATCCATTGCCATGCTTTCTGTGGCCAGCTTCATCTTGGGCCAGCTATCAAACCCGCCCTCAAGCGCAATCACATGAAGCGCACGGGCGTGGCTTAGCCCACCTTCATCATTCAAGTGGTCGGTCACACGACGGATCGCGTCGTCCTCGCCCGAAGCAAAGGATTTGCGCAGTTTTTTGGCCGCACGACGGAATTTATGTATGGAATTTGACATCAAGGTATCCTCAAATGTGCTCTGTGATCCGCTGCCTGAGCATGAGAAAACCGATATGGGTCTTCTGAGATATAAAGAGATGCAGCAACTGCTTTCCGCGGATCAGGATGCCGACTCTGACGGCCCAATCAAGATACGGCGTTAAAAATTAATTGCAAATCGATTTTCAGAAAGTACCAAAACTTGAACTGATGGTGGACGGATCGACCATAGGTCATTAGGTTTCAAGGGTCAGCGAATCCGAGGGACCAATGTCAGAAACCACAGAAGCCAAATATCAGGTCCTTGCGCGTAAATATCGCCCAGAAACCTTT
Organism: Rhodobacteraceae bacterium HTCC2150; assembly: GCA_000169395.1. Taxonomy (GTDB): domain Bacteria; phylum Pseudomonadota; class Alphaproteobacteria; order Rhodobacterales; family Rhodobacteraceae; genus HTCC2150. Next base: position 602,623 of record AAXZ01000002.1, read on the forward strand.
GCCGATCTTGTTGGCCAAGATGCGATGGTACGCACATTAAAGAACGCGTTTGCAGCAGATCGAATTGCGCAAGCCTTTGTTTTAACTGGCATTCGTGGAACCGGTAAAACTTCAACCGCACGAATTATTGCTAAGGGATTGAATTGTATCGGTCCTGACGGAAACGGTGGGCCAACGACAGAGCCCTGTGGTCAATGCGAACACTGCGTGGCGATTTCCGAAGGCCGGCACGTTGATATTATGGAAATGGATGCCGCCAGCCGCACAGGTGTCGGCGATATTCGGGAAATCATCGAAAGCGTGCACTATCGCGCCGCCTCGGCTCGATACAAGATTTACATCATCGATGAGGTTCACATGTTGTCGAACAGCGCCTTCAATGCGTTGTTAAAAACCTTGGAAGAACCCCCTGAACACGTAAAATTTGTGTTTGCGACCACAGAAATTCGCAAAGTTCCTGTCACTGTTTTATCCCGTTGCCAACGATTTGATCTACGCCGGATCGAACCCGAAGTGATGATCAAAATGCTGCAAGGAAACGCCGCAAGCGAAAACGCAAATATCACCGACGATGCGCTTGCTTTGATCACGCGTGCGGCCGAAGGTTCTGCGCGTGATGCTCAATCGCTTTTGGATCAAGCAATTTCACACGGGGCGGGCGAAACCACTGCCGATCAAGTGCGTGCCATGCTTGGCTTGGCGGATCGTGGCCGTGTAATGGACATGTTTGAAATGATCATGCGTGGCGATGCTGCTGGTGCTTTGGCTGAACTATCTGCCCAGTATTCCGATGGTGCTGATCCACTGGCCGTATTGCGCGACTTGGCCGAAATTACCCATTGGGTTTCAGTGATCAAGATTACGCCAGATGCCGCCGAAGACCCGACCGTAGGGCCAGATGAGCGTGCCCGTGGGCAAGCCTTTGCTGCTGCCCTACCCATGCGTGCATTAACCCGAATGTGGCAAATGTTACTTGCTGGTTTAGAAGAAGTGTCAGCCGCGCCTAATGCGATGATGGCCAGTGAAATGGCCGTCATTCGATTGACCCATGTTTCTACATTGCCAAGTCCCGAAGAACTCGTGCGAAGCTTGCGGGACAACCCGACGCCGCCACCAAATGGCGGCGGTGGATCCGGCGCAAACACATCTCAAACTGGCGGCGGTGCACCTGCCGGGGGAATATCGGGATCATCTGGCACAGTACACAGCCCCACGATGCAAGGCTCTTCAACGCCCATCACCGCACAAGGATCCGCGCAAGTCGCCCTTGTAAGTGACAATGAACCCGCCTTGGCAAGGTTTCCACGATTTGAAGACGTGGTCGAACTGATCCGTCTTCATCGCGACGTCAAACTATTGGTCGAAGTTGAAACTGGTATCCGATTGGCAAACTATAGCCCGGGTCGCATAGAGTTCGAGGCAAGCGAACACGCACCCGCCGATTTGGCGCAACGCTTGTCAGCACGTCTTCAGGCATGGACGGGCGTGCGTTGGGGTGTGACGTTGGTCAATGAGGGCGGTGCAAAAACCATCTCTGAATTGCGTGACGCCGACAAAATCGCGCTTGAAAACAAAGCACGAGATCATGCAATGGTCAAAGCTGTATTGTTGGCTTTCCCCAAGGCCAAAATTGACAGCATTGTCAGTCAAAAAGAAATCGCTGCTATGGCTGAAATCGAAGCTCTGCCCGAGGTAGATGAGGAATGGGATCCTTTTGAAGAAGACTAATACGGAACAAATTCGAATGATTTAGTACGAGTACGCCATTTTTTCGGCACCAACATAATCAATTTGCAAAAAGGGAATTAACAATGAATATCAAAAATATTGCAATTATTGCGTCTATCGCTATGGGATTAGGCACTACGGCAATGGCCGATGGCAGCACGTTTGAAGTGGATTCAAGCCAAGGAAAAACATGTTGGGTTCACGCCTACACCAACAGCTCTGCAACGTGGACGATGATTGTCACTGATGGCGACACACCGATCGCTGAGTTTCAAGGAAGTGGCGTGGATTTCAACCCCATGCCAGCGGCAAAAGGTCTGGAACATTTTGTGGTTAAAGAAGGCATTCATGTCGACTTTTCCTCCTCGACTGGTAAGGCAGATGTCCGCGCCGCAGCACACATGATCCCAGACGACAATGGCGGCCCCGCTGTATTTGGCACGGCATTTGGTGGCGAAGACGGATCGGATGATGATTGGCAAGACATCCTTGCTGTGTTCACATGCCTAAATAATGTAGGCTAACACGAACACGCAAACCGCCCCTTCGACCCAACTTTAATGCACGTCTTCCCGCTTGTAGCAGGCATAGGTTTTGGCTTAACCTATGCCAGATACACAGTGATTGCAGGAGCAAATAGATGCTAAAAGGTTTGGGTGGATTGGGCGGTCTTGGCGACATGGCCAAGATGATGAAAACGGCCACAGAAATGCAAGAAAAAATGGGCCAAATGCAAGAAGATTTGGCCAATATCACCGTTACCGGTGAAAGTGGTGCTGGCTTGGTCAAAGCCACGGCAACAGCCAAGGGAACCCTTGTTGGTTTGGATATCGATCCATCAATTTTTCACCCTGACGAAAAAGAAGTCGTTGAGGATTTGATCCTCGCTGCCGTCAAAGACGCCCAACAAAAAGCGGAAGAACGTGGAAAATCTGAAATGACAAAATTGACCGAAGGTTTAGGTTTGCCTGCTGATATGAAATTGCCGTTTTAAAACGGAAAATCAGCCATGAGCGACGCAACAAAAGAAATCGAAAATCTTATCGATATGATGGCCAAGCTTCCGGGTCTTGGCCCTCGTTCTGCGCGTCGTGCTGTGTTGCATTTGATTAAAAAACGCGGGCAATTGCTGGCGCCGTTGTCTGCGTCGATGCAAGAAGTTACCGCAACAGCGCGGGAATGCGTTTCTTGCGGCAACATCGGAACCAGCGTCACCTGCGAAATTTGCCAATCCCCCAAACGTGCCACGGGTGAAATTTGCGTGGTAGAAGACGTCGCCGACCTTTGGGCCATGGAACGTGCGCGGGTGTTCAAAGGGCGGTATCATGTTTTGGGCGGAACTCTTTCAGCATTAGATGCTATTGGCCCCGAACAGTTGGGTATTCCGCGTTTGTTAAGCCGTATCAAGGCCGAAGACATAACCGAAGTGATCCTTGCCCTGAACGCCACAATCGACGGCCAAACAACAGCGCACTACATTGCCGACCAGATCGAAGGCCATGTAACCGTCACATCCCTTGCACAAGGCGTGCCGATTGGCGGCGAATTAGACTATCTTGATGACGGAACTATCTCCGCCGCCTTAAGGGCGCGCAAAACATTTTAACGATCAATACTAAACAGCGGTGGCAAGCTTTTTGTTCGTTACTGAAACTGTCGTTTTTAATGGCTCTTCGCAATATCCACTATCGCACATCCACGCAAAATGCCCCTCCGGTATAGATTTCCAATTGTTTGAATTTCCATCCAAAGGTTTGGAAGCAAAGCATTCACCGCCATGTTCCAAATGATCTGAATAATACAAAGTTGGACTTCTCAAATCCGAAGAAAACCGGAAGGCAAACAATCTTTCGCCATTGCTAAAAACGCAGGCCATTCTGTTTGGCGAGGTTATGGTGCCTTGTGCCTTGGAAATTTGAGCAATTGTAGCCTCGATAGCCTGCTTTGGATCATCCTGTAACCCGTTTGCCAATGCCAAAAGAAACAACATCTCTGAATCTGTCGTACCACGCCGTGCCTCATAGAGTGTGTCAGACAAGGAATTTTCCAACCCACGCCTAATGCGCGCGAAATCTGCAATTTGGCCGTTGTGCATAAAAGACCAATTTTCAAACGTGAAGGGATGACAGTTTGTGCACGAAGTTTCACCAACGGTGCTGGCGCGGACGTGCGCCATAAACAATGATGAACGAACAACACGACAGATGCTTGTTAAATTACCATCCGACCATGCAGGTAAAACATCACGATACACACCTGGATTTTTGTCCGCACCATACCATGCGACACCAAATCCATCGCCATTCACGCGCAATTTTGCCTCAAGGGCGGATTGGCTTTGTTGAAGTAACGAATGACGTGGCACAACCACAATGTTTTCTAGGGGAATTTTAGGGCCGCGATAGGCGGTTAATCGGCACACAATGCTGATCCTTTTTGCTGTCACGTGAATTCATACGCGTGGGACCATCCGGCGCGCCGCATCACGTTCCAGCCGGAAAATAACAGCATTTCTACGGAGTCCAAGTAAAACTCACAAAAAAAGCCGGTCCCAAGGGAACCGGCTTTTCAAAATCTGGTTTTGCTCAGACCTATTTTTCTTCTTCAAGGTCCGGCTGATCGCTTGGAATGTTGAAAAAGCTTTCCGCGTCCAAAATAGGCTCGTTGCTGATTTCTTCTTCTTCACCACGTGGGTCTTCAGACAATGAAAATGTTTCAAGACCTGAAATCGCCGTTGGGATTTTTGGCTCTGTGTCCATGCTCAAGGATTGTTCTGTTGAAACCAATTTGCGACGCTCGTCATCAGACATAACAACGCCGTCTTTGGCTTGTTTGGCCGCTGCTTTTTGAACAGCCGCGTCAAGTTCCATCTGCTTACACAGACCTAACGCAACAGGATCAATTGGTTGGATGTTAGCAATATTCCAATGCGTACGCTCGCGAAGCGCTTGAATTGTTGGCTTGGTCGTGCCGATCAATTTGGAAATCTGGCCATCTGTCAATTCAGGGTGGAATTTAACCAACCACAAAATCGAAGCAGGACGATCCTGACGCTTTGACAAAGGTGTATAACGCGGGCCACGACGTTTTTCTTCGCCAACGGCCGCTGCCAAAAATTTTAGCTTCATCGTGTAAGATGGATTGCCTTCCGCAGTCTTGATTTCGTCCGCTTCCAACTGATTGTTGGCAATCGGATCAAAGCCTTTAACACCAGCGGCAACATCGCCATCAGCAATGCCTTGGACCTCTAGTTCGTGCATTTGAACAAAATCCGCGATCTGTTTAAACGTCAACGTGGTGTTATCCACTAACCAAACAGCGGTTGCTTTGGCCATAATCGGTTTGTTTACCATCGTCTATCTCCTTACATGCCGTTAAGGCAGCCGTCTTGCTTGCCGGAAATTCGGCTGGTCCGTATGGACCCTTCCAGCGATTTGGGGGAAGTTAGCACCCATATAAGCCGCCTTTTGGTAAAGGAAAAGAGAAAATGCGCATTTTAATGATTCTGCTGCTAAGTGTTGGACTGGCCCATGCCGAGGGCGAGAAAGCTGGCGACTTTGACTATTATGTTTTGGCACTGTCTTGGTCGCCAAATTGGTGTGCCTTGGAAGGTAAGGCAAAGGGATCTGAACAATGCGACGATGACGCCAAATTTGGATGGGTTATGCATGGCTTGTGGCCACAGTTTGAGCAGGGTTATCCCAGTTATTGCCGCACATCACATCGCGATCCAAGCCGCGCCCAATCCAAAGCTATGGCACAAATCATGGGCAGTTCGGGGTCTGCGTGGTATCAATGGAAGAAACACGGACGTTGCGCAGGTCTATCTGCCACCGATTATTATTCAACAGCAACAAAAGCTTACTTTTCTGTAACACGCCCTGATGTTTTTCGTCGTTTGTCAAAACCAGTCAAACTGCCGGCCAAAGTCGTTGAACAAGCTTTTTTGAAAGAGAACCCTGATTTGCGGGCTGACATGTTAACAATCACCTGCAAAGCCAATCAAATTCAAGAGGCGCGTGTTTGCTTAAACAAGGATTTAACACCGCGCGTATGTGGTTCAGGCGTACGTCGAGATTGTCAAATGAAAGACGCGGCATTCATGCCACTTAATCCGTAAATTAGGGGATCCGCTTGTCGATCAATCGCATGGCACCGATTGATTTGTCATAAACCAAACGAAGTATGTAACGCGACTTGGTTGCCTGTACGGCCGCGGGAATCACCCGAGCGGCACCAGCAGCAACAGTTAGCGCCATAAAATTTCTGCGTGAAAAATTCGTCATCGGTCCTCTCTTTTCGTGAGCTTTACGTAAGTGTTTGATAACTGTTTTCAAGTTTTCAGCAGCACACTCGCGATTTCGATTGACCTTCGAGTGGCTTTCAGGCGGATTAAATACATACAAATTAGCGGAGTTTTCATATGCCCAGCGCAAAATATACCGACTTAGTTGAAAAGCTTCCGGCCTCGGTGCCTTTTGTTGGACCAGAGGCGCAAGAACGCACGCGTGGCGGTGAGTTTGCGGCAAGGTTGGGGGCAAATGAAAATGTTTTTGGGCCCTCGCCCAAAGCCATAAAAGCCATGTCAGATGCCGCAAGTGGTGTTTGGATGTACGGTGACCCAGAAAGCCATGATTTACGGCATGCATTGGCACAACATCACGGAATTCCCACAGAAAACATCATGATTGGCGAAGGAATTGATGCGCTATTGGGTTATCTTGTGCGAATGTTCATAACTCAGGGTGACAAGGTTGTGACATCTGCAGGTGCGTATCCCACCTTCAACTATCACGTTGATGGATTTGGTGGCGATCTGGTGAAAATTCCCTATCACAATGATCACGAGGATTTGCCTGCATTATTGGCCAAGGCCAAAGAAGTTGGCGCAAAATTGGTCTATTTCGCCAATCCAGATAACCCCATGGGCACCACTTCAAAAGGGACAGATATCGAGGCGGCATTAGATGACATTCCTGATGGATGTCTTTTGATTTTGGACGAAGCATACGTTGAATTCGCCCCGTTCGATGCTTGCCCTAACATTCCGATTGAACAAGAAAACGTCATTCGTATGCGCACATTTTCCAAGGCATATGGCATGGCAGGCGCGCGGGTTGGGTACGCAATGGCGGAGGCCGATTTGATCACGGGTTTTAACAAAATTCGTAATCATTTTGGAATGTGCCGCATCAGTCAAGCCGGCGCTTTGGCGGCGCTTGCGGATACAGATTACCTGAACCAAACCATCGAAAACATCGACCAAGCGCGCATACGCATCGCAGAGATTGCCAAAAACCACGGCTTGAACAGTTTACCATCTGCCACAAATTTTGTGGCAATTGATTGCGGCGAGGACGGGGATTTTGCGCGTGCAGTTTTAACCGAAGTTGTTGCGGCTGGCGTTTTTGTACGCATGCCCTTTGTTGCTCCGCAAGATCGGTGTATCAGGATCAGCTGTGGCCGCCCCCAAGATTTGGACATTTTTGAAAAGGCCTTTGGGCCAGCTTTGGCGTTAGCCCGACGTAAACGCGCCTAGCGAAAGGGATTGCGTGGCTTTCGCCATTGCATTTGGGCCATGCGGAATATCCAGCGCCTTTAGGGCGGTATCAATAGATCCTAAAACACCCAAAACCATTTGGGCGTTAACATGCCCCATATGACCAATGCGAAAAAATCCGTGCCATGCCGGATCATTGGATGCGGCCATGCCCAAGCCAATTCCCAGTGTAACACCGGCATTGTCCGTCACCCATTTACGCAAACGCGTGCCATCTGGTGCACCAATTCGAACAGAGGTTACAGCCGAGCTACGTTCCGCCGGATCAGCGATATTTAGCCTCATGGCACCTTCGCCCTGCCCCCATGCGTCAACAGCCGCGTGGACGGCCACTGACAGCCGCTTGTGGCGATCCCAGACCTGTTCCAGACCTTCTTCGTTGATCATATTTAGGGCTTCTCGCAATCCCAACAAATGATGCGTGGGTGCAGTACCAAAAAAATAATTGGAAAAAATCTCAGGCTCGATACGATCTGACCAATCCCAATAAGGGCTTACACGATCAAGTTTCTTTCGCGCTGTTGCAGCTTTTTCGTTAAAGAAAACAAAACCCATGCCTGGCGGTGTCATCAAACCCTTTTGGCATGCCGTGATCATCAAATCAACGCCCCACTCATCCATCTCAAAGCGATCACATCCAAGGGACGCAATGCAATCAACCATAAACAACGCTGGATGGTCGGCGGCGTCAATCACGCCCCGCAATGCCGCAATGTCGGTTTTATAAGATGTCGATGTATCCACATGTGTTGTCAGAACCGCCTTTATTTCGTGATTCACATCAGCGCGCAGCGCGGCTTCGATGCAACCCAGATCAAAATTGGGCTGTTTGCCGAAATCAATTACGTCAACTTTGATCCCTAGCTTTTCTGCCAGACCAGCCCAGCCCAAAGCAAAATGGCTGGACGCCACAACAAGCACCTTGTCACCCGCCGCCAAAGTATTTGAAATTGCGGCCTCCCATGTGCCGTGACCATTGGCGATATAGATGGCTGCACTGTGCTTTGTTCGTCCTACAGCTTTCAGGTCAGGAATTAATCCTGCAACCATATCGATCAATGCGCCTTCATAGATGTTTGGTGCGGGCTGGTGCATCGCATTCAAAACACGATCAGGCACGACCGAAGGACCGGGGATGGCAAGATAATGGCGACCTTGTGCAAGACTCATCAAAATAAACCTTTAGAATTTACGGATACGCCAAGGCGTAGAATGCCATTTCAAAAAGGTCAATCAACGTCGATAAGCACGGGCCAATTTTTCCGGATCAACACCCGCGAAATATCGCGCCAATGTCCACAAATTTCGTGCACCGCGGCGCACCCACCCTTGTTTTTGATAGCGTACCGCACTGGTATGAATAGCGACGTCTATGCCTTGCAAATTACCAAGCGCCCTTGCCATTGCCACGTCTTCCATCAATGGCAACTCAGGATAGCCACCAACAGCATCATAATCCGGGCCGGATATAAGCAAACCTTGATCCCCATATGGCAAATTAAATATCCGGCTGCGAAGGTTTGCCCAGCCTGCCACAATACGTGGGGCAAGACCCTGCGCATCAAACACTAAGCGAAAGTAAGCAGGCGCTTGGCCCTGTTCCAAATGGCGCTGTACCACTTCGACCCAACCTTCGGCCAATTCGCTATCAGCATGTAGAAAAAGCAACCAACGCCCTTTGGCGATCTTTGCACCGGCTGCCAATTGAACCCCACGACCGGGCGGACCATTGATCAGAACCGCACCTGCAATGTCGGCAACTTGGTCGATACCATCAGTTGACCCGCCGTCGCTAAATATCACCTCTGTAATCAAACCGGCAGCCAAACCCTCGCCCAAACTGGCTAATAGCGGTCCCAGATTAGGTGCCGCGTTTAATGTGGGAATGATTATTGAAATTGGGGCGCGCATGGTTTGGGGGCTGTTCTCGGCTTGGTTTCAGCCTATATGAAAAGCAGAACAACCAAAGGACAAGTGAAATGGGACATTCTCGTCAAGTTTTCGCAGTCGGCGGCGCGGATCGCGTGAAATTTTTGCAATCACTCGTCACCAACGACGTGGAAAAGGCAAAAGACGGGCTGGTTTATACCGCCTTGCTGACACCTCAAGGAAAGTATCTTTTTGATTTTTTTATGGTTGCGCAAGGTGATCGGATCCTTATCGATTGCGATGGCGAACAAGCGGCGGCTCTTTCTGGGCGTTTGATGATGTACAAGCTGCGCGCCGATGTAACGATTGAGCCATTGGATTTATATGTTCACCGTGGCAACGACCTTTTGCCGGTGGATGGTTATGCTGATCCAAGACACGCAGCATTGGGTTGGCGGGCTTATCGCGAACAGCCAGCACAGGAGACGCCGGATTGGACTGCTTTGAACATTGCCAACCTCGTGCCTGAAACTGGTGCAGAACTGGTTTCTGGCGAAGGATACATTCTTGAAATGAATTTTGAGGCCCTAAACGGCATCGATTTTCGCAAAGGATGCTACGTTGGCCAAGAAATTATGGCTCGGATGAAACATAAGACCGAACTGCGCAAAGGGCTGGCGCGGGTGACTGTTGACGGGGAAACAAGTTTTGGTGACGAAATCACATCGGGCGGCAAGGTCATTGGGAAACTGTTGACGCGCGCCGGTGATCAAGCACTGGCTTATCTTCGGTTCGATCGCATAAAGGCTGATATTCAAACTACAGGCGCCACGCTTTCCCTTATCAAAGAATAAGCAAAGTTGTCGAAACCATAAAAAATGCCTCATCGATAACGACGAGGCATCTAAAATTTTAAGTCGATTTTCGCAAACCGCAAACTAGGCGCGTTCTGAGTATTCCATCGTTTCAGTGTTCACGACAATACTTTCGTCTTGGCCAACGAATGGCGGCACCATGACTTTGACACCATTATCCAAAACGGCTGGCTTAAAACTGTTCGCGGCAGTCTGACCTTTAACAACAGGCTCAGTCTCGACAATCACACAGGTTACTTTCTGAGGGATCTGCGCGCTTAACGCTTCTTCTTCGTAAAATTCTACTACAACCTTCATGCCGTCTTGCAAAAATGGACGACGATCACCCAGAATGTCAGCGGGCAATTCGATCTGGTCATATGTTTCCATATCCATGAAAACCAACATGCCAGCATTCTCATACAAGAACTGCTGATCTTTTTGCTCAAGACGCACACGCTCAACTTTATCCGCAGAACGGAAGCGTTCATTGAGTTTTGAACCATTTCTTAAGTTTTTCATTTCAACTTGCGCGAACGCACCACCCTTACCGGGTTTTACGTGATCCACTTTAACCGCAATCCAAAGAGAGCCGTTATGTTCGAGAGTATTTCCGGGACGAATTTCGTTTCCGTTTATTTTGGGCATTGTGTCGAAACCTTGTCAAAACCTTGATCGGACTAAGACAGTGCCTATATATTGCCCAGATCATGCTGGCAAGACGACTAAATCATGTGTCATCTTAATAACAGCCATGCAGCAGACGCATAGGTGGTATTCCTAATAAGGGACCCCGAATCGGTAAAAGTAGGTCATAAAGGCTTAGAACTTAAAAAGACAAGAGCAATAATAAAGGATACGAGATGAGAGATTTCGTTGATGGAACTGCCTTTAACTTTGAACAAGGCCAAAGATCCCGCAAATTGTTTGCCGCCGTTGTGCTGGCAGCCTTAGACGATGCAATTGCGGATGACAAGAAATATGGCAACGGCCCAGACCAAATCGCCCGCTGGGCACGTTCGCGCGATGGCCGCGAAGTTTTGTCTTGCGCCGGTATTGACCCAAATGAACGTGTGGTCGCTGGCCTGATGGAATTCGTTAAAAACGGTGTTCGTACATCTGTTGCCCTTTCCCGTGAGGAAAGCGAACGTCGCAATCAACAGGCTGAAGCAGCCTAGTACCCAAGACGTTCTAGAATTTAGGCCGCGCGTTGTTCAGCAACGCGCGGTTTTTTTATGTCTGATACTTACTGCCAATCAAAAATGAACATGCAAACCGTATAACATCATCAATTCAACACTCATCAGAGATAACCAAAACACCCTTAATGGCCAGCTTTCATGCCGACGCAGCAAAATGAAAGCCGCAAGCACACAAACGGCCGCGATAATTGGGGCCACGAGCAAGGCGTTATGTCCTTTGTCCCAATAGCTTACAGGGCTTTCGAACACCCAATCAGTCAGAGGCCAGAACTGTTTACGCCCATCATCATGATGCAAAAGGAAATCAGTCAGTAAATGCAGTAAACCGGCACCTGAAAACGCGACAATGATTGGGTTCTTAAAAAAAATCGCACCAGCAAAAAGAACGCCCCAAATCACCATTGAATTATCAATGCCAAAAATGAACTGCCATGCATCGCTATAATACAACTCGCCAAAAACATAATTTGGAGCAAGGTTAAGGACGAAAAGTGATACGCCCGCCAAAAGATATAACGAAAGGTCGGGAACCAGGCTGCCAAACAAAGCTGCTAATAGAATTGCCTTCTGTTTGCGGCCAAAGCCCGCTGCACCTACGATTAAATGCGCTGTCGTATTCATTTTATGAGTTTAGCGCAGGTCGAGTTGATTGCACCGCCAAGTCCATTTACTCGAACTCTTTGCTTTCTAAAACGCGGTGAATTTCGCGTCGCACCAACTTTCGTACATTGCGAGTAATTCGTTCACCTAATGATCCTTGCAATTCAGCGCGCACATATTGGGCCACCAGATCGCGCAACATCGATTCATCAATCAGGTCCTCATCACCACCTTGATAGTCATCATCAATATCGTTGATTTCAGCGGTCATCATTTCTTCGATGCTGTTGGCATCATCATCGTCGTCATCACCCAAAGGCTGGGCTGCTTCAGCGTTCTGACCAGCCTCATCTTGCCATTCATGCACTTCTTCTTGGCTAACTGGTTCGACGAGGTCTTCATCCACGCCGGCAGTATTGTCCAAGTCAGCCTCTTCAAATGCACTTTCAACTGCATCAACAACAACAGCCTCAATTGCTTCTTCGGCCATCCCTTGAATATCAACATCCGCTTCTTCGGTTGTCGGCGTCATAGCGGCCTTGCGGCCCAAAATTGCATCAAGGTTGATGTTCAACCCATCGCTGTTTTCTGATCCCGATTCATGTTCTTCCTGAACATGTTCATTTTCGTAAAATTCACTTGAGTTGGCATTAATTTTCTGGGCTTCGTGGTCTTCTGAAATATCATCAGCAACTACTTCTTCCTGCTCGTTATGCTCGGCTTCAACTTCGGCAGAAACATCATCAACGACCGCCTCGTCATGTTCGGAATCTTCGATTTCAGAATCGTCAAAATGCGCCTTGACCTGATCCTCACCATCGTTCAGTTCAAGGTCTAACTCGCCCTCAACATCTACATTTTGTTCGGCAGTTTCAGACACTTCTCCATCAGCAAAGTTTTCGGGATCCATATCAGCGGAATCTTCAACTTCAAAATGACCTTCGGCGTTTGTTTCTACGTCAGTGAAAATTTCAACAAAAGCATCATCATCTGAATGTTCTTGTTCGCCGATGTTTTGCTCTGTTTCCAATTCTAAATCTGAAACGGCATCGTCAAAGGATTGAGAATCATCTTCTAGAAATGGATCGTTTTCCTGATGAGTTTCCTCGGCTTCTTCTTCATGCCGTTCAGGGAACACGTCCCTAGAAATTGCATCTAGAATTCGATCTACATCCGTGTCCGGAATATCGCTTTCATCCAAAGTTAATTGATCAGATTCTTCATTTAAAGCATCAATATTTTCAGAAGAACCATGCTCTTCAATAGAATCGGGCACAGGATCGGCAACCACACGCAACGCAGGCGTTAGAATTAGTGCACTTGGTTTGTCTTCAATTGGCGCCTCAACAAAAGGGACTTTTTCCGAATGAAGGGCTGTTTCATCAGGTGCATCAAAATCCGAAAAAGCAGAAGAAACCACTGGTTTTTCTGGCTTTGACGACGAAACTTCATCTGATACGAGCCGTTTTATCGACGATAGAACGTCGTCAATTTGCGGCTTCTTTTCTGCGTTAGACATTGTTTTTCTCTTGTTGCCTCAGCGAGAATGTACAGGTTTGTTTCCATTCACACAACAAATAGAAACATTTCTTAGTTTTTTTGCAGTCGCTTAAGAACCCGATCAAGCTGTGTGCCTTGCACAGATATTGGTTTTCGAGACTTAACCGAATTGTAATAATCATTGGGATCATAGGTAACGACGTTCAGACCCAATTTTTTCACAGTCAAAACCCCCATAGACGCCATCAAAGAATACGCAGCGACGTATTGTTGCGTTTCTGAGACCAATAAATTTGTACGACTGTCCAACAACTCTTGTTCTGCATCTAGCACATCCAAGGTTGTACGAGACCCCAAAGTGGCTTCTTCCTTCACGCCACGATAGGCAACAGTACTGGCGCGAATTTGTTGGCTAGCCGATTCAATTTGGGCGCGTTGAACTTGTAAATTGTTGTACGCATTGACGGCACTCTGCCCCATATTCAGCACCGCAATATTTAGTGCATAACGCTTTGCTTCAACGTTAAGTTTTGCCTTGTTATATCGCGCGGACAACTCACCACCCTTATACAAAGTGCCAGTCATCGTGACATCCAATGTATTTGATGTTGTGGCATTACTGGCCTTTGTCGCCCCTGCCCCAACCGTAAAACGAGGCATCATTGACGCTTCGGCCTGAACTATTCCCAATTCAGCGATTGCGACGGCATGTTGTGCGGCTATGACTTCGGGGTGGTTCCGCACTGCAATTGCTCGTGCTTGCTCTGCAGAACTGACTGTGACTGGCAACTTTGGCGGGTTCATAACGCCACTGGGATAATGACCCGTGGCAACCTTATAACCCTCACGCGCTTCGGCCAGAGTACCCTGCGCGGACACTTCTGCTGCTTGGGCAGAGGCTAAACGCGATTGTGCAAAAGCCACGTCAGTGCGGGTAATTTCACCAACATCAAATCGATCATTTGCGGCCTGTAACTCTTGTCTAATCAATCGAACGTTGCTTGAACGCAGTGCAAGTACGTCAGCAGCTTGTCTATACTGCATATAGGCTTGTACACCGCCCAATAGTACTCGTTGCTCGATATCAATTAGGGATTGACGTGTAGCTAAAACAGTCAATTTTTGCGCTTCGATTTGGGCTTTCGTGCTGCCATAATCCCAAATCAACCAACGCAGATCTACGTTGACAGAATGGTTGCTCGAATTCGTGTTAAGACCCGAACGAGCGTAAACAAGTCGGCTGCGTGCTGTGTAGGTAATAACAGGACGAAGGGCTGAATAAGCAATCAACACATCCTCGTCGGCAGAACGCAACAACGCACGGTTTTGGTTCAAAAGATCCGAATGCCGATATGCATTTGCTAGAGCGTCACTTAAATTTTCACCTTGCGCCGGTAGAGCCATCGCAAGACCTGACACAAACGCAAACAAAACCGTTAGGCGGTTAATAAAAACTCTATTCATCCTGCTCGCCCCCCCAGAGGCATTCTGGCAAACGTTGCCGTTCTAAAGTGTAAATAGTTTTTTTGTTTCAAATCCCTTAACAACAGGTGCAGTTGCATTAAACGCATCGCGCCAATTCATCACGTCACCCATTTTGTGACCAACACGTACAACACCCAATGCGCCTTCGGCAAAGATACAAACCGCACGACCACCTTCTTTCAGCTGGGCAGCCAGCGAACTTGGGAAATCTTCAACAGCACCTTGAACAACAATTGCATCATATGGCCCGTGTTTTGCGGCGCCTTCAGCAAGGTCGCCCTCAAATACAGCAGCATTGTCAGCACCAACTTCGGACAACAATCTTTGCGCTTCAGCAGCCAGCTCGGCATTATCTTCAACAGCAACAACAGCATCGGACATCCGTGCCAAAAGCGCACTAGAATACCCAAGACCACAACCAATATCCAAAACCACGTCATCTGGTTGAACATCAAGTGCATCCAGCATTTTGCCCATCGTACGTGGATCAAGAAGAACGCGACCGTTACCCAAGTCAACGTTTTCGCCCATATAGGCTACTTCGCGCAGCGCATCCGGCACAAAATTTTCACGCGGAACATTTAACATTGCTTCGATTACAGGGAATTTTGTTACATCCGAAGGGCGCACTTGAGTGTCGACCATCATCACCCGTCGATCAGAATATTGGCTCATATCAGTTAAAACCACCGAGTCAGTTAAGATTGTAAGTTTACGTTGACCCACACTTGCCACACCTTCCACAGATGGGCAACGATTCACGTCGGCTTTTCTTTCAAGATCGGGTGTTGCACGCCCCAATCCACGTTGATATAGGAAGCGAACCACAGGACGGCGAGTTGGCGGAGTGGTGACGCAGCGGATTGCAAATCCGTGTACACCGGTTCGATTCCGGTACTCGCCTCCACTTCCCATAAATCCATATACATCAATAGCTTATGAAACGTTTGTATACACGTTTTATATACACACTCTGTATGCACACGACTTCCCACCACATTGGATTTTTTGAACGCAGATTTACACCATCCACTACAACTTTCACGGCATAACCGAGTTTTGCAGTAACAGTGACATCCTTTGTCGCAGTATCCCTTCGTCTCCGCCACTTACTTTGGCTCTAATTTTATTGTTATAGTTAAGTAGCTTGTGGAGATGTCAAGATCGACAACCACCCACGTTTACCACCCACGCTAGTTGCAAAAACACCCTCCCTCAGTGGCGTCATAACCATCGACCACCTTTAATCGAATCTTCACATGAGAACCGTAGGCGCAGGTCGTTTTGGGTTCATGGGTAGAGCCTAAGACGTCAGGATAACGAAAGTCTTTGCCAGTAGTGCCAATGTTATGACTGCGAGAAGCACTTGGTTGGTAGGGTTAGTGCTGTAAGACGTGTAAACCTTTGGGGCTAGAAATCGTTAGATTTGGTGTAAGATTTGCTAGTAAGCTCTAATAGCCGCACTTCTCGTAACCACTATTCATGCATTCACGAGCCATAGCTTGGGCTTTTTCTATTGCAGCTGGGGTCATTAGACCTGCTCTTTCGTCTCTCCACCTAGCTGCCTTATCGTGACCATTGGCTGAAGCGATGTTATACCACATGTGAGCCATGACGTTGTCTTGAAGGACGCCTTGGCCGTATGCGTAGCCAATCCCAAGATTGTATTGAGCATGAGCATGGCCTTGGCCAGCAGCTAGTCGATACCACTTCGCAGCTTCAGCATAGTCTTGAGGGACGCCTTGGCCATTGCGGTACCTAACCCCAAGACTGTTTTGAGCTGCAGCATCGCCTTGGTCAGCAGCCAGTCGATACCACTTCGCAGCTTCAGCATAGTCTTGAGGGACGCCTTGGCCATTGCCGTACCTAAGAGCAAGATTGTATTGAGCTTTAGCATCGCCTTGGTCAGCGGCTAGTAGGTACAACCTGACAGCTTCTGCATAATCCTGAGAGACGCCTTGGCCAGTGCGGTACATATTCCCAAGATTGTTTTGAGCTGCAGCATCGCCTTGGTCAGCGGCCAGTCGGTACAACCTGACAGCTTCTGCATAATCCTGAGAGACGCCTTGGCCAGTGCGGTACATATTCCCAAGATTGTTTTGAGCTGCAGCATCGCCTTGGTCAGCGGCCAGTCGGTACAACCTGACAGCTTCTGCATAATCCTGAGAGACGCCTTGGCCAGTGCGGTACATATTCCCAAGATTGTATTGAGCAATAGCATCGCCTTGGTCAGCGGCCAGTCGGTACAACCTGACAGCTTCTGCATAATCCTGAGAGACGCCTTCGCCTTTGTGGTACATAAGAGCAAGATTGTTTTGAGCTGCAGCATCGCCTTGGTCAGCGGCCAGTCGGTACAACCTGACAGCTTCTGCATAATCCTGAGAGACGCCTTGGCCAGTGCGGTACATATTCCCAAGATTGTTTTGAGCTGCAGCATCGCCTTGGTCAGCGGCCAGTCGGTACAACCTGACAGCTTCTGCATAATCCTGAGAGACGCCTTCGCCTTTGTGGTACATAAGAGCAAGATTGTATTGAGCAATAGCATCGCCTTGGTCAGCTAAAGGCTTCCACTCCCGAAGAGCAGTTGCAAAGTCGCCGCTTTGGGCAGCAGCTAAGCCCTTTTGAAGGTCTTGTGCAGCCAATGGTGTGAAGGCCAACGACAATATGGTGGCTAGGATTGCAGTAATGCGTGACATGGCGTTGTGATTCCTTGCGATGCGAGAGCTGGGCACATGATAACGACAAGGGTTGGATGGTAAAGTCTTTAGGATCAAAGGCTGAAGCTAAATCTTTGCCTCGGATTCATATGGGGAAACCAGCACAGACGGATTCACCTGCGTATAATCTCGAGGGTCCCATGCAACTACCAACGAGCCTTCATTCGCTGCACCGTAGTAGCCTGCCAGACTGTTGAACGACCAGAAGGGGTTTGAACACCACGCCCCGTGAGGAACCTTGCGAGTGCCTTTGCAGGTGCATCTGGTGACATGCCACAGTCTTCGATGAACTGACGCATTTTCTGGGCGGTCTCGTCTGCCTTAGCCTTCTTGCCTGCTGCTGCCATGAAACAGTCCTCACGTGTGCCTGTGCGACCAACGAACTTAGTCTTGTCGTCCTTGCTGTATGCCCCCAGCACCTGACCGCGAGCCTTTGCAGCTTCCAGTGCAGCCTTGGTACGTTGACTGATTGCCTTAGCCTCTCTCTCTGCAACCATTGCGAGGATACCAACAGAAAACTCATCGACGTTGGGAGTATCAGCTGCAACGAACTTCACGCCTGACTTCTGAAGGCCCAGTAAGAAGTGAGCGTCACGGGAAAGGCGGTCGAACTTGGCAACAACAAGAGTGACCCCAAGGGCATTACAAAGGCGTATGGCCCTCTCAAGTTCTGGGCGTTGGTTCTTACGGCCACTCTCTACCTCAACGACTTCCTCGACCAAATCCCAATTGCCACCGTTCAGATACTGCGTGACGGCCTCACGTTGAGCCTCAAGACCAAGACCAAACTTTGACTGACGATCAGTGCTGACTCGAAGGTAAGAAACGAATTTGCCGTTAGCCATGGGTGCGATCCTCAAGGGGTTACATATCTTGAATCGTTCGTATTATGATTCGTAACCACCGGACAAGACGAAACCTACGACCAGTTGATTAACAGTCAATTGCTTTACTCGCGGGGGTGTTCGAGGGCGCACGCCTTGAAAGTGTGTAGGCGGAACGGGGGATGCCAGAGGTCCAACATCGGACCCTACAACAGGATCAATTCTCAGCCAAAAAATCAGTAGCTACTAAAGGGACAAATCTCAGCTGGGGTTTCTCGGGTGGGTAGGTCGCCCAGAAAGGGCTGTCGAGTTTAACGCTACCGTCTAGGTTAGGAACGAGAGGCAGCGACCCCATGCCATAACCACCCATGCTGCTACAGATGCCAACATAGGAATTTAAGCCTAGAGAGCTATCACTACATGGTCATCAACCCCTTGGTCATAATCCTGAATAGACAGGCCAGAGGATAGCCATAGAGACCTTAAGTATCCTCATGTAAGCTACCCTTAGCTCTATCTCTCTTAATAACCCCTATAGTATATTATTCATTCCGTTTGCTAATACGATTTAGCTCACCAGCCGACCGACAGCTGTGGTGGCTTGAAGCCCTTTTGTTGGTACGCTTTGAGGAAGGCATCGATGGCAACTTGCGTGCTTTCCTCTGGTACAATCAGGCAATCATGGATCGACAGGCAGCCAATCCCCTTATCCAGCACATAGTTCATAGCACTGATGATAATATCGCTCTCGATCAGCATGAGGTCCAAACCCGTGTCTTTGTCTGCCTTTGTGAGTGACGGGTATGTCTCAGCGATAGCCTCAGCATAAGTTAGCCAGTCCTGTCCTGCTATCAGCTGTGCGTCTTTCTCTTTCTCAGAGAAGCTCTTGGGCCAGCTCTTACGATCTAGGGTGATGCCATTAAGAGATGCGGTTATAATCTTCTTGGTGATCTCTCTGTTCAGCCCCGAGAGCTTGCCGTTAGTGTATAGGTCATCGGTCTCGGGCAGATCAAAACCAAGATAATAATCCTCCGACAAAAGCCTCAACGATGACGCGTGGACATCGACTTCTGTGGTTGTTTGTCCATCGATCAAGGTCTTTTGACGCCACCCCTTCTTCTTACTCGGGATATAAAAGTCACTCGGATAGAGACGGCCATGGGACAGTCTGCTAGTGTGTGCTGCCTTTGGTCCTACTTCGCTTGTGATGCTGGTGAAAACACGACGGTAGATCACTTCGACCCAATCATCAGCCTTTCCATCTTTGAATAGGGTGTATTCGTGTTCAGCCAGCTTTTCGTTCAAGTCCGCCATGGCTGGTTTGATGTACTTCGCTAATATGTTCCTGATATCAGGCTTGGTCATAAACTCGATGTCCATAGCCCCTGCTTTGTCTAGATTGGTTTTGCCGCGTTTGACTTGAACAATTGGCCACCACCACAAGGCTTCACGAACCTCAAAAGGCTTCATGCTACGCATAGGAGTCTTCTGTGCTGCGCTGTAACGTATTTGCCTGTTCAGTTTCCTCAAACCACTTTCCCGCAACCACCCCATAGCCTTCAAAGCGTTCACGGTATCCTTCATCGCGTCGTAAGGTGTGGGCCATTTCATCACGGCATAGCTGGCTTTGTTAAGGTCAGTATGAACGGCCCAATTCTCGTCCTTCGTTACCGCCCATAGGATTGAGGAGAACGCGTTGAATCTGTTCTTGATAGCATCCTCTCTTTTGGGTGGCTTCGCCCATTTGATCTTCTGAAATATCTTCCACGCCTCTGCATGCGCTGGGCTGTCTTCTGGGATGTAATATCTTGGTGACGCGTAGGTTCCCACAGTGAAGAAATCGTCATCCTGATCATCGTTCATCTGAATAGTTTGCTCCAAAGGGATTCAGGTCTCTGATATTCCAATAACGCCACCACTCTCGCCCGGTCTTCCCTTGCATCTTGTATGGCTTAGTCTCTCTCAGCCTTCATCTAATCCAGACGCGCGTTCAGGTCCTCTACAGTGGCCTCTAGGTGCTCATTGCGCTGTGCTGCTACCAACCAAGCTAGATGAATGAATAAATGTCTGACGCCAGCACCTGATAGGTACCACAGGTTGGCGTCAGACTATGACTTACTTGTACCTTGCGTCATTCAATGAAACCAACCAGATGAGCCCAACACTCACACAATATGGGCCTTTTTTTGACCCAGAAACTCTGTCGATCGTCATCTTAAACGCAACCTAATTGGTTCAAACGTCATTTCAATGTCTTTCCACTGTTCGTATTTGTCATCAGGCAATGGAAAACCTTTGCTGCCACAGCGAATTATCGCCCGCCGCGCGGCCTCGTACGCTTTATTTGCCGCCGATGCTGACCCGCCCGAACTGCCAACCATTCGGATCGAGCCATTTTTGGGTCTTCCGTCCTTCTTCATTGATACCGCAACAACGACTGTGGTTTGCTGCGCTTCACTCGACAATGAGCCCACATTCCAACAGTTGTTAACTGCGATCCGGACCCCTTCTTTTTCGACCCCACTCAACGGCGGGCCCGCTGTTTCCATTGAATCGAGCCCTAATGGCCGCACAGGAATATTCATAAGCTGAAGCTGAGTACTCAGAAGCTCACTTTTAGTTTCAGCTAGCTTAGATTGAATATCCATAAGTTGAGCCATCATATTTTCATCAAGTCTTGGCTTAATTATCGTAACCACCTGAGAAACACTTTCAGCAACGTCAAGGCAATCCAATTTGAAATAACCATCCTCAGAAAGCCCCTCTATTACCCAAGAGTTGCGGCTTTCTTCCCTAAAATACCATACACTACCATTAAGGGCGTCTTCATACCTCCAGCCGTTGCCTGTGGACTTAACTTCTGCCGTGGGATCGGTTGAAATTACCCAGCCATTGTTAATTTCCTGAAAGACGATTGCCTCCCCATCACAAATGAACGGTCTTATGCCATCCATCAATGCTTCATCTGCTGTGGCTTCATGACAGTAAAGGACGAGGGTAATGAGTGCGAATGTATATCTTTTAAGCTTTTGGATCATCTTTAATCTCCTCAATCCTTACAGCAGTTCCAGACGCTACCAGCATCACCATTGAACCAGCTTTTGAGAGTTCAACATAATCTAGGTCAACACCAACGACAGCATTAGCACCGACCTCATAGGCTTCTTTCTTGAGTTCATAGAGCGCAGTCTTACGGCTATCCCTCATGGTCTGCTGTACAGCCTCAGAACGACCACCAACGATGTCTCTAACGCCAGCAAATAAGTCCTTGAAGATGTTCATGCCAAAGGCGCACTCAGCAGTAACGATCTCAATGCGCTCGGTGATGTTCAGGTTAGGTGCTGTTTCGGTTGTGAGGAGTATGGCGTCTATTCCTGTTTGGCGTTCCTGTTCTGCCTGACGCCGCCTAGTGATTAGTTCATGCGAACTTTCAGTCTTTCCTTCAGTCTTTAGTCGCATAGCTGGTTTGTTCGCATTTGCGCAGCTTAGGCACCGTCCAAGTTCATCATCTAAGGTAAATATTTTTTCGCCACATGATGTACAATTCGTCATAAATCTCTGACCTTCCTTAAATACCCCAATCGTGCGTCTTATGCATTTACACAAATATCGGGCAGGTAGCCCCAAACGATCATTAAATACAAGAGTTTTCACTAAATGGTCAAAAAAGTATTACTGTGAGACTTTCTTTGTTAAACGTGATTTTGCAACAAACGAAGTTCGGATGATTACGGTTGAGAATTTGGAGTACATAAAATGTCAAGATTGGTTTCAGCGTTTAGTGCTGTGCGTGGGTTAATATTCGTCGCTTTGTTTGCGATTTCATTAATTTTTAATATTACCCTGCTGGCAAGTAACTTTGTGTTTGGCGTCGCTTCTAGTGCATTTTCAGCACTCACAGGAACCAGATCACTCGTCGTTAGTCAGGCAGATGAAATAGCCTCTTTGAACGCAAACTTACTCTCGGAACGTCAAATTCACAGAGAACTTCGTGGTGAGGTTGCTGAAGTTTCTACAGAACTCGCAGCCGAGAGGGCTGCACAAGTAGCAAATCGTCAAGTTGTAAGAGAAGTGCGTACGGAATTAGCAGAAACGTCAACGCGGCTTGCTGTAAATCAGGCAGAGCTGGTTGCCAGTCGTCAAATTCAGAGAGAACTTCGTGGTGAGGTTGCTGAAGTTTCACTAGAGCTCAGCTCAAGACGAGCATCCCAATTAGCATTACGGAACGCTACACGCGCAACTGCTGGTCAAATAGCAGAACGAAACCGAAGATCAGCCCTACGAAACGTCGCTTCGATGCCGGGTGAAGCGCTCCCATTGTGGGGAACAGCGGTTATTGTTGGCGTCACCGGGTTAGAGCTTTACGATCTCTGCCAAACGATGATCGATATGACAGAGCTACAAAGATTATTTGATCCAAATTTGGAGACCCCAGAAGACCAACTTACCGTATGCAATATGGAAGTTCCTTCAAGAGAGGAAATCTGGGAAGCTGCTAGAACTTCGCCAGCGACTGCTTGGAATGCAGCAAGGAATGCAATGCCAACAGCCAAGAACTTTAGGGCCCTTGAATTACCTGATTTCGAATGGACTCCCTTAAGGGAATCTATAGGGTCGACGGCCGGTGAATGGACAAGTTTTGCGTCTGACGCGGTAGGAGGGAAGTTTGACGAATTAAATAATTGGTGGAATGAATGATGCTTTACCGTAGTTGGTTCCTACGCCCACTACACTAGACCATCCACCAGCCGATCCATTTGGCCCTGTCTTCGTTCTCATATCGTATCCCTTCAAGGATTACGATGAACCGAAAACTCTCACTAAGCAAAAATGCCGCTCTGTCTCAAAGGCCGTGACGGGATACAGGTTCCTCAACAGGGTCAAAGTGGTTTTACGAGCGAGCCCGCGGCCAATACCGAAATCGCCAAACATACATGTCTACGCGTGATAGAAACAGATTTGTAAAAGAGTTCCCAAAAAATCAGCTTTTACTAAAAACAGATATCGCAAAATACGAGATGAGTGTTGCACAAAAGCCCTTTATTGTAAGCAAAGGGGCGCAAAAGTGTTTCATGGAGTATTCAAACGGAATAGCGGACAAGTGGAAAAAACGAGAAAAGGCATTTAACGATCAGTTCTTTCAAAGGTCGGTTGCGCACGCCATACTTTTTAGAGGATTGGATGACCATATAGCACATTCAGAATGGTACAAAAACGAACGTGGTTACAAAGCAGAGATCGTTACTTACACATTGGCGTATTTTGTTTACTGGTTGGGTAAGAACGGCGTTTCTCTAGATACTCAAGAGATATGGAAAAATCAGGAAATCGATACTGGTATGATTGATATCCTCGACGAGTTAGCGCAACAAGTAAGGGCGTTTATAACAAATACGCCTTCAAGTGTCGCAAATGTACGGGAGTATTGTAAGAAGGAGGTCTGCTGGAAAGATATCAAGAACGCAGACATTCGCTTGAATGCCGACGCCACTGGTTTTGGGATCACCAAATCTGAAGCTAAAGAAGAAGCAAAGGAAGCAGTCAAACAGGGACAAATGGATAAGGAGCTCGAGTTTGAGACGCGCTTGTTTTCGCTCGGACCTAAAATAGACGAGATACTGGCTGATGCGCGTCGTCTCAAAATCCTGTCACCATCTTCGGATAGAGGGCTGGCAAAACTCAAGCGAAATGCCTTCAATCTGCCTGCTCCTGAGAAATACGCTGTTAAGGAGCTTCTGAAAAAGTTGTCGGAATTTGACAAGGAGTATTGATTAAATCGTTTAATTGGCCATCGTTATTCGACCGTTCCTCGGATTTCTCGATATTCGTCGTTAGTACGAGAAATGAATTGGCGGATTTCAACTTCAAATGTGGTGGGTGTTATTGTCGACCTGCCTTTGAGTGAGCTCATCATAGTCTCCTGTTTTTTATGTATAGTATAATCCTTTGGATCGTCATCTATGGCCTGCTCAAGACTGCTACTACCAGAGCCTTTCTCAAGCACATCGATAAGGCGGCGTAGCTCTTCACGATCATCCATGCGCAACATTCATTGTTGCAAAACAAGGTCTCATCAGTATATTTGGCTCAATCTGTAGAGAATTATGGCGGCACTGTTTGTTACAATAAATGCCTAAAATTTTATACAAAATACATAGAATCTGTGAGCCATTGGGTAATCAAATTTTCTTAAGGATTCAATAAATTTCTAAAGCGTAGCGCCAAGAGACCAACACATGGAGACTATACCTGATATGAGTTCACTTCTGAAAAATATTGCAAAAATGCAGATTATGCTTGCCGATATGGAAGCTGAGCTTGGTATCAAAAATATCGGAACTATCGAAAAGTCTGTTCTGAGTTCTGTCGTTGATTTAACCGGTGACACACGTCTGGTGAGCACAAAGGAAATTTTGAAGCATCCTTTGAATTGTGATTACTCTCGCCCCTCGCTGTTTCGGGCGCTGAAAAATCTTGAGGGTTTGGGCAAAATCGCTAAAGGTGGTGATAAGCGCGGTTTATATGCTCTCGCAGACCAAAGCGCATAGACGCAGTACACACGACGAATGAAAGACCTTATTCATAATTTCTTGATCGTGAGTGTTGCTTACATTACGGCGTTTTCACTAACGCTTGGGTTCATTGTTCCTCTCCAGCAAATTTTGCTCAGCAATGTAATTTCTGAATTAAGCGTTCTGTTTTTGCCACATGGTGTGAGAGTTCTGGCCTTTTACTTCTTAGGTTGGAGGGCTGTGATTTTTCTTTTACCTGCGTCCTATCTCATGAATTTTTTGAGCTCGCAGGCTGGGATCACGCTTGATCCCTGGGCGCCAGTTGTGAGCTTAATCGGTTGCTATCTTGGTTTTGTGTTAACTATCCGTTTCTTTCCAGAAGATGTGTTACATCGCCAGTTTCCGAGATGGCAGTATTTTGGGCTTATAGCGCTCCTGGGCTCTATTCTTAACAGCTTGGGCAATACTGTGCTGTTAAAGCATGAGTTAGATTTTTTGGTCGCAACAGGTTTTCTATTTGGCGACATGGCTGGCTTTTTCGTCTGCTTCTTAATCCTAATGTATGTGTTTAGATTCGCCAGACTGCTGACCGAAGTGAACGACGCTTAGGCATTCACAGAAAATTTGTTTTTCCTAGCCTTTGGCTTCACAGAACCAAGTTTTGAGCAGGTGCCCATCTCTTGACGCTGATTGTACTGCTATACTCCGCTGTTTCCATGTTTTGGGAGGGTGGCGTTGATTTCTGCGTCCCACAAAAGTTCAGCTTGCACTCTCTCTGAGTGAATTAGGTGGCCCACAGGCCATAGATCAGCTTTGGAACATTTATTGCACCTTCAATGATCGGTCGGATAAACCATCCAGCCCACCTTCAAGGTATAAATCGTACCACCGATAGAACGTCGTGCGCGGAATACACAGCATATCCAACGTTTTCTTCACCGGTAGATGCGACGCTTCAACAGTGCGGATGATCTCCAGTTTTTCTGACGCGGGGTATCTCATTCCTCGTATTCCCCACTGTCTGTCATGCTTTTTTTGAGAAGCCGGTTTTCCAATGTTAAATCGGCGACGCATTCTTTCAACGCCAACGACTCTGAACGTAAATTCTTCACTTCTGGGGATGTGGCTTGGCGGGCAGTATCGCCTGACAGACGACGTTTCCCTGCTTCAAGGAATTCCTTCGACCAGCTATAATACTGGCCTTCCGCAATGCCTTCACGACGGCACAGTGCTGATATGCTTTCTTCACCACGTAGTCCCGCAAGGACAATCCGGATCTTTTCTTCCGAAGAATATGTTTGTCTCGTTTTACGGCGAATACTCTTCACCAATTTGTCCGCAGCCGCTTTCGACTGTCCTGATTTCTTTGTCATGCTTAACTCCTAATTGTTAAGATGAACCAGAAATCCTCCATTATTCAAATACTCAATTATGTCCCAAAGGTGCTGACGTTAGACACTATCGAATGCATTGACGCTCTATATCTATGGATATATCAAATGTATCATAAAGATACTATTATGCAGCAGGCTGGGCAGTTGCCTAGACCTCTATTCTTTAAGTTTTTGTAAGGAAATCTCATGTTTGGACTATTTAAAAAAAATAAGAATAAAGGCGACCACAATGATGGCCCCATTGCTCCCCCAGCAGTTGTTAGTCCCGCAACTCCCCCAGCAGGCGTTAGCCATACGATTGCGAGTAAGCCCGAAATATCACTAGATGCGCTTATAGATATCGTAAACAAAAAGTGGGTGGCAAACGCTCATTCTAGCCTCTTCTATGCTCAATGTGGAGGTTTTCCCCACGAAGTTCTAGGTTATGATCCAGAAAGACATATGGAGTACTTTCGCCTTGTAAGAGACGCAAACCTCCAAGATTTTAAAGTAGAGGATAAAGTCAAAGCTCTCAATTTTTTTTCTAAAGGGGCACCAAGAGAATTTAGAAAGTTTTATAAAGAGTTTGAACCTGAAGAAGTAGCAGAAGCCTTGTTGGAATTGGCTATTTCCAAACGTGAAAGCGATCAGCAACAGTTTATTGCTAAGGTCGATGAAAGGTTTGAATATCTAGGGCCAATTTTCCAACGCCTATCGAACTCAGATATTGATAAATATGGTGAATACGATCCTGGACCAGCGCTCGAAGAGGTAGAGGAATTTGTAAATCACTACTTTACTGATGATGATTTTAATTTTTATTATAGCATAAAGCCGATTGTATTCCTTCTTAATTATATTGAAGAAAAGCTTGAGCGTGAAGCGTCCACACAAAGCGGCTCAATTCCCCTTGACGGTATAGAATTTGAGCACTGGACCGCAAGCGAGCTTTCACGTCAAGGTTGGCAAGTGCAAGTCTCCCAAGCAAGCGGTGATCAAGGGGTAGACGTTATGGCTAAACGTGATGGGTGCAGTGTCGCGGTTCAATGCAAGCGATATTCAAAACCTATTGGAAACAAAGCCGTTCAGGAAATATTTGCTGCAAAACAGTTTTCATCTGCTGATCACGCTTGCGTAATTGGAACGGGTGGTTTTACGCGCTCCGCTCGTGAGCTTGCTGGCGCAACCGAAGTCTTGCTTATCGAAGCCGAGGCTGGACTACAGAATTTTTCTAGTTCTTTTGGTTTCGATAATGCGTCCGATGATGAACATTCGGACGAACTCGGAGATTATCAAACAGACGATGATGAAATAGACATTGAAGAACTTCGAAATCAGTTAGGTATTGGCTTTGATTTTGACAGCCCAGCCGAGCGCTTCCTCCTTAAGTCCGCTACTACAGTCTTGGCGCAAGCGATCGCTCAGGAGGGTGGAAACGAAACTGCACTATGGAAAAACCTTTTGGAGTTGATCGAAGCATCCGAAGATCAGCACTTGGTCCTATTAGCGCTAGAATGGCAGATGGTATTGGTTTGGGGCATGACGGCATTAGCTGGAAGTTTGACTGAAGATACAGTCCAAGAAATTG
The DNA here is from genome assembly GCA_000169395.1 of Rhodobacteraceae bacterium HTCC2150. Lineage (GTDB taxonomy): Bacteria > Pseudomonadota > Alphaproteobacteria > Rhodobacterales > Rhodobacteraceae > HTCC2150. The sequence goes on from AAXZ01000002.1 coordinate 630,435, forward strand.
TTTCTGGGCGTGGAGATTATGATGATGAAACCCGCAATGCTGTAAGGAATTTTGAGGGAATTCCCCCAACCTACTTAGGACTGTCTTCTGACCAAAGGTCGGGATTCATGGGCAAGGTTTTTGAAATAATTGAAGGAGCGGAAATAGACGAAGATGACGTGCTGGAGGGTTACAGCGAGATCGTTCTATTTATGGTAAAGAGTGATGTGTAAGTTTGTCAGTCTATAACAAAGAACGCCAAGGCTTTTGGAAACGGTTGTTCAATTGAGAGGCCCGACCGAAGGTTTTTCTTGGTCTTGGATTGCGAGGAGTAAACCCGATCAGGCCAAAATCTTTGGTGATAATCTGGGGGGACCCATGCCTCTGAGATCACAACCCCAGCTCTGCTTTGATGCGGTGGACACTTTGCCGAGAGATGCCCAGAAACTTGGCTATCGATGTAAGAGACGATCCACCCTTGATCATGTTGCTGATGACATCACGATCGATAGAAGCCTTACGGCCTTTGTAAGCACTCTTAGCCTTTGCAACACCCTTATGCCAGATGGGTCGAGGATTTACAGCGGCTGTTGATTAAGATGTTGAGCAAACTCTAAAGCCTTTGTGACCACCATTCCAACTCACCTTGATACCTGACCCGCAGCACACTTACTGCCCCGAGCCTTCCCAAGAAGTACACTCCGTTGCTACAACAACATTGTTGTACTCGCCATCGCTTACTAGGTTTGATTTTAACAAAACGCTTGAATTAAACGACAAACTGTCTGCAGCGTACGCTGCATCTAAAAGCATCACATGCAATGCGCCCTCGTCACCCCCCAGCGTCGGAAGAACATCTGCTGTTTGCGTAATGAGTGGAGCTGTCGAGACATGGCCATGTTCGTTGTGGCCTTCGGGCCCTGCTTCAAATGTTATAATACTGTTGACGCCGTCATTATGAAACCAGTTATTTTCAAATTTCATAGCGTTACAAGAGTTCCACGCCTCAGGCAGTTCACTTATAGGAAAGGCGGTAAATAGACGTTTATTATGTATATGCACTGACGCTGTTAACGTGGCGAGAACTGATATTCCTTCAAAAGTAATATGTTGACCTGATGAATCAGTCGTCACATTTGCTCGGTCGGCATGGAATGAGATGATTGCAGGTTCGCCATATTCTTCGAGATTAATATCTTCTGCTATTGCTGAACTGCTAAAGAATAACCCAGTGATTGATGCCGTTGCTAGGGTGATCATGGTTTTCATGTTTGTTCACTATTCTCTCTGTTAGGCCGTCGTAACAGCTTAAGGCTGTCAAAGCTAAAATCTATTAGCAAACTAAATCTTTATCTTGGACTCAGGTGGCGACAACGGGTCAGACGGTTTCTTTCCGCTATGATCTGGAGGGTCCCACCCACAGACTGTAGGGGTCCTTACAGCACACCTAAGAAACAATTTGAAGTCATGTCAGCCACGAGCTAGTGGCCATGAGTGAGGCTGTCTGTGCCTCTGTTAAGCTACCTTTAAACATCGATAGTAACTCGCCTTCGACATGCCGAGCTGCTCCTGTATCTTCACCCGATCAACACCAGCAGCTACCAGTGCCTTAACCTTATCCGCTTGCTGCATAGCTGTAGGAACCCGGCCTTTGTACTTACCTTCTGCTTGCGCCCTCTTGATGCCCTCTACCTGACGTTCCTTCATCATCTCACGTTCAAACTGTGCGACTGACACCATCATGTTCAGGATGAGTTTGCCTGTAGCCGTAGACGTATCAACTGTCTCTGAGCCTAACGAAAGGATCACAAGGCCAGCACCTTTAGCTTCGATCTGCTCCAGTAGCTCACCCATGTGCATTACGTTACGGGCCAGACGATCCAGTTTGGTCACCACCAGCTTGTCACCCACACGTAACATATCAATGGCACGTTCAAGTTCCTGTCGGGATGCTACAGCACTGACCTGTTCCTGATACATACGTTCACAGCCGTATGCTTTCAATTCCACGAGTTGTGCCTCAAACCCAGCGTGTTGGTCTGTTGTGCTTGTTCTGGCGTATCCGATAAGCATTGCGTGTGTCTCCAAATTGACGAATCATTAGACCCTAAAGTTTATATGAGACTACTACTGTATCAGTATCGGAGCAAGCTATTGAGACAGAACTGCCCATAAAACGACTGATGAAGGTGTCTCAAATGGAAGATCACATGAGCAGGACCTAGTGAGACTGGGCTTAGTCTATTGTGACAGTCCAAAGTGGAAATGACAAAATATTGTCATTAGCTCCCACAGCTACCAGAGAGCCAAAGTTGGCTAAGGTCCCCTAGTGTCGATCAGGATCAATTCTGAGCTAAAAGATCAGTAGCTACTAAAGGAACAAATCTCAGCTGGGGTTTATCTGGGGGGCTGGTAGCCTAGAAGGGCATGATAAGTTTAATGCTACAGTAATAACTAGGAACAAGAGAGAGCGACCCCTATGAAACTACCCTTGCTGCTACAGATGCCAGCATAAGAATTTCAGCCTAGAGCGCTATCCCTGAATGGTTATCAACCTATTGGTCATAAATCCTGAATAGCCAGACCAGAGGATAACCAAAGAGACCTTTCGTATCCTTATGTAAGCTACCCTTAGTTATAACTTAAGTTATACCTTAAGCTAATTATTATATATGATGATCCTTCTGTTTACTAATACCACTAACATCACCAGCCGACTGATAGCTGTGGTGGCTTAAAACCCTTGTCCTTGTAGGCTTTGTGGAAGGCATCAATGGCAACTTGTTTGCTTTCCTCTGGCACGATCAAACAGTCATGGATCGACAGACAGCCAATCCCCTTATCCAGCACATAGTTCATAGCACTGATGATAATATCGCTCTCGGTCAGCATAAGGTCTAAACCCTTGTCTTTGTCTGCCTTCTTGAGTGACGGGTAGGTCTCAGCGATGGCATCAGCATAAGTTAGCCAGTCCTGTCCTGCTATCAGCTGTGCGTCGTTCTCTTTCTCAGAGAAGCTCTTGGGCCAGCTCTTGCTGTCTAGACTGGCCCCATTCAGTGATGCTTGGATAACCTTCTTGGTGATCTCTCTATTAAGCCCTGACAGCTTACCGTAAGCGTATAGGTCCTCGGTCTCTGGTAGCTCAAAACCAAGAGAATAATCTTCTGACAATAGCCTCAGAGAAGACGCGTGGACATCAACCTCTGTGGTAGGCTTTCCATCGATCAAGGTCTTCTGACGCCACCCCTTCTTCTTGCTGGGGATATAAAACCCATTCGGATAGATACGGCCATGCGTTAGCCAGCCATTGTGTGCTGCCTTTGGTCCTAGTTTGCTTGTGATGTTAGTATAAACGCGACGATAGATTACCTCGACCCAATCATTAGCCTTTCCAAAGTTGAACAGCGTAAATTCGTGTTCCGCCAGCTCTTGATTTAGGTCGCGCATCTTAGGTCTGATGTGCTTATCAATCATTTTCCTTGTAGCGGGGATAGACATAAACTCGACATCCATCGGCGCTTTATCTAGGTCAGTTCTTCCACGTCTAACTTGAATCTCAGGCCAGTGATAATGTTGCTGACTGATCTTAAAAGGCTTCATCTTACGCATAGACGTTCTGGGGGCCGCTATGTAGCGAAACTGTCTAAACTGCTTCCTCTCGCCTACCTGCTTTAACCACCCCATTGCTTTCAGGGCATCCATAGTGTCCCGCATTGCGTTGTAAGGTAACGGCCACTTCCAGACGTTGTAGCTCGACTTATTTAGGTCGGTGTGAACTACCCAATCCTCGTCCTGTGTGACAGCCCACAACAGTGCTGAGAACGCATTGAACCTGCTCTTGATGCCGTTGTCTCTTTTGGGTGGCTTCGCCCATTTGATCTTCTGGAATATCTCCCACGCTTCTGCATGCGCTGGGCTGTCTTCTGGGATGAAATATCTTGGTGAAGCATAGGTTCCTTTGGTGGACAAATCCTTAGTCTTATTGTCGCTCATCTGAATAGTTTGCTCCAAAGGCATTTGGGTCTCTGATCTTCCAATAACGCCACAACTCTCGCCCGGTCTTCCCTATCATCTTGCATGGCCTGATCTTTCTCAGCCTTCATCTCATCCAGACGCGTCTTCAGGTCCTCTAAGCGTCTCTACCTGCTAGTGCTTTATTCTTTTTCGCTAGACCCTTCTGGTACCCTAGCCTCACCACCTGTGTTCATAAGTGTTGAGGGGTCTGGTTAGTCGGCTATTTGGCCATCCTTAAATTCACCAACGTATTGGCGGCCATCGGGCCAAGTGTAAGTACCCTGTCCGTTCGGTACGTCATTCCTCCATTCACCAACGTATTGGGAGCCATCGGCCATAGTGGCGGTACCTTGTCCGTTCCGGTCCCCATCCGCCCATTCACCAACGTACCGGCCGCCAGATGCATAAGTGTAGGTGCCTTGACCGTGGGATGCGCCATTCTTGAATTCACCAACGTACTGTTCGCCATCGGCATAAGTGAAGGTGCCCTGTCCGTGTGTTACGCCATCCTTGAATTCACCAACGTATTGGCGGCCATCGGGCCAAGTGTAGGTGCCCTGTCCGTGGGATGCGCCATCCTTGAATTCACCAACGTACTGTTCGCCATCGGCATAAGTGAAGGTGCCCTGTCCGTGGTTTACGCCATCCTTGAATTCACCAACATATTGGTCGCCATCGGCAGAAGTGAAGGTACCCTGTCCGTTCCGGTCCCCATCCGCCCATTCACCAACGTATTGGGATCCATCAGGATAAGTGTAGGTACCCTGTCCGTGGGATGCGCCATCCTTGAATTCACCAACGTACTGTTCGCCATCGGCATAACTGAAGGTGCCCTGTCCGTGTTTTAAGCCATCCTTGTATTCACCAACGTATTGGCGGCCATCGGGCCAAGTGTAGGTGCCCTGTCCGTAGAATACGCCATCCTTGAATTCACCAACGTACCGGCTGCCAGATGCATAAGTGTAGGTGCCTTGGCCGTGGGGTGCGCCATCCTTGATTTCACCAACGTATTGGTCGCCATCGGCATAAGTCAGGGTGCCCTGTCCGTTCGGTAGGTCATACTTGAATTCACCAACATATTGGTCGCCATCAGCAAAAGTGAAGGTACCCTGTCCGTTCCGGTCTCCATCCGCCCATTCACCAACGTATTGGGAGCCATCAGGATAAGTGTAGGTACCCTGTCCGTTCTTTAGGCCATCCTTGTATTCACCAACGTATTGGCGGCCATCGGCATAAGTGTAGGTGCCCTGTCCGTTGTATGTGTCGTCTTTGAACTCACCAACGTATTGGTCACCGTCCGCAAGGATTTCCTCGCCCTCGCCGTTGGGCTGCCCGTCCACTACGTCTCCGGTATAGCTGCTTCCGTCTGTGCGCTGCAGCGTTCCTTCTCCAGTCGCGACATTCCACTCCCATGTGCTGGTGTAGGTAGTCCCTTCATCAAGTGTCACAGCCCCAACGCATGAGTGCCACATTGGTAAAAACGTATAGCAAATGTTCGACACAGATTGGCCAATGAAGGCGGCTGCGATTACGGCAACAGGAACGAGCAGTAGAAGTTTCATTGGGTTCTCTCAAAAGCGGCAGGGCAGACAAGTTGTCATAGCATCATGATGCTATATAACGTCAGTATTGCCATTCTTGAAACAAAGTATAGTGAGCTCACGCTGAAAATGCCTCCAGCTCCCCCAAGGAAGGGCACTATGCCGCAAGCACGCACCCCAATACCAATCTTCCCCACCGGACAACTGAACATCCCTATAGGGGGTGTCCATGTCTGTCCGTCTGCAGGAGGAGCGACCAATTTTGGTACTAAATATTTTGCGATTATGGTACTAATCTATTTTGGCCGTTTTAAATCTTTTGTTTATAATCAAGTACTTGAATAGTATCTATCGTGGCGAGTGAGTCCGTGTGGGGGCACCATCTAAACGTAGTAATGTGTTGTTTAAAAATATTAAAAATATATCTTTTACTTTTGTATCCCCCTAAATATCCCCCTAGCGCGTATTGATAGAAGCAAATCAGGTTCCCTGGATTTACAGCTTCGCCTTTGGGAATTATTCAATTTAACTACACCAACCCAAGCCTCAAGTAATTTGTAAGCTTAAGTATTCCCTTTTTCGAATCGGCTAAAAGCGCTCTTTTGGCACACTTCATGGGCGACCTATGCACTTAACATGCAATTTTGATACTATCCCATACAAGACGTTTATAGTTCAGCTAGTTCTAGATTATTAGGCCATTTAAACGTGCGAGACAAAGAAGATGGGCGATAACTCTTAATTTTCAAAACTCAATCTGCAAAAAAATTATTTGATGATGAATGAACCAAGTACTTGTGCAGGTGCGAAACCGTGACGCACCCAATATTGCTTACAAGCCAAAGTGACGCATTCTTAATCCGTTCGAGACACCACAGATTAAAAAGAGGCTAAATAGCGTCTTGAAACCAAGACGACTCAACATTGGAAATCGACATGAAAATCAAACGAATGATCTTATTACCGTTTACCATCGTAATTGCTTCCAACGCGTTTGCAGCAGGTGATATTGACAAGGGTAAGAAAGTTTTTAAAAAATGCGCCGCTTGTCACATGGTGGGCGAGAACGCAAAGAAGAAGACTGGTCCAGTCCTTAATGGAGTCGTTGGGGCAAAAGCAGGCCAAGCAGCAGATTTTAGATATTCTAAAGTATTAACCAGAATGGCAGAAGACGGCCTAGTCTGGGATGAGGCTTCGCTTACAGCGTTTCTGGCAGGTCCTAAGAAATTTATGAAAGGGACCAAGATGTCATTCAAAGGTTTACGCAAAGAAACGGATATTGCCAACGTGATCGCATATCTTGCTACATTCGAATGACGAAAGATCAATGGTTCGACGCTCTGTTTCTCGTCAGCGATTTAGAAACAGAGCGGCACTGACTAGTTCGCCACTGTGTCTACTCCGGAAATGATGATTACATCAGGTTGTTCAATAGCATTTGATTCCACATTGATTGCCTGTGGGGGACGCCCATAGACCCTGTCAAGTATTGCAATTGAAGCGGCCACACGCGCAGTTTCGCTTTCGCCACGCTCAGCTATGGTTGCAAGTGTATTAATGGCCGTTGCCACGTGACCTTGCGCTATGTCCGCTAAGGCATTCCGTAAAACTGCTGTGTCTTTGTTTTGAGAACGTAGGTACTCAGCTAGTTTAGGCATACTGTAGCCTTTACCGTAGTTGGTTCCTACGCCCCCTACACTGGACCATCCACCAGCCTGTTCAATGGCTTCTAAAGGCACGTCACAGTCTCTCAGGCGGTCCCTAAAGCTGTGTCTTAGGCAGTGGGTGGTTTTACCGTTGAAGGACTTCTTGAGGTGCTTACAGAGTGTAGCTGAGGCCCCTGTATTGTTAAGGTAGCCACAAGAAGCGTAGCGGGGAAACAGGTAAGGACTGTTTGGGCCACTTTGCATTGAAGCCAAGCACTATTACCACGACATTTTGTTTATCTCTTGACGTAGCACCTCAATGGCTGGGCCAGAAGAGTACAAATCATGGGACAACCCACCAATCTCATGCCCCATTAACCTCGCCACTTCGACCTGTGGGACTTGATTAGCCTCAAGGGCGGTAGAGAATGACCTACGGAAACTGTGGAACGCTGTTTCACCACGAAGGGATTCAGATTCTAACAGCTTGTCAAACTTCCTTGAGAATGAACTATATCGTTGACCATACTTGTTAGCTCCCTGCCCTGATACCAAAAACCCGTCTGTGCTGGTATCCTGCAATCTAGCTACAGTCTGAGTTATGTCCTTATGAACTGGTATTGAGCGCCTTCCAGCCTTTGTTTTTGAGGACTTAACTAGGAATACTTGGTCCTGAACATCGGCTAAGCGCAACTGGAATATTTCCTCTATTCTCATCCCTGAATGGATAGCAACACGCATAACATCTGAGATAAGTTGATCCGCGCATATGGACAGTAATTGGTGGTACTCTGAACCTGTGAAAGCCCTATGGTCCCTAGTCCTTTTATGTCCCAAGCTAGAGGCACCAGCAAAGACATTGGGCAGGACATTAGGATCACCATGTATCTGGACCGACAGGTACCTCCAGAAGCCTCTAACGGCCCCTAGGTCACGCTTGATTGCCTTATTGGACTTCTTACCCCAAGCCAATGAGACCCATTGTGTCACCGTTACGGGTGTCACGTCCTTATTTGTCCTAAATTCGTTTGTGAACTCGGATACCACACGGGAATAGTGGTCCAGCGTCTTTGATTTTACATTTAGCGCTCCAAGCCAAGAGTCCAGATGCTCGGCTAAAAGGATCAGACTCCCAAACTCTATGTCTACAGCCTCACGCTCGGCATCTGTTTCCGCCACATCAATTGCCATATCCCTCAAGTAAGCCTCCCTAGGTTGCGTGTATGTCCCTAGACCCACCACAACGGGCAATGTGCTACGCTCAAGAGCAAGCGCATCCCTGAGCATCTTGAGTTCATCAGTTTCAGGCACATGACCCCTTTTGGCATTCTTGATAACCGCCTTAAACTGGGCCACCAGAGGCAGAGACAATATGGCAGCTTCGCTAAGGCTATCGGTGCATAAAGTTTGCTGTAGCGCTGCCTTACCTAGAATGGGTCGCAAGGATTTAGGCACCTGCATGTTAACGTAATACTGGTTTCGCCTTCGGATCACATAGGGCGGTAGTTTCCGAGCCATTCAAGCACCATTTATATACACGTTCTGTATACACGCTTGCCACATCAACACATTATAAACAATGCATTATTAAAAACCAACCATACACGTGAGAGTCCGGTACTCGCCTCCACATATGCTCTTTCACCAAAAAATCCTGTGATTGCAATATTGCACTCAATTTGTTGGATTTGATCGCTTTCAAAAGTCATTTTTAATTTTGGTGCAAAAATCAGCCAGAATCGATCATGATTTCAACCAAAACGATAACAACTCAATTACTATGATCAGATCATCTAAAACAAATGGGCCTTTGTTTGATCAAAGGAAAATTGCGCGTTGTCGCCTAATTCTAGGTCCAATTGTTCTGGGGTCGCAAACCTGAATTGTGTATTAGAAGGTGTCATTAGTTCGACAACGGTTTCCGTGCCCAATCGTTCAATTAGCGTGATTGATCCGGTGATTTCGCCTTTCGGGTCCAATCTTAAATGTTGTGGACGAATGCCTAATTTCACTTTTTCGCCCTTAGCCTTTTCTTTTGAAACCAATGAAACATTGCCAGCACTAAAATCAGCGCCTCTGAAGTCCGCCGCAGTATTATCGACCGTCACAGATGTCATCTCGCCTTCAAAGAAATTCATTTTTGGTGAACCTAGAAAGCCTGCTACGAATTCATTTGCAGGGTTATTGAACAATTCCATGGGTGAACCAACCTGCATCACGACGCCATCCTTTAGAACGACGATTTTGTCGGCCAATGTCATGGCCTCAACCTGATCATGCGTCACATATATTGTGGTCGCATCCAGTTGCTTATGCAGCTTGGCAATCTCAACACGGGTCTCATGACGCAATGCGGCATCCAAGTTTGACAGCGGCTCATCAAACAAGAACACATCAGGATTACGCACAATGGCGCGCCCAATTGCGACCCGTTGGCGTTGTCCCCCTGACAAGGCCGCTGGACGGCGATCAAGCAGGTGTTCCATTTGTAACGTTTTGGCCGCGGCGGTTACACGCTCGGCAATCTCGGATTTGGAAAACCCTTGCAAGTTCAATGAGAACGCCATGTTATGAAAAACCGTCATATGCGGGTACAATGCATAGGATTGGAAAACCATCGCGATGCCGCGCTTTGAAGGGGGTAAATCCATAATTGCGCGATCGGCAATTTCAATTTCACCGCTTGTCAGTTTTTCCAAACCGGCGATCAGGCGCAACAGCGTTGATTTTCCACATCCTGACGGGCCAACAAAAACAACAAACTCACCCTTGTTGATTTCCAAATCAACATCGCGGATGACATGTGTTGTACCAAAGAATTTGTTGACATCTCTAAGTGCTACTTGTGCCATTTAGATTTCCTCAAAGGTTGCGGTCAGCGTTTTGAAATCAAAACAGCATCGAAGGGTTTGGGTATCGGAAATGCGATCAAAAACAATTTGATGATCCTCGCCGGACAATTCGGACATCGTGTTTGACGTCATCATTGCCGCTTGTTTTTTACGCCATTTCAAGAATTTTGCGTAAGCGTTGTAAGTGGAATTTGGTCGCTTCACCTCATCCAGCCCTGCCCGCTTCAAATGTTGTGTCGCAATTGGTAGCCACGTTTTATTCGCGGTTGAAAATCCACCTTGCGGGGCATCTTCTTGCCAAACCATTGGCGTACGACACGTATCGCGGCCCATGAATACAGGCGCAAATTCAATGCCCCAGGGATCCTGCATTTGCTCAACTGGAATATCGCGCACATCATCAAATGCCAATTCTTCGCCTTGATAAACGCAGGTGGAACCGATCAAACAGGTTTCTAGTTTCAGCAACAACAATTGTAACGCTTCTTGATCTGTCTCGGCCAATCCCAAAGGTTCAAGCTGGCGCGTTCCAGAACGTGGCACGTCATGATTTGAAAACGCAAACGTCAATCGACCTGTACTGTTGAATGCCACAACGGCCTCAGAAATTGCATCCTTCATTTCCGTTACATTCAAACCTGCCCATGCCAGCAAGTTAAAATTATAGGTCGCATGCAATCGCCCAGGCGCAGTGAACGTTTTACTGGCCAAAACAGGGTCATCGCCATGCAATTCACCCATCAAAAACCGATCCTCATATTCATCAGCAACAGCACGGAATGCTTCGCTGAATAACTGAATGGCAGGTTGATTTAACTGCGCGCTGTCATGCAATTGTCGAAAGAACGGTTGTTGCTGTTGCGGCAAGTCGCCGGGCACAAAATCGGGATTTGCCAAGTTGTTTTGATAAGGCGCTGTATCGCCATTAATCGTATGCACCGCATCAAGGCGAAACCCATCCACCCCACGATCAAACCAAAACCGCGCAACATCCGTAAGGGCGTTACGAACTTCTGGATTGTGGTGGTTCAAATTTGGCTGGCTTGGTAAAAAGTTGTGCAAATAATACTGTTGGCGACGCGGCTCCCAACTCCAAGCGCGCCCTCCAAAGAACGACAACCAGTTTGTAGGGGCGGATCCATCAGGCAAGGGATCAACCCAATGATACCAATCGGCTTTGTCATTTGTGCGCGACTGGCGGCTTTCTTCAAACCATTCGTGTTGATCGGAACAATGCGCTGGCACGATATCGATCATGATCCGCAGACCCAGTGCATGGGCCTTGGAAATCAATTCATCAAAATCCGCAAGCGTACCATAGTCAGGATTGATATCGCAGTAATCCGACACGTCATAGCCAAAATCCTTTTGTGGGGATTTGAAAAACGGACTGATCCAAATCGCATCAACCCCAAGCCCGGCAAGATAATCCAAACGTGACGTTATACCGGGTAAATCACCAATCCCGTCAGCGTTAGAATCCTGAAAAGAACGTGGGTATATTTGATAGATGACGGCGGTTTCCCACCACTTCAAAGCAGAATTTTCCATAAATCAGCCACCCTTAACCGACCCTGCAAGCAGGCCGCGAATGAAATATTTTTGCATTGAAAGGAACACGATAACCGGCACGATAATCGAAATAACTGCTGATGCATTCAACAAGTGCAGCTGATCTTTAAACGTGCCCAATTGTTTTTGCAGACGGATCGGGAACACCAAATCGGACGCATCCGATGGCCCGATATACAAAGCAACAATCAAGTCGTTCCAAACCCATAAGAATTGAAAAATACTGAAAGACGCCAAGGCAGGCACTGACAAGGGAACGATCAAGCGGGTGAAAATTTGCAAATGGTTCGCGCCATCAATTCGGGCACTTTCCAACAACTCGCGTGGCAAACCGACGATGTAATTCCGCAGCAGATAGATCGCCAAAGGTAAGCCAAACGCCGTATGGGTGACCCAAAGACTGGCGAATGATTTGGATGCCACCTGACATGTCTGCGTGCTCTCGCAATCAGTTAACATTGCGTTCAACGACGTCGCCCAAGATGCAACACCACTAAATCCCTGTAAAACAGGCAAAAACGCCAATTGGGTCGGAACAACCATCAAGGAGACAACGATAACAAACAGCCAATCTCGCCCAGGGAAACTCATCCACGCAAAGGCATAGGCGGCAAAGGCGGCGATTGTTATCGGGATAATCGTGGCCGGTATGGTGACGATAAACGACGAAATAAGTGCATTTGGCACATTTTTATTGGCAAACAGAACCTCTGCATATGCATCAAGTCCAAAGACCGGATCTTGATCAATGAACACGTCAAGATTTTTGGGTTTGGGCGCGCTTTCCGTTTCAAACGTCCAAACAAAATCGCCGTTGGATTGGAAGATAAACTCACCACCGCGAACATCCATTGCCTCATTTACTGGCACCAACTTGCGGATCAGCTTGGTTTTACCTTCGTTTTCTGGGTCAGGTACACGGCCCTTAAACATGATCGACTTTATAGAACCATCAACCTTGTAGCTGTCTTTATCTTTGTTCAATCGCTCAAAAATATTGCCCTTCATGACTAGAAAGGCGGTATCGTCGCCCTTGTCATGGGTACCAAATCGATGGCCCAATTCGGTCGGTGTAAATGCCGTCCAAAACCCAGAGGTTTTCGAGGCAACATCAGATCGTAAAGACGTGGTAACAAGTGCCACAAATGGCACAACCCAAATGAATACAATAAGGGCCAGAACGACGTGTTTTAAGGTGCGACTAATCATTTGCGAAATTCCCTCAATGGCCCATATCTTTTTGTTCACGACGGATGCGCCATGCATTGAAAATCATGTTCGGCACCACGGTCAACATCAACATTACAGCAATAGCCGCAAACAGATTATCCACGTTGTCGCCACCCACAGACCAGTTGTTCCGCGCGTTTTCCATCATCGTTGCCAGCAGTAATTTATCGTCATCATTCGCTGATAGCGCATACGGAATGTCAAAAACCTTCAGTACTAAAATAACCAACGTCGTCCAAACTACCAAAACTGTGGAATAGATTTGTGGTAACTTGATGCGAAAGAACATTTGAAACGGGTTGGCACCATCAATGGTCGCCGCCTCAATTGTATCTTCGGGCACGCCACGCAAAGCGGCAGAAAAGATAACCATAGCAAAGCCAGTTTGCACCCAAACCAGAATCCACATCAAGAAAAAGTTCCCCCAAAATTGAAGGCTGTAAAGGGGTTCGTTATAGGCCGCCGTATGGCCCAACAAAGATTTCAAAAGACCGATTTGGTAAGAGGGCGTGACGCCGTTAATGGCCTCTTGTGGTTGAATACCACCACCCGCAAAAATGTTGCGCCAAATGACGGCTGCCCCGACAAAAGAAATCGCAAGGGGCACAAAAATCAATGTCTTGGCGATAATGCCCCATTTCACAGAATCCGCAAGAACGGCAATCAAGAGACCAAGCGAGATACAGGCCGTGGGCACAAGGATAAGCCACATCAAACTATTGCGCATGGCGTATCGGAATTGTTCGTACCCCAGCGCGGCAGGATCCCATAAAAACGCATAGTTCCTCGATGTCCTTGCTCCGTCAGCTTCTTGAAACGAAAGGCTAAGGGTGGATAAGGCGGGAACTAGTAAGAACAGGAATAATAGAACCAATGCTGGGCCAACAAAAATCCACGGCTGAATGGCTTCAACAATCGTAGATTGGCGACCTTCTGAATTTTTAGATGAAACCCTAGCTAGGCCCATGTTCAACCAGTTGGAAACGCCGAAATAAAGAAACGAAATTCCAACGGCGATAAATATGGATCGAATAGCAAAACCAATTTTTGCGAAACGTTCTTGCGTGTCAAAAACCGAAAATTCCCAGTCGCGACTTTCATGCAACCATGTCCCAAACTTGGCCATTAAACCGTCTAGCGGTGACGTTATGATATAGGCGACGATGGCCGTGATGGGCAACAAAAGGACAATCGTCAAAACGATTGCGAGACTGTTGCTGGCGATGATTGGCTTGATTGAACGCATCACATTTTCCAATTGGTGGATTGCATTGGCAGGTGTTTAGAAACGGGCGAGCAGAAAATCAAAGGAGCGCAAATTCAATCTGCGCTCCTTCATGTTTTTAGGTTGGCAATACTACTTGATTGCGTCCCATGCAGCCTGGATGTTGCCAGCTGTTGTTTCAGCATCTTGTCCGTTTGCAAACGCTGTCATTTCTGACCAGAACGCACCGGCACCGATGGCACCTGGCATTAGGTCAGATGCGTCAAAGCGGAATGTTGTCGCGTTTGACAAAATTTCGCCCTGCTTACGCAACGCTGGTGTCGCATATGCAGAAAGGTCTGCACCTTTGTGTGCGGTCAGGAACGTGCCTTGTGACATCCATGCTTCGTGTGCTGATGCTTCTGTCATGTATTGAAAGAATGCACGTGTTGCTGGGCTGTCTTTGGTCATTGTCCAAAGTGTACCGGCACCCAAAACTGGATTACCTAGATCAGCTGCTGCATATGGTGGGAAGTAGAAGAAATCTGCTTCGCCGTTTGCAACTTCTTCACCCTTTTTCGGGAAGAACGCAGGGATAAACGATGCTTGACGGTGCATCATGCAAGACGCAGGTGATGAGAACAGACCTTTTGGTGCATCACCAAAGAATGTCGTCGCAACAGAGGACGCGCCACCGGCAACATAGTCGTCATTACGAGAGAATTGACCGTAGACATTCATCGCGTTGATGACTTCTGGGCTGTTGAACGCAAGCTCGTTTGAAACCCATTTATCATAGTTTTCTGGCGATGTTGTACGCAACATCAAATCTTCCATCCAGTCAGTCGCAGTCCAACCTGTGGCGTTACCGGATTCAACACCGATACACCAAGGTGTGTTACCATCGGCTACCATTTGATCAGACAGTTCAATCAGACCTTCCATCGTGGAGGGAACTTCATAACCGTTGTCTTCAAATTGGTCAGGTGAGAACCACACCAAAGATTTTAGATCCATTTTATAGGCAAAACCGTAGAAATCTTCTTTACCGTCAGCGTCTGCATATGTACCCAAGGCAGCCCATGATGAACCAGCACCATAGTTGTCGGTCATCCAAGCAGCTAAATCATCACCTAGTGGCGTCAAGTGACCTTCTTTGGCCATGTCGCCAGCCAAACCGGGTTGTGGGAAAATAGCGATGTTTGGCGCGTTGTTTGAACGCAAATCAGCTACGATCAGGGCCGCAAAGTCGCGCGAACCAGAATACTTAACGACAGCGCCAGTGGCTTTTTCAAAACAGCTAACAGTGTTCGTTAGCATTTGCTCGTCTTGGCCTTCCATTGAACCCATGATGGTGATCACTTCACCTTCAAAGTTTCCAAGATCACCCAATTTGCTTGGCGTATCACATACATCGGCAAAGGCAGACGTGCCAAAGGCACCTGTTGCAGCGATAAGGCCTGCTGATAAAAGTTTTGATTTGATTGACATAAATTCCTCCCAGAACGTCATTTCGCAAAAAATCTTATTCAACTCATCCGAGAACGAGCGTTTTCATTTAAGATTACTGATAACGCTAACACCCATTTTTTGGCTTATCAACAGTTCCGTTGAACAATAACACCCAAGCTTCGATCACCTATTCTGCGCTGAAATTTTATACACCATCGAAATTTTATAATTACTCACGATCACGAAAACGTTGCAGGCAACCCCATTGGCACTCTTATATTTGTCATCGTACTATCAAGCCTACTTTTAGAGAAAGAATACCGGTGTTCCGTTCCTTGATATTTGCTTTCGCTACTCTGATTTCATTGCCCGCGATGGCTGAACCTACGATTATTTCTGCGCCAGAGGCGGCGGTCGCGGTTAACAACGGCGAAATGATCCTTGTTGACATTCGTAGCCCCGGCGAATGGGCTGAAACCGGCGTTGCGAAAGGTGCGGTTGCAATGACATTGCACAGTCCGGATTTTTCAAAACAGATTGGTGCTCTTTTGACAGCTGAACATGGCAAATCAATCGGATTGATCTGTGCAACGGGTGGTCGAACAGCTTACGTCATTAACATTCTTTCAAAAAATGGATTTGATAATGTGGTGGATGTGTCCGAGGGAATGATCGGAAATGAACGCGGCCCTGGTTGGATCAAACGCGGCATGCCATTGGTGACGGCAGACGTCGCACAAAGAGCCTATCAACTTTTGGCATTGCAACCTTAATCGGCCAAAAGAAGACTGAAATGTATTAACTGGCTTTCTATATTGTGCATCCCTCTATATATTCAAAAAATGTAATGTGTATTAAACGAGGCCATCCAATGCATTTCAAATCAATTCAAATGGCAATGATCGCCATTCTGTTTTCAACAATTTCAGCGTTCGCCAATGTCTTACGTGTTCAGCAAGTGAACGACGATGTTTGGGCTATTGTTGGACCGCTGGAACAACGGAATGCCGAAAACATGGGCAATAACGCCACCTTTGGCTTGGTTACGACCACAGAAGGCGCCGTTTTAATTGATTCCGGTGGCAGCGCGCTTGGTGCAGCGATGATCGATGACGTCGTTAGATCCCTGACAGATGAACCCGTAAAATACGTGATCAACACAGGCGGGCAAGACCACCGTTGGATCGGAAATTCATATTGGCGGAAAAACGATGCGATTATCATTTCGGCATCAGATGCGGTTGCTGATCAAAAGGATCGATCCTCAATTCAATTGACAATGCTTTCACAATTAATCGGCGACAATTTGACCGGAACAAACCCGGCCTATGCTGACATCACATTTGACGACGCTTATACGTTGAAGCTTGGCAACAAAACTTTTGAAATCTGGTACCCATTTGCAGCGCACACCCCGGGCGACAGCTTCGTTTGGATTGAACAGTCTGATACCGTGTTTTCCGGCGATATTGTTTATATCAATCGCCTTCTTGGCGTCATGGACTTTTCAAATTCCGCTGAATGGGTCGAGGCATTTGAAGCAATTGCGGCCCTAAATCCTAAACATGTCGTACCGGGGCATGGTCCCGCCACAAACTTAGGTAAAGCGCGTGCAGATACCTATGACTATTTGAAAAACTTGCGTACAAAAATTGGCGAGCATATTGATGAGGGCGGCGACATCATTGGTTCGGTGAACGTTGACCAATCCGCCTTTGATTATTTAGATCAATTTGACGCCCTTGCCGGACGAAACGCGCAGGCTGTATTTGAACAGATGGAATGGGAATAGCATTGCTTAGTCAGAACGGCCAATGCGTTCATACAAACCAATAATAGGTATGGAATAAATGGAAGCTAATTTTTGGCATGAACGCTGGAAAAACAATCAAATTGGATTTCACCTTCCGGCTGTAAATCCGCTTTTGGTTCAGCATTTTTCATCCCTGAGCGTTTCTTCGCAGGCTCGCATTTTTGTGCCATTGTGCGGCAAATCCAGCGATATTTCTTGGCTGTTGGATCGAGGTTTTAGTGTTGTTGGCGTCGAACTGAGCGTACTTGCCATCAATCAATTGTTTGACGAACTAAAAATCACACCATCGATAACCACACAGGGTGCAATTACACGTTATAGAGGGCCAAAAATTGATATCTTGGTTGGTGATATTTTTAAGGTTTCACAATTCGATCTTGGTTCCGTTTCAGCCACTTATGATCGCGCCGCTTTGGTCGCCTTACCCGCCGAAATGCGACGCATGTATTCAAAACATGTAATTGACATCACAAAGGCCGCGCCGCAACTTTTGTTAACGTTTTCTTATGATCAAAAACTTGTTGATGGCCCACCGTTTTCAATTTCGAAAGATGAGGTTTTCAGCCATTATTCAGGCCACTATGATTGCGAACTTTTACAGGAAAAGGCTGTTGCTGGCGGTGGGCTCACAGGTACGGTTCCCGCCACCGACAATGTTTGGTTGTTAAAATAGCCGATTGTTCGGTATGTTTTGCGCACAAAGGCAATAGGGGGTTTCTTGATGACCAGCGAGTATGAATGGGTTGAACGTTTCCCTGGCCTTTCCCGTCTAGAGCCCAAAATCAAAGAATTGCTTTTGTCGCGTAGCAACATCATCGAGGTACCAAAGGGTGTTACAATCTTTGGCCCCGAAAACTCACCAGAAAACATGTTGTTTCTTTTAGATGGCACCGTGCGCGTTCAACAAGTTTCTGACACCGGCCACGAAATTGTTTTGTATCGGATTAATGCAGGGGAAAGTTGTGTTTTAACCACCGCATGCCTTTTGGCATTTGAAGACTACGCCGCTGACGGCATTTCAGAAACGCCCGTTCGGGCCGCAGCGGTTCCTCGCGATGTGTTTGACGAACTTGTTGCCCAATCCAAATCCTTTCGAGACTTCGTATTTGCGGCCTTTTCAAAACGGATCACTGGTCTGTTTCAAATGATCGACGAGGTTGCCTTTCAACGCCTTGATGTACGCTTGGCCGATAAATTACTGTCTTTGGCCAATACCGATGGAACAGTCATGACCACGCATCAAAAATTATCTGTTGAGCTTGGCTCGGCACGCGAGGTCATTTCTCGACAACTACAAGAATTTCAACGGCGTGGCTGGATTGAACAAGCGCGCGGACGTGTAAATTTGCTTGATAAAATCAATTTAAAACAATTGGCCAAACACAATACTTAAAACTATTTCCCCTTAATGTGACTTTGTCACCGTTAGCGGCGTCCTCAATCCCCTATGGTCATCATAGCTTAATGAGGAAATTTCAAAATGACTAAAAATCTAGGAAGTGTTGATCGCATTTTTCGCACAATCTTGGGCATCGTCCTACTGGGCGCACCATTCATAAGTGGGTTGGCAATGTTTTCGTCCAATACCTTTACCGCGATTTCTGTAATTGCTGGCATCATCATGTTGGCAACGGCATCAATTCGTTTCTGTCCACTTTACCGCATCTTCGGCTTACGGACGTGTAAACTGTGATGGAAACTGTATTTACCCCTTTTCTATCCCTTGGCGGCGGCGTTCTAATCGGCTTATCAGCCATCTTATTGATGGCGACAGCCGGCCGGATCATGGGGGCCACTGGAATTTTGGCAGGTCTGCTTCAACCCTCTAACTTTTCTGACTGGTCTTGGCGCGCAACCGTGCTTGCAGGCATGGTTACAGGACCCGTTGTGGTCATGTTTTTCACTGGTGAATTTCCCGCTGTGCAAGTGCCTATTTCAACGACTATGTTGATCACCGGCGGCTTTATCGTGGGCCTAGGCGTCACATTTGGTGCGGGGTGCACATCTGGGCATGGCGTCTGCGGCATGGCCAGACTTTCACCTCGTTCCATAGCGGCAACATTCACCTTTATGATCACAACCGGCATCACTGTTTACGTGGTTCGCCACATGTTAGGAGCCTAAGGATGCGCTTAATTTCATTATATTTAATCGGTCTCGTTTTTGGCGTTGGAATTTCAATTTCCGGCATGGCCAATCCTGCTAAACTTCTGAATTTCTTTGATATTGCAGGAACGTGGGACCCAAGCTTGGCCTTCGTTATGGGTGGTGCATTGATCGTAACATTTATCGGTTATCGTTTTGTATTAAAGCGCCCTGCCCCCATGATGTCCGAAAGCTTTCAGTTGCCAACACGACGCGACCTTGATCTGCCATTGATTGCAGGATCAGCCGTCTTTGGTATTGGCTGGGGGATATCTGGTTTTTGTCCTGGTGGTGCACTACCCGCATTGGGCACAGGGCGCATCGAAGTCGTAACTTTCGTAATCGCTTTGCTGGCAGGTATCTTTGTGGCTAAAGTCTTGCAAAGCATGCTGGCGAAACGTGCACCAGTTCAAATTTAAGTTTGAGGAGAACAAAATGACCTATCCAATAAACATGACTGTTAAGCCCGATGTTTCCGCTCATTTTGATGACGCGACGAATACAATCACTTACATTGTCAAAGATCCAAACAGTAACCATTGTGCAATTATCGACAGCGTTATGGATATTGATTATGCCGCAGGGCGTATCACCTATAAGGCCGCGGATAAATTGATTGTCGAAATCCAAGACCGTGGATTGACAGTTGATTGGATCATCGAGAGCCATGTTCACGCCGATCATCTAAGTGCCGCCCCCTATATTCAGGACAAATTGGGTGGCAAAATCGGGGTTGGTGAAAAAATCATGGTGATCCAAGAAACCTTTGGCAAGGTTTTCAATGAGGGCACCGATTTTCAACGCGATGGTTCACAATTTGATGCGCTGTTTAAAGACGGCGACACTTACAACATTGGCACGATGCAGGCTTTTGCGATGTACACGCCCGGTCACACACCTGCATGTATGGTGCATGTAATTGGGAATGCTGCCTTTGCAGGTGATACGCTCTTTATGCCAGACGGTGGGTCAGCACGTTGTGATTTTCCAGGTGGAGATGCAGGTGAATTATATGACAGTATCATGAAGGTGCTCGCCTTGCCTGACGAAACCCACCTGTTCATGTGCCACGATTATGGCCCCAATGGGCGCGCGATTGAATGGGAAACCACGGTGGCGGATCAAAAGGCTGACAATATCCACGTCGGTGGAAACAAAACCCGCGCAGACTTCATCAAGTTTCGCACAGAACGCGACGCGCAACTTAGCATGCCCAAACTGATCATCCCTTCACTTCAGGTTAATATGCGCGCAGGCGAGGTGCCCACGGATGCCGACGGGAACCAAGTGCTAAAAATACCCGTAAACGGTATATAAGAGGATACGAACATGGAATTGAAAAACCTTGCAGATGGCCTGTCTGTTAGCGAGCAAATCTTGTCCTCTGACATGTACGCAATCAAAGATGCTGGATTTGGCGGTATTATCTGCAATCGACCCGATGGCGAAGAAGCCGGCCAACCAACGTTTGATGAAATAGCGACCGCCGCCAAAGCCGCTGGTCTAGAAGTTATCCATCAACCGATCATTCCTGGTCAAATGTCCCAAAGTGATGCTGACGACTTTGCCAATTCAGTGTCGACCATGTCGGGGCCAGTATTGGCATTCTGTCGAACAGGCGCGCGATCCTCAATGCTGTGGTCCATGTCTCAAAACGGCGCCTAACATCTAAAATCTGGCCCCTTGCGAACCAAAACGAGGGACCCCAAATTTTTCAGAGAACACAATGAAAACCCAATTAATACAGTTCTTGCCCATTCTTAAATGGGGGCAGGACTATAATCGCGCGACCCTAACAAATGATCTTGTTGCAGCCTTAATCGTAACAATCATGTTGATCCCTCAATCACTGGCCTATGCGCTTTTGGCAGGTTTACCACCTCAGGCTGGCCTTTATGCCTCAATTGTTCCGATTATGCTTTATGCCGTTTTTGGCACCAGTCGCTCATTAGCGGTTGGTCCTGTTGCTGTTGTTTCTCTGATGACCGCCGCTGCTCTAAGTAACATCGTTGAACAGGGCACTATGGGGTATGCGGTTGCAGCACTTTCATTGGCAGCACTATCCGGCATTATATTACTGTTGATGGGGCTTTTTCGTCTTGGTTTTATTGCCAATTTTTTGTCACATCCCGTAATCGCAGGATTTATCACGGCATCCGGTATAATTATTGCAACCAGCCAGCTTAAGAATGTGTTTGGGGTTAATGCGCATGGGCACAACCTATTGGATCTCGTTATTTCACTTAGTTCGCATTTGTCGGAAATAAACTGGATCACAGTGGTCATTGGCGCATCAGCAACAGCATTTCTGTTTTGGATACGAAAAGGATTGTCGCCCTTTTTGCAAAAACTAGGCATGCCCAAACATGTCATAGGCATTCTAATAAAAATTGGCCCCGTCGCGATTATTGTTGTAACAACCCTTGTTGTTTGGGGATTTGATTTAGCACAAAAAGGCGTCAAAATCGTGGGCGAAGTACCGCAAAGTCTGCCCCCATTAACCTTGCCATCGTTTTCGCCTGACCTTTTGGGTCAACTTCTTTTGCCTGCCTTTTTAATATCAATCATCGGCTTTGTTGAATCCATTTCAGTCGCCCAAACTTTGGCCGCCAAGAAAAGGCAACAGATCAACCCAGATCAAGAATTGATCGGTTTAGGCGCGGCAAACATCGGTGCATCCCTTACGGGCGGATTTCCCGTAACCGGTGGATTTTCACGCTCTGTCGTGAATTTTGATGCAGGTGCTGAAACCCCCGCCGCAGGCGCCTTTACGGCTATTGGTTTGGCCTTCGCCGCCCTGTTTCTGACGCCGCTTATTTATTTTTTACCCAAAGCGACCTTAGCCGCGACAATTATCGTGGCCGTTCTAAGCCTTGTGGATTTTTCGATCCTGAAACGGAGCTGGAAATACGCCAAAGCCGACTTTAGCGCCGTATCCGTAACTATCATTTTGACCCTCATCTTGGGCGTAGAAGCAGGCGTTTTGGCCGGTGTAATTCTGTCAATTTTGCTGCATCTGTATAAATCATCAAAACCCCACATCGCCGAAGTGGGCAAAGTACCGGGCACGCATCACTATCGAAACATTTTACGCCATGACGTTGTTACTGATCCAACAATCGTGTCATTGCGTGTTGATGAAAGCCTTTATTTCGCCAATGCGCGTTATTTGGAGGACAAAATTCACAACCGTGTTGCAAAAGATAAATGTGTTCGCCACGTAATTCTGCAGTGCTCTGCCATAAATGACGTTGACCTAAGTGCCCTAGAATCGTTGGAAATGATCAACGAGAGACTACGCGAAATGGGTGTGAAGTTACATTTGTCCGAGATCAAAGGGCCTGTCATGGATCGCCTAAAACGAGGGCACTTCTTATCACATCTTAGTGGCGAGATATTTCTGTCACAACATGATGCGGTTGAAACATTAAAGCCAAAGCCCGTTTAAGGCAGCCATTTACCCAAAATTCACGCCGTCCAACAAAGAAACCCACCAAAATCAATTGGTGGGTTTCTTTTTGTTAAGTCGAAGTTGCCGTTATCCGATGATTTCGTTCAACGTTGCAGACGGGCGCATAATCGCCACTGTCATGTCCGCATCACCACGATAATTTTACCTGTTTCAACAGCGGCACCTTGTGCAATCTTGGCCTATTTCCAAGCCGAAAATGGAATTAAATTAGTCAGAAAGTCTCTGGGTACGTGACCAGTGACCGCAATTGAGTCTGTCGCCATTGCGATAGTTGCAAATCTTACACACGTTGTTTTAACCGGATTTCATCCAGCTAAAGTGCCATCTGACAATCAACCAATTCACTAAGATGCACCAGATCACCTGCTTTACGTTTTTCATCCGTATTTTTTGAAGCGCTGCATAGTCTCTGCAGTATGGACATAACGCGTATTTCAAACAAAGATGTGCCAGTGCAAATAAGGATTCCTATGGATAATTCATACAATGATCTTCGCGAGGCTGTCGCCAAATTATGCGCTGAATTCCCAGGTTCTTACTGGCGGGGGTTAGATCGTGACATGACCTATCCACAAGCATTTATTGATGCATTAACAGCGGCTGGTTGGCTATCTGTTTTGATCCCCGAAGAATATGGTGGTGCGGGCCTTCCTTTGTCAGCCGCCGCAGCCATTCTCGAAGAAATGCAAATGCAAGGGTGTAACAGCGGCGCATGCCATGCCCAAATGTACACGATGGGTACATTGTTGCGGCACGGATCAGATGACCAGAAACAAACTTACTTACCAAAGATTGCCTCGGGTGAGCTGCGCCTACAGGCATTTGGCGTGACCGAACCCACCAGTGGTACAGACACAGGGGCGTTAAAAACTACGGCGGTGTTGGAAGGTGATGAATACGTCATCAATGGTCAGAAAATTTGGACCAGTCGCGCGGAACACTCCGATTTGATGCTGTTACTTGCACGCACATCGCCACGGCGTGAAGGAATGAAAAAGACCCATGGACTGTCCGTGATTTTGGTAGATATGCGTAAAGCCGTAGGAAATGGTCTAACCATCCGTCCCATTCGAACCATGATGAACCACGCAACGACTGAAGTGTTTTTTGACAACCTACGTGTTCCGGCCGAAAATTTAATCGGTGAAGAAGGGAAAGGCTTCAAATACATTCTGACTGGAATGAACGCTGAACGCATTTTGATTGCCGCTGAATGTGTCGGGGACGCCAAGTGGTTTACCCAAAAATCTGTCACCTACGCCAAAGATCGTCGTGTTTTTGATCGTGCCATTGGTCAAAATCAAGGTGTGCAATTTCCAATCGCCAAGGCGTACACAAACATGCGTGCAGCCGAGCTTATGGTGAAAGAAGCGTTGCGCTTGTATGAGGCCGGTGAAAATCCAGGCGCCGAGGCAAACATGGCCAAAATGCTGGCGGCGGATGCATCTTTTGAGGCGGCGAATGCTTGCGTACAAACCCACGGCGGTTTTGGTTTTGCCGAGGAATATGACATAGAGCGTAAATTTCGCGAAACTCGCCTGTACCAAGTAGCGCCTATTTCAACCAACCTTATCCTTTCCTATTTGTCCGAGCATGTTCTTGGCCTGCCACGGTCCTATTAATGGGTGCGCTTGATGGGATTTTGGTCGTGGCTATCGAACAAGCCGTAGCTGCGCCACTTTGCACCGTGAGACTGGCCGATGCAGGTGCACGTGTTATCAAAATCGAACGTAATTCAGGCGAAACCGCGCGCCATTATGACAACGCAGTAAAAGGCACTTCAGCCTATTTTGCTTGGCTTAATCGTGGCAAAGAAAGTGCGGTTCTTGATTTAAAATCATCCAGTGATTTGAAACTATTGCGAAACATTTTGGGAAAAGCCGACGTTCTTGTTTCAAACCTTGCGCCCGGTGCTCTTGGCAGAATGGGTTTTACGGATGAAGTGATCGCCCAAGAATACCCCCAACTGATTGCCGTTTCCATACTTGGCTATGGGCAGGACACGCCTTATGCCCAGATGAAAGCCTATGACATGTTGGTTCAGGCCGAAAGTGGGCTTTGTGCGGTGACAGGTACACCGCAAACCCCATCAAAAGTAGGCGTCTCCGCCGCTGACATTGCCACTGGCGCAAATGCCCATGCCGCGGTTCTTGAGGCTTTGATTGAAAGGGGCAAAACAGGTCGCGGCCAAAGTATCGAGATTTCGATGTTTGATGGCATGGCCGATTGGATGTCTGTCCCACTGTTGCATTATGAACATGTGGGTATTGAAACAGAACGCCATGGCCTGTCACACGCCTCAATTTATCCATATCGTCCTTTTGATTGCAGCGACGGCACCATTATCATAGCCGTGCAAAACAATGGCGAGTGGGTTCGTTTTTGCAACCACATGCTGGATTGCCCCTATTTATTAGATCGCGATGATTTCAAAACAAACCCAGGCCGCGTTAAGAACCGCGGACTATTGGATAACGAACTGGAACCCCTGTTTGCCTCGATGACACTTAGCGAAGCGATCGAAAAATGCACAAACTCAGGGATCGCATGGGCACGCTATACCACGGTCTCCGATCTTGGCTCGCACCCTGCCCTGCGCCGAATGAATGTCCAACTTCCAGATGGTAATGATGTCACTTTACCACGCCCAGCCGGTCGGACCGCCGGTTTTACAGCCGGAAAATTGCCTGCCCTTGGCGAACATACAGAAATCATTCGCCAAGAGTTTTCTTAAGTAGAGTATGCCGCAAACCTTTGTCGTAACATGGCCAGTTTGGGATCAATGTATCGCTGACAAAACGGTCGATCTGGGTCAGTTTCATAATACCTTTGAAATCGTGCCTCGGAGGCTGCAAAGCTTTCAAATGGTAATACTTGCGTGATCAGGTTGTTTTCAAAATCTGGCGCTAGTTTGTTCAAAACACCCATGGTTGCAACTGCTTGTGCATGATCAAAGGTATAAACTGCACTGCGATATTTTTCCCGCATGCTGTGATTTGAAGTACTGGCATGGGTACGCAGATGGGCCTCAATCAACACAGCCAAATCTATCTGGTTTGCATCATAATGAACAATGACCGCTTCTGACATGGTGTCATGAGGTGGCGTAGAATTGATAAAGCCTTGCTCGACTTTGCCCACCCCAACCAAGGCGGCAAAAACCGCCTCAGTACACCAATGACATCCGCCACCAAAGCCTACCTTTTGGTAAGCCAAGCTTTATTCTGCCGCTGCGCGCTTTGGCAAAACCCAATTTGCGCGTGGAAAATGGCACGTGTAACCGTTCGGAAATCGTTCCAAATAGTCCTGATGTTCGGCCTCGGCTTCCCAAAAATCGCCAACAGGCTTTAGTTCTGTTGTCACAACACCCGGCCAAATACCCGACGCATTTACATCGGCAATAGTATCAACAGCGACCGCCTTTTGTTCGTCATTCACATAATAAATGCCTGATCGATACGAAGTCCCCCGATCGTTCCCTTGTCGGTTCAATGTGCTGGGATCATGAATCTTAAAGAAGAATTCTAGCAACGTACGAAAGCTGATCACCTCAGGATCGAAAAGAACTTCAATTCCCTCGGCATGGGTGCCGTGATTGCGATAAGTGGCGTTGGGCACGTCGCCGCCTGTATAACCCACCCGTGTCGCTTCTACTCCCGGCAGTTGGCGGATCAAATCTTCCATGCCCCAAAAACAGCCACCGGCCAATACAGCGCGTTCAGTCATTTAGTTGCCCTCCACTTGATCAAGTAAATTTCCATAGCCTTCAGTTTCCATCTCGTCGCGATGAATAAATCGTAAACTTGCCGAATTGATGCAATAACGCAGTCCACCACGATCCCGCGGTCCATCGGTAAAAACATGACCCAAGTGGCTGTCGGCATTGGTTGATCGCACTTCTGTGCGCACCATGCCTAAAGTGGTATCAGACAATTCGCTTACATGCTCACTAACAATCGGCTTTGTGAAACTTGGCCAACCACAACCGCTTTCAAACTTGTCTGCACTTGCAAACAACGGCTCACCCGAGACGATATCGACATAGATACCGGGTTCATGGTTGTCCAAATATTTGCCTGTTCCGGGTCGCTCGGTGCCACTTTGTTGGGTCACGCGATATTCCTCGGGGCTAAGACGGGCGATCGCTTCGGCGGATTTTTCATATTTCATGTCTTGGCTCCTGTTTTGTTTGGTTATCCGGATATAAGGGCAGTCAGTCAATATTTCAAAACCCTTGCAGCACTTGATGCCGTCTTCGTGATAAGTTCTGCCTTTTGCAAGTGCTGGCAAGATAGTTCTTGTGATTGTAACCACACAAACCTTCTGACAAACTGCCCGAAATTGTAATGGTTTAAGAGGCACCTAGAATGGCGATGACATGTGGCGAAGCGGTGATGCGCTTGTTGGGACGTTATGGGTTAACCAAGGCTTTCGGCATTCCGGGTGTGCACACACTTGATTTGTGTCGTGGATTAAACCTAGGCGCAAATGCCGGCGGCATTACACACATTCAGGCGCGTAATGAACAAGGTGCCGGTTTTATGGCCGAAGGTTGGGCGCGTTGCACGGGCGAGGTCGGTCTCGCCATCGTTATATCCGGCCCTGGTGTCACGAACACGGCCACGGCGTTAGGTCAGTGTTACGGCGATAGTCTGCCCTTTTTGCTGATTTCCGCAGAACAGCCCAGCTATACCATTGGCAAAGGTTGGGGGGTTTTGCATGACATCACAGAACA
This sequence comes from Rhodobacteraceae bacterium HTCC2150, assembly GCA_000169395.1. Taxonomy (GTDB): domain Bacteria; phylum Pseudomonadota; class Alphaproteobacteria; order Rhodobacterales; family Rhodobacteraceae; genus HTCC2150. Next base: position 658,090 of record AAXZ01000002.1, read on the forward strand.
AAAGAAAGTCACGGAACCTCTGACTGCCCTTTCCGCGACCGCATATCGCGCATCAGATGTGCCAGAATTGTTGGCACAGGCATTTACCATTTTTGCATCCGAACGCCCGCGACCCGTTCACATTTCCATTCCAATTGATGTTCAGCAGGAAATGGTTGACGAAGAATGGCTGCCCGTCACCTTACCCACACGGCCAAACGCTGGCAAAGGCTTGATCGATCAAGCCGCGCAGATGTTAAAAAATGCCAAAGCGCCGGTGATGATTGTTGGCGGTGGTGCGGCTGAAGCAAGCGCAGCGTTAACTGGCATTGCCGAAAAACTGGGTGCCGTTGTGGTTTCATCAGTTATCGGCAAGGGCATTGTTGACGACAACCATCCTTTGCATCTTGCGGGTGCTTTGTCTCAATCCCCAGCCCAAGCCCTTTTGACCGCTGCCGATGTTGTTTTAGCTGTTGGTACCGAAATTGCAGAGGCGGACAGTTACATTGAACGCTTAGACATTCCCGGTGACATTATTCGCATCGATATTGATCCTCGCAAGATTAACGATTTTTATCCAGCTAAACTGGGTATTGTTGCTGATGCTAATATGGCCGCATCAACCTTATTGACCGCTCTCAAGACCCACGATGGTACCGATCAGCGCAAGGTAGCAACGAAACAAGTCGCATCAGCCCGCGCTGAATATATGGCCAATCGTGCCCCGTTTGAGGTTCAGCATATGCGCGCCCTTGCGCACCTGCGGACAGCAACCCCTGCAGATACCATGTTCTGTGGAGACGCATGTCAAATTATCTATACTGCATGTTTCGCTTTACCTGTCTCATCCCCTCGTAAATTCACTTATCCTGCTGGATTCTGTGCACTCGGCAACGGTCTGCCTAATGCGATTGGCGCCAAAATGGCCCGCCCAGACCAACCCATAATGGCCATCGTTGGCGATGGGGGATTTATGTTTACGATGCCGGAAATTATCGTCGCTGCCGAAAACAAAATGCCCTTACCAATTTTGCTTTGGGAAAATGGTGGATTGAAGCAAATTCGCGATGACATGGATCTGCGAGATATTTCCCGTGTTGGTGTGGAGGGGATTAACCCAGATTTTGAAATGTTGGCAAAGGCCTGTCATTGCCACGCTGTTCGCCCTCAAAATGGGCAAGCATTTGAAGACGCAATAAAAACCGCATTTCAAGCCGACCGCCCCACATTGATAATTCTGCGCGAAAACGATCCTTGGCTGGTGGAATAATCCAGTGAGAGGCTGGAATCATACGCCGACCGTACCCTTGCAGGTGTCTCCACTTTACACGTGGCCACCAAAACCCAAGGCCGCCTTGCTTTGGATTTGGCACAGTTGGTTTTTGATTTCGGAACGGTTAATCATTCTGGGGTTTGCCCTGATTTCGCTGGTTTATTTCCAACCCCCGCTTGAAGAAACAAAAACGCTGGCATTTGGGTGGATTGTCCAAATGTATCTGCGAAATCTGGCATTGATGACGCTGGTGGCGGGTGGTCTGCATTTGTATTTTTTATTTGGCGTGGGCAAGGGAAAACGTTGCAATATGATGCACGCCCATTGATGAAAAATGGACGTCAATTTACGTTTTCAGGCCAAGTTCGCGACAATATGTTTTGGACTTTGGCAAGTGGCGTAACCTTTTGGACCGCTTATGAGGTTTTGATGTTTTGGGCCTTGGCAAACGGTCATGTAACTTTGCTAACTTGGTCTACTAATCCGGTTTGGTTTGTCGCGTTTTTCTTTATCATACCGATGTGGGAGAGCTTTTACTTTTATTGGATTCACCGCATGCTCCACATCCCGTTTTTGTATAAAACGGTTCATGCATTGCACCACCGAAACGTCAACGTCGGCCCATGGTCCGGCTTGTCGATGCACCCAGTGGAACACATTATTTATCTGGGCACGGTGTTGATCCATTTTGTTATCGGCGCCCATCCCTTACACATTCTGCTTCACCTACAGTATTACACATTAACGGCCGCCACGACCCACACAGGGTTTGAAGGCATGGTCATCAAAGACAAAAATCGTCTCGCGCTTGGGACCTTTCATCACCAAATGCATCACCGTTATTTTGAATGTAATTACGGGGGGTTAGAATTGCCGTGGGACAAGTTTTTTGGCTCGTTTCATGATGGTACCGACGAAGCTGACGCAAAAATCAAGGAACGGCGAAAGCGGTTCACAAACAGTTAATTGATCATCGCACGAACGTCTGCCGCCACGATCTTGCCCATGGCATTCCGTGGCAACGCGTCGACGAACAAAACCTTTTTCGGCATTTTATAACGCGCCAACTTACCATCTAGTACGCCCACTACATCCGCCTCACAGCAGTCTGTTTTTGAGACAGCCACCACAATAGGCACCTCACCCCAACGTGCATCTGCCGCACCAACGACAGCAACCTCCTCCAACTTTGGGTGATCGCGCAACAAACGCTCTATCTCTGAGGGATAAATATTCTCACCACCAGAGATGATTACATGCTTTATGCGATCAACAAACCAATAGTTTCCGTCAGAATCTTGGCGGGCAACATCTCCTGTTTTGAACCATCCATCTTCTAATGCCTTTTGTGTTTCAACCGGGTCCTGCCAATAGTGGGTGAAAACATTATCACCTTTCACCCAAATTTCACCTGCATCCCCCTGCGCCACATCCTGATCATCAACCACTAGACGTACCTGACAATTTGCACCCTCAATGCCAATACTACCTTCATTGATCATTGCCGTATCAACAGTTTGAAAAATTGCAAAAGGTGTTGTTTCCGTCGCGCCATAAACTTGCAGCATTGGTACGCCGCGAGCGTGCACTGCCTTGAGCATTTCAAGTGGAACATCCGTTGAACCAATAGATAATCCCCGCAACGTTTCTGATTGTTTTGTCCGCCATTCGGGCGTTGCCATGACTGCGGCCAGAACCGTCGGTACGACAATGGCCAAATCCACACGATTAAGGGCTAGGGCCGTATCGGTCGGGTTGAAACTTTCATGCAATTCAACAGTGGCACCAATAGAGAAGGCTGGTGTTGGTAAAATATTCAACCCACCAACATGAAACAACGGCAGTACATTTAGAACCGTATCAGTTGGGCGCATCCCGTGGGCTTGAACACTCATCTGCGCGTTTGCGACCAATGCCTTTTGAGGTAAAATTACACCCTTAGGCCGGCCGGTTGAACCCGAAGTATAAACCAAAAGCAGTGGATCATTCAGCGATGGAACACCTTGCTCATTGTTGACGCTAAGAGGAATATCTCCCCCAAATTCTAATACCAAAGGAACATCTAAACCCGCAGCCTGGCTTGCAAAATGATGATCATGAAACACTATTTTTGGCGTTGCATTTTCAACGATTTCGGCCACTTCAACAGCTGACAACCGCCAATTTAATGGCAGCAATATTGCGCCAATCTTCGCAGCGGCGAAAAGCAAAACAAACGCCTCAGGATTGTTCATGCCATACCAGGAAATCCGGTCCCCGCGCGCAATACCACCCGCCAGCAAACGGGCCGCACGCTCAGCAATCAGATCGGCGAATTGGGCGTAAGTTATAACCTCGCCTTGAAACACAAACGCTGGTTTTTCAGGATGCAGCGCAGCAGCATCCCGGATCCAGACGTCAAGCGTCGTCATCTGTTTCGCCCTTGTTATACAACGCAGCTTTACCCAACATATCCATGCACAACTCTGCTGTCCAAGGCAGCATAAGTGAACCACACCGACTATCGCGATACAGACGTTCGAGGGGCAAGGATTTCAACATCGATTGCCCACCACAAGTCCGAATGGCCAATTGTGAAATCGCGTTCGCGTTTTCCATGACGGTGTGTTGTGCCGCCCAGGCCCGCATCAAAACATCTTGACTAGGATCAGGCGACGCCTCGGATATTGCTTGAAACCACAATGCCTTAGTCTGTTCCAAAATCAAACGCATTTGTGCTACAGCCAGTTGTTTTGTTGGATACATCCGACGTTTAACAGGCGGCATACCCGGGATTTCTCCACGCAAATAGGACACCGTGAAATCATAAGCCGCTTGCGCGATCCCCATATAAGCGGGTGTCAGCGTCATAAACATATGAGGCCAACGACTGGCCGCCTTGGGATATACACCTTGGGGCATCAATTGCGCCTCATCGGGGACAAAGACATCATCAAAAATCAACGTCCGAGAAACAGTTCCGCGCATCCCCATCGGGTCCCATTCCCCGACGACAGACACACCCTTAGCATCGGCATGAACGGCGATATACATTGTGTTGCGACGCGATGATTTTTCGTCTGCCGTTTGCAGCGCACTGCACAACACTCCGTAATAATCCGCATGCCCCGAAAGTGATGCAAAAATCTTCTTACCCGTGATTTTCCAACCACCATCCACCTTTAGTGCTGTTGTGCCAAAAGCTGCAAAACCTGCCGCCGCGGCACCCCCTTCGGAAAATGGCTGGGCATAGATTTTTCCGTCATTCAATATGCGCCCGTAATGCAGCGCACGCATTTTGTGATGCTGATCGCGCAAATGATCGTCAAGGTCCAACTGATCCAACAAATCGCCCGTCCACAAACAAGAGCTAACGTGCATATTAAATGTAAGCGCTGTGGCCCCACAGTACCGCCCAATTTCTGCGGCCGTCAGCATGTAGGTTTTTAGATCTGCACCATGCCCACCACTTTCTTTGGGAATGCAAATACCCAGCAAGCCAGATGCAGCCAAGTCTTGATAATTCTCAGTCGGAAAACTTGCGTTGCGATCATATTCTGTTGCGCGCGGCGCAAATTTTTCCGCTGCTAATTCACGGGCTTGTGTACACAGATTGGCCTGTTCGTCGCTTAATCCCCAAGCTTGGGGATCAAATATTGGGGCATCGGTCAAAGGCTGTTCCTTTTCAAGAATTCTGTTATCAGATTGTTCACTTCTTTGGGGGCTTCTTGGTTCACCATATGACCTGCGTTATCGATCACATGAAATGCACTTTGTGCCAGATGGTTGGCCATCCATTCCATCGTTCGCACCGGCGCACTGGCGTCTTTTGCCCCGCAAAAAACCAAGGACGGACATTGGATATCACCCAAATCATTGCGACGATTAAACGATGTCAAACACGGTAAAATTGAACGCCAACTGGCCATGGGCACACTTCCCAAGATGCGCGCAATTTCTGCTATTAGTGCATGATCATCCTGTGCACCTACCAAGTGCGGTGCCGCTTCTTTTGCCATCTCATGCATCGATTTTCCGGCCTCTAGCGGTGCCAATCGAGCCTTTAAAAATGTATCTTTAAAACTGTCATCTCGACCACCAAAACTTGGTGTAGTTGCCATCAAAACAAGGCCGACTACTTGGTCTTTGTGGCGCAACGCATGTTCTATTGCCAACATGCCTCCTATAGATTGTCCAACCAAAACCACCTGTTGCAGTCCCAATGATTTAATAAAGTTTGATAGTTTTGTGGAAAGGGCGGCAAAATTATGCGCACCCTCATCGCTTTCGCCATATCCAGGCATATCCCATGCAATAACCCGGTGGTTTGGAATTCCAGACAATTGATTTACAAAACTATCGCGACCACCACCAATTCCATGAAGGCAGATGATCGCTGGGCCCTGCCCTGCCTCAATGTAGCTTATACCAGCACTGCGTTTCAAACTGGCACACCGTTTGAAACCACCGCCACACCATCCAGCGCAATATCACACCCTAACATGGGCAAATCGAAATGCCCGCGCGTGAAACGCCCGGCAAATTCATTTGCCCCTGTGGAATAGAGAAAATTACCCGCCAATGCACGCAATTCGGTGCCATTGGTGTCGGCCTTGTCATACATCATCAAAGCCTCATATCGTGCAGCTGGATTAAATCCCCATCCAACATGGCTGGTCGCATAAGCGGCTGGATCGTCAAAAGCGGCAAGATAATCGCGCATCAATCGTGCATCCAAGCCATTGCCACCGACATTGGTCACGAAATCATCGGTTAATGTCAGATCAACAACACCCTCGAAATACCGCTTAAAGGTCAGATTGATGTCGCCCGCTTGATAAACCAGTCTACCATTGACGGTCCCGCGGCGCGGGAAACTAACAATCAAACCAGCAGGCCAATGTGCCAAAGTGCCAGGACGATCTGTCCAGCCCCAAACACCAACGGTTGCTGCCCCTTCCAAATCCACTTGCAGATCCGTTCCAGCCGATGATTTCACCGTCATTTCCTTGGCCGCCCGCATGCGCCCCGTGGCCTCTTTGGCCATATCCTTAAGGTCAAGCGTTGGTACCAAACGCGCCAAAGCCTCGGGATGCTCATTTGAAACATTCATAATCCGCGCACCGGATTGCAAGATTTGCCCCGTTTCCGGAGCATGCATCAGCCCTTCGACGGTTAAATCGACAACCACATCCGCCAAACACAATTGCGTCACGGCATCTGGTTGTCCACTCAAAGCGGTTGATGCACCGGATGATCTGATAATAGGGCCAGTCATTGGTGCAGGTGTGGGAACCTTGATGCGATCAAAACTTAACCCCATGCGAGTAAGAGCAAGTTCCGCCAATTCAACATTTATCAGTCGCGATTGACCTTCGCAAAGTACAACAATTTTTTCGGATACACGCATCTTGCAAAGAGTGAAAACCTGCTCAAACGCGTCAATCCACTCTGGCTGATGTCGATCAATATTCATTGCGAATCCCTCATTTCAATCGTCAATTACATGACTTTGCATATAATTACAAATCATGTATATTCGCCTCATGACCCGTTTTATTGACAACTACCTGCTGTATCTTATGTCTCAAGCCTCGGCGAGTGCGAGTGCGATTTTCCACGAAGACTTGGCCCAGCGCGGCGTGCCAGTAACAACTTGGCGCATTTTGGCATGTCTTTACCCAGACCAAGCTATGGGCATTAGTGAGCTTGCTAATCATTGCCTTGCAAAGCAACCTACCATGACACGCCAAATTGACCGTCTAATTGAACAAGGCTTTGTCGATCGTAAAAATGAAGATGGCGACCGACGTCGTGTAAAAGTAAGTTTAACAGTGACGGGGATCAAACTGGCTGGAACGTTAATCAAACAAGCCCGCGACCACGAGGCCGATCTTTTAGGTGATATCACAGAGGAAGACAAAGTCGCACTAAAGTCCGTTTTGGCGAAAATTATGCTGCGCAGCGAAGGTGCAGCATAATTCGTCTATCTAATTGATATTATTATGATGTTAAAACGAAGAGTACGAGTAGAAAACCCAGTCATCTCTCATAACATTTACTTTCATCCAGGCGCAGCATAATCGCGAAAAATCCGTTTTCTGGAAACGAATTGTAATTGCTTAATCTCCATGCAAGGATCAATTCTTAACTAGGAGAAATACTGTGTCTGCTAATCTAAACATCACAATTATCGGTGCCGGAATCGTTGGTGTTTCAACCGCGATTTGGCTGCAACGCGACGGTCATAATGTCACTTTGCTTGACAAGTCTGGTGTTGCTGCGGGAACATCTTATGGCAACGCAGGGATTTTGGCTTCTGCTGCCGTTGTACCAGTAACGGTGCCTGGTTTGCTGATGAAAGCCCCCAAAATGTTGTTCGACAGAAACCAACCACTGTTCTTGCGTTGGTCATATCTGCCCCGATTGATCCCCTTTCTCTTTCGTTACCTCAAGAATGGCTCGGCCGCAGCGAATGCCAAGATTGCTGCTGGGTTAACAGAAATGATGCACGACAGTCCGGATCAGCATTTGGCACTGGCCAATGGAACGGGCGCTGAGAAGTACATCGATACTACCGATTATTTCTATGGCTACAAAGATCAGCAATCTTTCAATTCAGACGCCTATGGTTGGAACATCCGCAAGCAACACGGTTATGATTTTTCAGAACTTAACGCCGATGAATTATCTGCCTTTGACCCCTCATTGGCTGGGCGTTTTGGTCATGGTGTTCGCCTAACAAATCACGGCCGCATCACAGATCCCGGGGCGTATGTTAATGCGCTTGCTGATCATTTTGTGGCACAAGGCGGTAAAATTGAAACCGCTGAGGTTACTGGTTTTGAAATCAAAATTGGCAAGTGTACTGGATTGCAAACGACAAATGGCACACTCAAAGCGGACCGCTTCGTTGTAACCACGGGTGCATGGTCCAAGGATCTGGCAACTGCGTTGGGCGTTTCAATCCCTTTTGAATCTGAACGCGGCTATCATATTGAATATGTAAACCCATCAATCACATTGCGGGCACCAATCATGGTTGCCGCAGGCAAGTTTGTGGTGAATTCCATGGATGGCCGCATGCGCGCAGCAGGGGTTGTGGAATTTGGTGGTCTTGATGCCCCAGCCAGTCGCGCCCCATTTGAGTTATTGAAGCGCCAAATGGCCGAACTGTTCCCTGATTTAACGTATGACAGAATTGATGAATGGATGGGTCACCGCCCCTCGACCAGCGATTCACTGCCAGTAATCGGTGCTGCCCCAAATGCAGACAACGTATTTTTAGGGTACGGGCATCAACATATTGGCCTGACAGGTGGGCCGAAAACCGGGCGTTGGTTGGCAAAACTAGCCGCTGGCACACCAATTAACACGGATTTGTCGCCTTATGCCGCAGATCGAAAAGGGTAAAATTGATATTTTCTGCCGCCGAACTTAGGGCCGCATGCGATCTTGTTTATACTCAAATGCCGCCGACGCCACAGTATGTTTGGCCGACGTTAACGAAACGCTTTGGGGCCGCGGTTTGGGTAAAGCATGAAAACCACGGCCCAACGGGTGCATTTAAAGTACGCGGCGGTATTACCTATATTAACTGGCTAAAACGCACGCACCCTGATGCGTCAGGGATTTGTACAGCTACACGCGGTAATCACGGGCAATCACAGGCTCGCGCTGCGCTGGCCGCGGGGTTGACCGCCAAAGTTTATGTGCCGTTTGGCAATTCAGTTGAAAAGAACGCCGCGATGCGTGCCTTTGGGGCGGAAGTGATTGAATTTGGACATGATTTCGAAACAGCTAGAGATGAAGCATTTCGTGTCGCAGACGCAGAAAACTTGGCCATTGTTCCCTCTTATCACACAGAATTGGTGCGCGGCGTTGCCACCTATGGCTTTGAATTTCTTACGGCTGCACCAGATCTAGATACTGTTTATGTGCCAATTGGTTGCGGGTCTGGCATTTGCGGTGTGATCGCTGCGCGTGATGCACTTGGTCTGGATTGCGAGGTTGTTGGCGTGGTTTCTGAGCACGCTCAATGCGCACTGCTTTCTGCGCAAAGTGATCGCTTGGTTGAAACCAATTCAGCGCATACTTTTGCCGACGGCATGGCGGTTCGAGTGCCCATTCAAGAAGCGTTGGATGTTTACGCAAAAGGTGCCGCAAGGATCATCAAAGTGAGCGAGGCTGAAATCGCCCAAGCCTGTCATATCTATTTCACCGACATTCACAATGTAGCCGAGGGCGCAGGTGCTGCTGCATTGGCTGGATTGATCCATGAACAAGAGATCATGCGCAACAAGAAAGTCGGTGTGATTTTGAGCGGTGGCAATATCGATGCGCCGCAGTTTTCCACCATTCTGAACGGTGGCATCCCAACGGTTAACACATAGTTAATCGGAATATCTGGCCACAAATCTCGCCCGAAAAAACACGAGTCAAACCCTGTAAATTGCATTTCCTGACGTAAAGCGTTATGTTGGCGTTATAAAAGCGCCGAAAAATCGGCCGTAAGGCAGGATATGCAGATCGTTAGTGTGAAACAAGAAAAGCTTGAATTGGGCGATAGGTCCAAAGACGGGGTCAGTACGCAATTTGCGGCCCTTTGTTATCGCGCGCGCAAAGACAAAGTTGAAGTGCTGCTCATTACGTCGCGACGAACTAAACGTTGGATCCTGCCGAAAGGTTGGCCAATGGACGGAATGACGCCAGCAAAAGCCGCCGAAACCGAAGCCTTTGAAGAGGCAGGTGCAACGGGGAAAATGAAAAATTCCTGTTCTGGTATTTATTCTTATTCCAAAGAAGTGGATAATATGGGTCGACCAGTCATCGTCGCCGTTTTTCCGCTTAAAGTTAAGAAAATGCTAAAGGATTTCCCCGAAAAGGGGCAAAGAACCCTGAAATGGTTTAGTCGAAAGAAGGCTGCAACTTTGGTATATGAACCAGAATTGCAGCAAATCATTAAAAACTTTGACCCGTCGCTTTTGTCTTGAATGACTAGGCTTGCTGGCTAATTATAAGATTACGGTGTTGGGCAATCCAACGCCGGGTTTATGTAGGTCTGAAATCAAATGATCCGTTACGCCTTGGCATGTTCTCAAAAACACAGCTTTGACAGTTGGTTTCAATCGGCTGACGCCTTTGATAAATTGCGTGCCGCTGGCATGACGACCTGCCCCATATGTGGCGATGCTGATGTTAATAAGACCATCATGGCACCACGCGTTTCAACGGCACGCACCAAATCTGAAGAACCCGAAAACAAGTCGGCCCCAGCAGAACACGGCCCTCTTTCTGGCCCCGCCAGCGCCGCGGAACAAATGGTTGGCGAGTTGAAAAAACAGCTTAAAGAAAAATCGGAATACGTTGGTGAAGGTTTTGCAGCCGAGGCGCGTAAAATTCATGACGGCGAGGCACCGGATCGTTCCATTTATGGCGAGGCACGATTGGATGAGGCCAAGAAATTGGTCGATGATGGCGTGCCTGTTGTCCCCCTGCCCTTTGCCCATAAATCCAAGGTGAACTGATGCCAAAAGTGATGATAACAGGTGCCAATCGCGGCATTGGACGTGCGATGTTGGATTTGTACGTGGCGCGTGGGTGGGATTGTATTGCCACCTCACGCCAAGATATGCCCGCCCAAGAAAACGTGACGTGGGTGAATTTGGATGTTCGTGATCCCAATTCGCACCAGACGATTGAAGGCCCTCTTGATCTGTTGATCTGCAATGCCGGTGTTTACTTGGATAAAGGCGCGACAATCGGCAATGGTTTTTCAGCCAGTGATTGGTCTGAAACGATGGCGGCAAACGTTACCGGTGTTTACCTGACAATCGAGGCGCAACTTGATGCGGTGCGTCAATCCAAGGCCGGCAAGATTGCGATTATTTCTTCGCAAATGGCCAGTTCCACCAATGCGCCGGGCGGTTCATACATTTACCGTGCTTCAAAAGCGGCTGCGTTAAATTTGGGTCGAAACCTATCTTCTGACCTGAAATCCGAAGGTATCGCCGTTGGCATTTATCATCCAGGTTGGGTGCAAACAGACATGGGTGGCGGCGAGGCAGACATTGATGTGGCCACCGCGTCAAATGGCTTGATTGCGCGATTTGAAGAATTATCAATCGAGACAACCGGCTGTTTTGAAACTTGGGATGGGCGTGCGCATCCTTACTAAGTGAGATGTTCAGCCCAAAACCAAACCTGCGGCGCAATAACAGGTTGCCCTTACCCCCATCACCCCGTATGGAAACTGCGTTATAAAAGGGGATTTTCATGCCACGTCTGGTGATGAAATTTGGCGGCACATCTGTTGCCAATTTAGATCGTATCAAACGAGTTGCAAAACGCATTGGCGTTGAAGTGGCCCGTGGGTACGAAGTTATCGTTATTGTTTCAGCAATGTCAGGCAAAACCAATGAGTTGGTGGGTTGGGTACAAGAGACCTCGCCCCTGTTTGACGCGCGTGAGTTTGATGCAATTGTATCTTCGGGTGAAAACGTCACCGCTGGCTTGATGGCTTTGACCTTGCAGGAAATGGATATTCCGGCACGCTCATGGCAGGGTTGGCAAGTGCCAGTTCAAACCACCTCGGCGCACTCAAGCGCCCGAATTGAGGCGATTCCGACGGATAATCTGGATGCAAAATTCGCTGAAGGCATGAAAGTAGCCGTGGTTGCTGGCTTTCAAGGCGTCAGCGATGAGGGACGGATCACAACGCTTGGTCGCGGTGGTTCTGACACGACGGCTGTTGCATTCGCCGCTGCATTTGATGCGGAACGTTGCGATATTTATACAGATGTGGACGGTGTTTATACAACGGATCCACGGATCACAGACAAGGCCCGCAAGTTGGACCGGATCGCATTTGAAGAAATGTTAGAACTGGCATCCTTGGGTGCCAAAGTGTTGCAAACCCGTTCGGTTGAACTGGCGATGCGGTACAAAGTAAAACTGCGGGTTCTAAGCAGTTTTGACGAACAAACAGATACGTCCGGCACATTGGTGTGCGACGAGGAGGACATCATGGAAAGCAATGTAGTTGCAGGCGTCGCCTATTCGCGTGACGAAGCTAAAATGACACTTTTGGCCGTGGCCGATCGCCCGGGTATCGCCGCCGCCATTTTCGGGCCGTTGTCCGAAGCGGGCGTGAACGTAGATATGATCATTCAAAACATATCTGAGGAAGGCCGCACTGATATGACGTTCAGCTTGCCAACAGACCAAGTTTTGCGAGCTACAGAGGCCGTTGATGCGCTTAAGACATCAGGCAATGTAAACTTTGAAAAACTAGAAACCGACGCAGAAGTTGCCAAGGTTTCCGTTGTCGGCATCGGCATGCGCAGCCACGCAGGTGTTGCCAGCAAAATGTTCGCGGCCCTTTCAGCCGAAGGCGTAAACATCAAAGTTATCTCTACCTCTGAAATCAAAATCTCAGTTTTGGTTGATCGCAAGTACATGGAATTGGCTGTGCAAGCACTGCACGATGCCTTTGAGCTTGAAAAAGAAGGCTAAATTCCAGTTGCTTTGAGCAACAAGGCACAAATGCTATTTTCGAAAGCCTCCTTGATGTTGAATTGAGGGGGCTTTTTCTTTGCCTTAAAGTTGTGTGGTTAAATGCGTGTCGAAATTATAGGATTGCGCTCAAAGACGGATTTACGTTCAATATCTAAGTGCTTTTCCGTTTCAATTCCTGACCTGCTATGATCTATTATGGTTAAGAAACAAATGGATTGGCACGAAGACGAAATGGCACAACAATCTGAAAGTGACAGTCGTGCCCTTTTGGGGCGCCTACGCGATACCCTTGCAGATCATGCCGAGGGTCAGCAACGTCTGGATCAAATCACACATTTGATTGCTGATCAGATGCAGGCCGAGGTTTGCTCCATTTATCTATTTCGGGATAAAGAAACGCTCGAACTTTGTGCCACCGAGGGCCTGAAGGCCGAAGCTGTGCACCAAACACGCATGCGTTTGGGCGAAGGTCTGGTTGGTCGCGTAGCCAAAACCAGTAATGTCATTAACACCGCAAACGCCCCGCAAGCCAAAGGTTTCCGCTATATGGCCGAAACCGGCGAAGAGTTATATTCGTCTTTCTTAGGTGTACCGATTCAACGCCCCGGCGAAAAACTTGGCGTTCTTGTTGTTCAATCCAAAGACGCTCGTGAATTTAGCGAAGACGAAGTTTACGCATTAGAAGTTGTGGCCATGGTTGTGGCTGAAATGACGGAATTAGGCGCATTCCTAGGTGAGGGCGCGGCCCTTTCGGCACGTCACACCCAGCCCGTCACTATCAAGGGTGCTGTTGGTCAAGAAGGTAATGCCCGTGGGCAAGTATTCTTGCACGAGCCACGGGTTGTTGTAACCAACCCAATCGCAGATGATCCGCATCTTGAATTTAGCCGTCTTGAAGAGGCCGTAGATACCCTGCGCATTTCGGTTGATGAACTGCTTGATGCAGCCGCTACCGGTGACAGCGAGCAATTGCAGGTATTAGAAGCCTACCGAATGTTTGCTAATTCCAAAGGTTGGATGCGGCGCATGCAAGAAGATATTGCGCGTGGATTGTCCGCCGAGGCGGCCGTTGAAAAAGAACAATCCGCGGCCCGCGCGCGTATGGAACAGGTTCCTGATCCCTATTTGCGCGAACGATTGCATGATTTGGATGACCTTTCGAACCGATTATTGCGCATCTTAACTGGCCAGGGATCGGAAACTGGCGCTGAAATGCCCCAAGCCGCAATTTTGGTGGCGCGTAACATCGGCCCGGGTGAATTGCTAGAATATGGCCGTTCGCTAAATGGCATCATCCTAGAGGAAGGCTCGGTCGGTAGTCACGCCGGCATCGTGGCGCGTGCACTGGCTATCCCTCTGGTTATTCAAGCAAAAAACATAACCGCCGAAGCATTGAACGGTGATGTGGTTTTGATTGATGGCGATCAAGGAATTGTTCACCTTCGCCCTGAAGACGCGATTGTCACTTCATTCAAAGACAAAATTGCGATGCAGGCCAAAGCGCAGGAACGGTATGTTTCAATTCGTGACTTACCCGCAACCAGCACGGATGGAACAACCATCGAATTGCTAATGAATGCGGGTCTGATGGCAGATTTACCTTCACTTGCCGGATCAGGTGCCGAGGGCGTTGGACTGTTTCGAACCGAACTGCAATTTCTTGCTCGTAACACGATGCCCAAACGTGCCGAACTTGCCAGTACATACAAAAAGGTTCTGGATGCCGCAGGCGGACGCAAAGTTCAATTCCGCACATTGGATGTAGGATCGGACAAAGTATTGCCGTTCATGACCCAAGCAGACGAGCCCAATCCGGCGTTGGGTTGGCGCGCAATCCGCATTGGTTTGGACAAGCCTGCCGTGATGCGTATGCAAATTCAGGCGTTGCTGCGTGCCGCCAAAGGACGTGAACTTTCGGTCATGTTCCCGATGGTTGCCCAAATGGAAGAATTTATTGCGGCCAAGAAAATGGTAGTGCGCGAAGTTGCTCGTGAAAAAGCCTTGGGACACATTTTGCCTGTGCGGTTGAATGTTGGCACGATGTTGGAAACACCTTCTTTGGCATTCGCCCCCGAAGTGTTTTTTGAAATGACCGATTTTGTTTCCATTGGTGGAAACGATCTTAAACAGTTTTTCTTTGCTGCGGATCGGGAAAACGAGTTGGTTCGTCGTCGGTATGATACCCTAAACGTCAGTTTTTTAAGTTTGATCGAACTTATCGCAAAACGGTGTAAAAACACCAATACACCTTTGTCGTTTTGTGGTGAGGATGCGGGTCGTCCAATTGAGGCGTTGTGCTTTGCGGCAATGGGACTGCCATCATTAAGCATGCGCCCTGCATCCATTGGCCCTGTCAAAAGCATCATCCGCCGCAATTCATTGGTCGAGGTTAAAGCGGTCATCGACGCGGCGCGCGAAAAAGGTGATCAATCCGTGCGCCAATCAGTGATTGAACATCTTCGCAACGTGGCCGAATAACGGTGCAGTCTCGTTAGGGGTCTGCTTGAAATCTATTTGACCTTGCCAACCTGACCCGTCGGAAAATCGGTATCGATGAGCGAATGGCCCAAAACGCGACTTTGGTTTGTTGGTGGTGGAAATTGCAAATTGGGCATTCGTTCAAACCCAAATCGGCTGTAATACGAATAATCCCCAACAAGTAGTACATGTTTCCAGCCAAGCTTTGCTGCACGAGAGGTGGATTCCGATATTAAAAGACCGCCAAGCCCTTCGCCTTGGCGCGTCGGGTGAACGGCCACAGGCCCCAAAAGAACAACTGGCGTATCTCCAACAAGAACCGGCCAATATCGAATTGCAGCACCAAGTACGCCCAATTCATCACGCATGACCAAAGACAAATCAGCCAAAAACGGCACCCCATCGCGCAGACGATAAGAAGACAACGCCTCACGACCCGGCGCGAAACACAAATCATAAAGGGCCTCAACTTCCCAATAATCTTCTTTTTGTTCGGGGGTAATGTGAATCACGGCGAAGTCCGTCTTTGTTTTCCAATTGGCCTCACGCCTAACATGTGATTATGTCTGTGACAAACAAAGGAACAGCATGTTTTATCAACCAAAAGACGGCCACAGACTGCCACACAATCCATTCAACGCCATTGTTACGCCAAGACCAATTGGATGGATTTCAACACGCGGACCGGATGGATCAGATAACCTTGCGCCCTATTCGTTTTTCAACGGTGTTTCTTATGTTCCGCCACAGGTGATGTTTGCATCGACTGGCAGCAAAGAAGATCGCCCGATTGGTAAAGATTCTTTGACAAACATTCGTGATACCGGTGAATTTTGTGTCAATGTCGTCTCTCATGCCATGAAAGATGCGATGAATGTGACAGCTGGACTTTATGGCGCCGAGGTTGATGAATTTGAATTGGCCGAGTTGATTAAAGCGGAATGTGAAACGATCAATTGCGCGCGGGTCGCTGCAAGCCCGGCAAGTCTAGAATGCACAGTCGTTGATATCATTGATTTACGCGGAGAGAATAATCACATGGTCATAGGCGAAGTAACGGGTGTTCATATGGCGGATGATTGCATCGTTGACGGTATCTTTGACGTCCTGAAATACAACCCACTAGCCCGTCTTGGGTATCGCGATTATTCAACGGTTCGCGACTTGTTCAGCCTAAAGCGACCCGGCGAATAGGATCATTTTGACGCAAAACAGCGCCGAACCAAAAGGCCGGCGCTGTTTCATAATGCGGTTATCGGGGCGTCTTTAGTGACTACCCAAAATTCCTGTCCGGACAGAATAGTTGACCACCAAGTCATAATCAGGATCATCATCTTGATCTACCACAAGGTGGCCCGCTTTTGACAACAAGCGGTGGCAATCAGCGGATAGGTGCAACAGTTTGATCTCTTTACCGGCCTCTTCATATCGTGCTGCCAAAGCCTCAATCGCTTGTAGGGCGGACTGATCAACAACACGGCTGTTGGCGAAATCAACGATCACAACAGCTGGATCACTTTCTGGATCAAAGATTTCGGCGAACCCATCTGCGGATCCAAAGAACAACGGCCCTTGAACGGAATAAACCTTGGCGCCATCTTCGTTCACTTTGGAATTTGCAAAGATACGTTTTGCGTTGTTCCAGCTATAGGCCAATGCAGACACGATCACACCAACAACAACGGCGGTGGCTAGGTCGGTCATCACGGTTACGATGGTTACAAGAATAATAACAAACGCATCCATCAGCGGAACACGGCGTAGGATTGTAAGTGAATTCCACGCGAAAGTACCAATGACCACCATGAACATCACGCCGACCAAAGCGGCAAGTGGGATGATTTCGATGAGCGGGCTCGCAAATAGAATAAAGCTAAGCAGGAACAAGGCGGCAGCGATGCCCGCGATCCGCGTGCGGCCACCAGATTTAACGTTGATCATAGATTGACCAATCATTGCACAACCACCCATGCCACCGAAGAAACCAGTGACAGTATTTGAAACACCCTGCGCAATACATTCTTGGCTAGCACCACCGCGCTTGCCCGTCATTTCGCCCACAAGGTTCAATGTTAGCAGGCTTTCGATCAGGCCAATCGCACCCAAGATCAGCGCGTATGGAAAGATAATTTCCAATGTTTCAAAATTCAACGGCACCATAGGAATGTGAAAGCTTGGCAAGCCGCCCTGAATGGAGGCCAAATCACCGACACGCGGTACATCTAGGCCAAATCCGATAGCGATTGCTGCGACGATGCCGATTCCAGCCAAAGGAGCTGGGATGGCCTTTGTTATACGCGGCATTACCCAGATAATAACCATTGTTGCGGCAACCAACAGCAGCATCAATGACATTGGCGTGCCTGATAGCCATTCACCACCCGTGGCGCCGTGACCGCCTGCCTCGGTTGAACCAGGAACCTTAAATTGTGAAAGCTGGGCAAGAAAAATAACGATAGCCAGCCCGTTTACAAAACCCAGCATAACCGGATGCGGCACAAGGCGAATAAATTTACCCCACTGCATGACGCCGGCAAAAATTTGCATCGCCCCCATCAAAACAACAGTTGCAAACAAATATTCCACGCCGTGCTGCGCAACAAGCGCCACCATCACAACAGCCAAAGCACCCGTTGCCCCAGAAATCATCCCAGGGCGACCACCGATCAATGCCGTGATAAGACCCACGATAAACGCCGCATATAGACCAACGAGCGGGTGAACACCCGCAACAAAGGCAAAAGCAACAGCCTCGGGCACCAAAGCAAGTGCAACAGTCAAACCTGACAAAAGTTCGATGCGGATACGACCAAAATTCATCCCATCGTCGGGAACGAAACCAAGGTCAATTGAAGAATTACGCGTTGCAAACGCGGCCAGCAAAGTTCGACGCACAGGATTACTTTCTATCAGGTTCATTGATTTTCTTGAGCCTGCCATAGCGGGGTTAATGGGGGGTGACCACGGCCCATGTAACTTTTGGCCCCATTAAGATCAAAAATAGGACAAACAGCGTTGCATTTATGTGCCTTACTGCGCACAACAGATGTAAGGCACAGCGGAGAATACAATGCGTAAAACCAAAATTGGCGTCATCGGTGGATCTGGTGTCTATGACATCGAAGGGTTGAAAAATGCCCATTGGCAAGATGTCGATAGCCCATGGGGAACGCCGTCAGATCAATTGTTAAGTGGTTCGCTGGACGGCGTTGAAATGGTGTTCTTACCGCGTCACGGTCGCGGTCATACACATTCACCCTCAACCGTACCTTATCGCGCCAATATTGATGCGTTAAAGCGTGTGGGCGTGACGGACGTTATTTCAGTTTCTGCTTGCGGATCTTTTCGAGAAGAAATGGCACCTGGCGATTTCGTTGTCGTGGATCAATTTATCGATCGCACATTTGCCCGCGAAAAATCCTTCTTTGGCTCAGGGTGCGTGGCGCATGTTTCGGTGGCCCATCCGACCTGTCCACGTTTAGGCACTGCCTGCCTAACAGCCGGACGTGCCGCGGGCATAAACATGCATGACGGTGGCACATATTTGGCCATGGAAGGTCCCCAGTTTTCCACCCTTGCTGAAAGCAAAATGTACCGCGAGGTGTGGGGCGCCGACGTTATTGGCATGACGAATATGCCAGAGGCCAAACTGGCCCGAGAAGCTGAGCTTTGTTATGCCTCGGTTGCGATGATCACGGATTACGACAGTTGGCATCCTGACCATGGCGAAGTCGATGTAACGCAGATAATTGCAACCCTTATGGGCAATGCCGACAAAGCCCGTGGTTTGGTCGCAGGTTTGCCCTCACTATTGGGCGCAGATCGTGCGGATTGTCCCGATGGTTGTGACAAAGCCCTAGAATTTGCGATCATTACCCAACCCGACCATCGTGATCCTGAATTGATGGGAAAACTTGATGCCGTTGCAGGGCGTGTACTTGGGTAACACGATGAAACAACCACTACTTGCAATCGCACGTCGTGCATATTTGCTTCCAATTCTTGAGGCAGTCAGATTTGCGGTTTTGTGGCTAAAGACACACAAGAGAAACGCCCAATTCAAGAAAGAAAAACCCGATTTTGTGTGCCCGTCAACATGGTGGATGCACGACATGTACGCCCATACAGATTTGGATGTATATTATGAATCTGGTGTAACGCACGCGACGGTATTGATCGATTTGCTGAGGCGCCATCTTGGTGATGAGGAATTTGATGTGGCGGATTGGGGTTGCGGCATGGCGCGCGTAACGCGGCATCTGAGGGATAAGCATCGCGTGGTTGCCTTTGATGCAAACAAGGCTGCTACCGATTGGATCACTGCAAAATTACCTAACATATCTGCGTATGCTCATGGTCCATTGCCCCCGCTGCCCGTTGATGACAGCTGTTTGGATGCAATCTATGCAATCTCGGTTTTGACCCATTTACCAAAGGCAGATGCCCAAGCATGGTTAACTGAGGTTTCGCGTGTTTTACGACCGCGCGGGATTTTCGTTTGCACTGTTCATGGGGTTGGCCAAGTTCAATCTTTAACTCACTCAGAGCGGGCAAAATTTGACTTAGGTACACCCATTTATCGTGGCAATGTGAAACGGGGATCACGAAATTACGCCACGTATTTGCCTGAAGAATTCCTGCGGGAAGAGCTTTTTGCAGATTTTTCCATCGAAGAAGGTCCAAAACAAGAATTCGGCCAAGAATTGTGGGTGTTGCGCAAAAACTGACTCTATAATGCCTTCTGAATATTCCCATGTCCATTTCTCATTGGCGTGATTTATAACTGCGCCGTTGCCATATTAAGAAAAGCGAAGAACCTATGAAAACTGTCAAAGATTACATCCGTACCATCCCTGATTTTCCACACGAGGGGATCATGTTTCGTGATGTAACGACCCTGTTCAGTGATCCACGTGGATTTCGCATGGCTATTGACCAAATGCTGCATCCTTATGCGGGCATTCAAATTGACAAGGTCGTAGGGCTTGAGGCGCGTGGGTTCATTTTGGGCGGCGCGATTGCGCATCAATTGTCGTTGGGTTTTGTGCCGATCCGCAAGGCCGGCAAACTGCCTGGTAAATGCATATCCCAAGATTACAAATTAGAATACGGCGAGGCAGTGATGGAAATTCACGATGACGCTTTGCAACCTGGCGAAAAAGTACTGATGGTCGACGATCTTCTCGCAACCGGTGGCACGGCAGAAGCTGGCATTAAGCTGGTTGAAAAATTAGGTGCAGAGGTCATTTCTTGTGCGTTCATCATCGATCTGCCAGAGCTGGGCGGGCGAAAACTATTGGAAAAAATGGGCCAAGACGTTTCGGTTCTGTGTGACTTTAGCGGAATGTAAATACAGGTAACCATTTGGTAACCAAGATACATTAACCATCATTAGGCTGCTACATCGCAGATGCCGCTTGCAAACTTGGCACTCTCCAAAGGACGCCCTGCTTCCCCAAAGCAGGGCGTTTTTTAACGACGCAACATCACGTTAGGGTTCATGATACCCTTGGGATCAAGCGCGGTTTTTATTGCTCGCATCATTGCCAGTTTCGCGGGGTCGCCATAGCGTTCCAATTCCCCCACCTTCATTCGACCAACACCATGTTCCGCACTAAATGATCCTTCACGTTCAGCGACAAGATCGTGAATTACACGGCTAACTTTGGGGGCAATCGCTTTGTAGTCGTCCCGATTGCCACCCTTCGGTGGATAGACGTTGTAATGAAGGTTCCCATCGCCAAGATGCCCAAAACAATTGATCCGAAACTCGCCCAATTCGGCCAGTTTACCTGGGGCAATGTTGGTAAATTCGGCAATCGCACTAAGGGGCAAAGAAATGTCATGACTTGCGATTGCACCAATTAACCTGTTTGCCTCAGGAATGCTTTCTCGCACATTCCAAATCTGATCGGCCTGCGCCTGATTTTGCGCAATAACGCCATCAAGAACCAAACCAGCTGCGAAACCAGCCTCAAACAAGGCCTCTATGCCTTGGTTGGCGCTGTTTTCTTGAAACAAGCCAACATCCACCAAAACCGACCATTTTGGCGCAATTTCAAACGGTTGGCGAATATGTGGTATTTTTTCGTGTAAAAACTGCAGCCCTGTTTCGTTGATCAATTCAAATGCACTGATGCCCTGACCTAAAATATCCCCCGCCAAAGCATAAAGCGATAAAGCAGCAGTCGGATCAGGCACGACCATCAAAGCCGTGGCCCGAGAACGCGGTCTTGGGAACAATTTTAAAGTCGCAGCTGTAATCACACCCAAACTGCCTTCTGCACCGATTAACAAATTCCGTAAATCATATCCGGTGTTATCTTTGCGTAATCGCGTAAGACCGTTGAAAATTTGGCCATCAGGCATTACCGCCTCAATGCCCAACGTCAACTCGCGCGCATTGCCGTATCGCAAAACATTTAGTCCACCTGCATTGCTGGAAAGGTTGCCGCCAATACGGGCCGAACCCTGTGACGCCAAGGAGAGTGGGAACAAGCGATCTTTTTCTTCAGCCGCCGCCTGTGCATCAGCAAGGATAACCCCCGCCTCAACCACCATCGTATTTTCAAAAGGATAGATTGCGCGCACTCTATTCATACGCTCCAGACTTAGAACAATAGGGTTTTCTAATTCTTCTGATACTTGCCCCCCGACAAGGCCAGTGCCCCCGCCATAAGGAATTACGGCAACCCCCGCCGCTGCCGCTGCGGATACAATGATCGAAACGTGTTCAGTATTTTCAGGACAAAGCAGTTCACCGCAACCTTTAAATTTACCACGAGGTTCGCGCAGATAGTTTTCACTAATTTCCTTAAAGACCCGCGCTGGAAGTTGCGCGCGAAGGGGATTTAAAAACTTTTCGTCGGCTGGCGTATACATTTATGGCCCTAATTGTGAACTAATTTTAGGTTCGTTTGGAACACTACGTTCTGCAAGCATTTTATGCCCGTCGTGGCGTTATCATTAAGAATACCCGCCAAGACACATTGTTGCTCAGTTGGCGTCACTACGGCCACGACGATCATTCCGCAAATTGGCATATAAGACATGGGTTCGCCAACGGCCTGCAATTTGCAGATAGCTTTGCGCAACGCCTTCGTATTTAAATCCTGATTTTTCCAAAACACCCCGACTGGGTTTGTTTTCAGGTAAACACGCGGCCTCTATCCGGCTTAGATCCAGATCGGAAAAGGCATAATGCACCACGGCTGCAATTGCTTCGCGCATATAGCCTTGCCGCGCATATTGTGCACCAACCCAATACCCTAACGTTCCCGTTTGGGATGGGCCTCGGCGAACATAATCCAATGTAATTCCACCAAGTAGCGCGCCATCGTGACGTTCCATTAACAAGGGCACACCAGTTTGCGCTTTTACAGATCGCTGCGCCCAGTAAACGCGGTTGGTAAATGAACGACGTGTTAAATGATCCGCTGACCAAGTTGGTTCCCACGGTGTTAAAAAATCAGCACTTGCGCGGCGAAGTGCGACCCAAGAACGATAATCGCTGTGGTGCGGCAGCCGTAATCGCATTCGTTCACAATCGAGGCGCAACTTTAGATGGGATCGACCAAACATGGTTTAAGACGCCAAGCGCCGTTTAAGGCCGTCCAAATCTGGGGCGTCTGCCGCCATCGGGCCATAAAGTGCCAGTGCAATTTCATTACCGTGAGCCATTTTTTCGGCAAAACCACGAACGTCGGTCGCATTGACCGCATCTATCCGTTCAACAATTTCGTCTAAATCTGGAATACGGTCCCAAATAGCCAACATCCGCGCCAAACGTTCAGCACGATTTGATGGGCTTTCAAGCCCCATTAGCATTCCGGCCTTCATCTGTGTGCGTGCACGTGCGATTTCCACCTCGGATATGTCAGTGGCTGCTCGTTTTAATTCATCCACCGTTAGGGTGGCAAGATCATCAATATCATCACCACTTGTGCCAGCATAAATCGTCATCATGCCCGTATCAGCATAGGACCCTGCTTGTGCAAAAATCGTATAACAAAGCCCACGTTTTTCGCGTACCTCTTGGAACAGACGCGAGGACATGCCACCACCCAACGCCGAAGCATAAATTTGCGATGTATAAACATCGTCGTCCATATAGCTGGGACACTGAAGCGCCAAAGCGAAGTGGACCTGTTCCAAATCCTTCACTTCGCGTCGTTCCCCACTGTGAAATTTTGCAGGCTCAAATTGCAACTTGGATCTCTGTGGCATGTCACCAAACAAGGCTTCGGCTTGGCGTACAATTTCATCATGATCAACCGCACCAGCCGCCGCCAAAATCATTTGATCAGCGCGGTAGTGATCCGTAACAAAATTGGCCAAATCCGCCTGATCAAAACTGCGAACACGTTCGGCGGGGCCTAGTATTGTGCGCCCAATCGGTTGATCAGGGTAAGCCGCGTCTTGCAACCAATCAAAGATAAGGTCATCCGGCGTATCGAGTGCCTGACCGATCTCTTGCAAGATCACACCACGTTCGATTTCGATTTCTTTTTCGTCAAAAGTTGGGTTGCGCAAAATATCGGCTATTACATCAACGGCAAGTGGGACATCATTTTCCAGTACACGCGCATAAAATGCGGTTACTTCGCGGGTAGTATAAGCATTGATATAACCACCCACGTCTTCGATTTCTTCGGCAATTTGCAATGCGGTTCTGCGTGCTGTGCCCTTGAACGCCATGTGTTCAAGAAAATGCGCAATGCCATTTTGTTCAATGCGCTCATGACGACCACCTGCATTCACCCACACCCCAACAGAAGCAGATTTCATGCCAGGCATTGCCTCGGTTACAATGCGAAAACCATTGGGCAACGTGTGAATTTGAGGCTTCATGCAGTCATCGCTTTGCGGATCAATTCTTGTAAAGTCGGCAAGTCATTTGGCACGCGTGTCACACGTTCTTCGCGATCGAAAAGATCGGCCATTCGTGGCGGTAATGCGGGGTAAATTCCGCTTGCTTTTTCTACGGCATCTGCGAATTTCGCAGGATGCGCTGTGGCAAGAGTTATCATCGGCGTGTCACCCAAATTTTCATTCGCGACCTTCACCCCAACCGCCGAGTGCGGGCAAAGCAATTCGCCCGTGGCGACCCGCGCAGAACTGATGGTTGCCAAAGTCTCGTCCTCAGAGGCGCGGCCCGATTTGAAGACCGATTTTAGGGCTTCAAACGCACCTTGTGACACTTTGAAACCACCTTCGTTTTTTAGTTCATCCATGATCTGTGTGACCGCATCACCGTCACGGTCATAAGCATAGAACAACGCGCGTTCAAAATTTGAAG
The DNA here is from genome assembly GCA_000169395.1 of Rhodobacteraceae bacterium HTCC2150. Taxonomy (GTDB): domain Bacteria; phylum Pseudomonadota; class Alphaproteobacteria; order Rhodobacterales; family Rhodobacteraceae; genus HTCC2150. Next base: position 682,614 of record AAXZ01000002.1, read on the forward strand.
AAACTTGAATATCCATTGAGGGGCTGATTGAGGCCTTCACGCCATCGGTTCGATAATCGCCCGTCGTTAGGCAACGATGCAGAATGTCGTTTTGATTGGTGGCGATCACCAGCTGTTCAATTGGCAAACCCATTTGCTGGGCGATGAAGCCTGCAAAAACATCACCAAAATTACCTGTCGGCACGGTAAAGCTTACCTTGCGATCAGGTGCACCCAGTGAAACTGCCGAAGTGAAATAATAAACAACCTGCGCCAAAACACGGGCAAAGTTGATAGAGTTGACACCAGCCAAGCGCACACCATCACGAAAGTCAAAATCATTGAACATATCTTTGACACGGGCTTGGCAATCGTCAAAGTCGCCGTCCATAGCCAACGCTTGGACATTAGCCTCGCTTGGCGTTGTCATTTGGCGGCGTTGAACATCTGATACACGACCATGGGGAAACAGAATAAACACATTAACAGCATCTAGCCCTTTAAAGGCCTCAATCGCTGCCGAGCCTGTATCGCCAGATGTTGCGCCAACGATGGTCACTTTTTCACCGCGCCGCTTTAGGGCGATCTGAAACAACTGCCCGATTAATTGCATCGCGAAATCTTTAAATGCCAAGGTCGGACCGTGGAACAGTTCTAGCAAAAAGTGGTTTGATCCAAGTTGCACCAAGGGCGCACGCGCATCATGACCAAATCCCGCATAAGCCGCTGCGATCGCGCCTTTGAATTCATCATCTGTAAAGCTGTCGCCTAGAAATGGTTTCATCACGGCGAAAGCAACGTCCTCATAGGATTTGCCGGCAAGGGCCGCGATTTCATCCCTACTCATTGTTGGAATGGTTTCGGGAACATAAAGGCCGCCATCGCGGGCAAGACCCGTTAGCATCGCCTCTTCAAAGGTAAGTTCAGGGGCTTGGCCACGGGTAGAAACATATTTCATCGGTTGTTCTTTCAAACAGTTTTGCGGCGGATGCGCAGGATTAGATAGGCGGTCATACTGACCCAAACGAGGGCCATTAAAAACCACGTAATTGCATATTCCAGATGATCATTGGAAATACTAGAGGAAGTCACCGGTAAGGGTGTTATTAGCCCAGAGTCTGGTGAGGATGAGCGCGCAATGATCAAAACAGGTTCCGTTTTTAAGGCTGCTGCCATTTTGTCTACATCACGGGCAAACCACATGCCGCTAGCGGGATCGGGCGCTGGTGTGTAGCTGTCTGTTTCGTCTGGCCAATGTACGTTACCTGTAACGACCAAAGACGTGGCAGGCCGCGCGGCATCAACGTCAGTTTGACGAATAAAGCCACGATCCAACATCACACGACGATCATCGATATCAAACGAGGTTATCACGCGAAATCCTGGTCCTTGTTTGGATTGCGATGTCAGAACCAAAATCTCCTCCGTGCCAGTCGTTCCTTTGACGAACACCGGCAAATACTTATCCGCTACAGGATCAAGATCCAGCGGCAGGGCAACAGGGTCCGCCACAATGCGCGCGTCGATTTGGGCAAGGATGCCGTTTTTCCATGCCATGCGTTGAACTTGCCAAACGCAAAGCGACAGCAAAATCGCGGCACCAATGACACCTAAGGCAGCAGGGAAGATCAGTTGTTTTTGCATTGCGTTTTCTTAGCCTAAAACAATTCTATATTTCACAAACAAAAAGCGCGGGACCATGCCCCGCGCCTTATATTATTCTAAACGTCGGAAGCGGTTAACCGCCCCAGATGTATACAGCTGCGAACAGGAACAACCAAACAACATCAACAAAGTGCCAGTACCAAGCCGCGGCTTCAAAGCCAATATGGCGTTCTGGTGTAAAGTGACCGCGCTGAAGGCGTAGCAAGCAGATGAACAAAAAGATCGTTCCGATGATAACGTGCGCACCGTGGAAACCAGTCGCCATGAAGAATGTCGCGCCATAGATGTTGCCGCTAAAGCTGAATGCCGCGTGGCCGTACTCATAGCCCTGAAAGACGGTGAAGATTGCGCCCAGAACGATGGCAATGATCAAACCATTGCGAACATCTACGCGGTTGTTTTCATGAACCAAAGCGTGGTGCGCCCAAGTCGCCGCACAACCAGAACAAAGCAAAATCAACGTGTTGATCAGTGGCAAGTGCCAAGGGTCAAATGTTTCAATACCGGCTGGTGGCCAAACACCATCAACAATCGGGCTTAGCGGGCCCATTGGGTACATAGCGTGTTTGAAGAATGTCCAGAACCATGCGGCAAAGAACATAATTTCGGACGTGATAAAGAAGATAAAGCCGTAACGCAGACCAATTGAAACAACTGGTGTGTGATCGCCAACTTCGCTTTCAGTAATCACATCGGACCACCACGCATACATCACGTATAGAACGCCAACCAAACCAATAAAGAAAAGGTAAGGTGTCATTTCGCTCATCCACAAAACGGCGCCAACCAACATGGCAAAGCCGCTGACTGCGCCGACAAACGGCCAGACGCTGGGGTTCAAGATGTGATAGTCGTGGTTTTTTTCGTGTGCCATGGTTAGGTCCCTCTGTTGGGGCTTAGTTTATAGGGTTCTGCGGGGTCAGAGCAAGGCTTGCTTGCTCTAACGGAAGCTCAGTTTCGTAAAAAGTATAAGATAGTGTGATGCTAGGCAGGCCTGCCGCCTCAACATCGTCAAGAATTGTTGGATCGACAAAGAACGAAACAGGCATTTGCACTGTTTCACCAGGCTGAAGAACCTGCATTTCAAAGCAGAAACAATCGATTTTGGTGAAGTATGCGCCAGCCGCGTATGGAGCGACGTTAAAGGATGCGGTACCGGCGATAACACGATCTGTAGGATTGTGCGCCTCATAAAAGGCAAGGCCAGTTTCGCCAATGCGAATATCCATTGTGCGTACGACAGGTTTGAATTGCCACTTCATATCCGCATCAACATTTGCGTCAAAACGAATTTCGACGGTTTGATCCAGAACGACATCGGAACCGACGTCTGCACGTAAAGTTGCACCGCCGAAACCAGTTACACTGCAGAACCAGTTATAAAACGGCACACTTGCCCATGCCAACGCGCCCATTGTCAGAACAACGGCGGCAAGCTGTGTTGCTGTTTTATTTGCAGGTGTCATCATCCGCTGATGCCAGTCTGGCTGCTGGCACTTGCCGGATCAAACCGATCCTTAAGACCAACGCCCGTTACTTTGGCAATTGTCAGACCGAATACAACGGCAACAAAGCTGACCAACAAAAGGCCAACGCCTAGATTGCGGCCAAAACGGCGTTTGTGCATTTCATGTTCGGTTTTCATGCCCAACCTCCCAAGCCATACGCCGCCAAGCCTTTTTCGACCAACAGCGCGGTGAAGTGTAGAAACAAGTAAAAAATGGTGAATTTAAAGAATTTACGTTCAGCGGCATGCTCATCCGCCTCGGTCACTTCTTCATTGCGACGGAATATTTTCCATCCACCCAGAATGAAGATCGCGTTCATGATTACCGCAGCAGCCAAATAGAACGGGCCACCGATCGATGTGAAACCAAGCCCAACAGCAATCGGCGCGAGAACCAAAGAATAGATCAGGATTTGTTTGCGTGTTTCTTTGCGACCATGGGTAACGGTCAACATTGGCACGCCAGCCTTTGCATAATCTGTTTTTACAAACAGGGCCAACGCCCAAAAATGCGGAGGTGTCCAAAAGAAAATTAGCGCGAACATCAAAACCGCTTCTAATGAAACAGACCCTGTTGCCGCTACCCATCCAACCATGGGAGGAAATGCACCAGCCGCGCCACCAATTACGATGTTTTGCGGCGTCCAACGCTTTAACCACATTGTGTAAACAACGGCATAAAAGAAAATGGTAAAGGCAAGCAAAGCTGCCGCTGCGATATTTGCGGCAAGTCCCAACATTATAACGGAAATTACAGACAACCACATGCCCAACTGCAAGGCTTCGCCCGGCTGAACGCGACCCGATGGAATCGGGCGTGTTTGGGTACGTTTCATCACATTGTCGATGTCGGCGTCCCACCACATGTTCAATGCACCAGATGCACCCGCACCAATTGCGATGAACAGAATGGATGAAAACGCCACCATGGGGTGAACTGAAACTGGTGCAACCACCAAGCCAACGAAGGCGGTGAAAACCACAAGCGACATCACCCGCGGCTTAAACAGCGCGACGTAATCGCCAAAGCTGGCCTCGCCTACTGGCGTGGATGATGAAAGATCGCTCATGTTTTTGTCCTGTGGCGGGGGCTGAAGGTTATTGGCCATCGGCACCCGCGCTTTTCTTAGTTAGAGGCGACTTGAACAGCAGAAGGCGCAACGATACCGGCGAATTCTTCTTTCGCGCCAATCAACCATGCGTCGTACTGTTCTTGGGTCACAGCCTTAACTGTGATTGGCATATAGGCGTGTTCTTTACCGCAAAGCTCTGAACACTGACCGAAGTAAATGCCCTCTTTGCCTGGATCAACATTGAACCAAAGCTGCGCCAAACGACCTGGAACGCCATCTTGTTTCACACCGAACGCTGGCATTGCCCATGAGTGGATCACGTCAGCACCGGTAACTTGCAAAACAATTGTTTTACCTGTCGGCACAACAATCGCGTTGTCTGTCGCCAGCAACCATTCGTCTTCGGCATAGCCATATTCAGCCAGCTCATCTTTTTGCAACATGAAGCTTTCGAAACCGAATTCTTCATCAACATAATCATAACCCCAGTACCACTGGTAACCTGTTGCCTTGATTGTGATGTCGCCCTTGGGGATTTCTTGCTGATTGAACAAAACCGGCAAAGAGAATGAACCGATAACCACAAGAATCAGCACAGGGATCAAAGTCCAAGCAACCTCAAGTGGTGAGTTGTGGGTAAATGTTGCAGGTGTAGGGTTTGCGCGCTTGTTATAGCGAATAATCACCCAAACCAGTAAAGCCGTAACAAACAGCGAGATGATTGTGATGATCCACAACAAGAAGTTGTCTAGCCAGATGATATCACGCATCAAACTAGTGGCAGGTGCCTGAAAGTTAATGCCCTTGTCATGCGGCTTACCCAACGATTGCAACCCTTCCAGACCGGCTTGCGCCCATACTGAAGAAGTTGAGATCAGGGTGAACAGCGCTGTCGACAGGCCAGTTACCAAGCTTTTATTTCGCATCTTTGGCTCCCATAAACCGAAATATCGGTATGTAATCTAAAGGAATGCACGCCCTAAGACGGAATCCCCATTGTTCCTTTAGAGGGGAAGAACCATATTACAGGTCATGAAACAAGTCTTGCCAGCGCGGCATTGCGCCGCTCATAGCAAAAAAAATGTGAATAAGGACCCAAGATGGACAAAACAATCAGCCCTTTTCGGCCTTTTGAAAGTAAAATCGACCCAGATGTCGCACTTTCAATTCTAAAAACAGCTTTGAATGGTGCTGATGATGGTGAACTTTTCTTGGAAAGATCCCGTTCAGAGGTACTTTCGCTTGATGACGGGCGCGTAAAAACCGCCAGTTATGATGCCGCCGAGGGTTTTGGCCTGCGCGCAGTCAAAGGTGAAACCGCAGGTTACGCGCATTCAACCGAAATTTCTGAAAATGCCTTGCGCCGCGCCGCCGAAACAGCACGCCTTGCCGTGGGTGATGGCGGGGGAACCATGTCAGACACCCCAAACGCGACCAACAGGCGGTTGTATTCCGATACTGATCCAATGTCGCAGGCCAGTTTTCCAGTTAAAATCGATATTCTACGTGAAATTGATGCTTATGCTCGGTCTCTAGACAAAAGAGTGATCCAAGTTTCCGCCACTTTGGCTGCGTCTTTGCAAGAAGTCGAAATTTTACGTGTCGATGGTCAACCGATACGCGATGTGCGTCCTATGTCGCGTCTAAACATCTCTATTATGGTCGAAGAGTCTGGTCGCCGCGAAAGTGGTATGGCGGGCGGCGGTGGCCGTGCGGGACTAACAGGATTGATTGATCCAGCCCATTGGAAAGCCACCGCAAACGAGGCCTTGCGCATTGCATTGGTTAATCTTGGTGCAGAACCTGCCCCCGCTGGCGTGATGGACATCGTTCTTGGTGCGGGTTGGCCCGGAATATTGCTGCATGAGGCAGTTGGTCATGGATTGGAAGGTGATTTCAACCGCAAACAAACCTCTGCATTTGCAGGTTTAATGGGACAACGCGTGGCATCCAAAGGTGTTACTGTTCTTGATGACGGCACAATTCCTGATCGTCGCGGATCTATCAGTATTGACGACGAGGGCACGCCCAGCGCCAAAAACACATTGATTGAAGACGGTATTTTGGTCGGATACATGCAAGATCGCCAAAACGCTCGCCTTATGGGTGTTGAACCCACAGGTAACGGACGACGTCAATCTTATGCTCATGCCCCCATGCCACGCATGACCAACACATATATGTTGTCTGGCACCGATAACCCCAGCGACATCGTCGCTGATTTGCGCGATGGAATTTACGCGGTTGGATTTGGCGGTGGCCAAGTTGACATCACAAATGGCAAATTCGTCTTTTCTTGTACCGAGGCATATCGTGTTAAGAACGGCAAAATCGGTGCTGCTGTAAAAGGGGCCACTTTGATTGGCGATGGGCCAACAGCGTTGAACCACATTACGGCCATCGGGAACGATATGGCGCTTGATCCCGGCATTGGGAATTGCGGCAAAGCGGGGCAATGGGTGCCTGTTGGCGTTGGTCAACCGACACTTGCCATAAGCGGGTTAACCGTTGGTGGTAGCGCGGCATGATCCGCAAATGCGAAGACGTAGATTTTGAACCATTAGCCCAGCTTTGGGCTGATGGATGGAATGAATCACATCTTGAACATACCCCCCCTGACTTGACGGCCCTGCGCACTTTGCCTGATTTTTTGCGACGCTTGCGTGAAATGGGTGATGATCTAAGAGTCTGTGGTCCAGTTGGTGCACCATCTGGATTTTGCGCCGTAAAGAAAAATGAAATCTATCAAATATATGTGGCTAAATCTGCGCGTGGTAGCGGTGTTGCCAAATCATTATTACATGACGGTGAGGCAAGAATTGCGGCCCGTGGATATAAAGAAGCCAAGCTGGACGTTATCATTCCAAATACCAATGCTCAAAAGTTTTACGAAAAAAACGGATGGCTAAATCGCGGCATTGAGGTTGTAGATCTGGATACTTCTGCTGGTGTTTACCCTCTTCGACTATATGTTTTTGTAAAACCGCTTGCGTAAAAACTGTTTTCGTTAAATCGCGATTAACCAATCCCTGCCAGCCTTGGGTCATCTGCTTATGAAACTTTTGACTCAATAAAGGCTGCCCCTTTATGACACACGATCTTTTTGGCCCTGCGCCGATTCTTCCGCCAAAATCGGCGGATGAAACCATTCGTTGGTTGCAACTGTACCGATCCCGTCGGGTTGGGCCTGCCACGTTTTATCGCCTGATGACGGAACATGGGTCAGCTGGGGCCGCTTTGCTTGCCTTGCCAGAAGTGGCGCGCACATCGGGTGTTAAAAACTATGCATGTTGTGATCCAATGTTGGCCGAGCAAGAATATCGCGCAGGGATGCGTGCGGGTTTTTCGCTGATTTGTGCCGGCTCACCGCATTACCCAATTGGCTTTGCGCGTTTATCAGAGGCACCACCTTTGTTTTGGGCACATGGCCGTCTTGAATTTCTATCCCGTCCTTTGCTGTCAATTGTTGGTGCAAGAAACGCATCATCATTGGGTACACGCATGGCCCGCAAGCTGGCCGATGATTTGGGGCGAGCGGGTTTTGTCGTGGTTTCTGGTTTGGCGCGTGGCGTGGACGCTGCCGCCCATCTTGGCGCCCTACCCCATGGTACAATCGCCGTCGTTGCTGGCGGTGTCGATGTTGTTTATCCAGCCGAGAATACAGATTTGGCCGCGAACATTTCCCGCGACGGGTTAGTAATTTCTGAACAACCGTTGGGGCTTCAACCACAAGCGCCGCATTTCCCGCAACGCAATCGGTTAATTTCGGGGCTTGCGAAGGCCACGATTGTTATCGAGGCGGCATTGAAATCCGGATCATTGATCACAGCCCGAAATGCTGGTGATCAAGGGCGTGACGTTTTAGTTGTGCCCGGTCATCCATTTGATGGGCGATCTGGTGGTTGTAATGCCCTAATCCGTGATGGGGCAACGCTGGTTCGCAATGCAGACGATGTGATCGAGGCCATTGGTACTGCCAAGAATGAACGCCAACCTCTGTCTAAACAAATCGAAAGCCACGAAACTTTATCAGGCAATCCAATTAAGGAAACTGAATACAAACCAACGGTGCACCCCCACCAACAAAAGGATGTGCAAAGTCACATCATGGCACTTTTGTCGATAAACCCGATTGCCGAGGATCAATTGATCCGCGATCTGGATTTACCCAGCGCCACCGTATCTGCCAAATTGCTTGATTTAGAGCTTGAAGGCGCCATAATGCGCCAGTCTGGTGGGTTATTATCGCGGGTTATTTAGTTTTTTTGAACAAGCCCCATTGACATTGGCATGCAAGCGCACACATTTTGCCGCGCCTGTTGAACCCAAAAAATTGAGGATTGTTAATGCCAGTTGTTGTTGTTGAATCTCCGGCTAAGGCCAAGACAATTAACAAATATTTGGGTAAGGACTACGTCGTTTTAGCCAGTTACGGCCACGTACGTGACCTGCCTGCCAAGAACGGTTCTGTAGACCCTGACAACGGATTCGACATGCTTTGGGAGGTCGGCTACGACAGTCGCAAACACGTCAAAGCCATCGCGGATGCACTAAAAGACGACAATGAACTGATCCTCGCAACCGACCCCGATCGCGAGGGCGAGGCTATTTCTTGGCACCTGCAAGAGGCCCTGACAAAACGCAAAGCCATCAAGAAATCCACGCCAGTCAGCCGCGTTGTTTTTAACGCGATTACAAAAAACGCTGTAACCGAGGCGATGCAAAACCCACGCGCCGTAGATATGGAATTGGTCGACGCATACTTGGCCCGTCGTGCGCTGGATTATCTGGTTGGCTTTAACCTGTCACCAGTATTGTGGCGCAAATTGCCTGGTGCCCGTTCGGCGGGTCGTGTGCAATCGGTTTGCCTGCGTTTGATCGTTGATCGCGAAATGGAAATCGAGGCATTTAACGCCCGTGAATATTGGTCAGTGAAAGCGGCGCTTACTACGCCACGCGGTCAAAACTTTGAGGCCCGTTTAACAATGCTTGCCGGCAAAAAGGTCGACAAATTTGATCTTGAAAATTCAGTTGCTGCTGAAATGGCTGTTCAAGCGGTCACATCACGCGACCTCAAGGTGGCGTCGGTTGAGGCAAAACCAGCAAGCCGCAACCCATCTGCCCCTTTCATGACATCAACGTTGCAACAAGAAGCCAGTCGTAAATTTGGCATGGGTGCGCGTCAAACCATGTCCACCGCGCAACGTTTATACGAAGCGGGCTACATTACTTATATGCGTACAGATGGCATCGACATGGCACCCGAGGCGATAACTGATGCCCGCGCGGCAATCTCATCGCGATATGGTGCTGAATATGTACCCAAAAGCCCGCGCATCTATAAAAACAAAGCCAAAAACGCCCAAGAGGCGCACGAATGTATTCGCCCAACCGAGTTGTCAAAATCAGCAAATGATCTAAATTTGACTGATGCCGATCAACGTAAATTGTATGACCTGATTTGGAAACGCACCCTTGCCAGCCAAATGGAAGGTGCACGACTAGAACGCACAACCGTGGATATCGGCAGCGAAGACAAACAGGTCATGTTGCGTGCAACGGGCCAAGTTGTGATGTTTGACGGCTTCATGAAGGTTTATGAAGAAGGGCGTGATGACGATGTCGTCGATGATGATGACAAACGCCTGCCCCAAATCATGCAAGACGAACCAATGGACAAACGCTCGGTCACGCCTGAACAACATTTCACACAACCACCCCCACGTTACACCGAGGCCACCTTGGTAAAACGTATGGAAGAGTTGGGCATTGGTCGCCCCTCAACCTATGCCAGCATCGTCACAACGATTCAGGAGCGCGAATACGTTCGCAAAGACAAAAACCGCCTGTTCCCAGAGGATAAAGGGCGGATCGTTACGGTATTTTTGCTGAATTACTTCCGTAAATACGTTGGCTTTGATTTCACCGCTGATTTGGAAAGCCAACTGGATAACGTCTCGGCTGGTGATGCTGATTATAAGGTCGTGTTGGAACAGTTTTGGCATGATTTTTCAGCAGCAATCGCTGAAACGTCAGAATTGCGTATTTCCGATGTGCTAACAAAATTGGACGCAGCCCTTGCCCCGCAACTGTATCCACCGCGCGAAGATGGTGCTGATCCAAAAACCTGCCCCTTGTGTGGCGAAGGCAAATTGCACCTAAAATCATCTCGTTCTGGTGGTTTTGTCGGATGTGGGAATTATCCAGAATGCCGTTATACGCGCCCAATTGGTGGCGATGCTGCTGATGGCGGCGATCGTGTGTTGGGCGAAGACGCCGGTGATGAAATCAGCCTGCGCACAGGGCGGTTTGGCCCCTATATTCAACGCGGCCAAGTTACGGAAGAAGTTAAAAAACCACTACGGGCCAGCTTGCCCAAAGGCTGGGCTCCGGACAACATGGATTTGGAAAAGGCACTTATGCTGCTGTCCCTTCCCCGTTTGATCGGCCCTCATCCAGAGGATCAAGAACCGGTTGAGGCTGGCCTTGGTCGCTATGGCCCATACGTGAAACACGGGCGCACATTCGCGAGCCTTTCTGATGCTGAAGAGCTGTTCACCGTTGGAATGAACCGAGCGGTTGAGTTGATTGCAGAAAAGATTGCCAAAGGGCCTGGCCGACGCGGTGCAGCCGCAAAACCATTGCATGAATTGGGTGAACATCCCGATAGTGGCGGCCCAGTGAATGTCATGGACGGTCGATATGGTGCCTATGTGAAATGGGAAAAAATCAACGCCACTTTGCCAAAAGACGTGACACCAGAACAGGTGACCATGGCAATGGCTGTGGAATTGATTGCTGAACGCGCGGCTAAGAAAGGCAAAAAGGCCGCGAAAAAGCCGGCTGCAAAAAAGGCAACTAAAAAGCCCGCGGCTAAGAAGGCAACGGCCAAAAAGCCTGCAGCCAAGAAAACAACCGCGAAGACAGCTAAAAAGGCGGCGCCCAAAGAAAAAGAATAGCCATTGCGCGGGGTTTTGCGCAATCGCCATTGAACCAGCCAGCAACGATGCTAGGCTGGTGCCTGAAAAGCTATTGGTGCCTTTGGCACGTTGAAACTAAAACTGGGATCAAGAGATGAAAAAAGTATACGACAGTGCCGCCGCAGCCGTTGAGGGCATTCTATTTGACGGTATGTTCATTGCATCCGGTGGATTTGGCCTGTGTGGTATTCCAGAACTATTGATCGAGGCTATTCGCGACAATGGCGTAAAAGATCTAACAATTGCGTCAAATAACGCGGGTGTTGATGAATTTGGTTTGGGTCTGCTTTTGCAAACCCGTCAGGTTAAAAAGATGTTGTCATCCTACGTCGGTGAAAACGACTTGTTTATGCAGCAATATTTGTCTGGTGAACTAGAAATCGAATTCAATCCTCAAGGCACGTTGGCCGAACGTATGCGTGCAGGTGGTGCAGGTATTCCTGGTTTTTACACAAAAACGGGCGTTGGCACTGTGATAGCCGAAGGAAAAGAAGAAAAAGAATTCGACGGCGAACGATATATCCTAGAGCGTGGGATTGTGGCGGATATTTCCATCGTAAAAGCATGGAAAGCGGACGAGCAAGGCAACTTGATGTTCCGTAAAACCGCGCGCAACTTTAACCCAGCGGCAGCAACATGTGGTAAAATCTGCGTAGCCGAGGTTGAGGAAATTGTGCCAACAGGCAGCTTGGACCCTGACAAAATTCACCTGCCGGGCATCTACGTAAATCGTTTGATCCAAGGTCAGCACGAAAAACGTATTGAACAACGGACAATTCGCGCCGCCTAACGGCTTAAAGGAACGCAATGGATTCGCCCTATCAAAACCTGCCGCGACGTGCATTTTGGCGAACCGCTGTGGGTGAACGGGCGGCGGATGAACCGGGTGATCTTTACAGTCCCCGTTGGAAACTTGATCCCCAAGAACGTGTTTTCACAGCAGGCAGCTGTTTTGCCCAGCATGTTGGTGGTGCGTTACGGGCTGCCAACGTAAGGGTTATTGATACCGAGGTTTTGCCCTTTAACCTGTCAAAATCATTAAAAAACGCATACGGCTATGGGCTGTTTGCTGCACGTTTTGGCAATATCTACACTTCACGCCAAATGCTTCAGCTGATCCGCGAAACGACAGGCGAAATAAGCCCCGCGTTATCCATTTGGGAACAAGATGATCGTTTTTTTGATGCACAACGCCCCTCTGTGGAACCACGGGGATTAGAAACGCCTGAACAAGTGCGGACCCATCGGGAATTTCATCTAAGATGCGTAAAAGACGCCCTGGATCGTACACAAGTGTTTGTATTTACTTTTGGCTTAACTGAAACTTGGGAACACATCGACAGTGGAACGGTTTATCCGACGGCACCTGGCGTATTGGCTGGCCACTTTGATCCTGAGTTGTTTCAGTTCAAAAACCTAAGTGCTGTGGAATGTTATCGGGATTTTGTTGCGATTCGCGCACGCATGAAAGAACTAAAACCAAAATGTAAGTTCATCGTCACCGTCTCACCAGTTCCATTAACCGCAACGGCCAGCGGTGAACACGTTGAAGTGGCGACAGCGCGATCAAAGGCAAGCTTGCGTGCTGCATGTGCCATGCTTGTCGATGAATTCGAGGACGTTGATTATTTCCCTTCTTATGAAATTATAACGTCTGCAAATTCCAAAGGCGTGTATTTTGAGGAAAACAAGCGAAGCGTCACAAAAGCTGGCGTTGATTTGGCCATGAACATGTTCCTAAGTGCCCATGATTTGACGCGACAGTCTGAAACTTCGCCAGACATTCATAACGAAGGTGCCGAATTTTGCGAAGATGTATTGCTAGAGGCATTTGCGCAGTGAAACGTATTCTTGTGATAGGTTCATCCCACGCAGGTGCGGTAAAGGCCGCTTGGGACGAGATGAAACAGGAAAATTCGACTATTGAATTGGATTTTCTTGTATTGCCATGGCCACATTTATCCGAATTTCACTTGTATGAAGACATGACTTACGGTGCAAAAGCACCTTTAGCCGGGCAAAAAGCGATCGATCTTTCCAATACGATTAACGGACGAGAGACCGTCTCGCTTACGGAATATGATTTGGTGTTTTGGGTTGGCTATCACAGCCCTGTTGATGCGCTCGTCAGATTAATGCACAACTATGCGATTGACGACGTGATCGAACATGATGCGCCACAACGTCTGTCCTTTATCCTATTTCGTGAAATATTGATGGAATTTGTCAATAATTGCATTCCTAATCGAATTTGGCTGGATGCCGCTAAACAAACCAAGCTGGTTATTCATTTGTGCCCAATTGCCGCTGAAACTTGTTTGGCTATTCCTCAAAATAAGAAAAACTGGCAGATTGCCACAGCGAATTCCAGAATTTTCAAACGAATTTTGGAATTGATGATGAAACGTTTATCTGCGCGTCTGGCGCACCATAATATTGATGTGGTAGAGCAACCCCAAGAAACACTAGCAGAAAATGGGATGACAAAGACAGAATTTTCGGTGGGCTCAATTCGGTTGATGAATGCCGAAGCGCACCCAGAAAAGGACTTTTCCCATATGAATAGTGCATATGGGCGCTTGCTGTTAAACGCACTCTTTGTCAAACTCGGCACAACAGATAAGGAAAGCCCAAACAGGGCCGCATCCTAGAACAAAAACCAACGAAGGAAGATCACGATGGCTTGGGACAGAAATCAAATGGCGGCACGCGCAGCCCAAGAATTGCAAGATGGCATGTATGTAAATTTGGGCATTGGTATTCCGACCTTGGTTTCCAACTACATTCCTGATGGCATTGATGTAACCTTACAGTCAGAAAATGGCATGTTGGGCATGGGCCCGTTTCCTACAGAGGATGAAATCGACGCCGATTTGATCAATGCGGGTAAACAAACGATCACAGAAATGGATCGCACCTCTTATTTTGGTTCCGATCAATCCTTTGCCATGATCCGTGGTGGTAAAATTGCTATGGCGATCTTGGGTGCGATGGAAGTTGCGGAAAATGGCGATTTGGCCAATTGGATGATTCCCGGCAAGTTGATCAAGGGTATGGGTGGCGCCATGGATCTGGTTGCCGGCGTTGGTCGCGTGGTTGTTGTTATGGATCACGCAAACAAGCGCGGTGAATCCAAACTTCTGAAGAAATGTACATTGCCTTTGACCGGTACAGGCGTTGTTGATCGGATCATCACTAATCTTGGCGTTCTTGATGTTGTTGAAGGTGGCTTAAAAATTGTCGAGCTTGCCGATGGTGTTACCGAAGAAGAACTGCGCGCGAATACAGAGGCGGCGCTGGTCTAAGGCAACGCTAACTTCCCTTTACAAAGACACAACCATCACTGAATAATTCAGGCGGGGTCATACAAAGGCCCCGCGCGACCTTCCACGCGGCCAGTACCTTTGGCACATAATTTCTGGTTTCCGCATAAGGCGGAACGCCATTGTGCGCGATCACCGCGTTTTCACCAGCATTATATCCAGCAAGGGCAAGAATCGGATCACCGCCAAATTTATCCAATAACCAGTTAAGATAAGTAACACCCCCTTGAATGTTTTGTGCTGGAATACTGGCGTCCACATTAAATCTATCAGCGGTGGCAGGAATAAGCTGCATCAAACCTGTCGCGCCTTTCCCGCTCTCAGCCAATAGTTTCCCACCCGATTCTACCGAAATAACCGCCAAGACAAACGCGGGGGAAACCTGGGTTCCAATCGTTGCGATCAATATATCGCGCCCATAGCTGTCTGTGATTTCTTTTAAATCACCCAAGCGAGGGCTGTTTATAACAGTGCCCGACGGGGGCGAACTCAAAACAGATAATGCACGATTGAAACTGGCCGAACTTGCCTGCCCGATATCAAATGTCGCTGTTTCCCAGAACCAGTCATATTGGCTTTCTGAGGTGGTTGTGGTGGTTTCAGCGGCTATAACAGGCTTTTCTGTTTGCACGGCTTGCGTCGCGGGTGCAATCTGCACCGTTATCCTTTTGGCACTTCCTGCCTTGGGTGGTTTGGATGATTTAAAGGTGAATTCAGGAAAAGGGGCTGGTTGGCCTTCTTGCGCGCACAGCCCAAAAGGTAAAAGAACACTCGCAAGTGCCGCAATAAGTATCGAACTTTTCATGAAACTGCTCGTTTCTATTTCATTTTTCTTGTTTTTTGATGACCTATTTACTTCCCACTTTCCACAAAATTCGTTCATTTTTCAAGAAGATTCAAAGTATTCGGTCTTTGTCAAAAAATATATTTACAATTTTAATCGTTATTAATCAATTCCTTAAGGCAAAATTGCGTAAGATTATGAACGCCGTCCAAAAAAGTACAACCTTTGCCCAATTCTCGCCGAATTTTGGCAGCCATAAAGGGTCATACCGCGATTGGTAAGCAATAACGCAAACTATCGTTGAACAAACAAACTTACTGATCCTTTGGAGGGACACATCATGAACTTTTTCAAACTTTTCGCAAAAGACGAAGACGGCGCTGTAACTGTTGACTATGTTGTACTTTGTGCAGCCATCGTTTTGACAGGCACTGCTGTCGCAACAAGCATCAACACTGGCTTGGAATCAAAAGCGACAACAATCACTGGCAACATCTCTGACGGCGCTTAATTCTAAGCACCAGAGGCTGCGCTGGATTTACCAGCGAACCAGATCTAAAGCCGTTCCTTCGGGGGCGGCTTTTTCTTTGTTTGCACGCCAAATTATATCCCCCCCCTTGGGACACTCTGCCCTAACAACTCCGCTGATTTTTCACGGAATTGTACAAAACGCGTCTAATTTGCGCCCAATTCACCCTTCATAAACTATTCATACCAAGACGGCGGGACACACTCGCTCGATGGGTAACGTGAAAAACAAACAAACTTACTGATCCTTTGGAGGGACACATCATGAACTTTTTCAAACTTTTCGCAAAAGACGAAGACGGCGCTGTAACTGTTGACTATGTTGTACTTTGTGCAGCCATCGTTTTGACAGGCACTGCTGTCGCAACAAGCATCAACACTGGCTTGGAATCAAAAGCGACAACAATCACTGGCAACATCTCTGACGGCGCTTAATTCTAAGCACCAGAGGCTGCGCTGGATTTACCAGCGAACCAGATCTAAAGCCGTTCCTTCGGGGGCGGCTTTTTCTTTGTTTGCACGCCAAATTATATCCCCCCCCTTGGGACACTCTGCCCTAACAACTCCGCTGATTTTTCACGGAATTGTACAAAACGCGTCTAATTTGCGCCCAATTCACCCTTCATAAACTATTCATACCAAGACGGCGGGACACACTCGCTCGATGGGTAACGTGAAAAACAAACAAACTTACTGATCCTTTGGAGGGACACATCATGAACTTTTTCAAACTTTTCGCAAAAGACGAAGACGGCGCTGTAACTGTTGACTATGTTGTACTTTGTGCAGCCATCGTTTTGACAGGCACTGCTGTCGCAACAAGCATCAACACTGGCTTGGAATCAAAAGCGACAACAATCACTGGCAACATCTCTGACGGCGCTTAATTCTAAGCACCAGAGGCTGCGCTGGATTTACCAGCGAACCAGATCTAAAGCCGTTCCTTCGGGGGCGGCTTTTTCTTTGTTTGCACGCCAATCCTAACAGGGTCAAAAATACCTACAAATGAACGAATATTGCCCAAATGTTAACGAAATTCGTTCCCATACGGATAAAGTCCGCAAATTAAATGTGAGTTTAGGTGCGCGGTAAACAAATCGAACACCAGACTTTGGAGGGAAATATGAGTTACAATTTTAAGTTTTTAAAAGACGAAGATGGTGCTGTCACTGTTGATTATGTCGTACTTTGTGCGGCAATCGTTTTAGTCGGCGCAACCGTTGCCGGTAGCATCAACACTGGTTTGGAATCAAAAGCGACGACAATCACTGGCAATATATCCAGTGGTACATAAAATCAAAAAGGCCGGGATCCAAAAATCCCGGCCTTTTACTTTGTACGACTATTTTCCCTACAATGCCTTATTTCAGCTATGAAAATTCCGCTTCTCGCACAAAATGACCTTAATTGCTGCGTAATTTCGACCAAGACTGCCCGTAAACTGACAAGGAACTGCGAAAAAACTTCGCAAAAAATCCCTGTGTGGGGGGTTAATATAGAAAGGGAATAAAATGCGTTTAGTCTTTGGAGCTGTTTTAGTTGCAGGCGTTGGCCTTGCGGGATTTGCGGTAAACATGGCGCAAGATCGAATTGGCCAATATCAGAGTGCTTTAGCAGCATCACAAGCCAATGCACAAAACAAAGTGGAATTGAAAACCGTCTTTGTTGCATCAAAAACCCTTGATTATGGCGACATGCTTACAGAAGAAGATGTTCGAGAGGCAATGGTTCCTGTGGATTCAATCCCAGAGGGCGCATTCATGGCCAAAGCAGATTTGTTTGACGAAAATCCAAACAAACCGCGTCAAATTTTACGCCTGATGACAGAAAACGAAATATTGCTGGCATACAAGGTTACTAAACCCGGTGAAGAAGCCGGTGTAGCCACGCTTTTGACACCTGGCATGCGGGCTTTTTCAATCCGGGTTGATGATACAACCGGCGTTGCGGGCTTGTTGAATGCGGATGATCATGTTGATGTTTACTGGACCGGTGGGAAAGCCGACGGTTTAGGCAATCGCGATGGTGGTGTGACTAAACTTATCCAAGCCAACGTTAAGTTGGTGGCAATCGATGATTCCGCGGACAAACAGCGCTCTTCCTCTCGTTCCGCACGTACGGTCACAGTCGAGGTTTCGCCGCAACAAGTTGCATCTTTGGCCCAAGCTCAAAACAGCGGCAAACTTTCGTTATCTTTGGTTGGGATATCTGACGACATCGTAGCCCTTGTTGAAGAGGTCGATCAAAATCGCCTTTTGGGCGTTCAAGAAACCGTCGTTGTTCAAAATGCACCAGAACGCATTTGTACGATCAAAACCCGACGCGGTGGTGTTCTTTCCGAACTTCCAATCCCCTGTTCAAACTAAAATACGCCAAATACTATTCAAAACGCCGCCCCTTTTGGGCGGTGTTTTTTGTTTTCTGAGAACAACTTGGCCCGTGTCGCGTGTACAAAACGCAACAACTCTGGACTGCAATGCATTGATTCTTGCATAAAATCTGGAATTCGGCCATGGTAGGTAAAAATCAGGGCAAAGACCCAAAAGAAACGTGATCAGGAGGCAGGATCACATGACAATTAGAAATTTAATTACCTCAGGTCTATTGGGCCTGAGTTTGGCCGTTTCCACAGCGCCCCTTTCGGGATATGCGGAAACCCTGAAAGTCGTCAAAGGCAGCCCTTCAAACAGTTTGAATGTGCCAATGAACCGCGCCATCGTGGTTGAAACCGAAACGTCGTTTGGCGAAGTTTCTGTTGCTAACCCCAGTATCGCGGATATTTCGACGCTTTCTGACAAGACAATCTATGTTTTAGGTAAAGCACCCGGTCGAACAACTTTGACATTGTTAGATGGCACTGGCCGTCTAATTTCAAACGTCGACGTGCATGTCACCCCGGATGTTGCGGAATTCAAAGAGCGCCTTCAACAAATTTTGCCTGGTGAACCGATCGAGGTGCGAACTGCCAACGACGGTATCGTCATGAGCGGGACAGTGTCATCCATCGGTAAATTAGATCGCGCGTTGGATCTAGCAAATCGTTATGCACCCAATCGCGTCAGTAACTTGATGTCTGTCGGCGGCACACAACAAGTGATGCTAAAAATCCGATTTGCGGAAATGCAGCGTTCAGTTGCAAAAAACCTAACGGGATCACTTGCTTTCAGTGGTTCGTTGGGGGGCAATGCCGGTGCAACAGGTGCATCGCAAACATTTAGTGACGGCTCTAACCTCGCCAATCTTTACGATGGTGATTCATCAACTTCAGCTACATCCAGCCAAGATCGTGACGGATTGTTTTCTATCGGATTTTCAAACGGAACAATTGGTTTTCAAGTTTTACTAGAGGCGCTTGAAACAAAAGGCGTTGTACGTACGCTTGCCGAACCAAACCTAACAGCCCTTTCCGGTCAAAAGGCTGATTTTCTTGCGGGTGGGGAATATCCAACCCCGGCAATTGACGACAATGGATCGCCGATTATTGAATATAAACCGTTTGGCATCGAGATGGAATTCACACCCACGGTTGTGGATGGCGATCTGATCAATCTTCAATTGAAAACAAGTGTTTCAAGCTTGGATACATCGATCAGTGCACAGAACTCTGCCGGTTTTACAGTGTTTGGTTTCAAAACGCGTAAAGCAAGCACAACAGTTGAAATGCGTGATGGCCAAAGTTTTGCAATTGCGGGTCTGTTGCAAGACGATTTCACGGATCAATCTGGGCAAGTGCCGTGGTTGGGTGACGTTCCCATCATTGGCGCCCTGTTCCGCAGTTCAGAGTATGAACGAAAACAAAGCGAATTGGTTGTAATTGTGACACCGCATTTGGTGACACCAACACGTGGCGAGGCATTGGCACTGCCAACGGATCGTGTACAAATCCCAACGGAACGTGAATTGTTTTTGTTTGGTAACGTAGCTGGAAAGAAAAAAATCAAAGGCGCGGCAGGTGAAGTTGCCCGACAAGATTTTTCTGGCTCTTATGGCTATGTGATGGATTAAGGGAAATGAACATGTTCAAAAAAACGTTTACTTTCATTATCTTGACTAGTGTTGCGGCTTGCGGATCGCAACAATTGATCACCAGTAACTTCAACAAACCAATCGGTTCAGAGCTTGACGAAGGTCGTTTTGGCAACCCAACGATGAACAACATGTTGATTCATTCGGGTCAAAAATCAGCGACGTTCGATTTAGCGCAACGCTTTGATAGCGAAGTTATTCCAACCGTCAACTTTGCCTTTAACAGTGCAAAATTGGATGGAGCAGCCCAAGCGACACTTCAACAACAAGCAACTTGGATACGACAGTTCCCTGAGGTTCGTTTCCGTGTTTATGGCCACACTGATTTGGTCGGTGGAAACCGCTTTAACAAACGTCTTGGCCTGCGCCGCGCGCAATCTGTTGTGAATTTCTTCATAAGTCAGGGTATCGGTCGCGATCGACTAGAGGCCGTTGCATCCTTTGGCGAAGAACAACCAATTGTGTTTACACAAACTGAAGAACGTCAAAACCGACGTACAGTTACACAGGTTTCAGGTTTTGTAGAAAAAAATCGCCAAGTTCTTAATGGTAAATACGGTGAAATCATCGCACGCGAATATATTAAGAGTGCCGAGCCCGTTACTGAATCTGCAGGTGCCGCCGCGGCGACCGCACTTAACGCGATAGCCGGCGGATAGTTTAGTTTTTGCAATAATAATCTCTTCTAGGCCCTATTGTTGCCCAAATTGCCTGCAATAAACTCACAGTAGAGCAGGAGACGACCCTTAAAAAAACCAAGGGCGGCTTCGACAAAAATGGGCCGGGGCAGTGTTTAGACACTTCCCTTTATGTCCAAGAATGGTGTGAGGGATACGGGCTAATGAGCAACGCTGCGCAACAAATGGATCCAGTTGAGATAATTGCCTGCACAATTGCAGCCGATTTGAACGCTGTACCGCAGTTGGTCGATCAAATGGAAACCGAGTTTGGTGAAAACTGGGGCGATCTTCGTTTTGAAGAGGTCGAGGCCTTTCTTAGTTCGCCCGTTTCTGATGATCTGGAAATCGTCACCCTGGCAATCATGGGCCGTGACGAGGATATGCTTATCCGCGCCGCCAATCTTATCAACCTAATTAAAGATAAAGACATCTATATCGTTTTGGTAACGAAAGATGTTTCTGCACCGATTTTACACCAATTGATGCGTCTTGGTGCCGATGAATTCGTCCCCTACCCCGTGCCTGATGGTGCGCTAAATGATTCAGTAGAACGTCGCTCGCGCCTAGATAGTGCGCCAGCAGTAAATCATGCCGCCGTTGCACAGCCAAATTTAGCATTGGCATCAATGCCTGCCAAAAATGGTTCGGTTTTTGCAATTCAAGGACTTTGCGGTGGTGCAGGTGCTACCACTTTTGCTGTAAATCTTGCGCATGAATTGGCCACATTGGACAAAAAGAACCCAAAAACTGTGTGTTTCTTGGATCTTGATTTCCAATTCGGTTCAGCGGCTACATACCTAGATTTACCACGAAAAGACGCGGTTCTGGAAATGTTGACCAATGCCGAGGATCTTGACGAAGACGTTTTCAGTCAAGCTTTGGTAGGTTTCAGCGAAAATATGCACGTTCTCACGGCACCTGCCGATGTGTTGCCGCTTGATATTGTCGGTCCAGACGAAATTCGAAGCGTTATTGATAATGCGCGTACAAAATTCGACTTCGTCGTCGTTGATATGCCGAAAACCTTGGTGCAATGGACCGAAACGGTGATGGACCGGGCGGATGTACATTTTGCATTGATGGAAATGGACATGCGCAGCGCGCAAAACGCCCTGCGCTTGGTTCGCGCCCTTAAGGCAGAAGACTTGCCCTTTGAGAAAATTAAATATGTGCTTAATCGCGCGCCAAAATTCACCGATCTTTCAGGAAAATCTCGTGCCAAGAAAATGGCCGAAAGCCTGGAAATCAGTTTGGAATTGCACTTGCCTGACGGCGGATTGCAGGTGTCGAATTCTTGTGATCACGGTCAACCTTTGGGTGTTACTGCCGCAAAAAATCCGCTGCGCAAGGAGATTGCAAAATTGGCTCAATCCTTGGCTAAAATGTCCGATGGCGACTCTGGGAAATAGGAACTGTTAGATGTTTTCGCGATATAAAAAAGATGGCGCATCAGATGCCAAACCGAAACCAACCGCAGCCCCGGCAGCGGTAGAAACAACGACCCAAGCCCCAGCAGCCGCTCCCAAAACGTCGGCGCCTGTACAAGCAGGTCGCGTTGCCCCCACTGACAAAGAACAAAAACGCCGCGAACGGTTGATGGAAATCAAAGTTGAGCTGCACAAAGAGCTGTTAAACAGCTTGAACTTGTCCGCTCTGGAACATGCTTCTGAAACTGAGTTACGCCAAGAAATCATCTCGATTAGTGCGGAAACATTGGATAATTTGGGCGTTGTTCTGAACAAAGACGAACGCACAACGTTGCACAGCGAATTATATGACGAAGTAACGGGCCTTGGCCCGCTGGAACCATTGCTAAAAGACGATTCCATCGCGGATATTCTAATCAACGGCCCCAAAAACATCTTTGTTGAGCGAAATGGTAAACTGACCAAGTCAGAAATTACATTCCGCAATGAAAAGCACCTTTTGCGGATTATCGATAAAATCGTTTCCGCTGTTGGCCGTCGTGTGGATGAATCAAATCCCTATGTGGATGCCCGTTTGGCCGATGGATCGCGTTTCAACGCCATGGTTCCACCTATTGGTGTTGATGGATCATTGGTTTCCATTCGTAAGTTTAAAAAAGACAAACTGGGCATTTCTGATCTGGTGAATTTCGGTGCCTTCAGCCCTGAAATGGCGCTGTATTTAGAAGCCGCGGTTGCAACACGCCTTAACGTGATTGTTTCCGGTGGTACGGGTTCGGGTAAAACGACAACCTTGAATGCCCTGTCGTCCTTCATTGCCAACGATGAACGCATCCTAACGATTGAAGATACAGCGGAATTACAACTTCAACAGGAACACGTCGGTCGTATGGAAAGCCGTCCGGCCAACGTTGAGGGAAAAGGCGAAGTCAGCCAACGTGATTGCTTGCGCAACGCGCTTCGGATGCGCCCAGATCGCATCATCGTGGGCGAAACCCGTGGTGAAGAAGTTATCGACATGTTGCAAGCCATGAACACGGGCCATGACGGTTCAATGACAACAATTCACGCCAATAACGCGCGTGATGGCGTTTCGCGCCTTGAAAACATGATCGCGATGTCCGGTATTGATATGCCACTGCGCGCAATGCGCAGCCAAATTTCAGCTGCGGTGAATTTGATCGTACAAGTCAGTCGTTTGCAAGATGGTTCGCGTCGCATGGTTTCAATCACCGAGATCACAGGCATGGAAGGCGACATTATCTCTATGCAAGAGGTGTTTCGTTATCAACGTGTGGGCCTTGGCCCAGGCGGTAAAATCATAGGTCATTTCACAGCCACCGGCGTGCGTTCACACTATGCTGAACGTTTCAAACAATGGGGCTATGACTTGCCAGCAAATATTTATGAACCAGTAGCGGCGGAGTAAAAATCATGTGGGGATTTGGAGCAGAAACTTTAATTTATGCCGCGATTTTCGTCTCGGTTTTATTCCTAGTCGAAGGCATCTATTTGATGGTTTTCGGCAAGTCGATCAGCCTAAACAATCGCATCAATCGCCGATTGGACATGATGGACAAAGGCGTCGCACGCCAAGAGGTTTTGGAACAACTTCGCAAGGAAATGGGCCAGCATCTTTCTAGCCGCAAGATCCCCTTGTATTCAATTATTGCCAAGAAAGCGCAAATTGCGAACATCGCGTTTAAGCCACAACAATTGGTCATGATCATGGGCGTTCTATCCGTGGTTGTTTATTTCTCGATGACGATTGGCACCGGTGCATCTTTTCCAATCCGCCTGATTGTATCCCCCTTAATGGGCATGGGTGCGGTCTATTTTTGGGTTAATGGCAAAGCGAAAAAACGTCTAGGCATGATGGAAGAGCAATTGCCCGATGCCATTGAATTAATGGTGCGTTCATTGAAAGTGGGTCACCCGTTTTCAAGTGCAATTGCCGCAGTGGCCGCCGAAAGCCCTGACCCAATTGGTACTGAATTTGGTGTAATCGCAGATGAGGCCGCATATGGCGGTGAAATTACGGATTCATTGCAAGAAATGGCCGAAAGACTGGATATGCAGGATTTGCGTTTCCTTGCAGTTGTTGTCGGTATCCAGGCGAAATCAGGTGGTAACTTGGCCGAAATTCTTGAAGGTTTGGCCAGTGTGATCCGCAGTCGCTTTCGCCTGTTTCGCAAAGTTGCGGCCATTACGGCAGAGGCCAAGTTTTCAGGTTTCTTCCTGTCCGCCTTCCCCATTCTTGCGCTTATCGGGATGTTGATAACCAAACCAGACTTCTACGACGAAGTCATGGAAACGAGCATGTTCGTTCCGGCTGTGATTGTAGTGGCATTCCTATTGATTATTAACATCGTGTTCATGCGTGTCATGACCAACATCAAAGTATAAGGGAGATTTCAAATGAACGCTTTAAATGATTTCTTAATCGCCCAACTTGGTGAACTTGGCCCGCTGATAGCCGTAGGATCACTTGGGCTAGGTTTCATGGCTGTTGCAGGTTTCATGTACATGCAAGGCATGAACGATCCCTTTAACAAATTAAAAGCCACAGACGAAAAGGCCAAAGCAAAAGAATCTCGTACCTCTTTGCGCCAAAAGCGTAATAAAGCCGACCAGCTTGATAAATACTCTGAATTCCTTCAACCCAAGGATGAAGGTCAGTTGTCAGAAATGCGTTTAAAGCTGTTGCAAGCGGGATATTCTTCAAAATCCGCAGTTCAAACCTTTCACTTCTTACAATTCGCACTAGGGATTATCGGCCTGATTTTCGGATGCATCTATGCATTCACGATGTTGCCGGATGAAACGACATCAAAGCAGATGTTGATGTACATCGGCGGACCGGGTGGCGCTGGCTATATGTTGCCAAAATACTGGGTTACGCGTCGTCGTGGAACGCGCCAAAAGAATATCATTCAAGCGTTTCCAGACAGTCTCGATCTTATGTTAATCTGCGTTGAATCAGGGCAATCATTGGACCAGGCCATTATTAAAGTAAGCAAAGAAATTCGTGCTGGTTATCCTGATCTTGCTGACGAATTTGAATTGGTCGCTTATGAAATCAAGGCCGGTAAAGACAAAAAACGCGTATTGAAGGACTTCTCTGAACGTTGCGGTGTACCGGATATTTCCTCATTCGTTTCCGTTTTAATTCAGGCCGCAACCTACGGTACACCTATTGCCGAGGCATTGCGTGCTTATTCTGCAGAAATGCGTGACAAACGCGTTATGCGTGCCGAAGAAAAGGCTAATACGCTGCCAGTTAAAATGACCTTGGGTACCATGGTATTTTGTTTGCCATCGTTGTTAATCATTCTCGTTGGTCCAGCAGTCTATAAAATCAGTCAAGTATTGTAAGGAGGCCGCGTGGGGCGCTTTTCTTTAATCATCCTTGCAGGTTTAGTTTTGACAGCCTGCACAAATACGACGACGGCACCCGTGTCTAAGGGTGCAACGATGCCGGCTATCGACTTGCGTGGTGAAAGCGTTGATCCTTTGGCGGTTGCACATAACCTGATGGCCGCAGATCAACCCGAATTGGCATTGCGGGCCTATTACCGCGCCGCAGCGACAGCAGGTGCGACAGCCGATGTTCTAACGGGTGTTGGTTCCGCCAATTTGCGTATGGGGCGGTTGGGTCAAGCAGAACAAATTTTGCGACAGGCCATTGTTGCCGACCCAGAATTCGCACCCGCCTGGAACAATTTGGGCGTAGTATTGATGGAAAAGGGCGAAATAAGCGAAGCCAAGGAAATGTTTCGCCGCGCATACGCGCTTGATAGTGGCCAATCCGACTCGATTAGAGAAAATCTGCGCACTGCGATAGCGCAAACCGAAACAACTGGGTATTATAAAGAAACGACAAGTTCTTATGAACTGATCAGCACGTCATCAAACACGTATAAGTTGGCGGATAATCAGTTTCCCTAAGAACGGGGCAGCAAAAAGGACGCAAAAATGCGCCGTATTACATATATCGGCCTGTGTTTAGCAGGAACTTTGGCATTGGCAGGATGTCAAAAATCGTCAGACGCAGAAGTTGAACGGGCGCTTGAAAACGTCAATGTCATTGACGAAAGCAACCTTAACGACATTATGTTGACCGTCGCTGACCCGAACGAGGCTGTCGATTACTTTAAACGCGCAACGAACGATCACCCTGAACGAATGGATCTTCAGCGTGGTTTGGCACTTTCCCTAATCCGCGCGAAAAAACCACGGGAGGCTGCCGTTGTTTGGGCCAAGATCGTGGCAAGTCCCGAAGCTGGCAATGAAGATCGTGTAAACTACGCCGACAGTTTGATCCGTACCGGCGAATGGAAAAAAGCCGAGGCCCAGCTAAATCAAATCCCCCCTACGCACGAAACTTTCAAACGGTATCGTCTTGAAGCGATGATCGCCGACAGCAACCGTGATTGGAAAAAAGCTGACAGTTTTTATGAAACGGCTGTTGGGCTGACCACGACACCTGCGTCTGTATTGAACAACTGGGGTTATTCAAAATTAACCCGTGGTGAATTCAGTGGCGCTGAGCGTTTGTTCGTTGATGCCATCGGTTACGACAAAAACTTGTTTACCGCCAAGAACAACCTAATTTTGGCACGTGGTGCACAGCGTAATTATAAAATGCCGCTGATCCCGATGACCCAGGTCGAAAAGGCACAACTGCTGCATACGCTGGCTTTGTCTGCGGTTAAACAAGGCGACACCGCAACCGGTCGCAGCCTTTTGAACGAGGCGATTGACACGCATCCGCAGTATTTTGAAGAGGCCGTACGC
Source organism: Rhodobacteraceae bacterium HTCC2150 (assembly GCA_000169395.1). Classification (GTDB taxonomy): domain Bacteria; phylum Pseudomonadota; class Alphaproteobacteria; order Rhodobacterales; family Rhodobacteraceae; genus HTCC2150. The sequence continues at coordinate 709,383 of AAXZ01000002.1, forward strand.
AGTTTGGCCACCCTTGATGGTGGAAACCGTAAAACATGATCGACGCGATCCTAAGTAAAATCACGGCGCTTTCAGCGGAAATTCACACCAGCCAAACCGAGGCACTGTGGCTTTTGCCACTTGCAATTCCAATTTGCATTTGGGTTTCTTGGTCTGATTTGAAATTCATGCTTATTCCCAACAAGGCTGTTATTGCCTTGTTGATCGTCTTTCTAATCATGGGCCTGTTTGCGTTTTCGCCGTATTTTTATGCTTGGCGTTGGTCACATTTCGTCATTGTTCTAGTGCTTGGTATCGTTATCAATGCGGCAGGCTTGGCCGGTGCTGGTGATGCAAAATACGCCGCCGCAATGGCGCCTTTCATTGCGCGGGCTGATTTGCTGTTGATCATATTGTTGTTCGCCGCAATCCTACCTGCAGCCTATGTTACCCACAGAATTTTCCGTTCAATTCCGGCTGTAAAGAAAACCGCAGGGGATTGGAAATCTTGGGGTGAAGTACGTAAATTCCCTATGGGCTTTGCACTTGCAGGCACTTTACTGGCCTATCTCGGCCTCGCAATTTACTAGATATCGGCCCTTAAAAATTGAAAATTTTTCTTATCAACAGGCGGGCTTAACGACCCGCCTTTTTGATGCCGTAATTGCGCCTTGATTGCCTCAAAACCATCTAAAAAATGCACATCAGCAAGCCAACTAACGACATAGTTTCGGGGCATTAATTTTGAAAACACTTTGTATCTTAAAAAGAAACAACGGAGCAGTATCAAATGAACATGCACTCAAAATCAGTATTTGCGCCTGATCAACCAAAGACGCTTGCCGACACCGGCCTGACTATGGTCATGATGCGTGACATTTTGCTTAAAACAATGTTCCGCCAAAACTTGGATAAAGTAACCGAATTGTCGAAGGTATTGGCGATGCAAGTGCCGATGGTTCAAGAATTGGTTGATCTGTGTCGCGATCTAAAACTGATCGAGGCGATGGGCACGTTAAGCGCCGGCGCTGGTAGCAATGAAATGGGATATCAGTTGTCAGATGCAGGCAAAGCGCGCGCATTGGATGCCCTTGCACAATCTGAATATTACGGGGCAATGCCGGTACCGCTTGATGTTTATAAAGAGCAAGTGAAACGCCAATCCATTCGCAATATCATGCTCACACGCCAGGCATTAACAGCTGCAATGGGTCATTTGATTTTGCCACCTGGCCTTTTAGATCAATTGGGGCCTGCGGTTACCTCTGGCAAATCAATTTTGATGTATGGCCCTCCGGGTAATGGTAAGTCATCTATATCAAACGGCATTCGCGATGCGTTGGGTGACACTGTCTATGTACCAACGGCCATTGAATATTCGGGCCAGATCATCACCGTATATGATCCAATTGTACACACGCCGATTTTGGCAGAAGAAGAAAACCAATCTTCTTTACGCAAGACCGGATTGAATTTTGACCGTCGCTATATCCACTGTAAACGTCCAACTGTGATTACGGGTGGTGAGCTAACATTGGATATGTTGGATTTAAAATACAATGCAAACGCTAAGACTTATCAAGCGTCACTTCAGCTTAAATCAGCAGGTGGATTGTTCATTGTGGATGACTTGGGCCGCCAAGAAGAATCCCCTCAGGCGTTGATTAACCGTTGGATTGTTCCACTAGAAATGGGTGAGGATATTCTTTCACTGCAATCTGGTGAAAAATTCATGGTCCCGTTTGATACTTTGGTAATCTTTTCGACAAACTTCCATCCAAACGAAATTTTTGACGGCGCCGCTTTGCGTCGGATTTTCTTTAAAATCAAAATTGATGGGCCGGATCAGCAAGGTTTTCTAAAAATCTTTGCATTGGTCGCCAAGAAAATGCGGATGCCATTGAATGAAGAGGCATTGATTTACATGCTTCGCGAGAAATACCCATTGATCGACAACAACTTCGCCAACTATCAACCGGTGTTCTTGATCGAACAGATGATCGCCATTTGCGAATTTGAGGGCATTCCTTATCAGATGACGCCGGACCTAGTGGATCGTGCTTGGGCCAACATGTTTGTCAAAGACGAAATGATTGCAAAATAAGACCCGAATGCCGTTCAAAATCTAACGGTTTTCACAAAGGCGTAGGCGCGTTAGGATCATCCTATGACGACCCTGCCCGAGGTTTTTCAAAATTGGTTTAACGCACGCGGGTGGTCCATTCACCCGCACCAACAATCGATGTTGGACCGTGCGGATGAACCATCATTATTGCTGATTGCACCTACAGGTGGCGGGAAAACCTTGGCCGGTTTTTTGCCAACTCTGGTTGATCTGGCAACGAATGACCACAAGGGTATTCATACCCTTTACATTTCTCCACTAAAGGCATTAGCCGCTGATATTAAACGTAATTTACGCACCCCTGTTGAGGGCATGAGCCTGCCGATCCGTATTGAGGATCGTACCGGTGACACTTCGGCCACCAAGAAACGAAATCAGCGTGCAGACCCACCACACATTCTTCTGACGACACCAGAAAGCCTGGCCTTATTGATGTCTTACCCCGATGCACCGCGGATGTTTGCATCGCTTAAACGTGTTGTGGTTGATGAAATTCACGCTTTGGCCGAAAGCAAGCGTGGGGATCAATTGATGTTGGCACTCTCTGCCTTGCAATCCATGGCCCCCGGGATGCGACGTGTTGGATTGTCAGCCACGGTTGAGGATCCCACTGCCATGGCGCATTATTTGGCGCGTCACCCTGATCCCTGCCCTATATTGATGGCCGATCCCGGCCCTGATCCAGACATACAGATGCTTGCAACAGAAGAAGCCCCACCTTGGGCTGGCGGTGGTGGACGTTATGCCATCAACGCGATTCTGAAACAGATTGATGCTCACAAGACGACGTTGATTTTTCACAACACCCGCGCGCAGGCCGAGTTGTTTTTTCATGCGCTTTGGTTGGCCAATTCCAATGACCTGCCAATTGGCATCCATCACGGTTCATTGTCACGCGAACAACGCGAACGTGTCGAGGCCGCGATGGTTGCCGGAAAACTTCGTGCGATCGTTTGCACAGGCAGTTTAGATTTGGGGATCGATTGGGGTGATGTCGATCTGGTAATTCAAGTTGGTGCTCCTAAAAACGTCAAACGTTTGGTGCAGCGTATTGGCCGTGCAAACCACCGCTATAACGCCCCGTCAAAGGCGTTATTGATACCAGCAAACAGATTTGAGGTGGTTGAGTGTATCGCGGCACTTGATGCTGTAAAGGCTCACGATTTGGATGGTGAACCAAGCGGCTCTGGGCCACGGGATGTATTATGTCAGCACATTCTCATCCGTGCCTGTGCGGGCCCGTTTTATGCGAATGATTTAAAATGCGAGGTGCAATCTGTCGGGGCATTTAGTGCCTTGTCTGACGCAGAATTTGAGGAATGTTTGCAATTTTGCGCAACTGGTGGATACGCCCTTAGATCATATGATCGCTGGCAACGATTGATGAAAAATCCCAATGGGCAATGGCAACTAAGAGACCCACGCAGCACGCAAATGATCCGTATGAATATCGGTACAATTCAGGACACGGACAAATTGAAAGTTCGTCTTAAAAACAGCCGAGGCGGCACACCGCTGGGTGAGGTCGAAGAAAATTTTGCGGCCACGTTGTCCTTCGGCGATACATTTCTCATCGGTGGTAAAATAGTGCGTTACGAAGGATTGCGTGAATTAACCGTTGAAGTGAGCAAAAACGCCACCAAACGCCCAAAAATCGCAACGTTTATGGGCACCAAATTTGCCACTTCTACCCAGCTTTCAAACCGAATTTTGGAAATGTTCGAAACGGCAGATTGGGCACAATTTCCTAACCACACAGCCCATTGGTTAGAACAACAACGGCAACAATCGCAACTGCCGACCAAAGACAGAATTCTGGTTGAAAGTTTCGCCCATGAGGGCATGGAACACATCTGTGTGTATGGTTTTGCAGGGCGAAACGCGATGCAAACTCTGGGTCTATTATTGACCCAACGAATGGAGGAACAAGGACTGGAACCCATGGGATTTGTTGCCACCGATTATGCAACACTGATTTGGGGATTAAAGCCTCTTAAGGATGCCGCCCCCTTGTTTGCTGAAAACAGTTTGCAGGATGGTTTTGAACAATGGCTTGCTGGGAATGCGGTCATGAAACGCACATTCAAAACCGCGGCCACAATCGCTGGATTAATTGAACGAAACAGCCCTGGAAAGCGGAAATCAGGCCGCCAAACGGCGTTTTCTTCAGACATATTGTACGACACTCTTCTTAAATTTGACCCCGAACATCTGATACTTAAAATAACGGCAGAAGAAGCCATGAAAGGTCTTGTTGATTTTGGCCGAATTACCGAAATGATGACTCGAACGGCCGGAAAGGTTGATCTTTTACGCCTTGATCACGTCAGCCCTTTGGCGGCACCAATGTTTTTGGAAATGGGAAGGGTTCCTATTCAAGGTGAAGGGCGTGAACGCATAATTGCGGAAGAAACGGAAAAGCTATTGAATTCCTTAGGGCTTGCCTGAATCGGCGTTCCAACATACGAACAAATAATGAACAAATTGGATTTTGATTTTCGTGGTCGTCGCTTTCAAGCATTGGCTTCGGGCGCGCTTTATTGGCCGGATGCTGACGTCTTGGTTGTATCAGATCTTCATTTTGGCAAATCTGAACGCATCGCGCGGCGCGGCGGCCCTCTTTTACCCCCATATGAAGTGCGCGAGACCTTATCGCGCCTTGATCAAGATGTAAGCGACACAAATCCAACAACAGTGATTTGCTTAGGTGACAGTTTTGATGACATGTCAGTCGTCGAGAGTGTTATTGAGGATGAAGCAGCTTGGTTAACCCGTCTTATGGCAGGGCGAGAATGGATTTGGATCGAAGGCAACCATGACCCGGGGCCAATCGGTTTGGGTGGCAGCCACAGACGCGAAGTGAACATCAAAGGTATCGATTTTCGCCATATTGCGGATGAAAGCTCTGTATCCGAAATTTCAGGTCATTATCATCCTAAGACAAAAATTTCAGTCAAAAGCGCAACGCTGTCGCGACCTTGTTTTTTATTTGATGATGAAAGGATGATTCTTCCTGCATACGGCACTTATACAGGTGGGTTAAATTGGGATGCAGCACCCCTGAAATCACTTATGAAACCGACAGCAGCCGCAATCTTGACCGGCAAAAAGCTATTCCACATCCCAAGCTTAGCGAAATTATCGAATTCAGGGCGATAATGTATTTAAGTTAAACTTTTGGAAACCAATGCCCGCTAATCCTAAATCTGTATCCGCCAATTGAGAGCGGGTCGCCAGTGGCGGGCAGAAAAGTAAATGGTAGGTTTCAGGCGATTATCCCGCCACGGGTTTTGGTGGCGTCTAAGTTTAAGCAACAGGACAATAATCAAAAATTAGGGCAGCACTTATCGTTCTGCCAAAAACAAAGCGTGGGCCAATAGGCCCACACAATTCTTAAAAAACGTCTTGTCATTAAATTAGGCGGTAAGACCTTCTGGCTCTGCCAACCCATTTGCACGACAACACGCCGTAACAGTATTTGCCAAAAGACAAGCTATCGTCATTGGACCAACGCCGCCTGGAACTGGTGTAATCGCGCCGGCTTTTTCAACTGCACTTTCAAAATGAACATCACCCACTAGTTTGGTTTTGCCCTCTTTTTCAGGGTGGTCAATACGGTTGATACCCACATCAATTACAGTTGCACCCTCACCGATCCAATCGCCCGTTATCATTTCTGGGCGACCAACCGCTGCCACCACGATGTCGGCACTTCGGCAAAGGGCCTCAATATCTTTTGTACGGCTGTGCGCAATTGTAACGGTACAGCTGTCACGCAACAAAAGGTTCGCCATAGGTTTGCCAACAATGTTTGAGCGACCAACAACAACTGCATTCATGCCGGACAAGGAACCGTGATGATCACGCAGCATCATCAAACAACCAAGTGGCGTACAAGGCACCATGGATTTTTGTCCAGTGCTCAACATGCCAACATTCGAAATGTGAAATCCGTCGACGTCTTTGGCAGGGTCAATAGAGTTGATTACCAAATCTTCGTTTAAATGTTTAGGCAGTGGCAATTGGCAAAGGATGCCGTGAACAGTCGGATCATTGTTCAACTGGTCGATCAACGCCAGCAAATCCGCCTCGGACGTATCCACATCCAGCTTATGCTCGTAAGAATTCATGCCAACTTCGACAGTCATTTTACCTTTGGAACGCACATATACTTGGCTTGCTGGATCTTCGCCAACCAACACAACCGCCAATCCAGGTGTGATGCCATGTTCGTCCTTCAGCCGCGCGACATGCGTGCCAACTTTTTCACGTACAGTTGCTGCAAAAACTTTGCCGTCGATGATTTTCGCACTCATGGTATGTCCTTAAAAATTGAAAGCGGTGGCCGAAGTGTTTTACCCTCGGCCACCGACAATGTTTCCTAAATCGTTCCTTAGAACAAGCCGTCGATTTCACCGCTGTCATTCAAGCGAATGGATTCGGCGGATGGTTTACGTGGCAAGCCAGGCATTGTCATAATTTCACCGCAGACAACCACAACGAAACCAGCACCGGCACTAAGACGCACTTCACGGATTGGCACAGAGTGACCAACAGGCGCGCCGCGTAGGCTTGGATCTGTTGAAAAGCTATACTGCGTTTTCGCCATACAAACAGGAAGGTTACCGTATCCTTGCTCTTCCCATAGTTTCAGCTGATCGCGTACTTTCTTGTCGGCCAAAACCTCGTCCGCGCGATAAATGCGTTTCGCAACAGTTTCGATTTTGTTGAACAAGGACATGTCGTCGTCATACAAAGTCGAGAATTGTGAAGCACCTGAATCTGCGATTTCAGCGACACGTGTTGCCAAAGTTTCTGAACCTTCAGAACCCAATTCCCAGTGACGTGAAACAATTGCTTCTGAACCACGTGCTTCAACAAACGCTTTAACCGCTTCTACTTCAGCTTCGGTATCTGTCACAAAGTGGTTGATTGCGACAACAACCGGAACACCGAATGATTTAAGGTTTTCGATGTGGCGTCCTAGGTTTGGACAACCCGCTTCAACAGCTTCGACATTTTCTGGGCCAAGATCAGCTTTTGCAACGCCACCGTTCATTTTCATTGCGCGAATTGTTGCAACCAATACAACACAGTCAGGTGCTAGACCTGCTTTGCGGCATTTGATGTTCAAGAACTTTTCAGCACCCAAATCGGCACCAAATCCAGCCTCGGTTACCACGTAGTCTGCAACTTTCAACGCCGTTGTTGTCGCAATAACAGAGTTACAACCGTGTGCGATATTCGCGAATGGTCCACCGTGTACGAAGGCAGGGTTGTTTTCCAACGTTTGCACAAGGTTTGGCTGCATTGCGTCTTTCAACAAAACAGTCATCGCGCCGTCTGCTTTCACATCACGACAGAATACAGGCGTGCGGTCACGGCGATAGGCAACGATCATATCGCCCAAGCGTTTTTCCAGATCTTTCAGGTTAGTCGCCAAGCACAAAATCGCCATCACTTCTGATGCAACAGTGATGTCAAAGCCACCTTCGCGTGGGAAACCATTCGCAACGCCGCCCAGGCTTACGTTGATTTGACGCAATGCACGGTCGTTCATGTCAACAACGCGACGCCATACAACACGGCGCGTGTCGATGCCCAACTCGTTGCCCCAATAAATGTGATTGTCGATCATCGCGCTTAGCAGTGAGTGCGCAGAAGTAATCGCATGAAAATCGCCTGTGAAGTGTAGATTCATGTCTTCCATCGGTACGACTTGGGCATAACCACCGCCAGCAGCGCCACCCTTCATGCCGAAGTTTGGTCCTAAGGATGCTTCGCGAATACAAACCGCAGCACGTTTGCCAATACGGTTAAGACCATCGCCAAGACCAACAGTTGTTGTTGTTTTGCCTTCACCAGCTGGTGTTGGATTGATCGCCGTTACAAGGATCAATTTACCGTTTTCGCGGGATTGAACCGAGTTGATGAATTCTTGGGAAACCTTTGCCTTGTCATGGCCATATGGCAGCAAGTCATTGCTTGGGATATCCAGTTTCGCGCCAATTTCTTGAATTGGGCTTTTGTTTGCCTCGCGGGCAATCTCAATGTCGGTTTTATAGGCCATCAGACGTGTTTCCCTGTGTGAAATAATTATTCCTAAGGGAGATTTTTACATGTATACTTTAATATACCGATGCAGTTTTCCGACACTAATATTACGCAAAACGCCAAACTGATCGATTTTCGAGAAATTTCGCGAATTCTTTGAACATTTGCGACACTTAATATTCACTTCAAAACAGCCGGTTTTGCCGAATTTCACACTCGTTTCACGCAATGAAAGCCATTGCTTGATGATTTTGACTTTTTCACAAGAATCACTGCCCACGCCATTCCCGTTGATCTGGAATATGTAGGGAAATAGTATCGCCCAATCGGATGTCGCCCTCGCGCTCTACCCAAGCCGTAACACCCCGCCGCGATCTTGCGGCCGCCATAAACTTGCGGCCAAATCCAGGGGCATCTTCTTCGATAACTTTAGCAGGAAACTGACAAGGGCGATTTTCCATATCCACAACCAATGTTGCCCCTGATTGCATTTGAAGCCGTGCAGAAGGCGGAACATAAGTAAAATCAGGAATTCCCTTAACAACAATTGATGCACCAAGCCATTTAGGATCAATAGCATCAAGGCCCATTTCAGCCGCCGTTTGTTCCAGTTCTTCTTGTGAAAGAATACTAAACTGACGCGTGTTTCGGATTTCGGTTTTCAACGCATATTGGGTGGTCACCCGCTCACAGGAAGGCCGCGTAAGCCCGGCGTGCGTTTCACCATCAACCCCTGCAAAACTTGCAAAGTAACCATCTTCTGCAACTGCGCGTAAACTTTCTGCCCGATCTGGCACGCGGCCAAGCCAAACAATTTCCCCGATAATTTCAGTGGCTTTTAGTGCAGGCATGATTTGTCACTTCTATTGTTAAAAATTCAACCAAAGCATTACGAATAATCGAAGAAAACGCCACAACTATGCCAAAAACTTTTTCAATACTTGCACAACAGGCGACAAAAGCCCCATGAAGGGGCATAAAGAGAATAAGAGATTACATTTCGGGGCAAATATGCACTTTACGATGAATTATGAACGCACAACCGCAGGCGAGGCCACAGGCCCCGTGACCGTTGGTTGGTTTTTAAACCTTGATACTGGTGCCGTAATTTATGATCCACCAGAGAGATTGCGCACTGAAGGCTCAAACCGCGAACATGCGAAATCGGCCGGCCGCTGTCCGGCTGTTATCAATATGGAAAGCCGCTATTTCGTGATCAAAAGTCCGATAGATTTGCATTTAGGTTTTACCCGCGACGAAAAAGGTAAACCGGGTTTAATCAACCGTTTATCGACAAAATCACCCGTCCGCGCGAATAAATTGAACCAAATGATAAGCCTAACGTCAGAATCCGAATGGCGTTTCCCTAATCGCCCGATGATCCAAATGTCGTTGCCTTATACATTCATTTCCGACGAGCTGGTTTATCTAACCCAAATCGCCGCATTCGCCCATTATCGCCCAGAACCATTACCCGGTACAATTTTTGGGGGTCGTTTCCCCATAAACGTATGGCCGCGCCCGTTGATGTGGGCCTTTGAATGGCACGACACCAAGAAAGACTTAATCCTGAAACGTGGTGAACCGTTGTTTTATTGCCAGTTTGAGGCAGACGGACCAGATCGCCCAGTCGCCATGGTAAAAGCAGACAAGACACCGGAACTGATGGCGTACGTTGAACATATTTCAGGCGCTGTTAACTATGTAAATCAGACGTTTTCTCTATTTCAGGCAGCGGAACGCGCGCGCCCTGAAAGCCTGTTGAAGAAAAAACAACGATAGTTTCGGAGACTGGTTTTTTGAGTTTGGACAAATCTAAGACCCTCAAGGGCAATCTGGATCATGCAATTGATCTGTTCCAAAAAGGTGCCCACGAAGAGGCGCACAACATTTTTCGTGATCTCATTGTAATCGCACCGCAAACGGAAATGGCCTGGTCAGGGTTGGGCGCTGTCTTACGCAAACTTCAAAAATATGATGCGGCCGTCACGGCGCAAAAACATGCACATAATCTGGCCCCGAACAGTCTTTCGATCAAAAGCAACCTTGTGAATGCCTTGAACAACGCAGGCCGCCATAGCGAAGCCTTGCCTTTGGCGCAAAAGAACTTTCTTGCCAACAAGGGTGATGTGAGCTTCGTAAAAGCCTACGTTAAATGCCTCAAAGGAAACTGTCAGGCCGAACTGGCGGTAGAGATTGTAGATGCCTTCGTCGCCGAATTTGGAAATGACGCTGAACTTGCCGTCGATGTTTCCCTTGCTCGGCTTTATTTGGGGCAATTCACCAAAGGGTTTGAGGACTTCGAACAAAGATTTGAAAGCGGCGAAGTTGCGTTAAACAAAAAGATAGAAGCAAAACGTTGGCGTGGCGAAGATCTAGGCGGCAAAGACGTTTTGGTTTTCAAGGAACAAGGATTTGGGGATAACATCTGGTTTTCCCGATTTTTGCCCGCCCTACATCGCGAAGCAGGTGTTGTTCATATGGCCACGCAACGCCCATTGCTTAGACTGATGTCAAAATTCAATGGCATCGATAAGCTGTTGGAAATGAACCAAATCAATCTTGATGATTATGATTATGTCTTGCCGATATGTTCGTTGCCCAAGGCGACAAAATTCAGTGACAAGGCACCGAAACCATCCCCCCAACCACTAAACATTCCTGATGACAGCCGAAAACGTGCCCGAACAATGTTGGGGCGTTATAAAGACGTGAAAAAGGTTGGTATCGTTTGGACCGGCAGCCTAACTTACAAATCGAACCATTTGCGCAGCGTCGACATAAAACGGTTCCTAAAACTGGCTGAAATTCCCAATGTCCAGTTAATAAGCCTTTATAAAGGTGATGCCATTGAGGATCTAAAAACAAGTGGTGCAGAAGGGATCATTCTTGACGCCTGCAGCACCGACCGTGACTTTGCCGATACTGCCGCCATCATTGATGAACTTGATTTATTGATCACCACAGATACGGGCGTTGTTCATGTGGCCGCGAACATGGGAAAACCCGTTTGGAACATGGTCACATATGAAGGATTTTGGATGTACGGTGCAGGAACACGCACGCCTTGGTATCCAAGTATGCGAATTTTTAGGCAACCTGCAGAATTTGATTGGGACAGCGTTTTTGAAACGATTGAGATGGAATTACGGGATTTTGTGGCAAACTAATTTAGATCGCTAATTTACCACGCATCAAAACATAACCCTGACCACCAACCTTGACGCCTGTAATTGCATCAGCTGGGCCCAATACCTCAACCTTTGCTTGTCCAGGACGGCCAAGCCAGTGACCTTGCTCTGCAACAAAACTTTGATTTTTGATAAACCCATGGCGCCACAAATACGCCGCCATACAGCCGGTGGCAGACCCCGTAAAAGGATCTTCTGGCAAGCTGGGCGGTGCAAGCAAAAGACGTGAAAATGTGTCACCATTTGATGTTTCACCGCCAAGGGTCACCAGAAACGGTTCCATCAAATCCGCACGACTGGTTTCAGATGCGGCACGAAACTCGTGAAGTTTACGAACATTCATTTTTGCCCGTTTAAGGGCGATCTTGTCTTTCACAACAGCAATACAAAACGGGGTCCCCGTGGATACCACTTGTGGCGACCCGACAATCTCATTTGCGTCCAAGCCGTAAATATCAGCAATATCCGAGGCATCGAATTTGCGCCCAAAAACAGGGGCCATTTGTGTCATAGTGATTTGATCGCCATCCACATTGATCGGCATCACGCCCGCGCCAACCTCTAGAGTGAAATCAGCGTGACCATCCTGCAATTCGATCAATCCGCGATCCAACAATGAGGCCACCGTCGCAATTGTAGGGTGCCCTGCCATTGGAATTTCTTTATCGGCCAAATAATAGCGTACACCAAAATCAGCTATGTCCGAACCCACCATATAGGCACATTCTGCAAGTGACGTTTCGCGCACCAGCGCCAATCGTTGATCAATTGTAAGATCGGCAGCGCCATGAACGACAACGCAACCATTGCCACCAAACGGGGTGTTCGCAAAGGCATCAACCCAATCAAACGTATAGGTCATTAGTGAACAGCAACCGGTGCAAGGTCATTTGAACGCGCTAAGGCAAACGCCATCGCACGATCGCGTACCAAGGCCAAACGCTCGCCATCTTCGGAATGAACAGCATAGATTTGATCGCGCCCTTCGGCTTGATCACGCAAATCTTCGGGCAACTCGGCAACCTCTACGGAACGGATGTAAACGATCCGATCGGGGCCATCTTCTTCAAATTCATATGGTGTTTCCATGGTATCCCCCTCGAAAGAATCGTCATCTATTTCTGTGTTATTTTGATGTTTTGCACAACAATTTCTGGTTCTGATTGATGTAGATCGACGTGCAGCAGGCCATTTTCCATCGTCGCACCAGAAACTTCAACGCCGTCTGCTAAAACAAAGCTGCGCTGGAACTGTCGTGCCGCAATGCCACGGTGCAGAAAAATCCGCCCGTCGCTGTCATCCTCTTGACGACCTCGGATCAGCAATTGCCGGTCTTCTACAGTGATCGACAAGTCATCTTGGGTAAAACCAGCAAGCGCCAAAGTAATGCGAAATGAACGCGCTGTAGATTGTTCGATATTAAAAGGAGGATATCCCTCATTACCCGATTTGGCAGTACGTTCCACCAATCGTTCCAATTGTTCAAAACCCAACAAATAGGGATAGGCACCAAAAGCCAATTTTGTCATGGGCGAAGTCCTTTCCAGTAAAGCGACCCAGCTAGATAGGCCCCATTTTGGCGACCTCTTAGTGTAAATATGGGATGGTGCCCGCCTAAGGACAAGAGCAGGCCTTTAAGATTTTCCTAAAGTCGATTAAATATATGCAAACACTCATTGAATGGGGTCATATGGCTATGGACAGCGCGAGTGAGATGCCAAAAATTGAGGTTTTGCGGGTAAAACTCGCCGTGCTAAAACGCGAGCATCGCGATCTGGATGATGCAATTGAGGCCTTACAAGCCACGGCAAGGGCCGATCAATTAGCCCTAAAGCGGCTTAAAAAGCAAAAACTGTCTCTAAAGGACAGAATTTCCGTACTTCAAGACGAGATTACGCCAGATATCATTGCGTAAAAATGCACGCTGCTATATTGCCCCTTCTTTCACTGAATACTTTTGGTGAAAAAATCTGACGATGGACTAGCCAAAAGGGCCACGCAATGGGCGACGCAACAAACGACATCAAAGTTGGAATCATCATGGGCAGCCAATCTGACTGGCCAACCATGAAAGAAGCCGCCAATGTTTTGGATGAATTGGGTATTCCCTATGAGGCTAAGATTGTTTCTGCGCACCGAACCCCTGATCGTTTGTGGGCATATGGTAAATCCGCTGTAGATCATGGATTGAAGGTTATCATTGCTGGCGCAGGTGGTGCGGCGCATCTACCAGGAATGGTAGCGTCAAAAACACGGGTGCCAGTTGTGGGCGTTCCTGTCCAGACCAAGGCCCTGTCAGGTGTCGACAGTCTTTATTCCATTGTTCAAATGCCCAAAGGATTTCCAGTGGCGACCATGGCTATTGGTGCCGCAGGTGCCGCAAATGCTGGTTTGATGGCAGCGGCAATTCTGGCCAATGAAGACGATCAACTTGCTGTACGCCTTGATGATTGGCGTGCTGCATTATCCGCGTCTATTCCAGAGGAGCCAACAGATGACTAAGCAACTGCCTGCAGGTTCTGTCATTGGTATTCTTGGTGGAGGCCAACTTGGCCGCATGCTTTCTGTTGCCGCCTCGCGTTTGGGTTACCGAACACATATTTTTGAACCCTCAGCAGGTGCACCTGCCGCGCAGGTTGCCGATCAACTGACCACGGCCCCCTATGAGGACAAAGACGCATTAACGGCTTTTGCAAACTCGGTTGATGTCATCACGTATGAATTTGAAAATATCCCGACTGCGGCCCTTGATGTGCTTGAAAAACTGCGACCAATCCACCCTGATCGTCGTGCTTTAGCTGTTTCTCAGGATCGCTTGGCCGAAAAGCAATATTTGCAGTCCATCGGCCTTTCGGTGGCACCTTATGCAGAGGTCAATTTCGTTGACGATTTGCAAGCCGCAATGGCGGAAATTGGCGTGCCAAGCATCCTTAAAACACGTCGTTTTGGATATGATGGAAAAGGTCAGGTTCGCCTAAATACTGACAGCGATCCCGAAACCGCATTTACAGAATTGGCTGGCGCCCCTGCCGTTCTAGAAGGTTTCATTGAATTTGAGCGTGAAATTTCAGTGATTGGCACCCGCGCCGCAGACGGTCAGGTTGCCTGTTTTGATCCCGGTGAAAACGTTCATCTGGACGGTATTTTGCACACAACAACCGTTCCGGCCCAGATCAGTGGTCGCCAACGCATGGATGCGGTTCTTCTTGCCAGTCAAATCCTTACATCGCTGCAATATGTGGGTGTGATGGGCGTTGAATTGTTTGTGACGAAATCAGGTTTGATCATCAATGAGATTGCCCCTCGTGTGCACAATTCCGGTCACTGGACACAACAAGGTTGTACCATTGATCAGTTTGAACAACATATCCGTGCGATTGCTGGATGGTCTTTGGGTGATGGACAACGATTTGCGGATATCGAAATGTTGAACCTGATAGGCGACGACGTAGATAAATTGACAGATTTGGCAGCCACCCCCCACACATCAATTCACATGTATGGCAAAGCGGCTGTCCGCGCGGGTCGCAAAATGGGCCACGTTAATCGGGTAACATCAGTCCGTTAATGCCAATCGTTTGATCGCTGCTCCATAAGTCAATTTTTGATCAAATTGACCATTCTGTAAAAACGCCAGTGTTTGCGCAATTACTATGGGATTGTTCATGATGAACGTGTGCGTCACGGGCAAAACAATATGATCTGCCATGCCACTTACATGCGTGGAAACGATGGATACTTTTCCATCATCTCGGCCGGGTATCAGAACGGAAAACACCGGGTTCAACGATCGCGAACCTGCGATCACGCCAACTGAAAAGTTCACGGGTCCCAATCGATCTGGTAATCCAGCCTCGCCCGTTTTCAACTGCAAACCTGACGGTCCGTTTACCCAGCGAAATGGTGGTAAGGCCCCCAATTTGTCAACGATTTCTGATCCGTGATTGGGTGGCCCCAACATAACCGAAGTATCAATCTCAAATTCGGGATTAAGCTGGGTCCAATGACGTAAAAGAATGGCCCCCATAGAATGCGTAACGAAATGCACAGATTGATCGCCGCATTTTTCAACAGCCGGATCAATTGTCGCCCCTGATAGATGCTCGATCTCAACAGAAGTAGACCTAAAGCCCGCGTTTTCCACTTGATAGCCTTGCCGTTCCAACGTTTCTTGCATGACCAAAAACGAAGAATCAGACCGCGCAAGGCCGTGCAGCATCACAACGCAATTAGCGCTTGCGGCTAACGGAAATAGACCGAACATTAACAAAATCATAAATCTCATGAATCTAGTATAGTGCTTTAGCTGTCGTTTTATTAGGGTATGGATTGTGAAAACCCCTTACTTGACGCAAGGAAATGCCAAATGAGAGTGTCGGTGCGCGCCCTAATTATGAAAGACGATCGTCTTTTGCTGGTGAATGCCTTTCAACGCAAAAAGTCTGATCTTTGGTGTGCGCCCGGGGGTGGTGCCAATGATCATGTTTCACTTGTCGACAACTTAATTCGCGAAATTCACGAAGAAACCGGTTTAACTGTTACGGTCGGTGATCCTGTTATGATTAATGAATTTCACGCACCAAGTAACAAATATCATCAAGTAGATTTGTTTTTCCGATGTACAATTGTAAGCGGCGAGATCGACAACAACTGGATCGATCCAGAGGGTATCGTAACCGAAAGACGTTTTTTTAGTCGCTCAGAAATGGACACCATCAGGTTCAAACCAGACAGCCTTGCAAAGGCGGCCTGGGGGGATGAGATTGTTTATGATCCGTTAGAGTTGCTGATGCGTTAGTCGCGCAGCGCGTCAATCATGCGTTGCACATTGTCTGGATCAGCATCCGGCGTTATTCCGTGACCAAGATTAAAGATGTGCGGCCCATTGGCGAAGGCTTTTTTGATGCGTTTCACCTCATCTACAAGGGCTTGCCCACCCGTCACCATGTGGCCAGGTGCAAGGTTACCCTGAACCGGCCCATCGCATTGAACATGTTTTGCAGCCCAATCCGCATCCGTAAATTGATCAATCGCAATACAATCAGCGCCCGTTGCCTTTGCAAACCCAATATTCAAATCACCACCCCCACGTGGGAAAGCAATGATTGGTGTATTTGGATGCTTGGCCTTTAGCGCGGAAATGATGCGTTTTGCGGGTGCAAGGCTGTATTTCAAGAACGCTTCGCCAGACAAAGATCCCGCCCAACTGTCAAATAATTTAACAACTTCTGCGCCTGCTGAAATCTGCGCAGACAGGTAATGAATGGTTGCCTCAGTGATGCGATCAATTAGGGCATCAAATACAGCGGGGTTTTCCATCATCAACGCATGCGCAGGTCCCTGATCTGGCGTACCACGGCCTGCGATCATATAGGTGGCTACCGTCCACGGTGCACCAGCAAATCCGATCAGGGTGGTTTCAGCAGGCAATTCTGATTTCAATATCTTGATGGTTTCATATATCGGAGACAGAGTCTCATCGATGTCTGCCACCGGACCAAGTTTACCAAAATCGTCAGCAGACGTAATGGTCGACAGTCGCGGCCCCTCACCGGTTACAAACCAAACATCCGCACCCAGTGCCTGAGGAACAAGCAAGATATCTGCAAACAGGATTGCCGCATCAAATCCGTAACGTCGAATTGGTTGCAACGTGACTTCGGCCGCCAGTTCTGGGTTATAACATAGGGAAAGAAAATCACCTGCCTGTGCACGGGTTGCTTTATATTCCGGCAAATATCGACCTGCTTGACGCATCATCCAAATCGGCGGCGTTTCCAGCGTTTCACCAGCCAATACGCGCAACATTGTTTTATCCGTGGTCATCTGCGTTATCCTCTACCTATTGCCGCACCCCTATATTTCAATTCCATTTGGGTTGTGAGTGCAAATCGACCAGCATATGAATGCAATATGAAAAAATTTACGCCCCAGTCCCCGCTCAAAATCGGCACACGCGGTTCGCCTTTGGCCCTAGCCCAAGCGCATGAAACCCGTGATCGGTTATCCAAAGCCCACAATTTGGCCCCAGAAGCGTTTGAAATCGTGGTGATCAAAACCACGGGCGACATTGTACAAGATCGACCTTTGAAAGAAATCGGCGGCAAAGGCCTTTTCACCAAAGAAATCGAAGAAGCGATGTTAAGCGGCGACATCGACATCGCGGTGCATTCCATGAAGGATATGCCCGTTGAACAACCTGATGGGCTAGCGATCACATGTTATTTGCCGCGTGAAGACGTGCGTGATGCATTTGTTTCGCTGTCAGCCGACAGTTTTGATGATCTACGACAGGGCGCGACCGTCGGCAGTTCCAGCCTGCGCAGACGCGCACAGCTTGCTCATCGACGCCCCGATTTAAACTTGGTCGAATTTCGCGGCAACGTTCAAACACGGATGCGCAAACTGGGTGATGGTGTCGCCGATGCAACGTTTTTAGCCATGGCAGGTTTGATCCGCCTTGGAATGAGTGACGTAGCCCGCCTGCCGCTTGAAACAGATGTGTTTTTGCCTGCGGTGGCGCAAGGTGCGATTGGTATTGAGCAACGAATCGGTGATTCTGTGATCAGTGAAATGCTTACCGCGATACATGATCAGCACACCGGCGATCTTTTGGCCGCTGAACGCGCGTTTTTGGCCCGTGTTGAAGGGTCATGTCAGACGCCGATCGCGGGACTTGCGGAAATCATCGATGGAAAACTGCATTTTCGCGCTGAAATCCTGCGCCCCGACGGTAGCGAAGCCATAACCGGCGCTGCAAGTGGCGAAATCGCCGATGGGGCAGCGATTGGGCGCCAAGTTGCGGACGATTTATTAGCCCGCGCACCCACTGGATTTTTCGAATGGATGAAATAGCGGCAAGAAATTCATTTTTTGCCGATTCCACCCTTGACGGGATCGTCTAGCAGCCGTACGAACCCCTACGTTTTCGGCGGTGTAGCTCAGTTGGTTAGAGCAGCGGAATCATAATCCGCGTGTCCGGGGTTCAAGTCCCTGCACCGCCACCAAACATCTTGTTTGGTGCAACCTTCCCCAAATAACGAACAACCACTCAATCACACATGCTAAGTGATGCATCCAGAATGGCAAAATCGTGCCGTTTTTGGTTCATTGATGCCAAATTGGGCAAATTTACTCTTGGCGAACCAACCAAATCCCATCATATGACGGGGATGGTTTACCGCACGTTCAACAGTCTTTGGCATCATCTTCGATATCTGCCTCTATTTTCCGCTTTGTCGATTTCACGTGGGCGATCATTTGATCGTCGTTCCCGTGCTTTGGGCAGTCTGGCTGCGACTTTCTTGGTTCACTTTCCCATTCTGCGACGCCGATTTGACAAAGATGTCCTGACTGCATTTCCTGACATGACAAGGAAAGAGCGCACTGAACTGGGCCGAAATATGGGTCACAAAATGGGTCGCACCCTATTTGAGATTTATCACTGCGCTCAGTTTCAAGCGCTACAAAACCGCCACACAGTTTCAGGGCCAGGTCTTGAAACGCTTGAACGTGCCCACGCCGAGGGGAAAGGTGCAATCATCGTTTCAGGTCACTTTGGTCAATGGGAAGCAATTCGTGCAGTTCTGAAATCAAAGGGAATGGAAACGGGCGCGGTGTACCGAAAACAAAAGAACCGCCATTACGAACGCCGTTTGTTTGCTGGGATTGAACAAGGTGGTAAACCTATTTTGGAGACTGGCCAAGCAGGCACACGCGGACTTGTCCGGCATATCCGCAAGGGTGGGTTTGTCGCAATATTACTGGATGAAAAACATGCAGACGGTGTACGGATGCCCTTCTTGGGGCATGATGCACTTACTTCATTGGCGGCGGCGCAAATGGCTTTGAAATACGATATCCCTATGGTGCCCGCTTACGGCACCCGTGTTGGTGATGGCAGCACGTTCACAGTGGATTTTGAAGCTGAAATCCCGCATACCGATGCACTTACAATGACACAGCAATTCAATGACAGCCTTTCGGCGCGCGTTCTAGCAAATCCCGATCAATGGTATTGGATGTTGCAACGTTGGCACAACGCTTAGATCAGAAACTTAGTTTCTACTTGATCGTTGCCTCAAAATCTTTCCATGCCTTTATCGAGCTTTGGTCGAACACTAACTCTTGTGCGACTTTAGCACCAAATGTGGCTGCCGGTGTTCCTGACGTCGCGATTTTTACTAAATCACAGGCCGATCGAACTGACGCCGCCAATACCTGACAAGAACCCGTTTTTGTGATGGTGTTCATTTGGTCCAGATGTGCAAAGGCGTCCATACCCTGATCCGCCATACGGCCAAGGTAGGGCGCAAGATAGTCAGCATCTAAAGCGTTGGCGATCAACGCTTGTTTTGCATCATAACAAGCCGTCAAAAGTGTTTTACCGCCCAGCGCCTTAATATTTGCAAACTGCCGCAAAGCGGGTTCAACAAGCGGCACTTTCACAACAGCGGTGACTCCATTGTTGTTTCCTGCGGCGTACAATTTTTCCGCCCAACCTGCATATCCTTCAGGATCACCATACAATTGCGCATGCAATTCTCGTGCACCTAAACGGTGGGCCAACGCAAATAGTGCCGACCAATCAATCTGTGCATAATCCAGACCAGCGCGATCCGCCAACAAAGGATTGGTTGTTATTCCCTTGAACAGACCAAACGGCATAAATGCAGACCAATCTGCTACATCTGCGCTGTCCAAATACAATTTCATGACTTCAATCCAATTCAGCCAAGCGCGGAGGATTGCACCCCGAGCGCGTACAATTGATGGCCGCAGCGGCACCAGCGCGTGTTAACAAGCGCGTCAGTTCATCGCTGTCCATCGCGGCGATCGCGGCGCGACTTAGGGCATTGTCGCCAGATAATGTGGCCAAGATTGTGCCCATAAAAGTATCCCCCGCTCCAACTGTGTCAGCGATTTTGTCAACTTTGGTGGCTGAAACTTGCACAGTAATATCACCACAACGGGCAATCGCCCCCTTTTCGCCCATTGTCAAAATTACAAGGGCTGCATCCGTAACTGTCAAAAGCTTGTCCAATGCGGCGGCAAGATCCATGTTTGGAAAAATCCATTCCAAGTCTTCGTCGCTAAGTTTCAGCAAATCCACCGTTTTAAAGAGCGTCATCAAGCGTTCTAAATAACCTTCGCGATCGTTAATCAACATATCGCGGACATTTGGATCAAGTGTCGTTAAAACGCTAGAACCATCCAAAGCATTGAAAAAATCGGCCCAATCATCTGCGTCTTGCCCATCGATGATTGCCAAAGACGCTAAGTGAAATGCCTGTGCATCTTTTGGAAAATGATCATTTAAATGCGCCGTATTGATCTGACGTTCAGCGGTGCCTTGTCGATAAAACTGATACGCTGGCTGACCGTCATCTAATGTCACCACCGCCAAAGAAGAAGGTGCTGCATGACGTTCTGACAGCATCGCAACCGCGCTATTTGTAAATTCAGACGCCAGAAAATCACCGAGTGAATCGCTAGACACAGGGGTCATAAAGCCCACGCTTTGTTCCTGACGTCCAATTGCGACCGCTGTGTTAAAGGCCGACCCACCACGCGCCCCTTCAAAGGAAATCGCAGTTTCACTTTGTCCACTTTGGATCAGGTCAATTAGGTTATCTCCGCCAACTACAATCATCTTGTCGCCTATTTCAGTGTGAATTCCTCAGCGTTCCTAACACAGCGTGAAAAACGGTTGAAGTCATGGCCACGTATTTTGATGGAAAAGTACCGTGATTTGTTTGATCCATGATCATATTGATGACCACATATTTGGGCGATAACAGTTCCCAGACAGTTAGATTGGCAAATCTCCCACCGACCAATTATCACGATACCATACAAAGACGATGCAATCAGGTTCTGGCAATTACTAACTTTCGTCGTTTTTCCGCCTTTCCGGCATGTTAGCCAAGTTTATAGATGTAAGAAACGAGGTGATTTCACCTTTCAGCTCTTGATGAATGTCATGTCTGGATCGCCCACCCGCATCGTCGCAAAGCAAATCTGGTTCACCTTCTCGTGCAAGGATTGCGGCACCTTTCGCTTTGCATTCCGCCAAAAAACTAAAGTGAATCGCATCATCAAAAATTTTGTAGGTCGCGTTTGGGATCAGTTCAGCCGCCGGCCGCGCATAAACGCCTGCGGGTATCGTATTTTCAGCACCAAGGTTCAATATCAGCATCGGAATATCGATATCTGCAAGGCTTGGTTCCGTCAGCGTTTCAACGATTCCTGGGTCAATTACAATGGCGGCAGAAATCCGTGGATCACGCAAGTCTTGTGCCGCTGGCGCCAGATCCAACGCATGAAGGTCAACACCACCTCGCGCAAGAAAGGCGCAATCTGACATACCGTGATCACCTTCATCACAAAAGTGCTGCAACGCATCTGGATCAACCCGCGCACCGGCAACGGCCATTGAGGTGTAACCACCCGCAGAAAACCCCAACGCCGTAATGCGAGAACTGTCGATATATGGATAGTTTTGAGGATTTGTTGTTATCTGATCAATCACGGCCGATATATCTGCCGGTCTCTCCCACACGCGAACAGCCGCATGAGCCGAAGCGTTCATGCTGGTGGTACCAGGATGATTAGGCAAAACAACAACGTACCCAGCCTGCGCCAATTCTGAGGCAATCCACCCAAATTGCCCGGCGTTACCACCTGCCCCATGCGATATGATGATCATAGGGAATTCCCCTTGCGCATGTGGTGCGCCACGCCCGGCTTCGGTGCCATAAAACACACCGTTCCCTCCCGCCTTTGTTTGCCGCCCACCTGGGGTTGCCGGATACCAGATAGTAAAGTCTACATCTGTATCACGTGCCGGGGCATAAGCCTTACTGTATGTAATTCCAGCATAACCGTCATAAGCTGGCGCTGTTGCGTATTGAATGCCCCAGCCAGCCAATACGAAAGTCCCAATCACGGCTGTGGCTTTTAAGGTATTTGATAAACTCGGCATATTTCTTCTCCGTCAGAAAATTTAGATGATGAAAAATACATGCCCTCCATTAGTTCGAGAATCGTCCTATATCGCGATATAGGTTGTCTCATATCGTATCCCTTCAAGGATTACGATGAACCGAAAACTCTCACTAAGCAAAAATGCCGCTCTGTCTCAAAGGCCGTGACGGGATACACATCAAAGTTATCGCGCATACTGCGCATTGTGGGTCGTCCCATGATATATATTTCCTCGGTTATTATCTAACCCAAGGAACATAGTGCGGTTTTTACTAATGTGGTTTTTGCGATTGCAATCGACCACACCGTAATAATTACATCTCCTTGGGCCACGGTATTTAGGACTGCCTGATGTCAGACCGGCACCCACAGTTGGGCATCTGTTCGCCTGCTGACTTTGACGTGTCTCTCAGATGACGAACGCTCCTAAATAATGGAAGGAGGAAGACCAATGTTGAAACGTTTTTCCGTTCGAAACCTAGATCAAGACGCCATCGAAATGTTGGCTGAAATAAAGACTCAAGAACGCCGCGAACTCGGGGCGATCCTTGAGGATTGCATCAATACATATTGGCATGATGTGTTTGTTGACGCCGACAAAGTGCGCCTTGAACTTGTTGAGATGTCAGAAGATAAATGGGCCACAACCACATGGCCGCAACAGACCACCCCTGAGCACTAGAGGTGGTCTGAAACATTTATTGGGATGCAACTGGTGCTGATGGTATACAAGACAACTTATGCTGACTGTCAGCTTGCTCAATCAACTTCAGGCATGCATCATGATCGCCGATAGTGATCAGCTTTTCGGCAGAGCCATCTAAGTTTTCTATCGCCAATGCATATGTGGCATTTCTAGATGGAGAAGCTTCTTCTGCCAAACCCAATGTGGGAATGCAAAATAGCAGCATCGGTAATATTGGCTTTCTCATAATCTGTTTCTCTCTGTTTTAAGGGGTTCTCATTCGGACTTAGGTGAAATACCGCAAAGATCGCTGACAGAAACGTGCCCGTTTGATGCAGTCACGATCCGGTGCATGAGTGCCTGACGAGGCATCTGACCTCCACAAATACGACAAATAGTTGCGACACTTGTGTCGACCGTTGCAGCAAAATCAGCCTGCTTTATGGAGTTCTTTTGGAGATAGTTGCGCAATTTCATTTTTACGTTTTACGCTTTTCGTAATTGATTCGGCAAGATATATTTATGCCAATCGTAATTCTCTTCTGGTCACGAATTACGTTTTATGTAATCACCTTGGGATATGGTCGATGACAAAAAAAATACTGCAATCAACACAACGCTCAAGAAAGCACGTGAACGCGCTGGCATATCGATGGCAGATGCGGCCACGCACGTTGGGGTTACGACAGCCAGCTTCTCTCGAATGGAAACTGGTGAGGCACAAGTCACGGCCAATCGTCTTGTCACACTTGCTACATACTATGGACTTTCCGTAGCAGGACTGCTGGATGGTGAGTTTGCCAAAGAGCCATCATCAATGGACATGAAACGCGTCCATGCGATTATCTTATTTGTTCATGACGCTATTCGATTGCTTCGCATTAAACCTTCGCCTGAGAAGATCGCTGATCTTGTTACCGAAATTTATCAGCGGGAAATTGACGCCGCCCTTCAATCATCTTCGCGAAGCACCGATTTCGATCCATCGGTTCACAACGATTTTGTATTAAATTATTTAAAAAGGTAACACGTTTATGACCCCCATCACCCAATCAGAGATTAACAAAGCAGCATGGGCGGCGTGTGATACATTTCGTGGTTTGATCGATGCGTCCGAGTACAAGGATTATGTGCTCACTATGTTGTTCATGAAATACCTCAGCGATGTGTGGCAAGATCACCGTACAGGCTATGAGGCGGAGCATCCCGATAGCCCGGAATTGGTTGAAGAGTTGATGCGCACCGAAGCATTCGCGCTGCCAAAGGGGCACAGCTTCTACGATCTTTATGATCGCCGCCATGAGGCTGGAAACGGACAACGGATCGACGAAGCAACGCAGGCCATTGAGCAAGCCAACCTATCCAAGCTGGAAAATGTGTTCCGCGATATCAGCTTCAACGCCAATAAACTGGGCGAAGAAGATCAAAAGAACGACCTACTCAAAAGCCTGCTCGAAGACTTCAACACACCCGCACTCGATCTGCGTCCCTCCCGAGTGGGACAGTTGGATATCATCGGTGGGGCCTATGAATACCTGATCTCTCGGTTCGCATCATCGGCGGGGAAAAAGGCGGGGGAATTCTATACTCCCGCACAAGTCTCGATGTTGATGGCCCGACTGATGGACCCGCAACAAAATGATGAGATTTGCGATCCGACCTGTGGATCTGCATCCTTGTTGATGAAGTGCGGCAAGCTGATCCGTGATAGCTCAGGCACCCGTAAATACGCCTTGTATGGGCAAGAGGCCATCGGTTCCACATGGGCACTCGCCAAAATGAACCTGTTTCTGCACGGCGAGGAAAACCACGACATCCAATGGGGCGATACGATCCGTAGCCCCAAACTGACGACCGGTGACGATACCCTTCGCCATTTCGATGTCGTCGTCGCCAATCCGCCATTCTCCCTCGACAAGTGGGGTGTAGCAGCGGCAGAGGCGGATAAGTTCGGTCGCTTCACCCGTGGCATCCCGCCCAAGACCAAGGGCGATTATGCCTTTATCCTGCATATGATTGAAACGATGAAGCCGCGTACCGGTCGTATGGCCGTTGTCGTACCCCATGGGGTGCTGTTCCGTGGATCGTCCGAAGGCAAGATTAGGAAACAACTGATCGAACAGAACCTGCTGGATGCGGTGATCGGTCTGCCTGAAAAACTGTTCTTCGGCACGGGCATCCCCGCCGCCATTCTGGTGTTTCGCAAACGCAAAGCTGATGACACAGTTCTGTTCATCGATGCATCCCGCGAATTCGACAGCGGTACCAACCAGAACACCCTGACCGACTCTCATCTGGATAAGATCGTGGAGACTTATGCGGCACGGGCTGACATGGACAAATACGCCCATGTGGCCAGTGCGGCAGAGATCGCCGAGAATGATTACAACCTCAACATCCCCCGCTATGTGGACACGTTTGAGGAAGAAGAAGAAATCGACCTGATGGCGGTGCGATCAGAGCGGTTGAAGCTGAACACCGAGATGGAAGAGCTTGAAGCCAAGATGGCGGGATATTTGGCGGAGCTTGGTTATGGTTCCTGAGGGATGGGGCGAATGCCGTTTGGGCGAAGTTACGGAATTTCAACGTGGCTTTGACCTACCGAAATCACAAAGACAAGTTGGAGAAATTCCGATTATCTCTTCTGCCGGCTATTCTGGGTGGCATTCTACTGCCAAGGTTGAACGCGCTGGAATTGTAACTGGTCGATATGGCTCGATTGGAGACGTGTTTTTAGTTTATGAGGACCACTGGCCCTTGAATACGACCCTTTGGGTGAAAGACTTTCATGGTAATCATATTCAATGGGCATATCATTTGCTTCAAACGATTGATTACGCAAAATTCTCGGATAAAACCGGCGTTCCCGGAATAAATCGGAATGATATTCACCGTATAAAAGTTCGTGTTCCCCCACTACCCGAACAACGCAAGATCGCCGAGATACTGGGGACGTGGGATCGGGCCATTGAGGTGGCCGAGGCGCAACTGGCCGCCGCCAAAACCCAAAAACGCAGCCTGATGCAACAACTCCTAACAGGAAAACGTCGCTTCTCCGAATTCGAAGGCCAGCCGTGGAAAGAGGTGCGGCTGGGAGACGTGGGGCAGGTTATAACCGGTTCAACACCATCGACAAAAAATGAACATTACTACGGCGGTCCGATACCTTTTGTTTCCCCAGCAGACTTAGATGGAAGAACGTTGATCTACAGTGCGCAAAAAACGCTAACCCATGAAGGAATGTCTGTTTCACGGACTGTACCTAAAGGGGCAACGCTATTTTCTTGCATTGGCTATATCGGCAAAGTTGGACTGGCAGGGGTTGATCTGGTGACAAATCAGCAAATCAACGCCGTTGTTCCGAATTCAAGCGTGGATAGCGAATACCTATTCTACGCGCTCTCTGCGATTGGCCCCAAAGTCAAATTGCTTGCAGGCCACAATGTAGTGCCAATCGTAAACAAGTCAGAGTTTTCGTTGCAACGCATAACTCTGCCGCCTTTGAGAGAACAGAAAAAGATAGCTGCATCACTAGGCATTGCGGATGTAGAGGTGGCCATTTTTAGCACAAATATTGAAAACCTTCGCACCGAGAAAAACGCCTTAATGCAACAACTACTGACGGGAAAACGGAGGGTATCGATTTGATAGTTTGTCACAAACAAAACGGCCTCGGATTATTTCCAAAGGTGATCTGTCGACCGAGTATTCCCAAACCATATTCAATTTATTGCCAATGATGTTTTAATCTAACCCATTTTCAGGACCTAACCCATGCGTACCACACCAGACACCAGAGAAGAGGCCGCAGCCAAGTTGCCAGCCTTGCATATGTTGATGATCATGGGATGGGACTATCTGACCCCTGCGAATGCTTTGGCGTCCCGTGAATCTTTGCGGTCGGTGGTGCTTAGAGATGTTCTGACTGAACGGTTGCAGCAGTATAGGTTTACCTTCAAAGGGCTGGACTATCCGCTGTCAGACAATGGAATTGCCCAAGTGCTGCGCACCATCGGCACCCCTGATCTGTCGGGCACTCTGCTGGATGCCAACAAGGCAATTTACACCCATCTGACCCTTGGCATCACGGTCAGCGAATTCGTCGATGGCCAACGCCACGCCGTGACCGTCCCGCTGATCGATTGGGCTGATGTGGCAAACAACCGCTTTCAGGTGACCGAAGAACTCAGCGTGTCCCGTGTTCATCAAGAGCAAACCTATCGCCCCGATATCGTCTGTTATGTGAACGGCCTACCATTGGTGGTGATCGAGGCGAAAAAGCCAGCCTCGACCAAGCCCAAAGCGATGGTGGAATATGGGATCGAACAACACAAACGCAATCAGGCAGGGGATGGTATTCAAGACCTCTATGCCTATTCCCAATTGTTGATGTCGATCACCGGGACCGAGGGGCAGTATGGCACAACCGGTACAGCCAAAGCGTTCTGGTCGATCTGGAAAGAGGAAGAGATCAGCGGCGATGCAGTGCGTGACTTGAAGAACACCAAGCTGTCAGATGAACAAACAGCAGCGTTGTTCGCTGACAAGCCCCGTTGGGCAAAGGCAGAGTTCGAAACCCGTCACGATGGCCCGCTGTTGACGACAGAACAGGATTGGCTGCTCGTCTCATTGTTGCGGCAAGATCGATTGTTGGAATTCATCCGCCATTATCTGTTCTTCGATCACAAGAAAGGGAAAATCGCGGCGAGGTATCAGCAAGCCTTTGGCACCAAATCCCTGATCAAGCAGATCGCCAAGAAACGCCCAGATGGAGGCCGTGAGGGTGGTGTTATCTGGCATACAACAGGCAGTGGTAAGTCGAACCTGATGGTGTTTTTAACCAAAGGCTTGTTACTTGATCCCGAACTTGCCGACTGTCGGATCATCGTGGTGACGGATCGCATCGATCTGGAAAACCAACTATCTGCCACTTTCATCTCTGGTGGTGCATTTGGTTCTGCTGTGGCGACAAAGAAAGACGGGGATAAAGCCAAGACCCAATCGGGTAAGGATTTGGCAGTGCGGATCAGTTCAGGGTCTGAGCGGATCATCTTCACCACTTTGCAAAAGTTCGGATCGGCGACAAAGCAGAAGGCTTGTAAGAACAACACCGACAAGCTGATCGTGCTGATCGACGAGGGTCACCGTAGTCAAAGCGGTGAGAATCATGAGCGAATGCGTCAGGCACTCCCTAACGCCGCTTATATCGCGTTCACCGGTACGCCGTTGTTGAAGGATGACAAGACTCGCAACAAGTTCGGCCCGATCCTACATGCCTATACGATGCAAATGGCGGTGGATGATGGTGCAGTGACGCCGCTGATCTATGAAGAGCGCATACCGCAGATATCGATTGATGAAACAGCCGTGGACATGTGGTTCGAGAAGCGTACCAAAGACCTATCAGAAAAACAGAAGGCCGATCTGAAGCAAAAATACGCCACTCGGGGTGAAATATACAAAGCCGAACGCCGTGTGGAATTGATCGCCGC
This sequence comes from Rhodobacteraceae bacterium HTCC2150, assembly GCA_000169395.1. Classification (GTDB taxonomy): domain Bacteria; phylum Pseudomonadota; class Alphaproteobacteria; order Rhodobacterales; family Rhodobacteraceae; genus HTCC2150. Next base: position 737,895 of record AAXZ01000002.1, read on the forward strand.
CGATATCGCCGATCATTTTGTTCAGAACTTCGCACCTGACGGGATGAAGGGGCAACTGGCCACCGACAGCAAACAATCTGCCGTTCGATACAAGAAGTATTTGGATGCTACAGGTTTAGTTAGCAGTGCGATCATTATATCAGCCCCCGACACCCGTGAAGACCATGAGGATCAATCTAGCACCAGCGACCCAGAAGTTTTGGCGTGGTGGAAGGCGAACATGGAATACGATCCCGCCGCCTATGAGAAGAAGACCATCACCGACTTTGGTACAGACGGTGCGCCTGACATCCTGATTGTGGTGGATAAGCTGCTGACGGGCTTTGACGAGCCTCGCAATGCCGTGCTCTATATCGATAAGCAGTTGAAAGGGCATAACCTGTTGCAGGCCATAGCAAGGGTCAACAGATTGCATGAGGGCAAGCAGTTTGGTTACTTGATCGACTATCGCGGAATCTTGGGTGAACTCGATACATCAATTGCAGACTATCAGGATTTAGCCGAACAAACTCAAGCTGGATATGATGTAGATGACTTGGCTGGTACGGTTTCCAATATCTCAACCGTTTATAAACGCCTGCCAGCCTTGCACGTTGCTCTGTGGGCGATCTTCGGTTCAGTTCAAAACACAGGAGATCGCGAACAGTTCAGACGAACACTCGTGCCTGTCTATGAAGAAGATGAGACTGGCACCAGTATCGACACCCGCCAGAAGGTGCGGGAAGATTTCTATGACGCCCTGACCAGCTTTGGTATGTGTTTGAAGCATGCACTGTCTACCCGTTCCCTGTTCGAGGACACATCCTTCACAGAAACCATGATCCGAACCTATAAAGAGCACCTGAAGTTCTTCACGGATTTACGGATCGAAGCCAAGAGGGACGCCCAAGAAACCATCGACTTCTCGGCTTACGAGGCACAAATTCGTAATCTCGTGGATCGTCAGGTTATTGGGCAGGGTATTGTTGAACCCGAGGGCGTTATTCTCGTTGATCAACTGGGTTCTGACGGAAGCCCTGAAGACTGGTCAGAAGAGAAGACACGCAATGAAGCGGATGTTATCAAAACCCGCATCCGCAAAACCATCGAGTCAGATTTGATCGATGATCCTCATGCTCAACGCGTGTTTTCAGAGCTTCTGAAAGATGCCATCCGCGAAGCTGAGGCATTGTTTGATCATCCCGGTAAACAATACACCATGTTCAAAGAACTTGATGAGCAGGTTCGCAATGGCACAACGTCGGATATTCCTGATGCCCTGTCAGACAATCGACAAGCATCGGTTTACTACGGTGTGATGCTAGAAACACTGGATCAGTCCGTTCGTGATCAAATCACTGAAGATGGGTTGATAGATGAAGCCAGATTTATCGACAGGGCTGTTTTAGAGGCCATTCAGACCCATTCGGTCAATCCTGCAAATATCGACAAAGAAATCCGCAAAGCCCTACTTGTGCGTCTGTTCAAACTGTTGGGCAACACTGGTGGAACCGATTTGGTGAACACACTCATCGATCAAGTTATCACGGTCGTTCGTGCAGGCCGTAGACGGTCTCAATCATGATGACTCATGGCACGCTTCGTTATGGTGATGCGACTGTACCCTATCAGGTGAACCCGGATCCGAAACGCACAAGTCGTATTGCAATCCATGTAGAACCCGATGGCACGGTCGTTGTTGAGGCACCACTTGGACAATCAGATGACGTTTTAAGAAAAGCTGTTCAACGCCGTGCACGATGGATCATCACTCATGTCAATGAGGCTTTTGATCGTTACAAACATGTCAGCACCAAACAATATGTTTCTGGCGAAGAGGTTCTTTATTTAGGTCGCCGATATATGCTTCGAGTTGAAGAGCAAGCCAATGGAAAACCATCGGTTAAGCTGAAAGGGAACAAGCTTATCGTTGCCACGAACAATGCTGACGCCAACATGGTTAAACCCATCGTCCGTGCATGGTACCGTACCAAGGCCCGTGACTACTTTGCTCGGTTGATCGACGAGAAATCTAGATTACTGCCATGGATCAAAAAGTCCCCGCCGTTCAGACAACAAGAAATGAAAAGACAATGGGGAAGCTGTTCCCCGAATGGATCAATCCTCCTGAACCCGCACTTGATAAAGGCCCCACGCCCCTGCATCGAATATGTCGTTCTACACGAACTTGCCCATCTGAAGCACCATGATCATAGTCCAGAGTTCTTCAGGTTGATCGATAACCACCTACCAAGGTGGAGGCAAAGCAAGGGGATTCTGGATAACATGGTTGAAGTTCTGCACATGGAATAAGTCTAGTACACACCGGTCAATCCAATATGGTTGTGTGCTGAAAAATGCTGATTGATTGTTCCCACTTTCAATTTTTGCTCTTTAATTCAGTGGCAATTCCTGACCTCCTCGGTCTGCCATCCAAACCGCTAACCTATCCAACTTCAATCCTTATTGCGCTGGTAACTTAGAATCCGTCGCGAATAGATTTCAAAAAATCTAACTGCATTAGGCATCCGATGGCGTGATCACATGATGCATTCTAATGTGTTTTGGAACGGTCGTTACAGGGAAGCAAGGCTTTGAGGTTGCGGTGATGCAAGAGGTGAGTATCCGCACATCGAAACCACTATTTCTTGATATCTCTTAGTAACTTACCAATCTCACCATAATCAATCTTGTTTATAGCCGTTAGTATGTTGGGTGGATATCGATCTTTTCCATATGTTTTGTGCATTACGTCCTTTAGTTTCCAACCGCCGATGTAAGCGATATCTCTGTCGTGTAGGTCTGCATCCTCCATCATCATTTTGGCAGTATGGCGAAAGCTGTGAAAAGAAATATCGCGTCTTCGAATATCCAAGTCAGTTAACAAACTAGTTGTCCAATCTGTAAGGATGCGGCTGAAATATCCATCAGAAGCCAGTTTTACATCAGCAAATAGGGTGCGTTCACCATTTCGGGATTGTGCCAATTTAGCCAATCCCAGATTTTGTAGGTCTTTAGGTAATGGTAGGAGTCTCGGGATGGTTTTTGTTTTGCCTCCTCTATAATTTATTTCTGGTGGAATTTTTAGGCTGATACCGACTATACCATCAATTGAAACTATGTCGGTTGGGGCTAAGCTTGCAATCTCATTAGCTCTGAGACACGTATACATCGCTATGCAATATGCCCAATAACCAATGGCATCCGTCTGTGCAGCTTGACGCATTTGTTGCGATCTAAAAATAACTTCGAGTTCAGCTTGGGTAAATGGATCACGTTTATCGATGTCTTCTACCGGATCGATAATTTTAGTATTTTTTAGATTTGGTGGCCGATAACTTTCATCTCTTAAACTGCACCATGTTAAAAACTGTTTAATATTGCGTACATCGGTATTCACTGTACTGATGGAACGAACTGGGTGGTCAGAACTTCGTAGATCTGCTGCCGTAGCAGGGGGCATGCCTTTGTAGTATTTACTCATGTTTTTAGGGATTCTTGAAAAAAGAGTTCGAAGACTAATTATATCCCGTCTCGCAATGTTTCTAATGTCCGCAGTACGACCAATGTGCCTCCTAGCAATGTCCAGCGTGAAACATAATTTGGCTTGCCCTTTTTTTCCACGTTGTGATTTGATCTCTTCAAGAAATTCGTCAATCAAGGGTCCAAGCATGAAATCTCTTTTGTCGGCACTGTAGGTGCCAACATGTGCAGGATGTAGTGGTTCATTCGAGGTCATATCGACAAACGTCGCATCAACATCACGATTGGGGGTGTCGGCTAGTGCATTTACAAAGATTAAAACTGCCTGATTGATGGCGAACCGAACTTTGGTCAGCAGCTTAGTATAGGATGCAGATGTGTTTGGAAGATCGATCTTCGAGTCTTTCAAAACCCTGTTCGTCCATAACCTTGCACCATCAGCCAATCCAAAATGTTGCATCAGTTCACGTAGTAGCGCATCACGTTCTTCTGGTATTATGCTGTTAGTTTCCTGCGCCTCTGGCGATGATAGTATGAAGGTTGCTATCTCGGCGTCACTATCGGCACGAAAGTCGATGTATACCATTCTGGCAAGTTTAATGATATCTTCGTCGGAGAGTTCTGTTACCCTGCGCGTTGGTTCTGCTTCATGGGCCAGCAATCGGTTGAAGCGTTGGAATTGGAATAATCTGAACTCCTCTGCTTTCAGACGAGCATCTTTCTGATCAACAGCACCAACAATCGTATGTGTTATTTCTTTGCGTCCATCAATAAGATGCTGAACTGCTTCCGGCACGTAAACACGTGTGTACCACGAGTTACCCCGTGGTCTAAGATTGACTTGTTTGGTCGGAGCCAGCATGTCTTGATCGTAGCAGCGAATCGTAGCAAGTCGCAAGATTAATGCGTTGATTACGTTGCACTATTAACAAAACATAAGGAAACTTAAGGAGTGGTGGAGCCTAGGAGGATCGAACTCCTGACCTCTTCGCTGCCAGCGAAGCGCTCTCCCAGCTGAGCTAAGGCCCCATCAAGGGTGGTGAATCATTCGATCCACTCGGGTGTATTTAGTTAAGCAAAACCCAGAGATCAAGAACAATTTCTGGGTTTTGCCGAAGCATTAGTTATCGTCGTCGTCGTTTGCGGCAACGTCTGCGATATCGTCCAATGGAACGGTATCTTCGTCGTCGTCATCCAGAACGTCATCACCCAGATCAACATCTGAATTATCGTCGTCCAGTACTACATCAGCTTCATCAACCAACAAATCATCTTCGTCAGTTTTAGCTTCTGCTTTGTCAGCAGTCATCGTACGCGACTTGCCAGTTTCCGGATTCACTATGTCCCCTGTATAGGGGCTAACGATCGGGTCGCGATTCATATCAAAAAACCGTTTTCCGGTTTCTGGGCAAAGGCGCTTAACGCCCCATTCTTCTTTGGGCATAACTGAACCCCCTTCAGGTGGTCATATATCTCGAAAGTCGGCGTCAACTGGCACAGCCTTGGGCCAGTGTCAAAGGTAAAACAACGCTTATTTCCTAATCAGGCTATGGAACTGTGATTTAGCCTTGGTTAAGTTACAATTCAACAGGGAGAAATACAAAAATGACAGAAATTCTGCTTCTGCCGGGTGAGCCACCTGTTGAAGTTACCCTAAAGCGGTCAAAAAGGTCGCGACGACTGTCTCTTCGTGTTGCACAACTTGATGGGCGGGTGACACTTAGCTTGCCCAATTCGACTCGAATTGGGATCGCCGAAAGCTTTCTGAATGAAAAAGCCGATTGGATTCGTAAGCATTTAAGTAATTCTGTTCCTGTTAAGAAACCCAGTTTTGGCGATATGTTTCCAGTGGCTGGTGAAATGCTGTGTCTGACACCTGCCAAAGTTCGTTCTGTCAGAATTGAGGGCGAAAATCTGTTGCTTCCAGAAAACCCCGAAGTTTTGCCCGCGCGACTTCGTGCTTTTTTGAAAGCCCGTGCGCGTGATCGGTTATCCGCGGCGTGTGATTTTTATTCGAATCGTTTGGGGCTGTCTTTTTCCAAAATCACAATGCGAGATACGCGGTCCCGATGGGGTTCATGTACTACAGATGGGAATTTAATGTTTTCATGGCGATTGGCCATGGCACCGCGTGATGTGCTGGATTATGTCGCCGCGCACGAAGTGGCCCACCTAAAGGAAATGAACCATTCAGCAAATTACTGGGCCGTTGTAGACCGCATTCATCCGAACTATGAACCGCCTCGCCTTTGGCTTAGGTTTAATGGCAACAGCCTGCACCAATGGCAGTTATAACAATTGACCAGCGTGCTTGATGCCCTCAAACTGTGACCAATGACAAACAAACCCTCTTCTCCCACATCACGAGATGCGCCCAACCCCGCACATGAGGTTGTTTACCGCGCTTTGCGCAGTCGTATCTTATACGGGCAAATCAGCCCGGGTGCCGCTTTAACACTGCGCGGTGTCGCCAAGGAATTTGAAGTGTCGATGACCCCTGCGCGAGAGGCCGTGCGCCGTTTGGCGGCAGAAGGGGCATTATCGCTATCCTCATCAGGCCGAATTTCCACGCCCGAATTGACAACTGATCGCATAGAGGAATTGGCATCACTGCGTGGGTTGATCGAACCTGAACTGGCAGCACGCGCCCTACCCCGCGCCCACCTTGCCTTGATTGATCGATTGCAGATCATTCATTCTAGCGTTCTTGAGGCTATCGTTAAAGAAGACGCAGTTGCGTATATTCGCGCAAACCTAGAGTTTCACCGCATGTTGTATCTTCGCGCGCAGGCACCTGCAATGTTAGCACTGGCGGAACAAATCTGGTTACAACTGGGTCCAACAATGCGTTCTTTATATGGCCGACTGCAACGCACACAGGCACCCAGAAATCACCTGTTAATACTCAGCGCGCTTAGGGCGGGGGATGAACCATCGTTGCGCCTTGCCGTTCGCGCCGACGTTTCACAGGGCTTAAAGCTGTTAACTGCATAGTTTTGGGCAATTCCTATTCTTACAGACGTTGCAAAAACTATTAATGAGCGGCATATAACCTGCTAAACAAGTTCGGGATAATATCGATGCACAGCTACCTAGAGTTTGAAAAACCATTGGCCGCCCTAGAAGGTAAGGCCGAAGAACTCCGCGCGATTGCGCGAGGCAATGCCGAAATGGATATGGAACAAGAGGCCAAGGCCTTGGACGACAAAGCCAACGATTTGCTCAAGAATTTGTATTCCAATTTGTCAGCTTGGCAAAAATGCCAAATTGCGCGCCACCCTAACCGCCCGCACTGCCAAGATTATATCAAAGCACTTTTCACAGATTACACCCCGATGGCGGGTGATCGTAACTTTGCTGACGATCATGCTGTGATGGGTGGTTTGGCCCGTTTTGATGGCCAACCCGTAATGGTGATTGGTCACGAAAAAGGCAACGACACCAAATCCCGCATTGAGCGAAACTTTGGCATGGCTCGCCCAGAGGGTTACCGCAAAGCGATCCGCCTGATGGAAATGGCTGATAAGTTCAACATTCCAGTTATTACCTTGATCGATACACCCGGTGCATATCCTGGCAAAGGCGCCGAGGAACGCGGCCAGTCCGAGGCGATTGCGCGTTCCACTGAAAAATGTTTGCAAATCGGTGTGCCGCTGATTTCCATTGTAATCGGCGAAGGTGGATCAGGTGGTGCGGTTGCATTCGCGACTGCCAATAAATTGGCGATGCTCGAACATTCCGTTTATTCGGTCATTAGCCCCGAAGGTTGCGCCGCGATTTTATGGAAAGACCCGACTAAGGTTGAAGAAGCAGCCGAAGCATTACGTCTGACCAGTGGTGATCTGAAAAAGCTAAAAGTCGCTGACGTCGTGATTGAGGAACCAAACGGCGGTGCACAACGCAATAAAGATGCCGCCATTGAAAATGTTTCAAAAGCTTTGGCAAAAATGCTGGGCGATCTTAAAGGCAAATCACGCAAAGCGTTGGTTCGGGAACGTCGCAAGAAATACCTCGAAGTGGGCAGCAAGGGCCTATCTCGGTAATATCTGCCAACACCCAATCGTTTTTCTGCACGGGACCGCCGACCTACTAAGCTAGGTTATAACCCGGCTTAAGCGATCCGTTCTGATCATTTATGCTTGTAAAGTGGGCAACTTTGTTAATCGTTTGTTCGCTCAAAGCCTGCTTCATCCAGTAACTTATCCGAGGCTTCCTCGATCGTCGCTTGAATTTGTGGTAGAAATTCACGTGCTGGAATACCTGCTTTAACACGGGGTAAAAACTCCACAACCGCCAAGCCTTTTTTGCGCAACACAGAATGGCGCGGCCAGAACACTCCGACATTTGTTGCGGCGGGCACGCATTCTTGACCTGTTTCCTCGTACAACGCTGCTGACCCAACTTTGTATGGTTTGACCACGCCCGGGGCAACACGTGTGCCCTGGGGGTAAATAATCAACTGCCCGCGGGGCGCATCCCCTGCACTAACGGCAGCCAACATATGGCGGATTGCCTCAGCCCGTTTTCCACGGTTCACGGGAACACACCCAAGTTGTTTACCATACCAGCCCAAAATTGGTGCCCGTTTCAGGGATTCTTTCATGATAAATTTCGGTTTTGGAACGACGGATACAATTAAAATGATGTCAAAAAACGATTGATGTTTCGAGGCAATAATCACTTCGTCCATCGGTACTATACCGCGAACTTCAGATTTCAGCCCAATCATCCAACGCGCGGTCCAAACAACCCATCGGCAATACAAATTACAGGCCATATAGGCGTATTTGCGATCAATCAGCGACAATGGCATGAAGAAAACACCGATCAAAAGCATCATGAGATACATTTGAAAGTTAAAGAAAAGGCTTCTCAGCCATTGGATTGCATGTGCCATTTAATGAAGTCTCCGCAACATACGTAGGGCTGCCATTCGTGTGGCCACATACCCCACGGCGCCTGATAAAACGGGAATCAGCAATGGCCACAGCCATTCCGCCCCCACAAACCCAAGGTTGGTTAAAAATTCTCCGGCGCCTTGGGTGCTTGGCATCAATGCCAAAACGCCCATACCAACAAAGGTGCCAGCAAACGCCCCCATCACCGCGCGCAACGAAAACCGGCGGACAAAAGCACCGGCAATAAAAACATCTCGCGCCCCAACTAAGCGCAACACTTTGATGACCTGAAAATTGGCCGACAAGGCAGCGGTTGCCGCCAATGTTACCATCGCGGCCAAGGCCGCACCGATCAAAACAAACGACAACATCCCTAAACTGCGCAATCTTGATGCCGCGCGCACCAATGGGCGGCGCCAGCGGGTATGATCATCCAGAACGGCGGCAGGCGCTTCGGCGGCCAATCGTTGGCGCAACCCTGTTGCGTCAAAGCCAGTGTCATCTTCGATCACATCAATCAGTTGTGGAATGGGCAAATCGCCGACTGGCACATCGGGCCCAAAAAATGGCTCTAGCAATGATTGCTGTTCTTCTGCGGTCAATTCACGCGCGAAAGCGATGCCCGAAGTCGTGGCCAAAACATCCATGACAGCCTTGGTTTGTGCGGCCATTTGATCCGCGGGTGCCGATATTCGTATGGTTGATGATCGCGCCAACTCATTGCCCCAACGATCAGCTAAACGCCCTGATGCCAATGAAAAAGCCATCGCGAAAACAGCAAGAAACGCCATTATACCCGCACTGAACGCTGTCAGATTAAAGGTAAAGCCACTGGGGGGAACAACTCGATCACTTGACGCGTCGCCACGCAGTAAACCCACAAAATTTTCCCAAAACGCCTTCACAATTCGGCCCCTGCCAATTGAAGTCGTCTATTCGCGATGCGCAATACTCGCGCTTGTACCTGCGACTTGGCGGCACGAATCAGATTTAGATCATGTGTTGCCACCAAAATGGTCTTTCCAGATTTGTTTAGCTCTATCAAAAGCGACAACAACCTTTGTGACATTTCCCAATCAATATTTCCTGTCGGTTCATCCGCCAACACGATTTCAGGTGACGTGACAACCGCACGCGCAAGTGCTGCACGTTGTCTTTCACCGCCCGAAAGTTCGGCAGGGCTGGCATTTGCACGTTTCCCAAGCCCGACCCAGTTAATTAGCGAAACCAAATCTTGGGGGTTATATGTGCTACCTTTTTCGCTAACCAACAAAGGCAGCGTTACATTTTCTGTGACCGACAAGTGATCCAAGAATTGGCAATCTTGATGAACAACACCAATGTTTTGACGCATATCAGCAACATGATCGCGATCCATTTCGCGGGTATCTTTACCAAAAACCCTTACATTACCTGCTGTTGCGACCAATTCACCGTAACACAACTTCATAAATGTTGTTTTTCCGGCACCAGACGGGCCTGTCAAAAAATGGAAGGAACCAGCAGCAAGTTTCAAAGAAACATTGCTCAGTAATTCCCCACCTCCATAACTGTAGGCAACATTTTCTAGCTCGATCAACGCACTGCTCCGCCTTATTTTGCGGCAAGTGTGCCGCAACTGACCCATAGTTTCAATTGCTTGCAAGACAAATACTTGGCATGGCGGCAAGTCGTTGATAGAGATTAACCTAGCAAAGAATGGTCGCAAGGCCAAAGAAAAGAAGAACGTGGGGCCATATGCGGCTGATCTGCCCAAATTGCGACGCTCAATATGAAGTGGGCGAAGGTGTCATTCCTGCCGATGGGCGGGATGTGCAATGCTCAAATTGTGGCCATACATGGTTTCAATACCCCGAAGGCTATGATGATCGACCAGTTGAAGAACTAGAAGACGATCGCGCCCTGACGGCACAAGTTCAAAACCATCACCCAGAAGATGCACTTGAGGAAGATGATTTTGAAACATCTTTACGCGCGGCATTGGATGAAGGCCATGACGACGATTTCCCAGACACAACAGAAAACCTGCAAGACGACGTGAACGTCGACGACGAACCTTGGGATGAGGTTCATGAGCCAATCTCCCCACCAAGCGAAGAGCCAGTTGAAGAAGACACAGAGCCTGCCGTTTCAGCAGCTGTCGCCACAGCCGCCGCTGCATCTGCGGCAACAGCCGTTCGCCGCGAATTACCTGATGACATCGCCGATATTCTACGCGCCGAGGCCCAGCGCGAAAGCGAGGCGCGTTCAAACGAACCAACCTCTAAACTGGAAACCCAATCCGACCTAGGATTAGACGAAGCCCAAGATGCTGGCGACCAACGCGCGGAAAAAGCCCGCCGCCGTATGGCGCAATTCCGTATGGACGGCGAAGAAGAAGCCCCCGTCAGCAAACCAACCAAAGGATCCTCTCGTCGGGCCGCATTGCCAGATATTGAAGATATCAATTCAACGTTACGCGCCACAACGGATCGCAAACGCGAAACCGCCGCCGCCGCAACAGATCCCGCCCAAAAATCACGTTCAAAGCGTGCAGGTTTCCGAACCGGTTTCTATCTGATGATTTTGGTCGCCATTGTATTCGGCGTAGCATACGTCATGGCCCCACAGATTATCGAAATGGTGCCAATGCTCGAGCCTTATATAAATATGTGGGTCGGTTTTGCGGATCAAATGCGCTGGGCGCTGGATGATCTTATGCGGATGGCCGTGCAAAAGATAACTGAACTAACTGGCTAATCTTTCGCACCCTAATCGGTGCTACAAGAATAAGCGTACAAATTGCAGGCATCAAACATGACCTCTAAAATCGTCGATCTTTTTGTCATTGGTGGCGGGATCAATGGTGTGGGCGTTGCACGTGATGCGGCGGGTCGTGGCCTTAGTGTGACGCTTTCAGAAATGAATGATCTTGCGTCAGCGACCTCTTCGCAATCAACCAAGTTGTTTCATGGCGGTTTGCGGTATCTGGAATTTTTCGAATTCGGGCTTGTTCGCAAGGCATTAATCGAGCGCGAGATTTTGCTAAAAAACATGCCTCATATCAGCTGGCCTATGCGGTTTGTTTTACCACTTTCAAAAGACATGCGATTTGAAAACGCAACACCAACATCGCGCATGTTAGGTGCGTTTATGCCGTGGCTTAGTGGGCGCCGTCCGAATTGGATCATTCGATTGGGGTTGTTTTTATATGATACATTGGGGGGGCGTGAAATCCTGCCTGCCACACGTTCGGTCAATTTAGCGAAAGATGATGCTGGCACAGTTCTTAACGCGAAATTCAAAAAGGCATTCGAATATTCCGATTGTTGGGTAGATGACGCCCGTCTTGTGGTGTTGAACGCGCGTGACGCCGAAATTAAGGGCGCTACAATCTTACCCCACAACAAAGTTGTCAGTGCCGAGCGCCATTCGGACCATTGGGTTATCAAGACACAAAAGGACGGCCAAACGACTGAACATCGCGCACGGGTTATCGTGAACGCCGCCGGTCCTTGGGTCAAAGACGTGTTGACGGAAACCTTACGCCAGAACACCGAAGAATCCGTGCGTTTGGTACGTGGCAGCCATATCGTCACCCGTCGTCTTTTTGAAAACGATCAGGCGTATTTCTTTCAGGGTGAAGACGGGCGTATAATATTTGCTATTCCATATGAGCAAGAATTCACATTGATCGGCACCACCGACCAAGACCATCCCGATGCAACAGTCGTTCCTGTGTGCACACCAGAAGAACAAGACTATCTATGTGCGTTTGCCTCGAACTATTTTAAAAAGCCAGTCACACGTGATGATATTGTCTGGACCTATTCAGGTGTGCGGCAACTTTATGATGACGGTGCAGATTCTGCGACCGCAGCTACGCGAGAATATGTATTAACACTGGATGAAAATGCGGCGCCACTTTTGAATATTTTTGGCGGAAAAATCACCACCTACCGAAAACTGGCAGAACAAGTTTTAACTAAACTTGAGAACCATTTAGAGGTTGCAGGCAAAGAATGGACCCAAAACGCCTCGCTCCCTGGTGGTGATTTCAAAGTCGCGGCCGTAACGGACAAAACAAACGAGCTTCGCGATGATTTCCCCTTTCTGGATGGTGCGTGGGCACAGCGTCTTTTCCGTGCTTATGGATTGGATGCATGGTTAGTTTTGCTTTTGGCGCAGACCAAAGATGACTTGGGTACGTATTTCGGAGCAAACCTTTATGAATCCGAAGTCATTTGGCTTATCAACAATGAATACGCGCGTACCGCTGATGATGTATTATGGCGGCGCTCTAAACTTGGGTTACGACTAGACAGCTCTCAAGTCGAGGCTTTGGATATTTGGATGACCAATCATTTAAAGGATGATGCATGACTTACATTATGGCAATTGATCAAGGCACGACCTCAACCCGTGCGATTTTGTTTGATGAAAACATGCGCATTGCCCATAGCGATCAACAAGAGTTTGACCAAATATTCCCACAATCCGGTTGGGTTGAACATGATGTTGAACAAATTTGGGCGACGATCAAATCTACCTGCGAGGGCGTATTAAAAATTGCAAATGCCAAGGCAAAAGATGTTGCCGCCATTGGTATTACCAATCAACGCGAAACCACGGTTATTTGGGATAAAACAACAGGGAAAGCCATTCACAACGCCATCGTATGGCAGGATCGTCGCACGGCCGCCGTTTGCGAAGAATTGCGCACTGAGGGCCATGAGGCACTAATTACCCATAAAACCGGTCTTTTGCTTGATCCCTATTTTTCCGGCACAAAAGTTAAATGGTTGTTGGATACGGTACCAGGTGCCCGTGCCAAAGCTGAGGCAGGGGAATTGTTGTTTGGGACCATCGACAGTTTCATGATGTGGCGCATGACTGGCGGGCGTGTTCACGCAACAGACGCAACCAATGCGGCGCGCACTTTGCTCTACAACATCCGCGATGGACATTGGGATGCCGACATTTGCAAAATTCTTGATATTCCCATGACCATGTTGCCAGATGTGCGTGATTGTGATGCGCACTTCGGTGACACAGATATTTTGGGTGGTTCCACCCCTATTCTGGCCGTTGCGGGGGATCAACAAGCCGCCACCATTGGCCAAGCTTGTTTTGAGGTAGGTATGATGAAATCGACTTATGGGACGGGTTGTTTTGCCTTGCTGAACACCGGAGACAAGTTGATCGAAAGTCAAAACAAATTGCTTGGCACTATCGCCTACCAATTTGGTGGCAAGGTCACTTATGCCCTTGAAGGATCTATTTTTGTGGCCGGTGCCGCCGTGCAATGGCTGCGTGACGGCATGGGCATTATCACGGATGCTGCTGAAACCGGTGAATTAGCAGCCAATGCCGATCCCACACAGGATGTAATTTTAGTCCCTGCCTTTACCGGATTAGGCGCACCCTATTGGAATGCAGAAAGCCGTGGTGCTGTATTTGGCATGACACGCAACACAGGTCCCGCAGAACTCGCCCGTGCAGCACTAGAAAGCGTGGGTTATCAGACATACGATCTGATACGCGCAATGCGAGCGGATGGGGACGAGAAATTAGGGTCCGTCTTGCGGGTTGATGGCGGTATGACCGCCAGTAATTGGAGCATGCAATTTTTGGCGGACATTCTGAATGCGCGTGTTGATCGCCCAACTATTTTAGAAACAACCGCTTTGGGCGTTGCATGGGTTGCGGGTTCCAAAGCGGGAATTTATCCAGACCAAGCAGAATTTGCCGCCAATTGGGCGTTGGATCAATCGTTTGAGCCAACGATGGATCCTGAAACCAGAATTCAAAAGCTGGCCCATTGGGAACGCGCCATTGCTGGTACTCAAGTCTTTTAAGCACATACCCTTGTTCGAGCAGCACGCGCACTCTATGTGATCAGCATGAAACGTTTTGTACCCTTTATGAAAAGCACGCCACTTGTGGCTGTCATTCGTCTTTCTGGCGTCATCAGCACTGGTCGTGGGGGTTTGAACGATCAAACCCTTGCGCCAATGATCGAGCGTGCCTTTGCAAAAGGCAAACCCAAGGCTGTTGCCCTTGTTATAAATTCACCTGGCGGCAGTCCCGTTCAATCAAGTCTGATTTCCGCACGGATTCGGCGTTTATCTGAAGAAAAAGAAATACCTGTGTATGCCTTCGTTGAAGATGTGGCTGCATCAGGTGGGTATTGGTTGGCCTGTGCAGCCGACCAGATATTTGTGGATGCTACGTCAATTATCGGTTCCATCGGCGTAATTTCGGCCAGCTTTGGTTTTGACAAAGTAATGGCAAATTATGGCGTTGAGCGGCGCATTCATACGGCCGGCAAATCCAAAAGCTTTATGGACCCATTTTCACCGCAAAAAGCAGCAGACGTGAAGCGGATAAAATCACTGCAAGAACCCATTCATCAAGCATTTATCAATCATGTCCAAACCCGTCGAGGCACACGGCTTGATGAAAATGCCGAGATGTTTGGGGGCGAAATCTGGGTGGGCCAACAAGCCTTGGACGTAGGTATTGCCGACGGCATTGCACATGTTTCGCCAAAGATGAAAGAACTATTTGGTGATAAAACACGTTTCCGAACCTATGGGCCCAAGAAATCCGCCCTGTCGCGATTTGGCTTATCATTGGTAGATGAAACGCTTCTAGGCATTGAAGAGCGTAATCTTCGCGCAGGTTTCGGTCTTTAGATGATTTTTAAGATCGTCTCCCTATTTCTGGTCGTAATGATGGTCTTGGCGATGTTCGGGCGCCTTAGGGTTCCCGGAGCCGAAAAGTTAAAAAATCTGAGGAAACCCGTGCGTAAATGTGCCAAATGTGGCCGCTATAAATTGGGCAAAGGCCCTTGTGATTGTTCTAAGGGCAAATAGTTAAATGGCATATTTATTGGCAATACTTGGCCTGATCATTTTGATCGTGGCGGGCGACTTTTTGGTGCGTGGTGCGGTCAACTTGTCACTTCGTTTGGGCATTCCGGCCTTTATCGTTAGTTTGACGATTGTTGCTTTTGGCACCTCTGCCCCAGAATTACTGATTTCAGTTTCGGCGGTTCTTAGTGATCAACCGGGTTTGGCATTGGGCAACGTGGTCGGATCAAACATCGCCAATGTACTGTTGGTTTTGGGTGTTCCTGCAATGATTGCAGGACTTCACACAAGCGAAATTGACACCAAAAAGAATTTTGCTCTTATGCTCGTAGCGACCGGATTGTTCATTGCCTCTTGTTTCCTTGGACCAATTTCATGGATGCACGGGATTTTTTTACTGGCAACCTTGGCCTATATTCTGTGGGTCGCAGTCAAAGACGCGCAATCTCACAAACAAGATTTCAACGATGTCGAAAGTTCCAATCCAGATCTTTCCGGCAAGTTAATCGCCTTGTTCCTGGTTCTTGGTTTCATTGGCTTGCCGTTGGGGGCCGAAATCCTAGTGCGTTATGCCAGTATAATTGCACGTGACCTTGGGGTGAGTGAGACCATTATCGGCCTGACACTTGTTGCTTTTGGTACTTCGGCGCCAGAATTGGCCACAACAATTACGGCTGCAATCCGCCGTCAGGCGGACGTGGCTTTGGGCAATGTAATCGGCTCTAACATGTTCAATTTGTTAGCCGTCACTGGGATCGCCAGCTTGTTTGGCTCAATGACGGTACCTCTTGGTTTAATGGAATTCGACATTTGGGTATTGGCTGCATCCTCGATCGTTTTGATCCCCTTTGTCTATTTCCGCCAAGACATAAACCGCATTTGGGGTGTTGCATTAACCCTGATCTATGTCAGTTATTTGGTGTTCCTTTTAAACTAGGAGAAAACCAATGAGTAAAAACGCCCTAGTAACAGGTGCAGGTATCCGACTGGGCCGCCAGATTGCGCTTGGCTTGGCCCATGATGGTTATGATGTTGCAGTCCATTACAGCAAATCTTCCGACGGGGCACGGGCAGTCGTTGATGAAATCAAGGCACTTGGCCAAAACGCCGTGGCTGTTCAAGCGGATTTTTTTGACGAAGATGCACTCACAAACCTTATTCACGAAGCAGCAGCTGGCCTAAACGGCCCACTATCGGTTTTGGTGAACAATGCATCCGTTTTTGAATACGATACGATCGAGTCCGCCACGCGCGAAAGTTGGGATCGACACATGAACAGCAACCTTCGCGCGCCATTCGTACTTTCCCAGCAATTTGCTGCCCAAGCGCCCAAAGCTACAACAGATGCCAACGGTGCTAAACGCGCAGAATCTGTGATCATCAACATGGTGGATCAGCGGGTAAAAAAACTGACGCCTGAATTCATGACCTATACGCTGGCCAAGAT
The DNA here is from genome assembly GCA_000169395.1 of Rhodobacteraceae bacterium HTCC2150. Classification (GTDB taxonomy): domain Bacteria; phylum Pseudomonadota; class Alphaproteobacteria; order Rhodobacterales; family Rhodobacteraceae; genus HTCC2150. The sequence continues at coordinate 754,556 of AAXZ01000002.1, forward strand.
GGGGCTTTGGGCACTAACGCAAACTTCTGCCCGTGCTCTGGCCCCTGATATTCGGGTAAACGCAATTGCCCCGGGCAGCACGATTAAAGGCACACGGCAATCCGATGCGCATTTTGACGGCCAACGGACCAACACCATTTTGGAACGTGGTCCAAACCCTGCTGACATCACGGCAACCGTGTCTTACATCGTGAATAACCCGGCACTAACAGGGCAAGTTATCGCGGTTGATGGTGGGCAACATTTGGCATGGCAGACTCCTGATATTCGAGGTGTGGAGTAACCAAATACCACTCTTTTTTTTCTCGGGTGGGTCAAATTGTACACTTTCTTTACAACTATTACGAAAACGTAAATATTTTTGGTTTGTTTTCAAATACTTGCTATAGGAAATAAATTTAAATCAACACTATCAATAACTTACCAGTAATGCCTATTTTTTAGGCAAACCCAGTAAATAAGGCAAAACCAAGGCAAAATGGCTATCTTCAGAAGTTTATCAACGGAGTTATCCACAGAAATCGTGGAAACCTTTTCTCTTGATAAATGTCATCTAAGATTGCAGCGCGGCATAGAATCATTGAAACAGGTGGCATGACCCAAGACAGTCCAGAAATAGAGCCCAAACGCCCAGAAGGACACGCTTGCGTGCAATCCTATTTGGCCAGTTTGGACAATTCACCTGGCGTCTATCGTATGCTAGATGAAGAAAGCCGCGTGTTATACGTAGGCAAAGCGCGCAACCTTAAAAAGCGTGTTTCCAACTATGCCAATCCCAATGGGCACACGGGCCGTATTTCGCGGATGATCAGCGAAACTGCATCAATGATGTTTCTGACCACGACCACAGAAACCGAAGCGTTGTTGCTGGAACAAAATTTGATCAAACAGCTAAAGCCAAAATACAATGTGCTTTTGCGCGACGACAAAAGCTTTCCCAACATACTTGTCGGCAAGGAACATGGTTTCCCAGCGATCAAAAAACATCGTGGCGCGAAAAAGGAAAAAGGCAGCTACTATGGCCCTTTCGCCAGCGCCATGGCCGTCAACAATACGCTCAATCATTTGCAAAAGGTATTCTTGCTTCGCAATTGCACAGACGCCAGTTTCGAGGCCCGCACGCGACCATGCCTGCAATATCAGATCAAACGTTGTGCGGCCCCTTGTGTCGGTTACATTTCCGATGCTGACTATGGCTCTTTGGTTAAAGATGCCGAAAATTTTCTGGCGGGAAAATCAACAAAAATACAAGAAAACCTAGCTGCGGACATGCAAGCCGCCAGCGAAGCTATGGAATTTGAACGTGCCGCCGCCCTTCGGGACCGTATCAAAGCATTAACTCAAGTTCAGCAATCCCAAGGCATCAATCCAAAAGGCGTGGCCGATGCCGATGTCATCGCGTTGTTTATGCAAGGTGGGCAAGCCTGTGTTCAGGTGTTCTTTATCCGCGCAAATCAAAACTGGGGTAATCATGATTATTATCCACGCGTGCCTGCTGATGCGAGTCCTGCCGAGGTCATGCAAGCCTTCGCCACACAGTTTTACGACAACAAAGAGCCCCCAAGAATGGTTCTATTGTCGGACGACATTGAGGACAGCGATCTCTTGGTTCAAGCTTTGAGCGAGAAGGCCGGCCGAAAGGTTGAGATCCTTGTTCCACAACGTGGCGAAAAAGCTGATTTGATTGCCAACGCCCTTAGAAATTCCCGCGAAAGCCTTGCGAGAAAAATGTCTGAAACGGCCACACAAGCACGACTACTGAAAGGATTGGCCGAGGCGCTGGATATGGACGCACCGCCCAATCGCGTTGAGGTCTACGACAACAGCCACATACAAGGCACAAATGCGGTTGGTGCAATGATTGTTGCTGGCCCCGAAGGTTTCGCCACAGGGCAGTATCGCAAATTCAACATTAAGGGTGATGATCTGACACCGGGTGATGATTTTGGTATGATGAAAGAGGTATTAACCCGCCGCTTCAAACGCCTAATCAAAGAGGATCCCGAGCGTACCAGTGGCAATTGGCCTGATCTTTTGATCATTGATGGCGGCATGGGACAGGTCAGTGCCGTTGCCGAAATCATGACCGAATGGGGTGTTACGGATATTCCAATGGTCGGCGTTGCCAAAGGCGTTGATCGGGACGCCGGAAAAGAAGAGTTTCACAGGACTGGCAAACGCCCCTTTGCCCTGCGTCATAATGATCCTGTGTTGTATTTCGTTCAACGCATGCGCGATGAGGCACACAGGTTTGCCATCGGCACCCATCGCGCTAAACGGGCCAAATCCCAGTTCAAAAACCCGCTAGATGAGGTACCCGGTATTGGTGCCGCACGAAAACGTGCATTATTGGCCCATTACGGATCGGCCAAAGCGGTATCGCGCGCGGGCCTATCCGACCTGAAAGCGGTTGAAGGTATTTCCGATTCCATGGCACAATCAATCTATGACTTCTTCCATGAGCGCGGCTAAGCGGATAAGGATCAAAACATGAATTGGAATATCCCAAATATGCTGACTGTTGCCCGCCTATTGGCGGCCCCCGGTGTGGCAATCATGTTTTTGTATTTCACGCGGCCCTATGCCGATTGGTTCGCCCTTGCCCTATTCGTGATCGCGTCATTGACCGATTTTCTGGATGGCTATTTGGCGCGTCTATGGAAACAAGAAAGCAAGTTTGGCACGATGCTAGACCCAATTGCCGACAAAGCGATGGTTGTGATCGCTTTGTTAGTTATCACGGGTTACACGGGCATGAACCCTTGGCTGATCTTGCCCGCAACAGTTATCTTGTTCCGCGAAGTTTTCGTTTCAGGTTTACGCGAATTTTTAGGGGCGGATGCTGGTAAACTGGCCGTTACAAAACTGGCAAAATGGAAAACAACCGCACAGATGGTGGCGATTGCAGTTTTGTTTTTAGGCATGGGCTTGGAACAAGTGCACCTAAACATCTTCTATTTTACCGACCCAACTGATTATCAAATGGCGTTGGATGACGCAAATTGGAACCGTACAACAATTGCGATGGAGGGCGGGTTTTATGCCGGCATCGTGGGAATCGTTTTGATGTGGTTCGCGGCCATTTTGACGGCCATCACAGGTTTTGACTATTTTTCAAAAGCAATGCCTTACCTTAGGGATGATCCTCGCAATGATTAATGTTTTGTATTTCGCATGGGTGCGTGAACGCATCGGTTTACCCCGCGAAGAAATAGAAACGAATGCACAGACTGTTCGGGAATTGATCGCTGAATTGTCCGCTCGCGAAGAACGATATGCTGCCGCTTTTGAAGATCTTGAATCACTACGTGTGGCCGTTGATCAAGAGTTAGTCGATTTTGATGCTTCGCTTTCAGGTGTACGCGAAGTTGCCTTCTTTCCACCAATGACAGGTGGTTAAAATGGGTGTTCGTGTCCAAACGGACCCATTTAATGCAGGGGCCGAGTTAAAAACATTTTCCAGCGTACAAACGAATGCGGGGGCGGTTGTCACGTTCACGGGTATCGTACGTGATTTACCGGACAATCCCTTGGCCTTTATGGAAATTGAACATTATCCAGGGATGACGGAAAAGGCCTTGGAAAAAATTTGTGACACGGCCATCGAACGTTGGAAGCTGGCAGATGCTTTGGTCATTCACCGATATGGCAAGCTGACTGCCGGTGAAGACATCATGATGGTGGCGACGGCATCCAAGCACCGCAAAGATGCATTTGAAGCCGCGGAATTTTTGATGGATTATCTTAAATCACGCGCGCCTTTTTGGAAAAAAGAACACGCCAAAGACGGCGCAGATTGGGTTGCCCAAAGATCCGAGGATGAAGACGCATTAAATCGTTGGTAACTTTGCCGTCAAACATCCAGTTTTAGATCAAGTGAAACGCCAGAACTATACTTTCCAAAAAATGTGGCAAGACAGGCCCACACCCAACTATTGGAACCTGTCCAACAACCGCTTTAGGTAATCCAGCTCTACCTCTGGGCGGTTCTGTTCACCTGATCGCCGCCGGATTTCATCCAGTAGTTCGCGCGCACGGCGGTAAACATCCTCTCCCTGTAGCAAGTTTTCATCGCTGCCGACGCGGCCCTGATTGCCTGCCTCGCGGCCCAATGGATCTTGCGGGTTCCCCTCATTGGGATTTTGTTGTGCCGTTCCTTGTTGTTGCCCTTGGCTTTGTTCTTGGGCCATCGCTTCGCCAAGGTTACGCATGCCTTCACGCATTGCCTCTAGGGCATCTGACTGATTATCCAGTGCTTCGGCCAATTCATTATTTTCAAGGTTTTCCGCAGCACGCCCCATGGCCTCTCCGGCACGATCAAGTGCTTCGCGGGCGGCCTGCCCTGCTTCTGATCCAGCGTTGGGCAGATTGCCGCGTTGTTGGTTCAAACGATCTTGAAGATCTTGCTGACGCTCGGCCAAACTGTCCGCACTTGGCTGGCCACTTTCGCCACTTTCACCGCCTTCGCTCCCGTCGCCCTGCCCTGATTCATGACTTTGCCCCTGCCCCTGATCCCCGTTGCGACCACGGTTTTGGCTATTGTTACCAGCCTGCGCATTTGGGTTTTTTTGTTCTTGCAGATCACGGAATGCATCATCAGACAAACCCTGTTGTTCGCGCAGTGAATCCGCCAAGCCCTCCATAGCTTGCTGACCTTCACTTTGGCCTTGCTCACCATTTTGCGTGACTTGCATATTTTCCAACAATTCACGAATGGCATCCATCAAACGTTCGGCTTCGGCCATTCGGCCTTGTTCCATCATTTCCTGCAATTCTTGCAGCATCTGTTCCAATTGGTCACTGGATAGGGATTGCGAGTTTTGCGATTGCTCTTGGTTTGGCTCGTCCGCCTCGTCGCGTTGGGTTTGCTCGGCTAATTCCTGAATGTATTCATTCATCGCCTCGCGCATTTCTTGCATCAGTTGGTCAATCTCATCTTTGTTGGCGCCGTTGCGCATGGCCTCGGACAATCGATCCTGGGCGCGACGCAACTTTTCAAGGGCACTGGCTAAATCACCATCCTCAAACGAAAGCGCGGCGTTCCAAAGCAATTCGGCGACCTCATCGCGCGGCACCTCACCAAGACCCTCATTGTTTTCAGCCTCAAGTCGACGAAGAGCGACCCGCAACAACAAATATGCTTTGTCGTTCTTAATGAACCCCTCGGGCAAATGCGAAACCGCCCGAATAATCTGTGAGGCACGCGGCCCATTTGACAATGCCCACAAAATATCCCGACGATTTTCGACAATGGCTGCAGCCAACGGATCAAAAAACCGACGCCCCGGCAACGTAAATTCAAGCGGTTCAGATTGTCCAACCTGCCCCAATGCATCAATCACAGAAAGGGTCATGGTAACAGGCAATCCTGACCATGCGTGGTTTTCAAATCGCTCTACCAACGTTTCTTTGAAATCGGCTTTGTCGCCACGGGTTGGCATGGGTAAATCTAGCTCAATCGCCTCGCGTTCTTCGGGGATAGCTGCCAATCCAAAACGGCGCTCAATTGCGGTTTCGTTAAGCGTGATCAAAACAGCACCATTTTGAATGCCATAGTCATCCTGTGCTGCAAACTCCTGACGCATTTCACCGCCAGCCTTAAATTCCAAGGCCTCAACAATCTGAATTGATGGCCCAAGATCAACAAGTGAGGTGAAATTGAAAGCAATATCTTCGGGCCCGCCCGCGATTTTCAATTGACCGGATTGTTTTACTAAAAACTCAATTGAACCAGTTTCGGGAATTTCCAATCCGGCATCCTGTGGCGGAATTCCAGAAACAGTTTCATGCACGGCAAGTTTATCAATTTGACCGTAAAGACGAAGTATAAGTCGACTGTTAACCGGAACAGCAACCTTGTTGTCCTTCAGTTCGTTTAAATAGAGGCTGGGTTTTCCCGTATATGCAGGTGGTTCTAACCACCCTTCCCAACTTGGACCAACCGATGTGGCACTTGCCGAAGCGGGCGCCAATTGCCCGAGGCTTTCCACCTTCCAAATCGAGCCAAATCCCAAGGCCATAACAAAGGCTGTCGCTGCCATTAAGCGAAGACCCCAACGATCAATATGGGAAATCTTCAGGTCGGGTGCCACCGCACGGGCGGAACTGGCTTGTGCCTCCATCCGTTCTTGGTGCGCCACCCATACGTCACGAGATGCCTGATCGGTTGCGCCAATTGCTTGTTGATCGGCTAGGGCCGCCAAAGGTCGCCCTGCAAGCGTGGCGTCAACTTTGGTCAATGCTTCGCCGCGATCAGGATCGCGATATTTTAGCCAGCCATGAACCAGCAAAACCACGATGGCTACGCCAAGGCCGCCCGCAATTACCCAAAACTGAAATGGTGTAAGAAACTCATGTGCACCAAGGAAAACAGCAGCTAAACCAGCCAAGACAAGCGTCCAAACGGGCCAAAAAGCACGCGTAAAACGTTCTAGGCGCAAACCCCAGTGGGTCAGCGTGATTGGTTGTTTTGCAATCTGATTACCTGCTTTTAAGGCAGGTTGGGTTTTGCGCATCAGCGCCCTTTCCTATGCCTGTGCAGTTGGAAAAAACTTACAACCACTCAGGAACGATATCGCGATTTATGATTTCCTCCAAGGTGGGACGTGGACGAATGACAGCAAATTGATCGCCCATCACCAAAACCTCGGGCACCATGGGGCGCGTATTATATTCTGACGCCATCACCGCGCCATATGCACCGGCGGACCTGAACGCCACCAAATCAGTTGCTTCAAGCGGTGGAAGGGGGCGTTGTTTGGCAAACGTATCACCGCTTTCGCAAACGGGGCCGACAATATCATAGGGCTGCATTTCTACGCCAACTTCGGCTTCTTTTAGCGGCACAATGTCGTGGTGCGCCGAATACATCGCCGGACGGATCAAATCGTTCATTGCCGCATCGAGAATAAGAAATTCACGGTCTTCACCGGATTTGACATAGATGACTTCGGAAACCAAAACGCCTGCATTGCCCGCAACCAATCGGCCCGGTTCAATTTCAATTTCACACCCTAAATCGCCTACAGTTTCACGAACAATTTGACCATATTCAGCCGGCACAGGTGGCGCATCATTGTCGCGCGCATACGGAATGCCCAAGCCGCCACCTAAATCAAGGCGGCTTATTTCATGACCATCTTCGCGTAAGGTTTTGGTCAGTTCGGCCACCAACTCAAACGCCTCACGATAAGGGGTCAAATCCGTTAATTGACTGCCGATATGGACATCAATGCCAACGATCTTAAGCCCAGGCAAACCGGCGGCCATCGCGTAAACCTCACGCGCACGACTTATGGGAATACCGAACTTGTTTTCTTTTTTGCCCGTTGCAATTTTTTCATGAGTTTTTGCATCAACGTCGGGGTTCACACGAATTGTAATTGGCGCGATCAAGCCAAGTTTTGTGGCGATTTCACTAAGCACCACCATTTCAGGTTCGGATTCGACATTGAACTGGCGAATGCCACCTTTCAACGTCATTTCAATTTCATCACGGGTTTTGCCAACACCAGAAAAAACGATCCGTTCACCTGGCACACCTGCAGCGCGTGCGCGTGCATATTCGCCGCCGGAAACCACGTCCATGCCAGCGCCCATATCGCCAAGCATCTTTAGGATTGCCTGATTTGAATTCGCTTTCATCGCATAACAAATCAGATGTGGACCCCATGACAACGCCTCATCCAGCACCTGAAAATGGCGCGCAAAGGTCGCTGCGGAATAGGCATAAAAAGGCGTGCCAACTGCGGTGGCGATGTCTGCCAAAGGCACATCTTCGGCATGGAGGGCGCCGTCGCGATACATGAAGTGATCCATTAGATAATTGGCCTTGTACGTAAGAATAAAAACAGAGGCAGCCCACAACTTACCCCAACTAAAAAGGTCGCTGGAATTGCCCAAAGGGCAACCCAATTTTTGCGCACGTAGGTTTCGCTGATGATCCAAACGGTCAATGTGATCGCCGAAATCGTTAGGTCAAACATCAACCCAGTGGTTGCACTGTTTATGAAAACGGCATGCCACAACGCCGAAACGTCCAAACCATTGAGATTGATCCACAATATCAAATGCCACATCGGCAGCACCGATCCAACGACAGTCAATCCCAAGAATATCCAACGAAGTGCAGACATCTACAACGTTCCTGACACACCGATTTCGACTGTACCACTAATGGTCAATCCAGGTTGTGCTTTGGGTTCAGGCGGGGTTGGTTCCCCGTCAACACCACAAGCAGCCAGGCTTGCGAAAATTCCAATAAAAATCAGTCGCTTCATTTCAAAATCTCCTGCCAGCGTTTAACTTGCAGACGAACTTGATCGGGCGCAGTGCCGCCATAACTTTGCCGACTAGCGACAGAGTTTTGAACCGTTAGAACACCATAGACACCTTCGTTAATCTCACCGTGAACGGATTGCATGTCTGCCAAGGTCAATTCAGGTAAATCAACGCCTTGTTTTTCGGCCATTCCAACCAGCGTTCCTGTGACGTAATGTGCATCGCGAAATGGCAAGTCAAGTTCGCGAACCAGCCAATCAGCCAAATCAGTGGCCGTTGAAAACCCTGACGAGGCCGCCGCCTCAAGTGAGGAAACATTGGCGTTCATATCAGCAACCATGCCAGACATTGCGGCAAGCGCCAGCATCAAGTTGTCAGCTGCATCAAAAACTTGTTCTTTGTCTTCTTGCATGTCTTTGGAATAGGTCAGAGGCAAACCCTTCATGACCGTGAACAACCCAACCATGGCCCCCAGGATGCGGCCGATCTTGGCACGGATCAGTTCCGCCGCATCTGGGTTCTTTTTTTGCGGCATGATCGATGAACCAGTTGAAAAGCGATCTGACAAAGCCACGAAGCGGAATTGAGCAGATGACCAAATTACCAGCTCTTCTGCAAAGCGGCTTAAGTGCATTGCAGTGATGCTGGCACAGCTTAGAAATTCCAGCGCAAAGTCACGGTCGGCAACAGCATCAAGGGAATTGGCCGCTGGCGCGTCAAAGCCAAGTGCGCTGGCTGTCATGTGGCGGTCGATTGGAAAGGATGTACCGGCCAACGCCGCAGCCCCCAAAGGTGATGTATTCATCCGTGCCCGCGCATCGCGAACGCGCGACAAATCACGGCCAAACATTTCAACATACGCCAACATATGATGGCCCCATGTTACAGGTTGCGCTGTTTGCAAATGGGTAAATCCTGGCATCACCCAATCAGCGCCCGCCTCGGCTTGTGCAACAAGGGCGGACATTAACGCCTGTAACGCAGCATCAACTGCATCAAATTGATCACGCACCCACAGCTTGAAATCAGTGGCAACCTGATCATTACGGGACCGTGCCGTATGCAAACGACCGGCTGGTTCGCCGATTAAATCCTTTAGCCGCGACTCAACATTCATGTGAATATCTTCCAGCGCTGCTGAAAAAGGAAAATCGCCGCTCTCAATTTCTGACAACACCGTGAGCAGGCCTTCACGAATGGCGCTTGCATCGTTATCACTGATGATGCCTGTGGCCGCTAACATGGCGGCATGGGCCCGAGAACCTTGGATGTCTTGCGCATAAAGTCGTTTATCAAAGTCGATCGAAGCATTGATCGCCGTCATGATTGCGTCTGGTCCATCTGCGAAGCGGCCGCCCCACATGGCGTTTGAGGTTTTTTTGGTCATGTCTATCGGTCCCGAAGGAAAAAATTATGCGCTATCTACGCTTGGCCCTGCTCTACACCGCCCTGATCTTGGGTGCAAATACTGCATGGGCTGATTTTTCAGATGTTGAGAGCCTGCGCGAGGGTACATTGCGCAAACTTATTTTTTCGGCTGAACCTTCTGCGACAACAGATGCGGCATTCATGGACGAAGACGGAAACGAGTTTCGTTTTTCCGACTATGAGGGCAAAATCGTTTTGGTAAACTTCTGGGCAACTTGGTGTGCCCCTTGTCGCAAGGAAATGCCTGCACTTGATGCATTGAGCGCCGAATTTGGCGGGGATGATTTTGAAGTGGTAACCATCGCCACAGGTCGCAACACCTTAAGTGGCATCAAGGGGTTCTTTATGGATCAAGGTATCGAAAATTTGCCTATTCTGCTGGATCCAAAATCAAAAGTTGCACGCGATATGGCTGTGTTGGGATTGCCCGTTACAGTAATCTTGGATCGAAATGGCGCCGAGATCGCCCGTCTTCGCGGAGATGCCGAATGGTTTAGCGATTCTGCCCAGAACATTGTCAAAGCTCTGATTGATCCAGCCAGTTAACCTGCATTGATTTCAGTTTGGCGAAAGCATCCATCCATGTGATCGTTCACCAAACCAGCGGCCTGCATGAAAGCATATACTGTCGTCGGGCCGCAAAACTTAAATCCTCGTTTCTTTAACGCCTTTGAAAGGGCTGTTGAAACGTCGGTTTTTCCTGGCACATCGGACATTTTTCGCGGCAGGTTTTGAACGGGCGCGCCTGGCACGCTGTTCCATATGAAATTGGCGAAGCCTTCGGCGGCCTCAACCTCTAAAAATGCGCGGGCGTTGTTAATCGTGGCTTCAATTTTGCCGCGATGTCTAATAATTCCAGTATCTTGCACCAAAACGTCTACTTCAGCCTCGCCCCAGTTTGCCACAATTTCTGGATCAAAGCCGGCAAATGCAGTTCGGAAATTTTCACGTTTTCTTAGGATGGTGATCCAGCTTAATCCAGCTTGAAAACCCTCTAAAGTCAGCATTTCCCACAGCGCGCGACCATCGCGAATGGGCACCCCCCACTCTTGATCATGATAGGCCACATAAAGCGGGTCATCCCCACACCAAGCGCATCTGTTCATCCGATATTCCCTTCAATCGACAACTTAACTCAAATTAGAACAAAAAGGGAATATTCACAAAAATTTAATTTGTCTCCACCCAAGATGTATCCACACAAAGGAGAATTGATATGTATTACGATGACGATCTGAATATGAATAACCCGCTGGATTTTGCTGTCGGACTTCGTGATCGTAAGGTGCTGGATATGGTGGCCGAGGCGATTGATCGTCACGACATAGTTTTAGCTTATCAATCGATTGTATCCTCTACAGATACGTCATTCACCGCTTATCACGAGGGTTTGGCTCGTGTTCGCGATAAAACTGGGCGCATCATTCCGGCACGGCAATTCATCGAAGTTGTGGAAACCAAAGAGCTGGGTCGCAAAATTGATTGCATTTCGTTGCAAAAAGGACTGGAGATGCTTGCCCGTGTGCCAACCTTGCGTTTGGCAATAAATATGTCCGCGCGGTCCATTGGATATGGCCCATGGATGGATACCTTAAACAAGGGGCTCGCCATTCATCCCACCATTGCAGAGCGGCTTATCTTGGAAATTACGGAATCATCGGCCATGGTCATGCCCGATGTTGTTTCCGCCTTTATGTCGTCACTTCAGGCAAAGGGGATCAGTTTTGCGTTGGATGATTTCGGATCAGGCTACACTTCCTTTCGTTATTTGCGGGATATGATGTTTGATATTATCAAAATTGATCGCCAATTCATAAGCGAAATTCAGCTAAACCCTGACAACCAAGTTTTAACACAGGCCCTGATTTCCATCGCCAAACATTTCGACATGTTTACGGTCGCCGAAGGTGTTGAAACCCAAGAAGAAGTGGAATTTCTCCAACACTTAGGTGTCGCATGTTTACAAGGCTATTTCTTTTCAGCACCAACAACACGACCCACTTGGGCACCATCCGACGAGTATGCCGCCACCGCATAGCATTGTTCGCGCTAACTGCGGCATAACTGCCTAGTTTTCCATAATGATTGATTTTTTTGCATTGCAGCACTAAAAATGCTGCAATGCAAAATAGCGGGTATGACCTTGGTCATACTGCATTCAGTTTCGGAAACCAGGAGATTTTCATGTCAGACATCGTCATTGCATCAGCGGCACGTACCGCAGTTGGCAGCTTTAGCGGCGCATTTTCAAAAACACCCGCCCATGAATTGGGTCGCGTCGCGATCGAGGCCGCATTGGCCCGCGCCGGTGTAGAAGCACACGAAGTTGGCGGCACGGTCTTGGGTCAAGTTTTGCCCCACGGCCAAGGCATGAACCCTGCACGTCAGGCACACATCAATGCCGGCCTTCCTGTCGAAGCACCAGCAATGGGCATTAACCAAGTTTGTGGTTCTGGCCTTCGCGCCGTGGCATTGGGCGCCCAAATGATCCAATCTGGTGATGCAGGTATCATCATCGCTGGTGGCCAGGAAAACATGACCATGTCGCCCCACGTTCAGCATTTGCGATCGGGTACAAAAATGGGCAACGCCCAAATGATCGATTCCATGATCAACGACGGCCTATGGGATATATTCAACGGCTATCACATGGGTATCACCGCAGAAAACGTAGCAGAACAATGGCAAATCAGCCGCGACATGCAAGACGAATTCGCGCTGCAAAGCCAATTGAAAGCTGAAGCGGCCCAAAAGGCAGGTCGGTTTGTAGATGAAATCGCCGCTGTAATCGTGAAAAACCGCAAGGGTGACATCACTGTTGATGCCGATGAATACATCCGCCACGGCGCGACAATCGAAAGCATGCAAAAATTGCGCGCGGCCTTCAAAAAGGATGGCACAGTAACCGCTGGCAACGCATCAGGTATCAATGATGGTGCTGCTGTTGGCCTGTTGATGACGGCGAAAGACGCCGAAAAACGCGGCATCGAGCCATTGGCCCGCATTGTTTCCTCCGCATCCGTTGGTGTTGATCCAAAAATCATGGGTATCGGACCTGTTCCATCATCCAAGGCTGCTTTGGAAAAAGCCGGTTGGAAAGCATCCGATTTGGATTTGGTTGAGGCAAACGAAGCCTTCGCTGCCCAAGCATGTGCTGTGAACAAAGACATGGGCTGGGATCCAGAAATCGTTAACGTAAACGGTGGTGCCATCGCCATTGGTCACCCAATCGGTGCCTCTGGTAACCGCGTATTGAACACTTTGTTGTTCGAAATGAAACGCCGTGATGCCAAAAAAGGTCTTGCGACCTTGTGCATCGGTGGCGGCATGGGCGTTGCCCTTTGCGTTGAACGCGACTGATCCAACACTCCGCGACAATTAGGTCATTGCGCAACATTGTTGCGCAATGTAACCACTTTTTAGATAATAATTTCTCAGGAGAATCAAAATGGCACGTGTAGCCCTAGTAACTGGCGGAACCCGCGGCATCGGCGCCGCAATCGCAAAAGCACTTTTGGCCGAAGGTCACAAAGTTGCAGCAACTTACGGTGGCAACGACGAAGCAGCCGCGGCATTCACAGCTGAAACTGGCATCAAAACCTATAAATGGTCTGTTGCCGATTATGACCAATGCGCAGAAGGCATTGCCAAAGTTGAGGCCGATCTTGGCCCTGTTGACATTTTGGTAAACAACGCAGGCATCACCCGTGACGCACCATTCCACAAAATCACACGTGATCAGTGGAACGAAGTGATCGATACCAACCTAAGCGGTGTATTCAACATGTGTCACCCTGTTTGGGGCGGCATGCGTTCGCGTAATTTTGGTCGCATCATCACCATCTCATCAATCAACGGTCAAAAAGGCCAATTTGCACAAGCAAACTACGCCGCTGCGAAAGCTGGTGACCTTGGGTTCACGAAATCTTTGGCACAAGAAGGCGCGCGTGCAGGAATCACTGTTAACGCAATTTGCCCAGGCTACATCAACACTGAAATGATGAGTACAATCCCTGAAAAAGTAATGAACGACGTGATCCTACCGCAAATCCCAGTCGGTCGTTTGGGCGAAGCCTCTGAAATTGCACGTTGTGTTACATTCTTGGCGTCTGATGATGCTGCATTCGTCACCGGCTCGACCATTACTGCAAATGGCGGCCAATACATGGTTTAACCACATCGAATAATCGATTAAGGCTGTGAAAGAGATTTCACAGCCTTTTTTTATGGCTGGTTAGGAGCAGAATGAAAACCGCCACCATAACTGGGTTTATCGCCATTTTATTGTGGTCGCTTTTGGCGCTGTTGACCGTCGGGTCCCGCCCAATTCCACCTTTCCAACTTAACGCAATCTGCTTTGGCATTGGTGGGATTATCGGTGTTGTTTGGATGATGGCCAAAGGCAAAAAAACAGCACCGCTCATGCGTTTGCCATTAAAATATTGGTTTTTGGGTATTGGCGGATTATTCGGCTATCACGCCCTATATTTTTCCGCCCTGCGATTGGCACCCGCCGCAGAAGCAAGCCTTATCGCCTATCTGTGGCCATTATTGATCGTTCTGTTTTCTGGTTTACTGCCAAATGAACAACTCCGCTTTGGCCACTTAATTGGCGCCCTCATTGCATTTGCTGGTGCAGGATTAATTGTCATATCTGGCAACGCCACCTCATTGGAATGGTCATATTTGGCAGGTTATATTTTGGCGCTTTTGGCCGCATTCACATGGTCAGGTTATTCCGTTTTATCCCGTCTGGCTGGAAACGTTCCCACCCAGGCCGTAGCCCTTTTTTGTTTGGGCACATCGGTTTTGTCACTGCTGGCACATTTAAGTTTTGAAACAACCCAATGGCCCTCTTCCCAATTCGGCTGGATCAGTGTTCTGGCCTTAGGCGCAGGTCCCGTTGGGTTGGCATTTTATCTGTGGGATGTGGGCGTTAAAAAAGGCAACATCCAACTGTTGGGTGTTGCCTCATATGCGGCACCTTTATTTTCGACGATCATCCTTGTTGCCACTGGATACGCCAAAGCCCATTCCAGCCTGCTGATTGCGTCGATTTTGATTACAATTGGCGCGTTACTCGCGGCCCACGCCAATAAATCTAGGCGCTAAATTTTTGAATTTCTTGCTTTATTTGGAGTTTCTGCTTCTTCATCTCAGAAATGGATAATGCGTCACTTCCTGGATGTCGTTGTGCGACCTCTACGCGTTCTGAAAGTGCTTCATGTTTCTTTTTAAGTTCCTGAACATGCGCCATTGCAGCCATATGTAGTCTCCTATTTTTTGTGTTTATACCTCATAGCAGCACAAAAGATTCCTCTTGTCACGCCGCAGCGCAGCTAGACCACGCATGCCGACAGTTTTTCGCCTAAACATTAATCAAAGATTACCATCAATGCGAAAATGCGGCGCCATTACGTAAAATGTTTTCGGCTTCTTCGGAATAATCTGCACCGTCCGAGCCATGCGTTGCCCCATCGTGGATGACAAAGGGTACGCGCAGGCGTAACGGTGCCTTTGCCCCTTTTCGCGCACGCAAGATTATACGGCCCGCATCACGACCCACGCGCGCCGTCAGGGGTATGATTTCCACCGCCCCAAAACGATCACCCATTGCCACTAACAGCTCACCCATTCGTTCTGCCAGAATGATAAGTGTTAACCAACCTTTTGGTTTTAGTCGACGTGCCGCTGCATCCACCCAAACGTCTAGATCCAAAATCTCGCGATTGGCAAATTCACGACCGGCATCCGCCGCGGATGTTCCACCACCTTTGGGATAATATGGTGGGTTGGCAATGACATGATCAAAGGATTGCTCTCTCAATTCAGAAGGTAATGCCGCAATATCACCCTCAATAATGTCCATCTCAAACTGATTACGAGCAGCGTTCTGGCGTGCCAACGCGGCGTAGTCAGATTGCAGTTCCAGACCTGTCACGGAAACATCTACCCGCGACATCAAACACAAAGATGCAACGCCGACGCCACACCCTAATTCTAAAACTGTTTGGCCTGGTTTTGCTAGGCATGCAGCTGCCAAAAAAACCGGATCTGTGGCGGCACGGTACCCGTGTTTAGGTTGGTGCGCCTGCACCTTACCATCCAGAAATGCATCCAGCGTCGTTTGCATTATCGCGATATTTCAATGTCGTTATCCTGCAAAATGGCGCGCGCCATAAACAGATCACCGTCGCGCACCATCAAGCGGCGCGGCAATATGCCAATGCTACCTTCTAGAATGCTCATATGGACGTCCATCTGAAACGGTTCTATATCTTCCCCTTGAAGCAAGGCGGTGGCAAATGCGATAATCGTCGGGTCGGAGCTGCGTAATAGTTCTTTCATAGGACTGACTTAAGGCGAGCGACCCTGATTTGTCGAGCCACTTGACACAAAACTAACGAGGGATTGATGAGTTTGGATGACGTGACAGCAAAACCGCATGACCGTCTGGCCAAAGCTTTGGCCGACGAGATGGCACAAGTTAACGATATGATCCGCGCGCGGATGGCCTCGGAACATGCACCGCGCATTCCCGAAGTGACGGCGCATTTGGTCGAAGCGGGTGGAAAGCGCATTCGCCCCATGATGACACTGGCTGCGGCCAAGATGTGCGGCTATGACGGCCCATATCATATCAATTTGGCCGCCACAGTGGAATTCATCCACACCGCCACGTTGCTGCATGATGATGTTGTCGATGAAAGCAGCCAACGCCGCGGGCGTGCCACGGCAAACCTGTTGTGGGATAATAAATCCAGTATTCTTGTGGGCGATTATCTTTTTGCCCGTGCGTTCCAATTGATGGTCGAGGCGGAATCTTTGACAGTCTTGGATATCCTTTCAAATGCGTCTGCAACGATCGCTGAAGGCGAAGTTTTACAAATGACTGCCGCGCAGGATTTAGAAACGGATGAAGCCACTTATCTGAAAGTTGTTCGCGGAAAAACAGCGGCACTCTTTTCTGCGGCAACCGAGGTTGGCGGTGTGATAGCGAATGCACCAGCAGAACACACCAAGGCCCTGTTTGATTTTGGCGATGCATTGGGTATTAGTTTTCAAATCGTCGATGATCTTTTGGATTATGACGGCAGTCTTGCAATTGGAAAAAACATTGGTGACGATTTTCGCGAACGTAAGCTGACCCTGCCGGTCATCAAAGCCGTGGCCATGGCCGATGCTGAAGAACGCGCCTTTTGGGTGAAAACAATCGAAAAAGGCAAGCAAGACGACGGTGACTTTGAGCATGCCCTTAGTTTGCTTAAAAAGCACGACACATTGAATGCTACGCGCACAGAAGCGCTGGAATGGCGTGACAAGGCCAAAGCATCGCTAAGCATTATCCCGCAGTCCGAATTGCGCGACATGTTGCTTGATCTTGCCGATTACGTTGTGGCGCGCATTTCCTAGATCAATTGTCCGCAAGTGACCCACCAGTTTGGATTGATCGTAGCGACTTTTTGTGCCGCTTCATTAGCCGCGTCTTGGGTTCCATAGATACCAAAGCATGTTGCGCCGGACCCTGACATCCTTGCAATGCGAGGAAATGTCGATTCTAGCGCCATCAATACATCATTGATTGCTGGTGCAATGACTTTCGCCGCGTCCTGCATATCGTTGCGTTGAGCTAGAACCCACTCGATCACATCTGTTTCGGCTGTAAAATCTGGGTTCGTAATTGCAGGATTATTTCGCGATTTAAGCGCGCCAAAAACTTTGGGCGTGGGAACCGCAACACGTGGGTTGACCAACACTATCGGCGTGCCCGAAAGGCTGGCTACACCTATTAATTCTTCGCCGATGCCGCCCACACGACAAGAGGTAGAGGCCAAACACATTGGGACATCGGCCCCAAGAAACAACAAATCCTGAGCAGTTGGTAAAGGTTTATCCCACAGCTTTGCCAAAGCACGTATGACCGCTGCCGCATCAGCAGATGCACCGCCTATACCCGCGGCTGCCGGCAGGTTTTTTTCTAAGGAAATTGCCACATTAGGATTTTCACTGCAATTCGCCGCGAACCAATTCACGGCCTTTGTAATCAGATTATCCTCAACCTTAGGCATTGCTTCCACAAATGCGCCAGTGGCTGTTAGTTGATAAGTAGCGGCCTCTGAAACCGTAAGTTTGTCACCGATCGACGCAAACCCAACGATGCTGTCCAACAAGTGATACCCATCCGCACGCTGGCCTGTTATGTGCAGCGCCAAATTCACTTTGGCAGGGGCGAATTCCGGGACTGACACAATGCGCCGCCTAGCCGCCGCTGGTTAGGGGCAAAGGATCAGCGCCTTCTTCTTGCAGAACCACGTCCAAACCGACGTCAAGCTTGCGTCGAATGCGTTCCAGATCGGTTTCTTCGGGTTCAAAGGAAATCGCGCGTCGCCATTGGAACGTCGCCTCGCGTTGACGTCCTACAGCCCAATATACATCACCAAGGTGATCATTGATGATCGGATCAAGCGGCGTTAATTCCACTGCTTTTTCCATCGGCTCAACGGCATCTTGATAGCGGCCCAGCTTGTAAAATGCCCAACCCAAGCTGTCGGTTATAAATCCGTCTGTTGGGCGTTCTGCGACGGCGGTTTGGATCATCTCTAGCGCTTCATCAAGATTTTCACCTTTTTCCACGTAGGAATAACCTAAATAATTTAAAACGGCTGGATGATTAGGTCGCAGGGTCAATGCATAGCGAAAATCACCTTCGGCTTCTTCCCAATGACCTGTGCGTTCCAACGAGATGGCGCGCGAATAATACACAATCCAGTGGAAACTGGTTGGCTCACCAAGCATAGCGATGGCTTTGTCATAAGTTTCCGCAGCCTCGTCAAATCTGGACTCACCTCGGAACAGATCACCCAAGGCAGAATGAACAGATGGGTTGTCGCCGTGCGTTTCCGCCAACTTTCTAAGAACCTCAATAGCCTCTTCAGTTTTGTCGCTGTTCGCCAAAGCATTTGATCGACCAATTTCTGCTTCAAAATAGCTATATGCCTCGGGAGAAACCCTTTCATAGGCCTTCGTCGCCAGATCAAATTGCTCTATATCCTCAAGGACGCGGGCAACCATAAGCGTGGCAGCCGTAAAATCTGCACGCAAATACTCTGCCAAGCGACCATATAAAAGCGCGGAATTTGCGTCGCCATCACCATCTAGAAAATTGGCCAACTCAAACAATACTTCTGCCTGTCCATCCGTGGCAGAAGTTATTCGATCAAACACTACTGGAGCGCCTGCCACCAACAAGGTTCGCATGGCAACAATTTCCGGGTTTGAACTGTTCGGGAAAATACTATCCAGCAGTTCAAGTGCCGCGGCTGGTCTGTCTAGTTGGCTAAGAATTTGCGCATGACTAATGACACTGCGACGTGTGGCTGTCATCGTGCCATGGGCACGGCCCGAAAGAATATCGTCTGCACCTTGATAATCACCAACCAATGCCAACGCCAGAGCCTTTTGCCCAAAAGCAAAGTTCTTAAAACCGGGCACCTCGGCTATGGTATCAAATCGCGCCAAGGCATTCGTCATATCCCCTTGCCCAAGGTCAGACCAAGCCATCAACAAATTAAATATGTTGTCACTTTTTTGACCAAATGAAGGATCCAGCCCATCGCCCGTTTTCATCATTTTCGCAGTAACTGCCAAAATCGCGGTGCGGTTTTCTGGATTGGCCGCAAGTAACAATTTGGCAACGGGAACGGCTGCATCAACCTTGCCTAATGCAATCTGATTATAGATCAGCGCGTTCATCAATGCTTCGTTCTGAGGGGCACGAACCAAGGCGCGTGTCAGATAGCTTGATGCTGCTTCTAGTTCGTTGTTTTTGATCGC
The DNA here is from genome assembly GCA_000169395.1 of Rhodobacteraceae bacterium HTCC2150. Taxonomy (GTDB): domain Bacteria; phylum Pseudomonadota; class Alphaproteobacteria; order Rhodobacterales; family Rhodobacteraceae; genus HTCC2150. The sequence goes on from AAXZ01000002.1 coordinate 774,098, forward strand.
GCTATTGGCCGCCAGATAAGCACCAGCAAAGCTGTGGTTATTCCCTTGCGCAATTGCGGGGCTTAGCATTAGGCCACAGAAAGTGGAAATCAAACCGGCTTTGGCGAATAAATTCATGTCAGCGCTTTCATTGTAAACTTAGATCGAACCTAATGATGCAAAATGCCCATGGCAATGCGCCATGGGCAAATGTCGTGAATTCAGCACTGGGTTAACCCAGAAGTGATCGATTGTTTACATGTTTGGATAGTTAGGACCGTCGCCACCTTGTGGTGTTACCCAAGTGATGTTCTTGGACGGGTCTTTGATATCACATGTTTTACAATGCACACAGTTTTGGAAGTTGATTTGAAAACGTGCATCTTTACCCGCCTCTTCTACAACCTCGTAAACGCCAGCAGGGCAGTACCGTTGCGCGGGCTCAGCGTATTTCGGTAGATTCACTTTAATTGGAATACCATTGTCGCCAAGTGTTAAATGCGCTGGTTGGCTTTCTTCATGGTTTGTCATCGAAAAGCTAACGTTAGTTAGACGATCAAAGGACAATTTTCCGTCCGCCTTGGGGTATTCGATCGGTTTGTGTCTTGCTGCTTCTTCCGTTGAATCCGCATCAGACTTGCCATGCTTAAGTGTGCCCAACAGATTGATACCAGTCAGGTTTGCAAACCACATATCAGCACCACCCAGAACCAAAGATGTCATCAGACCAAAGCGAGACCAAAGTGGTTTCACATTGCGGACGCGTTTTAGATCTTTAGCAATTAAACCGGAACGAATATCGGCATCATATGCCTCAAGCGTGTCACCAGAACGACCATCTTGGATCGCGGCATAGGCCGCCTCGGCTGCGGCTTTGCCTGACAGCATTGCGTTGTGATTACCTTTGATCCGTGGCACATTTACCAAACCAGCAGAACAACCCAACAAGGCCCCACCGGGGAATGCGGTCTTTGGTATAGACTGCCAGCCACCCTCGGTAATCGCACGCGCGCCATATGCGACGCGTTTGCCACCTTTCAGCAATTCCGCCATCATCGGGTGATGCTTGAACCGTTGAAACTCCATGTAGGGGAACATGTATGGGTTTTTGTAATTCAGATGGACAACGAAGCCGACGTAGACTTGGTTGTTGTCGAGATGATAAACAAATGATCCACCACCAGCGTTTTTACCCAATGGCCAGCCCATTGTGTGGGTGACTGTGCCTTCGCGGTGTTTTTCAGGATCGATTTCCCAAATTTCTTTCATGCCGAGGCCGAATTTGGCAACGTCGCTGTCGGCATCAAGGTTGTATTTTGCGATAACCTCTTTTGACAAAGAGCCGCGAACGCCTTCTGACAAGAATACATATTTGCCGTTTAAAACCATACCCGGTTCATAGGCATCTGATGGTGTGCCATCAGCATTTTTGCCAAATTCACCTGCGACCACGCCAGATACTTCGCCGTTCTCGCCAAACACCAATTCCGAACAAGCCATGCCTGGGAAAATTTCGACACCCATATCTTCGGCCATTTCCGCCATCCAACGACAAACATTACCCATGGAAACGATGTAGTTGCCGTGGTTATTCATCAAAGGCGGCATGATGAAGTTTGGCAGACGTAGTTTGCCACCCTCACCCAACATAAAGAAGTTGTCTTTCTTGACAGGCACGGTGATCGGCGCGCCCTTTTCTTTCCAATCTGGGATCAATTTGTCCAACCCAATTGGGTCAAGCAAGGCACCAGAAAGAATATGCGCACCTACCTCTGATCCTTTTTCAAGAACCACGACGTTGATGTCAGCATCTAATTGTTTCAGGCGGATCGCGGCAGACAGGCCAGCAGGACCAGCGCCCACAATAACCACATCATAATCCATTGATTCCCGAGTTTGGTCAGTCATATTCTTTCAACTCCAATGCAGGCGACGCAACTATCGCCAAGACAACTTTTAAAAGCGTTATCGCACCCTAAACCGCCACGTCAATCACCCGAAGTCACATCTTTGTCGCATGACGTCATTTTTTAGGCGGTTTACCCCGCGAAACACGTCATATATGTTTTGACTCTTGCACTTTGGGGTCAACTAAGTTCACTTACTGGCCAATACTTCAAACCATGGAAATGGTGCGCGGCACCGAATGAGGACGATGGAAAAAATACCTTTGACACGCGGCGGTTTCACTGCCCTAGAAGCGGAACTTAAAAACCTTAAGACCGTTGAGCGCCCAGCAATCATTGCAGCGATAGCAGAAGCACGTGAACACGGCGATTTGTCAGAGAATGCTGAATATCATTCAGCGCGCGAAAAACACAGCTTCATCGAGGGTCGCGTCAAAGAACTAGAAGCCATCATTTCACTGGCCGAGGTTATTGATCCCGTGGGCATGACTGGCGCCATTAAATTCGGAGCAACCGTCACCATCGTTGACGAGGACACGGACGAGGAAAAAACGTACCAAATCGTTGGCGAACATGAGGCCAATATCGAACAAGGTAAGTTGAACCTTAAATCCCCGCTTTCCCGTGGTTTGATCGGCAAAGAAGAAGGCGACAGTGTTGAGGTAAAAACACCTGGCGGCACACGATCCTATGAAATCTTGAAAATCGACTTTAAATAAGACGACACACAACTTACGGCTTAAAAATGGCAAAAGATCCAAAGGATAAACCTCTAAATTTGGGCGTGTTTGGCGCGCCTAAAACCCAGAGCATTTCCTCAACAGAAATCGTCGCTGGGTTGCTTAGCCTGTTGTGGCTGGGCATGGTTATCCTATTTTTGTTTGTATTGCCTGTATCCGAGGGCAACGGCACCGCTGATCCATTGATCAAAGTCATGATGATCGTGGCAATTTTTCTGCCATTGGCCCTAATTTGGGTGGCTGCAGTCACGGCGCGAACCTCGCGTATGATGCGTGACGAAGCGGCGCGTTTGCAGGCAAGCGTTGATGCGATGCGCAATGCCTATGTGGTTCAATCCCGTTCAATTGGTGGGGACAGTTCAAATACAGTCGAACAGCGTTTGGACCAAATCGCCCAATCAGCACAGAACACTGAATCGACATTAGCGACGTTCACATCCCGCCGTGATCGAACCATTGATCCCACGGATACAAATCGCGCCGCCGTCGCCAAACCCGAAGAGGCTGTGCAATCCGGTGAACAACCTAGCCTTGCGCTTGGTACGCCTTCTGAGGTGTTAAAAGATCCAGTTTCCATGACTGATTTCATCAAAGCGTTGAATTTTCCCGAAAGCGAAAAAGACACCGATGGTTTCCGTGCACTTCGTTTAGCACTTGAAGATCGTGAAACGGCCAAGTTGATCCGTGCGTCAGAGGATATTCTGACATTGCTGTCGCACGACGGTATTTATATGGACGATCTCAGTCCAGATCGTTCCAAACCCGAAGTTTGGCGTAAATTTGCCCAAGGCGAGCGAGGCCGATCCGTTGCAGGTCTTGCTGGCATTCGCGATCGTTCCTGTTTGGCGTTGACCTCTGGCCGGCTAAAGTCTGATCCAGTATTTCGTGACGCGGCGCACCATTTCCTGCGCCAGTTCGACAAAATATTGCTAAGCTTTGAGCAGAACGCCAGCGACCAAGATATCGCCGACATGTCAGAAACACGTACTGCTCGGGCCTTTATGTTGCTGGGTCGTGTTGCTGGAACGTTTGACTAAACGTCTAAATCCCAAACGATGAGTAGGGAATAAACCGAACTGGCATTTTTGGCTGGATGGTTTGTGCGTGTTCATCAAGTTCAACCAAACCGGTTGACCAGCTAAGTCCTGAAATGCGGCCAGAGCCCTCGGATTTAAAAATCTCGACCTGTCCATCAGTGTTCAGCCGAGCCCTAAGATATTCCCGACGCCCCGGTTTTTTAGTTTTTGTGAACGAGGCTGGAACCATGAAACCCTGTGGTTCATTCCAAGCCTGCCCTGCCAAAACGCCCAAGGCTGGACGCGCAAATATCAAAGAACAAACAAACGCAGCCACTGGATTGCCCGGCAACCCAAATACAGGCACGCCGTGCCACAACGACAATGCAAGGGGGCGGCCTGGCTTGATCGCAATCCGCCAAGTTTGCATGTTGCCTTCTTCCCGCAAAAGAGCTGAAACATGATCCTCATCGCCCCCTGATGCGCCACCTGAAATCAGGATCGCATCAACATGACTTGCGGCTTGGTTCAAAATTTCTTTAAGGGCACTCCGATCATCTGGCGCTTGTCCAAGATCAACCAACGCATATCCAAAATTCTCTACCAATCCGCCAAGCATCGGGCGATTGGCATCATATGTTTGCCATGGTTCAGCTGGACCTGCATTGACCAATTCATCGCCGGTGGACAAAACACCAACCCTTAAGCGTTTGAATACAGTAATTTTGCTGACACCTAATGCCACCAACAGGCCCACGTCTTGTGGCCCCAATCGGTGTCCTGCTGTCAGTGCAATTTCATTTACATTCACATCTTCGCCGGCTTTACGGGTATTTGCAAAAGGCTTTAGGCCTGCATGAAAGGCGATTTCACCACTTGCAACACTTACGTCTTCTTCCAAAATTACAGTATCAACGCCCACGGGTAAAATTGCGCCGGTTAGAATGCGAATGGCCTTGCCAAATGGCACTTCATCTTGGAATGGGCCACCTGCTGCGGCGCGCCCGTCGATCAAATCAAGCCGATGAACATCATTTTCGCCTAAGCATTCAAAGGAAAATCCATACCCATCTACGGCAGAATTTGGCGCAGGCGGGTTGGATCGCTTTGCATGCACATCAGCCGACAAGACGCGACCCCGCGCATCACCAATGTCAATTTCTTCGGTTGCACAAACAACGGAAAGCCCGTTTTTCAATCGATCAAGCGCTACGTCGGCTGGCGTCCAATCAACACCTGCAGGCAGGGCAAAACAATCATCACGCAAGGGTGGTGGCGCGATCACAGCCCCACCTGAACAGCAATAAAATCGGCAATTCCAACCGTGTCATCAAGATCAAAAACAGGTCTGTCAATTTGCGGTTGGCGATCACTGGCAACAGCTAGAATTTTGGCGTCATTTGGTGCCAATAGATCTTTGCCCGTCGCGGCTCTGTTCGCTTCAATCTTGGCATGATGCTCGGTTTTGTACCCTTCAATCAACACCAGATCGACCGGTGCCATTTTGGACAAAAGATCATCAAGACTTGGCTCGTCCGCATCGCGCAATTCATGCATAATCGCAAATCGATAAGCCGATGCCAAAACAACCTCACGAGCGCCTGCAACGCGGTGACGAAAGCTATCTTTGCCAGGTTGATCAACGTCAAATGCATGATGTGCGTGCTTTATTGTGGAAACTGAAATACCGCGATCGGTAAATTCCGTGACAAGACGTTCCATCAAGCCGGTTTTCCCAGAATTCTTCCAGCCAACGACCCCGAAAACCTTCACAGATGCATTCCTTCAATCATCTTTTTCGCCGCCAGCATATCCTCGGGCGTATTAATATTAAAGAACGGATCTGTATCATGCACAAATGGAAATTCTGCTTCAACGCCTGCATGCTTATCACTCCATGCAACGACTTTACGAACGCCTGACGACAATGCAGCGCGTAAATCCTCGCGCAGGGCAACGTCCCACAATCCAAAAGTAGGGTGCCGATGTTTGCGCCGTGGCTCTCCGGGTGTGGCCGCTAATACAATAGGCGAACCAGACGTTTCCTGTTCCTCTTGAAATTTTGTTAGCAAATCATTGGGGAAAAACGGCGTGTCAGCCGAAACCGTTAATATTTGATCATGCCCCGCCTTAGCGGCCCAATCCATCCCCGCTAAAATGCCAGCCAACGGCCCTTGAAACCCACCAAAGCTGTCTTCGACGACTGGTAACGGATAGTCAGAAAATCGCGACGCATCACCATTTGCATTCAATACAATCGAGGAAACTTGAACCGCTAGACGTTCAATAACCTGGCCTAGCAAAGTTTGCTTACCCAAAGTTAGCAAACATTTATCTCCACCGCCCATCCGGCTGGATTGACCTCCTGCCAGAATAACCCCAGCGACAGGACTCACGCTTTCTTCTCCAAATCCACGTCAAATTCCAAACGCTCAACGCCCGAAAGGCATTGGAAACGCTGCCCTTTCAAACGCCCTATCAAGGTCATCCCAACGGATTGCGCCAACTCAACACCCCAAGCCGTAAATCCTGATCGAGAGGCCAGAACCGGTATCCCCATCATTGCCGTCTTGATCACCATTTCACTGGTCAATCGACCTGTTGTATAAAGAATTTTATTGCCAGCCTCGACGTTTTCACTTCGCATCCAGCCTGCAATTTTATCCACGGCATTATGACGCCCTACATCCTCCATATAGACCAAAGGTTCATCTCTTTGGCAAAGAACCGTGCCGTGAATAGCACCTGCTTCTAAATAAAGACTGGGCATTTGATTGATCGATTTAGACAAGGAATAAAGGTCAGAGACCTGCAATTTCTGGCGGGGCAAAACAATGTCGTTTAACCCTTCGATTACATCTCCAAATACCGTACCGACAGCACATCCACTGGTGCGCGTTTTTTTCTTCAGCTTTTCTTCGTGATTGGTGATCCGTTCTGTGCGGACAACAACAGTTTCCAATTCTTCATCAAAATCGATGGCCGTCACAACATCATCAGGTAAGACCATACGTTGGTTACTAAGAAAGCCTAGGGCCAAATATTCCGGATAATCGCCAATTGTCATTGCGGTAACGATTTCTTGGGAATTCAGGAAGATCGTTAAGGGCCGTTCCATCACCACGTTTAGATCGCTGGAATTGCCAAATTGATCAACACCAGAAACACTGCGCGTTAAACGAGGATCGTTTAGGTTAGGGCCGATAATCATCATTCGCCTCACAACAAAAGGTCAATATTAGCCAAAACACCTATCTGCATACTTCATGCAGATAGGGAAACCTGACTTCCCGCTAGCGAAGCCAATTCTTACAGTCCAGCTACCGGTGTAATGCGGTATTTAGTTGGCGAAGTTTCATCCAACCAGCCCTCAAACGTGCGAACGCCAGGCAATTTCGCGAATTGCTCCATTGTTTTTGTTGGATACCAATTTACGCTCAAACTTTCAAACCCGGGAATTGTGCGCAAAACGCTGCTCGTTGTACGTGAACACGTCGATTTTGCTGCTGGTCCGGCTTGTGCAAAGGCATTCAAAATTGCCTCGGCTGTCTCTGGCGTCACATCCAATTCTTGCAAAACAATGTGCCATTCAGGCCGCGTGTGAAAATCGAAATACAATTGTTCCATTTCGGGCGTAAATCCGTAATGAACGTCCCCGATTTCTGGTGCCAAAGCATGGTACCAAGTTCCGGCGGGATCCCATAATACGCGTTCAGATCCATTAATGATCAACGAAGTATGTCCACCTGTCGTGTCCTTCAAACCAATCGAAGTCATCAAAGTGATTCTTGGTTGCCCACCGGGCGAATAGGCAGAACGCGATGCGGTTTCAATCAAAGCGTCATTCTTGACCACGTCGCCACCGCAACTGGCCAGAAAAATAAGCACTCCGAAAGCTATGAACAATCTACGCATCGCTACCTCACCTATCCCCCCTTTTAAGGGGCCTTTTTATCGTTATTTAGCCGCCAACAATGGCCAGAAAAATCAACACAGCAATGATTGCAACGATCGACCAGCTTGTGAATTTCACATAACCTGCAAAAGTTTTTTCTTGTACCGAGATATCCATCTTACCGTGTTCGTGCTTGGACATGTCATTTCTCCTTGGACAGTCTAAATTCAATTTCGATCTGCAATATTGCAAAATCGCAGGCCTGTCACCCCTTCGTTGGGTTTTGCGCATACGCAAATTACCGCAGGCTTAGGCTTTTTGCATTTCCTCGGCCATACGAAAACCGATACGTCGCGCCTCTGTGCGTTCTTTTACTTTGGGCAAGGCACGCAGCATGACGTTCAGTTGGCTAACGTGTTGAACCAATTGAGTGTTGGAACCGCTCTCATCAGACCCATAAAACGTCAAAATGTCTGGTGCAAAAAATCCCATGCCTTCAATGCGCAAAACACCGACATCGCCACCCGTAAACCCCATCGCCACTTCGTGCTCATTGTCCATTTGCTTTTCAAAGTTCTGAATAAAAAGAATGATCCGTTCATACGCCCATTCGGCGGGGCTTTTCTCGCTTTGCTTTTTCTTCTTTACGCCATCTGGCAGCGGTTGTTGTTCAACGCTTGCCGGTGCGTTAGGATCACAATGCACAGCGGCTGATCGCATCATCATAGCGGCTTCTGCGGCCTCTGCCTCGGCCAACATTTTCTCATTCATCGTTTTTCCTTTGCCAATGATAGACACCTTTTTCGTCCATCAATCGATCTACTTTGCCCAGTTTAAACAGGTGATTTAAATGCGCCTGCGCTTCTACAATGCCCAAACTGTATTCACCTTCTGATAAGTTTCGTTTGAAGATCGTGGGCATGCAACCAGCAGTCGTACTTGATGGGCCTAAATATTCCAACAAGCGGATCAAAACACCGTGATGATTTTCGATCAACTGCTTCATACGGGTTGGAAGGCCCGTGAATGGCAATTTGTGACCTGGCAAGACCAACTGTTGATCCGTGGCATAAAGCGAAAGCCGTTCACAGCTTTCCAACCAGCCGGCCAATGGGTCGGCCTCTGGTTCCGTGGCATAAACCCCGATGTTGGGTGAAATAGTCGCCAGCAATTGATCACCACCAATGACTAGATTGCAATCATTTGACCAAAACGTCGCGTGATCTGGTGCGTGTCCGTTCCCCAGACGAACGGTCCAATCACGCCCTCCCATTTTGATCGTGTCACCCTCGTGGATACCAGTGAAACCAAGCGGAATTGGCGCAACAACATCGGAAAAATTAAAGGGTCGTTCAACAAGGCGTTTGTTATACATAACCTCGTCAAAACCCGTGGACTTGTAAAATGCCATAGATTCTTTTGTGTACGTGTCTTGCACATCCAGCGTCAGCATACGCGCCATTAGCCACGCGGTGCGGGTTGCCCAAATTTCGGCGCCATGTTCAGATTTCAACCAACCCGCCATTCCGACATGATCGGGATGATGATGGGTCAAAATCACCCGCGAAATTGGTTTTCCACCCAATGGCCCCGCCATCAGTGTTTCCATGATTCCGCGACTGCGCCGCGAATTCATTCCAGCGTCTATCAATGTCCAGCTGTCACCCTCGTCTAAAGCATAACAATTCACGTGATCCAAAACCATTGGTAATGGTAGACGAAACCACAAAACACCTTTGGCGATTTCAGTCGCTTCGCCTTCGGCCGGTGGAGTTTCCCACGGCGTCGAAATAGTACCCATTACGCCAACATCTCTTCTGCGCTTAACGCATAAAGGCCGTCTGTTTCTTGTCGTAACGTATCACAAAGCCCCTGATGTTCAGGCAACATTCTGTTGATATAAAACTCTGCCAATGCGGTGCGTGGGCCAGCAGACTTTTCGCTTAGCGCGGCTTGCAGATGAAAGTGGCCACCCAAAACGCGTGCAAAGGCGCGCAAAAATGGAACGGCGACAGCGAAACGTGCGTTCAAATCGCCCTGTCCTGTCAAATAATCAACAGCCTCGCGCAAGGTTTCTGCCGCACTATAAACAGCCTTCGCCATATCGGCATGTCGATCCTGCGCAGCTTTTGTTCCCGCAACGATTTCATCCAAAAGTGCATTGGCCCCGTCGCCACCATCTGCCATTTTACGGGCAACCAAATCCATGGCTTGAATGCCATTTGTACCCTCATAAATCGGTAGAATCCGTGCGTCACGCGCATATTGCGCGGCACCTGTTTCCTCAATGAAACCCATGCCACCGAAAACTTGCAAACCATCACTGGCGACCTCGTTCGCGATATCCGTACAAAATGCCTTGGAAATCGGCGTTAATAGCGCCGCACGCGTTTGCCAATCGGCACTGTCTGTTGCCCGCGCCAAATCAATGGCCACGGCATTGCTTGCACAAATCGCACGTGCGGCAAATGTATCCGCGCGCATAGTCATCAACATCCGGCGAACGTCTGCATGATCAAAAATCGCACCTTTTCCTTCAACAGGCGTACGTCCTTGTTTACGATCTTGGGAAAATGCCAAGGCATGCTGGAATGCCGCCTCTGCCATGCCAACGCCCTGTGCAGCCACGCCCAAACGCGCATTGTTCATCATAGTGAACATCGCTTTCATGCCGCCTTGGGCCTGACCAACCAACCAGCCCGTCGCCCCATCATACTGCATTACCGCCGTTGGCGAACCATGGATGCCCATTTTGTGTTCTAGGGAAACAACCTTTAGGCTGTTGGCGACACCCGGGTTGCCTGCCTCATCAGGAATGAATTTGGGTACCAAAAATAGACTGATACCTTTGGTGCCGTCACCACCCTCAGGTAGACGCGCTAAAACAAGGTGGCAGATATTTTCAGCCGCATCATGATCACCCCACGTGATGTAAATTTTCTGGCCACTGATGGCATATGTACCATCACCATTGTCCACAGCCTTGGATTTCAACGCACCGACGTCTGACCCTGCTTGCGGTTCAGTTAGGTTCATCGTGCCGGTCCATTCACCCGAGGTAAGTTTTGGTAAATACAAAGCTTTCAGGTCATCGCTGCCGTGGTGTTCCAATGCTTCAATCTGGCCTTGCGACAACAACGGGCAAAGCTGCAACGCCAAACATGCACCTGACATCATATCTGCAACCGCCGCGCCCAGCGCCTGTGGCAAGCCCATGCCACCGTTTTCAGGTTTGGCGCACATGCCAACCCATCCACCCTCGGCAATTTTTTGGTATCCCTCAACAAAACCGGGCGACGTGCGAACAACGCCGTTTTCGAGAACACTCGGTGTCAGGTCACCGCTACGATTTAGGGGCGCCATTACTGTATCTGCTAGTTTGCCTGCCTCGGCCAAAATCGCGTCGCGAACATCCGATGTTGCGTCTGCAAACGTTTCAGTTTGCGCAAGGCGATCAAATCCAACGAGGTTGTCGAAAATGAACTGATAATCGGTAACTGGCGAGGTATAGGGCATTGGGCTCGGCTTTCTTTGGCTAGCAATCAAACTGATTTGACGTTAAGTCCCCAATTTAAGATATTATTTGCCCCAAAGGTAGGGGAGAATCGCTGTTCAGCTGCTCGCTACGCCGCGTCAATTATGAAAAGAGCCACGATGCAAACCCAAATCCTAAGTGCAAATGATGCAGGACTGTCCTTGTCTTCGCTGATTCTGCAACGTGGTGGGCTGGTCGCATTTCCCACGGAAACTGTTTATGGGCTGGGGGCGGATGCACGAAATGACAAAGCTGTTGCCGCTATTTTTGCAGCCAAAGGTCGACCCAGTTTCAATCCGCTGATTGTTCACGTTCAATCGCTTCCTGCGGCGACGGAATTTGCAGATTTCAGCCCTTTGGCATTCAAGCTGGCTCAAGCATTCTGGCCTGGCCCTCTAAGTTTGGTACTGCCCTTGTTAAAGGGCGGCCAACTTAGCCATCTTGTTTCTGCTGGCATGCCAAGTGTGGCAATTCGTATTCCTGCGCATCCTGTCGCCCAAGGTTTGTTGCAGGTTTTCGGTGGCCCGATTGCCGCGCCTTCGGCCAACCCATCAGGGCAAATCAGTCCAACAACACCAGGCCATGTTACGGCAGGTCTGAAGGATCGTATTGATGCCATTTTGGATGGTGGGCTGTGTTCCGTTGGAGTTGAATCCACAATTTTAGGCGTCTCAGACGATGATGTGACGCTTTTGCGACCCGGTGGAATTTCAGTTGAACAGATTGCCAAGGTCATCGGCTTTACGCCCACTTTGACAACTAACGAAACAACGCCCAATTCACCCGGTCAATTGTTGTCACACTACGCGCCCAAGGCCGATATTGTGTTAAACGTAACAGACCCAGAACCTGAAATGATGTCGCTTGGCTTTGGGAATGCGATTGCGCATCCGACGCTAAATCTTTCGCCCAAGGGTGACCTAACTGAAGCAGCAGCAAATCTTTTTGCGCATCTTCACGCGCTTGATGCCATGGCCAATGCTGGCCAATGCATTGCGGTGGCCCCCATTCCAATGACGGGTTTGGGGTTGGCAATAAATGATCGATTAACCCGCGCCGCTGCACCTAGGGACGGGCAATGATCACGCGCCACCATACCAAAGGCGATGCCGTATCCGTGGCCATCTATTCGCCCTGTGAAAAATATCGGTATTCATTAACCCGCGTTTGGGATGAAACAGCACCGCGAGCCCTATACGTTATGCTAAACCCATCGACCGCAACCGAGGTTCAAAATGACCCGACAGTGGAGCGTTGCGAGCGTCGTTCAAGGGCTTTGGGTTTTGGGGCTTTTCAGGTTTGCAATATTTTTGCATGGCGCGACACCGATCCGCGAAACATGAAGGCCGCAAAAGACCCTGTTGGCCCCGCCAATAACGCCACGATATCCGATGCGTGCAAATGGGCGAATACGATTGTATGTGCTTGGGGAACGCACGGCGCGCATCTGGCGCGTGGAAAAGAAGTCACCAAATTGATGCGTGCGACAAACTTACCGCTGTTTCATTTGGGATTATCCAAGGCCGGTCATCCAAAACATCCACTCTATATCAGTTACGAAACACAGCCGGTTTTGTGGGAAGTCTAATTCATCGTTTAAAGGGAAACGACCATCGAACCTTCTGAAAATAATTCAACGAACCAAGAAATCCGCGAATTGCGCAAGGCCATCCAAGATCTGACATCTCAGCGGTATGTAAGGGTTCACAATTCCATTCCGAAAATGATGGGGTTCCAACTTTTGCGTGGATTGGCCTTTGGTCTTGGTTCATTTTTGGGGGCCACGATTGTCGTATCGTCCTTGGTCTATGTGCTTAGCTTCATCGATTTCCTGCCCGTGATTGGCGATTGGGCACGACAAATTTCTACAATGATCCAAACAAATTGACCCAAAAAGGGCCGCTTTATTAAGAGCGGCCCTTTTGAAATTAACATCGCATTCCGGCTTAACTTGCCTCTGCAAATTCCGTGCCGATTGTAGCAAATGTGACCAATGTTGGATCTGTCACATCATATAAAATTGCGACAACATTACCGTCCAAAAGCACTTCGGTCGCATCAGCAATGGTTGCTGACAATTGCGCAACTGGCGCCCCTGCAGGTGGTGTATCAACGTCGTAATAGATGTTCAGTGTATCCTCGGCAGGATCGAAATCACCAATTCTTGGCGCAGAATCCGCATTAATCCATGTGCCGGTTTCAAACGTATCGTTACCAGAACCACCCAGCGCATAATCGTTGTTACCCATCAAGATCACATCATCGCCATCGCCGGCAAATAGAAGGTCGCCGTCGTCGTCTTCGTCAATTCCAGCGTTGGTGCCACGGTAATATCCGCTTAGATAATCGTCGCCCTGGCCACCGCTAAGCGTATCCACGCCATAGTCGCCATAAAGGGAATCGTTACCCCATCCGCCGCGGACAACATCGTCGCCTTCGCCGCCATACAAGCGATCCCAACCGCCGTTGCCATATAATGTATCAGCACCTTCGTCACCAAAGAGCGTGTCTCCTAGATTGCCGCCGCGCAATTCATCATTTCCTTCACCGCCGGCAAGAAAATCTCGTCCATCGCCACCGTTCAGATTGTCGTCGCCGGTGCCACCATACAGCCCGTCATTGCCAGTGCCGCCAGTCAAGTTATCCTCACCCAAACCACCGGTAAGCTGATCATTTCCTGCACCACCCGCAAGATTATCGTTGCCAGCTTCACCCGCTAAAACATCTGCGCCATTACCACCGTATAGGGAATCAGCACCTTCATAACCAAGCAAAGTGTCATCGCCTTGATCGCCAAATAATTCGTCGTCTCCGGTCCATCCGTCAATGACGTCATTTCCAAGTCCACCATGTACGATGTCCGATCCAGCGCCAGCATTCACTATGTCGTCTGCAGGACCCGTATTCAAAATGTCGTCACCAGTGGATCCGTAAATCGTTCCGTCATCCACAGGTGGTGTTGATTCGCTGGTATCGTCGTCGTCCCCTAAAAAGGCATCAATCAATAGACCAAAGGCCAACATACCCTAAACACCAAACATCAACATTTTTACACCCATTTTTCACATTGTTAACGGACCGTTAAGCACAATTCGGCCGGAGTCAACTCAACTGAAAAAAGTGGGCACATTTCTGACATATTTGAGTAATTCTAACGGTAATCACTAAAATTCTTCACCATTAATTCCATTCAGGAAACAGCGTTTAGTGTCTAACCATGACCGCCGCTGCTATGCTTCGCGATCAAAGAATCGATTATTAGCATCGATAAAAACTTTTCTTTCCTTTTTACCTAATATCCCCTATACGCGCGTAATTGCAGAACACCGCAATACTCCATGGGCCTTGCTGGACGACATCCCGGTTTGTGCCATTACCCTTATTTCTTGAAAAGGAGACCCCGATGTCGATTACAGCTGAAGAAAAAGCACGTATTCTGAAAGAGTATGCAACCAAAGAAGGCGATACAGGTTCCCCAGAGGTTCAGGTCGCAATTCTGTCTAGCCGCATCGCGACACTGACTGAGCACTTCAAATCCCACAAAAAGGATAACCATTCCCGTCGTGGTCTTTTGAAAATGGTCGCTCTGCGTCGTAAATTGCTAGATTATGTTCGTGGTAAAGACGAAGCACGCTACGCTGATCTAATCAAGCGTCTTGGCCTACGCCGCTAACCTAAAACGCGCCCCTTCGGGGGCGCTTTTTTCATCCGCACGCACCGTTTAGGCTGGGCCGGTCAAAATGGTAGGATACGAACAAGGCCGGGGGGCATGGGCCCCTCATGAAACAGGCTAAAGGGGATGGGCCCCGGCAGCCAAGATAGGACATACGATGTTTAACGAAGTTAAAAAATCAATGGAATGGGGCGACGAGACCCTGACGCTAGAAACGGGCAAAGTTGCACGTCAGGCTGATGGTTCTGTAATCGCAACACTGGGCGAAACCAGTGTTATGGCCAACGTCACATTCGCAAAAGCACAAAAGCCAGGGCAGGACTTCTTCCCTTTGACTGTGCATTATGGTGAAAAATATTACGCCGCTGGTAAAATTCCTGGTGGCTTCTTCAAGCGTGAAGCGCGGCCAACTGAAAAAGAGACGCTAACAAGCCGTCTTATTGACCGCCCAATTCGCCCTCTGTTTGTCGACGGCTTCAAAAACGAAGTTCTGTTGATCTGTACAGTTCTTTCACACGATCTTGTAAACGACCCTGACATTGTTGCGATGATCGCAGCATCTGCGGCGCTTACAATTTCTGGTGCGCCATTTATGGGCCCAATCGCCGCTGCGCGTGTTGGCTTCACAGAAGGTGAATATGTACTGAACCCATCTATCGATGACATGCACAAACTGCGTGACAATCCTGATCAACGTTTGGATCTGGTTGTTGCTGGTACCAAAGATGCGGTGATGATGGTTGAGTCAGAAGCATATGAATTGTCCGAAGCAGAAATGCTGGGCGCAGTTAGATTTGCACATGATTCATTCCAGCCAGTCATCGATCTTATCATCGATTTGGCCGAAGATTGCGCCAAAGAGCCCTTCGCTTATGCGCCTGCTGATTTCAGCGAGCTTTCAACAGCTGTTGCTGCTGCTGGTGAAAAAGACATGCGCGCTGCGTTTGCTTTGACAGACAAGCAAGAACGCACATCGGCTGTTAGCGCGGCTCGTGACGTTATCAAAGCTGCTTTGACAGATGAGCAACTAGAAGACGCAAACCTTGGTTCAGCCCTTAAAAAGCTAGAAGCAGGCATCTTGCGTGGTGACGTTGTTAAAACTGGCAAGCGTATCGATGGTCGTGATACTTCTACGATCCGTCCGATTGTATCTGAAACTGGTATTTTGCCACGTACACACGGCTCTGCCCTGTTTACACGCGGCGAAACACAAGGCTTGGTTGTAACCACGCTTGGTACCGGTGATGACGAGCAAATGATTGATGCGTTGCACGGCACGTATAAATCAAACTTCATGCTGCACTATAACTTCCCTCCCTATTCGGTTGGTGAAGTTGGCCGCTTTGGTTTCACAGGTCGTCGCGAAATTGGTCACGGTAAATTGGCATGGCGCGCGTTGCAGGCAGTTTTGCCAGCAGCAACCGACTTCCCTTATACAATCCGTCTTGTTTCAGAAATCACTGAATCAAATGGTTCGTCTTCAATGGCGTCCGTTTGTGGTGGTTCCTTGGCAATGATGGATGCGGGCGTTCCTTTGAAATCAGCTGTTGCCGGTGTGGCAATGGGCTTGATCCTTGAAGACGACGGTTCATATGCAATCCTGTCAGACATCTTGGGCGACGAAGATCACCTAGGCGACATGGATTTCAAAGTTGCGGGTACAGAAAACGGTATCACGTCTTTGCAAATGGACATCAAGATTGCGGGCATTACACCAGAAATCATGGAAAAAGCTTTGGCTCAGGCCAAAGACGGACGCATGCACATTCTTGGTGAAATGAACAAAGCCTTGTCAGGTGCTGGTGACTTCTCTGTTCACGCACCACGCATCGAAACGATGAACATCCCAACGGACAAAATCCGCGAAGTTATCGGTTCTGGCGGTAAAGTTATCCGTGAGATCGTTGAAGTTTCAGGTGCTAAAGTTGACATCAACGACGAAGGCGTCATCAAGATCGCTTCGCCAAATGGTGACAGCATCAAAAAAGCATATGACATGATCCACTCGATCGTGGCAGAGCCAGAAGAAGGCGTTATTTACGACGGCAAAGTTGTGAAAATCGTTGATTTCGGTGCTTTTGTTAACTTCTTTGGCAAACGCGATGGTTTGGTCCACGTATCCCAAATCGAAAACCGCCGCTTGAACCATCCTTCAGACGTTCTGAAAGAAGGCCAAGACGTGAAAGTAAAGCTTTTGGGCTTTGACGATCGTGGCAAAGTACGTTTGGCGATGAAAATGGTAGATCAAGAAACTGGTCTAGAAATCGTTGAAGAGAAAAAAGAAGACTAATCTAGGTCTTTAGAAAATTTGAAAGCCCCGATGCCACATCGGGGCTTTTTTTATGGCCAATTGCCTATAGTTGTATTTACTCGGCCAGAATTCTGATATTTTGCTGAAAAGAACAAATGTAGTAGATGGTACCAATATGAATAAATTCGCCTCAGGTCTTAATAGACGAACCTTTTTAGCAAGTTCGCTTGCGATGGGTGCCCTTAGCACGCATGCAGCCTACAGTTTGACAGCTGAAGAATTTGTTTTGAACAAGGCGTTTTTGCCCAAACATGTACGAATGCGGGCTGATTTACCGGCGGGCGAAATGCATGTTGATCCAAATACTTTCAAGCTTTATTTCACATTGGGCAATAAACGAGCGATCCGCTATTCTGTGGGCGTAGGCCGCCCTGGCCTATATGAATCCGGCACTTTCACTGTGGGTGCAAAACGTGAATGGCCGCGCTGGACGCCGACACCTGCCATGATCAAACGCGACCCTGGCAGTTATGCCCGTCATAAGGATGGCATGCCCGGTGGCCCAAACAATCCATTGGGTGCCCGCGCGATGTATCTGCATGATGCAAACGGACGTGATACCATGCTGCGTATTCATGGAACTGCACAACCATGGACCATCGGTTCTGCGGTCTCAAACGGATGTGCGCGTTTAACCAATGAGCATGTAGTTGAATTGTATGATCAAGTCATGATCGGTGCTAAGGTGGTCTTATACGAAGTGACCGGTAAGCAGGTCGTCATCTAAGCCAGCAGCAATAGATTAACCAGCCAAACGCATGTCGTGAACCAATTGCAATGGCTCGCGCTGTACCATGACGTCAGCGGTCTTTTGTAAAACCCGACGGCGGATCATTTCGATGGTCATCGCCATGTCGTCATATTCTTCGCCTTGAACCAAGAACTGCAAACGACGTGCCAAACGGTTTAGCGTTTCTTGGGCATCACCTTGTCCGGCCAACCACCGGGCAACGCCGATCATGGTCACAGCTTCATCCAACCGAATATCAAAATGGGTTTCTGCCTCTAGAATGACGTGACGCTGTGTGCGACGCGACCAATCGATTTCCATTTCAACGCAGCCTGTGACAATCGCAAGGGCCGCAAGGCGTGGATCATCAATGCAATCGACTGGATGCTGCACTAGGAAACCGGAAATGGGCTCTTCGCCGTTCGCATATTCTGTAAGGGCAAGACTTGCGTTATTCTTGTTATTTTCACCAGAATCTCTGCGACGTTGAACTTGCATGCCAACTACACCAGAGGCCAGCATACTACCGAGAACTAGGGCTATAGACATGGCGGATTCCTTTCAAAAAAACACTCGTTAGAACATTCTTAACCAAGGAATATGGTCGATTTCTGGCACGCCCGTGTCAAATAAAGGCAAAATTGGTGACGATAGCGGGGATCAATGAACCCGCTATCAACATTTTTCTTTGGAAAACCAGCTTAGCTAGGCTGCTTGGTTTTACGCAAATAGGGCAAAATAGTTTCAAATTCTCCGAACTTTTCAACCGCTTCTTCATTGCTTACAGCAGGTGTAATAATTACATCCTCGCCTTGTTTCCAGCCAGCAGGGGTCGCCACTTTGTGCTTGGCCGTCAATTGAATTGAATCTAATGCCCGCAGAATTTCGTCAAAGTTGCGGCCCGTTGTCATCGGATAGGTCAAAGACAATTTCACCTTTTTGTCAGGCCCAATTACAAACACCGTCCGCACGGTTTGGTTTGTTGCGGCTGTGCGCCCTTCCCCACTGGCCTCACCGGCGGGCAACATGTCATAAAGTTTAGCAACTTTAAGGTCACTATCACCGATCATCGGGTAAGAAACAGCATTGCCGCTAACCGTTTCAATATCGGCCTTCCATTTGAGATGGTCCGCAATCGGATCAACAGAAATTCCGATTATTTTTGCATTCCGTTTCACAAAATCAGGAACCATACCCGCCATTTGGCCAAGTTCAGTTGTACAAACTGGCGTGAAATCCTTTGGATGACTGAAAAGAACCGCATAGCCGTCACCAATCCAGTCGTGAAACTTGATAGGGCCTTCGGTTGTTTCGGCCTCAAAATCCGGCGCGGTGTCATTAATTCGTACAGACATCTGAATTCTCCGTTTCTGTCTGATCAAATCAAAATAGTGTTCAAACGCAGAAATGAAAGGCTTTGTGTTACGCTCAACAAAAACAAATACAAAGTTGCCGATGCCCTTATAAATTTAGAAAAATTTCCCCTTGGTCGCCAGTTCACTAGAAAATGCCGCTGACGGCTATTGCAGGATTCACAAAAATAGGCGATGGCATTCAGCTGCAAAATTCTAAACGGAGCAAATGCTATGCTGGATAAACGCGATTTTTATATCAACGGAAAATGGGTTGCACCTGCTGCGGCAAATGATTTTGACGTAATCAACCCGTCAAATGAAGAAGCCTGCGCGACAATCTCGCTTGGCGACCAAGCCGACACTGATGCCGCTGTCGCAGCTGCACGCGCGGCATTTCCTGCATGGTCACAAACCAGCAAAGCGGAACGCACCGCCAAGCTTGAAAAACTTTTAGAAGTTTACAAAGCCCGCGCTGAGGAAATGGCCCAAGCGATCAGCCTAGAAATGGGCGCCCCACAAAACCTTGCCCGCGCCAATCAAGTTGGTGCCGGTACATGGCACATGGGCGGCTTCATGAATGCCTTTAAAAATTTCGAATTTGACCGCCCACTTGGCGATCATGCCCCAACCGAGCGTACCCTTTATGAACCCATTGGTGTTGTTGCCCACATCACGCCATGGAACTGGCCAATGAACCAAATCATTCTGAAGGTGATCCCAGCATTGGCAACAGGTTGCACGATGGTTTTGAAACCATCCGAAATCGCCCCATTGTCTGGGCATTTGTTTGCTGAAATGATAGATGAAGCTGGCTTTCCTGCTGGTGTCTTTAACCTTGTGAACGGCGACGGCCCAGGTGTTGGTTCCCAACTTTCCAGCCACCCAGAGGTTGATATGGTTTCCTTTACTGGCTCAACACGCGCTGGTATCTCCATTTCCAAAGCCGCTGCTGACACCATGAAACGTGTTAGCCTAGAATTGGGTGGCAAAGGGTCTAACATCATCTTCGCCGATGCCACAGCCGAGGCCGTGACAAACGGTGTTGGTCGTTGTTTCCGCAACACAGGTCAATCCTGTAACGCACCCTCACGCATGTTGGTTGAGCGCAGCCGTTATGCAGAGGCTGTAGAACAAGCAACCGCAGCGGCAAACGCCACACACGTTGGACCAGCATCCGAAGAAGGTGGTCACATCGGCCCAGTTGTCAGCAAAATGCAATACGACAAAATCCAAGGGTTGATCCAAAAAGGTATCGATGATGGCGGCCGTCTAACAGCGGGTGGCTTGGGTCGCCCAGATGGTCTTAACCGTGGTTATTATGTGCGCCCAACAGTCTTTGCTGATGTGACAAATGATATGACAATCTATCACGAAGAAATCTTTGGGCCAGTTTTGGCAATTATGCCATTTGATGACGAAGAGCACGCCATCGCCATCGCAAATGACACACCATACGGTTTGACCAACTACATTCAAACCGAAGACGACGCCAAGCGTGTTCGCGTGGCACGTCGTTTGCGTTCTGGGATGGTTGAAACCAATGGCAACGGTTTTGCCCAAGGTTCACCATTTGGTGGATACAAACAATCAGGTAACGGCCGTGAAGGTGGTGTATTTGGTCTAGAGGAATTCTGCGAAATCAAAGCAGTTTCAGGCTGGGCTGCTGAATAAGCACCTCTTGAATTTTTGATTGATTGGGGCGCAGGGCAATACCTTGCGCCCCATTTTTTGTCATCTGTTAATCTTCATTTTTTTTTCAAATTTGCAATTTCGCCGCCCGTAGCCTAGGTAACGGCAACTCAATTCATCGGAGAGAACTTTTGTCATTAAATGACCTTGAGCAGAACGACTATTACAATGAAGACGTGGCAACTTTTGGCGATCGTCTCGAAGCAGCCCGCGATGCAAAAGGTTTGACGATCAAAGGTATGGCTGAAAAAATTGGTGTCAGCGTGAGAACCATAAAGGCATGGGAGAACGATCGTTCAGTCCCACGCGGTAACAGGGTTCAAATGTTGGCTGGAATGCTGAATGTTTCCATGGTTTGGTTGATCAGCGGCACAGGCAACGGCACAAGCAATGTTGCGGAAACGCATGATCGACCAATTGGCGTAAATGATGCGCTTGGTGAAATTGCACAGCTAAAATCGACACTATCGGATGCGGTTGCAAAACTTGAGGCGCTTGAGGATCGGCTGTTAAAGGTCGTCTAGCTCAAAACGGTAGTTTGGCGGTGTATCGAACACCCTTACCACCGTCTGGATGCCTGAATGCCAACGTCTGTGAATGCAGCATCATGCGTGGTGCGGCCATTTCTGGTTCTGTTGCGTAAAACGGGTCGCCCATAATCGGATGGCCAATAGCAAGCATATGCACGCGCAGCTGATGACTTCGGCCCGTTAGCGGCATTAGACGTACACGGGTGACATTTCCCTTGGTACGCATGACTTTCCAGTCGGTTTGCGCCGCCTTTCCCGTTTCATGGCACACTTTTTGCAGCGGTCTGTTGGGCCAATCAACGATCAAAGGCAAATCAACCGTGCCTGACTTTTCACTTGGCACACCATACACATCCGCCACATATGTTTTCTTGGTTTGGCGCTTTTCAAATTGCAGCCCCAAATGACGTTGGGCATTGCGTGTTAAGGCAAAGACCATCACGCCCGATGTGTCGCGATCCAACCGATGAACCAACAAGGCCATGGGAAACGCCGCCTGCACACGCGTCAGCAGGCAATCGGCCAGATGCTCGCCCTTACCAGGCACAGACAAAAGCCCTGCAGGCTTGTCCACCAACAGAACTTCATGATCGTCGTGAATGATGACCAATGGATCATTGGGGGGATTATAGGCGGCAGTTGGATCAATCATCCGTGCTTCCTATCGGCATCAGACACGCCGCACCAGTCTATTTGGTGCGGCATGCTGTGTTTTCTATACCTTAACGCGTTCGGATTTTGGATCATACATGGGACGCAAGGATGCTTCGGCCTTAACACGCCGTCCACACACGTCGATTTCATAAGTGGAACCCAATAAATCCGCCGCCGTTTGACCGGCGCAAGGTACATAGCCAAGACCAATTGCCCCGCCCAACGTGTGCCCATATGAGCCAGATGTTAGGAAGCCAACGATTTCGCCGTCTCTGATGATCGGCTCGTTGTGATACAACAATGGTTCTGGGTCAGTCAGTTTGAATTGGACCAGACGGTTGCTTAGGCCCGTTTCTTTTTTGCGCAAAACCGCGTCACGACCGATGAAATTCGGCTTGTCCGTTTTCACCGCAAAACCAAGACCCGCCTCAAGGACATGATCCTCGCACGTAATGTCATGGCCAAAGTGGCGAAAACCTTTTTCGGAACGACAACTGTCCATCATATGCATGCCGCACAGTTTTAAGCCCATATCCGCGCCCGCTGCATGCAGCGTTTCAAAGGCATGGCCAGCCATGTCAGAGGACACATAGATTTCCCAGCCCAACTCACCAACGTATGTCACGCGATGAACACGCGCCAATCCCATGCCCAATTCAATTTCTTGGGCCGTACCGAATGGATTTACCACGTTGCTAAAATCAGCAGGCGATACCTTTTGCAACAATTCACGCGAACGCGGCCCCATCACAGCCAAAACGCCTTCGCCAGCGGTTACATCGGTAATCACAACATTGAAATCACCCTGATTACGGCGCATCCAAGTTTCATCCGCCAAACGTGTCGCCGCAGGTGTCACCACCAAATAAGCGGTTTCCGACAGGCGCGTGACGGTCACATCCGCCTCGATACCGGCGTTCGCATTCAAAAACTGGGTGTAGACAATCTTGCCAACAGGCACATCGTATTCACCACCACCAATGTAGTTCATGAATGCACATGCATCCCGCCCTTCAACACGGAGTTTGCCAAAAGATGACATGTCATACATGCCAACGTTTTCACGAACCGCACGGTGCTCAGCAGCCGAATTTTCAAACCAGTTCTGGCGTTTCCAACTGTATTGATATTCGCGTGTCTGGCCTTCGTTGGCGAACCAATTGGCCCGTTCCCACCCAGCGATTTCACCCATGACACCGCCTTGATCCAACAGCTGTTGATGGAATGGTGTGCGGCGAATACCGCGCGCGGTTTCCTTTTGGCGAAAGGGGAAGTGATCCGCATAAAGCAAACCCAAGGTTTCTTTGGATCGTTCAAACAGATATTTCTTATTGCCTTGAAATGGCTGCATGCGGGAAACATCCACATCACCCAGATCAAATGGTTTTTGGCCACTGTCCATCCAGTCGGCCAATGCCATGCCAGCCCCCCCCGCTGATTGAATACCGATGGAATTAAAGCCAGCGGCAACCCAAACATTGTCCATTTCTGGCGCCAGACCCAAATGATAGGCGTCATCAGGCGTGAAGCTTTCAGGCCCGTTAAAGAACGTGTGAATGCCTGCCTCGGCCAACATTGGTAAACGTTCACAGGCCGCTTCCAGAATGGGTTCAAAATGATCAAAATCCTCAGGCAATTGATCAAATTCAAAGTCAGGCGAAATTCCGTCCATGCCCCAAGGTTTGGATTTCGGTTCAAACGCGCCTAGCAAAAACTTACCCGCGTCTTCTTTGTAATACGCGCATTCATCAGGCACGCGCAGCACGGGCATTTGGGTCAAGCCCTTGATTGCCTCGGTCACAATGTAAAAGTGTTCACAGGCATGGAGCGGCACATTTGTGTTCAACATCTTGCCCAGCGAATGCCCCCACATACCGCCGCAATTCACGACCATATCGGCCTTAATATGTCCGGTTTCTTCGCCTGATTGCCAATCTACACCTGTGATACGACGGCCATCGCGGGCAACGCCTGTCACCAACGTGCGTTCTTTGACGATCGCGCCACCTTGGCGCGCGCCTTTGGCCAAAGCCAACGCAATATTGGCCGGATCACCCTGCCCGTCTTTGGGTAGCCAAACACCAGCCTTAACACCATCGATGTTCAGATGTTCATATTTCGCCTTCACCTCGGCGGGCGAAATTTCCTCAACTTCCACGCCAAACGAGCGCGCCATAGCGGCTTGGCGGTAAATTTCTTCTTTGCGCTCTTCGGTCAAGGCAACGGTGATGGAACCAACCCGCTTAAAGCCAGTGGAAACACCCGTTTCAGCCTCTAGGTTTCCATATAATTCTTGGCTGTATTTTGCCAATTTTGTCATGTTCGCCGTTGCACGAAGTTGCGCAATCAGGCCGGCAGCATGCCATGTGGTGCCGGATGTCAGTTGCTTGCGTTCCAATAACACGACGTCCTTCCAACCCTTTTTGACAAGGTGGTACGCCACAGAGCAACCAATAACGCCACCACCAATGATGACAACGCGTGCGGATTTAGGAAGATCAGCCATTATTCAGCCCCTTTAAAACGTTTGTGTAGTTCGACGATATGGGCTGGGCCCACCTCGCAACAGCCACCGATTAATGTCGCCCCTTCGGCGATCCATTTGGCGGCAAAATCAGCGTAGGCATCTGGGCCTAAATCTTGGCGCGCTGTTAGCATATCAACCGTTGCACCGATTTTTGAAAAATCAGATACGATTTTGGTAAAGCCATTTGCATATCCGCCAAACGGTATTGATTGTTTGGCGAGTACTGACAGCCCTTGTGTGATCGCCTCTGGGATCGAACAATTAAGCAAAACACCGGCTGGTTGATATTGTTCCAACAATGGCAACACATCGGTTAGATCTTCCCCAGAACGCAATTTTGTGCCGTCTTCATCATTGACGGATAATGCCAGCCAAACAGGTTTGCCGGTGACGCCAGCCCCCATCAATCCACCACGGGCTTGGTCAACCGACGACATGGTTTCACAAATATGCGCATCGACATATTCGGCATGAATACGGGCCAAACTGGCGTATGCTTCGGCGGCTTCGTCCGCGGGGGGGCTTAGATCGGGTTGATAGGAAAAACCTTGCGGGCCAAGCGAACCCAGAACGATACCAGAACCATTGGCATCGCGGGCATCAACAGCAATTTGGCAAGCCAATCGCGCCAGTTCTTCCAATCGATCCCCAATGCCATGGGCGATCAAACGATCGGGCAAAACCGAATAACTGTTGGTGGTTGCAACCTCAGCACCTGCTGCAAAATAATCGTCATGCACATTGCGAATTATTTCAGGCGCGTCAAGCAACGCTTGAACTGACCACAATCCGGTCGCTTTACCAGCGCGCGAAATCAGCTCTTGGCCCATACCGCCATCAAGTAATGTTATGCTCATTGTTGAACTTTCTAAGTGTGGGCGCTGACCCTACGGTTTATCGCAGGGTCAGCACTGATTTAGGCACGCAGGCGCAGGTTCTCTGGATCCCACAACGGCTGGTCTTCTTGCACGACAGCCGCGCAGCGCTTGCCGTAAATTTCGACCTCGAGTTTGGTTCCAGGAACAGCGTATTCCGCCTTAACCATGCCTAGCGCGATAGAGGCGTTCACGCGGTAGCCCCAGGCACCAGACGTCGTTTCACCAACGACCGTATCGCCGACCCAAATCGTTGACATATAGGGTGCATCCGCCTCATCGGCGTCAACGATCAACGTCACAAAACCCTTTTTGCGACCCTGCTGTTTTTCGCTTTGAAGTGCTGCTTTCCCGACGAAATCAAACGGTTTGTCAAATTTCACGAAACGTTCCATGCCACCCTCAAGCAATGTGTAGTCCGTTGAAAGATCACCTTTCCACGCGCGGTACCCTTTTTCGATACGCAACGAATTCAGCGCATACATACCAAATGGTTTTGCGCCCGCCGCAATCACGGCTTCATAGATTGCAGGCATCTGTTCGTTTTCTGCGTGGATTTCCCAGCCAAGTTCACCAGCAAATGAAACGCGTACGAGAAACGCTTTGTTCCCAGCAACCTTTGCATGTTGATGCGTCAACCATCCTTGGGAAAGGTCGGCATCCGTAATGCCCGCCAAAACATCGCGCGAAGTAGGGCCACAAACGATCAATGCGTCGCGTTCAGTCGTTGTTTCGCGAACGGTCACACCCTCTGGTACCGAATTTCGGATCATATCACCGTCATGCCATTGCGCGGTTGCCGCTGTGATCAAGACAAAGTTGTCCTCGCCCAATCGCAGGCATGACAATTCAGTCAAAATTCGGCCACGGCTGTCGGAAACATAGACCAAGTTCATACGACCAGCTTTGGGAATACCACCGGTACAGAACCCGCGCAGCCAGTTGTCAGCACCTTCGCCTTGCACCCAGAATCGAGAGAAGCCTGGCAAATCAAGAACGCCGCAATTGTCACGCACCGCTTCGCATTCTTCGCGAATGCGTTGTTCCCACGGACCTGCACGGTTCCAAGTTTGCGTGCTTTCCCCAGATGTATCATCGCCGTCTTTGGCAAACCAATTGGCGCGCTCCCAACCGTTGTATGAACCCATCACACCGCCTAGCTCGACGACTTTGGCGTGGTTAGGTGAATGCTTTTTGTCACGTCCGGCTGGCCATTCATGGTATGGAAAGTGCATCGCATATTCATGCCCATAAGTTTCCATTGCTTTGGCCACGCAATGGTCGTGATCGGTGTAATCAGTGTAACGACGTGGATCGACGGCCCACATATCATCCTCGGTTTCACCGTGCATGATCCACTCTGACAAGACCTTGCCCGCGCCGCCACCTTGGGCGATGCCAAAGGTGAATGAGTGACCTTCAAAGGCGTTTTTCACGCCCGGCATTGGGCCGACCATGGGCAAACCATCAGGTGCATAAGGAATAGGGCCGTTAATATTGCGGCCAACGCCAGCGGTGCCTAGCAATGGCAAACGTTCCATTGCATCCTCAATATACCATTCCAAACGTTCCAGATCATCTGGGTACAGTTGAAATGAGAAATCTTCCGGCATCGGATCTTCAGGTGTTACCCAATGCGCCTTACAGTTCCGCTCATAGGGGCCAAGGTTCAAACCGTTTTTTTCTTGGCGCAAATAATAAGATGAATCCACGTCGCGGATCATCGGCATTTTACGACCAGTTTCTTTGGTCCAAGCTTCAAGTTCGGCGATAGGCTCGGTCAAGAAATACTGATGAGACATCACAACCATTGGCACTGTCCGGCCACCGAAGGGCTTGAACATTTCGCCAATGCGTTGCGCATAATAACCACCAGTGTTCACCACGAATTCACACCGAATGTCACCTTTTTCCGTCTTAACGATCCATTCATCGCCATCACGATCGATACCAATCGCTGGGCAAAAACGTTCAATCCGCCCCCCAGCCGAACGCGCGCCCTTAGCCAATGCTTGCGTCAGCTGTGCAGGGTCAATGTCGCCATCAAGGGGATCCCAAAGACCACCCGCCAATTCATGGGTTTCCATGAATGGGTTCAATTCTTTCAATTCTGCTGGTGTACAAATATCCATTTGCAAACCTTGGTAGCGGCCCATGCCCGCAACGCGTTCAAATTCTTGCATCCGCTCTTTGGAATGCGCCAAACGGATCGCGCCAGTGACGTGATAGTTCATCGGATAATCAACGTCATCGCCAAGCGTGCGGTACATTTCAGCCGAATAACGCTGCATGTTCATGACAGCCCAAGAACCTGCAAAGTTCGGCACGTTGCCTGCCGCATGCCAAGTAGAGCCAGCCGTCAATTCGTTCTTTTCCAAAAGAACACAGTCCTTCCAGCCAGCTTTCGCCAGATGATAAAGCGTAGATGTACCAACGACACCGCCGCCGATAATGACCACACGGGCCGTTGTTGGGAAATCAGACATAAATCGTTCCTTTTCAGTCGATGATCAGACGTGCCGCTAGGCCGCCGAATAAAATTGCAGTGATTGTGTTCAAAACGCGCACACGGACGCGCAGGAATTTGGAAAACAGCCCCGCCGTGGTGCCAAGCACCAAAACAAACAGAAAACCGTTGATGAGGAAAATACCGCCTAGGATTAGGATTTGCATCCAAACCACCCCGATCGCAGGGTCAGTAAATTGCGGAATGAACGCAAAAACGAAAAGTGCCGTTTTCGGGTTCAAAACATTGGTAATAAAACCACGTCTTAAGGCCGCTCTCGCGGATTGCGTAGCACGACCCTTGCCCAAAGCGCTGCGATCCGTCCAAGCCTGCCATGCGATATAAAGCAGATAAGCCGCCCCCACATACCGGATGGCGTCATAGGCCGCAGGATACGCCAACAATAAGGCTGAAACACCTGCCGCGGCCATCGCTATGTGAACAACAACACCAAGGTTAACGCCAACAGCTGCCGCAATGCCAGCCTTTGGGCCGCCGCTAATACCGCTGGCCGTAATAAAGATAAAATCAGCACCCGGCGTGATATTCAGCAACAGCCCAGCCAGAACAAATGTCACCAATACCGAAGTTTCAAATCCTGTGAGTACCTGCCAAAACATCAGTAATCATCCACTTTAGGCAAATCATCAGCGACTTCGTAATAGTCACCCTTGTGCGCCATAAAGATGTGTTTTTGCAGTTTTAAGTTTGTTGGTGGGTTCAAGACGCCAAGGCCAACATGTGTATTTTCGCCATCGTTTTCACGCCAAAACAACGACGTCCCGCAGGCTGAACAAAAACCACGTTTTGCAAAATTTGATGCAGCATACCAAGCCAATGTTGTTTCTTTTGAAAGCTTTAGGCTGACATTTGGTACGGCTGTCGCACTCCATAAATGGCCAGATTGCTTGCGGCATTGACCGCAATGACAAACGACAACTTCTGCCCCTTGGTGATCGGCCTCAAATTCAACTTCGCCACAAAGGCATGAACCAGAAATTTTCATTTTATACCCTCCCAGGTAAGGCAGTAATGCCCAACAATGTGCCATAAACCACGAAACACACGGCCATAATTCGGCGGAACCAAACGTTTAAGATTGCGCCCATTGCCACCCGGCCAAGACCGGCACCAAGGGCAACATAACCTGTATAACTAATGGCCGTCAGCGTCAGTGCTGTGGGCATGATCACCCACATCTGATCCCAAATCGGCAAATCTGTTTGAACAAATTGACTGAACGCGGCTAAGTAGCCGGCGACTGATTTTGCATTGATGGTCGCGATTGCCAGGGCCTTGAAAAATATAGAGCGGCCCTTGTAGCCATCTGCCTTTGGCGCACGTCGCGCAAATATCCAACCGCGAACACCCAGATAAATCAGGAATGCGGCACCGACGATTTTGGCAATGAAGAAACCGGTTGGTGACGCCGCAATAAGTGCCGTGATCCCCAAAGCAGAAAGGATCAAAAACAAGGTCGCTTGGCAGAGGATAGCCAAAACACCCCACAAGGAACGCCGAAATCCAAAAACCATACCGTTATTGATGGCATTAACCGCGTTTGGTCCAGGCGTGACCACGAAGATCATCCAAAAAAGTGCAAATGTTGTCCATCCAGCAAAACTCATCCCCAATGCCCCCTTAATACACCGGCGGCGCGATAACCCAGATCACCACGGCTGCTTGTTCATATGGGTTTGCCCATCGATAGGGTTCGCCTCGCAGACGAAAACTGTCGCCCACATTAAGGGTGAATTTTTTATCTTCGATCCAAAGGTCAAGCCGCCCGGTGACGACATAGCCCAATTCCTGTGTGGGCCGCTGGTTAAACTCTTTCAATTCAGCACTTGGGCGGAAAGTTGAGTGAACGACTTCGAAATCGTCCGTCAAATCCGGCGAAAGCAATTCCTCAACCAACCCTTCGCTGGCATCAGAACCAATTGGGCGACGGGCATCTTTACGAACGATCAATCCTGTTTCTGCGGCAGGTGTCTCAGCCTGCCCGAAAAACAACGACACTGGTACGTTCAATTCCGCCGCCATTTCACGCAAATCACCGATTGAGGGTTCCGAAAGATCGCGTTCTATCTGGCTCAGCCAGCCCACCGAACGCCCCAATTCGCCAGCCAAATCCGATAACGTCCAACCACGCGCCTTGCGCAGGGCGCGAAGATCAGCCCCAAGAGAGTTGGTTTTTTGTAGGTCTTTGTGCAGCACGTTAGGGACTCAGCTTGGTGAAAAAATTCGTCTTTTTTTCACCAAGCCTCATTTCGTGAAAAAAAGCAACATTTTTTCACGTCCGCTTTAAAAATTCTTACCCAAAAACTTGCGCAAGTATTACCGCCATTTCTGTCGCATCTGTTTCGGTAAATGCATTCGGTTGATCGCTGTCGATATCAAACACCCCCAACAACACTCCGTTCCCATCCCAAACAGGTAAAACCAGTTCCGAACGTGTGCTGCTGGCACAAGCGATGTGTCCTGGGAATTGATCAACATCAGGAACAAGTTGTGTCTTACCTTCCCGCGCGGCAGCACCACATACGCCCCTTGAAAAAGGAATTTGCAAACACCCATGACCCCCTTGATAGGGGCCGATTTTTAGCATTTCAGGACCCGTCACACGGTAAAATCCCGTCCAATCAAAACGATCATCGGCATGGTGAACCTCGCAAACGACACTGGCCATAAGTGAAATTACGTCATCCTCGCCTTCGCATAAGCTGACGATTACTTGATTCAAATTAGGGTAGTCAACTTTCATGGCCGCTCAATCGCAATTGCGGTGCCTTCGCCGCCACCAATGCAAATTGCTGCAATCCCTCGTTTAAGCTTCCGTTTTTCCAAAGCATTGATCAAAGTCACCAAAATTCTTGCCCCTGATGCGCCTATGGGGTGCCCCAATGCACAGGCACCACCATTTACGTTTACTTTTTCGCGCGGAATTCCCATTTCATGCATGAATGCCATTGGCACCACAGCGAAGGCCTCGTTGACCTCCCAAAGATCAACGTCATCAATTGACCACCCAATACGTTTCATCAGTTTCTGCGCGGCGGGCACCGGTGCTGTTGTGAAAAGATTTGGTTCCTGTGCATGACTTGCATGTCCGCAAATCCATGCCCTAACGTTGTAATCCTTGGCCGTATTCTCATCTGCTAAAACGAGCGCCGCTGCGCCGTCTGAAATCGATGAACTATTGGCCGCAGTCACAGTACCATTTTCACGAAATGCTGGCTTTAGATTTGGAATTTTTTCTGGCCGTGCATTGCCAGGTTGTTCGTCTTGGCTGATGGTCACTGTCCCTTTGCGGGTTTTCAATTCCACTGAACTGATCTCACCGTCAAAAGCGCCATCCTGAGCCGCCAACGCATTACTAAGCGATTTCAGTGCATATTCATCTTGCGCAGCACGCGTAAATTGAAATGCTTCGGCGCAATCCTCGGCGAATGTGCCCATCAGGCGACCTTTGTCATATGCATCCTCTAAACCATCAAGAAACATTGAATCTTGTACCGCGGCATGACCAATCCGTGCACCGCCACGCATTTTTGGCAGAAGATAGGGTGAATTTGACATACTTTCCATGCCACCGGCGACGACAATTTCGCCACTGCCCGCGGCGATCTGATCATGTGCCATCATCACTGTTTTCATCCCTGACCCGCACATTTTATTAACGGTTGTGGCGGGAACTTCTTTGCCCAACCCAGCCAGAAAACCAGCCTGCCGAGCAGGCGCTTGCCCTTGCCCAGCAGGTAAAACGCAGCCCATAAGAAGTTCCTGAACCGATGCTGTATCTACATTCGACTGATCCAATGCCCCCTTAATAGCTGCACCACCCAAGGTCGCGGCACTAACCCCATTAAAAGCCCCTTGAAATCCACCCATTGGTGTCCGGCTAGCGCCGATAATTGCAATTTTAGACATCTTTTGGGACTCCATTTGGAAACTATATGGCTATGGATACCCTATGGTAAGGAAGGCCGTCTAGTGTCCGTTCATGGATTTCCAGACGGAGAGAATGAATGAATATTACCGCGCAAGCGAATGGCGACGCACTGATCGTAACAGTTGACGAAAACCGCATTGACGCAGCTGTGGCTGTGGCTTTCAAAGATAAGGTTAACGAACTTGCTGGATCTGAACCGAAAAGAGTTATCCTTGATCTTAAAAACGTGGATTTTCTCGACAGCAGTGGATTGGGTGCCGTTGTTGCGGTCATGAAATTGTTGGGAAAAGAACGTAAATTGGAATTGGCAAGCCTGCGCCCAGCTGTGGAAAAGGTTTTCAAACTTACAAGAATGGATTCTGTTTTTTCCATCCACGCTGATATTGGCGCTGCTATTCCCGCAGCGGCCTAATCGTTTGCTTTTGACTCAATTCAACGGTGGTTCGGTGCAACAGAACGCAAATCAAATACAACATAAAACAATTGAGAATACGATAACCTTCTCTTTCTGCAGCGACCCGTTCGCTGTTCGGGAAGTGCTGTCTGAATTGCACGACACTCTATTACAGAAAAATGTTGCGGAAAGTGACGTCGAAAACGCGGATATTGTTTTGGGCGAGGCATTGAACAATATCGTTGAGCACGCCTATCCCGATGGGAAAAGCGGCGACATCAAACTTCAATATACTGTAGATGCAGGTTTTCACACCATCACAATAACGGATAATGGATTAGCAATGCCCGATTTAACGCCGCCAGAGGGTGCCGCGAAACCAGACGACTGTGCATTTGAAGAATTGCCCGAAGGGGGATTTGGTTGGTTTATGATCCGCGCCTTAACACAAAATCTATCGTATCAAAGGCACGAGGGAACCAATCGGCTGCAATTCATCTTATCGATTGAGGACAATTAAGACACAACATTGGGCTTTGGTGAATTGGCAAATACAAATATCTATTCTAGCGTAACGGAAAATATCTTTAAGAGGCACCCATGCGCGACTTTCATTTCCCAGGCCGATCACCAGTAATTTCCCAGAATGGCATGTGCGCCACTTCGCACCCGCTTGCAGCAAAAACCGCTATTCAAATCTTGGAAAGTGGTGGCAACGCAATGGATGCAGCTATAGCCGCCGCCATTCTTTTGGGCATTTGCGAACCACAAATGACGGGAATTGGGGGTGACTGTTTTGTGCTGTTCACACCACCCAGTGAAAATCGTGTGCTTGCAATGAATGGTTCCGGTCGCGCGCCCGCCGCCTTAAATGCGGAAAACATACGCGCACAAGGGCACGAAACCATGCCCGTTTACTCGCCAGACGCGGTGACCATCCCCGGCGCAATCGACGCATTCTGTCGCCTTTCAAATGATTGGGGTCGATTTGACCTTGCTCAAACCTTGGCCCCCGCAATTCATTATGCAGAAAACGGCGTACCCGTTGCCGCACGAACCGCCCTTGATTGGACAAGTTCGGCGGAAATTTTGCAAGGAAAAGCCAAGGACTTCTATCTTGTTGATGGCAAGCCAGCCAAAGAGGGTGATGTTTTCCGTTCCCCCAACCAAGCGAAAGTTTTGCGGAAAATTGCTGAGCAAGGTCGAGAAGGTTTTTACGCAGGCGAAGTTGCCGCAGATATGGTCGAAAGTTTACGTGCAATTGGTGGCTGTCATACCTTGGATGATTTTTTAGGAAATGCGTGCGATTACACAGACCCCATCAGCGGTACTTACAACGAACTTGAGCTAATTGAACACGCACCTAATGGACAAGGTGCAACAGCGATTTTGATGAACAACATCTTATCGCATTTTGACATCGCCGCCATGGATGCGTTTGGTGCAACGCGCGCGCATATTGAGGTCGAAGCGGCTAAATTGGCGTATGATGCTCGCAACAGATTAATTGCCGATCCGGATTTCACAACACGACTTGCCCATATGATGTCAGCGGAAACTGCAAAAAAATTGGCGGGAATGATCGATCCGAAAAACGCGATCACCGATATCTCAAATGTAACCGAAGCGGTCCATAAAGACACAGTCTATATCACGGTCGTAGACCAAGACCGCATGTCCGTTTCCCTGATATATTCAATATATCACGGCTTTGGTTCAGGCATCGCGAGTTCAAAGTACGGCATTCTATTTCAAAACCGCGGGGCAGGTTTCACGTTAGAACAAGGCCATCCAAATGTTGCAATGGGTGGGAAACGTCCAATGCACACCATTATTCCGGCTATGCTAAAATCAAACGGCAAAATTACAATGCCTTTCGGGGTGATGGGTGGGGCCTACCAACCTAATGGCCATTCCCGAATGTTGACGAATATGACGGATTTTGGCCTGTCGCCCCAAGCAGCAATCGATGCACCGCGTTGTTTTTCCGACGCTGGCGTTCTGAAAGTTGAACGCGGCTATTCAGAGGCGGTTCGCTCGCAATTGGCGGAATTGGGTCACAAGGTGGAAGTTCCTGAAACACCACTTGGTGGCGCACAAGCAATTTGGATTGATCATAAAAATGGAACCCTACACGGTGCATCGGATCCACGCAAAGATGGATGCGCCTTAGGGTATTGATTAGATTACTTGCCGCCCAAGCTTAGCGTACGTTTCCGCAACCAGGCCACAAAACCACGTGGATTTTTTGACCATTCGGCAACTTCTTCATCAGTAATTGGTTTCCCAACAATCGGCGCTTGTGGTTTGCCCATTGCGTGAACAACTTCATAAATTAACAAGCCTTGGCGCAATGTTGCGGAAAGCTGATTAGCGATCTGATACCAACGCGAATTTTGCCCTGGGAAAAAAACAGGCACAACGGTTGCGTTGCTCTTTTGGATCATTTTCGCCGTAAACGGGTTCCATTCCTGTTCGATCACCTTACCAAACATTGTGTCACTGGTGGCAACCACGCCTGATGGAAAAATGACGATCACGCCGCCTTGTTCCAGATACGCCATGGATTCTTTGCGCATTTTGATACTTTTGCGTTGCGCATTTTCCTCATGGGGAAACGGAACCGGGATCATAAAATCCTTTATTTCATCGACAGATGTCAAAATTGAACGTGTCAGAATTTTATAATCTTCGCGAACACGACCAATTAGATCAGCAAGAATCATACCATCAACCAGCCCATGTGGGTGGTTTGCAACGATAATCACCGGACCAGTTGCAGGAATGTGGTCGATTTGTTCTTGTGGCGTTGCCAAGGGAATTCGCATAAAATCCAACGCTTGGCGAAAGAAACCATGCCCACGAATAGCACCAGCGCGTTCAAATTTACGGATTAAGCGCAACAGGCGAATTTTGCCAGTTGCCCATTCCATCACCCGAATTACCGTTGCTTTATAAGGGTTTGTGAAAGTGTTCGCATACGAAAGCTTGCGCTTATCATAGGGCTGAGATTCTGGCACTTGGTCGGGCAAGTTATTTTCAGGCGTTTTGCTCACCGGCGAACTTCTCTCTGCGGCGATTGTTGCACGCTTCAATTTTCTTCGCCGAATTTATCGGCAACAAGGGTTTTCAGGGCCTCGGCTAGTTCATCAGCCGCCGCACCTGAGGTTTCGACGTCAATAAACGTTCCTTTGGACGCTGCCAACATCAAAAGCCCCATTATCGAGTCACCTGAAACTTCTAGCCCATCCTTAGATATCATGGCGCGTCCATCGTGCGCTTCAACAACTTCGACCAATTTGGCAGAAGCGCGGGCATGTAGTCCTTTTACGTTAATTATTTCTAAAGTTAGGTTTGGCATATATCAGCTTCTTATTATTCTTCAGGGCCATCAAAACTGTTGATGTATTTGCGACCGGCATCTTTCGCCAATTTCACGGCATCAGCCACATTCAAATGACGAGATTTTGCCAATTTCACCAACATCGGCAAATTAGCACCGTATAAGATTTTGCGATTTTTAGGGTTACACGCCAGCAATGACAGGTTGGAAGGCGATCCGCCAAACATGTCAGTGACAATAACAACACCGGCGCCCGTATCAACAGCGTCAGCCGCGGCGCATATTTCTGTTTGTTTTTCTTGACGATCATGGTCAGCGGCAATCGATATCGCCTGCAAACCAGGTTGTGATCCAACGACATGCTCGACAGCCGACAAATATTCGTTGGCCAATCTACCATGCGCGACAAGGACTATTCCGATCAAGTCACCACCCCGTTTTTCGCTTTTTGCACGCTGTCCCCGCGACGTTCTATTTCCCTATGCCGTTTTGACACTTGCCACCCCCCTTGCGCAAGGGTGTTGGCAAAAATTTCCGTAAGAGCGACTGAACGGTGTTGCCCACCGGTACACCCGAAACCGATCGAAAGATGTGATTTCCCCTCTTCTACATATGCTGGCAGAAGTAATTGAACCATTTCTTGCAATGATTTGAAAAATGGGACGAACCGCTGATCTTGCGTCACATAAGCCTGAACGGCATCTGTGCGACCATCTAATTCACGCAAGCTTGGTTCCCAATAAGGGTTTCGCAAAAATCGAACATCAAAGACCATGTCCACGCCCCGTGGCGTGCCGCGTTTGTAACTAAATGAATGCACCGATACCGCCAAAGATTGTCCCGTTGATGAATCAAACCATCGTTCCATTTCGCCACGCAGATCATGGGGCGTTAAATCAGATGTATCAATTAGAACCTCAGCCCTAGAACGGATGGGTACTAGCAGATCCAAATCACGTTCTATTCCTGCACTGGGATCTTCGGCTGGGGCCAAAGGATGGCGACGGCGGGTTTCAGAAAAACGTCTTATTAGCACTTCTTGGCTGCAATCAAGGTACAACAGTTCAACAAGAACGTCCCCGCGATTGGTCAATCCATCGACGATATCAATCATTGCATTTGCACTAAAGTCCCGAGTTCTTGTGTCAAAGCCCAATGCAATCGGCCGCCCAACAGGTGTGTCGTCAAGCAATGCGTCCAGCAAGCGCAGCGGCATGTTATCAATAGCCTCAAAACCAATGTCTTCAAGCGCATTGATTGCGGTCGAACGCCCCGCGCCGGACGGACCAGTTACCAATACTATGCGTTGCGCCTGCGGCGTTGACATGTCTGTTCCTTCACTAATTTACGCGTTTTGCCTTGAGCATTTGCAATACTCCAACTGCAAGATGGTTGTTTCCGCGTCCATGAATTGTCGGAATTTTCAATCCGAACAAATCCATGACCTGTTGTTCTGGCAAACGGTTTTTTTCTACTTTGTCCATATCGATACAAACATCGACGATCGCACTTGATATGGTGTCAGCGGCCAGAATTCCAAGCCCTCGCGCCTCTATTTGTCCTTTGATCGCGGCAGGTGATTTACCAATCAAACGGCCATTTTCTAACGTTAGGATCACACGATCATCGGCCACTAAAGTGGCACCAAATGCCATCAATTCAAGCGCAAGGCTGGATTTACCACTGCCAGGTGCCCCTATAATCAGAACACCTTTTTCATACATTGAAACCAAGGTTGCATGAAACGGTGACGTCGTTTCATCAGCGTCTGGCATTAAACTGGTAAACCAACCACGAAGCGTGCGCCAAGTGGTTCAGAACCCACATCCGCATCCGTTGGACGAATATTTTCGGCCCAAATAACGCCACCATGTGCGTCGACGATTTGCTTGGAAATCGCCAAGCCCAAACCAGAATGATCGCCAAATTGTTCAACAGGACGTTCAGAATAGAAACGGTTGAATACTTTGTGCAATGCCGTTTCGGGAATACCAGGTCCTGTATCCTCAACAACAACCAGAACACGGTTGTCGCGTTTACGAACCCAGACACGAACGGCATCGCCATCTTCGCAAAATGACATCGCATTTGTGATCAAGTTCACAAACACCTGTGCCAGACGACCTTCTAGACCATGAATGAAAATTGGTTCATTGGGCACATCAGAGATGAATTCAATGTCATTATTTGCAGCTTCTGCGCCGTGGTATTCTATCAAGTTGGACAATGTCCGCGTTAAATCAAACCGTGCTTCGTCTTCTTTTACCAGTTCGCTGTCCAGACGAGATGCATTGGAAATGTCCGAAACAAGCCGATCCAAGCGTCGAACATCATGTTCGATCACATCATAAAGTCGGCCGCGTTGATCATCAGTTTTGGCAATACGAAGCGTACCAATGGCGGATCGTAAAGATGCCAAAGGGTTCTTGATTTCATGGGCAACGTCTGCTGCAAATTGTTCGTTACCTTCGATACGATCGTAAAGGGCGCGCACCATACCGCGCATTGCACCAGAAAGGCGTCCGATTTCGTCAGGACGCGCTGTCATGTCAGGAATACGCACTTGGCTAGGGCTAACGGTGCGTGCATTTCGATCACGACCAAGTTCAGCCGCCAAAGAAAGATCAGCCAAAGGATTGGCAATCGTTGACGCCAACAAAAGGCTAAGTCCGATTGAAACAATTGCTGCTATTAGGAACATTTGAAGAATTTTTTCACGCTCAAGACGCGCAAGTTGATCGACCTTGCCGCCCACTGTTGCCAATGCAATCACACCAACGACCTTGCCGCTGCGATTGATTGGCGTAGTCACCAAGAAGAAAGTTCCAGCATCAGATGTAAAGCTGTTCTCGCTTGCGGTTTTCCCTTCAAGGCTGTGCGCCACCAAACGACGGGCCTCTGCTTCGATGCTGATTGCTTGCATCGAAGCAGGTGTTCCAGAAACCAGGCCATCAATTTTAGACCAAACATTCAACAAAATACCTGAGAAACCACCGCCGTTGTTACCCGACAATCCGGCATCAACAGTTTCAGTTTGCACAATTAGATTATCGTTTGCGTCAAACAGGAACATTTGCACATCAGAAGGCAAATCAAGAATGCTAAGCGTGCCTTCTGTATCCACGCCGTCATTCGCCGCAAAATCGAGTGGTCCAATTTTTGGTAATTGCGCCTCAAAAACATCCGCCAAAAGCTTGGCCTCTGAAATCAACGCTGTTTCGCGCTGTTCAACCAAAGAGTCACGGCCTGGGTTAAGGAAAAGCACCCCAGCCACGAAAATGACCAGCCCTAACAGGTTAAAGAGAACAATTTTTCGCGCGATGGGTGAAGAACGCAACGCCAAAAAACCGCGTCGAGCGCGGCCTTCCGACATAGCCTCATCGGTGTTTTCATCAGGATCATCCCAATCTTCACCAATTACGACATCTAAATTTTGCGAGGAGCGATCTTTCACAACTCAGCCTTCTTCATAGGTTATTCTTCGTTGTATCTGTAACCTATACCATAAAGGGTCTCAATCGCAGAAAACTCGTCATCTGCCGAACGCATCTTTTTGCGCAGACGTTTAATGTGGCTGTCGATCGTGCGGTCATCCACATAAACTTGATCGTCATATGCAACATCCATCAACTGATCGCGGCTTTTCACAAAACCAGGGCGTTGCGCCAATGCTTGGAGTAAAAGAAACTCGGTTACAGTCAAAGTAACCTCTTTGCCTTTCCACGTCACAGCGTGGCGCAGGGGATCCATAGACAACTGCCCACGAACCATAACTTCTTTTTCCTCTGTCGCATCTGGCAAAGCGTCACCGGCGATAGCATCTTGACGACGCAAAAGAGCACGAATGCGTTCAACCAACAAACGTTGTGAGAACGGCTTTTTCATATAGTCGTCAGCACCCATGCGAAGACCAAGAACTTCGTCGATCTCATCGTCTTTGGATGTTAGGAAAATAACTGGAAGTTGGCTTTTCTGACGCAATCTTTGCAACAGATCCATGCCGTCCATGCGGGGCATTTTAATGTCCAGAACAGCAAGTTCTGGCATTTCTTTGTTAAAGCCATCGAGTGCGGCTTGCCCATCATTATAAGTTGTTACATCAAAACCCTCTGCCTCAAGAGTCATCGAAACCGACGTCAGGATATTCCTGTCGTCGTCCACCAACGCGATTTTAGACATTATTAAAGTCCTTATGCTGCCCGTTTTTCATTTTTATTTTTTTCCAAGTTGTTTCCGCTTCCTTGTGAAAAATCAACCCAAATAACGAATCCCCCCTTAATTCTTGTGAAAACGTTGCAGAAAATTTTAACCTTTGACCTTTTTGTCGCACAATTAGGTAATATTATTACGTGGTCGTATGACATTTGGTCACTGTTGGCGCTAACAACACTGTCTTGGCTATTCCCTTAAAAAATCATCGTGTTACACCAAAGTATGTTCCGCACTCTGCGGTCCTGCAACTTTGCAAATAGCTGATGAAAAACCGTCAGCAGGAGAGAACAAGATGACACACGGTCGGGTTAACCCCAAGAACACACTAGAGCACCAAGGCATTTCAGGCTTGGGTGAGGTGTATTATAACTTGATCGAACCGGCCCTCATTAATTACGCATTAAAGCGCGACGAAGGTGAGCTGGGAAAAGGTGGGGCATTTTTGGTGACAACGGGTCAATTCACAGGCCGTTCTCCAAAGGACAAGCACATCGTAAGAACACCTTCGGTTGAGGATTCAATCTGGTGGGAAAACAACGCCCCAATGGCGCCTGACGCCTTTGACGTTTTGTACGAAGATATGCTGGACCATATGAAGGGCCGCGATTATTTCGTGCATGACCTTTTTGCTGGTGCTGATCCTGAACATCGCTTGAATGTTCGCCTGGTTACAGAACTGGCTTGGCATGGATTGTTTATCCGCCATATGCTGCGTCGTCCAGAAGCCGCGGAATTAGCTGACTTTATCGCGGAATACACAGTGATCAACTGCCCAACGTTTAAGGCAGATCCAGAACGTCATGGTTGTCGTTCCGAAACCGTCATTGCGATGAATTTCGATCGTAAACTGATCCTAATCGGTAACACAGAATATGCAGGCGAAAACAAAAAATCCATTTTCAGCCTTTTGAACTACATCCTTCCTGGCAAAGGTGTGATGCCGATGCATTGTTCTGCCAACCACGCCGCAAATGATCCCGATGATGCCGCCGTGTTCTTTGGTCTGTCGGGTACTGGAAAAACAACGTTGTCAGCTGATCCAAACCGCGTTCTTATCGGTGATGACGAGCATGGCTGGTCTGACAAAGGAACATTTAACTTTGAAGGTGGATGCTACGCCAAGACAATCAACCTGTCTGCCGAAGCCGAACCCGAAATTTTCGCGACCACCAGCAAATTCGGTACGGTCATTGAAAACATGGTTTACGACAAAGACACATATGAGTTGGATTTTGACGACGATAGCCTGACGGCGAACATGCGTTGCGCCTATCCGATGCATTATATTTCCAACGCATCAGACACCGGTGTTTCGGGTCACCCCAAAAATATCATCATGCTAACTTGTGATGCTTTTGGTGTGCTGCCTCCGATTGCGCGTCTGACACCTGCTCAAGCAATGTACCATTTCTTGTCCGGCTTTACGTCCAAGGTTGCGGGCACAGAACGCGGCGTAACGGAACCCGAACCAACATTTTCCACCTGCTTTGGCGCGCCGTTCATGCCACGCCGTCCCGAAGAATACGGTAAATTGTTGCAAGCCAAAATTGCCACACACGGTGCGACATGCTGGATGGTAAACACTGGCTGGACAGGTGGCGCCTATGGTACTGGTTCACGTATGCCAATCAAAGCAACACGTGCATTGCTGACAGCCGCGCTTGACGGAACATTGGGACAAACCGAATTCCGCAAAGATGCAAACTTTGGCTTTGACGTACCTGTTTCTGTTGCCGGCGTAGATGATGCATTGCTTGACCCGCGCCAAACTTGGGCAGATCAATCTGCCTATGATGCACAAGCAGCAAAATTGGTTCAAATGTTTTGCGATAATTTTGGCCAATACGAAAAACACATCGACGATGATGTTCGTGCTATCGCGATCTGCTAATGCACAAAGCGATTTATTATTAGAAAAATCCCGGCTTTTTAGTCGGGATTTTTTGATTCTACCGCAATTTTATTGCGATCAGGTCGATAACAGACAAAACATATTCGTTACTTTAGTTCAATTCGTCGCATCTTTACGCATTATAATTGCGCTGCACCTGCAAACAAACTATCGATGATACGTAACTTCACTGCTAAGATTCTCTGTATTTGCTCAAGGACCATCAGGACATGACATCAACTAATTCCACATCCGCGATCATTCCTGACCTTTTGACGCTAACGGCTGCCACTGTGCCAAACACACAAGTGCTGTTGTCCAAAGCAACTGATATTCAACGTGACAGTCTTTCTGAAAATGGCCGCATTTCGACAAGCAAGTTAGAAGAGAACCAGACAGCGGCGCACGGCCTTTCATGGCTGGCGACCTACTCCCAAGCCTTGACACAAATGCAGGCGTGGGCTGAAAAATTACAGGCTGACGGAAATTTTAACGAAACAAACCAATTGGTCCATCAAATTGCTTTTGGCGAATATCTGTCTCAAATTTCAGGCGGCATTCCGATGAGTCAGGGTGAAATCATCCGCATTCAAGACTTGGGCCTTACCCCAGAAGATCGCGCAGAATTTGTGTCGCCTGCGGTTCAGACACTGATGGATTTAGGCAATTCCCCAACGGCCCGTGCACGGTTGGCAGTTTTGCTCGAAGAAGGCCAAGCAAACACAACCTTGGAAACAAGCGGTCTGGACGAAGAACTTGAAATGGTTCGCGAACAGTTCCGCCGCTTTGCCCAAGAAAAGGTGGAGCCCTATGCGCACGACTGGCATCTTAAGGACGAACTGATCCCGATGGAGATCATCGAGGAACTGGCCGAGATGGGTGTTTTTGGCCTAACAATCCCCGAAGAATTTGGTGGCTTCGGTCTTTCCAAGGCATCGATGGTTGTTGTTTCCGAAGAGTTATCGCGCGGCTATATCGGCGTTGGAAGTCTTGGCACCCGTTCAGA
This sequence comes from Rhodobacteraceae bacterium HTCC2150, assembly GCA_000169395.1. Taxonomy (GTDB): domain Bacteria; phylum Pseudomonadota; class Alphaproteobacteria; order Rhodobacterales; family Rhodobacteraceae; genus HTCC2150. The sequence goes on from AAXZ01000002.1 coordinate 816,818, forward strand.
AATCGCCGCGGAATTAATCATTTGTGGCGGTACAGAGGCCCAAAAAGAAAACTGGCTGCCAAAATTAGCGAGCGGTGAAATCCTACCAACTGCCGTATTCACCGAACCAAACACTGGTTCGGATTTGGGTGCCTTGCGTACTCGTGCGGTAAAAGATGGCGATGAATATGCCGTGACAGGCAACAAAACTTGGATTACTCATGCGGCACGAACCCATGTTATGACATTGCTTGCCCGTACGGACGCTGAAACCACCGATTACAAGGGGCTGTCTATGTTCTTGGCGGAAAAAACGCCCGGCACTGACGAAGCGCCCTTCCCTACTGAGGGAATGACTGGTGGCGAAATTGAAGTTCTGGGTTATCGCGGGATGAAAGAATACGAACTTGCCTTTGATAATTTCAAAGTAAAGACTGACAATTTGCTTGGTGGCGTTGAGGGCAAAGGTTTCAAACAACTGATGGAAACCTTTGAATCCGCACGTATCCAAACAGCAGCCCGCGCTGTTGGTGTCGCCCAAGCAACCCTAGATGTGTCATTGCAATACGCATTGGATCGCAAACAATTCGGCAAATCCTTGATAAACTTCCCGCGTGTTTCAGGGAAATTGGCTATGATGGCCGTTGAAATTGCCGTCACCCGTCAGTTGACCTATTTTTCTGCGAACGAAAAAGACGCAGGACGTCGTTGCGACGTAGAAGCAGGCATGGCCAAACTTCTTGGTGCGCGGGTTGCATGGGCAGCGGCCGACAACGGATTACAAATCCATGGCGGCAATGGTTTTGCGCTGGAATACAAAATCAGCCGAATTTTGTGTGATGCACGCATCTTGAACATTTTTGAAGGTGCCGCAGAAATTCAAGCCCAAGTAATTGCCCGAAGATTGCTAAGTAAAGCCAACTAACCCTTTGAAGTTTGCATTTGCATGACTAAGTTATGCGAAGCTTATCAAAGGACGGCAACATGTCAGAACAAACAGTATTGTTAACCGGCGCCACCGGTTACATCGCGAAACATATTGCCGTGCAATTGTTAAACGCTGATTTCAAAGTGCGCGCCACACTGCGCAATCTGGATCGTGCGGACGAAATTACCGCTGCAATCACGCCTCATGTTGACGAAGCAGAGAACCTTGCCGATCGCATCAGTTTTGTGGCGTTGGATTTAGGATCTGACGACGGCTGGGATGCAGCCATGAACGGCGTCGATATTTTAATGCACACAGCATCGCCCTTTCCCATGGCGCAGCCAAAAGACGCAAATGATACCATTCGACCCGCTGTTGATGGCGCTTTGCGAGCCCTCACAGCGGCCCATGCCAACGGTATCAAGCGCGTTGTCATGACCTCCTCTTGCGTAGCAATCATGGAAAAAGATTTGGCCAAGGGGCAAACACAATATACCGAAGAAGATTGGTCAGATCTAACACGCACAGCGATGACGCCTTATTCAAAATCAAAAACTTTAGCTGAAAAGGCTGCGTGGGATTTCGTTTCAAACCAAGCACCTGAAATGGAACTGACAGTGATAAACCCCAGTCTTGTAATAGGCGCGCCGCTAGATACGCATTTTGGCACCTCTGTTGCACTGGTTACCCGTATTCTATCAGGCGCTGATCCAATGATGCCAAAATACGGTGTCCCCATGGTTGATGTTCAAGATGTCGCCCAAATGCATGTCGCGGCCCTTACGAAACCTCAATCCATCGGCAAGCGTTTCGTGGCGAACGCCGAAAGCATGTGGTTCATTGATATCGCAAAAACGCTAAAGGCGGCCTATCCTGATCGCAAGATATCCACCCGTCTGGCGCCAAATTTCATGCTGCGGTTGCTTGCAGTATTTGACAAATCGATACGATCAATATTGCCCTCACTCGGTCAAAAACCTGATGTTTCAAACAAACAAGCGCGTGAAATTTTGGATATTGAATTCATACCTCCGCAACAATCGTTACGTGAAACGGCTGCATTCCTGATCAAGCATGACGCCGCATGATTAGAATTGTCATCTTTTTGCTCGCCCTGTCAGCCTGTCAGGCGGATGAGTCTATCTCAGGGTTTGTTGAGCCTGAAGCCGACTGGAAATTGATCAGCATTGCGGGCGAAAACTTCAACGCGAATGGCACCATTTCGTTCCCAGAAAAAGGGTGCGTTATCGGTCGCGCACCTTGCAACCAATTTCAGGCGGAACAATCAGCGCCTTATCCTTGGTTTGAGTTAGGGCCAATAATGTCCACAAAGCGCGCCTGTCCTGATCTTGCTGCGGAGAATTTGATGCTGCAATCCTTGGCAAAAATGACGATTTCAGAGGTGTCTGGGGATGCTCTAATTCTGTCTAATGACGCCGGTTTAGAAATGCTATTTCAACGTACGCGTCCGTAGCCGCCCCAAACGATCAATCATACGCGCCCGCGCTTCGGGCAATGGACGATTACCCAGTTCGGGAGCCAGATGGTTTTCCAAAAAATGCCCTGTCGTGCGTAACCCTTCAATCAATTCCGTAACACCCACGGACGCATCCGATATCAAACAAGGTGTAAGTGGCAACAAGCGATCTGCCCATTCCCCCGCCCCACTTTTACTAACTGCGCGACCAGATTTGGGGGAAACATACGCCAGATCACCCTGCGTGCCAGTGACCGCGCATTCGCTAAGATCAAGTCCAAAACCCAAATCATCCAACAACAACATTTCCCAATGTAGATAATCAAGTGGCCAGTCTGATGTCTCAGAAATTGAATCTAACAAAGCGATAGAAGTTTCGTAGAGCCTTGGATGGCTTTCGCGTTCCGGTAACGTAAATTGCAACAAAGCACAGACGGCATTTAGACCCGCTAACGCCAGCGGATTGCTCATAACATGCGCGCGACTTTGGATGGGTTCGATTGTGAAAGTTCCAAGATGCTCGTTCAGTCGTGCTCGCCACGATACATCAACCTGCCCACCCGGTTGCAAGAACGGTGCAATTTTACGGCTGGTTGCACCCCGTACAACGCCTGCGTGGCGACCCTGATTTTTAGTAAACACTTCTACGATGGCCGAGGTTTCACCATGGTGCCGGACAGAAATTATCGCGCCTTGATCCCGCCACTCCATCTTTTTACCTATTCATCCAATCCGGGTTCATCAAGCAAATGTCGCCCCTGCCGATCTTCAACTTCGATCACCCAAAGATCGTCATCAAAAGATTGTTGGATTGCAACGGATTGGTCAACATCCGCCTCGAGGCCTTCGGCCAAAATCGACCATTTGCGTCGATCTTCGGTAAAATCAAATTGCCGCTGAAAGAGCGTGGCTTGCCCATCAAGTTTGTTTAGCTTGACCAAAACAGCACCCGCCGTGGCATCACCTCGTGCGGTTACAAAGGCAGGTATGTCAGAAAGCCGAAGACGCGTCAGATAGGCCTTTACCCAGAAATCTGAGGTCAGCCGCGCCATTCCAATTACGCCCCGTCTTTGAAATTCAGACCCATTTCGGAATAACGCTCTGAATCGTCCAGCCAATTCGGGCGTACTTTAATTTTCAAAAACAAGTGCACGGGGCGATCCAAGAATTCTGTAATCTCTTCGCGGGCCGCCTTGGAAACAGCTTTGATGGTTTCCCCGCCTTTACCCAAAACGATTCCTTTGTGGCCATCTCGCACTACGTAAATCATTTGCTCAATGCGCACAGAACCGTCTTTTTTCTCTTCCCAACTCTCGGTTTCCACCGTCATTTGGTAAGGGAGTTCTTGATGCAAACGCAGTGTCAGTTTTTCGCGTGTCATTTCTGCGGCAATCATTCGTGTTGGCAAATCTGCAATTTGGTCTTCTGGGTATAACCACGGACCATTTGGTAATTCACCTGCAAGCCAAACACGCAAATCATCAACACCATGACCGCGTTCAGCTGAAATCAAAAATGTCTGCTCAAACGGAAATGTCTCGTTTAATTTCTCTGTCAAAGCCAAAAGTTTTGATGCCTGAACTTTGTCGATTTTGTTAATGGCCAAAGCAACGCGACGCCCATCGGCCCGTTCACCAAGGCCTGCCAAAATCGCTTCAACACCTTCGGTAATTCCACGATGCGCTTCAACCAACAGCACAACCAGATCCGCATCAGCCGCACCCGACCAAGCCGCCGCAACCATCGCACGGTCCAATCGGCGACGCGGGCGGAACAAACCCGGCGTATCTACGAAAACAATCTGACTATCACCCTCAATTGAAATGCCACGTATGCGGGCACGGGTGGTTTGTACTTTGTGGGTTACAATCGAAACTTTCGCCCCAACCATCCGATTTAGTAATGTAGATTTGCCTGCATTGGGTTCGCCAATAAGGGCCACAAATCCAGCACGAGTATCAGTCATTTTGATCAACCTTTGAAAGCAACGCACGGGCGGCGGCTTGTTCTGCTTGGCGCTTTGAGGGCGCTTTGGCTTCTGCTTGTTGGCCCGAATCCAGAATGGCGGCGATTGTAAACATCGGGGCATGGTCTGCGCCTTCACGACGCAGCAGCTTATAAACAGGGGGTGGCATTTTGCGGGCCTGCGCCCATTCTTGTAAAGACGATTTCGGATCGCGGGCATCTTCGTCCACGGCATTGATCCGTTCGCCCCAAGAACGCAAAATAAAATCACGCGCGGCTTCAAATCCAGCATCCAAATAGACCGCGGCAATCACCGCTTCCATCGCATCACCAAGCAACGCCAATTTGCGGCGCCCACCCGAAATCATTTCAGAGCGGCCAAGTTTTAGCACGGCCCCTAAATCGATCTCACGGGCCACATCTGCACATGTTTCTTTTCTAACCAGTGCATTGAAACGCGGCGCAAGTGTGCCTTCGTTGGCGGACGTGTCTGCATTAAGCAAAGCCTCTGCCATCACAAGGCCAAGGATGCGATCACCCAGAAATTCCAAACGCTGATTGTCAGACCGATTGGCCGAGGAAATAGAAGCGTGTGTAACCGCCTCGACCAGCAATTCTGGCTTTGAGAACTCGTGGCCTATCCGCGCGGAAAACGCGACAAGATCTGCCGCTACCTTCAACGGATTGCCTTAAAGAAACGATCAGATCGCCATGTCCAGAAAAACAGCAGGGAACGCCCAGCCGAAGAGAACACAACGCGTTCAGCGCGACCAATAATGTTTTCACGATCGAGGAAACCAACCCCACGCGCATTCACAGGAACACGGCTGTCGGTGGAGTTATCGCGGTTATCGCCAGAAAAGAAATACTTGCCGGCCGGAACGGTATAAATGCCAGTGTTATCAAGCGGGCCATTGTTAAAGCTAAGAACAGCGTGTTCAACACCATTTGGCAATGTTTCGATGAACCGGTCTTTGGCGCAATCGCCACCTTCACCAACCGTGCCTATGCAACGCGGATACCCACCCTGACCACCTTGACGTTCGTATGTCTCAATGAATTGTCCATCAGGCGTCTGCTTTGCTTCAACGCCGTTGATGAACAGAACACCATTCGTGAATTGAACTTTATCACCTGGCAAACCGATCAAACGCTTGATGTAATCTTGACCCGATGTTGGGTGGCGGAAAACAACGACATCGCCCAATTCTGGTTCACTGCCAAAGATACGGCCCGAGATGGGGCAAATCGCGTAAGGGCATGAGTATTTTGAATAGCCATAGACCATTTTATTGACGAACAAAAAATCACCAATCAACAGCGTAGATTTCATCGACCCTGAAGGGATATAAAAAGGCTGAAATAACAGGGTGCGGAACATGCCCGCAATCAACAAGGCCCAGAAAACAGTTTTCACTGTTTCAACCACAAACCCGTCTTCGTTCTTTTTCTCAGCCATGTCTTATTGCCCTTTTTCGTCTAATTGCTACATGGTTGCCCACGCGCGAACTGTCAAGCAAAAGCCCACTTTTGCGATATGCCAATACAGCCGTTAATTGTTTTCCGGCAGTGCCTCGATTAATACAAATGCCTGTGCCCATGGGTGATCATCCGTCAATGTCACGTGAATTTTTGCGGTATGACCTGCGGGTGTCATTGACGCTAATCGATCCGCGGCCCAACCAGTTAATGCCATGGTCGGTTGACCGGATCGCATGTTAGAAACGGCCATGTCTTTCCATGAAATACCCATGCTTAATCCAGTACCCAATGCCTTGGAACATGCTTCTTTTGCGGCCCACCGTTTTGCATAGGTACCTGCAACATCCTTGCGTCGTTCTGCACGACGTTGTTCAGTTTCCGTGAATACGCGGTTTCGAAACCGATCACCGAAACGATCCAAAACACCTTGGATGCGTTCAATATTTGCTAGATCCGTGCCGATGCCAAGTATCAAGCGCGGGCCTCATCCATCAAACGGCGCATTTCCTTAATAGCTGGACTTAGGCCACGGAAAATAGATTCCGCAATCAAAAAATGCCCAATGTTCAGTTCAGCCACCTCAGGCAATGCAGCAATTGGTGCGACGGTTTCATAGGTCAAGCCATGCCCCGCGTGCACCTCTAGCCCTAGAGAATGTGCAAGTGCGGACATTTCTGCCAAACGCGCCAATTCTTCGTCGCGCGCAGCTATCCGGCCCTCATAGTGAAAATCGCAATAGGCACCGGTATGGAGTTCAACAACAGCAGCCCCAATGCGTGCCGATGCACGAACTTGTTGTTCGTCAGCACCAATAAACATCGAAACCCGACATCCGGCATCACGAAGAGGTGCGATAAAAGACGCCAAACGATTGTCGTCACCCGCCACCTCAAGCCCGCCTTCAGTGGTACGCTCTTCGCGTTTTTCCGGCACAATACAAACAGCATGAGGGCAATGACGAAGTGCAATCTTTTGCATTTCAACTGTTGCAGCCATTTCAAAATTCAAAGGCGTGCGTAAACCAGCCATCAAGGCATCGATGTCTGCATCCGCTATATGACGGCGATCTTCGCGCAGATGGGCTGTGATACCGTCGGCACCTGCCTCTTCTGCGATCTTGGCGGCGACCATTGGGTCGGGATAGGCACTGCCACGCGCGTTTCTGATGGTGGCGACGTGGTCAATGTTTACACCCAGACGTTGGCGCGTAATTTCGATGTTTTCAGACATAGAGTTTCCTTTAGCCGCGATATACGACCCACGTTACAGCTTATTGTTATCGTCGTCAGCCATGTTTTCCGCTTGTGTATGCATTGCCTCAAAGCGCTTTTGTGTCTTTTTGCGTCGCCGTTTTTGATAGGCTGAAATAATCGGGTAACTAACGAAATAGGCACAAAATCCCGCGAAAATTCCTGGTAAAATTCCACCAATCAAATAGGGCCAAAACACACGATCGTAAAAGCGCCATACCTTGCCCCAACGGGCGACATCATCGGTGAACATAGCCATAATATTTCGCGGAATTTCTGCGGTAGCAGCACCAAGTGCCGAAAATATCTCACTTATTGGAATGTCGTGGGGCGTGCCCAATATAACGTTCCCAACATAAAGGCAGGTTGCCGCAATAAAGGGAAATGTAATTGGATTGCCAAAGAACGTCGCTAAAAGCGAGGCAACAATGTTACCGCGAATGAGGATCGAAATGAAAATTGCCGTAAAAAAGTGCAACCCAAACAAAGGCGTAAAACAGACAGCAACACCAACAGCAACACCACGTGCAATTTTCTTGGGATTATCAGGAAGTCTATGTAAACGATGTGCAATGTAAGATGCGGCGCGTCGCCATCCACCCTTGGGCCAAAAAAATCTGCCTATCGTTTGCAGCCAAGTTAAAGGATTTCTTCTCTTAAACAATCTTTACTCTTTCGATGCGCTCATGGGCGCCGTTCTAAATCCCGATATCTGGCGATTGTCGCCACATCTGTGTCTGCTTCTATTGCTGTCATAACAGAATGCAAATGCTCTGCATCACGTAATTCAAGGTCAATCAATAAACGGAAGTAATCAGGCTTTTTGTCAATAAAATGGAGATCACTAATATTTGCTTTTTGCTCGCCAATTAGTGAACAAATGCGCCCAAGCACACCCGCATCATTGCTGATTGTTAAATCCAACGTCACTCTATGAACTGCTGCGTGCAAACCATCGTGCCATTGCAAATCAACCCAGCGATCCGTTTGATTTTCAAATTCCACCATTGCATCGCAATCGATGGAATGCACGATCACACCGCGCCCACGATAAGTAATACCAACGATGCGTTCACCTGGGATCGGTTGACAACAATCGGCGCATTTGAAGCTTTGCCCAGCAGACAAGCCAACAATTGCACGGTTGCTAGCCACGCCATCAGGTGCGTTTGAAATAAGTTCAGGATAAACTGCGTGAACCACGGTCGTCGATGTTATTTCTGCGCTGCCTAACTGGGCCAACAGCTCTTCGGCGTCTTGGATACCCAGTTTTTTAGCAGATGTCGTCAACGCCCGCGGCGTGGCCTTTTTGCCAACATGTTCAAACCCCACGCGGGCCAGTTCGTTGCCTAGTTTGATAAACCGCTCGCGGTCCTCAAATTTTAACGCACGACGGATTGCCGATTTCGCGCGGCCTGTGACAACGATATCAATCCAACTGGCTTGTGGGCTTTGGCCTTCGGCGGTGATGATTTCAATCGATTGGCCATTTTTCAATCGCGTCCAAAGAGGCACACGCATGCCGTCAGCCTTCGCACCGACGCAACTTTCACCAATGCGGGTGTGGATCGCATAGGCAAAATCAAGCGGAGTGGCCCCACGAGGTAGCTTGATTACTTCGCCTTTCGGCGTGAAACAAAAAACCTGATCGGCGTACATTTCCATTTTGACGTGTTCCAAGAACTCGTCATGATCGTCACCTGTTTCAAAGCGTTCTGTAAGACTGCTGATCCATTTCGCTGGGTCCACAGCAAATGGGTTTTCTGCACGACGACCATCTCGATAGGCCCAATGTGCAGCGACACCTGATTCCGCAACTTCATGCATTTGTCGTGTGCGGATTTGAACCTCGACACGTTTTCCATCAGGTCCCAATACTGTCGTGTGAATCGAACGATACCCATTGGTTTTTGGTTGGCTGATATAATCTTTAAAACGCCCAGGAACCGATCGCCAGCGTCGATGGATCAGGCCCAATATCCTATAACATTCATCATCTGAATCTGTGATAACTCGGAATCCATAAATGTCAGAAAGACGGGAAAAACCAATCTTCTTTTCCTCCATCTTGCGCCAAATGGAATAAGGTTTTTTCGCGCGACCCAAAACTTCGGCTGAAATGTCGTGTTTTGCCAATTCAGAAAGGATCTCATCCTGAATTTGCCCGATGATACTGCCAGTTTCGCGCTCAAGCGTAATGAACCGACGAATAATTGAATTGCGGCCCTCAGGATTCAGCACTTTAAAGGCAAGGTCTTCCAACTCTTCGCGCATCCATTGCATACCCATCCGACCAGCAAGTGGGGCGAAAATATCCATGGTTTCGCGGGATTTCTGAATTTGTTTTTCCGGTTTCATCGCTCGGATCGTGCGCATGTTATGCAGCCTATCCGAAAGCTTAACCAAGATAACACGCATATCGCGTGACATTGCCATAAACAGTTTTCGGAAATTCTCAGACTGTTTGGTCTCGTTGGAGTTTAATTCAAGATTGGTCAACTTGGTCACGCCATTGACCATGTCTGCCACTTCTTGACTAAACTGCTTGGCAACTTCGGTGTAGGTTGCGCCCGTGTCCTCGATCGTATCGTGCAACAATGCGGTGATAATCGTTGCGTCATCCAACATCATTTCAGTGGCAATCGCTGCCACTTCGACAGGATGTGTGAAATAAGGCTCACCTGAACGGCGATACTGTCCCTCGTGTGCTTGCTGCCCATAGGCATAAGCTCGACGGATCAAATCTTCGTTGGTTTTAGGATTATAAGCGCGGACCAGCTTAAGAAGTTCTTCAACTTTTATCATCTGAACCGCACTTTAGTGCCGAGGATTAACCTTGGCCTTGGGCTTCCATTAAAGCACGTAAAAGCTTCTCTTCGGACATATCATCCTCAGCAGGCTTATCGGCTTCGACACCCATAAGAAGCGCCATTGCGTCTTCTTCTGGCTCATCAACCTCAATCTGAGTTTGATTGGATTCGATCATCCGTTCACGTAGATCGGCCGCTGATTGTGTTTCGTCAGCAATTTCACGCAATGAAACGACAGGGTTTTTGTCGTTGTCGCGGTCAACTGTGATCGTTGAACCAGCAGAAATTTCGCGGGCACGATGTGCAGCCAGCATCACCAGATCAAAGCGATTTGGGATTTTATCAACGCAGTCTTCAACAGTAACACGGGCCATAGAGCCGCTCCATTCATCAAATGTGAAACGATAGACGGGTTATTTATGCCAAGGTTTTGAAAATGACAAGGGCCACAAACCGCCTGAATGCATCAAATAGGTGTTATTTCCGCCCATTCTTCTGCACTTAGACCATCCGCCATCTGCTGAACCGTCTTTCCAAACACAGGATGCAGCCAATTTGGCGCCACATCGGCTAGGGGAATCAACACAAAGCCACGATCTTGCATGCGAGGATGGGGTAAGATCAGCTGATCTGGCGATTTTATCTTTTGCTCTGCCAAAGGTAAATCAACCCAGTGCTGAAAAACTGCCTGATTGGGCAATACTTCTTCCTGAAAAGAAATCAGATCCAAATCCAGTGTCCGTGCGCCCCAACGGGTTATGCGTTCACGACCAAAATCTGATTCGATTCTATGTAAAAGCGCCAATATTTCATCCGCAGGCAAAGGTGATTCGGCCAAAACTGCGGCATTTACAAAATCAGGGCCCGCTCCCTTGGGAAATGCCGGCGACCGGAAAAGGCGACTTTCCGCGCAAATACTCAATCCAGCCTTGCGTAAATGGTGAAAAACCTCGGAAACTGTCGCTTTTGGGTCACCAAAGGTTGACCCTGCGTTACTTCCAACTGCGATTAAAATGCGGTTATACTGCTTTTGGGTAATTTTCACTTGCGGCAAGCCTAAATCTTTCTATTTTGCGCATCGACTCGAGATTTTAAACTAAAGCAAAACACTCAACACTCACAATCGCTTTGGTTCGGGTCACCACCGAAAGGATTAAAATGTTTTACAGAGACGAGCGTTTAGCTCTATTTATTGATGGTTCTAATTTATATGCAGCCGCGAAATCACTTGGCTTCGATATAGATTACAAATTATTGCGTACGGAATTTATGCGTCGTGGTAAATTGTTGCGTGCCTTCTACTACACAGCCCTTCTTGAGAATGACGAATATTCCCCTATTCGCCCTCTCGTTGATTGGCTTCACTACAACGGCTTTAATATGGTTACCAAACCGGCCAAGGAATACACCGACAGCCAAGGCCGTCGCAAAGTCAAAGGTAACATGGACATTGAATTGACAGTGGACGCGCTAGAATTAGCGCCCCACGTTGATCACATTGTTCTATTTTCCGGCGATGGCGACTTTCGCCCAATGATTGCTGCGGTTCAGCGTCAAGGCGTACGTGTTTCCGTGGTTTCAACTATTCGTTCAAACCCTCCAATGATTTCCGATGAATTGCGCCGTCAGGCTGACAACTTCATTGAATTGGATGAGTTGAAAGATGTTGTTGGCCGCCCACCACGTGAAATGCCCGAAGGCATGGCACCCGCCGAAACAGAATTTGTGGATTAATTTTCACGAACTAAATAAAATGGGCTGGGGTTTTTCCTCGGCCTTTTTTTTTGCCCTTAAGCTAAGAATGATTAGTTTTGGCATCCTGTCTGACTAGACAGTTCGCACTCCTGCCATTACCTCGGTGATGAGAAAAGGAAATGCAAATGTCCCAAAAACAGCTCTCCATTTATCTTGCGGCCCCACGTGGGTTTTGTGCCGGCGTAGATCGCGCCATCAAAATTGTTGAGATGGCTCTGGAAAAGTGGGGTGCCCCAGTTTTTGTGCGCCACGAAATCGTCCATAACAAATTTGTTGTCGATAGCTTGCGGGAAAAAGGGGCTGTTTTTGTCGAAGAACTCGAAGAATGCCCAGACGATCGGCCCGTGATTTTTTCCGCCCATGGTGTGCCAAAATCGGTTCCCGCCGAAGCGAACCGCCGCAATATGCAATTTGTCGATGCCACCTGCCCACTGGTCAGCAAGGTTCACATCGAAGCCGAAAGGCATCACGCGAATGGTTTGCAAATGGTTATGATTGGCCATGCAGGGCATCCTGAAACTGTCGGCACAATGGGTCAATTACCGACAGGCGAGGTTTTGTTGGTAGAAACGCCCGATGATGTTGCAACGTTGCAACCACGAGATGAAAATGCCTTAGCATTCATTACCCAAACAACCCTTTCAGTCGATGATACCATTGAAATCATCACGGCACTCAAAGCACGCTTTCCCACAATTGTCGGCCCCCACAAAGAAGACATTTGTTACGCGACAACCAATCGCCAAGAAGCCGTCAAAGCAGTCGCCCCACGCGTTGACGCCATGTTGGTTATTGGTGCGCCTAACTCTTCGAATTCACGGCGTTTGGTCGAGGTCGCGCGAAACGCTGGCTGCACTTATTCGCAACTTGTTCAACGCGCCACCGATATTGACTGGCGCGCCCTCGAAGGGATCAACGCCCTCGGCATTACAGCGGGCGCAAGTGCACCCGATGTCTTGATCAACGAAGTGGTGGACGCCTTTAAAGATCGTTTCGATGCAACATTAGAAATCGTCGAAACCGCACAAGAAAATGTGGAATTCAAAGTACCACGCATTCTCAGGGAAGCGGTTTAATGGATAATGAAACCGTTGATGTTTATAACGCGCAAGCGAAAAAATATGTTGATTTGGTCAGTCAGGATAAACCCGATCGTGACTTAAAGGCGTTTCTGACTGCGGTTTCTGCAGGTGGAAACCTTCTGGATCTTGGCTGTGGGCCGGGAAATTCCGCATCGGCGATGATGGCGGCAGGTTTCAACGTCACAGCAACTGACGCATCATCAGAAATGGTCAAATTGGCCAAAGAACAATTCGGTGTTCCGGCTAAACAAGCGCTTTTTTCTGACATCAACGAGAAGGATGTCTATGACGGCGTCTGGGCAAATTTCAGCCTTCTTCACGCCCCTCGTGCCGATTTCCCCCACCACCTCGACGCTATCTATTCGGCATTACGTGCCAAAGGCATTCTTCATCTTGGCCTTAAACTTGGGCAAGGCGAAATGCGTGACAAAATTGGACGTCTCTACAGTTATTACAGCGAAGCGGAGTTGATGGAACATATCAATAATTCAGGCTTGACCTTGATCAGCCAACGCCAAGGATCAGCCAAAGGTTTGGCCGGCGATACTGAACCTTTTATCATCTTGTTGGCGCAAAAGAATGCCTGATCTCTTTGCCTATACCGATGGTGCTTGCAGTGGAAACCCTGGCCCGGGCGGTTGGGGCGTGTTGTTGATTGCAAAGAACGCCGACAAGGTCTTACGCGAAAAGGAACTGTGCGGTGGTGAACAAGAAACCACCAACAATCGGATGGAATTAATGGCGGCCATTTCCGCCCTTGAAAACCTATCACGACCCTCCACATTGACGATCATCACAGACAGCGTTTACGTGAAAAACGGCGTCACTCAATGGGTCCACGGTTGGAAACGCAATGGCTGGAAAACAGCGTCCAAAAAACCCGTCAAAAACGAAGAGCTGTGGAAACGCATTGACGAAGCCCAGGCCCGTCATCAAGTGACTTGGAAATGGATCAAAGGTCACGCAGGTCACGAAGAAAACGAACGCGCCGATGAGCTGGCCCGACGTGGCATGGCGCCGTTTAAGAAATAGCGCGACAGGTTCCCCTCTTCTTAAGAGGGGATAGGGGTGTTTTTACAAAATTCTGCATGACCCAAAGGGTCATTCAATTAAGTAAATGCTTCAGGTATCGAAAACCCATTCAAAAACTCGGCGGCATTTTGTGGTTTCTTACCAGGTCTTTGCGCCGCCAAAATTTGGATCGCACCTGTACCGCACGTCACAATCAAATCTCCGAAAACCGCTCCAATTGGCCCCTCTTGGTCGACACAAGAACTGCGCAAAATTTTGATCCTTTCGCCATCAGCCTCGCACCACGCCCCTGGAAAGGGCGACAAACCGCGAATTTGTTGATCTATTTCTTGCGCTGACTTGGCCCAATCTATTCGCGCCTCACCTTTGTCAATTTTATGAGCATATGTCACGCCCAGCTCAGGCTGCGCATTGGGTGTAATATGATCAAGGGATAAAAGAACCTCTTCCATCAAGCCTGCACCAATCTGCGCCAATCGATCATGAAGATCACCTGTTGTTTCGCTTGGGCCGATGGTGGTTTCCTCGACCATCAAAACAGGACCAGTATCCAAGCCTGCTTCCATTTGCATGATCGCAACACCAGAATGACTGTCACCCGCCATGATCGCACGATGAATTGGCGCGGCACCACGCCAACGCGGCAACAGGCTGGCGTGAATATTTAAACATCCACGTTTTGGGCCATCCAAAATCACTTGCGGCAAAATCAACCCATATGCCACGACAACGGCAACGTCGGCATCATGGGCTAAAAACTCGGCAATTGCCGCGTCCGACTTAAAATTTAATGGCGTGTATACATTTAACCCCAATATTTTTGCACGCGCGGCTACCGGTGTGTCCCGCATTTTTTTGCCACGCCCCGCTGGGCGGGCCGGTTGCGAATAAACGGCAACAATTTCGTGTTCAGCATCCACCAACGCATCCAGTGCTGGCACTGAAAAATCTGGTGTTCCCATGAATACAATTTTCATAAACGGGCCTTTTTTGCACGACGCAACAACATGTCGCGGTTTGTCTTTGATAGATTATCGAAATACATGCGCCCGTTCAGATGATCCAACTGATGTTGAACCGACGTGGCCCACAAACCTTCTAGGGTTTTGCGAACCCGTTCACCTTTGTCGTCTGTGTATTCAACCGTCACCTTGGCGGGACGTGTAATTTTTGCAGACACACCAGGCAAATTGGGGCTGGCTTCTTCATGATCGCGTAATTCATCGCCTTGGGCCCCAACAAAATCGGGATCGGCCATACGAATGGTTTGGCCGCGCTCGTCTGACGCATCAACAACGCACAAGCGCAGGCTTACGCCAATCTGCGGTGCAGCAAGCCCAACACCGGGCATGGCCTCCATTGTGTCAATCATATCATCCCAAATTGCGCGAATTTCATCAGAGATATCGCCGACGGTATTCGCTTTGCTGCGCAGGCATTGGTCTGGCCATGGGATTGTTGGCCGGATCATTAGCGCGCCAATTCGCGTTTCAATTTTTGCATTTTGCGGGTGATCATCTGACGTTTAAGCGGCTTTAGGTAATCAATGAACAGCTTGCCGTTCAAATGATCAATTTCATGCTGAACGCATGTCGCCCATAATCCGTCAAATGTCTCGTTGTGTTCGGCACCATCAAGACCCATCCAACGCACCGAAACCTCGGCAGGGCGAGTGACCTCTGCATAAATTTCAGGAATGGATAAACAACCCTCATCATAAACCGACAATTCATCAGACGACGCAGTGATTTCAGGGTTGAACATGGCCACGGGTCGCGGGTCAGCCCCTTCTTCTTTGACACAATCCAGAACGATCAAACGTTCCAGCACACCGATTTGAGGTGCTGCCAATCCAATTCCAGGGGCCTCATACATTGTTGCCAACATATCGTCAGCCAAAACGCGTAGTTCATCTGACAGATCAACAATCGGGGTTGCGATCTTTTTCAAACGGGGGTCGGGGTGTAAAAGTATATTTCGTATCGTCATAAGGTTTCATCTAAGCCAGCGAGGCGAATTCTGCAACGCCCTTGCGCCTCGAAATTCATCCGCTAATGTGCGCCGCGAAAAGGGAGAAACATCTATGAACTTCGACAAAGTCACCGATCGCCGCGGCTCACGTTCAGTCAAGTGGGATAGTATGGAAAGCAACTATGGCGTTTCCAACATAGACGGCATCGCTATGTGGGTTGCTGACACGGATTTCCCCCCACCTGCCTGTGTTACCAATGCATTGCAAAGCATGGTCGATCATAATGTCTACGGATATTATGGCGACGACACTGATTACAAAGCCTCAATCCAATGGTGGATGAAGAACCGTCATAATTGGCCGATAGAGCTGGATTGGATATTCACAACTTTTGGCTTGGTTAATGCTGTCGGTATTTGCGTAGATATTTTTTCAGAATCAGATGACGGCGTCGTTCTTTTCACGCCAGTCTATCATGCCTTTGCCCGCGTCATTGAAAACGCCGAACGTAAAGTTGTGGAATTGGAACTTAGAAACGAAAACGGCCATCTTTCAATGGATTTTGACGCTTATGATGCGCAAATGCAGGGCCATGAAAAAATTATGATCATTTCTTCGCCACATAACCCTGGTGGCCGCGTTTGGACAAAGGACGAATTACTCGAAATTACAGCATTTGCAAAACGGCATGATTTGATTTTGCTGTCCGATGAAATTCATCACGATTTAGTTTTCGCAGGCAACAAACACATTCCAACCGCCCTAGCTGATCCTTCAGCCGCAGATCGCCTTTTAACTTTGACTGCTGCTTCAAAAACATTCAATGTTGCCGGCGGATACACTGGAAACGTAATCATCCAAGACGAAATTCTGCGTAAAAAATTCGCCAAACGTTTGGCAATGCTTGGCATGTCAAAGAACAGTTTTGGCGTTGAGATTGTTCGCGCTGCTTATTCACCAGAAGGGGCCGAATGGGTTGATGAACTGATTGCCTATATTGATGGTAATCGGCGGGTATTTGATGAAGGCATCAATGCAATTCCAGGTTTGAAATCCATGCCTTTGCAGTCGACCTATCTGGCGTGGGTAGATTTTTCCGGTACTGGCATGTCACGCGAGGAATTTACGGATCGTGTTGAAAAGCAGGCCAAAATCGCGGCTAACCACGGCACCACTTTTGGCAAAGGTGGGGATAATTTCTTGCGCTTTAATCTGGGCGCGCCACGGTCAGTAATTGAAGAGGCCGTTAGCCGTTTGCAAGCCGCCTTTAGCGACCTGCAATAAGTGACTACTCGGCGGGCAAGCGTACACGCCCGCCGCCAGCCACCGGCACAATCCAAACTTCATCCATTGGATATTCGCTTTCGTCTTTAGCGGCGAGTTTACGGAAAATTTCAATCTGAAACTCGATCCACCCCATTCGATGAACGGTGCCCGCCACATTTTCAATCTTGGCGTTAAGTTCGCGCAATTTCCAAAACGGGACGGCTGGAAATGTGTGGTGGGCAGTATGATATGGCATCTGCCAACACAACCAGCGCATGACAGCATTCGTACGTGTGGAACGGGTATTTTCCAAAATGTCACTTTCATGACTTAACCCAAGGTGTTCAATCGTGTTTTGCAATTGATGCACTGGCTTAGTTAGGATCATTGGGATGATCCAAAACGTCAGTGCCGCCCAAGTTCCCATTAAAACCGAGACAAGCGCAATTAGTAGATACCCAACCACATGAAGACGGCTTTCATAAATGACTTTGGCCTCTTCAGATGGTTTGATGAATGGCTCTAGAATGATCCCTCTTGCACGGCGAATGACACCAGCAAAGCGATTTCGCCAATAGGTAACCCCTAAAAACCAAAGCAAGTAGGTCCTAAGCGTATAAGTCTCACGCACCAATTCACCGTCACGCTCCCATTCTTGGGTGTATTGGTGATGGGCGAAATGCATTACCTGATCAAAATCACGGGGAAACAACATGACAAAGCCGATGATACGCCCAAAAAACGTGTTCGCCTTACGTGTTTTAAAGACAGTTGAATGGCTCAATTCGTGTTGTGCCGCATAAAGAAAATTCAGCAGAACCCCAAGGATAAAGCCCGTCAACAGAACCCACCACGTACCCAAAACCTGATAGTGAAGAATACCTGTAACAAGGATTGCCAACCAATGGCTGGCCATCTGCAACCCGCCCCACAGATCAGAGCGTGCCGTCAACCGGCGCATTTCGTCACGATCCACCAACTTACGTCTTGAAAATTCGGCTTCCATGCAACCCTCCGCTTAACAAACCGAGATCAGCTTAGCGGTCAACGCAAAACCTGCAATGAAAATTTTCGTGGTGCGTGTGTTTACTTACTGCCAAGCAAAGCAATCGGTGCCTCTGGATCACGATAAAAATCAAGCGGCGCTTTGTCCGACGCCATTGTATTGCGCTTGAAATCAAACCGCATTTCACCATTTTCCCGTTCTGATGCCACGATCAAACATTGGTACAAATGCCGACCGCCATCAAAGATGTCGACCAAACCGCGTAAATTCGGTGCGTCATCGGAATCAACGGTAAAACCATCGTCCTGAAACCGCAAAATCTTATAGCTTTCGCCATTCGCCTCGACCCGCAGGCGATTCTTGCGACGTAAATCTGCTTTACGCGCCTTTTGCAGACCTTCCAGCATCTCTTTTGGTAAAAATTCCAATTGTTAGTCCCCCTAAGAACTTCCCTCTGAACAAATTTTCGCCGCAAGCGTGCATGAGTCAAGAAAACAAACTGTTTATGATCAGGCAGTAAACAAAAACTGATGTGCAAAAACCACACCCTTCCCCTGCGCATCTGTCGCTTGTTATCCACCTCAAAGCCTGTTTGATAGCGTTCAAACAGCAGAATAATGAGGAATTCATGGGACAATTGATCGACGGCGAATGGCACGATGTTTGGTATGAAACAAAAAAAACTGGCGGCAGTTTTCAACGCGCCGAGGCCAAATTTCGCAATTGGATCACAGCGGATGGTTCTGCTGGCCCATCAGGGCATGGGGGATTCGCGGCCCAAAGTGGTCGTTATCATTTGTACATCTCTTATGCCTGTCCATGGGCGCATCGCACTTTAATCATGCGTAACCTGAAGGAGCTTGAAGATCACATTTCGATTTCTGTCGTCCACCCTGACATGTTGAAAGACGGCTGGACGTTTGAAACCGATGAACACGGCGCCACTGGTGATTCATTATTTGGCCTCCCGTTTGCTCGCGACATTTACTTGCGGGCAGAACCAACAATGTCTGGTCGCGTAACCGTACCTATTTTGTGGGATAAACAAGAAAACACGATCGTTTCGAATGAAAGTTCTGAAATCATTCGCATGTTCAATTCTGCATTCAATGAAATCACAGGTAACTCAGTCGATTACTGGCCAGAAGAATTGCATGAAGCGATAGAACCCATTAATCAACGCATTTACGATACTTTTAACAATGGCGTTTATCGGTCTGGCTTTGCCACGTCCCAAACAGCGTATGACACGGCTGTTACCGCGTTGTTTGAAACGATGGACTGGTTGGAAGACCGTCTTTCAAACAATCGCTATCTTATGGGAGAAAGTGTGACCGAGGCTGATATCCGCCTTGTACCCACTCTGTTTCGTTTTGATTTGGTTTATCACCTACATTTCAAATGCAATCGCGCACGGCTGATAGATTATCCAAATTTATGGGCCTATTGTCGGGAGTTTTTCCAAATGAAGGGCATCGCTGACACGCTCAACTTTGAACACATCGTGCGTCACTATCATTTCAGCCACGAGTCGATAAATCCACACCGTATCATTCCAATTAATCCAATAATTGACTGGAGCCAGCCGCACGGGCGCGGATAACCTCTAATAACGGGTCCAATTGAGGAAAATCAAAACCCACAGCGAAAAGTTGTCTCTTTGCACATCACTGATCGTTGCACCTGATAGAAAAAAGTGTTTCAGGGAAGTAAGAATTTGAGAATCTGAAAGGTCGTCATGACAAACACAACATGGATCACTGTTTGCAGCACCTGCAAACGCGAAGATTGGGCAGAACGCGGTCAACCTGAAACTGACGGTGAAGTTTTTGCAGCAGACATTGCGGCCGCAGTTGTCGGTTTAGAAAACGTCAAAACCCGCACGCATCCATGTTTAATGGGGTGTTCACATGGCTGTAATGTTGCAATCCAAAGTGAAGGCAAACTGAACTATACTTTGGGTCGGTTTGAAAACCTTGAGGGTGATGCCGCAGGCGTTGTCGAATACGCTCGGATGCATGCTGAAAGCGAAACAGGTGCCGTACCATTTCGCCAATGGCCCCAAGCAATCAAAGGTCACTTTGTGACGCGCCACCCCCCTTTGCCTGACAGCGAAGAATGACAGGAAAGCGCGATCATGGTGGTGGCATAGACGACGCCGTGCATCAATTTGGTGGCGCGCGCGCCAACTGGCTTGATCTATCCACAGGCATTAATCCGTCGCCTTATCCTACAGACGCGATCACCCAAAGTGATTGGTGCGAATTGCCCGACAAAGGTGCATTCAGTCGCCTTGAAACCGCTGCGCGTTCGTTTTGGAACATTCCTGATGCTGCCGCAGTAATGGCCACACCGGGCGCCTCATCACCCATTGCAATGATCCCGCATATTTTATCAGCGGGAACAGTAAATATCGCGCGCGCCACATATAATGAACACGCGGCAGCCTTTTCAGGCGCTGGGTGGGAAATCGTGCAAGGCAGTGCCGATGCCCATGTCGTCGTTCATCCCAATAACCCTGATGGCTCTTTGTTTTCGCCCGATGACCCAACTAAACGTCTACTTGTCATCGACGAAAGCTTTTGTGATGTTTGTCCTGAAAACTCTCATATTATCCGTAGCGTCGACAAAAATACGCTCGTTTTAAAAAGCTTTGGTAAGTTTTGGGGCTTAGCTGGTTTACGTCTTGGCATGGTGATTGGTGATCCTGTCTTAATAAATGCCCTTCGCCAACGTATTGGGCCATGGCAAGTTTCCGGCCCTGCATTATCGGTAGGAACCGCCGCGCTAAATGATCTGGCTTGGGCCAAAAAAACCCGTGAGCGCCTAAAAACAGATGCGGAAATACTTGATCAAATGATGAATGACGCTGGACACGCAACCGTTGGTGGCACAACGTTATTTCGTCTTTATGAGGTTGAAAACGCACAAGATTTGCAAATAACACTCGCAAACCATCACATTTGGACACGCATATTTCCCTATTCCAAAAATTGGATACGGCTTGGTTTACCGGGGTGTGCCACCGATTGGGCAAGACTTGCAAAGGCATTAAAGACGTGAGTAACGCCATCATACTTTTGCTCGCATTATTGCTTGATGCCCTTTTGGGTGAACCGAAATGGTTATGGTCACGCGTCCCGCATCCAGCAGTATTGATGGGGCGCTTGATTGCTTGGGCCGACACATCATTTAATGAATCCCCATCTCAAAAGGTGAAAGGTGCGCTTGTTATTGCTGCGCTTAGCATTGCTGCACTGGTGTTTGGGGAATTCCTTTCAAATTTGCCAGGCATCATCCAAGCCATTATTGTTGCAATATTTCTAGCACAGCGCAGCCTTGTCGATCACGTTCAGGCCGTAGCAGACGCCTTGCGACTGTCGGTTCATGACGGCAAACTTATGGTAGCGCGCATTGTTGGGCGGGACACGGCAGAAATGGATGCACCTGCGGTTGCACGTGGCGCCATTGAAAGTGCCGCTGAGAACCTGTCAGATGGTGTCATTGCACCCGCTTTATGGTTTCTTGTCTTTGGCTTGCCCGGTCTATTTTTCTATAAAATCATCAACACTGCGGACAGCATGATTGGGTATAAAACACCACGGCATATCGATTTTGGATGGGGCGCTGCGCGGTTGGATGACCTTTTGAACTGGGTCCCTGCCCGTCTAACCACCCTGTTGATTGCCGCGGGATATCTTTCATCAAATGCGTTGAAAATCGCATGGCGGGATCATGGCTTGCATAGATCCCCAAACGCAGGCTGGCCTGAGGCCGCTATGGCTGGTGTTCTGAACATCGCCCTTTCCGGCCCAAGACAATACCATGGTACATCAACCAATGACGCTTTTGTTAACCCCGAAGGCCGCCATGACTTGGACCCCCAAACCATAGATGCCAGTGTAAATGTTCTTTGGCGGGCCTGGGCTGTTTTGGCGTTTGCTTTGGTGGTTTGTGCCCTTTTCTGATCACCTGTTGCCCTCGTCGCAAGATAGGTTAACTTAGCCACATTGAACGAGTGGAGGATTTTAATGCGTTCTATAATAGGTATTTTTACGGCCGTGATGCTTTCGGCGTCACCTGTGCTGGCAGCGTCTGCCCCTTGTGGCGGCAATTTCAACAGTTGGCTAAAAGGTGTCAAAAAGGAAGCCGTTGCAAACGGGCATTCCAAAGGCACTGTCGACAAATTTTTGGCGTCCGCCAGACAGGATTCCAGAACCTTAAAGGCTGATCGGGCACAGGGCGTATTCAAACTGGGGTTTGTTGATTTTTCACGCCGTGTCATTAGCCAACACCGAATTAATAATGGGCGGAAAAACGGATCAAAATACGCAAGTGTTTTTGCCAGAACTGAACGCGATTACGGTGTACCAGCCGGTGTGCTGTTGGCATTTTGGGCGCTAGAAACTGATTTTGGCGCGGTTCAAGGCGATTTCAATACGCTAACCTCATTGCTGACGCTCAGCCATGATTGCCGCCGTCCAGAATTGTTCCGTCCACAGATTTTTGCAGCATTAGAACTTTATGAGCGAGGCGATTTTAGCCCATCAAAAACCACAGGTGCGTGGGCGGGTGAAATCGGCATGGTTCAAATGTTGCCCGAAGACATTCTACACAACGGCGTAGATGGCGATGGTGACGGTCAGGTGAAACTAAAAACCTCGGCACCAGATGCTTTGTTATCGGGTGCAAAAATGCTCAAGGGACTTGGCTGGCGCAAGGGCGAACCTTGGCTGCAAGAGGTTACTGTTCCCAGCAATTTGGATTGGTCGAACACGGGGCTTACCACAAAAATGCTTGGTCGCGATTGGGCGAAACAGGGTGTGAAATCACGCCATGGGAAAATTTCAACAAAACTTCCGGCTTCTTTGATTTTGCCGCAGGGCAGAAATGGCCCTGCCTTCTTGGCGTATCCGAATTTCGATGTTTATTTTGAATGGAATCAAAGTTTCGTTTACGTCACCACAGCCGCCTATTTCGCGACACGTCTTTCAGGTGCCCCTGTATTTGACGCAGGTAATCCAGATGCTGGTCTAAGTGATAACCAGATGAAAGCTTTGCAGAAGAAACTGAAACGCAAAGGATATGATGTTGGCAAAATTGACGGCATTTTGGGTGCAAAAACCCGTAACGCAGTTCAAGCAGAACAAAAACGTCTTGGCTTGCCAGCAGATGCATGGCCAACCAGCGCACTCTTGAACAAACTATAAAATTATTGGCGTGGGCAGGTTCTGCCCGCGCCACCTTCTTTTGCCAATTATCTAAAGCTAGGCCAACAGCAGCGCTTGATTAGGCGACAAGATGCATGGCGCGTGTCCGTCGAGGTTCTGTTGAAAAAATCGGGTTCCGCCAGTCCACGCCGGGTGTTTCGCAAAATGATCCGCGATATGATCAAGGCGGGTACCTTGCCAGAATATGACATGACGGAAGAAGAGGGCGACATCATCCGCTTTGCCCTGAAGGACGCGTTGATTGAGGCGATGCCGCCCCCACGCCTAACAGATACCGCCCTTGATGCGGCGCGCGCGCTGGCGCCAGGTGCGGATGTTTACGCACTAGAGGCGGCGTGGCGGGCACATTGGGTCGCTTTGGGGCGTCGTCGCTTGCGCAATCCGGATGCGACGTTTTTGGGTTGGGTGAAACGATCCCATTCCGCAAGCTAGCCTGCATGGCGGACCTCAAGATGGTTTTAGGGGAAATTTGGTAATGAATTCCCCCACTTGAGGTTGAGTGGCAAAACAAGCCATAACGATGTTCAAGATAATTAGAACCAAAGTGAGTGTGTGTGATGTCAGCGAAAAGCCCAACCCTTTCTAAGATAACGCCGGTTTTATTGTGTGGTGGGTCTGGAACGCGGCTTTGGCCTTTGTCGCGTAAAAGCTATCCCAAGCAATTTACGGCACTAACACAGGAAGAAACACTGTTTCAGGCAACCGCGCAGCGCTTTCAGGGCGATGATTTTGCCGCCCCCATGGTGCTGACGCAATCTGATTTCCGCTTTATTGTGACCGAACAATTGGCCGCTGTCGGCGTTGATCCAGGGGCCGTGGTGATTGAGCCATCTAGCCGCAATACGGGTCCGGCGATTCTTGCGGCGGCACTGCATTTGCACAACCAAGACCCAGAGGCGCTGATGCTGGTGGCCCCATCTGATCATGTGATCACCGATGAAGTGGCGTTTCAGGCGGCGGTGGCGGCGGGTGCCAAAGCTGCGCGTGCGGGTTCTATGGTGACCTTTGGTATTGAACCAACACGTCCTGAAACCGGTTTTGGTTATTTGCACCTAAGCCATGTGCCCAAAGCCGATGATCTGACGCCTGTGCCGTTGACGTCATTTGTGGAAAAACCCAATCTTGAACGCGCCCAAGAAATGGCCGATGCAGGTGATTATTTGTGGAACGCAGGCATATTTTTGTTTTCCACCGCCAGCATTATTGCGGCCTTTAAGGCCCATGCGCCAAATCTGATGGATCCCGTGCAAGCGGCTGTTGATAATGGTCAACCTGATTTGGGCTTTCTGCGCCTTGCACCTGATGCATGGGATCAAGCCGAAGACATCTCGATTGACTTTGCGGTCATGGAGCGCAGCGATAATTTGATGGTGGTGCCGTTTCGTGCGGGCTGGTCTGATCTTGGGGATTGGGATGCGATCTGGCGCGAGTCTGCATCAGACGCCACAGGCGTGGTAACCGCAGGGCACACCACAGCCATTGATTGCACAGACACTTTGTTGCGGGCCGAAATGGACAACCAAGAATTGGTGGGCATTGGGCTGGATAACATCATCGCGGTGGCCATGCCTGATGCGGTATTGGTGGCGGATCGATCCCGATCCCAAGACGTAAAGAACGCCGTGGTTGCCCTGCGCCAAAAGCAGGCCATTCAAGCGGATGCATTTTTGAAAGATCACCGCCCTTGGGGGTGGTTTGAAACCTTGGCCTTGGGCGACCGCTTTCAGGTAAAGCGCATCGTGGTGAAACCGGGCGGCATCCTGTCATTGCAAAGTCACGTTCACCGCGCCGAACATTGGATCGTGGTATCTGGTACCGCCAAGGTCACCGTGGGGGACGACGTTAAATTGCTGAGCGAGAACCAATCGGTCTATATTCCGCTTGGGGCCATTCACCGGATGGAAAACCCTGGCAAATTGCCAATGACCCTGATTGAGGTGCAAACCGGTGCCTATCTGGGTGAAGATGACATCGTGCGCTATGAGGATCTGTATTCGCGTGGCCAAGGCGCCAAGGGATAAGCCGACATAGGCATCCAAGGCACAAGCAAGGGCTGACATTTATGGCGGCCCTTGTTATGAGCATCCCTGAAAGTTGTACCCCAGTTGCCGTGAATGAAGGCTGGGAAATTTAACCAAAAATACCGGAAGATGATCTTGTGAAAATAGAAGCCCTCTCCATTCCCGATGTCCTGTTGATCACCCCCGCCCGCCACGGCGATGCGCGAGGGTTTTTTAGTGAAAGCTGGAACAAGGAACGTATGGCGGCGGCCAGCGTCACTTTGGATTTTGTGCAAGACAATCATTCCATGTCCGCAGACATTGGCACGGTGCGTGGTTTGCATTTTCAATCGCCCCCGCACGCCCAAGCCAAATTGGTGCGTTGTGGTCGTGGTCGCTTGTTTGATGTGGCCGTGGACATTCGCAAAGGCTCGCCCACCTATGGGCAATGGGTGGGCGCCGAGCTTAGCTTTGAAAATGGGGCGCAGTTGCTGGTGCCTGCTGGTTTCTTGCACGGGTTTTCCACGCGCGAACCTGACACTGAAATCTGTTATAAATGCACCGATTATTACGCGCCTGAATGCGATGGTGCCGTGCGTTTTGATTGCCCTGATATTGGCATTGATTGGGGCCTTGGCGACATCGAGGCCAAGCTGTCTGGTAAAGACGCCGCAGCACCAGTTTTGGCCGATTTTGACAGTCCGTTTGTGTGGGAAGGAACGCCGTGAGCAACCCGATGAAAATCCTCGTAACAGGTGGCGCTGGCTTTATTGGCTCTGCCGTCGTGCGCGCCGCCGTGGCCCAAGGGCATTCTGTGGTCAATCTAGACGCGCTGACCTATGCGGCCTGTTTGGATAATGTGGCCTCGGTGGCGGACAACCCGCTTTATGCGTTTGAGCAAGCCGACATTCGGGACCGCGCCGCCTTGGATCGTATCTTTGCCGCCCATAAGCCTGATACAGTCATGCATTTGGCCGCGGAATCCCATGTGGACCGCTCCATTGATGGCCCGGGTGATTTCATTGAAACCAACATCACCGGCACCTATCAAATGCTAGAGGCCGCGCGCGCCTATTGGGAAGGGGCGGATAAACCTGAAGCTTTCCGTTTTCATCACATTTCCACGGATGAAGTGTTTGGCAGTCTGGGTGAAACAGGCCAGTTCACCGAAGAAACACCTTATGACCCGCGCAGTCCTTATTCGGCCAGTAAAGCGGCCTCGGATCATTTGGTACGCGCTTGGCATGAAACTTACGGCTTGCCCATCGTCATGAGCAATTGTTCAAACAACTACGGCCCCTTTCATTTCCCTGAAAAGTTGATCCCTGTGGTCATCATCAAGGCCTTGGCGGGTGAACCTTTGCCGATTTATGGCGATGGCTCAAATGTGCGCGATTGGCTTTATGTCGAAGATCACGCTGATGCGTTGCTCTGTGTGCTGACGCGCGGTGAAAATGGCCGCAGCTATAATATTGGCGGCGAGAATGAACGCAGCAACCTAGAATTGGTGACAACCCTTTGTGCCATTCTGGATCGTTTGCGCCCTGGTGCTGCGCCCTATGCGGATCAAATCACCTATGTAACAGATCGCCCTGGCCATGATGCGCGTTATGCGATTGACCCGCAACGTATCGCCAATGAATTGGGTTGGCGCCCGTCGGTGACCGTTGAGGAAGGGTTGGAAAAAACCGTTCAATGGTATCTGGATAATGAAGACTGGTGGCGTGCCCTGCAAAATCGTGCCGGTGTTGGCGAACGGTTGGGCACAGGAAAGTAAGATGCCGTTTTTCAAATCCCAAGGCCAGTTGATCTACTATGCCCATGTTCCCAAATGCGGCGGCACGGGCGTGGAAAATTACATCAAGGCGCGCTTTGGGTCGGTGGCCTTTTTGGATCGACGGTATTTTCAAAAGGGCGATGTAGAACCATGGTCACACACCTCGCCGCAACATATCGAGGCGGGCGATTTGGGTCAGCTGATCCCGTTGAACTTTTTTGACCAGATTTTCACCGTGGTGCGCCATCCGATGGATCGCATGGTCAGCATGTATCACTTTAATATCGAGGTGGGTGGCCATTTGGATAAAAGCGTCAGCTTTGGCGAGTGGCTTGCGCGGATTGAAGACAGTTGGAACAAAGAAGACATGTTCTATTTGGACAATCACCCCCGTCCCATGAGTGACTTTGTGCCCCTTGGGGCCAAGGTGTTTTATTTGGAATCCGGTTTGATGGCGGTGCAGGCATTTCTGGATCAATATGCGGCCCAAGGCCAAGACCAACCCTTGCGTGAAATCCCCGTGGGAAATCAACGTAAAACACGCACAAAAGAGGGCCAAGACCTTGGTGACAAAATCGTGCCAACACGCCAAGATATTAGCCGCCTAACGCGCATGTATGAAGAAGATTTTGAACGCTTTGGGTATGATCCTGAAATCACCGGTGTTTCACCAACATATCTGACACCCGAAGGGGGATTATTATGAGTATTCTCGTTTTTGGAACCACCGGCCAAGTGTCACAGGAATTGGCGCGTCGTCGTGAAGGCATCATCGCCTTGGGGCGCGATCAGGCGGATCTGTCTGATCCGGCGGCTTGTGCAAAACTCATTACCGAGACGGACTGTCATGCTGTGATTAACGCTGCTGCCTATACGGCCGTGGACAAGGCCGAAAGTGACGAAGCGATGGCGGCTTTGGTGAATGGGGCGGCACCCACAGCGATGGCCACCGCTTGTGCGGCCAAGGGCATACCGTTTGTGCATATCTCAACGGATTACGTTTTTGATGGCACAGGGGATCAGCCTTGGATGGTGAATGATTTAACGGCCCCGTTGGGTGCCTATGGGCGCACCAAGTTGACGGGCGAAGAGGGCGTGCGCGCCGCAGGTGGTACTTATGGCATTTTGCGTACCTCGTGGGTGTTTTCCGCGCACGGGAATAACTTTGTAAAAACTATGCGCCGCTTGGGGGCAGAACGCGACCGGCTGACGATTGTGGCGGATCAAATTGGTGGACCAACGGCGGCAGGTGATATTGCGGATGCCTGTCTGGCCATGGCGGATCAGTTGCTGGCCGACAGCGGTAAATCGGGCACTTATCATTTTGCAGGTGGGCCGGATGTATCTTGGGCTGATTTTGCGCGTGAAATTTTTGCCCAAAGCAATTTGACACCAGAGGTGGTGGATATCCCCACCTCTGATTTTCCAACACCCGCCGCGCGACCAGCAAATTCGCGCATGGATTGTTCAACATTAGAGACTGTTTTTGGCATTACCCGCCTGGATTGGCGCGTGTCTTTGGCCGATGTGATTAAGGAACTTAGCAATGACGAAGCGTAAAGGTATTATTCTGGCAGGCGGCTCTGGCACGCGACTTTACCCCATCACTTTGGGGGTCTCAAAGCAACTGATGCCGATCTATGACAAGCCGATGATCTATTATCCGCTCAGTGTTCTGATGCTGGCGGGCATTCGCGAAATCGCGGTGATTACCACACCCGAGGATCAAGCACAGTTTCAACGCATCTTAGGGGATGGATCGGACTGGGGCATCAGCTTGACCTATATTCAACAACCCAAACCTGAGGGGCTGGCGCAAGCCTATACACTGGCCGAAGATTTCCTAGATGGCGCGCCATCGGCCATGGTGTTGGGCGATAACATCTTCTTTGGGCATGGCTTGCCGGAAATGATGGCCGAGGCGGATAAACAGGAAACCGGCGGTACGGTCTTTGGGTATCACGTGGCGGATCCGGAACGTTATGGCGTGGTGGATTTTGACAAAGACGGCGCGGTGCAATCGATCATTGAAAAACCCGAGGTGCCACCTTCAAATTACGCAGTGACAGGTCTGTACTTTCTAGACAGCACCGCCTCAGCGCGGGCGCATAAGGTAAAACCCAGTGCACGCGGTGAAGTAGAAATCACCAGCCTCTTGGAAACTTACCTAGAGGATGGCAGCCTAAGCGTAAAACGCATGGGGCGCGGTTATGCTTGGCTGGATACGGGCACTCATTCCAGCCTGCTGGATGCAGGTAACTTTGTGCGCACCATGGAAATGCGCCAAGGCATGTTAATCGGCAGCCCTGACGAGGTGGCATATCAATCCGGTTGGATTACAGATGCTGAATTGCTCGTGCGCGCGAATATGTTTGGTAAAAACAAATATGGGGCGGCCTTAAAGGCACTGGTGCGAGATTAAATTTCTTGCCTCCGGCGGGGATATTTAACCCCAGAAGAACCCATTAGGTATCTCTTATTTCGTTTCTTTTGGTCACAAATATCCCCGCCGGAGGCATAATTCTTTTGGTGGCCGTTTTAGCGGTTCAGAATGTCTTTGTGATATTTTTTCAGCATAATAAGCCCCAAAACGGTCAATGCAGCCGAGAGACCAAACACATAGGCAGGGCTAATGTAGGTCGGATTGTAATAGGGGTAAAAAGCAGATCGCATCTGACCGGTAATATGCGCCACCGGATTATACCACAAATATGAGGCATAGGGTTCAGGAACAGACTCAAACAAAAACAAAATACAGGAGAGTAAGAACATCGGTCGATTGGTGATTGCCCAGACGCGGCTCCAGACCTGATATCTTGTAGTTAGGTAACAATTCACAACACCGATTCCGAAAGCCAAGGCACCAGCCATGGCAAAGGCCAGAGATATTTTGCCAAAGTCCAAACTGGTTCGTGTCTCATAAATCACCAAAATGATGCTGATCAGTACATAAAACACCATCACTTGTGTCGAAAAATTCAACGCAAACCGAGCCAGTAAAGCATCCATAAAGGTGACACGTGGATAGGCCAAAAGCATTTTTGAAAATCAAGCCAACAACTATATGCTCGAGGCTGGACCAATATAGGGATTAAATATTGGGCCTGCGAACGGCGGCTTGGAGCCCTTAGCGGTTGTCATGATTGACAATCCCTTCCGAATTACCAAAGAAAGCCGAATAAGTTTTAACAGGGCCGGAATTATGTCGCTGACACTGCAAGCTATAAAATACATGATGTGGCTTCAGCTTCTGGTGATCGGACTAGGAATTTTCCTATATTTTGTCGCACGAAAGTCAGAGGGTCTCTACTCAACTGCTTCGGCATTGTTGTATCTAGCAGTATTATACCTATTTCTCAGGGGCTTGCGTCAAGGATATGTTTGGGTAGCTATCCTGTTCGCCATTCTGTGCGTCTTCAATATCAAGCTCAGCGTAACGGGCGGGCTGAGCATTACGGGTATTCTAGGCTTCATTGATGCAGTGCTTTCATTCGTTGCAATATGCGAGATCGTGATCTGGTTTCGAGAACGACGAGAACTAGCAAAAAGC
The DNA here is from genome assembly GCA_000169395.1 of Rhodobacteraceae bacterium HTCC2150. GTDB lineage: Bacteria > Pseudomonadota > Alphaproteobacteria > Rhodobacterales > Rhodobacteraceae > HTCC2150. The sequence goes on from AAXZ01000002.1 coordinate 847,380, forward strand.
GGCGAAGGTGTGGAATAGCTTCCTAAACGAAAATGTAGGTTTGTCCGCATAGCAAACCTTAGATGTCGCAGCAAATTTTCCGTGTACTAGGGTTTAGCACGATCCCCACCTCACCATCGATGGGATAACTTCAGTCGTTGATATCGTGGGTGACGCGGCGCGCGCCTGAGCTTTGGCTTTTAAAGGCCACCTTAAGTACGATCCATGACACCAGTGACAGTCCGGCAAAGATCGCCAGTGCCACGGGTACGGCGACCGCGCTGGGTAAAATGGCGATCAGTACTGTCATGACCAACGCCCCGATGGCAAAGCCAAGGAAGATAAAGCCCGGCGCGAGAACCTCAAGGATGCCAAAGGCGATTGCGGCGGCAAGCCATGCCCACCACAGATTTACAGCCGTATCCATTAGCTGCGTCCTTTCAATAATTTGAAGGCATCGCCAAAGGCGTCCATGGCCGATGCGGGGACAACGATGGTTTGGGAACCGTCACTGGTGCCAAGGGCGGTTAGGGCCTCGACCTGTTTCAAGGCCACCTGATATTGGGCCGATTCAATGCCGTGTTCCTTGATGGCCATGGCCACCGCAGATGTTGCATAGGCTTCGGCGTCGGCCAAAACGCGGCGGGCTTTGGCGGATTGTTCGGATGCATAAAGTTCGGCATCAGCCCCCAGTTCCACAGCGCGTTTGGCGCCCTCGGCCTCGGTTACTTGTGCGCGACGGGCGCGTTCGGCGTTTAGTTGCTGCATCATGGCCGCGCGGGTGGCCTCATCTAGGTTCACGTCCAAAATTTCGGCGCGGGTCACTTCGATCCCCCAATCATCCACCGCACTCTCGACGGAATTCTTAATGGTGTCGATCACGGATGAGCGGTTGGCCTGAACTTCGTCCAAATCCATTTTGCCGATTTCAGCACGCACAATACCAGCCACAGTGGTTGAAATCGCCCCGTCCACATCGCGGATACGATACACGGTTTTTTCGGGCTGAATGATGCGATAAAACACCGAGGTTTCGACCTGCACCAACACGTTGTCCCGCGTAATCGCGTCTTGCGATGCGGTGGGCAGTTGGCGTTCAAGGATAGAGATTTTATGCGCGACACGATCCAAGAAAGGCACGATCAGATTGATCCCAGGCCCAAGCACTGAATGCAAACGACCAAAGCGTTCAATCACGTGTTGTTCGGATTGTGAAACAATGCGCACAGCCTTGAGGATGAGCGTGAGAAATAAGAATGCCAGCAGGATATAGACGATATTTCCGTTTAAGAGATCAAGTAGAATGTCTTCGATGGGCATTTGGCAAATTCCTTTGTTATTATTGATGTTTATATGGGTGTTTTGGGCGAAATTACAAGGTGGCGTGACCCAATACATTACCTATTTCGGTGCAAAAAACGCCCATTTTGGCTGTGATGGGCAGGGATAAAGCAAGATATTATTTTGCCCAGACGTATAACACCTTCATTGGATGCCGCTATCGCCCTAATACGCGCAAACGACCCACTTCTTGAAAGCCCGAAGCGCGCGCTGCGACAAGGTCTTGACCACTTTCATAGCCAACAACGGGACGCGGGCCGCCCATGGCGGATACGGCCGCTAGGGCCTCTTGGTAAAGGTGCGTATCGTTGGGGTGTTGTGAAAAAACATTCGACAGGCCAATGGCATCTTTTGATAAATTCGCAATACAGCCCGCGTGGATTTCCGTGCCGGATAAACGGGCCAGAAACGTCAGATTGGCATCGTTCAAACAAGCGGGCGGAAAGATCACCCGCTCAGTTGGGTTGTCGCCGCCCCATGCCTGATGCCAGTTGGCAAGCTGTTTTGCCGTTTGGATCTGTATCCAATTCGGGGGCAGGTAATTCGGGGGCAAGTCTTGTGCGATCGCGTCATGCCAAATCCACGAAGCCTCAAACAAGGTTTTCATGCCAAGGATCTTTGCATCTAAGCATGAAAAGCTGTCTTTGATGGTGCGTATGTCTTGAGCATCTGAATGCTGAAGACGCGACATCACCTCGGCGCTGGCCTGTTCATCCAGTGTCACCATCTTAGGGTAATAGGGTAAAGGATCATCGATACACAGATATTCAGCCGTGGTGCGCAGATCATGCGCGGCCATTATGGCCGCGCAAAGATCGGCATTGTTACTGGCGGCAATCTTGGCCTTGGTTCGAAGGGTACTCATCGTCCCTGATACCATGCTCGCCTCAACCAAACCAGCCAACGAGTGCGCGTTTGGTTGAGGCAGGCACGGGGAGACTTTAGGCCCTTTTGACAGCGCTCATCTTGTCCAGTTGTTTGCCAAATGCCTCGGGGCTTGTTTCGGCCTGAAGGGCGGCATGAAAACAGGCGGCTTGTGTTTGCGGGGCCAGCCCGTTTGTGGGCGGGTCAAGATCAAGGTTGGTGGGGAAAGAATACCCTTCGGCGGTGGCGGCAATGGCTGCGGCCAGCTCGGCCTCACTTAGGGTATTGCTGGCCTTGGCACGCTGCGCGCTTGGGAAGGTCAGCTTGCACATCTTGTCGCGATTGATGGCCTCTAAGGCGCGCCCAAATGCAGAAGACACCTGCAACAGATTAACAAAGCGATGAATACCCTCGCTCGTGTTGGCGCCAGCCGCGTGAAATATCGCGGGGTTGAAAAAGATGGTGTCGCCTTTGTTTAGCGCCAGTTGCACATAGCGTTCTTCAAAAAGGGCGCGAAATTCATCCCGACGCCATGCGGTATATCCCGGCCCATATGATTGCGAAAACGGCAACAGTTTTGTCGGCCCGCTTTCAAGCGGCATGTCGCAATGGGCAATGCCCCCTTGCAAGGTTAAAACTGGTGACAGATCATGCACATGGGCTGGATAAGACATGCTGATATCGGCAGACTGAAACCCCAGATGGTAATCGCGATGCGCCTGTTGTGCCGCACCGCCTGGATGCACAAGGTTCACCTGCGCCGTCATCTGATAGTTTGGTCCAAGCCATGCCTCACTGGCCGCCGCAATAGCCGTATTGGCGAAATATTTCAAAAAGACATCAGGGGAGGCTTCGCATAGTTTTTGCAAAGAATTCCAAACACGATCATTGGCACCTGCTGCTGCAAAGTGATCCGCCGCGCCGCCAAGGCGCTGTTTTTCGTCTTCAATGATTTTCATATAAAGATCGGTTGCCTGATCCAGCACCGTTGTGTCGGTGTATGAATTTTTAAGAACCATAACACCCGCCCCGGTGCGCAAAACCTGCGCCCATTCCGCCATCAGTGCCTTGCGTGGTTGATCCTGTAGCAAAGCCGCGCGCAGATCATTCATCTCATAGATCGGGACGTTCTTTTGGATCGTGCTGGCATGGGGCACGTCCTTGGCCGATGTCGTTTGATCGATAAGGGCTGTGAAATCTTGCAGATCACAGCTGTCAGGATCGTAATAACCAGGTGTTGTTTTGGGTGAATAAGTCATGGCAATATCTCCGCTTGTGCCTTGTCAGGCTAGCGCATTTGGGATTGTGTTGTGGATAAAAACACATCAAAAACACATCAAATGACCCATCGCTTTCCCATAAAAGAAATTGCCCTTCAGGCCGGACTGGGCGCAGCAACAGTGGATCGCGCCTTAAATGATCGCGCTCACGTCAGTGCGCAAACGCGGCTGCGCGTGCAGGCGGCAATCGAAGAATTGGCCAGCCAAGAGGCACAGCTTGCAGCGCGTGGCCGACGCCTGTTTTTTGATTTTGTCATCGAGGCCCCCAGCCGTTTCAGCCGCGAAGTCAAAGCCGCCGCCGAGGCCGCGTTGCCCCATGTCGGGGCGGCGGTGTGTCGGTCGCGGTTTATGCAGCAAGACATAATGGAAGAACACGAAGTCGTTGCCGCACTTATGCGTATTTTGAAACGTGGCAGTCATGGCGTTTGCCTAAAGGCGCGCAACACGCCCAAAATCAGGGCGGCAGTAAACAGGCTGGGGGCAGCGAAAATCCCCGTGGTGACACTGGTGACTGACATCACAGATACCACGCGTCTGGCTTATGCGGGGCTGGATAATGCAGGGGCTGGGCGCACGGCGGCCTATCTGATCGCGAAAGCAATCGGGGATGTTCAAGGGCGTGTTTTGGCCATGCGCAGTCATGAACGATTTCTGGGGGAACAAGCGCGCGATACGGCATTCACCGAAGCCTTGGCACAAGCCTGTCCAAAATTGCGGATCATCAAAGTTCAGGGCGGCAGTGGCACGAATTTTGATACGGCCAAGGTTTTGTCTGACGTTATTGGTGACATGACAGATCTTTGCGCGGTTTATTCTATGGGGGGTGGCAACGCCTCAATCTTGGCCACGCTTGCGCATCATGGCCTAAAACCTGATGTCTTTGTGGCGCATGATCTGGACCAAGAAAACCGCAATTTGATCATGGATAGAAAGCTGGACTTTATCCTTTATCACGACTTGCAAACGGACATCAAAAACGCCTTCAACGCCTTTCTTGTTTACCATCGATTGTTGGCAGGCCCACCGCATTTGCCAATTTCAACCATCCAAGTGCTGACGCCAGAAAACATTCCCTAACACAGGGTATTTCATCAAAATGAGTGGGCCACTGAGGGGTATTACATTGCCCAAATAATACCGAATAGGGCGCGGGGTATCACGGCGCGCATCTGCTTGCACAGGCTTAAGTAAATCGCATAGTAAGCACGTGAAAAACCTTATTGTATCTGGATGTGTTTCCCATGTTGCGCCAACGTCTTGCCCATTTTATTGCCCATCCATATTTCGAGAAGGGCATCATTGCATTGATTGTGGTGAATGCCATCGTGTTGGCCATGGAAACCTCGCCTGTGGCAATGGCCGCCGCTGGCCCCCTTCTTCAATCCATCGACACCGTTATTCTGTCGATTTTTGTGATTGAAATCCTCCTGCGCTTGATCGTTGATTTTCGCGGCTTTTGGCGCGACCCATGGCGGCTGTTTGATTTTGCGGTGGTGGCCGTGGCCTTGGTGCCTGCAACCGGTGCTTTGTCGGTTTTGCGCGCCTTCCGTATCCTGCGCATCTTGCGGCTGATTTCCACCGTGCCTTCAATGCGCCGTGTGGTAAACGGCCTGCTTGAGGCCCTGCCTGGCATGGGGGCGATTGTCTTGTTGTTGGGGCTGATCTTCTTTGTGTTCTCGGTCATTTCAACCAAGCTTTTCGCTGCCAGTTTTCCAGAATGGTTCGGCACCTTGGGCAACTCGTCCTATACGTTGTTTCAGATCATGACATTGGAAAGCTGGTCCATGGGCATCGTGCGCCCTGTGATGGCGGCCTATCCATGGTCATGGGCGTTGTTTGTGCCCTTTATCATCGTCACAGCCTTTGCGGTTTTGAACCTGTTCATTGGTGTGATTGTGGATGCCATGCAATCCCAACAAAGTGCCGAGGCCCACGATGAGCGCGAGGCCATGGCGGTGGAAACCTCCAGCATCCTACAAGAAGTCCGCGCCCTAAGGGTCGAGGTCGCCGCGCTTAGGGCAGAGCAGTCAAAAGACAGCTAGGTCTGGTATGCGGACACAGTGGGCTTTCGCTGCGGTTGCGCCAATGGCGGCTTCTTGAATTGGAACAGACCGAACGCGACAAGGACATCCGGCTCCGAATTCTTCATCTCCTAGCGCCGATGTATGTCACGCCAATTTCTGTCTTCGACCCGCTCGTTCTCGCGGTTTGCCCTGTTCACTAAATCTAGATCCGTCGCTTCCATTCCTAACGGAGGATTTTTAGGGTCATACGTCGAGGGGCGAAACAAAGCTGTCAATTTTTGGAAGAATTCAAACATCAATTAGACTCCTTTGTTGTCATCACAGCGCGCCGTTGCTCGACGCGTTCATGCGACGGAAGCGCTCTTTCAACATAGATGGGACGCGAAGGTACGACAAGGGATGAGCTTAAAGCATCCGCAAATCTGGACCGGTAGATGTTTGAGCACGCCGTCCGAGCGGTTTTACTGCAGAGCGGACATTTAAAGCGGATGCAGCATTCGGAACTCTGGGCTCCAAGCAGGCATTCACCCTAAAGTTACCCCTGCCCCACCACAGTTTCTGATGCGGGCACATAGCCTTCGACCCAGCGGGTGATGACGGCGCGTGCGGCGGGTTCGTCGCCTGTGGCCACGGCTTCGCGCAGGGCACGCAGGGCGGTGGCGACCTCAATTTCTGACAGGGGTTTTTCGGCGGCACAGAAAATCTTGGGGTTCTCGGTGCTGATCCGACCCTTGGTGATGGGCAGCTCTTCGTGCAATTTTTCACCGGGGCGTAAACCTGTGACCTTGATCGCGATGTCACCGTCAGGGTTTTTGGCACTGCGCAGGGTGTATCCTGCCGCCTCGATCATTTGTTCCGCCAGTTGACGGATCAAAACGGGTCGACCCATATCAAGCACAAAAATTTCGCTGCCCTCAGCGTAGGATCCCGCCAAAATGACCAGACCCACGGCCTCTTGGATGGTCATGAAATAACGGGTGACCGCATTGTCAGTCAGGGTCACAGGGCCACCACGGGCAATCTGATCCTGAAACAGCGGCACCACAGAACCCGATGAGCCCAGCACATTGCCAAAGCGTACCATGGAAAAGATCGTGGTTTTTGATCGGCTGGCCAAGTCTTGCACAACCATTTCCGCCAGACGCTTTGAGGCGCCCATAACGTTTGTTGGTCGCACCGCTTTGTCCGATGAGATCAGCATGAAACGTTCCACGCCAGCCGCTTTGGCCTCGCGGGCCATAATCTGCGTACCAAGCACGTTGTTGGACAGACCCACCAAGGGGTTCGCCTCAACCATGGGCACGTGTTTATAGGCAGCCGTATGCAGCACCACCTCAATTTGATTTTCCGCGAGCGCACGGCGCACCAAACGGGCCTCAGTCATCGATCCCATCAAGGGGACGATTTCTACCGGATTGTCGCTGCCTTCCAACAATTGGCGCAGTTCCATTTCAATGGTATAAAGCGCCAATTCAGACAGTTCAAACAGCACCAAACGACGCGGGCGCAATTGCAGCAACTGGCGGCAAATTTCGGACCCGATCGAGCCCCCTGCCCCCGTGACCATCACCGAGCGGCCCTCATAGGTTTCCGCACCGCCTGCGATTTCGCGATCCAAATGCGCGCGGCCCAAAAATTGCCCCGGCGTGACTGGTGCCAGTTTGTCAATCAATGCTTCTTCGCCAATCAACTGCGCGAATGATGGCAGGGCCTGCACCTCAAGCCCCAAGGCCTGCAAAGATTGCGTGATTGTGCGCGACGGATCTTGCTGATCGCCGGCATGGCCAACAGCACCCGCTAGATACCTTCGCTTTTCGCAATTTCTGGAATTTTCGGCGGTGCAAAAATGGGCAAGCCCGCCAGAGAAACACCCTGCAATGAGGTGTTGTCATCCACAAAAGCCACCGGTTCAATGCTTTCATGAGACATAAAGGCGTGGGCCAATTGCAAGCCCGTGTTGCCTGCCCCATAAATCAAAACCCGCAAGCGTTTTTGACCACTGCGATAAATCGTCAACACAAGTTGCAACATCAAAACACGACTGCCCACGGACAGTAGAAATACCAACAAGCCAAAAACTGCCCACAGCCCCATGCCAAATTGCAAACCCGTGATACGCGCCAAAAGTGCCGAGCTCAGCATCAAATATGTAGCATAAGCCGCGGTGCGCCCGATGGCACGAATTTCATAGGCGTTCAGACGAATTTGCGGCGTGCCCAACACCCATGACAAAGTTGCCCCGACCACCATCAGATAGGGCAGAAAGGGGGCGATATCCATAACAGCCTGACGCGGCCAAGCAGCATTCAGTTGAATAACCAGCGCCACATAAAGCGCAAGCGGGATCAACAGCACATCAATCACCAACAGCAAGAACTGTTTTTGCGATCGTGACATCAATTTCAGCAAGTGCAGCATGAGTACTCAGACTATGTTATTTACTTAATTACGTGGCGGCTTATACAGCTTAACACGCTGATTAATAGCGCGTCAGGAAATATTACTAACATAGTTCATGATTCTCTGCACCAATAAGTTTCATCCTCTTTTATCGAGCAGAACACCGCCGAGAAACCATCTTGGGGCGAAGGCCTGTTGGTTCAGCCCATAATTGAATATAAAGATGTATATATTGTGTTTCATGAAAGGGTCGCTGTGCATTGGGGTTTTGAAATTGTGCCAAGCTTCTGTTTGGCCTTCGTCATTTCGCTGAACACAAGTAGCGGCGTCAACGCCATGGATGTTAGACCAACACCCCCTCCCATAACCCAAGGCAAGGAAACCAAGGACGGGTTTCAAATCACCGGCACCTTTCAAGGGGCAGGCGTGGAATGCCCACAATTTCGTTTAGATACCGGTGAAACCATCAGCCTGTCTGGCGCCGTGCCGCGCAATCTCACCCTTGGGCAAACATTAACCTTAACGGGACAATGGCCAATGTTCTCAAAATGCCAACAAGGGCGCGAATTTCGCGTGCTCAAAATCCACACCGATTAAGGCCGCGACACACCGGCGCAACATACGGGCGCCAAACAACCTAAAAGGTTGACAGCGCCCCTGCCCTCGCTCATTCCAAGGATGAGCAGTTTCAGGAGAAAATTCCATGCGTATCGCAATGATCGGTACAGGCTATGTTGGCCTCGTTTCAGGTGTATGTTTTTCGGACTTTGGCCATGATGTCATTTGTGTCGACAAAGACCCCAATAAAATTACCATGCTGGAAAGCGGCGAGGTGCCCATCTATGAGCCCGGCCTAGACGCCCTTATGGTGAAAAACGTCGAGGCGGGGCGCTTGTCGTTCACCGGCGACCTTAGCGCCGCTGTGGCGGGCGCTGACGCGGTCTTTATCGCCGTAGGCACCCCAACGCGCCGCGGCGATGGTCATGCCGATCTGACCTATGTGATGGCTGCCGCCGAAGAGATTGCCCAAGCCATGACTGGCTATTGCGTGGTGGTAACAAAATCCACCGTACCCGTTGGCACCAACCGCCGCGTTAAGCAGGTAATTGCCAAGGCCAACCCTGAGGCACAGTTCGATGTTGCGTCCAACCCAGAATTTCTGCGCGAAGGGGCCGCCATTGATGATTTCATGCGCCCTGATCGTGTGGTGGTTGGTGTGCAAAACGATGCTGCCGCCGAGGTGATGGCCGAAGTATACCGCCCGCTATTTTTGCGCGACTTCCCGATTGTGACGACGGATTTGGAAAGTGCCGAGATGATCAAATATGCGGCCAACGCGTTTCTGGCCACCAAGATCACCTTCATCAACGAAATCGCTGCCCTTTGCGAAAAAGTCGGCGCCAACGTCAAAGAGGTGTCCAAAGGCATCGGCATGGACGGGCGCATCGGCAACAAGTTTCTGCATGCAGGCCCCGGTTATGGCGGATCCTGTTTTCCAAAAGATACATCCGCCTTGGCGCGCATTGGCCAAGAACACGCCGTACCCATGCAAATCACCGAAACCGTGATCAAGGTAAACGAGGCCGTCAAACGCCGGATGATCGACAAAATCATGGATACCTGCGACGGCAACGTGAACGGCAAAACCATTGCCGTTCTGGGCTGTACGTTTAAACCCAACACCGATGACATGCGTGATGCCCCATCGCTGACCATCGTGCCTGCCCTTGTTGGGGGTGGCGCCAAAGTGCGCGTGGTGGACCCGCAAGGCCGCAAAGAGGGTGAGGCCCTGCTGCCCGGCGTGAACTGGATGGACGACGCCTACAAGGCCGTTCAGAACGCCCATGCGGTGATTGTGATGACCGAGTGGAATGAATTCCGTGCGCTGGATTTGAAACGTGTGGCCAACCGAATGGAAACCCCGCGCATGATCGATCTGCGCAATGTCTATTCACCTAAAGATGCTAAACGCGCCGGATTTGAGGTTTACGCAGGGGTGGGGCTATAGATGCCCTGCCTTTTGGCAAACCTTACGCTTCAAAATATGCATAGAAAAAATTGTTAAAAATCTGATAGTTGGGTGAATTTGTTTCGCGTGCGAAACATTTCGCAACAGCCTTACCCGGCAAAGACGATCTTGCATCCAAGCGATACGACCGCCAACGCCCCCGCCAGCATCCATGCAGCCCAGGGTGCCGGCAGCTCCAATCTTTTCTCAAATATTTTATTTATAATACCCATGGAAAAACTAAACGCTGCCGCAATCAGCGACACCGCTATCATGATCATTCCAGACCCCAGCCACAGCCCTAAATAAAGCAAAATTAGATAACAGATACCAAGGCTGAGGATCGCAAAATACTGACCACTGCGCAAAAGGATCAGCACCTCGCGTTGGGCTAAATAGGTTATAGATCCATCGCGATTAACTGCATCAGAAATATAATGAGGCACCGCCGTCTTATTGGCAAAGCGCCACATCAGACCTGCCCAAAGACCACAGACCAACACATCCAAAATCGTCGTTACGCCATAGATATTCATGATTGATCCTTGGGCATGTTTTGCAGGATATTCTTTTGCGCAGGCGTATCAAAATCAAATCCGAAAAATTCGATATCTTGCGCGTAAATGTCTGCGATCAATTGCAGGGTCTTGGGGGTATACAGCTCTTTCCAATCAAAACCAGCCTTGGTCGATTTATTGACCGATCTAATGTCATGCGCCCCAAGATAGCTGGTAAGGTCTTGCCCCAAATGTTCACTGCGCAAACAAGTGGCGGCCAGCTTTCTGTTCTCATCCAAGACATAATCAATTTGGGGATACCAATTATGTATCGCACGGTGCCAAAAGAACGGCCTATCCATAAATTCGTGGCGCGTTTCTAAGAAGGCCTCTAACCCTTTACGCGAAGGCGCAGCATCCTCGTTTAAATGGCCACGAGACTTGAAATGATAAGTATAGCGCGACACAACACGCGCCCACGGGTTTCGAACGACAGCAAAACCCTCGTGGGTATCGCGCACGTCCTTGGCCAATCGACCAATCGCGCATGATGCGGGCCATAATGCGCACCGATCTGGGTCATGTAGTCATAAAACGATTGCCAATAAGCCTGATCTTTCAGAAACCTTGGGTCGGCAAAAACCACATCCTTGCGCAGCGTTTTATTTTTGCGAATGCTAGAGCCTGCGTTTTTGGGAATGTGGATAAAAAAGCGCGAGGTTTTTCCGAGGCGATAGCGCGTATATGACACAAATTGCCGTGCAGACATGCTGCGTGGGGCCACGACTTGGCGCCCTTCTGGGTTCAGTAATAAATCTGCAAAACGCACGGCAGGCCCTCAATCTTTATTGACCCGCTCACTATCATAGCCCGCTCAACTCTTACAAACGACAATTTGGCATTGGACCATCAGCCAATTCACCAAACCTGCCCGATCAGAGGCATGTGTTTCGCGCACGAAACTTTTTTTTGGGGGGGGCAAACAATCTAAGGCTTGCCAGCAGATGCATGGCCAACCAGCGCACTCTTGAACAAACTATAAAATTATTGGCGTGGGCAGGTTCTGCCCGCGCCACCTTCTTTTGCCAATTATCTAAAGCTAGGCCAACAGCAGCGCTTGATTAGGCGACAAGAGATTCTGCTTTGTGCAAATCAACTGACACAAGTTGTGAAACACCTTGTTCACCCATCGTCACACCGTACAAGCGATCCATGCGGGCCATTGTCACCGCGTGGTGTGTGATGATCATAAAGCGTGTGTTCGTGCGACGTGTCATTTCATCCAGCAAATCACAAAACCGCGTAACATTGGCGTCATCAAGCGGCGCGTCGACCTCATCCAACACACAGATCGGCGCAGGATTTGCGAGGAACACAGCAAAGATCAACGCCAATGCCGTCAAAGTTTGTTCACCGCCAGAAAGCAAAGAAAGCGTAGACAGTTTCTTACCAGGAGGTTGGCACATAATTTCGAGACCAGCCTCAAGGGGGTCTTCGCTTTCTACCATCACCAACTTGGCCTCACCGCCACCAAATAGATGGGGGAACAAGACGCCAAAGTCGCGGTTCACTTCTTCAAAGGCCTCAAGCAGACGTTCACGGCCCTCTTTATTCAATCCCGCAATACCAGTGCGAAGCTTTTTGATCGCCTCTTCCAGATCGGTGCGTTCAGTCAGCAAGTTTTCATGTTCTTCGCTGATTTCGCGGCTGTCCTCATCGGCACGAAGGTTAACCGCACCAAGCGCGTCACGTTGGCGTTTTAACCGGTTCACATCGTTTTCGATGATTTCGGCCTGAGGCATGTTTTCAGGATCGGCATCCAGTGTTTCTAGCAACTCGCCCGGCGTTTTTTCGCATTCTTCTTCAATACGTTCCAGTGCAAATGATACGGTTCCTTTTGCCGCGTCAAACCGCGCCTCTGATCTTGCCCTTGCTTCGCGGGCTTCAGATGCAGCGCGCTCTGCTGCGCGTTCAGCCGCCTCGGCCACACGGAATGCTGTTTCCGCTTCGGCCAATTTGTCAGCTGATTTTTTGCAACGTTCCTCTGCCGTTTCAATCGCGATTTGCAGCTCTGCGCGTTTAGCCGCAATTTTTTCTGGTGCGGCTTCTGCAGATTTCAATTCCGCTTCGGATTTGGCTTGGCGTGCGGCCATCTCCGAAATGCGTTTGTCGGCGGTTTCAAGACGGTGTTTCCAACCGCTTACCTCTTTGATAATTTCTTGACGGCGACGCGTACGTGCCTCGCCTGCGCGACGTAATTCATCATGGGCTGATCGCGCGGCCATCATGTCAACGCGCGCCTCTTCAACGATTTGCTTTAATTTTTCTACTTCATCTCGGGCTGCGGACAAATCGCCCAAATCATCGGCGGCTTTTTGCGCCTCTTTCAGACGTTCCGTGGCACTAGCAACTTCTTCTTCAAAACGCCGCACGGATAGTCCCTGGCTTTCGACTTTACCGGCTGAAATGCTGGCTTCGGCCTCAGCGCGTGATTGCGCTCGGTTGGCTTCTGTAACTGCGGCATCTGCATCGCGACGGGTAATCCGCGCCACACGATCCGTTTCCGTCAATCGGGCCAATCGATCTCGTAATGTTTCAAAACCTTGCCGTGCGCCATCCGCTCTTGCCGTGGCCTCTACCAAATCCTGTTTTAACGATTGCAGGCGGTTTAGCTGTTGCAACCGAAGTGCGGCCGCTGATGGTGCATCCTCTGCCGCAACGCGAAAACCATCCCAACGCCACATGTCACCATCTGTACTAACCAAGCGTTGACCTGGTTGTAATTCAGATTGCAAACGCGGCCCATCAACGGCATCGACCAACCCTACCTGCGCCATGCGACGCCCCAAAACAGGTGGCACTGTCACAAAATTAGACAAAGACGGCACACCATCGGGTAAAGTAGAAGAAGCGGTATATCCAGCGAGTTCAGCCCAGCCCGAACGACCCGCATCCACTACTTCTGGGGCACGTAAATCATCGCCCAGCGCAACGCCCAGCGCCTTTTCAAACCCGTCCTGTACGCTAAGGCGATCCAGCAGCATTTCTTCTTCACTGGCATCACGTTCAACCAATTTTGCGAGTGCGGCGACCTCGGCACGTAAGGCGTTCACCTCACCTTCGGCCTCTGACATTTGCGCACGCGCCTCAGATTCTCGCCCCTGAACTTCGGCGCGGGCTTCTTCGGCGGCAAGCAATGCTTCATCTGCCTTTTTCGCATTTGCTACTGCGATGGATTGCGCAACTACCGCCGTTTCTAAATTGCCCTTCGCGGCTTTAAGACTGGTTTCAGCCGCGCTAACGGCCTCGGTGGATCGAGCAAGTTCGTTTTGAGCACGTGCAAGTGTTCTTTGCGTTTCATCTAACAGACGGGCCGCGGATTGATGACGCGCCGCCAAGCGGGCAACGTCTTCTGTTTTTTCAGATGAGGACGCTTCGCGTTCTTGTAATTGCTGAGCAGCATCGCGTGATTTTGCAAAGGCAGTTTCTAATTTTGCATCATGGCCTTCGTTGGCTTTGGTGATCTCACCTTGTTCCCATTCAAGTTGCGAAATTGTTTCATTGGCATCTTTGTTCAAAGCCAATTCACGTTCTTGATCAGCTCCCAATTGTTCAATCTGACCACCAAGTCGTTCAATCAGGGTTCGCGCCCGATGTTCTTGATCCTTAAGTGCATCGCGTTGAACAACCAAACGTTGCAAGACGGCGCCTGCAACAGCTTCTTCTTCACGCAGGGACGGCAAAACGCGATCATGTTCAACGCGGGCCTTAGCTGCTTGACGGGCCGCTGTTTCCGCGGCACCCGTTGCCTTTGTGCGTTCGGTCAATTCGGCTTGTGCTATGGCAAGTGCTTGATCGGCTTCTTTCCAACGACGATATAACAACAACCCTTCGGCCTGACGCAATTCTTCGCCAATTTCGCGATAACGCGCCGCTTGTCGGGCTTGACGTGCAAGGGCGGCAAGCTGACTGGACAATTGATCCACGGTGTCTGTGACACGCAATAGATTTGCGTCAGCACCCTTAAGCTTTAATTCAGCCTCGTGTCGACGTTGGTACAGGCCAGAAATACCCGCAGCCTCTTCCAGAATACGACGGCGCGCTTTTGGTTTTGCATTGATCAGTTCGGAAATTTGCCCCTGACGAACCAAAGCCGGGGAGTGCGCACCCGTTGACGCATCTGCAAACAGCATTTGCACATCTCGCGCCCGCACATCTTTACCGTTGGATTTGTAGGCCGAGCCAATATCGCGAGTGATCCGACGATTGATTTCAACTTGATCCGTGTCGTTAAAACCAGGTGGGGCCAAACGATCCGCGTTATCGAGCGTCAGCGATACTTCGGCAAAATTTCGGGCAGGACGTGTTGCAGCGCCTGCAAAAATCACGTCTTCCATCCCGCCGCCACGCATTGCGCGAGGGCGATTTTCACCCATTACCCAACGCAGCGCTTCAAGCAGATTTGACTTACCACAGCCATTCGGGCCAACCACGCCGGTCAGCCCGTCGTTGATTACCATGTCGGTAGGGTCAACAAAGCTTTTGAAGCCGTTCAATCTGAGTTTCGCAAAACGCATACGTTTTGGGTGTTCCCGTGATTCTTACTTGGTCTTTCATGCTGACGGTTTCAGGCCATGAGTCAACGAAAATTCCCTGAATATGGGGACAAGAACAATGATATCCACAACATATTGCAGTTTTTCGCCCAATTCTTGCCCTAAGCTGGCGACGTTGGCATCACGATCATGTTAATTGCCTTGGCTTTCCTTCATCGCCTTGCTCTAAACCAGAAAGAGCAAAACACAGGATAAAAACATGAAACTATTGGGCATATCAGGTTCACTTAGACAGGCGTCTTTCAATCGAAAATTGTTACGCGAGGCCGCGCGCCTAACACCCAATGCGGTTTATACCGAGGCAGATCTGAACATGCCGCTTTATGATGGTGATTTGGAAACCGTTGAGGGGCTGCCACAAGCAGTCACCAACTTGGTTGCTCAAATAGCAGCAGCCGATGGTGTGGTTATTTCAACGCCCGAATATAACAAAGGCATTTCTGGTGTTCTTAAGAATGCGTTGGATTGGGTCAGCCGTGCAGACGGCAATCCTTGGCTGAACAAACCTGTCGCCATTATATCTGCAACCGCTGGTCGGGGCGGCGGGGAACGTGCGCAGACGATGGTGCAAAACTGTATGGCGCCTTTCAGTCCGCATCTTGTTCTTGGCAAAGAAGTATTGGTTGGCCAAGTATCTGCGCAATTTGGGGATAATGATCGCTTGACCAATGATCGCTACGAGGCTGGATTGAGTGCACTTATGGCCCGTCTTGCGGCATTAAGCGACGTTTGAAATCTCAATTAAGTTACCATCAGGATCGCGCAAATAAATTGAAACGATAGGGCCTGTCGCACCCGTGCGCGGTACAGGTCCTTCGTTCACGTTGATGTTTTCCAAAGTTAAATGCCGAACCCAATCCACAAGTGGCGTATCGCTTAGAAAGCACATATCTGCCGTACCAACCCCTGCATTTTGGGCATTTGGAAAGAATTCCGCACGTTTTTGATGTAAATTTATCTTCTGATCCCCGAAACGCAACGCAAGTCTTTCGCCTTGACCCTTAGGTGAAAATCGCTCCACCTTCATACCCAGAGTTTGATAAAAACTTACCGTTTCGGCTAGATCGTTCACTGTTAGAACTAAGTGATCCAGTGCGGAAATTGTGGGGGATGGTATCATTTCACGGCCTTATTTTCGTTTCGGCATTAACAATGGATTTGGTGATTGCCAGACACATTATGAGGCGCTTAGATTAAGCGCAAGATAGCGAGGGCAGATGCATCAATTCATTGGAAAATCACAAACGGCAAGCGAAGTCCTAGACCCAGCTCGACTGATGGCATTATCGGCGACGTTGGCTGTTGATTATGACCCCCAGATATTGCCTCCCTTTGCGCACCACATCTATTTTTGGCATGCCGAACCACCAAGCAAACTTGGTCGCGATGGACATCCCGCGATTGGTGATTTCATTCCAAATTTGGGATTGCCAAGACGTATGTGGGCTGGGGGGCGATTGCGCTTTCATGCCCCTATTCAAGTTGGTCAGTTGGCTGAGAAAAGTACGATCATTGCCAATGTCGTTGAAAAAACTGGGCGTTCTGGTCCGTTGGCGTTTGTCACTCTTCGCCATGAATACACGCAAAATAACATCCTTTGCCGCACAGAAGAACAAGACATTGTTTATCGCGAAGAGGCATCTGGAAAACCACAAACGCCCACTCACACAATGGCTAAAACAGATCAGGATTGGTCAGTCGAACACGCCTTTAACCCAACCCTTTTGTTTCGCTATTCAGCACTGACCTTCAACGGTCATCGCATTCATTATGACCGCGATTATGCCAGGGATACCGAGGGTTACGCGGGGCTAGTGACTCACGGCCCTTTACTGGCGCATTTGTTGATGGACCAAGCACTTAAAAAGCTGGGCACGTTGAACAAATTCGAATTTCGCGCCGCCAGCCCTTTGATGGATCATGAGGTTGCAACACTTTGTGGCAAAGTCGACGATGTCGCGCAAAAATTGTGGATCAGGGCCGCGGACGGGCGATTGGTGATGACTGCGATAGCTTCATAAGATTGATTCAACTCGGAAATCAGTGGGAATTGTGTTCTGCCCGTCTAAAATTAAATCCGCCATGGCATCACCCATTTTTGGGGCGACACCAAATCCAATTTTGAAACCACCATTTGCAATATAAGTTTTTTCGCGCGTTGGATGCGCACCCAATAAAGGTCGACGGCCAATCGCACGTGGGCGCACCCCCGCCCAGCGCGATAAAATTTTAGCTGTTTTGAGTTGAGGCAAAACACCAAAAACACGTTCCAATAATTCGTCAAGCTTCTCGTCGGTTTCCGTTGGCCTATCATAAGTCTTCTCATTCGTAGATCCAACGGCCACTGTGCCATCATTATGAGGGACAATATAAACATCACTGGCGTAAATTTGTGGAGCAGTAGGATTGTTATAAGCCAACAAAGCCGCCTGCCCCTTCGTGCCGACACCAATTTCTTTGCCCAGCTCATGGGTCAGTTGTTCAAGTCCGGCTAAACCAGTTGCCCAAACTTCAACCCCTTCGGGTTCACCTTCTGTGGAAAAGACCCCACCTTTTTCTTGAATTGCAGCTGCCAACGCATGTGTAGCACGTCGCGGGTGAATACGCGCACTTAAGGTATCGCGCGCAATCAACCCCATGGGTGAATAAGGCGCCCAATGCCCAAGGTCACTGGCCTTGACAACTTGCCACTCAGCTTGCCCCAACCAATGTGTCTTTGCACCCTCAACGCGATCATGGGCCAGCTTTAGCCCTCGTTCGTTCATGATCGGTTGCAACCGCCCTACACGACCATAACCCGGATCATGCCCAGACACCTGCGCCACATCTGCCCAATAGCTTTCAGCCATAAGCAGACTGTCGCGCTGAAATTCTTTTTTGTCATACCAATTGTCAGGCGTGTGCGGCGCAAGTGCGCCAACGATGCCACCACTTGCCCCCGCGGCCACGCCGTTGGGATCAATAACCTTTACCCTGGCGCCCCGTCGCAAACACGCCCAAGCAACAGAAAGCCCGAAAATTCCTGCCCCTCTGACTGTCACATCTGCCGTTGTCATTTCGCGTTTATCCGCCCATGTTCGCATTGCATCATTTCGTACAGCCAATAGGTTATTTCATGTCCTCAGACCAGAGCAATGCCGAGATCAGTAGCCCCGTGATTGAATGGCGCGATGATGCATTGCCCATCGCCGTGAATTTTGACGATTCATATTTTTCGCAGGAAAATGGGTTGGATGAAACACAGCATGTTTTCCTGGCCGGTAATGATTTACCGGCCCGTCTTTGTGATGGGTTTCATGTGGCCGAATTGGGATTTGGCACAGGGCTGAATTTTCTTGCCACTTGGGCGGCTTGGCGAGCAAAATCAGTTGATGGCCAACTAAAATACACCAGTTTTGAAGCTTTCCCCATGGCATTTGTTGATATGGAACGTGCGCTTTTATCCTTCCCTGAGTTGGGTGATTTGACGAAAGAGTTTTTGGAATTGGGCGGGGGAAGTTTTGAAACAGCAGAAATCGCGCTAAACATTGTACATGGCGATGCACAAGAAACTTTGCCAGCTTCGGGAAATAAAGCAAATGCATGGTACTTGGACGGGTTTTCCCCTGCCAAAAACCCGGAACTTTGGAATGCTGTAATTATGAATGACGTTGGCAATCATACAGCCAAAGACGGAACATTCGCCACTTACACAGCCGCAGGCCACGTGCGCCGCGCCTTGACAGAGGCAGGATTTGATGTTGAACGCGTCAAAGGGCACGGCCGCAAACGCCACATGAGCCGCGGTAAATTAAGGT
This sequence comes from Rhodobacteraceae bacterium HTCC2150, assembly GCA_000169395.1. Classification (GTDB taxonomy): domain Bacteria; phylum Pseudomonadota; class Alphaproteobacteria; order Rhodobacterales; family Rhodobacteraceae; genus HTCC2150. The sequence continues at coordinate 866,186 of AAXZ01000002.1, forward strand.
AAGCTGGATGGGCCAGAATAACGTCAGACTTGGCATCATTTTGATGATCGCCACCACCATTATATTCGCTGTGCAAGATGGCCTTTCAAAGCATCTGGCCCAAGAGTACAACGTCTTTATGGTCGTCATGATCCGCTATTGGTTTTTTGGTCTTTTTGTGGTCACGCTCGCCGCACGTAGCCAAGGTGGATTAAAGGTTGCGATACAAACAAAGCAGCCGATTTTACAAATTTTTCGCGGTTTGTTGTTGATTGCCGAAATCTGCATTCTTGTCAGTGCCTTTATCGTTATCGGGCTGGTTGAATCCCATGCTATTTTTGCGGCTTATCCTTTGATCGTGGCCGCGCTTTCTGGGCCAATATTGGGTGAAAAAGTTGGCTGGCGTCGTTGGATTGCAATCGGCGTGGGTTTTATCGGTGTTCTTATCATCCTTAGACCAGGCTTTGCGGTATTTTCACCCTTTGCGATTGTGCCCATTATTTCCTGCACAATGTTTGCACTTTACAGTTTGCTAACCAGATACGTTGCGCGAAAAGACAGCGCGGCGACCAGCTTTTTCTATACCGGATTTGTCGGTGCAATTGGCATGACAGCGGTCGGCATTTGGTATTGGGAACCAATGTCAGCCACCGATTGGGCATACATGGCTGGCCTGTGCATCACAGGCGTGTCGGGGCATTTTTGCTTGATCAAATGTCTAGAGGTAGCCGAGGCCAGCGCGGTTCAACCCTTTGCCTATTTGCAACTCGTTTTTGCAGCCCTAATTGGAATAACCGTATTTTCCGAAGTGTTGGAATTGCATGTGGCAATAGGGTCGGCAATCGTGATGACAGCCGGTATTTTCACCGTGTGGCGTGAACACGTAAAATCAAAGAAACTTAATTCGCCTTCAGTTCCTGACTAAGGCGGAAATTTTCAACCTTACCTTTAAGGCGCATCCGATAGATCGGTACGGATTCTGACACCCGCATAATATAATTTCGTGTTTCATTGAACGGAACATGTTCGATCCAATCCACCACATCCACACGACGGGATCGTGGATCGCCGTATTTGCCAATCCAACCACGTGGGCGCCCGGGCCCTGCATTATACCCAGCAGTAACCAGCGGTAAGTTATATCCAAATTCTTTAATAAGCCGCTGAAGATAGGCAGAACCAAGCGACGCATTATAATCGCCATCGCTGGTTAATCTGGACAATTGATAGGGCTGCCCTGTTTCTTTTGCCATCAATTTTGCCGTGCCTGGCATCACCTGCATCAAGCCTCGTGCACCAGCCCCGCTTTGGGCCGTCGGATCAAACTCGCTTTCGCGCCGTGCAATTGATAGATTTAGTTCAGTTGGTGCAGGCAGGTTTAGTTTGGCAATATTGGTGACAGGATAATACGCGCGCTGAAGAACGATGTTTTCACGTGCGGCATATTTCGCGACCATCAATGCAATGTTTGGCTGTCCTAAATCAAACGCCAAATCCGCAAGTTGGCCCATTTCATGAGCGGTCAAACGTTCACACAAATGCACAAACCAACGCCGTGCCAATGCCTGTTCACCTGCTGCCAACCACAACAGCCCACCACGAAAAGATTCAGTTTTGACAAAACTTGCGCTTTCCCAACCTTGATATCGTTTTTTACCCAGCAAAGCCGGATCTGTGGCGATACCCATTTTTTCAGCGGCTAATTGACCATAAAATGCGGATTGATGTTCTGCTGCTGCGGTAAAAGACCGGTTCGCCTGCGCATTATCGCCCATTGCTTCATAAGCACGACCAATCCAATACCCTGCACGACTAAGCGAAATTGGGCTCGCGACTGCTTTCTGATGGCGGGCAAAATGATCCAGCGAGGGGCCAGGTCGGTTGAGTTTCCTCAAACTGATGTATCCAGCCAACCATTCCAAATCGGCAAAATCGCTGCCTTCTGTCAGGCCGTGAATCGACGCGACTAGATAAGCGGTTTTGACTTGACCATCACGCATTAACTGACGCGCCAAGTTGCGGCGACGCGGCCCCCACACCTCTGGCTTGCCTAATTTCTTGGCTTTCGATTGGGCAATAATCAAGGTCGCAGCATCTGAATACCGTCCCTTTGTCATGCGCCAAATAAAACGCTCGTACGCCATGCCGCCATCATCTGCCAAAGAGGCAGGAACAGCCGCGATCATTGCGTCAACACCGTTTTCCTTACGCCGCAACCCAATGCGCGCGCGCGCAAGTTTTTGCCATCCAGTGGACACTAAATCAAACATCCGTGTCGCTTCGTTTAAACGCTCAGCCCACAGCAAATTGTCCAACCGTCTTTCATGTGCTTTGCGAAGTGTTTTTGGGTATTCCGCCAAATATTGCGCCTGAAGCGCCGCATCCATATTCATGTTTTCCCAACCATCCAGAATGGCCTTACCAGCATCGCCTGTCCGTTTCGACTTGGTCAACGCTTGCGCATATTTCAGCGCCCCATAAGCGGTGCGTGGTTTTTGGTTTTCAAAGTATGCAATGACATCCCGAGCAGGCGTGCTTGCTTTGATCGACTGTTCACCACGTTTTTGTAGTAACGGCATACCTGGCCAAATTGGGTGCGCCTGTATGAAGGCGACGTATTCGGAAAATTGACCGTTTTGATCGCGCAACCGATGCCAATCAACCAATGCTCGTGCCAGCCTATCTCGGGGCATTTTCACTGAATTCCAATCACCTGAACGCATGTCTTGCATCGCCCGCGCCAGATCTCGTGACGCTGCATTTCCCTGCGCGGCTGCCATCTGCGCCGTAATTGACAGCAGTATGACAAGTATCATCGTCTTAATAATTCGCATTTTTCGCCCAATTGCTCTTGTTTTGCCATCAGTTTAACGCCAAACGACAATGATGTAATACACAATCTTGGCAACCAGCCCTGACACGGCTAGGTTCCGCCTGTTCAAAGCCTGCCGAGTCGGCAGTTTATCAAAGGAGAAGCGTGAAATGTTCAAAGGATCTATGCCAGCATTGGTCACGCCGTTTAAGAACGGCGCCGTGGATATTGAAACACTTAAATCCTTGGTAGAATGGCACATCGCCGAAGGTTCCAGTGCATTGGTGCCAGTCGGAACCACGGGCGAAAGCCCAACCCTAAGCCATGAAGAGCATGATCTCGTGGTGAAAACCGTTGTTGAAACCTCGGCTGGCCGCATTCCTGTTGTGGCAGGTGCCGGATCAAACAATACGGCTGAAACAGTTCGTCTGGTCATGGCCGCAAAAGAAGCTGGTGCAGACGCAGCCTTGGTTGTGACGCCTTATTACAACAAACCAACGCAAGCCGGCCTTAAGGCACATTTCTTGGCCGCCGCCGAATGTGGTTTGCCAATCATCATCTATAATATTCCGCCACGTTCAGTTGTCGACATGACACCCGCGACCATGGGCGAGTTGGCAAAACATCCGATGATAATCGGTGTAAAAGACGCCACGGCGGACCTTAGCCGTGTTCCAGCACAACGTATGACGTGTGGCGCTGATTTTGTTCAACTTTCGGGTGAAGACGCCACCGCATTGGGCTTCAACGCCCATGGCGGCCAAGGCTGTATTTCCGTGACTGCCAATGTAGCCCCGGGCTTGGTTGCTGAATTTCAAGCCGCAACCCTAAGTGGTGATTTCGCGGGTGCGTTGGAAAAATTGGACCGCTTGATGCCTTTGCACAACGCAGTGTTCCGTGAACCCGGTCTTGTTGGTGCCAAATACGGTATGTCTTTGTTGGGTAAATGTTCCGAAGAGGTACGTTTACCTTTGGTTGGCCTTTCGGACGAGGCAAAAGCTGAAATGAAAGAAGCCATGCGTTTTGCAGGTCTGATCAACTAAACCCATGTGACCTCATTTTTGAACCCTGTGCGAATGCCAATTTATTCGCTAAAGAGGTAACGTGTTAATGCCAGTGAAAAATTTATGACCCAAAAATCTGATCCTTTGGTGGCTGTTGTCATTCCCGTGAAAGACGAGGCCGAAAATATTGCCGAGCTGTTGTCAGGTATCGTCGCGGCCTGTGCGTCGTACGAAAGGTATGAGGTCGTGGCAGTGGATGACGGGTCGACTGATTTAACGGCCACGATCGTTTCTGACATGGCACGTGAAAACCCCGCAATACGGTTGATCCAACACAATCAATCTGGTGGGCAATCGGCTGCTGTTCATACAGGTGTGCATGCGTCGCGTGCAAAACTCATTTGCACTTTGGACGGGGACGGACAGAACCCACCCCATGAAATACCCAAACTGCTTGCACCTTTTATGGGGTCAGATGTTTCCACAAAATTAGGTTTAGTCGCGGGTCAACGCGTTGATCGCCAAGACACAAAATCAAAACTTTGGGCATCAAAATTCGCCAACAAAATTCGGGGTTGGATTTTAAAAGACGGCACGCGCGATACGGGCTGTGGCCTAAAAGCGTTTCGCCGTGACGTTTTCATTGCTATGCCATTTTTCAACCACATGCATCGTTACCTGCCAGCCCTTTTTAAGGCGCACGGTTGGGAAATCGCCCATGTCGATGTCAGTCACAAAGCCCGCGACGGTGGGCGCTCAAAGTATTCAAACTTGCAACGCGGTCTTGTGGGTATTGTTGATTTGATTGGTGTTTCTTGGCTATTGCGTCGCGTTAAAAAAGCGCACCCTTTGCCTGAGGATCAAAAATGAACCCCATCTTTTTTCAATGGCTAAACGTTGAAAGCTGGCTTGAATTTTGGTGGGTAGTATTTGGCCTTGCTGGGCAGTTGTTGTTTACAGGGCGTTTTTTGGTTCAATGGATCGCATCTGAGAAGGCCAAAAAATCGGTTGTGCCCGTCGCCTTCTGGTATTTTTCTATTTCCGGTGGGATCATTTTATTGGCGTATGCGATTTATCGTCTTGATCCAGTGTTTATCCTTGGTCAGTCGCTAGGTGTGTTCATTTATGCCCGAAACTTGTGGTTGATTAAGGCTGAGAAATCACAATGACCCGTTCAGCACCGTTGGCATTTGGTTTCATTTTGCTGGTTACTCTGGTGCGCCTAATTGCACTTTGGTTCGATAAAACGGATCTGTTTGTGGATGAAAGCCAGTATTGGCTTTGGGGCCAAGATTTGGATTTTGGCTATTACTCTAAGCCGCCACTTATCTCTTGGATTTTACGGCTAGTTACTGAACTAACCGGCAGCGTTGACAGTTTTTGGGTCAGGTTTCCGGCACCTATTTTCCATGCAGCGACTGCCAGCGTTTTGTTTTTCTTCAGTCGCCAACTCTTTGATGAACGCGCAGCATTCTGGGTTGCTGTTACGTATATCACCCTACCTATGACCAGTTTAGGCAGCTACTTGATTTCCACAGACACGATCATGTTGCCGTTTTTCGCCTTAGGTCTTTGGGCATATGTTCACGCAATTAAGACCAAAACCTTGCTCTTCGCAGTGTTGGCCGGATTGGCCATTGGTTTCGGTTTCATGGCAAAATACGCAGCGGTATATTTTTTGATGGGTGCAGGTCTGGCCGCGATATTCGTCCCAACAATGCGTCCAAGCATCAAGCAAACTGTATTGTTTATGCTCGCCTTTGCCGTCGTGATTTCTCCGAATGTCATTTGGAACGTTCAGAACGACCTAACAACAGTTTCCCACACCATGGAAAACGTGAATTGGGTCAAAGAAGATGTCGGCCTCTCGTTAAATTACACTGGAATGCTAGAGTTTTTCACCTCACAACTTTTGGTATTCGGACCGGTTCTTTTCATCGTTTTGATAATAGCGACATGGCGCCCGATTTACCCAGAGTATCGCCTTTTAGCATGGCACTCTTGGCCAATAATTGCACTTGTTGTAATCCAAGCATTACTGGCACGCGCTTATGCCAACTGGGCCGTCGCAGCCTATATCGCGGGCAGCTTGTTGGTAGTGGTTTGGCTTTTGGATAAGCGGCCTGTTTGGTTACGGGTGTCACTTGTCATTAACGGTGCCATAGCTTTACTTTTGCCCATTTTGATCGTCATGGGGCCCATAGCTGCAATCAAAGGCAAACCAATTCTAGCAAGATACCTTGGCCGTACCGACGTAAGCGATCAAATCATGGCCCGTGCCATTGATCAGAATGCAACTGCTATTGTTTCGGACAGTCGTGCAATGATGGCTGATTTGTTTGTGCAAAACTTTAAGGGCGAAATGGTTTTGTTTTCCCGCGCCTATGACCGCCCACCGCGCAGTTATTATGAACAAGTTTTCAGCATTCCCGCGAACCACCCTTCGCCTGTATTATTTGCATCAATTGGCACACCACCTGACTGTGCAATTCATAGTGAAGCTCTGAATACGGGTGTAGGTGCCTTTGCAAACAAACCTGCCTATACCGCGCTTGTGACAACTGAATGTCTGGCAATGGAATGACACGCCTTTTGGTAATCATAACCGTAGCGAGCGCGATCCTTTTCACGATTGTGCCCGAAATTGACTTGGCGCTAACGCGCGTTTTTTTTGAAAACAATGGGTTTTGGGCATCTACAAGCACACCACTGAACCAATTTCGCGACATCCTCTATGGTGCTGTTTTCGCGATGTTAGTGACCGCCCTAGTTTCATGGGGTTTTGCACTTTGTGGTCGCAGGTTATGGTCAGTTCCAACACGGGTTTGGGCTTTCGTATCCGCCCTGATTTTAATCGGGCCTGGTTTGATCGTAAATTCCGTTCTTAAGGCATACTGGGGTCGCGCGCGGCCTGATGATGTTAAGGAATTCGGCGGCACGATGGAATTCACACCCACCTTACTTCCTTCAGATCAATGCCCCAGCAACTGTTCCTTTGTTTCAGGCGAAGGTGCGGGTGCCACTGCATTATTTATCGCTATCGCGGTATTACTGCCCTATGCTGTTGCGCCCAAATGGCAAAAATCCGTTTTATTATTGACTGGAATTATCTGTGCATTTGGCATCGCGTTGCGCGTTATGATGGGGCGTCACTTTTTGTCTGATACGGTTTTTGCGATGCTTATCGTCAGCTTGATAGCACTGCTTCTTCATCGCTTAATCATAGGCACCAAACAAACTTCGTAAATTACTGCCTTTAAACGGGACGATGTTACGCTTATATCAGGCGAACTATGGCCAATACAAAATCAGATCCAAACTACAAAATCATCGCAGAAAATCGCCGTGCGCGGTATGATTATGCTATTGAAGACGACATTGAATGTGGCGTGATCCTGATGGGATCCGAAGTCAAATCAATGCGAAACGGTGGCAGTAACATCGCCGAAAGCTATGCCGCGGTAGAAGAAGGTGAATTGTGGTTAGTGAATTCATACGTCGCGCCGTATGAGCAGGCCAAAACTTGGGGCCACTTGGAAAAACGCCGCCGCAAGCTGATGGTTTCCAAACGTGAACTTTCAAAGTTGTGGCAAGCGACAGGCCGCCAAGGCATGACGCTTGTGCCACTAGTTATGTACTTCAACCACAAAGGCCGCGTTAAAATTAAACTTGGCATCGCCAAGGGTAAAAAGAACGTGGACAAGCGCCAAACCGAGGCAAAACGCGACTGGGGCCGCCAAAAAGCCCGCATTATGAAGCAGAACAGCTAGTTTTCCCCCTAGTCAGATTCTCTCTAAATCGCGCATACTGTGTACAACCAAGGACTGTCGTGTCGCGCCTTGGACCAATATCAACAGGCACATAAAAGGGATGAACAAATGGATCTTTCTACAATTATCGGCCTTGGCGCTGGCATCATTGGTGGCAACGGCGCGGGCAAAGTTGTTTCTAGCCTGAACCAAGGTGTAGTCGTGAACTCGATCGCTGGCCTTGTTGGCGGCGGCATTGGCGCACAAGTTTTGGGTATGGTTGCACCGGCACTTGCTGGTGGCGGCATGGATATTCAAGGTATTATTGGTCAGGTCATTGGCGGTGGTGTTGGCGGCGGCGCGCTGTTGGCAATCTTTGGTGCTGTTAAAGGCGCAATGGGCAAATAAACAAATCTCAGGGCGCGGCAATGCTGCGCCCTGAATGTCGCAAGGCCAGTATGCGTCTTGCAACCTTGGGCAAGGTCTGAAAATATCCTTTAGACAAAGGAATATCAGATGCCCCACAGCGACCCCAAAACACTCGTTTCCACCCAATGGTTGGCTGATCATTTCAAAGACCCAGATCTTAGGGTTTTGGATGGCTCATGGCATTTACCCCCAACAGATCGCGATGCGCTTGCTGAATTTGAAGCAAACCACATCCCAAACGCGCGTTTCTTTGACATTGATGAAATCGCTGACAGCCGAAGCCCCCTGCCTCATATGGTTCCAACCGTTGAAAAATTCATGTCACGTGTGCGCGCCATGGGGGTTGGTGATGGTCATAAAATCGTTGTGTATGATGTTTATGGTATTCGTTCTGCTGCCCGTGTCTGGTGGCTATTTCGTTTGATGGGCCATGAAAACGTCGCGGTACTGGACGGCGGTTTGCCAAAGTGGGTCGCCGAAGGGCATCCAACAGACAGCACGCCACCCGTCATTCGTGACCGCCACATGACCGTCAACAGGCAGAACCAGTTGGTCAAAGACGTGACCGAAGTTGCAGCAGCCTCTAAACTTTGCACATCTCAAATTCTGGACGCGCGTCCCCGCGGTCGGTTTCTAGGTTCAACACCTGAGCCGCGCGCAGGATTGCGCTCAGGGCATATGCCTAACGCAAAAAGCCTGCCTCATTCAGACATCCTAAACGCAGACGGCACGATGAAAGATTTAGCTGGTTTGCGCTCTGCCTATCAGCAAGCTGGGATCGATTTGGAAAAACCCGTTATCACCACTTGTGGATCAGGCGTAACAGCCGCTGTATTGTCACTGGGCCTTGAACGGCTAGGGCACAAAGAACACGCGCTTTATGACGGCTCTTGGGCCGAATGGGGCATCGAAAGTAACCTAAAGGTCGTCACCGGCGAATAGATTGGACATCGAAATGTTTGACGCATTAAAACTGCAATCTCCTGACAAAATCATCGCTTTGATGAAGGCGTATCGCGAAGATCCGCGCCCTGTGAAAGTTGATCTTGGCGTAGGTGTTTACAAAACCGCCGAAGGTAACACCCCGATTATGCGCGCGGTTAAAGCCGCTGAAAAGCAACTTTGGGATGAAGAAACGACCAAAACTTATGTCGCGCTTTTGGGGGATGCCGGATTTCACGACGTCATGATTGATTTGATCCTTGGGCCAGAAACAGTGCCACGCGAAAATGTTGCTGCGGTTGCGACACCTGGTGGAACAGGTGCGGTTCATCACGGTTTAGAACTTATTCGTATGTCTAATCCAGATGTCACTGTTTGGGTGTCTGACCCCACATGGCCTAACCACATTTCGATCCTAGATTACCTTGGCATTAAGTGGCGCACATATCGATATTTTGATGCTGAAAAATGCGAAGTCGATTTTGAGGGCATGCTAGAAGACCTAAGCCAAATCGCCGAAGGTGACGCGGTTTTATTGCATGGGTGTTGCCATAATCCGACTGGTGCTAACCTAAATTTGGGTCAAATGGCTGAGGTTGCTGAAATCATTCGCACCAAAGGCTGCGTCCCATTTGTGGACATCGCCTATCAAGGGTTTGGGGATGGTCTGGATACTGATGCCATCGCCACCCGTCATTTGGCACGTCATTTGCCAGAGGTATTGATTGCTGCCAGTTGTTCAAAGAACTTCGGCCTTTATCGTGAACGTACGGGCATTTTGCTGGGGATCACACCCAATGAAGATGCCGCAAATTTGGTGCGGGATAATATGTCCTATTTGAACCGCCAAAATTTCAGTTTTCCACCCGATCATGGTGCACGTTTGGTCACGATGATTTTGAACGATCCAGAATTGCGGGCCGATTGGCAGGCAGAGTTGGAAGAAGTCCGTGTTTCAATGTTGTCTTTGCGCCAAAAGTTGGCAGACACTTTACGCGAACGGCTAAATTCGGATCGGTTTGACTTTGTCGCTCAACATCGCGGGATGTTTTCGCGCCTCGGCTTGACGGAGGTCGAGGTTCAACAACTGCGCGAAAAGCATGCGATCTACATGGTGGGCGACAGCCGCATCAATATCGCAGGTCTAAATGAGGAAAACATACCGATTTTGGCAAACGCAATTGCCCAAGTTTGCGGTTAATTCAAAAGCAATTGTTTTTGCAACTTGTGATGTAACAACTGCACCTCAGTTGTTGATATTACAACGCCCTTACGCCATCGATTATCCCGCATTACTGTGGGGTATCGCGCTGTGTAATCACGATATTGATCGTTCGTGACCGCAAATGAAACGGGTAAATATTTTAGTGCATCAAGAATGAATTGATCAGCTTGAACGCCCCCAGGCATGACATAGATTTCCAAAGGCTCCAGCCCGAATATATCTTGCAACAATGCCCATGAATGATCCTCACTTTTCGGGAATGCCCCGTGCTCACTTAGGGTGTAGTAGATGTTGGCGTCAAAAAAGCAAACGATCCGATACCCCTCGTTGCGCAATTGATTGATCAACATGCCCAACGGCACCGCATCATAGCCCTTGTCATGCCCATAATAATAAATATTGCTGCCATCAAAAATCACGGTTTTTGCATCAAGGCGAAGATGGCGCATAAAACCTGCCCGATCATGATCCAACAATCGATGCGTTTTGACGGCCTGTCTTTTGCGGTGCGTGATTTTTGTCTTGGGCTGCTTATCAATAAATAGATACACCACGACCAACACAGCACCAATGATGGCGGGCAACGTGAGGTCTAAATTGATGTTCATCGCCAGCAACCAAGCAGGCACCGCAAGGAACGACAGGATCATCACCAACACAAAGAATTTTTTGACAAATTTTCTTGACGACGGCTTAGAAGGTTCTGCCGGTCCATCATCTTTCTTTAATTTCTTCGGTGACTATAAATCACCCAGTGTAATTGGATTATTCAAAATAATTTGGCCTTTTAAGTATTAGAATTCACAATATTATACAAAATACAATTCTACCAGTTTGGCTAATTGCATCAATTCCTAACATAAAAAGGCCTCTAATAAACAGAGGCCTTTTAGGATGTTAAACAACTTTTAGCGCGAAAATTCTGGATATGCTTCCATGCCTAATTCAGCTGCATCAAGCCCCATGACTTCGTCGTCTTCATTAACACGAATACCCATGACAGCCTTCAAGACCAGCCAAACAACCAGTGAAACCGTGAACGTAAAGAGACCGACCACAAGGATACCATAGATTTGCGTACCCAAGTTTGCGTCACCGTTGGTCAGAACAACAGCTAGTGTGCCCCAAATGCCGCCGAACAAGTGAACGGGAATGGCACCGACCACATCGTCGATTTTGAACCGGTCAAGCAAAGGCACACCGAATACGACGATCAAGCCACCTACCCCGCCGATCAAACATGACCATGCCATCGTTGGCATCAAGGGTTCTGCCGTAATTGAAACCAATCCCGCCAAGGCACCGTTCAGCACCATTGTCAGGTCTATCTTGCCATACACCAATTGGGTTGTGACCATTGCTACAAAAGCGCCCGCAGCGGCGGCCATGTTGGTGTTTACGAAGATCCGGCTGACGTCAGCAATATCGCTGATTGAACCCATGGCAAGTTGTGAGCCGCCATTAAAGCCGAACCAACCAAGCCACAAGATGAATGTACCCAATGTTGCCATTGGCAAGTTTGAACCAAGCATTGGAATTACACGGCCGTCTTTGTATTTGCCAATCCGCGCGCCAAGGACCAATGCACCAGCAAGTGCGGCCCATCCACCAACAGAGTGAACAACCGTGGAACCCGCGAAATCAAGGAAACCGGCACTGTCTAAAAACCCACCGCCCCATTTCCATGCCGCTTGTACAGGGTAAATAAGACCAGTCAAAATAACGCTGAAAATCAAGAAGGGCCAAAGTTTGATCCGCTCAGCCAAAGCACCAGAAACAATCGAGGCGGTCGCGGCGCAGAACATCAGTTGAAAAAAATAGTCCGATGCTGTCGAGGCATATGCTGCATCATCAACTGCACTTAAGGCCACACCAACGGGTTCAACTACTGCCACCCCCCAAACACCGGAAAAGACGCCATCAATGGCCCAAGTACCAAGCGGGTACATCAAGTTATAACCAACTAGATAATAAGCCATGCAGGCGAGGCTAAACAAACCCATATTCTTGGTTAACTGCATGGTCACGTTTTTGGAACGCACCAGACCCGCCTCTAACATGGCAAATCCTGCCGCCATAAAGAACACTAGAAATCCGCCGATCAAAAACAATAGAGTGTTCAAAATCCAAACCAATTCCTGGCTTACGCCACCAGTGGTCGCATCTTGCGCAAACACATAACCAGGCGTTAACAGCGCCAAAGTACTAATCGCTACACCAACACGAGTAATTTTTGAATGATCTAGCATCTTAAAGCGCCTCTTCGTTTGTTTCGCCAGTGCGCACGCGCACAGCTTGTTGCAGGTCCAAAACGAATATCTTTCCGTCCCCAATTTTGTCTGTTCGCGCCGCTTTGGTCAGGGTTTCAAGAACTGCGTCTGCTATGTCGGCACTGACAGCGATTTCCAATTTGATCTTAGGCACATAATTGACCGCATATTCTGCACCCCGATAGATTTCAGTATGTCCCGATTGAGCGCCAAATCCTTTGATCTCACTCACCATCATTCCGCGAACACCTATGTCGCTTAGTGCTTCTCGAACGGCTTCCAACCGAAATGGTTTGATTGCAGCTATGATAAACTTCACCCCGCATCCTTTCTGTTTTTGCTCGACGATGATCGCCAAGCAGATTTGATAATCAGGCAGAGCGGCGTGGTCGGTTTCAACAGTTGGTCAGCAAGAAAACAGGGAAAAAACTGAAATTTTTCAAAAAAATTGCACAAAAATTAGTCTTTGCACATTTTTTAGGCATTATTTCAACGCAAAATCACCTCGCCCTTTGGTTCATCACGGCGTATCCTAGGCACAAGCGCAGCAACAAAGCGTATTAGGCAGATGAGCAATTCAAACAAAAGATCACCACTTTTAGTGGCCGAAAAGCGTAAAAAACCGAAACCGAAAACCAGTTTGCTAACGCGACTGGGCAGGCTTGTGTTTTCGCGCAAACTCAAGAAAAAGAAATCTCGGGGACCCAGAAAGAGAAAATCACAACTGCCGCTGATATTGCGTTGGCCGCTGGCAATTCTCATCCTTATATGGCGCATAATTTGGGGCGTGACTTGGCGTGCAAGCGTTGTTGTTGCTCTGCTGGTTGGTCTTGGCGTTAGTTACTATTATTCAACCCTGCCAGTTGTCACCGATTTGCTTGATGCCCGTGCACGCGGCTCTGTCACCTTGTTGGATCGCAATGACCAAGTATTTGCTTGGCGCGGCGAACAGTTTGGCGGTGCAATCACAACAGACACGGTATCACCACACCTAAAGAATGCGTTGATCGCCACCGAGGATAAACGGTTTTATCGGCACATCGGTGTTAGCCCGCGCGGTGTGGCATCAGCCATTCGCATTAACCTTTCCGAAGGGCGCGGCCCCCTATCAGGCCATGGTGGATCAACTTTAACGCAGCAAACCGCAAAATTGTTGTGCCTAGGCATTCCTTACGACACGGATGTTTGGGCAAGTGAAGCCGCCTATGAGGCGGATTGCCGTGAAAGTTCGCTATGGCGCAAAGTCAAAGAAGCCGCGTATGCCATGGCGCTTGAGGCGGCATATACAAAAGACGACATTTTGACGATCTACATGAACCGTGCCTTTTTGGGTTCAGGTTCCCGTGGTTTTCAAGCAGCCAGCGAACGTTATTTTGGTAAGTCCGCAAACGAGCTGAACCCACCTGAATCTGCGATGCTGGCCGGATTGCTTAAAGCGCCGACAAGATACGCGCCGACCAACAATCTAAAACGATCCCAAGATCGTGCGGCGACAGTTCTGCGGTTGATGTGGGAACAAGGGTATTTGACAGATCAAGAACTAGCGATTGCAAACGCGGCGCCTGCAACCCTTTCTAAGGTGGCCGAGGCCCGCGCAGGTGGCTTTTTTGCCGATTGGGTGATGGGTCAAGGCCCTGCATTTTTGGCAAGCGATACCACCGAAGATGTAATTATGCGCACGACTTTTGATCCTGAAATTCAGATTGCCGCCGAAGAAGCCGTTGCTTGGATTTTTGAAAACAAAGTCAGCGAAGGATCCAAAGCGGAAACCGCTGTAATTGTGATGTCCGCAGATGGTGCGGTTCGCGCAATTGTTGGCGGGCGAAACAAAGTTGTTGGTGGGTTCAACCGCGCAACACAAGCGCGTCGTCAAACCGGATCCGCCTTTAAGCCTTTTGTTTACGCGACAGCAATGGATTTGGGCTATACGCCAAATTCCTTAATCATTGACGAGCCACTCACCCTAGACATTCCAGGTTCTGGCCCTTGGACACCTCGCAATTATGACAATGAATTTCGGGGGGAAATTACACTGACCGAGGCGTTGCGAAATTCACTAAATATTCCAGCCGTGAAAATTTCGGAATCCGTGGGGCGTGAAAACGTACGCAAAATCGCAGCTGATTTTGGCATTCAAAGCGATCTGGCCGCTGGCCCAGCGCTGGCCCTAGGGGCGTCAGACGCCACGCTATTGGAAACTACTGGCGCCTATGCAGGCATCTTAAATGGTGGGCGCTCGGTTCGCCCCTATGGTTTGGTGGATCTAACGCTTGTGGGTGATGATGCGCCATTGATTGGCCAAGACGGCGGTATGGGAGAGCGCGTAATTTCGGAAACGGCAGCGGGTTATCTAACATATATGATGGCACAGGTTGTAGATGGCGGAACAGGCGGACGCGCCCGTCTTGATGGTCATCCGGCCGCGGGTAAAACCGGTACAACCCAAGGGGCCAAAGACGCTTGGTTTGTTGGCTTCACCGCGGATTACGTCGCCGGTGTCTGGATGGGTAATGACGACAACGTGCCATTGCGTGGCGTGACAGGCGGCGGGTTGCCTGCGGAAATTTGGCATGAAACGATGAAGCGTGTAACCGCTGGATTGCCACCGCGTCCTTTGCCAATCGTTGTTCCAGCACCAATCGTACCCGATCCCGAACCTAATCAGCGTGGCAACAACGGCGTATCCAATACGGAAAATGCGATTCTAAATATTCTCGGTCGGATACTTGGCGGAAATTAGATCCAGTTAGATGAAATGCGCATTAACCAGCGCGTTTCAAATCCGCGATCATTTTGTCGATGTTGCCACCGCGTCGATCCAACATTGCACCGATTTCCGCTTTTTCGGTGAGCGTCACGTTGATGCCTTCGATGTACATATTAAAAAACTTATCGCGCCCGCTTTTGTCGGAAACCAGAAACGTCACATTGAATGGCGCTTGGCCCTTCAAAAAGGCGGTCGTTTTAACCTCAAAGAATGACTTCACCGCACGCGATGAATCCACTTGAATACGTCCACCGATGAATTCGCGAAAACGTTTTCCATATTTTCGTGACAAATAACCTGAAAATGCTTTGGTAAATGCCGACATTTGGCGTGACGTGGCACGGCGTGAATCCACGCCCAAAACCTGACGTGCAATGATTGGTACATCGCCATATTTGTTAAAGAATTTTTCAAAGTCGCCATACATCGATTTTGACGACTTGCCGCTATCGATAATTTTAAAAATATCGACGACCATCGCATCAATCAACGAACGCGCCTGCCCTGCTGTCAGCGCAATTGCGCCACCCACGTTGCCAGCCCAAAGAAACGCTGCACCGGCCATAAGGCCCAAGCTGCGGCGCGTGAAATTAGTTTGCGTAAGGATCGACATATTCTTCCTCTTGAATTCCATCTAACTCGAAACGACGGCTTTGCAGATAGAACAATCGTGCCTGTGCATAACTGTCTGCACTTTCATATAGTACTTGATCCACGACATCTGAATACCTGTAACGCGATCCTGCCAAATTGAGCACTTTTGCGCCGGTTAAGTACCGAGAATGTGGTGCATGAACGACAAGTTTTAAAGGATTCATCACATAATCAACAACAGTGCCGACAGCAGCACGTTCCGTGGACGGGCCTAATGCGGGCAATTCAACATAATTTCCCTCTGGAACGCCCCAAACGGATAGGGTTTCACCAAAATCGGTATCGGCCCCATAAACTTGCATTTTGGTTGCCACATCAAACAAGCCCAATACGCCAATCGTTGTATTGATGGTGAATCTGACAGAATTTTCGATTGCCTTGCCCAACCGCAGTTGCAACAGATTGTTCAGAACCATTCCAGGCAACTCGGCATTATCTGCAAAATTATCCACGCCCATACGAACGGGTTCTGGAATAACTTTGCCATATCCATTTGACGCTGGCTTCACCAAAGTTTTGTCCAGTTTCAGATTAAACTGATGCACACGTCGATTTTGTACTTCGTAAGGGTCATTAATCTCGCCGCGACTTGTTGGCGACGATCCACAGCCAGCCAAAATCGCGCACAAAGCGAACCCCAACGAAATTTTCAACGCGGCGATAAATTTTGAACGAATACTCACATCAAACTCATTTTTATTTCTACAACTTAAATAGTTGCGACAGAATTACCTAAAGAACATTGTCATATTCTTTACGGATGGGATAGGCTTGTACGATTGAATGGGCAAGTAACAACCTGTAAGGAATTTGGAACTGTGGCAATTATTGCATCGATAAAACGACCAAATGATAAAAGGACGCGTCCGATTTGAAGAACCCAGCCCAAGAGATGTTAAACAAAGGCCGCGAAGAGCTAGCCAAGGCGCGTCGTCAAGGCCGGACAATTTTTACTGCTGTATTTGTTTTTAGCATTTTTGTTAATTTGTTAATGCTTACTGGTCCTTTATATATGATGCAGGTCTATGACCGTGTCCTTGCCAGTCGTTCCGTTGAAACACTCGCCGCATTAACAATTCTCGTTGGTTTCCTTTTCCTTATGATGGGGCTTTTGGATTATTCCCGCGGTCGATTGATGGCGCGGGTTGGGGCGCGTTTTCAAAACACACTGGATCGCCGTGTCTTTTCAGCGATAATGACCAAGGCGACCTACGACAATTCTGGTAAAGTATTGCCAACAGGGTTGCGCGATTTGGAAGCAATTCAACGTTTATTTTCCTCACCAATCCTTTTGGCTCTTTGTGATATCCCATGGACGCCTGTCTTTTTGATGGTCATCTTTATTTTCCATCCTTGGCTTGGCATTTTGGCCACTGTGGGTGGCCTGATATTGATCGTAATCACGTTTTTGAACCAAAAGCTGACATCTGCTCCACTGCAGGTTGCGAATTCCACTAGCATGATGGCCGAACATTGGTCTGAACAAATCCGCGCCGAAGCTGAAACTGTTCAAAGTCTAGGCATGCGCAACGCTGGTTTTGATCGCTGGCAAAAGGCCCGTGGAACAGCGCTGGATAAAACCATTTCGGCCTCTGATTTTGCAGGTGTCTTCAGTTCAACTACAAAAACACTAAGGTTATTTTTGCAATCGGCGATCCTTGGGCTTGGGGCATATCTTGCAATACATGGTGAAATCTCCGCCGGTGCGATGATTGCCGCCTCTATTTTAATGGGCCGTGCATTGTCACCGATTGATCAGGCAATCGGACAATGGGCGATGGTAGATCGTGCAAAAAAAGGTTGGCAAGATTTGGCGGTACTTTTGGGTGAAATCCCAACCGAACCAGATCGCACAAACCTTCCGCGACCAGCTGCGAAATTGGTTGCACAACAAGTCACAGTTATACCACCCGGTCATTCACAAGCCTCACTCAAGGCCGTATCCTTTGCGATTGAACCCGGACAAGCACTGGGCGTAATTGGGCCATCTGGATCTGGTAAATCAACGCTTGCCCGCACTATCACAGGCGTTTGGCGGCCAGCGGGTGGAAAAATGCGACTGGATGGGGCGACTTTGGATCAATATGACCCAGACGTTCTTGGTGGATATATCGGATACCTTCCACAACGTGTGACACTGTTTGATGGCACGATTGCAGACAACATATCACGACTTTCCGTGACCCCGGATCAGGAACAAATTGTTAACGCCGCAAAACGCGCTGCGGCCCACGACATGATCGTAAAACTGCCTAATGGATATGATACCCGTGTATCCGCCGCAGGTGGTATGTTATCCGGTGGTCAAATGCAGCGCATTGGATTGGCACGCGCCCTTTATGGCGATCCAGTTCTATTGGTTTTGGACGAACCAAACTCAAACCTAGATAACGAAGGGTCCGCCGCTTTAAACGGTGCAATCAAACAAATGAAAGCGGCAGGGCAATCGGTGATTATCATGGCGCACCGGCCTTCTGCCATTGAGGAATGCGATTTATTGTTGGTTTTGGATCTCGGCATGACACGTGCATATGGCCCCCGAGACGAAGTATTGCAAAAAACCGTAAAAAACCACGCCAGTATCGGCCAAAACAAACAGCCTGGGGGAATTAAATAATGGTAATGCTCCCTCCTCCCGCAGAAAACACATCACCCAAGAAATGGTCAGCCCGTATGCCGATGACCATTGGTCTGATTTCCCTTGCCATTTTAGTCGGCGGCTTTGGCAGCTGGTCATATTTCTCGCAAATCTCGGGCGCGGTTGTGACCTCTGGCATGGTTAACGTCGATCAAAACCGTCAAGTCATTCAGCATATCGATGGCGGTATTGTCACCGATATCATGATTAAAGAAGGCGACAGTGTTAGCCAGGGTTCGGTTCTTATGCGACTGGACCCGACGGAAATACAATCTGCACTCGATGTAGTCGTAAGCCAGCGCTATGAAATGTTGGCCAGATCTGCGCGTTTACGTGCCGAGAGCGACGGACAAACATCAATTTCATTTTCTCAAGAACTTTTGGAAGCCGCAAAAAAATTTCCAAACGTGAATGAATTGGTCATCGGACAAAGCCGCTTGTTTGATGCACGCCTTACCAGCATGAAACAGGAAATTGATCAGCTCAGTAAAAGACGCTTGCAATTTGGCAATCAAATCGAAGGATTTGAAGCGCAGCAAACTGCGTTGGGCCGTCAGCTAGAATTGATCAACGAAGAACGCGACGCACAACAAATTTTGCTAAACAAGGGCCTGGCACAATCTAGCCGCGTTTTAGCATTGCAGCGCGAAGAGGCACGCATGCAGGGGGCCTTGGGTGAATTGGCCGCATCGGTTGCGGAAACCAAGGGTCGGATTACTGAGTTGGAAATCGGTGTTCTACGGTTGGAAACCCGCCGTCGCGAAGAGGCAATCACCACCTTGCGAGATTTGGAATTTCGCGGCGTTGAATTAGAAGAAAATGTCAAATCGCTGACTGAACGGCTGTCGCGCCTGGATATCCGCGCGCCCGTTTCAGGCGTTGTCTACGGCTTGCGGGTTTTTGCGCGAAGTTCTGTCATTCGCCCAGCCGAACCTTTGATGTTTTTGGTGCCTCAAGATCAACCCTTGGTCATCTCAACGCGCATTAGCCCGCTTAACATCGATCAAATCCATATCGATCAACCAGTCACCCTGCGTTTTTCTGCATTTTCCGCAAGGAACACCCCAGAACTTGCGGGTAAAATTGTTTTGCTGTCACCAGACGCCTTTCAAGACGAGGCAACTGGCCAAAGCTTTTTCACCAGTGAAATTGTATTGTTGGAAAATGAAATCGACAAACTTGGCAATCAGCGATTATTGCCTGGTATGCCCGTTGAGGCCTTCATTCAAACTGAAAGCAGATCACCCATCGTCTATTTGGTGAAACCTTTCGCTGACTACATCAAAAAAGCGTTCCGCGAAGATTGATTTCTTGGCCGCGCCCACCAAAATTCCAAACAGGAGACCATACATGACCGACATCACCGCCAAGCTAAAAGAATTAGGATACACCTTGCCGAATGCCGCGGCCCCCGCAGCAAACTATGTGCCATTTGTTCAGGTCGGCGATCTGTTGCACGTTTCGGGTCAAATTCCTTGGACACAAGATGCTGAACCCGCACTTTACAAAGGTGTACTGGGCGCTGGCACAACAATCGAACAAGGACAAAAAGCCGCTGAACTGTGCGCAATTGGATTGCTGGCCCAACTAAGTGCCGCGATTGATGGCGATTTTTCACGTCTTGTGCAGGTGGTAAAACTAGGCGGTTTTGTGAATTCCACACCTGATTTCGTAGATCAACCAGCGGTAATCAATGGTGCATCAAATCTAATGGTCGCGGCCCTTGGTGACAAAGGTCGCCATGCGCGCACAGCTGTTTCAGCGGCGTCATTGCCATTTGGTATCGCTGTCGAAATTGACGGAATATTCCAGATCAAAGCTTGATGATAACACCGACGTTCCTGAAAACACCATTTGCGCATCGCGGCCTGCACGACATTGGCACAGGCCGCCCTGAAAATTCCATGTCCGCAGTCATGGCCGCAGCAGCCGCTGGTTACGGTGTGGAATTGGATGTGCAGATGTCCAAAGACGGCGTCGCGATGGTTTTTCATGACTATGACCTAAAACGACTTACGGGTTCACACGGAGCCGTTGCACAAAAGACATCAACGGAATTGCGTGCAACAAAATTACTTGGATCATCAGAGGGCATCCCGACGCTTTGGGATATTCTGCACACTGTAAACGGCGCCGTGCCTTTGCTGATCGAGATCAAAGATCAGGACGGGGCCATGGGTGAAAACGTTGGTGCCCTTGAGGTCGCAGTTGCCGAAGATCTGATTGATTACACCGGAGATGTTGCGTTGATGTCCTTCAATCCACACAGTGTGTTTGCCCTATCTTGTCTATGCCCAACGATACCACGTGGTCTTGTCACAGATCCCTACAAGCACAGTGATTGGCCAACAGTCCCCAAAGAAACCTGCGCTGTTCTTTCTAAAATTCCAGATTATGAGCGAACAAGTTCCAGTTTCATCAGTCATTCAGTAGCTGATCTTAAATCGCGGCATGTGGCGCGGCTAAAATCTCAAGGAGCTTTGATCCTTTGTTGGACAGTAACCTCAATGGAAATCGAAGCTGAGGCCCGTAAATTCGCCAACAATATCACGTTCGAGGGATATTTGGCTGAATTGCCAACCTATGTTGCCAATAGATGAACGACGAAACCGTAGAGATTCACACGCTCTCAAGCCTCACGCAAATTTCGGCAAGCGAATGGGATGCCTGCGCGAACCCTGAAAACACGTCACACCCCATTGATCCTTTCACCACACATCGGTTTCTATTTGCGTTAGAAACATCGCATTCCGTTGGTCAAAACACCGGCTGGCAACCACAGTACCTTGTGGCAAAACGCGGTGATTTAATCATTGCCGTTGCACCACTATATGCAAAGGGCCATTCCCAAGGCGAATACATCTTTGATCACAATTGGGCACATGCATATGAAAATGCGGGGGGGCAATATTATCCAAAACTGCAAATGGCGGTTCCCTTCACGCCAGCCACAGGCCGTCGCTTTTTGTGCAGGCCCGGTTTTGAAACCATTGGTCAATCCGCTTTGGTACAAGCCGCGGTGCAAATTGCATCGGAAAACCAGCTTTCATCCCTGCACATCACATTTTGCACCAAAGACGAAGCGGAGGCTGGCGCAGCAATGGGTTTAATGCCCCGTTCCAGTCAACAATTTCATTGGTTGAATTCAAAATATGAAAATTTTGACGCGTTTCTTGCAGCATTTTCATCAAGAAAACGCAAAAATATCCGCAAGGAACGCCGCCTTGCACAAGGGTTCGGCGGGAAAATCCTATCTCTAACCGGTGATCAAATACGGCCCGAACACTGGGATGCGTTTTGGCAATTTTACCAAGATACAGGTGCGCGAAAATGGGGTCGCCCATATTTAACGCGCGCGTTTTTTGACGCCGCCCAAGAAACCCTTCGAGATGATATTCTTTTGGTGTTGGCAGAACGTGACGGGGAATTTGTTGCAGGTGCGCTGAACTTTATCGGGGCCGATGCACTTTACGGGCGTTACTGGGGCGCCATGGAAAACCATCCATGCCTGCACTTTGAGCTATGTTATTATCAGGCCATTGATTATGCGATCAAACATGGCCTTTCCCGTGTAGAAGCTGGCGCGCAAGGCGAACACAAGCTTGCACGAGGTTACATGCCTGTAACCACGCATTCCTTACATTGGGTTGCAGACCCCGGTTTTCGGGATGCAATTGAGGGTTTCCTTTTGGCTGAAGGGCGCGCCATAGAAGAAGACATAGAAATCATGACCAGTTATGGTCCGTTTCGCAAGATCCATGAAAAGGACGTCGAATGATTGATCCCCTGTCCCCACAAAAACTTTCGCAAGAAAAATTGGCGTCTCTTTTAGCCAATGGTTGGGCTTTGTCAGAAGATCAAAAAGCCATCGACAAATCATTCAAATTCAAAAATTTCATCGATGCGTTTGGCTTTATGACACGCGCGGCGATTTGGGCTGAAAAATGGAACCATCATCCAGAATGGTTCAATGTCTATAATCGCGTCGATGTGCGCCTTACGACCCATTCCGCCGATGGGTTGACGATGTTAGATGACAAGCTGGCACGCAAAATAGATGCTTTGGCGCAAAACTAAATCAAATTTTGGACTTTTTCGTAAAACTGTTGATTTAAAACCCGTGCGTCTTGCAACACACCCTCGCGCCGTTCGGCATTTTTGATTTGATCGGGCCAATCATCCGGCGACACCATAACGGGATTTTCGCGGAAGAATTCAAATTTGCGATTAAACGGTACGCACAGAACCTTGCGACCCAAACACATGGCCCAGTAAGTGCCGTGAAAGGAATTCGTCACCACTGTTGCGCCACTTGCGATAAACTTGACCGCATCTGCCATGGTTCCCGAATGATTGTTTTGTTCCCGCATGCCCGACACGCGCACAAGCTTGTCTGATTTCTTGGCGTGGCTAAACAAGACTACGTCATGCGTAGGTTCTGGTGCTTTGTCAAAAAGTGGCGACATCGCCGAGGCGCAAGGCACGTATTCACACCCCTCAATGCCCCAATTCCGTGTCGAAACCAGATCGCAATTTCCCTCAACCAAGTCATACCCGACCGATGCACGATCTTTCGGCGAAATTCCTACACCCCAAACCACGCGCTTTTTAGCGCGGCCTAGATTATAGATCGTAGAATTAACAACGTCTCGAAACACCTGCCCGCCACCAAGAACCGCGAGATTGCAGGACGGAACCTCTTGCGTGAAACCAAAAAATTCATGCCGCCCTAAATCAAAATAGTTTCCAGGCGTACAGGCAAAATCACCAACGTTATTTTCAGCCCTACGGTGAATAAAGGCAGTATCAATCAATGCAAAGAACCTTTTCCAGCAGCAAAGGTTTCGTATACCAACAAATAAACTTCCCCCTATTCTTAAAACCTGCATATTCGTATATTCAGGTGAAATACAGGCCCAGAAAAAAGATACCCCCGTGGATGAAAACAAAGTCGTTCGATTTTACCTTAGCGAAAAGCATCGAAAAAGTGTTGTTGAGGGGAAACAGAATTTTATCTCAAAATTCGCGGCCGTACTAGAAACTGAAAACTTCAGCGTTGATTTTTGCGACAACAGTTTAAGCGAACAAGTTCAATCAATGACCCGCAAAGGGCACGCCGTTTTTTACATGAAAGAACCGACAAATCGCAACGGCGTGACTATTAGGCCAAATTATTTCTATCCGTTTTGGAACATCGAAACGACAGCAAATAGATGGCAATGGTCAACGGCTGAGGATAAATTTGATGCCCGTTGTATTCCTAAAGATGAAGCAACATCATTCGCAAATTTTTGGCGCCAAAAGCAATTTGGAGACAAGGCAAGAAACATTAGTCATCAAGGGTTCGTCTATGTGCCTTTGCAGGGACGACTGCTAAGCCAACGATCGTTTCAAAGTTGTGATCCGATAACAATGATCAAACAAGTTCTTGAATTCGATAAAACTAGGGAGGTTGTTGCAACACTGCATCCCAAAGAAACCTATTCAATTGAAGAACTCAATGCGCTTTCTGATCTAGAAGCACATCATTCCCGCCTAAGGGTTTCGAAGGGTAATATGGAAATATGGCTGCAAGGTTGTGATTATGTCGCCACGCAAAATTCTGCCGCAGCATTTTCCGGATATTTTTTCAAAAAGCCCGTCGTTTTATTTGGCCGCGTCAATTTTCATCACATTGCCGCAAACGTTCATGAATTGGGGCCAGAGGCCGCAATAAACCAAGTGGCGCACTTAAATCCCGATTTTGATGCTTATATTTGGTGGTTCTTTCGGCACAAATCGATACATGCCAGTAAACCAGATGCCGAAGACAGAATTAGAAACGCGATAAGGCGTGTCGGTTGGATATAAGCGAAATCACGGCGGCACGAAATTATCCGGCCGCCATGACAAAAAACCCCTTAAATCGCGGCTAAAAGATCCTCACCGCTGGAAATCGTACATCCACCTTTTTCAGTTTCTTCATGATAAACCGTCACAACACCATCCTCAGCCACAAGTGAGAACCGCTTACAGCGATCGATCAGGCCCACAGGCTCGCCTGTGAACAGCATATCAATCGCCTTGGTGAATTCTGCGACCGGATCGGCCAACATGGTAATTCCAACCTCTGTTGCACCGGTATCAATGCCCCAAGATTGCATTACAAATACATCATTTACAGAAACACAAATCACCTCATCGATGCCTTTGGCATCGAATTGATCTTTGGTCCGAATAAAACTTGGGACATGCGCAGCAGAACACGTGCGCGTATAGGCACCCGGCAGACCAAAAATTACAACTTTTCGACCTTTCGTAATTTCTTCAATGCTCCGCGTTGCTGGCCCATCGTCGCCAAAATATCGCAATGTCGCGTTTGGTAGAGTATCCCCAACAGAAAGTGTCATTCTGTGATCCTTCTTTCGTTCCCATAATGTTTGAACTCCGATATACGGAGCCAAAGCGTAAAGCACCAGAAGGGTAAAGGCATGTCACATATAATTGTTGTTGGGGCTGGTCAGGCCGGATCATCAATGGTCGTCAAACTCCGCAACCTTGGGTTTGAAGGTAAAATCACCTTAGTTGGCGAAGAACCAGTTCCACCATACCAGCGCCCACCTTTGTCAAAGAAGTATTTACTTGGTGAAATGGCATTAGAACGATTGTATTTACGACCCGAACAATTTTACAGCGATCACAACATCGAATTAAAATTGGGAAATCCTGTTACGGCCATTGATGCAGACGCAAAAACAATCACGGTTGGCGGCGAAACCCTAACCTATGATCAATTGGCAATCACCACAGGATCAACGCCTCGTCAGCTGCCCGCCGCCATCGGCGGTACGCTTGAAGGTGTTCATGTAGTACGAACATTGGCTGATGTTGATGCCATGGCCAATGACGTCAAAGACGGCGCAAAAGCATTGATTGTTGGCGGCGGTTATATTGGATTAGAGGCCGCTGCGGTTGCCCGCAAAATGGGTGTAGCTGTCACGGTCATCGAAATGGCAAATCGCATTTTGCAACGCGTCGCGGCGCCAGAAACATCTGACTACTTTCGTGAGTTGCATGCGCAAAATGACGTGACAATACTTGAAAAAACGGGGCTAACACGCCTGACAGGCGAAGGTCGCGTTTCTGGTGCAGAATTATCTGACGGCACTATGCTGGCTGTTGATTTTGCCATTGTTGGCGTTGGTGTGACACCGAACCATTCCTTGGCTGAAATGGCAGGGGCCACATTGGATAACGGCATTGCGGTAAATGAATTTGGGCAAACGTCTGATCCCACTATTTGGTCTGCAGGTGATTGTGCGTCTTTTCCATATCAAGGCAATCGCATCCGTCTGGAAAGTGTTCAAAACGCTATTGATCAGGCTGAACAAATTGCCGCCAATATGCTGGGAGAACCAACCGCATACGTCCCAAAACCGTGGTTTTGGTCGGATCAATATGACACAAAACTACAAATCGCGGGTTTGAATACTGGCTATGATCAAACGGTCGTACGTAAAGGTGACAAAGAAGGTTCGCAATCCGTTTGGTATTTCAAAGGTGATCAATTGTTGGCGGTTGATGCCATGAATGACCCACGCCCTTATATGATCGGCAAACGCATGATCGAAGCGGGGAAATCCCCAACACCCGCACAAGTCGGTGATCCTGCAACTGATCTTAAGGCCTTGATGTGAGGATCATTGCAGGCGATTTTCGCGGGCGACGACTGGCTTCTGTGGGGAAAGGCGATAGCGCCGCCCACCTTCGGCCAACGCAAGATCGCGTACGAGAGAGCCTGTTCAATCAGCTGACTGGCGGGCGCTTTGGAAACCCTATCATTGGCGCCCGTGTGTTGGATTTATTCGCAGGCACAGGCGCATTGGGATTGGAGGCGCTGTCTCGTGGGGCCGCAACTGTGACGTTCGTGGAAAATGGTGCCAAATCCACGGCTTTGATTCGTGAGAACATTAATATTTGCCATGCAGCGGACAACACGAAACTACACCGCCGAGATGCCACAAAGTTAAGCCCAAATCCAGATGCGCCCTATGATTTGGTTTTTCTTGATCCACCTTACGCAAAATCTATGGGTGAGCGCGCACTGAAATCAGCAATTGCCAACGATTGGTTGGCCGTAGATGCCCTAGTCATTTGGGAAGAAAGCGCCGAGATATCCCCACCCAAAGGACTAACCTTGCTGGATGATCGGCGTTACGGCGATACGGTAATTTCGATTTTACGCTGGGGGCCTTAGCCCCACGTTGGATGATATTTTCCAGCAGGCGAATTGGTGAAAATTTCAACGCCTTCTGCTGTTACACCTACGGAATGCTCAAACTGTGCTGACAGGGATTTATCCCGCGTCACGGCTGTCCAATCATCGGCAAGCACCTTGGTTTCAGGACGTCCCAGATTAACCATCGGCTCGATCGTAAAGAACATCCCCTCTTCTAACACAGGTCCTGTGCCTGCGCGGCCATAGTGCAAAACATTTGGCGGCGCGTGAAATACTTGACCCAAGCCGTGACCACAAAAATCGCGAACAACCGACATACGCTGTGCCTCAACGAAAGATTGAATTGCGTGCCCAATGTCGCCAAAGGTATTGCCCGGTTTTACCTGATCGATCCCTTTAAATAGGGCGTCATGGGTGACTTGGATAAGGCGTTCGGTTTTGCGCGACAGTTTTCCCGCAACATACATACGGCTGGTATCGCCAAACCAACCATCGACAATCACAGTGACATCAATATTGACGATATCGCCGTCTTTCAGTTTCTTTTCACCCGGAATGCCGTGGCAAACAACATGGTTGATCGAGATACAGCTGGCGTGCTGATAGCCTTTGTAACCAATGGTGGCAGAGGTTGCGCCAGCGGCCTCAACCTCTAGTCGGATAAAATCATCCAAAGCCGAAGTTGTTACGCCCACCACAACCAAAGCTGCTACATCATCCAAAATTCTCGCAGCCAAAGCACCCGCCTTGTGCATCCCTGCAAAATCTTCAGGATTATATAACTTAATGCCATCTCTGGTGATGCGGGTTTTGGGACTGGTTTGCATGGCGCGATTCCGGCTTTGTCAAAGTAAATGTAAGGCTTGCGGCGTGATACAAGCCTAGGCTTGCAATGTCGAGCCAAGCGGGATCTCTTTTCCCAACACCACAGTTTCAGTGTCGATTGTGGTGTCATAAACGAGGACTTCAACCCCAACAGCGCGTGCCGCCTCAAATGCCGCGGCGTAATTTGTGTCAAGATCACCAGACACGCGGAAACGGTTACACCCTGTGTGCTGAACGACGAACAAAACCACGGCGCGATGGCCCTGCGCCACCATTTCCGCCAGCTCATCCATATGCCTTGCCCCACGTGCAGTGACGCTGTCGGGAAATTCTGCCCAATCATCTGTTCGTCGCAGGTGGGCATTTTTTATCTCAAGGTAAACGTCCGGCTTACCAACACCTTGCAACAAAAAATCGACTCTAGATTTGTCGCCATAAGGAACCTCGCGGCGCACATCCGGATAATCGGCCAACGGTTTAACCAATTTTTTTGCTAAGCCTTCATCAACCAATTTATTTGGCAAACTGGTATCAATACCCACCATCGAGCCATCATCAAGCGACGCAAGGCGCCAAGAATAATTTAGCTTTCGCTTTGGATCATCATTGGGCTCTACCCAAATTTTCAGCCCTGGCATGTTCAATCCGATCATTTTACCTGGGTTTGCACAGTGTGCTGTGACCTCGCGCCCGTCATCAAGACGGACATCCGCCAGAAAACGTTTGTATCGGCGGATTAGCGTTGCGGGAATAAGGGGGGTTTGAAAGCGCATGACAGGGATTTATACAAGTTCTAAGCAACGCTCAAGAAGGGGTTAGAAATGCCAAATCCAACAGCCGCAATGATCGTCATAGGTGATGAAATCCTTTCGGGTCGAACGCGTGACTCAAATATGCATTATTTGGCTAAACAGTTAACCGCCCAAGGTATCGACCTTGCCGAGGTGCGCGTTGTTGCAGATGAGGCTGATAACATCATTTCAGCGGTTAAGGGGCTGTCAGCAACCTATGACAATGTTTTCACGTCAGGCGGCATTGGGCCGACACACGACGACATAACGGCAGATTGTATTGCCGCTGCTTTCGATACCCACATCGATGTTCGCGATGATGCACGTGCACTGCTGGCAGACATGTATGAAAAAACTGGTCGTGAGTTTAACGCCGCTCGTATGCGTATGGCCCGTATTCCTGATGGCGCGACGCTGATTGATAACCCAGTTTCCACGGCCCCTGGTTTCACATTGAAAAACGTTCATGTTATGGCCGGTGTGCCTTCCGTTTTTGAGGCGATGGTTGCAAGTGTCCTTCCGACCTTGACAGGCGGTGCCCCTTTGCAATCAGTTTCCGTAAGATTGGATCGTGGCGAAGGCGACATCGCTGGACCCTTAGGTGAAATTGCAAATGCTTATCCCAGTGTTTCGATTGGTTCATATCCCTTTAATATCGATGGAAAATACGGCGCAAACATCGTGTTTCGTGGTACCAACAGCGACGTAATTTCCCAAGCAGAAGCCGCCCTTCGCGCTGTTTTTCCTGAGGCGATTTGATGCTGCCAACAGCAGAAACCTTGTATGAGGTGATCGAAAAAACATGGCCAGCTGCGGGATTTGAAACAGTTGGGCCATGGACAATTCGTAATGGAAACGGGGGTGGCAAACGGGTCAGCGCCGCAACCGCAGAGCATAATATAGAACCAAGCGATGTCAGATCCGCCGAAGTTGCCATGGAAAAACTTGGGCAACCCGCCTTGTTTCAAATTCGCGACAACGATCAAGAATTGGATCACATCTTAAATGATCAAGGCTATCAGATCATTGATCCTGTGGTTTTATATGCCGCGCCAATCGAACCGATGGCCGAAAACCTACCTGATCGGCTGACTGGAATCGCCTCTTTTCCGCCGTTGGCGATTTCTTGCGAAATTTGGGAAAGCGGGGGTATTGGTTCTGGTCGTATTGCCGTAATGGAACGTGCAGATTGCATCAAAACCACGCTTCATGGGCGTGTAAATGACCATCCCGCCGGCGTGCTTTATCTTGCGATTGATCAAGGTTGTGCCATGGTTCACGCGGTAGAAGTCGCCGAAGGTTTTCGTCGCCAAGGGGTTGCGGCAAAAATGATGGCGCATGCGGCACGTTGGGCGGCTGATCGCGGCGCGAAATTCATGACCCTGGTCACAACAACCGATAATACTGGGTCAAATCGCCTTTATCAAAACCTGAACATGGCGCGTGTTGGGAATTATCATTATAGAATTAAACAGGACCAGACCAAGGAAATCCCAAGATGACGAAAAACCTTCCAACCGCGTTAAATTTGCCTGCTGTCGATCCGCTGCCTGCCGGAACACAGAAGTTTTTCGATATATGTCAGGAAAAACTAGGGCTCGTTCCAAATGTCTTGCAGGCTTATGCCTTTGACGTCGACAAATTGAATGCTTTTTCGGCAATGTATAACGATCTGATGCTAGGCGACAGCGCGCTGTCTAAGCTTGAGCGTGAAATGATTGCTGTGGCTGTGTCTGCGGTAAATCGCTGTTTTTATTGCCTTGTCGCCCATGGCCAAGCCGTTCGTGAACTCTCTGGCAATCCAGAATTGGGCGAAATGCTGGTGATGAATTACCGGACTGCACCATTGACGCCCCGCCAACGCGCTATGCTTGATTTTGCCGTGTTGATGACCGAAGCCAGTTATCGCATTGAAGAAAGCGATCGCGATGTTTTACGCGCACATGAATTTACTGATCGTGACATCTGGGACATTGCGGCCATTGCTGGATTTTATAACATGACAAACCGCATGGCCTCTGCCACGGATATGCGTCCAAATTCAGAATACCACGCGAAAAGTCGATGAATAGATACGCCTTCCTTTTCTGTGTCACCGCTTTGGCGACACCCATTTTCGCGCAGGAACTTGAACTGCCTGCGCAGGCAAAAAGGATGGCAAGTGAAACCGCTAAAGACACATCTCTGCCTTTGCCAATTGGTCCGTTTGCCTTTGGTGAAGTCCCAAAAATCTGGGCGGACGGGAACATATCACGACGTTCATGGCGTGTTGCAGGACGAAATCACAGTACCAGCCAAACCCTCAGCGGGTTGAAAAACCAACTGGCAACTCAGGGTTGGGATATTCTATTTGAATGCAAAGATAGTGACTGTGGCGGATTTGACTTTCGCTTTAATATCAATGTGATAAGCGAACCCGACATGCATGTGAATTTGGGGGATTATCTTTACTTATCCGCTCAAAAAGAGGGTGAAACCTATCCGTCGTATGTCAGTATTTTGGTTAGCAAAAATGCAGAAGCTGGCTTTTTGCAAATTACGAACATCACCCCGACTGAAGAAACGCCAAGTGTTTTGACCCCCGATCCAGTATCACCAAAAACTGAAACGCCAGTGTCCACAGTTAGCGATGATGGTGTCTTGGTTCTAGAAGATTTGTTGTTTCAACCTGGATCAGCCGACCTTACTGCAGGTGACTACGCGAGCCTTGAAAATCTGGCGGCTCTGCTGAAAGAGAACCCCGAAAAGAAAGCGATTTTGGTTGGGCATACCGACGCCGTTGGTGCGCTCGAAGTCAACATTGCCATTTCGGAAAAACGAGCGATCTCTGTGATGACGCGCATGGTTGAACAATACGAAATATCGGCGGATCGACTATCGGCGAAAGGCGTTGGATTTCTCGCGCCTCGGGCCAGCAATGACACCGATGAAGGTCGTCAGAAAAACAGACGGGTTGTCGCCATTATGACAACAACCCGCTGAACGTAACTGATTTATGACGACAGTTTTTACAAAGGACCGCATTGGTTAAAGTGCGCGACCAAAAAATCGATCAATGCGCGAACCTTTGGCTGTGTGAAACGGCCTGGGGGATAAACGGCATAGATGCCAACTGTTTCTTCTGGAAGATCAGGCATAGCCTCAACCACTTCACCGCGCGCCAAAGCATCACTGTAAAGAAAGCCAGGTAGATACGCGATGCCAAGGCCAGATTTAGCTGCGTTTAGTAACGATTGACCATCATTCACCGTCAACCAACCGGCTGAACGCACGTGGCGTTTTTCGCCAGAAGGGGCAGTCAATTTCCAGACGTTGCCGTTGGATTGATTGGAATAATGCAACAACATATGGTCGTTCAGGTCGTCAATTTTTTCCGGACGTCCATATTTTTCGAAATATTCTGGGCTTGCGATCATCCGTTTGCGTGTTACTGCAATTTTACGGCTGCGCAGGCTGCTATCTTCCATTTCACCAACGCGGATGGCCATATCAAAACCTTCGCTGATCAGTTCAACGAAACGGTTATTCAAAACCATGTTAAATGTAATGTCAGGATATTCGGATAGGAAATCACCGATAATGGGTGACATGTGATTGACACCAAAATCAGTGGCAACAGATACGCGCAGCGGGCCGGATGGCGCGGATTGCATTGACGTGACCAAACTATCGGCCTCGCCTGCGTCATTCAAAACTCGACAGGCGCGGTCATAATAAACCAACCCAATTTCGGTAGGGGATACGCGGCGGGTTGTACGGTTTAATAACCGGGCGCCAAGGCGTGCTTCTAAAGATGAAAGGTATTTTGATACTGCGGATTTGGAAATTCCCATTTTCTTGGCCGCATCAGTAAAGCCCCCCTGATCGACCACAGTCGCGAAAGCTTCCATTTCTTTAAGTCTGTCCATAACTAATACTCACTATTTACAGGTACGTTTTTAAGTCTTTCGACCACTCGTCATGGGAAATGTTTAGGTTTGAAATCGGGCAGGAATGGGACAGCCCTTGGACAAATGCAGGGTTTTAACAGGGATCGTTTAAGGCACGGAAACGATGAAACAATCGGTTTTCACATTAAAAATTGTTTATTTTCAGCATATTACCCTGTGATTTGATTAAATCAGGCCACGAAACCAAATTGGGGCATTCTACTATTGGTTTAAAATTATGAACAATTTTGAATCTATTGTTTCCCAGTTTTAAGCAACAGCATTGCCCCTAGAAAGATAAAGCCTGAACCAAGAACCGCAAATATACTGGGCCACGCGCCAAACAACGCAAAATCATAGATAACAACAAATACAAGAACTGAATAAAACACGGGCATAACAAAACTGGCGTCAGCGCGGCGCATGGAACTAAGAAAGAATGCTTGTGCCGTAACCATTACAAAGCCCAGCGCAATCAGCGCCCCCCACTGTGCAGCTGATGGTGCCACCCAAAACCACATGGCAATGAACAGAACACCAATAGAAGCAATCGCATTGTTGACCAGCAATATTTGAAGTGTTCCTTCGACACGCGACAGTTTCTTAACAATGATCGCCTCAAAACCAGTTAGAAACGCCGCGGCCAAGGCCAACAGCCCCGCCATTTGAAACGCAGATGTGCCCGGGCGAAGGATTATCATGGCACCTGTCAGGGCAAGTCCGGCCGCGACCCACTTCTTTATGCCAACGCTTTCCCCCAACATTATCGCAGCCAAGGCCATTGTCACGATGGGGTTAAGAAAACTGATCGCCGTTGCATCGGCCAGCGGCATACGGGATGCCACCGCGAAAATGCAAGTTACGCCAAGGCCACCCAACGTTGAACGCAAAATATGTAGTCGCCAATGAATTGGTGTAAGTTTCAATCGTGTCTTTGGCGTAAAAGAGGCGGCCACCACGACACACAGGATTGCAAAGAACGCAAAGACATAACGCCCCGCACTTTGCTGAAAGGGGTGAATAACCAGATCGCCACCCGTGGGAGTTCCAAGATATTTGGCAAGCAAAGTTGTGACGGCGACCAATGCACTGGCGGCGACCATGAATTGCAACGCACGTGGCAGGTTCTGTATTTCCGTCATCTGCCCCCCCTCGTGGTTATGAAACCTAAAGCGATGCCGCTAAACGCGATCCTTGATTGATCGCCCGCTTGGCGTCCAATTCACTTGCCACATCTGCACCGCCGATTACATGGGCTGTGATACCAATGGCAGCCAGATCATCAGCCAAACTGCGTTCTGGTACCTGACCAGCGCACATAACAACTGTGTCCACCGCAATGACCGTTGGCCGCTCACGGGCCTCGCCATAGGAAATGTGGATGCCCTCGTCGTCGATCTTTTCGTAATTCACGCCGGCCATCATTTTCACGTCTTTCATCTGCAAGGCCATGCGGTGAATCCAACCGGTTGTTTTACCCAGTCGCTTGCCCGGTTTTTCGGCTTTGCGTTGCAACAAAGTGACCTGCCGCGCCGGTGCTTCGGGCTGTTTACCTTCTACGGCCAAACCACCGCGCGTTTGTTCTGGATCACCCACGCCCCATTCTTCGCGCCATTGATCAATGTTTTCGGTCGGACTTTCGCCTTGGTGCACAAGATATTCGGCGACATCAAAACCGATACCCCCTGCCCCAACGATGGCAACATTTTTGCCAACTTTGGCACCCCCACGCAGAACGTCTATATAAGAGAGTACATTTTTGCCGTTTTGCCCGTCGATCCCAGTGTCGCGTGGCATAACACCTGTAGCGACAATCACCTCGTCAAATTCAGACAGATCCGTGGCAGCAACATACACGCCAAGTCTTAGATCAATGTCAGCCTCGGCAATCATGGTTTCATACCATGCAACCAAACCGTGAAATTCTTCTTTGCCGGGTACCATTTTGGCCATGTTCAATTGACCACCGATTTTATCCGCTTGATCAAATAAGGTCACCTTGTGCCCACGTTCGGCCGCGACCATTGCAGTGGATAAGCCAGCAGGCCCAGCGCCAACAATTGCGACCGTTTTGGGTGTCTCTGCTGGCTCATACACCAGTTCAGTTTCATTACACGCCCTTGGATTGACCAAACAGGTTGTTAATTTACCCGCAAAAGTGTGATCAAGGCAGGCTTGGTTACACGCAATGCAGGGTGCAATTTTTGCAGCATTCCCCTCGGCGGCCTTTTTGACAAATTCCGCATCGGCCAAAAACGGTCTTGCCATAGAAACCATGTCCGCACAGCCATCTTCCAAAACAGATTCCGCAACATCAGGCATGTTTATGCGATTGGACGTGATGATCGGAATATTGACATGACCCATCATTTTTTTGGTAACCCACGTGAAACCACGCCGCGGCACCGATGTGGCAATCGTCGGCACGCGTGCCTCGTGCCATCCAATGCCAGTATTAAAGATTGTGGCACCCGCAACCTCAACCGCCTTGGCCAATTGGATAACCTCGGCTGTGGTTGATCCATTTGGAATAAGATCAATCATTGAAAGTCGATAAACCAGGATGAATTTTTCGCCAACGGCCTCACGAACACGGCGCACAACTTCGACAGGCAGGCGCATACGGTTTTCATAAGAACCGCCCCATTTATCGGTGCGTTTGTTGGTATGGGTTACTAGGAACTGGTTTAAAAAATACCCTTCCGATCCCATAACTTCCACACCATCATAACCAGCCGCTTGTGCACGCACGGCGGCGGAGACCATATCTGAGATTTGCTTTTCAATCCCAGCATCATCCAATTCAGCGGGCGGGAAAGGTGAAATAGGTGATTTTATCGGTGAAGGTGCCACGCATTTCGGGCTATAAGCATAACGCCCTGCATGCAAAATTTGCATCGCGATTTTACCGCCCGCTTCGTGAACCCGGTCTGTAACAATCCGGTGATTAGCCACATCTTGATCATTCAACATGCCAGAAGCACCGGGTAAAACCGCACCTTCTTCATTCGGGGCGATTCCACCCGTCACGATCAGACCCACATCAGCCCGCGCGCGTTCAGCATAAAATTCCGCAACACGGTTCCAATCCTGAGTTTCCTCAAGCCCCGTGTGCATTGATCCCATCAACACACGATTTTTTAACGTGGTAAATCCAAGGTCAAGCGGTGACAGCATTAAGGGGTAATGTGACATGTTTTTCTCCTTCAATGCGCCAAATTGACCTGAACGAGAAGGGAATGTCACCCCCAAACCTGACGTCAGTTCGCGCCCGTTTCCAAACAATGCCGACGAAACGCGCGTTTTAGCATATCAAGCTCTTCGCGCAGCAAGGTGATTTCACCGCGAATGTCATCCTCTAGCGGCTCGCCCGTGACAATGGTGAAACTGTCGAGCGTTTCGCCAAGTGTCTTGTCCCGTATAACGACTGTTTGCACACCATCCGCCAACATTGAGGCTGGCACGGGGATATCCACATTCCATTCACCTTGTTTGTCGGTGGGGCGAACGTTAACATCTTTGAGCGGTGTTTCCAGATGGGTCACGGACAAATCGGGTTCATAGTTTCCCATGTCTTTGGCGCTAATGACGCCATGCCAAGTGCCCGCAATCAAACGCCGTTTGGTAAGTGTTACTGTGCCTGCCATAATCCTCGCCCCTTACAGTTCCGAACGCGGTCGCCGCGTCAGGGTCAAATCCCGCAGGATTACTTGGTTCATTTCTGGGCCTTCAAAAATCAAATCCAGCCAAATACGTTCGACCCGTTTTTCATTGATTTTCGTATA
Source organism: Rhodobacteraceae bacterium HTCC2150 (assembly GCA_000169395.1). Taxonomy (GTDB): domain Bacteria; phylum Pseudomonadota; class Alphaproteobacteria; order Rhodobacterales; family Rhodobacteraceae; genus HTCC2150. The sequence goes on from AAXZ01000002.1 coordinate 902,203, forward strand.
TGCCAAGTCAAATTCCATATTAACTTCTTCGTCACTCAGTGGCATTTCGCGAACGATTTGTTCTGTGTTCGGACCGTGCTTGATGTTCAAACGTGCAAAAATTTCCAGTGGTTTTTCCATTTCCACAAGGGTTTCAACACGGATAATGTGGTTAAGTTTCAGGTCCTGCGCCGCTTCTTTGGGCACTTCGATTACCACGGACAGAAATCCACCATCAAAGCGAAAAATATCCATACGAAGTGCAAAGGGCGACAGATCTGTTTCGCGTGTGTTTCTGATCTGACGATAGGTCATTTCAGAAATGCGGCAATCGTGGAAAATGGTTGCCTCATTGCCCACTTTGGTCTGTGTCTCTACTGCGGCCATCCCGATTTTTGGCAACGGACCCGACCAGATTTCGGGGCGATAAGCCCAATCACAGTGAAGCGGCCTACGCATCGCTTTCGTACCAATGTAAGGCATCGTTAGGCGACTATCAGCTTTGAATATAAACTGACCAATAAGACGACGCTGTTGTTGCCCCACGCTGCGCATTTTACGAAGTGTCTGGAAATCTAATTCACTCGCGCTGTTCAACACCTTTGCCCATGCTGTCAGCATGCGCTTGTGGCGGATTCGCGATATGATGTCTTTGGCAAAGTCGAACATAGTTTCTCATAGTCAATTGTTTCCACTTGATAAACAATAGACCTGAAGAGAGTCTAACTATTATTGCAAAATTCGTCGCAGCAATCCCACACCTACCAAGCGGCGGTTCGATTTTGGTGCAACAAATTTAGGTTTTGCAGCCACAGCAACAGGCGCTTTCAAAGGTGCCGGATCACCACCATTCGCCGCACGCATAACTGCTACAAACTCTTGCAAAAGATCTAACCCGTTAGCATCACTCATTTTTTTGCTGGCAAAATCCTGAACCGTCAAACTGGTTAATCGACCTTTGATGACCAAGATCGCACGCCAATAACTTGTGTCTAAGTCGCGCGCCGTTGAACCACCATCACTTGGATAAATATAAAAAATATCATCTTGGAAAAAAGTTTCATTCACCGAAACCACACCATCCGTGTGTTCGCGTGCCAATGAATTCCGTCCAGCGTCGCTTTTAAAGAATGATGAAAGTGCTGTGCCATCCAAACGCGCGGCCTCGCCATCTGCTGATTGGGAAAGCGATGCCGTTAACATCGCCTTTGTGTTGCTACTTTCATTGATACGAGCATTTGATAATGATGCACAATTTCCAAGCAATACGAATGAATTTAGGTCCGCATCTTTGGTTGCAGATCTATCGATACAAAACCCTGTTGGGCCATCAACGACAACTTCGCCACTACTTACCGTCGTGGTAAAAGGAGCCGCACGATTTGGCAGTCGATCAGCACGCGCACCACCGTTCAGATCGCTGCCGCCATTGCGCATAAACGTCGGTTCCCCGCCGCAGCCGGCGAGGGTAAGTGAGGCCAATAAGGCCCCAAATAAAACGAGGTTTCGTTTCAACAATTACAAATCCATGTAAACGTGTTTTTCGGCTTTGCCACCTGGATGGGTAACAGCACCCTTGTATACTTCGCCAACTTGCTGACTGTATTTCCACAAAGCACCAGACGCATAGATCGTTTCGCGTGGTCCTTTCCAGTTTGTCTTACGTTCAGCCAACTCATCATCAGTCAAATTAACCGAAATTTCGCCTTCAATTGCATTGATGGTGATGATGTCACCATTTTCAACCAACGCAATCGGGCCACCATGAGCCGCCTCTGGTCCAACGTGACCAACACAGAAACCACGTGTTGCACCAGAAAAGCGACCATCTGTAATCAGGGCGATCTTTTTACCCATGCCTTGACCAGAAAGGGCGGCGGTCGTTGCCAACATTTCACGCATGCCAGGGCCACCTGATGGGCCTTCGTTCCGAATGACGAATACTTCGCCTTCTTTGTAGTCACGGTTTTGCACGGCTTCAAAAGCGTCCTGTTCACATTCAAAAACATGGGCAGGGCCGGAAAACACTTGGTGCTGTGATGGGATACCCGCCACTTTCACAATCGCGCCTTCTGGGGCCAAGTTACCTTTAAGGCCAACAACGCCGCCAGTTTTCGTCAACGGGGCATCAACGGGGTAAATCACTTTACCGTCCGCTTCGCGATCAACAAGATCAATCTCTTCGCCCATTGTGCGGCCAGTGGCTGTCATGCAATCCTCGTGGATCAACCCCGCTTTGCGCAATTCACGCATAATTACGGGAACGCCACCAACCTCATAAAGGTCTTTGGCTACATAATTACCACCTGGTTTCAGATCGACGAAATAAGGCGTTTCGCGGAAGATGTCACAAACGTCATCCAGATAAAAATCAATGCCTGCCTCATGCGCCATGGCTGGCAAGTGAAGACCTGCATTCGTTGAACCACCAGTACAAGCAACAACACGTGCCGCATTTTCCAATGATTTACGTGTTACGATGTCACGCGCACGAATGTTTTTGGCGATCAAATTCATAACAGCGCGGCCGGATGCCTCGCAGAATTGATCACGGCTTTCATACGGTGCCGGTGCGCCCGCGGAATTTGGCAAGGCAAGACCGATTGCCTCGGAAACACAAGCCATGGTGTTGGCGGTAAACTGACCACCACAAGCACCCGCAGAAGGACAAGCAACCGCTTCTAGTTTTTCAAGCTCGCAAGACGAAAGGTTTCCAGCTTGGTGCTGGCCGACGGCCTCAAAAACGTCCTGTACAGTAACATCGCGACCCTCGTAACGACCGGGCAAGATTGAACCGCCATAAACAAACACAGACGGTGTGTTTAAACGGATCATCGCCATCATCATACCGGGCAATGACTTGTCACAACCAGCAAGACCAACGATCGCATCATAGCAATGACCGCGCATGGTCAATTCAACCGTGTCAGCGATTGCCTCGCGGCTGGCCAAAGACGAACGCATACCTTCGTGACCCATCGCAATACCGTCTGTAACGGTAATCGTGGTGAATTCGCGTGGCGTACCCATCGCTTGTTTGACGCCCATTTTCACAGATTGCGCCTGACGGTTCAGGGCGATATTACAGGGGGCCGCCTCGTTCCAGCATGTGGCAACACCGACTAGAGGCTGGTGAATTTCATCTTCAGACAACCCCATAGCATATAAATACGAACGATGCGGCGCACGCGCAGGACCCTCGGTTACATGGCGGCTGGGCAGGTTGGTTTTGTCAAATTTCGTCATGGCCGATGGCCTCCCTTATTCTGTTGGGAATTGTTTAGGGGATGGGCGGGATGGGTGCAAGTTTGAACATTTTTCAATCAACAGAATTTGTCACCGCCAGCAAATCAACCTATGCACGATAGAACTGATGGAATTCGTGTTGGGCCACGATAAAATTCTTTTATTTCAATTTAGAACGGCTAAAATTAATTGGAAATTCCTTGCGAGATGAAAAGGACAACCTATGCCAACTACTTATAATTTTTCGAGCCCTTCAGGAAGTGCAACTTTTGATATTTCTTTGGTGACATCTGGATCATCTTCTGTATCAATTAATGACGCAACCGTTGGCGGACCCACAAACCTAAATATTAAGTTTACAATCAGCAGTCCTTATGGTGCCCTCGATGTCTCTGGTTACGTGTTACCGGAACCAAGTGGATTAGCGGTTAGTATTTCAAATCCTGGAAGTGCGGCACTGACGATGGCTTTATCCCTGTCGTTTGCCACATCAACGGCTATGACGGCTTTCACAACATCCCCAATCGTTCATTTTTCCAGCAAAAATAATCTATATGGATCAACGAATACGTCCGTCACCGCGAACAAAATAATAATCACCGTTTACTCTTCTTGGAACATTTCGGGATTTACGCTTGGTAGCATTATAACCGACTTCCTTTGCTTTGCTGCGGACACAAAAATCGCTACCCCCGAAGGTGGTCGAAACGTCCAAGATTTACAGGTGGGCGACACGATCACTTTGGCACGCGGCGGCACAACACGGGTGAAATGGCTGGGCAAACAGCATGTGGACACCAAACTTACCAATCCAGAAAAAGTTAATCCAATTCGTATTTCGGCCGGTGCATTGGGCAACGGTTTGCCAGTGCAAGACCTGCTTGTTTCGCCGGATCATGCCATTGAAATCGACAATGTCCTGTATAACGCCAGCACGTTAACCAATGGCACAACCATCCGCCAAGAGGCTCGCATGCCGATGTCTGGTTTCACTTATTACCACGTGGAAACCGAAGCGCATGAGTTGTTATTGGCCGAGGGTGTTCCCGCCGAAAGTTTCATTGATTACGCAGGGCGCGATAGCTTTGAAAATGGCGACGAGGTAACGGGGCAAGTTGTGGAAATGGCTTTACCACGCATCAGTTCAAAACGCATGGTTCCAGAGTATGTTTGCAAGGCTCTGCAACCTGTGATTGCTGCTGAATAATCAATAACTTGCGTCAATGGCGTTTCTTGACCCTGACGTAAGTCCTCCCTACGGTACCCCCCAACCGCTAAGCGATACGGCACAAATTATTTTTAGAACTTGAGGACAAAAACATGGCCTTATTATTTGATTTCAACAATGGCGGGGCATCCGTTTCTTCGGCTATTTCAGGTGGAACAGTCACAAACACAGCTGGTGGTGTAACGTTCACGGTCAGTACCACAAATGCAGGCGCCAACCACCATATCTTTTTTGGTAACTCCGGTCAGCCAACGTTTCCTTTTTCGCTTACCGATTTCACCACGGACGACGCCTTTACGCTTACGTTCAAAAGCACCGCCAATACGGCCAATGCTACGATCAGCGCCACCGCGTCAAATCCATTTCTGATTCAGTTAGGGTCAACAATTTCTGGCACTTGGAAACTAAGCCTTCAGACAACGGGTGGTGCGACAAATCATGTCGTGAACCTGATATCGGCGATGGCAGGGGGTTTGGTAAATTTGGGCACACAAAAAATTAACGGCATTATCTTTACATCCTATAATGGTCCCGCCCAAGCGATCCTAACCATGAATGCCTTTTACGGCAAAGCATTGAATTGCTTTACCAAAGGCACGCAGATTTCCATGACCGAAGGAACCAAATTGGTCGAAGACATTACCAAGGGTGACATGGTTAAAACGGCAGACGGCCGTGATGTCACAGTGACTTGGGTCGGCAAACAACGTGTCGAAACCAAGCTGGCGCGCCCGCGTGAGGTTAACCCAATCCGCATTTCTGCAGGGGCTTTGGGTAACGGGTTGCCAAAGAATAACCTAGAGGTTTCACCCGATCACGCCTTGGAATTTGATGGCATCTTGATCAATGCAGGTGCGTTGGTGAACGACACAACGATTTATCAAGTTGCCGAAATGCCCAAGGATGGTTTCACCTATTACCACATTGAAACCGAGGCGCATGAACTGCTCTTGGCCGAAGGCGTTCCCGCAGAAAGCTTCATTGACTACGCAGGTCGCGACAGCTTTGAAAATGGTGACGAGGCGACAGGCCATATCGCCGAAATGCCGTTACTGCGGATCAGCTCGACGCGTTTGGTGCCTGATGAAATCAAGACGCGGCTTGCGGGAAAAACAATTGCGGCCTGATATCCGCTAGCCCCCATTGAATACTGCTATTTAACTTTCTTGCCCCACCCCATGCCATAGCTTAGGGTGGGGCAAAAAGTAAGCAGAGCATGACACAGGGCAAAACATAGGCATGACCAAGGAATTTTCGCGTTTTATCGCCCCCGCAAGGGCATTCCCCCAAGAATGGCGATTACTGGCAGGCGTCTTTCTGATTATATTCGTCTACCTTCTTTGGGCGGCACTATCTGCATTGTTGCTGTGGTTTTCAGTTGGAAGCGAAGCCATCTCCAGCGAGATAGCCAAGATCGCAAAACCAAAAACACCCACGTCGACATTGATGCTGTTTTCAACTTTCATTGGGCTTGGTGCAGGCGCTTGGGTTGCAGCCCGAGTATTACACCGCCGCAAAGGGCGCACATTGTTTGGGCAACGGCGGCAATTATTTACAGACTTCATCGTCGCCACGCTGATAACAGGCGCAATTCTTGCCCTGTTCACCTTTGGGTTTCGCCCCAATTTTGAATTTCAAACCAATCTAGCACCACGAATTTGGTTGTCCTTCTTCCCGATGGCGATCGCTTGCCTGATCATTCAGACTGGTGCTGAAGAAGTCGTGTTTCGTGGCTATTTCATGCAGCAGCTCGCCGCACGATTCAAATCACCAATCATTTGGTTCGTCTTGCCGTCAGTTGTGTTTGGCCTTTTGCATTACGATCCAGCGGCCGGGTCCAATATTTGGATCATCATTGGCGCCACAACAATTTTTGGCCTAATGGCTGCTGATTTAACCCACCAGACAGGTGGGCTTGGCGCAGCATGGGGCCTGCACTTCACCAACAACTTATTTGCCGTAACTCTGGTTGCTATGGACGGTGGCATCACAGGGCTGGCTCTTTACACCACGCCATTCACAGCAGCCAACGCAAGTGAATTATTTCCATTGCTGCTGCGCGACATGGCCGTACTGATTGCCGTTTGGATGGTTCTGCGATTTACCCTTAAGCGTAGATTGCAAAACGAAGTCTAAACGCCTATTTGTTGGCAACACGTAAAGAACTCCAAGGAATAAAACTCGATGAACTGGATCTCAAACTATGTCCGGCCGACCATTAACTCGTTGTTTTCTCGCCGCGAGGTACCAGATAATCTTTGGATAAAGTGTACCGATTGTGGAACTTTGCTGTTTCACCGTGAATTGGCTGACAATTTGATGGTTTGCCCGTCGTGTGATCACCACATGGCGATCACCCCGATTGATCGGTTTAGCAAATTGTTTGATGGCGGTGTTTTCGTGCAAGTGCCCGTCGATCAACCCCTTGCTGATCCTTTAGAGTTCCGCGATCAGAAACGGTATCCTGACCGGATGAAGGCTGCGCAGAAAAAAACCGGCTCGCCCGATGCGATGTTAGTGGCCGAGGGCGAAATTGGTAAAACGCCCATTGTTGCCGCCGCGCAAGACTTTTCCTTTATGGGCGGGTCCATGGGCATGTATGTTGGCAATGCAATTATTGCTGCTGCAAAACGCGCAGTGGAAACAAAACGGCCTTTGGTGTTGTTTTCCGCCGCTGGCGGCGCAAGAATGCAAGAGGGTATTTTGGCCCTGATGCAAATGCCGCGCACAACGGTTGCCGTGCAAATGCTGAAAGAGGCGAACCTGCCGTACATCGTCGTTTTAACACACCCAACAACCGGCGGCGTTACCGCGTCTTATGCCATGTTGGGTGATGTTCAAATCGCCGAGCCAAACGCACTTATAGGATTTGCTGGTGCGCGCGTGATCGAGCAAACCATTGGTGAGAAATTGCCAGAAGGTTTCCAACGCGCCGAGTACCTGTTGGATCATGGTATTTTGGATCGCGTGACGCATCGCGGCCAATTGCGCGACGAATTGGTGACAATCATTCGCATGCTGATGGGCTTAAGCCCTGAAATCAAAGGTGAGCTTGCTGCACCCGACACCGTCGATGTGGCATCAGAAGAAGCACCCGCATCGGATACCGCCAAGTGAACACCGAAAATTCCGGCGTAACCTCAGACGTCATCCTAGAACGCATGATGGCGTTGCACCCCAAGGTTATCGATCTGACTTTGGATCGCATGATCCGCTTGCTTGCGGCACTGGATCATCCGGAACGCAAACTTCCACCCGTGATCCATATTGCGGGAACCAACGGCAAAGGTTCCACGCAATCCATGATCCGCGCGGGGCTTGAGGCCGCTGGGAAAAAAGTACACGCCTATACCTCGCCTCATTTGGCGCGATTTCATGAACGCATCCGCCTTGCTGGAACATTGATCACAGAAAACGCCTTAACCGCAGCACTTGATGAATGTTACGCCGCCAACCAAGGCGAAACGATCACCTATTTCGAGATAACGACTGTGGCCGCGTTGTTGGCTTTTTCGCGCACAACCGCCGATTACACTTTGTTAGAAGTCGGCCTTGGCGGTCGACTGGATGCAACGAACGTTGTTGAAGATCCTGAATTGACGATAATCACACCTGTTTCCATCGACCACCAACAGTTTCTTGGTGAAACATTGACGGAAATCGCTGGTGAGAAAGCGGGCATTATCAAACGCCGTGTCCCTTGTATCGTTGGCCGTCAAACCGACGAAGGTCTTGCTGTTATTGAGGCACGCGCCGAAAAGCTAGGCGCACCATTATTCGTATACGGCCAGCACTGGCACGTTGCCGAGGAACACGGTCGCCTGATCTATCAAGACGAACGTGGATTGCTTGATCTACCACTTCCTGCGCTGATTGGTGCCCACCAAGTTGAGAACGCTGGCATGGCATTAGCCGCACTTCGGTATTTGGAAGTGGATGACGCCGCTTGCGAGGCGGCATTGGTTGACGCAACTTGGCCGGCGCGATTGCAACGGTTACAATCTGGGCCACTTGTTGATCAGGCCAAAGGCGCTGAACTATGGTTGGACGGTGGGCACAACAGCGCCGCCGGAATTGCATTGGCCGAAGCATTGGGCCGACTAAGTTCCAAACCCACCCACATGATTTGCGGCATGCTAAACACCAAAGACGTTAGCGGATATCTGCACCCCATGGCGAGCGTGGCAAAATCACTTGTTGCGGTCGAAATTCCAGGCGAATTGAACACGCTGCCGGCTACAACAACCAAAAACGCAGCTCAATCTGTTGGTCTTGAAGCAAGTTCAGCCAATTCAGTCAGCGAAGCCTTGGCTTATATTTTGGCACAAGATGAAAAAGCCCGTGTGCTGATTTGTGGGTCACTCTATTTGGCAGGGCAGGTTTTGCAAAACCACCACTAGATGTTGGCGCCTACGCGCCCCATTCAACGCCCTGCATTTCGCGCAATCTTGAAGCGGTACGTTCAAATTCAAAGATGCCAGCCCCCGACAAATAAAGCTCTTCTGGCGACGCGGCGGCACTGGCTATCAGTTTCACTTTGGCCTCATAAAGCGCATCAATAAGCGTCACAAATCGTTTGGCTTCGTTGTTGTTGGCGCCCCCCAATTGCGGGATATCATCCAGCAACAAAACCCGTAACGCATCTGCGATCGCAAGATAATCCCCAGCCCCTAATGGCCTTTCACACAGGTCAGCAAAACTGGCCCGTCCAACACCGTTGTGAAAGAAAGGCAAAGTCACCTTGCGGGATTTAACGGTCAGCACCAATGGCTCGCTTTTACCATCGACAAGGTCATCCCAAACAGCATCCATTGCCAGCTTGGCCGTTGCATCATTTGGTTCAAAATAACGCGGTGTTCCGGTTAGACGATGTTGGCGATAATCATTGTCGCTGTTCAAATCAATCACCGAAAGTCGTTCCTGCAATAGATCAATGAAAGGCAGAAACAGCGCGCGGTTCAGACCGTCTTTGTACAAATCCGCAGGCACGCGATTTGACGTGGTAATGATGACCACGCCAGCCGCAAACAGCTGTTCAAACAGTCGACCCACGATCATCGCATCCGTGATGTCGTTGATTTGCATTTCATCAAAACACAGCAGACGCAATTCATCAGATATGGCTTTGGCTACTGGTAAAATCGCATCGTCAACGCCGCTTTTTCGGGCATTGTGCAGTGCTTCGTGAATCTCTTGCATAAAGGCATGGAAATGCACGCGGCGCTTGCGAACGACATCCACATTATCAAAAAACATATCCATAAGCATAGATTTTCCGCGTCCAACGCCACCCCAGATGTACAATCCTTTGATCGGTTCAGCCGCACGGCGGAAAAGGGAAAAACCACGGCGAACGCTTTGCGTTTCCAGCTTTTGCTGAACCTCGGCCAAAACATCAATAACGCGATGTTGCGCGGTGTCATCGCGCAAGCGGCCAGCGGCAACTTCGGTAGCATAAATATCGACTAGTTTCTTCATGCGCCCCCTTACCGAAAACGAAGCCATATGAAAAGGTTGTGCTTGCAATCACCATTCTTGATTTGACGTTGTTCGCGGGTTCAATCAGGGTGCAAGCATTCGACAAGGAAAGACAATGACCCATAGCAAAGCCCCCTTGATCACGCCAATTCTTGTTGGTGGCTGTATCATTTTGATTTTTTCCATCGGTATCCGTTCGGCATATGGTGTTTTTCAAATTCCAATTTCGATGGAGTTTGGTTGGCCCAGAACTGAATTTTCAATGGCGATTGCGATTCAAAACTTGGCTTGGGGTATCGGGCAGCCAATATTCGGGGCATTTGCAGAAAAATTTGGCGATCGCCGATCAATTATTCTTGGGGCGCTACTTTATGCAGGGGGTCTGATTTTAACTTCGGTGGCAGTAACGCCAATTGGTCATCAAATGATTTCTTTGCTGGTTGGATTTGGTATCGCGGGTACGGGATTTGGCGTCATCCTAGCAATCGTTGGCCGCGCAGCATCTGATGAAAACCGCTCTATGGCACTGGCGATTGCCGCAGCCGCAGGATCAGGCGGGCAAGTATTTGGCCCCCCTTTTAGCGAGTTTTTGTTGCAAATGATGCCATGGCAAAGTGTATTCTTGGTTCTTGCCGGTGTTATTATGGCATCATTGTTCATCCTGCCGTTCATGCGCGCACCTGTAGTAGCAAGTCGCGCAGAACTGGAAGAGTCACTTGGTGCGATTTTAAAAAAAGCGGCACGGGACCCATCGTTCAGCTTAATCTTCTTGGGCTTCTTTTCTTGTGGTTATCAACTGTCATTTATGACCGCGCATTTTCCGGCCTATATTACCGAATTTTGCGCGCCCGTTGCTGACAGTCGTTGGTTGAACGCCATTGGTATCAGCACAAATTCGGCCCTTGGTGCTATTGCTATTTCCATCATCGGGCTGGCCAATATATTTGGAACCCTTGCCGCAGGATATTTGGCAAAGTTTTATCAAAAGAAAAACTTGCTGGCGCTGATTTACACCGGACGCACGATTATCGCGGCGGTGTTTATCATGGTGCCAATGACGCCACTTACCGTGGTGATATTTTCATTCAGTATGGGTTCATTGTGGCTGGCAACAGTGCCCTTAACATCTGGCTTGGTCGCGCATATTTATGGTCTGCGTTACATGGGCACACTTTATGGTATCGTGTTTTTCAGTCACCAATTAGGCAGTTTTCTTGGGGTTTGGCTCGGCGGCAAGATGTTCGACATCTACGGCGATTATACCTTTGTGTGGTGGATCGGCGTGGGCGTCGGGGCGTTTTCAGCCATCGTGCATTTGCCGATCAAAGAGAAGCGACTTGAACTAAGGTCAACCTGAGAAATCAATTAACCACCAACGATTACGGGAAACCAATCTTCGCGTAAAATTTGACCGGCTTGCATATCATGCCCTGGGAATGGCGGTGATGTGCGGCTGGGCCGTTGCACATAGCGCGCATCATCACCAACCCAACGCATGGACAAAGCGCGCCTCCGCCCCCCCTTTGGATTGCCACGTGCACCGTGCACAGTTCGGTAATCAAACAATACCGCATCACCTGGTTCCATCGCCCATTCCAGCACGTCAAATCCATCGGTATCGCCGTCAGGATCAGGTACCTCGATCCAATCGGTTGTGTCGCCTTCGTAGAAATCTGAATTGTCAGCCCAACTGACAGGGCGAACAGGTTTTTCCCATTTGTGTGAACCGGCAATCAAACGAAGGCTGGCTGTTGTCACGACATCCAATGGCATCCACATGCTGACGGTTTGGGAGCCTTCTACAAAGTAATAAGGCCCGTCTTGATGCCAAGGCGTTGCTTTGGGTGTACCACTTTCTTTGACCAATACATGATCGTGGAAAAACTGTGCCTTTTTTGATTGCATTGCGGCCGCCGCCAATGCACCTGCAGGGCTTTCACGAACAATGCGTTCGAATTCCGGAATTCGCGTCCAGTTGCAATAATCATCAAAAAACCGCCCCTCGGAAACAGCGTTCTCCGACGCATATGGGCCAGGTTCAGCCATATTTCGGGCAACCCCCTTGGCCATGACCTCAACCCAATCTTTGAAAACACCCTTTACTAAAACGGCACCGTCACGTTGAAAGTCGGAAATTTGTTGTTCAGTGATCATTTCTGTCTCCAAGAGTTCAGGATGTAAGTGCTCACCATCAAGTCCAGATGGGCACCGCCCCCGTTCTTGAATAGCGTTATGTCGTTCTCGTTTCGAACAAATTTATCTAGATTATAGTAATCGGCAATAACATCGTCTCGTTTGATCGCGCCGTTAGCCAACGGGATTTTCAACTCGCCAATGTGATCCAAAGTTGTGTCAAAACTGTCGACAAAAATCCTTGAGCGTTGCAAAGCCAAATCATCAACCTCGCGCATGTCAGGACGGTAAGCACCGATAAGATCGACGTGCTGTCCGGCCTGCAACCATTCACCACGAATGATCGGTTCTGTCGTCATGGTGGCAGCTGAAATAATCTCAGCAGAACCGACTGCAGCCTCAAGGTTTTCAACAGCCGTAACGCCATCCATTTCATCGGCCATCTTTTGGGCAGAAGAATGCGTACGATTCCATAACGTGAATTCCGCATCAGGGCGAAACGCGCGATGGGCTTGGATTAGGTTGCGCCCTTGCGTACCCGCGCCAACGATCAAGATTTTTCGTGCATCTTTACGCGCCAATAAACGGCACCCCAACATGGAATCCCCGACGGTTTTCCACTTTGTCACCAAATGGAAATTGATTACCGCATCCAAATCACCCGTTTCATCATTCAGCAAGCTGACCGCACCGCCAACCATTGGGCGCCCACTTGCAGGATTATCTGGAAAGATTGTTGCGGTTTTCACCAAGGCCCCTAGCCCGTCAATCCATGCGGCACGCGAAAGAATTGTGTCCTTACCACGGTACAAAAAACTGTCCTTGATTTCTGCCTTAGGCAATTTGTGACCTGCAGCCATGGCATCGCAAAGCTCGTGCCAGCTTAATAACTCTTCCGCCTTTTGAGTAACAATTTCAAAATTCATGATTGAGCCTCGGTTGAAGTTAGTAACCCATGTTCCACCAATGCCGCAGCCCAGCCTGCTGGCGATTGAAACAGATGTGTATGCCAGCCACGTTTGGCCGCCGCATCAATATTGTCAATGCGGTCATCGGCAAATAGCATTTCATTTGGCGCTAGCTTTGTGTCGGTTTCCACCGCTTCATAAATCGCGGCATCTGGTTTGATCATCTGCATGTGGCCCGAAATAAATCGCTGATCAAATTCACGTAAAAAGGGATAAACCTCTTCTGCATAAGCAAAGGTTTCGACACCAAAATTAGACAAGGCAAAGACAGGCGTGCCCTTTTGGCGCAAAGTGCGCAACAGCTTTAAGGAATGATCAATAGGTGGCTGTGCCATTTCCAACCAGTGACTGTGCCACATCAGGATTTCGGTGGAAAATTCAGGGTAATCTTTGGCTGTTTCGGAAACGACCTGTTCCCAATTTTCACCGCGATCAATGCGATCATTCATTTTGTGAAGATCAATGGTGGCGAACAAGTCTTTGCGTTTTTCAATACCAATCGTGGCATCAAAGAACCGTTCGGGTTGCCATTCGATCAGCACGTTGCCGATGTCAAAAATTACGGCCTTAATCGCCATTACTTTTCCCTTTTTGCTGCCTGAATTTCCCGTTCTAATCCATCCAAAAACCGGCTGCGATCTGCTTTGGAAAACGGTCGTCCACCGCCTTGGCGAAAGGGATCAGCCGCCCGTAAATCTGTCATCAAATCACGGGTGGCCAAAACGTTTCCGATGTTCGCCGCTGTTAGCGTTTCGCCGTTGTGTTTAATCACTCGCGCACCAGATTCAACGCATTTTGCAGCCAATGGAATATCGCCTGTTATCACCACATCACCGCGTACAGCGCGATCCGCGATCCACATATCAGCGACGTCAGGCCCATCCGGCACAAACACCATTTCGACCAACGGATTAGCCGAGGGGCGCAAGCCGCCGTTACAAACCATCTTAACAGGCAGTCCGTGGCGAGAGGCCACTTTTTCCACCTCAGCCTTTACTGGACAGGCATCTGCATCAACGTAAATTACCGTGCCTTGAGCGGTCATTCGGATAGGTCGGGTTTAGGCATCTTGTTCCACGCATTCATTCCCGCAATTTTGTAAGCCTCAGCCAGCGTAGGATAGTTGAATGTGTTTTCAATAAAGTAATCTACTGTGCCTTTAAGGTTCAAAACCGCCTGTGCGATGTGGATGAGTTCGGTTGCCCCCTCACCCATGATTTGCACACCCAACAAGCGGCGGGTTTTCAACGAGACCAACATTTTCAGCATGCCGTTTTCAAGGCCCATGATATGACCGCGGCTGGTTTCGCGAAAACGTGCGACTCCAACTTCATACGGGATTTTGCGTTCCTGCACTTCTTCTTCTGACATGCCACAAGTGGACATTTCAGGCACCGAATAGATCCCATAAGGGAACCACGGCGATTGTTTCAATGTCGGTTCATCAAGCGCGTGACAGGCCGCTACGCGACCTTGTTGTAATGACGTTGATGCAAGGCTGGGGAAACCAATCACGTCACCTGCTGCATAAATATGCGGCACGGCGGATTGATAGGTTTTTGAATCAACCTTGATCCGTCCACGATGATCAGTTTCAAGCCGACAAGCGTCTAACCCAAGATTATCTGTGGCACCCATGCGGCCGGCTGCAAACAAAAGCATTTCAGCTGAAACTTGACGACCATTTTCAAGGGAGACATGCACCATGTCGTCCTTACATTCCACGTCACTAACCGACGAGCCAAGGCGCAAATCAATACCGTGTTCGCGCATTTCATGCGTGAATTCTTGGATCATCGTTTTGTCAATAAAATCTAGAAAGCTGTCGCGCGGTTCAATCAATGTCACATGTACATCAAGTGCCTGCATGATCGTTGCATATTCAACGCCGATCACGCCTGCACCAATGACAACAAGGCTGCGAGGTACACGCGGCAGTTCAATAATTTCATCAGAATCCAAAACATTCACATCGTTGAACGGAATGTAATCTGGGCGAAATGGACGTGTTCCTGTGGTAATCAAGAATTTATCAGCCGTGAAACTTGACCGTTCCCCGTCATTGCCCGTAACCTCAATGCCCTTGGTTCCAACAAACTTGGCCTCACCCATCAAGATTTCAACGCGATTACGAGTGAATTGATGTTCTAAAACGTCGACTTCGTGATCCAAAGTTTTCAACAACCGCGATTTTAAATCTTCGGCTTTGATCTCTTCTTTCACACGATAAGAACGCCCATAAAAGCTGCGCTCGCGCCAACCCGAAAGATTCATCACTGTTTCGCGCAATGTTTTTGACGGGATGGTGCCCGTATGAACAGACACGCCACCAAGCTGACGACCACGTTCCACGACCAGCACGGATTTTTTCAACTTGGCTGCTTGCAATGCACCACTGCGACCCGCAGGGCCAGAGCCAATGACAATCAGATCATAATGTTTTTTCATTGTTCAATCCTGATAAAGCGCTTCGGCGTGAAACGCGATATGATCCTCGATAAAGCTGGCCACAAAGAAATAACTGTGGTCATAACCCTTTTGCATGCGGAATTGCCCGTCTTGGCGACGCGCTGCCATCGCATGAGCAAGCGCTTCGGGGCGCAGCAGATCAAGGAACTGATCCTCGCTGCCTTGATCAATTAAAACTGGCCCGTCAAAACCAACAGCTGCCATTTGCAAGGACGCATCCAGTTGCGGCTGATCAGCATTGCCCAGATAGGCGGTCAGTTGTTTTTTGCCCCAATCAGATTGCGTGGGATTGGCAATCGGGGAGAAGGCAGAAACGCTGCGATACTGGCCCGGATTTGCCATGGCCAAAGTTAATGCGCCGTGCCCGCCCATTGAGTGTCCAGTAATCGCTTGCCGCCCCATGTCGATGGCAAAATTCTCAGCAATCAACGCGGGCAATTCTTTGCTGATATAAGTGCCCATCTGAAAGTGCGCGGCCCAAGGTGCCTCGGTCGCATCCAGATAAAACCCTGCACCTTGACCCAAATCATAGGCTTCGTCATTTGCAACATCTTCACCGCGCGGCGAGGTATCAGGAAAGATCAACGCAATGCCATGTTCAGACGCCCAAGATTGTGCGCCCGCTTTGAACATGGCGTTTTCATGCGTACATGTCAGACCAGAAAGGAACCAAAGAACTGGAACAGGTCCGCTGATCGCATCATCTGGCATAAAGACCGCAAAGGTCATTTCACAATTTGTGGCTTTCGATGTGTGGGAATAAACGCCCTGTACACCGCCAAAACACTTGTTTTCCGAAATGGTCTTCATTGTATTCCTCATTTCAAGCAAAAGCCTGTTTCATTTAAACGCCTGTCACCCAGGCAATTACCATTGATAGTGTGACCACGCTGATCAACGTGGAAATTAAAATGGATGCTGACACACGCTGAGGTGCAACGCCATAGTGTTGCGCCAAGATATATACGTTCCCCGCAACAGGCAGGGCCGCACAAGCAATCATAACATGGGCAGAGAACACTTCGACATCGAAAATCCATAACGCGGAAACAGCGACAGCGGCAGGATGCAACACCAGTTTACAAAATGTAAGCCATCCTGCGACGCTGATCCGTTCAGCGGATTTTTCAGCCAAAGACGCGCCAATGGCGAACAACGCACAAGGGGTCGCGGCAGCACCCAGCAAGGTAAGAAAACTGTTAACAGGAACCGGTATCGGCCAGCCTGTCGCGGCATAGGCAAAGCCGGCGGCAATTGACACAACCATCGGATTTTTCAATATCCCGATGCCCACAGATTTGAAAATTGCCATCGATAAATGGCCTTGCCGTGAAAAGGTTATGACAATCACAATCAGGCTCGAAAAAACCATCAAGTCGACGGAAACCAGCATGATCACGGGCCCAATTGCCGCCTCGCCCAACAACAGGGCCAACATGGGAATACCCAAGAAACCAACATTGCCGATTACCGAACACTGAGCCTCAACTGCGGCCTCGGCCCAACCAACGCCGCGCGCCATGGCAACACATGTTGCGAATATATAAACAACGATAGAAGCAGCCAAGTAGGCCAAGATAAAGTTGAAATCTAACACCTCACCCAATGATAAGTTTGCTGAAAACTTCAAAATCATTGCCGTAAGCGCGAAATAGAAAACAAACTTTGTCAGATACGCCGTCGCCTCGGCGCTGAAAAAACCTACTTTCGCCGCACCGAAACCGACGGCAATCAGTGCAAAGAACGGAAGTGTTTGAATAAAGATATCGATCATTCTTTCGGGCTAACCAATAATAGGTTTCTGCGCAAGACCGCAGGAAATTCTTGCGGAATCTGAACCAAATAGTTTACCTGTTATTTATGCAAACCCCCATTCACCAAATTAGCATGGCCACCAAAAAAGGTCGCAAATACGATCAAGTATTGCTTGGCGCGCGCGATGTGTTTTTTCGTGACGGGTTTGATGGTGCTTCGGTAGATGATATTGCCGTCGCTGCCAAAGTTTCAAAAGCCACGCTTTACAGTTATTTTCGCGACAAACGATATCTGTTCGTTGAAATTGCAATGGAAGAATGCCGCGCGCAAGCTGAAAACGCGGCCCATGAAATTGATTTCACTGCCCCACCAAGGCAAGTGTTAACCATCGCTGCTGACCGTTTAACAGCATTTTTGCTGTCCGATCTTGGGTTGGGGATTTTTCGGTTGTGTGTCGCCGAAAGCCAAAAGTTCCCCGAAATCGGTCAGGCCTTTTTCGAAACCGGCCCAGAGGCCGCGCGTCAGATTCTAATCGCTTACATGCAAGGCGCGATAGAGCGCGGCGAGTTGATCGTAGAAGACTTAGCAATGGCGGCCGACCAGTTTGGAGAAATGTGTAAAGCCGACATTTTTCTGCGTCTGGTTTTTGGTGTCGTTGACACCTATTCCGAAGACGAGCGTCAACGTGTAATCAAAGAGGCTGTTGAAACATTTCTTGCTCGATATGGTGCAAAAAAGGCCCTCTGATCGCAAAATCAAAGGGCCGATTTTTCTTACAAATTCGGTATCTTAGTAGACAACAACCGAACGGATTGATTTCCCTGCGTGCATCAGCTCAAAACCCTCGTTGATGTTTTCCAAGCTAAGCGTGTGCGTAATCATTGGATCGATTTCGATTTTGCCATCCATATACCAATCAACAATCTTTGGCACATCTGTACGACCAGATGCCCCGCCAAAGGCGGTGCCGCGCCAGCTGCGACCGGTGACCAGTTGGAAAGGACGTGTTGAAATTTCAGCACCTGCTGGTGCCACACCGATGATGATGCTTTCCCCCCAGCCTTTGTGCGCACATTCAAGAGCTGTGCGCATGACCGCTACGTTACCTGTTGCGTCAAACGTATAGTCGCCGCCGCCGCCAGTAAGTTCGACCAGATGTGCAACAAGATCGCCCTCGATTTCCGTTGGGTTCACAAAATCGGTCATGCCAAATTGTGTCGCCATATCATAACGCGCAGGATTAATATCTACGCCAACGATTTGATCACAACCCGCCAGACGCAATCCTTGGATCACGTTCAAACCAATGCCACCCAAACCAAAGACCACACAACGTGAACCAATTTCTACCTTGGCCGTGTTGATCACCGCGCCAATACCTGTCGTCACGCCACAGCCGATATAACAGATCTTATCAAAAGGCGCGTCAGGGCGCACTTTCGCCAAGGCGATTTCCGGCAATACGGTGTGTTGAGCGAAAGTGGAACAACCCATGTAGTGCAAAATCGGCGTACCATCGAGCATAGAAAAACGGCTTGTGCCATCAGGCATAACGCCTGCACCTTGGGTGCTGCGGATTGCTTGGCACAGATTGGTTTTTGGGTTCAGACAGTAATCACATTCGCGACACTCTGGTGTATAAAGGGGGATAACGTGATCGCCGACTTTTAGCGACGTCACACCTTCCCCAACTTCCATTACAACGCCCGCGCCCTCATGGCCCAAGATCGCAGGGAACATACCTTCGGGATCGGCACCAGACAATGTAAATTCGTCCGTGTGGCAAATGCCAGTGGCCTTCATTTTGACCAAAACCTCGCCGGCTTTGGGGCCTTCTAGGTTTACGTCCATCACGACAAGTGGTTTGCCAGCTTCAAGGGCAACGGCGGCGCGCGTTCTCATGTTTTATCCTCCGATTAATTTTGCGCCAGACTGATGTAAAAAGCGATTTGGATCAATCCACGTCACTCGTTATTTTTACTTATTTTAGTGTTTTTTACTTTGACGCCCGAAAATCGACGGACAGTCAGCCAATACTGGGTTAGGCTTTTATTATGTTGTTCACTTTACCTGATCCCAAAACGTTATACGCCGCCATTGTGGCACGATCCGATGAATACGAATGTCGTGCTTATGTTTGCGTTAGTTCAACTGGCATTTTTTGTCGCCTAAATTGCCCAGCGCGCAACCCAAAACCAGAAAATTGCGGATTTTATGAAACTGTGGCTGAATGCATCTCTGCTGGTTTTCGACCCTGTAAAAGATGCCATCCGTTGTCATCACGAACTGAATCCGATCCAATCATCACATCGCTTGTTGGTGCCCTAAATGCCGACACTTCACGCCGCTGGGGCGAAGATAATGTGGCCGCAATGGGGTATGACCCATCAACCGTGCGCCGTGCGTTCAAACGTCAGTTTGGCATAACATTTTTGGAAATGGCGCGGCTTTCACGGATTAGGGACGGGTTTGAGGTATTGGCCGATGGGGGGCGCGTGATTGATGCGCAACTTACGGCAGGGTTTTCGTCAGATAGTGCATTTCGATCCGCATTTGCCAAACTTATGGGGGTGCCCCCTTCGGCATTCTTGGGCGAAGACGCATTACTAAGGGCAGATTGGCTGGATACACCTTTGGGGGCAATGATCATTGTCGCCGATAAGCGCAGCGTACATTTGTTAGAATTTGCCGATCGCAAGGGATTGCCCAGAGAATTGGGAAAGCTGATGACATACGCCAAGTGCAGTATTGGCATTGGGCGTTTTGAGCCAACGGATCAAATGGCATCCGAATTGTCAGATTTTTTCGCAGGCAAATCGGCAGAATTTAAAACGCGACTAACCATGCATGGCAGTGAATTTACACGCAGCGTTTGGACGGCTTTGTGCGATATTCCTGCGGGTGCTACGATTTCTTATGGGCAGTTGGCAAAAAACATAAACCATCCAACAGCCAGCCGAGCGGTAGCCCGTGCCAATGGCGCTAATCAAATTGCAATCGTCATCCCCTGTCATCGTGTAATCGGTGCCGACGGAACATTGACCGGATATGGCGGCGGTTTATGGCGAAAGCAAAAACTGATTGAACTGGAAAATTCTTACGCGATAAAGTGACGAATGGAACCTTTTAAAAACTGGATATCGCCCGCGTTGGTCGATCACATGGCGCATCATCTGGGCAACCACTTACCTGATTTTGACCGTCAATCGTTTGAGCTGCCTATTTTGGCCGAACTTGAAAACTTGGAATTAAAACAGCGTGCCCAGTTGGTGGCCGATCATTTGCATTTGGCTCTGCCCAGTGTGTCGAATGAACGGCGTGATGTTCTAGTAGCAATGCTGCATCCTGATGCTAAGGGATTTGGGGAAAGCGATATTACCGGTATGCGCGGGTGGGGAATTTACCCGATGACCATTGTTGTTGGGCAACACGGTCTTGCTGATTTCGACAACTCGTTACGCTTGTTGGGTGAAATGACCAAACGCGGCACTTCTGAATTTGATATTCGACCCTTTATGATTGCAGATCAGAAACGTGCGCTGACGATCATTGGCGACTGGGTAAAGGATGAAAATGATCACGTTCGTCGGTTGGTAAGCGAAGGCACACGCCCGCGCCTACCATGGGGGCAACAATTGCCAGAATTGATTGTGGATCCCAGTCCAATGATCCCAATCCTTACAAAATTGCGCGATGATCCCTCGGAATATGTTCGTCGATCTGTGGCTAATCATTTGAATGACATTACCAAAGACCACCCAGATTTGATTGCTAAAATTGCCAATGAATGGATGAAAGGCGCTAGTAATGATCGAAAGCTGTTGCTGCGTCACGCCTGTCGCACCTTGATCAAACAAGGGCACCAAGATGCATTGGCAGCCTTTGGTATTAAACCCGCGCAAATATCTGAAGTTGTCGTTTCAGTTGCAACCGAAACGGTGATATTCGGCAAGGAATTGAACTTCGGCACAGAAATAACATCGACATCTGAAGCAAGCCAAACATTGGTCATCGACTACGTCGTCCATTTTCAAAAGGCCAATGGCAAACTTGCGCCTAAAGTATTCAAATGGAAAACTGTAGAAATTGATGCAGGCAAAACCATAAAAATCAGCAAACGCCACCCAATACGCCCCATCACGACCCGGCGGTATTACCAAGGTACACAAGGGATTTGTTTACGAATTAATGGCAAAGATTTCGGATGGGCGGAATTCCAATTGAATATGGAACTTGCCGATTAGTGCAATTACCGTTGAGCACCTTATTTCAACCCAGCCTTGTATCCTGACAGGATACGGCGATATAGAATTTCAAAGAGTTAACCCATTGGGTCAATAAAAATGAACAGCGCGGCCATCCGATTTGCATGGGAATGGATCAAACCCATTCTTCCAATCTTGGTTACACTTGCCTTGTTTTCAGCGGGTGCATGGGCGTTGAACCACTTGCTGGAATCCGTCAATTTCAGGGACGTCATTGCACAAGTTAGACAAACACCTTGGTATTTGATCGGGCTGGCCCTCGGCGCTACGGCGATTGGGTATTCGGCTTTGGTTGGATACGATTGGTCCGCCTTGCGCTTTATCGGTAAATCCCTGCCCTTGCCGGTTGTCTTTACCGGTGGTTTTTTGGCCTACGCATTAGGAAACACTATTGGCGCAGGCCCAGTTACTGGTGGCGCGGTTCGATACCGTATTTACGCAGCACTGGGCCTTACTGGTTATGACATCGCCGCCATTGCTGTATTTGGATCAGTCGCCTTTGGTGTGGGTTCTACAATGATAGGTTTCGGTGCCCTTGCCATACACCCAGAGGCATTTGTTACCGTCATAGCGTTGGATGTAGAAACATTACGCCTTATTGGCGTGGCATCCGTAACAATCGCGTCCCTATCCCTTGTTTGGCTATCAAGGCGCAAACAGGGCGTTGTTATTCGCGGGCGGCGGTTCACGCCACCCTCTTTGGGTTTGATGTTGGGCCAACTGGGATTTACCTCAATCGACATTTTGATGGCGGCTTCGGTATTGTTTATGCTTTTGCCACCTAGCGAGTTAGGCTTCATCCCATTTTTGGCGATTTTTTCAGCCGCTATCCTCGCAGGTGTGATCAGCCATGTGCCCGGTGGCGTAGGTGTATTTGAGGCCGTTATTATCGCAGCACTCCCCCCCGAAGTGCCACTTGATTTGGCCGCTGCCGGCCTCCTGATGTTTCGATTGATTTACTTCATCGTTCCATTCGGTTTGGCACTCACAATTCTATCCCTTTCGGAAATCCGAATGGCCGGACGCATTTTTCAGAGCCCGCATTTGCGTGTGCTTGCGCCGGTCTTTGGTGCAGTGACAGCAATTGTACCCTTGGCGATTGCCGCGATGATTTTTGCATCAGGCGTCTACATGTTGTTGGCCGCTTTGATCCCACCAACGTCTGGTTTCGCGCATGAGGTGGAGATGTGGTTACCTGTTGCACTCGCGGAAAGTGGCGCCTTGATATCCAGCGCGCTAGGTGCGGGATTGATTGTCATTGCACATGGTCTTTTGCGTCGACTTAAAGGTGCCTACTGGTTGGCGCTTGCCGCCCTTTTGGGGGGATCAATTGCAGCGCTGTTAAGTAACCTTGATTTGGACCGTGCATTCGTTCTGGGCATGGCGGCATTGATCATGATCCCCATGCGCCGCGAATTTTACCGCAGCACCCGCCTGACTCGAAACGCGTTTTCCTTATCGTGGGTTTTGCTTATTAGCTCCGTCATAATCGCCTGTGCCGGCGTCTACTTTTTCATGCACAAGGCCGTTGATTTTACCGACGACACCTTTTGGCAACTGGCCGTTGATCAAAGTGCGCCAAGGGCCATTCGTGCCAGTGTGATCGGCTCATTAGTTGTTGCTCTTTTTGCATTGATTTATGTGTTGCGCGCACCGCAAGTCACAACCTCTTTAGCGACAATAGCTGATTTGGACAGGGCGCGATCCCTAATTCGCATGCAAGATAATCCAGAGGCAAATTTTGCCCTTTCGGGAGACAAGTCAATATTGTTTTCCGATTCAGGTCGCGCATTTTTGATGTTTAGCGTTCAAGGCCAAAGCTGGGTTGCGCTTGGCGATACAGTGGGTGATCCGACTGATGCGGCCCAATTGGCATGGTCATTTAGTGATGCCGCCACTGCGAAAAACGCACGGGCAGTTTTTTATGAAACCCGCGCCAACCATTTGCCACTTTATATCGAAATGGGTTTTGCTTTGCACAGGATGGGCGAAGAGGCGGTGGTGCCCCTGCAGGAATTTAATCTATCAAATCCCAATTTTGTTGGCCTAAACGCAGAGCTTGGTAAGGCAGAAAACCAAGGATTGTCGTTTGAGTTTTGTGAGGGCGCATTGGAACCTGCGGCACTTGAAGCCTGTCACCGGATATCTGACGAATGGTTAAAAGAAAAAGATACGCAGGAAAAACAGTTTTCGATAGGGCGTTTTGATCCCGATTATTTGGCGCATTTTCCAATTGCTCTCGTTAAACGCAACAACGAAATTATCGCTTTCGCCAATGTGCTGACAACAGATGGGCAAACAAAAGCAGCCGTTGATTTGGTTCGCTGCGCCACAGATCAACCAGATCATGTTTTGACATATCTTATTGCCCGCCTTGCATTGCATTTGAAAAAACAAGGGTATGATGAATTGAACTTAGGCATGGCGCCCCTTGCACAGCTAGAGTCCCAACGCGGCAGCCGATGGACAGCAAAAATGGGTACAGCCGTGTTTCGCCACGGGATTCATTTTCAAAGTTTTAAAGCCCTGCGTGATTTCAAAGAACAATTTAAACCACAGTGGCGTGCGCGTTTTTTGATTGCGTCACCTAGGGCAAATATGCAGACAGTCGCCACTGACGCTGCCTCACTAATTACAGGGAAAAAGGGGCGCATATTTACGCCAAACAATTCCGCGCAGTCGGCATCGGATCGTGAGTAAGAAATTTCCTTAGTCTAAACCTTTAAGGTGCCAAAACTTTAACACCTGGGATCTGTGCCATGGCATAAAAATCTTGTTCATAACTTTCTGTCAATGCATCAACCAAATCGTCTGTCCAACCCGGCAAATCGACTTCTTCGACCAATTCATCCTCAAGACCGAATTTATCCAAAAAAGCCGCAACAATACGACGACGTTGTTGTGGGTTTTTCGGCTCATGTGTTTTTAAATATGCCTCAAGACGCACCATACCTTCTGCCGTCATCAAGGTCGCAATGAAATCATTTTCGCCCATTATTTCTGTGTCGGACTCATATCCACCAACAGCCTGCAAAACCTCTGGCCACAATAGCGGGGTATCTTCATTGCACCAAACCGTTACCTCACAATCAGGGTTATGTGACTTAATGTCTCGTACGACACGGCTCCAGCGTTGTTCACGGATGTTCGCTCCATCCAACAGCTCATCAGCACTTGTGGCTTTGGTCCGTTTGGCTAGCGTTGGAACCAAAGTTGCCAAATTCCGCGTCGCCAGCGTGAATTCTACGGGTTGATCAGGAAACAACATTCTCAATGCCCGTGTTTTAGCACCCACATTTCCATAAAGTTCACCTTCCATGAACACTCGACCAGGAATGCAGATGAAATTCTCGCTTTCAAATATGACCCGCTTGGCATGATCGTTAGACAATGATTTTTCCAAAATCGTTTCTTGCAAATCAAACGGTGCGGCCTTGCCTCTCAACGAATTTACAGCTTCGCGCAATTGAGCGCGGTAACTGCTTGGCCCGGGGGCCTCAATGTCTTGTTTGGAAAGAACGCCCTTGTTCGCCAACAAACAGCGAAGAATGCGACCTTCGTCTGTATTATGCGTGCCTAGATGATAAACAATTTTCATAAGGTTTTGGTGCCCGATTTTTGTGTCCCTATTTCTGTATAGTATATCGTCTTTTCTGGACAGTTAAACCGGATTTCGTTAGCTACCTTTTCTATGTCCGATTCAAACAGTCAGAAATTCGCAATGCGCGGTGGAAAATTCGTGCGCCTAGATGGCTGGACGCTCATCTCATTATTCATCGCAGCATTGGTTTTCATCCCGATTGCAGCAATTCTTTGGTTGGCATTTTTTCCCCAAGAAAATATTTGGCCACACCTGTTGAATACGACTTTGCCAAGATATTTTTTCAACACCATGATCTTGATGGCATCCGTTGGCGTCATTGCAGCAGTCATAGGAACAACGACCGCTTGGATGACAACACGATACAAGTTTTTCATGTCTGGTTTCTTTGGTTGGAGCCTTCTGTTGCCTCTCGCGATACCCGCCTATGTAGGTGCATATGCGCTGGTAGACTTCCTTGAATACGCCGGACCAGTGCAAACCACATTGCGTGGTTCTTTTGGTTGGAGTTCTTCAAAGGATTACGCCTTCATTGAGGTTCGTTCCATGGGCATGGCCGCAATGGTTTTGGGAATGGCCCTATATCCCTATGTTTACCTGTTGGTGCGCAGCGCCCTTAGCGAGCAATCATCAGACAGCTACGATGTTGCCCGAGCACTTGGTGCCGGCCCGTTTTCACGGTTCATCCGTGTAGCCCTGCCTCTTTGCCGCCCTGCAATTGCGGCTGGCACATCCATTGCAATGATGGAGGCAGCAAGTGATTTTGGTGTCGTCGATTATTTCGCCGTACAAACCTTAACCACGGGCATATTTTCGGTCTGGTTAGAAAGCTACAACGCAGGCGGTGCTGCCCAATTATCACTGATCGTTCTAGGCTTAGTGTTTATTCTAATAACTGTTGAACGCGCCGCTCGACAAAAATCACGTGTTTATTCACTTGGAAAATCGTTACGGCCCGTGCCGAAAACCGATCTGACTGGATGGCGTAATTTCGCGGCATTCCTGACATGCGCATTACCATTTGCAATCGGATTTCTAATACCATTTTCCATTATCGCCACCCACGCTGTCGAAAATCTGAATGGTTGGTCAGATGGTGGATTGATGCGCGCCTTGCTAAATACACTTACCGTGGCGTTCATAGCCGCAATAATTACGGTGCTTGCCGCGCTTGCCTTAGTTTATGGCGCACGTTTGTCCGGTCGGCAATTGCCAAGGCTCGTCCTTCCTTTGGCATCTATCGGATACGCAGCACCTGGTGCTGTGCTGGGTGTGGGGCTACTTATTCCCCTCGCAGGGTTTGACCATTGGATAGCCGACACAATCGTTGCCCTTGGCGGCCCTGATGTAGGTCTTTTAGTAACTGGCAGCGCATGCGCCTTAGTTTTAGCTTATGTCACAAGATTTTTCGCACTCGGAACGGGTGCTGCAGACTCGGCTTTTGGTCGCGTGTCCCCTTCCCTGCCCCAAGCAGCAAGGGCCCTCGGTAAATCAACGACCGCTACACTTGGGTTGGTGTACCTTCCACTAATACGAAATTCTCTGGGAACTGCATTTTTGTTGATCTTCGTTGATTGCGTAAAAGAATTGCCAGCAACGTTGCTTTTAAGACCTTTTAATTTCAACACACTAGCCACGCGTGTTTATGATCAAGCATCGTTAGAAAACCTGGGGAACGCCGCTCCTGCCGCCTTGGTTATTATCAGCGTTGGCTTCATTGCCGTATTGATTTTGTCGCGAAAACTTCTAGCGAGGTAAGAGAATTTATTTTTTTGTCTTTAATCGACAAAAAACCCTTGCAGGTTCCGATAGAGCAAGCTAAGTCCGCCGCAATGCCCCTATAGCTCAGCTGGTAGAGCAATTGATTTGTAATCAATAGGTCCGCGGTTCGAGTCCGTGTGGGGGCACCAGAATTCTCCTCATTTTCCTTGTTTCTATGGTTATGATGGCTTATACAGCCTCATTAGGAACACTTTTTGGGGTCAGTAAGGAACACTTTTTCGTCGCGGTTAGACTAACTCGTCGGGAACTGACTGGTGATAGTGTCTCTAACCACAGGAGACTACCGATGTTCAAACTACCGCCCTACACCGAACTGAAAGCTGATGGCATTTATCGCTATCGTCGGCGTGTTCCTGTCAAAGCAGTCAAAGAGCTTGGTAAGGGCTTCCTGTATCGCAACCTCGGTAAGACCAAAGAGGAAGTGCTGGCTAACTGGTCAGAGGCTCATAAGGAAGTAGAAGGTCTATTTGAACAAGCAAAACAAGGTGCCAAGATAGAAGCACAAGTGTTCGCCAAGAAGGGGGAACGCGAGAAAGTCCTACACCTCGTTGAGAAGCACTACGGTAAAGAAGCCTCCGAGATGTTGTCCGCTGGTGTTGTTGATGACAACCTTGAACATGCCCTTATGGGTCTTGCTGATGACCTATCAGGGTCTATCCCCCGTAAGACCGAGGCCATGTTGTATAGCGGTAAGGTGCCTGAAAAAGTCATTACGATGAGTAGTGTGATAGATGCTTACTACGAGTATAAAACCTCTGGTGATAAAGCGACAGATAAGCGCCTACATAACCGTCTAACACGGGTCAAAGAAGACCTTACACAAGCCCTTGGTCAGACCAAGATACACAAACTACCCATAGACAGTATCAGCAGGATAGATGCCAACACCTACCGCGACTTTCTGCTCACAAGGATGGTGCCAACAAGTGTTCAGCGATACAAGAACACCATAAATGCGTCCTTTAACTGGTTCGTCAAAGAAAACGGTTTAGACCTCCCAAGCCCCTTTGTGTTCATCATCAAGGATGCGACACACACCAAGAACGATAGACTGCCCTTATCACAGGAAGATGTAAGCCTCCTGAACGATAAGTTCGTAGGGTCATCTGTTGATGTCATCTACAAGGTTCTTCGTGATACTGGCGCTCGTGTTGGTGAAGTAGCAGGTATCTTGGTTGGTGATGTTTCATTACAAAACAAAACCCTACACATCAAAGCCAACGACATTAGAGGTCTGAAAACCCTATCAAGTGAGCGTGTAGTTCCCTTGTCAGACACAGCGTTAGAAGCCCTACAAGCCCTTCGTATAGGCAAGGAAGATGACCAACCTATCTTTGATGCTTATGCCAGAGGCAACGGTAATACAGCCCTGTCGGCTATCCTGATGAAGCACCTACGCACAGTCATCACAACCAAGCAGAAGTCTATTCACAGCCTACGCCATAAGATGAAAGATGACCTCCGCAACACAGGCTGTGATAGTTCTTTGGCCGATGCTATTTTAGGACATACAACAGCAGGTGTAGGTAGCAGGTATGGTTCAGGGTATAACGCAGAGGTGATGCGTCAGGCTCTTACGAAGGTTTGGTAGTAGGCTTACCCCTCTAACGAGCTAATTTGGTCTGAACCGCCCTGCGCCACCGCATGAAGGATAAGCTGCGCAACACGGGCTGTCCTGAAGCCATCTCCCTGGCCATCCTCGGGCACAGTACCAACACAGTGGCTGCCAACTATGGCTCGGGGTATGCCTTGGAGGTCATGCGGGAGCACATGGTGAAGGTCTGGGAGAAGTGATGCTGGAGTAGGCGAGTGGCGGGTCTGTGCGGACCTTCGACCAAAGCACAGCGAACGGCAGGAAAGAGCCCAAATTTACGGTCGCCGCACGACGAACGGTTGGCTGCTTTCAATTTTCCTCGTAAGTGAATGTGCCTAATTAGATGCATAGCCATCGGATTAATCACGTTCATTTGTTAGATGGCGATGGAATGGCCAAAGTTGGTGTAATTGCGATGAATTTTAAGGCTGAATGCTTTGCATGGTTCGTGATGGCGCGAATTGGCTTGGAGCAATCGTCTCGCCCATCAGATTTGGACAGCGTGTCCTTCTAAAACGAGCGAATATTGTGAAATTTGTGCATGTTGTTGAAAGAACAGAATTCAATCGCATTGAATCGAATTGGGCCACACCGAGCGAGGTGTTCTTCAAAAAGAGATTCACATTCTTTCAGCGTGTCTGCGGCCATTCTTTCGCCGAGCCATTTCACGACATAAGCCATCGAAACATGGAAAACGTAGCTTTTGACGTCGCCTCGGTAGAGGCCCGTTAATTGTTCAAGTTTAGCACGTAAATCGCGAAGTCGGGTTTCGTCTTGCGGTGTCGCCGCTCGCATCGAAACGCTTGTCGGCAGGAACAAATTTTCAGGCAGAACGCTGAACTCGCTGGGAATGTCGATGCCAGTGAGGCGCGCGTCGTAAGCTGTCGTAATTTTGTCCAGCGACGAGTCCAATGGAAATCCCTCAGGCCATCCGTCAGACCCAAGCGGCGCGCCACTTACTCCGCAAAAAATGGTCATGTGGAAGCTGGATCTGGGCAAGAACGTGAAATGATCGGCTTTGGGGTGCTCGCGCAACTTGTCCTGCACGGTGCACAACGCTTCATAGAATTCTGAGGTCGGGTCGATGTGACACAAGAATGTGTTGCCAGGGAACGAAATCACCTTTCCATCAGGGGTGAACTTCCCCCCCATTCCGGCTTGTGTGATCGCTTTCGGATAATCGGATGTTATGTCCTTGCCAGTGAGTATGTTCATGGCTTGCGCCCTTCGGGCTTCGTCACGCGTTGAGTTACAATCAGGTAGGTTCATGAGTGACCTTCGCTTTTTGAAGGTAATGTATCGTGTTTTGTGTCCGTAACATCTTCGCAGCCGCTTCAGGTGTAAGATCACGCTGTGCTTCTGCCAGCAATTCATAGCCGACCATAAATTTTTTTACCGTCGACGAACGCAAAAGTGGTGGATAAAAATGGGCATGTACCTGCCAATGATCAACGTCCTGTTGATTGCAAGGGGCACCGTGCCAGCCCATCGAATACGGGAAATCAGTTTGGAATAGGTTGTCATACCGAATAGTTAATTGCTGCAGTGCACCTGCCAGATCATCTTGTTGCTCAGCCGATAGATCAGTCAACCGCGGCGAGTGGGTGAGCGGCAATAGCAAAGTTTCGAACGGCCAGACCGCCCAATAGGGCACAACACAAAGCCAGTGTTCTGTGGCAAAGACCACGCGCGCTCCATCCGCCATTTCTTTGTTGGCATAATCCAACAATAAGGTCGTGCCTGTTTGCGCATGATAAGATCGTTGTTCACGGTCTTCGGCTGAAACGAGATTGGGCACAAAATCAGAAGCCCAAATTTGACCGTGCGGGTGTGGATTGGAACACCCCATAGCAGCGCCCTTGTTTTCGAAGATGGCAACCCATTCATGCCGCTGTGCAAGCGTCCTGTATTCTGTCAGCCAACAATCAATGACGCGTTTGATGGCCTCCGTTCCCATTTGTGCCATGGTCACGTCATGGCGTTCGGAATAGCAAACAACACGTGCCTCACCCAGCGTTGCTGCCCGTTGGAAGAGAGCGTCGTCAGATGGGGGCATATGCGATGTATCCATCGTCAATGCAGCAAAATCATTCGAAAACGCCCAAGAACCCACATAGTTTGGATTGATTGCACCGTTAACGCGCGTGTTCCCCGCACATAGATAGCAATTGGCGTCGTGCGACGGCAAATTGTTTGTTGGTGGTGATTCAACAGCGCCTTGCCATGGTCTGGCGGCGCGTTGGGGAGATACCAAAATCCATTCGCCGGTTAAGGCATTACGGCGCCTATGCGGTTTCGTTTGGGTGATATCGTCCAGTGCAGAGGTCATGAAATTTCCGTTTGAATTGGTCAGTTTCCAATGCAGACACTGCCGACTTTCTGAGAGGTGCCAGGCCGAACATGCGTCCGGCCTGGCATGTTTTTCGCGAGCTTTTGGCGCTTAACGCTCCAAAATCACGTTATCGATGAATGACGCTTCGACTTCTCCGCGGAACGGCTGAGCGCCCCAAACTTGGCGAAATGCACGTTGTTCGTTGGGAACCAATGCAAAGCTGTCGTCGGCTGCTGTGTTCATCGGTGCTGTGCCGAAGTCTTTGTTGAACATTGACTGCGTTTCAGGTGATGTCAGCCAATTCACGAAGACGGCCGCTGCAGCTGGGTTTGGCGCGTTAAGCGGTATTGCAACACCATTGCCGCCGCCGTTCATGCCCATTTCTGGAATATAGAACTTAATCTCTTCCCGGACTTCGCCGCGGTTTTGAAGTCCAGCAAGGTGATCTTCCCATGCAGGAACCATCCAAAGTTCGCCATCACTGGCCCGGATGATGCTGTCAGCATTTGATGCGGTTACGACATAGTTTTCGGCATGTTCGTTGAAGAAGTCGATACCTGGCTGAATTGCTGCAAGGCGTTCGTCCGTAACTTCACCGTTGCTGAAATCGATATCGGCAACAACACGAAGCGTGTTTTGATAGAACGACGGGCCAGAGCCACCCTTTTCATAGTTGAAGCCAAATTTGCCAGGGTTTTCGGCCCAGAAAGCGGCAAATTCATCTGGTGTTTGTGGCAGGTTGTCGGCGCTGACATGTGCGGGGTCATAAGCAATCCCTGTCTGGTTGCCCCAGAACGCGACCACATGATCACCACCGTCAAAGCCTGCCAATTCGACAACACGACCATCATCTTCCGGCAGCACAGAAAGAGAAGAAAACAGCGGTGCAAGATCAACCGTGGCAAAACCGTCTGTTCCCCAAGCAAGAACATCAATGTCGCCCGTTTCGCGATCACGCTCGGCCAACATCTTCTCGGAGTTTCCGGCAGCCGTACCTTCAGGAATTGTAACGGAAATTCCATATTCCTCTTCGAACGCTTGGACGGCACGGCGGAAATCGTCGCGCAGATACCAAACATACCAAGTGACTTCGCCTTCTTCCTTTGCTTGGGCGACAATGTCGTCCCAGCTCATTGACGTAAGATCGCCGGCGAAGGACATTGTGGCGCTTGCCAGCAATGCTGTTGTCGCTAGTAAAGATTTTATCATTAGTCTTCCTCCAGTTGGTTTTTTGTATTTCCGTCAGCCTTTGCCTGACGAAAGGGTTGGGTTTGCAGATCTGAGCAAGCGTTCCAAAATCAGCATCAATAAGACGTTTGGAACGACAAGAATTAGCGAAAGAACAGCGGCATTCGGCCGGACGTAATCCTGACCAAGTGCTGAATAAAGAAGCGTTGGAATTGTCACGACATCGGGTGATCCCACAATGAAAGCGATCGCAAATTCCTCAATCGATTGGATAAATACGATCAACAGCGTTGCGAAAATTCCCGGCTTTAACGCTGGTAGATATGCAACTTTGAATCTGGCCCAATGACTGGCACCCAGATCGCGGGCCGCATCTATGTGATCTTGGCGCACTTGTTCAAAGCTGACGGTCAAGATGCGAATAGCAAACGGCATAAACAGAACCGAGTGGGCAAAAAGGATGGCTCCGGGCCGCCAACTGGACAAGCCAATCTGAAACAGAAGCGACGTGAAAAAGATTGCTGTGATGAAGGGAGGAACCACCAAGGGAAGTAGGCACAGCATCTTAGCCAGTTCGCGGCCCAGAAAGGATATGCGGCCCAATGCAAACGACGTGGGCAATGCAAGTAGTAAGGACAGTATCGCGGCTGAAGGGGCCAGCGTATACGACGCGATAAGCGCACTTTTCAGAGAAGAATTTTCCCACATGTCCGTCCAGCGAAACAACGACATGACAGGGGGCAGAACCTTATCTGCCGTCCACGGTTCAGACGGGTCAACCAACGACCAAAGCACTGCCATTGTGAAGGGGATGATTAGCCAAATTGCGCAAACTGCTAACAGCGCAATAAGCAGTATTTTATTCACACGTTGAACGGTCATTTTATCCGCCCCCGCATGACCATTCGTGCAACGACAGCCAAAATAGCTGATCCAACCAGTGCAATCATCATCAAGGAAACGCCGACGACTGCCGCTGAATGCCAATCACCCCGCCCTTTGAAGCTGACCATCAGTTGTGAAAGCGATTGCTTGTTGGTGGGCCCTGCGATGACCTGAAAACTAAAATCCGCGACCGCGCCGATGAAGATAATCACCATTGCGGCCTGCATTCCAGAAACCGTCAATGGCGCAATTATGCGGCGAAACCGATCCCAAGTTCCTGCACCAAGATCGCGGGCTGCGTCCAATACATCGTCGGAAATGCTTTGCACAGCGCCTGTCAGCAACAAAAGCGCAAACGGCATGTTCTTCCACGTCTGCAGGATAAGAACGCCGTAAGCGTTCGGATCATTTTGCAAACGTCGCGGTTCAGACCAAATGCCCAGCCATTGCATGAACTGGTTTAGGATGCCGTGATAGGAAATCACATTGATGAACAGAAATGCAGCGACCAAGCCGTGCACCAGCAAAGGTGCCTTTAAGACAGCGCCGATGAAGTTGGATCCCGCAAATGGTTTGCGCAACCAGATTGCCAAAGGATAAGCCAACGCAACCGAGAAGATGGCACTGAAGACGCCAATATAGATCGAATATTGAATTGATCGTTTGAAGGCTTTGCGACCAGCCATTTTTGACCAGAACTCGGTCGAGAATTCATTGGTTCCGTTGAGGCTGTAATATCCAAAGGATTGTGAAACAGCAATGTAGACGACAGTACCGATCAAGGCCAAGATCAAACCTAACCCGGGCGTCAGCAAGCCAATAATCAAAAGGCCACGCCGCAGTTTCATGCGCTTTGATCCAGCAAGATTACTTCATTTGGTGCAACAGAAAGCTGAACGTCATCGCCTTCTTGTGCCTCAACTCGCTTGGCTTGAACGCGGAATATCGTGCCGTTGGTTTCGACCATCAAATCAGTGAAATGGCCCTGAAATGCGCGGTGCACAACTTTGGCTTTAATTCCTGTGTTGCCTATGACGGCGCTTTCAGGCCGCCAGCAAAGGTTCACCTTCTTAGATGTTGGGGCGGTGGGCGTTTCGAACTCGATTGTTCCGATTGCCGTTTCAACCTGAACGATATTTTCGCCTTTTTGCCCAACGATTGTGCCGGAAAAAATATTCGCATCGCCGATGAAATCCGCGACAAACTTTGTCTTCGGCGCATGGTAGAGCAACTCGGGTGAATCGACCTGTTCAACGCGACCATTGTTCAAAACAACAATGCGGTCCGACATAGCCAAGGCTTCGGCCTGATCATGGGTCACATAGATTGCAGTCAAACCATATTCTTTTTGAATGCGCCGAATTTCAATGCGGACCTGATCGCGCAACTTTGCATCTAGGTTGGAAAGCGGTTCATCAAACAAGATCACGCTCGGGCGCATAGCAAGCGCACGACCGAGTGAAACACGCTGCTGCTGCCCGCCCGACAATTGGTTTGGCAGCTTTTCCATTTGCGCCGTGAGGTCTAACTTTTCAGAAACGTCATCGATACGCGTCTTGCGCTCGCTCGCTGGGATCTTCTTTTGCCGCGGGCCAAATTCAAGGTTTTCACGAACTGTCAGGTGCGGAAAGAGGGCGTAAGATTGAAAGCAAAGTGCCGTGTCGCGCTTTTCCGGAGGAACGTGCGTGACATCTGTTCCGCCGATTTTAATGCTTCCTTCGGACGGCTCCAAAAAGCCCGAGATCAGCTTTAGCAACGTCGTTTTGCCACAGCCTGATGGGCCTAGAAGCGTCACAAATTCTTCTGGCTGTACATCCAGCGATACATTCGACAATGCTGTAAAATCACCAAATTTCTTGGTCAATCGCTCGATTTTGATGGCTACCATGAGTCCCCCAATTTTATTACTCACAAGTAGTAATAATAATTTTGGATCAGTCAAGCGTTTCTTTTTTGAACAATTGCTTGCACGGAAACATCTGCTTGGTCTATCGAGTTTGCAGGAGTCATTGATGCGAAAATTGGGCGAAATAGAGAAAACCGCGGCTTTAAATGCGAGCGAAAGAAAGCTTCTTTCGATCGTCCGTCAGTTGGGGCCAATCGCGCGTTCGGATGTAACTGCGCATTCAGGGCTTTCGCAACAATCGGTCCATCGTCTGATCGACAATCTGCAAACCAAAGGTTTCTTGCGCTTTCGCCCTGCAACGATCAAAGGCCGTGGAAAACCAAGCCCGATGGTGGAAATTGATCAAGATACCTTTGTGTCTTTGGGGTTGTCCTTCACGACCGAAAAAGTGATGGCTTGCTTGCTTGATCTCAAAGGCTCGCCCTTGGTCGAAGTCGAACTGGATGTACTTCCTAATGATCCATCCGCTGTCCTAGATATGTTGGCAGATCGGATTGAACATTGGCAGGAAGACGAACTTGTAAACCGCCAATTGATTGGAATCGGTATTGCGATGCAGGGGTATCGCACTGGCGCAGCGGACAAATTTGAACCACCGACACTTCTGTCAAATTGGCAAAACTTGGAACTTGTACCACTTTTCCAAGACCGCTTCGGTCTTCCGGTTTTTACCGAGAACAACGCAACGTCTTGCGCGACCGCCGAATACTATCTTGGAGGCGCAGGCGAGCATAGTTGCTTCGCTTATTTGTCGTTCAACCATGGCTACGGCGCGGGCCTTTATTGGCAAAATAGCCCCATTCAGGGCGGGCACGGCAATGCTGGTGAAATTGGGTCGATCTATCGGCCCGAGGATTCAATCCACCGTCCAGCACTTGGAGAGCTTCTGAAGCGGATGCAGGCAGATGGGCACGAAATCACGCACATTTCCGAATTACCGACATTCTTTTCAGAAGAACTGCCCGTAATTTCGGATTGGGTTCATGAAGTTGGCCCCTATTTGCGCCAATCAATTGCGGCGTTGAAAGGGGTCTTAGATCCAACAGCCATTTTCTTCGGCGGCGAGGCACCCCACGGTCTGCGACAGGCATTGATCAAAGAAATGAATGCTGTTGAGCGGATTGTTCACGGCCCCGACCCGGTCTTCCTCGTCAGTCAAATTGAAGGTGATGCGGCTCACCTTGGCGCTGCTTTTCTACCGTTGCATCAGCTGGTTTTCGGAAGCTAGACCAACATAAGAAATTGAGAAATCCATGTTTGACGCTCGCCGAAGTCACGTCCCGAATAGATGCACCCGACCAAGAAGCGGCCATTCAATTTACTCTGAGCAAGGGCAGCTTCGTCCCCCAAAGCAGACATCTGGGCAGAATGTAGCGAAGGGCTGCTTCCCGCCATTTCCACCTCAGGCGGAGTGGCAGCTAAGCTACGTTTCAGGGTATGCTCTGGAGGTCATGCGGGAGCATATGGAGCGGATGTGGTGAAGGATATTTTCTGGATATTAAATAAATGAACAAAGCCCGAGCATTTAACCCGTTCTTGTGTGCAAAGACTGATAAGTTGATGGCGCTCATCGCAGAAGTACAAACACAAATGAGTGGGTATGAGGCTTATTACGAGACCCGCAAGAGAGCTCGAAGACCCGCTGACTGTAGCCTAGACGAACCTGCGGGACACTTGTGGGGTTACTGTAGCTTGTCTCTGAGAGCTTCGTAAGGGGTCTGCCCATTGTGCGCGCCGTGTGGTCTGGCGAAGTTGTAAAACCGTTCCCACTCGTCCAGCTTGGCCTCGAGATCGACATCACCCTTGTAGCTCAGGAGCTGATAGAACGCCTGTTGATCGGATCGGTGAGATCGCTCCACTTTTCCATTTAACTGGGGCGTGCCGCGTTTTATGTAGGCGTGCCTGATCCCAACATCTTCAACATGCCAATGGAATTTGGCTTGGAACTCGTGGCCGTTATCTGTCCGCACTTCACGAATACGGAACGGGAACTTTTCAATGATGTGATCAATGAAGTCGATTGCGCTTGCCTGCGTGTGTTTCTCGTAGATCTTAAGGGCCCGAACTCTTGTCGCATCATCGATCGCGGTGAACTGGAAGCGGCGTACTTTCTCGCCGCGTTTTCCTTTGAATGTCAGAAACTTGACGTCAACTTGGATATGGTGTCCTGGCACCTGTTTCTGATAGCGTTTTGTGTGTAATTTACGCATTCGTGTGCCTCTGGGTAGTCGGTTGAGACCATTGCGCTTGAGGATACGGTAAACCCCTGCATCCGAGATTTTGATGCCGTGATAGCGCGCCAAATACCGACGATCCTGATGGGCCCGAGGTGATACTTGCGGCGTAGATACAGAACCTTCTCCACGATCTCTGGCGGCGTTTGATTGGCAGGGTTCTTTGGAATAGATTTGGCATTCTTCAGACCAGATTCGCCATGCTTTTGATACGCATCCCGCCATCTATAGAAGCTGGATCTCCCAATCCGAAAATGCTGCGACCGATCTAATGGCGGCAAGGAGCCCTAAGTAACCGATGCTGCACGATGCACGAACGGCCGAAGAGACGCGGAAGCTGACATTTGCACTAGGTCCCTCCGCGTCATCTGTCCCTTGGCGGATCTCGACGAGAGTTCCTACGCCAGTGCTGAGAACAGGCTGTTAAATTGGCAGACAAGGGAGCCCGCTATCGGTGCGTAATCGTTGAGGCAGGCACCAATGTATCCTAGCCCTTTTCGGCCGGCATCGTCTTAAGGCGGGAGATTGTTGATCGGCTTACTCCCAAGAGCCTGCCGATTTCTGCTGCGGTCTTGCCCATTGACAGTAGGGAAAGTGCCTCGGCACGGTCAGTCTCGCTAAGTTTTTTAGGTCGCCCTTTACTAAGCCCGATAGACCTCGGGCGATCTTCGATGGCGCGACTTTCAAGATCAGCCAAACCCAGCTCGTAGTCTATGACACCACCTAAAATATCCAGAACCACCTTTGCGCGTTCACCTTCAGTATTTGCCCATGGCTCTGCAATCGAGCGAAATGCAACACCCTTGTTGCTCAGCATTTCGATCAGGTTCAAAAGCTCTGCAATGGAGTCGGCAACAGCGGATAGCCTTGACACAACGACAACATCCCCCGCTGAAACGTCCTCCAAAAAGGCAGCTAAAGAGTTCGCCCCGTCATTTACACCTGCAGCAGTATCGCGCCACACGCGATCGCAGCCTTGCCGCTGAAGTTCGCTTAGCTGAACCTCATTTCGGTACCATTTGGACGATACGCGCGCATATCCGATTTTTACCATTCTTGATCAGACTCGCCGTTGTTCTTGACTATTGCACGCATTTATGACCGTATTATTGCACGCGGTTCTGCACGATCATAGCGTTGGACCAATGAAAAGACAATATCTCCACGAGCCATTGGGACACTATGCGGCAATCTTCCTCTCACCTTCATAGAGATCCCAGCCTCTATAACGAGGATCTAGCCGCTACGCCGTCTAATGAGCGCGAGTGGGGCTGGTTTGAATTGTTCAACGTCTGGGCCAATGATGTGCAATCGCTGTTCGGGTATACATTGGCGGCATCCCTTTTTGTGACCTACGGGCTGAACGGCTGGGCAGTGTTTGCAGGTATTGTGTTGGCAGGGTTCGTTGTCATGGGGCTCGTTAATTTGATCGGCAAACCCAGCGTCGAACACGGAATTCCATTTCCAGTCATGGCACGGGCCAGCATGGGTGTGCGGGGGGCAAACTTTCCAGCAATGATCCGCGCCGTCGTCGCCATCTTTTGGTTTGGGGTTCAGACTTACTTTGCGTCGACCGCTCTGGCACTGGCATTCATTGCGCTTATTGGGTCAAATGGCCCACCCGTCTTTCTGGGTCTTAGTTCCATCGAGTGGATCGCCTTCCTTGCGGTCTGGGCCTTTCAAATCATGTTATTCTGGAACGGAATTGACCTGATTGTGGACTTCCTCAATTTCGCGGGCCCATTTGTTTACGTTGTAATGCTCACACTTGCCGTCACAATCTGGATAGAGGTTGGCAATGACCTTTGGTTGGAACTTGGCACAATCTTCAGAGGGACAGGCAGTCACCAGGGGAGTTCGCTGGGGGCGTTTGTCGCCATTGTCGGCACCATGATCGCCTATTTTTCGGCCGTTGTTATCAATTTCGGAGACTTCTCGCGTTTCGTGCGCTCGGAGCACGAAATGCGTAAAGGCAACCTGCTGGGGCTGCCCATAAACATTGCCTTCTTTTCCTTGATCGCTCTGATCGTAACTGCGGGAACTGTTGCGCTTTGGGGGGAGCCGATGACCAATCCAACAGACATTGTTGCCCGCATAGATTCATTGCCTTTGACAATACTTGCAGCAATTACATTTTTCGCCGCCACGGTTGGGATCAACCTTGTAGCCAACTTCATCCCACCCGCCTACGACCTTGCAAACCTGATGCCAAGCCGGATCAATTTCCGTGTCGCTGGCATCATAACCTCTGCCTGTGCGCTGGTGATCGGGGGACTTTGGGTTTCGACAATCAGTCATATAGGGATACTGGGCCTTGTGAACACCTTGGGGGCTGTGCTGGCCCCAGTCTACGGCATCATCGTTGTCGATTATTATCTCGTCAAATCCGGCAAGCTGGACGTTGACCAACTCTTCTCGGCCGCGCGCGATGGAGAATACTTTTACACCAACGGTTGGAACATGGCGGCTATGGTGTCGTTCGTTTTGCCAGCGATATTTTCCGTACTTACGGTCTGGGTCCCCATGCTGAATGCCCTTTCGGGTTTTGCATGGGTGATCGGCGCAGGGTTCGGAGGCGTGTTCTACTGGGCAATCGCAAAGCGTTAGCACGGTAATTTATCCGAAGCCTTCGGGTGGGGGAGTGGCCACGTGACACGGCCAAAATTGGACAGGGCAATTAGCCCGAGCCAAGTCACGCACAAAAAAATAGGGGACAATCCCCATATCCATCTTGGAGGAAGACATGGACAGTAAAAGCACGACAAATCCCGAAGGGGATACACTAAATCCGGCAACACCGGACGAAAAGACATGGGGGTCCTTCGCGATCTTCAATGTATGGGCCAACGATGTGCAATCGCTCTTTGGCTATTCGCTCGTTGCCTCACTCTTTATCTCATACGGCGTTGGTGGTTTGACTGCTTTTGCCGCATTGATCGCCTCGGGCTTATTCGTGATGTTCATGGTGAACCTCTCCGGCGCACCTGGCGAAAAGTACGGCATTCCGTTTCCGGTACTCGCGCGTTCCAGCCTGGGTACAGCTGGCTCCAAACTGCCATCAGTGCTGCGCGCCGTTGTCGCGGTGTTTTGGTACGGCGTTCAGGTCTATTTCGCCTCAACCGCACTTTCTTTGCTGATCCGCTCGCTCACGGGCGTCAGTGGTGGAACCGAGATGTTGGGATTGACCGGAATTGATTGGCTTTCCTTCGTTATCGTTTGGGCGGTCCACATTGCGATCTTCTGGCGCGGCATGGGCTGGGTTGAGAAGTTTCTCAACTTTGCCGGACCGTTCGTTTATCTTGTTATGATCGGCCTTGTGATCGTTCTGTGGCAGCGGGCCGATGGGCAATTGCTGAGCGCGACTGCGACAATCTTTGCCAACCCTGAGGGCACGTTTAGCACCGAACTCAAGGGCTTCATTGCTATTTTCGGAACCATGGTCGCCTACTTTTCGGCGGTTATGATCAATTTCTCTGACTTCTCGCGCTACTCTAGCAGCAAGGCGTCCATGAAGACGGGCAACCTTTTGGGCTTGCCACTGAACATGATCCTGTTCTCTGCATTGGCGCTTTTGACAACTGGCGGTGCCGCCGTTGTGTTCGGTGAAGCCATCATCAACCCAACCGAGATTGTCGAGAAAACCGACAGCGTATTGTTGGCCATTATCGCAGCGATTACGTTCTTCGCGGCGACTGTGGGTATCAATCTGGTTGCGAACTTTATCCCTGCGGTGAACGGCATTGCCAACCTCGCACCGGGTAAGATCAGCTTCCGTCAGGCAGGTTTGGTCACGTCAATCTTCGCCTTGGTTATTGGCGGGCTTTGGACGGCGGTCATCTCAAACATCGGGATTTCAGGTTTCGTGAACACGCTCGGCGCAACATTGGCTCCGATCTTCGGTATCATGATCGTGGACTACTACAAGATCCGCAAAGAAGAGCTGAACCTCGATGATCTCTACAACATGGAGGGCGGCGCCTATCACTATAGCAACGGCTGGCATGACAAGGGCCTGATCGCCTTTGCCGTCGCATCGGTCTTTTCAGTTGCTACGGTCTGGGTCCCTGCATTGGGTTTCTTGTCTGGCTACGCTTGGATCATCGGCGCAATCCTCGGTGGTGCCATCTACCTTGGGATCGCAAAGAAGTAACTCTCGAACGACGAAGCCCAGTCATGGGCTGCCCCTAACTGGGCGCCAATTTATTGGCGCCCTTTTTTGCCTGAGCTGATTTACGACTTGCTGTGGCTTGGGTTTAGGGAGCACTGCAACTTTGGGCCAAGACCGGACATTCAAAACCATCGCTGCAATGTCGGTTTTGTCCGCGTTGTGTGAATTCGCGACCCTCTTGATTTCGCTGTTGCAGCGAATGGCCGGTCTGACGGGCCGCACCGCAGCAAGGCGATCAATGGGTGAATGGCCGGTAGGGGCCGCTTGTGTCTAACTGCAATACGGCTAAAAGGAAAATTTAGTACAAACAGCTGTCTATTGGGGGTATTTTTGGGGGTACCATTTTAGAATTTAATTTTATTAATATTTAAAAACAATATATTAAGCACTAAATCACAGTCCGTGTGGGGCACCAGAATTCTCCTAAACTATCCTTGTTTATAAAAGATTTCCCGTATAATTGGGAATTTCTGAACCAAAACGCGAACCGTTTTGCGTACCACTTTCGTCAGAGTCGAACCTCGAGCTGTCGCGTTTGGGCTGGCTGTCCCGGCTACTTCATGAGATTCTTTCGGCAACAGGTGGAAGGTGCAGATAAGGAGGCCATGCTAATGCCAAAATCAAAGAAACTACCCAAGTATGTGAGGCAACGGAAATGGGGTTCCTATCAATATAAGCGGAATGTGCCAAAACATCTGATTGAGCGCGCCGGTAAGTCCACAATCTATCACTCTTTGGGTGACACATACCAACACATGGTCACCAACCTTCCGATTATTCATCAGGCCGTGGAAACCTTCTTTCACCGGCTTGATGGCGAAACCCCAGCTGATAGAACGCTTGCCCTTGTAGAAGCGACCTATGGTCGGGATGCAGCTGATAAGCTTGAGCGGGGCGAGGTAAGCGAAGATTTTGAAATGGCACTCTGGGACCTTGGCCACCATCTTGAGGCAGAAGAACACTTGGACGAGAAAGACCCAGAAGTTTTTGGGCACCTTCTTGGTGCGGGGTTGCCGCCGAAAGTTTTCACTTTGGAAACCGCATACGAACAATACGCGAAGTACAAGGATGCGGACAAAAACCAAAATCTTCAAAAATACTTAAACCGCTCTAAAACCGACCTAATCAAAGTACTTGGAAAAGTTGCATTCTCAGGCACACCAATGATAAAACTTACCAGGAGTCAGGCGCTTACGTATCGGGATGCCTTACTAGATCGCGTCGCTCCTGCATCTGTTGAGCGGTATGTCACGACTGTCAAAGCAGTCATAAATCACGCGATTGACGAACTTGGTTTACAGATGAATAACCCGTTTAATCGCCTGAAGGTGAAAGGTGCCGCAGCAACAGCAAGAGACCGTCAGAGCTTGTCAGAGACAGACGTGATGGCAGTTCGGAATATGATCGCAGCAGAAGACCTGAAGGCACTCTATGAGGCACTCTGTGCTACTGGTGCTAGACTCTCTGAGGTCTGTGGGATGGAGTGTGGAGACATGAACCTGCAAGACCGTGCTATCCACATTAAACCCAACAGCATCAGGACCCTAAAAAATTGCTGGGAGTGAGCGGACAATTCCTCTGTCAGACGTGGCCTTTGATCTTCTGTTCAAGCTGAAGCATGACAGAGAAGACAGCGCACCATTGTTTGTCAGGTATGGACGCCTAAACGGGAACACGGCAGCGAGCGCCGCGCTGATGAAGTCCGTTAGAAAGGTCATCGCAGAAAAGAAGAAAGGCATCCATTCACTGAGGCACCGTAAGGCTGACCAGCTACGCCAGATAGAAGCACCAGAAGAGCTTCGGAAGGCGATCTTTAGGCACTCAAACAGGGAAGTGGTCGCAAGGTACGGTGATGGTTATTCGCTTGATGTTATCCGGAAATGGTTGAGTAAGACTTGGTAAATCGAATTCCTGACAAACCAGGTCTCTCTCCCTGTTATTTTTTGTTATAAACCATTGGGAAGTTGGCTCGATCGGCTGGGCTATTCTTCATCATAACCACACGTTTTTATGAAAAAATATTAGGAAACATCAAAGAGAAAGGACTAGCGGTGCGCAAACAAGTGAGTTCATTCGCCTTACGTGAAACCTCTCGGCCGAGACGGCGAGACAGTAAGACAGCAAGACAACCAAAAACTCCTACTGATGTGACCAATCTTTGATCCCTTTGAGCCGTTGATCACGCAAATTCTGGGCTTGTGTGCCCACCTTCAGATGCTCCGGATGGATACAAAGACGGTTGTTGCATAGATGACGAACGACGCTTCGTTTTGATGGCAGCTGACCGTACAATCCCCAAGCTACAAATTGATACACCCTTTGGCGACGACCTCGCCAATAAATCCTCTGAGGTGTGGCCGTAGTGGCCCGTTTCCTTAGCTCCAGGCAGCCTGTGTCGGTCAAAGTTGCCGCCAGAATGTGAGTTCGGACGCGTTGGGCAAGCTCTTCAGGATATGCCTCGAAGGTCTTCTTCCACCAAACTTGATCTTCTCGTAGCTCCAGCGTGTCACCAAGGAAGTCCTCAAATTTAGAACTGGCTTTTAGGCAATCTGTATAGGCGTTTTGCGCAATAGACCCAAGTTTATGATTTGCAGCGTCAATCTTGGTCATGTTTCAGGAACTTACGCTGTCCAGCTAAAATGTCTTTGTCATTTAGCCA
Source organism: Rhodobacteraceae bacterium HTCC2150 (assembly GCA_000169395.1). GTDB lineage: Bacteria > Pseudomonadota > Alphaproteobacteria > Rhodobacterales > Rhodobacteraceae > HTCC2150. Next base: position 946,073 of record AAXZ01000002.1, read on the forward strand.
AGTCAGGTATCTTGTTTCCGTTGTGCTGTCCAAGAACGGGCCATTTTCACCGGTGTTCAGGTCTAAAAATGGCTGAGTGCCTTGCTCGTTCTTGAATTTGACTTTGAGCTTATTGTCCCTAAGAGCCGTCCAGGTTGTTTCTACGTAGTAATCCAGAGGAAACCAAACAAACCCATTTTCGACGGCTCCGTCCAGTGTTTCACTGAGGTCAGTTGATTGGATCCGGCCATTTTCGATCATGAGTCCTTTCTTGGCCCACACCCTTTGCTGCCTTCCTGCCAAACGAAGCCTCATGCTCTCCCAGCCAAGTCTTACCAGTGCATTTCGTACAGCATTGTCATTTTTGGCGTTTAGAAATTTCACCAATTCCTTGAAATCCGAGCTTGGTATGATCGAAACACAAAACTCTGATAGGACAGCCTCAAGGGTTTCGTCTGCTTCATTTCCTGACTGGGCTTGAAGTTCGCGCATGATCGGTGTGGCATTTGCATCGAACCGCATGCTCTTGGGATTGAATTCGGGAGAGATGTTTCGCGCCATCAATGCAGCATAAAGCGCCGCCAGCCGCTTTGGATTGTTGATCTGTTCGTAAACCTCACCAACCATCTCAGCGAATTCGTCGCTTTTTGGACCCTGCGCGTGACCGTCATGCTTCATCTCGATAATGTAATACCGACGTTCTCCGCCCTCTAGCCAAAGAGGTTTGTGGTTTGTCGTGAAGAGATAGCAGGCTTTGAGGGGAATGGTTTTCATGGCCTGATATTTGGGGTTCACAGTCGTTCTGTCGCTCGTAATCAGGTCCTTCAGAGCATTCCCTGTTTTGGAATGGCTGCTTATGTGAACTTCTTCGGCAACGATCAGTTTCTTGTCCAGAACACGATCGTTGTGGGTCGCAACCAGCTTATCGACGCCATCAAGTTTGGCTGTGTTCTGCGCGCCAAACAAGGCCTCCAAGACAACGCCGATGGTAGACTTGCCAGTCCCTTTTTCTTCGGAGAATAACAGGATAGCCCAAGTCGGTTTTGATGCCTCATGCTGAAGTGACCAAGCTATCCAGTCTAGTAGGACTGTTTGCTGCCCTGTATCCTCGATCGCAAAGTTGAGGAATGGTTGCAGTGCTCCGTAGTCGCCGCCTTCATGGTGCTGTCGATACGATGGCACAGACCAGCTATTGAGGTCCCAGAGGTAGTTCCGATACAGCCGCTGTGAAGGGTTGCCCGGGACAGGATATATCTTGCCTGACCAGACACCAAAGGCGATTCTTGGGTCAATTGGTTCCCCTTCCAGACATGAACGAACGATGTTTCCGGCGTGTTGTTGGACAATCGGAGCAAATTCAGTCCCCGCATAATGCGCAACCATCATCGGTTTCGCCACCTTTGAAACATCCATCATGCTCATCCGCGATTCTGGAGCGTCGATCTTGATGTATTTTTGTTCAGCTGTAAGAAACCAACTTGCGACCTCCATCAAGATTTCCCGTTCTTTATCGTCGGCGGTGGGTTTTATTGGGGCAGAACGTTTGGAAACACTCGCCTCCCACGCAACGCCAGACATGAGGTCCGTTTCTAACCGGCTTAGCTCGATATCCTGCCACTTGTTTGGAGGCGGAATTTCTCCAACTTCTGTGATCATCGAAAGGTCATCGGTGTCTACTAGCGGGAAGTCATCGTCATCATTCATGCGCCTTTTTCACCCACTCTTGCCGTACAGACAAGTGGTCCAATCTGTTTAGATTCAAATAGGATTTGTGGATCGTCAAGTTTCAGGTGGTAGTGAGACAACTGGGACGGTTGCAGACACTGTCACGAAAGGCCCGTCCTGACCAATGCTGCATAATGTACATTTTAACAAAAATGGCGGAAACAAGACGTTCGCTGCATGTGCGTTAGCACCGCAGCCGCCTTGTAAAAGCGGTCATTCATCGCAAACCATAATTCTAGATTGCTGCAACCGATCTAATGGCGGCTACGAGCCCTTAATGACCGACGCTGCAATCTGCACGAAAGTCTGCTTTAGGATCTACTTTGATGCTTGCCCCTACGCCTTGCGGTTAGAAGATAAAACGATCACCGTCAAAATCGTCAGCGCACCTATGATGTTGGGTATCAGTGCCAAAGGCCAGTAGGCTCCGACAGCCCCAAGAACCAAAAGCAATGCGCTGACAGGGCCAATTGGACCCTCTGCGTACCACTGGATGATAGCGTTGGTTGCGTAAATTCCGAACAGCGCGAAGAAGCCAATTTGCAGCACTTCAATCAGGTCGCCTGAGATAAGAGGTGTGTAGGCAAACAACAATGGCACGACATAGAGGCCTTTGGCGATTTTCCAGCTTTCAAAACCAGTCGCCATTGGGGGGGAGCCCGCAATACCGGCAGCTGTGAATGCTGCAAGACAGACGGGTGGCGTGACGTTGGAATCTTGGCTGAGCCAGAAGATGATCAAATGCGCCGTCAACAAGAACGTCGTCAGCATCGCAGGGTCGACCATGACGGGCCGGATTGTGACCGCGATCTCAAAAGGGATGTTTCGGATCAACTCCCATGCCTCGGGTTTGGTCATGCCGGTCGCCACCTGTGCCACCAGCGGGTGATCCACAAGGAAGAACAACCCTGACTTGGCCGGATCCGTGATGCCTGCCATCAACTGTTCTGCGATAAGGCCGTCGGCCATGATCCCTGCCAAGGCGGGCGCGGTTAGGATTGCCAGAATAATATAGGCGGCCGTTACGGGCAGCCCCATGCCCAACACAAGCGAGGCAATCGCGATGAGCCCAATCGCCAACACCAAAGATCCTTGAGACCACTGGGCGATCATCAAGGAAAATCCATTTCCAACGCCACTGGTCACAATCGCGTTGTTCATAATCCCGATCGCTGTCAACAGAATGGCGGTCATGATGGCTGACTTAATGCCGCTCACCAGTGCCTCGGAAATCTTGGCTGGGCCCATGTTCACGGGTGTGAACCCGCCGTCTTTGCGGAAATATGCAATCAGGCTGGTGAACCACGAGGTCCCGATGACCGCAACGATGGCCCAGCAGGCTGCAAAGGATGGGGTCACGCCTGATAATAGCAACCAGATCATCACAGCCAATGGAATCACAAAAACAAGGCCGCCCGACAGCATCTTGCCCCGATCTACAGTCAGGTCGATTTCGGAACCTACATCATATTTGACGGCTTCAATGCGCACGATGAACGCAACCGACAAAAAGTAGAGGATGGCAGGCACAACCGATACTGCAACAATCGTGCCGTAGGGGATCGACGTGTAACTGGCCATTACAAAGGCACCAGCGCCCATGATTGGCGGCATAAGTTGGCCGCCCGTTGACGCGGCCGCTTCGACCCCAGCTGCAAATTTGGGACGAAAGCCGTTGGATTTCATTAAGGGGATCGTGATGACGCCCGTTGATGCTGTGTTGGCGATTGCAGATCCAGATATCGTTCCTGTCAAAGCCGAAGAGATGATCGCGACAAATGCAGCGCCGCCTTTGATGCGGCCCGCCACGACTTTGGATATTTCGATCACAAAGTTGCTGGCACCTGAGACAACCAAAAAGCCACCAAAGATCATGAACAACGTGATGTTCGTGACCGAGATGTTCCCAAGGATGCCGAACATACCTTCGTCATTGTAAAGCGTTCGAAACAAGACGTCATTCAGTGGCAGGCTGGCTGAACGGAAGACACCCGGCAGCATTGTGCCAAGGAACAGAATATAGCTGAGGGACAAAACGATCAGGATCGGGATGACCAAACCGGACACGCGGCGCGACAAATCAATACATGCGAAAATCAAGAGTAAACCTGCGGCCCAATCTATGACTGTAAACTGCCACCCCAAACCGGTGACCGCGAGGGATCTTTCATATAGACCGCTTTCGGCCCAAGCCACCCACAAGGCAGCGCTCGCCACGAGCAGACCATAAACGATATCCGCGATCCAAGCCCACGTTTGATCAGAGTTCTTCCCCCAAGGGCTAAGTGTGATCGAGGCAAGAAACGCAAAACCTGCGAAATGGATGGCGTTTTGCCAAAGTCCGGGTTCGGTCAGATAGACGTTGGTCAAGACGTGCCAAATGGCGAAACACATCGCGAAAACAAGCAGGATATGCTGTGTTCCAATTTTCCCGCGCGGCATGCTTAACAGCTTGTCGCGGGTCATAGCTTCATTTTCGAAAGCGTTTGTCATGTGGTTTCCCCCCCAAGAAATAAGGGGCAGCCCAATGGCGCCCCTTATCGTAGTCTTAATGTCTTATTGCGCGATCAAGTTTGCTGGAATTTCCAAACCAACTTCTGTGTAGTAACGCGCGGCACCAGGGTGCAGGGGTGCTGGAAGACCTGCCATTGCAGATTCGATCATCATGGCTTTGGTTGCAGGATGGATCGCTTGTAGGAAGGGCAAGTTTTCATACATGGTCTTGGTCAGCATATAGACGTGTTCTTCATCAACGCTGGCGTTCACAGCCAAGAAGTTAGGTTGCGCGATTGTGTTCACGTCCTTGGCTTGACCGGGGTACGTACCTGCCGCGATTGTGTATGGCACCCAAAGGTTACGGCCACCATCCATTGCAGCAGCTTGATCTGCTGTCACGTCAAGGATGGTGAATTTGCCTTCATTCGACGCCATCAGTTTTGTGATCGCACCAGTTGGTGGGCCAGACGGGATACCTGCAGCAACCGCTTGGCCGTTTGCCAATGCATCTGCCGTCGGACCGTAGCCCGCTGAGATCAATGTGAAGTCGGATCCGACATACAGACCCAAGCCAGCAAGCAACACAGTGTTGGACCCGATGGTGCCAGAGTTCTGTTTACCCATGCCAACAGACATGCCTTTCAGGCCTGCCAAATCCGCAACGGTGCCTGTTGTGGCCTTTTCGGTGGGCACAACAAATTGCTCGACGTTTTGCCAAAGCATCGTAACTGAGCGAAGGTTCGTTTGTGGTTCACTTACTGGACCAGTGCCTGTGACAGCGTATGATCCGAACAAACCTTGTAGAATGGCGAAATCAGCAGTGCCTGCGGACAAGGCTTGGACGTTCGCGCCGGACCCAGCGGAATTCACAGCAGTCAGTGAGAACTTTTGTTTTGGCAATAATTTGATCTTCGACAGGGTCGAGATCGCAGTGCCGACGGGGTGATAAGTGCCGCCTGTAGACGCCGTGTTCAATACGTAATCTGCGCTTTGCGCAAAGGCACTGCCGGACGTCACAAGACCGGCACTTACAACAAGTGCTTTCAACATTTTCATTATTTTTCCTCCCAGAAAATTAGCCATAAACCGGCCTGTGACGGTCATGCCAAAAAGGGAGGGGGTCGCGATATGTGAGAAAATGCAGGAGGTGCAGAAAGTTGCCTGCGGATTTCCGCATGGCCACTTAGCGCATCAAAATAGCGTCTTTATCAAGGCCGAGTTTCACGATTTTCTCATTCAATGTGCGCCGTCCTATGCCAAGTGAAGCCGCGACATCATCCATGCGTCCATCGTCGTTTTGGATCGCACGGCTTATCAATTCGCGTTCAAACATGGCGACAGCTTCGCGAAGGGTTTCAGGGAAAGCCTGTGACGATGCTTGCTTGGCAATCGCTTGCCTGACAGACCCACCGCCACGTCGTTGGGCCAATACACGTCTTTCAGCAACGTTTTGAAGCTCTCTCACATTGCCGGGCCAATCATAGGCGATAAGCGCCGAAATATCATCGTTCGTGAGCTTTGGAGCGGGTAATTCATAAAGCTGACTAAGCCGATGTAAATAGTGACCAAACAACAAAAGCACGTCTTCACCCCTGTCCTTTAGGCGAGGCAGTGAAATTTCTAGCGTGTTCAAGCGAAACAACAAATCCTCGCGAAAGGTCTTATCAGCAACCAATTGCGTAATCATCTGCGACGCGGCGCTGATCACGCGCAACTCTACCGTTTGAATTTGTGTCTCGCCCACGCGCTGATATTGCTTGGTCTCAATCGCACGTAAAAATTTGGATTGAGATTGATAGGGCATGGAACTTAGCTCATCCAAAAACAACGTTCCACCGTTGGCTTGGTTCATCAAACCGCGCGGATTATCGATGGTGCCAAATACAGTCTCTTCGAACTGTTCGGGCGGGATCGTCGCGCAATTTATCGCGATAAACGGGGCGGCAGGTGACTGGCCAAGATCGTGCAATGCCCGCGCAACCAGTTCTTTTCCAGCACCTGTTTCGCCAAGGATCAAGACATTCGCACCGCTCATTGAAAAATCGAAGATCAAGTCACGGACATTCGCAATTTGCGCGCTATTACCGATCAAAACGCGTTCCAGATCGGCCAGTTCAACCAATCGGTTTTGCAACAGTTTAGCACTGTCTTCCAACCGCTTCATCCGAATTGCGTTCTTCAAAATCCCCAGAAGGCGGCGTGGTTCAAATGACTTTTCAATGAAACTATAGGCACCATCCTGCAACGCAGCGACAGCCATTGGAATATCGCCGTGCGCTGAGATCAAGACGACAGGTATATGGCTGATTTCACGCGCTTTGCGCTGAAACTCCAACCCGTCCATGACAGGCATCCGAACATCGCTCAATATAACATCGGGCGCATTTCGATACAAAATATCCAATCCGTCCTGTCCATTTTTTGCAATGACGGTGTCATATCCAGCGCTTTGCAACAAATGATCCAATGAAACTCGCATTTCGCGATCATCATCGATAACAAGTACGGTGCCTTTGCTCATGATCTACTCCCAATGCCGTCAAATGGTAACGTCACAACAAATGTCGCGCCATTGCGAACCTCACCCAAAGCAAGTTCCCCGCCATGATCTTTAATGATTTCAGTCGCAATAGCCAAACCCAGCCCCATGCCAACACCTGAAGGTTTGGTGCTGAAAAATGGTTCTTGCAGGTCGGTAAGGGTTGCATTCGCAAGCCCGGGGCCGTTGTCAATTATGTGGATTTCAAGAATGTCCGGTTTGGTAAAAACATCAATCTTAATCGTCGGATCTGCTTCGCCCTCAACGGCATGGATCGCGTTCTTCACAAGGTTGATCAACGCCTGCTCCAATTGAATTTGATGGGCATGGATATAGATCGGGGTGGATAACTTCGCCGGATGGAAGCCAACCCCTCCCTCTGTAAGTTCGGCTTTTAGTAAATTTTCGACCTCTTCAAAGACGATTGCCAAATTCACATCGGTCTTTTTGTCGCCCCGTCCGCGTGCGAAAAATTTGAATTGGGCGGTGACCGCCTCCATACGGTCCACCAGCTTGTTCAGGCTTTTTGCGGTTTGGGGCGACGTGATTTCATTACCAATCTCTGCTGCAGCAAGATGGTTTCGAAATGCGCTGATTGGCTGGCCTAGTTCATGCGTAACGGAGGCTGCCAAATGTCCCAGCGCCGCCAACTTCGCATTGCGCGCCAACTCTGTCTGCGCATGTTCCAAGCGTTGATTTATCTCGATCAATTCTGTGCGTCGTCGTTCAGATGCAGCGTAGGCCAATTCAATACGTGCCGACCTAAGGAACGTTGCAAAACCCAAAAGGAAGGTGATGATACTACCGAAAAAGACTGTCGTCAGAAGTGTTTTACGCAAAATTATATTTTCCGGATGCAGATAATGGACGGTCCAATTTCGCCACTCCGAGAGCCCCGACGCCAGCAAATAATCGGTCCCTTCGACCGTCGCACGGCGCTCCGCAATAGGGCCCCAATTCAGTGCTTTAAGGTGTTCATTGCCAAATTGTCGGCTTTCCAAGATCGCCTTGCGTACCTTTGAATCGAGGGCGCTGACAGGTCGATAAAGCCAATCGGGGTTGGAGGCCAGAACCACGATATTGTCTTCATTGATGGCAACAACAGTTTCACTGTCGCTTTCCCATGAACGTTGCAGTTCGCTTACATCCAACTTGATCGCAATGACACCTTTTTGGGTGTTTGAAGCAAATGAAACGGGTTCCGCAACGAAATAACCAGGTCGTCCAGATGTCGCACCGATTGCGAAGTAATCGCTACGCTCGCCTTGTAAGGCACTTTGAAAATAGGGACGAAAACCATAGTTTTGACTAAGGAAACTATGGGGCTTATCGGCATTAGAAGTCGCTACAACACGTCCCGTTGCATCCATGAGGTAAATGGCTTCTAACTTGGCTTCACTTGCCAAACGCTGCAGCCTTTCGTTTGTTTCAGGCGTCACAAAGTTGGGCTGCAATGCCTGAGCGTAACGCGGATCGCTTGCCAACACGAAGGGCAAATGCTGGTGCTGGCGTAGCGTTTCGTTCAAAGCACGCTGGTAAAAGGTCATACGGTTCATGGCCGTTTCACCCTCCAACCGTTCGAAATAATGCTGAGCCCCAAAGAAGGTCGCCGCAGTGGCAAGCAAAACAGTAAAAAGCAATACGCCAAGAACGCGTTTGCGCATCCGTCTGGGCGCGCGCTCAATATCTATCTCAGTTTGCATTGACCTCTCCTATGAGGACGTATGTGATACCGGACGGGACTTTATGTAAACAGTTGTCCAGTACACCTACCAATAGCGCCCTGCGGAAACTCGCAGGGCTAGGCGCTTCCTAAGGGAATTCCTAAGTCAGCGACGGTCACGCTAGTTAGAAACCGAGGCCGCAAACATTCCTATAAGAAGGCGATGATCTCGGCATTAGCGGACATCGACGACGCTGTAGTGAAACACGGTTTGGTCCGCAGCGCGGGACAAACTGGACTTTAGGGGCAATGAAGGTCATCTTCCAATTTGCAAACGCATCTGAGCTCGATTTTGAGCTTCAATTTACAAGCAACGCTCCTTACAATACCAATGGAATCTGCCGAAGATGCTTCGAAAGATCAGTATCCTGTTTTCATTTTAATCCAAAACCACCACCACCCGGTGATTTCAAGACGAAGACGTCGTTGAGCATCATTTCGGCTTCATCATTGCCGTCCAAAACTTCCTTTTCTCCATTTGCCCGTACAATGCTGTTTTCGCCAACCTGGCCAGAGTCGCCGCCTTTTGCGCCGTGTGGTGGAACCTTTCGATGGGATGACAAAACTGTAACCGTGGTTGGTTCAAGGAACCGCAAACGTCTGATTATTCCATCACCTCCTTGAAATTCGCCACCGCCGCCTGATCCCGTGCGGATGGAAAACTCATCAAGGCGAACAGGGAAACGCGTTTCCAAAACCTCTGGGTCGGTCATGCGCGTGTTCGTCATGTGACTGTGCACCGCGCTTGTTCCATGAAAGCCGTCTCCGGCACCGGTTCCCCCGCAGATGGTTTCATAATTTTGATAGTTGTCGTTTCCATAAACAAAATTGTTCATCGTCCCTTGGCTGCCAGCGATTACACCCAACGCGCCGTAAAGCGTGTCGGCGATGGCTTGGCTGACTTCGGTATTGCCCGAGATCACAGCAGCAGGAGAGTCTGGATTGATCATACTGCCAGCCGGTACGATGAGGGTAAGAGGCTTAAGACAGCCCTCATTCATCGGGATGTCGGTACCCACCAATGTGCGGAACACATACAAGACAACGGCACGACAAATCGCCAAAGGTGCGTTGTAGTTCCACTCATTTTGCGGCGAGGTTCCCGTAAAATCGATAGTCGCAGTTCGTTGTGCTTTATGGACGCCGATCGCAACTTGGATCTGGTCGCCACTATCGAGCGGATAAGTGAAGTCACAATCGTGAAGCACGTCAAGGACACGTCGCACACTTTCCTCTGCGTTGGCTTGAACATGGGACATATAGGCATGAACGGTGTCTACACCGAATTGATCGGTGATCTTTTTTAGCTCCTTTAAGCCCGTCGTATTGGCTGCAATTTGGGCAGACAAATCCGCCATATTTTGATCGATGTTACGACAAGGGTATTTGCCAGAAGCTAATAATTCACGGGTTTGTACGCTGCGAAGCTGCCCTTCTTTTACAAGCAGAAAGTTGTCGATCAAAACGCCTTCTTCGTCGATTGTACGGCTGTCAGGCGGGGCTGATCCAGGGGTTTTACCACCGATATCTGCATGGTGCCCACGGCTGGCCACAGTGTATAGAATACGCGTACCCTCCTTGTCGAAAACGGGCGTAATGACGGTGACATCGGGCAAATGTGTGCCCCCGTTAAAGGGGTTGTTCATCATGAACACGTCACCTGGTTTGATGTGATCTTTGTTCTGCCTCAAAATGACACGAACGCTTTCGGACATTGATCCAAGGTGGACAGGCACATGCGGCGCGTTCGCAACAAGATCGCCGTTTTCGTCAAAAATAGCACAAGAGAAATCGTAGCGTTCTTTGATGTTCACCGAATAGGCCGTGTTAGCCAGCGTGGCCCCCATCTGATCCGCGATGGACATAAACAGGTTATTGAACACTTCGAGCATCACAGGATCGACCCTGGTTCCAATGGCCTCGGTGCGGGCCAAGGGGCTATTGCGGGTCAGAACAAGGCAACCGCAAGCGATACATTCAGCCCGCCAACCGCTTTCAAGGATATTCGTGCCGGTGGGTTCAGTTAGGATCGCGGGCCCCTGTACCACATCCCCTTTGCGCATCTGTGTGCGATCAACCACAGGCGCGTCATGTCGCGTATTGCCCGACCACATCTGCGTGGTTTGTGAGGATGTTGTACCGCTGGTGTCAGGGTCCAGTTTCACTGTTTCACCGGTCTCTCCAATCGCTTCAGCGGAAAGGATTTCGATGATCAAATCTGCACTTTGTGGAACGAACCCAAAGCGCTGTTCATGCGCCGCCTCAAAGGCTTTGGTCATATCTGCTTGGTTGCCAAAAGGAACCTCAAGGGTTTGTTGTGCGCCAGCAGGACGGATGTGTGCCATCGTTACTGTGCTGATTTTGGAATCCGATATGCCTTGGCCCTTCACTTCGGCCATTGCGGCCTGACAAAGCTCTGCCAATACGCCGCGCGCGGCCTCTATCTGCGCGATCCCTTGGCCAAACTGATTTTCGCGCATTGCCCGCACATCAGCGAGACCCATGCCGAAGGCAGATAGGACGCCCGCGAAAGGGTGGATGAATACGCTTTGCATACCCAGGGCATCGGCAACAAGACAGGCATGTTGACCGCCCGCGCCGCCAAAGCAGTTCATCGTGTATTTGGTCACGTCATAGCCGCGCTGGACGCTGATTTTCTTGATTGCATTGGCCATGTTTTCCACAGCAATTCGCAGAAATCCTTCAGCGATTTCCTCAACGGATAGCCCATTGCCGATCCCCGCAGCCATGGCTTCGAATTTCTCACGCACAACATCCACATCGAGCGGTTGATCTGCATTTGGACCAAACACGGGCGGGAAAAGATCGGGATGAAGTTTGCCAAGAAGGACATTACAATCGGTGACAGTGAGGGGACCGCCGCGCCGATAAGCAGCCGGCCCAGGGTTTGCACCAGCGCTTTCGGGACCGACCTGCATGCGGCCATCACGAAATGACAGGATCGATCCACCACCCGCCGCAACCGTGTGTATCGACATCATTGGCGCGCGCATACGCACGCCTGCAACTTCTGTTTCAAAGCTGCGTTCAAAATCGCCTGCGTAATGGCACACGTCCGTCGATGTACCGCCCATGTCGAATCCGATCAGCTTATCGAACCCATGTTCAGTTGCTGTGCTGACCATGCCAACAACACCGCCTGCTGGTCCAGACAGGATCGCGTCGCGCCCCTCGAACAACGACGCATCGGTTAGACCGCCATTGGAACGCATGAACATCAAACGTTCGCAACCGCCGTTGCCCGCGTCGAGCGCATCAGCAACTTGGCTCACATAGCGGCGCAAAATGGGGGAGAGATAGGCGTCGACAACAGCCGTATCCCCACGGGAAACAAGCTTGATCAGCGGGCTTGCCTCGTGGCTAAGGGACACTTGATCATACCCTGTTTGGCGCGCCATATCACCAATTTGTTTTTCGTGATCTGAAAAACGGTAGCTGTGCATCAACGCAACGGCAACCGAACGATATCCTTGGCCATAGGCGCGCGATAAGGCGGCGCGTGTCTCTTTTATGTCGAGCGGGAAGATGACGTCGCCATCAGCAGAAATTCGTTCTTTTACCTCGACCACGTCCTCATACAGCAGCTCGGGGAGTTCGATGTTAAGATCAAACAGCTTTGGCCTGTTCTGGAAGCCGATCCGCAGCAGGTCGCGCATACCTTTGGTGATCAAAAGCAGGGTACGTTCGCCTTTGCGTTCAAGCAGGGCGTTGGTGGCAACCGTTGTTCCCATTTTAACAGCCCCAATGTGGCCCCTTGGGATAGGATCATTCGCGCCAAGCCCAAGCAGTTCGCGAATACCGTGGACCGCCGCGTCGGCATAAACCTCGGGGTTTTCGGACAACAATTTGTGCGTCCGCAATTTACCCTCAGGTGTCTTGGCGACGATATCGGTAAACGTGCCCCCACGGTCGACCCAAAATTGCCACATGGCATAGCTCCCTCATATGCTGGCGTGCCAGCAGTTTTTTACAGTGTTAAGAAATGGTGGTTGCCGGTTTTAGTAGAACAAAGACGGCAACCAAAGCGCAAGGTTCGGGAAGGCCAACAACAGGCCCAGCATCACAAACATCGTGACCACAAATGGCAGCGCACCTTTGATAACATCGATCATGGGTCCCGATTTCCGGATGCCTTGAACCACGTAAAGGTTGATGCCAATGGGTGGTGTGATCAGCGCCGTTTCAAGCAAAACCATCAGCAAGATGCCAAACCATACGGGGTCAAAGCCCAATGCCACAACAATCGGCGTGATCAGTGGTGCCATCGTCAGTAGCATCGAAAGGGTCTCCATGAAACATCCGATCAGGATCAGGACGGCGACGATCATCAGCATGGTTTGCATAGGCGTCCAGCCCAAACCAGTAACGAAATCGGTCAACGCTTGCGTCAGACCAATGATGGATAGAACAAAGTTCAAAAACACGGCGGCGATGATGATCAACATGATCATGGCGGTGGTGCGCATGGTGCCTTCAATCGCTTGGCGCATCATGTCGATGGACATTTTGCGATTTGCCGTCGCAAGGATCATCGAGGCCACAACACCAAGCGCAGCCGCTTCCGTGGGCGTGGCAAGACCCGCATAGATCGAGCCAACCACGACAACAAAGATACCAATCGGTGGGATCAAAGAGGGCAAGGCGCGCATTCGTTCTGCCCATGTGTGGCGCAGTTTTTCACCGCCCCATTCGGGTTTGATCATACAAGCGACCACAATCGTAGCCATAAACAACAGCGCCAACAGGAAGCCTGGAATAAACCCGGCAAGATAAAGCTCTGGCACAGAGGTATTGGTGAGCAGCCCATAGAGGATCAGATTAATTGAGGGTGGAATGAGGATGCCCAGCGTGCCGCCCGCTGCGACGGTGCCAAGGAACAGGCTTTCATTATAGCCTCGTTTCTTGATCTGGGGCACAGCCACGGTGCCGATCGTAGCTGCGGTCGCCACAGAAGACCCAGAGGTCGCCGCGAACAAGGCAGATGAGCCGATGTTGGAGTGCATTAAGCCACCGGGCAACCAGCCTACCCATTTCACGATACCGTCGTACATGCGTTCTGTGATGCCTGCGCGCAACAGGATTTCACCCATCATGACGAACATCGGGATCGCGACCAGCAGGAAGTCGGTCGATGTTTGCCAAGCCATATCGGAAATCGCGCGATGCAGGGGCATGGGGCTGTCGGTGAATTGAAGGATCAGGCCCAACCATCCCAAAGAGGCGGCGATTGGAACTGCGAGACCGATAAGGGCCAACAGAATAAGGAGGGTTTTAATAAGCATCAGATTATACCGTCTCGTCTTCAATTTGTTCGTCGAGGGATTTGACACCGATCAGATCTTGGGTGCCGTCGGCATCGCCAGCCATCATGCGTTTGATCGCGACAAGGCACAGGAGGGCACCAGAGAACACAAAGAACATCCATCCGATGAGCCAAGGAATTTGGGGCAGTGCCAATGGCACGCGCATCGGGGTGATCGAGCGGGACCCGTTGTCCAGCGTATCGCCCACCATGGACCAGACGTTATAGACCACGACAAAGGCAAAACTGATCAGCATAATCATCCCAAAAAGATTGATGAGACCGTGAAGGCGTTTTGGAAAGGCACCCAGCAAGGCATCCACACGGATGTGGGCGCGCTCAAACAAGGCGTAAGACAAGGCAAGAGCCGTCGCGACACCAAAGGCATAGCCAGAGATTTCGTCGGCACCGCCAATGGAGACATTAAACACTTTGCGTAGGAAAACTTCGAATGTGACAAGGATCGCGGACATCACTATCAGTGATCCGCCGAGCCATGTGAGCCATAAGCTAAGGCTGCGGGTTTTGGTTAGCAGACGCTCTAACATCGGGAAAATCCTGTAGGTGGGAAGGGAGAAGAGCGGCGGCGTTTCATCCGCCGCTCCATTGATTTAGGGTTTAGTTGGCCGCTGCTGTCAGACCCAAGATTGGACCAACAGTTTCGTTCCAGTTTGCTGCACAATCTGCGCCGCAACGCTCTGCCCAGCGGGCCAGAACAACCTCTGTTGCGATGGTGTCACGTGCTTTCAAATCGGCCTCTGATGGCTCTACCAAAGTCATGGAACCGGCTTCGCCAATCGCGCATTCACCGCCGGTGATACAAGAAATTGCAACGTCATCTTCGGTCGCTGTCTCAGCCCACATAGCGTCGGTCAAAGTAGCGATTTCTGATTGCAGCAATGTTTGCTGACCCTCGGAAAGGGAGTTCCATTTGTCCATGTTCATCGCACCAAAGGCGAGGCCCCACCCAACACGCAGGGTGTAGGCGTGTGTTGCAACTTGGTTCCATTTGGCAGTGTAGGCAGACATTGTTCCGGTGATTGCGCAGTCTACAACGCCTTTTTCAAGGGCTGGGATCACTTCGGAGAAGGACACAGTCACAGATGTACCGCCAACACCTTCAACGAAATCGCCCAAGGTTGTAGAATAGACGCGGATCTTTTTGCCCTTAAGGTCTTCGATGCCGTTCACTTCGCCGTTGCACCACAAGGTTTGGCTTGGGAAGGGATAAAGCATCAACAGTTTCGCGTTGTAGATGTCTGCGAATGATTTTTCCAAGGTTGGGTAATAGGCGTCGGACACTTTACGCTGTGTGTCGATGTCTTGGGTGAGGGTCGACAAATCAGCCCCTTCAAAAATTGCGTTTTCCGCAGCGACGTAACCTGGTAGGCCAAAGGCGAAATCGAAGACGCCGTTTTTGACCAAACGCATGATTTCAAAACCTTTGAGGCCAAGACCAGATTGGGATTGGATTTTGCCAACGATGTTGCCATCGGATGCTTCACGCAGGCGCGTGTTGAAAAATGGTTCTTCGTGCTTTTGGAAGTTCGTCAGGCTGGACCATGTGCCAACGGCGTTCAAAACCACCGGATCATCGGCAAGGGCTGCACTGGCGCTAAGGGCAAATGCCGCAATGGCTGTTGTTACTGTTTTCATATCTTCTCTCCAAGTTGGTCGGTTTATTTTTTGAGTGGTAGGATGGTTGTTTCTGCGTCTTCAGCCACGTCCGCGATCAACATGTGACCAGGGGAATGAGTGATGCAGAGTGGTAATTTCGCGTCCAACAATACGTTTTGTGGGGTTACGCCGCAGGCCCAATAGACGGGAACTTCGCCGTCTTTGACTTCAACCGCGTCGCCCCAATCGGGTTGGGATAGATCGCCAATGCCAATGTTCGCAGGATCACCAATGCCGATGGGGGCACCGTGGGCCTGGGGATAACGCGCGCTGATCTCGCGAGCTTGATCGACTTGATGTGCTGGGATCGGGCGCATCGTCACAACCATTTTGCCTGCAAAAGGACCCGCAGGCATAAGATCGATGTTGGATCGATACATGGGCACGTTTCGGCCCGTTTCCATGTGGCGCACAGGAATGCCGTTGCGCGCAAGTGCGTTCTCGAACGTAAAGGAACAGCCCAGTGCAACGGTGACAAAGTCGTCGGCCCAGAGGGCATTGATGTCATCCACCTCATCGGTCAAAGCGCCGTCTTTAAAGACGCGGTACTTTGAAACATCGCTACGGATGTCGATGTCGGCTCCAAGGGTGGGCAGAAACGGATCACCGCTGTCACTGACCCCAACAACGGGGCATGGTTTTGGATTGCGCTGACAAAACCGAAGAAAGTCCAATGCATACCGCTCAGGGAGAATTGCGAGGTTGCATTGGAGCTTTCCTGCGGCAAGGCCAGACGTGTGCCCATTATATGCCCTAGTTCGAATTGCCGCTCGAACCTGCTGGGCGGTTGCGGTTTTAAGATCAGAATATGCTGTGGTGTGTGAGGTCATGATAAACGCCTATGCAGTGTTGCGACTACAATCCACCGTTGCGCAAATTCATGCAAATTATCATTTTATATCAGTGGTGATAGATTATATTGATCTATCTTGGATGCGATGCATCCCAATCCAGCGCGACCTCACGCGCAATTTCTGCACTGTTTTCAACAAGAAAGCTGCGAGGCTCTGACAAATAGGAGGCCGTGAATGCCAATGGCCGAGGGCGAAACCCCGGGTCAAATTCGACGATTTGGCCTGATTGCAAAAAATCATCAGCCAGCGCGCGAGGGTATGGGCCAACAGCGATTCCCGCTGCAATCATCTTTAAGCTGGCCGATAAGGATGCCGATGCAAAGACCCTTAAACGTGGCCCAATCCGCCGTGACAATTCCGACATCAATTCGCGGTAGGGGCGTGTTTGACTGGAATAAGAAATGACGGGAATAGCGCTTAAGTCTGTTTCTTCGTTCTGGGTCGAGCGATACCAATGCAAATCAAAGGAAGGAAGCTCGACGTTCTCGACCGAGAATTCAGACACTGGCCCCATTAGAAAAACCAGATCCAAACGCCTTTCAAGCAGCGCAGAGCGCAGGTTTAAAGAGATGTCCACGATCAGATCCACATTGACCCGTGGATATTGCTTGCTGAAAGCCTTTAGGAATTCAGGCAACCATGCCTGTGCAATCGTTTCAGATGCGCCAACCCGAAACAGCCCTTCCGTTTCAGAGGGGTTCGCAACGCGTTGTTTGATCTCTTCTTCAACAAACAGCATTTGTTCTGCGTATGATAAAAGAAGCGTACCGTGCTTGGTAAGCACAACATCGCCCTGACCGCGTTCAAAGAGGGGCACGCGCAGCTCGTCCTCAAGGTTGGAAATGCGCGTCGAAACTGCAGGCTGGGAAAGATGCAAGCGTTCGGCTGCTTTGCGAAAGCCACCAAGGCGCGCCACCCAAAGAAATGTCTTAATTTGATCAAAGGTCATGCCTATTCATAATATTGATTGCTTAGTATTTAAATCGATAATTATGACACTGGCGATGTTCTTTCCGGTCTTGGCACCCTCAGAAGCTTCGAGAAGAAAAGTATGCCCAAGCAGCAGTTGTACGGCGCGCAGGTTGTCCTACCGGTTTTAGGGTTTTGCTTTGCGGCACTGATACCCGTTCTTTGATGTGTCCGGAGGCCATGACATTGACAACCTTCATCCGAATACAGCCGCAGCCGCGCAATTTGCTATCGATCGTCGTATCGACCAGAACAATATCACGATTGCTATCAGACAGTTCCAAGCTGACACGGGTCGCCAAGACATGTTTGAATTTCAGTGGCCCTTTTTTACCAACAATGCGCCCTTTGTTCTATGCAGGTCGAAGTGCGCGAATGGCGGGTAAGTTTGGTGTTTGGATGACAGTTTCTCCCGTCCGCCATACCTTCCCAAATCGACAACCCGACGTTGGCACTGCATCCGAGGTCCGCTCCGTTGCAAACCTCTGAGCTGCAAGTATGCTGCACAAACAAAGAATGGCAGCTTTGAAGATGCCGCGGCGCAGCGTTCGAATCCAGCACGAAGGTCCGTTTTGGGCCGATTGTGAAATTTATTATTTTGAAGTGCTTTCACCAATTGATGAACAACCAAACTAACCTCTACATTCGAATTTTTTTGGGTAAATGGCGCGAGCGATGGCAAGGTAGACAATGAACATTGATCCTTTTGACGAAAAGATGTGGGAAGTTCGTCTTGAACTTGTTCTGAACGCTCTTGCTGATGCCCAAGAGCCCTTTCTTGAGGCACATTGGCAAGCCAACGGCGGCCCGACAAAAATTACGTTTAATGGTCAGGATGAAACGCCATATCCAAGCGAAGACTTGGCCCGCCTGTACGAAGCTGCAG
The DNA here is from genome assembly GCA_000169395.1 of Rhodobacteraceae bacterium HTCC2150. Taxonomy (GTDB): domain Bacteria; phylum Pseudomonadota; class Alphaproteobacteria; order Rhodobacterales; family Rhodobacteraceae; genus HTCC2150. Next base: position 964,244 of record AAXZ01000002.1, read on the forward strand.
GGTTTGCGAAGCGAGATGGTGATCAGGAATACTTTGTACCACTTCAAACAGCTTTGGATCATGTAAGAGATGTAATGCGTTTACATCCGAGTTTGACTTGTGTTTCGAGCACTGTGTTTGGAGATGATGGTTTGCAGGTCGGCATCCTTAATGCACGCTCGTTCACTAGTTTGAGCCGTCTGATAGTGGGACAAATGTCCCGCCGTGATGCGTGTCCTGACAAGCGATTTCGTACTTCCATCATTGAGCTGAATTCACTTTTGCAGCTATCTAGGGGCAGGCAAAGCCACCCACTCTCTAACCGTTTGGATATTGGCTATGACATCGCACTGTTTCATGGTGCTCGTATCTTAGACACGGTCGAACTTGGTGAGGGATATTCATTGATGCCCTATTCGCACCTACACGAGCACGTTGATGACGAATGGTTGGAGGATGTCGCACCTGATCAGCTCCGGCACCGCAACTGGGATTCCATTTGCGCAGTTGTGCATAGTTTCCGTTGGAAGCCCGAAATTCGCCCCCCCAGCTCCGACAATGATTCATTGGTCAGGAGAATGCCTCCGTCATTCGATGGGAGAGTTTCTGCTTTTGCAAACTTACTTGCTGTATTCACCGGAATGCCACATCGATGGATGATGACGATTGAGGGATGTGTGCCGCGAGCCTCAAGTGACTTGCTTGGATTGATTCACAATTGCGGTTCTACGCGCAAAGGTCGTTCAATAGGCCATTTGTTTGGTCCTTTTCGAGAGCCGCCGATAGTTGACCCCGGGTTGATCAAAAATGCGCGCCACCACGTATTTGAGACAAATGTTGGAGCCTACGCCGCGCTTGCACCTGTAATTCAACGGTTGGCTGAGGCGCTTGGCAGAGATGGGCGTTATGCACGCGAAGACAAGGTTCTTGACGTTGCCGTGGCGCTGGAGCGGCTTTTCAAGCCGACTGGCAGGCGCATCAGTTTGGATTTACAAAATGCTGTCGCAGACACTCTTGGCACCAGCGATGAATCAAAAGTCCAGTTCAGAGATCAGGTGAAACATTTCTATGATGTACGGTCGGCAATCATTCATGGCCCGGTAGACACAAAGAAAAAGCAGCTCCTGACAGAAACCGGCGAGGCGTTTCAAAATGGATTTGAATTGGCTCGCGCGTCACTCATGAAAAAACTCGAAACGTAGCTTCTTTGATAGCATTTACTGCAACAAAAGAGACTGAATGGTCGCCCGGTTTCCACAATGCCGTCATTGGCGCAGCCGCAGCGAAAGCTCGCTTTGTCCGCGATGCAGTCATCCGATGGACCGCAATGCTGCACTCCTACCTCAATGACCGCTTTGTGGAAACTGCGGCGCGGCGACGGTCTACACTACGAACGGCTGCTTTGGGCCGTCCGTGGCGGCGCGATCTGGATTAATCCGAGAGGATGCTGCGAAGCGGAGAATGGCGGCAACGAGCCATTATACGCCCTCCGTAAATTCTTGAGATAAGTCACTTACGGCCCATACCTGCCGTTCGGTTACAAGCAGTCTTTGTAAGGCCGGTTTCCGAAAGCGGACATCTAACGAGATTGTTCACTACTGGTCACTTGTCTCCACCCGAGTGATGAACGCCTCTATGAATTTTTGTGCAGCCACTGATGTCTGACCATGTGTATGTGAAATGAGATTGATATACCCTAACGCCAATTCTTTGGATGCGATGGGAACAAGTTTATAGCCACGCTTTTTGAATGCTACAAAATCTTGATCGAACGGCAGGCAAAATGCGACGCGCGATTTTTGTGTTGCGTCCAGATGATCAAGTGGCGAAGCGCATTCCATGGATTTTCGCAATGTGATTCCTATTCTTTCACATGCAGTATCTATTTTGATACGCAATTGAGTGCCCTTTGGCGGTAAAAGAGCTGGTTGATCAATTATCTCGTACAATTTGGTTCCAGTCTTTCCAGATACTGGAGCGCCGTTTGGTATTGCGACATGAATTGGCGCTTCGATTGTGTGGATTACATGTAAATTTTTACCAAGGATTGGTTGATAAAATAGGGCCATATCAATTTGGTTATTCATCAACGTTGTTTCTAATTCGTCCGTGGCAATTACAGTAATGTCAAAAGCGACATCGCCATAGTTGTTTTGAAATTCTGCAATTGCAGAATGTAGAAATTTCAAACTTAAATCAGCACTAACGCCAATGCGCACAATACCAGTGCGTAATCCTTTAATATCATTGATCTGGGATTTTAGCTGTTGAAAACTGGCTAACTGTCGCAAAGCAAATTGATAGAACAGTTCGCCTTCAGTCGATAAGCGAACCCCTTTTGTTAAGCGCTCAAAGATTATCAGGTCTAAGTCGAGTTCCAGCGTCTGGATATGCCTGTTCAAAGCGGAAGGTGAGATCGTCAAGCTTTCTGCTGCACCACGAATGGAACCGACCTCAGCAATTTTTTTGACATACCTGAATGATTGTAAATGGCGCATGATTTATCCTCGAATTCACTTTTATCAAGTGGTGCAACTATTGCAACACATATGCAAATATTATGACGCAGACTGCACCTTTTAATTTTATTAACGTTTAGACAGAATCGCCAAAAGATGAACCAAGGCGGTCGTAACAACGATGTGTGCATCCTCCCGCACCTCGTCTGACAGGAATTTTAAAATGAAGAAACTACTACTCGCAACTGCATTTTCTGCCTTATCAACATCCAGCGCATTCGCTGACATTAAAGTCGGAATTCTACATTCGCTTTCTGGTACGATGGCTATTTCCGAGACCACACTTAAAGATACTATGCTCATGCTGATTGATCAGCAAAATGCCAAAGGTGGCATCAATGGTGAAAAATTGGTTCCCGTTGTTGTCGACCCTGCATCTGACTGGCCATTATTTGCAGAAAAAGCCCGTGAACTTTTAACGGTCGAAAAAGTTGATGTGATTTTTGGCAATTGGACATCTGTGTCAAGAAAGTCAGTCTTGCCCGTGATCGAAGAGCTAAACGGATTGCTGTTCTACCCAGTTCAGTATGAAGGCGAAGAAAGCTCGAAGAATGTATTCTACACTGGCGCTGCACCGAACCAACAGGCGATCCCTGCGACGGATTATTTCCTAGAAGAGTTGGGTGTAGAGAAATTTGCATTGCTGGGGACGGACTACGTCTACCCACGGACAACGAATAAAATTCTTGAACAGTATCTCAAGGACAAAGGCACCGCAGAGGGCGACATCTTTGTTAACTACACACCCTTTGGCCATTCTGACTGGTCCAAGATTGTGGCCGATGTTGTAGCACTTGGCGCTGATGGCAAAAAGGTCGGCGTAATTTCGACCATCAATGGCGACGCTAATATTGGTTTTTATAAAGAGCTAGCTGCTGCTGGAATTTCCGCAGACGACATCCCCGTCGTTGCCTTTTCAGTCGGTGAAGAAGAACTGGCGGGCTTGGATACATCCAACCTTGTCGGACACCTTGCCGCTTGGAACTATTTCCAGTCCGCTGAAGGCGATGCAAATGCAGAGTTCATTAAAACGTGGAAAGCGACGATGGGCGAAAAGCGGGTGACCAACGATCCGATGGAAGCACATTATATTGGATTTAACATGTGGGTGAATGCAGTGACTGCTGCTGGAACCACCGATGTAGATGCCGTGCGCACCGCCATGTACGGCCAAAAGTTCCCAAATTTAACCGGTGGCATGGCTGAAATGTTGCCTAACCATCATCTGTCCAAACCTGTTCTAATTGGTGAAATTCAAGCGGATGGTCAGTTTGATATCATCAGCCAAACGGATGAAGTTCCCGGCGATGCATGGACAGACTTCCTTTCTGAATCAGCGGTGTTGAAATCGGATTGGAAAGAGCTGGGATGCGGCATGTACAACACTGTCACCAAAAGCTGTGTGCAGATCAAATCCAGCTACTAATACGAACGCCAAGTCTGACAGGGACTGGTAGGGGGCGCGCAAATGCGCCCCCGCTTTATTATAAAGAAATGCCCTAAATGCTCCGAATAATCCTTCTTTCGATCTCTTTCATCTGCGCGGCACAGCTGGTGGCCGCGCAATCGTCGTTTCAAGATTTGGTGCAATCGCATGCGTCCAACATCATCAAAGGGTCGGTCAAAACGGCCCCACCCATTATCACTGATATACAGAACCATGGTGGCGACGCTGCACAAGCTTTCTTGCTGGCTTGGCAATCAAAAAAACTTTGGTACCGTAGGGCAGATAAACGTTTGATTTTCGTTGAAAAGATCAACAACGAAAGCTTCGTACTGTTGGATCTGCAAACGAACGCGCCTATCGATCACTCCACAAAGGCACAGATAAAACAAATCAAACCAAACTCTGGTCTGCGCGGGTTGCTTGGAACTGCGTTGGTGTCGTCACAACTGATCAGTGACAATCTTGATGTGCGGGTTGCCAGTCTAAAAAGCCTTGCGCGCGATCCCAAGCGAACTCATCTAGTGCCTTTGCGTCTGGCGATGTCGAAAGAAACTGACACCGATATGCTGGCGCAGATGACGCGGTTGGAACGTTTGCTAACGATGCAATATGACACGGATGTCGAGGCTCGCGTCTCCGCGATCACCAGTTTTGAAAATGACCTTGGGCTTGATGTGCGCGCGCGCCTGAACCCGATGCTCGACACATCGTTGATCTTGTCGCAATCGTCACCCCGAGAGGGTACATTTGCGCGAATGCTGGTGCCGGGCGCAACCGTCGGCCTATCGGTTGGACAAGCCTATGACATGATCGTTGCCAAAGGATGGGCTCCCGCTGACATATCGACGGCTGAAAAAAGAACAGCCTTGATTGATAACATTCAAGATGGGTTTGTTGCAGGAGTTGGCATTGAAACACTAAACACAGATGCAGATCGCGAAGCCGCATATACTGCATTGGCGGCGACAGGGGCAGTCCCTTCAGATGTGTCACAAGACGATATCCAGGATGTGCTAACCCGTGTTTACTTCTACGAAACCTATGATGAACCATCTAACGAAGTTGTTGCTGCGGCGGCCGAGACGTTGGGCAAAATCAACACTAAAGTCAGCTTATCCCAAACAATTGATCTGTTCCTAGACGGCCTTTCACTGGCGTCTATCTTTTTCCTTGCGGCGATTGGACTGGCGATCACCTTTGGTGTGATGGGTGTCATCAACATGGCGCACGGGGAATTCATTATGATGGGGGCTTATACGGGATATGTGGTGCAACAAATAATCGACAATTACACCCTGTCGATCTTAATCGCGATCCCTGCGGCCTTTGCAGTTACCTTTGCAGCGGGTGTCGCGATGGAACGATTGGTTGTTCGCCATCTATACCATCGCCCGCTAGAGACATTGTTGGCCACCTTTGGTGTGTCCATCGCCTTGCAACAAATTGCCAAGAATGTATTTGGAACGCAGGCGCGCCCGCTGACATCGCCGGATTGGCTTGGCGGGGCTTGGATGATCAACGACGTGATCTCGATCAGCTGGATCAGGGTCGCAATCTTTGTTCTGTCAATTTTGTTCTTTGTGATGCTGTGGTTCACTTTGAATAAAACACGCTTTGGAATGGAAACACGCGCGGTGACACAGAACCCACGTATGGCCGCGTCTATGGGAATTAATCCAGATAAAATCAACATGCTGACATTTGGTTTGGGGTCAGGGATCGCAGGCATCGCAGGAGTTGCGATTGGCCTATTCGCCAAAGTCACTTCCGAGTTGGGATCAGACTATATCGTGCAATCATTCATGACGGTTGTGGTTGGCGGCGTTGGAAACATTTGGGGGACGCTTGCAGGTGCGGCAATGATCGGCTTTTTGCAGAAAGGGATCGAATGGTTCAACCCATCAAACACCCTTGCCGCCCAAACGTTCATGATCGTGTTCATCATTATTTTCATTCAATTCAGACCTAGGGGTATCATTGCCCTGCGTGGTCGTGCGGCGGGAGATTAACTCATGCAAGGACCGCTGGTTAAATTTTTAACACGCCACCCAAGCACGCTTTTATTCTTGATAATACTGGCTAGTTTTACCGTGCTGGTGACACTCGGAAGCGAGGCGTTTGGCACGGGTTTTGTCTCGACATCTTTGGTCAAGACATTGGGAAAAACATTGTGCCTTTGTCTGGTGGCTTTGGCGATGGATTTGATTTGGGGATATTGTGGGATCCTAAGCCTTGGTCACATCGCGTTCTTTGGCTTGGGTGGCTATATGATTGGAATGTGGTTGATGTACGAACGCACCCGTCTAATTGTGATGCAGGCGGCTGAGAACACGCAACTGCCTATGACGCCCCAAGAAATCCAAGACGCGGTCGGCTCGCAGATTTTTGGTGTGGTCGGTGGATCGGAGTTTCCCGCGATTTGGATGTTCTCGCATCTTTTGTCAGTGCAATTGTTAATGGTGGTTATGGTGCCAGGGGTATTGGCGTTGATCTTTGGCTGGCTGGCGTTTCGATCACGAGTGACTGGCGTATATCTGTCGATCCTGACGCAAGCGATGACGTTAGCCTTGGCGCTATATCTATTTCAAAATGATAGCGGGCTGCGAGGAAATAATGGACTGTCTGGTTTGCAAAATTTGCCGGGTCGGGATGATACGCCGCAATCTGTGATTTCGATGTGGTTCTTTTGGGGATCAGCATTTGCTCTGGGCCTTGGATACCTTTGCGCGAAACTGATTGTCGAAAGCAAGATGGGCAATGTGATGCGCGGTATCCGCGACGACGAAGCCCGCGTACGGTTTCTGGGCTACAATGTTGAGGCGTATAAATTGTTTATATTCACGCTGACGGCGATTATCGCCGCAGTTGCAGGCGCACTTTATTACCCACAGGCCGGGATCATTAATCCAGCAGAAATTGCGCCCATTGCATCGATCTATCTTGCCGTCTGGGTCGCGATAGGTGGTCGTGGAAGATTGTACGGTGCTGTGATTGGCGCGGCTGTCGTCTCATTACTTTCCAGTTGGTTTACAGGTGGACAGGCACCCGACATTCCATTGGGGTTTGCGACCCTGAAATGGGTTGATTGGTGGTTGGTTTTGTTGGGTTTAAGTTTTGTCTTCGTCACGCTTTATGCCCACAAAGGTATTGGCGGATTGTTGGAGAAACTGCAAACAGGAACATCGAAATGAGTGGTGCTCTTCTGGAAGTAAATTCAATCTCTGTCTCGTTCGATGGATTTAAAGCGATTAACAACCTGTCTTTCAATATAGACAGCGGTGAATTGCGCGCCATCATTGGACCAAACGGCGCTGGCAAAACTACCTTTATGGACATCGTAACGGGCAAGACGCGGCCAGACGAGGGCGATGTGATCTGGGGGGAAGATAATGTCAGTTTGGTACGTAAATCTGAAAGCGATATTGCAAATTTGGGGATCGGACGAAAGTTTCAGAAACCAACCGTATTTGAAGATCAATCGGTGACCGAAAACCTAATGATGGCATTAAGGAATAAACGTAATCCGTTGGCAGTTCTCTTTTACAAGTCAACCCGCAAAGATAGAAATGCAGTGTTGAGCATTGCTTTTGACATCGGACTGGAAAGCAATGTGGATCAGCGCGCAGGGGATCTAAGTCACGGCCGAAAACAATGGTTGGAAATAGGCATGTTGCTCGCGCAAGAGCCCCAGCTTTTATTGGTGGATGAACCTGCCGCAGGGATGACGGTGGATGAACGTAATCAGACGATTGCATTGTTGAAGCACGCTGCAAAAACCCGTGCTGTTGTTGTCGTAGAACATGACATGGAATTCATTCGGAACTTGGATTGCAAAGTCACCGTGTTGCACGAAGGGTCGGTGCTGGCCGAAGGCACACTGGATCATGTGACAAAAAACCAAACCGTCATCGACGTATATTTAGGACGATAGCAATGTTAGAGCTTAAAGACATCACACTGCATTATGGCCAGAGCCAGATTTTGAACGGTGTCAATTTGACCGCTGAACAAGGCCAAATCACGTGCCTTCTGGGCACCAATGGCGTGGGTAAAACCAGTTTGTTGAAAGTTGTATCTGGCACACATAATCATTCAGCCGGCAGTTATAAGCTTGATGGAATAGAACAGGGCATTTCACGTGCTCATACCCTCGCCTCGCGTGGTGTTGGATATGTTCCCCAAGGGCGTGATATTTTCCCACTGATGAGTGTACGCGAGAACATGGAAATCGGTTTTGCGTGTTTGGATAAATCACAACATACCGTACCAGAGGAAATGTTTGAACTGTTTCCTGTCCTGAAAGAAATGCAAAATCGGCGGGGGGGTGACCTGTCGGGCGGACAACAACAACAGTTGGCCATTGCCCGCGCCCTTATCACCAAACCTAAATTATTGCTGTTAGACGAACCGACAGAAGGCATTCAGCCGAATATCATTCAACAGATTGGTCGCGTCATTTCATACTTAAAGGATCAGGGCAGCATGGCGGTTTTGTTGGTCGAACAGTATTTCGAATTTGCTTATGAATTGGCTGATCATTTTTATTCTATGCGGCGCGGAAATATCATCTTGGATGGTAAAAAAACGCATTTGAAGAAGGCAGACGTTCTTGCCACGCTGAGCGTGTAGGCGTGCGCGATGCTTGATCAGACTCAAACACAATCTATGCAACGCGCCAGGGGACGCGTGCATCTGGAATTCTGTGCACGGGACGGCAGCACGAAACTGACCGACCTTCACCAATCGGGTTGTGCGAAAGCACTACTTCCAAAAAATCACGCGGACCGTATTGATGCAGTGATAATCAATACGGCTGGCGGTGTCACAGGTGGAGACAGGCTGGTCTACTCAGCATCGCTAGAAGCAGGCGCCGAACTTTGCGTGACGACCCAAACCGCCGAGCGCATTTACAAATCTTCGGGCGGTGTTGGGGAAATCGAAACGCTATTTAGTTTGGCCAACGACACCGCCCTTGATTGGCTACCTCAAGAAACCATCTTGTTTGAAGAAAGCGCACTGTCGCGGCAGTTGACGGTCAAGATGGACGCAAGCGCATCAGCACTTATTCTCGAACCCATCGTGTTGGGTCGCAAAGCCATGGGCGAGACATTACAGTCATGTATTTTTACTGATCAATGGCGTGTGACGCGCGGCGGTAAACTGGCATATGCGGATGCGTTCCGCATAACCGATCCTGCGGCGCTGGCTGGGTCAGCTTGTCTTGGACAAAACCGCGCATTCGCAACCCTTGTCTATATCGCACCAGATGCAGAAGCCCGCCGCGATCAGATGCAATCGTTGATTAAATTCGATGACGTCACCACTGCGACCAGTGCGTGGAATGGATGTTTGGTCACGCGATTTATCGCTCTCGATGCACAGCCGCTACGGCGTGCTTTGATCTCAACACTTTCAGAATTTCGCGCGCATCCATTGCCGCGTGTTTGGCGTATGTAAGGAAAACAAATGCAATTGACCCCTCGTGAAAAAGATAAACTCCTTATCAGCGTTGCTGCGATGGTCGCCCGTGGGAGGTTGGAACGTGGAGTAAAGCTTAACTACCCCGAGGCCATCGCGCTGATCACAGATTTTGTGGTCGAAGGCGCACGCGACGGGCGATCTGTGGCCGATCTGATGCAGGCAGGCGGCAAGGTCGTCACTGCGGATCAATGCATGGAAGGCATTCCAGACATGATCCACGACGTCCAAGTCGAAGCAACCTTTCCTGACGGCACCAAATTGGTCACCGTTCACCATCCTATTCGATAGAGGCATACAATGATCCCAGGCGAAATTATAACCCGAAGCGGCGAGATTGTTCTGAATGATGGTGCCAAACCGATCACTCTAACTGTGGCCAATACGGGCGACCGCCCAGTGCAGGTGGGCAGTCATTATCATTTTGGCGAAACAAACCCCGCGCTGGATTTTGATCGTACAGCCGCGCGTGGCATGCGGTTGGATATCGCCGCTGGCACAGCCGTTCGATTTGAACCCGGCCAAACCCGAGACGTGACGCTGGTACCGTTTGAAGGGGATCGACGTGTTTTCGGATTCAATCAACACATTATGGGAGACTTATAATGCCCACTAAAATTTCCCGTGCCGCCTATGCCGATATGTACGGACCGACAACGGGCGACAAGATACGCCTCGCAGATACAGAACTTTTTATCGAAGTCGAGCGCGACCTGACAACCTACGGCGAAGAGGTGAAGTTTGGCGGTGGTAAAGTCATTCGCGATGGGATGGGTCAATCACAAGTGACCCGTGCGAACGGCGCGGTTGATACGGTCATCACGAATGCACTGATTGTTGATGTTTCGGGCATTTACAAAGCTGACGTAGCCCTGCTGGGTGGCCAAATTCATAAGATTGGCAAAGCAGGTAACCCTGATACGCAAACTGGTGTTGATATCATCATTGGTCCCGGAACCGAAATTATCGCAGGTGAAGGTAAAATTCTGACAGCAGGTGGATTTGATAGCCATATCCATTTCATCTGCCCACAACAGATGGAAGACGCACTTCATTCGGGCATGACAACGATGTTGGGCGGCGGCACTGGCCCCGCGCATGGTACCTTGGCCACGACGTGCACCCCTGGCCCTTGGCACATTGGACGCATGTTGCAAGCTATGGACGGTGTGCCGATGAATGTTGGTCTCTCAGGCAAAGGAAATGCCAGCCAACCCGCGGCCTTGGTTGAAATGATCAACGGGGGTGCCTGCGCGCTAAAACTGCACGAAGATTGGGGCACTACACCTGCGGCGATTGACTGCTGTTTATCGGTCGCAGACGATATGGACGTTCAGGTCATGATCCATACGGACACGCTGAACGAAAGCGGCTTTGTCGAAAACACCATTGCCGCGATGAAGGGGCGCACAATCCACGCCTTTCATACCGAAGGCGCAGGCGGCGGCCACGCGCCCGATATAATTAAAGTGTGTGGCGAAGAACATGTGATCCCATCATCGACCAATCCAACACGGCCATACACGGTCAATACGTTGGAAGAGCATTTGGACATGTTGATGGTCTGCCATCATTTGGACAAATCCATCCCCGAAGACGTAGCGTTCGCAGAAAGCCGTATTCGCAAAGAAACGATTGCAGCAGAAGACATCCTGCATGACATGGGCGCTTTTTCAATAATCGCATCCGACAGTCAGGCAATGGGCCGCGTGGGCGAAGTTGCAATCCGCACATGGCAAACCGCTCACAAGATGAAAGTCCAACGCGGTCGCCTGCCCGAAGAAACGGGCGACAATGATAATTTCCGTGTGAAACGCTATATTGCAAAATACACGATCAACCCCGCGATCGCCCAAGGGATGAGCAAACATATCGGATCGGTGACCGATGGAAAACGCGCTGATTTGGTTCTCTGGGACCCCGCGTTTTTCGGTGTGAAACCTGAAATGGTATTGTTGGGCGGCATGATCGCTGTGGCGCAGATGGGTGATCCGAATGCATCAATTCCAACCCCGCAACCCGTTTACACACGCCCTATGTTTGGTTCCATGGGACGGGCCGTGGAACAGTCCGCTGTTTGCTTTGTCTCGCAAGCCGCCCATGATGATGGGATTGCCGGATCGCTTGGATTAGCGAAATCAACCTTGCCGGTTCAAAACACCCGTACTATCGGCAAGTCGGATATGGTGCTGAATGATGCCAAGCCACAAATCGAAGTTGACCCCGAAACCTACGAAGTACGCGCGAATGGACAATTGCTGACGTGTGAGCCGGCTAGTGAATTGCCGATGGCACAACGATACTTCATGTACTGATGGCTAGTTTTAAAATGAAATCGAAGGAGACCTGTTTTGATAAGAGCCGTTGAAGTGATCCATTCTCACGATGCGCCGGCGGGTGTGGTTACGTTAAATTATGATGATCGGTTTCGTCGGCGCATTGCATTGACGTGTGACAATGGTTTGGCATTTTTACTGGATCTTCCCAAAGTGATCGATCTTCATGATGGCGATGATTTGTTACTACTGGATGGCCGGCATGTGCGTGTACGCGCTGCCGCCGAACCCCTTATGAAAGCCACGTCAAATGACCCACATCACTTGATCCGCATTGCGTGGCATGTCGGCAATCGGCACCTGCCTTGCGAAATTCATCCTGATCATTTGTTACTGCGCAGTGATCATGTGATTGCAGATATGCTGACCCAATTGGGCGCAACAGTGGAAACACTAGATGCGCCGTTCAATCCTGAAGGCGGCGCTTACGGACAGGGGCGAACGCACAGCCATGACCATTAAGGTTTTCAACCATATACTGGTGTGGTCGTACGGATGAGTTTTTCGGCGCAACATAAGTTGATGGCATGGCTTTCGCCCAGTTATCCAATTGGGGCGTTTTCGTACAGCCACGGGCTTGAGCACGCGATCGAAAACGGTGATGTGATCAACGCAGCACACCTAAGAGATTGGCTGGCAGATGTTCTGCAGTTCGGGTCTGGCCGCAATGATGCGATCCTATTGTCACTTGCGTACAAAGCCCAGACTGATGACAGGCTATCCGAACTGACTGAACTCACCGAAGCATTGTGCCCCAGTGCAGAACGTTATCTTGAGACAACGGCGCAGGGGCGGGCGTTTTGCAAGGTGACCTCAGATGTCTATGGCACAGATTTGCCATCCCTCTCATTGCCCGTTGCCATAGGCGCCGCGGCTAGTGACGAAGGCATGGACCTTGCAGATGTTTTGCCGCTTTATCTGCATAGCTTTGTGGCCAATATCATTAGTGCAGGCGTACGATTTATTCCCATCGGCCAAACCGAAGGGCAAAAGGTTTTGTACGAGTTATTTGATGTTATTGAGGACGTGGCAAAAGCGGCAATGACGTCAAATGAAACGGAACTAGGAAGCGCATGTTTTCTAGGTGATATCGCATCCATGAAACATGCAGTAATGACCACAAGGATTTTTAGAACATGAACTCTACTGAAAAAGGCCGCGCATTGTCTGAAAAGCTTAATCCGGGTATGGAAAAAGCCTTGGATGATCGCTATGGTCACTTGGTTCCAGACATTGGCGAGGCTGTCGTTGATTTTGCCTACGGGCGCCAATATGCGCGGGAAGGGTTAGATTTAAGGTCACGCTATATTGCAACAATCGCTGCACTAACTGCAATTGGCGGGCATACAAAACCGCAATTAAAAGTCAACATCGCGGGTGGTCGTAAGGCAGGTCTTAGCCAGAAAGAAATCGGCCAAACTATTTGGCAAATGTCTCTTTACGGTGGCTTTCCCGCGGCGATCAACGGATTGAATACAGCGCTAGAAGTCTTCGCGGAAGAAGACAAATGAATGGCCCATTACGCATCGGTATAGGAGGGCCGGTTGGGGCAGGTAAAACTACGTTGACCGAAATGCTGTGCATAGCTTTGGGGAATGATTATTCTATGGCTGTAATTACCAATGATATTTATACCTCAGAAGATGCAGAGTATTTAATGCGCAAACAGGTATTACCGCTTGAACGCATCCGAGGCGTTGAAACAGGGGGTTGCCCGCACACCGCAATTCGCGAAGACGCGTCAATCAATCTTGCAGAAATAGACGATTTGAACGCCAACTTTCCTGATCTTGATCTTATCCTGATCGAAAGTGGTGGGGACAACTTGGCAGCAACCTTCAGCCCCGAGCTGGCTGACATCACTATCTACGTGATTGACGTTGCGATGGGTGAAGAGATCCCGCGTAAGGGCGGCCCCGGAATTACACGTTCAGATATTTTGATCGTCAATAAAACGGATCTTGCGCCCTATGTCGACGTTTCACTGGACGTTATGAGACGTGATGCCAGCACACAACGGAAGTTAAAACCCACCATATTCACCGATATTAAGTCAGGTCAGAATATTGATAAAATCATTGATGCGTTGAAAAACGTAGGCGGTCTATAACCTAACACTGCCACCGACTGGTTTTATCTTTGAGAGATCTTGAAACGATCTGCCATGAATTCCACGAACAATCTGATTTTTGGTGAAAGGTTACGCTTCTCGGCAAAAATCACGGCTACATCTGCGCCCTTTTGAACATACTCGGGGAAAAGACGTACAAGTTCACCTGTTTCGAATTTGTCGGCCACGATATATGTTGATAACCGTGCTATCCCTAATCCAGCTAAGGCTGCTTTATAAACCGCATCTGCACTGTTGCCGACGAAATTTCCTGAGGCATCCACTGTATGGGTCTTTCCATTTAACTCTGCCGTCCAAGCATTGCGTCCGACCATGTTCGACGTGCGCAGGCAATTGAATCGTTCTAAATCCTGAAATGAAGTCGGCACGCCATGAGCTGCGATAAAATCTGGTGAAGCGCATAAAACACGCTCGTTACGCATAATTTTACGGGCTATCATGTTTGGATTGGTTAACTGTTCCGCAAAATTAATTGCGACATCGAATTGTTCTTCTTCAATATCCACATGTCGATCTGTAAGTTCAAGCGACACCGTTATTTTAGGATATTGCGCCAGAAAATTTGGTAAGGCCACGATGAGTTGAAATTTGCCAAAGGCCACACTCGATGCAATGCGCAACAAGCCGTTCGGCTCAGGATCGAAGTTGGCAATGTGATCCGCCGCATCTTGGTATTTTTCCGCAAGCGCGCAACATTTGATGTAAAATTCTGCCCCATCATCGCTGACCGTTACCCCAGTTCGTGTGCGATGCAACAAGCGCCGTCCAACATGATCTTCTAATTGGCTGATTTGCTTACTGACGGCTGAGGGAGTTTGGCCACTTGACCTAGAGACAGCTGAAAAGCTGCCCAAGTCGACAACCTTTACGAACAAAAGCATTTGGGACGAAATATCCATAAGCATACATTAGACTAGGTTACCCGTCCCGATCTATGCGAATTTGGAACAGCCCCTATGCGTATTTGACCCGTTGAGAGGCGTGACCGTCAGCGATAACTTTTATTCAGAAGCACGGTAGATTATCGCAACCAGAAGAAAGGTCGCCAAATGTTAAAAGCAATTTCACAAAACAACAGATTGCCACTTACAGCCTTAAACCATCTTCGTATGAGGTGGGTCGCATTGGTCGATGCTGTATCGGTTTATCAACAACGTCACGCGCGGTATAGCGAAACGTATAGAGAGCTGGCAGCACTGTCAGATCGCGATCTGGCTGATATTGGTATCCCACGATCGAACATCGCTAAGCTGGCAAAAGAAGAAGCCATGAAAGCGGGCGTCAAATGAACCAATTCGGAAACGTTATAGACCGGGCATCTGTTGGAATTCATTTGAATGAAATTTCATCAGCAACCAAGGCGCACATAAGGACATTGGCTCGAAATGTATCTGGTGCAACAAGTCGCATTATGTTGGCCCTACAGGTTGGCCGTATGACGTCAGCTTTGATGTCATTGTCTGATGAGCAACTGGAACAAATCGGCGTGATGCGCGAAGACATAGATGAGCATGCGCGCGCGTTAATTACCTATGAATATGGCGGTTTATGAAAACGAAATACCGCGCCGATATAGGCGCGGGATAAGACGGTACCAGACTCGCTCCTCCCAGAGTTACCTGGCGCCTTACTAGACGAGCATTCTCCTCGGATCTCGTTTTACCGGTTGGCACGCATTATTTAATCGTGCCAACCGGGCATGCACAAACAAAATACAGCTACTATTCTCAGCCAGACGAAATACATCTGCAATCTCGGATGCAACAGTATCCATGTTTGCTGAAACAAGTTCGGTTGCCTGGCACAAATCTGACAATATCAATGTCCGCTTTGAGCTAAGCCCGCCATCAGGTTGGTACTCACCATCAATGTCCGCTCTCTGCCAGTTTTGGTCGTTAGTCCAAAAATTCTAAACGGTCACTTTGTCCGCAGTGCAGTCATCCGCTCAGGCCAAAATGCTGCACCCTGCACCAATGACGGCTTTCGGGACGGTGACTGAATGAGATTGCTGTTGGTCGAAAGTCCGCTAAGGGCCGTTCTGGTCAGCGCGACTATTGTGGCGTTGCGGTGATGCCCGCAATCAACTGACCAGTCATCTTCGACACTGTAGGCCAAGGATAGTTGCAGATCGTGATGGAGCACAGCGCCACGCCAATCATCCCGGCAACGACGGCGTCGGTTCGGACTTTTACATCGCTACGTTTCGGATTTAGGTTTCGTACAAGGTCCGCGAACATCTGAAAACTGCCCTGGACGTCGCCGGTCTCGATGAAGCTGTCGACATCCGACCGGCCGACGTCGTTCGACATAAAGACAAGCCGAAAATGGTCTGGGTGGTCTATCCAGTATCCCACGAATGCCAGCGCAGCCGCCTTTAGCCTTTCGGTTGGTTCAGTCTTTCGCTTTAGGCTTTCTTGGACATGTTGCGTCATCTCGTCCAGGACATCAGCCCAAAGCAGCATCAAGATCTCTGTCTTGCCTTGAAAATGTGCATAAAGGGTCGTGGGTGCGCATCCGACCGCTTTTGATAGGCGGCGCATGGAAACCGCTTCGAACCCTTTGTCGCGATAGAGCGCCATCGCATGTTGCGACACCTTTTTCCGGAATTCCAGAATATCGGTTTCGTTACGGGGTGGGCGTCCAGCCGTCTTGGTCATTCATGAAGTCCTCATATTATTCATTACGCGTTCCAAATAAATCTTGCACAGTCAAGTTAATAGTTTTATGGAACGCGTATCAATTAATCAGATTCAACCTCCTCAGCACACGTCAGGACTGAACATGACATTCTCCATTCTTCTGAAAACGGTACTCGCTCTGGTCGGTCTCGCGATCATGACATTGGGGTTGAACATCGGATTGGGCGGCATCCCAACGCTAGGCTGGCAGGTCTCAGAGCCGTTCATCACCGTCACCAACGAAACGATTTACCATGTACAGGACAGCCATATCCGGTTCATCGGCGGTGTTTGGTTCAGCGTTGGTGCAATCTTCGCTCTCGGCGCGTTCCTGCAAGCCAGTTTGCGTCCGACATTGATCATTCTGTGTTCAGCAATCACCTGTGCAGGGTTGTTTCGGTTGAGCGGCGTCGAAGGTGGAGCCGTCTTCAGCGCTGCAATCCTCCCTTCTCTGGCACTGGAAATTGTCGCCTTCCCGCTCTTGGGTTGGTGGTTGGCCCGGTCGGGCAAGCGCGCGAACTTGGCTGCTGTTTGACTTAAACCCCAATGAACAAGTTTGGATGCAATGAGAGCGTCCATTTCTACCGTACTTTGTAAATTTGCTTTCCCCAAATTTTGCGGTCGCAGCGAAGGTTCGCAAAGACGGGCCGCGCTGCAGCATCGAAGGTGGTCTTTGGATGTCGGCTGTGGGCCGTTGTCACCGTCGACAATCCAGAAGACAATTCGACAGAAATACGATTTGGCAGTGCAAAAAATAAATGCAAGCGATACCCCGTCCGAACACCCATAAAGGGCATCCAGACGGGGTGTTTTTGTGGTCTTTATCAGGATTAACGCCGCTTCAGAACATACTCAGCCAACCACTGCCAGTAAGCCTCTGCATCGCTAAAGCCTTGTCTTTGGGCTGCCAGATCTTCTGCCTGTCTGCGTGATAAACCGCCATCATATTGAGCAATTGCTGCGCGCTCTTCAAAGTCATCAATATCAGGAATTGGACCACACTGGCTCATATCCGTACACCAACTGGCAGGCTTACTTGATCAATAATTTCCCGCTTCTGGGCGTCACTGATCCCGGCTGAGTAAAGCCCATAGGTGAGTTTGTTTTCCGAACGGGCAGACTGATGCCCAACGATACTAGCGGTGAAGTGCTCTGGTACACCTGTCCGCTCACACTGCGTAATGAACCACTTGCGGCTTGAGTGGAACACCAGCCCTGGGCGGGTCAGGTTTAACCTTCGTCTTAGCAGGGTGAACCGTTTGGTTATCCTGTCTACCGATAGGTTCGGAAACAACGGCCCTTGGCTTGGTAGTCCCTGAATGATCGGCAACAACAGATCGTGCAGTGGTACTTCACGTTCTGCGCTTACCGACTTGAGACGCCTGATCCTGTTCGGCCTGACCCTGATAAAAACACCCAGATTACCCTTGGTGATCAGATCTTCTGCAAGCAGACCGCAAGCTTCCCCTGATCGTAGCCCTGACAGCAGGCAAAGCGACAGTATCGACATGAGATCAGGGTCATTTGCATTGAGCACTTCAGTAACTTCCTTGTCAGACATAACCGCATAACTTTGCACAGACGCCTTGCCCAATACTTTCAGTGAACCAAAACAATGCTCGCCAAGATGCCCTTCGTCGATTGCCCAACCCAGGAACTGACAGACTTGCTTCCAGATCCGTTTCTGAGTCTGTGGTGTGATGGTTTTGCTATCGCCTTTGGAAAGGGCTACCAACTGTTTTAGCCCCTGCCCTTTTGCGGCATTGGATTTGGCCACATCTGGGGAAACCTTGGCGATCAGATTGAGGAATTCCTGACCATCCGTTCTGTTAAGATCGCTGATTTTCCTGTGCGCTAAGTTGGAAACCAACAGGCCAATACCGTACCGCACAGACCTGAAAGTACCCGGTTGAAGATCCTTGGCACATTTGCCCAAGTAGATCTTTGCTAGGGTGGCAATCGTGGCCTGCCCAAGGAATGTGGCACGTTGGAACTTGGGCACCGCTTCCCAGATAACGATCGCCTGATTGCCTTGTTGTTCATTTGCCAAGACCAATTGAACTTCGGCCTCGCTGACGATCCTAGCATAGCTGGCGTTAACATCGATCACCCGAGCCTTTGCCACCCGCGCATCCCCGGTCTTGAGGGATTGCTTGAGTGCATGGCCAAGGACCGCCTGCAGGTGCTTGGGATAAGTACGTCTGTAAAGCCATGTTTGATGATTGCGATACGCGTATTTGATTTTAGTAGACATGCGTTCTCCTTCTGGGGCGTTAGACCCAGTTTGATTTGTGGATTTGATTTTGTGATGAGGAACAAAGAAATTATTGGTTAGGGCAGTACCAAGCAGATCAACTGTTCAGTCGGTGTGTCGGCGCAAGATCAGATCTAGGGTGGGTTCGCCGTATATCCCTTTTAGGGGCCCTGAGATTGCGTAACCTGTGATACAATCCTCATAAATCTCCCAGACTTGAAACAGGTGTTCTGGGATATCGTCAAAGGCCCAGATTACGACGATGTCGTCTTCTTTGAGGTCCCGATTTATCAT
>AAXZ01000001.1 GCA_000169395.1 Rhodobacteraceae bacterium HTCC2150
CAAGATTTCAGTCATCATCTTGGGCGTACCCAATGAGCTGAATTCAGCACCAAAGAAGTTAGATGCCGCCACCAAGAACATAATCAACACGGTGATTTCCAACGCTTTGATCAAGCTGTCAAAGAAGCTTGGGATCGAAAACTTCTTGTACATAATAGACAGAAGAATGGAACCAAAGGCCCCCATCGCCGCCGCCTCGGCTGGTGTTGCAAAGCCCAACAAGATTGAACCCAAAGCAAACGAGATCAGAATTGTTGGTGGCATCAAACCAGCAAAGAATTCATCCCAAAGTTCGGAGAAGTAGAATTCTTTGTCAGCATTTGCGCTGTAAATCGGACGTGCAAGAAACGCCAACAACAACATAAACACAAACAAAACGATTGGCCAAACGGCAAGACCATCAGCCCCTGACTTCGCGAAAATCATGTAGCCATGGAACAGAAGTGCAATTGGTAAGACGATGCGCAAAACATTCAACTGTCTGTAAGCGCGATATGCCACGAGCAAAGCGATGACCAAAACGATCAAACCACCAAACGGAACAAGACCACCGAATGCACCACCAATGCCAAGTCCAAAGACACGGCAAATAGTCAGGACACCCAGACAGATCAAAGCAACTTCTGCGCCGTAATATTTCGACGTATCAGGTTGATCTTCTTCTGAAAGGATCGGCCCAAGTTCTGGGTTCAACCAACAACGACCAAGGGTATAAACCAAATACAAGGTCGCAAGGATCGCGCCTGGAATAAACGCACCACGGAACAGATCAAGCGTAGATACCTCTAGCACTGGCCCCATAACGATCAACATGATCGATGGTGGGATCAAGATACCAAGTGTACCGCCTGCCGTGATTGTACCTGCCGCCAGTTTAACATCGTAACCTGATCGGCTCATGGTAGCGCCCGCCATAATACCCAGAAGCGTAACAGACGCCCCAACGATACCCGTTGCCGCCGCAAAGATCGTTGAAACGATCAGAACCGCAATGAATAAGGCACCACGCACACGGGCCATGATCATTTGAATGGATGCGAACAGACGCTCCATCAGGCCAGCGGCCTCCATCACGATACCCATCAAGATGAACAAAGGCACCGCCATCAACTGATCGTTCAACATGGTGGAGTTGGTGTTCAACGTCATCAACAATGTGGTCAGTTTAAAGTTAGAACCCCAAATACCAAACACAAAGGCCAGGAAGATCAATGTAAAGGAAATCGGAAAACCCACGAAAATCGCGAACAACAACGATGCCAACATGATCAAACCAATGGTTGGTTTTGACAGGCCTGGCCCATCACCAAACAATCCGCTCAACCATTCGCCAAGTGGCAAAACGTCTGGGGCAAAAACCGAAATGACCACAGCAGCCAAAATAACGAAGTAAGGGATCAAGAGTTTTACAAAAACACTTTCACGTTCTTTGCCCATTTTATGAAAGGCACGGAACAATTCTGGGAAACCTTGCAACAACAACAACAATCCACCGATTGGCATTGCTAAACGCGCAGGCCACAAAACAGGTTCCCACGTACTGTCAAACGCCGTTTCACCGGACGAAAACGCAACCATCCAATATTTTGAGGCAACGATCGTGAAAAAGATCATCGAAGGGATAAAGAACAGCATATAAAGCGTCGCATCGACCGTTGCTTGTGTTTTGTCAGACCAATTACGGTACAAGAAATCCGCACGAATGTGCACACCGCGCATCAACCCGTAACCTGCGGCACCCATGAACAAAACGCCAGAAATCATTCGGCTGATATCATAGGCAAAGACGGTTGGCCCTAAACCAATCGAACGTGCAAAGTCATCCCAACCATTTGCCGCAAAAATTGCAAAACCGTTTCTTGCGAAAACTTCAAAAACAACGACGGCGATAAGCGGCACCATCAAAAGGCATAAAATCTTGCCAGCCCAATCATTCAACACGTCAATGCCGCCCGTGATTGGTCGTTGCCAAGCTGTCATATCTTCGGGCGTCTCACCCGGTTTTTCTTTGCGGCGCTCGGCGATCAACTCGTCTGCGATTTCCAGATCATTTGGATCTACTTCATCTGCGGCCATCCCTGGGCCTCCCTTTGATAGACGAGCCTTTAGTGACTCTTTTCGATTTTTGAAAAGGCAAATGCCCTTACAGAAATGGAAAAATACGCCCCAAGCAAATGCTCGGGGCGTAAAATGTATTGATATTACTTCAGAGTGTCAGCGTGTGCTTTACCCAAACCGGCGTTCGACGCCTGAGCACCAGCCCAGAATGGAACAGCGATGTCAGCGAAGTCTTTTTGTGACTGCCATACTTCTGCGAAAAACTCGTTTTCGTCAGATGCAGCTTGAAGAAGCTTTTTAGCAGCGCCCATGTATTCTGAGAAGTAGTCAGAAGGTGTATCCTCAAGAATAACACCGTGGTTTTCTGTCAAATCTTTCAAAGCTTTACCGTTTTCATAAATACGGTAAGACATGGACTTTGACAAAGATGCGTTTGCTGCAACTTCCAAAGCTTTCTTCTCAAGATCGCTTAGACCGTTGTAGAAGTCACCGTTGACGTACATGTCGGCGTTAACAACAACTTGGTGTAGGCCTTGAAGGTAGTAGTGCTTAAGAACTTTTTGGAAACCAAACACAGAGTCAGGCTTCGGGCAGCACCATTCAGCCGCATCGATTGTGCCTTTTTCAAGCGCTGGCAAAATGTCACCACCACCCATAGCAACAGCAGCAACACCGATGTCAGTGTATGCAGCACCAACCATACCGGGAGGGGCACGGAAGCGTAGTTTACGGAAGTCATCCATAGATTCGATTGGCTCTGGGAACCAACCTAGGGCTTCTGGGCCAACTGGCTGAAGCATGAAACCTTTGACGTTTACGCCCATTTCATCCCAAAGACGGTCATAAAGTTCTTTACCCCCACCGTATTGGAACCAAGATAGGAAAGCGATGTTGTCAAGACCAACACCCGCACCCGCAATTGGCGCACCAAAAAGGTTAGCCGCTGGGTGCTTGCCGCCCCAATAGTGTGTCCATGCGAAGCCACCTTCAACAAGACCCGCATCAACCGCGTCCATGATGTCGCGTGAACCAACAACGGCACCCGCTGGTAGTACTTCGATTTTCAATGAACCGTTAGTCAAGGCAGCAACGTCGTCGCCGAATGCATTAAGCATTACAACTTCGTCCGCTGTTGTTGGTAGTACTGACTGGATGCGAAGTACTTTTTCAGCAAACGCAGCCGAAGCCATGATTGAAAGGCCAGCTGCAGTAATCGCAGCACCTTTCGCAACTTTTTTTAGATCGAACATTTAAGTTCCTCCCATTTGTGCCTTCTTAGTAGTTTCACCCGAACCATGAAGGCCCAAAAGTTCGGCTGTTTTTATTGGCCCGCAGGCCAAATTCAGTGTCCTTTGCCGGTGGGCCATCCTTCAAACAACCCAAGCATTGGCCCAACGCCACTGTCGATATCAACAGTTCCGCGGTAAAACATTTCAACGGCCACATAGACCAGCACGATCAAACCAACCCATGAAATCCATGGGTATTTTGTCAGTAAGTGCATGATCAAAGTTGCGGCAAACGCCATCAAAACAATGGCCAATGCCAAACCAAACACCAGCATGGTTGTGTCACCATCGGCAATCGCAGCAACGGCCAGAACGTTATCCAAAGACATGGAAACATCGGCAATCGTGATCGAAATCAGAGCCGACAGTAACGTTCGCCTTGGGGCGCCCGTATACCCGGCATCAGGATTATTGGCGTCAAGCATCGCTTGTTCGGCATCTGCATCTGTTCCTTCTCGGATTTCTGCATAAAGACGCCAGCAAACCCAAAACAACAACAAACCACCGACAAACAAAATGCCCGGAATACCCAGTAATTTTGTGGCAACCACCGCAAAAATGATCCGCAATACGGCCGCGATAATCATACCATACAGAATGGCCTTCTTACGCAACTCTGGCGAAAGTCCGGCCGCCGCCATCCCGATGATCAGGGCGTTGTCACCTGAGAGGATCAAGTCGGCGATAATAATCTTACCGAAATCCATTACCGTTTCTATCATTATACTGCATCCTCCAGCACCAAATCCGATGCTTTTTCACCAATCATAATCGCTGGTGCGTTTGTATTTCCCGACGTGATCGTCGGCATGATTGAGCAATCGGCAACCCGAAGCCCTTGAATCCCATGAACCCGCAGCCGATCGTCGACCACGGCCATTTTGTCACTGCCCATCTTACATGTGCCAGTCGGATGATAAATCGTGACCGATGTCTGGCGCGCCCAGTTCAGCGTCGCATCATAGTCATCCATCGCAACCGAGGTGCCCGGTTGATATTCTTCGATAATATGCTCAGCCACAGGTGAATGCGTTGCAATTTTGCGCGCAATTTGAATGCCTTTGACGATCGTGTTTTGATCCAAAGTCGTTGCCAAATAATTTGGATGAATTTCGGGATAATCACGATAATCGGAAGACGTAAGTTTCAAATGCCCAGCACTCTCAGGACGCATCTGCAACACAGACGCCGTAAAGGCCGAAAACTTATGAGGGCCTTCAATAGCGTTATTCGCGCTAAAGGGCTGAATGTGGAATTGAATATCCGGTGTTTCCATATCAGGATCAGTTTTCAAAAAAGCAGTTCCAAGGCTGGCGGCCATTGTCATTGGGCCGCGACGCGTTAGCGCGTATTGCATGCCGATCATTGCTTGTTTGAAAATGCTGTTGGTCTCTACGTTCATTGTAGACAACCCAGTCTTAAACACGGGTCGAGCCTGAAGGTGGTCTTGTAGGTTCTTACCCACCCCTTCCAAATTGTTTTCAACCCGAATGCCATGTTCGTCCAACTCGGATTTTGATCCAATACCAGACAACATCAAAATTTGCGGGGACCCAATCGCACCGGCCGACAAGATGACCTCACCTTCGGCCTCAATCGTTATCTTACGACCTTTTTGAACGGCGGAAACACCAGTAACGCGACCCTCTTTGATATTCAGCTTTTCGACCTGAGTGTTCGTAAAAATCGTCAAATTCTGACGGTTTTTTGCGTCTGTCAAATAGGCCTTAGCAGATGAACAACGACGACCGTTGACCATGGTTTGCTGGAAATGCCCAACACCCTCTTGGTTTTCTTGGTTGTAATCATGTGTGCGTGGATAACCCGCATCAACAGCGGCATCGATCCACTTTTCAACAATATCACGTTTTAGGGCATTTGGAGAAACAGCCAATGGTCCATCCGTGCCACGAACGTCGGACTTGGGTTCACCGTGCCACGTTTCAGCGCGTTTAAACATCGGCAAAACATCGTCCCACGCCCAACCAACATTCCCAAGCTGGCGCCAATGGTTGAAATCCTCTGGTTGTCCACGAACATACAAAAGACCGTTGATCGAACTGGATCCACCTAGAACCTTGCCCCGTGGCCAAGCGATGGCGCGATCATTGATCCCGGGATCAGGCTGCGACTTATACATCCAATCCGTCTTGGGATTATTCATCGTCTTGAAATAACCAACTGGAATATGAATCCAAGGATTGCTGTCGCGACCGCCCGCTTCAAGCAAGGCGACAGTATGACGCCCGCTGGCCGATAAACGGTTAGCGATTGCACATCCGGCCGATCCGGCACCTACAACTATAAAGTCAAATTTCAAGTTATCTCCGAAAATATCAAAAATTGAGATTTTTTTTCTCGTTTTTCCATATAAACTAGTTATAGTGGTGATATTAGTTTCCGCAAGTAAAAAGACTTATGACAGAAATTGAACGGATACCGACCAACCTACGTACGCTTCTGATCTTGGAGCTATTTGCAAAAAACAACCGCGCAATGTCGGCAACAGATGTGCACGGCGAAATCGATTTGCCCCCTCAAACAGTGCACAGATTGCTTGTTTCTTTAGAAAAAGAGGGATTTTTGGCACGACAGCCAAACGACAAGCGTTTCAGACCAGCCCGTCGTTTACGACAGATGGGGGCGGGGTTATTACATGTTTCTGAATTCCACATCTCTCGTCATCAAATTCTTATGGACGTTTCAAAACACACCGGGGAAACGGTTAATTTTGTCGTACCGCAAGAAACAGGCATGAACTATTTGGACCGAGTCGAAACAGATTGGGCGTTCCGCGTACAGCTTCCTCGGGGATCGAACGTACCGTTTCATTGTACGGCCAGCGGCAAAACATTCATGGCAAGTTTAAGCAAATCCAAACGCAAAAAGTTCGTCGAAGGCCTGACACTTGAACCGCTAACGGCGAATACAATTACCGATAAAGACGCCCTTTTGGATGAACTGGCTGTCATCGCCAAGGTTGGCTATGCGATTGATAGCGAGGAATTCATGGTTGGCATGTCCGCCATTGCTGTGCCTGTGTTGGACGACAAAAAGCGATTTGTCGCCTCACTGGCAACCCATGGCCCGGCTAGCCGTATCCCTCGAGATGTACTTTTGACATACAAAGAAATTCTAAAAGAAGGGTCAGAGCACATCACGAATGTGATGTTCTAAACCCGTTTTGAATTTCCAAAGAATAGGCTGAGTGGGGCTCTATTTTATCTCAGCAATGCAGCTGAGCGTCGCGTCAATCGCGTCGCGAAACTTAGCCAAATCCACCTCAAAGCTGTCGTCGCTTAGATTGAAAGTTAACGTTGTCCCGTTTTCCACTTTTTGTTCATAGGCCAAAAGCTCTTGAACATTTTCAAAAGGCAAAATGAAATCGCCATCGGTTAATTCAATGTCTCTGGACAACATAACTTCGCCATCAAAGACGATCGCTAATGTGTCCGTGCTCGCGGTATGATCTTCGGGTTTTAAGTATCCACCCACCTGCCAACGTTGCTCGGATTTTGCGCGGTAATAGGAAAAGACCATATCTTTGCCGTTGGCCGACGAAAAGTTGGTCACAGCAAAACAAACATCCGCCGAAACAATGCGGGCAATTTCAAATCCTGCGACGGACCCACTTGGCACTACCTGCGCCGTTGCGGCAAATGACGACCCAAATGTAAGCGCTGCAGCAACGAGAGCGGTTTTAGAAAATTTCATGATCATTTTAACCCTTCAAAAGTTTTCCCAACCGAATTTTGGATGCAATATTTACACAATGAAACGCCCACATTCGATTTTGTTAACTACGCCATTGGCCGAAATAATTTCAAAACGCAACACCCCTGTTAGAACGCTTTGAAAATTGTTTTTGTATTTTCGCACCCACCAGAATTTGTAAAATGACCACTGCAAAGCAAAGTTTTTCAGGCACGATAAATTTTCTATATGACTTTGATTTTCAAAGGATTTAATCCCTGAATACTGGCCGATATTTCATCGCCGCGAACCACTGGCCCGACACCCGACGGCGTGCCCGACATGATCACATCCCCTGCACCCAATTCAAAATATTCTGAAAGATATGTGATCATTTCGGGTACTTTCCAAATCATCTGATTCAAATCACCGACTTGTTTTGTCTCGCCATTCACCATCAATTCCACCCGACCGTGGTCAAGATGTCCAACATCAGCAACGGGTTGAATTGGCATAATGGGACCAGAGTTTTCAAAAGCTTTACCAATCTCCCATGGGCGTCCCTTTGCCTTGGCGGCACCTTGCAAGTCACGGCGTGTCATATCCAAACAAACCGCATATCCATAAACATGGTCCAAAGCACGGCTAACAGGAATGTTAATCCCACCCTTCTTTAATGCCACAGCCATTTCAATTTCATAGTGAACATCACCTGTTTTAGGCGGGTAAATAAATTGATCCGAAGCACACAGGTTATTGGGATTTTTCTGAAAAAAGAACGGTGGATCACGATCCGGATCATCCCCCATTTCAATCGAATGGGCAGCATAATTTCGACCAATACAATAGACCCGCCGCACAGGAAATTCACCACCACCTGATACGGGAACCGTGTGAATTTTCGGTGCCGCAATTACAAACTCAGACATAACGTAACCTTTCAGGAAATTCAAAACTGAACAATTGCTGTAAGTACACCTACTTATGAAAACACCATGTTATTTGAAAAACCGGGCATCTATTGAATTGAGCCATGTAAGCGCGGGCATTATCAATCAAAGCTTTGACATCGCTTGTTCAAGATCAGCTATCAAATCACTTGGCGCCTCCAACCCAATATTTAGTCGCACGATGCGGCCCTCAAAGTCTTGGTTTGGGCGATCTAAATTAGGGTACACAACGGCAAGACTATTAACACCACCCCAACTCATTCCGATGCGGAAGATGTTCAGCGCATTGATGAAATCAACAACTTTGGCACCGGTTGTGCTGTTTTTAAGCGTAAAGGAAAATACACTTGTCGAGCCGGTGAAATCGCGTTTCCAAATTTCATGTCCTGGGCAGGAAGGCAACGCAGGATGAAACACAGCGTCCACCATTGGTTGTTCCACTAGCCAATTTGCGACTTCTAACGTTGCCTTTTCAAGGGCGTCCAAACGAACTGACAATGTTTGAAGCCCTCTCAAAGCAAGGCTGCAATCATCTGGTGAAACCGCCAATCCCAATTGCTGGTAGATCGGGCCAAGCTTGGCATATGCCTCGTCATCACGCGATGATACGGACCCAAGTAAGAGGTCGCTATGCCCCCCCACATATTTGGTCAATGCTTGCATGCTGACATCCACACCGCATTCAAATGCGTCAAGCATCACACCGGCGGCATAGGTATTGTCTAACGCAACGGCGACGTCTCGTGCATGAGCGGCCTTAACGATAGCAGGGATATCTTGAATTTCCATCGTGACCGAACCCGGACTTTCACACCAAATCAGCGTGGTATTTTCACGAATTAGTGCCGAAATACCGTCACCGATTAGCGGATCATAAGGTTCGACCTCAACGTTCAATCCGCGCATCAGCCCCTCGGCCATTGCCTTGTTTGGTCCATATGCTGAATAGGGCACCAAGGCATGGCTGCCAGCTTGGCAGTAGGCCAAATAAATCAATGCAATTGCTGCCTGCCCGCCAGGCACAATAAATGTTTCACGCGCGCCTTCGATCTTGGCAATGCGCGATGCCAATTCAAGTGCGGTCGGCGTGCCATACAATCCGTAGGAATACCCGTTTTCTGCTTGCCGCCAATCGTCAGTTACGGACTTTTGATCGTCAAACACCACGGTTGACCCGCGATAGACAGGTGTGACCAATGATTTGTAACCCTGACGGGCCTGTGGTTTTGGGTCGAGCAGTTTAGTACGCCAGTCCATCTTGTTTCCTTATTGGTCAGTTTGCATCGATTGAATGGCATGGACGTAAATCCGTACCGCATTTTCTATTTGGTCTATTGCCACATATTCATTCAAAGAATGGCATTGCGCCAAGTCACCTGGCCCACAAATTATCGCAGGACAACCAAAGTTTGGCGCATCTGTTGAACCGGGGAAAGCAGAAACACTTACTTGACCCAAAACGTTTGTGCAGGCTTCCACCATCGCCATTGCCACGGGATCATCCATTTTTGTGTCCAACGGTGGTAAATCCAAATATGGTTCGCCAATTTCGCAAATCAGATCGGGCACCGCCTCTTTGACCTGTTCTAAAACCACTTCTAGTTCTTGCATCACTTGCGCTGTGCTTTCACCGGGAATTGTGCGCCGATCAATGTCTATTTCACAATAATCAGGCACTGAACAAGCATTGTCACCGCCCCGTATCGCCCCAACGTTGAAACTGGGTTTTCCACAAACCGGATCCGCATCATGTACTGCCAAATCATTGGCATATTCCTGCAACCTGCCAACAACCGCCGCCATATGATATACCGCGTTTCGACCTTTGTCGGGCATGCTGGAATGCGCGGCCAGTCCTTTTGTTTTCATCGTGACTAGTACTTGGCCTTTGTGGGCGGCACTAATCTGCAAAAGGGACGGCTCAGCCACGATGGCACAATCGACCTTGGGGCCATTGATACCAAAGTCACGTGATCCGGCCATTGCATGCTCTTCATCAATGACACCTGCAATGATAAGATCACCAGAAAGCGTCGTACCGCTGCGCTGTAGATAACGCACAACTTCAAGATACGCCGCCAGCCCCGCCTTCATGTCACAAGAACCTCGGCCATATATTCTGCCGTCTTTTACAATCGGTTCAAAAGGATTTTCATACCCGTCAATGCCAACCGTATCCATATGGCCAGCCAAAAGGATTGTCGGCCCTTCTCCGCTGCCCTTTAAAACACCCCAAACGTTTCGCCGGCCCGCCGTAACCTCGCAAGATCCAATCTCTAACCCCAAATCGCGAAGCATGTTTTCATACAAATCCGCCATTGCAGCCTCGGCACCTATATCCGTCGCCACACCAAATGTATTTACACTGGCGCAACGGATCATTGCACTTAGATCTGCAACCAGTGATTCTTGGTTAATTTCTATCGAACGCATTATGTTGGAATATCACAAGTTGAAAACAAGCCGATCAACAGGGCTTTTTGGTGGGTAAAATTCAAGCGTCAGATCCTTGATTCAATTGCATTCTAAACAGACGACCAAAACCTTCTACCTCGTCTTCAATTCCAGCTAAACGAAGTAAATGCCAGGCCAATGCATGATTACTTGCTGTAACAGGCTTGCCCAGTGCCGCTTCGGCCTGATCAATAATTCCGGCTGCTCGCAAACTGGTGCAAGAAATAAAGACGCCATCGACATCATCAGAACTGCCCACAGAAATTGCCGCTTCAAGGATAGAAGATGGGTCAATGCGCCCCACAACTTCGTCGCTTTCCTCATAAAAAGAACCAACAGTTGTTATTTTGATGCCAACCTCTTCGAACCGTTCCTGCATCGCGCGTGTCACGTCGGGTGTATAGGGCGTCACCAGACCAATGCGTTGGGCCCCCATTGTTTTAATAGCGGTCATTGCAGCGGTCATTGGATTGGAAGACGGAACATTGGGGTGTTTTTCGTCAAGGATCGCCGCCACGCGATCCTCGCCAATGATGGTGGAACCCGACGTACATCCATAGCCCAGCGCACTAAGACCCAGATATTCGGGGATTAATCCCGCCGCAACGGGCAGTTCTGCTTCCATATTGGCTAGTGTTTCAGGTGTTACAACAACGTCATTGGCCAATCGAGCGTGATAAACAGACACGCCCATAAGATGGGTCATTAAACGCATTTCCCATTCCAAGGTTTGATCAGATTCCAAAACCAGAAGACCGATCCGCGCCCGCGCGCCAGCCCCTGCATCCGTGTTGAATTTAAGCCGTGATATCGCAGCTTCCATCAAAGTATCATCTTTCATGACCGCACCCTTTCGCCCCAAACCCTATCCAAAATACAGTTTTTCGACCCTACAAAAACGACACACGTAAACTGGCTTCCGGCACACGATGATACTATTCCCTTGGGTTAAGGTTTATCCATCAAATGCATTGCCAATCAAAGCAATTCAAAAACGTTAATGTGCACTGTATCTTTTCGACGATCACCTGTGGCAATCGCCAAAATCTTGTTTAACCAATCATACTTACCTTTTGGTGCCTCAAAAATCATGCTTTCGCGGAAATAATATTCTTCGCTTGGAACATCTTCGCCATTGATGATGCGTTGCATAACCTCCGCCGATCCATGCCGAAGCGCCAAGCCACGCATTAAAAACATCACGCCGTCATCTGTTTCAAACGGCAACCGAACACTCATTTCTGCAACACCGTCTGGGCGGATCAATTGGCAATCGGCCCCACCGCCCAAAAGTTTGCCGGAAACCCGATCACCCATAAAAGTACCACCGGTTATGGGAATAAATCGACGCGTTCCATAAGGGCCTTTGGGGGCCACTTGCGGCGTTGCCACTTCGGCGACGTAACTGAACAGCGGGCGCATTTCCATCATTGTAAAACTCTCGGTTTGCTCATTTCACTCAGAGATAACTGATGTCTAATTTTTGTCCATGGTGATGTCGACTATTATCTTATCGACACATTACATCGTGAACTTTGGTACAAAAAAACGGCCTGAAATTGGTGAAAAACATTGCTGAATTAAGCTAATTCAAACGATTTTTCACAAAATTCGGATACTTTCGGGGAAATAAAAGCAAAATTTGCCACTTGACCGTTTTTGGGCGATTTTTTCAATTTTTACTCAACCTAGTGGGGCGTGACCAAGTATCAAAAAACACATTCTCGACAAAAAAGTGACGTGAAAACAACACACTTTCTAGATCGAAATACCCGATTTTGTGGTCTCGGTAAAAATCTTTACTATTCAAAGCCATTTTTTTAATTTACGGATACGTCAAACAAACAGGGCAAAAGCCCGAATAAAATTGAGCGGTAGGTTTCATGAGTAGAGTAGATTACGTCGTTCGCGATAATTTCTGGACGAACTTCACCCGCCCTTACTGTAGTGGCTAACCTGAACCTCCGGTGTATTTATTGCCACCAAGATCACTGCGAGCATAGATGACCAACAACCGAACCCGTTCCATAGACCCGAACCTGATGGAGCTTGCAGCCGAACCGCCGCTCGCCCTGTCTTACTTGCCGGGCCAAGGCGAAACGCTGGTGGTAAGCCTTGCAGGCGTTGGCTCCAAGCGCGCCGAGCAGCCACCGTGCGAATTCTTTAAGGTGGCCTCCCAAGAGGGCGCGCACCATGTTCTATTTGTGTCGGATGCCTCGCGCAGCTGGTTGAATGGTCCTGGCTTGGCTGCGGCCATTGTAACGGCGATCGAAAATGCCGCTGATATGATAAATGCTACACGGGTCATAGCGCTTGGCAACTCCATGGGCGGCACGATGGCATTGCTGCTGGCCTAGATAACCCGAATAGACGTCGTGATTTCGGTGGTGCCGCAATTTTCCGTTCATCCAGAACGCGTGCCCGAAGAGACCCGCTGGAAGTTCTTTCGCAACCAAATCACCGACTGGCCCTTCGAAGCGGTCGAAAGCCTTCCTACAGATCACACTCAAACCATTATTCTCCACGGCGGGTCTCATAACGAACGAGTGCATCTCGACCGCTACCCGCGTTCTTCGTTCGTCATGGAAACTTCCTCCATCCCTAAATAAGGGAGTTTACAGGAAGTGTCCCGAGAGTCCGTACATATCTACACTTCAGAAAAGCCTGAAACAACGCGGATTGCCGTGACTACGCCAGAAATCATTGAGCAAGAGCCTGAAGCCAAAGTATTTTCAGCAATAAGTAACATTATTCCTGTCAAGGCGCCGTTGCCAACAGAAACACCGGTTATCGAGGTTGTTTCAGTCGATGATCACGACGAAACCAACCTGTTAATGAGACAAATCACCAAAGGCACGCTTGATGCATTGCGCAGCTCGACTGGTGTTGTTGAACGCCAAGCAGCCGTCCAACTTGAACCCGCGAATACGTTGCAAAAACTGGTAAACCGGGCGTTGGAACAAGGGTAATCAAACGATTACATCGATATTCTGCTGAACGACGCTTTGGAAAAAGGGCAGGTAAAAGTGCCTGCAGCATTGATAAATGCAGACGGCAAAGTGGACACGCCGTCCATTTTGGCAATGTTTGCTCAATAGAGAATAAATTTATGTCTGGGGCTGCCACCCTGGATTATTAGACATAACAACTGGGGGGTTGTAACGATGAAGAAACTGCTTTTAGGCGCAGTACTAGGTATTTTTGCCGCCAGCGCAAACTTTGCTTCGGCACAAAAATGCGGTGGTACGTATACGGTTAAAGGTGGTGACAGCCTGTCAGCAATCGCCGATCGCCACTACAAAAAAGCGAATTTGTGGACAGCCATTCATCAGGCAAACCTATCCACCATCGGCAAAGAACCCCATTCAATCCGCGTTGGCATGAAACTGTCCCTGACATGTATTGACGGTCTTCCCACTGGTTTGGAAGGCGGGCGAATTGTTTCAGCTACACCTGCTGCGGCGAATGTTGTGCAGGTCACGCCAGGCACAGCCGCTGTCCGCAAACGGATCAACCTGTTGACCGGTTCTGATTATGCCCCATTTACGGATCGCGAAGGTCACAACGGTGGTCTATTGACCGAGGTTGTTCAAAACGCGATGCAAAAAGCGGACCCTGCCGAAGGTTTCTCAATTCACTGGGTAAATGACTGGTCGGCACATTTGGAGCCCCTACTTTCAAACGCATTACTTGATCTTGGCTTTCCTTGGTTCCAACCAGATTGTGCCTCGACACCTGATGCATACAGATGTGCAAATTTCTACTTCTCTGATCCCATGTTTGAAATGCTGGCACTTTTGTTCACTGCCAAAGATCGCCCCATGGCATTTAACACAGACAATGACATTCTTGGAAAAACGCTTTGCCGGCCTGCCGGTTATTACACCCACGACATGGACAAAGATGGCCGCAACTGGGTTCGCGATGGCAAGATCAAGTTGATCCAACCTGCACAAATCAACAAATGCTTTGAGATGTTGTTGGATGGCGAAGTAGATGCGGTTGCGCTGAACGAATTTACGGGCCGCGCAAAAATTAAAGAACTGAACCTTGCGGCCAAAGTGGACGTTATCCCGCGTCCACTATCTATCGAGGGCCTGCACGTTGTTGTTCATAAATCCCATCCACAGGCACAGGATATGTTGGAAACGATCAACGCGGGTCTTCGTGGCATCAAAGATGACGGCAAATATCAGGCCATCATCGAGGATCACATGGCTCGCATCTGGGCGGACTTCTAATGCGTCACACTTCTTGGGCTTTAACCGCATTATTGCTGCTGCTGCCTAACGTGGCATCAGCGATTTGCGGCGTCACGTACCGCGCACAAGCAGGGGACACCTTGTTTTCAATCGCTGAAATGCATTACGGCAGTCCCCAAAAATGGAGCCTGATTTATTATGCAAATCAGGCCAGCCTTGTTGGAAATTCCGTAGCCGGTGGCGAGCAGTTGCAAATCCCCTGCCCGCCAAATGATCTAGAGGCCGAGGCAACACCCCTAAAGATTGATGATGCGGAACTAAAACTGTTGACGGGCGGTGGATATGCACCGTTCACAGATCAAAACCTGCCGGGCGGCGGTATGGTCACAGAACTTGTGAACGCGGCGATGGAATTGACACCGCAACCTGTTCCTTATTCCCTGACATGGGAAAACGATTGGTCTAAGCATCTGTTTCCTGAATTGAATGAAAAGAAATTCGACATGGGTTTTCCATGGTTGAAACCCGATTGTGCAGGCGAGCCTGACAATGAGCGGTGCAAGAATTTCCACTTTTCGGAACCCTTGATGGTTATGCCGATCATGTTGTTTACGCGCACGGATTCAGATTTCACATTCACTAACGATTCAGACATTTTGGGGCGCGCTATTTGTCGTCCTGCGGGGTATTTCACCCATGATTTGGACAGCCCAGATCGCCGTTGGATTACGGACGACAAAATTGACTTCGTCGTCGGCGATAGCCCAACAGACTGCTTTAATCGCGTGGCAAATGGCGAAGTGGATGCCGCTACCGTTAATCTATTCTTGGGCGCAACAACGTTGGTTGAAATGGGTCTTCGGGATCAAATCACCCCACAAGAAACACCAGTATCTGAACAAGGACTGCACATTGTTATTTCCAAGCGCCACTGGCGCGGCACGACATTCTTGTATCGTGTGAATACCGGTCTTAGTGCGTTGCGCGACAGCGGACGTTACCAAGAGATTGTTTCACGCCATCTAGAAGGCTTTTGGTCATTGTTGAAGTAGACATATAAGTCACCAACATTGCCAAACTTATCGGCAGCAAGAAAAACGCCCCGAGCCAAACAAATGGCCCGGGGCGTTTTTTATTTTTGAATTCCTAATGGAAACTTACAGACCCCATTTGGCCTTGTTTGCTTCAAAGAAACCTTTGGTTTGTTTTAGTTTCACCCAGTTGTTCACATAGTTGATCCAAACTTGGTCTGCTTGAGGAAGCAACATCGCAATGGGTGAAGGTGTACGGGCCTCAGCGCCTTCAACACGAACGACACCGAATTTTTCACCTAATGTGGAACCCTCGATGTTTGATGTAATAAATACATCTGCACGACCTGCTAGCACTTCTTGATAACCACGCGCAGGTGCCTCAACGACTTTGATATCCGCATCAGGGAACCATTCACGAACCAGCTTTTCAAAAGTTGTGCCCAAAGTGGTTGCAACCTTTACGTCTGGCTTGTTGATCGCATCATAGCCATCGAATTTGCCAGCATTTTCAGCCGACGTAAACGGCATGATTTCAACTGAAAGATAGCTTTCAGAAAAACCGGCGGCTTTCATACGCGCAGGCGAAATCGAGGCCGAGCCTGTGATATGGTATTGACCAGCTACAACACCGTTTACCAGTGTTTTCCAATCCGTTGGAACGAACTCAACCTCAACGCCTAGATCATTGGCAAGTTCGGTCATGACGTCGATATCAAAACCCTTATAGCTGTTGGTGGCTGGGTCACGCACAGACATTGGGTTCCAATCTCCCGTTGTGCCGACCTTCAAAACACCTGTGCTTAGGATCTCTTGCAAAGCAGATTGCGCCTGTGCAGCACCGGATGCCGCAATACCAAAGGCCGCGACCGCTGCTACTTTTAGGAAATTCTTCATAGTTTACCCCCGTGGGTGGTTTTGATTTTACAATGAACCTTATTGTTACTTGAATGGGCCCGGTATTCAAATACACTGTTGGTGAAATAACGTATCCTGATCAGAAATGTGGGCCAGTAATGCCAGAAACAGCGATTGAGCTGGTCGATGTGAATAAGTGGTTTGACGACTTTCACGTCCTAAAAGACATCAATTTAACAGTAAACACAGGCGAAAAGGTCGTAATTTGCGGCCCTTCTGGTTCTGGAAAATCCACAGTCGTGCGATGTATCAATCGATTAGAGGAACATCAAAAAGGCGTGATCAGACTGAATGGTGTCGAATTAACCAACGATCCGCGGTCAATTTCGTCGATCCAAGGCGATGTGGGCATGGTTTTTCAACAGTTCAACTTGTTTCCACATTTGACTGTTCTTGATAACCTGACCCTTGGCCCAATGAAGGCACGCGGCCTTTCACGAACTGACGCCGAAGATCGTGCGCGGCATTATTTGGAACGCGTGCGTATTCCAGATCAGGCAGACAAAAAGCCTAGCCAACTGTCAGGTGGGCAACAACAACGCGTCGCCATTGCGCGATCACTTTGTATGGAACCCAAGGTATTGTTGTTTGATGAACCGACCTCTGCCCTTGATCCTGAAATGATATCCGAGGTTCTGGACGTCATGGTCGAACTTGCCACTGAAGGCATGACCATGATCGTTGTTACCCATGAAATGGGTTTTGCCCGCAAGGTCGCCGACAAAATGATTTTCATGGACGAAGGTGAAATCGTTGAACAAGCCGCGCCTGAGGAATTTTTTGGGAACCCAAGAACCGAACGTTGTCGCAAGTTCCTCAGCCAAATATTGCAGCATTAGGGTCGAGCACATGAAAAAACTGTACATCTCACTTTCATGTTTCCTATTGCTGGCCGGCTGTGGATCGTCTGGCACATGGGGATGGTACGTCATCAACCCCATGACCAAAGGCGGTTGGACCAACGTCAAGTTTCTGATTTCGGGCATGGCCAGCACAATCCAAATTTCCGTCATTGCCGCCGCGATTTCCATCATACTTGGCCTGCTTGTCGCCCTACCCGGTCAATCCAGCAAACGCGGCTGGCGCATCGTCAGCCGGATTTATGTGGAATTCATTCGGTCTATTCCCCTGCTGCCTATGCTTTTTTGGGTGTTCTACGGCCTGCCACTGATCTTTAAATCCATGGGGCTGAACATTCCCATCGATCCATTTTGGGGCGCGATTATCACGCTGGCGGTATCTGACAGCGCATTTACCGCCGAAATTTACCGATCTGGCATCCAATCCATTTCCAAGGGTCAAACAGAAGCGGCACAAACCGTCGGGTTAAGTTACGCGCAAACCATGCGTTATGTGATCCTGCCCCAAGCGATCCGACGCATTCTGCCACCCATCGCCAATCAGTTTATCTACATCGTTAAGATGAGTGCCTTTGCATCCGTCATCGGCATGCAGGAACTGACCCGTCGCGCCAATGAATTGGTCGTAACAGAATACCGTCCCCTTGAAATCTATTCACTACTCATCGTCGAATATCTGATCCTTGTTCTGATCATCAGCGCAGGCGTGCGTTGGCTTGAACGGCGCATGGGATCAGACGAACGCAAATAGGAGAAGCAAATGACAGACTGGCATGAATTCATGGCCGAAACCGAGGCCAACATCGCAACATTTTCCAAGGAAGTTCCACAAACTGTCAAAGGTTTCGGGCAAATGGGGCAAGCCGCAAAAACCAACGGTGCGCTAAGCGAAAAAACCAAAGAGTTCATGGCACTGGGCATTGCGATTGCGACACGTTGCGACAGCTGCATTGGCTTCCACGTGCGCACATTGGTCCGCCTTGGCGCGACACGCGAAGAACTGTGCGAAGCTTTGGCAATGGCAACTTACATGGGCGGTGGGCCGTCCTATGCGTATTCTGCAAAGGCGCTAAAGGCCTTTGATGTGTTTACAGAAGGCCCTAAATAAGCCCTTAGAAATATTCTGGGAATTCCTTGACCAAGGCCGCGCGAATGCGGTCTTTAACTGAAATTGCCGGATCAGGGCGATCAAAGGTCAAACCCGTTACTGTTTCAAACAGCGCGATATACTTGTTGGAAAATTCCAGAACTGTTTCATCTGGAATTTCTGGGATGGGATCATTGTATGGGTCGCACTGACCAACAACCCATAGTCGCAGAAATTCCTTATCCAAACTTTCAGGTTCCAACCCTGCATCAACCCGTTCTTGATAGACGTCCGCGATCCAAAAACGGCTGGAATCTGGCGTGTGAATTTCGTCGGCGATCACGATCACACCATTTTCATCAACACCAAATTCATATTTGGTATCAACTAAGATCAGCCCTTTTTCGGCCGCCAATTTTTGACCACGCGCAAATAGCGCAAGACTTTTCTTTGAAATGTCCGCCCATTGATCTGCTGTCAAAAGACCCGTTTCAAGAATTTCTGCCGCCGTTATCGGCGCGTCATGTCCGCCCCCATCTGGCTTTGTTGTCGGTGTTATGATCGCCTCAGGCAGCTTTTGATTTTTGCTGTAACCATCCGCAAATTCATGGCCATAGATTACTCGTTCACCGCGCTCATACATCGGCCAAACACTCGTGTTCGTAGACCCAGTTAGATAGGCGCGCACAACAATTTCGATGGGCAACATATCAAGGTCTTTGACCAAAACAACGTTGGGGTCTGGATAGGAAATCACTTGGTTCGGACAAATGTCAGCCGTCGCATCAAACCAATATCTGGCGGTTTGCGTCAGCACCTGACCCTTGTTGGGTGTAGCCGTCAAAATTTGGTCAAACGCCGACTGCCGATCGGTTGAAATCAACAAACGACGACCACCCGGCAATTTGTACGTGTCGCGCACTTTGTTGCGCGTAAAACCAGGAAGTTCCGGAAATTCCGTATCCGTTAAACAATTCGCCAAAAGTTGCTTTACGTCTGTCTGCTGTGTCACAGGATCGACTCCAATTTGTTATCCTGCCCCTCTTTAGTCGCTGCCCTCAAAGGAGGAAAGCGACTTTGTGAAGAGATGAAGGAGAGAGCTGACCTAACAGCTGCTGTTAGGCGACCTTGTTAACCACCAAATTGGTTTGAAGGTTTAGGCGATCACGGATGTGCGTAGATACTTGTCGTGCCGACGATACACGAGGCAGCGGCATCTCTTTGATCCCATGTGCGGTTGCGTCCTCACCGTTCACAAAACTATCACGCCCTGCGTAATCAATGAAGGTTTCCGCCGACACGCCCTCGGCCAACAGCAATTCATGCGCGTCGGTTTCAACGTGGTAATAGGTAAAACCAGCCTTGGGCATTTTTTCGACTTGGTAGATTGAACGACCGTTCACAAGCGCGCCGGCGTTGATCAACAAACCATCAATGGCCACTGCGTGATCAGGGCTGATAAACAAATCCTGCTTTGGTAACCCATCGCCCAAAGCGCCTACCGTGATACATATGGGGTTGATTTTTGACGGATCCAAAATCTGTGTATTCACCGGCTGTTCACCAAGCCATTTAACGGTCGATGTGCGACCATCTGCGGTTTCGATCACATCGCCTGGAATTAGTTTTTCAACGTCAACCATTCCATCCGACGTTGAAATTCGCGTACTTGCACAGAAACAATTGACGGCTACGGCCGTTATTTTGCTAATGGCGGCGGCATCCATGCCCGACAGCATAAAGTTAATCCCCAATACCTGTCCGGAAAAAGCAACGCCTGACACAGCATCCACTGATCCGCTGGCGGTTACGAACTTGACCTCGCCTGCTTCGAAAGTTCCAGTAACCAACGGACTTAGGAACTGACTTGACCCCGGACCGCCCCAAACCAAATTCATCGTTTGGGTTCCCAGATTCTCTGCATTTGTCACATAGGCGCGCCCGAAGCTATTCAAAGCAATGTAAAAATGTTCCTTGATTGACGAACTCAAAGTGAATGTCACGCCATTTTCGGTCGAAGTGACGGAATGTCCACCAGTTGTAGCAAAGGCAGTGGCAAAGGCATAATCTATCACGCCTCCAAAAGTATATGAAACGCCAGGCATGTGTTCCTCCGTTTTAGTTTTTGTTCGACCGAAACGCTTTAAGTCAAGATGGAACTTGTTTCAAGGAAGCTCAACGGGAGCCAATTAATTTCAAAGTTCTTCAGTGTACGGACATCAATTTTCGCTTTGTTTTCCAATATCGCTAGATGTTTAGGCTCAATTGCAGGTTTGGGATGATATTTTGGCACGTTGCACATACACCGAACGCAGTAGGCCAAAATTTTGGTCAAATTCTAATGGCCCCTAAATAAGGAACCAAAGCCTTCGATTTTGTCTTTTATTCCAGCCAGTCGCAGACAATCCCACATCATGGCTTGGTTGGAACAAATGACAGGCTTGCCTAAGATTTGCTCCAGTTGATCAACGATGTCGATAGATCGCAACGCGCCACAACTGATGAACAATGCATCAGCATCAGGCGTATCAACGGATTTTGCAAAATCAATCAAGAACTCTGGCCGGACACGCACCATTTCACTGTCTTTTTCGATGTTCAGCCCTTTGATGTTCGTAATCTCAAAACCAGCCGCCTGCATATAGGTCGCCTCGCGTTGGTTGATCTCATCCAGATAAGGTGTAGCCACAGCGATACGTCGAACATCCAACGCTCTCAACGCCTTCAACACCCCCGCAATAAGAGAGGTTGCTTTGGCACCGGGGGCACCCCTTAAAAGTTCTTGATGCACGCGTTCTTCGCCAATCACCAGACTGCCCGATGTACAGGCGTAACAAACGACATCAAGACTTCCGTCCGGTAAAAGTGTGGATGCAGCTGGCGCCAGATCATCTACCTGACGCGCCAAGGTTTCGACCGTTATTGAATCAGGGATCGGCGCGCGTGCAAAATGGATGCCAACCCCCTTAGGGCGTAGACTAAACATGTCATCTTCGATGGTTTGCTCTGTCGCAAGTAAAACAAATCCAATCTTAGCGCGATAATTTCGCCCTCTGTCAAAGATGGATTCTCGATCAGTGGATATTTTTGAATATTCGGACATGGTAATAGATTACCAATTTCGGTTCACATTTCCACAACTACTGTAAGAATTCCAAAATCCAAAATCAGAAAAGCAATTCAAACTGGTGAAAGTGAAGTGGCAGGGGCTAAGAGACTCGAACTCTTGACCCTCGGTTTTGGAGACCGATGCTCTACCAACTGAGCTAAACCCCTATGCCTAGCGACTAATTATGCGGTTTATATTCAGATTGCAAGCAGGGATCAAAAATTGTCGAGAACTAACAAACAACACTTTTTTCAAAATCAATTTTTGAAAAAATCTAAACAAAAAATCTGCTTTGTTTGACTCCGAATGTCCTTCAGAAATACGCGCAAATGCCTTTTATATGGCTCCACTTCATCCAGGTTCCGTGTTACTGTGACCAAAGTTTCCACCTCAAGAAAACTAGAATACTGATAGGACCGATTAAACATGATATACCGCGCCGAAATTGATGGTTTGAGAGCAATAGCAGTTATTTCTGTAATTTTGTTCCATACAAAGATAAATTAGACAAGCGGTGGCTTCATCGGCGTTGACGTGTTTTTTGTAATTAGCGGGTTTTTGATTACACTAATTTTGATAAATGACATTCAGAACAATCAATTCAGCATTTTAAATTTTTATGAAAGACGTGCGCGAAGAATCCTTCCAGCCCTTATTCTAGTAATGCTCGCATGTATTCCTTTTGCTTGGGTCTGGATGCTCCCCGACCAAATGGAAGATTTTTTGCAAAGCCTTTTTGCGGTCAGCCTTTTTGCCTCGAATGTACTTTTTAATCGCCAGAGCGGATACTTTGACACTGCTGCCGAAGAAAAGCCTTTGCTGCACACTTGGAGCCTTGCGGTTGAAGAGCAATATTACATCATTTTCCCTATTCTCTTATTTTTCATATGGCGGGAGCGAAAGGATTTTGCAGTTTGGATTATTGTATGCCTGGGTGCCATCAGCCTTGCTTATAGCGAATGGGGATGGCGAAATCAGCCGACTGCAAATTTCTATCTTTCGCCAGGTCGAGCATGGGAATTATTAATTGGATCACTTGCCGCCATAATAGTGCAAAAACGTGGTGTTCGATCAAATGAGATTTTCGCAATAGCTGGCATGTTGGCCATTATCGTATCTCTTTTTGTATTTGACCACACAACGCCGTTTCCAAGTATTTACACACTCTTGCCTTGCATTGGTGTAATGTCTGTATTGATCTTTGGGGGCCAAGGTACCTTGACTGCTAAGTTGCTGGGAAACCGCGTATTTGTTGGCGTTGGGCTAATTAGTTTTTCAGCCTACCTTTGGCATCAGCCACTGTTTGCATTCATGCGAATTCGATTTCCTGAACACGCAAACCCAATTTCAATGTTGGGTCTGTCATTGCTTGCCCTGATCCTAGCTTATTTTAGTTGGCGATACATCGA
Source organism: Rhodobacteraceae bacterium HTCC2150 (assembly GCA_000169395.1). Lineage (GTDB taxonomy): Bacteria > Pseudomonadota > Alphaproteobacteria > Rhodobacterales > Rhodobacteraceae > HTCC2150. The sequence continues at coordinate 23,061 of AAXZ01000001.1, forward strand.
ACGTCCATTTCGTAAACCCATAAATTTCGAAGCCCCACGATTTACAATGTTAAAATCGTCAATACTTTGGTTTGTGGTGTTTTTTGCATTTGGTTTGGGCGGGTATTTTTCGAACGGCTACGAAAATAGGCTGAATGAAGCGGAAAGGCAGTACATAAAAGATCTTCAAAATGAGTACACCGCCGAATATCTTGACAGTAAACACCGTACTGCATTTGCCAACGATGGAAGGCGAAAACTGCTGATAATTGGCGATAGTTATGCAAAAGATCTGGTCGAAGGAATTGTCGGAACATTTGGTTCTGATTTCAAGACACTCGACGTCGTAACCTTAAATGTCGCTCGACGTTGTAAAAACGTTTTGCAAGATACACCAGATTTGGATGACTATCTAATGCCTTCCGATGTGCACTGTTTTGGGGATTATCACAGAATCGGGTCGAGCAAATTCGATGAAATCATAAGAGCAGCAGATTTGACTCTTGTAAGAAGCTTGTGGGACGTACTGCCAACTCGCGAAATGCCTCGCACGTACGACTATCTTAACACCATTGCAAAAGATCGTGTCGGGTTTATTGGCGGCCAAATGTTTGGAACATTTCAGATTAATAGCAGAAATAGTCTAGCTTCTCCTAAGAAATTCGCATTTGATGTGAACACCAAATTACCATACACACATCAACCAACAAATCTCACCAGCATAGATCTTTTCGCAGAGGCCGAAGCTATTATGGGCGGTCGCAATTATTTTTCTGTGAGCCGTTTTTTCTGTGACAAATCCCACAAATGCAAAACTCATGACGAACACGGCCAACCACTAACCAGCGACGGCGCTCATCTGACTCTTCCAGGTGAAATTTTCAGGCTTCGTCAGTTGTTTCAACACCCCCAATTCAAAGATCTTTGGGTTCGAAATTTGGAATTGGTGCCAGCTCTTTAGAAATCTCTTTTGTCGTGAAATGTTACATATTCCCAATTAGGCCACATTCCTGTTTGTTTAAAACTTTAAGGGCTTAATTAGGTTAATATCGGATCAGCCCTTTTCGCTTTTTACTCGCCAATGCTGAGATATGAACCTAGTTCGCTCCGGCTGGGGCCACAAACGGCCCAGCAGCCTTGCGTTTTTCATTTTGCTTGGCTGTGAACCACGCCTCATTTTCACGCAACCATTTTTCGATTGCACGGGCCGCGGAGCGGGACAGGTTTTCCATTTGCTCTTCGGCGGATTGGGTCAAGCCAGAAGAAAGCGCGGTTTTTCCTGTGAGGTTTTCCAAAACTGTAATTTGCTCGGCTTCGGCATTGATTTTGTTTTGCGCAGCATCATCCCAAACCGTGATCGAAAAAATAAGGGCTGATTTAGGATTAAGAACAACGGGAACACCAGGTAACGCCAAAACGTACGCATCTATATTTACGCCAATGTGATAAAGATTATCGCCTTCGTAGCGGCCTATGCGATCTTGAATGGCACCTTCAAGTGAAGATTTAAATGCACCCAAGTTTGCTTCGCGCGACAAAGGTCCCTGTTTGGCGTTCTTTGAAACAACAATGTTGTGTTCCATTTTGAAATTGCCCAAGGCTTCGGGTTTTTCAACCAAGTCGGCATCCGTGCCGCAAGCAGCCAATAATCCAAAAACCAGACCAACAAAAAGAAAGCGAACAGAATGTACCATATTTCCCCCCAAGGGATTTAGTGTTTCCATACTTGTATATAGGCGTTCAGAAGGTCGCAATTGATGATCGACCCAATCGGCAATGCATTGCCAACCTGTGGCAAATCAAACGCGATTAGTTGAAACGATTATCCCGTGGGAACCCACGAGGTGCCATACGCCCAGCGCTTGCGCGTTTGCCCATCCACTCGGTCAATTCGGTTTCCGTGCGAGTACGTCCCGCGGGGTCCTTCCACGAAAGACCGTCAGCAAGTGTAAAGAATGTGGCATCAGACAATCCGCCATCTTTGTATTTTTGCAGACGCACACCTTTACCACGACCCATTTCGGGCAGCTCGGTAAGCGGGAAAGCCAGTACTTTGCGGTTTTCACCCACACAAGCCAAGTGATCACCCTTAACTGGCGACAGCACAAATGCCCGAACGCCCTCTTTGACATTCAGCACTTGTTTACCACTGCGCGTTTGGGCAATCACATCGTTTTCCGGCACGATGAAACCATCACCCGCGGTTGAGGCGACCAACAATTTTCGATCCGGTTGGTGGATTAGAATATCAACAATCTCGGCCTCATTTGGCAAATCTACCATCAGACGCAGCGGTTCACCCATACCACGACCACCAGGTAGATTATTCGCACCAAGCGTATAGAATCGCCCGTTTGAACCAAAGATCAGCAAACGATCCGTGGTTTCAGCGTGGAACATAAATCGCGCTTCATCACCGTCTTTGAATTTCACTTTGGATGTCAGATCAGCGTGGCCTTTAAGCGCCCGCACCCAACCCATTTTAGAACAAACGACGGTTATCGGTTCACGTTCGATCATGGCCTCGATCGGAACTTCTTCGACTTCGCCTGCTTCTGCAAACTGGCTTCGACGCGCACCGCCCTCGTAGTTTTTGCCAAAAGTTTTTCGTGTTTCACGAAGTTGCTCGGAAATTTTTGCCCATTGCAAGCGTTCGTCTGACAACAAATCATCTAGATTTGCACGCTCTTCCATCAAGGCGTCACGCTCGCGGACCAATTCCATTTCTTCTAGCCGGCGCAAACTGCGCAAACGCATGTTCAGGATCGCTTCAGCCTGAACTTCACTCAACTCACCTTCATCGTCGGCGACAGCCGGCGAACGGTAATCACTTTCAGATGTTGCGCGTACAAATTCTTGCGCCCAGTTTTCACGCATCAAAGCCGCTTTGGGATCATCATCATAGCGGATGATGTCGATAACCCGATCCAGATTTAGGAACGCAATGATGAAGCCTTCAAGCACTTCTAAACGGTGATCAATCTTATCAATGCGGTGCTGTGAGCGCCGTTTTAACACGTCTTGGCGATGATCGATAAAGGCGCGCAGCACATCCTTCAGGCTACAAACCTTGGGAGTTAGGCCATCGATCAACACGTTCATGTTCAAGCTAAAGCGTACTTCCAGATCAGAACTGCGATAAAGCATGTTCATCAAAACATCCGGATCAACGTTTTTGGACTTTGGTTCCAAAATGATGCGGACATCATCGGCACTTTCGTCACGTACGTCGCCAAGGATCGGAATCTTTTTAAGGTGAATAACCTCGGCCAGTTTTTCGATCAGCTTGGATTTTTGCACTTGATAAGGGATTTCAGTGACAACAATCTGCCACATGCCGCGCCCAAGATCCTCGGTTTCCCACTTACAGCGCAATCGGAAGGAACCGCGACCTGTGCGATAGGCCTCAAGGATGTTTTCCTTTGGCTCAACGATTACACCGCCAGTTGGGAAATCTGGCCCCGGTACGTAATCCAACAAGGTTTCATCACGCGCGTTGGGTGATTTAATCAAATGTAAGCATGCATCGCACAATTCGGCCACGTTGTGCGGTGGAATATTGGTCGCCATGCCAACCGCAATTCCGGTCGAACCATTCGCCAACAGATTTGGAAACGACGCAGGTAAAACAACAGGTTCTTCTAGACGACCATCATAGTTGTCGCGATAATCAACGGCGTTTTCAGACAACCCCTCTAGCATCGCCTCGGCGACAACGGTCATCCGCGCCTCTGTATAACGACTGGCCGCTGGGTTATCCCCGTCGATGTTGCCAAAGTTTCCTTGGCCATCGACCAGAGGGTAGCGAACGTTAAAATCCTGCGCCAAGCGCGCCATTGCGTCATAAATCGCGGCGTCCCCGTGAGGGTGGAAATCCCCCATCGTGTCGCCAGAAATTTTCGCTGATTTCAAAAATCCACCAGAAGCAGATAAACGCAAACGGTTCATTGCATATAAAATCCGGCGATGAACCGGTTTCAAACCATCGCGGGCATCAGGCAATGCGCGATGCATAATCGTTGACAGCGCATAGGTCAGATAACGATCGCCCAGCGCGCGGCGCAAGGGTTCCGTGATTTCGGTCTCGGGAGTGTCTACTGGATCAATCGTATCATTCATAATGCAGGTTTAGTCTGCCAGAATCGCGGGGTCCAGAGCCTGTTTTATATTGGGTCGATTTTGACGCTCTATTCGCCGTTTCGGAAATATTTCTTTGAAGGTCCTGTAGAAAAGTACGGTTTTCCACACCGAATCGCCCAGAATTCCCACCTTTAGAGGGAAGCATGGAAAGGTTTTCCCCGTTCGCGACCATTTCCAAAAAGTTAATATCAACCTGTAACCAACTTGTGGAGTGATAGGTAAATGATCCGTTTGACTGCGATACTTTCTGCCGTAATTTTTGCTGCAATGGCCATTACCGGCGAGGATGATCCAAAAGCGGTTGCCGGCCAGCCTGCTGTTGATTCTGTCAAACCAGTAAAATTGGCATCAGCCGACACAACCACTGTGGAAAAACTGTCAGTAAATCCGTTTACAAACGAAGCAACGCCAACCGAAACGGATGTTTTAGTTGAACTGCCTATTTCAAACATATCGCTGACAGACACCGTAGAAGTTGGAGCAACGACCGTTTTGGATACAGGTTTCGCTTCAATCAATGCCGCAGATTTGACTGCAAACGGCGAAATCACACAGATTGCTTTAGACGATCCCATTACGTCGTCCTTTTCAACGATCATAGAAGAGGCTGCCCTACCGATGATGCAAGTATCTGGAAACCGCGTGAATGTGCGTTCTGGGCCATCAACGCAAAATCCAGTAATCGGCCGTTTGGTGAAAAATGATTCTGCTGAATTGGTCGAAGCAATGGATAATGGCTGGTCCAAAATTAGATTTGGCGAATCTTCCCGTATTGGATTTATGGCCAGCAAGTTCCTGACCGCCACCCCTTGATATTTACGCCCATGCCGCGTTTGATGCGTGAACATTAAAAACGGGCGCAACATGACCAAAAAATCCATTCTTATCACAGGCTGTTCTTCTGGCATTGGATACGACGCGGCCCATGGTTTATCCGCGCAAGGCTGGCGTGTTTTTGCGACCTGTCGTGCCGAAGAAGACTGTGAAAAATTACGCGCCGAAGGGTTGGAAAGCTTCCCCCTTGATTATGCAGACGAGGCCAGCATCACTGATGCATTGGCCGAGGTTTTAAAACGCACAGGCGGCACGTTGGACGCACTTTTCAACAATGGCGCATATGCCCAATTGGGTGCGGTTGAGGATTTGCCCCGTGGGGCACTTAGGGAAATATTTGAAACAAATTTCTTTGGTTATTTTGATTTGATCCGGCAGGTGCTGCCTGTCATGCGTGCCCAAGGTCATGGACGCATCATCAACTGTTCGTCAATTTTGGGTTTTATGGCAATCCGTTGGCGCGGTGCCTATTGCGCCACAAAATTCGCTATGGAAGGGTTGACCGACGCGCTAAGATTGGAGCTTTCTGACAGCCCAATCCACGTCGTTCTGATTGAACCAGGCCCAATTACCAGTTCAATTCGTAAAAACGCCATTCCTCAGTTTGAAAAGTGGATCGATTGGGAAAATTCCGCACATCGCGAACGCTATGACAAGCAACTGAGGGTCCGCCTTTATGAATCCAGCGGGCCTGACAGGTTTGAACTTCCCTCAAGTGCGGTTACGGCAAAATTAGTACGCGCGTTGACAGCACGACGACCACGCCCACGGTATTACGTAACCACACCAACCCACATCATGGGGTTCATCAAACGTATTGTGCCCACTCGTCTTATGGATTGGTTGGTGCAATTCACCTGATTTTTGGGCTGCGACATGATGCAACGCCAATTTGCCTTAGCAATTAGGGACAAAGATGCTTAAGTCTCATCAAGAAGCGTTTTCAAGGAACAGAACTATGTGGAACGACCCCCTTTTTATTTTGGTAGCAATCGCATGTTTGATTGTTGTTGGTGTATTGGCCATGGGAATTGGCACTTTTGGCAAGGGCGGTGAAACCAATCGAAAAAATGCCAATAAACTGATGCGTTATCGGATCTATGCGCAAGCGGTGGCAATCGCACTAATTTTGATTTTCATCTATTTCCGCGGCAATGGAGGCTGATAAAACATGGTCGTTTTAAACAAGATTTATACGCGTACTGGTGATGCTGGAACAACGGCACTGGGCAATGGCGATCGGGTAAATAAACACTCGGCCCGCGTTTCGGCCTATGGCACCGTGGATGAAACCAATGCAACCGTTGGCATGGCGCGTTTGCATGCAACTGGTGAATTAGATGATCAGCTTTCGCTAATTCAAAACGACTTGTTTGATCTGGGTGCCGATCTTTGTCGCCCCGACATGGCCAGTGATGCGGCGGCGGAATACACGCCATTGCGCGTTACCGACAATCAAGTCAGCCGGCTTGAGGCGGAAATCGACGCGATGACCGCTGTGCTGGAACCCTTAAGATCGTTCATTTTGCCTGGCGGCACAGCCTTAGCAGCGCATTTGCACATCTGTCGCACAGTCAGCCGTCGCGCCGAACGTCTGGCCGTGGAATTAACTGATATAGAAGAGGTTAATCCAGCCGCTGTTAAATATCTCAATCGACTGTCAGATTGGTTTTTCTGCGCTGGTCGCATCGCCAACGATCAAGGGCGTGCGGATGTTTTGTGGGTGCCTGGCGCCAATCGCTAGTTTTCCGGCCACCGTTCAAGTTTTGGAATGCCGCGCGTCATAAGCCATGCTAATGGCCGCGGCCAACCTTGTTCAGACATAATCTTGACGCAGCACGCCTGAAATTCTTTCACCCCAATGTTCTGGGCAACAAATTCGCCATCCTGAAAACAATGACCACAGTATTTTGTACTGATACTGCCGTCGATGTTTTTACCCCCGCCAGTTGGATCTTTGCTCATCGGCATAGAACAGCTTTGGCACATGCCAGACATCGTTTTTCCCCTAAGATTCGTTCACCCATTCACTATACACACCGCCCGAATTGGCACAATTTTTTAAACAATTTGCTGTGACGCGGCGGGATGTGACGATTTGCTGTCGATTTTGATCTGTTATTACCCGCAGAGTCGCGCTAATTCTTGCCACAATTATGTTGTGCCTAGGGGGATTCCCCGATCGGCCCCCAAAGGAGACTACGTAAATGAAGGTGATTGTGCCTGTTAAACGCGTGATCGACTATAACGTGAAAGTACGCGTGAAAGCGGACGGAAGCGGTGTTGATCTAGCCAACGTTAAAATGTCAATGAACCCATTTGATGAAATCGCTGTCGAAGAAGCGATCCGTCTACGCGAAGCTGGCAAAGTTGAAGAAATCATCGCGGTTTCTATTGGTGTTAAGCAAAACCAAGAAACTTTGCGCACCGCTTTGGCCATGGGCGCTGATCGTGCTATTTTGGTAATCGCTGCTGACGATGTTCACACAGACATCGAGCCTTTGGCCGTTGCAAAAATCCTAAAAGCTATCGTTGACGAAGAACAGCCTGGTCTGGTTCTTTGTGGCAAACAAGCCATCGATAACGATATAAACGCAACTGGTCAGATGCTTTCAGCGTTGATGGGTTGGAGCCAAGCAACATTTACATCTGAGTTGAACGTCGAAGGCGACAGCGCAGTTGTTACCCGCGAAGTTGACGGTGGTTTGCAAACAATCAAAGTTAAGATGCCAACAGTTGTCACGGTTGATTTGCGCCTTAATGAGCCACGCTATGCCAGCCTTCCAAATATCATGAAGGCCAAGCGCAAACCGTTGGATGAGAAAACACCTGCCGATTACGGTGTTGACGCGTCACCACGTCTTAGCGTTGTGAAAACAGTAGAACCAGAAGCCCGCAAAGCTGGTGTTATGGTTGGATCAGTCGACGAACTGATTGCTAAACTTAAAGACGAAGCGGGGGTTATCTAATGGCTGTTCTTTTGATTGCAGAAGTTGTTGGTGGCGAATTGTCCGTTGATGCAACTGCCAAAGCTTTGACTGCTGCTAAGGCATTGGGCGATGTAACCGTCCTTTGCGCCTCTGCTGGATGCACTGGTGCGGCGGACGCTGCTGCCAAACTAGATGGTGTTAGCAAAGTTCTTTGTGCTGATGATGCGGCATACGGCAACGATCTGGCTGAACCATTGGCTGACTTGGTTGTTTCCCTTGCAGGCGACTATGAGCATATCGTAGCCCCCGCAACATCATCCGCGAAAAACATCATGCCACGCGCGGCGGCTTTGCTGGACTGCATGGTCATCTCTGACATTACCGCGGTTGTCGATGGTTCAACGTTTGAACGTCCGATTTATGCAGGTAACGCCATTCAAACTGTTCAATCTGGCGATGCCACGAAATTGGTAACTGTTCGTACAGCCAATTTTGACGCCGCTGGCGAAGGTGGTTCTGCCGCTGTTGAAAAAATCGGTGCTGCTGCGAATTCTGGCCTTTCTGAATGGGTCGAAGACAAGGTTGCAACAAGCGATCGCCCTGAGCTGACATCAGCTGGTGTTGTGGTTTCTGGTGGTCGTGGCGTTGGTTCACAAGAAGACTTCGCCCTTATCGAAGGTTTGGCTGACAAATTGAATGCCGCTGTTGGCGCATCTCGCGCTGCTGTGGATTCTGGTTATGCGCCAAACGACTGGCAAGTTGGTCAAACCGGTAAAGTTGTTGCCCCTGATCTTTATGTCGCTGTCGGCATCTCTGGTGCCATTCAGCACCTTGCAGGCATGAAAGACAGTAAAGTCATCGTGGCGATCAACAAAGACGAAGAAGCGCCAATTTTCCAAGTTGCTGATTATGGCTTGGTTGCTGATTTGTTTGACGCAGTTCCAGAACTGACTGGCAAACTATAAATACAACAATATTTTGAAGGCCCGTTTGAGCAATCGAACGGGCCTTTTTCTTTGCAGGCCGACTTTTACGGCGACATACGAATAATTTCCATGGCCAGCATCTTGGCGACCAAATGATGCTCATCCTGCGTCATTGCCAGTGACGCCGCTGCTTGATCGAATGGGGAGTATAGCAAGCCATCCTGAGTGGGATCATTTGGCTCTATTCCCAAATCAGGTCTAACAATAGATTCAATAGATCCCCGCAGTTCCTCAATCATTTGCGCATCTACATAAAGTGGACCCTCGCCCAACGTATTCAACATTGCAGATTTACACGGCAGCCATAAAAGAATGACGCGCCCCCCAATGTTCGCCAACATTTCCTTCATGCGTGCCACCCAAGCAGTTTTAAGTTCCTGCACGATAATTGAATAACGATCTGGGGATTGCTGCTTAATCGAACTCAGCATGTGTTGGACAAAATTGTAGTCCGTGAATTCCACGTCCTCAAAAATTGTTTTCATCATAGATGAAGGGCTAATGAACCGATCGTTTCGCGTTGGATGCACCGAATACAGGCGATTTGAAACATTTTGTGCGCCCATGATTTGAATGACAGTGATACTTGAACGGCGGCACATTCTTTGCACATCAGTGTCACGGATAAACGCATCAACGCCGGCACCGATCTGCCCGAAATTTGCGCAAGGTCGATCAATCAATTGACCAAGGTCCGAAACAAATGGCGTGACTGCAAATCAGCCAAAGGTTTCGCCTGCCCCCAAAAACGCTATCGTTTTGTCGCATATTTCAACTTCAGGGCCTCGGAATTTATCTTTGCCAGCCCCGTAACTGCAATATGCGTAATCTAGTAACGACCCACCTTCTTCATAACTCATGGATTCACCCCTTTTGTAGACACCCACTTGCAGATTGACCGAGGATTATTGCCAAATACCTAATGGTAAAATTTACCTCGCTTTTGGCAGTATTTGTCACGAACGCTTGCTGCCTCTGCGACAGAAGCGTATTGAGAATGCAGACAAAAAGGTTTTGCTATGACAATTGAGAAAATTGGTATTATCGGTGCAGGTCAGATGGGCAATGGCATTTCCCATGTGTGTGCTCTTGCTGGATACGAAATTTTGCTAACGGATGTTTCTGCTGACGCTTTGGCGAAGTCCTTGGGAATTATCGAAGGCAATCTAAACCGACAGTTAACCAAAGGCACGATCACCGATGCCGAAAAAGCCGATGCTTTAGCGCGCATCACGTTGACCAACAATCTGGCCGATCTTGGGCAAACGGATTTGGTTATTGAGGCCGCCACAGAACGCGAAGAAATTAAGGCCGCGATTTTTGACGAATTACTGCCGCATCTGAAACCCGAAACAATCCTGACGTCGAATACCTCGTCAATTTCCATTACACGTTTGGCCAGCCGCACGGATCGCCCTGAAAAATTCATGGGCTTTCATTTTATGAACCCTGTACCGATCATGCAGTTGGTAGAATTAATCCGCGGCATTGCTACGGACGAGCCCACCTTTAACGCGTGTCAGGAAGTTGTAGATCGCTTGGGCAAGACATCCGCGCCAGCCGAAGACTTTCCAGCGTTCATCGTGAACCGAATTTTGATGCCAATGATTAACGAGGCGATTTACACGCTGTATGAAGGCGTCGGTTCGGTAAAATCTATCGACACCTCTCTAAAACTGGGCGCCAATCATCCAATGGGCCCGCTGGAATTGGCAGACTTTATTGGCTTAGATACTTGTCTGGCGATCATGAATGTTCTGCACGAAGGCCTTGCCGACACGAAATACCGTCCGTGTCCATTGCTGACAAAATATGTCGAGGCAGGCTGGCTTGGCCGCAAAACTGGTCGTGGATTTTATGATTATCGTGGGGAAACCCCCGTGCCGACCCGTTAGAAACGGTCGGTTCGATCAGTTCATCTGAAAGTGTAGTGGGTAAAAACCATCTTGGAAATCACCAAACAGATCAGACAAATCAGGATGGGTCATCGGTTCGCCCGTTTCATCCTCGATCAAGTTTTGTTCCGACACATAAGCCACATAATAACTTTGGTCGTTTTCAGCCAGCAAATGGTAAAACGGTTGGTTCTTTACCGGGCGGCTTTCTTCGGGAATGGCATCATACCATTCTTCGGTGTTGGAAAACTCTGGATCAACGTCAAACACCACACCGCGAAACGGGTGGCGTTTGTGGCGCACGATTTGACCAAGGTGATACTTGGCAACCATTTCTTGGAACATTTGCTTATCCATAAACAAAGAATTAACCGATATACCTTGCCTGTGTCTATGACTAAGACGCCAATTTGGGGAAACAGTCTGTGAACCTAATTCTAACAGTCTTTCAAGTTGTAGCCCCTGTTTTCACGCTCGCATTGATCGGTTTCATCTGGGTAAAACTGGACATCGAATACCGCGTTGAGTTTGTCACCAAGCTGGCAATGACGGTATCTATCCCCTGTCTAATATTCGTCGCATTAATGAAAACCGAGGTGTCTGGCGCGGCTCTTACTGCGATCTCACTTGCTTCGATCGTCGCATATGCAGGCGTTACTTTAGTTATGTTTTTATTTATTAAAATTAACAGGTTAAATGCCCCAACATATTTGGCACCACTCATTTTTGGCAACACCGGTAATCTTGGTATTCCCCTTGCTTTGTTTGCCTTTGGCGAGGTTGGCCTGCAATACGCCGTGGTTAGTTTCGCCATTATGGCAGTTTACTCTTTCACCGCCGGCATATGGATTGTCAGCGGCGGCGGAAACCCCCTAAAAGCGTTGAAAGAACCCATGGTTGGGGCCACCATATTGGGTGGAATTTTCCTTTGGCAAGGTTGGGAAACACCGGTTTGGATCACCAACGCATTGGAACTTTTAGGTCAGATGGGCATTCCATTGATGCTGATTACCCTAGGTGTTGCGTTGGCGCGACTCAGTCCTGCTGGGCTTTTGCGTGCTTTTTGGCTGTCTTTAGCCAAGGTCATTATCTGCGCGGCAATCGCATGGACTGTGGCCGTCGTGTTCAAACTTGATGACGTGGCATTTGCTGTTCTGGTCTTACAAGTATCCACACCTGTGGCCGTGACATCCTACCTTATCGCACAAAAATACGGCGCTAATGCAGGCGAGGTCGCAGGCATGGTCGTTGCCAGCACATTCCTATCCATCGCCTTCATTCCAATTCTATTAGCATTCCTACTTTAATGTGACTTTGCAGAGCATCATTTTGACGATATAATTAAAAGAAAAAGCAGTACCTATGAAACGAGCAGCACTTCTATTCGGATTATTAATTCTTGCCGCATGCGGCGGGCCAGGAAGTGCGCCGAAAAATCTAGATGATGCTTGTTCTATTGTTCGTCAGAACCCAACGTACCTAAAGGCCTTCAAGAAGACCCAAGGTAAATGGGGCATTCCGGTCGCCTTGCAGATGGCGGTGATTTATCAGGAAAGCAAATTCCGCGCTAAGGCACGAACACCCTTTAGATATTCAATGGGCGTGATCCCAATGGGGCGGCAATCATCGGCGTATGGATATTCACAGGCGTTGGATGCGACTTGGGATGAATACCGTCGCAAAACCCGCAGCCTAGGTGCAAAACGGCACAACATCGGCGATGCCACTGATTTCATGGGTTGGTATATGGATCAGTCGTATGAAAAAGTTGGCATTTCTAAAACCGATACAGCCGCGCAGTATCTGGCTTATCACGAAGGTCACACTGGATATTCAAAACGCACCTATCGCAAGAAACCTTGGTTGGTTAGAATTTCCAAAGAACTGGAAAGCCGCGCGTTTGAGTATCACACGCAACTGATTGCATGCGGAAAACTTTAAAACGATTAGCGATTATTTATTACGCTTGGCAGTTTCCACAACGATACTGAAAAGTGACGCGGGTAATTTTTCTTTACGTTCCATCAAGCCTAATATCACCGTCGTCTGTGAACCACCGCCATCATTGATTACCCATTGGCGCAACTCGACAGGGTCAGCTGTAAATACCAATTCAATCGAGCCATAATCAGGATGCTCTGGATCTTGGGCAATGACGGTTGTTGAGTTTCCGCCGTCTTGATGACCCACTACCATTTTCGAATTGGTCAAATTGACATTGCGTTCCAAAATAATGTTCAAGGGGGTGCGCTTAAGCGGGAACTGTTCTGGTGGGGTGTTGGATTTAGCGTCAAAAATCGCAACCTGACTGCCACCAGCTATCACAAGGCTTTCTTCAGGTGGGTTATATTCAAACCTGATACGTCCTGGGCGATGCAAATAGAGCGTGCCAGTTGAAATTGTGCCGTCCGCATTGATCTGTGTGAATTCAGTTTGCGCGCGTTTTAGATCATTAAAATACGCAGAGATATCACTTAACGGGATTTTTTCGGCCATAGCCGATGTTGCAGCCAACCCAAGGGTCAGTGCCGGAATCAGGGCCATTTTTAGTATGTGTTTCATAAAACAAACCTAGGCATTCGGGCGCAGATTTCCAGTGGGAAAAATGCGCCTGTCGCTGCTTTTACGATCACTTTTCAGGGATCAGGATGTCGCGTTTGCCCACGTGGTTTGCGGGGCTGACCAATCCGCTGTCTTCCATTTGTTCAACCAAACGGGCGGCTTTGTTATACCCAATCGCCAATTTGCGTTGAATGTAGGATGTTGAACATTTCCGATCATTAATGACGATTTGCACCGCTGTATCATATAGCGCGTCTTCGCCGTCTGTATTGCCACCCAGACCCAGAACCGCATCTATGCTGCTTTCGCGATCTTCACTTGGGCCATCAACGACGCCACCAACATATTCTGGCGGGCCAAACGCTTTAAGATGATTAACGATCTCTTCGACTTCTTCATCAGAACAGAACGGGCCGTGGACACGAGTGATTTTTGATCCCCCCGCCATATAAAGCATGTCACCCATACCCAATAATTGTTCTGCACCCATTTCACCCAAAATCGTGCGGCTATCGATTTTGCTGGTCACTTGGAAACTGATCCGTGTCGGGAAGTTGGCCTTGATCGTACCCGTGATAACATCAACAGATGGACGTTGGGTCGCCATAATCAAGTGAATGCCAGATGCACGCGCCATCTGTGCCAGACGCTGAATACACGCTTCAATTTCTTTGCCAGCGACCATCATAAGATCGGCCATCTCATCCACGACAACCACAATATATGGCAGTTTTTCTGGCGCGAATTCTTCGGTTTCAAAAATTGGCTCACCGGTGTCATCATCAAAACCGGTTTGCACGGTACGGCTGAACATTTCGTTTTTGTCCAACGCATCAGCCACGCGACCGTTGTATCCGTCAATGTTCCGCACGCCCATTTTGGACATCTTTTTGTAACGCTCTTCCATCTCGCCCACGACCCATTTCAGGGCAACAACTGCCTTTTTAGGGTCTGTAACAACAGGTGACAGAAGATGAGGGATACCGTCATAAACCGACAGTTCCAGCATTTTGGGATCGATCATGATCATCCGGCATTCATCCGGACTTAGCTTATAAAGCAGCGACAAGATCATTGTATTAATCGCCACCGATTTACCCGAACCGGTTGTACCCGCGATCAATAAATGCGGCATCTTTGCAAGGTTCGCCACGATCGGTTCGCCACCGATGTCCTTGCCCAACGCCAATGGCAGTTTTTGATTGCCGTCCCCAAAATCACGATGCGAAAGAATTTCGCGCAAGGCCACAGTTTCACGTTGTTCATTGGGCAACTCGATCCCGATAACCGTACGACCAGGAACCGTGGATACACGGGCAGATAGTGCCGACATGGATCGTGCGATGTCGTCAGACAATCCAATAACGCGGCTGGCCTTTAGGCCTGGTGCGGGTTCTAATTCGTACATCGTCACCACTGGACCGGGGCGCACTGAAACGATTTCACCTTTAACGCCATAGTCATCCAGCACGCTTTCCAACATGCGGGCATTTTCTTCCAACGCCTCATCAGACAAAGATGCACGTTCGATTTTCACGGGTTTTGCCAGCAATCCCAGCGGTGGCATTTCGTAATTGGAACGATTGCTTTCCTCAAATTGCAAAGCTGGCTGTGCCTCGGCAATGGCACGTTTGCTTGGGGCCGCAGGTTTCTTGGGCGTATGTTGCACAAGGTTTTTTGTTTCGGGCTGCACAACCGCACGACTTGCTTGACGCAACATAGTGCGCAACGCGTCTTCTTGCGGTGCATTCGTATCCAATTCTTCGATCAGCGCATCATCCAATGCCGCCAAATCATCGGTATCATCCAACATTTCATATTCATTTGATACCGGTGTCCTAGGTATAACTGGCGTTGCTGGGTCTTGTGTGTAACGTGTTGCGACCAAAGGTGTGGCTGGTATTTCCTTGTTTAAGACCAGCGGTTCTTGGCGACCTTGGCTTTGTCCAACCAATCGCGATTCACGGTTTTTAATGACATTGGCAATTTTGTTTTTAACACGATCAGGATGGGCTTCTTCAATGTCACCCTCAAACGCTTGTTGTTCCACCAATTCAGGTTCTGGATCAGCAGCGCGCGTAAGACCCGGCAGGCGACCAAAAAGACCACGACGTGGTTCCGGCGCTGTTTCTTCTTGCTGTACTGGTGCCGTTTGGACCCCATCAAACGTGGGTTCTTGCATCTGGTGAGATACAGTTTCACGCACCACCAATGGGCGGATGTGATTTGGCGCCATCGTCGCGGCACGCGCGGCTTCGGCTTCTTCATATTGTGCTGCCTCTTCGGCTGCGATTGCTGCGGCGGCACGACGTTCTTGGCGAGCCAGATTTTGGTTACGCATGCCTGTCATGGCTTTGGTACCCGCAAAACCAAACAACCGCATGACGCCAGCATATATCATCACTAAACCGATCAACATCCGACGGAAAATCATCCGCAACTCATCGCGGGTAAAGCCAAGCACAAACAACGCCATTGCAACCAAAGCCGCTGCAAACAGTGCGCTTGTTACCTTTAGGCCTAACGCAAGATTGGCAGGCACCGCACTAAGAACGGCGCCCAAAATCGTATCGCCGAACAATCCACCTAGACCAAAACTATGAGACCAAGCCGCACCCGGCACATGAGTGGATGCGTAAATTGCAGCCAAAGCCACAACGATAGGGGCAAAAATCACCCGTCCAAGTGCACGATCTGCACCCACATGGCGGAACAAACGAATGCCCCATACAGCAAAAACCAACGAAATCGCCCATGATCCCATGCCAATGATGATAAACAAAGGCGACGCCAGTGACGCCCCGAAACGGCCCAGATAGTTTTGTGCCGGTGCATCTGATGCTGACATCCAATTGGGATCTTCAGGCACATAGGAAAACAGGATCAACGACAGCAAAACCGCTAAGACCATCAAGCCCAAACCGATCAGTTCTTGCCCGCGCTGTTCGATCATCGCTTGCGTTTTACTGTCCAACAAAGGATCGCGTGTACGTGCTTGATAAGATGCCATAATGACTAGTCCTTAACCCATTAAACAATCGCGCAGCGTTGTCAGCGCACGATGCAGTTCTTGTTTTTCGGTCACCATGGCAACCCTAATATATTCACTTGCCGGATTTTTCCCGTCGACCTCGACGGCAAAATACCCGCCCGGCACAACCCGAATACCCGTCTCTTGCCAAAGGCGAAGCGCGGCGGCCTCACCGTCTTGTACGTTCAACCACAGAAAGAAACCGCCTGCGGGTGGTGTATATCCATTTGCGCCAGCAAAGACCTGATCCGCAATTTTGTATTTTTCTTGGTATAACTTGCGCGAAGCGATGACATGTTCCTCATCGTCCCAAAGACGTGCGGAAACTTTCTGTATCGGCAAAGGCAATGGCGCACCTGCATAGGCACGTAATTCTTTAACCTTGGCGATGGATTTCGGACCACCTGCAACAAAGCCACTACGCAAACCCGGTAGATTGGATCGCTTGGACAATGAGTGGAAAACCAAAACGCGTTCAGGATCAGCCCCAAGTTCGGCGGCCATTTGCAATGCGCCTAATGGTGGTTCATCGCGGTAAATTTCTGAATAGCATTCGTCAGCAAAAATTTTGAAATCGTGTTTTTGAGCCAGTCCAAACAAGACCTTCCAATAAGCCCGATCGGCAATCGCGCCCTCGGGATTTGAAGGCGAACAAATGTAAGCGACCGTTGTACGATTAAGCGTTGTTTCATCAAGCGAGGCAAAATCTGGCAAAAACCCTGACATCGGCGTTGAAGGCACAAAAATTGGATCAGCCGTCGAGGCCAATGCGCCGATTGCATAAACAGAATAATATGGATTTGGCAGTAAAACTGCAGGTTTAGTGCCGTTTTTGGTTTCTGGTGACAAGGCAACGCAGGCGTTGAATAATCCTTCACGCGTTCCATTCAGGGCCATGATTTGCTGACTTGCATCGACACGCACACCAAAGCGGCGATCGATCCAACCGGCGATACTTTCCAGCAATTCATCTGAACCATAGTTGGGTGGGTATTTTCCAAAACCGGCAGCGTGTTTAGCCATATCGGTTCCAACCCAATCGGGGAACGCGTGACGTGGCTCGCCAATGGTCATGTTTATCACGTCGCCACCCGCTGGGTGCACGTCTAAAAGCCCGCGAATACGCGGCCACACATGTTCAGGAAGGTTAGAAAACCTCTCAGGAAACGCCATTACTGCCTCAGTTCTTCAGGGTCATTTCGCCCCGTTATCCCTTAAACATAGCCAAAGGCGCGGTGCGGGTCCAGAAAAACCGCACAAAAATCCGTTTATTTCAGTCTTTTATGTGGCTTTTAAGCCAAGGCAGCCTCTGCTGCTGCCCCAATCCGCAATAACTTGTGTTCGCTCATCTGGCCTGCCGTAAACATAATTCCAGCCGATGGCGTACTTGTCGGCAGGGTCAAAGAAGCTGATCCCAGCAAATTTCCTATGCGAGTATTGCGCAATGCCAATAGGTTTTCGGTGTTAAAATAGCCATCTTCGGTCAGCAAACGATCGACATTCGGCGGTAAAATTGCCGAACTTGGCATGATAACCGCATCAAAGCCCGCCGTCTTTGCCGCATAAATTTCGCGAATTTCAGCCAACCGTTGCCACGCTTTTACATAATCGCTGGCCAAAACATCTTTGCCAGCCATAAATCGCGCCAAAATGGGCGGGAACATTTTTTCAGGGTCCGCCTCAATTTCACGGCTCCACGTGCCATACGCCTCGGCGCTATACAAAACACCTGTCAATTGCATCGCTTCGTGAACAACCTCAATTGCACCATTCTCAACATGTGCACCTGCGTTTTTCAGGGCATCACAGGCCGTATCAAAGCCTGACTTTGGCGCGTCACGCACTTCTTCCATGGCAATCGTGTCCAATATCAAGAACCGCTTGCCCACAAGGCTGGCACCGTCAAGATTAGCTGGTTTTCCACCCTCAAGGGCCGCCAGCATTAAATTCGCGTCCTCAACAGATCGGCATAATGGGCCAACCGTGTCAAAACTGGCGCAAAGAGGCACAACACCCTTTAGGCTTAGACGACCGGACGTGGTTTTCAGGCCAACCAAATCGTTCCAAGCCGCAGGAATGCGCACAGAACCACCCGTGTCAGAACCAATTCCGGCCGCGGCCAACCCAAAGGCCACAGATGTCGCCGCACCAGAGGATGAACCCCCCGCCACAGCCGAATGATCGTTGACACAAGGTGAAGTTTCTTTGACAGGATTAACACCAAGCCCTGAAAACGCCAGTTCTGACATGTGGGTTTTTCCTAGCCCAACCAAGCCAGCAGCCGTTGCATTTTTCACAACCTCAGCATCGGTTGTTGGCACGCGCCCTGACAACAAATCACTGCCTGCCTCACAAATCGTGCCGGATGTATCAAACAAGTCTTTCCAAGATATAGGAACGCCGTCCAAGGGCGATCGCCTCAGGCCGGCTTTTGCACGCTCTGATGCAGCCTCTGCCTCGGCCAACACACGATCCACAGTGGTGCGTGCATAAATACGAGAGCTAAATTCATGAACTTCGATGGCCTCAAGATAGGTCTGCGTCAAATCCACAGGATCAATTTCACCTGATCCAATGCCTCGACCTAAATTCGCCGCCGTTTCCCAAAGCCAATTGTTAGACATGCCTACGCTCCATCACACATTTTTTACAAAGCTAGCGACTGCTTGGCGCATGGACAATCCCGCATCTTCACTCATATTGGGCACATGAACGATATTACAATTATTGGTGGCGGTCTTGTCGGTGGGACAATGGCCTTGGGATTGGCCCAAAACGGTTTTAGCGTAACCATTATTGACGCCCATAAAAAAGGTTCCCAAACAAAGCGCGCATTTGATGGGCGATCCTATGCATTGGCGCAGGCAACCATTCGTATGTTCACCGTCTTGGGTCTTTGGGCAGATTTACATGCAAACGCACAACCAATTTTGCAAGTGAAAGCCAGCGACGGCCGTGCAGGACAGGGCCCCGCGCCCTGGCACTTGCACTTTGACCACGATGATTTAGGCGAAGGCCCGATGGGCTTTATGGTTGAAGATCGTTTTGTCCGACTTGCTCTAAGCAACGCTTTGAACACCACGCCAAATATCACGCAAACTTTTGGCCATACTGTTACCGCACAAGATGGCGGCGTAATTACGCTTGATAATGGTACACACATCCAAGCCAACTTGATTATCGGATGCGATGGTCGCCAAAGCAGCACTGCACAACGCGCTGGAATTAAGCGACGTGTGACCAACTATCATCAAACCGCCTTGGTCTGTGCGATTGATCACGACCTGCCCCACAACGGCATTGCGCACCAGTTTTTTATGCCCGAGGGACCGCTAGCAATCCTGCCCTTACCGGGAAACCGTTCCTCAATTGTTTGGTCAGATCAAACTGATCGCGCCAAGGCTATTAACGATTTGCCCGATGCAGAATACTTGGAATTCTTGCGCCCACGTTTTGGTGATTTTCTGGGCGATATTTCATTGACGGGCGCACGTTTCACGTATCCGCTGACGTTGACAGTTGCCTCTGAAATGACCGCCGCGCGCATGGCATTGGCGGGTGATGCCGCGCAAGGGGTGCACCCAATTGCCGGTCAGGGTTTAAATCTTGGCTTGCGCGATGTTGCCACGTTGGTCGAAGTTGTTACACGGGCCAAACGACGAGGCGAGGATTTTGGTGCGGCTGATGTTTTGCAACGCTATGCAGATTGGCGCAGCTTTGATCGAACGACATTGACGACCGCAACCGATGGATTCAATCGCCTGTTTTCCAACGACAACGCCCTGTTACGCCCGTTGCGTGATTTTGGGATGGCAGCAGTAAGTGCAGCGCCCAACCTACGTCGTGCTTTCATGCGCGAAGCCGCGGGTATGAGCGGCGATATTCCACATCTGTTGCAAGGCAAAGCCCTCTAATCGCCAGAAACAAGCGTTGAGGTTTTAATCTAGCTTTCGCGCCTCATCGACGATCATGATCGGTATGCCGTTTCGAATGGGGTAAGCCAATTTGGCTGACTTTGAAATTAGTTCGTCTTTTTCAACGTCCAGTTTCAATGGACCTTGTGTTTCTGGACAAACCAAAACTTCTAACATTTTGCGATCATACATAGGTTCATTCATTGCAAAATTCCTTCGCTATCCCCGCCACGCAGGGCAAATTCGATCAATGTCACCAGTGTTTCGCGACGGGTCGTTAATGTCGGTGATTCAAGTAAAGCCTGTCGTTCTTCTGGTTCAAACGGGCACAACATCGAAAGCGAATTGATCAACATTTCAGGTGCCGCATCTTTCAGACCATCCCAATCTGTTGTCAGATCTTTTAACTCAAAATAACTTTCCAACGACTTCATTAGACTGGCACGGTTCAGGCCTTCGTCTGTTTCCGATGTACCCAAATCCCGTTCAAAACCTGCCCAAGAAACATCCCCTTTCAGATAGGGGGCGAAACCTTCGTGAACATCGTTGATGCGAAACCGTGACAGACCCGCAAGGGTGATCATGTACCGTCCATCCTCGGTTTCGGAAAAATTAATCAACCGACCCGCACAGCCAATTTTGTGCAACCGTTGCGATCTATCCGCACCAGTTTCCAACGGTTGGATCATCCCAATCATACGGTGACTGGTTTTCATCGCATCCTCAATCATTGCCAGATAACGCAGTTCAAAGATGTGCAAAGGCAGTCGTGCGCGGGGCAGTAACAGCGCACCGGGCAAAGGAAACAAGGAAAGCGTTTCAGGCAGGTCAGCCGGTTTTATCATGATGTCCTGCCCTTTGTTTTACATGAAGATCATAGACGACAATTTACGACGACCATTCAACGCGATCGGGTCTTGTGCTGTCAATGCATCGAATATTTTGAACAACTGCGTCTTGGCGGCGCCATCGTTCCATTCTCGGTCTTTTTTGAAAATTGTCAGCAGTTCATCTACCGCACCTTGTACTTCGCCGGTGCCGTGCATGGCCAAGGCCAAATTAAAGCGCGCATCTAGATCGTTGTCATCAGCAGCCACCGCAGCACGTAATTCATCCAAGGGGCCTGCCTCTGCCGCCTCAAGTGCTAGGGCAAGTTGTGCACGCAAACCATCAATTTCTGCACGGTTGGTAATGGGTGCTGGAACAGCCTCTATCAATGCCGCCAATTCATCGATTTGACCCAACGCCAAATGGCATTTTCCTACACCCGCGAAGGCTGCGATGTTTTCAGGTTCTTCGCCTAAAACAGCCGCATATGTCTGTAAGGCATCATCAATGTCGCCTTCTTCAAACATGACATCCGCCGCCTCAAGCGCGTCGCCTAGACCATTGTCTGTGCCACCAAGTGCCGCAACCCGCGTCACAAAATCCTTGATTTCTGCAGGTGTTTGATTGCCCTGAAAACCATCAACAGGCTTGCCATCAAAAAAGGCATATACTGTTGGGATCGATTGAATTTTTAACTGTCCAGCAATGTTTTGATTTTGATCGACGTCGATCTTTACCATTTTCACTTTGCCACCGGCGTCAGTCACAGCGGCCTCAAGTGCGGGGCCAAGCGTTTTGCACGGGCCACACCAAGGCGCCCAAAAATCAACAATCACTGGCGTTTCACGGCTGGCGTCAATCACATCGTCCATGAATGTCATTTCGGAACCGTCTTTGATCAGATCAGCCCCAGCAGCAGGGTTATTTCCAAGTTCTAGCATCGTCTAAATTCCCATTTCGTCTTGGTCCCTATATGGGGTCCCAATTGTATATTTCAAAGATCGAATTCTGTAATTATTGGCGCATGATCCGATGGTTTTTCCCAACCACGTGCGTCGCGAATAACCCGCGAGCTATGACCAGATTTGGCGATATCGCTTGTCGCCCAAACATGATCCAAACGACGTCCTTTGTCGGCAGTGTCCCAATCGCGGGCGCGGTACGACCACCAAGAATAAAGCTTGCCTTCGGGAATATCCGCGCGGGTCACATCAACCCAATCGGCTGCTGCTTGTACTTCGGCCAATTTTTCAACCTCTAGCGGGGTGTGTGAAACAACTTTCAACAGTTTTTTGTGATCCCAAACATCATCTTCCAAAGGCGCGATATTCAAATCACCCACCAAAATTGATTTGGTGGGTTTTTCGCTTTGACCCCAATCGCGCATGTCTTTCAAATATTGCAGTTTTTGCGCAAATTTTTCGTTCTTTTCCACGTTAGGTTCATCACCACCCGCGGGCACATAGAAATTGTGAATGGTCACGCCGTTTTCCATCTTGCCAGCGATATGACGCGCGTGGCCCAAATCGGCGAAATCAAAGCGGTGGGTTTCCACAATTGGCAATTTGGACAGTATTGCAACGCCATTATATCCCTTTTGCCCGTTTGCGATCATGTGGGTGTAGCCCAGTTCGGCAAAGCTTTCGGTTGGAATTTTGTCAACCGGGCTTTTGCATTCCTGCAAGCACAGAACATCCGGTCCATGCTCGGCCAAAAACTTACAAACCAGCGGCTCGCGAAGACGTACAGAATTGATATTCCAAGTGGCAAGAGTGAAGGGCATAGGTTTCTCCGAAATTTTTTTTACCCTACTGTGCAGTACCAAATGTTACTACCCAATAGTGATAGGATCATCTCGAAGAAACGCACTGTCTAGGATCATTCTACTTGCTTCAACAACGTGCAGTTTAAACGATCAACGTGATTGATATGAAGTTTTCGGGTTTCTGGCGGTAACTTTGGCTTTTGCCATTGCTTTTTGCCATGCCATTTTAGTAACTTTGCACTTGGCTTGACGAGACGAAAGTTCTTCGCGATTTTTTAGCCTTTGATAATGCTTCGCATTTCGCAGCACCAATGTATTGTTAGCGCTAATGTACAATCCGCTGATATATTGCCGCATTACAGTCGCGGGGATGCCCCCGTTTTCATTTAGATATGCGCCGCATACAGCCACTTTTCCTTCAAATTCGATCAACTTTTTAAACACAATAGTATCAACACCAGATCCCCATTGCACACCACTCGTGTAAAATGTTCGGTCAAAATTTATCTTGAGGGTTTGCGCATGACCTACGCCCGATCCGATAATCAACGCCGCTAAGCCTGTCAAAAGTGTTTTTGAAATTTTCATTTTGTTCCATTCTCTAAATTAAGTCATTATTTTATGAAAACACCTGTAGGCTGTAAAGCAACCAAAAGCGACCAACAAAAAAAAGACCCAAGCCGAAGCTTGGGTCAGTCCAACAGGGAGGGTAATGGTGTAAGCCCACCATCAGGGCAACTTGTTAGGCAACCAAACGATAGCCACCGCTTTCGGTTACCAAAAGACGCGCGTTTGACGGATCGGGTTCGATCTTTTGACGCAAACGGTAGATATGGGTTTCTAACGTGTGCGTCGTTACACCAGCGTTATAGCCCCAGACCTCGTGCAGCAGTACATCGCGTGGAACAACGCCGTCAGTTGATCGATAAAGAAACTTCAATATGTTGGTTTCTTTTTCTGTCAGGCGCACTTTTTTCTCTTGTTCATCCAACAGCAGTTTCATCGCAGGCTTGAATGTATATGGCCCAAGTTGAAAAACCGCATCCTCGGATTGTTCGTGCTGGCGCAACTGGGCGCGGATACGCGCCAGAAGAACCGGAAACTTGAATGGTTTTGAAACATAATCATTCGCGCCAGCATCAAGACCCAAAATAGTGTCTGCATCGCTGTCGTGTCCTGTCAGCATCAAAATCGGGCATTTCACCCCTTGTTTGCGCATAAGACGACACAGTTCGCGGCCATCGGTGTCGGGCAAGCCAACATCCAAGATTACCAAGTCAAACAGTGCAGCCTTGGTTTTTTCCATGGCATTCGCGCCGTCGTGCGCCTCAAACACATCAAAATCCTCGGTCATTACCAGTTGTTCTGACAGTGCTTCGCGCAGATCATCATCGTCATCTACAAGAAGGATCTTTTTTACCGTACTCATCAGTGCATTCCTTTTGTTACCTGCTATTAGAGATGCGCTTGAATTACCGTTTCAACAAGGGATCACTCTGAAAAATCACGACGACGTTAGAAAAGCGGGGTATTTGTTTCATTTTTTGCCGATTTGGCCTAGAGCCTAGGGGCAAAATGAAACAGAAATGAAACATGAACTTACGTCCTGACCCATTGGAAATGCTTGCACGTGCCCGCGCTGATCTGCGTATGGGCGTTCCTGTTGTTTTGGCAGATGGCAAAGAATCTATGCTGTTCGCCCCGATTGAAACGTTGGACCCGTCTCGTTTTCAGGCGCTTTGTGAGCTTGATGATGGTGCTGTTTTGGCAATCACTGCGCGTCGTGCTGAAACCTTAAAGGCCCGTGCATATGACGGTACCTTGGCCCGTTTAACCCTACCAAAGGGGGCTGATCTTGCTTGGGCGCGAACTGTTGCAGACCCCAAGGATGATCTGAACAACCCCATGAAGGGGCCATTTCATTCGGCACGCGGCGGCGATACTCGTTTTCATTCCTTTGCGCTTGATATGTGTAAAGACGCGCAGCTTTTGCCCGCCGCCTTGGTGATATCGTTGCAAGATGGAACCACGTTTGGCACAACCCATAACTTTACCCAGTTGGACATGGCCACATCAAAAAAGGCACGCGAAACAGGAAACGCCATGCGCAATGTCGTATCTGCCGGCTTGCCCTTATCTGTTTCCCAAGCTGGACGTTTACATGTTTTTCGCCCTGATGATGGGGGCGAAGAACATTACGCCGTAGAAATCGGCAACCCAGATCGCAGTAGGCCCGTTTTGTGCCGTTTACATTCGGCCTGTTTCACTGGCGATATATTGGGCTCTTTAAAATGTGACTGTGGTCCGCAACTAAGATCAGCCTTGGCACAAATGGGTGCAACGGGCGCTGGCGTTCTTTTGTACTTAAGCCAAGAAGGCCGCGGTATCGGACTTGCGAACAAAATGCGGGCCTATTCACTTCAGGACCAAGGCTTTGATACGGTCGAAGCCAATCACCGTCTTGGTTTTGAAGATGACGAGCGGAATTTTCGCATTGGCACCAACATTCTGAAAAAACTGGGGTTTGATAAAGTGCGTCTTTTGACAAACAACCCAGCCAAGGTCGCGATGATGGAAAATCAAGGCATTGCGGTAACTGAACGCGTAGCCCTGAAGGTGGGCGAGAACCCCCTCAACGCCGACTATCTGGCAACCAAAGCCGCAAAATCCGGTCATCTATTGTGACACCAGCAGACATCGTTCTAACGCCTATGGGCTGCCGTTTTAAGGGCCAGCTTCTGCCTTGCTCAATCGGCAAGGGTGGCTTGCGGCACGATAAACGAGAGGGTGACGGCGCGACAGCAGTGGGCATTCATCGCATCACGGGGCTGCTTTACCGACCCGACAGAATTGCCCGCCCTGCCCCATGGGCCGAACAGATTGGGCCAAACGATTTGTGGTCAGACGCTACAGATGATCCTGACTATAACCAATTGGTCCAGACACCCTATGCCCCCAGCCATGAACGCCTGTCACGCGGGGATCCCCTTTATGATCTGATTTTGCTGACGGATTGGAACTGGCCCTGCGCAGAACCCGGGCTTGGCTCTGCAATCTTTTTACACCGTTGGCGCAAACCCGGCCATCCAACAGAAGGGTGCATTGCGTTTAGCCCAACAGATTTTCGCTGGCTCGTGCAACACGCAACACCAGGAACACGTGTGATCGTGCCACCGCTTGCCGGAAAACTATCGTAGATTTAGGCGCGATAATCCCGGTTGCCGAAGATAGCCGAACCAACACGAATGTGTGTTGCGCCATGTTCTATCGCTTCTTCAAAATCACCAGACATCCCCATGGACAGGCAAGCCAATCCATTCCTTTTGGCCATATGGCCAAGGGCAACAAAGTGTGGCGCGGGTGGTTCTTCAAAGGGTGGAATACACATTAGACCGATCACCGGCAAATCAAGCGCGCGACATGTTTCAACAAACTTGTCCGCATCTTCCGGCAATATGCCCGCCTTTTGTGGTTCTGCCCCTGTGTTAACTTGAATGAACAAGTCAGGACAGTGACCCAATTCTTGGGCCAAACGCGCCAAGGTATTGGCCAGCTTCGGGCGATCTAAAGAATGGATGGCTTGAAACAACTCCATTGCCTGACGGGCCTTGTTGGTTTGAACCGGCCCCAACAGATGCACATCAACCGCACCATATTTTTCGCGAAACTCAGGCCATTTCCCTGCAGCCTCTTGCACTTTGTTTTCACCAAACAACCGATGACCCTGATCTAAAACAGCAGCAACGCGTTCATTTGGTTGAACTTTGGACACAGCGATCAATTTGCTTTGCCCAGAACAACCAGCAGCTTTTTCCTTGGCGGCAATGCGATCCAGAATTTCTTTATATGCCATTACTTATCCTCAAGGGCGGCAAACATTGGTGCCAGTTCATTTTCGTAGTTCTGCCACGATTTAGCAGATGTACGGTATATCGCATTACGCGCCTGCGCGGTGCTAAGCGTTCGAACCGTACCCCCAGCATTTTGGGGTGATAGACAGGCATCTTCCCAGTCTAAACCCGTAAAGTCGATCAATTTTCGAATTTCATTATCTGGTTCAGCGACGAGGTCTTCGTAATTGAGTTCATAGAACCAATCCCCCAACATACCCCGCCACATGTCCATTGTTTGATCAAATTGTTTGTAGTAACCAACCAGATTTTCAAATGAATATGCATAAGTGTGCGCACCTTCTGGAAACACATTTTTGTAGATCGACAACAAATTGTCCCTTGGATCACGCCGCAGAACCACAACTTTCGCCTTCGGCATCGTCAATTTTATTAGACCTAAATACCGGAACAAACTAAGAGTCTTATCAACAGGGATCATCGGATCAGCAATGTTTTCACGAGTCCAAGACTCGTACTCTTTTCCAATTCCTTCAAGCCTAAGAAAATCAGCGCCTAGAATTTCTTTCATGGACTTTTGTTTCCATGCGCCTGACGAGTTTATAACATGAAGCAATTGACCCGTTTCACCCACACCCTGACAACGAGAATGGCTGCTGATTATTCGTTCAACCAATGTCGTTCCAGATCTGGGCAGGCCGGTCACAATTATTGGTGCAAAATCGGTGGTGTTTTGCAACTTTTCCACCCCAAAGTTTACCGTTTTCATCGACGTATTGAAATTGTTCAGACTTTCAATTTGGCCTTTGAATGCATGACCCCTTATTTTGTCAAATCCATCATTCCCCATTTCCATCAACTGAAAAGCTTGGGCATAGTTTTTCAAATCTTCTTGTGATTTCGCCAATGCAAAAGCAATCTCTGCTTTATCTTCATTGCCAATATCTGAACGCTCTAGTGCCACATGCATTTTGGAAACAACATCGTCATTTTCGTCCATCTTACCCTGAATTGAATAGATTCGGTAGTTTATGCCCCTTTTTGGATGATCAGTTATCAGTTCAGAAAACGCCGCTTTTGCTTCATCGAACCGCCCAAGAATCCCAAGGCAATTTGCGCGATGCTCTCTTACTTCAATCCAATTCTGATCCAATGCAATCAAATTATCATAAAGAGTTATAGCCTCTTCAACCCGCCCCGTTTCAACATAGTTGTCCGCCAACAGTAATTTGTCAGATTTTTTGGTTCCGCCTAGTAACTCTAGTTTCTTCAGTGTTTCTATAGATTTCGAAAATCGGTTAACTTCAAACAAAATCGAGGCGTAAATGCTTAATGCTTCAAAGTTCTTGGGCGCCAATTTTATTGCATTTTCTAGTGCCCGGAATGCATCAACATAGTTCAAAGATTTGGCAAAAACCAAACCCAGTTTGATGTGTAATTTGGGGTCATCTGGAATAAAGTTTAAGGCCGTCGTAAGTTTTTCAAATGCAGATTTTTCATCACCAATGTTTAGTAGAAACTGACCAAAATTCATCCAGGCCTTTCCGTTTTTCGGGTCGAGTGAAACGGCTGATTTGAAGTTTTTGTGTGCATCATCTTTTTGGCCACGCGAAAACTGGCTGGCCGCTAAAACAGTTAAAACATCAGCATCATTTGGGTATTTTTGGGATAGGGCAGATAGTAATTCATATGCACCATTTACGTTTGAACGCTCTAGATATTTTTTGGCTTTCTCAAAACTTTCGATGTCAGTCTTTTTCATAGTTGTATTCGTGGCCTGACCTTTTGGTCCATTAAGCGACGCGACCAATTCACTATAGGCTGAGCCAGTAATTCCAGCCTTTTGAGCAGATTTCAAAAAAGCCTTGTGTGATTTTGGATCATTTCTGCGGTTATAGATATTGGCCATCGCCAACCAAATCGCCAATTCATTTGGTTTATGTTTTGCGGCCATTTCAAAGGCACGCAAAGCGCGCGCTGGTTTCGAAAGCGCAAGTTCAATTCGACCAATCTCATAATGGGACTCAGCGATCTTGGGGTAAAACTTTAGAATTTCTTTGTGGATTTTGAGTGCTTGATCTAGTTGGCCCGCCTCAAAGTATTTCAATGCGTGTTGAAAATTGGCGGCGATTTGTGCTTGATTCATATCCACTCCTAGAAAATGCCCAGTCCTCGGCATAATCCATTCTACATTCCTTATTCACAACAAAAAAGGGCGGATCAAATGATCCGCCCTTTCCTGTTCGAAATTCCTTTTGAGGGGAATTAGAATGAGAAGCTGATACCAGCTTGTGCGCGAGTAGCTGCGCCAACTTTACCAGCACCAACAGCCAAAGTAGCACCGCCACCTAGACCCATTGAGTAACCGATACCGAAAGCTTGTGAGTCAACAGCTGCGCCGCTGTCTGACATAGCTACAGTGACTGTACCTGAACCTGTGTCGTAGGCCATTGAGATACCGTAAGCGTTAGTAGTAACGCCAGCAACTTCATCTTGAGAGTACATGGCAGCAACTGTTACCGCGTCCATTGCGTATGAAACACCCAAAGTCATTGTGCTATCGTTGCCTTGAGCATCGTAGCCAAGACCAATAGACATGCCGTCCATTGAATAGCCGATGCCTACAGCAACGTCAGAGTTGTTCATGTCACCGGAAATACCGAATGAGAAACCAGAAACGCTTGTTGAGTAAGAAACGTTGTGACCACCGATTGATGAAGCACTGTTGCCCTCAACTTGGTTGTCGATACCGATGCCGGTGTAACCAACGTCAGCCAATACGTTTGCAACTGAGTCAGCACCAGTTGGTGAACCCATTTTGATTGTGCCGAATGCGCCGCCAAGTGAAACGTCACCAACTGCAGCAGTTTGGCTGTTACGTACAGTCGCGCCCCATGTTAGGCCGCCGTCTGTTTCGCCAGAAGCTGTGAACGCGATGCGTACACGGCTGCTGTTAGTGATTTTGTTAACTGCTGTGTCATCATAGACCAAGCCCATGCGTGCGTCGCCGGATACAGTTACTTCAGCAGCTGCGAAGCCTGCTGACATTACGAGTGCTGTAGAAGCAAAGAGAACCTTTTTCATATTGGTTGTCCCTCATTAGAGTTAAAAGATGCACCCCAATTCAGGTTTGAATCAGGTATGTAGGGTTTTTCTATCTTGGGGGCACTTTTTGCAACCGTTCCTATTCATCGATTGGTACAGAACACAAAATTGGTGCAGCTTTGCCACAGTCCACTTTCGCCGCCTTCTTGTTCCGACTGTAAAAAAACTTGTTCATCTTGTTTGGCTTGTTTACTACGGTTTCAAAGTAAAAAAGGGGCTGTCTCTATTATGTCAGGCAAAAAGATCATTAAAATTGTGGTTTCGGCCATTGCGCTTTCGGCTTTGACCGCTTGTAGCGGGGGCCTTGGAATCGGCAACATTGGATCAGGTGGTTCTGGCGGCGGTGGCATTTTTAATAACAAAGAAAAGAATCGAGCTGCCAAAGAACGTCGCGCTTCAAAGGTCGAAGAAAAAACAACAATTTGGAGTTTGTTCGGTGAAAAGGACAATCCAAACGTCACAGTCAAGGTAAACAGATATATCTGGAATGCTGCGCTAGACGTTTTAGATTTCATGCCTGTTGAGGCCGCTGATCCGTTTTCTGGCGTCATTGATTTTGGCTATGGCACACCGCCCGGGTCACGGCGTGCGTATCGCGCCACTGTTGTCGTGCGTGATCCCGCTCTTGATGCACGGTCGTTGTCTATATCCATGGCGACGCGTTCTGGCCCAGCTTCTGTTGATACAGTCCGCGCTATTGAAGACGCAATTTTGACGCGCGCGCGTCAGCTTCGTATCCGCGACACAAAACTTTAATAATCGCTCACACACGGCAATATGCCAAAGCATTCAGGCGCCGGGCCACACGCTCGGCGCTTTTTATATGAAGGACCATTTGAAATGGCATCTCTGAACACAAAACCTATAGAAGCCAAATGGCAGGCTGCTTGGGACAAGGCGGGTGTATTCCAAGCCAAGGCAACGAGTGACAAGCCAAAATACTATGTTTTGGAAATGTTCCCTTATCCATCCGGCCGTATCCACATGGGTCACGTGCGCAACTATACAATGGGCGACGTCATCGCGCGGTATAAGATGTCTACCGGTCACAATGTTTTGCACCCCATGGGTTGGGATGCCTTCGGAATGCCCGCCGAAAACGCCGCAATGGCTATCGGTGGCCACCCCAAGGAATGGACATATAACAACATCGCCGTGATGAAGGACCAGATGAAACCGCTGGGTTTGTCGATTGATTGGTCACGTGAATTCGCGACTTGTGATCCAGAATATTACGGTCAACAGCAGGCATTGTTCATTGATATGCTAGCCAAGGAATTGGTTTATCGGAAAAACGCTGTGGTAAACTGGGATCCGGTCGACATGACCGTTTTGGCCAATGAACAGGTTATCGACGGCAAAGGCTGGCGATCTGATGCGCCCGTTGAGCGTCGCGAGCTAACCCAGTGGTTCTTTAAAATCAGCGATATGTCTGGTGAACTTTTGTCCGCTTTGGATGATTTGGAAAACTGGCCCGCCAAAGTGCGCTTGATGCAAGCCAATTGGATTGGCAAGTCGCGCGGTATCGAAATTCCGTTCCACCCAACAAATGGCGATGAGGCCATCAGTTGTTATTCGACGCGCCCTGATACAATGCGCGGCGCCAGCTTTATTGCGATTTCACCCGAACATCCAATGTCACGTAAATTGGCAGAATCAGATCCGAAGTTGGCCGATTTCATTGCCGAGTGCCGCAAGATGGACACCACCGAAGCGGCCATGGAAAAGGCCGAAAAGAAAGGCATCGATACTGGCATTACAGTGCGCCACCCAATTTACGAAGGTGTTGAACTGCCAGTATGGGTCGGCAATTTCGTGTTGATGGATTACGGCACAGGTGCGGTATTCGGTTGCCCAGCGCATGACCAACGCGATCTGGATTTTGCCCGCAAGTACGATCTGACCGTTAAGAATGCATTCTATATGCCAAATGAGGCGGTCGAGGTTGGCGACACCGCCTTGGTGCCCACGAAAGCAGAACAGGTTGAATACATCGATCACTTTGCTGGCCTTACGTCGGTCACAAGCCAAGAAGGCATTGATGCTACGATCGATTATTTTGAGGCAAATGACCTTGGCGTTGGGCAAACAAAATACCGTCTTCGCGATTGGGGTTTATCGCGGCAACGCTATTGGGGTTGCCCGATCCCAGTTGTGCATTGCGACGATTGCGGCGTGGTTCCTGAAAAGAAAGAGAACCTACCGATCGAGCTGCCTGATGACGTTTCTTTTGACATCCCAGGCAATCCTTTGGATCGTCATCCAACGTGGCGCGATTGCAATTGCCCGTCTTGTGGCAAACCTGCGCAACGCGAAACAGACACAATGGACACCTTTGTAGACAGTTCTTGGTATTTCGCGCGTTTCACAGCGCCTCGCGCCAAAACACCCACAGATTTGGACGAAGCCGCATATTGGATGAATGTTGATCAATACATCGGCGGTATTGAGCACGCGATTTTGCACCTGCTGTATTCTCGCTTTTTTGCCCGGGCCATGCGCGCCACCGGCCATCTACCCCAAGGTACGGAAGAACCGTTTGACGCCTTGTTCACCCAAGGCATGGTCACGCATGAAATTTACCAAACGCGTGACGAAAAGGGCCGCCCTGTATATCACCTTCCCGAAGATGTTTCTGACGGCAAAGTGACGGCAACTGGCGAAACGCTGGAAATCATTCCATCCGCCAAAATGTCGAAATCCAAAAAGAACGTGGTTGATCCGATCAGCATCATCGAAAGTTATGGCGCAGACACGGCCCGTTGGTTCGTACTGTCTGATTCCCCCCCCGAACGCGATGTTGAATGGACAGCGGCGGGTGCCGAGGCAACCTTTAAGCATCTAAGTCGTGTTTTGCGCATTTCGACCGAAATCGCCGAAGGTAAAGACACTGGTTCCGATGACTTGGCCCTTGCACGCCTAACGCACCGCGCCGTTCATGATGTGACGATGGGTGTTGAAAGCTTTGGCTTTAACGCATCTATCGCCAAGCTTTATGGTTTTACCAACGCGCTGGCAAAATCCAAGGCAACGGCAGCGGCGCGCGCAGAGTCTATGCGCACTTTGGCACAATTGATGGCCCCGATCACACCGCACTTGGCCGAAGAAATCTGGTCAATGCTTGGCGGCGAAGGTTTGATTTTACAAGCACCTTGGCCAACGCCTGATCCAGCAATGTTGGTTGATGACAACGTTACCATGCCAATTCAGGTAAACGGCAAACGCCGTGCCGAAATCTCGGTACCAAAAGATATGCCAAAAGAAGAGATTGAAAAATTGGCGCTGGCGGATGATGCTGTGGTTAAATCTTTGGCTGGTGGTCAGCCAAAGAAAATCATCGTTGTCCCGGGACGCATTGTGAATGTTGTTGTTTAATCGCCGAAGTTTTCTAACCATGTGCATGCTGCCCGTTGTGGCGGCATGCGGCTTTACGCCCGTTTACGGACCAGGTGGAAGTGCTGAAAATATTCGTGGAAAAATCGCGCTACAGGCCGCCACCGATAAAAACACCTTTGCCTTGGTCGGTCGATTGGAAAACCGACTGGGCGTGGCGTCTAACGCAAACTATCGCCTTTCTTATACGCTGACGACCAGCAGCGAGGCTTTCTCAATCAAAGGCAGTACCGACACGGAACGATTCCAAGTGGTTGGTGAATTGAATTTTCAACTAACTGAAATTGACAACAATACAATCGTCAACTCGGGCGCTGTTAACAGCTTTACGTCCTATTCCACCACAGGGTCCACTGTCGGCACCCTATCAGCCGAACTAGATGCCAAAGATCGTTTAATGGTCATTCTAGCGGATCTTTTGGTTGATCGTTTGTTGGTCACATCTGCTGATTGGGCGCAATGAAACTGGCGGGCCGCGAGGCGGCTAGGTTTTTCGCAAAACCAGATCCATCTGTAACTGGCATACTTATTTATGGTGCGGATGCCATGCGCGTGGCCCTGAAACGCCAAGACATTATTGCATCATTAATTGGGCCCTCCGGCGAAGAGGAAATGCGCCTTTCCCGAATCCCAGCGGCTGAATTGCGCAAAGACCCCGCCATGTTATCTGACGCGCTAAAGGCCCAAGGCTTTTTTCCAGGTCCCCGCGTGGCCTTTGTAGAAGATGCCGGCGATGGGCTAACAGCGGCGATAAAATCCGCCCTATTGGATTGGCAACCGGGTGACGCGCAGATTGTGGTAACAGCAGGTCAATTGGCGGCACGCTCATCCTTGCGCAAGTATTTTGAAACCCACAAAAGCGCGTTTGCGGCTGGCATTTATGACGACCCACCAACACGGGAATCCATTGAGGCTGATTTAAAATCGGCCGGTGTTGGTCAAATTGATAATTCAGCCATGACTGATTTGACATCTTTGGCCCGCGACCTTCAGCCTGGTGATTTCAAACAAACGATGGAAAAATTGGCGCTTTATAAACACGGCGACAAAAGCCCAGTTTCAAGTGCCGATATCGATGCGGTTTCCCCAAACACGGTAGAGGCAGCGCTTGATGATGTTTTACACGTCGTGGCGGAATTGCGCACAGGTGATATCGCCCCCTTGATGCGCCGTCTTGTGGCCCAAGGCGTGCAACCTGTTGGGCTTTGCATCGGTGCCACCCGTCACTTTCGCACACTTCATGCCGCCGCCTCTGATCCCGGTGGCGTGCAATCTGGCCTTTCACGTGTTCGCCCCCCAGTTTTCGGCCCACGTCGGGATCGTATGTCAAAACAGGCCAGTAACTGGGGACCACATCGGTTAGAGGCCGCGTTGGCCATGTTGTTGGATACCGATCTGGAACTGCGATCAGCTGGACAAGTTGCGCCGCAGATGGCCTTGGTTGAACGGGCTTTGATTAGGCTTTCGATGATGGGAAAACGGTGATGTATACACTGATTGGCGATAAACGGTCGCGCGCGATGCGCGTACTTTGGTTACTGCACGAGTTAGATGTCGACTTTGAGGTTCACGCAGAACCCCCGCATTCCGAAAAGGTTTTAGCTCAAAGCCCGTCTGGCAAAATTCCCGTCCTTTTAGTTGACGATGTGGTTTTAACCGATTCCGTCGCGATTATGACCTTTCTGGCGGACAAACACAGTCAATTCACCTATCCCGCAGGCAGCATAAAGCGCGCAGTGCAGGATGGGTTTACGCAAACCATTCTGGATGAACTGGATGCCATTTTGTGGACGGCATCGCGCCATAAATTTGTATTGCCAAAGGAACATCGCGTGCCCGAAGTTCGTGAAAGCCTTGTTTGGGAATTTACCCGCAACACAAATCGCCTTGGCGTCCGCTTGGGCGATGGGCCTTATTTGATGGGTGACAAAATGACGGTGCCTGACATCCTACTGTCCCATTGTATTGGTTGGGCAAAGGGCAATGACTTCGTGATCGAAAGCCCCGAAGTTCTTGCGCATCATACCATGATGAAAGAACGCCCAGCGTTCAGAGCAGCACTTGCCGGCTAAACCCCACGTTTGATGGCGTCCTGCGCCGCCCAGCGCCCTGTGGCCAAACATGCGTTGATCAGATAGCCGCCTGTTGGTGCCTCCCAATCCAGCATTTCACCTACGGCATAAACACCGGGATGGTCTTTGAACATTAAACCGTCGGTTAACGCAGATTGCGCGACGCCGCCTGCTGTTGAAATGGCTTCGTCCATCGGACGTGGGCCGTCATATTTCATTGGTAAAGATTTGATCAGTTTCGCCAGTTCCATACCCTCAGGCAGCGGTCGCGCGAATTCTTGAAGAAGCGCGATTTTTGCAGGGTCCAGCCGCAATGCTTTGCGCAAACGGTTGGCCAAGGATTGTTTGACTGGTTGTTGTTTCATTCGCGCAAAAATCTTGGTGGCTTCCCAATCGGGCATTAAATCAACTGTCAAAGGTTGGTTGTCCCACAACGCCTTTGAAACCGCGTAAATTCCGCCGCCCTCAAGACCCCGCGCAGATATCACAAACTCGCCTTTATGGGTCAGCTTGCCAGATTTCAAAACCACGCCCTTAACCGGCGCACCAAAATGGCGCTCCATGTGCGGCGACCAATTGACGATCACCCCCATGTTGGCCGGTTTGAATGGGGTGACTTCGATGTTCTTGGCTTTCAAAATTTCAGCCCATGCGCCATCCGACCCCAATCGCGCCCAGCTGGCCCCACCAAGGGCCAAGATACAAACATCTGGCGAATTTGTTTGCGAACCTTCCGGCGTGTCAAAGACAAAACCATCTTTCCAATCAACCCACCGCCAACGCGTTTGCAATTGAACACCTTGCGCATTCAACCGCCCCATCCATGCCCGCAACAAAGGCGAGGCTTTCATGGCTTTGGGGAAAACCCGCAAGGATGATCCGGTAAACACCTCTTGCCTCAATCCCTTGGCCCAATCCGCAACATCGGTTGGGGAAAATTCTGCCACGATGGGTGTCATCCAAGAGGCAGGATCAAACGCCGCCTGAAACTTTGACAAGTCTTCGTCTTTTGTCAGGTTCAAACCAGATTTACCGGCCATCAGGAATTTGCGTCCAACGGATGGTTTTGCCTCGGCAACTGTCACGGAAAAACCTGCCGCCGACAGCGTTTCAGCCGCCATCAAACCAGCGGGGCCTGATCCAATGATGAGCGCGGTTTTCATTTCGGCAAGCCGCCTTTAATTTCAATTGTGCGGTGCGGATAGGGGATTCCAATCTTGGCGTCTTTCAGGGCGTTCCACACCAAAAAGCGAATGTCTGATGTGAATTTATTCGGCCCATCATCAAATCCGTTCACCCAAAATTCCACCGCGAAATCAACACCACTGTCACCAAATCCGCGCAATTCGCAATCCGGTGGATAAGGTGCATCAAGTACGGCCTTGTGGGTCGCAACAGCGGCCTCAATAATCGCAGGAACTTTGTTTATATCGGTCTCATAAGATACCGAAAAATCCACCTCAAACCGGTTAGCAGAACCTGAGTCTGAATAATTCACGACGCGGGTCGTAATGAAATCTTCATTAGGTACAACAATCCAACGCCCATCAAAGGTTTCCAAAATGGCGGCGCGGGCGGCCATTTTAACGATGCGACCCGCCTCGCCACCATCCAGTTCGACATAATCCCCAACAGTTGCCTGACCTTCCAGCAACAAAATCACGCCTGAAATAAAGTTCGAAGCAATCTTTTGCAGACCAAAGCCAAGACCAACACCAATGGCGCCACCAATGACGGCCAGCGCGGAAAGGTTGATGCCCATAATGTTCATCAGCAATAAAAAGCAAATGCCAAAGATTGAAATTTCAACCGCTTTGGTTGCCAGTTCTCGGGTCGCAGGGCGCAAGGATTCTTGACCACTTATCAGCGTGCTTGATTGATCATTTGACCAACGTCCAAGCCAAAACAGGATGGACCCTGCGATAACGCCCCGCACAATCGACATGGCGGAAAACGAGATGTTGCCCAAGCTGAGTGTTGATTCAGTCAAGAAGTTTTGAGTCGGCTCCAACAGGCCCAACGCGTAAAGAACCATGATCGGCAGCAAAACAAATCGACCCATGGTTTGTAGGAATGTATCGGTCACGATGTCCCGTACCAAAATCCGGGCACCAATTAACAGGAATATGCGTTTACCAAAGGCAACCACAGCACCGCTGTCAAAAATTGCCTCGGTGACGGCCTCGCCGATGGCCAACAATGCAAAGGCAAAACCCGGCAACAATAAGGGTAAGAATTTTACCAAGAATCGACGCGCTGTTGCGAAAATTGATGTCGCGTCTTCTTTGGGCGACAGAATATTTTCTATCGTTGGTGTCAGCTTTTTAGTCAGCAAAGCAGCCGCAAAATAGGCCCCAACCAACAAGGCGAATTGTGACCAAGCCGCAGGGCTTGATAGCCACGACCACGCGATTTCCCACGCCCATAGCGCAAAATCGAGGCCTTTGTTGATCAGTTCATTTTCAAACATCGTTCGCGCCCTTGGCCATAAATTTTCGTTCGCCGTTCATGCGCCCAATCATGCCAAAGGTGCAAGCAACGATTATTCTATTCGTCCACCAGTCGCTTTATTCCTGCGATTTGTTGCGGGCTGGCTGCAATAACGTCTTGGGTTAGCGTTTCCAACGTGGTGTGAAAGTCATCAATAGAAACGATGCGATCGATCAAACCAAAGGCCAGAGCATCATCTGCCCGAATCTTTTGGCCAGCCATAAGGATCAGTTTCGTACGCGACGGCCCGATCAGCGCCCGCATACGCACAGGATCACTTGGTTGGGGCAGAAAGCCCAGTTTCATTACGGGATAAAAAAACTTTGCTGTCGGTACAGAAATGCGCAAATCACATGCCAAGGCCATGCCAAAGGCACCACCTGCCAACGTGCCGTTTAGTGCGGCAATACTGAAACCATCAAATCGCGCAATGGCGCCGGACAGCCGTTCCCAAACCGGATCAATGGCCAAGCCCGCAACAGCCTCGGCCAAATCCGCGCCCGCAGAAAAAACCCGCCCGTTGCCCGTTAGTATTAGCACCTTGGCGTCGCCTGCATTTTCGACGTGATCTGCTAAGTCGTTTAACATTTCCCGCGTCAATGAATTGGCCTTATCCGCCCGATCAATCGTCAGGGTTAAGACGTCGTCGACCCGTTCACTTTGGATCATATCAAACCCACCGCGCGGCGAATGCCCTCATCACGCAGCGCAATTTCTTGCCCTAAATAGTCGTCACCACCCGCACCGCACATCCAAACAAGCGTACGCGCCACCCATTCAGGTGCAATGTGATCAGACATTTCCATTTGTGAAACCGGATTAATGCCGCTGGCTTTTATTTCAACCTGCATTTGCGTGGCAACAGTGCCAGGCGACAGATTTATCGCACGGATACCTTTGCCAGCACCCTCTTTATGCGCGCATTGATTCAACATGAATACCGCAGCCTTTGACGCGCAATAATGGCTCCAACCCTCAAGTGCGTTATGCGCCGCACCTGATCCAATGGTCAAAATTGAACCGCCACCGTTGCCTTGCATAATCGGCATTGCCGCCCGCATCCCGTTGTAAACACCCTTTACGTTGATATCGATAGCACGACCCCAATCATCTGGATCAGAACTGGCCATCAACGAAATTGGTTCAATCGTTCCAGCATTGTTTATCAAAACATCAAGGGCACCGAAATGCGCAACTGTTTGTTCAAAAGCCGCCGCAAACGCACTATAATCCGCAACATCTAGTGGAATTGCCAATGCCGCATCTCCAAGCTCATTGGCAATGGCCGTAATTTCCGACGCTGAGCGTGCAGCGAGAACAACTTTGGCACCCTCTTTCACAAATTCACGTGCTGATGCGGCGCCGATACCGCGACTGGCGCCAGTTATAAAAACAACCTTACCTTGCATATTTGACATTTTCATTCCTTCAAAATTCATTCACACTTGTGCCAAGCTATAGTGATTATTTACGGGTTTTCCAGACTTGACCCCACGATTGATCCAGTAGACTCTAATCAGAACGTTGTTCATTGAAAGGTAGTTATCGTGAAACACTCTATTTTTTCCACAGGCGCGGCACTTGCTGTCGTTTTGGCAGGCGCACCTGCACAAGCAGATATCTCACCCGCCGAAGCATGGGAAAACATGACCAAGTTTAGCACGCTTTATGGTTACGAAGTATCTGTCGGGGGTGAAACTGATACAGGTCAATCCTTGAAGCTTACTGATATTGTTTTCAGCATGTCTGATGAAGAGGTTGAATTCAGCGAGACAATTCCTTGGATCGAACTGAAACAGGCTGCTGATGGCAGTGTAACAATGACAGCAGCCTCAAAAATGGGCGCCAAAATGACAATGAAGTCCGAGTTTGATGGGCCCGTCACTATTCCAATGATGGTAGCATTAGATGGATTTGAAGGTGTTTTAGACAAGAACGATGGGCTGTTTTCAGTGTCCTACAAGTTCGCCGGTGCCGACGTCTCCATTTCAGAAATCATTCAAGACGGTGATTCCGAGCCGATGTCGTTTAATTTTGATATGAAGGGTCTCGTAGCCGATGTCTCAATTGGAGAAAATTTTGAGGGCGCTTTTTCCTCGGCCTTTTCAATAGAAAATATCGATATCGACGGCGAATACGTGGGCACGAAAGAAAATGACCCACAGGCCTTTTCAGGCACCGCAAATTACAAAGGCCTCTCATCGGTCAGCGCTGGCGACCTGCCTGCTGGTATGGATATGAGTGATCCAACGGCGTTGTTCACAAGCGGCGCTTCGATGTCTGCCAATGTGGCCCACCAAGGTGGAAATTTTGAATTTTCGTTTGCAGACGGCTCAGACAACGGCAGCATTAATTTCAGCAATGACAGCGGCACCATGAACTTTGGCTTGAACGCCGAAGGTGTCAGCTTCGCCGGTGTTTCAAGCAATCTGAAAGCACTAATATTAGGATCAAGCATGCCCTTACCGTCAATTGGTTTTAGTGCCAAGGAAACCAGTTTTGGATTTGGAATGCCGCTGGTTAAATCAGAAACGCCCAGCGACTTTCTATCTTCGATCAAGTTGACAGGCCTCACTGTCAGCGAGGGTATCTGGGGCATGGTTGATCCTTCTAAGGTTTTGCCGCGTAACCCTGCAAACCTTGTGATTGATCTAAGTGGTAAAGTCGCCGTTTTGGTGGACTTGTTTAACGAAGAAGAAATGATGCAAAGCGGTGAACCTGCGCAAATCCACGCACTTGATGTGAATGAAATCCGCCTCAACGTGGCTGGTGCCGATCTAACAGGTTCAGGCGCATTTACCTTTGACAACAACGCGCGCTCACCTTTTGGTGTTGGTCCGAAACCAGCAGGTGCCCTTGATTTGGCCCTAACTGGTGGTAACGGATTGATCGATAATCTGGTGATTTTAGGACTATTGCCACAAGATCAAGCTATGGCTGGTCGCATGATGATGGGCCTTTTCGCAAAACCCGGCGAAGGCGAAGATTCACTGACCTCAAAAATTGAGATCACAGAAGAGGGCGGCATTCTGGCCAATGGTCAACGTTTGCAATAAGACTGCAAACAACAGGCAAATCAAAGGCGGCCTTTGGGTCGCCTTTTTTGTGGGCACAAAGGAAATTAGATTATGACACCCGTTGATATTTTTGCACTATATGCTGGGCTTATGGCCCTTATGTTGGTTGTTATCATCGTTCGGATCATCAAAATTCGACGCCGTCTTAAGGTGGTGTATGGCGATGGAAACGAACCGGCCTTGGCCAAAGCCATGCGCGGGCACGCAAATTTTGTTGAAACCGCCAGTTTCGGACTGATTGTTTTGGCCGCTCTTGCCATGATGGGCGCACCTGTTGGGGTTATGCATGTGATCGGGGCACTGCTGTTCATTGGCCGCATCCTGCATGCTTGGAAATTCTTAACTGACGGCGCACCAGTTGCGGCGCGCAAATTTGGCATGTTGTTCACATTAGCCAGTCTTATTGTCGGGGCCGGATATCTAATCATTGGTGCGGTATTCCTATGAGCATGCGTGCTGGTCTTGCCGTTCTGATTGGCGCTTATGTGCTTAGTCAGTTCTTTCGCGCCTTTCTGGCCGTCTTGGCGCCCATTTTAAACACCGAAATTGGCGTAACACCTGAGGATTTGTCCAACGCCAATGGCTGGTGGTTCATAGCTTTTGCCTTGAGCCAGCTTCCCGTCGGTTGGGCACTTGATAAAATCGGCCCTCGGCGCACGACAGCCGTTTTGTTAATATTTGGTGGTGGTGGCGGTGCCTTATTGTTCGCTTCTGCGACAGGTCAACTACATATCCAAATTTCAATGATATTGATCGGCATTGGCTGTTCTTCGGTGCTAATGGCGTCATTTTTCATCATCGCGCGGGCCTATTCCGCGGCAATGTTTGCTACGCTCGGTGGGTTAACAATCGGGATTGGGTCTATCGGCAATATTGCAGCCTCTCTTCCACTTGCGGTTGCTGTTGAAACCTTCGGTTGGCGAGCGACCATGGTAGGTTTGGCCGCTATCACTACTTTGGTCGCATTGGCCGTGTTGATTATCGTTCGTGATCCAGAGACCCCTGATGACGCCAATCAAAAGGGATCATTGTTGGATCTTTTAAAAATGCCAGCCATTTGGCTGATGTTGCCAATCTTGCTGTTCACCTATGCCCCCGGTGCCGGCATTCGCGGGTCATGGATAGGTCCGTATCTTAGCGACATCTTTGGCCAAGACGCGCTTGGCATAGGTCGTGCATCATTGATCATGGGTCTTGCCATGATTGCCAGCAGCCTTCTTTACGGTCCTTTGGATCGCATTTTCAAAACGCGAAAATGGGTTGTAGTGGTCGCAAATATTATCACCATTACGGCACTGTTTACATTGGCGGCATTCCCCATGACGTCATTGGTTACCAACGTGGCATTGCTTGCCATTGTTGGCGTAGGTGTAGGAACATTTTCCATCATCATGGCCCATGGGCGTGCTTTTGTACCGCCGCATTTGCTAGGTCGTGGTGTAACCTTGTTTAATCTTTGCAGCATCGGCGGCGCCGGTGTCATGCAAATGATTTCAAGCTGGCGTTATGAGGCGCTAGTGGCGAGTGGCGCAACACCTGCGGCCAGTTATTCCGGCATATTCCTATTGTTTGGAATTGCCGTATTGGTTGGTACAATTGTCTATCTAGCCGTCCAAGATCGGGTTGATTGATGCCAAAGATATCGAACCAAAAGATTGATGTTATCGCCCCAAATCTAAAGCGTCGTTTATCCGGTGTGACCGCTACAATTGTCCGTTTGGTTCCCCTTCAGAATGAAAAATTGGGTGTGGTCGCAACCGGTCCCGGTTTGCC
Source organism: Rhodobacteraceae bacterium HTCC2150 (assembly GCA_000169395.1). Taxonomy (GTDB): domain Bacteria; phylum Pseudomonadota; class Alphaproteobacteria; order Rhodobacterales; family Rhodobacteraceae; genus HTCC2150. The sequence goes on from AAXZ01000001.1 coordinate 65,686, forward strand.
AGATGATATCCCGCATATTTCACTCTGGCGTGCGGCGTTCCTTGGCCGCCAAAAATGGCGTGTTTGGCACGCCCGTCGAAACACCGAAATGTTGCTAGGCCTATTCTTGCGTCATGTACTGCGACGTCGTTTCAAACTGTTGTTCACATCGGCCAGCCAGCGCGTGCATTCGCGATATACCGCTTGGTTAGTGACTAAAATGGACGCCGTGATCGCCACCTCGAAAAAAACTGCAGGATATCTGAACAACCCACCAACAGTGATTTTGCACGGAATTGACACAGGCACATTTTCACCGCCCAAAAATCAAGCGGACACGCGTCAAAAACTTGGCTTACCGCCGTCTGCTAAAATCATCGGTTGCTATGGACGTATTCGCGCGCAAAAGGGCACGGATGTCTTTGTTGATGCGGCCATTGAATTGGCCCAAAAGCACAACGATTTGGTCGCCATCGTGATGGGCCGCGCCACGGACCCTTATGTAAAGTTTGAGGCCGAATTAAAGGCCCGCGTTGCCCATGCCAACCTTGCTGACCGCATCCTATTTTTGCCAGAAGTGCCCGTGCATGAAATGGCCAGTTGGTACCAAGTGCTGGACCTTTTTATCGCACCGCAACGATGGGAAGGTTTCGGTCTTACCCCGATTGAGGCAATGGCGTGCGGTGTACCCACCGTTGCCACCCGTGTTGGGGCCTTTGAAGAGCTGGTTGTCGATGGCCAAACTGGTGCCCTGATCGATGCTGGCAACACTGACCAAATGGTAAGTGCCGCAGATACGTTGTTAAGTGACGACAATCTGCGCCAAACCCAAGGTCAACAGGCCCTGACCCACATTGACGCACACTTCAAACTTCAACGTGAAGCAGATCAAATTATTGACGTCTATCGTCAGTTGCTTTCCGAATGCTAAATTGTGTTGTAATCATCCGCTTGTAATTTTGACACGCGTTTGGATGTAAAACCATCTAAGCGATTCAAAGAAAGAAAGAGTTCGGCGAAACAACATGACTTCTCGCTCTGAAAATTGGCCCTCTTACGTCATCAACATGGCGGAAAACACCACGCGGATGGAAAATGTTTCCAATCAAATGGCGGAACAAAACATTGCTTTTGTGCGGGTCAATGCCGTGGACGGGCGAAAGTTTGACGAGGCTGAAACTTCAAAAGTTTACGATGCCGCCGCCAACAAGAAATATGGGAAATATCCTTTAGTTGGTCCGGAAATTGGCTGTTATCTAAGCCACATCAACGCCTGGCGCACCATTGCCGAGGGTGACGCTGAAGGTGGATTTATTTTTGAGGACGACTTTCAATCTGATCAATATCTGAAAACCGTCCTGACAGCGCTTAGCAATGATGAACGAGATTGGGACATGGTGAAATTATTCGCCTTTAACCCAGCCGTTCCTTTGGCAAATGGGCGCGAGCTAACACCAGATCACATCATCGGTATTCCTTATCGCGTGCCCACGTGTTTGATCGGCTATGGCGTTACCAAACTGGCGGCGCAAAGTTTGGTGAAACGCGCGGATCAGGCCCGATTTTTCAGACCCGTCGACGAAGATCAAAAATTTGTTTGGGAAACTGGGTTACGCGTTGCCTTGGTGGCGCGTCCTCCCATTCAAATTGGCGATCAGACCGCCCAATCTGGCACCGTAAGTAACGCACGGCGCGGTTTAGCCCATAACGGGATTTCAGCGAAAATTCGCAAAGCGCTGCATGTTTTTTGGTATGCTTTTCGATACAACTATCACCTACACAAATATAAACGGAAAGGCCGACGTTCATGACATCGCAGCCCCCCAAGAAAATCCTTCATTTGCATTTTGGCAAAGAAGGTGGCGCGGAACGCTTTTTCGTAAATTTGGTACAAGGTCTAGATCAACACGGCTTTGAGCAACGGTTTGTTATCCGCCCCGATCGCCTTTGGCATGATGAAGTTGCCGCGCTTGGTCCTGTGATTGAAAACAACTATCGCCGTTTGTCGCCAATGTCATATGTGTTGACATGGCAGGTTCGCCGTCTTGTCAAAAAGTGGAAACCTGATGTCATTATGGCATGGATGTCCCGGTCTTCGCGTCTAATCCCAAATGAACCAAGCGCGTTAAAACTGACGCGATTGGGCGACTACCCGCGCCATTTGGAACACTTTCGCTATAATGACGGTATCGTTTCAAATGTTCCAGGTATTGCAGAACGCTGTACTGAATTGGGCTGGGATCGACCCCTGCACTTGATTTCAAATTTCCCACGCGAAGTCGTGCCCGTCGCCGTTAATCGCGCCGACCTTTCAACACCCGATGATGCGTTCTTGGTTGTTGGAACGGGCCGTTTTGTACGTCGCAAAGGGTTTGATACGCTTGTTCGTGCCGTTGCTAAAAATCCCAAGGCATGGCTGTGGCTGGCCGGTGATGGGCCCGAAGAAGACAAATTGCGCGCGCTTGTGGCGGAATTGGGCATGGCGGAACGAACCCGCTTTTTGGGTTGGGTCGATGAACCAATGCACTATGTCGCCGCAGGTGACGCATATGTAATGCCATCACGCCACGAACCACTGGGCAACGTGATCTTGGAATCATGGCTTGCCAAAGTGCCGGTCGTCACAACCCGTTCTGAGGGGCCAACTTGGTTTGTCGCGGACAAAGAAGACGCACTTATGGTTGATATTGATGATGTTGACGCCATGTTTGATGCCCTAACACGCATTGAAAAAGAACCGAAGTTGGCACAGCATTTGGTCGAAAGAGGTACGCAAAAATTAAACGATCAATTCACCAAAGAACGCATTTTGGAACAATACATCGAATTGTTTAATTCCAAACCATCCGGATGAAAGTTCTTGTCATCAATCAAGACGCTGACGCTGATAAATTGGCACTGCAAAGCCGTCAGATGGATGCGTTAGGTCTAAATTGGGAACGAATTGGCGCCGCAACGCTGGATACAATAACACCACCTACAGACCACAAATTTTGGCGCCGCTGGCATCGCATCATGACCAGCTCTGAAAAAGTACAATTCGCAAGCCACTTTTCGGCGTGGCAGCGCGTTCTTCATTCTGGGCAACCAGGCCTTATCATTGAGGACGGTATTCTTTTGGCGTCTGGCATCCATGAATTTTTGAACCAGATCGCCGAAATGACCGTGCCACAACACATCACCATCCAAGCTAGTGATGACAAAAAACTCGTTTCAAAAACCCTTGATGCAGACGTGCCGATGCGCCGGATATATCAGGATTACACCGGATCAGCCGCCTATGTTTTGTTTCCTCTTGGCGCTTCGAAAATGATTTCGCGCGCGGCCAAGGTTGTGGTGGCACCGATTGACGCAGCGATCAGTGACGCAAGGGATTTGGTCAGTTTTCAAGCAGACCCTGCCTTGGCAACCCACATGGACGATTCCGACACAAAAAACAGATTCGCTTTGCCAGAAACGGTGAAAGTTAACAGTAACAATCGCTTGGTATTTCGCTGTCGCCGTATCAACGCACAATTAGCCAAAGGCATCAATTTCTTGGCTTATCGTCCAATTTCAGTATACCGCACCGTTTCTGTTGCAACAAAATGGCCTGATCTTGGGCTAAAAAAATAACGCTCTTCCCCTTGCGGAATGAAAGCGGTATGAGGCCACGTCCAAAACACTAGACTTAAGGAGTTCCCGTTATGGGTTATAAAGTCGTCGTCGTAGGCGCCACAGGCAATGTGGGCCGCGAAATGCTGAATATTCTGGCCGAGCGTCAGTTCCCTGTAGATGAGATTGCTGTGCTTGCTTCGCGCAAGTCTCTTGGCACGGAGGTCAGCTTTGGCGATCAAACCCTGAAGACGAAGGATCTGGACACCTTTGATTTCACGGGATGGGATATTGCACTGTTTGCCGTTGGTTCTGATGCGACAAAAACCTATGCGCCGAAATCTGCGGCTGCTGGTTGTATCGTCATCGATAACAGCTCGCTTTACCGGTATGATCCTGATGTTCCGCTGATCGTGCCAGAAGTGAACCCAGATGCGATCATGGGTTATACAAAGAAGAACATCATTGCGAACCCGAATTGTTCGACCGCACAAATGGTTGTGGCGCTGAAGCCATTGCATGACCGTGCGCGCATCAAGCGTGTTGTTGTTTCAACTTATCAGTCTGTTTCCGGTTCTGGAAAAGGCGGCATTGATGAGCTGTGGGATCAAACCAAATCGATCTACAACCCAACTGATGACAAACCAGCGAAGCAGTTTACCAAGCAAATCGCTTTTAACGTCATTCCACATATCGACGTTTTCCTAGATTCGGGTGACACCAAAGAAGAATGGAAAATGGTCGCTGAAACCAAAAAGATTGTTGATACATCGATCAAAGTTACCGCAACTTGTGTGCGCGTTCCGGTTTTTGTTGGCCACTCTGAGGCGATCAATATCGAATTTGAAGACTTCCTTGATGAAGACGAAGCACGCGAAATTCTACGCGAGGCGCCCGGCATCATGGTCATCGATAAACGCGAAGACGGTGGCTATGTGACACCTGTTGAATGTGTTGGCGATTTCGCAACATTCATTTCGCGCGTCCGTCAGGACAGCACGATTGAAAACGGCATCAACCTGTGGTGCGTTTCTGACAACTTGCGCAAGGGTGCAGCCCTTAACGCGGTTCAGATCGCTGAAACCTTGGGTCAACGCGCCTTGAAAAAAGGCTAAGTCTTTTTCGGCTTAACTTGGAAAACGCGTGCTTTACGGCGCGCGTTTTTTGCATTCTGGGCCCGTAAACTGGCAGAAACAGAATTGCGCACAAATTGCTGCAACGTCATTTCTTGTTGTTCAGCGGCGGCGGCCACCACGCGATACATTGGGTCAGCCATTTCAACTAAAATCTCTTGTACATGTCTCATATTGGCGATCATGCGCCAAAGATGGTGAACAAAATCTAAAGTTTTAGAAATCAGTTTGGATTGGAAATCCTTTAGACCACATCAAACGTGTTTGACGCGGATTCAACGGCCATCAATGTTCCAGTTCCAATATCCGTCCATAGACCATGAAGCGTCAGTTGGTCCGCCTCAACGGCCTCTGACACGAATGGGAAAGTCATCAAGTTTTCCAATGACATGACCACGGCCTCTTTTTCTAGCGCCGCAATCCGTTCGTCGGGGTTTTCAATGTGCTTAACGCGTTCATATCCGGGGCGCAGGATATCCATCCAACGGCCAACGAAACTGGTGGTTTCATCCAGTTCGGGCGCCTGACCTGAACACATTTCGTGACAGCCCTTTACGCCACCGCATTGTGAATGGCCAACGACGATAATATGGGCCACTTTCAACGCCGTCACCGCATATTCTATCGCGGCACTTGTACCGTGCTGCAAACCATCCGGCTTATAGGTCGGCACTAAATTCGCAATGTTACGGTGAATAAAAAACTCGCCTTGATCCGCGCCAAAGATCGCCGTGACATGCACGCGGCTGTCGCAACATGAAATAATCATTGCGCGGGGATGCTGACCCTCAGTCGCAAGTCGATTATACCACGCTTTGTTTTCTGCAAAAGTCGTGGCTTTCCAGCCATGATACCGTTGAACAAGATAACCGGGCAGTGGCGTCGCGTTTTTCATAGAGTGGCTCCTTCGTTCCTTCATTATTACCGCGCAATTGAAAGAAATTCGAGCGATTTTTATCCTGCGAATAAAATTCTTTGTTGAACACTTTTAGGGCACATAGCCCACGGGTGGTTAAACGGAGTATTGCGAGATGAATAATGGGTATCGAACCCTTTCACATGTTGAAAAGGTTTATGTAGATAGTGAGTTGCTTTCAGACATGGCAACAAAAATGGGTGAGGTTGGCGCGGATCAGAAAGTGACGCAGGCCATGGAAAAATCAATGAGTTGTCTTTGTTCGATTCAAAAAGCCGTAAGTTTGGGGAAAATGGATGATCTGATCCGCTTATCTCATGAGCTAACCGTAATTGCCGGAAATGTCGGCATGACGTCTTATGCAAATGTCGCGGCCGACGTTCATCAATGTGCGGTGGATGGCAACTCGGTGGCGCTGTCGGCCACATTGGCACGGCTTCATCGGATCGGTGATCGATCCATCATGGCCGTTTGGGGGTTAGAGGATATGTCGGTTTAGGGCTTGTAGCCTGAAAAACCTGCGCTAGGCTTGGGGCAACGTTTTACCAAGGAAATTCGCCCCATGAGCCTCGTTTTTGCCCCCGCAGATGCCAAATCAATTCCCGTTCACCTGTTACCCGCAGATCAGTTTGATGACTGGCTGACAAAGCAGGAACAAACGACCTCTATTTGGGTGGAAACGGCTGGCTTTAAAGCGGCCAGCGCTAGCCAATTAGTCATTACAGATGAAAAAGGCGCGCCTTCATGTGTGCTTTTGGGTTTGGGCGATGCAAACGATCGCGCCCGCGATCGATTTCCAACAGCAAAATTGGCGGCGACATTGCCAAAAGGCACATATCATTTTGAGGCGGATTTGCCCGATGATATGCTGGCAGCATTTTGTTTTGGGTGGCTGCAAGCGGGATACCGTTTTGATCGCTACAAATCTAGCGATGCAATGAAGGCCCAGTTGAAAGCCCCAAGTGGCGTTGATGCGGCACGTATCGAACACATGGCTGCCGCCGAACAGCTTACCCGCGATTTGGTCAACACGCCGGCCAATGACATGGGACCAGCGGCACTGGAAAATGCATTTTTGGAATTGGCCAAGGAATATGGCGCAACGACGAATGTCATCACTGGCGACGATCTTTTAAGCAACAATTTCCCCCTTATTCACACGGTCGGTCGCGCCGCCGTGGATGCGCCGCGCCTGTTGGATATGCGTTGGGGCAAAAAGGGGCCAACGCTCACCCTTGTTGGCAAGGGCGTTTGTTTTGATACCGGTGGATTGAACCTAAAACCCGGTGCGTCCATGGGTACGATGAAAAAGGATATGGGTGGCGCCGCCAACGTCATGGGATTGGCGCGGATGATTATGGGATTGAATCTTGCCGTACAGTTACGGGTTCTTATCCCTACCGTTGAAAATTCGGTTTCCAGCAATGCGTTCCGGCCCAGCGATATACTGATGTCACGTAAAGGTCTGTCAGTTGAGATCAACAACACCGATGCCGAAGGGCGTTTGGTTTTAGCCGATGCACTTGCTTATGCAGATGAAGAAAACCCCGACATGATCCTTTCCATGGCGACACTTACAGGTGCTGCGCGTGTGGCGGTTGGCCCTGACCTTGCTCCTTTTTACAGCACCGATGAAAATGACGCCGTGCATTTGAAATCTGCTGCCGCTACCGCCGCTGATCCCGTTTGGGAAATGCCGTTTTGGGATCCCTATGAGGCGATGATTGAACCAGGAATTGCGGATTTGGACAACGCACCTGCGGGTGGCATGGCCGGGTCCATTACAGCCGCGCTGTTTTTACGTCGGTTTGTGTCCGCCCCTCGGTATATGCATTTTGATATTTATTCTTGGCGCGCGGCCGCCAAACCCGGTTTAACCAAAGGTGGTTTGGCACAAGGACCCCGTGCAATCCTAGCGGCATTACCAAAATTGTTGGGTCTATGAGCGACCCTCGCCTTACCCTTTTTGACGGGCAGGTCGCGCATGTTTCCCTGCAGGGGCGCGTTGATGCCAATTCCTTTACCAAGGGTACATGGCAGCGTTGCGGCAAAAGCACCGCAAACTTAACCCGTGCAAACGGATCGCAAGACAAGCAGCTGCTTTTGGGCGAACGGTTTTTGGTTATTTCTCAAAACGATCACGGGCAAAGTTTTGGGCAATGCGAACGCGATGGCTATGTTGGTTGGGTGAACACCAATGATCTGGACGCTGATGTGCCTTGCGATTTAAAGGTCGTCACCTTGGGCACTCATTGCTATTCAGAACCCGATATTAAATCTGCCCCTATTGAATGGCTTCCTATGGGCGCAGAGGTTGTGAAACACTCAGAACAGTCCAACGCGGCACCACAATTTACCGCCATTTCTATTACCAAAAACCAAATCGGCTATGTTCCATCGCCACATTTGGCGGCCCTTTCTTTAACATCACCAGATCCAGTGATTGTCGCGCAGACGTTCCTGAATGCGCCCTATTTGTGGGCCGGTGACAGTTATCATGGCATCGATTGTTCGGGCCTTATTCAACGCGCCCTGTTGTCTTGCGGCATTGCCTGCCCCCGCGACAGCGATCAACAAGAGGCAACGCTTGGCCGAGTGTTGGACGAACATGAACCACCAAATTGCGGCGATATCGTTTTTTGGAAAGGCCACGTTGGCATGATAACGGATGAAAACCAAATCATTCACGCTAATGCATTTCACATGGCCGTTGCCCAAGAACCTTTCACACAAGCTTGTTCAAGAATTGGCCAAAAAGAGTTTGGTGAAATTACATCAATCCGGCGGCTATCAGCCTAGTCAGCTACTTTAATCAACTTACGTTCTAATACCTGTAATACAGATTTCAGGTTGGAACCGCGTTTTAAAATGCGCCCGTCCATGCCAATGACAGAATACTGTCCTTGGCGGTTTGCCAATTTAGGGCGTTTTTCAATCCGATAAATCGGGTGCTCGGCTGCGCGTCGAAAAATTGAAAAAACCGCCACATCCTTGAGCGCGGAAATTCCATAATCACGCCATTCACCCGCCGCTACAAATCGACCATACAGCCCCACGATCATGCCTAATTCCAACCGTTGGAAATGAACAGTTTCTGGCGGTAACTTACGCGGAAATTGGGTGATGTTTTGTAACGTCATATCATTAGCTTATCGCGAAAACTCGGTAAATCAAGCCCTGCCGTATTTTGGCCCTAAAATGAACGTGGCCTTTTCACTTATGCGCCCTTTAGAAGCCCAGAATTTCGATCAAAAGCATTCTTGTAGCAGATGATGCTACACCGATCGGCGGTATCTTTGCCCCCACCCAGTCCGCCGCATCGGATCAGTAAATTGGGCGTTCGTACACTGCTGTACGGGCGCCCTTTTCGCCGATCTTTCGTTTTCGCTGCGCCCTAGTTTCACCATGAAATGACCGCGGTGTTTTCACACACATTCCCAGTTACCGCCCAGATCATCCGTCATATCGAACATGTAGCGTTTATCGCTATTCTCGGTTGGGCGGTTCTTTGCCCCCACCCAGTCCGTCGCGCCGGGAAATCAATTGGGGCGTCTGTGTAGAAATGCACAGACGCCCTTTCACTGGCGATGTTCCACTGGCAAATTACTGCAAAAATTTTGTTAAGCACTCCTGTGGATTGCCTCGATTAAGCCTCGAAATAACCCTGCCTTTTCCCTTACCTTTTCATGGCTTCGCCCGGTTACCCAGCGATACCAAAACGGTAGCGAAATTCGCTATTCTCTGTGCGCGGTATCTTTGCCCCCACCCAGTCCGACCACCGAGAACTTTTTCTGGACGCTTGTACCTTGGTGCAAGCGTCCTTTTTTTGCTGCTCTCGCGTGGAACGTGGATAGGTTAGGCGAATTCTCCCTGACAAAACCAACCCGCTGACATCGTGCCACCATGGGCAAAATACAGCCACAACCGTTCACCTTCGGTGGTTTCCACCCGCCAGTAATCACGCACACCCGATCGCCAATTGGGATCATCCAACCACCATTCCGGTGAAATGCGTTCGGGCCCTGTTGCGCTGGCGGTTTGCAACTGTCGCCCACGCCATCGAAACAACGAAGGCACGGCAGGGATTTCATCCGCCGTCACCATTTCAGGGCGAAACATCACCAAGGGGCGCGGGGCGGGTGGCGCGGGCCAATCACCCTTGGCTGGTTCTGACCATGCGGCCGCCAGAACGGTTGCCGTTTTTTCTGGTATGTTGCTACTGGTTGGGTGCTGGCGGGTAATCGCCTCAAGCCCAACGCGCCCACCAAGACGACCGATCAAATCGTCAATGCCCGTGTCTGCCGTCATCCGCGCCACCACTGCATTGGCCTGATCCAGATGACCCTTGTGTTGCAGGGCATGCACAGGCTCACTCACCCGCGCCTCAAGTCGAACCATATCGATCCCAAAACCAGCATCAATATCACCTAGTTTGAGCAAAATCAGCGGGCGCATGCGGTCAGGATCATTGCTGGGCCGCGCCAACCCCATATCAAGCGTTTGCATGCTGCCGTCCGCGCGTGCGCATTGCAGACGCAACAGACGCACACCCCGCCCACGATCTTGCAGCTTTTTTGCAAAAGGCGGCAACAAGCGGTCGATCGCCGCAACAATGTCCGTTTCCAAACCAATCGGTTCAGGCAGGGTCAAACGCACCGCAAAATGATGCGCTTGTCGTGCTGGGGAAACGGGTTCCGGTTCCACCCCCAATGCCTGATCTAAACGCTGCACAACAATGCGCCCAAACCGCCGCGCCAAAGCCGCACGCGGCATGCCGGCCAGATCATCAACGCGCCGCACACCAAGGCGCGTTAATTCAGCCACAACATCCGGCGGCAAACGCAAAGCGGCTAATGGTAGGGGCGCAAGGGCTGTGCGTGTTTGCCCCCGTGGTGCAACACGGTGCAGTGCAGCACTTGCAGCCTGTGGTGTTGGCAAGGCGCCACCTTTTACCCAATGACGTCGCTTGGCGGCACGGGATCGTGTGGCGCGGGCTTCTTGATCAATGGCATCCCCATTGCGCCGCATACCACTTGATTGACCTGCAAACCGCGCCAAAGCCCAAGCCGCACCCACGGTGTCCGCCAATCCCATATGCACAGTCAAACCCAAATCCGCACAGTCCGCCGCCATCTGATCAAGCAACTCTTGCTCACCGCCAAAAAGATGCGCACAGCCTGTCATATCAATAACCAAGGCGGCGGGGGCTTCTTCGGCAACCCAAGGTGAAAACTTGCTAGACCAACGACGAAGGGCGGATAAAAACGCAGCCTCACGCACGGGGTTGGCCAAACGCGTGACCAACGTCGGGCACATCGCAGTGGCATCCCTCAAGGCTTGTCCCGGGCGCAAACCCTCGGCTTCGGCTTCAACGCTTAATGATGACAGAACCTGCGCATTTTGTTGATCCGCAACAATTGCCAAAGGACCCGTCAAAGGCACCCCTTCACGGCGGGCTTGTTGTTCAGCCGCCAAACGCGGGAACCATAATGAAAGAATACGGCGAGAAGACAAGGGCAGCAATCCAAATGTTCACATTTTGTTCTATTTTACGCATTCACCCCAAAATGTCGAGTCCCCACACAACATGTGATCCAAAGGAATGGGCCAAAAGGCCCATACTATATCCCTCCGTCACGCCCCTTCGGGTCGTTCGTCGTGTTGGGATTCGTCCGTACCGCTGCGCACCAAAAACCAGTATGCGCGCCAGCGCATTCCTTTTGGTCAGCCTACCTCAGCGTAGTTTCTTGAGAACTTCCAGCGACACGTAACCATCCGGCACCCATCCAATCGACGCTTGATATTCCCGAACCGCTTGAATCGTGTTTGGGCCAATAATCCCGTCCACGCCGCCCGTATTAAACCCTTTTCTGATCAACCGTTTTTGCATTTCTTTCTTTTCAGAAAAACTTAGCGGGCGATCCCCACGGGGCCATCCTGCCTTTAGATCAGGTCCCCCATCAATTCGATCCGATAAATGCCCAACCGCGATCACATAGGCGTCGGCCAAATTATACCGCTCGATCACATGAAAGTTGTTATAAATCACGAAAGCTGTACCCCGTGCCCCTGCAGGTAAAAGGATCGAAGCTTTTCCCTTATTGGGCAACGCGCCACCGTCGATCAGGCGAACCCCCATCGCCTGCCATTCGCTGGGTTGTTTCTTAACGCGTTCGCCTGCCAGACCGTAATTAAACCCTTTCGGCAACCGCACCTCGGCACCCCAAGGCTGCCCATACGTCCAGCCAAACCGTTTCAGATAAGCCGCCGTAGATGCCAGCGCATCCGTAGGGTTATCCGACCAAATATCGCGTTTGCCATCCCCGGTAAAATCAACGGCATAACCCAGATAACTGGTTGGAATAAATTGCGTATGCCCCATGGCACCTGCCCAACTGCCTGTCATTTTTCGTGGTGCCACGTCACCTGCCTGAATGATCTTAAGGGCCGCCATCAATTGGCTTGTGAAAAATTTGGATCGCCGACTGTCACAGGCCAATGTTGTCAGGCTGTCCATCAAAGGTGTTGATCCCCGAAAGGTACCATAAGCCGATTCAAGACCCCAGATTGCAGTAACCACCTCGGCCTCGACGCCGTATTTGCGTTCAATTTGTGCCAAGACACGGCTTTGTTTGCGCAAGGCTGCACGGCCATTTTTCACCCGCGTTGCTGAAACGGCTGTATCTAAATATTCCCAAATTTGTTTGGTGAATTCACTTTGCTTGCGATCCTTTGCAATTACATCTGGCAAAAACTGGACCCCTCGAAAAGCGCGATCCGCTGTACGGCTAGAAATGCCAGATTTTATCGCCCGTCGCTTTAGCCCTGCAACACAAGATTTAAATCTACTGGGGGTCGCCGCCACCAATGTAGGGCGTGTTTCTGATCGTGCCATTGGTCGTAAGGATTTATCCAGAACGATCGGTCCAGCCAAAGAAGAACCGGCCAACAAAATACCAACTGAAACAACAAAAAATCGAAACATATGCGCACTACCTGAAAGAGAATCTACCTTCAGAAATACAATCATTGTTTCCATTTTGGAAGCAATCGAACAGCTATCGGCGGCTGTCCGCCATTCATCCCTTACGGGGGCGGCGCTCGATCTTTTTCTTGATTTTGGTTTTTTTGGCTTTATCCCGCGCGGACTTACGACCTTTTCCAGCGCCCTTTCCGCCACCACCTTTGCCGTATCTACGGCCACTGCCACTGCTTTTGGGGGCTGTCTTACCGTCGATTTCCAACAACTCTAAGATCAAGCCACCGGTTACGGGAACAGCCTCGGCCAATTTCACGACAACCCGCATACCAAGGGCCACCAGCATGCCTGTTTCAGACCCCTTCAACGTTTGACTGTCAGCGTCATAGTTGAAAAATTCACGACCCAATGAACGGATTGGCAACAATCCATCGGCCCCCGTGTCATCCAGCTTCACAAACACGCCAAATTTCGCGATGCCAGAAATTCGGCCCTGAAAGGAATTGCCCACACGATCATTTAAAAACGCCGCAAGATAGCGATCCGTTGTATCGCGTTCCGCCATCATCGAACGACGCTCGGTCATTGAAATTTGAATGCCCGTATCATCCAACGTGGCAATATCATTTTCAGACAAGCCATCATTGCCCCAGCCATGACCACGGATCAATGCGCGGTGTACCAACAGATCTGCATACCGACGAATGGGTGACGTGAAATGCGCATAGTTGCGCAAGGCCAATCCAAAATGACCATAATTGTCAGACCCATAAAATGCCTGCTGCATGGATCGCAACGTCGAGATATTGATCAGTTCCGCAAATTCGCCGTCTTTGGCCGCGCGCAACAGTTGGTTCAAATGCTGTGTCTTTAGAACTTGTCCCTTAGCCATATTGAACCCTGATGCACTGGCAACCTCGCGAAGGGCGTCTAGCTTTTCGGAACTTGGTTCTTCGTGAACACGGAACAAAAGTGGCTGCTTGCGCGCATTCAATTCCTCGGCCGCAGCAACGTTCGCGAGGACCATGAATTCCTCAATCAGCTTGTGCGCATCTAGTCGATCCTTAAAGGCCACTTCGGCAACCTTACCATCATCAGACAACTGAATGCGCCGTTCTGGCAAATCCAGATCAAGCGGCTGGCGACGTGCGCGTGCCATCTTGGTTGCCTCATAAGCCTCGTATAATGGCGCAATCACCACATCCATGAGCTCGGCACATCGTTCATTTGGCGAACCATCTTGGGCGGCCTGTACCTCTTCGTAACTTAGGCTGGCGGGGGATTTCATCATACCACGCACAAAGCTGTGGCTGATTTTTTTACCCTTTGCGTCAAGCACCATTCGTGCCGCAATCACAGGCCGCGCAACACCTTCGTGCAACGAACATAAATCACCCGACAAACGATCTGGCAGCATCGGCACAACACGGTCAGGGAAATACGATGAATTGCCCCGTTTTCGCGCCTCTTTGTCCAAGGCGGACCCCGGTGTTACAAATGCTGCAACATCCGCAATCGCCACCCAAACAACATGACCACCTTCGTTCTTGGGGTCATCATCCGCATGGGCAAAAACCGCGTCATCGTGATCGCGTGCATCTGACGGATCAATCGTCACCAAGGGCATGTCACGCAAATCTTGACGACCCTTTAGACCCATTGGTTTGGCCGCATCGGCCTGCGCAATCACATCATCAGGAAAATCATCAGGAATGCCATGCTGATGGATTGCAATCAGCGATACTGCCTTTGCGGCAGATGGATCACCCAACCGCGCCACAATCCGCGCGCGGGGCAATCCCATGCGGGATTTTGGGCCAGCAAGTTCACCCTCGACCAATTCACCATCACGGGCGTCATTGGTGGCACCATCTGGCACCAACCATTCCTTGTCGGCCTTTTTATCAACGGGGGTAATGCGCCCACCTTCGGCGGATTTGCGAAAAATGCCTAGAACACGAATCGGGTTGCTGCCAATGCGTCGGATCAAACGACCAACATAGGCGTGATCTTCGTCCTTCACTTCTTGCAAGCGTGCAAGGATACGTTCACCGGCGGCAAGGGCGGGGTCAGATTTTGCAAGGCTTAACAAAATACGCGGCTCGGCAGCTTCTCCTTCCCATTCCAATGGGCGCGCAAACAGATCTCCATCGGCATCGGGTGCCAAAACTTCACACAACGCAACGGGCGGCAAGGCATCAGGATTACGAAACGTCTTGCGACGTTTTTCCAGATGCCCGTCTGCCTGCAATTCGCGCAGCATACGTTTTAAATCAATCCGCGCCTGACCTTTGATGCGAAACGCCTTAGCGATGTCGCGTTTGTTGGTCTTGGTGGGGTTTTCAGCGACCCATTGCAGGATCTCGTCTTTAGAAGGAAGTTTGGCCATGCGCCGCACCTATCACGGCCAAAGCGTGCCGTCATGCGGAAAGATCAGCACCGCGATCCACATCATTCAGGGTATCCGTAATCCCAATGCGCAGACCCGATAGGCTGGCAACCGTGTCTTCTAGTGCGTCCTTGGTTGACCAGCGCACGTTTTTTAACAGGGTCGGCGGCACCGCCACTTTGCGAGTAAGACCAATCAACCAGTACCCACCGTCAGGGGCTGGGCCCAGAACCGCATCGCGCCGACCTAACAGGGCAAATGCACGGGCGATATGGCGAGGGGTAATACCAGGAATATCACCACCAACAATGATCAATGGCCCTTGACCAACTTCACAAAAAACACGTGACATTCGATCGCCCAAATCCCCTGTCCCCTGCGGAAACTTTGGCAAGTGCGCAGGCCAAATTCGGCTGTTCATCCCTTCGGCATCGGGACTAACCGCCAGCACCAAATCCCAACGCGGATCTTCCAACTTGCGGATCATCCGGCGCGTCTGGTGTCGAAACCACCACGTTGCAGGAATACGTCCGATATCACCCGCAAGTCGCGTTTTTACACGCCCAGCGCGGGGTTCTTTCACCATCATGACCAGTGTTTTACGCAAAATAACCTGCCAATATTTTTGAATAAATTTCTTTCAATTGCTCGATATGTGCAACCTCGACCCGTTCATCAACTTGGTGCATTGTTTTGCCCACCAGTCCAAATTCAACCACTGGACAGTGATTTTTGACAAACCGCGCATCTGACGTGCCACCCGTTGTTGATGGCACTGGTTCAACACCTGTGACATCCTTTACGGATCGCGAAATTAGCGCGGATAATTCACCGGGTGGCGTAAGGAAACTTTCGCCAGAAACTTGCGTTTTCATTTCAATCTTAACGCCATCCGCTGTGGTGGTCTCATCCACTTGGCTTTGCAGCCAAGCGATTAAATCGGTCGAGGTATGCGCATCGTTAAATCGAATGTTAACTGTCGCCTTACAGGCGGCTGGGATAACATTATTCGCAGGATTACCCGTATCAATTGTTGTCACCGCCAAGGTCGAGGCATCAAAATGATCTGTCCCAGTATCAAGGGTGTGACTGGCCAATCGATCCATCAGACGCGCCATTGGGGGCAGCGGGTTCAGCGCACGATGTGGATAGGCCGAATGCCCTTGAATTCCATGCACTGTGAAATACGCTGTCATTGATCCTCGACGACCAATTTTCATCATTTCGCCCATGGTATCAGGACACGTTGGTTCACCCACCAAACATGCTGTCATCGCCTCGTTCTGATTGTCCATCCAGTCCAGCAAGGCCACGGTGCCATCAATGGCAACACCTTCTTCATCGCCAGTAATGGCCAATATTACGGCACCATCTGGCGATGTATCTGTCACAAAATCAATCGCTGCGGCGGCAAAGGCGGCTACGCCGGATTTCATGTCGGTACTGCCACGCCCGTAAAGCCATCCATCAACGATATTCGCGCTAAACGGCGGATGCGTCCAAGCGTCCTCATCCCCAACAGGCACAACATCTGTGTGACCATTAAAGCCAAAGCTGCGCGCATGACCCTTGGCACCCCATCGTGCATAAAGATTGCTGGTTTCGCCTCGATCAACGCGCGTGCATTCAAAACCCGCCGCACCCAGCAGTTCGGCCAAATAGACCAACGCACCGCCCTCTGTTGGGGTAACGGATGCACATTTCACCAAAGTTTCGGTTATTTTTACCGGATCACTTGCCATTTTTCGTCCCATTCTGCCGCCGTTGGTGCGACTTTTCGAACCTTTCAAGCACAAACTGTTGGGGAAACACAACATTTTGGCGCTAGATTTGCGGCCATTTGATGGAATTCCTTTGCAAAGCCGCAATTTTTCAACCAAAACTGCTGGTAACAATAAAATAATCCCGAGGCAGGCAACGTCAGAGGCCAAAATGGCCCGGCAAAGAGCGGTAAAATCAAAGAAAAACGACGGGCGTAATCCGTCGGTTGATTGGCTGTTTCTGTCTTGGATAAAACCTGAGGCGGAAGAATGGCGGACCTTAAGTACAAGATAAATGCATCCGCAGATGCCATGGCCAATGAAATATTTGGCGACGGCGTTCAAGTTGTCGGCGCATCATATTCTGGTGCAAACGCGGCATCTGGAACTTATTCAAAAGGCGACGCGAACACCCCCGGTGTTACCCCTGGCGATACTGGTGTTATTTTATCCACGGGCAAGGTCAAAGATTTCACCAATAAAAACGGTGATCCAAACACCGATACACTTAAATCAACCGACAACAATACCAACGACGGATTGGCGGAATTTGACGCAATCGCAGGCACCAACACCTATGATGCAGCGGTTTTAAACGTCGACTTCATTCCCACAGGCGACGTTCTTAGTATGCAATTTGTTTTTGCGTCAGACGAGTTTCCTGAATACATTAACAGCCTTTTTACTGATGCTGTGGGCGTTTGGTTTGACGGTGAATTGATCCCGCTGGAAATCGGCGGCAACGTTACCGTTGATAACCTAGGGGATGATTCAAACTTAAACCTCTATAATGACAATACAGGGGATGCTTACAACACCGAGATGGATGGGTTTACGATGACGTTGACCCTGAAAATTCCTGTGGTCAACGGTGATGTGAACTCCTTGAAAATCGGCATTGCTGATGTTGGCGATGGGCAAGGCGATTCAAGTCTATTGATTGCCGGCGGCAGTTTGCAAACCACCACAATTGCCCAAGCTGATGTTTTGAATATGGATGCCGGCGACACAGAAACTTTCGACGTGCTTGGAAATGACACAGGATCTGGCACGCTTACTGTCACACATATTAATGGAATTTCTGTGGGTGTCGGCTCGACAATTAACCTTGCCAGCGGCCATAGTTTAACATTGAATTTTGATGGAACTTTTACGGTTGTAGCAGACAGCGACGAAGACGCTGTCAATTTCAATTATTCGATCGAAGATTCAAACGGAAATACCGATGTTGGCATGGTTACGATCAATACGGTACCGTGTTTTGTCAGGGGAACGCTCATTGAAACACCCCAAGGCGAAGTTCCTGTTGAGGAATTGCAAGCGGGCGATCTGATCACAACACTTGATAATGGCACACAGCCCTTGCGCTGGCTTGGTCAACGCAAGGTGCCCGCCGTTGATTATCTTGCGCCTATTTGTATTGCCGCAGGCACTTTTGGCCCCCACCGCGAGTTACGCGTTTCCCCACAACATCGCATCTTGTTTCAGGATCAATTGGCTGAATTGCTGTTCGCCGAATACGAGGTTTTGGTAAAGGCAAAGGATCTGGTAAACGGCGATACAGTCACGATTGTCGAAGGTGGAGTGGTTGAATATTTCCACCTACTGTTTGACGATCATGAAATCGTATTTTCAAACGGTCTTGCCACCGAAAGTTATCTGCCCGGGCCGCAAAGTGCAGATGCTTTTCAATCAGACGTTAATCAAGAAATCTGTAGCATTTTCCCTGAAATAGACCCTGAAACGGGCCTTGGGTACGGTGATGCGGGACGGATGATGTTAAAGGGTTATGAGGCCAAAGTGTTGCTTGCCAGCGCAGGCGTCCATTAGATTTCGCATTCTGGTACTGAAAACTTGCATTTTTGGGCAAAATACGGCCTTTATCCGCGAAATGTCTTTTGGGGAAATCAAATGCGCCATTTCTTGTTCAGCCTTCTTACTTTGGTGTCGCTTTCATTTGGATACGCGCAAGCCCAAGACTTGACCGTTACAACTGTAACGCGTGCGCCTTTTTCTATGGAAATCGACAACAAACAAGTTGGTTTCAGTATGGATTTATGGGCAGAGATTGCTGCCAATCTAGGGCTTTCATATTCAGTTGAACGCGTTGATTCCTTTGGTGACATGTTGGGTGCGGTTGAGACAGGTCAATCAGATTTGGCCATCGCGAACATTTCAATCACATCAGCACGCGAACAAGTGTTGGATTTCTCGCACCCGATTTTTGCAAGTGGTTTGCAAATCATGATCCCTGCCAGCGATCAATCATCTTCTATTTGGCGCACCATTCTAACACCGGAATTGGGTTTTGCTATTTTAGGGGCTTTCTTGGTTCTTTTTGCAGGCGGCATGCTTATGTGGTTCTTTGAACGCCGCGCCCAAGAATATTTCGACAAGCCCGGCGGCCAAGCAATGTTTCCGGCCTTTTGGTGGGCTCTTAACCTTGTTGTAAACGGCGGCTTTGAAGAACGTGTACCCCGCACGGCGTTGGGCCGCCTGTTAGGTACGTTCCTGGTGGTGTCTTCCTTGTTTTTTGTATCGATATTTGTGGCCAAAATCACCACGATGATGACCGTCGATGCGTTACAAAGTTCGATCAGTTCAATCAGGGATTTGCATGGAAAACGCGTTGGTACGACATCTGGGTCAACGGCTGCAAACTATATGACAGAGCGATCTGTTCGTTTTGTTGGCCACGATAACCTCGACAGTTTGCTAACCTCATTTGAGCAAGGCGATTTAGATGCCGTTGTTTTTGATGCGCCTGTGTTGGCCTATTACACAACCAACCACGGCTTTGGCAAAGGGCGATTGGTTGGCGGTGTGTTCTTGCCCGAAAACTATGGCATAGCCCTGCCCCAAGCCAGCCCTCTGATTGAGCCTATCAACCAAAGCCTGCTTAAATTGCGCGAGGACGGCACCTACCGAACCTTGATGAGCAAATGGTTCGGTCAAACCGACCTCGGCAACTAGGTATCAGCGGTATTGCGTGATTTGCGTGCCATAAAGGCATCGCGGGAAGAACGGATAACTGTCTGTGGCAAAATAGGTGTAGGTACCATTAACTGTCGCCCCATTGCATTGATCTAGGTTTCCAGCACCTGCGTTATATTCCCAATCCTGATTATAGGTTCCATCGTGTTTGCCAAAAGGCGCTGTTGCGCGCTTGCCTGCTTTTAGCGTGTAACTAGCTTGCGCGGATGTACCCGCATAATGGATTTCGAATCCATCCGCGGCATAGCCCATCAACGTGCCCTCGCCTGTGTTGATCAGGGCCGCAGGCATACCGTGATAATGATAAATGCCTCGATGGTCGACATGGGCATTTTGGTTGTCGGTGCCCAACTTCTTTGATCCGATCCCTTCAAGGTTCCAACCAGATGATCGATCGCGCGAATGACCGCGTGGTGAACTGGCGTCATACCAATCAGCTGTACCGGGGCGGATCAAAATGCCGTTCGTGGCAATGCCAACCGTGCGAACGCGGTAATTGGCGCGATCCCCTTTGGCGGGCGAGGACGTAACGCAAAATTTGATGTTCTGCGATTTAATCCGGTTCGGGTTGCCACGATTGGGAAAACTCCCTGTCGTGTGATCGGGGATGCCATTAGAGGCGATACAGGTTTTTGATCCTGTTTCCGAAACATCAACTTTGTTGCTGGCGGCCACGGCCAATCCTGCAAATCCGACGATTGCGACTGCTGCTAATATAAGATGTTTGTTCATGGTGTTCCCTTTGCGTGTTCAAAGGGTAATACGAACGCCGCCAGAAATTCCGTCGCGATCAATCGTAAAACGGATCCATCTTGGCGATGATCACCGAATTTTCAGCCAATGCACGCGCCATCAATTCATCCTCGCCCGGATCAATTTCTTGACCCTCAGCCAAACGATCCTCACGGGTGCCATAGCCAGTTACATCCAACGGCGCCGTACCTGCTTGTTTCAGGATAGCAACCGTTTCGCGAACGGCCTCGGCCTCGTCCACACCAGATGCAAAACACATCAGCCCAGCACCTGTTGCCTTGGCTGGCAGTCCGTCACCATCTTTGCGACCAAGTTGCACAAGCAGGGTGAACACTTGTTGTTTGCGTTTGCCTTCAGCCATGGGTTTGCCCTTTATCATCCGTCTTAGACGAAAATTTATCGTCAATTTTATCTGTTAACCGCTTCTAAGCGGAACTGCGGGCACCTTCAACACGACGTTTTCTCACATAACGAAATTCGGAAAACGCACAAAAGGGGCAATATGGCGACAACAGACAAACTGGCGGTTGATACCACACTTTCGGCGATGGAAATGGCCGACATGATTTTTGGCAATGGAGTTAAGGTGGAAACCGCCAGCTATACAGGTGCGGACAGTGCATCGGGCGGATATACAGGCGGCGATACAACAGCCGGCGACCTGACGCCCTCAGACAGCGGGCTTATTTTTTCCACTGGTAACGCCGCCGACGTAACGCAAAGCAGTGGCAACACCAATCAATCGGCCGGCACAAGCACGAACCACGACGGTGATGGAAATGACGCGCTTAGTGATATTGCGGGCATGACAACTTATGACGCCGCCATCTTAAGTGCTGAATTTATCCCCGTTGGCGACACTCTTACGATGCAGATAGTCTTTTCATCCGAAGAATATCTGGAATACGTCAACAGCGGCTACAACGACGCGGTCGGCATTTTTGTAAACGGCGTAAAGGCGGAATTGTCGGTTGGTGATGGTACGATTTCTATCGACAACATCAACAATGAAACCAACGAAAACCTCTATATCGATAATCCTGCTGGTGACAATTTGGTCAATACGGAAATGGACGGTTTGACCGTCACCATGACGCTGAAAGCGCCCGTAAACCCTGGTGAAACCAATACCATTTCAATTGGTATCGCTGATGCGGGTGATGGATCTTATGATAGCAACCTTTTGATCGCGGCGGACAGTGTCCAAACCGAATTGATCGCCGTAGACGACGCAATAACTGGTGGCTTTGACACGAAAGTTACCCTAGATATTGTAAGCAACGATGAGGCTGCGGCGAGTGCCGAACTGCATATCACCCATATCAATGGGCAGGCGGTCAATCCCGGCGACACAGTAACCTTGAACAGCGGTGAGGTTGTTACCCTTAATGATGATGGCACGATCTCTATTCAGGCAGGCAGCACTGAAACCACCAGCACATTCACCTATCAAGTGGCCGATGATCTGGGCAACACAGACCTTGGCAACGTCACACACACAACGGTGGCGTGTTTCGTGGCAGGATCGCTAATCACCACGCCCTTGGGGCCGATCCCGATAGAGAATTTGAACGTCGGGGACCGCGTTGTCACCTTGGACGGTGGCATTCAGAAAATTTGCTGGATCGGCTCATCGCGGCCCATAGCAAAAGGGCGTGATGCCCCCATTCATTTTTCCGCCAATGCCATTGGCAACCATCATGCCGTGACCTTTTCCCAAAATCACCGCGTTCTCATTCGGGATGCCTTGGCCGAATTGTTGTTTGGCACAACCGAGGTTTTGGTCAAAGCCAAGGATTTGGTAAACGACCATTCAATTCGACGTATCGAAAGCGATGAACCCACCCATTATGTTCATATGATGTTTGATCAGCACGAGATTGTTTTTGCCAACGGCATGCCTAGCGAAAGCTATCACCCCGGCCCGCAAACCCTGCCCGGTTTTGATGCCGAAACGCAGGCGGAAATTCTGCGGCTTATGCCAAATGCCGCGGATGAAATCGATTATGGATATGGCCCCGCTGCGCGGGCTGTTTTGAAAAAACACGAATGTGCGGTTTTGCGTCAATACATTGAACTGCGCCAAACCAGCCATACAGCCCCAAACAAAAACACACTTCACTAAAAAGAAAAGCGCCGCCCAACCAAGGGCGACGCTTTGAATTTCATAAATCTATTACCGACTTAGTCACGCAATAGTTCGTTGATGGATGTTTTTGAACGTGTGCGTGCGTCAACCTTTTTAACAATCACAGCGCAATAAAGGTTCACACCATTTTTGGACGGCATGGAGCCCGCAACGACCACGGAACCTGATGGCACTTCGCCGTACATGACCTCACCAGTTTCGCGATCAACGATTTTTGTGGATTGGCCAATGAATACGCCCATGCCCAAAACCGAACCTTCGCGGACGATACAGCCCTCAACAACCTCGGAGCGTGCGCCGATGAAACAGTTATCTTCAATGATGGTCGGGCCCGCTTGCATTGGCTCAAGAACACCACCGATACCAACGCCGCCCGAAAGGTGTACGTTTTTGCCGATTTGCGCACAGGAACCAACAGTTGCCCATGTATCAACCATGGTGCCGCTGTCCACATAGGCGCCGATGTTCACGAATGATGGCATCAAAACAACGCCCGGCGCGATATAGGCAGATTTACGAACCACACAGTTTGGCACAGCGCGGAAACCAGCCTCGGAAAACTGATTGTCGCCCCAACCTTTGAATTTGTTGTCGACTTTATCCCACCACGTGCCGTCTTGTGCACCACCGCCGTGAATTTCCATGTCTTTAACGCGGAAACCCAAAAGAACGGCCTTTTTGGCCCATTGGTTTACGTGCCAATTGCCATCTGGGCGGGGTTCTGCCACGCGCAATTTGCCGCTGTCCAATGCGTTCAATGTATCATCGATTGCTTCGCGTTGTTCGCCAGTTGTGGCGGGGGAAATTGTTTCACGCGCTTCCCAAGCGGCTTCGATTGCGGTTTCTAATGCTGCGTTTGACATGATACTCTCCGGAATTTGACTGGTCTCAGGTTAACTACGCCTATACTGATTGAACGAAACAGGCGCAATGCAAAGGACGCAACTTATGAACGACGAATCCAGACGGCACCCATTTCGGCACAGTCACCAAGATGTTCAGGCAGCAACCGAGGTGCCAGATACACCGCAAACACGCGCGCCCGCGTATCGGTTAGCCTTTGATGATCGTGATTTTCTGTGTCGTGATGAACTGCGCCCCGTTCGACTACAACTTGAACTGTTGAAACCCGAAATGATCCTCGAGGAACGCGGAATCAATTCAACCATCGTTCTATTTGGCGGTGCCCGCATTCCGGAACCCGCAAACAAAGACAAAGCCAAAACAAAAACTTTGGCGGAGCTTTCCCGTTTTTACGACGAAGCACGGGAATTTGCGCGTTTGATAACATTGAAGTCCATGCAAAGTTATGGCCGCGAAGACGTAATTATTACTGGCGGCGGACCGGGCGTGATGGAGGCCGGAAACCGCGGTGCCATTGATGCAGGTGGTGCCTCAATCGGGCTGAACATCGTATTACCCCATGAACAAGCACCCAATGAATACGTCACACCAGAACTGTGCTTTAACTTCCACTACTTTGCGATCCGAAAGATGCATTTCTTGATGCGCGCCAAGGCGCTTTGCGCGTTCCCAGGCGGATTCGGTACATTGGATGAATTGTTCGAGGCGCTAACTTTGATTCAAACAGGCCGCATGAACCGCATTCCATTCCTTTTGTTTGGCAAAGAGTTTTGGAACAAAATTATCAACTGGGAAGCGCTGGCCGATGCAGGTACGATTTCGCCAGATGATTTAGATTTGTTCAAATTTGTCGATTCAGCCGCCGAGGCTGTTGAACTGATTGAGAACTGGAAACCGTAAAGGATCAGCCATGTCCGCCACGTTAATTGGCCGCGTTCAATCCCCCCGCATCATTCGCATCGGCGGGGGCGTTGCACTGGAAACAGCCGAAGTTTTGCAACAATTGGGCCTTTCGCGGCCCCTTATTGTAACCGACACGAACCTGATCGCCCTTGGTCACGTCGACACCGTTACCGACGTTTTGGCCAATGTGGGTATCGGTTGGGGCACGTTTGATGCGGTAGTTGAGGATCCCACCGACACCTGTGTTGACGAAGGATTGGCGGCCTTCAATGCAGGTGATTACGATTGCATCATTGGCATCGGTGGTGGCAGTGTTCTGGATGCCGCCAAGGCCATTTCGTTTATGTCTGTGAATGCGGGTCACGTGCGAGATTACAAGGCCCCCACCCAAATCGACAAATGCGGCCCGCCTTTGATTTTGTTGCCAACAACGGGCGGCACTGGGTCTGAATTGACTCGTTGGTGCGTGATCACCGACACGAAATTAACAGAAAAATACAACCTGTCTGGCCTTGCTTGTGTGGCAACCGCTGCCCTTATTGATTGGACATTTACAGTCACTAAACCAGCGAGAATCACGGCGGATACGGCTGTCGACAGCCTAACCCACGCGATCGAGGCGTTCGTAAGTCGCCGCGCATTTGCCTATACTGACGCATTTGCCTTATCCGCCATGCCGTTGATCACCCAACACGTGCGCACCGCCTATACCGATCCTGAAAATGCCGTGGCACGTGAGGGATTGATGCTGGCCGCATCCCAAGCTGGCATGGCGTTTTCTAACGCCTCGGTCGCCTTGGTTCACGGGATGAGCCGACCAATTGGCGCGCATTTTCATGTCGCACACGGCCTGTCCAATGCGATGTTATTGCCAGCTGTCACCGCGTTTTCCGTTTCACACGCCCCCCAAAGATACGCTCAATGTGCGCGCATTATGGGCATGGCTGAACCTGCGGATACCGATGGCAAAGCTTGCGAAAAACTGATCGCTGGTTTGCAGCAATTGAACCAAGATTTACAAGTCCCCTCGCCCAGCACAAATGGGCTTGATCACCATGCATATCACGAAAAACTGCCTTTGATGGCCGAACAGGCGATGACATCAGGCTCGCCCCAAAACAACCCACGCGTTCCAACAGCCGCTGAAATCGAGAGCCTTTATCGCGAGATTTGGTAAGGGCAAGTCCACGCAGCCCACTTTGGTGCGTTCGGATTAGAAACGACAGCCTTATGGCAAAGGCAGTTTCATACCTGCGTGACTACGCCAAAACTGTATAATTTCATGCATGTAATCAATGTCGCAATTTCGTTTAGGGCAAGGCGCGCGATTTCCACCCCAACCCGGCCAATCATGGCCCCCATCAACCGTGGTTAGCACCGCGACCGCCGCACTGTTGGCGGCTGTACCTTCACGATAATCTTCGCGAACAGTCATGGTGTGATCAGAGGGTTCAGGACCAACGCCCAAATTCGGATAAAGGCTTTCAGTTCGGTTCAAATCAACCCCGTTAAATTTCACCAACCAATCGCGGGTTTGGCTGCGCCTGGTTGGCATGTCGAACGGTTTATCACCCTTGGTAACAACAACATTCAAAAGACAACGAAACACATCCTCGGCATTGGTAATCGGTTGGCACCCAGGTGCCGTATCAACCGCCCTTGCCAATGCCTGAATGTCGAGGTTCTTTTTGTCCAATGTACCGATTTGCATAATAAAAGGACGGCGGATTTTTGTGTTCACCGTATAGTTTCCAACGCCGTTCACCTGCGCCAACGCTGTAACCTTTTGCCCCTTAAGCCCCGCACCTGATGTTGCAAAACCATCTAAACGACGGTCAAATTGTTCGGTCATGAACAATTGGAAAACAAAATCGCCCCCATTTGAAAAGCCCATTGCGTATTTACGGGCGTTTGGCGATTGGCGTTCGGTATCATCCAACAAAGCCTCAACAAACTTAAGATCATCAAGCCCGTTTCCGCCCGCACAATTGTCATCGCGCAACAGGTCATCCCAACCCTGATAGGTGTCGCCAATTTGGCGCCAACGATGGCTGCAATCCGCCATGTGTTGGGTCATTTTTGCCTGTGGCGCGATCACCACCATGGATTGTTCGGAATACGAACGCAGCAGATTAACCATCGCCCCCGATTTACCACCCGCGCCGTGAAAGGCGAAAACAACGGGCAAATCACCACCCTGTTGGGGCGAATGCAAACAATATTGGCGCGCCACACCTTTCACCGCAATTTCACAGGCCTGAAACTCACTGCTTTTGCACATGAACATTGGATCACTAACGGCTTGGCATTCCAATGCATAAACACGGGTGCTGATCAGAATAAAGAAGGCAATTAGTCGATACATTTAGGTCCTGCTCAGTTTTAGCAGTGCCTAACGAACAAACTTTAAGAAAGTTCTACGAAGGTACGCAAAAAAGTAGAGTGACGTTCGCCGCCCAAATATTTCAATATTTTTGCATTCGTTCCCGCAATCGTGACCATAGTTTAAGTGCAAATTTGGGTTAAAACTGACAAAAGTCGTTTCAACAACTTCTGTATCAACGGCATCTGCCCTGGCAGATTTGATTGAACCGCGAAAGGGTAATCCAAATGAAGCGTCGTAATTTCTTGTTGGCTGGATCGGCTTTGATTGCCTCGGCACACCCCGTTTTGGCAACCTCAGGCACATTTGAAGTGACCCGCACAGACGCGGAATGGCGCGCAATGTTAACGAAAACCCAATACAACGTGATGCGCCACGAAAGCACGGAACGCGCTGGTTCTAGCCCCTTGGATAAAAACTATGCCGCGGGCACATATATTTGCCGTGGCTGTGATTTGCCGCTGTATTCCTCAAAAACCAAATTTGACAGTGGCACAGGCTGGCCAAGTTTTTACAAAAGCTTGCCGCGCGCGATTGGTACAAAGAAAGACAATACCTTGTTCACCACAAGAACCGAGGCACACTGTCGTCGTTGCGGCAGCCACTTGGGCCACATCTTTAATGACGGGCCAAAACCCACTGGCAAACGCCATTGTTTGAACGGTGTCAGTTTGAAATTTGTGGCCGCTTAGGCCTGTTGAATTAATGCGTGTTTAACGAAGTTGACAGGTGTCAACTTCGTTAAAACATTCTTAGCCACCGCGATGTTTAAAGCTGTCACGCCGAAAGCTGTACAGCGCATTTGGGTCAACCATTACATCAATCACGGCGGGTTTTCCACAAACCAATGCCGCCTGAATGGCCCCGCCAAGTTCACCCAGCTTATCGACGCGATACCCCTTAGCACCATAAAGTTCGGCCACCTTGTCAAAGGGGGGGCTGGAAACATCTGCGCCGATGTAACGCTCGTTGAAAAAATCACGTTGATAGGCTTTCTCTGCCCCCCAACATCCGTTGTTCATCACCACCGTCACTGTGTTGATCCCATGATCGACAGCCGTCGACAGTTCGGACATTGCCATCCCAAAACCACCGTCACCCATTAGCGAAACAACGGGGCGATCAGGCATCGCCAGTTTGATGCCCAGACCGGCCGCGAAGGAAAAGCCAACCAGCCCGAAATCAAGCGGGGAAAACAAGCTTTTGGGGTGGTGCATGTTCAACGCATCGGTGGCTTGCAAACATAGTGTTCCCGCATCCAACGTGATCGCCGCATCATGGGGCAATACGTCCCGCAGGGATTTAAACAAACCGCTTGGTTGAATGGGGCTGTCATCCATCACCGCATCAACATCACGTTGGGCCAGATAAGCCGCGCGGTCTGTTTGGAATTGCGTGGTCCAAGTCACAGCATCCGCGCGCTGTTTGATACCACCAAGGGCGGCGGTCAGCTGCACAGCCACACTAGGCGCATCGCCCCAAATACCCATGGCAACAGGGAAGTAACGCCCAATTGCCGTCGGTTCCAATTCCACATGAATGATCTGCGCATCACGATTGATGTTGTCATAAGTGTAAAATGTCGAGTTGAACCCAAGACGTGTACCAAGGGCCAAGATCACATCGGCCTGTTGCACCAATCGCGATGCAACGGGGTTACCGCGAGGGCCCATTTGACCAGCATTCAAAGGGTGTGAAAACGGGATCGCATCCCCGTGTCCGGGTGAGGTGACAATTGGACAGCCCAGCGCCGACGCAAGGGCCAAAGCTTGATCCGCTCCGCCCGTATTTTTGATGCCACCACCCGCAATAATCACAGGTTGTTTTGCACCTGCCAGCATCTTGGACGCATCTTTGATCGCCGCATCATTACCCGCCGGATAGGCCAGTGGGCGATAATTGTTCGGCGATTGCAGATCAACAATGTCCGCCTGAGCCGCCAAAACATCGCGCGGCAAGTTTAATTGAACCGGACCTTGGCGCGGGGCAAGGGCGACACGAAACGCCTCGCGTACCAAATCAGGTACACGATCCGCACTTGGTGCCGTCCATGTTTTCTTGGTGATCGGGGTGAACAACGATTGCTGATCTACCTCTTGAAAAGCATCGCGATATAAATGCGATGTCGCCAACGCGCCCGAGATTGAAACAACCGGTGAAAACGCCGCTTTTGCTTGCCCCAAACCCGTGGCTAAATTTGTTGTACCCGGCCCATTTTGGCCCGCTAAAAACACGCCTGCACGCCCTGATGCCCGTGCGAACCCGTCGGCCATATGGCAACCAGTTCGTTCGTCATGCACACCGATAAAATTGATCTCTGGTGCATCATAAAGCGCGTCAAACATTTCCATTGTGGCGGAACCGATCAAGCCAAACACATGGCTGGTTTTTTCGGCTTTCAACGCCTCTACGGCCACTTGGCCACCCGACATCATCGTCATGATTTTCTTCCTTCTAGAAATTGAAGTATCGGATCGGTGAAGGTCTGTGGTTCCTCCATCAATCCTAAGTGCTGAAGCTGCGGAATTATCAGCGTCTGGGCGCCTGATATTTCCGCTGCAATTGCATGGCTCATTTCTGATGTGCTGCCGCTATCGGCCTGACATGTCAGAACAAGAGAACCCGCCGTGACAGCGGGTTCCGGTTTAATAAGTTCGCGTACGCCATTGGCCAAAACCCATGCCGCTTGGGCATAGCTTTCAGCATCAACCAATCCGCGCCATTCGCGAACCAATGCCAAAGCGGCCGGATTATTCGCGCGGAAATCCGGTGTAAACCACCGCGCAAGTGCGGCATCAAAGGTGGCAAATGCACCGTGATTTCGCACGTCCGCTGCGCGTTCCTCAACTTGTTTTTGCGCCGCTTCACCCCGGTCATGGGGTGAGTTCATAATCACCAAATCAGTGACTAATTCAGGGTAATCTAACACAAAACGTCGATTGATCATGCCACCAATAGAAAACCCAACAATCGATGCAGGCCCCAGATTTAGGGCACGCATCAATCCGGCAAGTTGGGCGGCATAAACCGAAAGGGACGCCGTTGTTGGAACGGGCGAAGATTGCCCATGCCCCCACAAATCATAGGTCAACACCCGATGGTTTGCGGACAAAGCATCAATATGATCATCCCAAAGATGACGGCACAGCCCAAGACCATGAATAAGCACAATGACCGGCGCACCGACCGTGCCATGCAATTCATAGGCCGTGCCCTCGTGGCGACCAAATTCTGACGTTCCGTTTGGCACCACTTAAACGCCCGCTGGATTGTCGACGTCGCGACCCATTTCTTTCAGGTCCTCATAGCGATCACCAATGCGGTGATGCGGATGCCCACCGATGGATGCGCCCAGCGCAATAACGACCTCATCTGGACCCGGTGCATCGGGAACATTCAGGTGAATTGTTTGATAATGCGAACGACGGCCTGCATCATGTTTATCCATCAATGGGATCATTATCGGCTGGCCCGCAACACCCTTGCAGTTGGTGAATGCAAGATAGGTTTTGGCGCCAACCGCATCGCGGTATTGATTGCCGAACCACAGGGTATGCGTCAACGCTTGGGCGTGCTCAATTTCGCCGCCCATGCCAACCACGGCTGCTTTGCCATATCCCTCGATCTTGTCGCCTGTGACGTCCAAAATCATCTCGGTCAAAAGCTTGCCAACCACAGGGCCGATTTCACGGATTTCGGGACGCAGGTTTTCAACAAATCCACGGCCGTGCCATGGGTTTTTGATGATTGCCAAGGCGGCGATCAATTTCGTTGGGGTTTCAACTACGCGGCCCCCTTCGATATTGGTGGTTTGGATGTGCAACAGCGTACGGCGAATTTCAGCGGTCATAGTCTTCCTTTCAGGGGAATTATTCAAAAGCAGGTTTAACTTTGTCACAGAACAGTTTGAATGAACGTTTTTGGCGTTCCATATCCAATCCCATGCTGGCGTAATAGATAAAGGCATCGACGCCCAAATCTTGGTACATTTTTAGTTTTTCGACGACTTGTTCGGGTGAGCCGAACATCAGGTTTTCCTCTAGCATCTGAGGGTCAACGCGCACGTTGCCTTCCATTTCCTCTAGCGGGATTGGATCAGGAAAACCGTTCACTACATCGCCCCTTTTCATCATCAGGTTGCCAAATTGGCCCAATACGTTGCGAATGGCGCTGATAGAAGCGGCACGATCGTCTTCGTTTTCATAAATTGCCGTGTGACGCATCATGGCAAAACGACCCGTGTGCCCCGGAAATTTTTGACGCGCTTCTACCAGTTGGTCGCGATATTTTTCAGCCTCACCAAACGGCATTGTCAAAGGCCAAGACATGATATTGCAGTTGTTTTGCACCGCATAGTCAAACGTAATCGGTGAACGTGCCGCCACCCAAATTGGCACATCCTCTTGCACCGGTTTGGGGCAAGACGTCGACTTGGGAAATTGCCAGTGTTTACCGTTGTGTTCAACGTCACCTTTCCAAAGTTCCTTCACCAAGGGCAACATTTCTTGCACATAGTGGTAGCTGTCTTTTTGATCTAACCCGGGATGCATGCGATCAAATTCACGCTGATACGCACCCGATCCCAGACCGAAATCCATGCGTCCGCCCGAGATCAGATCAACCATCGCTGCTTCGCCAGCAATGTTGATCGGGTGCCAATACGCAGCATTGGCAACACCACATCCAAGACGAATGTTTTTGGTGTGGGTCGCCCACCATGTCATGATCTGAAACGGGTTAGGCGCAATGGTCATTTCAAGCGCGTGATGTTCCGCCGCCCAAGCAATTTCAAAGCCAGCCTCGTCAGCCAATTTGACCATATCAATCACGTGTTCTTGCACCGCGTTCATGTCGGCGGTGTCGTCCATGCGTTCTAGGTTTATTGCAATGTGAAATTTCATGGTGTCACCTCAGCGTGGTTGAAAGGGGCTGGCGAGCGGCTCGTCAGATGTGTTGATCCAAACGGTCTTTGGGCGGGTGTAATCATAGACTGCTTGAAAACCAGCCTCGCGACCAAAGCCGGATGTTTTCATGCCACCAAATTCGGCGACAGGTGAAATTGCGCGATAGGTATTCACCCACACGATGCCAGCCTTGATGCGTTTTGACATCCGTAAACTACGCGCAGAATCGCGGGTAAAAATGCCAGCCGCAAGGCCGTGAACAGTGTCATTTGCCAGTGTTAGAGCCTCATTTTCGTCCTTAAAGCGTTGCACAGACAAAACGGGGCCAAACAATTCTGTATCCACAATTGTCATGTCCTGTCGTGGGCATTCGATGATCGTTGGTTCAAAATACAGACCTGGTAAATCTGGTCGCTTGCCGCCTGTCAGAACCTTGCCACCCTCTTGTTCAGCCAAGGCCACTTGATGCGTGATGTGATCCATTTGCCCTTGTGTACAGAGCGGACCCATTTCGGTTTCATCTGCCTGTGGGTCACCAATTTTGATGCCTTTGGCAATTTTGACCATCCGCTCCAGGAACTCGTCCGCAATGTCCTCGTGCAGATACAGGCGCGAACCAGCAACACAAGATTGACCAGACGCCGCGAAAATGCCCGCAACCGATCCGTTTACCGCGCTTTCGATATTTGCATCATCAAAAACGATAAAGGGTGATTTACCGCCCAGTTCCAGCGACACTTCTGCAAAGTTTTCAGCCGTGTTTCGGATCACGTGACCCGCGGAAATTGGACCACCCGTAAAGGACACGCGCGACACCAAAGGATGCGATGTCAGAACTCGGCCGCAAGGGTCACCATGTCCAGTGACAACATTCACAACGCCGTCAGGAATTCCGGCCTGCGCGATCAATTTGGCAAATTCCAAAATCGGCGCGGATGCATGTTCTGACGCTTTTATAACCACTGTGTTACCCGCCGCCAAAGCAGGGGCAATTTTGGCCGCCGTCAAAAACAATTGAGAATTCCATGGAACAACCGCCGCAATAACGCCCAACGGTTCGCGGTTGGTAAAGACAAACATATCTGGTTTATCGATCGGCAAGGTTTCACCGTTGATCTTGTCGGCAGCACCCGCAAAGAAATGGAAATATTCGGCGATGTATGCCGCTTGCCATTTCGTTTCCTTAAACATCTTGCCCGTGTCACGGGTTTCAATGCGGCCCATAGTTTCAGAATTTTCGGCCAACAAATCGCCCAGCGCGCGCAAACATTTGCCGCGTTCTGTTGCGCTCATTGAACTCCATGGTCCGTCGTTAAATGCCGCATCAGCGACGCGCACAGCACGATCAACGTCGTCTGCGGTTGCTTCTGGAACCGTTGACCACAAATTTCCAGTTGCTGGTTCAAAGCTGTCAAAGCGCGCGCCGTCGCTGGCCTCGACCCATTCGCCGTTGATCAACATTTTATATTCAGTGATATCGCTCATGATCATTCCCCTTTTGCAAAGTTTTAGCGCGGCAAATGACTTTTTAAAATCAAATTATTATGTATAGTAAATTCGAATTTGTCGAAGTGTGAGAATATGAACCTAACAGCCCTACAA
Source organism: Rhodobacteraceae bacterium HTCC2150 (assembly GCA_000169395.1). GTDB lineage: Bacteria > Pseudomonadota > Alphaproteobacteria > Rhodobacterales > Rhodobacteraceae > HTCC2150. The sequence goes on from AAXZ01000001.1 coordinate 98,988, forward strand.
ACCTTTTTGGCCATCGTCGAAACAGGCAGCCTTGTTCGCGCGTCGGATCGCCTGAACGTAACGCAATCAACTGTGACCGCACGGCTTAAGTCGTTAGAGGATGAAATTGGGCAGGTACTGATCACGCGTCAGAAATCTGGTGCTGTTATGACAGCGGCCGGCGGGCGATTGAAAAGATACGCCGAAACGATGATGGATCTTTGGCGGCAAGCACAGCAAGAAACATCATTACCAAACGATCTTAGCGGCATGTGCAACATCGGGTGCCATACGGATTTGTGGTTCGGTTTTGGCCAAAGGATTTTTGACAACATCCGCGTTACGCAACCATCCGTCGCCCTGTCGATTTGGCAAGGCAGCGCGGGGGAGTTATCCAGTTGGTTACGGGACGGATTGGTAGATATGACAATAACCTACCAACCCACCCCAACGGGCAATCAATCAGTGCATGCTTTGCCGCTGGATCGTTTGATCTTGGTATCAACCGAGCCCGATACCCCAACCCATTTTAATCCAGACTATGTATTTGTTGAATCTGGTGAGGAATTTGGCCGCGAACATGCCGCAGCTTATGCCGATGCAGGCACCGCACGATTGACCTTTGGCACAGCAACGCTCGGTCTTGCGCATATTTTAACACACGGCGGTTCGGCCTATTTGCCGGAACGAATTTGTCAAAAGGAATTGAAGGATCAGTCACTTTTCCACGTCAAAGCACCAGAATTTTCGCGCCGTTCTTTCGTTGTCGTTAATGAAAACGAGGCCGTGCGTTGGCCTTGGTTGGCCAACGCTTTGTCTGAATTAACGCGCAATTCCGTTTAACGCTGTGATGTTTTCCAATTCGGATTGATCCAAGGTTGCGCATTCGATTTGGCCAACATGCCATCGCCTAAAATGTGATCTGCTGCCTTTTCGCCAACCATAATTGACGGCCCGTTTAGGTTTCCGTTTGTGATACGTGGGAAAATTGAACTGTCCACGACGCGCAAATCTTTCACGCCAATCACCCGCGTTTCGGGATCAACCACCGCCATAGGATCGTCAATCGCACCCATCTTGCAGGTACCGCAGGGATGGTAGGCACTTTCTACGTGCTCCTTGATGAAGCTGTCCAATTCATCATCGGTTTGTAGATCCGCCCCTGGCTGAATTTCTTTCCCTGCAAATTTTGCAAACGCTTTTTGACCAAAGATTTCACGGGTTAATCGAATGCACTGTCTGAAATCACGCCAGTCATTGGGATGAGACATATAGTTAAACAGGATTTTGGGTGCCGCCTTTGGATGGTTTGAACGCAATGTAACTGACCCCCGAGAAGGCGAACGCATAGGCCCAGTGTGCGCCTGAAATCCATGCCCTTCGGCAGCGGCCTTGCCATCATAGCGAACCGCAATGGGCAAGAAGTGATACTGAATATCGGGATATTCAACACCCGCATCCGAACGGATGAACGCCGCACTTTCAAATTGGTTCGATGCACCAAGCCCAGTTTTTAGGAACAACCAACGCGCGCCAATGATGGCCTTAGATACCCAGTTCCAATAACGATACAGCGTGATCGGCAGCAAAGATTTGATCTGAATATACAGCTCAAGATGATCTTGCAGATTTTGCCCAACGCCTGGGCGATCAGCGACAACCTTTATCCCGTGTTCTTTCAAGTGATCGGCCGGTCCAATACCCGACAGCATCAGAATTTTCGGCGAATTGATGGATGACGCCGAAAGGATAACTTCACGGCTTGCACGAACGATCTGGGTTTGGTTTCCATTGGCGATTTCAACCCCTGTTGCACAGCCATCTTCTATGACAACCTTTTTCACAAAGCCCCTTATTAGGGTCACATTTTCCCTTTTTAACGCGGTGCGCAGATAAGCATTAGCCGCCGACCAACGACGCCCTTCATAAACGGTTTGCTCCATCGGGCCAAAACCTTCTTGCTGTTCACCATTGTAGTCTTTGGTAACAGGATAACCCGCCTCAGCGCCCGCTTTAACAAAGGCTTTGAATAAGGGGTTTAATCGGGGGCCGCGACTGATATGAAGGGGGCCCTTGCGGCCGCGCCAAGCAGGGTCGCCACCGTGACCACCGCTGCGCCAATTTTCCATCCGTTTGTAATATGGCAATACGTCGGCATAGGACCACCCATTTGCACCAGACGCCTGCCAGTGATCAAAGTCACGCGCATGACCCCGAACATAAACCATGCCATTGATCGATGATGAACCTCCGATAACTTTGCCACGGGGGGTGGCCAATGATCGATTGTCCAAATGTGGCTCTGGCTCGGTGCTATACCCCCAATCATACCGCGACATGTTCATGGGGTATGACAAGGCAGCGGGCATTTGAATGAGTGGCCCTGCATCGGTGCCACCAAATTCAATGACAGCAACGGTGTATTTTCCATTTTCCGACAAACGATATGCCAAAGCGCAACCCGCGGACCCCGCACCAACAATTACAAAATCATATTCCATCATTCATCTTTCGTTTTTCCGAGCCGAAGGCGAGGCCGGGCCCAACTATTTTGGTGTTGCGTAGCAATGGTCAAATAGGCGGGAGAGCCCCCTTTCGGTTTCAAGACCATTGCCGTCTGATTATTCGCCGCGTGGAAATCTTTTGTCGTTTTCCAGATTGTCCAAATTCATGTGGTTACGCATGTAGCGTTTGCTGGCTTTTTGCAGAGGCTGGTAATCCCAAGGGTAATAATCGCCATTGCGCAACGCTTCATAAACCACCCATCGCCGCGCCTGACTTTCACGCACTTGTCCGTCAAATGCATCTAAGTTCCAACGAGCCTCTGATTTAGCACGCAGGCTGGTCACGGTTCCTTGGTGGGCGGGCTCTTCTGCCAAATTCGTCAATTCATGGGGATCATCATCCAGATTGAACAACTGATCCGGATCAAGTGCACAGCGATTGTATTTCCACGGACCATATCGCAATGACACCATTGGCGCATAAGAGGCCTCGGCGGCGTATTCCATGGCCACAGGGGTATCACGGCTGCCACCTTGACCAAGGGGTACAAGACTTTCACCCTGCACCCAAGGCATCACCTCATCCATGGATACACCCGCCAAATCGCACAGCGTCGGGGCCACATCAATGTTGGAAACCGGCGTTGTGACCAAACCCGGTGCCATTTCTGGTGCAGCGATCATAAATGGTACCCGCGCGGCACCCTCAAAGAATGACATCTTGAACCACAAGCCGCGCTCACCCAGCATGTCGCCATGATCTGAGACAAACAAAATGATGGCGTCTTGGCGGGTTGTTTCCAACGCCTCCATCACTTCGCCGATCTTGCCGTCCAGATAACTGATATTCGCAAAATACGCCCTGCGCGAATTTTTGATGTCGTCTTCTGTGATGTTAAAAGCGCGCCAGTCATTGGCGTCAAAAATGCGTTTGGAATGGTTGTCGTGATCCTCATAATCCATGGCAGGAACATCCGGCAAAAGATGTTCACAATCCTCATACAAGTCCCAATATTTGCGCCGTGCCACATAAGGATCATGCGGGTGGGTAAAACTGACGGTCAAACACCAAGGGCGCGTATCACCGCCGCGAGCCAAATCATAAACCTTGCGCGTGGCATTATAGGCGACCTCATCGTCGTATTCCATTTGATTGGAAATTTCTCCAACACCCGCGCCTGTTACGGACCCCATGTTGTGATACCACCACTCAATACGTTCGCCAGGTTTGCGATAGTCTGGTGTCCACCCGAAATCGGCGGGATAAATGTCTGTGGTCAGACGTTCCTCAAATCCGTGCATCTGATCCGGCCCAACAAAGTGCATCTTTCCTGACAAACAGGTTTGATACCCCGCACGCCGCAAATGATGCGCATAGGTGGGAATGTTCGAGGCGAATTCGGCAGCATTGTCATAAACGCGGCTAAGACTTGGCAAAAGGCCAGACATAAATGAGGCGCGCCCAGGCGCACAAAGTGGCGAGGCCGTATAAGCATTTTTAAAACGCGTCGATCGCGCAGCCAGCTTTTTGAGATTGGGCGCGTGTAACCAGTCGGCCGGCCCATCGGGAAAGAAGGTGCCGTTCAACTGGTCGACCATAAAGATCAATATATTTGGTTTGGACATTGGTGCCTCGTGCCTGAAGATCAGGCATGAGATTATTTTTTATTAACTCACCAGTCAATAAAAAATACCATCTGAATTTTTCGTGGTGTTTTACAGCTTTATTGCTCGCGCGGCGGCAACGTCATCTGGATCCCAATTTTCGAATCCATCAGTCAAATTGTGCAATTCTTTGACCAAAGAATCACCTTCTTGCATTTCAGATTCGCTGAATTCGCCGCTTGATCGCGCAAAGAATCCCATGGATCGATCCATAGGAGAGCCCTCTGAAACCGCAAATCCATAATTTAGGCCAAATTTTGCAGCCGCGGCGAAAACACCCTCTGAATCTTCTTTAGCTAGGCTTGACCAAGTGCAATAACCAGTGTTTTGAAGGCCCCAACGCACCGTTGGGTCAACCATAACAAGGGCGTTCTTTGTGTAATAATCCTGCCATTCTTGAGGATATGTTTGATAAAGTAAGCTAGGGTTGTTAAAACGAATCCGTACGCCGATTGCAAATTTCCAATCGTGTTCTACAACTATACGTTGCAAAAGGTTTGTTATTTTTGCATCAAGTGTCATGGTAACCGCCCTGTTTGGGTATAAATTTAGCTTACAAGGACATTAAAGTCTATCGTGCAACTGAATACTTGGACACCATTTTACGCAAGTTTGGCCCCTGCTGGATTCTATGTTGCTGCACGGCTTGGGTTTTATGCCCCCGAGGAAGAGATTAATTCTTTTCCTCAGGCGTGGGTAGATCATTACACCGTAATGGGTTTGGCCGTCCAAGATCCGTTTATGCGGTGGGTTTATCAAAACGAAGGCACGGTTCGGTGGTCGGAACTTGACCTGCCTGATCCTGCGGGCGTTCAACAAGCGTATATCGAACACAACTTGCGTTATGGTTGTCTGGTATCGGTGCTTGATGCCCTTAGTGGCGCCCCTACGCGCAGTTTTGGCATATTCGCGCGCAATGATCGTGAGTTCAAAACATCCGAACTTGCAAAGCTTCAACAATCCTTACGCGGCGCTAAGCCCGGAATTGACGACAAACCTGTGTTAACCGAGGCTCAGATTGAGGCTTTGCGTCTTTTGTCTAACGGTAAAAGGTTTAAAGAGATTGCGCATGAGCTAAATATTTCGGAAAGTGCCGTGAAGGCACGTCTTCGGGCGGCCATGACGAATATCGGCGCAAAAACGGCGACCCAAGCCACATCAAAAGCGGCGCGATTGGGATTGCTGTAACAGGGACACAAGCAAGCAATGGCAGATGAGCTAACAAAAATCATCGACCTAAGCACGCAGAGCAATACCAGTGACAATTACCTGACGTTTATCGATCAACTTTGCGAACACATGGATTTCGATTTCGCATCTTACGCCACAATGAGTCCGGTTACCGGTTCGGTGTTGGGCTATGCAAATTACCCCGATGAGTGGAAAATGCACTACATGCGGATGAATTTGCATCGGGTTGATCCAACCATTCACCAATCCGCCCGCAGCATCGCCCCAGTTGATTGGACAAGGCTAAGCCGCGGCGAAAGTTTCAATTCAGTTTTCTACCGCGCAAATGATTTTGGTTTAACTGATCAGGGTTTGACCGTTCCCGTACGCGGCCCGTTCGGTGATGTGGGCTTGCTAAGCGTTACGCGGTCTTGTTCTGAACGCGAATGGAAGCTTCTTACACGGGATAAAATCAGCGAACTTCAAATGGCTGCGGTTCATTTACATGATTCGGTTATGCAGTCGGATGTGCTGTCTCGCGCCTTGCGACGCCCTTCTTTATCGGCGCGCGAAACCGAGGTTTTGCAATGGACAGCTATTGGCAAAACTCAACAGGATATTGGCGATATCCTCAGTATCTCTCATCGGACGGTAGAGGTTCACATGCGCTCGGCGCGTGAAAAACTTGGTGCTTTGACCACAATTCAGGCCGTTGGTCGTGCCATTGGATATCAGATTATCTACCCCGGATAGGTCTGTTAATAAATTAGCAACACTACGGGATACCCCTAATAGCAATTTTGTCAGAATTGCGGCCAAAGTAAGGCAGTGACTAGGGGAGACCATCATGATCTATGTTGTAGATTCACTAAATATCCAAGACCACAAAGGTCTTATCGACGAAGTATATAAACTAAGAAAGCGTGTATTCCACGACCGGTTGGGATGGGACGTCCAACTTGAAAATGGTCGGGAAATTGACGAGTTTGATCGCCTTGATCCAGCCTATGTGGTCAGTACTGACCCCAATGGGCGCGTTGTTGGGTGCATGCGTTTGCTGCAAACAACTGGTCCACATATGTTGTCGGACGTGTTCGCGCCGATTTTGGACGGACAACCACCATTGCGCAGTGTGCTGGCTTGGGAAGCCACGCGTTTCTGTGTCGACATGAACTCATTGGACATAGGTCATGGACGTAAGTCTATTTCATACGTAACCAGCGAGGTAATGATTGGTGCGTTTGAATATGCAATGGATGCAGGCATCAAGGATGCTGTGGCCGTGATTGATCCAGTGATGAACCGGGTGATGAGACGGTCAGGTAACGCACCTTATGACTATTTGGGCTCACCTAAATGCATGGGCAAAGTTACGGCCATGGCGGCGTTAATGGATTGTTCCCCTGAAAGGGTGGCAAGCATTCGCGAATTTTCGGGCATCCACCATGATGTGTTTGCACCGGATCTACGTCAAACTGTAGCGGCCTAACAACCGTTATTTGTGAATGAAATTCACTGTTGTGGTTTCATCCAACGTGACAAGTTTTCACCCACGTAACTCACGCGTTGGTGTCTGATGAATTGTGTGTCGGTTAGCGCTTTTTAGATTATGCGTTTTCCCTAGTACTATGCGCTAATCGGCGACACAATTTGTCTATAAATTGGCTTTGCGCTTGTATATTTGTTGGTTTGACTTAGGCCGAAACCAATCAAAATTTTACAAGGTGTACGAACGTTGACAAAACTTTCTGGACAATGTCTTTGCGGTGAAATTTCATTTCAGGCGGAAGGCGATGTTCCTGTCATGGCGAACTGCCATTGTACAGATTATCGAAAATCCACCAGCAGCGCCTTTGCCTCTTTGATGTTTATGAAAGCGGTCGACGTAAAGGTCAGCGGCACACCTAAAACGTTTCAACATAATTCCAATGCTGGCAGTGTAATGACCAAGCATTTTTGCAATAGCTGCGGCCCACCAATGTTTACCCAGAACTCCTCTCGCAGAGGCATACTAGGCTTGCGCGCGGGTGTTATTAACGACAGGCGGAATTTGCGCCGGAGGTAAACGCCTACACATCAAGCATAATCAAGGCAACAGTGTTAGACGCCACATTGCCCACATTTGAAAAACTGCCTGGTTAGCAGGCAATAGAACAGAACCGGTTTCTGTAACATTCGGCTCCTCCTGCCATTAGGATGAAAAACCACACACCCAAATAGCGTTTTAGTCAATCAAAGTACAACTCGTACCTGCAACAAACTCACGATCAGCATTCTCAAGAACCGCATTCACTCGGAACGATTTACTTGCCAGATCAATAATGGGATCGGCAAATACTACGGTCGCAGATACAACTGCACCACTTTCAGTGCGAATTTGAACCTCTTGGCCAGCATCAAATCGGCCAAAACGGTCGGACGGTACGTCGATTTCGACCAAAAGCTGAGACAGATTAATGATCCGCATCGCGGAACTATCTTCGAGCATCTCGCCTTCTTGGGCCATAATTGAGACAACGATACCGTCATGCGGCGCACGTAAATTAAGACGCTCAAGCTCTAGCTCCATTTCGCGCGCGGACGCGACCTTCACGGCGAGTTCCATTTCACGTTGATCGCGATCTTCCGCAATCATAACACGTCCCAGCATATTGGCACGCTCCATCGCGCGCTCAGCGTGCTGAAGTTCCGCAAGACTGCGCTCGTATCGGGCCGGCATACCGGCGCCATCCAAGCGCATCACAATTTCACCCACATGTACCTCTTGGCCCAATTGAACAGAAACCTCTTTTACCAATTCACGACCAGAAAACGACAGGTTGGTGTCCTTAATTGGGGCCAAAAAACAATATCCACTGTCCCATTCTTGGGCAGCTAGAGGAGAGGCCAAAAACACGATTAAGACACTAGTCCGCACGGGTAAACACCAAAAATTCATTACGTTTTTCCTCACTTTTAAGTAATTTCATGCGCCGATTTCGACGATGTTTTTCCAGACGATTTCTGCGCCATTCAACGTAGGGGAAATGGGTGCGAACTGCCAATGGCTTCGACACTACTAAAATGCGGCTGATCAACTTACGGACCGCTTTTCCGATAATACGGCTTAGTTCAGGTTCATCCAATGAATGAGCTATATCATAACTACCTGGATCACCTTGACGCCCTGCCCGCCCATAGAGCTGACGTTCGAGTCGACTGGTGTCGAGCGTGTCGAGAATAATCACATGTAGCCCACCCGCATCCTTTACGTCTTGCGGCAGCTTAATGTCTGTCCCCCTACCAGCCATGTTGGTCACCACAGTTACACGACCAGCTCGACCAGCGTCGGCAACAATATCAGCTTCCTCGACGAGCCTCCGCGCGTTCAAAACGTCATGCCGGCGTCCGACCACCGTCAGGGCATCACTTACCTGTTCCGACAAAAGCACACTGGACACGCCAATTAATATAGATCGCCCATCGGCAGCCATTCGATCAGCCCGCTCGATTGCCCAGTCCAACTTTTGCTCTGCCGTCTCAAATACGTGACGCTCTAATAATTTACGTTGAACTGGGCGATGGGTTGGCACCTTGGCAATGGGTGTGGAGTAGGTGCCAGATAACTCACGCCTAACTTCTTTAATAGTGCCGCTCATTCCCGCGAGCTTGTGATACCTACGGAAAAAGTTCTGGAAACTCTGTTTGGCTATCACCGCGCGATTTGAACTAACTTTAATGCTTTCTCGATACTCAATCACCTGTTGAACACCCCATGGCAGCGTCCTATCCGGTGTCGGACGCCCTGTTTGAGGATCTACAAGTACAATTTTATCCTCTTCAACGATGTAATGAACATCTTTCGTGAAACGATCCTGTGCCATGCGCGCCTTTGAAATCATCTCTTCCGCTATGGCGAGGGATTTCCACTCCGGCGCCGCATTCGGGATTCCATCTATCAACCGGATTAACGCTTCTGGACGCAAGCCACGATATCCCAGCGCATCAGCAGCTTCCCAAACGTCGTCAGGCGCGTGCGCAACCAAGTCAATTGCTTGACCAACAAACTCTTGTGACAATGAATCATCAACTGGCTCAGTCAAAATGAGTGGAATATTGGCTTCATCAATGAGAACAGAGTCAGCCTCGTCGATCAAAACAAAATCAAGTCGGTTAACCAAAGGCCCATTCCGGTCAAACACACGACCGATCCCAGAAATTTGCAATCGATAGGCCAAAGGCGAGGCCCGTTCAACACGCGCTCTTTCACGCAAATAATCGAACACCAATTCCTTGTTGGCACAATATGTTACATCACACGAATAGGACTGCTGCTTGGCAGGTGGCTCCATATCGTGAATGACGCAACCTACACTTAGCCCCAGTTGTGCGAGGATTGGCGTCACTTCTTCAGCGTCACGCTCTGCTAGATAGTCGTTTACCGTAACGACATGGACCCCGCAGCCTGCAAGGCCATGAACAGCAACAGGAAGTGTTGCCATGAGTGTTTTTCCTTCACCTGTCGCCATCTCTGCAAAATGGCCAGTCGATAGCAACAATCCGGCTTGTAATTGGGTATCATGAAACCGGAACCCACGCGTACGGAACAACGCCTCATCCACAGCCGTCATAACGGTGGCTAGTTTGTTGATTGTCGCCGGACAAGAGGCCAATTTAAGGCCTGCCGCAACCGCATGATCACGCAGCTCCTCAGGCGATAGATCAACCAGCGTACCTCTTGCTCCCTCAACAAGCGCAACCAGCTTCAACTGCGCTGATCTGGTCCTAAACCGAAGCTTTCGCCACCTGTTCAGTAAACCCCATTCACGCTTTTCATTTGCCAGAATTTCTCTTTCTGGCGGAAACAGCATCAGCGCATCACGCGGTGCAGGTATGTCAGGCGCCAGGACCAAAGCGAGACCTCACAGCCGTCACAATCCGCGGCCAATAACGTTTGAATAAAGAGGTTGGTGGATGGGACAGTTTCAGCTGAACCACCCTCCCAATCGCTAAATCCGACAAAGGAACGTCACTCACCACATTGAATGCTGGGTTTAAAGCATAGAACTGATTATCTGGACTCTCTAGATCCGTCATAATTGGGCCACCCATTCTGTCTGCCAATAGAGGATCAGGCAAAATCCGGCTCACATCTGACCGAACGACAAGCTGCTGAGCGTTAATCTTGCGGACATCGCTCGCTGCAACCATTACGCTCGCACCAGTTATACCAGATCTAACTGCTGGACCGCTCGACTGTGGAATTTGCGCGACAATCCGTCGGTCGTCATTACCAATGATCCAACCAAGCTGCTGCCCACGAGTTACCATCATTCCGTATTTAATTGGCCGCAAGGCAGGCATCCAGACACCAAATCGCTCTGCTGTAATATTGACCGCATCAATCTGCGCTTGCAGCTGCTCTAAGCCATCAGCGATCGCGCTCAGTTCGGTTTGAATGGCATCTGCCAAGGGCAATTCATTTGAATCTTGAGCCGCTCGCAACCGAGCCTTAGTAGCAAGCTTTCGCGCTTCAAGGGCTTCAAATTCAGTGCGCATGGCGTCACGGTCAAGCACCATAACCGGATCATCTTCGAAAAGAACCTTGCCCTCAGTCACCGACAACTCTTCTACAAAGCCCTCAGCGCGGGAATAAACTGCAGCACTCGGGCTAGGTACAACAACCGCAGGAACAGTCGTCCTTAGCGGCAAGGGGATAACCGCTACCAGAAGGACCAATAAAACAACTATTGCCAACGTGCGTTGCATCACAATCCATTTCCGCTTCAATGTCTCCGGCGAAGTTGAAAGCGTCCGGAGAGTCTTAAGGTTTGGCCAGATCAAACCACCAATGATAACCCATACACCTAAAATCTGGCCTGCCGCTCCCAACATATCTGCTAAACCGAAGGCAATCAAGAAGACGATGACCAATCGATAAATACCCGAGGCAATAGCATAGAATAAAAGCCAAACACGTTCGAGCGTGCCGCCCGTCTCCGTATCCGGACCTGGATCAATCCCCAAGAATTGCTTCCCAATTCGACCCATCAAGGTTTGGCCACGTGTCGCCAGCCCAGGTGTCTGCGTCAGGTCACTTACAACGTAATACGCATCGAAACGTAGAAGCGGATTGCCGTTGAAAAAGATCGTCGAGATTGTGCAAAGCAAGATCGTGTTAAATAGGATCGCCCGCCACAAGCCTGGATCGGCTGCGGCCCAAAGGATCATAGCAACACCTGCAATCGCAAATTCGGCCAAAATACCTGCCGCCGTGACCAAAGCCCTGGCACCATGCGACCGAAACGCATTTGCTTGAGACGCATCAACATATGGCATTGGCACAAAGACAAGAAACATGACACCAACTTGGGTCACAGACCCATCAAACCGACGCACGGCAAGCGCATGGCCAAGCTCATGGATCAATTTCACAGCAGGATAAACACACGCCATGATGAGCAGGTTCCCTGGATCGAGAACTCTATCACCAAGGTTCGCCGTTAACGGTGCCCAATAGGACAGAGCCATAAACCCACCCCAAACCACCGCAATTGCCCAGAGGAAAAAACCGATTGGACCAAAGACAAAATGGGCGAAAGATGTAACAACTTCGGTTTCAAGCACATTAGACGGGTTCCACAGCGCAATCTTCTGAGACGCCGGCGATTTAAGAAACCGAGCGATCCATTCACGCGATTTCGCTGTTTGGCCTTTGGCCAACTGTAAGGCGCGCGGCACAGCATCAACCGCTAAAATCCCAGCCTCATAAAGTCGCGACAGGAGTTCTAAGAATTCATCTTGTGGGGGCAAATCACGCTTATGGCTCCACGCAATGTCGTTCCAGATTTGATCAATGCGTGTTTGACCATCAAAACGGCGTAAAATCTCAAAGTCATCCGCCTGCACACGGAACGTCCGACCTGAAGATTTGTCCGTCAAAACATACCAAGGATCACCACGATATTCATGGAGCGCCACATCAACCTGTGGCCTCAGCCACGGACAGAGGGCCGAAACTCGATACCAGTCTTCGCTGTGAAGCTGGACACGTGCCATTAGGGTACCCAACGCCAGAAAAACATGTAAACCGTCTCGGCAATTGGTGTCAGCCAGACCTCATAAATTGGTGCCTTGCCCAACGATAACCGTGCCGTACCCTGCATTCCGTTTTCAGTATTTGAGGATACTGACTGCAGCTCACCAAAAGCAACGAAACGCAGTTCACCATCAATGGTTTCGGCCCCAGGTTTAATGCGCGTCACACCAACTGTCAGTACCTCTTCAGGTGCTGCATCTAGCCTAACTTGACCAATTAGGTCCTCTACCAATAGATCACCATCGCGGTTCCGTACTGAGAGCTGAAGCTCAATACCCTGCCGTGGCGCGATGCGCAGCAGTTCCTCACCAAAGGTAACCCGTGCACCAAGTCGCTGGCGCAAATCCCCTTCAAGAACAAGACCAGCCGTACGGGCCACAATCAGAGTTTGATCTAACTCACGCTGCGCAAGTGACAAGCGTGCCTCTACCTCTGCCCGCTCTGCATCAGCAACCACAGCCTCGGCCCTATCACGATTTGCACGCGCGACCGCTGCACGGGCGGTATGACGTGCAATCTGCGCGTCGAATTCTGCGATCCGAAGTTTGATTTCATCGTCTTCGAGCTGAAGAAGAGGCTGCCCAATAACAACCACATCACCGGGGATGACAAATACGCCCTCGATAAAACCGTCCATCGGTGCACTCATCACTCGAAGGTCGGGATCATCAATGACTACATCAGCCCGCAGAGTGTTATCAATCTCAACAAAGACAATCGCAAAAAATGTAATGAGAGTTAGAGAAACGATTAGTTTGAATTTAAACGCTTGTGGACCAAATAACCGTTTTAACCATAGCCTCACCGAATGATAATTCCGTGCGAATGATCCACGGGCCGCTAAATCTTTTTGTTCAAGGATCGGACGAGAAAGCGTCCAAAGGACGGACCACGCGGTCAAGTCTGGAACCTTATCCGCGCTTGCCCAATGGAGAACGACGACCTCATCAATTTCACCCTTTGAATTTGTCAGTGGAACCGCCATGGCAACAGCATCGCCGTGCATTTTGGCCAGTCGACCAATGATCGCGGTCTTATCTTGATCACCATGGTTCCATCGCACAGGTGCCCGCCGTAGCTGGGCCTCATGCGCGGCCTGACGCGTGAGATCGTTGATCCTCGATTTTCGATCAAAGCGGGATTCCCCTGAAATCACTTCGATCTTGAGACCCAAAACACCTTGGCGGACCAGAACAACACGGTCACAACCTAGGTCTTTAGCGCAAAGAGACGCCATTGTTTGACGCGCTTCAAGTGGTGTCTCTGTGTCCAGCATCTCTGCACAGAGCAGGAACGCCTGATCATAGGTCGCCATTTCTCGTTTGGTCTGCGCCAACGTATCAAGCGTTAGGTGATGCATCACCCAACCAAGAGATGTTTCAAGCTGCGCCATCAGAAGCTGCAATCGCGATGCAGGCATCTCACTTACGCCAACCAACAATACGACGGGTGTGTCCAGCCCCGGCCCTTTGACAGGCATCACAATAGCTTCTGCGATGCCGTCTTCTGGACGGTCTAGGGGAACAAGCACGGCTACGTTTGCTGCCCGCATACGCGCGACAGCTTCACGATAACCAATACGTTCCATTGGCATTGTTTCTGGTACGGCAGTGATAAGCCCTGCACTTTCTCCATCCAGACGCAGTAGCCCGACCTCAACAAGGCCAGGCAACCGTCTCTGCAAATCTTCACACCAACTTTGTAACCGTTTGAGAAGGTCAGGGCTCTGCGCCTCTATTTCCATCCCTTCCATTGGGGTCGAATCGGTTTGCTCCATCCTGGACCGTATCTTTCACGGGAGCCCTAAAGGGTACCCAGTTAGTTCTGCACCGCAGTGTTGGTTTCTGGCGACGGCGGTTGGGCCGAAGCATCAATGGTGCCATAGCGCTGCTCGTGCTGTGCAATCGCATTCACGAGCATAGCAGCAAGACGTTTCGCAGTTTGCGGTGTCATGATCACGCGGTCGTTCAGATCCACTTCGAACTCATCACCCTTACCATGCCAAGAGCGGCCAGTGCCTATCAAAAGCGCAAATTCCTCAGAGGTTGCGGCGACATTAACTACGTTGCAATAGCTCGTGCGCATATTGCCATCACGGAACACAACCGTTTTACGTCCATCCGCCTGATTACCCTGATTACCCTGATTTTCCATATTTGGATCCTATCCTAGATTTTTGTTTTAGTTTCGCGGGCTATCCCGCGATACGCACGCCTTCAAGCGTGCGTATCATTTCCATTATCGCCACCGCGGAGTGCAAAACCCGAAGCAGTCCATTCGCGTAGTCGCTGCTCGAGGCTACCAACACTACGGGCTTTTCCATAGTGACGATAGCCGTTTGCAACGGACATTGCCATGGCTCCTGTTTCGAGAAGGGTCAGCATGTCTTCATCAGATTCAACAGAATTCTGTACAAATTGAGTGCTTTCCACAAGCGCTCCCGCTCGAGCTTTTGCCACAACCGCCTCATGTCCAGCCTTCACAACTTGGATAGCCGCGACTTCTGTTGGAGCATTAACCGCGTCTTTTACAGCTTCAACGCTCGCTCGAGTTGGGTCAGCGCCACCAGTCGAACCTGCATCAGACAGGAAGGTTTCACTCGCACCGCCAGATGTTCCAGTCAGAGTAAACCCACCATCAGAGAAGCTACTGTCAATATTCTGGTTCATGATGTCTTCTTGACCAGTCAAACCACCCGTCGAAACAGATCCGATAATAGGATTTGTGCCATCTTTGGTTTGAGACCCTGACGACGGAACCTGACCATCTTTTACACGCTCGTCGAGAAAGCTGGACGCAACACCTAAGTTGACCAGACGTTCAATCTTTTCAATATCACGGCCCTGTTCGAACAAGATGCGACCAAAGGTTTCAAAGATTACGTCGACCGAAGCCGCAACACCCATGGTGTTGAACTGAGTACCACCAAATACGAAGTCTCCATCATACCCTGTGGTGACAAGGTCGCCTTCACCCATGAAGTACAGATCACGCTGCGTAATAGCCTCACGGATCAGACCTGCATCATCGAAGTCCATAAGCAGGTAGTCACCAGCTACAAAGTCGCGGCCAGCCTCACCATGAACATCGTCACTACCCGCACCACCAATGACGATATCGCGACCGGCACCGCCGGAAATCGTATCATCACCAAAGATAGCAGGCATATAGGACTCGACACGGGTTAACTCCATTGCGCCAGCAAGCGCAGAGTTTGCATCAATGTAGCCAGCATCACCCAAGATGGCATGACGTCCATCAATCTCCGCAACTTCACCGTTGGTGGTTCGGCCCGTAGCGATGGTGTCATTACCACCGCCACCAATGACAAAGCCCCAACCAGAACCCGCAACAAGACTGTCGTTGCCCCATCCAGCGGTCGTTTCGTCTTTGGCGTGGATTAGCTTACCGTTTGTGGCATCACGCAGGATGTAGCTGTGATCGAGCAATACCTGAACCGGGCCATTGCCGAGCACGACAGTATCATCGTCAGCACCCATGATAGCGACGTGCTCACCATCACCCGCAGTCCAGCTATCCTTTGATGCACTGGTCAGCGTAATCGCATCCGGCATGGACTCGATGCGCGACAGGTTAAAGGCCGCGTTATCTTGATCCAGCGAACCAAGGTCACCGATCACATAACCCAGACCGTCGCCCTGAACCAAAATATCAGAACCGATACCAAGGATCGTACGAACGTCGCCATCACCAGTGGTGAAGCTATCATCGCCAGCCAAATCGGCCCAGTCAGATGACTGGAAGGTCCGCATTTGGGTCAAGTATTGACCAGCTGTTGCCGCAGCAAAGACCAGTTCCGCATGATCGCCAGCAAAGTAGCTATCATTCCTTGCAAGGTTAGCTACTGAATCACCATTCTCATCCACTTGGGCCAGAACTGTATCGTTGCCAGCGCCACCCATAACCACGTGGCGAACACCTTCGCCCAACTCAAAGCTATCGTCACCAGAATTGTCAGTCACGGTAGTTTCCATACCAGAGTTCGGCGTGTTCGAAACTGTCCGAAGCGTATGGTCAGCATCAAAGTCGATGATACCCCAATCGCCCAGAGCGATGACTTCGCCATCTCCAGTTTTGACAGTATCACCCATGCCGCCCATGATCACGTAATGGCTACCGTCACCCGAAGTGACAGTATCCACACCATCATGAACCGACAGAGCATCTGCGCGGTAGAGCATCTGACGAGGCACATAGATAGACGGATCGAGCGGGCTCGACGTCGCCGTAATAGTGCCCGTATCGCCAAGGATTACTGCAAGACCGTCACCTTTGGTTAAGCTGTCATTGCCATAGCCTAGGATAGCACGAACATCGCCATCACCAGTTGTGAAGCTATCATGGCCAGCCGCCGATACTCCATCGTCGTCAGACGAGAAGCTCATCATTTGGAAGCCGGCGACAGTCGGATCAAAGACCAATGTCGCAAGGTCACCAGCAAAGTAGCTGTCGTTTTGGGCAAGGTTAGCAATCGGATCACCATTTGCGTCGACTTGAGTCAATACGGTGTCGTCACCACCGCCACCAAGTATGACCTGAACAGTGCCCTCACCCAGCGTCACAGTGTCGTTGCCCGCGAGGCGCGCATAGACCTCAGACTCAACCGCAGCAGGTGCGTTGGAAACCGTGTTGATCTTGTGATCATAGGACACTGCGAATTCCATACGTCCGTTGTCACCAATGACAATCGCACGGCCATCACCATTCTCGATGGTGTCGTCACCTTCGCCACCAATGACAAGCATATGACCCGAATCCAATTCGATACGGTCCGACGCATAGCCCGTCGATCCTGGAATACCCGTAAAGTGGGTCCGCCCATTGCTATCAACGAGTGTCTCAAACAGATGAACGAGGAGTTTTTCGTCATCCGGTGTCAGAACAACCTGCGCAGAGTCACCGGCAAAGATTGCAGTGTCACGGCTGTTTGCGTTGCCGGAATTGTCAGAGCCAAGAGCGGTCAGAACATCAGCGCCGCCGCCACCTAGAGCGACGATACGGCCATAAGACATATGGATCGTATCGTTGCCGCCTGCGACGTTCTCGATATCGGTTGCAGAGACTTCTTTCCACAAAGTGGTATCGCTGAAATCAACCGCCGCCCAATCGCTAACATCAGTCGGCAGGTTAGCAATGTAGAGATACCGCTTGCCGTTGATCGGATCATTAACCCGATCATTGACAGTGACCAGAACTGGTACCGCGCCATCAGTGCTGAACTCTGGAGCCAGCTCATAGTCAAATGTCGATGCGTTGCCCAAAGTCAGGACATTGAACATATTTGGTACGGTACGCGTGTCGTCACCCGCAAAGCCCGAAGTCCCTGTCATATCCAAATCGAATACGAACTGACCACGGCCACCGATCGCAAAGACGTTGCCAACTTCGTCCTCGGTCATACCGTTCTGCAGCGTGGCTGTATCGTCGCCAGCACCGCCAATGAACACAACCTGATTTGCGGCCGACGTGATGGTGTCATCGTCGCCATAAACTGCTTCGCGCTGATCCATAAAGATCATCTGCTGACGGCCTGTGGTCGAGTAATCTGGCGTTGCGTTGTACTGAACAGTTGTAAACGACGCGTAGTCACCTGCAACAAACTGACGGCCCTCGCCCAGTGTCATCACGTCTTTGCCAACACCACCCGTAACGAGAACATCCCCGCCACCAATATTAATGGTATCATCGTTAGACGAAATGCTGGTCGAGAGAAGCGCGCTGTTGCGTTCCATCGTCTCGTAATAGAGCAGCGACAACGTATCAGACAGATCCAGACGCGGATCAAACAGCATCGTTGCACCGTCACCAGAGACGATCTGATGCAAACCGCTCGCCGAGGCATAGGTTGTTGCCACATCAATGTCATCGGCGCCGAGGCCACCAACCACGACATGGTTACCGACACCCAGGTTAATGATGTCATTGCCACCACGATACGCTTGGGACTCATTGTCGCCATTGAGGTCTTGCGGACGCACAGGCGTCAGTTCGGCACTCGTGGAAACACGGATCAAACGTGGGAATTCGGTTACGCCAGCTGTGGTGTAACGGCTGTCCGTCTCGGCAATCCGATGAACCTGACCTGCATCACCCATGACAACAAGATCGCTCGATGCATCAGCAGATGCACCTGTCGAAACATTGTTGTCACCAGAGTTGATGATGTCATTGCCTTCACCTGCAATGATCTGACCACGAGCCGATCCAACATTGATCGTATCATGACCGGCATCACCACGGTTCCAACCACGCAATTCGATACCAAGTGCAGGCGACAGATCAGCAAGCACCTTGTCGAAATCGACAGCTGGCGGGACAGACTTAGCAACCTCTACGATTACCACTTCATCTGCTTCGAACAAATCAGTCGATGTCGCAGTGTTTTCATAACCATCCGGCAGATTGTCACCCGCCGCATCGTTATAAACCATCCGCTCGATCTGAGCATAGTCGGACAGCAAGGTCATGGTCTGGACCCGACGGGTCGCAGATGAGGTATCGATTACCGATACTGTCGGTTTCCATGTCCAGCTATCCGGTAGTGTTGCCAGCACGCCTTTGTTAGTTCCGTCGAGCAGGTATGCCGAAGAATAGTTCGAGCCGTATTCATCACCAGAAACGACATCATATGCGCGCTTCTCGGTTAGGATGGATTCAAGGCTGTAGGCCGCAGGGTTTTGGCCCATGACTTCACGCAGCGTGCCGTTCTCGAATTGATCGCCGTCAGCCTTCCAGAGCTGGAACGTCGCCGTTTGGGTCAAATCGGTTTCATACCCAACCCAAATGCGGTCGTTACCACCGCCGCCGATCCAACGAACGTCGTCGTCACCGATCATAACGGTATCATCGCCGTCCGGCTGATCTTCGAGCGATTTCATAAAGTTGAGGTCAGTTGTGCCCTCGACAAATTTGATCTCGCCCATGCTGGAAACGATGTTGACGTCATACTGGCCGATTGCGTTCGTGCCGTCAGCGTTCAGGCCACCAAAGATGGCATCGTTACCACGACCCGAAAGCACCTGAGCATTACCGGCGCCGAACAGGATCCAATCGTCGCCACGTGGGTTGTTCTGCGGCGGAAGCGCCGCAGCAATATCGCGCAGCTGGAACATCCGACCACCATTGTCATCACGCAGGCGCAGACGTGCCTCGTCGCCAACAATGACATGGCCAAACGCATGGGAGTCATCTGCGTTACCCGCAAAGATGCGGTCCTGACCAGCACCACCAAAGATGATGTTAGTGCCATTGCGTGTCGCAGCATCAGCCAACATGCTCATCCCCAGACCGCTCGGAAGAGCGACACCAGAGAAGATCAAGTCGTCACCGCCTTCACCCAAGAGTTCTGTCGGAGAAGCAAGACTGTTCCATTCGGCAAGCGGGTTACCGCCACGATATTCAGCCTTCAGAATGCCGTCGCCATCGAGCGCAAGGTTGAGGTCCATGAACTGACCGGCATCGTCCGTACGATCAAACAGATAGACGCCACCGCGTTCCATCCAACGATCATCAAACGCTTGGCTGTTAACGTCGATGTAGCCAGGCAGCTGATAACGAACGAGGTTACCGTTGCTAACTTCTACTTCGAACAAGCGACCTATGAAGTCACCGATCAAGACTTCGACCTGTTGACCCCAGAGCGAATGGTTATTCGGGTCGTTGATCAGTTCTGCACCGTAACCTTCGATCCAGTCGTTGCCAGCGCCACCAATCAGAATATCGAAACCAGTAGAACCGATCAGTCGGTCATCACCATCACCACCATAGGCGTGCACGTTAACCAAAGCTTTGGAGAGGTCGATACGGTCGTTACCGTCGTTACCAAAGACTTCCAGCTTATCATGCGGGTTCAACGACGGATCAGCAAGGAACTGAAGACCGTAGTTGTCGCCATTGAGAGACGGGAGGACAGAGGCAATGTCATCACCTTTACCAAGGTAAACGCGCGTTGGTGCCTCTTTGCGGATCGACTTGATTTGAACCGATTTGTCGTCACCGTCACCAGTGTAGACAGTTACGCCACGATCAAAGCCATTGGCTTCATCCGATTTGTAGCTACCGGCAATATAGCCAGCCGCAGCTGGGTTGAACGTCGGATCAATGAGGGTCTGATATTGAACCGAAGTGACGAGCGGCGGCAGTGATTTATCATCACCAGCGAAGTGATAGATGATCACTTCACCTTCACCGATGGACACTGTGCCCGTACCGTCTGTGTCACCACCACGGCTGACAACCATTCGGGTCGAACCCATACCACCATCAACGCGGATCGTAGTGTCAATGCCGTCGAGGTTCGAACTCAGCGCGTCATCTGGTGTCGAGCCGATAAAGATGTCGTCGTCACCACCACCAGTGAAGATGTTGATCGGCTGCAAGGCAGCTTTGACTTCGACCTTATCGTTAGCCGCACCAAGGTAGATGGTGCTCATCTCGAAGCTGTTCAACGCAACCGAACCATCCGGACCAGCACCACCATCACGCGCAACAAAGCTGATGCGGGTAAAGTCGATACGCTGTTGCATCGGGTCAGCCGCGATCTGTGCAGGCGTTGCGACACTTGGATCATCCGGCTGGTATGGTTTAGCCGAGAACACATCCACCTGCGCCAACACCGCTTCGGCGCGCGCGTTGTCGTAGATCGAAATCGTGTCACGACCCGTACCGCCAATAAGAACGGCTTTGGACAGGATGCTTTCGATCGAGCCTACAACACCGGCGTAACGCGGGTTGGCACGTTCCCATTTTGCCTGAATGGCAGGAACGTTTGCAGCAAAGACTTTGAAGTCGATGTCCACGAACCAGTTGTTCAGCGCAGTAAGGACATCTGCGATGTTCGCAGTGAAATCGATGCCGTCGATCAGAGCTTGTGAATACAAGTCTTGGGACTTGGCATTAATCCGGTCGAGAACACTCTGGTAGCCGACGAACCAATCGCGAAGCTCTGGTTCTAGGTCAGAGACGAACTTTCCATTCAACGCAAGCTGTTCGGTCTCATCCACTGCAAGCACGGCAGTATCAACAGTGGCCATGTCGAGATCCGCAAGCCAATCGTCGAGAGCATCAGTATCAGCTTCGACGTTGTCATAAGCCGCCTGCATCACAAGATCGGTCACAGAGAGACCGTTTGTTAAGGTGACAGCGTTGAACCAATCCTGAATAGCTTGGCTATAGTCGGTGACATTTGTGGACAGCATTGTGATGCGGTCCTTGATTTCCGACATTGCGCCAACTTGAACCACGTCGTCTCCGCCGCCGAGCGACAGCACGAGATAGTCGATGTCCTTATCGACACCCGACAGGATAAAGTTGTTTTTCGCATCACCAAGCTGGATGCGAACCAGTTCAAGGTTGTCGAAGACGATACCCTGAGAGTTGCCGCCGAAGCCTGTCAGCCAGCCAAATATTTCGTTGTCTGGGCTATCAGTTGGGATCAGTTCACCTTCCGACGGAACATAGGACTGACCGTAGATCGCCTTGAGCGCTCGGATCTGAATTTCGCGCGCCGTAGTGACACCAAATTCGCCATCCGCACGGCTACCGTCTGTGCTGCCATAGAGTTTGACATCGACGCTATCCGCACCTGCCGAGCCATCAAGGGTGACAAGGTTGTCAAACGCACTCAAGTCATCTTGGCGACCAATACGCACAGAGTCAGGCGAGAAGCGTTTACGTTCGCTCTGCGTCGTAGACGCAACTGGAACCATAACGACCGTCGCAACCTGTTTGATCCGCGTATAGCCTGGAACAACAACCTGACGGACGGTTTCAGTCCCATCCGCATTCACGATCCGCTCAACACGCGTAAAGCCTGGAACAAACTCTTCTACATCTTCGTAGACAATGGTCGGAACCAGAGCAGCAGCCGCAGTTGTATCGAGGTCGATAGTTTGCGAATCAGGATTGAACACGCGAGCAGGACCACCGATTTGGATATTGTCGTTGCCGCGGCCCGCATTGATCGTCAGACGAGTCTGAGCATTTACGCCGTAGACATAGATCGTATCATCACCGTCGATGGAGTTGATCTGGATGTTCTCAACATTCTGGATCGAACCGAGGTCAACACCCGCGCCTTTGATTTGCTGAACACCATCATCGTCGACGAAGACGATGAACTGATCGCCAATCTCTGTACCTTCGAGGATAAAGGTATCAAAGCCCGAACCACCATCAATGTGCAGCGGTGCGTTACGGTTATAACCGACTTTGTTCTTACCTTTGCCAGAGCCAAGGTTGGTGATGCCCAATGTCGCTTTGACAAAGAAGGTATCGTCGCCAGCGTCACCAAACAGCCAAGTCTCGCCTTTGTTACGGTAAACTTGGAAGTAATCGTTACCGCCGCCGCCGAACAGACGTGTATCGGTGGAGGTACCAGCGGTGGTTTCAACGACAGATACCGTGCCTTCACCATCTGGGTTCGGAGCCTGACGGACTTCAATGATCGAACCAATGTTAAAGGCGTCTTTGCCACCATGGCCAAAAGTGTAGGTCAGCGCACTGGTGTTATCGAAGCTAAAGACATCAGCAGCATTCGATCCGTGGATAAAGACTTCGTCCGCACCAAAGTAGTTCAAGAACCGCTGCGATGCTTTGACCGTCGATGCTTGAAGCTCACCGTTCTCGAGACGGTACGAAATACCGCCATCCGCAGCGACCGCAATTTGCGTCCGCGACATATCGAACAGATAGGAATCCTGCGCCAGGTCAAGGAGCGAGAATTCACGCTGTTTTTGCCAGCTGACCGCCGTTTCAGGGATCGAATTGATGCCAACAACAATCCGGTCACGGTTCAGGAAACTGACCGAGCTATAAGCTGCAGTACGGCTGGTCGACCATTGGGACAAGTCGGACAGGACAAGGATCTTACCAGCACCCGATCCACCATCGAAGCCGAGTGCCAGACCTTCTAGCGAGACACTGGTATCCGAAGACGACGCAGACGCGATCGTTCCAACGCCATCGTAACGGACAGAACCCAAACGAATTCCTGCTATGTCGAACGCCGTGTTGCCGTCTGCATCCTGCAAGGCGGCACTCAGGTCAGTGGTGTCTGCTGGTAGCACAGTGATTTGACCAGCAAGCGATACATTCGCAAGCTGCGCACTGAAGACGGCAATCGACAGAAGGCCCTTTTCAGGGTCAAAGCCGATGACTTCGCCAACATGGTTTGCACCGATGTAAACTTCGTCGCCTTGAGCCGGATCGATTTCAGCACGGTTTTTATCTGCGACGACACTGTCCGCGCCCGGACGGTGCAGAACAGCAGAGATCACAGCATCTACACGCAAATCGGTGATCGTACCTGTAACGCTCTGCGGAACAACCGCATCCGATGTCCACTTGACCGAAATACCGTTTTCGATCGCAGTAGCGTCCATGAGTGCGTCTTTGTTGATCAGCACTTCATAATAATCGCCACCCGCAGACCCTAGAACACGGCCGATTTCAACGTCAGTCGTTGCGAACCGGAGTGCAGTGCCTGCTTTGACCGCCGGAGAACCCGAAAGTTTAACCAGAACACGCTCACCAACGATCACGGCACCACTCGCGTCGATATCACTCGACAAGGTGTAACCGTCTAGAACAAGACCACCCAACGTCGTGTTAAGTGCTGCCTCGCCTGTCAGGTTAGCCTTCAGACCTGCAAGAGTGATTTGCTGTAGCTCACCATTCCAATCAGTGACGCGACCCGATGCAATCGTTGTTGCGCCGGACTTCAGCGTGAACTGCTGGTTTGCAAAGAACTCTTTCGGAGCCGAGCTTTGCAAGCCACTTTCACGAGAGGTCATGTACTCCGCGAAGCTGAGACGCGTCGTATTAGTGTCTGTCTCACTGTAGGAGGTCGGAGCTGCAAGCGTCGAACCAGCTTTCGCCAGCGTCATGCCATCCATCAGGATCGGATCCTGAAGGTCTTGCCAGGTTACTTCGACAAAGACACGGAACTTGTACGGGTTCGATGCATCGCCGAGGTCCTGAATGTCCAAAACAGTCGCTTGGTCTGGCATAACCGCACGGCCATTGAAGGTCGCACCGTTGAATTCCAAACGGTCATTTACAATCGGCCGAAGCGGCTGAACGATACCCTCGTAAATCAGCGTTTCTTTTGCTGACAGTTCTGCAAGCGGATCAGCAGATAGTTTGGCAAGCACGCTCGCCTCAGACGGTGCCAAGGACGTAGCAGCGACCTTGAATTGAGACGGAGTCCCACTGTCGTATTCAGCAACAACGAGGGTCTGATCGCCGAGTACAACCGTCGAACCAACGTCAAACCCTGTCGTCGTGATTGCAGCATCAAGCGAGATTGTCGCCAATGTATAAGCGTCATCGTACGATACAGCTGTGATCGTCTGACCTGCTCCACCTGCCACGGTGCCAACAAGTGGCGAATGTGGGGTGTAGCTTAGTTCGATAGCGTAGATATCACGCAACGCGTTCGAGCCAACTTCGACAGACCAATCTGCAGTCTCGCGGTTGTCAGCTGGCCAGCCAGAAGCATTATCGACCGGTTCGAAGATCTGAGTGATCGACGACGGATCAACGACCCAATCGTTTGCACCCAGATAGTCATCCGCACGCCCAATCTTGAGTTCGGTGACACCATCAAAGACTTCGCCATCGCGGCGCAGTTCTACGGTGATCGTCTTGCCGCCGTTTGCTACGGCGGAAACGGTCACAACGATACCTTCAGCCGTTAGCACATCTCCAACGATCAAACCGCTATCGGCAGCAAACGTTAGATTTTGGGTGATTGTATCAACTTCCCACTCAAGTTCAGACAGGTTCACTTTGGTTGTGTATTGCTGCTCCACTGCCTGAATAAAGGCAGAGGTAGACGCACCGAGGTGGAAGGCTGCAACGCGATCTGCAGTGGCAACGCGCACCAGACCAGTCGTCGGTGCAGCAACGCCTTGGCCTAATGCCACAGTCAGGGTGTAACCAGACGCCATATTTCCCGATACGCTTTCGACGCGACCAAAGATCGTGTCTGAGCCGGCCATCGCAATAACTTGGGCAAAGCGCGGTGTACCCGTATCTTCGCTGTGCTCGATATAAACCGCAGCATTTGCAGAAAGAGTAGCCTCGACCGTCCGTTTGCCAGTTTCTTCGTTGGTTGTGACTGCAGAAACAGCACTCATATTAGCAATCTGATCAAAGGCCTCTGCCAAGACGACCTTCTTGCCCGTCAGGTCGATTCCGCTCCACCCGTTGGTAGAGCTTGCCGCAATTGCTTTTACAACGCGCGATCCACCAACAGGATTTACTGCAGCCGATGCATCAAACGATGCCTGCGTTGCCGCCACATCAATACGTGCGGTAGCAACCAGTGCACCTGTTGTTTCATCCAAGACGTAAACGTTGGTGTAATCCGCATCGAGCGGCCAATTACCTTCGGCCCGAACAAGCGGGATCGTGATCGAAACATTCGCACCCGAAACTGCGATGCCAAAGTCACCATGATTGTCACCTATGTCGTCACTGAACAGAACTTTATCGTCCAGACGATAGACTGGTGCTTCACGCAGATAGAATGCATCGCCAAAGTTGTCGGCAAGGTTTGCCTCGGACCGATCGCTCTCAACGATCTCGACCATGATGATGCGTTCGTTCGGGTCCCAACCGATGATGCGACCACTGTCTAGACCACGCTGAACTGACGCCGTCGGGAGAGACGATACGTACAGACCATCGCGTGTTGGGTCGGTGATCACAGTATTGAAAGCGGCGGGATCAATCTCGGTCGTAGAAGACTGAAGGCCCTCAGCAACCAAGTAATTGATGATCGCTTGTTCGAAGTCCGGCTGCGAAATTTGATCGATACGGATTTGCCAGCCAGACGGACCAAAGGACACGTCAAGCGAACCAGAACCGACGAACACAGATGCAAGGCTATCGCTATAAGTATTACCCGCACGTGAAAGCAGTTCAATCTGCTCGCCAGTGTTAAACGGCTGGAACGGCACCCGAACGCGGTTAAACGTAAGGTCATACGTACCGCTGCCTGTTGGGTTACCGTACGCGTCGAGCGTTCCACCGAAGTAGCCGATATCAAACAGTGTCCGCCCGTCTTCGGAAATCAGACCGTCACCAGTGATAAAGCCAAACTGGTTGATCAGGCTGCTGTTGAGGTCAGACCAAACGATCTGTTTGTTCAACAGTTTCAGATCGGTTGGATCAGTATTCACAACCGTACCAGTATGAGCGTTTGCACCCACCGCCACATACTCAGACCAGATGCGATCACCAAACCCGACCATGTTGGTGTTGGTGCCTTGGTTCAGCGTTACATGAAGTTCGCCTGCGCCTGCTTTGTAAACCTTGACATTACCAATTTCGACAGCAGTCCACGTGCCTGCATTGTCAACCATCGTGTAAACTGGCTGATCTTCAATGAAGATACCGTCAAAGCCAGCAGGCATACGAATAATCGCCGTATCAAGGTTGATCACGATACTGTCGGTGGAAACGGCAAAACCGAGGCCAGAAGAGAGGCCGAGTTCAGTCGTCGTCTCAGCGCCACTATCACCGATTGACATGTTCAACTCGGACGTATCGATCGACAGGCCCTCAACAGTCGTCAGGGCAGAAGCCGTGCCACCATTTAAGTGTGCAACGGTCAAACCATTGTAAAGGTTTTGTGTCAGGCCCGAGAGCTTCACATCAGTTGTTGTGTCGGTCTTGGCAACACGGTTCGCGGCCATAGCGAGTGCCTGCTCGGTGCCGTCGACCTGAGCAACCAGACGCAACACGGGTTGGTCGTTGACAGAATTGTCCGTCGAGTTTGCGTAGAGGGCCATATCACCATAGGCCAGTCGAGACCGCTCTGCACCAGACTGAGTGATCGATGGGCTTTCAAAGCGGAAGCTGATCGTTCCATCCTCTGCATCAGCGCCCCAAATCAGGACAGCATTGCCGAAGGAGTCATACAGACGCATTGGGGCTTCGGATGTCGCAGTTTCCAGAACATCAAAGACCCGCACTGTTGCCGAAACCTCGAGCGGAGCAGCCTCGATAAAGGTAAAGCGACGCGCACCAGATACAGCGCCATCCGCACCAACTTCGCGCTCTAGGCGAATCGTCGGACGGATTTCATCAGTAAGTTCGAGCGCGACCGAAGTATCAAACGACTTGCCCTCACCCGCATCATAAAGCGCAACACCTGATTTCAGCAGAGCAGCCGGACCACTGATATCGATCAATCCAAGGGTCAAGTTGACAGATGTTAACGTGATCGCGACAGGTATACCCGTTGCATCGACCGCATACAGTGTAACGCTACCGGGCGCCGCTAGGCGCTCGGATAGACCTTTGCCAGCGGTTTGAACCGCAGCCATGTCACCCTCAACAAGGACTTCGTAGGTGTAATCCCGCTTCATCTCTGGCGACAGCGCACCATCAAGAGTGCTGACACGTGCAGGTGAACGCAGCGTCCAGGTTCCTTCCACAACCTGGGCTAAAACTGTTCCTTCGTTGATCATGCCATCGAGGAGCGTCACAGAGCCGCCCGTCGATTTCACAACCGCAGTCACTGCATTGGTCACTGCATCACGCGCAACCCAATAATCCGCAACAGCACCACGCAGGTTGGTGTCAACGACAACGCCAGTTCCAGTGCCCGCCGACAGGCCAGCCCCTTTGAGAGACAACAAGAACTGCGGGTCAGTTGCACCAAGAGCCTTGAGACCAATGATCCCCTCAGCATAAGCGTTTCCGCTCGCATCTTCAGGAAGCGAAGTATCGGTGATGAATGGCAAATCGCCATCCAACAGCTTCGCCCTTAGATCGGTGCCCAACTGCGAGGTCACGAGGATCAGTGCAGTCGTGGTTCCCGTCGATAGTTCAAGGAAACCACCCGCCTGCGGAAGTGCGTAAGCAGCGCCAGTGTCATCCTTCAACGCTTCGATCGGAAGCGTGAATTCGACTGCGTCCGCATAGGACGTATCCAGTGTAATGCGACGCGTCTTGAGTTCGATGGTATCGGTCGAACCGAGAATGGTGAACGCATCGCCGATGACAGGGCGGCCGCTCAGAACGTGACCGGTACCTGTTCCGGTGACATAAATGACGGCATTTCCATTCTGTAGGTATGTACCTTCTGGCGAGGCCAAATCTTCGGTTTCAAAGCGGATCACTGTCGGAGCAACACCTGCAGAAATCGCCGTTTCACCGATCGTGATAATAGCGGTCGGCTCAGTCTCGCCAAACTTAGCGATACCAAACTCGTCGACAACGGCGAGTTGTTCGACATCGTCGCCATCAACATAGGTCAATAGCTCATCAATAAAGCCAGTACCCAAACGGCCCGAGAGAACATCGAACGTGACAGACGTCGAGGTTACAGCGGTGATGTAAATCACAGCATCGACCTGATCATTCACAACAGTCCAAACCTCACCGACGGCAGGCATTGCAGCGGTGGTTGCACCAGCAAAGGCCTTGAGGTCGAGGGTTGCAGTTGTGAGGTCTCGGGTCAGTGCGGCAAGGCCGCTTGCTACACTGTCGAGCGCAGAAGTTCCGTCCGTTGTAATCCAGCGTCCCTCAAGGAGGCTGACCGTAACTGTCTCGGCATCATATGCCTCAACACGGTAAAGAGCATCCGAACCCGAAGCAGGATCAACAATGATCTGACCCAGTGCAATATCATCAGCAGATGTCGACGGATTATCCCAATTTTCGAGAACGAAAATCGGGTTATCGGCAAAATGCTCGGCATTGCGGATGTTGAGGGTGACAACATCCGATGTCCGATCAACGGTAAAGACATTGTTGCCGCTTTGGATTGTACCGCTGATCAATCGACCAGCAAGCGAACCAAGCGCCGCATCGACAGATACCACACGCAGAACAGCATGCGGAGAGACCGTAGCCTCTAGCTGCGACGAGGTCACAAGTGTCTTATCCGCATCAACTTTGACCGTGATGGACTGAGCACCAACAGCCTCAGTGGTGCCAATCGCTTCGACCGCTCCGCCAACATCTTGGTAAACCGTGCCACCAATTGCGCCCGCTGGAGACACGTTGGCGTTCTGGTAGTCAACTTTCGCAGTACCATTGGTGACAGAAGTGATCACGATATCAACGACTTGGCTCAGGCCAGTCGAAGATGTCAGGATCATACTATCATCACCGCTTCCGATCCACAGAGCGTCCGTATCCGAAAGTGTGATGCTGTCATCCAGGTCAACGACCATTGCTTTGGTCGAGTTGTTCCAGACGGTTACCGTACCGATGCGTTCAAACGTACCATTGTTTTCACGACGCAAGGTCGTCTCGGACACGAAGCTCTCGAGAGCGTCATTGGTGACGCTCAGGATAACACCTTCGCCGCTCGCTACGCCCAAGAGATCGAATGCAAATGCGACTTCGCCAGAAGCCGTACCATTCGGCCACAGTTTCAGCGTGTCTGTGGCTTTAAGGATCACACCTGCATTCAGATCAATCGAAATCGACTTGGTGCTTTCCGCGACTTTCCATAGCGCCGTGTCAGCAAAGTTAGCCGAACCCCAATCCGAAACAGCGAGGTTCGAGCTACCGATATAGAAGTAACGTGCCGCGCCATCCGCAATAAGATCATTGGTCTGAACCGTGATCGATGCGCCGTCTGCAGTATCATATTTGGGCTCTGCGGTAGAGATTGCGGTCAGTGTGCCAATGATCTGACCATCGCGAACCAATGCCGTCTCAAGACTGAAGTTTGGCGCTTCAACTGCAACGGAGCCATTGATTGTAAAGCCAACGGTGCCGCTCGCGCTCGTAATGTCACCAGACGCGACATCGACAGGCGATGTGCGAACTTCATCAATGACCAGAAGATCACCATCAGCGATTTTAGCAACATCCGCAGTGTTAGGGATCGACATGGACACAATTGTCCCGTCGATTGCCGCCACACCAATAACTTCAAAGGCTTCGCCCTGCTCCGGCACACCAGTCAAATTCTTGAGCAGTAGCTCACCAGTTTGACGGCTGTAGCTCGCAAGGGTGGCAATGACGCCTGATTTCACACCGCGCAGAACAGTGCTATTTTCGACCAGATCAACGAATTCACCATTCGCAGAATTGACCAACACACGCGCAGTTTCCATACCGACCAGAAGGTCACCATCGCTATAAATAGCACTGTCAGACAGCGTAACGATGTTGTCCGAGAAGTCTTCTACGCCAAAGCGGGTCACTCCAGCCGTCGAACGTGCAAGGTACGCATCCGATCCATCACGGCCATCGATTTCAAGGCGCTGTGTGGTGCCTGTCATGTCGAAGGTGTCGTCTTGGGCGGTGCCAGAAAGTTTCAGAACTTCCATATCCCACAGGTATTCAACCTGCGTGGTTCCACCCTGTTCGATACGAACCTGTTGACCATCGACCGTGAACTTAACAGCGTTGTTATCGCCGCCCTGCTCTTTTGCATCATAGACATAGGTATCACGACCGCCGCTATCGATGATCACGTCGATACCGAGACCTGCATCAACAGTATCGTCGCCATCACCCAACGAGATGATCTCATCTTGCTTCGAGCCGATGAAGTAATCGTCGCCGTCGCCTAGATCGATCGAACGAACCAGACCACCGGCACCGCCTTGCAGGATCTGCTGACCAGACAGGTCTACGGTGTCGTCTCCAGCGCCAGTTTCGATGCGAACAGTATCTTCTTCGCCCGTGCCACGCGCCGTATCACGCAGAGTGATCGACTGCAGGAACGTGCGGTTTCCGTTACCGTCTTCGATATGGGTCTTATAGGTAGACTCGTCTGCGCTCACAGCGATCGAAGTGATATAATCGCGCTCGGCTTCCTCTTCAGTTCCAAGGATGCGGACCACGTCTGTCGCGCGGTCACCCGGCGCATTTTCAGCGATAGAACCAAGCTGAAGAATAATCTTTGTCGCATCAACTCCAGTCGCCGCACGACGCACAACAATGTTGTCCTCGTAGAGGCCAGTCTTGATATCGATGGTCTCAGTATTCACCGCCGTCAGCGATTCAAGGATCGCATCACGCCAGTTGATGATGGTGCTGTCATCGGCACCGCTGAGGATTTCGATAGAGTCTTTCGACGCTGCGCCGCCGATAAACTCAGCCGCGTAGAGGTCCAGAACGTCGGAGTTGCCGCCGCCGCCATCGACGGTGTCGATGTCATCTCCAACCACCCATCGGATCGTATCAGACCCAGAACCACCGAGAACGGCGTCCTGATCGTCGCCACCAACGAGAAGGTTAACGCCAGACACGCCCTTCAAGCGGTCACGACCTTCACCACCGTAGAGTTCGTCACGACCAGAACCTGCGTTCAATTGGTCGTTACCGTCCTGACCGTAGATAATGTCCGCACCGTCATCACCAAAGATAACGTCGTCACCATACTGACCATAGATAAGGTCGTCGCCAGCGCCACCGTAGATCATGTCGCCGTCGCCGAGCTGACCAGAGTCAGCCGTACCGTAGAGCGAACCAGCTTCATCACCGTAGATGATGTCTTTGCCAGCGCCACCGTGGAGGGTGTCTGCGCCAGAGCTACCGATCAGTTCATCGTCGCCGTCGCCACCAAAGAAGGTGACCGCGCTATCGCCATACTGGACGAGTTTGTCGTTACCAGCGCCACCGTCGAAGTAGATCTCAGCGTCAGCATAAGAGATCAGGTTATCCCGACCTGCCCCACCGCGAATGGTCGCTTTGCGGGTAAAGGTATCGGCAATAATGATCTCATCGTTGCCATCACTACCGTCGATTACTACGCGCACCACATCGTCAAAGCGCTGTAAATCGCCAGCGTTATCAACCATAACGCGACCGTCTTGCGTCTCGTGAATGGTGATACGGTCCGCGCCCGAGGAGGTGTAGACATATAAGGTACCGTTATCCTCACGACCTAGCGGTTGGAGCTGGAAGTGCTTATGGTAGTCGAAACGCCACAGGACAACATCCACCAGCGTGGCCTTCTTCGAGAAGACGGTGATCGTCACGAAGAGCAGTTTCAATTTGATCTCAACGAATGCCCAGACTTTCGCACGCACTTCAGCACTGACATCGAACAGGCCCAGCGGATCGCGCTGGATCATGTAGGCGAGTTCGTCAATGTAAACTTTACCGTCGTAGGTACCTTCTCGGCTTGCTACGTCGTTCATATCAAAGTTGACGGTCGCAAAAATGCCACCGGCCACACCGGCCTTCACCGACATGATAATAAAGTCGCCGCCGATCTGTGCAGATGCAAAGACCTCGAACCCGATTTGAAGTTCAATACGCTCAGAACCGTCATCGTTCCAATCGCGGACGTGGAGACCGAAGAATAGATATTCTGGGTTGTTCCAACCGCTATCGCGGAACAAGTTCAGACCACGACTGTCGAAGCCAAAGCTCAGGTTAACGCGGGCATAGATGCCTGCACCGAATGTTGCGGACAAGAAAGGTGCCCAAATCCAGATGTCCTTGCTGACTTTACCTTCAACATAGAGTTCAGGCAGGTCAAACACGACAAGATCGACGTTGCTCGCACCCGTAAACAGACCAATCGCCGTCGCCGGATCGTCCAGAATCGGGAAGCGAAGGCCTTCGAGAGCTTTCGATTTGTTCAGGAAGCCTTTTGACTTAGCAGACGCTTTCTTCGTGCTGGTGTCAGACGTCGGGCGAGTGGATGTCGACGTCGACTTACCTGTCGCAGCTTGCGACACTGGGTCGATCTGCTTGCTGCCACTTTCCTTCTTAACGCCGTTGTAGTCGTACTGCTGCTGCTTGCGCGAATCGCGACTTCCACCAGAAATCTTATAATCCCCAAAGCGGATCATCACGCCGTTCGCGTCATCTGGGTTAGGCAGCGCGTTGATCAGATCAATTATGCCTTTTACAACCTTAAAGAACGCGACATACTTCGCAGCCTTCGCGCCACCAAACATTTCGACCATGTTCAGTAGCGAGGTCGGACTACCCATGAGGGTCGAAATCACAGGAAGCGGGTCAGTAATTGGATCAAGCGCTGAACCTACAGGGCCAGTGATCTTTTTCACTTCTTGCAGGATCGGACCCGCAAATTCAGAAATAAACGATCCGAGGTCCAGACGCATATCAGCCAATACAACGTCAGGCGTCCCGCCAAAGGCACTCTGCTTGACGCCTGTCGTTAGATTTACATCTGCAAAGACTTGGATGTAGTGGAAATCGGTTAGGAAACGCGGGAACTGTGTTGACCCACCAAACGACCCCACAAGTGCGAGGCTCACTTCTGCGCGTGCCTTAAACTGCGCATCAACAACGTCTTTGAACTTGATACCGCGAAGTTCTTTCACCAGCGACAGACGTCCATCGTCCAGACGACCTCCCTTGCCAGCGTTCGGATCTTTGATGTCAACGGTCAATGCCGCTGACAGTTCTTTGTGACCGTCCTTGAGAAGGTTCGTAACCTCGAAGTCGAGGAAACCTAGCGACGCCTTCATGTAGGCATCGTCATTAAGGTCACCATAGGCTTCGAGGATCAGTTCGTTCTGACGCGAGGTGTCGATATAGAAATCGAGGGCACCGTCGATATAGCTGACACCGAACCCAAGGTAGAGGTCATACTGCATACCAAGTGTGATGACAGCGTCTGAATCAAACGACAGCGGCAGACCAGGCATCGAACCGTCAACGTCAATATCAACGCGGATCGGATCAAAGATGTCACCCATCGCACGGATGCCGATCTTCAGATCATCGAAGTTATCCGAGAGTGTGACGTCAACATCGTCATAAGTGACAATCGCAGAGCCATCTTCAGCAACAAAATCAATCCGTCCACCCGTTGCATCTTCGATAGTCTGGAACAAGTCGAAGAGAGCGTATTGGAGCAAATCAACGGTGGTGAACTCACCGTCGCGCTTGGATTTCTCTGCGCGGATAAGGTTCTGCAAATCACCAAGAGCATCATCGACCGGATCCACAAGTGTCGAGCTGATGAAGGACGCACCACGACGCAATGAATCACCGATAAACGGCAGGTCCATTTTGAACAGCGGAGCCTGACGGATCGTTTTGTCCAGCGCATCCAGCATGCCGCGCAGGCCATCTACGAGCAGCAGTGGATCCTGAATAAACATCCCCAGACCCAACTGCGGGACAGGGTTTGGGACATAGTAATACAGGCGATCTTTGCCGATCAGACTATCGGCCAACAAATCGTTGCTTCCGAGGTCATAACCAATAAAGATTGCGTTGCGCGCGAAGGACGCACCACCTGCATTGATCCAGTCAACCAACTCGCCGTAGCCGTCTGCATCATCCGATACATACTTGGCATAACGGTCAGATTCGTCGCTGATGAACGTACCGTTCACTGCTGCACTCGACCCAGTCAGAGCCGTACCAACAGGGAAGTAAACGGGGAGGATCAGAGCCGCCCGACCAGTGGACTTCAATTTGAGAGTGATCGCACCCCCACCCTGTGTGTAGTCCGTATCGGTCACATAACGAATAGTTGCAAAGTCGGTATCAACAAACTTGCCCACCGCATTGCGCTGAACTGCTCCGTCACCATCGATGGCGAATGTCGCCTCTTCAATCGAAGCTGAGAGTTTTGCACCAGGAATAAAGGTAAGGCCAGCAGAGAGAACAGCCTCTTCCATGTACGCACGGGTGGCCATTCCAACGAACACACCGGAGCCCTCTTTCAAGGTTGTAGAGAACGTCGGAGCTGCTACTGTTCCACCGATAGCTACCGAAACACCACCTTGAACGCCTGTTGTAAAGGCGAACTGCAGGTCAATCGGGTCCATCTCGACATCAACGTCGATACCCAGTGCACGCAGAGCATTTAGCTCATTGCGCGGCAGGTAGTCGCTCGGGCGGATCGTTTTGGTGAATGTCGTTGGGACGCTGGCACCGTATGCCCCAAGCAATTTGAAGATATCGATTGAGAAATCGAGATCGAGGCGGTTGGCAACCAATTCTCCACCGGCATCACGTCCAAAGACAAACCGTGGCTCGAACACGATGCCTGTCATCGACGTTGTGCCATCAGGTTGCTTCAGCAATGTCTCGTAGAAGAGCTCGACCAGAGATGAGACCGACGCATTTGCGTTCGCATTTCCGGGTTCAGTTGACACCTTCAGATCGTGCAACACGCCCAGAATAGACGACGGGTTGCTATCGCTGCCGATGACACTGGCGAGCTGTGCATCAATGCCCATCAGCTCAGCCAAGGTTTCGTTTACAAACGGGACGTCGAAGCTGGTCAGTGCCGTGTTGATACCGCTGACAAGCGTGTGAAAGTTGTCGAACAGCATCGTGAATGACACTGGACGTGCTGCAATATTCGCAAGGGTATTGAGAACATCATAATCAAACGAGAATTCGTCAGAGAACTCATAAGCCGCCGCAAGGAAGCTGTTTGCACGAAGGGTATCGAACCCACTGATCGAATTGGCCGTGTTAAACAGCGTCGTACCAGTCAAGCTCGCGGCATTGATGATCACGGTCGGGTCGAGCGACAGTTTAAAGTCGAGTACACGCGCGCCAAACTCTAGACCCGCAACCGATACTTCGCCCAAGACCGGAATTTGAACAGCCAGTCGCTCTTCAGATTTCAGATCAAGGTCATAACCGGCCGACGCCATAAGTTTGTCACCGATGGCTGCTCCTTTGGAGGTAAAGCCAAGCGACAAGAAGGAGGTTGCATCTTCGATTGCGACATCAGCGTCCGTCGAAGAATTTACCATTCCAATTTTCAGCTTGTCTGCATCAGCCGAAGCTTCTGACGAGGTACTGACAGACACCGCTGCTGCACCAACATCGAATGCCGCTTCCATCGATGCCGAATTCGTTTCAACACCGACATCCAACAGAAGTTTTGTTTCTTTGCCAATAAATGCTCTTGGATTGTTTACATTGTTTAGATCGAGACCGAGATCGAGCTTGAGACCAGCGGCAATTGACAAGCGGCCGTCGTAATTACCTTTAAGCTTGAAAAGTTGGTCAAGCGCGCTTGCAACGGATGGATTAATACCGTGGATCTCACCAATCAACGATTGGATGTCAATATTTTGGTCGATCTCGAGGTCAACTTGCTTGCGAATATCAATGCCAAAGACAAGGTCGTTACGCTCACCGCTGCCTTCTGGAGTGTTGTAATCAACCCGTTTCAGCGTGACACGTGGCTGACTTTCGGTGCCAGCATCGAACCCAAGTTTTTCGAACTCTTTGTCTAGGATCGTTTGCAATTCCAGCAGGTTATCATCGAGCGAAGTAACCGCCTCGTTGATCACACGGAACACGGGGATCAAACCAAGCTTGCTATCAAGCGAGAAGTTCAACAGCGGAAGCTCTGTGGTCAGAACTTTATTCGAAATACCCGACGGCGAAATCACGTCATCCGTCACGGATTCAACCAACTCAATCAGCGCCGTGAGCGAAGAGCCGATATTCAGATCACCGAACAGGGACGTGAAGTTCACCGTCGGCAGGTCGAAGTTAAAGTCCGGCAAGGACGGGAACGCAATCATCGACGGCAAGTCAGGCAGGCTCGGCAACGAAGGCAGAGCAGGCAGTGACAAGGTCGGCATATCTGGCAGGCTCGGGAGGGAAATACCCGATAGCGACGGCAGAGATAGACCCGGTAGGGTCGGCAGCAGACCAGCAATTCCGAAGTTCAACGATGGCAGCGAGAAGTCAAAGTCAAATGGGATATTCAGCGTCGGAAGATCAACGCCACCAATACCACCGGTGAGTTCAAGCGGCAGGTTTGCGTATACGCCAGCGCCAGAGAACATGGTCGATAGCTCTGGCGAAATGCCAGTTGCGCTCGACACAGGAATGTAGGTGCCACCAACCAGTGTAAAGTTGGAGCCAGAGACGGCTGCCAATTCAACCGAACGACCATTCTGACCGATCAGGACTTTCTTGCTCAGATCGAGCAAAGAAGTGCCATCAACCGCAGTGATCGTCAGATCATTGGTCGCGGAATCCGAGTCTGGATTGACCACATCGATGCTGAATTCGACACCGTCTTGGAAGAGAACATCGCCAATAGTGAAGTCACCAGAAGCAACGGTATTTGTGATTGTGGTCAAGTCGTTCTCAGTCGGCGCGTTAACACGCAACGCGAACGAGAGCGGATTATGAACAACATCGGCTGCGTCTGCGGATGCCAAAACAGCCACGGCAGAAAGTGGAGGAGGCGTAGCAACAACCGCTTGGGTCGCACCAGCTTTCAACTGGTTCGCGGCAGATTTAACGGTCAGAGTACGTTTCGATTTCGAGAATTCGAGAGCATTTGCATTAACATCAACATCGTTAAGTGTCAGGCCATCGCTGATAGACGACTTGATCGCATCAAGCGCTGCCTCGGTAACGGTAGACTTCAACAAGTAAACCACGCCGTCAGCGGTCAGGTTCATCTGTGAAACATCAGTCGAGACGGTATCGATCGACAGACTTACTGCGCCACTTGTGTATGCAACATTATGGGCGCTCGCATCACTCTGCAGCCAAATCAAATCAACAAGCCCAGAAGCAACATCCACATTTACGATGCGGAATTTTGCACTGTTCGAGCCAGACATTATCTGTCCGACCTCCAACGCGTTGAACGCAGCATTGCGCGTGCTGATATCGGTCGCGGATGTCGGATCAGAGCCAAACTTCAGCCCCAGCCTGATTGCATTGCTATCATCAACTAATGCCGCCGAAACGATGGAGAAGGTGTTGGTACCATCGGTCAGCCCACCCACAGGCAGCGCAACACGGAT
Source organism: Rhodobacteraceae bacterium HTCC2150 (assembly GCA_000169395.1). Taxonomy (GTDB): domain Bacteria; phylum Pseudomonadota; class Alphaproteobacteria; order Rhodobacterales; family Rhodobacteraceae; genus HTCC2150. Next base: position 137,117 of record AAXZ01000001.1, read on the forward strand.
GCCACTACCTTGTGCGACAGGACGTACATCGCCAATGAAAGCAACGGTCAGAACCTCCGAACCATCCAACGATGTCACGACAGCTTCGAGACCTGCGATGTAAACGCCAGTCCCTACGGTGATGGATGCCGGGATTGCACCGCTCATTTTCAGAGCTGCCAAACCGCTTTGCGCGTCGAAACCGAACTCATCAACTGTCAGACCTTCGGCCAGAGCGTTCGTTCCGATAACAGCAACCGATGTACCGTCTGAGAGACGGACCATGCCTTCGCCATTCAGCGCAGCGTTCGAATTCAACGTGCCGAAACCGTCAAAATAGGAATCTGCGGACGCAGCATAGCTTGGCAGATCTTCGTACCAGCTATCAAAGTAGACAGTGCTGCCATCCAGAACCACGCGGTTACCAAAGCTTCCACCGGTGACATTATATTCAACCAACGGCGTCGCATCGCCACCTACTGGAAGGCCGCTGATGCGTTTGATCAACAATGCACCATTGTTGCCAACGGTATCTTCGCGATAGGCGAGAACGCGGAATACGCTCGAATCTTGAACCAGTGTTTTTCCGACGAGGTCTGCCAAAGCAGGCGGCGCAATAGCCGTCTCATCGATATTCTCAATCGTCATAGTGCCCGCATCGACACCAATTTTTGCCGCTGCACCGAGGCTGACCGTACCTTCGGCAAACCCAAGATCGATCGTTGTGGACCCTGATGGGGTCAAGGAGAAGTCAGTGACATTCAGGGCAAATCCGCTACCATCACCAACGTAGAGTTCAAAGTTAGGAACCTCGCCGACAGGCGTATCCGGATCAATGCCAAACGCCAGATCGAACGCAAAGTTCGCATTGGCCTGAACACGTGCCTCTGCGCCACCTTCAAAGCTGAGCGGTCCAAGATCAACACCCAGCGCAGCCTCGAGGTCGTCACCCGTCACGTCGACGCGTACACTTTCGTCAAGCTGCATTCCGGTGATCGAAATCGCAGCCTTCATCTTGGTCGGGCCGCTTTGGCCAGCTTCGGTGATAGGCGTGAAGTCTACGGTGACCGTCGCGTTGAACGGGGCCAACGCTTTGGTAAGCGCGGCCTCAACAGCGTCGAGCGACTGTGCGCCCGATGATTTCAGATCGACAATGAGTTGGCGAATACCATCCAATCCGATTAGTTCATTCAGCGACTTACCAACAAACGGTATTTCCTGATCAATCAGACCTGCGTTGCCGTCAGTCCCAAAAAGGGCGTCAATAGCGGAAACGATACCGCCTACGATATCGCCGTAGGAAAGAGCCGACAGATCTGCGACAGAGTCCAACGCTGACGAAACGATCGCGTGGTATTGGGATTGCAAGAATTTAACCAACGTCGACGGTACTGTCAGTTCTGGAGTTCCAAAAGTCGCACCATCAAGGCCTGCACGACCAGCCAAAATACCTACTGCACTGTCACCGCCCAGACTTGCAACCATTGGCAAGAAAATACCAATGCTTGCCGACATATTCGCGTCATAGCCAATTTCATCTGCCACAACGATCAAGTTGCTAGTCGCACCAAATGCCGTGGTTCCAATACGCTGGACCAGCACATTGGTATTTCCACCGACAACAGATTTACCAATGACGATACCAGTGGCGCCAGTGACGGTGTCTTGGACTTCCATACCAACAGCCAGACGGGTGTCCGTAGCAAAGACCAACTGATCAACACCACCCAATGTAGATGCCGTTGGCGTAACCTCTGCAGAGCCTGGTTGAGCCAGTTCAGTCAACGTGTAGAGCGCAAAGTCATTGCTGATAATCGGCACGGACATCAACGATGCTGCCAACAGATCAACGGAAATAGACTTGTCAGCGTCACCCGTCACAACATAACGACCAGCTTTGCCGCCGTCGAAATACTGTGTCGTACCGGCGCTTGCGTCATTCACGATCGTCAACGCAGCCGTCACATCCGACAGTGCAAAACCTTCGGTGTCAGTTCCGTTTGTAATCCGGATAGTAGCACCTTCGCCCAACGCGGCGAACAACGCCTGCATTTCAGCTTTGTCCAATGTGAAGCTGAGGTTGTCGGCGGTCGTGCTCGAAACGGTGGTCAGAGTTGTGCCATCAGCATCCAAAACCTGCAGCGACGTAGCGTCCATGACAGTCGAAGGCGCCACGGTGATAGCCATCGACATCCAAGTATCGTTAGCCGCAGCTTTGCCGTTTTCCGCCAATGCGTAATAGCTCACGCCTGCCTTATCAAAGAACGATGCCGAAGCTCCGTCCAGAACGGCGCCAGTGTCGACGCCAGCCGACAATGTGGTTCCAGCGATCAGACCATTCTCAATAGTGGCAAGAACGCGCGAAGACACAACATTGGTCACCAGACCATCAGCACCGATCGCAAGTTCAACAACACGGCCACCGTCCGCATCAACAACACGGCCACCGTCCGCATCAACCAACGTTGCGTCGGTCAGTTCAAAGGTCCGTGGCTGTACCGGCGACGCCGAGTCCACGATCAACGAACCAAGGATGAGTGGCAGGCGCACATAGCCCTGATCAATACCATATGTGAGAGATGTCGGGGCGATCACACTGGACACGCCATCCGCAGGTATCAGCGAAATAGTTTGTTCGGTCGCATCAAAGGACGACACGAGGAAGGTTGCAGTGCCATCGGTCAGGCGAACAACTTTACCGTTTGCGACTTGCGTCAGCCAGTCACCAACAATCGCACTTGTATCAGCAATTTTGACTTTCTGAGCAGCCAAACCACCGACTTCAACAGGTTCGGTGCGAGCAACGTCTACAGTCGCGGAAACGAGGGTTCCAGTAGCCACAAATGACCCTGAAACCGGGGTAAATGTGCCACCCATCCGATCTGCATCGATGGAATCCAGGCGGAAGGCATTGCCATTCGCATCGATAAAGACGTTGATGATGTCAGCAGATTGCAGCAGTTCAGTACCCGCTGCAAAACGCACAGCGCTATTGATCGGTGAGTTAGAAATAGTGCGGATGCCCGCACTGTCTCCGCGCTGAACACTTACCGAAATGCCGGCTTGATCGGCCAGTTGGGTCGGCGTAGCCCCAAGGCTACCCAAGAGTCCGTTTAGTGGAACACCCGCCAGATCGGTTGCGGCAGTCGGCGCAGTCACTAGATCGAGCGGCCGCAGGTCAACGCTATCAGACACAGCATTGAAACCAACAATTTCAAACCAAGCGTTGTTCGCGTCTTGAACCAAACGCAGGTCTTCGAGCCATGCTCCATTCGGCGCGCCGCCCAGACCGCTGACGCGCTGGACCGAGCCGTTCATGCCAAGATCAACGGAGGTGTTGGTCGTGAAGCTCACGAATGGACGATAGAGCGCACCACCAGCAAGCGGGGCACCTGTGTGACCAATGGCTGTGATCCATGCTGCGCCTGTTTCGACCTTATCTACACGGAACCAACGGCCTGATTGATCAACATAGTGACCACCTACCATCGACGACGGGATATCCGTTGTTCCGCTTTCAAAGGTTACACGGTAGCGGATCGACAGATCAGCCTGAGGCGTAACGTTCGTGATTTCAGAAATCGTACGGCTCGCAACACTGCTATCCTCAACGTTCGCAAGCGTCAGCGCCGTCATTGTGGCGTTTGAACCGTCCTCAAACTCAACCACGCGATCGAAGGTTGTAGTGCCAGTTGCAGCACTGACCAAATCACCGTCAAGCGTATTGACGAGCAAGACCGCATCGCCATTCGCGACATCGGCCATATCGGTTGTGGTTACATCACCCACCCAAATCTGATTACCGCCCGCATCAAATGCTGCGATCCGGTCATCGTTTTGAAGCATCCGACTGATGTCGATACCAGTCGCACCAAGATCGACGGCAACACGTAGATCCTGTCCTTCAGGCGCATTGACCGAAAGAACGGTTTTCCAAGAACCCGACGCGCTCACCTCACCCGTAACAGCATCGACAGACGCGACTTTGTCAGCGGAGGTAAAGACGTTCAGGTTACCGCCGCTTATAGCAGCGGAAGGTGCAAGCAGCTCTAGGACACCTGTCTCATGGTTCCATGATTTGACGATACCGAATTTCGCTGCGGACGGGATGTAGTCTGTTCCAGTTCCAGACGTCACCAACTGACCAACTTTAAAGGTAGCAGCCGTCAGACCAGCGTCGCGACGCTTGAGGGTCAGTGTCTGTGTTTGGGCTTCGGCATTCGACGATAGCCACATCGAACCGCCGACCATATCGAATTGCGGCGAGAACGAACTCGATCCAGCAAGCGTATTGAGCATGCCTGCAACATCAGCCGAAAGGCCAAGGCTCTCGTCAGTCGTTTGTGACAGCCGAAGACCAGCGCCGACCGATAGCTCGGAGCTTTCCAACATGCGCAGTTCGACCGGTAGAAGTCCCTGCCCGATCAATTGTAGGTCGAGGTTCAACTGCGCAGCGCCATCGATACGAAGCAGCATATTAATGCCGTCGTCCAACGCCGACCCAGAGATAGGACCAAGGTCACCAAAATCTCCAAGCAAAATGTCGACATTGCGTTGGTCTTGAACGATGCGATCAAAGTTCACATTGATATCAACGACCCAACGACCTGGGAATGTTGCATCCTCGGAATACTCTAGGCTCAAGAAGCCGCTCGGTAGTCCTGCGGTATTTGCAACGTCGTCCAGCCACGCGTCCAGATCGAGGTCGCTGCCACCACTTTGGGTCGGTGGTAGTAGATCCAGAACATTGCGAAGGATGGAAGAAAGTCCAGTCAAATCATCCAGCGATTGGTTGATAAACGGAATATCCGCGTTGAGCACGGTTGCCCCAGCGCCTTGCCCTTGGATCAACGACTCGATGCCTGTGCGCAAATAATCAATCAATTGCGCTGGAGTTAGTTCATTGAGCCGCGCAATGGCGTCAGTGACAGAGGTCAGGTTGCCTTCAACATAGCTGCGGATATCGGCAGCGGCCTTAGTTGGATCAAAGATGCCATCAACTGTTGCGTTCGCATTCGCGCGCAGATCAGCAAAGATATCAGTGATGGAATTTGTGCCCGACAGGGCAAGATCGGCAAAAGCACCCAGATTAATAGAGCTTTGCAGGTTGCCAATTTCCAACCCAACGAGATCGGCTTTGGCGACCAAATCAACGGTCAACGCGGCATCAAGATCGGGCCGGATTGTTGATGGATTAAAGACAGGCGCATTGCCTTGGGTAACGGCCAATGTGGCAAGCAGTGTCGCAACAGAAGCCGCATCACCTCTGCCCAGAGTGTCTTGGATCGAGTCAACTGGTGAGTCGAGAACCAATGTAAGCGTATCACCGTTTACACCGATGACACGACCTTGGACGGAACCCGCGCCAAATGTAATGCTTGCGTCTTCTGGTGTTGCGGCATTTGCCACATCAGAGAAGATCGCTCCAGCGCCCGTAATCGTGATATCGTAGATGTAAGACAGAGCGTTGAAGTCGCGTACATCCGGTGCCTCGACCAGTGTCGCAAGCGGGGCCAAAGCATGGACTTTAACCGATCCGCCCCACGCATGGGTCAGGACATCGCTCGGCAGAACCACATCGATTGTATTTGCCGACAGATCGGATGGAAGGACGACCATCAACGGCAATTGAAGAGTACCCGATGCGCCATCTGAAATCTCGAGAAGGATATGGTCAAGTCCGTCAAACAGAGCCGCGGTTCCACTCGACAAGGTCAGCGTCGCGAGGTTAGCAGCACGCGAAACGCTCGATACGTCGAAGGTCGCTCCACTGACAACACGCTGGAGCGTGTCACCTTCGGACAGCGCCGAAGTCTGACCGGTTGGAATACCTGTTTCCTGAACGAGGAACTGCGAGGCACCCGAAACCACGATACCAACACGTGATGCACCAAGCGCAAGGTAGTCATCATTGGTGGCCGCCGGCGTATTCGCAATATCATCAGCCCAAGTCACATCGACGATCTGTGTCGACGATCCAGGCGCAACGGCACTATCAAGCGTCAAACGTGCAAGCGTGGATGTCGCAGAGGCTGCTGTCGTTGCGACACCTGTGACACTTCCCGCAGCAGCTTTGAACCCGCCATTGTCCAGCAGGAAGAACGACTGTTCAGTATTATCATCGGAAGTCAGAGTGAAAGTCAGCGATGCATCCGCATCACCTGCTTCGTTCGTCAGACCAATAAACCCATCGCTGATGCTTGCGTTCAGAGGTGTTCCATTGATGTCAAAGCCTAGGTTCACATTAACATTCGAAGCCTCTGCACCGAACGACAGCGACAGGTTTGATGCCGCACCAATATAGAGAATTGGGTCGAGCAAACTCGATGCACCTTGGAGCGAACCAAGGCTCTGAAGCGATGCGTCTTCAGACAGTGCACCGCCAAATACGAGCTTACCAGCAAGACCTACACCAGTCGAAAGCTGTGCGGACAGGTCGCTATTGAGCCCGAATGTTCCGTCCAGTTCATCCGTCAGGCCCAGTGCCTCAATCAAGTCGAGGCTAAGAGCGCTCTCGGCTACGACCGCATTGTCGAAATCGAGCGAAATTTCCAACGCACGATGTGGAATACCACTCGTCCAAACGTTGCCCGAAAGCGTCGAGAAGTTGATCGAGAAGACCGGCGGGCTATCCCAACCCGAAACCTTCGCAATCGCCTTGTTGACCTCTTTCTCGATCGTCAACAGGGCTTCTTGGATCGTGCCACCTGGATTATTTACAACCTGATCAGCAGTTTCCAACGCAAGGTGAACAGAGGTGAAAATCTGGTTCAGTGGCAGCAGGTCATTGATCGTTTGACCTACGAACGGCAACTCTGCTGTTAGATCACTACCCGTGGGCGCAGAAACACCGCTAAGAGCCGGCGTAACAATCGCTGCCCCAGTGTAATCGTACGGATAATCAACGCCAAAGACCCAGCTGTAAGCCGTATCGACCATATTGATCAGGTCCGACATGCCGAAGGATGCAAAGTCATCCAATTGCGGCATCAAGAGACTACGCAGGTTCAGATCATCTGGAACTTCAAAGAAGTCGATGTTGACTTCGGGCAGCGTTAGGCCGTTGGCAATATCTGCTGCGGAACGTTGCAACAAGTCGCCAGCAATGCGCGCAGCCGAGAATTCCGTAATCGGCTGAAGTGTTTCACCAAAGGCACGCGACAGGGCAAGGCCCATACCGAAACCACCAACGGTGTTCGTACCAACAGACTGAGAACCTGAGGCATCAGTTACAGTAAAATCAAGCTGCGCCCCTTTGCTGCGCAACTGGCCGGCCAGCGATTTTGTCAAATCAGATATTGTGCTGGAGTCCTTGCCAAACACAAAACGTGAATCTTCGGCAACGAGGCCAAATTTACCAAGGCTGCCGGCATCAATAGCGAACGAAATATCGGTCGGACCAAGATCAGCGAGTGCACGGATCGACAGCGGCGCGACGGTTTCATCATCAAGATCAATGTAGCTGCCGTCCGTCAGATCTTGTTTGACAAACTTGACGCTCGCATCCGAACCCAATTCGACCGTAACATCCAAATCAACAGAGACCGCATAGCGCAGCAGACTGCCGTCAATCGCGGTGATGCTCAGCAGATCAGGCTGGCTGAGGCCCAGAAGCGATTTCAGTGCGTCAAGGTTTGAAATATCAAACCCACTGAGGTCAAATCCGAGATCGATTTCACCCTCAATCAGGCGTGTGCCCTTCATAGTAAGGATGACAGAGTCTTTCAGGCCACCGACTTCGGTATTGCCTTCCAACAATGCGACCTGCAGCGCATCAGGCGCAAAACGGAATGGGCTAGATGCATCGGTCATCGCCCCGTGGATTAAGCTTGCAGCGTAATCCAACCCCTCGTTTTTTGAATCTTGCAGTGTCTGAGTGGCAAAACGTAATGCGTCCTTCAGGCCCGTCATATCCTCGATAGATTGGCCGACGCCCGGAATGGTGAGGTCAATAAGACCGTTTTCGCTATCAAGGTCACCAATGAGGGCCTCTGCGAAGGCTTGGAAACCATCCGCAAAGGTCGAAATGTCCGACCAGTTCGCTGTAAAGGAGGTCGCCTCACTAAGCTGCGACCGCATCGCATCAATCAAAGTTCCAGTGCTAAAGCCCAACTGCGGCAGGCCAAATTTCCCGTCTTTGAGAGATGCCGTCAGCGTTGCAGTACCCAGATCATCCAGAGTGACCGTTTGCCCCGCAATGACGATGGATGCAGATACCTCCAAATCAACATCCGAAGAGAATTCGATCGCGGATACTGGCTTCAAACGGGACGGTTCAAACGCGGGCACGATACCTTCGTAATCGGGCAGTCCATCGTCCATCTTCAGACGAATTGCTGCGCGACCGATGGTCAGTGCGTCTGTGTTCGACCCGCCGGTCACATTCACACGAACTGATGTCGCTCCGACGAGGCTCGTTTGGAAATCCAACAGAACCCCTGGATTTGCGTCGTCAGACCCAAGATCCAAGGTAATGTCCGCACCAGCGCGCGTACCAAACTCATCAACCATCTCGAGAGGCAAGGTGCCAACGCTATAAACAAAGCCAGCAATCGCCGAAGCGGATTGATCACTCAGTTCCAGGGTATCAGCCGCACGCAGCACACCGTCGGTGAGCGTAATTGCGATACGCGAACCCTCGACCGCGACGACCTGACCTTCGCCGATTTTTGTGCCCGAAGCATTTATAACGTTGATAGTTTGGTCGATCCAAGCATCAGCCGAACCCGTATTTGGCTCGGACCAATCGAGTTCATAGGAACGTGTAACGCCTGGAATATCGCTCGACAGACCGTCGACACGGATCGTATCACCAGCACCAACCGTACCCGACTTCATGACGAGGCCAAGACCCGTCTCGCTAACGCCAGCGACGACACCGCGGCCCGTCACATTACCATTAGCATCAATGATTGCGATCTTACTACCGACCATCGAACTCGCTGCTGTTTGGTCATAACCCACATAGCCGACCTCAACAGAACGAAGGTCAACTTCGAAACGGAAAGCCGCCAGCACTGGATCAGTCGCAGCCTCATAGGTCGCAGTAACCGTGTTCAGCGCAACGGTATTCGAAACAGCCGTCGAACGGTCCGCAGCGAGATAGTCATGAACGATCGACGTCGCAGTCGTTTCATCGAAATCACAGTCCCATTCGATCCCAAATTGAACTTGGGTCGTGTCGGAGTTCTCAACGAAATCTACAGAACCATTGGCAGAGTCGAGGTAATCAACTGTGCGCACAACACCGACAGCAACAGTTTTGCCGTTTGTGTCTAGCAGGCGCAGACGCGAAGCCTCGCCCAATTCGTCAGCTTCCCCGAGAAGGGTCGTATACTGTGCTTTGGTTAGCGTGAAGGTCGAGTCACGGAATTGAACTGCACCCAAGAGATCGAGCGAAAGATCAGCTGAAGGCGGAATTTCCGGCGTAGGAATACCAAAGAATTCGGTGAACTCGCTCAGGTTCAGTGTCAAATCTGGCGACAACCCTGCTGGTAATGCCAGCTTGATCACAACGCCCATACGATTGGGCGACGATGCAGAACCAGCAACTGGCGGGATCAATTCGACAGAAAGTGGCGAATCCTGTGGCAGCGCTTCAGCAACGATAGCATCCAATTGACCCAGCGATTTTGCCGGAACATTGGCGATGATTGTCTTAATCGTCTCCAACTGATCATCAAGACCGATCAGATCGGCGAGGCTTTGCCCGATTACAGGCAAATCTTGATACAAAACCGAAACACCAGTCGGTGCGGAGTCAGCAGATAGCAGCGCAGCAAGTGCAATATCGATCGTGCTGGCAAGGTCTGTAGCTCCCTCTCCCAGAAGGACCGAAGACAGGCCATCAATGGCTCCAAACCGCAAATCAGACAGCGATGACGCCTGATAATCCATCAAGCTCTGAACAGCGGATGCGGAACCTGCTGTAACAAGCGCCGGCAATTGCGATTTGATTGCCAATTGGACCACATCGGTCGCAGAACCAATAGTAGCGGTCGCGCCGGTTGTATTCAGAACAGCGTTCAGCTTGCTCAGATCGAGTTGCGGCAGACGGGCAGAGGTAAAAATGCCTACCAATGCTGCGTAGGTTGCACCTGCTGTCTCAAGATCGCCAGTGACTGTGCTGAGTAGCGTCGAAATTGCCGATGCATCAGATCCATTCAGGGCGGACTGTAGCGACGTCAGATTTGCCTGTGCTGTAGCAAGATCAGACTCCAACCCTGCAATATCCAACGCACCCAGACGGCTCGTCACGCTCGTCAACGATGGGATCAACGACGAACCAGCGCCCAACAATTCTACAAATGCAGCATTCGCTGTATCGAGCGCGCCAACACCCGCAGCCAAAACGTCATCGCGCAGTGCTTTAACTTCGGTAATTGCAGCGGTCAGCTCATCCAAACCATCTGACAGGCTTGTAATTTTTGCCTGTGCTCGTGTGAGCAAGGTCGCACTCGCCCCCGTAGCCAGAGCAGCGATGCTCTTACTTGCGGCTTCGGTCATCTCTGCGAGAAGCGCCACAAGTTCCTCACCCGCAGCGCTGAATGCACTTTCGGTTAAGGTCACGGATTCAAAGAGACCGCGAACGACCTCCATTTCGGTATCAACAGCCTTACGGATTTGGGTGATGTAAGTGACGTAGCCAGTCAGTTCCGTAGACATCGCAGCAACGTTTGAAGACGATGCGGTTGCAATTGCACGGAGCGATACTAATTCGCTTTCAGAACCTGTCGGAGCAACCATTACGTTAAGACGCGCAACAAGATCAGTTGCCAAAGATGTCAAACGACCAACCTGCCCACCCAAGGTGCTCAGACCGGTTTTTGCGTCATCAAGCGCAGACTTCACCGCGGTGGCGGTTCCAAGCGGATCAGAAGCCGAAAGGCCAATCTGCGCCACGGCAGTTTTTGCTGCCTGATCGACAACGGCAAAGGTCGCTGTTCGCGAGCTTTCTTCGCGAAGAAGCGCCTCAACCTCAGCTTTGATCTCAAGGAATGCTTTGACGGACTCAAAGCCCGCATCCGTTTCATTGCCGTCAATTGATTGAACGACTGACAATGCATTCAACGTGTTGCCCAAACGAGCAAATGCGTCAGCCTGATCCGAAACCAGTGTCGCATATGCGCCACCAACGGATGCATCGCCACCCGATTTCTGAAGGGCATCAAGTGCAATTTCGGCTAGTGAATTACCAGCATCATCCAGCTTCGCTTTGACGGTGGTAATGTCCGCGATCACGGTCGCCAATGGCGTTTGCGCAGCGGTCAATGCTGTTTGCGCGGCAACAACCGCAGCATTTGCAGTGACCATACGGGCTGCGAGTGCTGGGTTATCTGTTTGCGCGCCTACCAAAGGATCAATCGATGAGTCCGCCAAATAACTCGGCAGCAATTGAGCACGCTGCACAAGCTCATCTGTATGGTCCTGAGCATCACGAAGGTCTTGGGAAAGCTCCAAAATCTCTGCTGTACGACTATCCGCCGTCGCAATCAGAGCCTCTACTTTTGCAATCTCAGTTTGAAGGCGGGTCAACGTAACGTCGGTTTGCGCCTCCTCTACTGTCATCCACGCGCCTGCATCCGCGTTGCCAGCAACAGAGAACGACCCATTGTCGCCTGTAACGTCCAACTGACCCGAAGAGATCGTGAAGTCAGCGGTTTGGGTTCCGTCACCATTCACGCCAATGTTCAGATTATTCACAACGGACTGGCCGCTGGAATTTTGAACGACAGATCGATTTGTTTGTCAGCAGTGCTCAGGTCGGCAGACCGCATAGCCGTCGCGTCACCCTTCGCAATGGTAAAGTCGATACGCCCATCATCACCGGTGCCAATTTTGAACGAACCGTCTGCGGCGAACGACACGCGAATATTCGGCTCAACGTATAGTTTAGCAGCGCCTTGCAGCACGCTTTCGATCAACGCCCCATCATATTCAGGGGTGTCGGTGGTGATCCCGAGCAGAACAGCCAGTTCCTCTTCGCGCATCGCAGCGCGTGCCGTGTAATCGACAATGATTGCAGGGCGATAATTCATAATCAGATCGCCAGACCGCACATCAAATTCAAATGTAATCGGACTGGTATCCGTCACCATATTGCCATGCGACGCATCGAACTGATTTGACAGTTGTGCAGCAACATATCCAATCGTGTTGAGATCTAACGCATCGCTGTTGAGCGCGGTAATTAGATCATTGAAGCGCAGAGCTTCGGAGATGGTAACTGGGTTGGCGAATTCCGAGCGTGTAAGGACATCCGCGATTGTCAATTCACCTGCAAACGGCAGTTTGACTTCGAACAAGTCCGCAAAGACGCCAGAACCGACCTCAAATGCCGATGACAACGCAATCACAGCGTCACGAATGTCGCCAATAAACGTCAACGACGAAATTCCACCTGGGAGTTCGTTCAGGTTTTTGTCGTTGAAGTTGCCAGAGATAACAGCATGGTCAACCGTGCCATCAGCAAAGATCGCAATGCGTTCAAGCGCACTGCCCGTTGCACTGATATCAGCCGTGCGGATCGCCGCAGGCCCATTCAGCGTCAATGGATTCAATTGACCGATTTCAAAGATGCTGGTGTCCGACGCAACAGCAAAACGCGGTGACCAAATAGTCTGCGCCGTAAACATTTTCTGACCGTTTCCATCGCGGATCAAGTTCAGAAGATCGACCAGCGTGATGTAGTCTAGTGTCGCGTTAGACTGCAGTGTGAGCGTATCGGTCGCGTTATCATAAGTCGCAACCGGACCCGTCACAGTGCTGTCGGCCGGTTTGATGACGATGTTCAGGCCAGTGTGATTGATACCAACGTCATTGGCGGTAATCAGAATGGTATTGCCACCCGCAAGCAGGTAGCCGCTTCCCGAATTACCGGTCAGAATGCCGGAAACCGTACGCTCCGTGCGCTCTACGCCAGTGGTAAAGATACCCTGAATGCTCATCAGGCTTTCTTGAGCCCAGAGGCTTTCGTCGCTGAAATCAACCGTCGACCAGTCGGTAACCGAAAGGTCACTGGAACCCAGATATTCGTAGAAGGCACCAGTCGACGTTTGGCCTGTAACGTCATTGAGAACCAATTGGCCCGTCGATACCGTCGCCACTGAGGTGTCAGAAATCAGATGATCCGCAAAATCGGTGGCGTTAAGCGGACCAGTCCCTGTGTAGATATACAGATCGCCGTCACGAGCCGCACCAGGCAAAAGGTCAACGGTGATGATCGGCGCCGCACCAGCCGTCACAACGTCCAGACCGAACTGGAAGTTTGCTTCGCCTTCGATGTCCGCAGCAATACCGCCAGAGAAATCGACAGCGCCAGAAACAGGACGGAACACAAAGCGCGGAGTGAACGTCAGAACTTGGGTGTTTGTCAGACCGGAGAACGTTTTATCACCAACAGTCACAGTCGCCGCGTTGCGGAACGTGATTTGCGGCATCGGATCGGACACAACAGTCGACGATAGCCAAACGTTACCAGCAACTTCGGACAATTCTATAAACGGCTGGAATTGACCGCCGTCACGCTTCAGACCGAAGTCAATATTGATGTCCAAGTCTGCATTCAGACCAAATTCATAACCATCGATATCGCGGTTGCTACCCGACATCGAGATACCCATTTCGCTCAAGTCAAAGAGCTCTGAGATAAAGTCTTCACCGACTTTTTTCTCATAGGTGACAAGGTCTTGAATTTTAATGCGGTAGCGAACTTCGTCCAAAAGTTTACCATCCACAGACAGGGTCTCTTCGAGCTCTTGAACAGTCGATGCAGACCCTGCACCAACGTCGCTGCCCGTAATCACTTCAAGAGTGATGAGCTTATCCGTATCGAGACCCGTGATAACAGACAGCTGCTGCGCCAAGTCATCAACATATGCGCGAAGATCGCCGTTATAATCCGTCCCATTGAAATGGAGAGGCGTTCCATTCAGCACGTAATCATTGAGCGCATCGAGGTGGGTCGTGATAACCTGCGACAGGTTGTTGAACGACACACTTGCATCGGGATCTTCGATCAGGTCGATAAAGCTTTTCCCGTAGAGCAACGGAATGTCTTGCGTCATGAACCCACTCAGGCCATCCGCAGACGCAACACTTTGCTGCAGCAATTGGTCGAACTGAGACAATGCGCCATCACGTTTCAGCCAAGTGTCGCTGAACCGCTGTGCCGCTTCATCCAGCAACAGCTTCATTTCCCATTCACTATCGTTGACCAATAGCAAACGCGGATCATCAGCAACGATCTGATCAAAACCAGACGCTACAAATCGCGGCGCAAACGTCATACCCGCAGCCTGATCAGCATAGTTAATCGGGAGGATGAATTCATAGAATGCAACTGCATTCGTTAGACCCCCAACGGGCGCTGTCGTACCATCGAGCGGCAAGAAATCAGCGTTAGCCTGATCACCTGCGATTGCGGTCAGTCGGAATTGATCGCCATTTGCATCGACATAAATCTGTCCAATGTCAGCAGAAGATGCCCAAGTCACGTTAGACGTAAACGTAACACGTAACTGATCACCCTGTGTCACCGATCCGCTAATGTCATGCTGTCCTTCACTATCAGACTCAAGCGGTGACAGTCGGGGGCTTTCACCACCCGGCAAGCGACCATTCACAGCGAGAGTTTCAGGACGGAATGCAACCTTCAGATCAAATGTTGGATTGGTGATATCCTGTTTACCCAACTCACCCAGATCAATCTGAAGAGTTGCGCCACCTACCCCAGTTCCAGAGAAACCGAGGTCAAATTCAAACATATTGCCAGTCGAACCAGACGTTTCCAGAGGTTCGAACCACGTATCGAATGTCAGGGTTTCTTCAACAAGAGCGCCGCCATTGTACGACGCAACTTCGCTATTCGCGGCCTGAATACGGGTGCGAACACGAGCAGCTGCGGTCGGCGTGACGCGGTATGTAGCTCCTGACAGCAGAAGTGTGCTCAGTCGCGAGAAGTCGATCAAAATCTGAGGCAACGTCAGCGCCGAACCCACGAAGTCGAGGGTGACACCGTCAGCGGAATTAAAGCTCGCTGTATAGTTAGTCGCCCCCGTCAACGAAGACATCAAGCTCGTCAGATCAGTGGTCTCGTCAAACGCGCCAAACTGAGTTTGCAGAGCGTTCACGAGGTAGTTTTGGATATCAGCCTGCGTGGCAGTCGTTGCGTCGTTGTTTACAATGATCTCGGCAATGCTGTTGCCAACAACAGGGATCAAACCCTTCAGTTCAGGCATTGCCAACAAACCAGCAAGAAACCCATCCTGCATGACGGTGTCGGCTTCTCGCATCTTGAGCCAGTAAAGCGCTTCTTGAAAAGTCGCATCATCAAACAGACCCGTGTAGCCCGTATTGACGACACGAAGTTCGTTGAAGGTGGCGATGGACAGCGAATAGTTTGTATCAAGGACGGACTCCGCCCATGTATTGAACTCTCCTCGCGGATCGTTGAAGTCAAGTTCAAAGGAAAGCGTTAACGCATCATCAGTATCGCTCGCATCCAGTTCCCAACCATTGGTCTCAATGACAAATCCTTGGGACAGACCCAAGGTCAGTGTGGACATATCAATACGCGGTTCACCCGGCAAATTGATGTCCAGCGCGGCGTTGCTGGTATCCACCGATACAACATTCGCCGCGATATCAACGTTCAGACTTGATGGCTTGGCGTTGTAAGTCGAATTGAACTTAACTGTCGCACCCAGCGACATATCGGCCGTGCGCTCGCCGATTTTCTTAAAGAGTGGGATTTCACCCCAAACAGCACGAACGCCCGCTTCTTTGCGAACCAAAAGTCCAGTCAAATCCACGTTCAGCACGTCAGATGCATACGACAGGCTAAACGCACTACTGCCAGCACCATCCAAAAGGTTCGCTGCAGAATATGCGTTCAATCCAACCAGAGCAAAGTCAGTGGCAACAGACGCCAGCGCCGCAGAAACAACAGTTGCGCTGTTTTCAGAACGATCAGACCACGTCCGCGCAATCGCATCCGACAATCCTTCAAGGATAGCAGCCAATTCGCCATCTTGTGTGCCAATGCCAGCAAGTTCGGGCAACGAGGTCAGATCTGCGACCTGCCGCTCTGCCAAGGTGCGCGTATCGGCAGATGTCGCGCTGGTGCCCAAAAGGTCACCGAACCCAGCATCAGGTGTATCCACAAACGCTTCGCCATCTCGCAATACTGGGATCTGAAGAGCGTCGGTAAGCGATTTATCCGATGCAGGCGTAACGACTTCTTTTACAATAGGCGCAGTAATCTCGCGCATGTCTTCAACGACACGCTGAAGACCAAGCAGCGCAAAACCGTCACGGCCAACGGGGTGATCCAAAGACACTTTGGAAGTCAGACCATCGAGCCATGCTTTGACCGCAGTTTCAGTCGCAGTTGGGTTTAACTTAGCATAAACCATGTTCACCGACGAAACATTGCTGCCATACAACTGATCAGTATCAATCGCGATCGACGGAGCGCCAAGCCCCGCCCCACCAAAGGTGTATGTGTTGCTGAACTGCGCGCCCATGATGGAATCGCCAAAGTCCAGCGGCATCGCCATGACCCATGAACTTTCGGTCAAGAAGCTATCAGCTTCGCCACCTGCTGCGCGGACGAACAATTTTGTTCGCGCGAGGTCAACCTGCGGATCACGCGCGAAGTACCCAGTCCCAATCACACCATCATAGAGCGTGGCTTCTTCACGTACGTTAAAGCCGAACGATGCCTCTGTGGTGCCCGTGTTGGTAAAGGTGATCGCGTTGTCTACGACAGCAACAGTCAGATTTGCAGCCGCTGCCTGAACGATGAAATCAGCATTGGCTGCCAATGCAGCCGCAACTGTAGAGGCACTGGTATCAAACACGACATCAAATACTTTGGTGCCAAACTGGAAGCGTACAGGCAGCGTAGCAGAGGACCGATTCTCAAAGTTAATCGTCTCCGTACCGCTCGCTGCAACGGTTGCCGACCGAACGCCCGTCTTATTCAGAATAATCTGAAATGCGACATCCGCCCCAGAGCTATTTGCGACGCTCAGCGTGTTGTCCAAAACCGTGACGGTCAGGCCTGAAGGTACCTTAGCTGCAAAGACGGTGTTCGCGGCCAGTGCTGCGGCCAACGAAGAATTTGTTGCATCGAGCAAGAGGTCGAAGGTTTCCGAACCCAAGGTCACAAATGCCGGCACTGCGACATTTGGAATGTTGGTCAGAACAATGTCGGTCGTTGTTCCGTCTAAGATAGTCGCAGAAACATCAGTCACCGCCCGAAGTTCAAGCTCGGCAATTTGGGTCAGATCAACGCCGGTGGTCGTGATTTCTTTGGTCAGTGTAATGGTGCCCTGAGCTTTACCGAACCCATTGGTGAGCGACTGTGGCAGTCCCAGCCAATTTCCGCTGAGCGCGAGATCAAGCACGACTTTGTTCGACGCGTCTTCATCAGGCGACGCAAGAATGAGACCAGCAGAAATTTTCGAAAACAGGGAAACAATTCGCTTAGCCGCAATCTCATGCCGATCAGCAAAGTTTGCCTGCTCGTAGGTCGACAGGTTGGCCTTGATGTTCGACACCAGATCGGCAGCATCCGCGCCCGCAAGGGTCGCGTAATCGATCGTCTCAGCACCCGCATTAAATGCCGCAACCAAGCGGTTCACTTGTGCAGTTGTCAAAATATCCGAACCAGAAACGGTCGACGCAGCAAGATAGTCACCCGCAGCGATGACGCCCATAATTCCACTCTGATGCGCTTTATCAGAGGCATTATAGGAACCAGTCAAACCTGTTTCATCAAACAGTGCCGAACGCACTGCTGTCGGAAGCAATGCAACCTCGGCCGCAAGGGCTCCACGGCCAGCCGTCAGGGTCGCTTCTTCAACAATGCCAACAATCTCATTCAGAGCGGTAGAAGCATCGCCAAACCATGAAAGCGGATCGGTCGCCGTATATTCAAACTTTACCGTGTTACCGTCAGTTTGATTGTAAGTAACACCCAATGTAGCCAAAGCCGAGGTCACACTCGACTGAGCAAAAACAGCGGTAAGGGCAGATTGGCCGCTCAGATTGACCGTAAAGTCGAGCGTACGACCAGCGATAATGACCTGAATGGTCTCGTTGTTCGACGAACTAGATGCCGACAGCGCGAATGTATTATCTGCAATCGCAGCGCCAGCTTTGATTGAGAATTCCTGAGCTTCAGCACCACCGACCTTAACGCTAAAGCTCACCTCATCCGCAAGTTCACGCCACGCTGTCGATGTTGGGAATGTCATTCCAGCGTAGAGCCCGCTGGTTCCAAAGAGATTCGCAACGGTTTCCGCCGGGGTCTGAGCATTCGCAAGATACTCATCAAGGTTCGACGCAGTGCCAAGCGCAGCAATCGCATCGCCCAAATCCAATGCTTGCGCTTCAATCGCACCGTATTCTGCTTCAAGCTCCCAATCACCTTCGGAACCAGTGGTATCGGTCGATGCCGCCACATCTGCACCAGTCAATACCGCAAGCCGCTGCGGCAAACCACCATCGGCAAGATCACACGCGTAAAGCATCAGGTCACTATCTGGGCCCATTGAACGAGCCAACGCACTAATCAGTGGATCGTCAGCGCCAACATCTGCACTCAAAAGCTCTTCACCGATCTGGAAGCCGTCCGCCGAACCGTGGCTAATCCAGTGGATCGCATCATAGCGCACACCTGTAGACAGCGCAGCAATGGCTTCATCTTTGCTCCCAACAACCGCAAAAGTCTTGTTATCAGCTCCGCCAAAACCGATATCTGCAAGTGCTGCTTGAAGGGACGACAGATCGCCAAGTGTAGAATCCAAAATTACCAGCTCTCGCGCAGCCTGTTTTTCAACAGATTGCGCGGTCTGTTCGACCTCAGGCTGAACAGGTTCAACCTGCCGCTCATAAAAGACTTTATCCTCGTCGCGATCGTCAGGCGCGTAAGGAATTAAATCAACCGAAAGAAGGATACGTTCCTCTAAGGGTTCAATCGCAATTTTACGACGACCAGCAGAAGAATTAGTCTTTTTGCGCTTCTCAAATATCTTATTCATAGCAAAACTTTCCGAGAGCCATAAATTACCGGACTACAGGCCCGTAAACACGTGCAGAATAACGATTGTCCGAAAGGACACGTTCGACGGAAGCAACCAATTGGTCATCAATCGAAGCCGTTGCCCGAGCACGTGCGATTGTTGCCACTATGTAATTGCGGCGTGTGCGTTGTTGCAGAACTTCTGAACGCACCAATTCCAGATTGGCCTCAGCCAATTCCAGATCACTGGCTATGCCAGCTTTAATTTCTTCCGAAATTTCATTCACAGCAGAACGGCGCAACGAAATGACTTCGTTCAACGATCGATCATGCTGCCAAAGAGCGTTCAGAGCCGATGTCGCACTGCGCATGTCGTTGACCGCAGCTTGCAGCTGAGCATCATAATCATGACCGACAGCCAAGGCCTCGTTCAATTGCGCATCACGAATGGCCCGTAGACGACCAGTTGTGTATAGGTCCCACTCAAACTGGAGCTTCACATCTTCGGTCTGGGTCAAACTCGAACCATCGAACAACGAACCACCGCGATCACGTTGGGCAGCTACAATCTCTAGTGACAGTCGTGGGTACATAGCCATCCGCGCCTGATCGACTTCACGCAAAGCAACATTCACGCGACTAGCCATCGCACGGACTTCGGGTGAATTTTCAATACGATCAAGCTCTTCTTGATAAATGGCTGTCGGACGCGGAAGTGATACACCATTTCGCGCCGCTGCCGGATATGGACATACTGTATCATAAGCCATTCCACACAGACGATCCGCACGAATACGGAAATCGGCTGCTGCAATAGAGGAATCCGACCGCGCACGCGCAAGCTCTGCCGCTGAAACAGAACGCTCTGACGCGCGAAGCTCACCTGCGTTGGACTGTGTACGTTCAAATTCGGCACGCGCGTTGAAATACTGAACCTCAGCCTGCGCCAAACGCCACCGCTCAATCGCCTCAGCCGCGTCCGCATAAGCCGTAAGAACATTCTGCAGCAAGTCCTGCTTTGTAGCCTCTAAATCAGCTTCACGCGCCTCAGCCTCTGACCGCGCCGCGACAACCGCCGCCGACATCGACAGATCGAGCAAGCGCATGTTGGCTGTCAGTGCGACATTGGTTGTATCGTATTGCGTATCATTACCCTCCAAAGACGGATTAGAACTTTCCACTACAAC
The DNA here is from genome assembly GCA_000169395.1 of Rhodobacteraceae bacterium HTCC2150. GTDB lineage: Bacteria > Pseudomonadota > Alphaproteobacteria > Rhodobacterales > Rhodobacteraceae > HTCC2150. The sequence continues at coordinate 157,313 of AAXZ01000001.1, forward strand.
CTGATGCGTAATAACCTGATCTGCGGTCAGTGCAATTTGTGGGTAGAATTCGCGCTCAGCCTCGGTGACACGCGCTTGCGCCGCCATCATTTGGCGCTGTGCGGAAGCCACACTTGGGCTGGTTTGCACAGCGGCATTCGCGAACGACGTCAAAGACCCAGAGGTGCTGATCTGACTAGGTGACATACTGGATGCGACCGGCACAACAGGACCGTCCTTCTCCATCTGCGCCAAAAGCTCTTCAGCGGTCTTTTCAAATTTAATGATTCCGCTACAACCAGCTGCAACAAGCAACAGCGACATGGATAAAACACGCGTCGCCTGCTTCAAAACCGATGGCTTTACGAGTGAATTCTGTCGCATAACAGTTCCCTAGAACTTACTTGAAAAATTGATCTGCACTTCTTGCAGATGATCGATATCTTCGTGCTGGAAGGGATGAGCAAGAACCAATTCAACCCGAGAAGGTCCGAAGGAACGGCTTACGGTCAAACCTACAGATGCGCGAAGATTTGCGGAGTCATCGATGGACGTACGGGCCGCGTCACCATTATCGTCTAATCCCCAAGCAGAACCAACATCGAAGAACCCGCCAATCGCTAGCTCAGGCATGAAAGAGACTAAGCCAGTGCGGCGCGCGTCCAATGACATGATGGCATAATTTGTTGCCCCCACAGGAGCACCTCCAAGCACCGATGCATCTGAGGGACCAAAACCACCAGATTTAAAACCACGAAGCACGCCCGAAGACGGGGTAAAACGGTCATTAAACCTTGTTTGACCCTTCGATACAGCAATCTTGCCAGCGGCAAAACGGAACCCTAGCTCTGTATCAGATTGGAACAACGGGACATAGTAAGAGGCCACAGCTTCGACCTTGCCGTATGCAAGATCGTTGCTACCACTGATGATTTTACCACTCACGTCATACGACCAGCCCGCACGCTGCGCAGCATAATTAACGCCCAGTCCATAGATGTCTCGAGTGCCGAGTTCGGCTTGCAAAACAATCGGAGCGCTCGAAGTATTTGCGATTTCATCACGGCCAAATATAGCCTCGACCGTCACCTGAGAGCCCTGATTAGAAAAAACCGCCTGAGGTCGGAAGAATGTCTCAACTGTATCAATGCCCATTTGCGACTGGCGATCTGCCATCACGTGGCTCAGCACAAACGCAAATTTTGGATTTCCCTCGCCAATTCCATTGTTCTGGAACAATAGGTCATAGGACTGTTCATCTTCGGCAACATCGAACCCAAAATCTATCGTCTGTTCATGGCCCAGAAATTGATCATGCTTGAGTCGCCCAGAAACAGATGCTCCAGCATCCATATTGTAACCTACACCGAAGGATAGGTAACCAACAGGCTCCACACCAAGATCAACGCCTTGAGCATGCACTTGAGGCGCAAGAAGACACACAAAAAGACACGATTTAATTAGGCTATATTTTCGCATGGACTTCCTAATAATTACTTCACCTAATGAATACAATAAAATATCCTTGTGATTCCAACTCTTGTAATGAGTGTGTCATTAGTATCTCAATCACATTCTGTTTACAACCTATACCGAAAGATGGGTAACCAACAGGCTCCACGCCAAGATTAACGTCTTGAGCATACACTTGAGGCGCAAGAAGACACACAAAAACACGATTTAATCCGGCTATATCTTCGCACAAACCTCCCAAATCTTATTTCACCTAATCGATACAACAAAATATCCTTAAGATACCTGCTCAAATAATGAGAGTTGATGTCTCATATATGGGATTCAAATTCTCTATGGCCATGGGGTTTTTAAGTGTAAGGTGCGGTTACTGGTGAGACATCCTATTCTTTAATCATAACTTTTCTCTGAGCGCTTCGTAAGGGATTTTTTGGTGGTGTCAGACCAATTCGAACCAGTCTCAGTTCACCCCTAAATGCCGGAACTTATGCCGAACAAAGCAGGCGCCACTCGGAGAGAGCAGCGGCACGATTCAGTTTGAAATTGTCTCTGCTGTAAAGGGCGCGTTCCTGATTGAAATGGTTGCAGACGGAGGCATGAACGGTGGCGAATTTCTGTAAACTTCGCATGCTGCGGAACCGTTGCATGGCCCATTCTCGTCGTCGAAACGTCAGGTGCGAATTCTCAGCTCAGTTGTTAATCCAACGGCCGGTTTCTTGTCTGTCGGCATTGCCGATAACCTTCATCGCGGCGCCGTAAGACCGCAGAAGATCGGTCACAATGACATGTGGTGGGCCAAAGTGCTTCATTGTTTTCTTGAGGAACTTCAACGCCGCTTTGTGACATAGCTTTCCAGCACCTCGCCCTCGCGATCCACGGCTCGCCAAAGGTGGTGCGTCTCGCCGTTAATCTTTACAAAAACCTCATCCAGATGCCACTGCCAGTTCGAGTATGCGCGCATCTGTTGAACCCGTTTTTTGCGGATCTCGACTGCAAATATCGGTCCAAATCTGTTCCACCAGAACCGGACCGTCTCATGGCTGATCTCGATGCCGCGTTCGTGCAGCAGGTCCTCAACGTTTCGTAGCGAGAGCGGAAATCGGACGTAGAGCATAACAGCCAGGCGAATGATCTCAGGACTGGTTTTGAAGTAGCGAAATGGGGAGCGTTTTGTCATCCTCAAACGCTACGAGACCACCCTGACCGTCTCAAGCAGCTTTCTTCTGACAAGACCACTGACGGTATTGCAGGCGTCATGCGGGACATGATGACCCCGCGCCGGCTTGATGCCGCAGAATAATGGGTGCGCCAGATACCATCCAGGTCTTCGTGCCGCTGAAGCTGCGTAAGAAGAACGAACGCCCAGAAATCTTGCCACCTGCAGACTACCTGCCCAGCGAGGATCAGACCCAAGATCCGCATATCCTGCGCGCCATCGGCCGCGCCTGGGCCTGGCGGCGGCGCATGGAGGCTGGCGAGTTCGGGACAGTGCGCGATCTCGCAATCGCAGTGAACCTCGCAGAGCGCCATGTCAGCAGGCAGTTGAGGTTGGCGTACTTAGCGCCGGAGGTACTGAAGCGGCTGGTTTACAAGCGTGACGCCGTCGCCGTAACCGAAATCAACCTCAGCAATTGTGCGGCACTGCCTTGGGCGGATCAGGCAAAGAGAGTCTTTGATGAGGCCGAACGGGGTGGTGTCTGAAGAGCACTCACGGCCCACTGCGGACCTTCGTGGACGGCGCAGCGAACGGCGGTTGAGAGCCCACATACGCATTCGAGATTTGCGCAGCATCCGTCGCGAACAGCGGAATGCAGACGTTGGCTGCAGTTGCAAAACAATCACGCAATAACTTGGGGCTCAGTCAAACATCCTGTGTTTAATCCGAACATCAAATGCCATCACTTTAGGTAAACTTCGCACCCACCAATGGGCCTAGATCTATCGAAGTACCATCACCGAACGATCAGAATGGCGCACAATGCGTGCGGCGTTTGAGCCCAGCAGGTAATCTTTCAAATCTTCACGCCCCCCGCCCACAACGATCAGACTTGCGTCAAGTTCATTGGCCAGAGCGATCACTTGATCGTAGACGGTGCCAAAACGGATATGGGTTTCAGCGCTGGTTCGGGTATCCAAGCACAGTTGCTCAACCTCTTTGCGAGCGGCTGCTAATGAGTTTGCCTCAAACCCTTCGGCAAACTGGGTGCCGACGATGGCCATTTTGACATCTGGCACCATCGAACAAACGTGGAGTTCAGCTTCCCAGCCCTTTGCTAAACCAGATGCCCTACGGATCAGATCTCTTGCTTCTGCAGGTAAAGCTGCGTCGATTGAGAGCAGTACTTTCTTGAACATTTCACACCTCCTCAGAACGGCGCTTGGGTTGCACGGCGGCTTTGACCCCAGCCTATCACAAGCATCAATAGCAGGGCCGGGATGAAAAATAATTCTTTTGGTGGTCGATCGTTTTCGATTTCAACTGCCACGATTTGCGCAGGTTCGTCGCCGTAGAAATCATAGTCATTTGCCAAAGCTTCAAAGAATGGCGTACCGGGGAATGGCTCGTCCAGAACCAGCGTCTCACCTTCGATAAAGACAGTGAGTCCCACGTCACGCAGACGCGCCTCTCCGCTGCCTTCCAAGGCTGCGGTCATTAGGACGGTTTTCTGACCCACAATTCCGGTATCAAAATCTGGTGCCGAGATGACCAAGCGCATTTCGGTGCCAGTTGGGACTTTGCCAATTTCCTCAATCACGGCTACTCCGGTGGACATGATATATTTGTCCTGCCACTGGTTCAGCCAGAAATCCGGTCGGAAGAGCGTAAAGACGATCAGCAAGATAACTGCCGTTTCCCACTTCTTGCTTTTGGCAATGAAGTAGCCCTGTGTGGCGGCCGCGAATAAAAGCATGGCGATCAGGGATACGAAAAACACAAGGATCGCCTTGGCAAAGCCCACATCTATCAGCAACAGATCGGTGTTGAAGATGAACATGAACGGCAGCAGCGCGGTTCGGATGTCATAGCTGAAGCCAACTATGCCCGTTCGGATCGGATCGCCCCGTGAAATCGCTGCAGCAGCGTAGGCGGCCAATCCTACAGGGGGCGTGTCATCGGCCAGAATTCCAAAGTAGAACACAAACATATGGACTGCGATCAGTGGAACAATCAAACCTGATTGCGCACCGACGCTCACGATCACCGGCGCCATCAATGATGACACAACAATATAGTTCGCGGTGGTTGGCAGCCCCATTCCCAGGATCAGTGAGAGGATGGCGACTAGGACCAGAAGGACCATCAAGTTGCCGCCCGAAACGACTTCGATCACTTGACCGATGATCTGGTGTGCACCTGTTAGGGAAATGGTGCCGACGATAATACCAGCCGCCCCAGTCGCGACACCGATACCGATCATGTTACGGGCACCGCTTTCAAGAGCGTTTACGAAGTCTTTCCAACCTTCCCGTACACCTTCCGCAAGCGCGCCTTCGCCCCGCATCATCGCCTTAAGGGGCCGATGGCTCAGCGCGACAATTACCATGGTGATTGTCGCCCAGTATGCTGACAAAGCTGGTGATAGGCGGTCTAGATGCTCGGTGCGCACCATCAGGTTCCAGACCAGTACAAAAATCGGCAACGCGTAATAGGCTCCACCCCAGAAAGTGGGTGTCAGACGTGGAGCGACAACGACGTCTGAATTGGGGTCGTCCACTTCAACATCCGGATACTTGGATGAGACATAGAGCAATACCAAGTAGGCGATGACCAATAATACTAAGGAAGGATAGACTGTCGCACCTGGCATCATAGGTTCCAACATAGCGCGGATGCCGATCACGGCGAATGTGATCGCGGCCATGGCGAAAAAGCCTGTCAGGAACAGGATCAAAATCATAACGACGCCGATGCTACGCCCAGGCTTTTTAAGACCCTGAAGGCCCATCTTAAGGCTTTCTAAGTGCACGATGTAAAGCAAAGCGATGTAGGAAATCACCGCTGGTAGGAAGGCGTGTTTGACGACTTCGATGTAGGGAATATTGACGTATTCAACCATCAGGAACGCCGCAGCCCCCATCACGGGCGGGGTCAGTTGGCCGTTGGTTGAGGAGGCAACTTCGACTGCACCCGCCTTTTCAGGGCTAAACCCGATCCGCTTCATCAGCGGAATGGTAAAGGTGCCGGTTGTGACAGTGTTGGCGATGGATGAGCCCGAAATCATGCCGGTCATCATAGAGGACAACACCGATGCCTTGGCTGGCCCGCCCCGCAATGCGCCCAGAAGCGCAATAGCAACCTTAATGAACCAGTTACCGCCACCTGCCTTTTCAAGCAGGGCGCCAAAAAGCACGAACAAAAAGATCATCGTGGTGGAAACACCCAAGGCGACGCCAAAAACGCCCTCTGTCTGCATCCAATAATGGCCCATCGCCTTTTTGAACGACGCGCCGCCGTAGTTAGTGACATTGCCGACCCATTCAGAATAGCCACCAAAGAAAGCAAGGCAGAGGAAAAGGCCGCCAATAACCACCAAGGGCAAGCCGAGCGAACGGAAGACAGCGATCATCAATACAATCATGCCAATGCCGGACATCATAATATCTGTCGGGGTCCAAAGACCGGGGCGGTCGGCTATTTCGAAACGGAAGATGACAAGATACAAACAGGCTGAAATACCAAGAGCAACAAGCACCCAATCATACCAAGGAATGCGATTGCGGTGGCCGAGGATGGGAAAGGCGAGCGTGGCCAGCGTCAGCGCAAAGGCCAGATGTACATAGCGGGCCTGCGCAACGATGTTGGCAAAGTCGTTGATGCTGGTCATCTGGGCGACAATACCCGGAACCTTCGACGCAATATAAAGCTGAAATACCGACCAGAGAATGCAAATCCAAAAGATCAATTTGGCGGAGAAACCTGTGACATGACGCGCGCCGGTGTCGGCTTCTGCTACCATGTCTTCGGCGGTTCCTTCAGTTGCGTCAGACATCGTTCCCCACTCCCTCGGATCGGTTCAGGATTTCAATTCTTCTGTAAAAAAGGCCAGCGCATGAGAGTACGCGCTGGCTTTGTTTGTTTAGTCGCTAGGCATCATTAGTCGATGAGACCCAGTTCCTTATATGCCTTCTCGGCACCCGGATGCAGCGGAGCGGACAGGCCGTCGCTTACCATCTGGCTTGCATCAAGATTGGCAAATGCAGGGTGCAGACCGCGGAAGTCGTCAAGGTTCGACATCACAGACTTGGCGACGATATAGGCAACCTCATCAGGCACATTGGCCGAAGTTACGAAGGTCGCGCCGACACCAAATGTGGTCGTGTCGCTGTCATTACCTTTATACATACTGGCCGGAATAGTAGCGACACGGTAGAACGAGTTGTCTGCAACCAACTGGTCGATCGCAGCGCCGGTAACGGAAACAAGATCCACGTCACAGGTTGTGGTGGCTTCTTTCACAGCGGCGGATGGGTGACCGATGGTATAGATCATCGCGTCGATATTGCCGTCGCAAAGCTGCTTGGCCATTTCTGAACCTTTGTACTCGGTCGCAAGGGCGAAGTCGTCCATGCTGATGCCAAATGCTTCCATTGCAACTTCCATAGTTGCGCGCTGACCGGAACCTGGGTTGCCGACGTTAACGCGCTTGCCAACCAGATCTTCGAACGAAGATACACCTGCATCAGAACGCGCCATCAATGTGAACGGCTCTGGATGCACCGAGAACATCGCCCGGATTTCAGGGAAATGGTTATCAGCGAACTTCGAGGTGCCATTGTAAGCGTGGTACTGCCAGTCAGACTGGGCAACGCCGAACTCTAGCTCGCCTGCCTTAATGGTGTTGATGTTGTAAACCGAGCCGCCTGTGGACTCGACAGCGCAACGGATGCCGTGCTCTTTGCGGTCGCGGTTCACCAGACGGCAGATTGCGCCACCTGTTGGATAGTAAACGCCGGTCACACCGCCGGTGCCGATCGAAATAAATTGCTGCTGGGCGGCTGCAGAGCCTCCAACAGTCATTGCAGCAGCGGTGACTGCTGCGCCGATTACGGTTGTTAGTTTCATAAGATTCTCCCTAGTCTTGGCAAAGCGCTACATTTGGGTCTTCGCCTTTTGATATCGGGATGATTGCTAATGACGTTCGGAATGTCACCAATAACTAATGTTTTTTTTGGGCGATCCAGTAGGCGTTATAATCGCGCCGCAAATTCTCGTAGGATCTGATTCTTTTCTGAGCCTCTTCACCCCCTCTTTCGATAAGGACTGCGATCAGTCCTTCAACCAGTGCCATCATGCCGGTGAAGCACCCGAAACGGTGCGTGCTGATAACCGATGTAGACAAGATATGCTCGGGGTCAAAGTCGGCTGAAACTACATCAGAATCGGTGATTAGAATTAGTTTCATACCCATGTTTTTGGCAAATTTGCAGGCTTCAATCGTTTCGCGTGAATAGGGGGTAATGGTGATGGCAATCAACACATCTTCTGGGCCGGCATCCTTCAGCTCGTCGATCGCACTGTTCATGTGGCGAGGGATAAGTTGCAATGATGTCAATGACATACGACCAACATAGTTAAAGTAATACGCGATTGAATAACTCGCCCTAACCGCTGTTATATATACCGTCCTTGCCCCAAGCAGCGTATCCACGGCCTGCTCTAGCTTGTCTGGGGTGTGACGCTCTAATGAGCTTTTCACAATTGCCATCGCATTGCGGGATGCATCGGCATAGACAGAGCCCACTTCAGATGCTTCGCGATGTTCTTTCATCCAGTCGGGTTCAGCTATGGCTTCAGTGGTTGAAACCAATGCATGCCGAAATGGTTCACGAAGCTCTTCAAAGCTGGAATATCCAAGCTTTTTTGCGATCTGAACAAGCGTGTACGTACTAACCCTAGCCTTCTCGGCGGTCTCGCGAATTGGGTCCAAACCAAAGTCGTTGGGGTAGTCGATGATGTATTTTGCGGCGGTTCTGAGCTGAGGGGGTAAAGTACTAATAGATTGTTTTAAAAGAAAAATAGTCTGTGATTTTCGCGTTGGATCCATGTGATTCGTTCACCTTTACTGGTATGCCTAAAAATAACATACGTTATTTTTGTAGGATATTGACTATTTTTGTGTTCTTCCCCCTAATCTTTGAAGATATGTCGCGCGTCGTGTTGCGGTCAAAATCTTGAAAAGGGAAACAGATGGTCAAACATTATTCGCTGACTGTTGCGCCAAACGGGGCACGCCTTCGCAAGTCGGAGCACGCTGGTGTTCCGACCACCGAAGAAGAACTGGTTAAAACAGCGCAAGCTTGTTTCAATGCCGGTGCTGGTACGATCCACTTGCATGTGCGTGAAGACGATGAGAGCCACTCATTGGATGCAGCACGCTATCGTTTGGCGATCACGGCAATCAGACAAGCGGTCCCCGGTATGGCGATCCAGATCACCACAGAAAGTGGCGGAACTTTCGACGTTGCCGAACAGCTGACCTGTCTATGCGAAGTCGCACCGGATGCAGCCAGCGTTGCCGTGCGTGAGATTGCCCGTGATGCGTTACGAAGTTCAGAGTTCTACAGAACCGCAAGCGAGTTAGGCGTTACCCTTCAATATATCGTCTATTCACCTGAGGATCTGGAAACACTTGTGTCATGGATTGCAGAGGGGGTTGTGCCCAATGGCAGCCACGAAGTTCTAATAGTTCTCGGTCGCTACTCAGACGGCAAACTGGCGAAACCCGAAGATCTTTGCACGTTCCTACCGTTGATCGAGAGCTCGCGGTTTCGTTGGACGCTGTGCGCGTTTGGAAAGCATGAACAGGCGTGTCTTTTGGCAGCGCTTCACGCAGGTGGACATGCCCGAATAGGTTTTGAAAACAACACCGTAGCGCCTGATGGAACGGTGTTTTCTGACAATCAATCCTCGGTTGCCAGTTTTGTGAAGGCTGCGAAGGATAGTAGTTATGAAGTAATGGAGCACGCGGCATGAGCCATGTATTTCCCCGTCACACCAAAGCCTCACTTCCGACCGCGTCACACGGTGAAGGCTGCTATCTGTACGATACAAATGGCAAACAGTACTTTGACGGTTCCGGCGGCGCAGCAGTGTCTTGTTTGGGGCACGGCGATCCAGAAATCATCGAGGCTGTTCAGAAACAGCTTTCGTACCTTGCCTTTGCGCACACGGGTTTTTTCACTAGCGAACCAGCCGAGCAACTGGCCGAGCTTTTGGCCAAACACGCACCCGGAGATTTGGATCGCGTGTATTTTGTATCTGGCGGATCGGAGGCCACTGAAGCTGCATTGAAACTGGCGCGTCAGTATCACGTCGAGAATAATGAGCCGCAGCGCAAGCACATTATCGCGCGGCGCCAAAGCTACCACGGTAATACGCTTGGCGTGCTGGCAGCTGGGGGCAATCAATGGCGGCGACAACAGTTTTCACCGTTGCTGATAGACGTCAATCATATTGCGCCCTGCTACGAGTATGCCGAAAAACGAGATGACGAAAACAGCTACGACTACGGTCAACGGGTAGCACAAGAGCTAGAGGATGAAATCCTTCAGCTTGGACCTGACACCGTTATAGCTTTTATTGCCGAGCCTATAGTTGGGGCGACGTTAGGGGCCGTGCCTCCTGTTGACGGCTATTTCAAGCGTATACGGGAAATCTGCGACAAATATGGTGTTATCTTGATCCTGGACGAGGTCATGTGCGGCATGGGGCGAACCGGACCTATGTTTGCTTGCGAGACCGAGGGAATCATCCCGGATATTCTTTGCATCGCAAAAGGCTTAGGAGCTGGCTACCAGCCGATAGGCGCAATGATTTGTTCATCGAAGCTTTATCAGACGATCAAGGACGGCTCGGGGTATTTCCAACATGGGCACACCTATATCGGTCATCCCGTGGCGTGTGCGGCAGGTCTAGCCGTTGTTAACGCAATCCTTGAAAAGGGATTGCTGCCTCGTGTCGAACAAATGGGAAATCTGCTAAGATCTGAACTACAATCATCTCTGGCCCAACACCCCAATGTCGGAGATATCCGCGGACGAGGTTTATTTGCTGGAATTGAACTCGTAGCCGATCGGGAAAGAAAAACGCCATTTGAATCGTCATGCGGAGTCGCAAGCAAGCTTAAATCCTCAGCATTCGAACACGGTCTAATCTGCTACCCAATGCCCGGGACACGCGATGGCAAAAGCGGTGATCACGTCCTCTTGGCACCACCTTTCATTACTTCCGCCACACAGGTGGGCGAAGTCGTAGAGAAGCTGACTTTGGCTGTGAATGAAGTGTGCGGTTGAAAGAAAACGAGCGGCGCGCAAATTGGCACTGAGTCGTAGTTATTCGGTGCGCAAACTGTAAGGTGCGGTTACTGGTGAAACATCTTATTTGTTAATCATAACTTTTCTCTGAGCGCTTCGTAAGGGGTTTTTCCAGGGTGGACGCCATGGGGTCTGTGGAAATTGTAGAAGCGCTCCCATTCGTCCAGTTTGGCTTCAAGATCAACATCTCCCTTGTAGCTAAGAAGCTGGTAAAACTCCTCTCCATCGGATCTGTGTGAACGTTCGACTTTACCGTTGAGTTGAGGTGTCCCGCGTTTGATGTAAGCGTACCGGATACCAAGGTCTTCGACATGCCAGTGGAACTTGGCCTGGAACTCATGGCCATTGTCCGTCCTGATCTCGCGGATGCGGAAAGGAAACTTTTCAATGATGTGATCCGTGAAATCGATGGCGTCGGCCTGGGTGTGCTTTTCATAGATCTTCAGGGCGCGAACGCGCGTTGCATCATCGATGGCTGTGTATTGGAAACGACGTACCTTCTCACCTTCTTTACCGATGAAAGTCAGAAACTTAACATCCATCTGAATGTGATGACCCGGGACTTGTTTCTGATAGCGCTTGGTATGAACCTTGCGCATGCGGGTACCGCGAGGAAGACGGTTTATCCCGTGCCGACGCAGAATACGTGAAACCGTTGCATCAGATATCTTGATGTTGTGATAACGCGCCAGATACCAAACGATCCGCATTGGTCCGAGATGGTATTTACGACGAAGATAGAGCACTTTTTCTTCGCGCTCGGGCGGCGTCCTATTGGCGTGCCATTTTGGGATGGGTTGTGCGTTGATCAGGCCAGCTTCGCCTCGCTCTGAGTAGGCCTTGCGCCATCTGTAAAAACTCGCGCGGCCGATCCCGAAATACCTACAAGTTTTCGCAACATGGCCAATCTCTTCGGCGTATCGAAGAACCCGCAATTTACGCGGTATCTCGCGTTGATCCTTGTTCATTTACATCTCCTTCTTCCCAATCACGGGAGGTTAAAGGAAATGTCTCGCGAGTAACGACATATCTACAACTTGGGTGCCTCAGTATTATGTGGTCTGACTTGGAAATTTGCATGTGAAACATTTAGTACTGTTGGCCTTGGAGGAGTTTGCCCCCTTGTTGTCGGGGAACCAAGCCCCCTAGCGTTCGATGCTCGCTTGGTAAAATACGCAAGTTCACAAGCTTCTAAACTTGATGAAGCCAGAACGGAAATCATTCCCAAGATGCCAAAAATTTTGTTTGGACGCCGTGGTTGTTAAAAGAAATCTATGCATTCTGAGCCTTAATTCATTCTAGTCATGTAGCTTGTGATTGACCTGTCATAACCGACCCAACTTTTCCAGCTATAGGTCACAGCAACTACACGGGTCTATTCTGGCTTATCGCAAAGCCTCTAAAGCCAGTTTTCTGCGTCGCCTTTCCCGCAAAACGATTAATACCCCACCACCCACGATAAGAATCGAGCCAGGGAGGAGGTCTTGAACTGGCGCTTCATCAAAAAATAACCAGCCAAAGAAGAAAGCCATTGGAATGCCAAAATAGCTAAAGGCGGCAAGATTGCTTTGATCGGTCATCCTGAATGAAATGATCAAAAGTAATACTGCAATCCCACCAAATCCACCCATGGCCACAATCCACCCGAAATCAGATGCAGACTGAATAGTCGAAAATCCACCGAAAAAAAGTGCTACGACAACTGATCCCAAAACCGCAAATCCTGATGAGTATAAGTTAATAAGAGCGCTTGGCACGTCCTCATCAATTAGTCGCGCGGTTACTCCGGTCAGCGCATAAAGCGCGGCTGCTCCAAGGGGCAAGAACGACACCAATGTAAAGGCCTCACGCCCAGGCCCCATCACTAGGACAACTCCAGCGAAGCCAATAAGTACTGCGAACCAACGAACAACACCGACCCTCTCACCAAGCAAAACCACAGCAAACGCCGTCATAAAAAGCCCACTTGAATAGGAAATCGTCGTTGCAGTGGCAAAAGCCATTAATCCCAGCGATAAATAGAACATCAGTTGTGCAAAGGTAACGAAGAGACCACGGCCGCATATCAGGCCCCATTGGCGCACCCGCAGCTTGCCTCCACTTCGGTGCCACGCTCGGGATGACCCTAGAGCTATAATACTGGGAATGAGCCCGAAGATATTATGGTAGGCCGAGAGCTCTGCCGCCGTGTAGTCTTCTGACAGGCCTTTGATAAAAAGTCCCATCAGATCGAAAAATACAAGGGAAATAAGGCTAAGAACAATTGCCAGCGTGACAGATCCCACAGGGGTCTCTGGAATATTCCTGGCTGTAGCCATAACGTAATCCTATGCAGCTCTTTGATATTAACATTATCCGAGAAAAGCCGCCTTTGACAGTCAGTTTACGACCTGATTTGTTGTGAGTTTCGTTTGGTGTATTACGGAAACTTTATTTGGACAACGATTTATGAACGTGCGTTGCGCAGCAGTCGTTCAAGCAAGGTCCAGCGAGTGGCACTTAACGAATTTAGAACTTGGGCGGATGACTGGCCCTCTCCCCATAATGGCCACGATCATGAGAAAGGGTTGAAGCTTGATGCTAGTACTGGAGACATTTATGACGCCGTTACGCGCAAGAGGTGTAAAACACTTAAGCAAACAGATTTAAGGGCGATACAAGGGGATTTGAGATGATCGAAAGACTTTCGTGGTCCTGTCCATCATCTAATTGACAATCGCACCTCTCAAGAGTGAACTCCAAACACTTCCAGAGTTGCGAGACTTCCACGGTTTCTGACATGTTGCCTGGGAAATAGAAGTTTCGTTAGCACTCATCGAGAACACCACGGAGAGGGCTACCAATCGAGGGAACTTGTTCACCCAATTATTTCCACACCAGATTGAACCACACAGGAATTTCAAAATTTTCCTGTGACTGAATGTACCGTGGTCTCTCTGCCTAACTTGTAAAGGGACGTCAAAAAGGGTGGTGTGGGTTCTGAGTATCCACAGATCAGCCAAAGAATGGAGTTTTGAAGATGGTACACGATACGGACACAGGCCGGACACAAGCCTTTGCGTTCAAACGCAAGAAGCGCCCCATGCGGCGCTATCACTTTGTATTTACTTAAGTTCTTGTTGGTTGCGGGAGGGCGCAACCATCTTAGCCTACTAATCATTGCACCAGATTTCTCGGCATGGCGATACGCCTCATAAATGACTGTTTTAGTTGAACAATCAGAAATGAAAGTTGTTTTCGCCGCCATACCGGGTCCGAAGGAGGACCGATATGGCTCAACAACTCTACCCCTCACCCTTCTCTTTACGTCTTACATTTGAAGAGCGCGCAAAACTTGAACAAGATGCTGCTGGCCTGTCTCTCGGCGCATATGTTCGCCAGCGCCTATTCGGAAAGGATGTTTCCCCAAGACATACGCGCGGCAAGTTTCCAGTCAAAGACCATGAAGCGCTGGGGCGTGTTTTGGCGGCGCTTGGTGCTTCCAGAATTTCCAGTAACCTCAATCAACTTGCCCGCGCGGCACACACTGGCTCCTTGCCAATCACACCTGAGACGGAAGAAGACCTTGCTGAGGCATGCGCTGCGATAGTGGCGATCCGAGAAGAATTGCTGCGCGCACTTGGTACACGCGCATGATTTTGAAAGCGTCACAAAGAAGCAATCCAGGCCAGTTGTCACGGCATCTTCTGAATAGCCGCGACAATGAGCATGTTGAGTTGCATGAAGTGCGAGGGTTCATTGCTGAAGATTTACAACACGCGCTCGAAGAAGCGGAAGCCATTTCCAGAGGCACACGTTGCAGCAAATTTCTGTTTTCCCTGAGCCTAAGCCCACCGGAGAAAGAAGACGTTTCAATCGAGGCGTTTGAAGCTGCGATCGAGATCACTGAGCAGCATCTAGGATTAGATAACCAGCCGCGCGCCATCGTCTTTCATGAAAAGGAAGGCAGACGTCACGCCCATGTAGTTTGGTCGCGTATTGATCCTGAAACCATGACAGCCCGAACCCTGCCCTTCTATAAAAACAGGCTCATGGACGTGTCGCGTGAGCTCTACCTCGAAAACGGATGGGACTTGCCGAGAGGCTTGATTGATCGATCCATGCGCAACCCCCTCAATATGAGCCGCGAAGAATGGCAACAATCCAAGCGAGCAAAGCAAGACCCGCGCTTGGTTAAAGCAATGTTCCGTGACTGCTGGCGATCCTCTGATTCAGAGAAAGCTTTGAAGGAAGCTCTTGCAGAACGCGGCTACACATTGGCGCGTGGTGATCGCAGGGGCGTTGTTGCCGTTGATTTTCGTGGTGAAGTTTTTGCTTTGGCTCGTTATGCTGGCGTCAAATCCAAAGACGTCAAAGACCGCATCAAAGAGCCTGAAAAACTGCCCTCGGTTGATCAGGCGAAGGCCAAAATTGCTGCGCGGATGACGCAGCAATTGAAGCGGTATGTGAAAGAGGCGGAATCCGGTCACAGGCGTCTTTCTCCAAGTTTGGAGATGCGACGTCAAAAGCTTGTAGAGGCCCAACGTGCTGAAAGAAAAGAAATTGAAAAGAAGCACGAAGCCCGCAACATCCAAGAAACGAAAGATCGCGCTGCCCGTCTTCCCAAAGGACTTGGCGGCCTATGGAGCCGCATGACTGGTAAATACGGCAAGATACGCAGGCAGAATGAATATGAAGCGTGGGAATCCCACCTACGCGACCGTGAAGAAAAAGACGCACTGGTCTCCAAACATCTCGAAGACCGTCAGGCTTTACAAAAAACCATTCTGAACGTTCGCGCCGAACGCAACGCGGAGCTAAGCGAACTGAACGCAGAAATTGCTAGTTATTTGAAGATGGATGGCAAAGCCCCCAATGCCCGAAGAGCATTCAAAGATACTGCAAAAGGACGCCCTGCCCGCAACGTCAGGAAGAGAAACAACAAACGCGACGACCCCGGCCATGATCTTGAGAGATAGGCATCAGCAAAATTATTTGCATTAACCTCGACGATTATGTAATAGTCATTTGTTTTTTAAGGAGAATTTTAATGAGTAACGAATTATACAGAGGGTTTATTGAGCAAACGGCTTGGGCTTTGCAAACGCATACCATTTCTAACGTAACGTTTGGAAAGGCTGAGACTAGCATTTCTATCAATCACAGGACAGCTTCCGAACATACACCTGCGGGATGGCATGTGACTGATTTCGGTGGAAGAGATAGCCTGTTTCTATCCGAAAACGCAGACATCGCCGAGATTGGACGTTTGGTTGTTAATGCGCATTCGCTCGCGCAAGAAAGCTCACCGAATAAATCCGCGCTCCCTGCGTTCGATGATGCGATGGCCTGAACCTTATGGGGTGATCAAGTTCGATGTACTTAAGTCGAAGAGAGATCATTTCTTAGCATTCAGCAAAGGCAAAGTTGGCAGGAGTGCATCAATCGCCAATTTCACATCAGCCAGCATCGGCAAGGCATCTTTTTCACGCTTCCAGAGCGATGCAAAATCGCTGGCGGTTTCTCGCGCGACATCAAGAACCATCTTCTCAGGTATCGCTGCCTTCGCGGCGAGATGAGAAATTTCATCTTCATCAAACGCCGTAAAATCCCGAACGCGGCTATAGTTCAATGCGAAGCTGTCACCCTTAATGTAGGGAACTGTTGATACAAAATCATAGGCTGGCGAAAGAGCGGCGGTGCGTCGATCAGGATAGATCAGCGACCAGTTTTTGAGATGCATGTCCCCGTTGCCAATCAGCGTGCTGAACGTCAGGCGACGTATGAACTCTCGGATGTCTTCGTCCGATCCTTCCGCCGCGATGACGGCAGCAATGTTTCGCATGCTCGCTTTCTTATATTTGTCTTCGCCATAGACGCCAAAGACCTGCGCGAAGTCCTCTATGTGCACACGCTCTCCGCTCGGATGCCGGTCAAAGCGTTCGATAACGAAGGCCTTAGTTCCAAAGCGATCAGTACCATCCGGCAGATTTGCGATACTGTCGATATCGACTAAATCAATGCGAGGCACGTCCATGCCGAGCATGCTGGCCAGCTGCATCATCGAGAATTCGTTTTCGGGAACGCCCATGTATTCCCGCGAAGGCAGCTTGACGATCCAATCACCGCCGATGCCCGATGCGGGGATAGTCAGCCCACCACTCGCGCCCTCAACGGCTGAGAACTTCAACTGAACACCCGCAAGAGAGAACCGAAGCATGTTGTCTTTTGATTTTGGCGCGTCTTCGCCATCTATATGCGCGGCTTCTGGTGGCCAGATTTCGCCGTCCGCAGGTTTGATTGTTATTGCGCCAGGAAGGTCGCGCCCTAGCGCCCAAAGCAAGAAGAATTCTCGTTCAGCATTCACCCCTGCTTGCTCTGCGAGGTACTTGCGCAAGTGACCCTCCGGCAAGAGGTTGGAAAAGAATGGCATGACCTGTTTTTGGACAGGCTTAAATTCCGTGCGCAGCTCGCCGAATTCATCTTTGAAGAACAGGCCAAGTGTTGGGCGGTCAGCGTTCTCGATATACTCTTCGTTGAACGCGAACAGACTGCGATCCCCCGCGACGCGTGTCAGCGTGCCGATAGCTTCCCCATAAAGCTCAACATTTAGAACAGAAACATCAGCCATCACTGTTATCCTCGTCCAGACTGTAGGCCGGTCTACTGGTTGGTTCGTTGATCATGTGTGACGGCACACTGTGCGCTAACATATTGCGGAGACGCTGAGCATCTTTGGCAATTTTTTCGAGGTTCTTGAGGCCCCCAGAGCTTTCAATCGTCTCAATCGCGTTGCGTATATTCCTGATGGCGTCAGTTTCCTGCAAGATGTTGCGGAAATTGTTCATTTCTTGGAGTTTCTTTTGCAGCGTATGCATCGCTTCACTCTTATGAAAAGCCAGTGGGAGTGTATCAATAGCGCGTTGCGCGCGCACAAGCTCGCGCAGAGCATCATTGTTGCCTTGCGGTTTGTGACTGCCCGTACTGCGCACAATCGACCTGACTGCCGGTGCCGATTTTCGCGGTATCATCGTCAGTTCAAGGTCAAGCGCATGGGCAAGTGAAGCAAGGCTTGAGAGCCGCAAATCGACCGCGTTACTCTCGATCTTTGAGATATGTGATTGCGGCACGCCTGACCGAGCGCTAAGCTCTCTTTGGCTTAACCCCTTGTTTTCGCGTGCCGACTTCAGGGAAGCGGCGATGTTTTCGCTAGCGTAACTCATATTCTGATCTACTTTCACACATCAAGAACTACTCTTGATATAGAATAATGTATCATACCTTCAACACGCCAAGCAAGTTATGATCTATAATTATAGATCAAAAGAAAGCAGTGATCTATTAATATAGATCAAATCTCTGCACCTATAATGCAAAAGGTGTCCCGTGTCCGAGGACACAGGACGAAACCCCGCTAGCAGGATGCGCTCTAAAAGAGCGACATCTGGCGCGACGACTCTTCGCGTTTTTTCCATGCCTCGCTGTCAGCTTTATGATCGAGCCAAGCGAGAACATAAGCTTCAGGCCCGCCATACTCTTCGACGATCCCATCAGGCGAGAAATGCGAGCGATAGCCGGTTTCTGTGATGGGGATTTGTGCGTCGTTCATGGTGGTGATCTCCAAGTGATCAAAGTCTGAATTCCAGCGACGCTTCCGAAAAACGATGCATATCGTTACGCCGCGCCAGTCGAGCTGGCTGGTGATGGGGGCGCTCATGCGCGCCCCGCATCGTCAGAAGGTTCGGAGGTGTCTTCAAGAGGCGCGCGCAGAACGATGCGGCCATTGATTGGCATAGTTTCAAGCTGAAGCGTGTAGCCCTTGGCGTCTTTGTGCGACCATGCCGCCCCGACTTTGTTCCAGAAGGATTTGTCGCCTTTTTGGACGACATGCCAGGCCAGATAGTCAGGTGCCTTGTGCTCTTGGTTTTGGTTTTCGCGTGCCATGATGTTTCTCCTTTGTTTGGGTTGGCTTGCTAACGCGCTCCCAAAGACCGGATGCAAAAGATCAGATGTCATTTCCAACACGGGTGAGCGGCACGCGAACTGGCGCGGACAGGATATTGAAAGCTGATCTGCGTCCGGTCAGGGATTCCAAGCGTCTCTATGCAAGCCACCTCAGACAAAGGCGTCAGAACAGCCAGCGGCAGAAAACCAATCCAAAGCACGGCAGTGCCACCAAGGGCATACAGTCCAGAGCGTCCAAACTTTCCAATGGATAGAACCAAGCGCGCAGTCGAGCAGCTCCAACAGGCAAAATCATCAGCACACCCTGATCAGACCAACCAACACCAGCACTGCCACCGGACACCGCATCAATGATGAGCCGCGTTTTTGAGCGATCCACCAACAGCCAAGAAAAACAGACCAACCGAACCATCAAGCGCCTTTGATGTGTGTGGGCCGAAAGGCCCTGAGTGGTTCGGGGCCTCCTTTTTGAGTGGAGGATCACATGAAACTCGTCTCACGATTTGAAGCAGCATCGCGCAGTACAGCGGAGTTGCATGGCCTTTTCAAAGAAGCGTTCAATGCTTTTGCTGCCGCGTCACGCGGCTCAAAAGATCGCCGAATAGCTCTGAGCTCTTTGGAAAATATCGAGGCTGAACTGGCCTCACGCATGCCAGACTATTAGACTTCACGTGGTGGGCCAACGGGCCCGCCACGAATTTTCTATGTCCGCCAGACTCAGTGTTTTCGCAAAAAGTAGAGGGGCGCGAGTTTGAATTTTTTACCCTAATATGCTACCTTTATTCATGAATACATTAATTTTTATTGGCGCCCTTCTAGTTCTTGCTCTCTTTGGTGGACTTGGTATTTCTGAAATTATTAGAGCAGTTCGTCATAGGGAAATTGGGATACAAAACCCTGAAAGCTTTCCGTATTCCTTCGGACCTTACAAACTTGATGAAAGCCCGATACGGTTTTCACTATCAGTAGTAGTGAACTTGTTTTTCTTCGTTTTCGGTTTTGGAGGCATATTCCTCATATTGCTATTTTTCTAAATTAACGGATTGCCCTGTTTAGTATTCATGCGGGCCCAGCAGGCCCGCATTCGGTTTTCTTCCACTTTGTGCAGGCTATGCCGCCGCTCCTGCTTTTTCCCTTTCACCCTGAAACCCATTCAAGAAATCCGCCGCGCGCTGCGCATGCGCTGCCGCACTGAAGATCGCACGCTTGTCGTTCTGGAGAACCTTGAGCCAGCTCTGAATATAAGCCGCATGATCGGTGCCGGGTTCCGGCGTCAATGCCAAATCAGCACAAAGAAACGCCGCGCCAAGCTCCGCAACCAGTTCCTCGCGTGCATAGCCTTCATCACCCCATTTCTTCCGCCCAAATTCGCGGTCAAGACGGCTCTTGTGCTTCGTCCAATGGGTCAGCTCATGCGCCAAAGTTGCATAATAGACTTCAGGGCTGCGGAAGCTCTCAAAAAACGGCATCTGCACATGATCGCTGCCGCCACTGTAAAAGGCGCGGTTTCCGCCGTAGCGAACATCTGCGCCAGTATTGGCAAAAAAGCCGTCCGCATGATCAATCCGCAAAACAGGATCAATGACCTTTGGTGGCTCGGCATAGTAGTGATCGGGCAAGCCCTCGATCTGCTCGACGTTGAACACTGAATACCCTTTCATGAAGGGGATTTTGCGTTCTTGCTCGCCGCCGTCGCTGGTTTCTTCGGTCTTTGTGATGGTGTTGGCATACACGACCAGATTGCCGCGCTCACCCTTTTTGACGTGGGCATCAAACTCTTTGGCCTGCTTGAAGGTCATCCAGTAGGGCGAAGCATAGCCGCCTTCCATCGCCGCGCCCCACAGCATCAAAATGTTGATTCCGCTATAAGGCAAACCGTTATGACGAAGCGGCTTGATGATCCGCCCATCTGTGTTTGCAGAGCTCCAAGGCTTCAGCCATGTGAGCTCGCCTTGCTCCAAATCTGCAATAATCTTGTCAGTGACTTTCTGATAAATGTCTTTTTTCATTGGCTTTTCCTTTCCTAGATAGCCGGTTGCGCATGCAACTGGACTAGGCCCGCGCCAATGAGCGGGGGGTGGCGGTCAAGACCCGCACGGCGTGAGGGGGATCACCCGCCCTGCACAAGCGACGAAGGAGTGCGGAAGGACGGGGATACACGCTGTGCGCGCCCCAAAGGGCGTTCAGGTCTTGATGGCCTGGGGGCCGCAGGCCCCACTTTAATGGACGAGAAAAGTCAGCCAATTATGGCTGGCAAGTCTAGCGCAAAGGATGGATGCCTATTGGCCGAGACTACAGGCTCGGTTCACGACAGCCTGACCCGTAAGGTTGCGCCATTCCCTTTCCCACAAAGAAAGGATCAATCATTCACGCTCTTAATAGCTTTCGCCTTTCGAATGGGGCAATATCGACGCATGCCTATTTTGCTTCAAGACATCTGGCCGATTGAGAACCTCGGCGAGTACAAAATCCACTTCGCTCGCTGGAATCAGGATAGCCAACCGTTGGAGGTGTTCGCGCGGGACCGCCGCGAATGGCAGGCGTGGCAAGAATACAGACCTGGCCGTGATGACTTTAACCGCCCGCTCATCTTCTCGCTCATTCAGTTTTACCATGAGCAGGACACTTGGCTGTTCGGCGGCGTATACCGCGTCCTTGAGCGCCATGCCGATAGATACGAAGTAGAGCTGACCGAAATCGGGACTAACATGATCGGTCGCCTAAAGCTCTTCTATCCTTACCGCGACCGCACCACTCGCGCCGTGATGGAACGCCACCATGCTACATTCGAAGTTCGCGAAATCCTAAGCGAGCCGTATTCAGGGCGTACCTTCCCAGGGTTTGACGATGTCGATTTATCATTTGAGGAACTGGAAACGCTAATACGTAACGAGCGGCCTGACTGGCGCGCAGCGATGGAAAACATCAAAGGCGTCTACCTTATTACTGACATCCATACTGGAAGGCGCTATGTCGGCTCTGCGTATGCCGATCTAGGCATCTGGTCGCGATGGCGTCAGTATATTGAGACCGGACACGGTGCAAATGTAGAACTGACTCGTCTCGTACAAGAAGAAGGCCTAGCATATTGCCGCGAGCATTTCCGTTTCGCACTTCTGGAGCAACGTACCGCGCGAACACCTGATGATATTGTGATCGCCCGCGAGACCTTCTGGAAACGTGTGCTGCTCACTCGCGGCGAGCAAGGAATGAACAGGAATTAATTCAGACGTCCGGTAGGCTTACTTTATCTTCTTCTGACGCTCGGTTACCGTTGAAAGCCAAGTTTCAAGCGCTGCCAACTCTTGTTCAATTATCTCTGGAGTCGGTGCAGCTGGATTAATTGAATCGGAGGCTTTGTGAAGCAGTTCGGAGCATTGTCCGTAGTGTTGGCGCATCGCCAGTGCATCAAGTTCAGTGATAGCAGAAAGCTTGGCGAAACCTTTAGTGTTAACTTTGCTAGAGAAAGTACGAAGCACCGGCGAGACGGCATCCTCGACAGCAGTTTCCCAAGTTTGGCGCAAGCTATCAATCAGACCTCTCGCAGTTATCAACCAATCGATGCCATCGGGATCATTTTCGTATTGAATTTGGCACTTAGACAGATGGTTCCGAATTTTTGTAAGGCGCGAAGATGCGTCTTGAGCTTTGTCGGGCGCTTCATTTCGACAATGGCCGGGTGTCTTGTTCCGTTTTTGGATGTGCCGGAGAGCGACTTCTGTTTTAAGAGACGGATCTTCAACTTGTCGGCATGCATTTCGCAGCATGTAAAGAAATGGCAAGTCATGTGTAAACACGATCACTTGCCTATTTCGGCCCTCTTCAGCCAGCCGCGTTGCAATTGCTTCACGGTGGAGGTGATCGAGAGAAGAAACCGGATCATCAAAGATAATACCTGATCCGCTGTCATTCGTCGCAAGTTCAGCCATGAAACCAGCTAAGGCAACGCACCGGTACTCGCCCTCGCTCAGAATATCTCCGGCGTTGTCAGATTTACTTTCAATTAGGCTAACACGAAACCTAGATACTCCATGTTGAGAACGGGCCTGCTCGAGCTCGATCTCCAGACCTGCAAGATGCAGGTTATCAATTTCCTTTGAAAACCGACCTCTCAGACGATCCGTTATCAAAGCTTCCGACAAAGCGGTATTTTTCTGAGTGATTGCGTTTGGGCGGGTATCCTTGAGCGCGTCTTCAATATTTGACACGGCCTTGCGACGACCGATCTCAGCCACTACATCGTCTTTCACCCCACCCAACAACTGTCGGTCGTGCAACTCAAGTAATTCGCTACGCAGAGCTTTCCGCTCTTCGCTCTCTTCATCTGACAGCAGCGCTAGCGCCCGCTTTTCAAGAGCATCGATGGCACCTTGAAGACCTACTTGGGTAAACTCAGGCAATTCGTGGTCAGTTTCGCCATTGTTTCGAAGCAACGCGCGCATGCGCCAGGATAGCTTCAGAACCAACAGCCTAAGGGCTGATGCAAGTTCTGATTTACCCATTTCGTCGGCCAGAAATCGTCTTTCGTTGGAGAAATCAGCCATCAGAATTTTGCTGCGTACAATCTTGCTGCGGACGTCGTGGAGTGCTTGCCGCGCCGTGTCTTCATCCTTTTGGGTTCGATCTTGAACGAAAGCTTCGAACCTATCGAGGCGCGCCGCAGCGTCCTGACCCAGTTCTTGTTGGCAAAGAACGCAATTTGCGTCTGGACTTGAAACGGGAAAATTTTGCTCTGGAAAAGCCTCCTCGATGGAATATGCGCGAGCAGCCTCCCAAAGTATTCGCCAACTTTTGGAACCGACCCCATCAAGCGGTTCCTCGCGCGAAAGATTCTGTGATGCGAGACTCGCTGCCTCACTTTTGGAGTCTAGGTCGGATGCACTGGCTTTGAGCCTTTCGGCACTCGCTTCGGAAACTGCCTCGGATAGCGCCCGCAACTTGTCCTGAAAGGTTTGTAAACGTGCCTTTTGCGCACGAAGCCTGCGCGCCGTTGCCTTCGGGTCTTGTGAAAAATCCGAATTCAACTCGGCTAACCGCTGTTTGTCCTTCTCGGATAGGTTCGCCAACGTCTCGACGGCCTCTTTCTTGGTGTCTTCACCAAGGCCGTTAATAAGTTGCCCGACTTGTGAGACGGGCGAAAATTTCGGACTGGAGATGCTCTGCGGCGTTTGCGATTTTATTGTTGAAACCTCGCCATCAAGCGTATCTTTCACGGCCTTGCAAGCAACAACAAGCCTCTCCAGTAAATTCATCGGGTATGGTGTGTAGGCAAGATCATTGGTTTCTTCGACATGCACGTTGGCTGTACGAGAATCAAAGACACTTACTTCGGAGAGGAGCGGGTCAGATGCTGCGCCTATGGTCCATTCCGCTTTTTGCGATTGGCCCCCAGAGTGAAATTCCAACTCGGCGCGCTGTGGTCCGTTTGGTGTTTCGTAGATATTATATAGAATACTGTCGTCCTTGCCCTTCACCTTTCGCGCGCGGCAGGCGTTTTTCAAGATGCGCACATAGCCAGATTTTCCAGCGCCGTTATCGCCGTAAAGGATTGTGACGCCCTTAGGAATAAATGTCAGTGACTGGTTTTCTGCCAGCGCATTTACATTCTGAACATTGCGCAAGCTCTTTAGGGCAATGGTCGGAGCGCCCGCCTTCTGAGCAGTAACATCTGCCGCAGTGAGTGATTGATGTGAAAGGCTAGGGTCTTTGCAAATTGCAGCTAGTTCTTCGATATCATCGTCGGCAAGTGTCCCATCTTGGGAAACAAGTCGTCGCAACGCGTCGCGCTGCCATACTGGACGGTCTGAGGACCACTCCAGTATTTCACGCATAGCTTCTGCTTCAGTCTGAATCATTTTCGCGAACTCAGGATTGGGTTTCTTTCATCAAATCATCGACGCTTGTCGCATGGATATACCGCGGCGGGTTTTCACCTTCCGCAAGAACTGCAAAGTGCTGCTTGCCGCATGCAATTTTTGCGCCTTCTTTGTGACGAAGGTCATCCCACCAACCGCTACCCTTCGTTTCTACAACGAAATAAAGCTTCTCTTGGCCTTCATCTTCGACCAACACGGCCCAATCAGGGTTATATGTGCCAAGCGGTGTTGGTACTTTGAACCAGCCTGGAAGCTTGGCATAAACTTTGACAGCCTCGTTGGTTTCCATTTCTTCGGCAAATCGCTTTTCGACACCGGCAGAGTCGTACACCACATGCTCATAGACTGATTTTGTGGCCTTAAGTGTATTCTTCAAATAACCGGTGAGCTCTTCCTGTTTGAAGAGCTCCTGTGCGTAATAGTAATCATCCCCAACGCGCTGGTATTTGATACCATCCACCAAAGCGAGGCGCTTAGTTCTATTGATTGCTTCTTTTGCTAGATCGATAAATTCCTGCGGGTTCTTTTTAAAATCAGGAAGGCGACGGCTTCCACTCAAAATTTTAACCAAACTTCTGCGCGTCAATTGTGTCTTATCTTGAAGGTCGGTCAAAAGGTCAGGCAGCTCGATATCGGACTCATTGATCGACGTGAAGCCAGAACTGGATGTTTCACTGGCCTCAACTCCACCCTTTCCAATTGCGATGTCGGCGACGCGAAACTGCGCACGTGTCTTCGTGATACTGGGGCCATCTGTAATCGCACGCGCGCAATCGTCGATAAGTTTAGTATTGTCAAATTCGACCCGATAAGTCGTTTTATGTTTGATCCGATCCCATAGAGCCTTGAAGCCCTCGCTTTCGATAATGGCCTCACGGGTGCGGATCGTAATACGTTCGTCTGCATTTTTGATCTCAAGCTTGCCTGCTAACTTGCGCAAGATTTCTTTAACGCCGTCTTGCTGTTCGCTGAACTCTTCAGGCAACTCAAGTTTATCGTCTTTCAAGGCAGTACGAAGCGTGTCCGTTACCTTACCTCGTGCATCCAGAAGGCCTTTGTCTTTCAGAAAATTCCAGACATCCTCTGACTTCTCAACGCCCAGAGGGATCGTGGTGCCGTCCTCGGCAGTTACCTCAAGGTATGCAAATTGGTGTTTCTCGACCACGCCAAAGCGGATACCGGTATCGTCCTCGATCTCTTTTTGAAGTTTCTCCGCAAACTGCTCGTAGCTTTCAGTAGCAATCACAGTAAGTGTATTTACATCGAAACCTCGTAATCGCTGACCGTCTTGATTGACGCATAGTCGAAGGCCACGGCCAATAGTCTGGCGGCGTTCGCGTTCGGTGCCCATATCTCGCAAGGCGCATATCTGGAAGACATTCGGGTTGTCCCAGCCTTCTTTAAGAGCGGAGTGAGAGAATATGAACTTCAGCTTGGAGTCGAAGCTGAGCAACTTCTCCTTGTCCTTCATGATCAAGCTATATGCGCGTTCGGCGTTGTCACGGTTTGACTGGTTGTTATCAGCTGTTTCCGTCCAACCGCCTTTCTTGTCGATGGAGAAGTAACCGTTATGTACTTCATCAGCCTCGACATCGAGATCGACTTTCTCGAAGAGTGTCTGGTAGGCAGGTTGCTTCGCAAGCCTCCGGTACTCTTCCTCGAACATCAGAGCATACTTGCCCTTCACGATGTTTACGTCCTCGTCATAGCTGCGGTAAAATTCCACGCTGTCGATAAAGAACAGGCTTAATACCTTCACCTCACGTTTCTGCGCAGCAAAGCGCATTTCCTTGTCCAAATGTTCCTTTATCGTACGCCGGATCATGAGGCGCTTAAGGCTATCTTTGTCCACCCCACCAACTTCATCGCCTGGTCCAAGCTCGGCCTCGCCACCGGGCATGCTCAAATCCATCGACTGGTTATCCTTACCGACAGTGATCGTTCCGATACGAAAGTTCTCGTAGAGTTCGCGGCCAGTTTCCTGTTCCAGATCATCACCGTCTTCGACCGTGAAGATTTGGCGCTTTACGTTGCCGCCGCTCATCGCATCTGCTTCGATCTTGGCCGTGATCGATCCACGTACATTTTGCGTAGATACCAACTTCACATATGGTTTGTTGTGACCTCCCTCGACTCCGAGCGACGCAACCTCAATCTGTTTGACCAATTCACGTTCATAAGCATCCACGGCGTCCAGGCGGTAAACCATGTTGTGCTTGTCCACATGTGTTGCCGAATAGCGTAGCGTGCAAAGCGGGTTCATCGCCTCCAGCGCTTCCTTACCGCGTCCAGTCATACCGCCGTCCACACTTTGCGGCTCGTCAACGATGATGATCGGGTTTGTGGCGCGCACAAGATCGATGGGTTTTTCACCGCCGGTCTTTTCGCTCTCTTTGTAGAGGTTGTTCACGTCCTTCTTGTTGATCGCCCCAACGGTGACGACCATGATCTGGACATTCGGGCTGGTGGCAAAATTGCGCACGGTGCCGGGCTTGCCTGAATCGTATTGGAAATATTCGTAGCCTTTGGCCATCGGGTAGAGGTTTTCGAAGTGCTCGCGGGTGACCTGAAGGGTCTTGTATGTCCCTTCTTTGATCGCGACGGATGGAACGACGATCACGAACTTGGTGAAGCCGTATCGCTTGTTCAATTCAAAAATCGTGCGCAAGTACACATAAGTCTTGCCGGTGCCCGTTTCCATCTCGACGGTGAAGTCACCGCTGGTCAGAGACTCTGAGGGGCGAAGGCCTCCGCGCAACTGAACGGCGCGCATGTTTTCAAGAATTTCATCGTCTAGCAGCTCTAACTTATTGCCGATCCCAAGTGCGCTTTCAGTTATCCCGAAAGAGCCCTGCGCAGCATCGCCAGAGCGATGCGTCACGGTAAACTCCGTGCGGTTGATTTCCTGACCTTTGAACAGGTCCACAACCGATTCAAT
This sequence comes from Rhodobacteraceae bacterium HTCC2150, assembly GCA_000169395.1. Classification (GTDB taxonomy): domain Bacteria; phylum Pseudomonadota; class Alphaproteobacteria; order Rhodobacterales; family Rhodobacteraceae; genus HTCC2150. The sequence continues at coordinate 184,838 of AAXZ01000001.1, forward strand.
AGCAGCGTGCTGGTAGTCCAGGTTGTCTTCAAAATGCAGTTTCATGTGTCAGCTTCCATCTCTAAAGGCTGCGCACATGAGCAATGCCGTTCTGTTCCAGAATGGCCGTCATGTTCGTTTTGGCGATATCGTCAGCAAAGGCACTGTCTCGGAAGACGACTTGTGTGTCCGCCGCTGGTTCCAGTTCCTTGTGCCAATCTGAGATACCTTTTCCGATGGTTTCAATTTCACACTTGTCGATGGCTTCGCCCAAACAAGCGAAGAGCACGCCAAAGCCAATGGAGTAAACTGTCTTGCCCGCGATTTCCTTCTCTTCGATAGGCACAGTCAGATCGACGCCGCGCTTGAGCAGGAGTTCGTAAAGCACGTCTTGCTCACTTCGACCCTCGACAAGGTGTTCAGCATGATCAAGCAAACTCTGTTCAAGGTCTGAGAAATCGGGGTTCCACTCTCGGATGTTGCTGCTATCCAGTTTGAAAAACTTGAACCCAATATCGCCACCGTAATCTGCTTGTTCAGCAAGAATAGCTTGACCAGACTTGCGCAAACGGTCCGCAGCAATCTGTGAAATCGTCCGATAGCCAGCCTTGTAAGCCGGTGCTTTGCTATCCAATTCCTCTGGAAGTTGAATGCCAATAAATTTTCGGCCTCTTGGATTTTCGCGTTCCACCTCAAAGAGAGCTTGTCCAAGCGTTCCAGACCCAAAAAAGAAGTCCAAAACAATGTCATCTTTTTTTGTTCCGTAGTAGATGCACCGTTTAAGAAGTTCGACTGACTTTGGATACTCAAGGGACGTGCCGGGAATAAGCGCCTTTAAAGCTCGGCTACCCGCATCACTTGAAAATTCACCCCCCATCCAAATGGACTTTGGCAAAGAACCAGTAGAGGATGTATCGTCAAATTCATCCTCGTCGAGGTCCTCCTCGCCTTCAATTGGCGTTGGGCCTGCTGCGTCGAGATAGATGCGGTAAGAGACGTTCCATTTATCACTTTTCTTTACGTATTTGGCTTCTAAGATATCTAGGTTTTCTTTTGTCTTGTCTTTTCCCCATCGCCACCGCCCATCAACACCACCGCTCTTTAACGGCGTTATCTCGACATCAGCCTCAGAACCTCTCTCAAATGAAAGCACTTTTGTTTTCTCATTGTAAAACAGCGGAAACCACATTCTAGGCCGGTCGCTTCGATTGTCAGGCCCTCCGCGCTTGCGCAGGTCTCTAAGTTTGTACTTTCTTCCATTCTCGTCAGTTAATTTATATTCAGCCCGCTGTGCCTCTGTCAGTGGAAGTCCTGCTGTCTCAAACTCATTCTTCCGAAAAACTAGAACATATTCGTGAGCCATCGCTACGTTAGTCTTGTCGTTCCGGCCTTTGTAGTTGGTAACGACCGAGAATTGAGCCACAAAATTCTCTGAACCGAAAATCTGTTCACAAATCTGGCGGAGATTGCAGCACTCTTTCTCGTCTATGCTGATCATAATGACGCCATCTTGGCTCAATAAAGTTTTTGCTGCGAACAAACGCGGATACATCATATTCAACCAGTTTGTATGGAAGCGACCAGAACTCTCAGTATTGGAGGTAACTGAAAGACCTTCCTCGTTTTTTTGCCCTGTGTATTGAAGATAGGTATCAAGATTGTCTTGATACTTGTCCGGATAGATGAATTCTTTTCCTGTATTGTACGGTGGGTCGATGTAGATCATCTTTACCTTCCCAGCATAGCTCTTCTGCAACAATTTCAGAGCCTCAAGGTTGTCACCCTCAATAAAAAGATTCTGTGTTTTTTTCCAATCGACGCTATCTTCGGGACATGGGCGTAAGGTTCCTGTGGAAGGCGTCAACGCAATCTGGCGAGCCCTCTTCTTTCCATGCCAATTAAGACCATACTTTTCCTCGCCATCCGCGACCTCGTCGCCTAGCAACTGACGCAGAGCCTCGAAGTCGATCCCATCTTCGCTTAAGGCGTCCGGCAGAATGGCCTTCAGCGCTTCGATGTTCTCATCAACAATGCTCAGGCTTTCGCCGTCTTCTTTTTTCAATGCGTCCATTGCTCTGTCCTCAAATGTCTTTTCGAATAGCTTCGATGCTATCACTAAGTTGCTTGATCCGGGTATTCAGGCTGACTTGTGTCCCCAGATTTTTCTCTTTCTTCAATTTGTTACGGATTTCTGTCCGCTCCTGATGCAGCTTGTCCATCTGCCGCAATGCCTCCAAACGAACCGCTTTGGGCTTAGCGTCTCCGCCCGTCGGTTCGTACCTGCCAGAGAGCACTGCGCAGTTAAGAGCAATGATCCTACCAATGGCATCTTGATAGAAGTCGAAGAGGTTTCGAAAGCTAAAGTTTGGTACACGGAAATCGGCGAGAAATTCGGCTTGTTCTGTTTTTGGCGCAGTCGTATCGATCCAGCCTGTGTCGTAGACGGGCTCAACCACGATCTTATTCGCATCGGCACGGTTGATCCGTTTGTCGGCGGCGCTGATAGCAAGGCTACTGCCGTGCACAAAGATGATGAGAAGCGGGTAAGGGATTGCCTTTTGTATCACCACGGAAATGCGTGCGTGCCGTTCGACAGCGGTCAGCGTGACCTTAAGCACGGCGACTTCCAGATACTCATGTTTATCGTCTTCTAGCTTCGGGATGTTGATCGTGGACGGCTTGAGCGTATAGCTCCAGTCAATGCCATCGATGTCTTCGACAAAGGCCTTTTTGTCCGCCGCGCCGAGCTGGCCGTGCTCGTAGAACTGTTTCTTGAACAGGCGCTTACCCAAGGCGCACGCGTCTGGCACTGCAAAGTTTTGGTAAAAGCCTTCGATGCTATGGACATCACTCATGGCGCGTTCACGACCATGTAGCTGATGACCTCAAAGTCCTCCATGCCCTGAAAGCTCTCCTTAGTCAGATTAGTGCCGCCGCGCGTGAACAGGCTTTCAACGCCTTTTTCTTCGGACTTTCCTATTATGCTACTGACAGCAGTCTCAAGAAGGCCGCGATAGTAGCTCATATCCTTGCCGCCTTTAGTGCGGGCATCCATGCGGGCGATAGCATCCGGGTCGGGCGTTCCCTTGCCGTGCCCGTGTTTTTTGAGCACGTCTAGAATTTTCTTGGACTGAACAAAGTTTAGGTTCACCTGCCCATCTTCGCTGACATACGTGAGGTAGTAGGGGGCGAGCGCATAGCCGTCTTCACGGTTCACAGGTTTTCCAACATTCTTCAGGCAGAAGACGACACCTGGCGGTAAGCCGTCGAGATTCAACCCCGCATCCAACGTAATCGCCGCAAAGAGACCCGTTGGCGCGCGTTCAAGCGCTCCAAGATTTTCCTTCATGAACTCAGACAGGTCCATGCGGAAATCGTTCAAGGTCAGGTCGGTGATCGATACGCCACCAGACATATCTTCCATATCGACCACGGTGTTTTGAAGCTGGTGAAGCTGCTTGCGGCGGTATTCCAGATCGTTCATCGCGCCGGAGGCGTCTTGCTCAATGACGTTTTCTTCGCCCGTCGCAGAGATGTCGAGAAGCACCATGCGGCCACTGACCCGCGCCTCCAAATTGATGTATTCGTCCAACTCCATGTTGGGCCAGAAGTTTACTAGCTGGATGAATTCATTCTTTGACCCCAAACGGTCAATTCGCCCGAAACGCTGGATGATGCGCACTGGATTCCAGTGAATGTCGTAATTCACAAGATAGTCGCAATCCTGAAGATTTTGTCCTTCGGAAATACAATCTGTGGCGATGAGAAGATCGATCTCTTTGGTCGCGCCTTCATCGATTTTGCTGCGCTCCTTCGATACGGGCGAGAAGGAGGCAAGTAGGCTGTCAAAGTTACTGCTTTGTCCTGGCAGATTCGTCTTGTTCGTGCCGCTTCCTGTGATCTGTGCGGCGTAGACGCCAAGTTCGTCTCGCGCCCACTCGGCAATGTGCTCATAGAGATAGTTTGCGGTATCCGAGAAGGCCGTGAATACGATTATCTTACGGTTGTTTTCATTGATCGGAGTTTCGCACTTTTGGGCGATCAGCTTTTTTAATGAGTGAAGCTTCGCGTCGCGGCGTGCTTCAATTTTCCGAGCTTCGCCTAGCAGAGCAGCGAGCTTATCCCTGTCGTCAGCAAGGTCTTGCCGCCAACGATGTTCGTCCATGTCTTTTATCAGGACTTTCACTTTGCGTCCGATCAGGTAGTCGTCGAATTCTGGCGCATCAGTTTCGATATCCTCGATTCCCAGCTCTTTGATATCGGAAGAGCTATGACTTTCAAGCTTTTCAAGAAGCCTCTCCACCTCACTCAAGAGCTTGCCCAGCGTCAGTCCGAAAGAGTGGATTGAACTCTCCATGCGCTTCAACAAGTTTACCCGCATGAGGTGTATGAGGCTCTGCTCACGGTCAACCTGACGGAAAACGGAAGCACCATCTTTAACCTTCACATCGTATTTTCGGCTGTATTCTTCCCGTTTGTCTGCGCGGACATACTTGAGCGGCGAATACGCGCTCAAATTCAGCTTACGAATGGTGCGGTTTATCTCTTTGAGGGGTGGGAACTGGTCTTCGGAATCAATGTCCGCCTTAATGTTAATGGGCTGCAAACGTTCAGGGAACGAGCCAATTTCTGCGATATCGTAGTATTTTTCGATGTGCTTTCGCGAGCGGGCGATGGTGAGCAAGTCGAGAAGTTTGAAATAGTCAAAGTTCATGCTGTCAAGCAGTGACTCTACTTTTCGGTCCTGGTCTTCCAGCCGAAGCCAGTTGTTAAAGCGAGTCTGTGCCTTACGCAGAGTTTCTTCAATGCTGCTGATGCCTTGATCGGAATATGCAGCATCGATGCCCTCGGTAATGAACGCTACCTGATTTTTCAGATCGTTCATTCGGTTATTGACCGGCGTCGCAGACAGCATCAAGACTTTGGTTTTCACGCCAGAGCGAATGATTTCGTCCATCAGACGCGAGTAGCGTGTGAGACCTTCTTTCGCTGAATTTGCATTACGGAAATTGTGGGATTCATCTATAACAATTAAGTCGTAATTACCCCAATTTAGGGTTTCCAAGTTGATCTCACCCGAGCGGCCTTGAATGCGAGTTAAATCAGTATGATTCAGAACATCGTAATTGAAGCGATCCGCCGCCATCAAATTTCGCTTGTCGTTGACGGTGTAAACGGTCCAGTTGTCTCTTAGCTTCTTCGGGCAAAGGACCAGAACACGGTCGTTGCGCAGCTCGTAATATTTGATGACCGCCAAAGCTTCGAAGGTCTTACCCAGTCCAACGCTATCAGCGATAATGCAACCGTTGTATTTTTCGAGTTTGTCGATTGCTCCAAGGACACCGTCGCGCTGAAACTTATAGAGTTTATTCCAGACTATAGTGTCTTTGAATCCCGTCTTCGATTTAATGATATTTTCTTCATCGATGTCCTCAAGAAAATCCTTGAAGAGATTGTACAGCGTTAAGAAGTATATGAACTCTGCTGATTGATCGCTGGTCAATTGATCAAGCTGTTTGAGAAGTAAGTCTTTGGCGTCTCCAGCGGCAGTTGGATCATTCCAGACTCCCTCGAACCATTCAAGCATGGCAGATGTGCTGGGCGTATCGGTGGCGCACATATTCATGTGAAAGCGGGTGGAGTCTGAATACCCTAGCCCCGTACTGGTGAAGGGGGAGCTGCCCTGAATCCCTATGGAGGCACCACTCGCATCATTCGCCAAGATGAGGTTCTGACCAAAAGACTGCGGAGTCCGTGCTGAGCGTATGTCTGCTTTGTCGTGCAACCACTTAGAACATTCTTTGGCGATTTGCATTTGGGTCAACTGGTTCTTGAATCGAAGCTCAAACTCGTCACCTGCTAGCATCGGAAAAGCGGGGGCTGCCTTATCGTGTGGGGCCGCAGGGAAAAGAAGCAACCGAACGCCATCTATGGATTTCAGCTCTTTCTTAAGCGTCTCAAATCCGTAGATCGAGAAAAGGCCGGACATAACGGAGAGCTTAGTTCCTGATGACAGATGCTTACGCAGTTCATCACCGACTTTTCCGTTTTTCTTATTATCAAGAAGCATCTAATCGCTTGTCCCATTACTCTTTAATCTATCATTAATCCAAGCGTCGATTTCCTGCCTTCTAAAGCGCCAAGCCCCACCGACTTTGAAGCCGGGTATTTCTCCGTCAGCTGTGAGGCGGTAGGCCGTTTTTTCAGTAATCTTCAAATATGCAGAGACTTCCTTGATGGTCATGATATCGCTATCCATCAGATGTCCCCCAAAAAATTCTGCTCGTATGAGAAAATACAGTATGAAACGGGAAATCTCAAGCGCTGGTTCCTAAGCATTGTGTCGGCTCAAGAAACTAGCTTCAGGGATGCGATAAAATGCGAATCGAGTCTGCTTCGATAACTTGACGACATCACAACATCGCTGGTTTGGTCTGGGTTCCAAGGGAGTGAAACACCTTTGGTCGATGGGATGGTTCCAAGGAAGGGGAGCGCGACAGCTCCCTTCCTGGTCAGGATTGCATAAGGGTCGGAACGCCCTTTGCTCTCGAAGAATTCGTCTCCATGAAGTGGTCTGGATGAAGTCCTCATGGGGGTATTGGGGGTAGCAGGAACGCTCACCCGATTAGTGATTGAACGGCTAAACGTTCTCCTGTCTCTGGCGGGACTCAACATCCTAAAAGAGACAGGGCCGGATGGGATGCAACGGGAAACGCGCAGCGGGTTTCCCTTGCCAAGATACCACTGAAAAATCCAAAATTTTTTTGGGTTTGTAGTACAGTGGACATCTTGCGTTCGGAACAAGAGGCGAATTTTTCGCACTGCACAAACCCTTTTCCTGCATCCAAGGCTTGTCCAATAGCTTTCCATATTTTGACCGAAGCCCCCTCAAGCAAGGTCTTCAGGCTTTTCTATAGGCTTGAAGAAGAGGCTTAGGGTTCCACCCTCAGCGCGCACCGCATCAAAACGGATGGTCTCCCGAGGCTCGGCCAAAAGGCCTGCGCCCGCCATCAGTTTTGACGCTCTGCTTGCACACCCGTTTTCGCCAAAGGGCAAGGCTTACAGCATGTAAGCCCCAGCCAATTGAGAAGGCGCAACGGCACGAGTTGGCATTCTGATTTCCAACACTCGTCCAGAGTATCCGCTATAGCGGCCGGTCAATTTCCAAACGGCAACACGCCAGCGCGCGCACCATCCCCACCTTCCGAGTCAGCATTCCTAACGTCACGACTCAAATCACTCAGAGGCGAGCGTGAAATCGAAGTGGATATTGAAAGGAAGCCTAATGCCACCTCCTAGAAACCAAACTATTTCACCAAGGCAACCTCGCCTGCCAAGAGGCGACATCCCTTGGGGTGCGGCCATTGGTCTGTTGTTGGTTGGCGCTCTCGAAGCCTGCATGGGGATTATGCTCTACGGCGCATATTCCGAAACTATGGGCATGATGTCAGATGTCTATCTCTGCGATCTGCCCGCCATTGGCGGCATCTTTTGTTCGCTTGATGACGAGATGACAGTTTCGCATCTTCTGGCGTTCCTGCTCGCTGTCTTCAGCATTGTTGTGCCGATGGGCATTTGGTCTGAAGTCATCAAACAGCGCATTTATGAAGACCCGCAAAGCTGGCTGACCAAGCCGACAAATCGTGCATATGCGATTATCGCACTTGCTCTCTATGCACTGGTTTTCGCGCTTGAGACTGTGAACCTCTACACACTCATTGCACGTGAGAGCATCGGTGGTCCGTTTGCGACAAATGACACCAATGCGCTGATGTCGTTCCTGGCAGACAACCAGGGCCTCGGCATCTTCGTTGCCGCACTGGTTGCCGTTGTGAACACGGTGCTCGCACTTCTCACTGTGCGTGCCGCCTACACCCTCAAAGAATCTATGAAAGGTTGAACCAATGAAAACCATCATCCAATCAATGGCGGCTGGCTGCATCTTTCTTGCAGCGACCACCGCGCAAGCTGATCCGCAATCAGCGGTGTTTCTGGTAATTGAAAACGGCGGCGTGGTCACTGACCGCGACGCCGCCAAGATCACAACTGACTTTGTTCTTGGTGAGATTGTCAAACTGCGCCGCCGCCGTGCGACGCGTGACACTCAAATCCACCTTGTCTTAACAGCGAACCCGACTGAGGTAACTTGGTCGGGGACCGCCCAACAACTGTTCGAACAAGGTCAGACCGTGATGGATATGATCGAGTTCAAGGATACTTGCTCTGATCTCAGTTTGGCGTGGGGCCAAGTAAAGCTGACAACGCGCATCACGATGCCGGACGAATACCAGCTGATCGCAATAGGCCCGATGATCCATGCAGGCTTCCCTTGTGACGAAGGCGATACGACAATTTCGTTGCCGCAGGACGTACCGACCGACTTGATGCTTGGTGAGCTGGCAAGCGCGGCCAGTGTTGTTCGCCTGCTCAATGTCCATGCTGACCAAGACGAAGTTTACCTCGATTATTTGCGCGATGTTGGGCTCGTCGAGCGCGCGCGCAATGGCGAAGTCGATTTTGATCTCATGGACGCGGCGCGCACTCGTGCGGCACACGGCAACATCATGGGAGGGCAGTAAGATGGACAAACTCAAATTTCAGCTTGCCCTGTCTGTTGCCGTTCAACTGGTAATACCAGCTCAAGTGAACGGTCAAAACATCACGATCATTCCACGTGTAGATCAGAACACCAGCGCTGATCTGGAACTTTCTCGGATGCTTGATTTCGAGAAGGACGTTTCCTTGAGTGTCCGGACAGACCCAAAATTGGTTCCGTCTGCGCGCGTGTTAGAAATGGTCAACAGCATCGACATCCGCGACGGCGTTGGTCTCGCAATCACGCGTGGATTTGATATCGACGTCGTGCACGATCTGGTCGTGGCGTGGTCAGGCGGTACAGCTGAAATCACCCGTATCCAGCAAACGCCGCAAGGTCTCGTCGTTGCCGGTCTCTTTAAGGACGAACAAGGGCGGATTACCACGCCGCCCGAAGGATCGCTTGCAGCCTATACAACGGGCGGGGAAAGGCTGTGCTTTGAACAAAAAACAATCGAAGGCGTTCCTGATTTGCTTCCGATGTCCTTCGTGCTTCTGGTTGATCGCTCAGGATCGATGGCAGAAATTATGCCGGAGGTCCGTGAGGCGGCAAAGGAATTTGTCGCTGCACTCCCCGATACCGCAGAATGCTCAGTATCCAGCTTCGCAGGGGATTGGGACTTTTCTCATAGGGGCCCTGAAGGTGCATTGACCTGCAAACCGGAGAACTTTGCCTTCGATAACATTCAGCCTGGTGGCACTACCAACATCTACGGCCCGTTGAGGGAGGCCTATGGCTGGCTCTCTGAATCGGAAAGGACAGATCACCAAAAGGCGGTAATTTTGCTCACCGACGGCAGGGCAAATGATGATGCCGCCAGCGAGAGCCAAACTTTGGCAATGAAAGACGATGCCTATACGTTCGTTTACTACATGGGCGACTCTGATGATCGTTGGTTGAGATCGCTTGCCGATAACTACTTCTCTGGCGGCGGGCATGTATCTGCGCAACTAGAGCGATATTTCAATGTCGTTAGCGATGCCTACAGCGCGCAGACAGTGCTTGAGCTCCAAACCTGTCCTGAGGTGGAAACTAATGCCACGCGCTGACAATCAGCCATCGCGAGACTGGGTTTTTGATCCGGACTTGCATGGCTCTAGCAGGTGGGCGGATGCCGCCCACCTCGCTTTTCGTGGCTACGGCCCTGAAGGTCGTCACCTTTTGGGTTTTCTTCCACCGGAGCAACATGGCGCGCGAACAACCCCTGTCACATATAGCGGAGACCGGCACGAACTGATCGTCGCCCCGACTCGCGGGGGTAAAGGAGTATCAGGCGTAATTCCCCGCTTGCTGGATCACTCTGGCAGCGCAATTGTGGTCGATGTCAAAGATGGCGAACTTGCACTGATCACAGCGCGATACCGCCAGGATGTCTTGGGGCAAAACGTTCACCTAATCGACCCCTACAATATTGTGTGCTCCAAACTCGGCATTGAACCGTCTAAACTAAACCCAATGCGCAGTGTTGATCTGGATGGTGATGAACCATTCGATGAAGCGATGTTGATCGCTGAATCATGCACGATTGGCGAAAATGGCGGAGATTCCTTCTGGAGCGACGAGGCCGTCGCCCTCCAAACAGGTTTCATCCTACATGAAGTTGAGCGCGGCGGTGATCTCACCAGCGTTCGCAAATTGCTGAACAGTGATCCAGAAGGCTTCGACACCATACTAGATGAAATGAAAACTAGTCCATATCAGCTCATCAGAGCTGCGGGTGCAAGATTGGCAAGTAAAGCAGACCGTGAACGAAGCAGCGTTATTTCAACAGCGCAGCGCAACACACATTTCCTCGAAAGCCGCAAACTAGCGAATTCCCTTTCCGCCAGCGACTTTGACGTGAGTAAGATCGGCACTGGGACAACAATCTATTTGATACTGCCAGCGCGGCGTATCCATACAGCCAAAAGATGGCTCCGGCTTCTGGTCTCCACACTGATTTATGAAATCACCGCCCTACAAGACAAGCCTGCCCAGCCTGTAATGTTTGTGCTTGATGAACTTGCAGCACTAGATCGCTTGAAGATCGTTGAGCAAAGTTTTGGGCTGATGGCAGGTTTCGGCCTGCAACTGGTCGCGGTTGTTCAGGATTTCAGCCAACTGCGCGACGTCTATGGTGAGCGTTGGCAAACTTTTGTCGCCAATGCCGCAAGTATCCAATGCTTCGGTACGAACGACGAATTCACTGCGCGATACCTATCAGGCCTTAGTGGCCAAACAACGTCAGAAAAACTCAGCTTGGACAGCGCAAACATTAGAGCATCGTTGTTTAGCGACCCTGAATATAGGGGGCAGTTAGACACGCTGTATTCTCGGCCTCTTATCACGATGGATGAGCTTATGAGCATGCATCCAGCCACCCAATTTATAAAGTTGGCCGCTACGCACCCAGTCATTGCCTATCGGCCAGTTTACTATCTAGACCAATGCTACCGCGACAATCGCGGCCAACCATTATTTGATATTCACCCCACCCGTTCAGAGGAACCGCTGATCAAGCCTATCAACTTTGAACAGGCCGGTGACAAATTGGGAGAGGTGCTCGCAAAGCACTTAACAGTCGGATGAAGCAATTCTTGGGAACCATTATAGTCGGCTTTCTCTTGATCGCATTTTGCTGGGGATGCAGCGCACTGATACTCGGCCATTACGGGCTGCGCCTTCCCATACCGTCCAGATGGCTCGGTATAGCTACGTGGCAAGCTGGGCCGATTTTAACACTCTGCATAGCTGCGTTTGCATGGTCGCGCGCCTCAAAATGGCGGCGTCTTGAGGCAATGAGAGATCAGTGGCCAGGCGGCGCAGCGGGTCACTTGGCGCGGGGCGAGCTTGCAGTGACACCACCACAGCGTGACGCAAGTTTCTTGGAGCGTACTTGCAGAACAGCTTTTTTGCTGGGGATCGTGGCAATCCCATATTGGCTAGGCGCTAACCAGCCAGAGGGAACTGCCTTCGTATTGCTGGCAGCCCTCTTCATAACGGTTAAAGCACTCAGATCGGCTAAGTGAGCTCGCCCTCTTGCTTGATAAGTCGGCAATACAGCTCGATTATCCGCAGCCGTTCTATTTTGTTGCTATAGTGCTTTGGCTCGGTGCCCCCATCGTTTGCTTCGAGAAAGTTTCGCATCCAGCGATTTGATACGTCTACGAATTCTTCAGCAAGGTCAGGTAGTGGATATTTTTGACCATCGCTGAAATACAGCTCGTCTTCGTAGTCATAGATGAGCTCAAATGCGCTGAACCAAGCGGTGCTGCTACTGAGGTCTTCATTCAATGCTCTGGCCGGCTTCCAGATTTGATCTCGATAAAACGAGCGCAAGACGATCTTATGGTCTGGCGCAACAAAGATGGCATGCGATTCATCCTTCATAGCGACCACCTCCACGATAATATGCGAAATTCAACAATTTGAGCGCAGTTCTTAGGTATTTAATCTTTTTTTTCAGCATCTTGAGCATTTTTTTCCTCCCTTGATTAATGCACTGACTATTTTTTGAGTTAGCGCTACCATCAAGTATGTGAGAAATAAACTTACGTTATCAATGATGCTTTTGATGTAATATTACGTGACTTTTGCGGATTTTATGAATAACTATGAGATATGATTGATTAGCCATAAATACTCATAATCACATCAAGTCACATAAACCTCTTAATTTAGAAGAGGCGTAGGGGGAAAATGATGCAAAATCTCATCTTCGACGGACACCAATACAAACCAAGTCGTGACGAGGTAATTCGCTGCCTAATTCTCGTAGACTATCTCCACTATGCACATGCTGTAAGCTATTCCCAATTCGAAAAGGACGACTCTGAGAACATAACGCGTGCCACAATTGGAAACTCAAAGAGAGATGGCACCATGTCCGCTACGGTCTTCGCATCGCTGACCAAACAAGTCTTCGCATTCTTGACTGACAAGAAAAGAAAGGAGGGTGGCTACATTCGCCTGACGGAACTGGAAAGCGACATGAAATTTGTAGTTCTGAAGATGTTTCCACTTCTCGAAGAATATCTGCAACTTGAAGAACGGCAAACTGAAAGCCTTTTCCTGCCATATGCCAGCCCTAGAAATGCTATCATGGATGAAATCCTAAAGAAATTTGAGCATGGTGCCTTTGTCTATCGGTATGCCCGAAATAAAGGAGCGGAAGATCAGGAGAACCCGAGGTTTGCGAAAGGATTGTTGGAAGTCGAAAGGGCCGAAAGCGATAGCTATCTGAGCTTCACCATCCGATATCATGTTAACTCAGAAAAAGCAGCCAACGACCCATTTGACATTGTGATCCGTGGCCGCCTTATGTTGATTAAGGCTTTCCTTTACTTTGTTGGTGTCGAAGACGACTTTCACTACCCCTTCTTCATGGTCATGCAGGCCAAACTTCAGGGTCAAAGGTTCAAAGCCATGATCATGCGAAAACATCCACGGGTGAGTTATTTTGCTTCGCGTGTGATGATCGTCGCCGCTACGGAGGCTGGGGCAACCCCTCAGACCAGCACTGGCAAGTTTACAGTCAAGGAGCTGCCTGAATTTGACGAGAAGCACCTAGTACATTTGTTAAACGCAACACCCAACGAGGGTCGGAGCGTCCTACTACTGGATGACTAACCACCTCCGATACAGGATCGAAGCGCTTCCACGGCGTTTCCAAAAGCTGGTTGCTGGCTTCCAACTGTTTGAACCGCTCCGTTAGCCAGCTTAGCACGTGCAAAATATGGTGGAGCCAATCACTGGGAGGCCCCACCATGACCAATGTTAGAGACGCTTCAAACAACCGGATTCAAGCCGTTTTTTGCGCGTCGAGCGTCCGGCGTGGTACAATAAAACTAACAAGGACGAAAAGTTATCCACATACTTTTCAGTTCGCCACATTCGAAAAGATAGTCAAATATGTCTGATCGCCGCTCCAATAGTTGGCGAGATGCGTTGCGTGGAAACCGCTCCATTTCGACAAAAAAACAATTACGAGAACTTGTTAGGTATCTCGCGCGGCGTGCTGCCGAAGATGATTTTGAAAGCTTGCTTCAGCGCCAAAGACGCAAGAAACTAAAGGAACAACAGACAAGAGATTGAAACGCCCATGACCAGAGTCGCTATCTACGCCCGCTATTCAAGCGATCTTCAAAGCCAAGCCTCAATCGAAGACCAAATCAGGCTGTGCGAAGAACGTGTGCTCGAGTCTGGCGGAACCATCGTTCAAAGCTACACTGATCATGCGGTATCGGGGGCTTCCTTGATGCGCCCAGGCATCCAAATGCTTATGCAAGACGCTGCCGCAGGCAAATTTGATGAAGTGGTCTCTGAGGCGTTGGATCGCATTTCACGCGATCAAGAAGACATTGCTGCGGTCTTCAAGCGACTAAGCTTTGCAGGCATCAAGATCAACACGCTCTCTGAGGGCGAGATTTCTCAACTCCATATTGGCCTCAAAGGCACGATGAACGCGCTTTTCCTAAAAGACCTCGCTGACAAAACCCGTCGTGGGTTGCGCGGCAGAGTGGAAAAAGGTCGTTCTGGTGGCGGCAAGTGTTACGGCTATGACGTGGTTGCTGGAGAAGAACGCGGGCAAAGGGTCGTCAATGAATCTGATGCAGCAATCGTTCGACGCATCTTTGAAGATTACGCATCCGGCAAATCCCCCAAGGCAATCGCTTTCCAGCTCAACGAAGAGGGCATCGCAGGACCTAGCGGCAAGGGATGGGGCCAAAGCACCATCAATGGCAACAGGCAGCGCGGTACGGGTCTTTTGAACAATGAACTCTATGTCGGGCGTCTGGTTTGGAACCGCCTGCGCTACATGAAAGACCCCGAAACTGGCAAGCGAGTCTCAAAGCTAAACCCTGAAGATCAGTGGATCACGCAGGATGTGCCAGAACTGCGCATCATTGATGAAGCTCTTTGGACAAAGGTCAAAGAGCGACAAGCCTCGCTCAACAAACCTGGCAAACCATTCTGGTCTAAGCAGCGCCCCAAAAACTTGTTTTCTGGTCTCGTGAAGTGCGGGGAGTGCGGCGGCGGTTATTCAATGATCTCACAAACGCACATGGGGTGCTCTAGCGCGCGCAACAAAGGTATCTGTTCCAACCGCATGGGTATTCACCGCGAAAAACTAGAAGCTGACGTTCTCAGCGCCCTAGAAGAGCACTTGATGGACCCCGACCTCTGCAAGGTTTTTTGTGAAGAGTATACAAAACACATGAACAAGCTACGCAGCGAACATGACGCCGCATTGAATCAGTTCAGGGCAGAACACGAACGAACAAAGAATAAGCTGTCGCAAATGGTTGACGCCATCTGTGACGGCGCACCTGTCGCGCCCATCAAGGACAGAATGCACGCTTTGGAAAACCGCAGGGTAGAACTTGAAGCATTGTTGGAGGACGTGGAAGAATCGCCTCCGCTCCTGCATCCGAACATGTCACACAGATATCGTGTCCAGGTGGGGCAACTGATAGAAACATTGAATTCGCAAGAGCATCGCGCCGAAGCGATTGATGCTGTTCGATCCCTCATCGAGAAGATCGTCCTGACACCTGACGAAAGCGAAAACCGTCTGGTGTCTGATCTTTACGGTAGTCTGGCTGGAATACTGGCTCTGTCAGACGAAATGAAGTCCAAAACGCAACTAACAAACGCTGCACTCGATGCGCACAAGGCCGCGTTAGGCCTTGTCCAGAACGACGAAAGCGCCCCAGAGGGCGCTTCGCAGGTTAAGTTGGTTGCGGGAGTAGGATTTGAACCTACGACCTTCAGGTTATGAGCCTGACGAGCTACCGGGCTGCTCCATCCCGCGACGGATCCTCACGCGTGTAGTGTTGTGAGGGTTGTATTGTATCGAAGAGAGAATACGTATTTCGTGTTGCTTATTAGGTTTGGCGATGACCTACTCTCCCACGCCTTAAGACGCAGTACCATTGGCGCAACCGTGCTTAACGGCCGAGTTCGGGATGGGATCGGGTGTTTCACTAGCGCTTTGATCACCAAACCAAATAAACAACACGAGATAATTTCCAAGTCAGTGATATGCACTTGTTTAGTCCAGCTTCTACTGGATCAAATCAAGCCTATCGGGCAATTAGTATTGGTCAACTGAATGCATTACTGCACTTACATCTCCAACCTATCGACGTAGTGGTCTACTACGGCCCTCAGGGAGACCTTGTTTTAGGGGGGGCTTCCCGCTTAGATGCCTTCAGCGGTTATCCTGTCCGATCATAGCTACCCAGCACTGCTATTGGCATAACAACTGGTCCACCAGTGGATCGTTCACCCCGGTCCTCTCGTACTAGGGGCAACTCCCTTCAAGTCTCCTACACCCACGGCAGATAGGGACCGAACTGTCTCACGACGTTCTAAACCCAGCTCACGTACCTCTTTAAACGGCGAACAGCCGTACCCTTGGGACCTACTCCAGCCCCAGGATGAGATGAGCCGACATCGAGGTGCCAAACGGTGCCGTCGATATGGACTCTTGGGCACCATCAGCCTGTTATCCCCGGCGTACCTTTTATCCGTTGAGCGATGGCCCTTCCACTCGGGACCACCGGATCACTATGGCCGACTTTCGTCTCTGCTCGTCTTGTCAGACTTGCAGTCAGGCTGGCTTCTGCCATTGCACTCAACGAGCGATTTCCGACCGCTCTGAGCCAACCTTCGCGCGCCTCCGTTACTCTTTAGGAGGCGACCGCCCCAGTCAAACTACCCGCCACACAGGGTCCCGGATCCGGATAACGGACCGCGGTTAGACATCAAGCGAGCAAAGGGTGGTATCTCAAAGGAGGCTCAATAGCAACTGGCGTCACTATATCAAAGCCTACCACCTATTCTGCACATCGCTAGCCTAATGCCAGTGTGAAGCTGTAGTAAAGGTGCACGGGGTCTTTCCGTCTAACCGCGGGAAGCCTGCATCTTGACAGGCAATTCAATTTCGCTGAGTCCACATTTGAGACAGCGGGGAAGTCGTTACGCCATTCGTGCAGGTCGGAACTTACCCGACAAGGAATTTCGCTACCTTAGGACCGTTATAGTTACGGCCGCCGTTTACCTGGGCTTCAATTCGGAGCTTGCACTCCTCCTTTTAACCTTCAGGCACCGGGCAGGCGTCAGACCCTATACGTCGTCTTACGACTTCGCAGAGCCCTGTGTTTTTAGTAAACAGTCGCCACCCCCTGGTTTGTGCCCCCCGCCGAGACTTGCGTCCTGACGGGGCCTCCTTCTCGCGAACTTACGGAGGTATTTTGCCGAGTTCCTTAAATGTGGTTCTCTCAAGCGCCTTGGTATTCTCTACCAGTCCACCTGTGTCGGTTTAGGGTACGATCTTATAGGAGGGCTATTTCCAGGAACCTGTTAGCAGCCCATTCAATCCAATAAGGATGAACTACGTCTCAGATCCGTCACCACTCCACGGCCCAGGAATATTAACCTGGTTCCCATCGACTACGCCTTTCGGCCTCGCCTTAGGGGTCGGCTTACCCTGCTCAGATTAGCTTTAAGCAGGAACCCTTGGACTTTCGGCGAGAGGGTCTCTCACCCTCTTTATCGCTACTCATGTCAACATTCTCACTTCTGATCTCTCCACCGGATGGCTTACGCCCCGGCTTCTCAGACAGAACTTTTCCTCCAAAACACCCGAAGGTGCTAAAGAGGAAGCGTTCTATATCACAGAACGCTCCGCTACCATGCACTATGTGCATCCAAAGCTTCGGCTCATGGCTTGAGCCCCGTTACATCTTCGCCGCAGGATAACTTATCTAGACCAGTGAGCTGTTACGCTATCTTTAAAGGATGGCTGCTTCTAAGCCAACCTCCTGGTTGTTTTGGTCGTCCCACATGCTTTCCCACTTAGCCATGAATTAGGGGCCTTAGCTGTTGGTCAGGGTTGTTTCCCTTTTCACTACGGACGTTAGCATCCGCAGTGTGTCTGCCAGCTATTACTCCCGGGTATTCGGAGTTTGATTAGGATCAGTAAGACGGTGAGTCCCCATTACCCATTCAGTGCTCTACCCCCCGGGGTATTCGGCTGACGCTCTACCTAAATAGATTTCGCGGAGAACCAGCTATCTCCGAGTTTGATTGGCCTTTCACCCCTAGGCACAACTCATCCCGACCTTTTTCAACAGGTGTGGGTTCGGTCCTCCAGTACATGTTACTGTACCTTCAACCTGGTCATGCCTAGATCACTCGGTTTCGGGTCTGATCCCACAAACTCATTCGCCCTATTAAGACTCGCTTTCGCTGCGCCTACACCTATCGGCTTAAGCTTGCTTGTGAGACCAAGTCGTTGACCCATTATACAAAAGGTACGCTGTCAGGCCTCAAGGGCCCTCCAACTGATTGTAGGCGTCCGGTTTCAGAAACTGTTTCACTCCCCTCGTCGGGGTGCTTTTCACCTTTCCCTCACGGTACTGGTACACTATCGGTCAGTAAGGAGTACTTAGCCTTAGAGGGTGGTCCCCCCATGTTCAGACAGGATTTCACGTGTCCCGCCCTACTTAATACGTCTGATCATGCTTCCTATACGGGGCTGTCACCCATATTGCTCCGCTTTCCAACGGATTCTAGTCACAATTTCAGCTCGGCTGATCCCCGTTCGCTCGCCGCTACTAAGGGAGTATCTATTGATTTCCTTTCCTCCGGGTACTTAGATGTTTCAGTTCCCCGGGTTTGCTCTTTAAACCCTATGTATTCAGGTAAAAAGTACTTGTCTTACCCCATTATTGATATCAAGAAGATAACAATAACAGAGTATCAAGTGGGTTGCCCCATTCGGAAATTCATGGATCAAAGCTTATTCTCAGCTCCCCATGACTTATCGCAGAGTATCACGTCCTTCATCGCCTCTTACTGCCAAGGCATCCACCAAACGCCCTTTTCGCGCTTGATTTGATCCAGAAGAAGTCAGACCTCTTCTGATTGTCAAATGCATATTTCACTTCCCAGTGAGATCAAATTAATGATCTTACTGAACAGAACTTGCGTTCTATTCGATTGGTTGAACTTGCGTTCAACCGGTTAGTGTTCTTGACTTGGAAAGACTGTAAATTTCTTATCGTCGGCCTGCAGCACGCACTGGCTGTGGTCCCGGTAACAACGCAGCAAAGGGTTGGTCACCCAATATGCTTTGTCTTGATCACTTAAGATCTGTCACTACGCAAATTAATGCGCAACGTAAGTTAACTTACGTCTCGTGTATTCTCTCTATACGATATCAAATCATCCAGATTGGATGGCAAAGCCTGTCGGCTTAACGATCAAATCTTGTCTTATTTCCAAGTGATGGTGGGTCGAGGAGGACTTGAACCTCCGACCTCACGCTTATCAGGCGTGCGCTCTAACCACCTGAGCTACCGACCCATCTGTGAGCCAGCCTAGTAGGCGGCGTTTAACTTGGTGGAGCGTATCGGGATCGAACCGATGACCCCCTGCTTGCAAAGCAGGTGCTCTCCCAGCTGAGCTAACGCCCCATTGTTCGCGTTCCACCATGTGGAACACTGTTGTCTGAAGAGATATGAGGACGGCTCGGTCCGTATTTGAACCATCTAAGATGGTTCTTTTTGTCACTAAGTGACTGCTAAGTTTTCCACGAGCTCAGCAAGCTGAACTGCAAGGAAAATCCTTAGAAAGGAGGTGATCCAGCCCCAGGTTCCCCTAGGGCTACCTTGTTACGACTTCACCCCAGTCGCTGATCCCACCGTGGCCGCTTGCCTCCCGAAGGTTAGCGCAGCGTCGTCAGGTAGAACCAACTCCCATGGTGTGACGGGCGGTGTGTACAAGGCCCGGGAACGTATTCACCGTAGCATGCTGTTCTACGATTACTAGCGATTCCAACTTCATGGGGTCGAGTTGCAGACCCCAATCCGAACTGAGACATCTTTTGGGGATTAACCCATTGTAAATGCCATTGTAGCACGTGTGTAGCCCAACCCGTAAGGGCCATGAGGACTTGACGTCATCCACACCTTCCTCCCGCTTATCACGGGCAGTTTCTCTAGAGTGCCCAGCTTAACCTGCTGGCAACTAAAGATGTGGGTTGCGCTCGTTGCCGGACTTAACCGAACATCTCACGACACGAGCTGACGACAGCCATGCAGCACCTGTCACTGATCCAACTAAATGAAGGAAACCGTCTCCGGTAACCGCGATCAGGATGTCAAGGGTTGGTAAGGTTCTGCGCGTTGCTTCGAATTAAACCACATGCTCCACCGCTTGTGCGGGCCCCCGTCAATTCCTTTGAGTTTTAATCTTGCGACCGTACTCCCCAGGCGGAATGCTTAATCCGTTAGGTGTGACACCAACAAGTATACTTGCTGACGTCTGGCATTCATCGTTTACGGTGTGGACTACCAGGGTATCTAATCCTGTTTGCTCCCCACACTTTCGTACCTCAGCGTCAGTATCGAGCCAGTGAGCCGCCTTCGCCACTGGTGTTCCTCCAAATATCTACGAATTTCACCTCTACACTTGGAATTCCACTCACCTCTCTCGAACTCAAGACTAGCAGTTTTAGAGGCAGTTCCAGGGTTGAGCCCTGGGATTTCACCCCTAACTTACTAATCCGCCTACGTACGCTTTACGCCCAGTAATTCCGAACAACGCTAACCCCCTCCGTATTACCGCGGCTGCTGGCACGGAGTTAGCCGGGGTTTCTTTACCAGATACTGTCATTATCATCTCTGGCGAAAGAGTTTTACGACCCTAGGGCCTTCTTCACTCACGCGGCATGGCTAGATCAGGCTTGCGCCCATTGTCTAAGATTCCCTACTGCTGCCTCCCGTAGGAGTCTGGGCCGTGTCTCAGTCCCAGTGTTGCTGATCATCCTCTCAAACCAGCTAAAGATCGTCGACTTGGTAGGCCGTTACCCCACCAACTATCTAATCTTACGCGGGCTAATCCTTCTCCGATAAATCTTTCCCCCGAAGGGCGTATACGGTATTAATCTCAGTTTCCCGAGGCTATTCCGTAGAGAAGGGCATATTCCCACGCGTTACTAACCCGTCCGCCGCTCCCTCCGAAGAGGGCGCTCGACTTGCATGTATTAGGCCTGCCGCCAGCGTTCGTTCTGAGCCAGGATCAAACTCTCAAGTTGAAAAGTATTTACATACTTAACCTTGACGTCGAACCTCTGCACATATCAATCTTGCCAGGCTTACTGAACCTAACAAGACCACTTAATATTCTGTTTGTTGTGCTTAGTTTCCAAAGAAACAAAAGCCGTCCAAACAGTGAAGCTGACCTTACATTATCGAACCCGAAGGTCCTAGTAAGTCGATATGTTAGAGGTTGATCCATCGAATGAACCAAACCGCCCACATATCTCTTCAGATACTATCAATTTCAAAGAGCGTGCAACAAAAATTCAACCGTGGCGCCCAATACTCTCGGCGCCACCAGCCTGCATTCCATTACTGAATTCTCGTTCCCTTCAGCGCCTTGCGACCCGTCCGGTGCCCCTCAGCGTCGTTACCAGCGCTTCGGTTTGGGTGTTCTATGTCCACACAACATTTCCCGCAACCCCTAAATTTCAATTATCTCAATTTTTTTCGTTTTTTCTGAAAATAACCGAAAAACAAGCACTTATCGTGTACCGTTTCCTGCTTATGGTTAACATGTGTTAAGGCTTGTGCCGCCTGAACATCGCTTTTCGGGGTATTTTGGACCATTTGGTCAGACTCATCGTCAAAATCAGACAGACTCACCCCGTTTAAGCGCTGGAATCGGTTCATATCTGTCCCAAGAATCAAAACGGCCTGGGAATCACCGATTCCCAGGCCGTTTGTTCGGTTCTATTGGTGTCTTATGCCATTACACGTCTTTTGGCTGTATTCTGACGTGTATGAATGACCCGCAGGAACAATAGCCCAAAGATCGCTGCCAGATAAAACATCGGCTCTACCTGCCATCCTTTCACCACCATCAGAAAATGCACACCACCTGCGATGACCGCGAAATACGTTAGCTTGTGTAACTTGTTCCAAACCTGAGGCCCCATTTTACGGATCGAACGATTGTTTGACGTGATCGCCAAAGGGATCATCGCAATGAAGCCAGCCATTCCGATGGTGATGTAAGGACGTTTAACAATGTCGCCCCACATTTCAGCCCAGTAGAACTGAAAGTCCAAAACGATCCACACGAGTAAATGCACGACGATATAGAAGAAGGTCAAAAGGCCAATTGCCCGACGGTATTTGATCAGGTTGATATTCAGGTAATTGCGCAATGGCGTAATCGCGAGGCTAGCAATGAGCAGCTGTAATCCCCACAGGCCAACCTGACGCTCGATTGCTTTGGCCGGATCGACACCCCAAAGACCATTGATCCCTGCATAAAAGGCCCAGATAATGGGCAGCGTTCCCAGTATATATAGAGGCCACGCCGGAATGCGACGGGTTGCATTGTTTATTGCCTTTGAAATCGTCATCGTATCCTCATTCATTTGAAGCGTTTCAATACACCTAACAACTTTTGTTTGCTGACGCATCGGGGCTCACGCTGATGTTTGGGAGGTGCGTGGTTTGTTACGGGCTTTTCGCACCTTTGAAACAAAACGGCGCCTGTGGCTTTGTTTGATACCAATTCCATCACTGCGCCGTGAAGAGTTTGTTACAGTGACGGCCTAAGAACGAAACATTGCTGAAACAAAAACACCGCCAACGATGTGGCGGTGTTTTCAAAAAGGGGAATTACTAGGAACTAGAAGAACTTGCTTAGGTCCATTCCTTCATACATTCCGGCCACTTCTTTTTCGTAACCGTTAAACTTTAGTGTGTCCTGACGTTTGGCAAACAACCCACCACCGATCAAACGTTCGCTCGCTTGGCTCCATCTTGGGTGGGTCACCTCGGGATTAACATTACTATAAAAGCCATATTCCCGTGGATTGATCTTGTTCCACGTCGCATAGGGCTCTTCTTCGGTTAGGGTAATCTTCACAATCGACTTGATGGATTTAAACCCATACTTCCACGGCACCACCAAACGAATAGGCGCGCCGTTCTGATTTGGCATGGGTTTGCCATAAATACCTGTCGCCATAAGTGTCAGTGGGTGCATCGCCTCATCTAAACGCAGACCTTCACGGTAAGGCCATTCCAAAGTCGCACGATTTTGGCCAAGCATTTCTTCTGGCCGCACCACCGTTTCAAAGGCCACATATTTCGCGCCGGATTGAACGCCCGCCTTATTCAAAAGTTCAGACAACATGAATCCGTTCCAAGGCACCACCATTGACCAAGCTTCCACACAGCGGAAACGGTAAATGCGTTCCTCGATTGTCATGCCTTCGGTGATTTGATCCAATGAAAATGTACCGGGGTTATCGACCAGGCCGTCAATTTCAATCGACCACGGTGCAGGATTGAACGCGCCGGCATTTTCAGACGGATCACTCTTGCCCGTGCCAAATTCGTAAAAGTTATTGTAGGTCGTGATCTCTTCCCAAGTGTTTGGTGTAAGATCCCCCTCGGCCGCGTCGGCCGACAGACCCAACGCACTGGCGCCGCCAATCCCAGCCAATCCCACCATGAAAGCACGTCGGTTAAAAAATGCCGCTGGGGGCGTTACATCTGCTGCAGTCAAATCCGTCTTAAACTTATAGGCCAATTCAATTCCCTCTTTTCCTTGCGCTTACCCCTAATCAAAGGCGTAATCACACGCAAAACAATCCCCCTCACATGTTTGTTTGCTTTGTTACAAAATCGTGGGCGGCTTTGGTAAAACCGCGGCTTGCCGAAACCTTTTGATCGTTTTGCAGGGTAAGGGTTAATTTGCCACTTTCACGAACGATCTGCTTAACGCCCGCACGGGCGATCCATATTGAACGGTGGATTTGTATCCCATCAATATCCACGACCTCGCTCAATGCATCACTGAAACGCATCAAGATCATCTCTTCTCCTGTTGAGGTGATGACCCTTATGTAATGATCCTCTGCCATAATCGCCCACAGAATTGAATTTGGTGGTTGGCTTAAGCGGCGCTGAAACACACTGATGTTTTTGCCAACTTTGACCGGCGTCACTGCCATGTTGAGGTGCGCCAACCAAACCACCGAGTAGATTAAGAGGGAAATAACAAAGACGCTGACGAAAGTTGATCCAAAAGCAATTGATGTTTCTGTGAATACCCAACCGTTGATCAGGATCAACAATGGCACATAAAGCGTGGCGAATATCAAAGAACCAATCAAGGCCTCGTGCCACAGCTTTAGACCCAGCACTTTGGCCAAGATCACTTGCACCCCCAACATGATAATACTGGCGCTTAAAACGACGACACCCCAATATCCGATGCGCGTAATAAACGACAAACTGTTGTCTGTACCAAAGGGGCCAATCAGAACACAAAGAGTGATGGCAATGACGCTGCCGCCAACCCAACCGATTATATATGTCGGCAATTTTGTTATCCGTTCACGTCGCGCCAATTGCAATATCCGTTCATCCACGAAGTTTTCCAGCATCTAGCGAAAGCACGCTATCGCCATTTCAAACCTCATCCTAGGTCAGAACCCACAGATCACAACCGAAAGATTTAGGATGAATTTTACCGCCTTAACCAACGCATCACTTGCCATTCATATCCACTTGGCCGCCGTGGCATTAGCCATTACTTTGACCATCGCCATTTTCTACCTGCGCAAGGGTACATCTTTGCACAAACTTTACGGGCGTATTTGGGTTGCTGGCATGGCCATGACCGCGCTTTCCTCGTTTTGGATTTCAACTGGCGGTTTCTTATTTGGGTTCTCTTTTATTCACCTGATTTCAGTATACGTGTTGGTCCAACTTTTTCGCGCAATCCGCGCCGCCAAATTGGGGCGCATCTTTGAACACAAATATGCAATGCTAAGCATCGTTTGGGGCGGCCTGGTCGTGGCTGGTTTTCTGTCATTCTTACCAGGGCGTATTATGTTTCGCTTGTTTTTCACCTAGTCAGTTCACCCAACGCACAATGACGGGCTCACCCAAACCGCTTGGCACCCGTATCTGCTTGGGTTCTAGACCCACTCAATGATTAGAAGCATGCTTCTTTCATGTTCCTATTGCTATTTCCCAATTCATTCTCAGCTTTGTCTTAGTGAACTGAATTTATTCGGTGACCAGCTCGGAGGACGGAAGAGACCCTCGAGGTTTTCAATCCAACGGCAACTTTTATGAGAATGCGATCCGGGGAACACAACAATGGCGGATTGGTTTGCTCAACCATTCAATCGAGTAACGCGTTTGCGAACTTAGTGTTGTTTGCACAGCACCCATGAATCTACAAAAAAGCTGTTTCCTGTGGCGAGGCCGTTGGTCGCGATTTTCTTGCCGAAACGGATATTGCTCCAGAGGCGCTAAGTGAAAGCGGTGTTAGTTACTCAAAGTGAATGTCACGATATGGGACGCGTTCGCAACTGTCCCGAATGCGGCATTGGTCACATCCGACATGCTCAACTCGACTTGATCTCGGCGCGGCAAATCACGCGTCGCGGTTCCTTGAATGGGCACACCATCAGCATATACATCATCGGTAGTGATACTGACCGTTTCGCGCAGATCATTGTTCAAGACTGCACTCAAGAATGGTTTCAATTCGTACGTTCGGTATTCGGTCATTTCTTTAGGCAATGCATCCCATATGGCGCGCGCGCCAGTGGGGTTAGTGAGGTAGCTTATATGGTAAGCCGCTCCTTCGCTGCGAACGCCAATCGAAAACGGCGCTGTGATGCTGGGCGCATCCCCGTCATAGGCAACTATTTCGGCTTGAACTCGGAAACGGGCGAATGTTGTGAAATCCACTGTTTCACAACCGATGAATTCAGCGCTGTCAAATTGGGATTGGACAGCGATCAAAACAGTATCGGCTGTTTCTTTACACTTTTGCTCTGAGCCGGCTTCCATGCCGATCACTAAGGGCGCGGTTACGGCCTCCGCCTCGGTTGCTGCAACAAGGTCGGTGGTAAACAAATCGGTACTAATTTGAGTTTTGCAGCTCGCCAACACGAAGCAAGTGGCAATCAACGCAATTTTTTTCATTCGAACACGTCCAGTAAAAATCAACCTTTGGGCGAAATAATACAGTGCGGCAAGGAAATGTCCAGCAGACAGGGTAGCAACAAAAGTAGATCTTCGTTCATAGCGCAACATCTGTGGCTCTGGGTTCACTGCAGTCATTGGTTTTATTCAAGTGTGCCGCGCCACAGGCTGGGGTATTAGACGGTTTCGCAATAATGCCAACGGATGCGCCTTTAGGATCAAACGCATGGCTACATAGTCTTCGTCTAAAAGTGAGTATGTTCATGTTTAGATTTTAATGTGACAGTTCATTCTAAGAGTTGTTTTAGTGAAAGTGGTTTCATCAGAAGACAGCTATGCGGACTTTTGAGACATCCGCCGCGGCTGCGCCAAAGGCTTCTTTGGATAGTGTTGGTGTACCGGCTAATAGGTAGCGTGTGCATTGCTATTTCATATCCAGATTTTTCCAGACTGTAATTTCACTGTGTTTACATTCGAGGTTTGGCTTCTTAACATTCATTTATGAAGAGATTTTTACGCCTGACCCTCAGGTTAACCATTGTGCTAGCCGTTGCCATTCTAGTTGCTCGGTTTCTCTTTCCGCTGCCCGACATCTCAGGGCGCGCCCCAAGCTTGGCCATATCTATTAGCCCAGTGACGACAATTGGCTCGAAGGCTATTGACGAACATTCAGCCCATCCTGGAAAATCTGGGGTGCTTCCTCTGCGCAACGGACAGGATGCTCTTGCCAGCCGCATGGAGCTTATTGCAGCCGCAGAAGCTTCTATCGATGCGCAATACTACATCTGGCACGATGACACCTCGGGCACTTTGCTACTTGAAGCACTGTACAAAGCAGCCAATCGGGGCGTTCGCGTGCGCTTGCTACTGGATGACAACGGCGTACCGGGTTTAGATAGCTTCATGGCGGCGCTGGACGCCCATGAGAATTTTGAGATACGGCTCTTCAATCCTTCATCAATTCGCAGCCCTAAACTCCTTGGCTATACATTCGACTTTTTTCGAATGAACCGACGCATGCATAACAAATCTCTTATCGTTGACGGTGCTGTTGCCATCATTGGTGGACGCAATATCGGGGACGAATATTTCGAAGTTGGAAACGACAATTTCTATGCTGACATGGATGTTTTGGCAGTTGGAACCATTGTTCCGGAAACGGCCTCGGTGTTTGATCAATACTGGAACAGTCAGTCAGTTTTTGAAGCAGAGATGATCCTACAGGCAGCTGGTGACATGTCAGGATTTGAAGAACGTGCATTGGATATACGCAACGGCGATGATGCGATTGAATTTCTGCAGGACGTAAATGATAGCGCCTCGGAATATGCTAATGCCATCACTCAGCTTGAATGGACTGACGTCCAACTCGTCGCAGATGACCCCGTGAAAGGACTTGGAATTGCCGCACGCGAGCAACTGATGATCACCCGCCTTGGCGAAATTCTCGGTGGCGTTGAAATGCGACTCGATCTGGTGTCAGCCTATTTCGTTCCAGGTGATGAAGGCACGGCTTGGTTTTCGAAACTGGCAGAAGCTGGCATAGAGGTTAACATTCTGACTAATGCTCTAAATACAACAGATGTGTTAATGGTCCATGCGGGATACACCAGTTACCGCCGCGAACTGCTTGAATCAGGTGTGCATCTTTATGAATTAAGACTGCGCGCAGGAGCTACCATGGCAGAAGTTCAGTCAATGCCTTTCGGCCTATCTGGCGCCAGCTTGCATGCGAAGACCTTTGCTGTTGACCGACAGCGAATTTTCATTGGGTCATTCAATTTCGATCCACGCTCTGCCACGCTGAACTGCGAGATGGGGTTCTTGATCGACAGCCCAACAATGGCAGGCAATGTGAGTTCAGGATTTGATGGGCCATTCGAGACAATCAGCTACCAGCCGGGACTAACCCCGGAAGACAAAATGATATGGCGAGAAGTTAGAGAGGGTGGAGAGGAAAGGATCTACCAAGAGGAACCCGGGGCCACTTGGTTGCAACAGATTTCATTAGTCGTCATCGGCCTGCTGCCAATAGAGTGGCTACTTTGAACCTAGTGATTATTTGCCTAGAAGAAAAATGAGACACCGAATCTTGTGGCTCGTTGATGAGCTCAAAGCAGGCATTGGTTTCATTCAATTGGCGCGCGCGACAGGTTGGGGTGTTAGGCGGTTTCGCAATAACGCCAATGGATGCGCCTTTAGGGTCAAACGCATGGCTACGTAGTCTTCCACCACCTCTTCGCCCAATGTCATGGTGGGCAAATGCACTGTATCCTCAACAATGCCTTCGCCCTCTAACTCGCCCGCGAATAATGGCGGGGGCGATTGTCCCGTCACCGCCTTGGCTTGCCACAATGCCTCGCGACGGTTCAAACCCATATCGGCAAATGCATCCGCCTCGGCCAAGGCTTGCAATTGCCGCGGTTGGGTACCGGCGCGGCGCCAAATATCCTCTATCGTTTGATACCCATTGCCCCGCGCCGCCGTAATCCAATTCACTTCTTCCTCGCGCAAGGCTTTGATCTGACGAAACCCAAGGCGCAGCGCCAAACCGCCCTGCCCGTCAGTTTCCATGATATTGCCCCAGTAGGATGCATTGATACAGACGGGGCGCACTTTTACGCCGTGTTCCCGTGCATCCCGCACAATTTGCGCTGGTGCATAAAATCCCATCGGCTGTGAGTTTAACAATGCACAGGCAAAAATCCCGGGGTGATGGCATTTGATCCACGCGGACGCATAAACCAACAACGCGAAACTGGCCGCGTGACTTTCTGGAAAACCATAAGAGCCAAACCCCTCGATTTGCGAAAAACAACGCTCCGCAAAATCGCGTTCATATCCGTTCTTCAACATGCCCCTGATAAAACGATCATAAAAACTGGATACCTTGCCCAGCTTTTTGAATGTCGCCAAGGCGCGCCGCAACCGATCCGCCTCATCCGGTGTGAACCCTGCCCCGATAATGGCGATCTGCATCGCCTGTTCCTGAAACAGTGGCACACCCAGCGTTTTACTTAAAACCGCGCCCAGTTCATCGGATGGAAAGGAAACAGGTTCCTCGCCATTTCGCCGCCTTATATACGGATGCACCATATCACCCTGAATGGGCCCCGGGCGAATGATCGCCACCTCGATCACCAAATCATAAAAACATCGCGGTCGCATGCGTGGCAGAAAATTCATCTGTGCACGGCTTTCCACCTGAAACACCCCAACACTGTCGGCCTTGCACAACATATCATAAACGGCGGGATCCTCTGGCGGCAGGGTCGCCAAATTGAATTCTGTTTGGTGGTGCGTTTGGATCAAATCAAAGGCCTTGCGAATACAGCTGAGCATACCCAGCGCCAGTACATCCACCTTGAGGATGCCCAAGGTATCAATGTCGTCCTTGTCCCAACAAATGACCGTGCGGTCCTCCATCGTGGCGTTTTCCACGGGCACCAATTCATCCAACCGCCCCTCGGTGATGATAAAGCCACCAACATGCTGTGATAAATGACGCGGGAAACCTTGCACCTGCCCCACCAAATCCAACACTTGCATCAGTTTTGGGTCCGCCGGATCAAGACCGATTTCACGCAATCGTTCATCGGCTGGCCCCGATGCGCCCCATCCCCACATCTGGCTAGAAAGGGCGGCAACCACATCGTCGGATAAACCCATCGCATGGCCAACCTCGCGGATTGCGCGTTTGCCGCGATAATGAACCACCGTCGCACAAAGCCCCGCGCGGTGCCGCCCGTATCGTTCATAAATATGTTGAATCACCTCTTCGCGGCGTTCATGTTCAAAATCAACGTCAATATCCGGCGGCTCATTACGTGCCTCGGATACGAAACGCTCAAAAACCATTGTACCCACTTCTGGTGAAACAGACGTGACACCCAACAAGAAACATACCACCGAATTGGCAGCCGATCCGCGCCCCTGACACAAAATGCCCCGTGATCTGGCAAAGGCCACAATGTCATGCACGGTCAGAAAGTAGGGCTCATATTCCAGCTTGCCGATAAGCGTCAGTTCATGGGCCAACAGTTTTGTAACCCTGTCAGGGGTGCCCGATGGATACCGCCACCGCAGCCCTTCTTGTGCCAATCGCGCCAGCCGTTCAGTGGGGGTTTCACCACCAGAAACCTCGCTTGGATATTCATATCGCAACTCATCCAGGGAAAACTGGCACCGTGCCGCAATTTCACCGGCGCGATCTACGGCATCCTCATGCCCTTTAAACAAACGCCGCATTTCCGCCTCAGGCCGCAAGCGTTGTTCGGCGTTTGCCTGTGCCGCGCGGCCCAAATCAATGACCTTGCAGGACGTGCGCACCGCCGTCAGCACATCCACCAATTTACGCCGCTGCGCGATATGCATAATCGGGCGCGCCGAAGCCACCGTCGGCACCCCAAGATCAGCCGCCCACTTTGCGTGTCGCTGAAATCGCGCGCGGTCCTGCCCATCATATAAAGGCGCCAGCACCACTGACATTTCAGCACCAAAGCGGCGCCTCAACCGCGCGCTTTGGGCCAGCCATTCTCTTGCGCCGGTCGCCTTATTCATCGCACTTGGCGGATGTAGTAAAAGCACCAGATCGCCACCCCACCGAACAATATCATCAAGACGAATCAAGCATTCACCCTTGGCTGCCCGCAATCGCCCCTCTGACAACATCCGGCAAAGATTACCCCATCCCAACCGGTTGAGCGGCAGTGCCGTTACCTGATACCCCAAATCCGTCATCAGACGTGCGCCAGGAATCACCCGCGGCGTGGCGTAGATATCAAAACTCACGGGCGCGTCGATATCATCTGGTCGCGCAGGCCCAACAGGATCAGCATCCGCCACGCGGCGTAATGCAATCAATCGCGCCACCTCCCGCGCCTCGCAATGCGCACGCACAACGCCCGCCACTGAATTCAAGTCCGCAACAGCAACAGCAGGCATGCCAAAACCCGCCCCTTGTTGGACGTATTCTTCGCCATGCGAGCCACCTGTTAGAAAGGTGAAATTAGTGGTGATGCAAAGTTCGCTGAAAGCCATAAGGCGATCACTATATTCACGTTTTGTTCTTTTGTGGAGTCGTGAATCATCGCTCGGTGAAAAGTTCTGTTTTTTAGAAAGATCGCTGCACTTTAAATGAAGGGCACCAAGGGCACGCCACAAGACACCAGAGCAGTCAGTGCAGTTAAAACTAAAACAAGTTTCACTTACGCACCTGCAATTTCACCATCAAATATTGATTGTGATCCATGAAAACCTGCGAATTTCTGGATTGCTCTGTCAATCGCTGATAAAGTCGCGTCCGCGCCCGCGACTTTATCGCCGCCTTCAAAACCTTATTGACCAGCCACCGCGCCTTTGGTTTTTTCGCCGTTAATTCATCATCCACGCGCGTCATTCCATGACCAAAAACATTGAACAATCCCTGTTCAAGATCAATCGACGGCGCAACAGATTCGGTTATGTCTTCTTCAAAAACAACATCCAACGGGCGCTCACCCAGCAGGCGGCGAAAACGCGTAATGATATGACCCCCACCAACAATTGGCCGGACAGCCGTTTTAGGCGCCATATAGGCCTCGGTCCGAAAACAATCCGAAACAATGATCGCGCCGTCTTCGGCCAGAAACGCCGTCGCCTTATCCAAGGCTATATCAACTGGGATATACTGAAAGCTCTCAGAAAACAGACAAATATCAAAACGCGCGTCTGTTTCAAAATCCTCAAACGGCATTTCATGCACCTTCGCTGTCGGCGCATTCGCACGGCACCGGTCCGCCAAGAAAGGCGCAGGAATAACAATATCAACCTGATGGCCCAATGCGATCAACTTTTTCGCCGTTTCACCCGCGCCACCGCCAATGTCCAAAATCCGGCACGGTTCAGCAGGCAACAACTCAAACAACTTATCCGTATAGGCGGATTGCGCGGTGCCCAAATTTTCGGCGCGCACATCAAGACCATCCCACAATCCATAATGCAGGTTTTCTGCCCCCGTCAGCCATTTGACAAAAGACAGGCCAACATCAAGGCCGATGGATTGTGTATCTAATTTTTTACTCATAAGGCTGGCCAATATCCGAGTGGGCGAAAATAAGAAACCCTGTTTCTTTGCCGCACCAAATCTTCACAGTTTCTTCTGGTCTTAAATATCCAATTCCAACATCGCCGTTAAAGCAACGCACGAAACTCGCCCAGAACTTTCTCATAAAGCGCTTTTTTAAACGGCACGATGCCTTCAATCATCTGATCCGCATCAATCCAACGCCATTTGGAAAATTCAGGATGGGCGGTTTGAATGTTGACTTGATCATCCTGACCTAAAAACCGCATCAGCACCCATTTTTGGCGCTGGCCACGGTATTTACCGCCCCAAATCTTTCCAATTAGATGATCGGGCAAATCATAATTCACCCAATCAGTAGTTTCCGCTTCAACATCGACGAATGCAGGATCAATCCCTGTTTCTTCTTGCAATTCGCGCAACGCTGCAACACGCGGTGTTTCACCCGCATCAATGCCACCCTGCGGCATCTGCCATGCTGCAATTTCTGAATCCAAACGCTGCCCTGCAAAAATCAACCCGTCCTTGTTAACCAGCACAACGCCGGCGCAAGGACGGTAGGGCAAATCTGCCTTATTGATCGCCATCAATTATTTGCCTTGAAGCGCGTTCAAACCACGCAGCAAGTCAATGGCATATGCCAACTGATGATCATCTTGACGCAATTCAGCGGCGGCAGCGGCGGCTTCTTGTTCTTTCAACAATTGCTCGCGCTCGTCATCGGTCATTGAATCGTTAGTGATTGAACCACGCAAATCAGCTTCACTGCGGCGGTTTGCTGCTGCGCTTTCTTCCTCAGTCTCTTCCTCTTCAACGCGACGCGGTTGTTCCACAACAACATCAGGCGAAACGCCTAACGCCTGAATTGATCGACCCGAAGGCGTATAATAACGCGCTGTTGTCAAACGCATGGCCGCTTTACCAGACAAGGGCATAATCGTTTGCACAGAACCTTTACCAAAACTTTTAGTACCAACAACGACGGCGCGCTGATGATCTTGCAACGCACCCGCCACGATTTCCGAGGCCGAAGCAGATCCGCCATTGATTAAAACAACAATAGGTTTGCCCTCAGCCAAATCGCCAGGCACCGCATTCACACGATCGGTATCTTTGGGGTTGCGGCCACGGGTTGAAACAATTTCACCTGTTTCAAGAAACGCATCAGACACAGCAATGGCTTGGCTAAGCAAGCCACCTGGATTGTTGCGCAGATCGATAACCACGCCATTGATTTGATCAATGCCACCGGCCTCGGCCACAACTTTTGCAAATCCTTCCACAAGATTTGGATGCGTTTGGTCGTTAAATGCAGACACGCGAACATAGGCTGTTTTACCTTCAAGACGGGTACGAACAGCTGTTAATTTGATTGTGTCGCGAATGATTGAAACGTCAAATGGCTCATCAACATCTTTGCGCACAACAGTGATGATAATTTCGGATCCCACGGGACCGCGCATCATTTCAACGGCCTCATTAAGCGTCAAACCTAACAAGCTTTCACCATCAACATGCGTAATGAAATCACCCGATTCCATTCCCGCTTCATCCGCAGGTGTGCCATCCATCGGCGAGACAACTTTGACAAAACCGTCTTCTTGCGTAACCTCAATGCCCAAGCCACCAAATTGGCCGCGTGTTTGCAATTGCATGTCGTCGAAATCTTTAGGCGGTACAAAGGATGAATGCGGATCAAGCGATGTAAGCATACCGTTGATCGCCGCTTCGATCAGCTTTTGCTCATCGACTTCTTCAACATACTCACCACGGATACGCTCAAAGATGTCGCCAAACAAATCCAATTGCTCATACACGCTTGCCTTGCGCGTCGATTCTTGGGCCACGAGGGGCCCTGCGATTTGAACAGTTCCAAGTGCGCCGAAAACGGTGCCTACAATTGCTGCCATTACGAATTTTTTCATCTTTTCTTATTCCTTCGTCCGCTTAAACCATTTCGCGGGATCAACCGCCTCATCGCCTTGTCGCAACTCTATATACAGCGTTTGTGTCGGGGTCACGCTTGAACCACTGACTGCTGCTTGCAAAAACTCATCGTCCGTTTCGCCGCTTGATGGCATTAAACCAATAGGCGCGCCTTGGGCAACGAACTCTCCGACTTCACCATATACCTGATTCATCCCAGCAATCACCATCAGAAACGCAGGTGCTGGTTCAAGTACGATCACATTTCCGTAGTCTAGCAACGGCCCAAGATACCGGATCGTGGCCGGCCAAGGGGCCTGAACCAATGCATTTGACTGGGCTGAGACCACCCAACCCGGGCGTTTTACGCCTGCTGCATCTTTGTCATTAAATCCGTGCAGAACACGCCCCGTCACGGGTAACGGCATCTGTCCCTGTGCCAATTCAAAATTCGGCAAGCCCGTGGATTCACGAATTTTGTCAATTTCACTCAAGCCCGCGGCAAAACCCTGCAAGGTTGTTGAACTCTCCAGCAAAATCGCCATGGCAACAGGGTCGTCTGAATATGCGCGGGGCAAAACCCGCCTGTCGGCCACCGCTTGTGACAAAGATGTTCGCGCTAATTGCGCACCTGTTAGACCGGATTCTAGATTGCTGATGGCGTCAGTTTGTAAACCAGCCAGCATCCGTGCCTCAGTCAATTGGTTTTTCAACGCCTCGGCCTCGGCCTGAAGTGCGGGTGTGATGGATGACACCAGCATCGCGGAACGCACAGTGGATTCCGCGCCAGATGGGTGTAGCAACAAAACGGATGCAGGCGATTGACCAATGGACTGCAACACACCCAACAAACGGGCTGTGCGATCTTGTTTTTTCAACAATTCTGCATTCAAGCTTTGTTCCCGCAAACTGACCAAACGCAATCCCTCACGCAAGGCAAGCAAGCCCTCTTCATAGGCTTTGACAACCGAGGTAAGTGCGGAAATTTGATCGCTTGCATCTTTGGATTTGCCTAGACTGATCGCTGCTTTGTCCAGCATTTGTGCGGCGCGGCGCGCTGTAAAACCAGAATCAGGATCGTTTTGCGCAAAGGCCGACAAGGGCCAAAGCATCAGCAAAACACAAAGTGATCCTAAAATAGATTTCATTGAATAAGGTTAACCCCAGTCATTTCCACTGGCTGATCCAAGCCCATCAATGACAACAAAGTTGGCGCCAAATCTGCAAGGCGACCATCAGATAATGAAACACCCTTTGGGCCACCAACCAGAATGACTGGTACAAGGTTTGTTGTGTGCGCCGTGTGTGGTTCGCCTGTCACTGGATCAATCATCTGTTCGCAATTGCCATGGTCCGCCGTCACAATCATTGACCCACCCATTTTTTCAAGCGCCTCAACAGCCAATCCCAAACCATGATCCACCGCCTCACATGATGCGATCGCCGCCGCCAGATCGCCTGTATGCCCAACCATGTCAGGATTGGCAAAGTTGACCACGATTAAATCATATCCGTCCAAGATTGCCCCAACCATCCTATCAGCAACCTCTGGTGCCGACATTTCAGGCTGCAAATCATAGGTCGCAACCTTGGGGCTAGCTGGCATAAAGCGATCTTCGCCCTCTTCGGGAACCTCGACGCCACCATTTAGAAAGAACGTTACATGCGGATATTTTTCGGTTTCAGCCAAACGGAACTGACGTTTGCCGGCCTTAGAAACCCACGCGCCCAGCGCGTTTTGAATGTCACGTTTTTTGTAAACCGTACTCATGTAAGCGTCATGCGCATCGGAATAGGAAACCATGCCCATCAAAGCCGATAGCTTGGGGCGGTCGCCAATATCAAATGCATCAAAATCAGGTTGACCGATGGCGGCCAAGATTTCGCGTGCTCGATCCGCACGAAAGTTCAGACAAAATAAACCATCGCCATCGGAAATGCCTGAATAGGTTCCAATCACAGTGGCCAGAATGAATTCATCGGTTTTATCCGCCGCATACCCGCCCTTAATAGCGGCACCCGCGTCAGTGGCGTGTTCGCCTTGCCCATGAACAATGGCATCATAGGCCGTTGAAACACGTTCCCAACGATTGTCTCGATCAAGTGCAAAATAACGGCCCGTCACAGTGCCAATTTCAATGCCTTCTGGCAAAAACTCCAACAACTGCGCCAAATATTTTTCAGCCGATACTGGCGCAACATCACGTCCATCTGTGATGGCATGAAGAACAATGGGCACACCCAAAGCAACAAGCGCCGAAACAGTCGCAAACAAGTGATTAATATGCCCATGTACCCCACCATCAGACAGGACAGTCATCAGATGCGCCCGGCCACCGGCAGATTTTATCGATGCGGCAAATTCTAAAAGCGCGGCTTCTTTGCCAAAACTGCCATCCTCAATCGCTAGATCAATTTGACCTAGATCCATCGCAACAACACGCCCAGCGCCAATATTCGTATGGCCAACCTCAGAATTACCCATCTGACCGCGTGGTAACCCAACGTCTGGGCCGTGCGTAATCAACGTCGCATTTGGACAAGTCGCCATCAAGCGATCAACGGTTGGTGTATTCGCCAACAAAGGCGCATTACCTTCGGGGGCATCTGACAAACCCCATCCATCCATAATACAAAGAACAACTGGTGCGCTCATTTTGGCCTGCCTTGGTGACTGCTTTCGTTGCAAAAACATATACGCACCCAAAGGCTACGTCGCAACCGATCAGACGCGATGATAGGGTAAACCGGCAAGAATGCTCGCGCCGCGATAAAGCTGTTCGGCCAGCATCACGCGCGCCAACATATGCGGCCAGACCATTTTGCCAAACGACAAGACATGTTGGGCTTGTTGTCTTAGTTCATGGTCAAGACCATCTGCGCCACCAATGACAAAACAAAGATCACCGTTTCCAGCGTCGCGCACATTGGCCATCATGTCAG
Source organism: Rhodobacteraceae bacterium HTCC2150 (assembly GCA_000169395.1). Classification (GTDB taxonomy): domain Bacteria; phylum Pseudomonadota; class Alphaproteobacteria; order Rhodobacterales; family Rhodobacteraceae; genus HTCC2150. The sequence continues at coordinate 221,364 of AAXZ01000001.1, forward strand.
AAAACTGCGGTGAGGTCATAACCTTCCCGCGTTCATCCATAGCACAAATCACAGGGTTTTTTGGCAGGGCCTTCAGCAACAAGGCGGCCTCTTCGGCCTTACCCGGTTTTTTGGCCTCAACCTCGATCACCTCAACTGGCCCCAAACCAAGGTTTCGGCCAGTGCGATCAAATCGAGTTAAATAGTCATCAAGCAAGTCACGTTCTGCACCCGCGCGCATTTTACCAACGGCACAGATTAGAACCCTCATGCGTTAGGCTTCGCTGACAGGTTCTAAATCATCAGGTGTAGGGCTTTGCATCCACATCTTTTCAAGCTGATAAAACTCGCGCACTTCTGGGCGGAAAAAGTGGACAATTACATCACTGCAATCCATCAAAACCCAGTCACCGCTTGCCTTGCCCTCAAGGCGCGAAATGATACGGTAAGTGGTTTTCAGTTTTTCGGCCAAAACCTCGGCCAGCGCTACAACTTGGCGTGTAGAACGACCGGAACAAACCACCATGTAATCGGCGATTGAAGTTTTCCCACGCAAATCAACCGTGACCATGTCATCGGCTTTGGACTCTTCTAGAGTCGCCTCAATAAACGCTAAAAGATCAACGCTGGAAACTTCAACACGTTCTGTTGCGGGTGCAGTCGTTGTTTCAGCTGCTTGGGTAGAATCAGACAGGACACTGTCCTCCATTGCTAGGGCATCCATAGAATAGCCCGGATGCGAGGCTTGCGTTTAAAGTAACATCGCGCCCATCACAACTCAACAATACGCGAAAAACACCGCCAATTTGCGGGAATAATGCCGCAGTTTGGGGTATTTTGGACCAAAGCTGGTTAATCCAGCATTTTGATTTCGCGTTGTGGATAGGGAATCGAAGTATCATTGGCCTGAAACGCATCCCAAAGTGCGAGGTAAACATTACCACGAATATTGGTTAATCCGCCCGTTGGGTCCGTGATCCAAAACCGCAAAACATAATCAACCGAACTGTCACCAAAACCAATGACATGGCATACGGCAGGCTTACTTTTCATAACTCGATCGACACTCATCGCGGCCTCGATCGCCAGTTTTCGCACCTTGTAAGGATCATCCTGATAAGCAGTGCCAAACTTGATATCCAGCCGCACAAATTCATTGGAATGCGACCAGTTCACCACTTGGCTGGTGATCAGATCTTCATTCGGAATGAGGTATTCTTTGCCATCCCGCGTAACAACCGAAACATACCGCGCACCAAGTGAATTGATCCACCCAAATGTTTCACCTAATGAAATCACATCACCAGGTTTGATCGACTTGTCCAAAAGAATGATAATGCCCGACACAAGGTTAGAAACAACCTTTTGCAAACCAAAACCAAGACCAACACCAATGGCACCGGACAGAACAGCCAAACCGGTTAAATCAACGCCAACGGTTTTCAACCCAATGAAAAACGCCGCCGCATACATGACGGCCTGTAGAACTTTGACGATAAGAACCTGCATCGACGGCGAGATGTCTTATTCTTTTGCACGGCCTTTTGTGTGCCTTGGGAACCAAGTCGTGCCAATGTAAACAACAATCCAAGCGCAATGATCGCAAAGATCACATCCAACACCGACAAACGGCTGTCACCTAATTCTAGGGCGAGGCTGTCCAGAAAATTACCAACGACACTGATCGCGCCAAGGTAATAAAGTGTAAGATAGACCCACAAAAACCAACTGACGATTTTTCGCAAGAATCGGTTTTTAACGATGGTCGAAGCCACAGCCACCATCAACCAAGCCGTCGCAATCGTTGCGGCCAGCCCAATGATGTAACTGCGTGATGGCCACGTGATTTCCTGCATCACTGCATAAGTGATCCATAGCCCAGTCATCGTGATAATCAGCAACACATGACCACTAAGGTAATTCACTGTTTCTGAGTGTTTTCGTTCACCCAGCGCGCGTTTTTCTAACCATTTTGTTATGCTTGGTTGAATGATCAGCTTGATGCAATAAGACGCCAGAACAATGCCAATGATGATAAAAAGCTGATTAAGCCGCCAGCCAGCCTTGGTAAAACTCAGGACAAAATCCATCGCGTCGTTGAACAGGTGATCAAACGAGACAACAATGTTTTCAGGCACCGCATCAGTGACGTTTTTGGCAACGTCTTCGATGGGTGTCGGATTGATCGTTTCAACCGACGGATTTTCTGTATCATTGGTGGCTTGCGCCAGTTTGTTTTCCATATTTCAAAGATTGCCACGCAGATGCCGTTACCTGCAAGTGCCATCCCAGTAATCTTTCCTTGATGATATGCCAAAGACAGGGTAATTCGACGCCATGACCCGTATTTTTGACATGGATGATCACGCGCGGCTGCCTTGGCGGTTTTATGCCTCGTCGTTGACCTATGTCTGCGATCTATCCCGCGCGTAACCCGTCCGGACTCTAATTTTCAATTTCTAAATAACTGGAGAGAGCAATGTCTGCCCCTCAAACACTATACGATAAAATCTGGAACGATCACGTGGCACATGAGGCCGATGATGGCACTTGTTTGCTGTATATCGACCGTCACTTGGTTCACGAAGTAACCAGCCCGCAAGCCTTTGAAGGTTTGCGCATGACGAACCGTTCTGTGCGCGCACCGGAAAAAACAATCGCTGTGCCTGATCACAACGTGCCAACAACACCGGGTCGTGACGATCCCAAAAACATGACCGAAGACAGCGCGGTTCAAGTCGCTGCTTTGGACAAAAACGCCAAAGAATTCGGCATCCACTATTACCCTGTTTCTGACGTTCGTCAGGGCATCGTTCACATCGTTGGCCCAGAACAGGGTTGGACATTGCCGGGCATGACCGTTGTTTGTGGTGATAGCCACACAGCGACCCACGGTGCATTTGGTGCATTGGCGCATGGCATCGGTACATCCGAGGTTGAGCACGTTTTGGCCACGCAAACGCTGATCCAGAAAAAATCCAAAAACATGAAGGTCGAAATCACTGGCAAGTTGCGCCCAGGTGTGACCGCCAAAGACATTACCATGTCTGTTATTGGTGCAACTGGCACCGCTGGTGGTACAGGTTACGTCATTGAATATTGCGGTGAAGCGATCCGTGATTTGTCAATGGAAAGGTCGCATGACCGTTTGCAACATGGCCATCGAAAGCGGTGCGCGCGCTGGTCTTATCGCACTGACGAAAAGACATATGAATATGCAAAGGCCGCCCCCAAGCACCAACAGGTGCCGAATGGGATGCTGCCATGGAATATTGGAAAACGATGTTTACCGACGAAGGCGCACACTTTGATCAAGTTCTAACAATCAAAGGCGAAGACATCGCGCCATCTGTTACTTGGGGCACATCTCCCGAGGATGTTCTGCCAATCACGGGCGTCGTGCCAAACCCAGCTGACTTTACTGGCGGCAAGGTTGAGGCGGCGCAACGTTCATTGGATTACATGGGTTTGACAGCGGGCACACCTTTGTCTGACATCAAAATTGACACCGTGTTTATCGGTTCTTGCACAAACGGTCGGATCGAAGATTTGCGTGCAGCGGCTGAAATCCTAAAAGGAAAGAAAGTCAAAGACGGCATGCGTGCCATGGTTGTTCCAGGTTCCGGCCTTGTACGTGCCCAAGCCGAAGAAGAAGGTTTGGCACAAATCTTTAAGGATGCCGGTTTTGAATGGCGCCTTGCGGGTTGTTCAATGTGTCTGGCGATGAACCCAGATCAATTGGCACCGGGCGAACGTTGCGCGGCAACATCCAACCGTAACTTTGAAGGTCGCCAAGGCCGTGGTGGACGTACACACTTGTTGTCACCACAAATGGCAGCAGCGGCAGCAATCACTGGTCACCTGACCGACGTTCGCGAGATCATGTAATGCAATCAGGTGCAACCACACCTCAGCAATATCTGGCTGAATTGCCAGATGACAAGCGTGATGTGGTTGCGTCTTTGCGTGAACTGGTACTTGCCAATTTGCCCGAAGGTTATGTTGAAACAATGAAAGGGATGCTGCTTTATGAAGTGCCCCTTTCAATTACTGGCAAAACCTACAACGGCAAACCTTTGATGTACGCGGCAATTGGCGCGCAGAAGAACCACGTTGGTCTTTATCTGTGCGCGCTTTATTGCAACGACAACCTAAAGGTCGAGTTTGAGGCGAACTATGCCGCCTCTGGCAAGAAACTGGACATGGGCAAATCATGCCTTCGCATTAAGAAAATGGATCAAGTCGATCCGGCGGCAATCGCCCAAGCCATTGCCGCCGTCCCCATGGAAGAATTTGTGAAAGCGTCTGCACGCTGACACCCGAAAGGAAAAGAAGATGGAAAAATTTGATAAATTGACCGCGATTGCGGCCCCAATGCCTTTGATCAATATCGACACAGATATGATCATCCCGAAGCAGTTTTTGAAAACGATCAAGCGTTCAGGCCTTGGTGCAAACTTGTTTGACGAAATGCGTTTCAATCTGGACGGAACTGAAATTGCTGATTTCGTATTGAACAAACCAGCCTATCGTTCGGCTGAAATCATCGTGGCTGGCGACAACTTTGGTTGTGGCTCATCGCGCGAACACGCCCCATGGGCATTGCTTGATTTTGGCATCCGCTGCGTTGTTGCACCCAGCTTTGCTGACATCTTTTATAACAACTGCTTTAAGAACGGCATCTTGCCGATCACACTGCCCCAAGAACAAATCGACGTTCTGATGGATGACGCCACCAAGGGCGGCAATGCACGCATCAGCGTTGATCTAACCGACCAAACGATTAGCGCATCAGACGGTACCGAGTTTGCCTTCGAAGTTGATGCATTCAAAAAGCATTGCTTGATGAATGGTTTGGACGACATTGGTCTGACTATGGAAAAAGTCGCCTCAATCGACACATTCGAGGCTGGCCTTGCCCAATCTCGACCTTGGCTCTGACACATTTGCGCCACAATTGAGATCAACATATAGGCCCTGATGTAACGTCAGGGCCTAATTCTTTGGTTCTGGTGCTGATCTGGAACAGTTTTTACCCAAAATCACCATTCTGATTATTCTAACCTGATCAAGGGCTTGCGCTGCAAAGCGAATGTAGGCAAAAGTAGGACATAATCGAGGCAGTTCGTCAGCAATGGCGGAAAATCAAATTGGGACAAGGCAGCGGCATCGTATCGTTTCCGTCCAAGTTGAGGGATAAAAGCAGTGTTTACGCAGGTTTCAGGCGCTTTAATGCGCACGGCTATGGTTTTTTCGTTGGTATTATTACCAGCGTTGATACTGCCCTCGCACGCTTTGTTAGACCCTACCTTTATATTCCTATTGGCCCTGTTTTTCAGCGTTTTCATCTTTTTTGAGTATTCTGCTGACGCGCCGATATTGATCGAATTTCGCGATGCCCGCCCCTATAACCGTCTTCGCTTTCTTTGCGTCGCCGTTATCTTGTTGGGCGAAACCGCTATTGTGAACTTGGGCAACAATGGCGGTGTCGCCAGTCAGTTACTTTATTCGTTCGGTGCCTTAACTTTTTACCTGTTGGATTTCGGGATAAGCCCCCTACAGATGATGTCAAATTTTCTGACTATGGGTAATTCAAACATGGCCCCTGAGATTATAAAAGCGGCCGTCGGATTTGTTTTCCTTTCCAGTTTTATCTCGGTGGCTGTTTTCGCTGTGATCCTACGTATCACAGAGTGGCCAAGTCATTGTCGCATGTTAAATCTTTGGGTAAACCTTCCCACATTTGAGGCAACGATTGGCACAAACCCATTGCGTCGTTTGGATAAAATTGCCCGCATTAACTTTTTCTTAGGAGGCCTTCTGCCATTCATGTTGCCGATGGTTTCTATACTGGGACTTAAGCATTTCGATGTCAGCTTTACCTTGTCTTTGCATTCTACGGTGTGGGTGATCGCGCTTTGGGGCATTATTCCAACAATCTATATCCTTCGGGGTTTGGTGCTGGAACGGCTGACAGAAATCATGGTTGCCAACAGCAAACGCCATTTGGGTGGCTTGGTTTCCGAAACTTCGGCCTCGTCTATCTAGGCCTTTTGCTTGCTGTGTTTGCCACAGCAACACACGCCGAACCAATCCGAATTGCCACGTACAAGGCGGCCCTTACGCGAAAAGGTCCCGGTTTGCTTTTGAGCGACATCCTCAAGGGACGCGACGCGCAAATTCAGACGGTCATTGATGTTATCGTTGCGGCCAATGTTGATGTTCTGGTTCTGACCGATTTTGATTATGACGCGCAATCTGTGGCATTGCGCGAATTCGCAAATGCACTAGCCGAACACGGTGCCGCATATCCTTTTCATTTTTCCAGATCGCCAAACACAGGCATGCCAACCGGTTTAGATTTTAACAAAAATGGGCACTTGGGCGAACCACAGGATGCCCAAGGGTTTGGATGGTTTCAGGGTCAAGGGGGCGTGGCGGTGTTGTCGCGCCTACCTTTTGGTGACGGATTTCGCGATTTTTCTGATATTTTGTGGGCAGATTTTCCGCAAGCTGACCTGCCTATTTTGCACGATCAGCCTTATTATTCTCCAACCATTTTGCGTACGCTGCGCCTTGCATCCACCGTTTTGTGGCAACTGCCATTACAGTTGTCAGATCAACGCCAAATTGACCTTTTGATTTTCTATGCGACAACACCTGTTTTTGACGGGCCAGAGGATCGCAATGGCAAGCGCAACGCACATCAAATGCGGTTTTGGGTCCATTTTCTGAATGGAAAATACGGCCCCTTTTCATCAGAGTTTGCCTTGATTGGTGATGCAAACTTGGACCCAAATGACGGCGCTGGGCACAACTATGTCATGCGGCAAATTTTGGACCACCCAATGGTAAATGATCCAAAACAAACCAGCGATGGCGGTGGCACTGCGACCCAAACCGATGCCAATGCAAATCACGAAACGCCAAATGCACAAGACACGGCCCAATGGTCAAACCCCAATGGGCCGGGAAATTTGCGGGTGGATTATGTGTTACCCTCAACGAGATTAAAGGTGGTTGGATCAGGTGTCTTTTGGCCGAGTGACGATCGACCCCTAAATGGGATTGATCAAGAAACGGTCGTAGCTGCATCATCCCATCGTTTGGTTTGGGTTGACGTCGAATAGGCCGGTTTGTGGCAACACTTGCGCCAAAGTCTGCGGTTTGTGGTTCGGCAAAAGTCGCGCCAATGTCGTGCCGTCCAAACGATGTGGCAGGCTCCAAAGATAGCTCATTTCATTCAAACTGCGGGCCATTGCCCAAAATGGTTGCAACAATCGGATGGGCCACCAAGCGAATTTTTTCAATCGTATCTTCCCAATACTGATCAATTGCGCCGTTTGGGCCAATTGGATCGCCGAGAAATTTAGCCCTGGATACAACACTTGTTGAAACGGTTCCAAATCAGCACGCATTTCGCACAACTGCACCGCCGCCTTTGCAATATCAGGCAGAAACGCCCAATTCCGATCCGCATCCAATTCACCGGGATAAGAAAGAATGCCTTTTGATGCTTTGGCCGCGATGATTTTGTCGAACCAATTTCCGCTTGCCTCTATATCAATATAATCCCCAGAACGCAGAATAATTGTCGGAATTTTTGCGTCGCGAAATGTGGCCTCCATTTGAATGCGAATTTTTCCCATTGGGTTTTGTGCATTTGTCGGTGCAGAATCGGTCCAATTTCCATCGCTTTGAGCGCCGTAAATGTAAACATTTCCTGGAATTAATACTGTCGCACCACTGGTTTTAGCCGCGGCAACGACCTGCTTGGTTAAGGCAGGTACCTGTTTTGCCCAATCGGGATATAGCGGGTTCCAACTGTGCACGATTACGTCTTTGCCCTGGGCAGCAGCCTGCAAATCATCCGTTGCGCGGTTAAATCTGGTGACCTTCCAACCAGCACTTTCAAACGCTTCAGCAGCATTACGACCAAATCGACCATTTGAGCCAAGTATCAGAACAGAATTTTTCATTTTGTTTTCCTTTTTTGCAATTTCTGATCTCAAAATATCAATTCTATTTTGAATGGGTATTCACAAAAATTGAACCTGTGCTATTCATATATGTATGGAAAACACACTCTCATCGCTTGACTGGTCGCTGGTGCAAAGCTTTCTTGCTGTCGCCCAAGAAGGGTCGCTTTCAGCCGCGGCGCGTAAATCGGGGCAAAGCCAACCGACAATAGGGCGCCATATAAAATCGTTAGAAGCACAATTTGACGTGCCCCTCTTTAAACGGGTCAGTCGGGGATACGAATTGACCGAAGTGGGGCAAAACCTGCTGCGCCCTGCCCAAGAAATGCATCGCGCCGCATTAAATTTGAATCTTAGCGCGGCAGGCCATTCAACAGAATTGGCAGGAACCGTGCGCATCACGGCAAGTGATCTAGTGGCGCATCATTTGTTGCCGCCCATTATCGCCAAAATGCGCACAGAACATCCTGGAATTTCGATTGATGTCGTAGCCTCTAATTCCAGCGATAACTTGTTGTACCGAGAGGCTGATATTGCCGTTCGCATGTATCGCCCAACGCAATTAGATGTAATCACCCGTCATCTTGGTGGGCTTGCAATGGGCGTTTACGGCGCCAAGTCATACCTTGAAGAACACGGTCGCCCGCAAACCGCTGAGGATTTGTTTCAACACGCATTTGTTGGATATGATCGCGACGATCAAATTATTCGGGGTATGCGCGAAATGGGCTGGCCTGCCACTCGCGAAATGTTTCAAACCAGATGCGATGATCAGGCTGTTTATTGGCAATTGGTTTGTGCGGGTTGCGGGCTGGGGATCACACAGCGTTCCATTGGGGATCAAAAGATCGGCGTTGAACAAGTTGTACCGGATTTACCCATCCCAAAATTGCCCGTTTGGCTAACCGCCCACGAGGCGTTGCGCCAAACCCCCCGCATCCGCGTCATATGGGATCATTTGGTGGCTGGATTGTCCGTGCATCTTGACCATTGAGGGCCAATTCTTTAGGCAAATGCGCGACCCAGACATTTAAGGAAATTCCAAAATGAGCAACCCTTCCCTATTGATCCTTGCCGGTGACGGTATCGGCCCCGAAGTGATGGACGAAGTGAAACGTGTTATCGACTGGTTCGGTGACAAGCGTGACCTAAAGTTTGACGTTTCCGAGGATCTTGTTGGTGGTGCCGCCTATGATGTTCACGGCACAGCACTTGCCGATGAAACAATGGCCAAAGCGCTAGAGGTTGACGCCGTTTTGCTTGGTGCCGTTGGTGGCCCGAAATATGACGATCTTGATTTCAGCTTGAAACCAGAACGCGGCCTTTTGCGCCTTCGCAAGGAAATGGATTTGTTTTCCAACCTTCGTCCAGCGCAATGTTTTGATGCTCTGGCTGACTTTTCATCGCTGAAACGCGATATCGTTGCCGGTCTTGATATCATGATCGTGCGCGAATTGACCTCTGGTTCTTATTTTGGCGAACCACGCGGTATCCACGTTGAAAACAACGAACGCGTTGGCATCAATACGCACCGTTATACAGAGAGCGAGATCGATCGCGTTGCGCGTTCTGCCTTTGAACTGGCCCGTCGCCGCAACAACAAAGTGTGTTCGATGGAAAAAGCCAACGTGATGGAGGCCGGCATTCTTTGGCGCGACGTTGTGAACGAAGTGCACCAAGCAGATTACGCTGATGTGGAACTATCGCACATGTATGCCGACAACGGTGCAATGCAGTTGGTGCGCGCACCCAAGCAATTTGATGTCATTCTTACGGATAACCTGTTTGGTGATATCTTGTCTGATTGTGCAGCGATGCTAACCGGATCACTTGGTATGTTGCCATCCGCCAGCCTTGGCGCACCGATGGAAAACGGTCGTCCTAAGGCGATGTATGAACCCGTTCACGGTTCTGCGCCTGACATCACTGGCATGGGCAAAGCAAACCCAACAGCATGTATCCTAAGTTTCGCTATGGCGTTGCGTTATTCCTTTGATAAGGGTGACGAAGCGACCCGTTTGGAAAATGCAATTGAATCTGTTTTGGCGTCCGGCGTTCGCACTGCTGACCTGATGCAAGCGGGTGAAACAAACCCTGTTAGCACGACTGAAATGGGCGACGCGATCTTGGCGGCATTAGAAGCCAGCCTTTAAGATTACCACTCAAACATATTTCTAAATAAAAAGGGGCCGCTAAAACTAGCGGCCCCTTTTTTATTGCGCTGAATGTTGCGCCTATTTTTCTGGGATCAAACCGCGTGGGCTGAACCGCATCACGACCAACAGGATAATACCCATCGTCGCAAGACGCATGTGATCCGCTGAATTCAACAGATGTGTGCGCAAACCACTGGTCGGGTCCAAGCCGGATGTCAGAATTTCCATCAAGGAACGACCTAAGGTTTCCGCCTCGATCCAGAAGAACCAGATAAGAAATCCACCCAAAATTGAACCCCAGTTATTGCCAGAGCCACCTACAATCACCATCACCCATATCAGGAATGTAAAGCGCAGTGGTTGATAGGCCGACGGCGTCAACTGACCATCAAGCGTGGTCAACATCGCACCGGCAATGCCCACAACAACGGAACCTAGGATAAATACCTGCAAGTGCCGTGCGGTGATGTTTTTACCCATAGCCGCGGCAGAAACCTCATTGTCACGAATGGCGCGCATCATACGGCCCCAAGGTGATTTTAGCGCCTTTTCCGATAGGTACATTACAGCCACCAGAACGATAAGGAACAATCCAGCGTATGACAGTTTCACGACAACAGATGACAGCGTGGTGACATCGCCACCCACAGACATCGCCCAGCCCGAAAACCAATCAGAGTTTTGCAAATCCACCTCATAAGGAACCGGGCGTGGGATACCGTTTACGTTTTTCACGCCACGGGTCATCCAATCTTCGTGCTTTAGGATCGCCACGATGATCTCGGAAATTCCCAATGTTGCAATCGCCAAATAATCAGACCGCAAGCCCAGTGTAATTTTGCCAACAATCCAAGCAGCACCACCAGCAAGCAAACCACCAACGGGCCACGCCAAAAGGATCGGCAAACCAAGCCCACCAAGATATCCCGTTTTCGCAGGCTCAACCTTTTCAATAGCAAATCCAGCAGGACCAAATACCTTACGAGTAAGGAAGTATCCGCCAAGACAGATAACCAGCACAAGGATGTTGCGCAGACGGCCTTTGGGCATTTTGAAATAGACAAGAATGGCACCAAGAACGGACGCACCGCCCATAATGGCCGCCGTCAACAAGCCCATGCCACCCACGGCCCATGCCTCGGGCACGGGCGGAACAGAAATCAAAACTGCCGCCAAACCACCAAGAGCTGCAAAGCCCATAATGCCCACGTTAAACAGCCCAGCATAACCCCATTGAATGTTCACACCCAACGACATGATCGCCGAAATTAGACATAAGTTAAGAATGGTTAAGGACACGTTCCAGCTTTGGTAAAAGCCAACGAAAATCAACAGCGCTGCCATGATGGCGAAATAAACTATGTTGCGGTTCATGATTGGGTCCCTCCGAACAATCCAGTGGGTTTGATCAGTAAGACCACCACAAGAATAACAAAGCTGACGGCGAACTTATAATCGGTCGACAAGAGTTGCAGCAGCCCCTCTGGTGCCCAATCTTTGGGGCCCAAATAAGCGATGAATTTTTTGTACGGATAGGTGATCATAATTTCTGAAAAGGCGACAACAAAACCGCCGGTGATCGCACCAAGCGGGCTGCCCAGTCCACCAACGATTGCCGCGGCAAAGATCGGCAACAGCAACTGGAAGTAAGTGAACGGTTTATAGCTTTTGTCTAACCCATAGAGCGTGCCCGCAATCGTCGCCAAGAAGGCCGCCAAAATCCACGTCACAGCCACAACCTTTTCTGGGTTGATCCCTGACAACAGCGCCAAATCCTCGTTGTCAGAATACGCGCGCATGGATTTACCTGTGCGTGTACGGTTCAGGAACCAGAACAACACCGCCACAACGATAATGGCCGTCACAACGGTCAGGCCTTGGCTAACTTTGATTGACAGACCCTCATTGAGACCAGTCATTTGCTTGAATGTGCGGGCTTTGATGATGAAACGTTCGCCATCTGCAAATCGTTGATCGTCGGGGCCAATGATCAGACGAACGACACCGTTCATCACAAACATCACACCCACAGATGCGATCAGATAAACCACCGGTGCCGCCTTTTTGGCCCGATAGAATTTATACACCACGCGATCAGACAGCAAAACAAACGCCGCACAAAAGACCATACCGATCGGCAAGGCCAAAAGCGCCGTTGGCAGGGGCCCAAGACTAATACCCATTGATTGGAACATCCACGTGAATAGAATTACGACCATTGTACCAAAGGCCATGGTGTCACCGTGGGCAAAGTTGGAAAATCGCAAGATGCCAAAGACCAGTGTGATACCCAACGCGCCCAGCGCCAATTGGCTGCCATAGGCAATCGCAGGCACAAGGACGAAATTGGATAGCAAAGTAAATGCGTTCAGAAGTTCCATTAGATTACATCCTCACATTGCCCATTGATCGTTGTCACATCAGGAATTTCTACGCCATTGCGCAATCGAACCGCAGGCCACGACAAAATCGCCATCCGTGGTGAAGCTGCATTTTTAATAAATATCACGGCCACGCCTTTGTCGGTTAACGTCGTTACCATGCCAAAGCTGTCTTCGGTTTCGGGGCCAGAAAGCGTCGCGGCTTGTGGTCCTTTTCCTTCGTTCCAAATGAAGTCATCGCCATCACGCGATATTTCGATTTGAATGTCGTCACCAAATTGACAGCTTAGCAAAGGGTCATTTGCACCCTCTGCGGCAGCGGCAGATACGAACATGGTAAGGGGAATGATAAACTTTAACATTAGCCCCCCAAGAAACTGCGGCGAACATCAGGGTTCGCCAAAAGTGCGGCACCCGTGTCAGTGTATCGGTTTGCGCCTTGCACCAGAACATAACCCTTGTCGGCGATGTTCAGCGCTTGGCGTGCATTTTGCTCAACCATCAAGATCGAAATACCCGTGCGGGCCACTTCGATAATACGGTCAAACAATTCATCCATAACAATGGGTGAAACACCCGCTGTTGGTTCATCAAGCATCAAAACCTTGGGTTGGGTCATCAAGGCACGCCCAACGGCCACTTGCTGACGTTGACCACCAGAAAGTTCGCCTGCGTTTTGACGACGTTTATCGCGCAAAATGGGGAACAGATCGAAAACCTGCTCCATCGTGACCGAAATATCATCGCGACGTAAGAAGGCACCCATTTCAAGGTTTTCTTGAACGGACATCGACGGGAAAACATTGCCGGTTTGCGGCACAAAGGCCATGCCTGCCGCCACACGATCTTGTGGGGTAAGGGCAGTGATATCCTCGCCATCCAACAAAACGCTGCCGGTGTGGATGTTCAGCATCCCGAAAACCGCCTTCATCGCGGTGGATTTTCCAGCGCCATTCGGGCCAACGATCACAGCGATTTCGCCCTTTTCAACGGCGACAGTGCAATCATGCAAAATATCGGCACCGCGGCCATAGCCACCGGTCATGCCTTTGCCAATCAGATAGGGTTCACCCATTGCGCGGCATCCTTTTCATTTCGGGGAAAGCGGCAAAGCCAATCATGCTTGAGCCGCAGTTTTGTTTTTCAGACCAGTGCCCAGATAAGCCTCGATCACTTGTTCATTTGATTTGATTTCGTCGATGGTTCCTTGGGCAAGCATGCCACCCTCGGCCATACAGATCACCGGATCACAAAGGCGACCAATGAAATCCATGTCGTGTTCAATCATGCAAAAGGTATAGCCGCGTTCCTTGTTCAACCGCAGGATCGCATCACCGATTGTATTCAAAAGCGTGCGGTTCACACCCGCGCCAACCTCATCCAGAAAAACGATCTTGGCATCGACCATCATTGTACGGCCAAGTTCCAACAATTTTTTCTGACCACCTGACAGATTACCTGCGATTTCATCCGCAACGTGAGAGATTTCTAAAAACTCGATCACCTCATCGGCTTTGCGGCGCACCTCGGCCTCTTCTTGGCGTACTTTGTCGCCATGAAACCATGCCTGCCAAAGTGTTTCACCGGATTGATTTCCCGGTACCATCATCAAATTTTCACGCACAGTCATGGATGAAAATTCATGGGCAATTTGGAATGTTCGCAACAAACCTTTGTGGAACAATTCATGGGGCGGCACCCCAGTAATATCTTCGCCATCCAAAAGCACGCGGCCTTCGGTGGGCTGTAACAGACCCGCGATCACATTAAAAAGGGTTGTCTTACCAGCGCCATTTGGCCCGATTAGGCCTGTGATTGAACCCTTCTCGATTTCGAGACTGGCATCATTAACGGCATAGAACCCGCCAAATTTTTTGGTCAGATTTTCAACTTTGATCATGGGGTATCCCTAATAAAATGGGCAGCCCGACGAAGCGGACTGCCCTTTCATTTTCGTAATCGACTTAGCGGAATTTAACTGTTGTTACAGCTTCGCCAGCGATTTCGATTTCACGGTAGTTACCAGCGCTTTCGCCAGAACCGATCAATTCAACGTTAGACGCGCCAACATAGTTAACGGCGCCACCACCGGCTAGAATTTCTAGCGCTTTGCCTAGTTCACCTGGCAAGATTTCTTCGCCTGGTGCGTTAGCTACGTCAAATACGTGGTCTTTATAGTCAGCTGGGTTTGATGAACCAGCAGCCTGCATGGCCAACATGATCAAAGCAGCCGCGTCATAGCTTTCAGCTGCGAACGGTGAAGTACCGTCAAAGCCATTGGCCATTTCAGCGAATTTGCCAGCACCCATTGAATCTGTTCCTGGAACCTGACCGAATGAACCGTTCAGATCGGAACCAATTGCCAATGGCAAGCTGTCACCAACCATGCCGTCTGGAAGTACGAATGTGTCAAACGCGCCTGTGTCCAATGAACCTTGGATGATGCCTTTGCCGCCTTGGTCAAGATAACCAGCAACAACCAACACGTCACCACCAGCAGCGGCAAGTGCGCCAACTTCAGCAGCATAATCAGCTTTGCCATCTTCGTGTGCAGCGGCGATTGTTACAGTACCACCAGCAGCTTCGAATTCGCTTTGGAATGCGTCAGCCAAACCTTTGCCGTAGTCGTTGTTTGTGTATGTCAAAGCAACAGATTTGATACCGCGATCCATAATAACTGATGTCATTACGCCACCCTGACGTGCGTCAGATGGTGCTGTGCGGAAGAATAGGCCGTTGTCTTCAATTGTAGACAAAGCAGGTGATGTTGCAGATGGTGAAATCATGACCATGCCGTTTGGCATCGCAACGTTTGTAAGTGTCGCAGTTGTAACACCAGAACAGTCACCACCAACAATGCCGGAAACTTTGTCAGATGTGATCAGACGCTCAGCAGCAGCAGTCGCAGCAGCGGCATCAACACAAGTTGTGTCAGCGCGTACAGACGTGATGTTTGTGCCGCCCATGAAGTTACCAGATGCGTTAACTTCGGCAATCGCAGCTTCTGCAGCTGGACCCATGTTTGCAACAAGCGATTCAATTGGACCAGTGAAGCCCAAGAAGATGCCCAAGCTTACGCCGTGACCGTCAGCCATTGCACCGTTTGCAAGACCCATAACCAATGCGGATGTGGTAAGTAGTTTTTTCATATTTCAAAGACTCCCTGTCTCTTTGTTGTTGAATACGACTTGCACAAACCAGCCACACTTTAAGTGCTTAAACCAACCAGTACACTACGATGCCGTATTTTACTGCCAAGACAGTACAGTTGTTTGGGAACCTATCCTAGGCCTAAATTTTTGGGTCGAGTTTTTTAATCAAATGCCGGTTTTTGGCATATTTTTGGTGAATTTACGCTGATTATCTGAAAATTTTAGAACTTTGGTGCGACGAATCAATAATCTCGCTGTTTTGACCACCTACGTTGTCTAATGAATGACGCTAGGGAACTTTGTGGGATAGGGCCATTTTTATCCAATTTGGAATCCTACCTTGAAATACCTACCAATGATTTTCACATGTGGTATTCGAATGGCATCTGTAATCGCTGGCTAAACAACGATAGCATTACGCTGTAAACGAATAGAACACCCCGAATTTAAGGAACCAATATGTCTGAATATACGCCCCCCAAAGTGTGGAAATGGGATCAAGCCAGCGGTGGCAAGTTCGCCAACATTAACCGCCCTATTGCCGGCGCGACCAGCGAAAAAGATTTGCCCAAAGGGAAGCACGATCTGCAACTGCATTCTTTGGCAACACCTAACGGGGTGAAGGTCACCGTGATGCTAGAAGAGTTGCTAGAGCAGGGTCACAAAGATGCCGTTTATGACGCCTATTTGATCAACATCCAAGAAGGCGATCAGTTTTCCAGTGGGTTTGTAGAGATCAATCCAAATTCAAAAATCCCTGCTTTGATGGATCACTCCACAACACCGCCAACCCGCGTTTTTGAATCCGGTGCGATCCTTTTATATCTGGCCGAAAAATATGACGCCTTGCTGCCGAGCGATCCTTCCTTGCGGGCTGAATGCCTATCTTGGCTTTTCTGGCAAATGGGCAGCGCGCCTTATCTTGGCGGTGGTTTCGGTCATTTCTATGCATATGCACCTGAAAAATTCGAATACCCGATCAATCGCTTCGCAATGGAAGTGAAGCGTCAGTTGGACGTGCTAGATCGCCAGCTGGCTGATCGGAAATTCATCTGTGGTGACGATTATACGATTGCCGATATTGCGATTTGGCCTTGGTATGGCGCGCTTCATTCAAATATCCTGTATAATGCGGCAGAATTTTTGGATGCAGGCAGTTATAAAAACGTCGTTCGTTGGTCTGATGAAATCGCCAAACGACCTGCTTCAATTCGCGGAAAAATGGTCAACCGTGCATGGGGTGACTTGGATGGACAACTCCGTGAACGTCATGACGCCAGCGATTTCGAACTAAAAACCCAAGACAAAATTGAAGCCGAAGAAAGCTAGGCTTTAGCAACGTGGGCGAAGCATGCCTTTGCCCACGTTTTCTTAAGTGGCAGAAAATTCACCAAACTTGCCGCTGTGAAACAGTAACGGTGCGCCTGATCTGAGTGTCACATTCAGTACCTCACCCACCATGATTGCGTGATCCCCTGCATCATGAACTGCCGATTTTCGACATTCAAATCGCGCAAGGCAATTATTAATCAACGGCACGCCTTGTTCATTTTCACAGCAATCCAATCCGTCGAATGCATCGGCTTTGCCAGCAAAACCATTGCAGATATCTGCCTGTTCTGCGCCCAAAACATGGATAGCAAAATGGTCAGATTCAGAAAAAGGAGGGTACCGTTTTGACCCTTTGGCAACTGACCATAAAATCAGCGGCGGGTCTAACGATACAGAACTGAAACTATTGGCCGTTATACCAATACGACCCCAATCTGAATTTGTGGTAACGACAGTAACGCCCGTACCAAACTGCCCCAAAGCGGAACGGTAAGCCCGTGCATTATCAGAATTTGGTACAAAACTTTCCATAGCGTTTCCTGTTGGTCGTCATTCCTTACGGTACTTCTGCCCCAATAGAGGCTGTGTAAAGGGCAAACCACGTTTCGCGATCCATTTCCACTTTCGTGGCGTCACTAATCCGGGCAATTCTATCCAAATTGTTTGTTCCCATCACAGGAGCAATTTCTGCCGGATGCGCTAACAACCATGCAACCGCTACCGCAGTGGCATCTACCCCTTGCGCCTTGGCTACAGTATTCAGGGCCGCCAACATAGGGCTCAATGGATCGCCAAACAGACTCCCACCACCAAGGGGCGACCACGCCATCACTGGCGCGCCAAATTCTTGCATGAATGCAATGTCACCATTGGTGAAACATTCCGGTGCAACAACCGATGCCTCGATCTGATTTGTTACAAGTGGGTTGTTCATAGCCGATTGCAACAATGTCCAATCATGACGCTTAAAATTTGAAACACCCACGCTTTTGACTTTGCCGCTAGCAATAAGCCCATCTAATGCCGCGCCGGTTTCTTGGTGATCCATCATTGGATCTGGCCGGTGAACCAGCAACACATCAATTTGGTCAATGTTCATCAATCGCAACGAATGATCGACCGACGCCAAAAGATGTGCGCGGCTGGTGTCATAGTATTTGGCCTTGGCGTCAGAATAACGGCCTACAGGTGCCACGATATCGCATTTCGTAACAATCTCGATTTGGTCACGCAGGGCAGGTGCTGCCTTAAGAGCTGCGCCTAAAACCTCTTCTGCTTCATAGCCGCCATAGATATCAGCCTGATCCATTGTTGTAATGCCTTGGGCCAAACACGCCTCGATCTTGGCCTGCACATGGGCGGGGGTTGTGTTTTCATCATCCGCCAAACGCCACATTCCATAAACAATACGGCTGAAACTTACGTCAGAATTTAATTTTATACGGTTCATTAGCGGCGTTCTCCGACGGCTAGGGGTGTTGCGGGTGGTTGGCTTGGAACACGTCCATAGGCGTGTGGCAATGAACAAGTTTTCAAATGAGGCAAAACCAGACGCCCAAAATGTTCACATTCATCCAAATGCGGGTATCCAGAAAAAATAAAGGCGCGAATGCCCATTTTTTGATAGGCTTCGACTTCTGACAAAACCTGATCGGCGGAACCAACAAGCGCGGCCCCACATCCTGATCTGGCGCGACCAACGCCTGTCCAAAGGTGCGGCTCAATAAAGCCTTTCATGTCGGCCAAATCGCGATTTTTGGCCTGATGCGACACGCCAAGGGATATAGAATCAAGCGCACGATCACGGATCGCTTTGCCCTCGTCATCATCCAGCTTTGATACCAGTTCCCGCGCGTATTCCCGCGCCTCGGCTTCGGTATCTCGAACGATCATATGAACACGCAGACCGTAATCCAGCGTACGGCCATAATGTGCGGCTCGCGCATGCACAGCCTTCATCCGTTCCGCCAGTTGCTCTTTGACTTCTGGCCACATCAGATAAACGTCGCAATGTTCGCCACACAGATCAACGGCGTCGGGCGAATAGCCACCAAAATACAAAAGCGGCCCACCATTTTGTTGATAAGGGCGCACAGGGTCAGTTGTCAGACCAGCGAAATTATAAACCTCGCCCTGAAAGTTAATTTCATCTTGTGACCATGCTTGTTTCAGAATTTCCACAACTTCGCGGGATCGTTGATAGCGATATGAGCTGTCTTCTTTTTGTCCGGGAAAGTCGGATGAAATGATGTTAACCGTCAAACGTCCTTCTAGCATGTGATCAAGCGTGGCCAGCGTACGCGCCAACATTATAGGCTGCATCTCACCGCAACGAACAGCCGCGAGCAAATTGATTTTGTCAGTGATTGGCGCACAACCTGCCACAAATGAAAGCGTGTCCTGCCCCACCTGATATGACGATGGACACAGGATATTTCGAAAGCCTTGTTTTTCCGCCAGCTTCACGATCTCGCTGCAATGATCCCAACTGGATCGCAACGCGCCGTCCGGCACACCTAAATGACGATAATCATCGGAACAAAGTGCCGAAAACCACGACACTTCTGCGGCATCAAGATCAGGTGAAGTAATTGGAACAACGGTCATTTTTCATGTCTTTCAGTTCAGGTTCCAAAAAATTTATCATCCTGAGAATGCTAAATCAATGATGTAACAATTTTCCAAAACTGCCTTATTTAGACCCTAAATATGGCAAATAGAGTGTAACAATCTGTATTTGCGCGTTTTACCTGCAACAATTCACCATTTTTTGCCACCTTTACGAAACAAAGAGTAAGGGCGAATCAGAATACCTGTTAGAAAGATCGAACGCCTAGGATGACCGGCCACGGAATGGCAGGTGACGATTGGCAGTACAGGAAAACAATGCCCCAGAATATTCTAAGACCAACTGTTGAGGCGGCTTTGCCTCATGTCGCCGGTGCCGAATGGGAGCCTTTGGCAGGCGGACGAACAAACCCCGTGTTTAAAATCAATGCTGATGCGCCATTGGTATGCAAGCTTAGTTGCCTGTCAGGGGAAACGCCCCTTTTTGGTAATCGCGCCTTAGATGAGGCCGCGATTTTAAAACATCTTGAAGGCAGCGGTTTGGCCCCCTCGTTAACTGATGTTCTCGCGGTACCAGAAGGTGAGATACTTATCTATAGCTTCGTTGAAGGTGACATCCTAACCCAAACAATACCAGCCGCCGTTCGTATTTTGCGTCAAGTGCATCAAGCCGAAATCCCTGACAACCTGCCACGCCTAGATGGCAGCAGTGCCGCGATTATTCAAAAGACGAAAGCCATCCTTGAAACCCTGCCTGTGCAAAAGGCAATGGCAATCAGTTTTGCCGAACCAAAGGTTGAATTACCCGACACATTGGTCCCGCGTCTTATTCACGGCGATCCTGTTCCAGCGAACTTCATTCAATCCAAAGGCAAGCTGACACTGATTGATTGGCAATGTCCGGCGATCGGCGATCCGTGCGAGGATTTGGCGATTGCCCTGTCCCCTGCAATGAACGCCGTCTATGGCGATGGCCCACTAACGCCCCAGCAAATGAAAGAGTGTTTGAACGCTTACGGTGATCGCACTGTTTCTGATCGCTATCGCAAACTTGCCCCGCTGTTTCACTGGCGGATGGCCGCGTATTGCGCGTGGAAAGTTGAACAAGGCGACAAGGATTATGCCGCCGGTGTTAAATTGGAATTGGCCGCCCTAAAGTAGGCCAATCACCCAACCAACAACAATCGTCGCCCCCACGCCCAGCGCGAAAACTGAAACCTGATTTATCCCTTTGGACGCTGGTTTCGCGGGCGTTTCAGACTGTCGCGACAACATCGCCTCCATCATATGCGGCAACTTGGGGCCAAAGCGTGCCAAAACCATCGCGGTTTTACCCAAATCCCGGATCAACGCTTTGGGGCCAACGCTTTCTTTGATGTAATCCTCAACAACGGGTCGCGCGACTTGCCAGATATTGATCTGTGGATTGAACGTCCGCGCAACGCCTTCAACAACAACCATCGTGCGTTGCAAAAGAATAAGTTCCGTGCGCGTTTCCATGCCAAAGCGTTCTGTTACCTCAAACAGGTAATTCAACAAACGACCCATAGAAATTTGTGTGGCGTCCATGCCGAAAATCGGCTCGCCAACGCTGCGCAAGGCCTGCGCAAATTCATCAACGTCTTTGTCGGCGGGCACATATCCCGCCTCAAAATGTACTTCGGCGACACGGCGGTAGTTGCGGCTAATGAAACCCAACAGAATTTCGGCGTATACACGGCGCGTATATTCATCAATCCGCCCCATAATGCCAAAATCAAGCGTGATGATTTCGCCATTCGGTGCCACCATCAGATTACCTTGATGCATGTCGGCGTGAAAATATCCGTCCCGCAGCGCGTGGTTCAAAAACAGCTCAAGCGTACGATTGCCGATACTTACCATATCGTGGCCCGCTGCGCGGATCGCCTCGACCTCGCCAAAGGGAATACCTTCGGCCCACGTCATTGTCATGACACGACGCGCGGAATAGGCGAAATTCGTTGTGGGAACTTTTAAACCTGCGTCTTTTTCTGTGTTGGCTACAAATTCAGCACAAGCTGCACCCTCAACCCGCAAATCAAGTTCTGCATTCACAACACCTTCAAAGTGTTTGATCACCTCGCGGGGGCGCAAGCGGCGGGTGAAAGGGGCAAAAATTTCAACCAAACTTGCACCCAGATAGAATGCATCAATATCGCGACGGAAAGCTTTTTCAACGTCGGGACGAAGGACCTTAACCGCAACGGCTGTTCCGTCAGTTTTTAGATGCGCCTTATGAACTTGTGCAATTGAGGCCGCCGCGACGGGTTCTGAAATATCGCTGAAATAGTGGTCCCAATTTTCGCCCAATTCAGCCTTGATCGCCGCCTTGGCCTGATCCAGTGGAAAAGCAGGCAATTTATCCTGCAAAAACCGCAGTTGCGCCGCCATTTCAGAACCGACAACATCGGGACGTGTCGATAGAATTTGACCAAATTTGATATAGGCTGGGCCCAGCGCGGTTAAGGCGCGTGGCACGGGTGGCAGATCAGGATTTCCACGCAAACCAACAAACTTAAAGGGCCAACCCAAAACCCGCGCTGCTATACGCAAGCCAAGCGGTGCCTCGATCGCCTCAAGCACCAACTTCATTGCACCGGATCGCTCAAAGGTGGCACCCGTGCGGATTAATCGCCAGATATTATGCGGCCCACGCATCTAGATCTTCCACCCTGAATGCAGCGCCGCAATGCCCATCGACAAGTTGCGGTATTTGGCATTCTCAAAGCCAGCATCCTTAATCATCTGCAAGAATGTATCCTGATCTGGAAACTTGCGGATCGATTCGACCAGATATTGATAACTGTCAGAATCATTTGCGATCAACTTGCCCATCGGCGGAATGACGTTGAATGAATAGCGATCATAAGCCCACTGCATCATCGGATTCGGAATTTGGCTAAATTCTAGCACCATCAAACGGCCACCAGGTTTTAAAACGCGAAACGCTTCGGACAAGGCATCAGGCACACGAGTGACATTACGAATGCCAAAACTGATCGTGTAAACATCAAACGTGTTGTCCGGAAACGGCAAGGCCATGGCATCACCTACAACCCAATCAAGGCTGGCGGATTTTTCGCCCGCTTCGGCCCGTTGGCGACCCTCAATCAACATTTGTTCGGTCATATCAAGAACCGTTGCGTGGCCCGAACCAGCGCGATCAAGGAACCTAAACGAAATGTCACCCGTGCCGCCCGCAACATCTAGCAATTTTTGCCCAGCGCGCGGCGCCAACCAATCCATCATCGCATCTTTCCAAATGCGGTGAATGCCCATGGACATGACATCGTTCATCACATCATATTTGCTGGCTACGTTCGTAAATACACCATGTACCTTGCCTGCCTTTTCGGATTCAGGCACGGTTTGGAAACCGAAATGTGTTGTTTTATCGCTGGTCTGGGTCATCTGATCTTGCCGTTATTGCTATATCAGCACAGTTATAGGCTGCTGAAACGGGTTTCAATGCGACCCATCTGTCACAAAAGGGCTTATGATGCCAGAATTACCAGAGGTCGAGACCGTCAGACAGGGCCTGCTTGGTGCCATGGACGGCGCCACAATAACAAAAGCAGAAGTAAACAGACCCGATTTACGTTGGCCTTTTCCAGAAAATATGGCCCAAAGAATAACTGGGCAAAAGGTTTTGGGTCTGTCGCGGCGTTCAAAATATATATTGGTGTCGCTAGCGTCCGGTGAAACGCTGATCATTCATTTGGGCATGTCTGGCCGAATGACGGTTTCAGGCGACCCATTGGGGCAATTTCACCATGAACACCCTGCCCCACAGAAACATGACCACGTGGTTTTTCACATGGATAATGGCGCACAAGTTACATTTAATGACCCAAGACGTTTTGGCGCTATGGATCTGGCGACAAGCGATGACATCGAAAACCACTGGCTGATTTCAAAAATCGGCCCCGAACCTTTGGGCAATGAATTTAACGCACCCTATTTGGTCGAACGGCTGAAAACGCGGGCGATGCCAATTAAAACCGCACTTCTTGACCAACAAATCGTCGCGGGACTTGGTAATATATATGTATGCGAGGTTTTGTTTAGGGCCGGCGTTTCACCTCAACGCAAAGCCAAAGATATTTCAGCGAAAAAAATAGGTGCGCTGGTCCCGATAATACGTGATGTCTTGTCCGAGGCCATTGTTTCAGGCGGATCATCCCTCAAGGATTATCGACAGGCCGACGGTGAATTAGGTTATTTTCAACATCGTTTTAAGGTCTACGATAGAGAGGGCGAAACCTGTTTAAACGACGGATGTGGCACAGAAATTTCCCGTATCGTACAGTCGGGTCGTTCCAGTTTCTTCTGTAAGAAATGTCAAAGATAGCTTGAATCCGCTGAATTGCCTGCTAACCCTACAGGTCTGAACAAACAATCAAAGGTGCCCAATGGCCTATGACAATCTGATCGTTTCGATAAATGACCATGTGGGTTTGATCCAATTAAACAGACCAAAAGCGTTGAACGCTTTGAATTCAAAACTTTTGGCTGAATTGGCAAAATGTCTAAAATCGATGGAATCAAACGACAAGGTTCGTGCCATTGTTATCACTGGTTCTGAAAAGGCCTTTGCGGCGGGTGCCGATATCTCCGAGATGTCTGGCAAAAGCTTTGTTGAGGTTTATCGCGCCGACATGTTCAACGAAGACGCCAATATGATTGATCGTTGTCGCAAGCCCGTTATTGCCGCGGTTGCCGGATATGCGCTGGGCGGCGGATGCGAATTAGCAATGATGTGCGATTTCATTATTGCCGCGGATACAGCCAAGTTTGGCCAGCCCGAGGTAAATCTGGGCGTTTGTGCCGGCATCGGTGGCACCCAGCGTTTAACAAGATTGGTGGGCCGCGCGAAATCAATGGATATGAATCTTACGGGCCGCTTTATGGATGCCGAAGAAGCAGAACGTTCAGGCCTTGTCAGCCGAGTCGTTCCCGCCAAAAAGCTGATGGAAGTGGCGTTGGATGCCGCAGAAAGAATCGCTGAGAAGTCGATGATCGCCACAATGACCATCAAAGAGGCCGTGAAACGTGGTGAAGAATCAAGTTTGGCCGAAGGATTGTTGTTCGAAAGACGCGTTTTTCACGCCTTATTTGCCACAGAAGACCAAAAAGAGGGCATGAATGCCTTCGTTGAAAAGCGAGAACCGCAGTTTCGCGACAAATAGGGCTATGCCTTATTGACATGATCTCATCATCCACCTAGAAGCACGACTTCAGAACGTAATGACCGCTAGAACGGAATCAAACACATGGCAAATACGCCCCAGTCTAAAAAGCGCGCACGCCAAGCCGAACGCCGCACAGAAGTTAACAAAGCCCGCCGTTCGCGGATTCGCACTTTCCTACGTAAAGTAGAAGAAGCGATCACATCCGGTGATCAAGAAGTTGCAAAAGCTGCATTGCAAGCTGCTCAACCAGAGCTAATGCGCGGTGTAACTAAAGGTGTTGTTCACAAGAACACAGCTTCGCGTAAAATTTCGCGTCTTGCTTCTCGTGTGAAAGCATTGGCTGCTTAAGCAACCATCTACAGATTATTTGTAAAGAGCGTCAGTTAATTCTGGGCGCTCTTTTCTTTTGCGTTCTGCAAACTTTGGCGCAAACGCATCACATTTTTTTCCCCAAAGAGATTCTTTTTCCTAAGAACACGAGTCAAGCGCAGAGTCTTGTTGATTGAGTCCACAAGTGCCGTCTAGTTTGATCAAGCGATTCACAGAAACTGTTTCCTTGGGGGGGACTTATCCATGAGCACGGCCACCGGTCCGAGCATATCCGAAGTATTGCCAAATGAGGCTTGGGAAAATCTTTCGAAAAATCAAGACGCTGTCCTGATTGACGTTAGAACCAAGGCTGAATGGGGCTTCGTTGGTATTCCTGATCTGTCCGATCTTGGTAAAGAAGTGATTCTATTGGATTGGCTTCAATTTCCAGGTATGACCCCCAATACAGAATTTGTTGATAGCTTGCTGGCGCGCTTTGATGGTGACGCATTGCCTGACATGTATTTTCTATGTCGTTCGGGCGCGCGTTCCATGAGTGCGGCAAGGGCAGTCGTGGCCACGGTGGCCGCAAGCGGCGGGACGGTCGCTTGTGTCAATGTTGCAGAAGGTTTTGAGGGAGACCTGAACGCGCATCGCCATCGAGGTGGAATGAATGGGTGGAAAGCCCATGGTTTACCTTGGACACAGTCCTAAAGCCAAAGTCCGCAAAACAGCAAGAACACTAAAAAAATTAGGTAGGTGAATATGTCGAATGAAGTCTGGGGTAGAGTTTGTGAAAGTCTTAAAGGTTCAGTTGGAAACAACAATTACGTTACATGGATCAAGCCTTTGCAATTCGCAGGCTTTGACGCGGGCATAGCGACATTCCATGTTCCAACAACCTTTATGGGAAATTGGGTATCACGCAACTTTGGCGACCAGATCCAACAACTGTTGATGGCCGAGGGTCTTTCTGCGACGCGGGTGATGTTTAAAGTACCAACGCAAAAACAAGCAATGTCCAGCATTCCAACAAAATCCATGACCGCCAAACCAGCGGCGCCCGCTGTAGTTAAACGTGTTCAGCCTTCCGTAGAAAAAGAAAACGTCATGGGTGCACCGCTAGATGCCCGTTTTCAATTCGACAGCTTTGTTGTTGGTAAACCGAATGAATTGGCCCACGCCGCGGCACGTCGTGTTGCCGAAGGTGGCCCTGTTACCTTCAATCCGCTGTTTTTGTATGGCGGCGTTGGTTTGGGCAAAACCCACCTGATGCATTCCATCGCGTGGCAACTGCAAACACGTACGCCAAACCTAAAGGTTGTTTATTTGTCGGCCGAACAATTCATGTACCGTTTTGTTCAATCCTTGCGGGATCGCTCGACGATGGATTTCAAGCAAATCTTTCGCTCTGTTGACGTTCTAATGGTGGACGACGTGCAATTCATCGCCGGCAAAGATTCCACACAAGACGAATTCTTTCACACCTTTAACGCGTTGGTCGATCAAGGCCGCCAAATCATCATTTCTGGCGATCGTTCGCCTTCTGAAATGAACGGTCTGGATGATCGTATTCAATCCCGCCTGCAATCTGGTCTTGTGGTTGATCTACACCCAACCGATTACGAATTGCGTCTTGGGATTTTGCAGCAAAAAGTTGAACTTTATAAATCCCAGTATTCTGACTTGGTCATCGCACCGGGTGTCTTGGAATTCTTGGCCCACCGGATCAGCACAAATGTGCGCGTTCTTGAGGGTGCTTTGACACGTCTGTTCGCATTCGCATCCCTTGTGGGTCGCGAAATCACAATGGATTTGACCCAAGATTGTCTTGCCGACATTTTGCGCAGCTCTGATCGTAAGGTTACGATTGATGAAATCATGCGCAAAGTTGCGGAACATTATAACATCCGCATGTCCGACATGCTTTCGCCGCGCCGCACACGTACCGTTGCGCGCCCCCGTCAGGTGGCGATGTATTTGTCCAAACACCTAACGCAACGCTCATATCCTGAAATTGGTCGCCGCTTTGGTGGTCGTGATCACACGACGGTTTTACACGCCGTGCGCAAAATCGAGGAATTGAAGTCAATCGACAGTCAAATTTCCGATGATGTAGAGCTTTTACGTCGCATGTTAGAGGCATAAAGCACCCTTTCGCTTGACGCCCCTTCAACAACACCCGACAGTCTAAAAAAATGCTTGAGCAGCGCTGCCTTTTTAGGCTAGTTTCGCGGTCCAAGCCTAATAGGGACTGAAGAAATGAAAATCAGCATCGAACGTGCAACATTGCTTAAGGCGGTTGGTCAAGCACAATCCGTGGTTGAGCGTCGCAACACCATTCCGATCCTCGCAAACGTTCTAATTGAAGCCGATGCAAATTCAGTTTCATTCCGCGCCACCGACCTTGATATCGAGGTTGTTGATAAAACAGTTGCCCAAGTTGATCGCCCAGGTGCGACAACTGTTTCTGCTGTTACCTTGCACGAAATTGTTCGCAAACTGCCTGATGGTGCGTTGGTGCAATTGACCGACGATGGTTCAAGCGGCCGCCTTACCGTTGAGGCGGGTCGTTCAAATTTCTCACTTGCGACATTACCACGAGAAGATTTCCCAGTGATGGCAAATGCCGAATATGGCGCGAATTTTTCGATTGAATCAAAAGTGCTGCGTCGCTTGTTCGACAAATCCAAATTTGCAATTTCTACCGAAGAAACCCGCTATTATTTGAACGGCGTTTATATGCACGTGTCTGATGCTGACGGCGGTAAGGTTTTGCGTTGTGTTGCAACAGACGGACACCGTCTTGCACGTATTGATGCGGATTTGCCAGCCGGTGCGGAAACAATGCCTGGCGTGATCGTTCCTCGTAAAACTGTGGGCGAACTACGCAAATTGTTGGATGATGACGATGTAAAAATCGCCGTGTCTGTTTCTGAAACCAAAGTACGCTTTGCAACACCTGAAATCACCCTGACGTCCAAGGTAATTGACGGCACATTCCCTGATTACACACGCGTAATTCCGCAAGGTAACACCCGCCGATTGGAAGTAGACGCGGCAGAATTTGCCAAAGCGGTTGATCGTGTGGCGACGGTTTCATCCGAACGCTCCCGTGCGGTTAAGCTGTCATTGGATGAGGATCGTTTGGTTCTTTCAGTTAACGCACCAGACAGCGGTGCCGCCGAAGAAGAGCTGGCGGTTGCTTATGGTGATGATCGCTTAGAAATCGGCTTTAACGCGAAATACTTGTTGGAAATCGCCAGTCAGGTTGATCGCGAAAATGCAGTCTTCATGTTCAATTCTTCAGGTGATCCAACCTTGATGCGCGAAGGCAACGACACGACAGCCGTATATGTCGTGATGCCAATGCGCGTTTGACGCAAATCACGCGAATTTAGGGGGGCGATATGGCAGGCCAACAACAATGGCTCGGCGATATCGCCCTTTCGCATTTCAGATCCCACAAATTGCTGAATCAACCACTTGATGGTCGCCCCGTTGCAATCTTTGGGCCAAATGGTGCGGGCAAAACAAACATCCTTGAAGCGGTCTCGCTTTTATCCCCTGGTCGGGGGCTACGACGCGCAACTGCCGATGATCTTTCCCGAAAACCCGAAGCATTGGGATGGAAAGTATCCGCAACACTGAACAGCCCCCATAGAACCCATGAAATAGCCATGCGCGCCGAGGCAGGTGCCAGTCGCGTGGTAACAATTGATGAAAAAACCGCGCCTCAAGTGGCTCTGGGTCGCATTGCCCAAATTTTGTGGTTGGTACCTGCCATGGACCGTCTATGGATCGAGGGCGCGGGTGAACGGCGCCGGTTTCTTGATCGCATTACGCTAAGTTTTCAGCCCAATCACGCCGAGGCGGTTCTTAGTTATGACAAAGCCATGCGCGAACGTAACCGGTTGCTGAAAGACCACGTTCGCGACGCACATTGGTATCTTGCGCTAGAGGGGCAAATGGCCAAAAGCGGTGCAGAAATTCATCGCAACAGAATTGATGCATTGTCACTGTTGGCCAAGGCGCAAAGTAATGCCAAAACCGCCTTTCCTGCCGCCGATTTGACCCTGATCGAAGGCGAAGAAAATATCGGCTTTGACGAGGCGTCTTTGCGCGAAGTTCTGGCCAATAACCGCCCCAATGATTTGCGCGCTGGGCGCACCCTAGTTGGCCCGCATCGTTCTGATGTTGCTGCACTTTTTGCCGCCAAGGGCATTGATGCCCGACAATGTTCAACTGGCGAACAAAAGGCCCTTTTGATCAGTCTAATTCTATCTAATGCCCGCGCCTTGGCCACGCTAAATGATGCCCCACCAATTATCCTTTTGGATGAGGTCGCCGCCCACCTAGACGACAACCGTCGCGCCGCCCTTTACGATGAAATTACGGCCATTGGCGCACAGGCATTTATGACGGGCACAGGTGTTGAATTATTCGCTGAAATGAAGGGCCGCGCACAGGCCTTGTATGTCAGTGAATCGGGTGGTTTGTCTGAAACAAAAGAGGTCGACTTATGAACAAGAACCGCATCACATTAATCACTCTTGGCGTACGCGATTTGCCCCGTGCCACAAAATTTTATCGAGACCTTGGATGGGTCGCTGAGGAAATTTTGCCCTTAGTTGCGTTCTTTGACATGAACGGCGCAAAATTTGGTTTATATAATCTTGAAAAACTTGCCGAAGACTTGGGCCGTGATGTCGATACCTTAGGAAATGGTGCCACAACTTTGGCCCAAAATTTTGCAACCGAAGCAGAAGTTGATGAAGCCTTTGCATTGGCAATTGCCGCCGGTGCAACTGAATGCAAAGCGCCTGAAAAAATCTTTTGGGGTGGGTATTCGGGCACATTTGCCGATCCAGAAGGACATGTTTGGGAACTTGCCATGAATCCATTTTGGGGCATGGATGACGAAGGTAAATTAAAGTGACTGTAACTCTCTATGAACTGGCCCTTTATGCAGGCGCCCTTTTCATTTTGTTCATCACACCCGGCCCTGTTTGGGTTGCCCTGATTGCGCGCGCCGTTTCTGGTGGCATGCGCTCGGCGTGGCCATTAGCCTTGGGCGTTGCTTTTGGCGATATGCTTTGGCCGCTGGTCGCAATTTTTGGCGTTTCTGCGATCGTCGCCGTTTACGCCGATTTCCTAATTGTTCTACGGTTTGTTTCCACCGGCATTTTGATCCTGATGGGTATCGGATTGATCCGCTTTGCCGGCAAGGTGCTGACGGGTAACAACGCGCTTACTAAACCCGGGATGTGGGCGGGGTTCATCGCTGGGTTATTGGCTGTGACCGCCAACCCCAAAGCCAGCCTTTTCTACATGGCCCTTCTGCCAACTTTCTTTGATTTCACTGTTTTGAACTTCTTTGACATCGTCGCAATTTGCTTTACCTCGTTGATCGTTCCCTTGTTTGGCAACTTAACACTCGGCCTATTTGTCGAGCGCATTCGCAAATTCTTGGCCACACCCAGCGCGGTAAAACGCACAAATATAGGGGCCGGAATTGCCCTAATTCTTGTTGGCATCGTCATCGCGCTGACCTGACGCAAAATATAGGGTCAGGGCGTGACAATACCCCCTAGAACGGGTATAAAATCTACAAAAATCAAAGGATCATCCCGATGGCCGACAACGAGCAAAACCAAGAAGATTATGGTGCGGATTCTATCAAGGTTCTCAAGGGCTTAGAAGCTGTTCGCAAACGTCCTGGTATGTATATCGGTGACACCGATGATGGTTCCGGTTTGCACCACATGGTTTATGAATGTGTGGACAACGGCATTGATGAGGCTTTGGCCGGTCACGCTGATTTTGTTAATGTAACAATCCACGACGATAACAGTATTTCTGTTCGTGATAACGGCCGCGGAATTCCCGTCGGCATCCACGAAGAAGAAGGTGTTTCCGCCGCCGAGGTAATCATGACCCAGCTGCACGCTGGCGGCAAATTTGATAGCAATTCGTACAAGGTATCCGGCGGTCTGCACGGTGTGGGTGTTTCCGTTGTGAACGCATTGTCTGTTTGGCTGGAATTGCGCATTTGGCGCGATGGCAAAGAACACTATGCCAAGTTTGCCCATGGCGACACCGCTGAACATTTGCGCGTTGTTGGTGATGCCAATGGTCAAAAAGGTACCGAGGTACGTTTTCTCGCGTCTACCGAAACGTTTTCCAACCTAGAATATTCGTTCAAGACATTGGAAAATCGTCTGCGCGAATTGGCATTCCTAAATTCTGGCGTTCGTATCATTCTAAAGGATGAACGCCCCGCCGAGCATCTGAAATCAGAGCTTTTTTATGAAGGTGGCGTTAAAGAGTTCGTTAAATATCTTGATCGCTCCAAAAGCTCGATGTTGGAAGAGCCGATTTTTGTCCGCGGTGAGAAAGACGACATCGGGATCGAGGTCGCGATGTGGTGGAACGACAGCTACCATGAAAATGTTCTGCCGTTTACCAACAACATCCCCCAACGCGATGGCGGCACCCACATGGCGGGTTTTCGTGGCGCGTTAACACGGACCATTAACAGTTATGCCCAAAGCAGCGGCATCGCGAAAAAAGAAAAAGTGGCCTTTACCGGTGACGATGCGCGCGAAGGTTTAACCTGTGTATTGTCGGTCAAAGTTCCTGATCCAAAATTCAGCAGCCAAACCAAAGACAAACTTGTTTCATCAGAAGTACGCCCCGCGGTTGAAAGCTTGATGAATGAAAAACTGTCGGAATGGTTCGAGGAAAACCCACAATTGGCCAAGATGATTGTCGGTAAAATTGTCGAGGCGGCCTTGGCACGCGAAGCAGCCCGCAAGGCTCGTGAATTGACCCGTCGTAAGACGGCACTTGATGTAAACTTCCTTGCTGGCAAACTTAAAGATTGTTCTGAAAAAGACCCGTCCAAAACCGAAGTCTTCTTGGTGGAGGGTGATTCAGCCGGTGGTTCTGCGCAAACGGGTCGCGATCGCCTAACACAGGCGGTTTTGCCTTTGCGTGGTAAAATCCTTAACGTCGAACGCGCACGTTTTGATCGTATGCTGGGCAGCCAAGAAATTGGCAACCTTGTTATGGCGCTGGGCACGGGCATTGGTCGTGACGAATTTAATATCGAAAAACTGCGCTATCATAAAATCGTAATTATGACCGATGCGGACGTCGATGGCGCACACATCCGTACACTTTTGCTAACCTTCTTCTTCCGCCAAATGCCGGAATTGATCGAAGGCGGCTACCTATATATTGCTCAGCCACCTTTGTTCAAAGTTTCACGCGGTAAATCCGAGGTTTATTTAAAGGATCAACCTGCGCTGGATGATTATTTGGTTGCTCAAGGTGTCGACGGTGCTGTGCTAAAACTTGCCGATGGAACGGAAATGGCTGGTGCTGATTTGGTTCGTGTCGTTGAAGAGGCGCGTTCCGTACGTCGTATTTTACAGGCCTTCCCAACACATTATTCCCAACACATCTTGGAACAAGCCGCCATTGCCCGCGCGTTTATTCCGGGTGCAATTGACGCAAACATTCAAGGTGTCGCCGATGCGATTGCTGAACGTTTGAACCTGATTGCGTTGGAATATGAACGTGGTTGGCAAGGTCGACCAACGCAGGATCACGGTATTCGTTTGGCCCGTATTTTGCGCGGTGTCGAAGAGGTACGCACCCTTGATGGTCGTGTTATGCAGTCCGGCGAGGCGCGCAAACTGGCTGAATTCACCGACAACATGGTCGAGGTTTACTCGCAACCCGCTCAGCTAATTCGCAAAGATAAGATCACGTCTGTAAATGGTCCAAGCAGCCTTCTTGCCGCTATTTTGACCGAGGGCGAAAAAGGTCTTTCATTGCAACGCTACAAAGGTTTGGGCGAGATGAATCCAGATCAATTATGGGAAACCACCCTTGATCCAGACGCCCGTACATTGTTGCAAGTGAAAATCGATGATCTTGCTGATGCTGATGACATCTTCACCAAGCTTATGGGTGACGTTGTTGAGCCACGTCGCGAGTTCATTCAAAATAACGCGTTGTCGGTGGAAAACCTCGACTTCTAAACACGAAATGCGGGTCTAATGCTGGAGTTTTCGATAAAACTCCAGCGCTTGCTCTTCTAGTTTTTTAAACTCGTCCGGCAATTTTGGTATGTCACCTTCGGCACCCGCAAACCCCGTGCTATTCCACACGGCACCATACCAATGCGGTGCCCATGCACCATCATCTGGGTGCGGGCCTTTGGGCCAAGTCAACATGGCCGCATCAAACGTCAGACCAATATCTTGGCATAAATCCCTCAGCGCCTTTTCTGGGTTTTGTCGAATTTCAAAGCTATCGATTACGACGGGCCGTTCGCCAGTCATCTGACAAACTTCATCAAATATTTCCGCTTGCTGGCGAAACCCAATATCATCCAACGTCGGATTTTCCCGTTTCGCTGCATAAGATGCAATTACCCGTGCTGGATGCCGGATCAGAAAAACGTTTGTGACATCCGCCAACCATTTGCGATCAAATCCCTCGATCATGTGGTGCGTCATATGTTTTTGATAGAACACACTTCGACGATCAGGTGTCGTTCCCACACATCGTGCTGCAACGATTTTTGGATCTTGTTCACCAGCCGCTAAAATTTCATCACCCATCGGATGAACAAGACCCGTCTTTGCCAGATATGCCGCATAAAACGGCTCATCCCAAACTGCGGTATCTGGCCTTGCAGCAAATGAATACATCATGGCGGTTGAAAGGTTTCTTGGCCCAGACCACATCGCAATGCGCATTGGATTTCCTTTTCACTTGTTCATCAAATTTGCCTGACGCTATGCCAAGGTCAAATCCGTGCCAAGACCAAAGGTATCATCAAACCCTTGTGATCTCACAAATCGGTGATTTGCTTTTAAGGTGCTCTACTGCGCAATTTCCGAAAAAGGAGACAAGTAATGAAGTTTTATGGATTAATATTTTCGCTATTAATGTTTGCCCCTGCGGCACAAGCCGCAACAACTGTTGTGGCAGGTGGTTGTTTTTGGTGCGTCGAGGCAGATTTCGAATCTGTACCCGGCGTAAGCAAAGCTGTCAGTGGATTTTCCGGCGGCAGTAAATCAAATCCAACATATAAGGATGTAACCAAAGGCGGCACTGGCCACTATGAGGCGGTGACAATTACCTATAACCCCAACAAGGTGTCTTACGAAAAGCTGCTGCATTTATTCCTTCGCTCGGTCGACGTAACGGACCGAGGCGGTCAATTTTGTGACCGTGGCAATTCATATCGCATCGCTATTTTTGTGAAAAACGACAAAGAGCGCGCGATTGCCGAGGCTGCGATTAAACAGGCCGAGGCCGATCTTGGGCGTAAAATCGTAACACCCATCCTTAATCAAGGTAAGTTTTATGCTGCCGACCGAGGGCACCAGAATTATTATAAAGGTAAGTCTTTGGTAATCACACGGTTTGGTCCGAAAACCAAAGCCAATGCATATAAAGCATACCGCAAAGCATGCGGTCGCGATGCCAAAGTGAAATCATTGTGGGGCAGTGCTGCTTCATTCGCCCACTAGGCATTTGCTGCAATAAAACGATCAACTTCGGCGCGGTCAGGAATGGCCGTTGCCGCACCGGGTCGCGTAACCTGAATAGCAGCGGCGGCGGCGGCCAGTTTTAACGCCATTGCTGGATCATTCCCTTGCTCTAAAGCTGCCACAAAGAAACCCGCGAATGTGTCACCGGCACCGGTAGTATCAAGCGGCGTTACGGGAAACGAACTTTGGACGAGCGTTTTGCCCTGATGAAACAACTCGGCCCCTTTTGATCCTTTGGTTATTAAAACAGTGTCTAAACCAAGTGATTTTAGTGGTTTTTGAAATGTCTCTTCCAATTGCGCCGCCTCAAATTCATTCACGCAAAGAACATCAACCTCCGCTATAATGTTCTTCACGGCATCTGTGTCAAAAGGCGCGGCTGAATATACGACTGTTACGCCCAATTGTTTTGCAATCCTTGCTGCCTCAACCTGTCCATTGGTTTCATTCTGGATCAATAGGTAATCACAAGGTTTAGCCCTATTTAGAGCCGCTTTTATTGCATCTGTTTTGATGTCAGCATTGGCGCCTGCGTGTACAACAATCGCATTTTCGCCCTTGGTATCAACATTGATAATCGCATGCCCCGTTGCCTGTTCAGAGGTGGAGATAAAATCCGTTTCCACACCATATGCGGTCAACTCATCGATTGCCCAGCGCCCATCCATGCCAACAGATCCAATGTGTTTGGTTATTGATCCGGCTTTGGCCGCTGCCACTGATTGATTGGCACCTTTACCACCCAGGCCCGTTGCCAATGAATTTGAGGCAATCGTTTCACCAGGATTAGGAATAGATTGAACCTGATAAACGTGATCCGCGTTGATCGATCCCAAACAAAATACCGTCATTTGAACCCTTTCTTTGAAAACCAAGCTATCGATCAAAAACCTAGGCCTCAACTTCATAATTCTCGCTTTAACGACGCGTTCATTTTTTGTAGGCTGCATGTGCCTATTGGGGGGCCATAAATTGAACGCCGTTAAATCTTCTGTCACGCCAATGATGGCGCAATTTTTGTCGATTAAAGTCGACTACCCTGACGCCTTGCTGTTTTACCGCATGGGCGATTTCTATGAATTGTTTTTTGACGATGCCGTAGCCGCCGCCGCTGCACTGGATATTACCTTAACCAAACGCGGCCAGCATATGGGCGAAGATATTTCCATGTGCGGCGTGCCCCATCATGCCGCCGAGGGTTATTTGCTAACGCTAATCCGCAAGGGTTTTCGGGTTGCCGTTTGTGAACAAATGGAAAGCCCCGCCGAGGCCAAGAAGCGAGGGGCTAAATCTGTTGTTCGCCGTGAGGTGGTGCGCCTTGTAACCCCTGGCACTCTTACAGAAGACAGTCTTTTGGATGCACGTCGCCACAATTATTTGGCCGCATTTGCAAATGTAAGAGATGCATCTGCCCTGGCGTGGGTTGATATTTCAACTGGCGAATTTCACGTCATGCCTTGTGGGCTTGAAAGACTTTCGCCAGAACTAGCGCGTCTTGCGCCCAGTGAAATTGTTCTAATTGATGACGATGCAGACGAATTGTTTCCGTTGGTTGAGGAAATGGGCGTAACGCCCGCCTTTCTGTCGCGCGCCAGTTTTGACAGTGCATCAGCGACAAAACGACTGTGCGAATTGTTCAACGTTAAAACGCTGGAATCCTTTGGTCAATTTACACGGGCCGATTTGGCCGTGCTTGGCGGCATTGTTGAATATCTTGAACTAACGCAAAAAGGTAACCTGCCGCTCATCCGACCCCCTGTTAAGGAACTTGACAAGGGTGCCATGCAAATTGATGCAGCAACCCGCCGGAATCTTGAGCTGACTAAATCCCTTAGTGGTGGGCGTGAGGGTTCACTTTTGTCTGCCATCGATCGCACAATTTCAGCCGCTGGTGCCCGTTTGCTGGAACGCCGAATTTCCGCGCCGACTTTGGATTTGGATATCATCAATGCGCGGCAAGACGCTATTGAGACCCTGCTTAATCAAACCGATCTGGCTGTGAACTTGCGAACCTCATTGCGATCTGTGCCTGATTTAGATCGTGCCTTGTCTCGTTTGTCGGTTGATCGTGCCGGCCCAAGGGATTTGACTGCCATTCGCAACGGTTTGGAACAAGCCAAGGAAATCTCGTCACTTATTTCTAAGACGGCTGATCATGGTCTGCTTGGTGAGGCGGCCAAAGCGTTACTTGGGCATGATGATTTATTAAATTTACTTGATGCTGCCATGATTGCAGAGCCCCCACTGTTAACCCGTGACGGTGGCTTCATCGCATCTGGGTATCACGCTGAATTGGATGAGGCGCGGACATTGCGGGATGAAGGGCGTGGTGTGATCGCTGGTTTGCAATCTGATTATGCCAAACAAACGGGCATCAGCGCACTAAAGATCAAACACAATAATGTCCTTGGCTATTTTATTGAAACCCCAGCTGGCCATGCGCAAAAGATGTTAGCAACACCTTTGTCTGAAACCTTTATTCATCGCCAAACAACAGCCAATGCAGTGCGATTCACGACAGTTCCATTGTCTGAAATGGAAACCAAAATTCTGAATTCTGGCAACCGCGCGCTAGAAATTGAGAAATCCTTGTTTGTGTCACTAACTCAGGCTGTTTTGGCACAATATGGCCCATTGGGTGCCGCTGCCCGCGCCCTTGCAGAGGTTGATGTTTCCGCTGCATTTGCTGATTTGGCCGCTGATCATAACTGGGTCAGACCCAAAGTAGATAATTCGCGAAAATTTGATATTGAGGGCGGTCGTCACCCTGTTGTTGAACGGGCTTTGTTGGCCCAAGGTGGCGCGCCTTTTGTGGCGAACAATTGTGATTTATCTGATGGTGCCAAAGGCGCGCATGTTTGGTTGTTAACCGGTCCTAACATGGCGGGTAAATCAACATTTTTGCGCCAAAACGCTTTGATTGCTCTGCTGGCACAGGCTGGTGGATACGTTCCGGCAACCTCGGCGCATATTGGTCTTGTGTCTCAGTTGTTTTCTCGCGTTGGTGCCGCTGATGATTTGGCGCGGGGGCGATCCACGTTTATGGTCGAGATGGTGGAAACGGCCGCCATCCTTAATCAAGCCGATGATCGGGCGCTTGTAATTCTGGATGAAATTGGACGTGGGACCGCGACCTACGATGGCCTATCCATCGCTTGGGCCACGCTGGAACATCTGCATGACGCAAATTCCTGTCGCGCACTTTTCGCCACGCACTATCACGAAATGACCGCCCTTTCCGGTAAACTGCAGGGCGTTTCAAATGCGACCGTGACCGTGCGCGAATGGGAAGGCGATGTCATCTTTTTGCATGAGGTAAAAAAGGGTGCTGCAGATCGTTCTTACGGTGTTCAGGTGGCAAAATTGGCCGGATTACCCGACGCTGTGGTCGAGCGCGCGCGTGTAGTACTGGACAAACTGGAACAAGGTGAACGAGAGGGCCACAAAAATCGTGCCTTAATCGACGATTTGCCACTGTTTTCGGCCACCCCACCCCCAGTTTCACAAAAACCCAAGGTTAGCGAAGTTGAAGTTCGGCTAGATGAAATCCAACCAGACGGCTTAACACCGCTCGAGGCACTGTCGTTAATTTACGAACTGAAGGGTTTGAATAAGAATTAGAAAACCCGGCGCTGTGGCCGGGTTTTTCAAAATTAGCTTTTCGGTGTTGAAGACACACCAACGTTTGCCGCACGTAATAATCGATCGTGGATCATAAAGCCCTGCTCCATCACCTGAATGATCTGACCCGCAGTGGTTCCTGGAACCGGTGCTTCAAACATTGCCTGATGAAGGTTAGCGTCAAACTGATCACCCTCGACAGGAAAGATCGGTGTGATGCCGTGCTTCTTAAACACGCTCAGCAATTCCTGCATTGTTAGTGCAATACCCTCAATCATCGAGGCGGAAGACTCTTTTTGATCCCCTGGAATGGAATCCAATGCGCGTTTCATTGCATCGTAAACGGGGATCATGTCACGGGCCAAACGGCTGCCGCCATATTTTTCCGCATCGCGACGATCACGTTCGCCACGTTTGCGCGTATTTTCGGCCTCAGCCAATGCACGGACAAGACGATCTTTCATTTCATCGCGTTCTTGCTGAAGGGCGATAAATGCCTCGGCTTCGGCGTCACCCTCTGGTTCGTCCATTGCCTCATCTGACGTGATGTCAATCAGACCGTCATCCAACGCATCTGCGATCGCCTCAAGATCAGGAACGTCCTGATCGGCCAAACTTACTTTTTTTTCTGTATCTTCGCTCATCTTTACCTGTTCCCGTCCGATATCAATTTCCCAACAAGTTGGGCTGTGAAATTAACAATCGGAACGATCCGTCCATAGTTCAGACGCGTTGGTCCGATGACCCCAACCGCGCCCACAATTTTACGTTCAGCGTTCATATAGGGAGAAACCACCAAAGAGGAACCCGAAAGTGAAAAAAGCTTGTTCTCAGAGCCAATAAAAATGCGAACACCCTCGCCTTGCTCGGTAAGTTCAAGGAAATTGGCAATATCCCGCTTGCGTTCTAGGTCATCAAACAGAGATTTCACCCGATCTAGATTACCAGCATCTGTTTCTTCACCCAACAGGTTCGATTGCCCGCGAACAATCAAACGCTCATTTGATTCGCCTTCGTTTTCCCAAAGGGCCAATCCCTGCTCAACTAACTGACCAGCCAGCGAATCAATCTCTTGGCGACGGGTATTCATTTCGGTTTTTATGCGCGCGATTAGCGATGATAGTGTTTGGCCCTCGGCCAATGCATTTAGAAAATTCGCAGCTTCGCGCATTGACGATGGTGTTTGACCAAGTGGTGGCGTGAATAATCTATTCTCAACTTGCCCATCCGCAAAAACCAAAACAACCAAGGCACGTTCTGTCGAAAGGCTAACAAACTCAATATGTTTGATCGGGGTCTCTTGTTTCGGTGCCAAAACAAGACTGGCGCTGTGGGTTAGTCCCGACAAAGCAGATCCAACATTGTCCAAAAGAGAGCCAACATCCCCTTCGTTAGTGTCTAATTCGCTTTCGATCTGGCGTTTATCTTCAGCCTTTATGTTATCGACTTCCATCAGGCTGTCGACGAACATCCGCAAACCGAATTGCGTTGGTATCCGCCCTGCCGAAACATGCGGGCTGTTCAACAAACCCATAAATTCGAGATCCTGCATTGTATTGCGGATCGTAGCCGCGCTGACCTTTTCATTCATCGAGCGCGTTAATGTTCGTGATCCGACGGGTTCGCCGTTGTCCAAGTACCCCTCGACAACACGACGAAACACCTCTCGGCTGCGTGCATTCATGTTGGATAGGTCTTCGGTTTCGTCTGTCATCAAATTTCTGCAATATTTCTGGGCAATTCATTTAGACTGTCGGCGGCCCAAAGGTCAATCAGGCTTGCCTTTAGTTCGCAGGATTGGCAATCAGGCTATGAACAAAGAAAAGGATTTCAAAATGCGCCCATCTGGCCGTGAACTTAATCAAATGCGCGACGTTGTGATTGAAACAAATGTTACCAGACACGCTGAAGGTTCCTGTTTGATCAAAATGGGCGATACGCATGTATTGTGTACCGCCTCTTTGGAACCAGGTGTTCCGAGGTTTCTGAAAAATTCTGGCCTTGGCTGGGTGACGGCAGAATATGGAATGCTGCCGCGTGCGACCAACACACGGATGCGTCGCGAGGCCAA
Organism: Rhodobacteraceae bacterium HTCC2150; assembly: GCA_000169395.1. Taxonomy (GTDB): domain Bacteria; phylum Pseudomonadota; class Alphaproteobacteria; order Rhodobacterales; family Rhodobacteraceae; genus HTCC2150. The sequence continues at coordinate 261,700 of AAXZ01000001.1, forward strand.
GAATGGTCAATCTGGTCGTACACAGGAAATTCAACGTCTGATTGGCCGTTCATTGCGTGCCTGTATCGATCGGGTTGCATTGGGTGAGCGTCAGATCACCATCGATTGTGATGTAATTCAGGCCGACGGTGGCACACGCTGCGCATCTATCACCGGTGGCTGGGTCGCGCTTAGGCTTGCCGTTAATCGTTTAATGAAAGCGGGCGAAGTTAAGACCGATCCCATCATGGATCATATCGCTGCTGTTTCGTGTGGTATTTACGCGGGACAATGCGTTCTTGATTTGGATTATCCAGAAGATTCCGAGGCGGGAACAGACGGTAATTTCGTTATGACCGGTGCTAAGGGCATGGTCGAATTGCAAGGTTCCGCCGAGGGTGCCACTTTTAGCCGTGATCAGTTTAACCAACTTATGGATTTGGCCGAAAAAGGCGTCGATGAACTTGTTGCCGCACAAAAGGCTGCTGTTTAGATGCGTCAATTTTCTGAAAAGAAACTGCTGATTGCGACCCACAATCAGGGCAAACTGGAAGAGATCGAACGGCTTTTGGCCCCTTTTGGTGTTGCTGTGGTTTCAGCGGGCCAACTTAATCTGGATGAACCAGATGAAACCGAGGATAATTTCATCGGTAACGCACGGATCAAAGCCCATGCAGCCGTCAAAGCAACGGGTTTACCTGCATTGGCAGATGACAGCGGCATCGAAATAGATGCACTTGATGGTGCACCTGGTGTTTACACCGCAGATTGGGCCGAAACGCCGAATGGGCGCGATTTTGTGATGGCTATGACGAACACTTGGCAAAAACTTGAGGATGCGGTGGCACCCTACCCTCGAACCGCCCGCTTTCGGTGCACTTTGGTTCTAGCGTGGCCCGATGGTCACGATGAAATCTTTGAGGGTCAGATTGACGGTGCTGTCACTTGGCCCTTGCGTGGCGAACAGGGCCATGGTTATGATCCGATTTTTATGCCTGATGGTTATGATATAACACTTGGCGAGATGGATCGTTGGAAGAAAAATGAAATCAGCCACCGCGCTGATGCGTTTAACAAGTTGGTGAATGGCTGTTTTGGAGAATGAAATGAGCGAAAAGAAGTTAATTTCAGGCGGATCATCCTTTGAAAAAACCATTGGATACAGCCGCGCGGTTGCACAAGGTGATTGGTGTTTTGTATCTGGCGTGACTGGGTACAACTACACCACTATGGAAATCCCCACAGGGATTGCTGATCAAGCGCGCAATTGTTTTCAAACGATTCAGGAAGCATTGGAAAAGGCGTCGTTTTCAATGAATGATGTTGTACGCGTTCAATACACGATCACTGACCGTGATTTGGTGGAAGAGGCTGTGCCTGCTTTGGGCGCAGCGTTATCAGACATTCGCCCAGCGGCCACAATGGTCATCGCGGATTTGATGAAACCTGAAATGTTAATCGAGATCGAAGTAACGGCGTTTAAAGGCTGATGTTGGAGGATTGGCAACATGGCGGTTTCGGTGTTTATGTTCACTGGCCGTTTTGTCAATCCAAATGCCCCTATTGCGATTTTAATTCCCATGTTTCCGCAAATGTGGATCAAAAACGCTGGTTTAGTGCCTTTTTGTCAGAGATTGAACGCACGGTGGTGGGCCTTGAAGGGCGGCAATTAAGCTCCATTTACTTCGGTGGTGGAACCCCCAGTTTGATGGAGCCTTGGCTGGTTGAGGGTATCCTTGATGCTTTGAAATCCAAGTTTCTAATCGCCAATGACATTGAAATCACGTTAGAAGCAAACCCAACCTCGGTCGAGGCTGGTCGTTTTCAGGCGTATCACGACGCCGGTGTTAATCGTGTTTCTATGGGCATTCAGGCGTTAAATGTTCCTGATCTTAAACGACTCGGTCGACTTCATTCGGTGAACGAGGGACAAGATGCATTTGATACAGCCCGTCACATATTCGATCGCGTTAGTTTTGATCTGATTTATGCGCGTCAGGATCAAACATTGGATCAATGGCGTTCGGAACTTAAACAAGCTTTGGCCATGTCTGTCGATCATCTGTCTCTTTATCAATTAACCATTGAGCCAGGCACGGCCTTTGGGGATCGTTTCAGCAAAGGCGGGCTCGCGGGCCTGCCGTCCGAAGATTTGGGCGCTGATATGTATGAGCTAACCCAAGAACTGTGCGAGGCTGCTGGAATGCCTGCCTATGAAACGTCAAATCACGCCGCCGTAGGCTCGGAATCGCGCCATAATCTCGTTTATTGGAATTCCGGCGATTACCTTGGCCTAGGACCCGGCGCTCATGGACGAATTACACAATATGGGCATCGAATAGCTACTGAAACCCATCTAGCGCCCGGCAAATGGTTGGATGCTGTTGAAAATTCTGGCTCTGGTGAAAGCCTATCGCGCAAGCAGGATGGATTTGAGGCCCAAGAAGAGGCGTTGATGATGGGGCTTCGCCTAAGATCTGGTATTGATGAGGTGCGATTTGAACAAGTTCTAAATACAAAGGTGGAAAAAATCCAAGGCCTTAAGGAAATTGGCATGTTGGAAACGGCGAATGGGTTTCTGCGGACAACGGAACAAGGGCGTCCTGTTCTTAATGCTATATTAAGGGAGTTATTGGCCGGATGATTAGACTGCTTTGGATGTTTGGCGGCATATCCTCTATAATATTAGGGTCTCTTGGGGTTGTTTTGCCGCTTTTACCAACCGTACCTTTTCTTTTGCTCGCGGCGTTCTGTTTCGCCCGATCTTCTGAAAGATTGCACATTTGGTTGATTGATCACCCCAAATTCGGCCCGCCGATTGCGGACTGGCAACGCAACGGCGCAATCAACAGAAAGGCAAAAATCCTTGCAACAGTGTCGATTGCTGCCGCTTTTGGCGTTTCTTTGATACTGTCGATTCCGCTTAAGTTCCTATTAATCCAAGCGGTTGTTCTTTGCTGTGTTCTTTACTTTATTTGGTCTCGCCCAACGGACTAGACGATAGCAATCCAAGCAGTGAATCAAGTTGGTCCAAATCTTTGTAGGAAATTGTGACTTTGCCAGATTCTTTGCCTTGTGTGTGATCGATCGAAACTTTCATTCCAAGATTTGCCGCCAAATCGCCCTCTAACGCATTTGTATCGGAATCCTTTACCGCTTTTGGCTTTGCTGGCTTGCCTGTTTTAACAAGCGGACCCTTTGCCAATCTTTCGGTTTCGCGCACAGAAAGATCGCCTGAAATCACGCGTTTGGCCAAATCAGACGGGTTTTCACTTGGAACCAGCGCCCTTGCGTGGCCCATCGTCAGATCGCCGTGGCGCAAATATTCCAAAACATCATCAGGCAAATTCAAAAGACGCAAGAGATTGGCAATATGGCTGCGACTTTTTCCCAGGGCAGCGGCCATTTTTTCCTGCGTGTGACCAAATCTGTCCATCAACTGGCGATAACCCATAGCCTCTTCAACAGCGTTAAGGTCAGCGCGTTGAATATTCTCAATGATCGCGACCTCTAGTACCTCTGTATCGTCAAATTCTCTAATAATAACAGGAACTTGGTGAACTTTCGCCCGTTGAGCAGCCCGCCAGCGTCGCTCGCCTGCGACGATTTCATACCCATTTTCATCACGAGGATTTACGCGCACGATAAGTGGTTGAATTATGCCCTTCTCACGAATGGATTCCGTAAGATCCGCAAGGTCTTCTTCTACAAACTGGCGACGGGGCTGATCAGGATTAGGCGACAGACGTTCAACGGGAACAATATGTTCCGCTTTTGGTGCACGCCCTTCTTCTGACGTTGGTTGTTCGTCCAATTTGACGTCAGCCATTAACGCCGACAAACCACGGCCCAAACCACGACGTTCTTGTTTTTTATCAGCCATTTAAGCCTCCGCCATTATGTTATTTTTTATCAGTATTTCTTTCGCCAATGCACTGTAAGCCACCGCGCCAGTTGACGAGGGATCATAACTAAGAACCGGCATAGCAAATGACGGTGCCTCACTTATCCGTACATTTCTGGGAATGCGCGTTTCAAACACCATATCGCCCAGATTATCGCGCGCATCCGCTTCTACCTGGCGTGCCAAGTTGTTGCGGCCATCGTACATTGTTAAAACCACGCCCTCAAACCTAAGGTCACGGTTCGCGGCTTCGCGGACTTCTCTGACAGTTAACATTAGCTGAGAAAGGCCTTCTAATGCATAAAACTCAGTTTGAAGCGGTACCAAAATGGAATGACTAGCAACCATTGCGTTGATTGTCAGCATATTTAGTGAAGGCGGGCAGTCAATCAAAACAAAGTCAAATTCAAACTTTTCCATCGCAGGTTGGCGCAATGAATCCCTAAGCAGGAAAGTTCTTTTTTCGTTTGAAACCAATTCCATATCCGCAGAAGACAAATCAGTAGTGGCTGGCGCAAGAAATAGGCCTTCAAATTCTGTGTCGTGTACAACCTCTTCGATTGGTGCCTCATCCAACAGCAAATCGTACGTTGTTTTTCCACGAACAGATGCCGGAAAACCCAAACCGGTCGATGCATTACCCTGAGGATCCAAATCGACCAAAAGAACGTTCATTCCCTGTGCCGCAAGCGCCGCCCCAATGTTAATCGTCGTGGTCGTTTTTCCAACACCGCCTTTTTGATTTACAACTGAAATAATTTTTGGCTCATGCAAGCCGATACCGTTAGACACGCTCTACCTCTTTAATTTTGAGTATGATCGCATCTGGATCTGTCTCGCTCTGTACCTTTTGAACGTCAAATTGCCAATTCGCAAGAGATTCTTCAATTTCTTGCTGAAATTTAGCCCCTTTAAGAAATACTGCGGTGCCATTTGGATTAAGGTGAATATCTGCAAATCCAAGCAACAGGTCCAAAGAGGCTAACGCACGCGCCGAAACAACATCCGCATTTTGCGGTTGTGTTTTCTCAATACGTTCGTTTTCGACTCTTGCGTTCAGATCCAGTTCGCGGATCACCGTCCTTAGAAACAACGATTTACGCGTATCGCTTTCTATAAAAACGAATTTCATCTCAGGTTTCTTATGCTTTGCAACAATCGCGCAAATTGCACCAGGAAACCCACCACCAGTGCCCATATCCACCCAAAGACCTTTTTCCACCTTAACAAGATCAAAAACCTGAACGGAGTCAGCAATATGGCGATGCCATAGCTCATCTATTGATTTTGGAGAAACCAGATTGATTTTTGCGTTCCACTTGATCAAAAGATCTGCAAATACGCTTAAATCATCCATTGTTTCACGTGAAACATTTTTCAAAGATTGATCGGTCATGCTGATTTAACAGCTGCTGAACGGCGGATATTGGTCAAAAGCAACGTCAAAGCCGCTGGCGTCATTCCATCCACACGTCCCGCCTGCCCTAGCGTTCTGGGTTTTACATGCGAAAGCTTTGATTTCAGCTCATTGGACAATCCGCTTACCTCTGCATAATTGAAATCTTGTGGAATTTTATGGGCTTCATCTCGACGCATTGCTTGAACGTCCTTGGCCTGGCGTTCAATATAATTGTGGTACAACGCATCCCTTTCGATCTGATCCCGTATCTCAGACTCTATATTTGCAAATTCCGGCGCCACAGGAAAAAGGGTTTCAAACGAAATGTCTGGAAACGACAAAAGTTCAAAGGCGTTTCTCTTCACGCCATCCTTTTTTATTTTAACGCCCAACGGTTCTATTTGGTTCGGCGTCAAAATAACCTCAGACAAGCTAAATTTGGTCAAATTAAGCTTTTCTAGCTTGTTGGTGAATGTCTTTGTCCGAGTTTCTCCAACGCACCCAAGCGAAATTCCAATTGGTGTAAGGCGTTGATCAGCGTTATCTGCCCTTAAAGAAAGGCGAAACTCTGCACGAGAGGTAAACATCCGGTACGGCTCAGAAACACCGCGGGTTACAAGATCATCAATCATAACGCCGATATAGCTTTGCGCGCGATCAAAATAAATCGGCTCACGACCAAGCGCAAAGGCCGCCGCATTCAAACCTGCAACCAATCCTTGCGCAGCCGCCTCTTCATATCCAGTGGTGCCGTTTATTTGACCGGCAAGATACAACCCAGGCACACTTTCCAATTCAAGGGTTGGGCGAAGTGCTTGCGGATCAATATAGTCATATTCAATTGCGTAACCGGGTTGCAAAATAACTGCATTTTCAAGGCCTTGCATTGAATTCACATAGGCATACTGAACGTCCTCTGGCAGGCTGGTTGAGATACCATTGGGATAAACAGTGTTATCATCGGCCCCTTCTGGTTCAAGAAATACCTGATGAGATGTTTTATCTGCAAACCGAACGATCTTATCCTCAATCGACGGACAATACCGTGGGCCCACACCATCAATATGGCCGCCATACATTGCAGACCGTTCCAAGTTTTCCCGAATAAGATCATGGGTTTTTTCGTTCGTATGCGCGATACCGCAATTTACCTGCGGGGCGCTTATGGACCTGGAAAGAAACGAAAAAAGCGTCGGATCATCATCGCCTGGTTGGGTTTCCAAAATGTCCCAATTGATTGTTCGGCCATCTAACCTTGGGGGTGTTCCTGTTTTCAAACGACCAAGCGGCAAATTGAAACCATCCAACCGCTCTGCCAATTTGATTGATGGCTTGTCACCCATACGACCGCCAGGGCGAGAAACGTCGCCAATATGAATAACACCGCGCAAAAACGTGCCAGTTGTCAAAATGACAGCCTTGGCCCATATTTCTGCCCCGTCACCTAAAACCGCGCCGTTTATACGATCGCCGTCTTGAATCAAATCAATCACTTCGCCTTCAATAATTGAAAGGTTTTCCGTCGCAGCCAGCTCTGCTTGCATGGTTTTGCGGTATATTTTGCGATCAGCTTGCGCCCGCGGGCCTTGTACAGCAGGCCCCTTTCGACGATTAAGCAAGCGAAACTGGATACCAGCCTTATCAGCCACGCGCCCCATAAGCCCATCCATAGCGTCAATCTCGCGAACAAGGTGGCCCTTGCCAAGACCACCAATCGCCGGATTGCACGACATTACACCAATGGATTCTTTTGTTAGCGTCAACAAGGCTGTCTTCGCACCCATGCGTGCAGCAGCATGCGCCGCGTCAGCGCCTGCATGCCCACCACCAATTACGATTACGTCAAAATCAAATTGTTTCACGTGAAACACTCTTTCTTTTACAAGACCGTCTATTTTCCTAGACAGAAGTTAGCGAATATATCGTCCAAAATCTGCTCAACATCAACATCCCCAATTAATGAGGCCAACGCACGTATGGCAACGCGCAATTCTTCGGCGGCAAATTCTGCCCGATCTGGGCCCAAAATTACCTCTTCACGCGCTATTTCAATAGCTTGAGTGGCCGAGATTAACGCCACTCGGTGTCTTTCTTTAATCGCAACGCCAGCGCCAGATGCGCGGTTTTCCAAGGAATCGGCAATCTCTTCGATCAGTAGATCAACCCCATAACCTGTTTTTCCGGAAATTGATTCCTTAGAATCGCCCCCTGAAAGATCACCTTTTGGACGGCGCAAAATATCGCCGGATTGAATTTCCACCGACAATGCAGATGGATCATCATCCAGAAAAACCCGTAGATCGGCCTGAGCCGCGCGTTTTTCCGCGAGCTGAATACCAAGACCTTCAACATGGTCATCTGTTTTTCGCAATCCAGCCGTATCCAAAATGGTAACTGGCAAACCACGAAGATCCATTCGAACCTCAATCACATCACGCGTTGTGCCAGCAATTTCAGATGTAATCGCCGCCTCGCGCCCTGCAAGCGCATTAAGCAAGGTTGACTTACCAGAATTCGGCGCACCAACGATTGCCACTTCAAAACCATCCCTGATGCGTTCAGCGGCGGTGCTGCCTTTGATTTCGCGCGCTAGATCTTTTTGAACGCGACCAATTAGGTCAAGCACCTCTGGTGTGACATCTACAGGAACATCTTCGTCGGCAAAATCAATCGTGGCCTCTAGCAATGCTGCGGCATGGACCAAGTCACCACGCCACGCGGTTGAGGCAACGCCCAATGCACCATCAAAAATCCGCAACGCCTGTCTGCGCTGCGCCTCTGTTTCGGCCTCGACCAGGTCGCTTAACCCCTCAACTTGAGCAAGGTCAAGTTGGCCGTTTTCAAGGGCACGTCTGGTAAATTCACCAGGCTCTGCAATTCGCAAACCTGACATATCGGACAATGTTTTAAGAACTGCCTTCACCGTTGCGGGGCTGCCGTGAAGGTGCAGCTCGGCCACATCTTCGCCTGTAAAGCTAGCGTTCTGAGCAAAGAACAGAACCAAAGCTTTATCCAGCACATCACCCACAGAGTCATAAAGTTTTCGCAACCCCATCTGGCGAGGCTCGGGGCAGGTACTGGCCAATTTTTCAACGCAATCCCGCGCCAGTGATCCAGAAATCCGAACCACCGCTACGCCCGACTTTCCCTTTGCGGAAGCCAGTGCAAAAATTGTGTCAATCATTGGCCTAAACCATTGTTAAAAAACAAATATACCTGAATTAGGTGTTCATGGAATCAAAGAAATCAGCATTTGATTTCGTTTGTTTCAATTTACCCAAAAGGAACTCAATTCCATCAGTCGTGCCCATTGGATTTAGAATACGACGCAACACATAAGTTTTCTGAAGGTTCATTTTATCAACCAACAGCTCCTCTTTACGTGTGCCAGATTTCAGAATGTCCATAGCAGGATAAACACGCTTGTCTGCAACCTTGCGATCCAGAACAATTTCGCTGTTACCAGTACCTTTGAATTCCTCAAAGATAACTTCGTCCATACGCGAACCAGTATCGATCAGAGCGGTTGCAATAATCGTTAGTGAACCACCCTCTTCAATGTTACGTGCGGCACCAAAGAAACGCTTGGGGCGTTGCAGGGCGTTTGCATCAACACCACCGGTCAAAACCTTACCGGAACTTGGAACCACGGTGTTAAAGGCGCGGCCCAAACGAGTAATCGAATCCAAAAGGATGACAACGTCACGCTTGTGTTCAACTAAACGTTTTGCTTTTTCGATGACCATATCAGAAACCGCAACGTGACGTGTGGCAGGCTCATCAAAGGTCGAGGACACAACCTCACCTTTCACGCTGCGCTGCATGTCTGTTACCTCTTCTGGGCGTTCGTCGATCAAAAGTACGATCAAATAACACTCAGGATGGTTCTTTTCGATGGATGTCGCGATATTTTGCAGCAGGACGGTCTTACCTGTCCGCGGTGGGGCCACGATCAAAGAACGCTGACCTTTGCCTATAGGGGCAACCAGATCGATGATACGGGCTGATTTATCCTTAATCGTCGGATCCTCGATTTCCATTTTTAAACGTTCATCAGGATAAAGTGGTGTCAAATTGTCAAATGCCACCTTGTGACGGGCTTTTTCTGGTTCCTCAAAGTTGATGGATTCAACATTGGTCATCGAAAAATAGCGTTCTTCTTCGCGTGGCGCCTGCATAACACCGCTTATGGTGTCACCTGTACGCAATGAAAACTGTCGGATCATCTCTGGTGAAACGTAAATATCGTCTGGTCCAGAAAGATAATTCGCCTCGGGTGAGCGAAGAAAGCCAAAGCCGTCTTGCATCACTTCTAGAACGCCATCGCCGCCAATTTCCCAATCATCCTCTGCGCGCTCTTTCAGGATCGAGAACATCATCTCGCCTTTGCGCATGGTTGATGCGTTATCGATTTCTAACTCTTCAGCTAGATTCAACAAATCTTTCGGGGATTGCGCCTTTAAATCACGCAAATTTACACGGTAGTTTGACATCCGTTACAACTTTTATTCAGGGACAGGCTTTTAGGGCCATGTCGATTTTAGATATGGGAAAACAGCCACCGGACGGCAGCGTTAAGTCGATTTAAGGGTTCTAAAAGCAGAAGTCAAATTTTAGAATGGGCGCGCTATCACACAAATAACTATGACAATCATCAAAACTGTTGGTACTTCGTTCGCAAACCGGTATTGGCGGCCTGTGAAACGGTTATTACCTGCAGCAATTTCTTTGCGTCGCGCCGATAACCAACCGTGAAACCCTGACATCAAAATAACAGATATCGCCTTGATCCATGGCCAGCCTGCCGACCAGTCAATAACGCCGGGTGTAAAAATCATGATCAACCCGCAGACCCAGGTCACAATCATTGCCGGGTTTATGATCACTTTCAGAAGTTTTAATTCCATCATTTCAAAAAGTGGCGATGATTCACCCTTACTTAAGAAATTCTCTGTGTGATGAACAAATAGCCTTGGCAGATACAGCATTCCAGCCATCCAAGATATTACAGAAATCACGTGAATGGATTTCACCCAAGGATACACAGCATAAAGTATGTCTGACATTTCTAAGCTTTCTTAAAAGAGGGTCTGCCCTACCTATAATAAATATATATTTATAAGAGAATAGAGGTTGTAGTAGTACGGTGGATACCGTGGATAAAATACTTATCCCATACAAAAGATCAAAATAAAAACACTCGTACAAAATCAAACAAAAACGTTTGCATAACTACACAACCAATTGTTTTGATTTGCTTTTAGATTGTGTCAGGAATGGGGCAACATTGTGGAAGAAATTGGATAAACTGTTAACAAATCATTTTTATCCCCCGACCTGTATAAAGTTTTCACCGTGGAAAACAGATGCACTAAAACCTTAACAAAAAATGAATAACTGGTACTCGCTGGTTTCGCTGTTAATAAGTCATCAAGAATTAACACCGCTTAGGGCATTTTATCCACGGGGATATACAGATGAAAAACAGGCTTATCTTGGCTTCGGGTTCCGAAATACGGGCAGAGATGTTGCACCGTGCCGGTGTTAAATTTGATGTTATGTCGCCAATGGTCGACGAGGCAAGCATCAAAGAATCTTTAATGGCTGAGGGTGCAAAGCCACATGATATCGCCGATGCACTGGCTGAATATAAATCGCGTAAGGTGTCGATGAAAAACCCCGATGCCTTTGTGATTGGCGCGGATCAAATCTTGGCCTGCGACAGGGTGGTTTATGACAAGGCAGAAAACCAAGACGCTTTGATCCAACAATTGAAAACACTGCGCGGGCAAGTGCACCGCCTTTACACAGCGGCGGTGATTTACCAAGGTGGTGAGCCGCAATGGCGGTTTGTGAAACAAGCGAAACTGACCATGCGTAATTTTTCGGATAAGTATCTTTTGCAGTATGTTGAACGGAACTGGCCCGAAATTTCTTACTGCGTTGGCGGTTATCAGCTAGAGAATGAAGGAGCACGCTTGTTTCATCGCGTAGAAGGTGATTATTTTACCGTGCTTGGCCTGCCATTGATTGAAGTGCTGGGTTATTTGACTGAACGGGGAATTCTAGAACAATGAGCGGACCAAAAATTCCATTAGCTGGCGTAATTGGCCATCCTATTGCACACAGTAAATCACCACGTCTTCATGGCCATTGGTTAAAGTCCTTGGGCATTGCGGGTCATTATATTCCAATGGACGTCGCGCCAGAAAATCTAGAGGAAACTTTGCGATTGCTGCCAAAGATTGGTTTTCGTGGTGTGAACATCACCCTGCCCCATAAACAGGCGGCCATGCAGATCGCGGATCTTGTGACAGATCGTGCGGCCCTAATTGGTGCTGCAAATACGCTGATATTTCGCAAAGATGGCCGCATTCATGCCGATAACACGGATGGCTATGGATTTGTTGAAAACATCAAAAGCGGTGCGCCGACATGGAAACCCAAAGAAGGACCCGCCGCAGTTTTGGGTGCGGGTGGCGCGTCTGCAGCAATTGTCTCAGCTCTGTTAGAAGTTGGTGTACCTGAGGTACGTATTTCCAACCGAACCCGTGTTCGCGCCGAAGGGTTGCGCGAAAGATTTGGCGCACGCGTCACTGTTTATGATTGGGTTCAAGCAGGCAATATGATTGATGAGGCCGTTACGGTTGTTAACTCAACATCCCTAGGGATGGAGGGCATGCCCGAATTGCGCGTGCCGCTTGATGGATTGTCTGAACAGGCTGTTGTAACGGACTTGGTCTATACGCCACTGGAAACGCGACTGATCCGCGAGGCAAAATCCATTGGTTGTCGCACGGTTGACGGCCTTGGCATGCTAATTCATCAAGCCGTACCCGGTTTTGAACGTTGGTTTGGCACGCGACCCACAGTTGACGAAGAAACCCGCGCCCTATTGCTAGCGGTATGAAAGCCGTTCTGATTGCCCTTACGGGTTCAATTGGCACCGGTAAATCCACAACTGCCAAAGCATTCGCTGATCTTGGCGCACATATTTGGGATGCCGATGCCGCTGTTCATCGGCTTTATGGTGACGGCGGCGCGGCGGTTTCTTTGATCAAAGCGTTATGTCCAGCGGCCATTGTCGATAATGCCGTTGATCGCACCGCACTTAAGGATTGGATTGCGACGGATAATACCGCCCTTAAAAAGATCGAAAACATTGTCCATCCACTTGTGGCCCAAGACCGCGAAGATTTCATTCATGGCCTTCCAAATGATGCAGTTGCGGTTTTTGATATACCGCTATTGTTTGAATTGGGTTCAGAAACTCGGTTTGATTACACAGTTGTTGCCTCGACTTCTGCGGAAAACCAAAGAGCCCGCGTTTTGGCCCGCCCGAATATGAATGCCGAACAACTAGAACGGATTTTGGCGCTTCAAATGCCAGATGATCAAAAGCGCAGCAAGGCAGATTTCGTTATTCAAACGGATACCCTTGAAGATGCGCGTGCATCTGTGAAAAAAGTGTTTGAGCAAATTAAAAAGCAGGCAAGTGATGCGTGAACTCGTACTTGATACAGAAACCACTGGTTTTGACCCGTTTTCAGGTGATAGAATCGTAGAAATTGGCGCGGTTGAATTGTTTAATCACATGCCCACGGGCAAAACTTACCACCAATACATCAACCCACAGCGTGCCATGCCCGCCGAGGCGTTTGAGGTACATGGTTTGGGCGATGAATTTTTGGCAAGACAGCCGGTCTTTGCAGATATCGCACAAGCGTTTGTAGATTTTGTCGGCACGGATTTATTGGTCATCCATAACGCCAGTTTTGACATGAAATTTCTGAACGCTGAACTTGATTGGTTGGGCCGAGCGAAATTGCCGATGGAACAATCACTAGATACTTTGGCCATCGCGCGTAAGAAGTTTCCAGGATCACCTGCGTCCCTTGATGCGCTATGCCGTCGTTTTGGGGTAAATAATGATGCCAGAGAAAAACACGGCGCGTTATTGGACAGTGAAATCCTAGCAGAAGTGTATTTGGAACTAATTGGCGGGCGGCAACCCGACTTTGGGTTGAATACTGCGGCGGCTGCGTCATCTGGAACAGATGCGGGATTTTCTGAATGGCGTGCGCAACCGCGCCCTAACCCATTGGCCCCTCGGATTTCCGAGGAAGAAGCCAAAGCCCACCGCGAATTTGTTGAAAAACTTGCTGATGGTGGGCTTTGGCCTAAATCTTAGGCAGTACCTGTTGGTTCAGCTGCCATGCGGCGTGCGATTTCATTGCGATAAAGGGCAACGAAGTCGATGGTTTCCAAGTTCAGTGGTGGGAAACCGCCATCACGTGTCACGTCAGAAACGATACGACGCAAGAATGGGAACAACATGCGAGGGCATTCGATAAGCAAGAATGGGTGCAATTGCTCTTCTGGAACGTTTTCGATTTGGAAAACACCGGCATAATCAATTTCCAAAAGGAAAATTTGTGCTTCGTCAGCTTTGTTTTTGGAATTGATCACGCATTTGATGGAAACCTCGTATTGGGTTTCGGAGCGCTTTTTGGCATCCAAGTTAACTTGCACGTTGATGTCTGGGTCGATCTGACCTTGGACACCTTTTTGAACAGCTACATTTTCAAAAGACATATCGCGGATCATTTGACCCAAGATTTGCATTTTCGGTTGTGGTGCAGCCTCGGCAGCGCCTTCTGTTTTGGCTTCTTCTGCCATATTTACTTCTCCGTAATTAAATTTCGTCGGGACGTTGTATCAGCTTGCGCGACGCGCCTCAATCCTTAGTCCACCCAGAAGGACGATGATCGTCAGGATTTGGCACTTCGACAAATTCTGCGTCAATCACATCAGAATCAGCAGGGCCGTGGGGTTTAAAACCTGGGCTTTGCGCGGTGGTGACATTCACGCGAGACTTTAGAAAATTAAATACTGCGGCGCGCACACCTGGGACCATCAATGAAAACCCAATCGCATCGGTGAAATACCCCGGTGTGAATAATAAGGCACCGGCGAACAAAATCATTGCGCCATGTGCCAATGGTTCGGTCGGATCATTTAGTTCATTAAACGAGTTTTGTACCCGACCGACTGTCGCCAAGCCTTGTGAACGAACCAGCCGAGCCCCAATAAAGGCCGTCAGAACAACACCAGCAAGCGTCGGAAGCAGCCCAACGAGCGAATAAACCTGTATAAACAGGGTGATTTCTATGATCGGAACGATCAAAAATGCGATAAACAGCCACATATTTTAGCCTTTTGTTCAACTTCTCTTGTGGTGGACTTGATTGGCCACCTGCCTTACATATGTGCATTGAAACAGTGTTTCCAATGATTTCGCCGAAAAGGTTTACTAAAATGGGCTCTTCAATGATCCAGCTACTCGTTCTTGCCGGCATAGCCGTCTTCCTAATCTTGCGTTTGAAAAACGTACTTGGCACACGTGAGGGTTTTGAAAAACCGCGCGCGCCACAGGGCCAAGCCCAACAATCCAACCGTCCACAGCTAGAAGTGGTTGAAAATGGCCCCGATCAGGATATTGCCGAATATGTTGAAATCGACAGCGAGGCGGGCATGGCTTTGGCTGAAATCAAAGCTCAAGATCGAAATTTCACGGTTCAAGAATTTCTGGGTGGTGCCAAAGGCGCTTATGAGATGATTCTTATAGCGTTTGAGGGCGGCAAGCTTTCAGACGTGGAACCATTCCTTTCCGAGGAAGTGATGGAAAGTTTTGTCGAGGTTGTAGCCGATCGCGAAGACCAAGGTTTGACAGTCACCGCAAACTTTATCGGGTTGCGTGAAATGGCTGTACATGATGCGACGCTGGATCCAATTACAAACATCGCTGAAGTTACAGTGAAGTTCGTTGGTGAAATGACATCTGTTGTGCATAATGCCGAAGGCGAAGTTGTCGAAGGCGACGAGAAAACTATCAAACGCCAGAAAGATATCTGGACATTTGCACGTGATCTTGGCGACGACAATCCAAACTGGCAATTGGTCGCAACGGGCGGATGAAACGTGGCTTTCTTGCCTGTGCAGCGCTTTTATTTGCAGGTCTTTCAATGACCCAAGCACAGGCGGAAACCGACTATAAAATCTTAGAATTTTCCGAACTTAAGGGTTGGGAAGATGACGATCACGAAGCAGCGCTGGATGTGTTTCTAAATACGTGCATGGATATAAAAGACCCTGTCTGGCAATCCATTTGCGCCCTTGCCCAACAGCGCCCTTCCGCTAAGCAATTTTTTGAATTGTTCTTTCGCCCCGTTTTAATCAACGGCAATGAACCAGCATTGTTTACAGGGTATTTTGAACCTGAATTGTCAGGTTCAACTAGATACGGTGGACAGTATCGGTATCCGCTTTATCGCAAACCACCCGAGGCCAAAGGAACTTGGCTAACTCGCGCTGAAATCGAAGAAACTGACAGCCTTCAGGGGCGTGGATTAGAAATCGTGTGGATCGATGATCCTGTTGAATTGTTCTTTCTACAAGTTCAGGGTTCAGGGCGCGTTCGACTGCCTTCGGGTAGCACAATTCGCGTGGGTTATGGTGGCCACAATGGGCATAACTATAAATCAGTCGGCCAAGAACTTATTCGGCGCGGTGTTTACCAGCCTTATCAGGTATCAGCCCAAGTCATCAAAAATTGGGTGAAACGTAATCCAGTTGATGGACGGTTACTGTTGCAACACAATCCATCCTATGTGTTTTTCCGCAAAATTGGCGTGTCGTCGGAACTTGGCCCGCTTGGTGCGATGAACCGATCTATTACGACGATGCGTTCGGTGGCGATTGATCCTGCCTTTACCAAATTGGGTGCCCCTGTTTGGATCGAAAAAGAAGGTAAAACCCCGCTAAATCGTTTGATGATTGCACAGGATACGGGCAGCGCAATCAAAGGCGCGCAACGGGCCGATGTTTTCTTTGGCACTGGCGATGCGGCTGGCCGTGCGGCGGGTGAAATTCGTGATCCGGGTCGTGTTGTTGTGTTGTTGCCTATTGATCTGGCGCTTGAATTGGCGCCCGAAAGTTAATTATGGCACGACGCAAACGGGGGCTGACCGCAGAAGACACAGAACTTTGGGAAAAGGTAAAATTGGCAACGACGCCAATGGTAAAGCCGCGTCCTAAAAAAACAGACGAAGTAGAGCCACAACCTGTTTTCAAACCCAAAATTGCCAAGCCTAAAACCAGAATTCAACCGTTCCAACTGGGTCAGAATGCGAAGCCAACGAAGGCGATGAACAAACTTGCGCCTTCTATGCGCGACGAGATTTCAAACCAGCCGGTTCAGATGGACAAAAAGGCATACACTAAACTGACCCGAGGGCGCTTGCTGCCAGAGGCCAAAATCGATTTGCACGGCATGACGTTGGATCGTGCGCACCCTGCCCTAAATGCATTTATTCAACGATCTTATGGCCAAGGTTTGCGTTTGGTTTTGGTTGTGACCGGCAAAGGTAAGATCAAAGAGGATCACGGACCGATCCCTTCTCGCATTGGGGTTTTGCGTCATCAAGTTCCAATGTGGTTGAACCAAATGCCACTGAAACCTTTGGTCATGCAAATCACACATGCCCATGGAAAACATGGTGCCGGTGGTGCGTACTACGTCTATTTACGCCGACAACGCTAGATCGCGCTGGGCCCATCGGGAACAGAAAAACACCGATAGCCAACCTAATGCCACAGCGATTGAAATCACCCCAAGTTGACTTGGAAAATCATACCCTTTGTCGATGAAGTATCCGGTGATGCCTGGCCCAAACCCAGAACCCAAAACCATTGATGCGGTTGCGATTGCTTTGATGCCACCAAGGTTCTTGGTGCCATAAAGTTCCGGCCAAACGGCACTAAAAATAGTTGAGTTTGCCCCAGATGATGCCCCCATAAGGATGATCGCCAGCGCAAGGGTTACATAATCAAACCCAACCATTGCGATCAAAAACCCAACGATTAGGGCGGGTTGAACAAAGACCATCAACCGAACGGCCCCAAACCGATCAATTGCCCACCCAGCGATTAGGGTAAAGACAATGCCCGAAATGCTGAACATTGGGAAAAGGGTTACCAGTTCCAGATGAGACCACCCTTTCACCTCGGCAAAATGTACCTGAAGGAAAAAGAATGACGTGATGAACGCACTTTGCATGGTGATGGCGGGTAATAACATCCAAAATGACCAATGTTTTAAAACATCAAGGCGTGTCCAATGTTTAGCGGTCATGCCTTTTGCTTGGTCGTTTTCGGCCATGGATTGTGGCGTGCGTTCTTTGGCTAAAAGGCGCCACAAAACGGGGATCAACAACAGGGCCACGATTGCACATATTCCCCACATCCATTGCCAATGGTAAAATTTCAACAGGGAAACCACGACGATTGGCAAAACACCTTCGCCCAACGCATAGCCCAAACCAGCAAAGGCCAACGCTTTGCCGCGATTGGAGACGAACCAGCGGGCGATCGAAACCATGGACAAATGCGACAGCATACCTTGGCCCGTAAAACGCAGCGCGAAAATAATGGGGATCAGTAAGAACGCCTTGTTCACAGTCGCCATAGCCAAACAGGCCAACGCCAACCCACCGATCAAAACAGCACCAAGGGCGCGTGCACGGAAACGATCGGCCAGACCGCCTGCAAAAATCATCAACATGCCCGAGGCCATTGTGCCGGCGGCATAAATCGCACCCCATTCGCCATGCCCAAGATCAAAGGTCGCGCGAATATTTCCGGCAAAAATAGAAATGAAATAGGTTTGCCCTAACGACGACATCATCGCCATTAGAAAGCCAGCCATTAGCCAGCGGATGTTTTCACGAAAGAAGCGGACAAATCCCATAAGGACTTGTCCGCTGTTCTGTCAGAAAAGACTAGTGGTTTTTACAAAACGTATCGGCTTAGGTCGGCGGATTTCGTCAATTCGCCCAAATGTTTGTCAACAAAAGCGGCGTCAACCTTGACCGTTTCGCCATTTTGATCTGGCGCATTGAAACTTAGATCCTCAAACACACGTTCTAGAACGGTATAAAGGCGACGTGCGCCGATATTTTCCACGCTTTCGTTTACGTCTGCCGCGATTTTCGCCAGCGCCGCGATACCTTCATCAGTAAACTCAACGGCAACTTCTTCCGTCGCCATCAACGCCGTATATTGCAACGTTAGCGCGTTGTCAGTTTCTGTCAAAATGCGCACAAAGTCGTTTTCTGTTAGGGCGCGCAGTTCAACACGGATTGGCAAACGACCCTGAAGTTCGGGCAACAGATCGGACGGTTTTGCGATATGAAAAGCGCCCGATGCAATGAATAGGATATGGTCTGTTTTCACGGGGCCATGTTTGGTGGAAACAACCGTTCCCTCAATCAACGGCAGCAAATCGCGTTGCACACCTTCGCGGGAAACATCCCCACCACGGGCATCAGAACGCGCGCAAACTTTGTCGATCTCATCCAAGAAAACGATGCCGTCTTGTTCAACGGATGCCATTGCCAATCGGGTAACGGTTTCATCATCCAACAATTTGTCGGCCTCTTCGCCAATCAACAGATCATAACTTTCGGCAACGGTCATTTTTTTGCGGCTGGTCTGTTGACCAAGCGCTTTGCCAAACATGTCTTGCAAGTTCAGCATGCCCATTTGTGATCCAGGTTGGCCAGGAATATCAAAGAGCGGTGATCCTTTGGCGGTTTCAGCAACGTCCAACTCGATCTCGGTTGAATCAAGCTCGCCTGCGCGCAATTTTCGGCGGAACATATCACGGGTGCCTTCGCGGGAATTTTCCCCAGCGATGGCATCCAAAACACGTTCTTCAGCCGCGGCGCGGGCATTGGCGTTTACCTCTTCGCGCATGTTTTCGCGGGTCATGGAAATTGCGCTGTCTACAAGATCGCGAACGATTTGTTCGACGTCGCGACCCACATATCCAACTTCGGTAAACTTGGTTGCTTCGACCTTAATAAAAGGCGCACGGGCAAGTTTTGCCAAACGACGACTGATTTCGGTTTTACCAACGCCCGTCGGCCCAATCATCAGGATGTTTTTTGGATAAACCTCAGCCTTTAGATCGTCAGACAGTTGGTTGCGGCGCCAGCGATTGCGCAAGGCAACAGCGACAGCACGTTTTGCATCGTTCTGACCGATAACAAACCGATCAAGTTCGGATACGATTTCACGTGGGGTTAAGTTCGTCATTCGGATACTCCGTTATTCAAGCCCCAAGGGGGAAGTCGATCTTTGCCGGGGAAATTAGGCAAGCCATCAAGGGTCGTGGCGCGGAATTTTTCCCAACCCGCGCCAAGGATGACCAGCACCAATCCAACGGCTAATATTGCAAATCCAGCCGCGCTACCGTCATCAAACAATCCGACAGAAAGCGCGACGACATAGCCAACGCCAGAAATCAGGAACGAGCGGCGGTTAATCACCAAGGCGACAACAGCCATCAGCATCAAGAAGATGAACAGGATCACGTGCGCAGCGATTGTATCCATGGTGAAAAGTGTTAGGGCGACTGTGTTCACAATCGCGGGTGCCGCAATCACGTGCAGCCAAAAACCATTGGCCGAACGGCGCGTAACACGGTGCGGATCAGACATATCAAATCGCATGGCAATCGCAAAACCGATTAAGCCAAGAACAAATGTGATTATGCTGAAGGGGCCCTGACCTGACAAAAGGAAGACGTCTTCAAAATCAGGAAACCCATTATTCCCGGCGACAAAGAATGACGACACAAGGAAAAAGGCGCTTAGCCCTAGGATCAACATGGAAAACGGAACGCGGAACAGCGCCCAGAACGCCAATTGAACGACGAATACAATCGCGGCGATCAAACTTGCGGCCATGCCATCGCCCATGTCCAACATGTTTGAAAAACCATACCCCAGTTGCAAACTGGCAAGGCCAGTAAACACCGCCAACAAAATGGATGGCGCCACCATGCGGCGGGTCAGCGTGAAATAGCGTGCCAGCAATGCGATCACAGCAATAGTCACGACCCCATAAAGGGCGGCATATAAACCATTGCCTACATCATTTGCCCAAATTGAAAGGCCTGTGATGCCCATCCAACCCACGTAAAGAATGGAAAGACCCACAACGATGAAAATTTCGTTGAAACCTTTGAACAGTTCAAATGGCTCATCAATTTCGGCTGTGGCTTGCACGGCGCCCAGTCGGGCTTGGGCTAGATTTGACAGGCTGGCGGCCTGTGCTTCGGAAATCATGCCCGCACCAACGGCGGCACGTAAATCTTGATTGGTGATATTCATGGGTCTATCCCTTGATTGATTCAACCGTCAGCTTGCCGTTTGTATAAACACAAATGTCAGCGGCAATTGCCATGGCGCGGCGGGCTACATCTTCGGCAGATAGTTCGCTTTCCATCATACCGCGTGCCGCAGCTAGGGCGAAATTACCGCCCGAACCGATGGCGGCCACGTTATGTTCTGGTTCCAGAACATCGCCCGCGCCTGTAATGATCAACAGCTCTTTGCCGTCGGTTACGATCAACATCGCCTCAAGCTTTTGCAGGTACTTATCTGTGCGCCAATCTTTGGCCAATTCCACCGCAGCACGTGCCAATTGGCCAGGTGTCGCCTCAAGTTTGGCCTCTAGTCGTTCAAGTAACGTGAAGGCATCCGCAGTGGACCCTGCAAAACCAGCAACCACATCAGATTTACCGGTTTTAAGGCGACGAACCTTGCGCGCCGTTCCTTTGATCACGGTTGGTCCAAGGCTAACTTGACCATCACCTGCGATCACAACGTGACCATCTTTCTTAACACCGATAATTGTGGTGCCGTGCCAGCCGGGAAATTCGTCAGCCATTTTCAAATCCTTCATTCTATCGTTAATTCACATATGGCAACGCGTTGGGCCAAGGGCAAGGGTTACGCCAAAGACCAATCAGCCTTGGTTACATCAACAAAGGCCTCAACCCCTGCGGTGACGACAACATGAGGCACACCGGTTTCGGGGTTTTCAACGTTCATACCGCCAGAAACCACAGTTACCTCGGCTGTGCCACGCGGCAGGCTGGCGGCAACTTTTGCGGCATCTACTTGATCAGGCATTTGCGCGCCGATCGTAACCTTTACCTGCATGTCGGCACTGTCCAAACCCATTGATCCGAAAATCGCGATTGTCGAATGGCGTAACGCATCCTGAACGGCACGAATAGCAGCAGTGGTATAATCTTGGCGATAAAGACTGTTGCCCATGCCCATTTCAAGGATAATTCGCTGATGGCTCATGATGCGACCTTTATGTTTAGAAATACGGATATCGCTGCGTTAGCGATGATCGTGACACCACTTCCGTCAGGTTTAGGAACATCCAACCCACCTTTGGTCGCACTTACTGTAACGGTGCCATAAGGAAACACTTTGGCCAATTCATCGGTATCAACGGCGTCTGGATACTGAACAGCAATTTGCGCCTTAATGATCATCGCCTCGCGTTCCAACCCAAAGGGGGCCACAACATTGATCGAATTGTGCCAAAGCGCATCACGCAAGGCACGCTCAGCGGCGCGGGTATAATCGCGCTGGCGCAGCGAACTGCCCATACCAAATTCAGTTAGTATTCTTTTCATGTTGAACCCCTTGAAAACAAAAAGGGCCGCCTGTGAAAGACCGCCCTTTTGAAACTTTTAACTGGCAACGGCTTAGATGGATTCATCAATCCATTTTTTCAAGCTCGCCTTTGGTGCAGCGCCCGCCATGTTAGAAACAACTTCGCCGTCTTTAAAGATGAACAAAGCGGGAATACCGCGAATGCCCATTGCAGCGGCTGAATTTGGGTTTGAATCCACGTCAACTTTGGCGATTTTGATTGTTTCGCCGTATTCAGCGGACAATTCTTCCAGCGCTGGGCCGATTTGTTTACATGGGCCACACCATTCCGCCCAAAAATCCACCAATACAGGTGTAGAAGAATTTTTGACTTCGGCTTCGAAGGTGGCGTCGGTAACAGCTATGGTAGCCATGGGGTTTCCTTTTGTAGATTGATTATTTGTGTTGAGGGCAACCTAAGAACCCTGACGCCTATCGTCAAGATGTAGTGGTCGATAGTAACGCATTACGCACGACCTCGTGAGGTATGTGTTGGAGGTACGCATTTTTTGTCCATAGAATCGCGGGTTGAATTTCACGATTTGGGTAAATTTGGGCCAATGCGGCCGCATATGCCCCCAGCTGTCGTAGCAATCCATCGGGCACTTGATTCACGGTTTTCGCAGGCGTGTGGTTCGATTTGAAATCAATTAGCGTTATTTTGTCGGGTTCGATAATTAGGCGATCAATTTGACCAAGGATTTGACTGTCACTCAATTCTGGCAAAGTAGCGGTAATGTTAACCTCGGTTAATGTGTTTGCTGCGAATACATGAGCCAAATCAGGATCGTTGAGAACAAATAACACTTCGTCAATTACATCTGGAAAGGGTGCGTCAGCCAAGATTTTTTCCGCCAAACTTGCCCATTCTTCTTTGGGCGACAAAGGCAGAACTTCTAGCATTTTGTGAATAACATCACCCCGCGCCATCGCGGCGTCTTCATCTAATCCACCATCCCCTGCTAGGGCCTTGCTGCCGCCCAATTTTGACGGAGAAACTGGTGGTTTTGGTCGTGCTTTGGCAGGGGCTGAAATCGTCGCCCATTCCGGCAAGGTGTGAGCGACATCAGTTTTAATTTCAATATCGTGCGCAGTTTTGGTCCAATCACCCGATTCCAGACGCAAGCCAATCGGCCCTTGAACAGCACCCGCGCCTTGCATGCCACGCTCAATCTGAGAATACCAAGACTTGTCATCAACTTTGCCCGCCGCATAAACAATCAGCCATTGCTCTGCGCGGGTCATCGCCACATATAATAATCGCTGCCCCTCGTCTTCGCGACGTGTCAGGGCCTCTTCCCTCGCTGTTTTCACAACACTCGGCGCATCCTCTTTGAGGGTTTTCCAGCTTACGATGCCATCTGCAATTGGCAAAAGATTTGATTTCAAATCGTTTCTTCGGCTGCCAGTATCCGGCAAAATAACAATTGGTGCCTCTAACCCCTTAGCGCCATGAACGGTCATGACACGGATTTGATCGCTGGCACTGTCGATTTGGCGTTTCACTTCAATTTCGCCGCTATCTACCCACGAAATAAAACCCGCCAGACTGGGCGTTTCATTTTGCTCGTACACCAATGCTTGATTTAAAAGAGCATCAATTCCTTCTTCGGCCTCATGCCCCAAGCGTGCAATCAAAGCGCGCCGCCCGCCGTGACG
Organism: Rhodobacteraceae bacterium HTCC2150; assembly: GCA_000169395.1. Taxonomy (GTDB): domain Bacteria; phylum Pseudomonadota; class Alphaproteobacteria; order Rhodobacterales; family Rhodobacteraceae; genus HTCC2150. The sequence continues at coordinate 285,221 of AAXZ01000001.1, forward strand.
CGTTAATACCCGTTCCATCAATTCAAAGGGGCGAAGGAAATCCGCGTTCTTGCGAAGATCGTTCAAGACGTTCACTGTTTCTGGATATTTTTCGGCATTATCGCGCAATTCAGCCCAAAGATATTTCTGTTCGCGACCTTGGGCCAATGAATAAATATCCTGCTCTGACCATCCGAAAAGCGGCGATTTCAACACAGCAGCTAGGGAAAGACTGTCTTCATTCAAATCAAGAAACCGCAACAACGCGCCTAAATCCTTCACGGCAAGCTCGCCGCCAATTTTCAAGCGATCCGCACCGGCTAATGGCAATTGAGCAGCCTTACAGGCACGAATGATTTCATGAAACAAGGCCGACCGTCTTTGAACCAAAATCAGAAAATCCCCGGCCGTGATTGCGCGGGTTTGGCCCTTGGCATTGGTGATCGCGGTGCCAATCATCGATTGAATTTGTTCTGCAATCTGTGAGGCCAAAACAACCAGTTCATTTTGTGGGGGCAGCCGGTCGACTGAATCTGTCCAATCCTGATCGGGCAAAGCCTCGGGTTTTTCAACGACGGCACAAATATCAACACGCCCAGGTAAATCATCATGAAAGGCACGGTGATTAAGATCTTGAATAAAGCCAGCATCAGGATTGTTACCACAGACCGTATCCACAAGACGCAAAATCGGTGCAGACGAGCGAAAGGAAAACAACAATTTGCGGTCGTGAATTTTTTCGCCGATATGGGATAGTGCATCGGAAAAGTGGTGCTTCATGTTATCAAAGGCAGCGGGGTCAGCGCCTTGAAACGAATAGATTGATTGTTTTTTGTCACCGACAACAAACAATGTACGTTGCGTGTCGGCCCGCGCACCTTCACCTGATGTAAATTCTTGGGCCAACAGACGCACAACATCCCATTGAACGGGCGATGTATCTTGTGCCTCATCGACCAGAATATGATCAATGCCGCCATCCAAACGAAACAAAATCCAAGACGACACCGCAGGATCCGTCAGCAATTGCCGAGCCTTAAGAATTAGATCGTCAAAGTCTAACCAGCCATGGGTCAGTTTCTTGTGCTCAAATTTGGGTAGGAAAGCCCGCGCAAACGTTGTTAAGGCACGGGTTTTCTCAAGAGCTTGCAATGAAAGACGAGCATCACGCGCAGATTCAACGCGCTTCATCAAATTCTCAATCTGATCAATGTCGGATCCCAAGGCGGTTTGTGATGCCTTAGTTGGAAATTTACCGATCTTGGCAAAACCCGCATTGGCGCCGGATTTGTTTAGGAAAAGCGATTCCAGCTTGATCAACAATGACAGGCTGGGACTGAACGGCGCAAGTGGTGCCAGGTTGATCGAGGCTTTGACGTCATTTGCTGAACCCGCTTTTAGAACGCCCAGCAGGTTGGTCAGCAAGTCGGCCTCGCTGCCTAAGAATACCCGTTCCAACAAATCGCTGATTTGAAAGTTGGTTGGTAGATCGAAGGCAGCGGTCAATTCCACCTGGGTCACATTAAGCAAAGCGTCGCGGTGACGAATAATTTCCATCAAAATGCTTGCTGGATCGTCATCTGATAGATGTTTTACGAAATCATCCAAGACAACTGTTTCAGGAGCATTGGCCAATTCTTCCAATACATCCTCGCGCAACCTTTTGGCCGCCCGATCATCCATTTCGCGAAACTGGGGTGAAACACCTGCCTCAAGCGGAAAACGCCGAAGCAAGGCTGCGCAAAACGAGTGGATCGTTTGAATCTTTAATCCACCCGGGGTTTCAATAGCACGGGCAAATAATGTGCGTGCATTTCTGCGGGCCTCTTTGGTGTTTTCAATCGGCTCCACACCCAATTCATCAAGCGCCATGCGCAATTCATTATCCGCCAGCATCGCCCATTCACCAAGACGACTAAACAAACGGTTTTGCATCTCGGTTGCGGCGGCTTTTGTATAAGTTAGGCACAACACCTTTTGCGGTGGCACCCCTTCTAGCAATAACCGCGCAACCCGGTCCGTCAAAACACGGGTTTTTCCTGATCCAGCATTTGCCGATAACCAAGTGCTTTCCATGGGAGCGGCGGCGCGCACTTGGGCTTCTGTGGCGTCATTGCGTTGCATCATTTTGTCACCAACTGTGGATCGCTTGCGTCGCTGACGTCCCATTCATGGAACCGCGCAAGATGGTCGAAATCTCGTGCATCAGCCTCTTTTTGCATGGCGCGACGGGACGTATACCCCTTGGTTAGTGACTGATATTGGCCTAATAGATCGCTTAGACCCGCCCAAACGTCTGAAACGCTGTGCTTGGTCAAATCAATTTTCTGCTCTTTGGGCGTTCGGGCCAAACCAATATAAACAAGGCCGGAAACAGGCGATGGCCCACTATCCATAAATCCACCATTTTCAGCCATGGCAGCCTCGATTAACAACTGCTTATCAAAACTCTGAATTACGTTTGGCGAAGGCGGTGATCCGGTTTTGTAATCGTAAATGATCAATTGGCCATCAGGGGCAACATCTATGCGATCAGCGGTTCCTTTGATAGCCACCGGGGTATTTGGAATGGGGATGTGCCCCTTGGTTTCAAAATATGTGGGTGTCGCAAGTTTACGCCGCGCAATTTCAGTTTCAACAAACCAATGTGCGTTTCGGGCAAGCCGCGCGCGCCAAATTCGACGTGTTGCGGGCCACGGAATTTCTTTGGCAAATACATCGTCAGTGGTAGTCAGCAAAAGATCGATCGCGTTTTCTGGCATACCGGATTTTGTGGCTTTGCTGAATTTATGAAAAATCTCGTGAATGATTGTACCGCGAAGGCGTGGGTCAGGCGTGGGTCGTAAAGGATCAAGTGCCGTTAAGCCCAGAACATGCTTTGCGTAAATTGCATATGGATCGCGGATCAAAGTTTGAATTTCAGTCACAGACAAAAGTTTTGGGCGCACGTCAATCGGTGGGCAAGGCGAGGGGCGTGTCATTGGCACGACTGGCGCATCGGGCCGATCCAAAGCTTGCGCCAAGGATTGCCAAGCGCGCCCACGAAATCGCATTTCTGCTAGTGCTGCGTTGCCATTTTGATCGCCGCGCAAACCATCAAGCAAGCTGGTCAAACGATACAACCAACGAGAAGGTACAGTTTCGGCCTCGGCGTTTCGGATGGCACGAGTTAGAATAACCTTTGGGGCGGCGATAGCCTGTTGAAAATCATGGGCTGCCAAACCAATGCGCCGTTCCGGCAGCAATAAACCAGCCTGATGTCGAAGCGAACGGTTAAGCCAAGGATCAGGTGCGGCATCACCCGGCCAAATGCCTTCGTTCAGGCCACCCAAAATGACAAGATCAGCACCTTGAACGCGGGCTTCAAGCGTGCCCCAAATCATAACATCTGGATGAGCCTCAACGGATGAACGCGCCTCGCCATCTTGTAACAGGGAATGCAACAGAGCCGCATATTCAAACGGGGCCATTTTGCCACCTTGATGCGCTTCGTCCTGCAAGCCTTCCATGATTTTAGTGGCTGCTTTACCTTCGTCTTCGGCCCACAGTTGATGCTCGCTGTCGTCTGGCCCTGCTGCCAGTTGGTTTGCCATTTTCAAATGATGTGTAAGGTGATCAGACAGGCTTTGCGTACCGATTTCGTTGCACCCAGCAAAGCACGCGTTAATCCAATCGACCCATTCTACCAATCCGTCCTCTTTTTGGGCGGTGGCCCAAGCAGACAGATCATCGGCGGTTGGGAATGCAGGCCCATATCGGCGCAGTCTTAGTTCTAACTCCCTAACCCAACGCAAGTGTGCGCCGCGTTGATCTTTGATGGAACAAGTCAGCGGGTGCTTTAGCAATATCAAAAGGGATTCGGCTGTGACAGCCTGCCCGAAGAAGCCTGCAACAAGTCGTAAAAACCGACCGGGCGGGGTTAAATGCAAAGGCAGACCCGCACTGTCATCGGCGCGAATATTCCAACGATCAAGCGCGGCGGAAACCTGTCGCGACAATTCGCGATCTGGTGTGATTAGGGCCGCTGAAACCCCATCTTCAACTGCTTTTCGCAATGCCAAAGCAATTGTTTGACTTTCTTCGCGGCGAGAGTTGGCCTCGATCAATGTTATGTCTTTTGTGGCCTCGACCAAATCGCCAAGTTTTGGCCCCTCGCTTAACCATTCATTGGTGACAGGCGCGGGACGTAAGGCAAGCGAAACCAATCGGTTTCGTGTGCTTGATACGGGCGTGGCTTTGATCCAATCGTGGACGCCATGTTCCATGAATTGTTTAAATCGAAACTGTGGGTGATCTTCGCCTGATAAGGCGTCGCCCAAGGCCGCCCATGTGCTTTGTGGCATGTCGACATCAAAGCCAGGTAAAACAACCGCACCTTGGGGTAAGCTTGCAACCAAATGCATAAATTTCGCTGTAGCACCACGAGAGCCCGTTGAGCCGACCACCATAACGGGATGCTGTGGTGGCGATTTTTCCCATACCCTGCTTAATCGATCCACGGCGGCGCGTTGCTGTGCTTCTGAATCCATTTCATCAACTTGATCGGCAAGATAGGTTTCAACGATCGACAAAAATTTCAGACTGCGTTCCCAGTGGGCAGAATGATGCGCCACATCAAGTTCACGTAAATCATCAAAGCCAACTCCCTCGCCCTGCATTTCATCCAAAAGCGAGGCTAGACTGTCGGCCAATTCAAAAGCCGCGTGTTGCGGGGCTAGATCAGGGGCAGTTTTAAGAAGTTTACGCACCAGTTGGGCCAAAACCAGACGGCGGCGTAGCTTGGGCATGGGTTGCGGCAATCCGATCAACGCTGGATGTTCGGTAATCTGTGTAATCAAAAGAATACGAGGCAAAAACATTGCGCCACGGGCAGCAAATAATGACTGAAGTCGCCGCTGCATGCGTGATGTGTTTACATAAATTACAGTGTTCGCGATGGTTTCTGGCGGTGTATTTTGAAGGCGATCTAAAATGCTCGAAACAATGGCGGCGGGAAAATCAACACCCATGGCCAAACCAAAGAAACGCGGGTTGACAGAAGGCTTAAACATAACCAAGCATTCTTTCGGCTTTTGCGATGGATTCTGGTCTTCCAACATCGGCCCATTCGCCTTGATATTCCACGCCAAACAAACGTCCACCCTTGGCCATTTCATGCCACAAAAGATTAAGTGAAAATGCGGTTTCCGAAATCAATTTCAATCCGTTTGTTTTGGTAATTTGCGCCCCAGTATAGACCATTTTTCCTTTGCGTGACAGTTGACCATTGGTCCCCAATTGAAAATCCCCCGAACCCGTATGCGCAATAGCGCGATCCAAAGGAATAACCAGCAAAAGTGCATCCATCCTGTCGGGGTGCCAATGCTGTTGCAGAACATCAAAAGGGTTTTGTCCTTTCCACACAGCGTCAGAATTCATGGTAAAGACGGGGCCATCCCCAAGAACAGGCAACGCATTTCTTAACCCGCCACCAGTTTCCAGAATTTTGGGTGTTTCATGGATAAGCGTTACATTTGGACGATCGGCAACGTGCGCCCTAATTTGGTCAGCAAGGTAATGAGCATTAACAGCACAATCTAATTCGTCAGCAAAATCCAATGCGTGATCTAACAAGGCCCGACCCGCCACCGAAATCAGAGGTTTTGGCTTATCATTGGTAAGAGGTGCCATGCGCGTGCCAAAACCCGCCGCATAAATCATGGCGTGCGCTATTTTTTGCATTTTTCACGCAATATTTGCAGATTTTCAGGCGTAGGTTCCGGCAAGTTATCTTTGACGAATGTTGCCAACGCGTTCAGCGATGGATGGGCCAGATCGTCAATCAAATGGTCCCAAACGCGTGGTATGAAATCTAAATAGTGTGCCGCACCATCACGAATACAAAGACGGGCAAATACACCAATGATACGCAAGTTGCGCTGGGCGGAAACCGTTGCACAAGCCTGTGCAAAATCAGCAGAGTTAACACCGGATTGAGCGCAGTAATAATCTTGCAGATCACGCGCAATATTTTTTGGAACATAGCGGCGGGCATCTTTGGTAAGTGACACCAAATCATAGGCCGCATGGCCTGACATTGCGTCCTGAAAATCAAGCAAGCCGATCTTGGTTAATCCAGTTTGACCGGGCAGCCACAACAAATTTTCAGAATGATAGTCTCGCAGAATTAGAACATCATCATGGGCCGGCAAGCTGGTAATTGCATCATTCATCAAAGAAGAAAGCGCCAAAACAAGTTCGGCGTTTTCACCAAGCAACCCACCACGGTACCAAACCAAAGAAAGGGCAGCCAAATCCGGCATCAAAGGCGGATAAGCTGGTATTGGGTCAGGCATTGGGCATTTATGTAAAGCCAATAAAACATCAACGGCGCCCGCGTATAATTCGCGCTGGCAACTTGGATCATCGGCCATAAGCTTGGCAAACAATCCATCGCCAAAATCCTGCAACAGCAAAATACCATTTAGGGGGTCTGCTGCGAATATTTCTGGGGCGTTTAAACCACAATCATTTAAGTGGTTTGCAATTCTAATAAATGGAATCACGTCCTCGCCTGTGGAAGGATCAGCATCCATCAAAATCGCGTCTTGGCCGTCTGGGTTTTTTAGTCGCTCGTAGCGTCGTCTTGAGGCGTCACCCGCAAGAGGTTTTCGCACTGCATCGCCCCATGATGCGTTTTCTAGAAACGTTTTAATCATTGTTGCGCGATCACTCATAGATCGATTGCTCCCCATCCCTTTGGGGTCTCGAGCATAGCGGCCCGTCCCTCGCCGTCATATTGCAACGTTAGCTCTAAGGTCGTTTTGGGTTTCAAATCACCCAAACGATCTGGCCACTCTATCAAGCAAACCGCGTTTTCCATCGCCTCATCTAACCCTAGTTCAAACACCTCATTAGGGTCGCCCAATCGATAAAGGTCGCAATGCCAAATTTCGGTATCAGCCAAATCATAGACTTGAACCAAGGTGAATGTGGGGGATGGAACATCCTCAAATTTGTTTTCAAGGGCAAGGCGATGTTGAATAATTGTCCGCGCAATCAGGGATTTTCCTGCCCCAACGGGGCCGGATAACAACAGGGGCATGCCCGGGGCCAAACGGTCCGCCAAAGCATGTGCTAGGGCAATTGTTTGGTCTGTTGATTCAAGCGAAAATTCTTGGTGGTCGTGTGTCATTAACTTGTTTTAACGCGCCCACTGGACACTGCAAGGTATCATTAAACAAAGCAGATCAATCTCGCAAAGAAAACCCGACTAATGTTGTGCCATTCGGCATGGGAACAAATCGCACACGAGAGGTTTGTTTGTCGTTGAACAGGATATCATTATGCCAACTAACCCGATTTTGAATGTCGGTTACAAATTCCCGAGTGTCACCCCAAATGGGATTCGCGCCGAAAAATTCAGCCCAAGTTTTTGTGGCGTGAATGATGTTAATTCCCTCTAAATTGTCAAAAGGGTTTAGATCAAACATTTGAACAAATGGTTTGTTGGCCGTCAACATTTCCCCATCGTGGGAAAAAATGGAAATGGCTTCATTGATTGTGTCTAGTGCGTTTTGGGTAACCTCGACCTCTAACCGTTGCCTTCTGTCTGCTGAAACCTCTGACGAAATATCCTCAAATAATAGAACGATTGCTCCATGGGGATGTGGGCGGCCAACCACACGTAGTGTTTCGCCGGTCGCAAGTGTCCAAATCTCTTCATAAGTTCCATTCACCGCTTGTTTAACCAGATTTGGAAGGCTTTCGCGCCACGTCTTGAAATCCTTGGGTTCGCCTAATGTTTGATCGTTGCGCATCCGTTCAAGGAGGGCATCCAAAGTTGGTTTTCGGGTTAACCAAGCTGGATCAATGCGCGTAAGATCACCAAGGGCAGGGTTAAACATTACCAATTGTCGATTTCTGTCAAAGATCGCCAAGCCAGTGGATAGCAGGGCAAAGGTGTTGGTCAGAGTTTGCACAAAATTTGACATCTGCGATTTGGTTTCAGATGCGTGACTGGTTTCTACAGCCAGAAATATAGTTTGATTGCCCACTTCCTTGTTGGTGACTTCAAAGTTCTTTGACGGGTCGGATTTAGAAGCAGACGGGCGAAACTGCGCATGACCTGGTTTTTCACCACATGGTTTGCGCAGGATTTCGAATGCGGATTCTATAAGGCTTCCGTTCGTCAATTCGTCAGCAATTGCGGGGCTGGCCCAAATGACATCAGCGTTTGAATTTTCCACCCATGCCAATAGGTTTTTTTGTTCGGTGATCCATTTTAACAATTCTTTTGGAAATGCTTCGACCAACATTCTTGGCTTTGCGTGGTCACGCGTGGTTTCATGAACATTTGAGCCAACAGTTACGTTACTTTTTGGTCTTATAAACAAAACCAAGAGTGCAAAACACGCACCCAATAAGCAAAAAAGAATAAGAGACATTCATCAAAACCTGAAATTGAACAATGGCGTTATGAGTTCTTGTCTGGGTTAAGAAATAGTTAACGAACCATAAGTCCGTTATTCTACGATCAATTGATTTTCACCAAGCGGCATATTAGCACTGTCTTTACTTTGGGATATTTTGGCCCGTGACCAACTAACATCCACCATCGCACCAATCGAATAATCGGAATCAGCAGCGGCGACGCCATTTGAAAACAGAACCTCAGCACCGGTTCTTTCCAACAAGGTTTTCGCAATGAACAACCCCAAACCCATGCCTGAATATTCTGGTCGCTGTGGATCGGGTGCAGTTCCGCTACGTTCGCGAATGAATGGATCACCAATTCGGCCGATCAAATGCGGAGGATACCCTTTCCCATCATCGGAAACATGCAATTCAATTCTGTCGTCAGTCCAACTTGCCCGAATATCAACACGACCATTGGCAAAATCCACGGCATTTTGAACGAGGTTTCGGATGCCGTGAATTATTTCTGGCTGACGGCGAATGATCGGCTGTTCGGCTGCGGGAACAACACTGCCTTGATAAGCGAACCGTATCTCTATGCCCCGATCAATATGGGGTTCTGCGGCTTCTTCGATAATGGCAGAAAGTGGCACATGTTTGATGTGCAAATCATCTTTGCCAGCCTGCCCCATAGAATGAAGAATTTTTCCGCAACGATCGGCTTGCTGGCGAATAAGTGCAGCGTCCTCGGCCAATTCAGGAAAATCTTTTAGTTCATCAATAAGTTCGCCACTCACCAATTTTATTGTCGCCAAGGGTGTGCCAAGTTCATGTGCCGCCGCCGCAATAACACCGCCTAAATCTGTCAATTTCTGTTCTCGTGACAGGGCCATTTGCGTGGCGGCCAAGGCCAATGACATCGAATTGTTTTCACTAGAGACGCGCCACGCGTATGTGGCCACGAAAATGACGCCGATGATCAGGGCCAGCCAAAACCCAAACAGGAACAAGGGCGGCTGTTGTAAAATCACGCCTTCACCCGAAACCAACGGAGCGTGGAAAAACACAAGAATTGAGATTAATAAGACCGCGATGCCACCCAAAGCTAACGTCGATTGTAAACGAAGGGCCGTGGCAGAAATTGTAACGGGTGCAAGAATCAACAGAGCGAACGGATTGTTCAACCCACCGGTTAGGAAAAGCAGCAAAACCAGTTGGCTGATGTCAAACAATAATGTCAACATTGCCTCGACTTCTGTCAGTCGGCGATTTTGCGGAAAAACAGCAATTGCAACGATATTTGCGGTAAGTGAAAGCCCAATGGTGGCAAGGCAAAGACCCAAGTCCAGCCGAAGATCAAAATACTGGGTTGCCACGAAGACAGTGATAATTTGACCAAAAATCGCTAACCACCGCAGAAGAATTAGGGTACGCAAACGCAGCCAATCGTTTCGTGCATTATCAATGGAAACTACGGGTTTTGTTGGTGTCATTATGGGTCCAAGTGTCACATGACCTTGTAGGTCGTTTCAACAAGTCTAGATTAAGGGTCCAAGACAAGCAATCTGAAGTGAACTGATGTCAAAATACTATGCCTATGGCGCGGCTGCATTCGTGGCAATATTACTTTCTGCGATGGGTATTCTCATTGCTCGGGGGCCATCAACTAATTTTGCAGGTTGCGAATCTTCGGGGGCTGTTGGTGGTGATATTGGCGGGCCTTTCACTTTGATTTCTGAGTCGGGTGACGCTGTTACTGACGCCGAGATAATCACAAAACCTACGTTGGTTTATTTTGGTTACACTTATTGTCCTGATGTTTGCCCATTGGATGCCGGTCGTAATGCCGAGGCGTTAGAAGTTTTGGAAAATGCTAACATCGATGCGCAAGGTTTGTTCATTACCTTTGACCCAACGCGAGACACACCAGAGGTTCTGAGCGAATTCACAAATTATTTGCACCCAAAGATGATCGGTTTGACTGGTTCACAAACCCAGGTTGAAGAGGCCGCCGCTGCATATCGGGTGTATTTCAAAAAACAACCAAGTGACGACGAAGAATATTATCTTATGGATCATTCGAATTTGACCTATCTGATGATGCCGGATGTTGGTTTTGTTGACTTTTTCCGTGGCGACGTAACGGCAGAAGAAGTTGCGAAGAAGACCGCTTGTTACGCGGCATCAAACTAGTTTGTTTGACGCCTGCGCCACTTGCACCTAAGTTAAGTAAATAGACGATCAAAGGAACAGTCGATGGTAGAACGCGCACTTCGAGATATCGGTGAAGATAACTCACTTTTATTAGTCGATGATGATGAACCATTTCTGCGCCGCTTGGCGCGGGCAATGGAAAAACGCGGCTTTGACGTTTCCGCTGTTGAAACCGTGGCCGAAGGCAAAGCCATCGCGCGGGATAAAAAACCGGCTTATGCAGTTGTCGATCTTCGCCTTGGTGATGGAAACGGACTGGATGTTGTTGAGGTTTTGCGCGCGTCACGTCCTGACAGCCGCATCGTTGTATTGACTGGCTATGGTGCAATTGCCACGGCTGTTACGGCGGTAAAAATCGGTGCCACTGATTATTTGTCAAAACCAGCTGATGCGAATGATGTGACTAATGCGTTGCTTGCGGATGGTGCCGAATTGCCACCGCCACCAGAAAACCCAATGTCAGCGGATCGCGTACGTTGGGAACATATTCAACGTGTTTATGAACTATGTGATCGCAATGTCAGTGAAACAGCGCGTCGTCTAAATATGCACCGCCGTACTTTGCAGCGCATTTTGGCAAAACGTTCGCCCAGATAATTCAACGAAAGCTGTAGCGCGTCCAGACTTTGTCAACGATGGTGCCATCGGCCAATTTCATGTTTGGTAAGGCGCGTAGGTGTTCAAACCCACGACTTTGATAATACGCCAAACCGCCACTGTTATCGGTACGAATAACCGCATCGATATGATTGTACCCCAGTTTTTTCGCCGTCTTTTTGGTTGCCTCAAACAGTGCTGATCCAATTCCAAGACCGGTTTTTCCTAGCTTAACGAACGTTGCGATATGTGCGGCGTCTTTTGGCAGATCAGGATGCGGGTCGATCCACTGATATCCCAAAACGTTTCCTTTTTCGTCTTCGGCCAAGTGCCAACTGGAATTATCAGTGTCCATCCATTCAGCAATCGTTTCAGGTGAAACAGGATCAGTCAAAGCAGTTGTGCCTCCTTGGTCAATAATTTCGTTCAAAAGGTCGGCAAGTGGGCGGCAATCAAACGGCCCAGCATGGCGGATGTGCATGTTGAAAATCCTTATTCGGTCTAAATTGTAGCGTGTCCAGACTTTGTCAACGATTGTGCCATCGTCCAAAACTATGTTTGGCAGGTCACGCAAGTATTCAAAACCGCGACTTTTATAATAGGCCAACCCCCCGGTGTTATCGGTCCGAATAGTTGCATCTATGTAATTAAAACCCAGCAAACGAGCCGCTTCTGTCGTCGCGTGAAACAACCCTGAACCTATGCCCATACCCGTTCTTCCAACCCGAACAAAAGTAGCAATATTTGCTGCATCTTTTGGATGGCTTGGGTGCAAATCAAAATATTGAAATCCAAGAACAACCCCATCTGAATCTTCGGCTAAATGCCAGACTGACGTTGAAGGTTTCATTTGATTGACAATATCTTGTGCCGAAACGGGCGTAACTTTTGCTGTTGTGCCGCCAATAGCGATTATTTCGTTCAATAGATCGGAAAGTGCTTCGCTATCCTGTGGTTCGGCACGGCGGATGTGCATCATGGTATTTTTCTTAATAGTTGTTCATGACGAGCGGTGAAATCCAATCGCACATCAACTGGGGTTCGCAAAGCAATTGTTAAACCCTGAATGATTAATGCGTCCGGTTTCCCGAAAAATTTGTTTGCCTCATCCTTTGAAAAACCCGCGATTTGAGTTGCCTCTAACCAAGCTGAAATTTTGTCGGCTTGCTTTATCTTTTTCTTGATCGCTACGGGTACGGTTATCGGCAAGCCATATCGCAAATGAATCGCGGCCATTAGTCGGTCATCTAATTCCTCATACCCAGGCCCAACCGATGCCTTAACCGGACTAATCATATCGCCAATCACGTATTCCGGCGCATCATGCAGCAAAGCAGCAAGCCGCCATTTAACGGGCAAGGCAGGGTTTGAACGTGTAAATATTTCCTCGACTAACAACGAATGTTCGGCCACAGAATAGGGAAAATCACCCCTTGTTTGCCCGTTCCAACGCGCCTGAAACGCCAATCCATGGGCAATATCTTCGATTTCGATGTCGACAGGTGTGGGATCCAAAAGATCCAATCGTCTGCCAGACAGCATTCTTTGCCATGCACGGGGTTGTTTCATAGACACATCCTTTCCCATGTTAATTAGCCGCGCCACCCCCCCATTGTCGAGAACACGTTTCAGTGTTATCCGCGCCCAAGAGTTTTTGAGGACAAGGAGCCATACAATGGCAAATGACTATATCGTAAAAGACATCGCCCTTGCGGACTTCGGTCGTAAAGAGCTGAATATTGCTGAAACTGAAATGCCGGGCCTTATGTCCCTGCGTGAAGAATTCGGTGAAAGCAAACCGCTAACAGGTTCGCGTATTGTTGGCTCACTGCACATGACCATTCAAACAGCGGTTCTGATTGAAACGCTTGTGGCGCTGGGCGCTGACGTTCGCTGGGCATCATGCAACATCTTTTCAACCCAAGATCATGCGGCGGCAGCGATTGCGGCGTCAGGTGTTCCAGTATTTGCCATCAAAGGCCAATCACTAGAAGAGCATTGGGATTATTTAGATAAGTCATTCATGTTCCCAGAAGGTCCAAACCTGATCCTTGACGATGGTGGCGACGCCACATTGTATATCCTTTTGGGTGCACGCGTTGAAAACGGTGAAACTGATTTGATTGAGGTGCCAACCTCAGAAGAAGAAGTTGCCGTATTCGCACAGATCAAAAAGCGTATGGCCGCCAGCCCAGATTGGTTCACAAAAATGCGTGACCAAATCCAAGGTGTTTCTGAAGAAACAACAACTGGTGTGCACCGTTTGTACGATCTTGTGAAACAGGGTCAGCTTCCTTTCCCTGCGATCAACGTGAACGACAGTGTGACCAAGTCAAAATTTGACAACAAATACGGCTGTAAAGAATCACTTGTTGACGGTATCCGCCGCGCCACTGACACAATGATGGCCGGTAAGGTTGCTGTTGTGATGGGTTATGGCGATGTTGGTAAAGGTTCTGCGGCGTCATTGGCTGGTGCCGGTGCCCGTGTGAAAGTTACCGAAGTTGACCCAATCTGTGCATTGCAAGCAGCAATGGACGGTTTTGAAGTTGTGGTTCTTGAAGACGTGGTTTCAGACGCCGACGTGTTCATTACAACAACAGGCAACAAAGACGTGATCCGTATCGAGCATTTGCGCGAAATGAAGGACATGGCAATCGTTGGAAACATCGGTCACTTTGACAACGAAATCCAAGTTGCCGCGTTGAAAAACCACAAATGGACAAACATCAAAGAACAGGTGGACATGATCGAATTGCCAAACGGCAACCGCCTGATCTTGTTGTCCGAAGGTCGTTTGTTGAACCTTGGTAACGCCACGGGCCACCCATCATTCGTGATGTCAGCATCGTTCACCAACCAAGTGTTGGCACAGATCGAATTGTGGACAAAAGGCGACGAGTACAAAAACGATGTATACATTTTGCCCAAGCATTTGGACGAAAAAGTAGCGCGTCTGCACTTGGCAAAAATTGGTGTTAAATTGACAGTTCTGGATAAAGAACAAGCTGACTATATCGGCGTGTCACAAGACGGCCCATTCAAGCCAGAGCACTATCGTTACTAATATAGTGCGTAAACCACGCGTAATTTTCATTTATCGCCGTCCTACCCAAAATTTGGGTAGTACGGTGATGCGCGTGGGGCAGCTTTGCGAATTGGCAAAGACCCATCTAGGTGACCGCTATGAGTTTTCCTGTTTGGCCATTCCTAAAAGGCCGGACTGGCGGATCAAATTTTGGATTGCCCGCCAAAAGCCTGGCGCGATCTACATTTTTTCAAAATTCGCCGCCAGAGTTTGGCGAAAAGATCATATTGCGGATCTTCGCCGCAAGGCGGCTGGAATATGTGTCGATTACGTTGATTTACCGTTGGATGAAATTGTCAAAAAGGGTGTCGATTTCCATTTATCGACGTCCTATGCAGGTCAACGAGCTTTGGACAAAATCATTGCCAATGCGTCACGAGATGGCGCACCAATCGAGGGTCAAACTCGATTGCTTTTACACAACGTCGACAGAGCGTTTGATAAGTTTCTTCCAAATTCCCAACCAGATTTAGCCACAGTTTATCTGGGAATGAAGGAAAGCACGTTAACAACGCCAGAAATTGAAAAACAAGTAACGTTTTTGGATGGGTCACAAAAAGATTCGTTTGATGAAAACGTGAAATCGTTACAAAATTTCAATTTTCATTATTGTATCCGGGATGATCAATCCGATAATCTGGTCCGCAGCTATAAACCCCTTACGAAAGGCTTCATAGCGGCTCGTTGTGGCGCAAATTTGTTAATCAACCGGAATGTGGATGATGCAGAAGAATTCTTGGGGTCGGATTATCCCTATTTTGTTGAAACGAAAGATCCTGCGGAAATTCTTGAAGGATTAAATAAAGCGAGACGAACGTTTGGCAAAAAAGAGTGGCACGCTGCGCTGAATGTGGGTAAAAAAGTTGCTACTCGAGTTTCCCATACTGCAATCGCCGCGCAACTTGGTTCGATTTTAGATGAATTTCAATCCTAGGAACAGTCGGACCGAATGATATAATCCGAGGAAATCTTGACCCTGCACTTTTCTGCCATTTTGTACCCTTGATTGTAAATTTGGCAGACGCTTTTTGAAAGCCCTTCTTGCAACTTAGACTGGTTTATTTGAAAAGGCAGCCAGCGCAAATTCACGCGGTAAAACGATTCCAGGCTCTTGTCAGATTATGCTGAGATCTGTATTTGGAGCTCTATAAACGTTGAGTGGTTTACTTTAACAAGGTGTCTGGTATCGCCGTACTATCAATAAAAAGAGCAAAGCTGCCTATGAAAGCTTTGCCTCGCATTGCGTCGCATTCGGAATTGCCAAATCGAGCGAAAATATATGAACACTAATAAATCCAAAAAATTGAATGCACTAGATGTGCAATCTCCGGAACCCCATCTATTGATACTTTGGCACAACGGATTATCGTTCAATGAAGTTGTAGAAAAAGAAATTGACAAACGTGGATTTCAGGGGTTGGTGAAACAAAAAGGAAGTTGGCCGAACGGATATTTTTCACGAAATTTAAGTAAGTTTTATGGACGAAAAATTGAGAATATCAAAAGAAAAACAGATGAAGTTGGCGAGGGAGACTTCATTGTATTTACTTTCTGGGACGACGCGCCGGTTTATGAATTGAGAGAAACTTCGCGTGGTTTTGAAACAGTTAACCGAGCCGTTTTTGATCTTAAAGCAGCGTTGAGATCGTTGACTAAATCCAACTGCGTACATGGTACAAATAGCATGGCGGAAACACGTCATGATTTTAGATTGCTGTTTGGCAAATCAATTTTGGAACAAAAACGGTTTGAAGAAAATCATATTAGCCCACTAGAAATATTGCCTGGTGTTGACGGCTGGAAAACACTTGGCGAAGCGTTCAGTGTTTTGAATGATTGCGATAATTACGTCGTATTGCGAAATTTTGAAGGATTGCCTGACGAAGTCGATTTTACGGAACATGGTGATATTGATTTTTTATCGGTATCGTGGATTTTTACCAGAGATTTACTCGGTGCAAAACCCCTGCGAAAAGCGGTCAACAGCCGACATTACGAAATATCTATGGCGTCTGGTAAAACCGTCAAAATTGATTTAAGATCTTTAGGCGATAATTATTATGATTTAGCGTGGCAGAAAAAAATCCTGATGGACCGCGTACAGCAAAATGGCGTATATGTTCCTGACCCCGAAAATCATAAATATTCACTGATTTATCATGCACTGATTCACAAGTGGTATGTCTCGTCTGATTATTCAATTGTTAATAATCTTTCCGAAAGCGCTGGCATGTCAGTGACGTGGGATGACAACTTAAAAAAACTAACAAGCTTTATGTATGATAAACGTTATTCCTTCTTACGGGCCATGGATACATCCGTGGGGTATGATCCGAGGTATACGCCATCTGGTTTATCGGAACAGATTGATAAAATTGAAGAGATCGGGCTTTGTGATGTGCAACCCTTTAAGGTGGAGGCGTGGAAAAATAGATTCAACAGTTCCTATTTCATTGCCTAAAAAATCAATGAAAAAGCGAAGGTATTCGTAAAATTTGGGGGACTACACGGATCCGCTTACAGGGAATATCAAATTCTCAAAAAGCTACACACTCAAAGGCCGCAAAGTTTTCCAGCACCCACAAGTTACACCATTGCCGGCGGCAACAACATAATCGCAATAGAATTTGTTGAAGGCGAACGATTAGACAAGGCAATTGAAAATTCATTGTACGGGCCTGCTGAAAGGCTTCGTATTGCGGAGTCTTTGTCCGAAATCGTCGTTTGCTTAGGTAAATATGATGTAATTCATCGAGATTTCCGGCCTGAAAATATTATGATTGATGCTGATTTGAACCCTATACTTATTGATTTTGAATTTGCCATATCGCTTTCAAATCCAAAAATTCATGAGGATAGAAAGATACGAAGAAACTTAAAACAGATTAAAAACCTTGGCGGAAATTTTCAGGATGATCGTTTTTGGTGGGACGACAATGTTTCATTAGGTAAAGTTTTTGCAGCGTTAGAAATCTTTCCCGAAGCTGTTGCGACCATCAATACTCCAAAGCGAAATGCAGCAAAAAAACTGGTTTGGGTAGGGAGGCGAAATACCAGATTTGATAGGGTATGGGTCAAGATAAATAATTTTATCAGATCGCGGCTTAAAAATAAAAAAACCTAAGTCAGTTTTCGCTAACTTTCGCTTTTTCTTTGTAAAAATTGTTTGCGTTTAGTTCACTACAGGCGTTCGAATGAACGCCTGTAGTGGGCAATTCTATTCTTGTGGAATACGAAGAACCTGACCGGGGTAGATTTTGTCTGGATGTGAAAGCATCGGTTTGTTTGCTTCAAAAATCTTTGGATAGGCGTTTGCACTGCCCAAATGCTTTTTCGCGATTTTAGAAAGGTTGTCACCGCTTACGACGGTGTGGAAAACTGGATCACCACCGGTGACTTTGTCTTCAACTGCGGCTACGCCTTCAACGTTACCAACGGCCAGAATTACCTTTTCTTTCATTTCTTGGCTTACCGCATCGCCGGTGACCTTAACCTGATCGCCTTCAACCGTAATATTCAAACCAGAGGCATCTAGCCCAAGATCAGACACTTCTTTCATCAGCACATCTTCTGCTGGTGCTTCTGATGCTTCGGCCGATCCAACTAGTGATTTACCGGCGTTTTTAACAAAGTTCCAAAGTCCCATTTTTAACTCCTAATATTGGCATAATTGCTGTCAGATAATTCCAATATTTTTAGGTCAAAGGTTAGGGGGAAAAACTGGCCAATCTTTTCCTTTGTTTTGATGGAATTTGTCACTAACGTGTTAACAGGCGCCATTGGCGACTTGATTGAAAACGAAATTGGCCAACGCTGGCCCAAATTTAGGGATGACGTAAATGGGTAAACGAGACGATTTGA
The DNA here is from genome assembly GCA_000169395.1 of Rhodobacteraceae bacterium HTCC2150. Taxonomy (GTDB): domain Bacteria; phylum Pseudomonadota; class Alphaproteobacteria; order Rhodobacterales; family Rhodobacteraceae; genus HTCC2150. The sequence goes on from AAXZ01000001.1 coordinate 303,357, forward strand.
TCGCGAAATATGCGGATGATTTGAAAAACAAATGCGGCATGACACCAGACATGGATCTGTTGACTAAGGTTACTATTGGTTGTGGCCCTTCGATCTATAACGCAGATGCGTCAACTGTTGCTGGCAGCCAACCAAGTGAATTGGAAACAGTTAAAGAAAACTTCCTAATGAAAAAATTGGGTTTGCCAGATGGCCCTAACCTTATGGAAGCAATCGACAAGGCAATTGAAACGTACGGAAAATCCGAGCGTAACAAATACCGCGCTGTGATCTATTACATGTTGACTAAACACTTCGGAAAAGAAGCTGTTTACGGTTAAAACCAGACCAAACTTAGTTTTTTACGGCATCCCATTGGGGTGCCGTTTTTCGTTAATCATTTGATTTAGCTTAACTTATAAATATCCAGCAGTTGAAATCAAATGCGGTGCCGTGTGAACATAGCATTCAGAAACAAGAAACCCAGGTGCGAGGTGGCATGGGGTTTAAGGGTCCCGTTTGATCATTGCGTTTTGATCAACAAAAACGGGGCCCTTTGAACTAGAACAACACCAATACAATGCCCATGACCGTTGAACCCAACGTTGCATAACCACCGTCAATCAGCATCAGCTTGGCCTTATTTCCGGCAAATACATAGTGCGTGATGATCCATGGCATAACAATAAACAAACCTAAGCCAATGCCGCCCATTGCGCCCAGCCCAATTGTGTCAATTCCAGACAGCGCAAAAATATGACGCATCATACCAGCGACGATAATCATACAGATAAAACTGATGATGAATGGCTTTTTGTCAGATGGATCAACGTCCTCAGGTTTTTTACCTGTCGCATCCATCCATTGTTTTCCTAGTATGCCATACCACATCGCGCCAAAAATCCATGCGGCGACTGCGGCCGCCAAAACATTTATAAATTCCATAATGCTCTCTTCTACTTGTGACTTTCGAAATGATTATGCCGATATTCTGTACCATAGCCAATAAATTGTGTTTTGCGCCTAAGGCGCTACCCCGCCCATTTCACAAATCATGGCCCATTCATCATCGCGTACTGGCTGAACCGAAAGACGAGAATTTCGCACAAGAAACATTTCAGCCAAGCGTGGATCATCTTTAACCATTTGCAATGTCACAGGCTTTGGTACAGCTTTCACGGCTTTGATATCTACGCATTCCCAACGCACATCATCTGTTGTGCTGTCTGGATGTGCTGTCGCAATCACCTGGACGATTCCCACGACGGCTTTGTCTTTTTGCGAATGATAGAAAAAACCCAAATCACCAATTGCCATTTGGCGCATAAAGTTACGTGCTTGATAATTTCGAACGCCATCCCATTCTTCGCCTATATCACCCTTGGCAACTTGTTTATCCCAGGACCAAGCGTCGGGTTCGGATTTGAATAACCAGTAGGCCATTTATTCCTCCTTTAAGGGCCGCGACAACAAAGCCGAGATTGCGTCGGCAAGCGGCATTTTTCCGTCAGTGACAGCATAAACCAATTGTGTAATCGGTAAATCCAGACCTTCGACTACAGACAATCCGGCAACGGCCTTGGCAGTGGCAACGCCTTCGACCGTCTTACCCAAGGTATTGGTTTCGCCCTTAGCCAAGCCAACGCCAAACGCAAAGTTTCGCGACTGCATCGAGGTGCAGGTAAGCGCCAAATCACCAAATCCAGATAACCCTGCCAAGGTTTGCATATGAGCGCCACGTGATTGGGCAAAGCGGTTCATTTCCGCAAACCCACGGGTCATTAGTGCCGCGCGCGCGCTTTCGCCCAGACCCGCACCAATTGCCAAACCGCAGGCGATGGCCATGATGTTTTTCAAAGCACCACCAAGTTGAGCGCCTTTGACATCCGTGCTGCGATAAAGGCGAACAGTGTCAGTGGCCAAAGCAGTCTGTAAATCCGTCCCAACCGCGTCATCTGCACATGCCAACGTAAGGGCCGTAGGTAAACCTTTTGCAATATCCGCGGCAAAGCTGGGCCCGGTTAGCACGGCGGGGACTGCTTGAGTAAAATGGGTAATCAAGTCGGCGGGACCAAGCCCCGTTTCGATATCGATCCCTTTGCAACAGGCAACCATGGTTGTTGCCGAAAGACTTTGCGCATTGGCCCGAAGGAAGGGCGCGATGGCTTGCGCAGGCATGGCCAACAAAACGACCTTGCCAAGATCCGTAAGGTCATTGGAAATTTTTAACCCATCTGGCAACGTTACACCTGGCAAACGATCGGCATTTTCGCGCGTTTTTGCCAATGTTAGAGCCTTTTTTTCGTCGCGAGCGCATAAAGTTACCTCGTGCCCAAAGCGGGCAAATTGTACGGCTAAGGCTGTGCCAAATGCGCCGGCACCAATGACGGAAATCTTGCTCATGCTTTGGCTCCTTTTTTGCCCGAACCCAACATGGTGGGGCTGATTTTATCAAGGGGCCAACGTGGGCGAGCAATCAGGTTTTCGGGGTCAGTTAAGCCGGCTTGGAATAGTTCCAAACCCGCCCAAGCAATCATCGCGGCGTTGTCTGTGCAAAACCTCAGAGGCGGGGCCACAAAACTGTCACTGACCAAGTTCAACGATGTTCTAATTTCAGTGTTTGCCGCAACGCCCCCAGCCACGGCCAAGGGAACTGTATTGCCGGTGATTTCAGCGGCTTTCGCCAATGCGCGCTTCGTCTTTTCCTTCAAAACGTCAGCCACTGCCGTTTGAAAAGAGGCGCAAAGATTGGCGCGTTTTGCTTTTGGCAAACCACCATCTTGGGCAATGATCTGATCGCGTGCCCGCAGAACTGCTGTTTTCAAACCGGAAAACGACATGTCACACCCGGGACGGTTCAAAAGTGGGCGTGGCAAGGAAATTGCTTTGGGATCGCCATCGCGTGCTGTTGTTTCAACTGCGGGACCGCCAGGTTGGGGCAGGGCCAAAAGACGGGCGATTTTGTCAAAGGCTTCGCCCGGTGCATCATCAATCGTGCCGCCTAAACGAGTGAATTTATCAAGGGCTTGAACCAGCAGAAACTGACAGTGCCCGCCAGACACCAACAACATCAAATAGGGGAATGGTAAATCATCGGTCATGCGCGGCGTCAGCGCGTGACCTGCCAGATGATTGACACCGATTAGTGGGATGTTTTGACCAGCGGCCAAGCCGCGCGCGCACATGACACCGGCTAAAACGCCGCCGATCAACCCGGGGCCCGATGTAACGGCGATCGCATCTATATTAGCCAAATTTACTTTGGCTTCGGCCAATGCTGCCTCAACACAGTAATCCAGTTTTTCGGCATGCGCACGGGCGGCGATTTCTGGAACGACACCACCAAAATCGGCGTGAATATCGGTTTGTGTGTAAACCACTGATGACATCACCCGCTGGCCTTGACTAGAAACCACTGCGGCAGCAGTGTCATCACAGCTACTTTCTAGACCTAAAATCCTAAGCGTCTTTGTCATCTGCCAGCCAACCTTGCCTGAAACCTTCTTGGCAGGTACCACTTGGGTTCGTCTAGGACAATCCCGAGCCCATTATGCATCACTGCCAAAATCAATTCTTGTTAACCAGGCCCCAGGAAGGTTCCACGCGTTTAGCGCGGGCGTTAATGGAAGAGAATGTATCAGCAAAGAATATTAAAATTGCCCCATTGATGCGCATAGAATTCACGCCTCAAATCCAAATACCGGATTTTGATATTGCGATCTTTACGTCACCATCTGGCGTGAATGCTTTTAACGGCACTGGGGGCGGGCGGGTCGCTTACTGCGTTGGGGATCGAACAGCCAAGATCGCACAGGATATGGGTTTTGCGCCGGTTTCGGCCAAGGGTGGCGCAACAAATCTGGTGGCGTTGTTAAGGGATGATCAACCGCAAGGACGGATTTGCCATTTTAGAGGCGCAAAAGTTCATCAAAGTATTGCAGAGCCCCTTTCTGATCATGGAATGCATGTGTTTGAGAAAATTGTTTACCAGCAGGTTCCGCAGAACTTTGACGAATCGACACTGAAATTGTTGGCCAATTCTGACGGGTTGAAAATTCCTCTGTTTTCAAAAGAAACGGCGCGGCAATTTGAAAAACAGGTAATTGACGGCCAAAACTGCGACATATTCTGCATAAGCAAAGACGTGCAAGGCGCGTTGAACGCTGGAAAGTACCATAAAATAACGGTAATTTCAGAACCAACACAAATTTCGATGGTGCAATCACTGCTTGCGGGGAATTAAAAGAATTCCTTCTCCTGTACAGTGGGGCATCGGACACCTATTTTTAGAATATACCCCATAATTCATTGGGATCACGACTGGAGCGCATTTTGGCTAAGAAAACGAAAATAGATCAGTCCATGCCCGAAGATGCGGTTGAAATCGTTTCTGAAGAAATTGAAGTACCAACAGAAACTCTCGAAGAAATTGCAGAGGAAGTGTCGCCCAAAGAGGTTGAGATTGCCCCAGTTTCTGAAACCAACCAACATTCTGGCATCTTTTTTCCGATGGTCATTGGTGGGGTTATTTCGGCGGCCATAGGTTTTGGCGCAGCGCATTACTTCATTCCCGGCGGTGTGTTTTTCCCTGGTGAAAACCAAGAACTGGTCGAAATACATGCAGAGATTGCTGAACTTAAAGAAAACTCTGCAAATAATTTGATGGTTTTTAACGCGGCAAATGAATTGGCGCGTACGCAATCGGATGAATTTTCTAGCCAGCAATCAAAGTTTGATGATGCGCTTACGCAATCTACTGCGGACGTAACCGCGCGGCTTGTTGAAATTGAAAATCGACCTATCGCGGATGCAAGTGCTGAGGTTCAAACAGCCCTAAAATCCTATGTTACTGAACTTGCCCGCATGAATGAAGTTGTGGCGTCGCAAGGCAGTGAAATCGCAGGATTTCAATCCCGCGTGGCCGAACTTGAAGATCAGTTGGCGGATAAACTTGCAACGGTATCTGAACAAAAAGGCGAAGCTGAAACAGCCGCCAAGAATGCGCGGCTGCGCAGCCTGTTTAATGAACTAAAGGGTGAACTGGACACGGGCCGTGCCTTTGCCGATACGTTGACTGCGATCAACGATGTATCTGGCAATATGGCCCCGACAAGCCTTTCAGAAAATAGTGCAGGCATTCCTAGCCTTTCGTCGTTGCAAACAGACTTCCCAGATATTGCACGGGCCACTTTGGCCGTCGCAATTGCAGAAACGGCGGATCCATCTGCAATGGGCAGGTTCAGTGCGTTCTTGAAATCACAAACCGGTGCACGGTCGTTGACGGCAAAAGAGGGTGACGATCCAGACGCTATTCTTTCCCGCGCCGAAGCCGCGCTAAACAATGGCGAAGTCCAAGCATCAATTGATGAATTGGCTGGTTTGCCCGAAGGCGGAACCGCCGAAATTGCACCTTGGGTTGCCAAAGCACAGGCATATGCTGATGCGCAGTCTGGGTTTGCAACTTATACCACAACGACACTTTCGAACTAAGGAAACATTATGCTTTGGTCCCTCATCAAGATTCTGTTTTTTGTGGTCGCGATAATCGCGCTCGCGTTTGGCGTCAATTATCTGACATCAATGAGCGGCGGCATTCAAATCGCCTTTGGAAACACCGAATACACTCTTGGCCCGCTGCAATCTATTGTGGCCCTAATCCTGTTGGTTTTGACGCTTTATTTGATTTTGAAGTTGATTGGCTTCGTTCTGGCCTTTGTTCGGTTTTTGAACGGTGATGAAACCGCTATTTCGCGATATTTTTCGGCGAACCGTGAACGCAAAGGATACCAAGCGTTATCGGATGGTCTAATGGCACTGGCATCAGGCGAAGGTCGTGTTGCCCTTTCCCAAGCAGAGCGCGCACGTCGGTTGTTAAACAAGCCTGAATTGACGAACCTGATTTCCGCCCAAGCGGCAGAAATGGAGGGCGACACAAAGAAGGCCAAAGATATCTATGTTGAATTGTTAAAGGATGAACGCACACGATTTGTTGGTGTGCGAGGTATCATGAAACAAAAATTGGCCGAAGGTGACACTGAAACAGCTAAAAAATTGGCCGAGAAGGCATTTGATTTAAAACCCAAGCACAATGAAACTGGCGACGTTCTTTTGCAATTACAGGCCGAAAATGAAGATTGGGCCGGCGCACGTAAAACGCTGAACACTAAGGTTTCAAACGGTGTTTTGCCCCGCGATGTTCATAAACGACGCGATGCGGTTTTAGCATTGTCCGAGGCACGCGATATATTTGCAAACGCTGGCGCAGTAGAGGCCCAAGTCGCCGCGATTGAGGCGAACCGCCTTTCGCCAGACTTAATTCCAGCGGCAGTTATGGCGGCCAAAGCTTACATGGAGCAAGAAAAACCACGATACGCGACGCGGGTTCTTATTGCAGCTTGGAAAAGCCAACCCCACCCTGATTTGGCGGCTGGCTTTGCAGATATTGTACCAACAGAAACCACCAAAGCCCGGATAAAGCGGTTTGCAGGATTAATCAAAAGCGACCCTGATCATGCTGAAGCGCGTCTTTTGATGGCGGAGTTGCACATCGCGGATGAAGATTTCGCGGGTGCACGAAAAGCACTGGGCGGCTTGAATGATGATTATCTAACTTCACGTTCCTTAACAATCATGGCGGCGATTGAACGAGGTGAAGGTTCAGATGACGCCATCGTTCGTGGCTGGTTGACTAAGGCGTTGGGTGCATCGCGCGGCCCGCAGTGGACCTGTGATAAATGTAATCACGTGCATTCAAACTGGACCGCGATTTGCGACAGATGTTCTGGCTTTGATACGCTGGCTTGGAAAACCCCGGCCGAAGGTGAATTATCAATGCATGGTTCGACGCAAATGTTGCCTTTGATCGTTGGACAAGCCAAATCAACAGAGCCTTTAGAAGATAGTGCGAAAGAAGATGCGACTATCACAGGCGAGATCATTCTAGATGTTAGGGACGTCAAAGATTGATACGCGATTTGGGGCGATCATAACGCCGATCGACCCAAATTCCGCTGAATTAAAAATGAAATTAGTTTCATCAAGCTCATCTAAATCCACAGATTTTAGAATGAGTTTGTCACCCGTTGATCCACCAGTAAGACCACTTAGGTCAATTTCAGTGGCCCAACCAACATCAGACATCAGTGGCTTTAAGTCTGCAAATTCCAAGCCGAGTGATGACAAATCAATTTGGTCATGGTCGATCTCAAAATCGTGAATCATGTCTTTGCCACTGGCTGTTGAAATAACAAAGGTGTCGTTTTCTTCGTCGCCGGCCCAATTGCCACCCCACATGTGGTCGTCGCCTTCGCCCCCAGAAATGGTATCAGCACCCTTGCCACCGACCAATTTGTCGTTGCCCGACCCACCTGAAATACTGTCGTTACCACCGCCACCGTTGATGTAATCATTGTCTTCACCGCCGGATGCTGTGTCACCGCCGCTGCCGCCAAGGATTTTGTCATCGCCTGATCCACCATAGATTTCATCGCTGCCCGACCCGCCCCTGATTTGATCGGACCCTTCATCGCCATATAGTTCGTCGTTATCCGCGCCACCGATAACTTTGTCATCACCCGCGCCGCCATAGATTTCGTCGTCACCCTCACCGCCACGCAGAACATCATTGCCGCCCTCGGTGTTGGAAAAGATGGGATCGCGCAATAGGAATGGTGCAGTGTCATCGACTTCGGCAAAGGCGTCAGATGAACGAGGATCAACCGCCCCATCATTAGATCCCGTTGCAGGTGCCTCGGAAACGAATTCCGCAAATGCCGATCCATTGTCCCAATCAAGATTGACTTTAAATATCCCACCATCAGAGGCGGTGGAGCCATCAAGATCGTGATCCCCTTTGTTTAAACCATAATACAAATTTCCATCGCCATCCAAAAATACAGCACCATAAGCCCCCTTTGACATGCCAGCAGACATATCATCACCGTGCAGCGTACCGGATATCGGAATGGATGTTATGACTGGTTGTCCGCCATCAGCCAGACCAGAGATATCGATTTTATGCACCGAACCATTGCCACCATTTTCACTAGGTGCCTCGACCGCGTAGAACGCATTTTCTTCGGTATTATAGGCGATGTCATAAGCGCGACCTTCAAACAAATCTTTTGGCAAATAGTAGTCTGTGACTAGTGGGTTTCCATCTCCATCCAAATTGTCGACATCAATGGCCGACACACGATTAAGCGAGCTGTCAAATGTCCAAAGGTTACCCTCGCTATCAAAGTCGCCAACATAATCGCCGTGGCCAGTTTTCCCAATACAATAGGCGTTACCCTCGGCATCCATCATGACCAAATCTTGTTTTGAAACGGGATTACCAAGATGATCAAACCCGTCTTTTTTTGCGATGCCGTAGATCATGTCGTCTTCGACGTTGAAACCAATTGCATTGATTTTAATGCCCGTCGGTTCACCCGCATCTTCGTAATTTTTGGTTTCAGGATCAAAGACTTTTAGTTGTCCATCGATGACCTGATAAAGCTTGACTTGACCCGGTGCAAAGGCGGCCACATCAATTTCCTGACCATAAATTTCCATAGTTTTCTCATATGAAAAAATTGGGCCATCCATGTTGATAACAACACCGCTTTCATCTTGGCCAGAAACTGTGTTGAACGTTAAAACACCCTCATTGCCGTCACCAACTACATCAATAGAATGAGTTTCATAGACGCCGGATTCAGCGGTAATAGTGCCAACAACTTCGCCATTCCACATAACTTCGACTGTACCGCTGGTCAGGCCGCCGGCCAGATTTGCTGCCAGATCAAATTGGATTGTATAGGTGCCACCCTCCTCGGTTTCGACATTTTGGGACATAGAGGTTTGGCCCTCTATGGTTTCAACATCCCACCCGCCGGAGGCCGCGTATTGATCGAAACTGGTTGGATTTGTTCCATCGGTGTTGGTGTTTAAAAGGTTGTCACCCTGACCATCGCCGTAAACCAAATCCTCGCCATCACCTGCATTGATAATGTCGTTACCCGCACCACCAACACCAAGGTCATCGCCATCTTCCAGATTTAGGATGTCGTTTCCATCACCGCCATAGGCATCGTCATTTCCCGAACCTGCGTTGATTAAGTCTTTGCCCGTGCCGCCGTAAATTTCATCATGGCCACCATTTCCAAGAAGAACGTCTTTGCCGTCACCGCCATAAAGGGTGTCGTCATAACTGTTTAAAGGGGTGCCGGATGTATTGATTGCGTCGGGGCCATAGACCCATTTTCTGTTGATAAATGACCACTCTTCGCCAACCATATCGCCGGCAAGAAGATCATCACCACCGCCGGTTTCGATATTATCGCTGCCAGCGTTACCGTTGAACTTGTCAACGCCACCGTTTTCGCCTGTAATTGTGCCGCCGTTGGGATCAACGTAGCCGTCGCCAAGGTGATCATCACCGGTGGTGCCCACTACGGATGTCACATTTGGGTCGTTTGAGTTTACCATTGAATTTCCCTCTTGAAAACTTTTCTGGCCAAAAAGTAACAAGGGGCGGCTTTCAATTCGTTAAGCGAAAACCACTAAGAGCGTAAAAATTTAGGAAAACCTTAGGGTATGATCCTCTGAAAAATGATCAGGTGGGGCCAGACTTTGCCGCCAACTCAAAAGCGGTTTTCAAGCTGTCAGGATCGCCAACGTGATTGCACAAAATCAGCACAAGCCGCGCATTAAGAGCGTGGCTTTCCTCGTCACTTAACCCTGCATGCAGATCAATAAGATCTGAATAAAACCCATCTGGGTCGGTGATATTTGCATTCATTTCTAACGGCATATCAGCATCCCATCGCTGTAATAAGTGCGGCTTTGATCGCATCAGAGTCAACATGTGACCAACGCGCAGCGACATGCTGATCCGGACGAATTAGATAGACCGCTTGATTTGCTTGCCCAAGGTATCGTTCTGCCAACAACGTGCCACCGGTTGCGTCCAAAGATGTTACCGTGGCTGTTACGCCATTAGCACTGATCCCATCCAACGTACAATTCAGTGCCAAAATCTGAAAACCTTTGCCAAATTGGGACAGCAGCCACGCGTCCTGAACGGGCGCATCGCACATTGGTTTTCCAACCGCGGTTCTGTCAGGTAATTCGGCACTATCAGGGCCGTTTAGTTTTGAGTTTTGGTAAGTACAAGGAACAGACAGTCGCCCTGAATTCACCAAGGGGCGAGCAAAGGGTGCGTGTTCAACCAAATCTAAAACAGCCTCACGGAACATCTTTGTCACATCGGTTTTTGGTGTCATGAAATCCGTGGTGCGTGACGAATTTAGGATGTTTTCCTCGGCCCCATGTTTGCGTTCTGTGTGATAGGTATCCAACAGGCTTTCGGGTGCTTGGCCGTTAATCACCAAGGCCAGCTTCCAGCCTAAATTATCGACGTCTTGGATACCGCCATTACAGCCGCGTGCACCAAAGGGGCTGACCTGATGGGCACTGTCACCTGCAAACAAAACCCGCCCATGGCGATAGTTTTCCATGCTGGCACATTGGAATGTGTAAACGCTGACCCATTCAGGTGTGAAGGTTACATCGGGTCCTAACATAGCCTGTACTTTGGGCATGTAATATTCGGGTTGAACAACGGCTTGTCGATCAATGTCCCAGCCCAACTGAAAATCAATGCGCCAAACGTCATCAGGTTGTTTATGCAGCAGTACTGATTGGCCCGGGTTAAAGGGCGGATCGAACCAAAACCAACGCTCTGTTGGAAATGGCGCATCCATTTTGACGTCGCAGATAAGGAAGTTATCCTCAAATACGCGACCCTCAAATGACAGGTCCATCATCTGGCGCACAGGGGAACGCGCGCCATCACAAGCAATCACCCAGTCCGCCTCTATTTGATAGGGCCCATCGTCATTTTCCAGATCAAGGGTGGAATAACGGTCGTGATTGGTGATGCCTTTGATGGCCGTCTTGCCACGGATTTCGATCGGCACGCCCTTGGCCTGCTGCCGGCGAATTTCCTCGACCAGAAAGCGTTCAAAATAGGGTTGTTGCAGGTTGATAAAGGCGGGGCGATTGTGCCCTTCTTCTGGCAACAGATTAAAATCGTAAATTTGACGGGTTTGGCGGAATACTTTGCCGACATTCCAAACGACGCCTTTGTCCACCATGGGATCACCTGCGCCTAAACGGTCACAAATTTCCAGCGTGCGTTTGGCGAAACAAATTGCCCGACTGCCGACACCAACACCGTCGTGATCATCCAACACAAGGCAGGAAACGCCCTTTAGTCCCAGATCAAGGGCCATGGCCATACCGACAGGCCCTCCACCAATGATCACAACGCTGTGGCGTACCGGTTTTTCGACGTTCTGATCCGGAGTCGGCTGAAAAGGATAAAGGCGAAATGCGGTTTCGTAACGAACATCGACCATAGTTTAGCTCCAATAAGGTTTCACGGAAGGGATACGCCCGTTTTCAAGGAAAAATTCGTCCAACTGGGGCGGCTCAATTCCCGCATGAGACAACATCGCGTGGATTTGGCCGCGATGATGAATTTGGTGCTGAAACAAGTGCAGCAACACCCAATCCACACGCTCATCAACAAGGCCATCTTTGCGTTCTATCTGACAATTTGATACCAAGACGTCAGGCTGGATATCCTTGCAAAACATCGCAAGCTCGAGGTCAACGTCGGCTTGTAATGCACCCAAGGCAGCGACACTTTTTACGTCATCACGTTGAAATATTTGCCGACCTTTTCCCGCCGCCTTCAGGGCGTCGGCATAATACAAGTCAACTTCATAAATATGATTCAACGTGCGAATGATCGACCCAAAAAAGGATGGACGGTTGGCGGTAACATCTTCATCCGACATCGGCAATATAGCCTTATATAGTGTCGAATTAGCCCAAGCATTGTTTAATGCCTGCATCATAAAATGATTTGATGTTGCCGTCATTTTTTACCCCTGTAACGCTGCCCACATATCCAGATCGCGCTGGGCGGTCCAAATGCGAGGGTGAAGGATGCCTCGAGCCTCGTCATAGGCGCGTGCTACGTTAAACGGCAAGCAATGCTCATAGATGGCAAAGTCTTTGAACTTTGGATCGCACACATCGCGAACGGCGTCCCATGCATCCTTTAGCGTGCCACCTTTGGCGGCAACCTGTGCGGCGGGGCGGTAGGTGCTTTCGACAAAATCGCGCGTGGCCGCAATCGCGGCATCGACCATATCAACGCCGACCAGCGCATCACCGCGACCGGGGGCAATTGATTGTGGGTTATAGGCTTTCACCGCATCAAGAGTGTTGCCCCAATCAGCAAAGTGACCATCGCCGCAATAACAAGCGGAATGATATTCAACGATATCGCCGGTGAACATCACCTCCTCATCTGGTACCCAAACAACCGCATCACCTGCTGTATGGGCGCGACCGATTTGTTTAATTTCCACGCGACGGTTGCCAAGGAAAACGGTCATGCTGTCGCTGAAAGTTGTGGTTGGATAGGTTAAACCCGGAATGCTCTCGTGACCCTCAAACAGGCGAGGGAAGCGTTGGAATTCGCTGTCCCAATCTTCTTGGCCGCGTTCCATGACCATGCCACGTGCCACGTCTGACATGATGATTTGCTGCGCACCAAAGGCGGATGCACCCAAAACGCGGACGGCGTGATAATGAGTCAAAACAACATGGGTGATTGGCTTGTCAGTGATTGAGCGAACTTTTTCAATGACCATGTTGGCCAAACGGGGTGTTGCTTGTGCCTCGACGATCATCACGGAATCATCGCCAATAATGACGCCAGAATTTGGGTCCCCCTCGGCGGTAAAGGCCCAGATGTCTTTGCCCACCTCGGTAAAGGTGATTTTCTTTTCGCTCATGTCCCCTTGGGATGCGAATGCTTTAGCCATAATATTTCTCCTTCGCTGACCCTTAGGTCCAGTCTGATTTTTTGATTGCGGGTAGGATTGTACCGATACAGTCACCAAAACCAACGCGGTATCCATCGCCGATGGCAGCACCCGTTAGGTTAATCGTATCGCCATCCTCTAGGAATGTACGGGTTTCGCCAGTTTCCAGTGTGATAGGCTCTTTGCCACCCCAACTGATTTCCAACATCGAACCAAGCGTTGATTTTTCGGGGCCAGAAATCGTGCCAGAACCCAAAAGATCACCAACATTCATCGGGCATCCCGCCGTGGTGTGATGCGCCAGTTGCTGTGCGGATGAATAGTACATGTAGTTATAATTCGTTTTACACAAAACCGATGGCTTGTCGGCGCCTTCGGGTTGGATCGTTGCCATCAGATCAATGTTATAAAGCATTGGACCTGTGTCTTTCAGATGATCCAACAACTCAAACTCACGCTCTGGCGTGTCACACTTAAAGGGTTCAAGTGCGGCTGTTGTTACGATCCAAGGTGAAATGGTGTTGGCGGTTGCTTTGGCCTGAAACGGACCAAGGGGTTGATATTCCCATGCTTGGATGTCGCGAGCTGACCAATCATTCAAAATGACATAGCCAAAAATCATTTCATTAGCGGTATCAACGGTAACGGGACCATCAGAGAAACTGCCAACGATTGCGCCCATTTCAAGTTCGATATCAAATCGCTTGCACGGCTCAAACCGTGGAACTGTATCATCTGGACCCTTAAGTTGACCCCAAGGACGGCGGACATCAGTACCAGAAACCACCACAGACGAAGCGCGACCATTATAGCCGATCGGGATGTGCAGCCAATTTGGTGGCAAGGCGTTTTCTGCGCCACGGAACATGGTGCCAACGTTAATCGCGTGATGTTTGCCAGCATAAAAATCGGTGTACTCGGCCACTGCAAATGGCAAATACATGGTGGCGTCTTTCATTGATACCAGATGCGGCTCAATACGTGCTTGATCGCTAGAACCCTCGGCTAGCATTGCTGTCAAAGAGGCACGGAAGCTTGCCCAAACGGCGGGGCCTTCTTCCATGAAATCATTCCAAAATGGTACGTCAAACACGTCTTGTTCAGCGGCTTGCAAAATTCCTTCGGCCTCTAGTGTTGTCACATCGACGATCATATCCCCGATGGCCACACCACAACGAGGTTCATTTTCATCAGTTGAGAACACGCCGTAAGGCAGGTTGTTCAAGGGGAAATCGGTGTCATGCGAATTTGCACTGCTCACCCAAGAATTAAGAATTGGCATTTGTCGTCTTTCTGTAGCTTATCCCGCGTCGGGTTGGTTTTCTGGTCGCGCCGCATCAAAGGCGGGCAGGGCGAGGCAATTTTTCTCAATGTCGGTCAGTCGCACGAAAGGCGCAAGGTCTAACCCCCACCGATGTGCATTATAAAGTTGCGGGATCAGGCAAAGATCAGCTTGCGTTAACGTATCGCCAAAGCAAAACTTGCCAGTCGCATCAATCTGTTCCTGAAAAGCAGTGAACCCACGATGCATCCATTCACACATCCAGCGGATCACATCGTCTTGGGTTTGCCCCATGTCGGATTTCAAAAAATCACCGACCTTGAGGTTATTGATGGGATGAATTTCCATGGCAATTGTCTGCGCGGCGGCACGTACTTTGGCGCGTTCGATAGGATCGTTTGGCAAAAGTGTCATGTCTGGATAAACCGCATCTAGATAATCCAAAATCGCCATGGATTGCGTCAATGCAGTGCCATCATCCAAAACAAGCGTGGGAACACCGGCCAAAGGGTTAAGTGCCGCGTAATCATCACGTTTTTGATCGCCCTTAACCAGATCAACAGGCACGGTTTCAAAACTCAGACCCTTAAGGTGCAAGGCAATGCGAACGCGGTACGACGTGGTCGAGCGCCAATAGGAATACAGTTTCATCTAAGTATTACCTATCGTTCCGTCGAATTTCTTTTCCAAATCCGACCAGCAATCAATGTAGTCATCCTGTAATGGTGCCTCGTTTGCGGCGAATTCAGTCAGGTGTTGTGGAAAGCGGGTTTCGAACATGAAAGACATGGTGTTTGCCAAATATTGTGGCTTTAGCTCGGTTGTTGACGCGCCCTCAAAAGCATTGCGATCGGGGCCGTGGGGCAGCATCATGTTGTGAAGCGACATGCCGCCTGGAATAAACCCCTCTGGTTTGGCGTCATAAATTCCATAAATATTGCCCATCAATTCAGACATGATGTTTTTGTGATACCAAGGGGGACGGAATGTGTTTTCGGCCACGTTCCATCTGTCCCTAAACAGTACAAAATCAATGTTCGCGGTGCCCTCTACACCAGATGGTGCTGTTAGAACGGTAAAGATGGATGGGTCTGGGTGATCAAACAAGATCGCGCCAACAGGACTGAAAGTTTTTAGATCGTATTTGAACGGTGCGTAATTGCCGTGCCATGCAACCACATCAAGCGGTGAATGATCGATGAATGTTTCATGAAACTGGCCACACCATTTAATCACCACGCGGCTGTCGGCCTGTCGATCCTCAAATGCGGCAACGGGTGTTTTGAAATCACGCGGATTGGCCAAGCAATTGGCGCCAATAGGCCCGCGGTTGGGTAAGGTGAACACCTGTCCATAGTTTTCGCAAACAAAACCGCGCGCTGGGCCTTCCAAAACCTCGACCCTAAACACCATGCCACGGGGGATGATTGCAATTTCTTGTGGATCCAAATCGATGACGCCCATTTCCGTACAAAACCGCAAACGTCCTTCTTGGGGAACGATCAACAATTCGCTGTCAGCAGAATAGAAATACTCATCCACCATCGAGGCTGTAATCAGATAGATGTGCGCCGCCATGCCCACTTGGGTATTTACATCGCCCGCTGTCGTCATCGTGCGCATGCCAGTCAAGAACGTTAGATTTTCTTGGCCGTGTTCAACCGGACTCCAGCGATATTGGCCAAGGGATAAAACGTCCTCAATGATATGTGGTGCAGATTTCCAATAGGGCACATCCAGCTTTTTGAATCGGCCCGTATGTTTCACAGACGGTTGAATGCGGTAACACCACGTGCGTTCATTTTCACCACGCGGTGCGGTGAATGCGGTGCCAGACAATTGTTCAGCATAAAGGTTATAAGGACAAACTTGCGGTGAGTTTTGCCCTTGTGGCAATGCGCCAGGCAGTGCTTCGGTTTCAAAATCATTCCCAAAACCCGGCATATAACCCGCGCTGGTTCCTATGGTTGAGGGGGCTTGCGTCATGCCACTTGGGTTTGCATTATCTGTCATAGAATTGGTCCTACTTTTGCTGGGCGTCATTATCGTTGCATTTGCAACGGTGTCAAGATTGGCAGTGTTGACGCATAAGAAAAATTGGCTATGACTTAGGCATGAGCCAACCAAATTCCCCCGACGATGATTTTGTTCTAGATGAATTTCTGCCTTATCAATTGGCTGTTCTAGCGGGGCGTGTAAGCCGTGAATTTTCCGCAATCTATCGCGAAAAATTTGGCTTTGGGGTTTCGGAATGGCGTGTACTTGCACATCTATCCCAAACCGGTTCTGTGTCTGTGCGTGAAATCCACGAAAAGGTGGATATGGATAAATCCAAAGTTTCCCGAGCAGCCACGCGGCTTGAAAAATCTGGTTACCTCACCAAACAAACGAATGCCGAAGATCGCCGGTTGATAGAATTGTCCCTAACGACCACGGGCCGTGATGTGGTGAAACAGTTGACGCCGCTGGCCCAAGAATTTGAGCGTAAGGTTTTGGCGCAACTTGGCGATTTCAGCGGCGATTTTCGCAAAAGTGTCGATGCGTTGTTGGCTGATGAAACGACGCAGCGTTAAGCGCGCAACCCAGCTCAAGAATTGCTATGATCAAGAAAATCAAAAGGGAATAACATGTCTGATATATTCATCCTTAGTGGCGCACGCACTGCCATCGGTACTTTCGGCGGATCATTGGACGCAACCGCGCCGATAGCGTTAGGCGCCGAAGTTTCCAAAGCAGCGATTGCCCGTGCTGGCGTTGATGCCAAACAAATTGGCGATGTTGCTTTTGGCCATATCATTAACACCGAACCGCGTGACATGTATCTTTCACGCGCCGCCGCGATTGAGGCGGGTGTGCCCGACACAACGCCGGCCATGAATGTTAATCGGTTGTGCGGTTCAGGGGCGCAAGCGATCGTTTCAGTGATGCAATCAATGATGAACGGGGATGCGGAATTCGGTCTGGCCGGTGGTGCCGAATGCATGAGCCGATCGCCCTACATTCTAGAAGGGGCGCGTTGGGGGCAAAAGATGGGCAACGCAGGCGTCACGGATATGATGCTGGGTGCATTAAACTGCCCATTTGGTACGGGTCACATGGGTGTCACAGCAGAAAATGTTGCCAAAGAAAATGATATCACTCGTGAAGATCAGGATGTCTTTGCTTTGGCTTCACAAAACCGCGCCAAAGCAGCAATTGAGGGCGGCCTGTTCGCCGATCAAATTGTACCGATAGAAATCAAAGTTAAACGTCAGCTTGTTGAATTCACAACGGATGAACATCCCAAAGCATCCACCGCCGAAAGCCTTGCGGGATTGCGGCCTGCTTTCCAAAAGGAAGGCACGGTTACTGCAGGCAATGCATCAGGTATCAACGATGGGGCCGCGGCTATTGTGATGGCCAATGGGTCGGCCGTTGAAAAAGGAAATTTGAAACCTCGTGCACGTATTTTAGGATACGCGCACGCAGGCGTACGACCCGAGGTTATGGGTATTGGGCCAATTCCAGCGGTGAAAAAACTGTTGGCCAAAACTGGCTTAAAGGCATCTGATTTTGACGTTATCGAAAGCAACGAAGCCTTCGCCGCACAGGCGATTGCGGTGAACCGCGCGCTTGATCTAGATCCCGCCAAAGTGAACCCAAATGGGGGTGCCATTGCCCTTGGTCATCCAGTTGGCGCAACGGGCGCAATCCTGATGGTAAAGTTGATGGCGGAACTTGAACGCACGAACGGCAAACTTGGCTTGATCACGATGTGCATCGGTGGCGGTCAGGGAATTGCGATTGCGATAGAACGGGTCTAAAGGCTAAAAAGCGGCTCTATTTAAGGCGAAACTGCGCTTTTGCCGACATGCCGTTGCGATCAATAACTGACAGTGAAACGAACCCTTCTTCGGGTGCGGTCACTTGAATTTGGCGGCTATTTGCATTGCTTACGATGGGTGAACCATTGATTAGCCATGTGAATGGCGCTTGTCCGTCGCGTACCTTGGAGATCAATTCACCGCCCGCCAAATCCAACAATGACCCATCTGGTGGAAAGGCAATTGCAGGGCCAATCAATGCGTTCTGATCCAATGATTTCCCGTCCCTGAACCATTGCAAAGGCGGGGGCAAATCTGCATTTGCCACGATGAGTGTTTCTGCTGGCGGCGGTGGCATTGGCGCAACCTTTAGGTGATCGAAAACCTGAAACAAAACAGGTGCCGCCAATTCACCGCCAAAGGCGCCTGGAACGGGGGTACCGTCGGGTCGGCCCATCCAAACGCCGACGACATGTTGCCCATCATAACCCAACGACCACGCATCACGGTGCCCATATGACGTACCAGTTTTGTAGGCGATTTGCCGATCAGCCGCACTGGCGGGCCTTGCCGCACCGGCCAATATATCCCCGACTTGCCACGCAGCTGATGCCGCCAAAACGCGTGTGGTTTCCGATGTTGGTTCATCGCCAAAGTACTGTAATCCCATGGCCGTACCACCACGCGCTAAGGTGCCATACACCCGCATCAAATCAGCAAGTGACATACCAAGACCCCCCAAACCCACGGCCAATCCTGCTTGTCCACCAGGTACAACCGGTTTGCCGCCTGTACGGCTGATCGATTGCATCAATCGTGCAGGGCCAAGTCGATCCAAAATCGAGACAACAGGAATGTTCAGCGAAAGTTGCAAGGCGTTACGCACACGTACCGTGCCGCGAAATTGATTGTCAAAATTCTGCGGCAGGTAGGTGCCAAAGGCAGTTGGGCGATCTTCAATCAATGTTTCGGGATGGGCCAATCCACGATCAAACGCCAATCCGTAAATCAGCGGTTTTAGCGTCGAGCCGGGCGATCGAAGCGCTTGCGTCATATCAATAAATCCACGCGCCTTGCCTTGCTGATAGGCTGGTGATCCGATTGAGGCGAGAACCTCACCCGTTTCATGATCCGCAACCATTAACGCCAAAGAGGTGGCTGGGTCCTTGTTCACCATTGCATCCCTTGCCAATTTTTCCAGATCCTTTTGCAAATCTGCATCGATGGTCAAATTCACTTTCTGGCGTAAGGGGAACAGATTTATCGCATGATCAGCCAAATGTGGTGCAATGGCGGGAAAGACGGCGCGGTGATGGGGCAGGGCGTCACTTTGGGCCGCGATCGCCTCGTCCTTTGGTAAAATACCTTTCGCAACCATCCTCGCAAGAACGCGATCACGCCCCTCACCCGCCGCATCTAAGTGACGATCAGGACGTCTGCGTTCGGGTGCTTGAGGCAGTGCCACCAACAAGGCAGTCTCGGCTGGTGTAAGGCGGTGCGGCGGCTTGTTGAAATACGCAAGACTGGCGGCGCGAACACCCTCAAGATTGCCGCCATAAGGGGCAGTTTGAAGATAGAGTTTTAGAATTTCGCGTTTACTTAACTGTTGTTCCATGGCCAAAGCCACGCGAATTTGGCGGATTTTTCCGGCCCATTTCCCCGTGGTACCATCCTCAAGCAGCCGCGCGACTTGCATGGTCAAGGTCGATCCACCGGAAACCATGCGACCATTCCATGCCGCCTGAAATGCGGCGCGCGACATGGCCCAAAGATCCAAACCTTGATGACGATAAAAACGCTTGTCCTCAAATGCGATCAGCATTGAAATGAAACGTGGATCAACTTCGGCCACATTGACGGCCAATCGCCATCGCCCGTCGGCCACCTGATAGGCGCGCAATAGCTTGCCGTTTCTGTCCACCACCTCGGTGCCAGTCGCAACAATAAGTGGGGGCAGTTCGGTATCAGCCACCCAATGGCGAAGTCTGTCCATGCCACCGGCAAAAATCCCAGCGGCCAATACGCCGCCGATCAACAATCGATGAAGAGTGCGGGACTTCAAAGCGATCTATTGGCTGATGTAAACACGGCCAGCGTCACTGTTTGCGCGATATTGTGGTCGATACATATCCTCGACAGATGCCGCGGGATGATGGAACGCGCCTTGGGTTACCGCGCGAACAATATAGGCCAACGAAAAGTCACTTTCCGATTGCCAATCCACCGCGGCCAAAAAGCGATCTTGCCTAAACTCTGTATTTTTGGGCGTTGCATTCAATTCTAACCAACCCAGATCGGATATATCACCGGCACGCAAAAGGTTCGGATTGTCGATTTCAAAGCCAGCGGGCAGGGGATCGTTTATCATAAGCCGTGCTTCGGCACGTTCCCACGGCATTACCCGCAATACCACAACCAGACGGTCGCCTTGCTGAACGTTTTTCAAATCGACCAAGCCGCCCTCGACTGTGTAATATTCGCGTTTGATTGCGTAACCATTGCCGCCAGCAGGGACCAAAACTTGGGGCACACCAAAGGTTGTTAGCGTCAAAAGCTCTGATTTAGAGCCTATATTTTGGATATCAACCGATGCATCGGACTGGTTTTCCAACATGCGAATTAACGGTCCATCCGCTGGTGATCCGTTGATGGCAAGCGGCTGACTTACGCCACCAGATCGAGAAAGAGCATTGGCGGCCATCAACGACCACAGCGACTCTTGGGTGGATCGGTTGCGCCCAGCGCCTTGCGCCACAAGTTGTGCCAGCGTTACTTGGTCGATGACTTGGCTTCTGGCTTCTCTTGCCAATGTCAAAACGGCGGCGGCATCGCGTAAGTTCGTGCCGTAATCCGCACGCCAAACGGCGGCTTCTTTGCGGGTGATACTAATGGCCAGATTTTTGCCAGCCAAGGCAAACATCTTATCCGCGCGACGTTGATCGCCATACATCGCCAAAGCGGCACCCATTTGCGCTTGGGCCAAGGGGGTTGCAAAGGCGTCGCCTTTTACGTCAGCGAAATATCGCAAATCCCCAACCGAGGCGGCACCTTCGCGTGCGAGCACCATCAACGCATAGGCAAGGTTTTCACCACCGCGATCAAAGTCACTGGCGTAATTCACAGAATTTCTGAGGTTATCTAACGCCATTCTGAAGGCGCGATCAGGCACGTTGTGCCCTTCGGCGCGGGCACGTGAAAGGAAATCGGTGACATAGGCGTTCAACCATCCATCGCCACTGGCCGGACGCCACAAACCAAACGCGCCGTTGCTAGATTGATTTGCAAGGATGGCCGTTATGGCTTGTGAAATTCGGGTGTCCACGTTTTCACGCTGATCCAGTCCCATTACACGGGCAACTTGGTCAAAATACAGCAGTGGCATCGCCTTAGATGTCAGTTGTTCGGTACAGCCATATGGATAACGATCAAGCGTTTGAAGCAAGCCAGGCGCATCAAATCGACCCAAAGGACCGGCGGTTAAAATAGCATGACCTGATCCCGCGTGCATGTCGGCAAAAACATCATTTGAAAAGCTAAAGCTGTCGCCTGCGGCCAGATTAAACTGACGGGTTGTTGAAACCTCGGGGTCGTTTAGTTGAACAGGCAACATCAACGTCTTGGTCAGGTTTTTACCGTTGGGCAATGTCATAGATATTTTGACGTTTTGCAGGCCAATAATCCGCGCATCTAAATCAAGGCTAAACTGTTTTGTGCCAGAAACCGCAAGATCAAAACCAGAGGGCACAGCGGCAAGGCTTAAACCGTTACTTGTGGTGACATCCAAACCAATGCGTCCTGCCGGACCGCTGGCATGAACGATATCCATCCGTAATGTTGCGGTGTCACCTGGCGCCATAAAGCGGGGCAGGCTGGCGGTCAAAACAACAGGATCACGCACAAGCACATCCTGTTCAGCCTGGCCAATACCGGTGTCAGACCAAACTACAGCCATAAGGCGCACGGTGCCGTTAAATTCAGGCAAATCAAATTGCGCAACAGCCCGCCCGCGTTCATCCACGGTGATTGGACCGCTGAAATAAGAAACCAGTTCTTCTGTTGGGGGCGGTGCTTGGCGTTTCATACCACCCGCGGCATCACCACCCGAACGGATCGTTCCAGCCGCGCCATTCATGCCATCAATCAAACGTCCGTAAACATCACGGATACCCATGCCAAGGCGACGCTGACCAAAGTAATGATCAAGGGGGTCAGGGCTGTCAAAACTGGTCAGGTTCAAAATACCCAAATCTATAGCAGCGATCGTGGCATAGGCGGTTTCCCCTGCTTGGATGCCGTCAACATTCAAGACAACATTCATGGGGCTGCGTGGGCTGGCCTCGGCCATTTCTTCAAAGGCGACAGTCAACGCCTTGTGGGCAGGATCAACCTTGCCATAGGCCAAACCAAGTGCACGTGTTGGGTTTTGGCCTTTGGTCTCATCTAGCGGTGTCACGACACTGGCCGTAACATAGGCACCTGCACCCCATTCATCCGTAACAGGCAGGCTGATAAGGTTTTCACCCTCATCCACCGCCACGGCCTGCATTGAGATTAGGCGATTAGACATGACGTTAATCAAGGCAATACCAGCCTGTCTTGGGACAATGCGCAAAGTGGCGACATCACCAGCACCGTAGGCCGGTTTGTCCAAACTAAGTTCGAGGGTATCGGGCGTATCAGATGCATCAGCTGGCGCATACCATCCAGTGTCAAATCCATAAGAGCTGGCAATGAATTCACCACTAACAGACTCAACCTTGATTTCATAACTGCCCCATTCAACGGGGCTGGAAACCGAAACAGTTTGATCGGACAGTAAATCGACCGTGCCACTTTGAATGCGTTCGCGTGTTGTAATTGGTTCCCAATTCCAGTCGCCATATTGTTGATACCATTGGTAACGACGTTTGATGCGGTTGATGGTGTATTTAACTGGCATCGCTTGTTGGGTTAGGTTTTTGTTCAAGGCAATCAGGTTAAATGTGGCTTCGCTGCCTTCGGGAACCACACCGTCAAACAAGGGTTTGATGCCGATAAGGGCCGTGCTTGGGGCAAGGGTTTTGACGATGTTTCGTTCAACTGGACGCCCAGAACCTTCGGTTACGCGTACGGTAAAACCGGCCTCAAGTGGGGGCGGGCTACCGGACAATGTTGGCAGTTTGGCCGCAACGATTGCATGGCCGTCTGCATCGGTTCGCTCACTGGTTTCAAATGATGTCAGAATGGATCTAAATGGTTCATCATGTCGCCCAAACAGATAACCCTTGAAGCCATCTATTTCACGACGTTCCCGCAAACGCACCTCGCCTTCAATTGGTAAATCTGCGGCAGGGGCACCAAACAAATATCGTGCAGCAACCGTAAGGGCGGCGGCATCACCTGGTCGGTAATTAACGTCTGGCAAAGACAAATCAAAATCGATGCGTTCGGGTAAAAAATCTTCGACCAAAAACTGTGTTCGCGAAAGAGCAGCCGACTTTGGATCAACATAGGCCGCCAGTTGCCAAGTTCCGCGCTGGGCTGATCCGGCAATGGGCAGGCTGAATACATGACCACCATTTGTATCGGCGTTTGACAGGTTTCGGCTATATTCGACCCCGTCTGGGCGCGTAAGTACCACGGTAAGCGGCAGGTTGGGCAAGGCGGCTGCGTCAGCATCGCGCAAAAGGGCTATGACGTTCACCACTTCGCCCGCACGATACGCGCCGCGATCGGTGGTTAGGAAAACGTCAATTGGTGGGGCGGGTGGATTGCCCTCTACACCCCGATCAGAAAGATCAAATTCAGGATCAGAAAGGTTCATGAAACCCAGATCATTTTCACCATCGCGCATGACCAACATTGCAGGGCGCGCGCTGCCTGTCCCCCGCGACAAACCAGGTGCAAAACGAACGTACCCATTGGCGTCTGAGGTGGCATTTGCCAAAACAGCGTTGGAATTTGACAAAAGTTCAACGTCTACTCCAACTTTGGCCGAAGCATCCGCAAGACTGCGCACAAAGACGTGCAGACCATCGACGCCAGATAGGCTTGTTGCCCCCAGATCACTAATCACAAACCATTGGGTTGCCGGTGGGTTGTCATAGGTATCTGCGCCGGCAATGGCGGCCTGCAATGCGTAGATGCCCGGATCTAAATCACGCACAACATCGCCCATGGGCAGGCGTGTAGTAACCTCTTGATTGATATCCTGTTGAACTTGTCCGGTGCCTGTCCAAATTTCTTCAGCAACCTCTGAACGAAACTCGTCATCTTGGTAAACGCTGATCGGGCGCGAGATAAGGCCACTTTGGATCGAGCGCACCAAATTGCGGTCGCTAACGCGGCGCAGTTTTAAGGCCACTTCTGTTAGGTTGACCGTCGTAATCGGAATTCCAGCATCGGGTGTCTTGGGTAAAATATACGCCCGCCCTGGAAAGCGAACAACAGGCCCACGGTCACGTACATATTGGGTCAATGACACAGATTTTACCAAGGCCTCACCGCTGGCCGAGGGCAATCCTTGGCGTAATGTAAATCGGTATCTTTCACCATGTTGCAAGCCCTGAACACAAAGTTGACTGCCGCTTGCAGTAACCGTCAGACCGGTGTCGGAAAATTGGACGAAATTTTCGTAATCTACGCCGTTTTTGGCCAAAGGATCGCTGAAATTAGCACAAATGCGGGGATCGGCACTGTCACTTTCAACGGAGGTTTCTGTAACGCGGAAGCCATATTTTGCGATGGCGGCGTTTAACGCCATGTCCGTGTCGTCACGTGGCGCAAGGTCATAAGAAAGGCGTAACGCAGGGATCATTGTTTTACCACGACGGCCCGCCTGAAGGGCGTCTGCCATAACCGAAAGAATAGACGCGCGTTGAGCGGGGTTATCAGATCGCAAGTAGGCATTGATGGATGCACGAAGCGCTGTTTGACGATAGCGGCGCGTTTTACTGCTGCTTTCGCTTTTAACCGTCATGTTTAACCACGCATAATCCAACCAATGATCAGCCCGATCACTTAAAACCAGCGCTGCTGCTGTCCAGCCAATCGCGTTTTCAAAATTGCCTTCTTGTTCAGCATTCTGAGCCGCAGAAATAAGGGCAGAAATGGACCATTCATCGGGGTAGAATTTTTCGGGCAATTCATCAGCCATGCGATAGGCGGCACCAAAATCCTCTTCTGTCAAAAACACCAACTCGTCACTGCGTTGATTTGCCAAGATTTCGCTGTTGCGGGCCGTTTCATAAATGCGCCCACTAAGTGCGCCCTCATAAGGTTCGGTCTTTGAAATTTCGGACTTAGGAAAGCACGAATTGGAACGCGAATTAAAGGTGAAAGCGACACACCTATCATCTGTTAAACAGGCTTGGCGACAGGCAGATAGGTTTGTGTCGAATATTGCCTGAAGGTCAGAACCATAGAAATCCAAGTCACGTGTAATCGCAGCACGTCGATCCGGAATGAGATCGTTTTGCGCCAACGCGGCCGTGTGCCAAAAACTGATTAAAATGCTTACAAAAAATGCAACGCGGATCATCTGCCGACTCCCTTAGTTATAAGGGGATCGTGCCATTCTACCCTCGGTTTTGCAACATGCCGTGTTTACGCAACCTTCATCAGTTCCGTGGAAACAGGCGGTAACAATGAAAAAAGTTTGGTGTCGAATGAAAAATCCAGAAATCAAATCACCCGTTTCGCCGTTGTTGCGTTTGGTGGATCAGTTAAGTCAGCAAGACAAGGAACGTTTGATTTCTGAAACGGTCACTGACTTGCCCATGGGTATTGCGATATTTGATGCGAAGGGCAAATTATTGCACCTGAATGGTGAGTTTGCGGAAATACTGCCAAGTGATGGCGATTTTTCTGAAATTAGACAGTCAGAATTTTTGGCGTCTCTTCTGTCGTGTATTGATGGTTCCTCGACCGCTGTGGCCGAAAGATGGTTTGAAAAACTGTTGGATCAGTCGAACAACGCACCAATTGAGGTTGCGAATTGCACACTGGCTGATGGGGCGACGTATTGTTTTGATTTTGCAGAAACCAAATTTGGTGGATCCTGCATTTTCGCTACGGATATTTCTGCGTTGAATAGGGAACTAATCGTTGCCAATGCCGCCCGTGTTCGAGCCGAAAGTGAAATCGTGGCAAAGGGTGACTATCTGGCCATGATGACGCACGAGCTGCGAACGCCGATGAACGGGGTTGTTGGTATGGCCAACTTGTTATTGGAATCCAACCTAGACAGCGAACAACGTCTTTTTGCTGAAACGATCTTGTCGTCTGGAAATTCTTTGCTGGGCATCATCAACAAAATCCTAAATTCCTCCAAGGAACATTCACTGTGTTCGATTGTCGAGAACGAGGCATTTGATTTAGAGCGTAGCATTCACGAGGTGATCTTGTTGTTGCAAACAAAGGCGGCAGATCAAGGTCTGGAACTGGTGGTTGATTATGACATGTTTTTGCCCACCGCATTTCTTGGTGATAAGGGGCGCATCCGTCAAATATTGTTGAACCTGATTGGCAACGCGAGCAAGTTTACTGAACAAGGTCATATCTTGGTGCGGGTCGTCGGCGTGCCAGAAACTGAAAAGGCCCAGAATATCCATGTAACGGTCGAAGATACCGGAATGGGCATCCCCAAGGATCAATTAGGCGGTGTATTTGATAAATACACTCAAGTTGAATCATCGCAGACAGATGGTATCGAAGGTACCGGTCTTGGTCTGGCGATTACCAAAGAACTGGTCGAACATATGGGGGGCAAATCTGGGCGGATTCCGAAGTGGGCCAAGGTTCCAGTTTTGGATTTTCCCTTGAAATGAACGCGAATGAAACGATCCCTGATCCAGTACAGGCTGAGGTTGAAATGCCAAAACAGGCGGCAATCATTTCAGATTTGGCCATAAGCCGGCAAGTGATGCAAAAACAATTAAAGGCACAGGGTATTGCCGGCGTTTCTTTTGCATCGGCCCGTGGAGCGCGGGAATTTTTCCAAACGAATTCGCCACCCGATTTCGTTTTCATTGAACACAGACCGCCTGCACTAAACGGATTGCGATTGGCGCTTTTGCTTAGAAAGGTTGGCTTGTCTGTACCTATTGTTTTGATGGCAAATCGAACGGAAATTCCAGATTTGCGCAACTCACAGCCGATAAACAGCAAACTGCTTGTGACACCTGCACGACGTGCTGACATCGTTCAGGTATTAGGGCAATTGATGGGAAAGAATTCTGATGAAAACCTGAATAAGCCATCGGCACCAGTACCTGTACACAATGGAAAATTGCGGGTTCTTGTCGCTGAGGATAACGCGACGAACCAGTTGGTTTTCCAAAAGTTTGTGAAGGATTTAGAAATCGATCTTAGATTTGTAGATGATGGCGAGGCGGCGATTAAGTCTTTTGCTGAGTTTAAGCCAGCATTGATATTTATGGATATATCTATGCCTAATATGGATGGCCGCGAAGCAACGCGTATCATACGGGCAACCGAAGATTCCGAAGGATTAGCAAGAACGCCAATCATTGCGTTGACTGCCTTTGTGGATATGGGTGATCTAAATTCCTTTACCGAGGCGGGGTTCGATGAATTTATGACCAAACCTCTGAACAAAGCTGAATTGTGCAAGGCAATTGAAAGCAATCAAAAACCAGCGACAAAGGAAGATTGAATACAGATGGGTTTTACTTGGGTGGTTGATAACCGCGGCTGAATACCAACCGATTATCGCTGGATTGATTCGGTTGAAATTCATACCCGCCGCTGTCAAAATCCTTTAGCCCTTCTGCAGAATTCAAACGGCGTTCCACAGCAAACCTTGCCATCGCACCACGGGCCTTTTTCGCAAAAAAGCTGACAATTTTTTCGCCGCCATCTTTGCGTTCTAAAAACACAGGCTCAATCAGTCGCAACTTTAGCGCAGATTGATCCACCGCGCCGAAATATTCCTGACTTGCGCAATTGAGCAATGTATTAACGCCACGTTCTTTGGCCTCGGCATTCAGTGCACGGGCCAATCGTTTGCCCCAATAATCATATAGATTTTTGCCATTTTTATTTGCCAAACGGCTGCCCATTTCCAACCTGTAAGGCTGAATCATGTCCAATGGGCGCAACAAACCGTATAGCCCCGACAAAATGCGCAAATGATCTTGGGCAAAACGAACATCGTCTTGATCCAAAGTTGATGCCTCAAGCCCCAAATACGTGTCGCCCGCGAAAGCAAAGGCCGCTGGTTTCACGTGTTCCACCGTCGGGCGCGCGCGAAATGTTTTGAAACGATCGACATTCAAATGGGCCAAATCGGGACTGATCGACATCAGTTTTTGCAAATCCTCAGCCGATAATTCACGCGCCACGCGGACCAATGCATTCGCATCAGTTTTAAACTTGGGCTCGGTAGCTGCGGACATGTCCATTGGCGACCAATCAAGACGTTTTGCGGGGGAAATTACTGTCAGCATATCAAGCCCTTTTCACATTTTAACCACTGTACCATTGCATGCGCGAAGGTCCAGCCATGGATTATTGGTTTAGAAGAATTTCCAAAAACGCGGGTCCAAACCGAAGGCAATGTCGTTCCCCTAAAACACGTTCTATTCCATCTAAATCTGTAGGGTTTTGTTTCGCCAATCGCGCCAGAACTTGCGAGGAACAACTCATCGGTTTTTCGGTACCTGTCTCGCCATTCATCAACATCACTTGTGCTGCCTGTAAGCGATCAAAAACCAGCCCCGATGTTTGCCCCGCCAATTTTTGGCGGGCAGGGTGAGGTTTTTCACCAGCACCTGTTATAACCTTTAAGAAAATCGAACCAAATTTATCTAACTTGGTCGCACCAATGCCCGAAATGCCCATCATCTCGTCCAAGTTTTGCGGCCTTTTTTCCGCCAACTCAATCAGGGTTTTATCGGTGAAAACAACATAGGCCGGAACGCGCGCGGCCTCGGCCAATGCACGGCGCTGGGCCTTTAATGCTGACAAAAGTGGTGCATCATCCTCGGAAACCATCATGCGAACCGCTGGGCGACGCGCGCTTCGTTTCATTACATCGCGTCGAAAGGTAACGCCTTCTTCGCCCTTTAGAACGGGCCGCGCGCGTTCTGTCATTCGAAGCGCACCAAAGCGGCTGCTGTCGGGGCGTAAAAAATCCTGACCCATCATTTGGCGAAATACCGACTGCCAACCGTTTTTATCAAGCTCAGTGCCGACGCCAAATGTTGGCAAATTGTGATGCCCCCGTTGGGTTACTTTGTCGGTTTCATTGCCAAGCAATACGTCGACCAAATGGCCCGTGCCAAAATATTCACCTGTGCGAAGAACAGCAGACAACGCCTTGCGTGCGGCGTCTGTTGCGTCAAATAATTCGGGTGGCTCTTCGCAAAGATCACAATTTCCACAGGGTTCGGATTCCTCGCCGAAATACCCTAACAGCAATTGCCGACGACACCCCAGTGCATCGGCCAACCCCAAAAGCGCGTTCAATCGTCCGTGATCTGCAAATTTTCGATCATCTGGCGCCATGCCTTCGTCAATCTGACTGCGACGTAGACGAATATCGTCAGCACCATAAAGCGTCAACGTATCGGCTGCGGCCCCATCGCGACCGCCACGCCCGATTTCCTGATAATACGCCTCGATTGATTTGGGCAAATCTGCGTGCGCGACCCAACGAATGTCTGGCTTATCAACCCCCATGCCAAAGGCCACGGTCGCCACAACGATAAGGCCGTCTTCGCGTTGAAAGCGTTCCTCAACGTTGCGGCGGTCTTCGCGTTCCATGCCGCCATGATATGAACATGTGGTGTGTCGTTCTTCGGCCAATGCCTTTGCAAGCGTTTCGGTTTTGGCACGTGTGCCACAATACACGATGCCAGATTGACCCCGTCGCGCAGCAGCGAAATCTAGGATTTGTTTTCGCGGGTTGTTTTTAGGTTGAAAGGCCAGTCGGATATTCGGTCGATCAAAGCCGTGCAAAAACGTTTTTGGTTCAGTTTCCGAGAATAAACGCGCCATAATTTCGGCGCGGGTTTCTTCATCAGCGGTGGCGGTGAATGCTGACAAAGAAACGCCCAGCGCGCGGCGCAATTCGCCAATGCGCAAATAATCAGGACGGAAATCGTGGCCCCATTGGCTGACGCAGTGCGCCTCGTCTACGGCGATATGGGTGACATTTAAACGACGCAAAAGTGCGACGGTTCCAGACCCCGCCAATCGTTCTGGTGCCATATATAACAGTTGAATTTCACCAGCGTTCAGGCGTTCAAAAACCGCGCCATTTTCCGCCTCGGTATTGCCGGATGTTAAGGATCCAGCGCCAACACCCGCTGCCGTCAAGCTGGCAACCTGATCGCGCATCAAGGCGATCAAAGGTGATATCACAAGCGTAAGACCAGACCGACAAAGGGCAGGAATTTGAAAACACAAAGATTTTCCCGCACCCGTTGGCAAAATGGCCAGCGTGTCATCGCCCGCCAAGATCGTATCGATGATTTCTGCTTGTCCCGGTCGAAACTCTGTAAAGCCAAAAACAGTGGCCAGCCGTTCGCCCGGATCAAACATGTAAATTCCTGCTTTATGCGACCGCTTAGAAACTGGCGAAATTATTGACCAAAATGATGCGGATCGCATAGATGCCGACCAATGCGATCAAGGGTGCCAAATCTAGCCCACCCATTGGCGGAATAAAACGACGGATGGTGTCGTACATTGGGGCCAATATTCTATTCAACCCATACCAAATTTGCGCAACTAAAGGCTGGCGCAGGTTTAGAACTTGGAATTGAACGAGCCAACTCATGATCACGTGGGCGATGATAAAGAACCAGACGATATCAAGGATGAGCATCAAAATTTGAAACAAAGAGGTCATGGGTTTCCTGTTGTTTGTTAAGCTGCATTTTTAGCGTTGTAACCGAGGTAAGCAATCGTTTCATTAAGGGCAAGGGGGCTTTCGGCGACATTTAATGAACAATGTGGACTGGAGGCTTGCAAAAAGCTGTTTTGTTGCCATAGCTTACTTGTGGGAATAACAAAAATGTTAAAGGGGTGAAGCATGTCCGACAGGGTGTTAAAACGTCGTATTGCTGGCTGGATGCTATTTGATTGGGCAAGTCAGCCTTTTTATACCAGTCTTTGGACATTCATTTTTGCCCCATTTTTCGCGATAACCGCCACGCAAATGTTTATGGCGCAGGGCATGACTGAAAATGCGGCTGATGCGCAAGCTCAATCACTTTGGTCCGCCGGACAAATGATTACTGGCTTAATTATCGCATTTAGCGCACCATTTCTGGGCGCAATCGCTGATAGTTCTGGGCGTCGTCGTCCATGGATTGCACTGTTTTCAATTCTGCTTTTTGTGGGCGCATGGGGGACTTGGTTCACTGTGCCGGATGGTTCAACCATCATGCTTGGTCTGGTGATGTTTTCCATCGGATTTATCGGTGCTGAATTTGCAACGATTTTCACGAATTCTTATTTGCCGTCGCTTGGTAATCACACGCAAATTGGCAAAATTTCCGGCAATGGATTTGCGATTGGTTACGCAGGTGGGTTTGTGGCGTTGGCTGTAAGCCTTGCAGTGTTTGCACAAACCGCAGCGGGAACAACCTTTGCAGGATTGCAAATTCCATTTGGATTGAACCCTGATGCCATGGAAGGCACGCGTGCAGTGGGGCCATTTGTGGCGATTTGGTTTGCTATATTTATGGTGCCATTCTTTCTGTGGGTTCATGACGAGAAAACGAATGGTAAGTCGCAGGAAAAGACGTCGGTTGTTGCTGATTTAAAGGCCTCACTGGCTAAGGTAATAAAAAGCCGCAGCACATCGGCCTATTTGTTGTCGGCGATGTTCTATCGTGATGCCCTGAATGCTTTGTACGCATTTGGCGGAACATATGCTGCCTTGGTTCTTAATTGGTCCGTGCCACAGATCGGGGCGTTTGGGGTTATTGCTATCATTACGGCGGCCATTTTCACCTGGCTTGGGGGGAAATTGGACACCCGCTTTGGTCCGAAACCGGTCATCGTGGTTTGTGTTTTGTTGTTAATCGGTGTTTCCGCGATCATCGTGGGTATGTCGCGTGAACAATTGTTTGGCATTACTTTCGCCGAAGGTTCCAGCATGCCGGACAATATCTTTTATCTATGTGGTGCGATTAACGGCGCCGTTGGCGGTATTTTGCAATCTGCCAGCCGTACAATGATGGTGCGTCACGCCGATCCTGACCGCCCAACCGAGGCGTTTGGTCTTTATGCTTTGTCGGGCAAGGGCACCGCATTTTTGGCCCCTGCATTGATCACGGCATTTACCCTAATGAGCGGATCTGTGCGACATGGCTTCTTACCAGTAATTGCGCTGTTTCTTATTGGGCTGGTTCTGCTAATCTGGGTAAAACCAGAAGGAGATCGCGCAGCATGGTCAAAACCCTCGTAAAAGCGAGCCTAATTCTAAGCCTAACGTTTGGTTTAGGTCAGCCGATCTATGCCGCAGAACCAATTGCCAAAAAACAATTTGGCGCAATGTCCAAGGGATCAAATCAACGTGCGCGGCCCTTTGGCGGCTATGCAATGGGTTGTTTGGCGGGTGGTGCGCAACTTGCGGAAACTGGCCCTACTTGGCAGGCGATGCGCCTAAGCCGTAATCGCAATTGGGGTCACCCAGAATTGGTTGATTTTGTTCAAGACCTTTCCAAAAATGCGAAAAAAATTGGATGGAATGGGATCTATGTTGGGGATATGTCGCAACCGCGTGGCGGCCCGATGCTTAGTGGGCATCGTTCGCATCAAGTTGGCCTTGATGCTGACATCTGGATGTTGCCACCCAAAAGTTTGAAATTATCCCGTAATGCGCGTGAAAACCTATCATCGATTTCGATGCGTCGTGCGGGCGGTGCCTTCGTGAACAGCAGCTGGACGAGCGAGCATCATCAAGTTTTGCGGGCGGCGGCGTCTGATCCACGTGTGGCACGTATATTTGTGTTCCCGGGGGCCAAGGTTCAGATGTGCAAAGATGAAAAAGGGGATCGAGCGTGGCTGAACAAAATTCGCCCATGGTTCGGTCACCACTATCATTTTCATGTTCGTTTGGCGTGCCCTAAAAGGGCGCGTGGCTGTATAAATCAAGCCCCACCACCCAAAGGTGACGGTTGTGCTGATGCGCAAAAATGGGTGGATGACATTCTTAATCCACCTGCCCCAAAGCCGCGCGATCCAAACGCGCCCAAGCCAAAACCACGGCGTGAGTTGACCGTGGCGGATTTGCCGACCCAATGCGCGCGCGTTTTACGTTCGCGCTAGTTCTTGCCCTATTGGGGCAAGCGGCGTTGGCACAATCTGAATACCTGCAAACCTTTGTTTGGCGCATGGATGACGATACCTTTGGCGGGTTGTCATCCATGAAGTTGAATTCCAATGGTTTGGTTTTCACGACTCTTAGCGATCGTGGGCAAGGGTTCGAAGGCAGTTTTGTGCGTGATGAAAATGGCAAAATTTCTGCTGTGTCAGTCACTAACTCCGCGCGACTGAAGGGCGTTCGTGATAAATACCTCAACCATTTCAGATCCGACGTCGAAGGCATAACTGCGGCGCCAAAAGGTGGGTTTTATGCATCTTTTGAAGGCTGGCATCGCGTTTGGTATTATCGCAAGTTAACAGCCAAACCCGTGCAGCTGTCCCGCCATTCCGATTTCAGGGATCTTCAACCAAATTCCTCGCTAGAGGCACTGGCCAGCGATGCGAGGGGCACGATTTATACAATCCCAGAACGATCAGGTAAAACGGATCGCCCATTTCCTGTGTATCGTTTCAAAGCGGGCAAATGGGATATTCCATTTAGCGTGCCGCGCCGTGGCCGCTTTTTGATCGCGGGGGCTGATATTGGCCCCGATGGGCGGCTTTATGTTTTAGAACGTGACTTTTGGGTTTTGGGTGGGTTTTCCAGCCGCGTTCGTCGTTTTGAAATCAAAGGTGATACACTAGAAAATGAAACCGAAGTGATGCGGTCTTTTGCAGGCAAGCACGATAACCTAGAAGGCATCAGCGTCTGGCGCGATGCGACGGGTCTAAGAATGACGTTGGTGTCGGATGACAATTTTAGCCGCCTGCAACGCACCGAAATCGTAGAGTATCGCTTGCCCCTTGAACCGTAAGGCAAAGCAGGTTAGTCAGCGCGGCCCTGAATGAGCAGGGCGCGAGTCTCCGCTACCTTGTTCAAAAAACGGATCAAACATATGACCTTTCGTTACCTTCCTGGCATTCTTGCCATGGCCGCCGTTGTTGTGGCCTCAAATATCCTTGTTCAGTTTCTTTATGGAAATTGGCTAACCCTTGGCGCATTCACTTACCCGATCGCCTTTCTTGTCACCGACATTATGAATCGTGTTTACGGCGTGAAACCCGCCAGCCGCGTTGTTGTCTATGGCTTTGTCGTGGGCGTAATTTGTTCGCTTATCGGCACGCAAATCATGGGTGAATTCGGCCCGCTTGTAACCCTGCGCATCGCGCTTGGTTCTGGCATTGCCTTTTTCATCGCGCAAATGATGGACGTTGCCATTTTTGACAGCTTGCGTCGTGGCGCATGGTGGCGCGCGCCACTTGCATCAACGCTTGTGGGATCGACACTCGACACAGCTTTGTTTTTCACCATCGCGTTTTCCGCGACCTTCGCCTTTATCGAACCATCCAATGATGTTTCTTGGGCAGGTGAGATGTTGCCGCTATTAGGTTTCGGCTTTGTGGCCCCTTTGTGGGTATCACTGGCCGCTGCCGATTGGATGGTAAAACTGTCTTTGGCTTTGATTGCTTTGATCCCATTTCGGATCATTGTTCACAAAATATCACCACAAGTAGAAGAAAAAATTTGACAAACACAAAATCTATGCCAATCTGTGGATAACTGAAACAGAAAAAGAAGGAGGTGATCCAGTGTCAAGAAAGATAGTGGAGAAGTGTGTCGGAACAGCCAATGAGGTGTATTCGTAGGGCAAACCCTGCGGGAAAAGCCGCTTGGTGGATCACGGTCTAACCGAACCACCTCCTAAAACTTTCGGAAGGGTCGCCATTTTCTGGCGGCCCTTTTGTTTGTGTGGGCCTTGGGTGTATATCAATAGTATGTTGATCGTGAACGAACAAATCACCATTGCCGACTGGGAGTTGAGCGAGAATTTCACCCGCTCGTCTGGCCCGGGTGGGCAGAATGTGAACAAGGTGTCTTCGGCTGTTGAGCTGCGGTTTGAAGCGGCGCGTTCCCCGAATTTGACAGCCTATGTAAAAAACCGTCTGAAAACGCTTGCGGGGCAACGTTGGACCAAGGACGGTGCGGTGATCATACGTGTTGAGGATACGCGCATGCAGTCACGTAATCGCGATATCGCACGTGAACGGTTGGTGGAACTTATCCGCAAAGCAACAGTGCGCCCAAAACGCCGAATAGCCACCAAACCAACCTATGGTTCACAACGACGCCGAATGGACACCAAAACAAAACGCGGACAGGTCAAAAACCTGCGAGGCCGCGTAACGAGGGACGAATGAAAGAAACGATACTTGAGCGACGCACGCGTCTATTAGGCCCCAATGTGCCGACATTTTATGAAACACCCGTTCATTTGGTGAAGGGCGAGGGCGTTTGGCTGTGGGATGCAGACGGACGTAAATATCTGGATTGCTATAACAACGTGGCGCACGTTGGGCATTGCCATCCTCATGTCGTAAAAGCGGTATCGGAACAAGCCGCCACATTGAATACCCATACACGGTATTTGCACGACGGCATTTTGGATTATGTAGAACGTCTAACGGGCAAGTTTTCACATGATCTGTCCCAAGCGGTCATGGTCTGCACGGGGTCCGAGGCTAACGATATTGCAATGCGTATGGCCCAAGCCGTTACAGGAAAAACCGGATTTATCGCCACAGACAACACGTATCACGGCAACACCGCGCTGGTCAGCCAAATTTCCACGCGCAAGCCACCCATCGGGGGATATTCTGATGCGATCCGTTTGGTACCGTCACCCGATACGTTGAATCCCCTTGGTGGTGATCTGGCCACACAGGGCGCCGCCTTTAGGCGTGAAATCCAGCAGGCAATTGATGATCT
Source organism: Rhodobacteraceae bacterium HTCC2150 (assembly GCA_000169395.1). GTDB lineage: Bacteria > Pseudomonadota > Alphaproteobacteria > Rhodobacterales > Rhodobacteraceae > HTCC2150. Next base: position 339,396 of record AAXZ01000001.1, read on the forward strand.
AAACGAGCGCGGCGTTGGTTTTGCAGGCATGGTTTTGTGCCCGTCGTTCTGCAACGAGGGTTTCCCCAGTCTACATGATGGATTTTTGGACGAGGCTGTCAAAGTCATCCGCGCAGCGGGTGGATTGATCATATGTGACGAGGTTCAGCCCGGCTTTGGGCGTGTAGGTTCCCATTGGTGGGGACATGAACGTGTTGGGTTTGCACCTGACATTGTTACGCTAGGCAAGCCCATGGGCAACGGTCATCCTGTGGCGGCTGTCGTTACGCGCCCCGATGTTATGGCGGCTTTTCGTGAGGCGTTTAGCTATTTCAACACCTTTGGCGGCAACCCGGTTTCCGCCGCCGCCGCCAGTGCCGTTCTTGACGTGATAGAGGGTGAAAACCTTGTTCAAAACGCACGTGATGTAAGCGATTATGCCATTGCTCAAATGGATTTGATTGACCATCCGTACAAGGTCAACGTGCGCGGAACTGGATTGTTTTTCGGCATGGAATACATGGATCACGACGGAAACCCTGCCAGCGTGTTTGTTGTCCGTGTGGTCGAAGAAATGCGTAAACGTGGCGTTTTGATGAATGCCATCGGGCGGCATCGTAATACCCTGAAAATACGCCCACCCTTGGTTATCAAAAAACCAGAAATTGATTTTGCGCTTGAGGCATTGTCTGCTGCTTTGAAAGTTGTGCCACTATGAACATTGATGAACTTGCCCTTGCTGCAGTTGACCTTTGGGGTGGTGCTGTGGCGACGCCTCGCCTGATTAATCAACGTGAAAACGCGGTTTTTGAAGTCACGCTGAATTCCGGTCAACGCGGGGCGTTGCGTTTGCACCGTGTTGGGTATCATTCCAAGGCTGAAATCCTGTCTGAACTAATCTGGACGGAGGGCCTTTCAAAGCGCGGTTTTCCGGTTCCTGAACCGGTGGCATCAACGACCGGTGCGTTGGTTGAGGAAATGTCAGGTGGGCAATTTGTGACGCTTATAAAATGGGTTGATGGCAGCCCTATTGGCGAAAGTGAAGTGCCGCTGAATGGAACGTTAGATGATCAAATCAGCCTATATAAGGACGTGGGTGAAACCCTTGCTTTGATGCATAAACTAACGGATGAAATTGTATTTCCAGATGATTTCACGCGTGAAAAATGGGATCGAGACGGTTTGGTTGGCGATCGTCCACTTTGGGGGAAGTATTGGCAACATAAGGCACTAACACAGGAAGAATCGACCCTTTTGCTGGTGGCACGTGATAAGGCGCGCGCGGTTTTAGATGGCATAAAAGACTTGGATTATGGTCTTGTTCATGCCGACGCCCTTCGTGAAAACGTGTTCAAAGGCCCAGCGGGTCTTACGCTGATTGACTATGACGACAGTGGGTTTGGCTATCGGATGTATGATCTGACAACCTCGCTTACGCAAAGTTTGGATGACGATAATTACGACGATCTACGGACCGCGATCATTGATGGGTATAGTCGTATTCGCCCGCTGAGCGACAGGGATGCAAACCTGTTCTTGATGTTTTCAATGTTGCGCACGTTTTCAAGCGTTGGCTGGACAATGCCGCGCATGACAGCAGATAATCCTAAGAACGCAAAGTACATAGCGCGCGCGATAAGATTGGCGCGACAGTTCCTAAACGAAAACGTCTAACGCATCTTGTTCGCCAACCCCGAAGACACGTTTGTATCGTTCGATTTCATCTGCCGGGCCCATGGCCTTATTTGGATTGTCAGACAGTTTCACGGTCGGGCGACCGTTGGCTGAAATTGCTTTGCACACGACAGAAAATGGCGCCAAAGCATCATCAGGAACTAGGCCACGGAAATCATTGGTTAGCAAAGTTCCCCAGCCAAATGAAACCTGAACACGACCGGCAAATTGCGCTTGAAGGGCAATGATTTTGTCTACGTCTAACCCATCTGAAAAAATGACCAACTTTTGACGTGGATCTTCGCCGCGTGATTTCCACCAATTGATGGCGTTCTCCGCACCCGTGGCTGGATCACCGGAATCAATTCGCATACCTGTCCATTGCGTCAACCAATCTGGCGCGTCATCAAGAAAACCCTTAGTGCCGTAAGTGTCAGGCAGGATCACCCTAAGATTGCCGTCATGTTCTTCGTGCCAATCGGCCAAAACATCGTAGGGTGCCGCCTTCAACGCGGCATCATCTTCAGCCAAGGCCGCATAAACCATCGGCAATTCGTGTGCGTTCGTACCAATGGCCGCAACATCGCGTTTCATGGCAATTCGGCAGTTAGAGGTGCCAACGAATTTATCGCCCAACCCCTCTTGCATGGCTTGAACACACCAATCTTGCCACAAAAAGGAATGACGACGACGCGTGCCAAAATCCGCCAGCCGTAGGTTTTCAACATCCCGCAGTTTTTCAACCTTGCCCCAAAGCTTGGTCATGGCGCGGGCGTAAAGAATTTCCAGCTCAAAACGATCCATTTTGTCTAAGACTGCACGGCTGCGCAATTCCATCAAAACGGACAGGGCTGGAATTTCCCACAACATGACCTCGGGCCAAGACCCCTCAAACGTCAATTCATACTGACCATCACGTTTTTCAAGGTGGTAAGGCGGCAGGCGCAAACCCTCAAACCATTCCATAAAGTCGGGGCGAAACATCTGGCGTTTGCCGTAAAACGTGTTACCGCGTAACCACGTGCTTTCACCGCGCGAAAGTGACAGCGTACGGATGTGATCCAATTGTTCGCGCAGCTCGCCCTCATCAATCAAATCCGCCATCCGTATATTTTTGGATCTGTTTATCAGAGAAAAGGTAACCTGCGTATCCGGCTTGTTGCGAAACACAGATTGGCACATCAAAAGCTTATAAAAGTCGGTGTCGATCAAAGAACGAACAATGGGATCGATTTTCCATTTGTGGTTATAAACCCGGGTTGCGATTTCTGCCATTTGTTCAGCTTTCTATTTTCACGCCAGCATCTTGCATAGCGGCAAGGGCTGCGGCAAGTGAACCATCAAGATCAATTGCTCTTGTTAGTGACTGTTTTACGGTCACGTTGAACCCTAGACGTGCTGCATCAAGAGCGGAATAATTCACGCAGTAATCCAACGCTAACCCGACCAGTGTCAAATCTGTAATACCACGCGTTCGCAAGTATCCCTCAAGACCTGTCGGTGTTTTTTGATCATTTTCAAACAATGCCGAATAGCTGTCGATTTCGGGATTAAACCCTTTGCGCACAATTATGTCGGCGCGATCTGTGTTTAGATCGGCGTGAAAGGCGGCACCATGACTGCCTTGAATGCAATGATCTGGCCAAAGAACTTGGGGCCCATAAGGCATATCGATCACGCTGAAAGGGTTACTATCGTGACTGCTGGCAAAGGATGAGTGGCCCGCTGGATGCCAGTCTTGGGTCAAAATCACGTTGTCAAAATCAGCCATCAAGTTGTTGATGCCTTCAACGATCTGATCACCGCCCGCCACGGCCAAAGCGCCATCAGGGCAAAAATCATTTTGCACATCTATTACAATCAAAGCACTGTTTTTGGGCCGCATTGCTAAACCTTTCACTATAGTTTTAACTGCCTAAAAGGACGCAGTGCTTGCGTCAATGGCCCTTCGCTCTTGAATGGTCGTCATTCAAAGGCTAAATCGCCAACATGTTTACAGTCGCAGCCCTATATCATTTTACCCGTGTCGCTGATCCTGCCCAATGGCAGGAACCGATTTTGGAACTTTGCCAAGCCGAAGGAATTCGGGGAATTTTGTTGATCGCGAGTGAGGGATTGAACGGCACCGTTGCAGGATCAAGAAACGGCATTGATAAGTTACTGGCACATTTGCGCGCCCTTCCTGGATGTGCGGCTTTGGAACACAAAGAAAGTTCCGCCAGCGAAATGCCATTCAACCGGATGCGCGTTCGTTTGAAAAAAGAGATCGTGACGATGGGTCAGCCTAACGTCGATCCAACAGCATCCGTCGGCCATTATGTGGGCTCGGACGAATGGAACGAATTGATCGCCGCCCCTGATGTTGTGGTGATCGATACCCGTAATGATTACGAGGTTGGTATCGGCACGTTTGAGGGCGCCGTTGATCCAGAAACCAAAACCTTCCGTGATTTTCCTGCATGGTGGCAATCAAACAAAGATCGCTTTCACAACAAACGGGTTGCGATGTTTTGTACGGGCGGCATTCGCTGTGAAAAATCCACGAACTATTTGATTGGTCAGGGTGTTGAGGATGTTTTCCACCTAAAGGGTGGTATCCTGAAATATCTAGAAGAAGTGCCCGAAGAAGACAGCAAATGGCAAGGCGAGTGCTTTGTTTTTGATCAACGTGTTTCTGTCGGTCACGGGTTGGTCGAAGGATCATATGATCAGTGTTACGCGTGCCGCCGTCCGATCACCGAGGCGGATAAATCACGCCCTGAATATGAAAAAGGCGTTGCTTGCCATCAATGCATTGATGAATACACGGCATCTGATCGCACCCGTTTTCAAGAACGCCAAAAGCAGATCAAACTGGCGGCAAAACGTGGCGAAAAACACATCGGCACGAAAGACTAAGACTTTTTGGTCAAGGCAAGAAAAAACCGCCGTGCAAGGTTGCAACGGCGGTTTTTGATTTTTCGGTAATCGTTATTTATTGCGTTTTTCACGCATGGCGATCAAACGCAGACGCAGCGCGTTAATCTTGATGAAACCAGCGGCGTCTTTTTGATCATAGGCGCCTTGATCGTCCTCAAACGTCACGTGTTGTTCTGAATATAGGCTGTCCTCTGACCAACGACCCACGGTAGAAACGGAACCTTTGTACAATTTCAGACGTACGGTGCCATTCACGTGCTCTTGGGACTTGTCGATCATCGCTTGCAGCATTTCACGCTCTGGGCTGTACCAGAAACCGTTGTAGATCAGCTCTGCGTACTTAGGCATCAGCTCATCTTTCAGGTGTGCTGCGCCGCGATCCAGCGTGATTGATTCAATGCCACGGTGGGCGTTCAACAACAGCGTGCCACCGGGTGTTTCGTAAATGCCGCGTGATTTCATGCCAACATAACGACCCTCGACCAGATCAAGACGACCAATGCCATGCGCGCCGCCAAGTTCATTCAACTTGGTTAAAATGGTCGCGGGGGACATTGCTTCGCCATTGATTGCAATCGGATCACCCTTTTCAAACGTGACCTCGATATATTCCGGCGTTTCAGGGGCATCCTCTGGATTCACGGTGCGCTGGTAAACGTAATTCGGAGCGTCGACGGCCGGATCCTCAAGCACTTTTCCTTCGGATGAAGTGTGCAACAGATTCGCATCTACAGAAAATGGTGCCTCGCCACGTTTGTCTTTGGCAATCGGAATTTGATGTTGTTCGGCGAATTCGATCAGCTTGGTACGGCTGGTTAGATCCCAATCACGCCACGGTGCGATCACCTTGATGTCAGGGTCAAGTGCATAGGCCGCCAATTCAAAACGAACCTGATCGTTACCCTTACCTGTTGCCCCGTGGGCCACAGCATCGGCACCAGTTTGACGCGCGATTTCAACCAAGCGTTTTGAAATCAGTGGGCGCGCAATTGAGGTGCCCAACAGGTACAAACCTTCGTAAACCGCATTGGCGCGGAACATTGGAAATACAAAATCGCGTACGAATTCTTCGCGTACATCTTCGATGAAAATCTCAGACGCGCCCATCATTTCAGCCTTGGCGCGTGCTGGTTCTAGTTCTTCGCCTTGGCCCAAATCAGCGGTAAAGGTGACGACCTCACAGCCGTATTCTGTTTGCAACCATTTCAAGATGATCGAGGTATCTAATCCGCCGGAATAGGCAAGAACGACTTTTTTAGGGGCTGACATGGGCGTGGGCCTTATAATGTGAATTGTTGCGTGGCGGGGTAACGGGTTTTTACCGCAAGGGCAAGATCAGCCGCTTGAACCGACCCTAGAAAACGGGCATGCCAGTCAGTATGACAGATTTTGCCCAAACCGCCCGTAATGCAACCGCCAAAATGCGTGATTTATTCGCGGCAACGCCGTTGCAACGCAATGATTTTCTTTCGGCACGATTCGACGCGGACATTTGGTTGAAACGCGAAGATTTGTCACCGGTGCGTTCGTACAAAATTCGCGGTGCCTTTAACGCCATGACCAAAGCGTTGGCGACGCAACCAAATCAATCAACATTTGTTTGTGCCAGTGCGGGTAATCACGCGCAGGGTGTTGCGTTCAACTGTCGCCACTTTGGGGTAAAGGGCGTGATCTTTATGCCCGTGACAACGCCTCAGCAAAAAATCGACAAAACCCACGCCTTTGGTGGGGATGCAGTCACAATTAAGCTGGTGGGTGATTACTTTGACGACACGCTGGCGGCGGCACAAAAATACTGTGCAAAGGTCGGCGGGCATTTTCTTTCACCGTTTGACGACAATGACGTGATCGAAGGTCAGGCCAGTGTCGTGGTCGAAATTTTGAATGAATTGCCCAGTGCGCCCGATATGGTGATTTTACCTGTTGGCGGCGGCGGTCTTTCCGCTGGTGTTTTGTCGTATTTTGGGTCCGAAGCCCCTGCAATTGATGTGCGTCTGGTGGAACCCAAAGGTGGCACCAGTTTGGCCGCCGCTTTGGCGAACGGGTCGCCCGTTACGTTGGATAGGGTTGATAATTTTGTGGATGGGGCTGCCGTTGCGCGAATAGGCGAGAAAACATTTGCCGTGTTGCGGGATGTGTCGCCTGACAAGGTTATGGATGTTCAAGAAGATCGCATTTGTACGACGATGGTTGAAATGTTGAACGTCGAAGGCATCGTTTTGGAACCAGCAGGCGCCTTGTCCATCGATGTTCTGACCGATCTAAAGGATCAAATTCGTGGGAAAACGGTTGTATGCGTTACATCAGGCGGTAATTTTGATTTTGAACGTTTACCAGAGGTAAAAGAGCGAGCCTTGCGGTTCTCGGGTTTGAAAAAATACCTGATATTGCGGATGCCCCAGCGACCTGGTGCCCTGAAAGAGTTTTTGGGGCTATTGGGTCCGGATGATGACATCGCGCGATTTGAGTATTTGAAAAAGTCTGCAAGAAACTATGGTACCGTGTTGATCGGTATTGAAAGCAAAGACCGCGGTAGTTTGCTTGACCTGCTGGATCGCATGTCTACCAAGGACTTTGCCTTTCAGGACATCACCGACAACGAGGCCCTTGCAGAATTTTTGGTTTAAGCGGCCTTTTGTGACGATGAATTCAAGAATGCGTCTTTTGACTGGTCATAACAAATAACCACCTCGTTGCTGTTGATTTCATCGGTTTTGCCTTCGCCTGCATAGGTTTCAAATTTTTGGCAAATCGTTCCCAAGTCTTCAAAACCCAAATTCATGGCAGCACCTTTAATGAAATGCATGGCTGAACCCAGCCCCTCGGCCACTGAACCCGAGCGCAGTTCCTCCATCGCTTCGTCCATCTCCTCTAAGAAAATTTCAACGACCTCGGCAAAGTCTTCTTCGCCAACCTCGCCTTTCAATTCGTTTACGCGATCCCAACTGATCATTTTTATATCCTCGTTCGCCAGTAAGGCCGCCACCCGCCGTTGGTTTAGCGCGACAAAGAATAACAAAGCGTAAAGTTGGAGAGGGGAATATAAAGTATTTTAACATTCACCTCGTGTTAATTGCTGTGCCCCTAATAACCGGCAAGCTACTTACGGATCGGGGAAAATGTGAACACCCACGCAAAACATGAAATCTATGAAACATCAGCGCCCGCCACGCTGTCAGTTTTGGTTGTTGACGACAGCAAAGGACAGCGTCGCATCTTAAGCGCAAGTTTGAAACGCGCAGGGTACGACGTAACCGAGGCGGCATCGGGTGAAGAGGCGGTTTTGGCCTGCCAAGAAAAACAGTTTAATTTGGTCCTGTCCGATTGGATTATGCCGGGCATGAACGGCTTGGATTTTTGTAAAGCGTTTCGAGAAATGGAACGTGATACCTATGGGTACTTTATTTTGCTGACATCAAAGGCAGAAAAAAATGCGGTTACCCTTGGTCTAGATGTCGGGGCGGATGACTTTTTAACCAAACCTGTTAATGGCGCAGAATTGCTGGCGCGAATGAAGGCTGGCGAGCGTATTTTATCTATGGAACACGAAAAGGATATGCAAAATCAAATGCTATCCAAGTCGCGTGACGAAATTCAAATTCTTTACGATGCCATTGATCGCGATTTGCTTGAGGCCAAGAAATTTCAAGAGGCGTTGCTTTCAGAAAAATACCAAAAATTTGGCGACAGTTCTGTGTCACTTTACCTGAAATCCAGCGGTCGGGTGGGCGGTGATTTGGTGGGGTATTATTCCATCAGTGACGAAAAGATTGGGCTTTATTCCATCGATGTGTCGGGCCATGGCATCAGTTCTGCATTGATGACAGCGCGGCTGGCTGGGTTTCTTTCTGATGGATCACCAGATCAAAATGTGGGTCTAATAAAGGGAAAAGATGGAATTTATCGCGCAAGAAGCCCTGAACAAGCCGTGGCGATTTTGAATGAAATTGTCTTAAACGACATGGACACTGAATTGTATTTTACAATTCTGTTGGTCGAGGCTGATCTTTGCACGGGGCATATGCGAATGTCACAAGCAGGTCACCCACACCCAGTGGTTCAGCGCGCAAACGGAACGGTTGAATTTCCTGGCAACGGTGGTCTGCCTGTTGGATTAATACCGGGTGCAGAGTTTGATAGTTTTGAGGTGCAATTAGAAGCAGGTGATCGCCTTTTGTTGACATCAGATGGTGTGACGGAATGCGCAGACCCCGCCGGAAATTTGTTAGACGATGATGGGTTGGCGCAGATTTTAGTCAGTCACCGAGGGGTACAAGAATTAGAATTCTTTGATGTGATGATTGACGCAATGACGGAATATTCAAAATCATCCACTTTTGATGATGATGTTTCTGCCGTGATGTTGGGATTCAAAAGGTCTGATGCGAACCTCGTTACGCAAACCAGTTCATGAATTCGGCATCACCAGAATTGGTCAAAATGTCGGGTGCGTCAGACCGGTGAACCCAAAGCGGTGTGTGCCCTTCTTCAAGGGGCGCGCTCAATTGCATTGTGGGTTGCCCCAAATAAATCGTGCAAATCTTTTCGGCCCACATGTCGTATTCTGGCATGAAAGTGAAACGACGGTAAAACCCCAAACGACGGTCCAATCGCATGCGCCAGCCGGTTTCCTCAAACACCTCACGGTGAAGTGCGGGCGCCGGGCTTTCACCGGGATCAATTCCGCCGCCGGGTAATTGAAATTCCGAAGTTGAGGCAAGTTGATGGGTAATAAGAACCAAATCACCTTTCAAAAGGATGACGTACGCACCGGGTCGACGCTGATAATACTGCCCTTTTTCTGGCGGTAATCCCGTACGTTTCATCGCATTTGCTCCTTGTCCCTTGGCGTTTCTGTTCATTGTCCCTATATGCCTCCGATACACCAAGACAAGCCTTCAAGGAAAAGCAGATGGATTCTGGGACGAAAATTGCATGGGATGATACGGTTTTGCCGTTTCAGTTGGATAATTCAAACATCCGCGGCCGCTTTGTGCGGCTTGATGGTGTATTGGACCAAGTTCTTACACAACACGACTATCCCCCCCAGATCGAGGCATTGGTTGCCGAGGCAACATTGCTGACGGCCCTTATCGGGCAATCTATCAAACTTCGTTGGAAATTATCGCTACAAATTCGTGGTGATGGTCCGGTTAAGTTGATTGCTACGGATTACTACGCGGCAAGTGCTGATGGTGAACCTGCCCAAATTCGTGCCTATGCGGATTATGATGCATCAAAGTTGGACCCAAATGTTGATCCCTACGCGCAAATCGACAAAGGGTACTTTGGTGTTTTGATCGACCAAGGTCCGGACATGACGCCATATCAGGGAATCACGCCGATTTCCGGAAATTCATTGTCGGAATGCGCGCAAACATATTTTGCGCAATCAGAACAATTACCAACGCGCTTTACACTTTCGTCTGGCCGCAGCCAAACACCTGGTCAGCCTGAAACATGGCGTGCAGGTGGTATCATGTTACAAACGATGCCTGCCGAAGGTGGCACACCAAGCGCGGCACCAGACACCGATCCAACGTTGTTGTCAGCAGATGACTTGTTGCAGGGTGATGAAAGTGAAAACTGGAACCGCGCGAACATTCTCTTGGACACTGTAGAAGAGTTGGAAATGATTGGGCCAAGCGTGACACCAACGCAATTGCTGTTGCGTTTGTTTCACGAAGAGGCACCGCGCGTTTTTGATGTGCAATCTGTGGCCTTTGGCTGCACCTGTTCAGAAGAACGGGTTCGTGAAAGTTTGGCAACATATGGTGGCGAGGATTTGGCAGAAATGGTCACCGATGATGGTCGCGTGACGGCTGATTGCCAATTCTGTGGCGCCCATTATGATCTGGACCCAGCTTCCTTGGGAATTCAAACAGGCGATGTTGCAAAAAACTGATCTGATCGATGTTGTGAAAACGGCTTTGGCGCGGCCTTGGGCTGCGTCATCTGATTTCGATCTTAACAAAGGTTTTCAAGTTCCCGCAGATCGCGTTTTGCGTCCTGCCTCGGTTTTGGTTGGGATTATTGATCAGGGCAATGGGCCCGCTGTAATCCTAACAAAACGGGCCGCCGCCCTTAAACACCACCCCGGGCAAATTGCATTTCCTGGGGGCAAAGTTGATGCAACTGATGTCGACGGCCGCGCTGCCGCCTTGCGTGAAAGCGACGAGGAAATTGGTCTGCGTGCGACGCAAACGGACATCATTGGCACACTGCCAACGCATGACACCGTCACAAACTTTCAAGTTACGCCCTATGTGGCTCTTGTTGAAAACAACTTTTCAGCCACCCCAGAGCGTGGCGAAGTAGATGAAGTTTTCACGGTTCCACTTACCCACTTAATGAACGTGGAAAACTACGTCATCGAACATCGTTTCTGGCAGGGGCAAAAACGGTTTTTCTATACGGTGCCCTATGGGCCGTATTATGTTTGGGGGGCGACGGCACGAATGTTACGTGGGCTGGCCGAGCAGGTGAAAATGTGACCCTAAACAAGGGAAAAGTGCAAGGCGATTGGCTTTCTGATCCTGCGGCGCAGAAAATCTTTTCATTATTGCTAGACGCCGGATATCAGGCCTATGCGGTGGGTGGCTGCGTGCGCAATGCACTTTTGGATTGCCCCGTAAATGACGTTGATATCGCCACCAATGCGCGACCCGAACAGGTCGTCGCCTTGGCCAAAGCGGCGGGTGTTAAATCCATTCCAACAGGCATTGATCATGGCACTGTGACGTTACTAAAAAATTCAACTCCGTTTGAGGTTACGACCTATCGCCGAGACGTTGAAACGGATGGGCGTCGGGCTGTGGTTGCCTTTGCCGATACGATCGAAGAAGACGCGCGACGACGCGATTTCACCATGAACGCGCTTTATGCATCGGCCGATGGAACTTTGGTTGATCCGTTGGGTGGCCTGCAAGATTGCATGGATCGCCGTGTGGTTTTTATTGAAAATGCCGAGGCCCGCGTGCGCGAAGACTACCTTCGTATTTTGCGCTTCTTCCGGTTTCACGCTTGGTATGGTGATCCCGCTGCTGGGCTTGATCCCGATGGATTGGCGGCATGTGCTGAATTGGCCCAAGGGTTAGATGGGCTATCACGCGAACGTGTCACATCGGAAATTTTAAAACTGTTGGCCGCGCCAGATCCGGCACCTGCCGTTGCGGTGATGGATCAAGCCGGTATTTTGACCCGTGTATTGCCGGGGGCAACGGCGAAATCTTTGGCGCCACTTGTGCATTTAGAAGATGGGCTTGAGCCAAGTGCGATCCGTCGATTGGCGACATTGGGTGGTGACGCGATTTCGACTTTTCGCCTAAGCCGCAAAGAAGAACGCGCCATCAAGGAACGACGCGATGCATTAGAAAACATGACGTCGCTTAACAGTGTGGCACAGCTAAAGGGATTTGATGTTGCACGAGATGTGGCCTTGATGCGTGCTGCGATTTTTGAAACGCCAATGGGCGAAAATTGGATTAATGAAATCGAAAACGCCGCGCGCCAAACATTCCCTGTTTCAGCGGCGAATTTACCAAGCGAGTTACAGGGCGCTGCCATTGGTAAGGCGCTTGCCCAATTGAAAAAGGCGTGGGTCGATAGTGGCTTTAACTTATCCAAACAAGACTTGTTGCGCTTGCTGGATGAAAACCAATCGGACGACGGATAAATCACACCATGACATTAGACAATTTCATAGCGCTTTGCCTTTTGGCATTTGCGGCGGCTTGGACACCTGGCCCGAATAACGCATTGGTTGCCAGTTCTGCCGCCACCTTTGGATTTCGCCGCACCCTGCCACATATTTTTGGCATCGCGATTGGTTTTCCCCTGATGATTTTCTTGGTGGGTTTGGTGTTGGGAAAATTGTTTGATGCAAGTCCAGTATTTCGCGAAGGGTTGCGTTGGTTTGGTGCCGCACTTTTGTTGTGGATTGCTTGGAAAATTGCCACATCCGGTGGTCTTGGAAAATCATCACAAAACCCACGACCCTTCACATTTTTTGAGGCCGCAGGTTTTCAATGGATCAACCCCAAAGGTTGGGCAATGGCAATCGCGGTTACGTCGCAATTTGTGTTGCCAGATAATCTGCTGAAGACGGCCTTTATCGTAAGCCTTGTTTTTGTCGCTTGTGGGCTTTCGTCTGCCAGTGGATGGGCGGGCTTTGGCAAGCTTTTGACGCGGTGGGTAAACAATGAGAACCGATTGAAGTGGTTTAATCGTGTCATGGCGGCAATGATTGCAGCCTGTGTTGTTTTGTTGTTTATGGACACATGATTGATCCACTTTACATATTTGTGTTTGCCGGTTTGTTTTCCCCGGGTCCAAACGTAATTATGGTAACGACCTCTGGTGCGCGTTTTGGCATTAAGGCAACGATCCCCCATGTTCTGGGCATTGCGATTGGGGTTGGTATTACCGCTGGCCTAACGGGTCTTGGTATTGGGGCGATTGTCACCAATTTTCCGACAGTAACGCTGGTTTTGAAAATAGTCGCCGCCACTTGGATTTTGTGGATGGCCTATGGAATGATCACCAAGGCACGGTCCTCAAAACAAACCGGACCAGACGCGCCATTTACCTTTATTCAGGCCGTTTTGTTTCAATGGGTAAATCCCAAAATTTGGGCAATCGCTTTGGCGGCATCGGCTGGATACAGCATCGGTTTGTCACCCTCGGGTGAAGCGGTCAGATTGGCGACTGCTTTTGCTGGTATAAATTTATGTGTCTGTCTGTTCTGGACCTTTGCCGGTTCTCTGCTTACGCTTCTGTTGAAATCTGACAAAGCTTGGTCAATATTTCTGGGAATCATGGGCGTTGCGCTGGCGGCTTCGGCTTTGATGATCTTTATATAAAATCGGCGTTTTGCCACTTAAAATAGTTGAATTTACATGTTCTCGTTCTTCGAAAATATCGTCGATCCTTTCGTCGACTATCCAGAAAACAACACGCCGCCACGTCGGTTGTTTCCGTTTATTTGGGAATACTGCAAGCCGTTTAAAACACTGTTTGTTTGGACAGGCGTTATGTCCGTTGTCAGTGCGGCCATGGAATTGGGATTGCTTTATTATTTAGGGCAGTTGGTCGATCAGTTATCAGCAAGCACGCCAGAAAATATTTGGCGCGATCAGGGTATGACACTGTTGTTGTTGACTGTTTTCGTGTTGTTTCTTAGACCCGTGATAGAGTTTTTCGGGCGGGCATTGTTAAGCAACAGCATCCTTCCAAACCTTGGCACTATGATCCGCTGGCGTGCCCATCGTCACGTTTTACGTCAATCTGTTGGCTGGTTTGAGGATGATTTTGCCGGCCGGATTGCCAACCGAATAATGCAAACGCCACCCGCAGCAGGCGAGGCGGTTTTTCAGGTTTTTGACGCGATTGCCTTTTCCATCGCTTATTTGGTTGGGGCCGCCATTTTGCTGTCTAACGGTGATTTACGGTTGATGGTGCCTTTGGCGATTTGGTCTGTGCTGTTCGTGCTTTTGATGCGCTTCGTTTTAAAGCGCGTCGGTGCCGCATCAGAAGCATCATCAAATGCGCGCTCGGTTGTGACGGGTCGCGTTGTGGATAGCTATACGAACATTCATTCCGTCAAACTTTTTGCGCATCACGACAGTGAAATTTCATATGCACGTGAGGCCATAGAAAACTCTCGTAGCACTTTCATTCGCGAAATGCGGATTTATACGGTGATGGATTTTAGCCTAAACCTTTTGAACGGTTTTCTGATCGTTGGCGTTGTTGGAATGGCAATTTACTATTGGTCTGTTGGCTCGGCAACTTTGGGTTTGGTTGCGGCCTCTGCGGCGCTGGTTTTACGTCTGCACGCCATGACGGGCTGGATCATGTGGGCATTGTCGAACTTCTTTCAAAACCTTGGTGTCGTCAGCGAAGGTATGCAAACGATTGCCCAGCCCATTACACTTTTGGATCGCGAAAATGCCAAGCCATTGGCGTTGTCCGAAGGTGAGATATGTTTTGATGACATCACCCATCATTATGGGCGCGGATCAGGTGGGCTAGATGGGCTTTCGCTGAAAGTGAAGCCGGGTGAAAAGGTTGGTGTCGTTGGGCGTTCTGGCGCTGGGAAATCGACTTTGGTAAAATTGTTATTGCGGTTTTATGACGTTGAAAATGGCGGTATCCGAATTGATGATCAAAACATTGCGGACGTGACACAAGACAGCCTGCGCGGCGCCATTGGCATGGTTCAGCAAGACAGCAGTCTGATGCACCGGTCCGTGATGGCGAACATTAAATACGGAAAACCGGATGCTACTGATGCAGAGGTTCACGCCGCAACCAAAGCCGCGGCTGCGGACATTTTCATTGACGATTTGATCGACCCTAATGGCAACAAGGGCTATGCCGCCGAAGTAGGCGAGCGTGGTGTGAAACTGTCAGGTGGACAACGCCAACGCGTGACGCTGGCGCGGGTGATCCTAAAGAACGCCCCGATTTTGGTGTTGGACGAGGCAACCTCGGCGCTTGATTCCGAGGTGGAAGCCGCGATTCAAGACACGCTTTATGGGGTGATGCAGGGCAAAACTGTGATTGCGATTGCGCACCGTCTGTCAACGATTGCCCAAATGGATCGGATCGTGGTTCTGGAAAAAGGTAAAATTGCTGAGGACGGCACACATGATGAATTGCTGGCCAAAGGCGGTCTTTACGCCGGTTTTTGGGCACGCCAATCGGGTGGTTTTATCGGATATGAAGAAGGCGACAAAACGTGATAATCGGCAATTTGATAAACGCGTTTGAACGCGCGGAAGGCCCTCCACCGCAAACACTGGGTCGCTTTATGATGTGGTCCCTGCGCGGATCATTTCCCATGCTTTGGCTGGCTGGATTTTTTTCGGCTGCCTTAGGAACGCTTGAGGTTCTGACCGCCTTTATGTTGGGGCTTGTTATTGATTCAACACTTGCGACAGAAATGCGGGTTTATTTTGCCGAGGAATGGCCACTGCTTTTGGCATTCGCTTTGTTCTTTCTGGTATTGCGTCCGGCGTTGTTTGGTGTCGCTGCGGCATCCAATGCCATCATGGTTATGCCGAATGTGAATATCCTTTCCCTGTCGCGCCTCAACCGCTGGGTTCTTGGTCAGACGGTCACATTTTTTGACGATGATTTCGCGGGACGGATTGCCCAAAAACAAATGCAAACGGCGCGTGCGATTACGGATGTTGTCAGTGAAACTATCAACGTTGTGTTTTTTGCGTCTGCGTCCCTTATCGGGTCAGCACTGTTGCTTTTGACAATCGATTGGCGCATCGCGTTGATGTTGAGCCTTTGGTTGGTTGTCTATATCCTGATGATCCGCTGGTTTATGCCGCGTGTACGCCAAAGGTCGGCCAAACGTGCGGATGAACGCGCAATGGTGACGGGTCAGGTGGTGGATACAATCACCAATATCAAAACCGTTAAACTTTTTGCCCATGATGAATATGAAGATAAGGCCGCATTAAATGCTATGGCTCGCTTTCGATTGGCTGCATTAGATTTTGGTTATCTGTCGGCAAGTTTTCGATTTTCATTGATGACGTTGGCAGGGTTTTTACCGGTTCTTATGATTGGCGGCACATTGATTTTGTGGACGCAAGGCAATGCCAGCCCCGGTGATATTGCGGCGGCGGGGGCAATTGCCATTCGTATTGCGCAAATGACCGGATGGGTCAGTTTCACGTTGATGGGCATGTATGCCAACGTTGGTGAAATTGAAAACGGCATGCACACACTGACACCACGGCCCAAGTTGGTAGATGCAGACAATGCCACGGATTTAGGTGATCAAGCATCGGTTACGTTTGCGAACGTGGATTTTGCGTATGGGCGCGAAAATGGTGGCGTGAACGGTGTCAATTTGACCATCAAGGCGGGCGAAAAACTGGGCGTTGTAGGGGCCTCGGGTGCGGGTAAATCTACATTGGTAGCGTTGCTGCTACGCCTCTATGATCCGGAAAAAGGTCAAGTTTTGGTGGGCGACCAAGACATCGCGAAAGTGACCCAAAAAAGCCTGCGCCGTCAAATCGGGATGGTGACACAGGAAACCGCGATGTTTAACAGATCAGCACGCGAAAACATCCTTTATGGGCGACCTGATGCCAGCGAGGATGAAATGGTCGCGGCGGCAAAACGTGCCGAGGCGGATGAGTTTATTCATGACCTCATGGATCACCGCAAACGTGCCGGATATGACGCGCATCTTGGCGAAAGGGGCGTGAAACTTTCGGGCGGGCAAAGACAACGCATCGCGCTGGCGCGTGCGATCCTAAAAGACGCGCCGATATTGGTTCTGGATGAGGCGACATCAGCGCTGGATTCCGAGGTTGAGGCCCATATTCAAACAGCCCTCAATGAGGTGATGCAGGGAAAAACGGTGATTGCGATTGCGCACCGTTTGTCGACGATCGCCAAAATGGACCGCATTATTGTGATGGATAAGGGTCAGATTGTCGAAGAAGGCAGTCATGATGAACTTTTGGCTAAGAATGGCCTTTACAGTGGCTTTTGGAATCGGCAATCCGGCGGCTTCATCGGAACAGAGCAGGCAGAGACGTGAAAATAAAAATCGACAGATTAGGATTGTTTGGTGACGGCGTTGCCGATGGTCCGGTTTTTGCCTCCATGACATTGCCCGGTGAGGTGGTTGAGGGTGACGTTGTTGGCGATAAAATGGCGACACCGCGCATTGTGGAACCATCGCCTGACCGCGTGAAACCGCCGTGCAGTCATTTCAAATCATGCGGCGGTTGTTCCATGCAACATTTGCGCGAAGACAAGTTGGCGGAATGGAAATTGGATGTTGTAAGAAACGCGCTGACCGCGCGTGAAATCACAGCACCCATTAGCGGTATTCACACATCACCAGCATCTTCGCGTCGTCGTGCGAGTTTTAGTGGCAAGCGCACAAAATCGGGTGCCATGGTCGGTTTTCATCAGCGCGCGTCTGACGTTTTGATCGAGGTGCCAAATTGTAAATTACTGCACCCCGATTTGATGGCGTCTTTGCCTATTTTGCAGGATCTTGTGATTACTGGTGCTTCTCGTAAGGCGGAAATTTCGCTTGTGGTGACTTTGACCGAGGGCGGTTTGGACGTGGCGGTGAGCCGCGCCAAGGACATGGATCGCGGGTTGCTTGAAACACTTGTTGCGAAGGCCGAACAACATGACCTTGCGCGTTTGACGTGGAATGATGAACCCGTGGCAACGCGTCGTCCGCCTGTTGTGCAATTTGGCAAAGGGAAAGTTGCCTTGCCACCCGGTGCCTTTTTGCAAGCCACCGAAGATGGGGAAATGGCGTTATTGGCCAGTGTGAAAGATGTTGTGGCGGATGCAAAGACAGTTATCGATCTGTTTGCTGGGTGTGGTACGTTTTCGTTACCGTTGGCCGAAGATGCCATGGTGCGTGCCGTTGAGGGTGAGGGTGATATGCTAGAGGCCCTTGATAAAGGTTGGCGTAAGGCCAAAGGGCTGAAAACAATTGTTTCCGAAACCCGTGATCTTTATCGCCGTCCCCTGTTGCCAGATGAGTTTAAAAAAATTGATGCTGTGGTTCTTGACCCCCCGCGTGCCGGCGCCGAAGCACAGGTTGCAGAATTGGCAAAGGCTGATGTTGCCAAGATTGCGATGGTTTCTTGTAACCCTGTGACGTTTGCACGGGATGCAGCAACACTGATCGCAGGCGGGTATACGATGCAGTGGGTCGATGTCGTGGATCAATTCCGTTGGTCAAGTCACATTGAATTGGCCGCGGCCTTCACGCGTGATAAAAAATAGTGGCCCATTGGGGTCAAAACACAAAGGCAGGCCAAGAATGATTTCCCGTCGCATCGTTACAATCGGAATTTTGGGTGGCTTGCTTGGGCTTGCTGGCTGTTCTTCGAAATTTAAAAGATATCACGGCCCTACTGTCACGCGGTTGGCTGTTTTTAAAGAAAGCCGCAAACTTTATATTTTTCATAACGAAACAGTTTTAGCGGCGCATGAAGTTGAGTTAGGATTTGCGCCGGTTGGGCACAAAGAGGTTGAAGGCGACGGTAAAACACCTGAGGGGCGATATTTCATTGATCGGCGAAACCCGAACAGTTCGTTTCACTTGTCTTTGGGTATTTCATATCCAAATGATGCAGATCGCAAAGCAGCGGCTGAATTGGGTGAATCCCCAGGTGGTGATATCTTCATTCATGGTCAAAAATCACTCACTAACCGCGGTGGTGATGATTGGACCGCAGGATGCATTTCCGTGACGAACGATGAAATGGAAGATATTTATGCGATGGTGCCTAACGGCGTTCCAATCGACATTTATCCCTAACCCAGCACGGATTTAATCTGCGCTTTTGTTATGAATCGCCGACAACTGGCTCAGGTGCTTCGGGTGTCTCGATGGTTTTTGGTCGATTAACCGGCACAAATTCCGCAAAGGGCGAGACTTCTTGTGGCACGCCAGGGCCGCCGGTTACCAATGTCCACCAAAGTTTACCGTTGGATTCCTGTACGAACGAGAAACCCATGTCGACAGCTTCGGGATCAACCAAGACGCTTCTTGTGCCCTCTTCAGCCATCCACGCCGCAAGTGTTTCCAACTCGGTTTCAAACGTTTCGGAAATGTTTTCACCGCGAACGATGCCCGGGTAACCAACGCGTTTACCGCGATCCAAGGGCGATGAGCCGTCAGAACCAAAATGCCAGGGGCGGTTTTGAATGGCCATATCACGCGAATGTGTTGCCGCCGCTGCATTTAGTTGCGCGTTTAGTACAAGATCTGGCACACCTTTTGCACCGCGCAATGCGTTCACAGCGTCCAGCATTCGATACTGAACTCTAGATTCGCCGTTCTTATTTATTCGGTATGTTTTCGCGACGACAGTGCGCCCATCTGCGGTTTGCACTGTGGAATTCACAGTTTCAGTACATGCAGCGACCATAAATAGGGTGGCAAGCAAACTAAGGATCAGAGGGGATTTTTTCATTTCAACCTACTCGGTAACACTGTCTAACGCTCTTTATCGGGAAGTGATGCTGGGATCAAACAGGGCAGCAAAAATTCGCCGTCATAACATCAGTTTGATTTGCGATAGCGGCATTCTTGCAATAGACATCAGCCAAAATCAAAGTGTGAGGCACTTAAATGTCAGAGTTTTCTAAAGACAAAATGGACCGCCGTTTCTTTATTGGCAGTAGTATCGCGCTGGGTGCGGGACTTGCGACACCAGCGTTGGCGCAAGAAAATGAACCATCCCCGACGGGCATCTATGAGGCACCGTTAACGGCACGACGCAATACATCTAGTTTTCGGTCGTTAGATTGGCGCCCTTATTTCAAAAGTCTAAGAAAAGGTGCGATTTTGTGCGATACATCCTCTCGTGCTGCGCATTTTTGGTCTGAAGACGAATCAATTTACAAATTATACCCAACAAGCGTTCCGTTAACCGATGAACTTACGCGTCGTGGGCGTACTTCGATTATTCGCAAGGTTGTTGGGCCGTCGTGGGCGCCAACACCATCAATGCGTAAACGAAACCCAGAATGGCCAGAATTTATCGGGCCAGGCCCAGATAATCCCTTGGGGACGCACGCAATGTACCTGTCTTGGAAGTATTACCGCATCCACGGCACGCAAGACACGCGAAAAATTGGGCGAAAATCATCCAATGGTTGCATCGGTTTGTTTAATGAACATATTGAAGAACTGTTCGCGTTGTGCAAAGTTGGCACCCAAGTGTTGCTAATTTGACGACATTTTGGAAATCGGTGGTTTTCTGGCTATTTCAGAGCATTGCATTTTCAAAGGGTTGCTGCTTTAAGGTGAACACGAGGTACAGTCTTATCGCCTGATAAGCCGCATTCTGTTGGTAAGTTGGGCACAATATCGGAGATATTAATATGAAAAAAATCGCTCTTGCCGCTGCTTTCGCTGCTGTTGCAACAACATCATTCGCTGGTAACCCAGTTGTAATGGTTGAACCAATGATCGTTGAAGAAGCTGCGTCTTCTTCTTCAGGTGGCATCCTAGTTCCACTATTGCTTTTGGTTCTAGTAGCTGCAGCTGCTGCTTAAGCTTTACGCTTTATAAAACGAAAAAGGCGGTTGCATAGCAGCCGCCTTTTTTGATTCTTAGGCCTAAGTTTTTTGGGCTGGAATGCTAAATCCAACCCGCCAAGTTTTGATCCACAACAGCCGCAAGTGCCTCGATGTGATCAGGATTGTCGTTTAAGCATGGAATATACGTAAATTCCTTGCCGCCGCCTTCTTCAAAGCTTTCGCGAATTTCCTCATTGATCTCTTCCAAGGTTTCGATGCAATCGGCGGAAAACGCGGGTGCAATTACAGCGATGTTTGTTTTACCTTCTTCTTCCGCTAGGCGCTTAACCTCTTCCACCGTATAGGGTTTCAGCCATTCTTCGCGACCAAAGATGGATTGGAATGTGGTTTTGATTTCGGTTTCATCCCATCCCAAACGTTCCATCAACAAGCGCGTCGTTTTCTGGCAATGGCAGTGATAGGGATCGCCCTCTAGCAAATACCGTTTCGGTACACCGTGATAAGAACACAGCAAAATATCGGGGCGTTTTTCTAATTTGCCATAGGCGGTTTCAACAGATTTCGCCAAGGCATCAATATAAGCAGGTTGGTCAAAATAGGGCGTGATCGTGCGAACAGCAGGTTGCCATTTCACCTTCATCAACGCGCGGAATAACTGATCATTCGCAGTGGCAGAGGTGGCACCGGCATATTGTGGGTAAAGCGGCACAAACAGAATTTTCTGACACCCTTGATCCAACAGCTTTTGAACA
Organism: Rhodobacteraceae bacterium HTCC2150; assembly: GCA_000169395.1. Classification (GTDB taxonomy): domain Bacteria; phylum Pseudomonadota; class Alphaproteobacteria; order Rhodobacterales; family Rhodobacteraceae; genus HTCC2150. The sequence continues at coordinate 360,776 of AAXZ01000001.1, forward strand.
ACTGATTCGACCGACGGATTTCCATACCGCATGCAAAAATCAACGACGACTTCACTGCCGTACCGTTTTTCCATGGCATCAGACATTGCCAAGGTTTGTTCTTTGGTGATGGTCAACAGTGGGCTTTCACCGGCCTCGTGATTCCAAATGCTTTCATAAGCTTTGCCAGACGTGAATGGGCGAAATGACAGAATGATCAACTGCAAGATCGGTTGCCATTTCCAATTTGGGAGGTCAACGACGCGTTTGTCGGACAAAAATTCACTTAGATATCGGCGCATTGACCGATAATCGTAATTATCCGGCGTTCCCAAGTTCGCGAGAAGAACACCGATTTTCGGTTTTTTTACTTCGGGATGGCTGGCGGGCAGGTGATCAGTCATTCTTTTTCTCACTTAAGTTTGGCACCGATGTATTGGCGTCAAATTCGGTTGTATTCAAGGCGTCAGCTAGTCGCGCACTTGCGGATCCGGGGCGCAATGGTTTTTGTTGGCTCTCATCGGGCGACCATCCAGTCAGAAAGATCAGCTCGTAGGTCGCTATGATCCGCCCCTCTGGATCGGAAAAATTCTCAGCATAAGTTGCGGCCATTGTGGTCATCAGGTTGCGAGACGTAAAGGTTTTATCCCGATCCATCAGCACGTTGGTTTCACCCATCGCGCGTAAATCATGCATCAAATGAAAAGCGGTGTTGTATCCAACGGTAAGTGGAATGCGATCGGCCACGGGCAATGCAAATCCCGCACGTTGCAGCAATCCGCCTAATTCACGAATTTCACCCATGGGCGCGACACGGGGCGACAGACCGTCGGTGAGAGCAATTTCAGCCTCGGCCAAGCTGGCGCGGAGTTCATGCAAAGTTTCACCGCCCATGAAAGCAGCAATAAGCAAACCATCGGGAATCAACGCCAAGCGACATTGCACCAGTTGCCCAACCGGATCATTGGCCCAATGCAGTGCCATTGCATGAACCACCAAATCAAAGCTGTTTGGCGCAAGGTCTAAAACCTCGTCATCGTTAACAATCACCGCGTTCGGAAAGGCATTCGCCCATTTTTGAGGGGCACCAGTTACAATCGCCATTTTTGTAAACGTCTTGTTAACCACATTCGGTCTTTCCTGAACCTCTGTGATTGCTTCGTCGTGCAGAAATAAATCACCCACCGCACGGGCGCGATTGCGGGCAAGGGCATCATGGTCAAAGATTTTGATCTCGAAGGTCATACAGGCGCTTTCATCTGTTTGGCCGTTACTTAAGGGGAATTGACGCGAATGCAAACGGCCTTGCGAATAATCTATCCGGCACAATGTCTGACCTGTGGTGACATTGTGGATAGTGAGTTTGGGTTTTGCGGTGCCTGTTGGCGCGAAACTCCTTTTATTACGGGTTTGATTTGCGATCTGTGTGGCACGTCGTTGCCGGGCGACGCCTCAGAACAAAATCAAGAACTGCATTGTGACGAATGCATGCGCATTGCACGGCCTTGGGAAAAAGGGCGCAGTGCGATGATCTATAAAGATAACGCTCGGCGATTTGTGCTTGGGCTTAAACACGGCGATCGTTTGGATTTTGCAAGACCAGCGGCCAATTGGATCGCCGCCAAGATGCAAGGGTTGGTGCCTGCTAATACAATCGTGGCCCCTGTGCCGATGCATTGGTTGCGCTTGCTTCGTCGGCGATACAATCAGGCGGCATTGATCTCAGGCGAGGTTTCCAAGGTGCTTGGCCTAACACACCGGCCAGATTTACTGATACGACCGCGTGCCACCAAGGTGCATCAAAAAATGACGGCGGATGAACGTTTTGCCAATTTGGTGGGCGCAATAGATGTTCACCCCAAAGCCCAAGATTTTATCAAAGGGCGATCTGTACTAATTATTGATGATGTAATGACCTCTGGGGCAATTTTGGCAGCATCAACAGAGGCGGCCAAACAGGCAGGTGCCGATGACGTGTTCGTGGCAACGCTTGCCCGCGTTGCAAAGGATGCCTAGATAGGGACAACACCGCCCAAAGGGGTGGCCAGCTAACTAGGATCAAGCAATGCAACAAGTCGAAATTTACACAACACAACTTTGCGGTTTTTGTCACCGTGCAAAGGGTCTTTTGAAATCCAAGGGTGTTTCATTCACCGAATATGATGTGTCTCGCGATGCAGCTAAGCGTCAGGAAATGATGCAACGTGCAAAAGGCGGCCGTACCGTGCCGCAGATTTTTATTGGCGGTAAACATGTAGGTGGTTCTGACGAACTTGCGGCGTTGGAACGCGGCGGTAAACTAGACAAAATACTAAAAGGCTAACACTCATGAAAATCGCCCTATGCCAGATGAATTCAAACGATGATCCTGCACAAAACTTGCAAGTTTTGTTGGGAATGTTGGATGAGGCCGCTTCTGGTGGGGCGACGTTTGTTTTGACGCCCGAAGTGCTAAATTGCATGTCGTTTGACCGCAAACACCAAAATGATGTGCTGGAATTAGAAGAAAATGATGCGAGCCTTGCAGCTTTGCAAACCAAGGCAGCTGAACTTGGGATTTGGTTGCTAATCGGTTCACTTGCACTGAAAACTGGCGACCCGGACAACCGTTTTGCAAATCGATCCTTTTTGATTGACCCACAAGGTTCGATCGTTTCGAAGTACGACAAGATCCACATGTTTGACGTCAATCTAAGTGAAACAGAATCGTATCGTGAATCTGCTGGGTATCGGCCCGGTGATCGGGCGGTGACGGCCGCATTTCAGGATACCATTTTGGGCATGGCGATTTGTTATGATGTGCGGTTCCCACATTTGTTCCGTCAGCTGGCACAAAATGGCGCGACGGTTATCACGGTTCCGGCCGCTTTCGCGCGCCTAACGGGTGCCGCGCATTGGGAAACACTGCTTAGGGCGCGCGCCATTGAAAATGGTGCATTCATTTTGGCCCCTGCACAAACCGGCCATCACGGTGGCACGCGGAAAACCCATGGTCACAGCTTGGTTGTGGCCCCCTGGGGTGAAGTTTTGTTAGATGCAGGCACAGATGCTGGCGTTTATTTTTGCGAAATCGATCTTTCTGACGTACAGAAGGCGCGTGCCCGCGTTCCATCGTTGGGCCACGATCGTAATTTTGATGGGCCGTGATGAGCAAAGACAAAGAAAATCTAGCAGTTTCGCTGTTTAGCGAGTTGTTCGTGGCTGATCAGTTGGGCCGCAGTTTGATTTCAAAGGCGTTGCCCAAAGGGATGGAAATCTCACATTTTTACGTCCTAAACCATTTGTCGCGATCAACAGGAGAAAAGTCACCAGCACAATTGGCCAAAACTTTTCACGTTACCAAAGGCGCGATGACCAACACCCTAAGCAAGTTAGAATGGGCGGGATTTATTCACATTCGTCCAGATTGGGACGATGCGCGGCGCAAACAAATTCAAATTAGCCCAGCTGGCAAGAAAGCAGTTGAGCACGCTTTTGCGGTGGTCGTGCCGGAGATTTCAAAAATTGTTGATGCGATTGGCGAAGACAAAGTTCGTTCTGCAATACCGGTTTTACGTGATTTGCGGATAAATCTGGGCGACGGCAACTAAGCCTTGGGTTTTAGGCTGGTCGTCACATAATTCACCGAAAGATCACGTTCAGACAGCTGCCATTCCCAACGCACTGGGTTTAACACCATACCACGCCGATCCACAGGTGACAGCTGTGCGCCAGTGAGCAATTCAAACAATTCATCCGGCTTAATGAATTTGTCCCATTCATGGGTGCCTTTGGGCAACCAACGCATCACATATTCAGCGCCGACAATAGCAAAGACAAAACTTTTGGCTGTGCGGTTCAGGGTGGAACAGATCATCATGCCGCCGGGTTTTAGCAATTGCTGGCAAGCCGTCAAATACGCCAACGGGTCGGCTACATGTTCTACGACTTCCATATTTAGGACCACATCAAACTGTTCGCCGTCAGCGGCCATCGCTTCGGCGGTCGTGTGGCGATAATCAATTGTCAGGCCAGATTGTTCGGCGTGAAGACGGGCGATGGGAAGATTGCGGTCAGCAGCATCCGCGCCAACAACATCTGCACCCAAACGCGCCATAGGCTCGGAAAGCAAACCACCACCACAACCGATGTCCAAGATACGCAGGCCCGAAAATGGCGAAGGTTGCGTTAAATCGCGGTCAAACTCTGCCTCTATCTGCCGCGTAATGTAATCCAAACGGCACGGATTAAGGTGATGCAGAGGCTTAAACTTGCCATTCGGATCCCACCATTCATCAGCCATAGCTTGAAATTTGGCAATTTCTGCTGGATCTACGGTATTGGTTGTCATTCTCTAATTCCTTCGACTTGCCAAGTTGCTTGGCGCGGTCCATCGTCATCCTGTACATCAAATAGGCATCTTCATGGATAAATCCAACGGCCAAAAGAGCGCAGCCGAATACCTTTACCCCCCAATCGAGCCTTTCGATCGGGGGATGTTTGCCGTTGGTGATGATCATCGCATCTATGTCGAACAATGTGGAAACCCAAACGGGGTGCCAGTTGTCGTTCTGCACGGTGGGCCAGGTGGGGGTTGCAGCCCCATGATGAGACGTTTTTTTGATCCCAAACATTACAGGATTGTTCTTTTTGATCAGCGTGGTTGTGGAAAATCGCGCCCCCACGCATCGGTTGAAAATAATACGACATGGGATTTGGTGCGCGACATTGAACATATTCGCGAGAAGCTGGGTATCGAACAATGGGCGGTTTTTGGGGGCAGTTGGGGTGCAACGCTTTCGTTAATCTATGCGATTACGCACCCAGATCGTGCCACACATCTTATTCTACGGGGTGTATTTTTAATGACCGAGGCGGAATTGAAGTGGTTTTACGGCGGCGGCGCAGGCCAGTTTTGGCCTGACCTCTGGGCTGACCTTGTTAATTTGCTGCCAGAGGATGAACGTGACGATGTCATCGGGGCCTATCATCGGCGCCTATTTTCGGGTGATTACTTAAAAGAAGTGAAGTTTGCGCGCGCATGGGCCGGTTGGGAAAATGCGTTGGCGTCCATCAGATCAGTGGGCGGTGGTGGTTCGGCGCCTGCTGATTACGCGCGGGCATTTGCACGGTTGGAAAACCATTATTTTGTAAACCAAGGTTTTTTGCCAAAAGATGGTTATATTATTGATAACACACATAAAATAAACGACATACAGACGTTTATTGTGCAAGGACGATATGACATGATTTGCCCACCCCATTCTGCATATGCTTTGGCGGCGAAACTGGATAAAAGTGATCTGCGTTTGATCCCGCTTGCCGGCCATGCAATGTCCGAGGTTGGCATCACCGCGGAACTTGTTGCGATCACGAATAGATTGCGAAGCGTTTAGAGCGGCCAAGCAGTAAATCAGCCAAATTAACAATTTTTTTTCTTTACTTCCGAGTGGCCACCTCGTTAGCTTGGATGAAATATAATTATAACAGGGGGATGCGAGAAGGTGGGATCCTTACTACGCATTGTCGGCCAAAGGCTGGCGCTGGGCTTTCTGACATTGGTTGTCGTATCGTTCGTCATTTTCGTTGCAGTAAATGCAATGCCGGGCGATTTTGCCCAAGCAATCTTGGGCCAAGGCTACACAGAAGAAGCGGGTGACGCTATTCGGAAGGAAGTTGGTTTAGATAAACCATACTTCGTTCGGTATTTTTCTTGGCTGGGTGCCGCTCTTCAGGGTGATTTTGGGACGAGTTTTGCCCAAGCAAGCTTTACCGCATATGCGGGTACAGGCACGGGTTCCGGCCTTGGAACCGTCGCCGCACAGCTGGCGCCGCGTTTTGAAAACACCATGTTCCTTGCCACTGTTGCTGCAACAATCGCGGTTCCAGTTTCATTGGTCCTTGGATTGCTCGCCGCGCTTTATCGCAACACCATTTTTGATCGAGTTGTGAACATCTTCACGCTGTCATCAATCAGTTCACCAGAATTCTTCATGGCATACATCCTGATTTTGCTATTGGCGGTTTTGAACCCTCTGCTGCCTTCATTGTCGAATATCTTTGATGGGATGAGTTTTGCTGATCGTCTTAATCGAACTTTGTTGCCGGCGTTGACCTTAACGCTGATCGTAACAGCGCACATGATGCGTATGACCCGCGCGGCGATTATCAACCTTTTGGCCAGTCCGTACATTGAAATGGCCCGTCTTAAAGGCATCTCGCCAATGCGCGTTATCGTGGTGCACGCACTGCCAAACGCCTTGGCGCCAATCATCAACGTTGTGGCCCTTAACCTTGCCTATCTGATCACAGGTGTTGTGGTGGTTGAGGTGGTATTTGTTTACCCAGGTATCGGTCAGCTGTTTGTTGATGCGGTAAAAAATCGTGACATTCCCGTGGTTCAGGCATGCTGTTTGATTTTTGCAGGGGCTTACATCCTGTTGAATTTGACAGCTGACGTTATGTCGATCTTGTCCAACCCCAGACTGAGGCATCCAAAATGAGTGCGCTTACAACAATTGCCGCCATTGTCATTATTTCAACTTTGGGCGGATGGATGTTCAGGTTCGCTGGCCAAAAAGGCAGCCAGAACGCGCCATATTTTCGTGACATGCCTTATGGTGTTGCGGTTGGATATGTTTTGGGTGCGATTGTTTTGCTGTGGCTTGCAAAAACATATTACTTGGGCACCACGCTAGAAGCGCCTGCGTCTAACCAGTATTTCTTCTTTGTCAAAGCGATCAATCTGTTCGTTATCTTTGCATTGGTGGCCTATGTCTTTCGGATTTTCGGGCGACATGTAGGTACAGCCGGCACCAAGAAATTGTTTCGTGCGATGCCTGTGACGGCGGCATTTGGTGTGATGATCATCATTGCTTATGCGGTGACTGCGATTTTTGCGGGCGTTATCGCGCCCCATGGTCAGGATCAGGTTTTTGCGCTGGCAAATGTTGTACCGGGTGGCGATCCTGCTTTGGGTGGCAATCCAGATTTTCCTTTGGGAACAGATCAAATTGGACGCGATATTCTTAGCCGCTTGATTTATGGTGCGCAGAATACTGTGGGCATCGCTTTTGCCACAACGCTGTTGGCGTTTTTCATTGGGGCCAGCCTTGGTTTCTTGGCGGCCACGCTTGGCGGATGGGTTGATCAGCTTTTGTCCCGTGCCGTTGACGTTATGATGGCTATTCCTTCCCTAATTTTCGCCCTGCTACTTATGACAATTGCGAGTGCGTGGGCCGGTTCTGAAAAGGGTATCCTAACGCTTTATATGGTGGTGATCATTGCGGTTATCGATTCGACCCGCGTTTTCCGACTAGCGCGTGCCGTTGGGCAAAGCATCGTGGTGATGGATTATATTGAAGCGGCGAAGCTGCGTGGCGAGGGTCTTGGATACCTTGTGTTCCGCGAAATTCTGCCAAATGCCACGGCACCTTTGTTGGCCGAGTTTGGCCTGCGTTTCTGTTTTGTTTTCCTAACCATTGCATCGCTTTCATTCCTAGGTGTGGGCATTCAGCCACCACTAGCGGACTGGGGCACCATGGTTCGTGATATGTCACAGTTCATCAACTTTGCAGCCTTCGCGCCCCAAGTGGCGGTGGCACCATTGCTAGCGGCTGGCGCGATTGCCTTGCTGACGGTTGGCGTAAACTTTGTGGTGGATTGGATGCTGCACAAATCATCGGGGTTAAAAGAATGAGCGACGATCTGATGATAAAAATTCGCGACATTCACCTTGAGGGTCGCTCGGACGAATCTTGGATACCGATTATCAATGGTATCGATCTTGATCTGAAACGCGGCGAGGTTCTTGGCCTGATCGGTGAATCCGGTGCTGGCAAATCTACGCTTGGGTTGGCTGCAATGGGTTTTGCCCGTGACGGTGTACGGATTTCCAAGGGTTCTGTTGAATTTGACGGCATTGATTTGGTTAATGCTCCAGCTGCCGTAAAACGTGGATTGTTGGGTAAACGTATTGCCTATGTGGCGCAATCTGCGGCGGCCTCGTTTAATCCGGCACATAAGATCATCGATCAACATACTGAGGCACCCGTTCAACACGGTGTGATGTCGACAAAAGAAAGCCAAGAAGACGGAATGGAGCTTTATGAAAGGCTCCGCCTACCTAATCCAACTGAAATTGGTTTTAGATATCCGCATCAGGTTTCTGGTGGCCAGCTTCAGCGGGCCATGACGGCAATGGCCATGTCATGTCGCCCTGATCTGATTATTTTTGACGAACCAACAACGGCGTTGGATGTGACAACCCAAATCGAGGTTTTGGCTTCGATTCGTGATATTGTGGAACAGTTCAACACGGCCGCGATCTATATCACCCATGATTTGGCTGTGGTTGCACAGATGGCTGACCGTATCAAAGTATTGCTTAAAGGTGATGAGGTCGAAGAGGCTGACACGCGCACGATGCTGTCTTCACCCAAAGAAGAATATACCAAATCATTGTGGGCAGTTCGCAGTTTCCAACGCCCAGCCAAGCCCGCGATTAACACAGGTGCCACGCCGATTGTTAGCGTGAAAAACGTAACTGCAGCCTATGGTAAAATGCCGGTACTGTTTGATGTGGATTTTGATATTCACGCGGGCCGTACTGTGGCGGTGGTTGGTGAGTCTGGATCTGGAAAATCAACAGCGGCACGTTGCATCACTGGTTTGTTGCCTCCGATCAATGGCCATATTGAATTTGAAGGCGAAGCGATGCCTTTGGACTATCGCCGTCGCAACAAAGATCAATTGCGTCAGGCACAGATGATTTATCAAATGGCTGACACTGCTTTGAACCCAAGAAAAACAATTGGCGAAATCATCGGGCGGCCAGTTCAATTCTATATGGGCTTTACAGGCGCTGAAAAACGTAAACGTGTTGATGCGCTTTTGGAACAAATCGAACTGGAACCCAGCACCTATTTCAACCGACTGCCCTCGGAATTGTCAGGCGGTCAAAAGCAACGTGTCGGCATTGCCCGTGCACTTGCCGCGGAACCCAAATTTATCATTTGTGACGAGGTCACATCTGCATTGGATCAATTGGTCGCCGAAGGCATCTTGAAACTTTTGGCCGATCTTCAAGACAATCTTGGTTTGTCTTACATGTTTATTACGCACGACCTTGCGACCGTGAAATCAATTTCTGACGAAGTCGTTGTCATGAAAGACGGTCGCGTTGTGGAACAGGGGCCAAAGGCCGAAATGTTCCAACCACCGCACCACCCTTACACCGATCTGTTGTTGTCATCTGTGCCCGAAATGGACCCAGATTGGTTAACAGACCTACTGAAAGCACGCGGAGTTGATAACATCGGCGACGCTGCTGTTGGTAAGATGTAGACAGAATCACCTTGGATGCGTCACAGTGTTCAAGGATACGGTGAAACAACCAATAATAAATCCAAAATCAATGGGAGAAGAAAGTATGACAGAATTTTCAAGACGCGGATTGCTTAAGACGGGTGCAGCTGCATCAGTTCTAGCAGCAACCGGCATGCCAGCAGTTGCTATGGCTAAACGTGGCGGAACTTTGCGTTTGGGCCTTAACGGTGCAAACTCATCTGACACATGGGATGGCCGTACGCACTCTGATGCGTTCATGATCAACTCTGCACACGGTTGTGTATTTGATTGCCTAACCGAGGTTGGTGCCGACGGTACACTAAAAGGCGAGTTGGCCGAAAGCTGGGAAGCATCAGCAGACGCCAAAACTTGGACTTTCAACCTGCGCAAAGGCGTAACATTCCACAACGGCAAATCATTTGGCGCTGATGACGTTATTGAGTCGCTGGAAATGCACACAGCTGAAGGCGCGAAATCTGCGGCTAAGCCAATCGTTGCTGCGATCACTGAAATGAAGAAAATGGGCGAGCACCAGATTCAGTTCACACTGGCCGCTGGTAACGCTGACTTCCCATTCTTGCTGTCTGACTATCACATCTTGATGTTCCCAGCTGGCATGATCGAAGAAGGCATCGCCAAAGGCATCGGTACTGGTCTTTACAGTGTTGTATCGTTTGACCCAGGTGTTCGTTTCGTTGGTAAGCGCGTTGAAGGTCACTACAAAGGCGACTCTGCTGGCTTCTTTGACAGCGTTGAGTACATCGCGATCAACGATTCAACCGCACGTATGAACGCGTTGATGACGGGTCAGGTTGATGCTGTTAACCGTGTTGACACAAAAACCGAAGCTTTGTTGAAAGCCAACCCAAATGTTGCGATCTTTGAGGTAACGGGCAACCAACACTTTACGTTCCCAATGCTAACGAACAACGCGCCATTTGATAACGTGAACGTGCGTAAAGCATTGAAATACGGTATCAATCGTCAGGAAATGGTTGACAAAATCCTTCAGGGCCACGGCGCTGTTGGTAATGACCACCCAATCGGTCCTGCGAACCAATACTATGCTTCCGAGCTGCCACAGCTTGAGTACGACTTGGACAAAGCCAAGTTTTACATGAAAGAAGCTGGTTTGACAGAAATCAACGTTGATCTTTCTGCTTCTGACGCGGCCTTCACTGGTGCGGTTGATGCGGCACAATTGTATCAATCATCTGCTAAAGGCGCTGGTATCAACATCAACGTGGTTCAAGAGCCAGCTGATGGTTACTGGTCAAACGTTTGGCTGAAGAAGCCTTGGTGTGCATGTTACTGGTCAGGCCGTGCGACAGAGGATTGGATGTTCTCAACCGCATACGAATCTGGTGTTCCTTGGAACGACAGCTACTGGGAAAATGCACGCTTCCAAGAGCTATTGTTGTCTGCACGCGCTGAACTAGACAGCGCCAAGCGCAAAGAGCAATACACTGAAATGCAATCTTTGATGTCACAAGAAGGCGGTACAATCGTTCCAATGTACGCCAACTATGTTGACGCGGCTTCTACAAAATTGGCCAACACAGGTACCATCGGTAACCTATGGCAAATGGACAGCAGCCGGATGGCAGAACGCTGGTGGTTCGCTTAAGTTTTTTAAGCAACCCAAAACGAAAGAAACGCCCTGCCGAAAGGTGGGGCGTTTTTCTTTTGCAACATCCGTTCAAATCTTGAGCGGCAGAAAAAGCCACAAAACAAAGAAAACTTGCTTTTTTAGTGATTCGGTCTTAAGTGCTCCGTTGTGAAGCTGTTTTTCACTGATTACTCCGAAGCCTAATGCAGATGGATTTTCGACTGAACACACTGCACCGAGGTCACCACGTTCTGTGGGTGATAACAATACTACTAGGAGAAATCGGATGGCTAACGGCACCGTAAAATGGTTTAACTCAACTAAAGGCTACGGCTTTATCGCACCAGACGCTGGCGGCAACGACGTGTTTGTACACATCTCAGCTGTTGAACGCGCTGGCTTGACTGGTTTGAAAGACAACCAAAAAGTTACTTACGAACTGGAAACAGGTCGTGACGGCAAGCAATCTGCTGGTGACTTGGCTCTAGCGTAAGCTACAGCTTGTAGGGTAACCTACAAATTAAGAATTTCGGAAACGGCGGTTTGGACTTGATCCTTGCCGCCGTTTTCATCTTTATCACAAACAAGATTTGTTTCGACTGAAAGAGAATAAAATTCTAAGTTCTGTGAAAAATTCTAAAGCCGGCGATGTTTTGCGAAATTTGCGAGACAAATATATTTCTGCGCCCAAGGCCGAAACTGTCAGTATGACGTTTTATGACACACCAAATTCGCGCGACCAAAAACTGCAGACTTACATCGTGGCTGGTGCCGCGCGTGGGGGAACAACAGCCATTTGTAGCGTGGTTCGCGATCTTGGGATTTTTATGGGGGATAATCTTGGGCATAACTTAGAAGACAGTGAATTCCATCAAGGGCCTTTGAAGTTACCCAAGGTGATTGAAAATCGAAATAACCGCTTTGATGTTTGGGGTTGGAAAAGACCCGATTCACCCAGAATTTTGGGTAAAGTTATTGATGATTTACGGAACCCGAGATTGATTCTCGTTACGCGGGATCCGGTGGCAGTCGGCCTTTCTTTGACAAAACGAAATGATCGAACAAAGGAAGCTGCACTAGCAGCTAGCATGGCATCATTGCAAAAAAACCTAGAAGTTATGCATGATCTTAAAATCCCTTCATTGGTAATCAGCTATGAAAAAGCGGTGCTGTCATCAAAAGTTGCAGTGCAAGAGATTGCAAGTTTTCTGTGTTTGGATGTCTCAGAATCAAAAATTCACACCATTTCAAAATTCATCAAGCCAGGCCGATATCGAAGCGCGCAAGCGAAATAGATAATTCCTTGGGTTTCTGGATAAATACTGTTGGATAATCACGGACCTTGCATCCTATGACTGCATGCCCTATATCCACCTCAACAGCGGCGCGCTGGCTTCCACCCCCAGCGCCCACCGATATTTTAACGGGCCGCGCGCCCGTTTTTTTGTGTCTGGATGAAACTACCTTGAACGACCTAATTGCCAAAGCTGCCATCGACCAACGTATGGCCAATATTGTGACCCCCGTGATCGAGGATCTGGGCTGTGAATTGGTGCGCGTGCGCCTGATGACCGGCAAAGAAAACATCCTGCAAATCATGGTTGAAAAACCAGAAGGTGGGATCGAAGTTGACGATTGCGCCAAAGTGTCTACCGCCGTGTCCGCGACATTGGATGTCGAAGACCCAATTCTGGATGCGTATAACCTTGAAGTTTCTAGCCCTGGTATCGATCGCCCACTTACGCGTCTTAAAGATTTCGATATGTGGGATGGCTATGAAGCTAAGATAGAAACATCAGAACTGATCGACGGCCGTCGCCGTTTTAAGGGCCAATTGGCCGGCACCCAAGATGATGAGGTTTTAATCACCATCGAAGAGGGCACGATTGGACTAAAGTTTGAGTGGCTGTCAGATGCCAAATTGGTGCTGACAGATGAACTGATCCGCGACGTTTTGCGCAGCCGCAAGGACGCCGGGGAAATCGACGAGAAACAATTTGACGAGATCGAAACCATCATTGATGGGCAAGAGGAGTAATACGAATGGCAATTACATCAGCAAACCAGCTTGAGCTGTTGCAAACAGCCGAGGCCGTGGCCCGCGAAAAGATGATCGATCCTTCATTGGTGATCGAAGCAATGGAAGAATCTTTGGCTCGTGCGGCCAAGTCTCGTTATGGCGCTGAAATGGACATTCGTGTTTCCATCGATCGCAAAACAGGTCGTGCAACATTTACACGCGTACGCACCGTGGTTGAAGAAGTTGAAAATTATCAGGCTGAATTCACCGTTGAAGAGGCCAAGCCATACAAGGCCGACGCCGAAGTAGGTGACGAAGTTACCGACGAAGTACCGCCAGTGGAAATGGGCCGTATCGCGGCGCAATCTGCCAAGCAGGTTATTTTGCAAAAAATTCGCGAAGCTGAACGTGATCGTCAGTTTGAAGAATTCCAAGACCGTGCTGGTACAATCATCAACGGTGTTGTTAAGCGCGAAGAATATGGCAACGTTATCGTTGATGTAGGTCGTGGCGAAGGCGTTCTACGTCGCAACGAAAAAATCGGTCGTGAAAGCTATCGCCCGAATGATCGCATTCGTTGCTTCATCAAAGACGTACGCCGCGAAGCCCGTGGCCCACAGATTTTCCTAAGCCGTACAGCGCCTGAATTCATGGCCGAGCTGTTCAAAATGGAAGTGCCTGAAATTTATGATGGCATCATTGATATCAAAGCTGTTGCACGTGACCCAGGTTCGCGTGCCAAGATTGCTGTGATTTCACATGATGGTTCCATCGATCCAGTTGGTGCCTGTGTTGGTATGCGCGGTAGCCGTGTTCAGGCTGTTGTGAATGAACTTCAAGGTGAAAAAATCGACATCATTCCATGGAATGAAGATGCGCCAACCTTCTTGGTGAACGCATTGCAACCTGCTGAAGTGTCCAAAGTTGTTTTGGACGAAGAGGCAGAACGTATTGAAGTTGTTGTTCCTGACGAGCAGCTTTCTTTGGCAATTGGCCGTCGTGGTCAAAACGTACGTCTTGCCAGCCAGTTGACTGGTTTGGACATCGACATTCTTACAGAAGCCGAAGAATCCAAACGTCGTCAGGCGGAATTCAACGAACGCACTGGCCTGTTCATGGAAGCGTTGGATTTGGACGAATTCTTTGCTCAGTTGTTGGTCGCCGAAGGTTTCCGCACTTTGGAAGAAGTTGCCTATGTTGAGGTTGACGAACTGTTGGTCATCGATGGTGTTGACGAAGGCACAGCCGGTGAATTGCAGGCACGTGCCCGCGATTACATCGAAGCCCTGAACAAAAAAGCGCTGGAACGCGCTGTTGAATTGGGCGTTGTTCAAAGCCTTATTGATTTTGAGGGTCTAACACCCCAAATGATTGAAGCATTGGCAGAAGACGGCGTTCTTTCGCTAGAAGATTTCGCAACTTGCGCTGACTGGGAACTGGCCGGTGGCTGGACAACAGTTGACGGCGAGCGTGTGAAAGATGACGGCGTATTGGAAAAATTTGACGTGGCTTTGGAAGAAGCACAAAACATGGTAATGACGGCCCGTATTCAGCTTGGCTGGGTTGATCCTGCTGATTTGGTAAGCGACGAAGAAGAAGTTGCTGACGAAGAGGAGGCCGAAGCCTGATCGTAGGCTTCGGAGTTCTGGCATGAGCCGCGGTGGTCGCCCCAAAGATAATGACGAACCCGAACGCAAGTGTATTGCGACCGGAGAGGTTCAGCCCAAAGGCGGGTTGATCCGTTTCGTTGTAGGCCCGTCAGGGCAAATTGCACCTGATGTGGCTGGTAAAGTACCTGGTCGAGGCATCTATGTTGCGGCCAGCAAATCTGCGCTTGAGAAAGCCATTAAAAAGGGTCTTTTTGCGCGGTCTGCGAAACAGTCTGTGCAATTGCCTGATGATTTGATCCTGATGGTCGAAACTGTTTTGGCGCGCCGTATAACGGATCTGATTTCGTTGTCGCGCAAGTCAGGCGAGGCAGTGGCCGGATATGAAAAAGTTAAATCCTGGTTGGTAACTGACCAAGCACAGGTTTTGATACAAGCCAGCGATGGTTCGGACCGTGGTAAATCAAAACTTAGATTGCCCGGAAATGCCGAAAGTTTCGTTGGTTGTTTGACCCAAAACGAATTGGGTTTGGCATTTGGACGAGATAGTGTAATACATGCCGCCTTATTGGCTGGTGGACTCACGTCTCGTATTGTAGAGGAAGCTGCACGCCTTTCAGGTGTGCGTGAAATAGGCGGTGGTAGATCCACTGCGAGAGGAAAATAGAACGCATGAGCGATGACGACGGTAAAAAACCCCTTGGTGTACGTGGCGGTGGACGCCCTGGCCAAGTAAAGCAAAGCTTTAGCCACGGACGCACCAAAAGTGTCGTGGTGGAAACCAAACGCAAGCGTGTAGTGGTCCCCAAACCGGGTGCGGCCAAACCATCCGGCGCGTCTGTGAAAGTTGGTGGGGATGCCTCAAAGCGCCCTGCAGGCATTTCTGATGCTGAACTAGAACGCCGCATGAAGGCGCTTCAGGCGGCTAAAGCACGCGAAGCCGAAGACGCTGCACGCCGTAAGGCCGAAGAAGAAGAGCGGGAAAAGACCCGCGCACGCCGTCGTGCCGAAGCCGAAGCAAAAGAAGCCGAAGAAGCCGCACATGCGCGCGCTATGGCTGAAAAAGCAATCGCTGCTGAACGTGAAAAGGCCGAAACAGAAGCTGCCGCAAAACGTGCTGCTGCCGCTGCTGCTGCGCCGAAAGAAGATTCTGTTGCACCGCCTGCAGCGAAAACATCGCCGGGTCCAAACCGCGTTGCTGATGCGCGCAAGCCTGAGCGTGATGATAACAAGCGCCGCGAAAACAAAAGCCGCGGTGATGCCGATCGTCGCCGTTCTGGTAAGTTAACTGTTAATCAGGCGCTAACTGGTGGCGAAGGTGGACGTCATCGTTCAATGGCCGCGATGAAGCGTAAACAAGAACGCAATCGTCAAAAGGCTATGGGTGGCGCTGTTGCACACGAGAAAATCGTGCGTGACGTTCAGTTGCCTGAAATGATTGTGGTCCAAGAACTTGCGAACCGTATGGCCGAACGTGTGGCTGACGTGGTTAAGGCTTTGATGACCAATGGCATCATGGCAACGCAAAACCAACCGATTGACGCAGACACTGCGGAATTGATCATCGAAGAGTTTGGCCACAAAGTTGTGCGTGTTTCTGACGCCGACGTTGAGGATGTTATCGACCAAGTCGAAGATGAAACAGAAAACCTGAAACCACGCCCACCTGTTATCACGGTTATGGGTCACGTTGATCACGGTAAGACATCGCTTTTGGATGCCATCCGTAACGCCAAAGTTGTTTCTGGCGAGGCTGGCGGCATCACGCAGCACATTGGTGCCTATCAGTTAATACCGATGATGGTTCTTTGATGACCTTCCTTGATACACCGGGCCACGCGGCGTTTACGTCAATGCGTTCTCGTGGTGCCCAAGTGACGGACATTGTTATTCTTGTGGTTGCGGCGGATGACGCTGTGATGCCGCAAACGATCGAAGCGATCCACCACGCCAATGCGGCGGGTGTGCCGATGATCGTTGCGATTAACAAAATTGACCGCGAAGGTGCTGATGCGAACCGCGTGCGTACTGATTTGTTGCAACACGAAGTGATCGTGGAAAAAATGTCTGGTGACGTTCTGGATGTTGAAGTTTCCGCAATCAATGGCACTGGTTTGGACACGTTGTTGGAAAACATCGCGTTGCAATCTGATTTGCTTGAACTGAAAGCCAACCCTGATCGTGCCGCATCTGGTGCCGTGATCGAGGCGCAGCTTGATGTTGGTCGCGGTCCGGTGGCGACGGTTCTGGTTCAGAACGGTACACTTCGCAAAGGTGATATCTTTGTTGTGGGTGAACAGTGGGGCAAAGTCCGCGCGTTGGTAAACGACAAAGGTCAACGTGTTGACGAAGCTGGCCCATCTGTACCGGTCGAGGTTCTTGGCCTTAATGGCACACCAGAAGCTGGCGATGTTTTGAACGTGGTTGAAACCGAGGCGCAAGCCCGTGAAATCGCGCTTTACCGTGAAAACGCGGCCAAGGAAAAACGCGCAATGGCTGGTGCAGCGACTTCGCTGGAACAGTTGATGGCAAACGCCAAGCAGAACGAAAACATGACGGAAATGCCAATCTTGGTCAAAGCCGACGTGCAAGGTTCAGCCGAAGCGATCGTTCAAGCGATGGAAAAAATCGGCAACGATGAGGTTCGTGTTCGTGTGCTGCATTCTGGTGTTGGCGCGATTACAGAATCCGACATCGGTTTGGCCGAGGCATCTGGTGCGCCGGTATTCGGCTTTAACGTTCGTGCGAACGCGTCAGCGCGTAACACAGCGAACCAAAAAGGCGTGGAAATCCGGTATTATTCCGTGATCTACGATCTGGTTGACGATGTTAAAGCGGCGGCCTCTGGTCTGTTGTCTGCTGAAATTCGTGAGAAGTTCATCGGTTACGCAACGATCAAAGAGGTGTTCAAGGTTTCTGGCGTTGGCAAAATTGCTGGTTGTTTGGTTACCGAGGGCGTTGCCCGTCGTTCAGCCGGTGTTCGCCTGTTGCGTGATGACGTGGTTATCCACGAGGGTACGCTGAAAACACTGAAGCGCTTCAAAGACGAAGTTGGCGAAGTTCAGTCAGGTCAAGAATGCGGTATGGCGTTTGAGAAATACGAGGACATTCGTGAAAATGATGTCATCGAGATCTTTGAACGCGAAGAAATTGAACGGACGCTTTCCTAAGCGTTCCGACAACATCTCTAAAACACAAAAAGGGCCGCGAGGCCCTTTTTTATTTTCCAATGATATTTGCTAAATAGCGAAGAGCGTATTTAGACAGGCACACCAACAAAGTTTGATTTGCCAACACGTACAACAACACGGCCATTTGCCAATGCTTTTACGAATATTCCCTGTACGGAAACACATGATCCTATTGTGATTGTTCTTAGCATAGACATCTCCCCAGACGCGTTTATGAAATCATCCTGCCTTGATAGTTATAAATATACAATTAAAATTCAAAACAAATTAACGTTATTGATGCCTTCTTTACAGTAAATCGCGCAAAATCGGAATTAATGGCACATCGGCGGCTGGCATTGGATAGTCACGCATGTCTTTGGGACGCACCCATTTAAGTGTTTGCCCCTCTTTGGGCATAGGAATACCGGACCATTTGCGACAGACAAACAACGGCATCAGCAAATGAAAATCATCATAGCTGTGGGATGCAAAGGTCAAAGGCGACAGGCAAGATGCCCAAGTATCGATGCCCAGTTCTTCTTGTAATTCGCGGATCAAAGCGTGTTCTGGTGTTTCGCTGGGCTCAATCTTGCCACCGGGAAATTCCCATAGACCGGCCATTGCCTTGCCTTCTGGGCGCTGCGCCAACAAAACGCGACCGTCTGGATCAACCAGTGCGACCGCTGAAACCAAGATGACCTTCATGAACGATAATCTGCATTGATCGTGATATATTGGTGTGTCAGATCGCAGGTCCACACTGTTGATGTGGCATTTCCCAATCCTAGATCGATGTGCACTAACAGATCTTGTTTACGCATATATTTGGCACCATCATCTTCTGTGTAACCCGGTGATACCCACCCGTTTTCGGCAACAGTGATATCACCAAACTTAATGGTTAACTTATCGCGATCAGCAACCGCACCTGATTTGCCCACCGCCATAACGACGCGGCCCCAATTGGGGTCTTCGCCTGCAATAGCCGTCTTAACCAACGGTGAATTTGCAGTGGCCAGAGCCACCTTTTTCGCATTGGTAACCGTTGTTGCGCCCGTAACTCGAACCTCGACAAACTTTGTGGCGCCCTCACCATCTTTTACAACTTGATGGGCAAGGTCTTGCATCACCTCACCCAAGGCACTGGCAAATGCGCGGCCTTGTGAGGATCGGTTCGATTTAATCTCGGCCATTTCGGCGCGGCGGGTTGCGGCCACCAACACGGTGTCTGATGTTGACGTATCACCATCAACGGTGATTGCGTTGAAACTGGTTTTGTTTTGCCCACTTATGATTTTCTGAAGTGTTGCTTGGGAAATGTTCGCGTCGGTAAAGATGTAAACCAGCATCGTCGCCATATCGGGCGCGATCATGCCAGAACCCTTGGCAATGCCAGATATTTTGAGAGAGGTACCATCAATTTCAACGGTTTTGGTCGATCCTTTTGGAAACGTATCCGTGGTCATGATTGCAGCAGCTGCATCTTCAATCGTGTTAGGGGCTAAGCCTGCCTTTAGATCGCCCAAAACGGCAAGGATACGGTCATGGGGCAAGGGTTCGCCAATGACCCCAGTAGATGAGGTGAAAACTTGATCGGCAGTTACATCAAAAGTATCAGCAACGGCACTGGAAATTGCATGCACTGAGGTAAAACCGGCACCACCAGTAAAGGCGTTGGAGTTACCAGAATTCACAACAAACGCAAATTTACCTTTGGTTTTGGTGCCAGATGCAAGGGAAGCCAGTTTATTCTGGCAATCCAAAACTGGCGCTGAACGCGTACTGGATTTTGTGAAGACGCCAGCGATTGATGACCCTTCACAAATTTCAGCAATCATAACATCAGCGCGATCTTGGTATTTCACGCCGGCTGCCGCCGCGGCGAAGCGGACCCCGTCAATGTCAGGCAACGTTGGAAAATTGTCGGGTGCTAAAGGCGAAACCTTTGGTGCTGCGGCTTCATCTGCCTCTTCCCGAATGTCCTTAAGCCGCTTGCGCAACTTATTTACAATGTCTTTTAGATCATCAATTTCCGACGCGTTATCCATTTCAAGTCCCTATTTTTGCAAGAGAAGGCCGCTGGCACGAATGATAGCAGGATCAATTGCGACATCACTTAATTCGACAGTTGCCCTAACTTCTGCTGCTTCGATGGCAGAATCAACCGCGAGACCTTGAATTTCTGCAACTATTTCCGCGCGAACCTCTTCCAAAGTTGGTGCAGGGGTTTCGCGGATATCGTTCATTTTAAGAACGTGCCAACCGAATTGGGTTTGAACTGGCGCTGAAACATCACCCGTTTCCATCTCAGCGGCGGCACCTTCAAATTCAGGCACCATTTGACCTGGGCCAAACCAGCCTAATTGACCGCCACGCGGACCGGATGGGCCTGTAGATTTTTCTTTCGCCAATTCAGCAAAATCAGCACCTTCGGCCAAAGTCACAATCAATGCTTTTGCTTCATCCTCTGTGTCCACCAAAATATGGCTGGCGTTCCATTCTACACCACCTGTTTGTCCCGCAAACCGCTCGTCATAAATTTTAGTGACCGCTTCTTCAGTAACAGCATCAGCCGAGATTTGATCTAAAAGAAGACCTGCTTTCAATGCACGCACTTCGTTTTCGATACTTAGATTCAGAACCAAGTCGTCTTTCCCATCGACGATTTGCGACAACAATGCCTGTTGGATCAATTGCTGCAGAATGCCGTCGTACAAAACATCGTCGGGATAGTTGCGATATTGCTGTGGCAAACGTTGTTCCATCGCAATCATATGACCAAGTGTTATTTGATCGCCATTTACCGTTGCTAGAACCGTGTCCATATTTTGGGAAAATGCGGGTTGGCCAACAAAAACCATGCCCATAATTGCGGCGGCTGAAAAAGAGTGGGAAAAACGCATCGAAATGTTCCTTTTGATCGATAAACGGTGCAAAAAACGCAAGTAATCACGTCGTGATCGCAGCCAAAGTTGACACTGTGAAAGCAGGCCCTTAAGTGCGTATAGGGTGACAGGCTTGCGATCATTCTTGGGCTCCGTTCTATTGGGCACGCGATCGATCAGCAAGACCAACAATGACAAGAATAAGTGAGGGCCGCGTTAGGTCCGACAAAGCGAAGGCGAAAATATAAATGCTAGGTTTAGGTACTGTTGCGCGTAAGATATTCGGCACTGCAAATGATCGTGCAATCAAAGCGGTTCGTCCGTTGGTGGCGCAGATTAATTCGCTTGAACCAGAATTTGAAAAACTGACGGACGAAGGCATCATTGCCAAGACCGAAGAATTCAAAAAGCGTCATGCCGATGGCGAAACATTGGACGCTTTGTTGCCAGAAGCATTTGCCAACGTACGCGAGGCCGCCAAACGTGCGCTAGGTCTGCGTGCATTTGATGTACAGCTGATGGGTGGGATATTCCTGCACCAAGGTAATATTTCAGAAATGAAAACCGGTGAGGGTAAAACCCTTGTGGCAACTTTGCCCGCCTATCTGAACGCGCTTGCGGGCAAAGGGGTGCACATCGTTACGGTGAATGATTATCTGGCGTCACGCGATGCGGGCTGGATGAGCAAAGTTTATGGTGCACTTGGCATGACCACCGGCGTTGTGGTGCCAAACATGGATGAAGCGGACAAAGCCGTCGCTTATGGTTCTGACGTCACTTACGCCACGAACAACGAACTTGGCTTTGATTATCTGCGCGACAACATGAAATCCACGCTGGCTGAAATGCATCAGCGTAACCACTTCTTTGCGATTGTGGATGAGGTGGATTCAATTTTGATCGACGAGGCGCGGACGCCACTTATTATTTCGGGCCAATCCCAAGACCGCAGTGATCTTTACAAATCTATTGATGTGTTAATTCCAAATCTTAACGAAGAGCACTTCAAGAAAGACGAAAAACAGCGCAGCGTTACCTATACAGACGAAGGTAACGAATTTGTTGAAGGTCTTTTGAAACAGGCAGGATTGCTGGAAGAAGAAGCATCGCTTTATGATCCTGAGTCAACGACGCTTGTTCATCACGTTACCCAAGCTCTTTGTGCGCACCAGCTGTTTACCAAAGACAAAGATTATATCGTTCGTGATGGTGAAATCGTTCTGATCGATGAATTTACAGGCCGGATGATGGCAGGCCGCCGTTTGGGCGATGGTCTGCACCAAGCGATCGAAGCCAAAGAAAACGTCGACATCAAACCAGAAAACGTGACTTTGGCGTCTGTTACATTCCAGAACTATTTCCGTCTTTATGACAAGTTGGGTGGCATGACAGGCACTGCCACGACCGAGGCCGAAGAGTTTGCCGAAATTTACGGTCTTGGTGTTGTCGAAGTGCCGACAAACCGCCCCGTTGCCCGTATCGATAACAATGACCAAGTTTACCGCACACAGCGCGAAAAATACGACGCTGTTGTAAAACGTATTCAGAAAGCCCAAGAAGTGGGTCAACCCGTATTGGTTGGTACGACTTCGATTGAAAAATCCGAAGCCCTTTCCACTTTGCTTACCGAAGCAAAAATCACCCACAATGTTTTGAATGCGCGCCAACACGAACAAGAAGCGCAAATCGTGGCTGATGCTGGCCGTTTGGGCAGCGTGACGATTGCTACGAACATGGCTGGACGCGGCACCGACATTCAGTTGGGTGGTAACGTTGATATGACAGTTCAGGCCGCATTGGCCGCTGATCCCAAGGCCGACGAAGACGCATTGCGCGCAAAAATCGAAGCGGAAATTGCCGAAGAAAAAACCAAGGTTAAAGATGCCGGTGGTTTGTTTGTTTTGGCAACCGAACGTCACGAAAGCCGTCGTATTGATAACCAGTTGCGCGGTCGTTCTGGCCGTCAGGGTGATCCGGGTCGTTCTTCATTCTACCTTTCGCTTGAAGATGACTTGATGCGGATTTTTGGCTCTGAACGTCTTGATTCCGTATTGTCCAAACTGGGCATGGGCGAAGGCGAAGCAATTATTCACCCTTGGGTCAACAAATCGCTAGAGCGCGCGCAAGCCAAGGTCGAGGGCCGCAACTTTGACATCCGTAAACAGCTGTTGAAGTTTGACGATGTGATGAACGATCAACGTAAGGCCATATTTGGTCAGCGTTTGGAGATCATGGAAAACGAGGATCTTTCCGAGGTTGTGCAAGATATGCGTCACCAATTGGTGGATGATCTGGTCGATTTCCACATTCCTGCCAAATCCTACGCGGATCAATGGGATGTTCAGGGTCTTTATGTCGAAGTCCTTGATAAGATGAGTTTGGATACCAAAGTTATCGAATGGGCCGAAGAAGAGGGTGTTGACGACGGCGAAATTCGTGAACGTTTGTACAAAGAAATCGATGAATTGATGGCGCAAAAAGCGGCGCAATTTGGCCCTGAAAACCTGCGAAACATCGAAAAACATTTGTTGTTGGAAACTATTGACCGCAAATGGCGCGAGCATTTGGTGACGTTAGAGCATCTGCGCGCCGTTGTTGGGTTCCGCGGTTATGCACAACGTGATCCTTTGAATGAATATAAGACTGAATCATTCCAATTGTTCGAAGGTATGTTAGATAGCCTGCGTACTGATGTGACACAAACCTTGTCGCGTATTCGGATGCCAACCGAAGAAGAACAGCTTGCCCAACTTGAGCAAATGAAACAGCAACAAGCGGCATTGCAAGCGGCAGGCGAGGCGGCAAGCCGTCCTTCTGTAAATCCTGAAACTGGTTTTGACGAAAATGATACGTCAACTTGGGGCAATCCAGGTCGCAATGAACTTTGCCCATGTGGGTCGGGTGACAAATTCAAACATTGTCACGGTAAGCTGACTTAAATTGCCCGAATAAGGCGCAAATAAGGCACGATTTTTAAAAGGTGACCGCTTATGTAGTGGTCGCCTTTTTGAATTCCGCAATATCTAGGGGCTCGTGGCCGCCAAGCCCCAATTGAAACTATATTCATCGCAACCTCTGCGATGTGACGAGGTTTTGAACCATACTGCTTTTAAACACACGTTAGATGTGACGAGGCAGTGAAATGAAAACTCTACTTAAATTCGGCTTGGCTGGTGCGTTAATCATGTTGCCTTCGGCGGCTGGCCCGTTGATCGAAATTACCGAACCCGTTTTGTTGGCGGCGAACGATACCACAACCGATACCGAAATATCCAAATTCAGCGTTGATCAAAATACCACCAATGTCAGCCGTGTGTCGAGCAGCCCTGCGTTATTCTTGACACCACCAAGCGACACAACATCGGATTTCGCAGCCCCAGCCAACCTGCAAACTGCTGCAATGGTTGTTGCGCCGACTATCAAGCATAGGACGTTGATCCCAATGATCATGGCGGCAATGCCCGCCGAGCCAGCCCATGGCGCCTTGCCAGTGGCGTATACGCGGCCAATGAGTGCACAGACGCCTGATGTTGACAGCCGTCAACTTTTGTCTGATCCAAACCTAAGTGCCTTTGGTCTGCCTTGCCGTCAGGAACTGACGATTACAGTCGCGCCAAATGATATGATGGCGATTATGTTTAACGCACCTTGCCTGAATGAGCGTTCCTTAACGTTGGCGGCGGGTGAAATGGAACTAAGCGTAACAACTGATATTTTCGGAAATTTTGCGACCCACCTGCCGCAGCTGACCCAGGAAACCCAAGTTTCAATATTCGATGGGGCTAACCTGTTAGTCAGTTCAAATTTCACGCTGGATCATACCCCTGTAGGTGAAGCCTATGTTTTGATCTGGAAAGATATTGCTCCGATGAATCTGTTTGTTCGGTCCAATGATTTGGTTCTGCGACGCGACAAAGGCAGATTGGGATTGATCGAAAATAGCCGAACGCCAACAGGTCTGACGCATTTTACAGCGCCAGAAAAATTTCAAAGTATCCGCTTCTCACTGGTTGGGACGGTTGATGCCGAAAACTGTGGTCAGGTGTCAAAGGCGCGGTTGGTGCATCGCGGGAATGTGGGCATTGAAAGCACAGATTTACAATTCCGAATGCCTGACTGTGATCAAATCGGTAAAACACTTGAACTGCGCTCGGTAATTCCAGATATGAAAATGGCACGGAACTAGCACCGGATAATCATAATGCGCCAATGGCTGATCAAAGCCGCAACATTTTGTTGTGTTTCCCTTCTGGGGTTCGGCTGGGCCATGGCGCAAGACGTAACCCTAACATCCCGCGATGGTGCCGTGACGATTTCAGGCACTTTGTTAGGTTACGATGGTGAATTTTACAAACTCGACACGCCTTATGGCCCGCTAAGTTTGGATGGCGAAGGCGTAGATTGCACAGGTGTAGGTTGCCCTGATCCGCAGGCATTCATTGCGGAATTCACGATTTCGGGCTCATCCACAATTGGGTCGGTTCTAATGCCGGCGTTGCTGACAACATTCGCCCAAAACAAGGGATTGGATATTCTGCGCGAGGTGGAAACCGACGCCCGCTCGACCTTCGTGATGTCAGAACGTAATTCTGATCGTGTTCGGGCCAAGGTACATGTGAACAGCAATGACACCGACGCCGGTTTTCATGATTTGATTGCAGGTAATTCTGATGTGGTTATGGCGATGCGTCCGGTGCGTGATGATGAGGTTCGTCTGTCGATCACGGCCGGAACGGGTGATTTATCAAAATCCAGTCGCGTACGCGTTCTGGCGCTGGATGGCATGGTGATCACCGTGGCGCCCACCAATCCCCTTGGCCTTATTTCACCTGAAATGGCGGCCCAAATTTTTGCAGGCGACATCACAAATTGGGCCGAGATAAATGGCGTTGATGCGCCAATTCAAGTGCATTCCATGACGGCCAATAGTGGTTTGGCGCAATTGTTTGAAGATCAAATTCTGTCGTTAATCCGTAAACCACTAACCATAGCTGCCAACCTGCATGAGTTTGCCGCTGATTTGGTAGATGCGGTTGCACAGGATCCTTTTGCCATTGGCTATTCCACATATTCTGAACTTGGCAACGCCGAACCGCTAAAAATTTCGGGCACATGTGGCATTGGCGTCGCGCCGCAAACTTGGCAAATCAAAAACAGCGATTACCCACTGACGTCACCTTTGCTTGTCTATACGTCCCACACGCGACTGCCACGTCTGGCGCGCGATTTCTTGGGTTTCATTGCATCGCGATCAGCTGACATCGCCATTCGACGTGCGGGTTTTGTGGATCAATCTTTGGATACACAACGATTGACCGAACAGGGTGAAATATTAGCCAATGCGATTGAGAAACCTGACAATGATATTGCCGAAATTCGCCGCTATTTGGATGTCGTGCGTGGGGGCAAGAAACTGTCCGTTAGTTTTCATTTCAAAAGTGGATCAACCGATTTGGATGTTCAATCAAGTGGCAACTTGGAACGTTTGGCGCAAATAATCGAGATTGGTGGAATGGATGGCAAAGAGCTGATTTTTGTTGGCCACAGTGACGGCGAGGGCGATGCGGGGATCAATCAATCAATTTCCAACCGACGGTCCAATGCGGTTTTGCGGGATATTCGTCGGGCCGCGAAATCAGCTGACTTAAGCCGTGTCAAACTTAGCGGTGTAGGTTTTGGTGAGGTGTTTCCCATTGCCTGTGACGATTCTGAATGGGGCAAACGGATCAACCGACGGGTCGAGGTTTGGATCAAAGAAGCGGGCTAGCGCACCCTAAATCAAACCCTCGGCACGAAAACTGATTTCACCAAATTTTCCGATAATCAAATGGTCATGAAGCTTGATCCCCAAGGTCGTTAGGGCATTATCGATTTCTTGCGTCATCTGAATGTCGGGTCCTGACGGGGTCGGGTCGCCCGATGGATGGTTGTGAACAAGGATAACGGCAGATGCGCTGACCTCAAGCCCACGTTTGGCTACCTCGCGGGGATAAACGGGTACGTGATCCACAGTGCCCCTGCCCAAGGCCTCGTCCGTTATCAGCACGTTTTTTCGATCAAGGAACAGCACGCGGAATTCTTCGGTTTCAAGTTGCGCCATGGTGATACGACAGTAATCCACCAATGCATCCCAGCTGGAAATTAGTTGCTGATCCTTAACCTGTGATCGACTTAAACGTCGCGCTGCATCAGCGACGATTTTGAATTCAACAGCAACCGCCTGACCAACACCCTTTACCGCCAATAGGCGGGGCAAAGGCGCGCCGAGAACGTTGCTAAAGCTGCCGAATGTATCCAACAGAAGCCGAGCAAGAGGTTTGACGTCTTGGCGCGGTATGGCGCGAAATAACACCAGTTCCAGCATTTCGTAATCGGGCAATGCATCGGCCCCGCCTTTCAGGAACTGTTCCCTTAAACGCGCGCGGTGGTCCGCGATATATGAAGGTAGTTTGCCACCCGTATTCACGGCCTTAACGGCTGGCTCGTTGGCAAAAAGTGGCAGCGCAGATTCGCAAAGTGATGAAGAGTTTTTCATTCACCAAGAATGTCGTGTTCTTGGTGAATTTAAAGTTAATGCCGAGATACAAAGCGTGGCAGGCTTAGCCCTTCATTGTATCCCAGAACGACTTAACCGAAGAAAAGAACTTGGAAACGCCCGGGTTATTGTCCTTGGACAATTCCTGAAACTCTTCCATCAATTCCTTTTGTTTCGCGGTCAAATTCACTGGCGTTTCAACGGCCAGTTCAATGAACATATCGCCAGAACCACCACCACGAAGATGTGGCATGCCCTTGTTACGAAGGCGCATTTGACGGCCTGATTGGCTGCCTGCGGGAATTTTAACACGGCTGCGACCACCGTCGATGATCGGCACTTCAACCTCGCCACCAAGGGCGGCTGCGGCCATGGAAACAGGCACTTCACAGAACAAATGTTCGCTTTCACGCTTGAAAATGCTGTGCTCTTTGACATCCATAAAGATGTACAAGTCACCCGACGGGCCACCGCGCATACCGGCCTCACCTTCGCCAGAAAGGCGAATGCGGGTGCCAGTTTCAACACCACCTGGGATGTTCACTGACAAAGAACGTTCTTTTTGAACGCGGCCAGCGCCGCTGCATGAACGACATGGGTTCTTGATGATTTGACCAACGCCTGAACAAGTTGGGCAGGTGCGTTCAACAGTAAAGAAACCCTGTTGGGCACGTACTTTGCCCATGCCTGAACATGTTGGGCAGTTCACGGGTTCTGCGCCACCTTCGGCACCTGTACCGTTACAGCCGTCACAGGAAACTGATGTCGGAACAGAGATTGTTTTTTGTTGACCGGCAAAGGCCTCTTCTAGGGTGACGCGCATGTTATAGCGCAGGTCTGATCCGCGCGTTGCGCGTTGACGTCCACCGCCGCCGCGACCACCTGAAAAATCACCAAATAGATCGTCGAATACATCTGAGAAGGCCGAAGCAAAATCACCGCCACCATGAAAGCCACCGCGTTGACCGTGGCCAGCGCTGGCACCAGTGCCGCCTTCAAACGCCGCGTGACCGTAACGGTCATATGCGGCCTTCTTTTCCGGGTCTTTCAGAATGTCGTGGGCTTCATTGGCTTCTTTAAACTGCGCCTCTGCATCTGGATTGTCAGTGTTCCGATCAGGGTGCAGCTCTTTGGCCTTCGTGCGGAATGCCTTTTTGATCGCAGCAGGATCCGCGCCTTTGGACAAGCCAAGAACATCATAATAATCGCGTTTTGCCATGGTTATTCCATCCGATCAAACGAAGAACCGGCCCAGAAAGGGCCGGATCACTCAATTTTCAGTCAATTTAGTCGCGGTTCTTGCTGTCTAAATCCTCAAAGTCTGCGTCAACGATATCTTCGTCAACACCAGATGGGCCGCCGTCACCTTGATCCATATCGTCAGGATCAACATTGGCCGCCGCTTCATCAGCTTGGGCTTTGTAGATCGCTTCACCCAACTTCATAGAAGCTTCGGTAACGTTCTGGATGCCGGATTTGATTTTCGCAGCGTCGTCATTTTCCAACTCGTCACGCAACGCGGCCAAAGCCAATTCAATTGCTTCAACAGTTGTAGGATCAACCTTATCAGAATGCTCCTCAACGGCTTTTTCAGTCGAGTGAATCAGGCTTTCTGCTTGGTTTTTGGCTTCGACCAATTCACGACGATCTTTATCAGCGTCAGCATTTGCTTCGGCGTCTGCAACCATGTCGTTAATCTCGTCATCAGACAAACCACCAGAGGCTTGGATCGTGATGTTTTGCTCTTTGCCAGTGCCTTTGTCTTTCGCAGAGACGGATACGATACCGTTGGCATCAATATCAAAGGTCACTTCGATTTGTGGCAAACCACGTGGCGCTGGTGGGATGTCTTCTAGGTTGAATTGGCCAAGAATTTTGTTGTCAGCAGCCATTTCGCGTTCACCTTGGAACACGCGAATGGTTACGGCACTTTGGCTGTCTTCAGCGGTAGAAAATACCTGCGATTTTTTCGTAGGGATCGTTGTGTTGCGATCGATCAAACGTGTGAACACGCCACCCAAAGTTTCGATACCCAAGGACAATGGAGTCACGTCAAGCAATACAACGTCTTTTACGTCGCCTTGCAAAACACCCGCTTGAATTGCGGCGCCCATGGCCACAACTTCGTCTGGGTTAACGCCTTTGTTGGGCTCTTTGCCGAAGAATTTTGTAACTTCTTCGATAACTTTTGGCATACGTGTCATGCCGCCAACCAAAACGATCTCGTCGATGTCACCTGTTGTCAGGCCGGCATCTTTCAACGCAGCTTGGCAAGGTTTGATAGACGCTTTGATCAGATCGCCAACAAGGCTTTCCAATTTCGCGCGTGTCAATTTCATCACTAGGTGCAAAGGCTGACCGCCATTTGGATCCATTGAGATAAACGGCTGGTTGATGTCTGTTTGTTGTGAAGAAGACAATTCGATTTTGGCTTTTTCAGCGGCTTCTTTCAACCGTTGTAGGGCCATCTTGTCTTTGGTCAGATCAACGCCGTTTTGCTTTTTGAACTCATCAGCCAAATAGTTAACGATACGCATGTCGAAGTCTTCACCACCAAGGAATGTATCACCATTGGTTGATTTCACTTCAAACAAGCCGTCGTCGATTTCCAAGATGGTTACGTCAAACGTACCGCCACCAAGGTCATAAACAGCAATTGTCTGTGTTTCTTTCTTGTCCAAGCCATAAGCAAGCGCCGCTGCTGTTGGTTCGTTGATGATACGCAGAACTTCTAGACCGGCAATTTTGCCCGCGTCCTTGGTTGCTTGACGTTGTGCATCGTTGAAATACGCAGGAACCGTGATAACGGCTTGCGTTACTGACTCGCCCAAATAGCTTTCAGCGGTTTCTTTCATTTTGCCCAAGATCAGCGCGGAAACTTGTGCAGGCGAATAGTTTTCATCGCGAATTTTTACCCACGCATCGCCATTGCCGCCATCGACAACTGCATAAGGAAGGTTCTTCTTGTCTTTTTCCAGATATGGATCATCCGAACGACGACCAATCAAACGCTTTACCGCGAAGACAGTGTTTTCTGGGTTCGTTACAGCCTGACGCTTTGCAGCCTGACCAACCAGACGCTCGTCGTCAGTGTAGCCAACGATAGATGGCGTTGTGCGCGCACCTTCGGCGTTTTCAATAACTCGTGCTGCAGAGCCATCCATAATGGCGACACAAGAGTTTGTGGTTCCTAAATCAATACCAATGACTTTTGCCATTTGCTCATTCCTCTTCAAGGCGATGTTACAGACTGTTTGATCCGATTACGGCACCATCCAGTCCAATCCCGATTGACCTGAACAACAGTTCCGATCAAAGTCTTGGGGTATATAGGGTCCGAAAAATGCCCCTGCAAGGCAGTCACATCAAGGAATCGCGGGAAAAGTGAAGTTAAGTCCAGATTCAGCGAAAAAAATGGTCAAAAATTGGGCGAAATCATATGAGTTGTGACAATCCATCCAAATCTAAACCTGATTTTACACTGGGTGGGTTTGAGTTTTATTCTGCTCTTTTGGATAGTGACGAACAACAGGGAATTCTGGCGGACCTTCGTAAGGTCATTGCAAAGGCACCGATGTTTCGCCCGATGACACCTATGGGCAAACCAATGTCGGTACAGATGTCCAGTGCTGGCACCTATGGTTGGTACACTGATAAACAGGGATATCGATACGCTACAAAGCATCCTAACGGCACCAAATGGCCGCCAATTCCGCCAAGTATACTGTCCATCTGGGATAGGGTTTCTGGCGTTTCAAAGCAGCCCGAATGCTGTTTGATCAATTTTTATGGTCAAGAGGCCAAGATGGGCATGCATCAAGACAAGGACGAGGCCGATTTTAGGTGGCCGGTGGTTTCCATCTCATTAGGGGATGACGCGCGGTTTCGTATCGGTCACGAAAATCGAGGTGGAAAAACGCAAACGGCAACCCTTCGATCTGGGGACGTGATGGTCATGGGTGGGGACGCCCGATTAAAACACCATGGTGTCGATCGCATCGATTTCGGCACATCGCTTTTGTTGCCCAAAGGTGGGCGGATCAATCTTACCCTACGTGTGGTTGATTAATTATTTGCCCGCGCCCCAGCTGGCTGATGCGTGTTTGCGTGTAAAGAATTCGCCCATCAAACCAAGCATAATGAACGCAAGACTTAGATAAACCGGATAGGCAATATTTGTGACGTCGCTGGAATAATTCAAAAACACAAACGTTCTTGATTGATCGATCGTGTGGAACAATGGGTTCCACGAAAACATCGCAATCATCGTGTTGGGCAGCGTATTTGCGGCAAACATCTTGCCACTAGCGATCATATTTGCGCGACGATAAATTGTCGTCACAAGCGCGATTACACCAGGTGCCCATGGTTTGATCGCCAACAGCAGCATGCCAATGGCGCACCCTGAAAGCCATGCCAACAAAAACATGCCTAAACCACCCATAGGATTGTGGATGGTGATCGGATTGAACAGTGTGTGATAAGCCGCTAAAACCAAAATCAACGTTAGCAATTGGATATAAAGCGAACCAAGTGCGGCGCCACAAATTGCAATGATGGTATTCATTGGTCCGTGCAACATCATAGGTGACGTCGGACCATCAGCACCGGCCACGGCGCCAACTGCCTTGGTGTGGGTTAAAAATAGAAAAATGCCGGTCATCATAAACAGCATCATATCGCCCCGCAAAGGTGCACCGCGCAGACCCATGATGGTGAACATTAAATAGAACGCCATGATCATTACGACTGATGTCAAAATACTGTTCAACAGACCGATAATGGCGTTGTTATGGGTGCTTCGAACTTGTCGAACTGTCGCCTCAAAGATCAGGTTCAAGAAAATGAAGAACCCCGTCAAAAGCGATTTTGATTGTACTGCACTAAACATAAGACCTGCCCGTCTTTAGATTCGCCCGGATTTTACCGGTTGTATACTTGCTGTTCTATTACCGCAGTAGCATAAGGAATAAGAACACTTTTTACAACAATTCGGCGTGATAGTCGTAAAAACAGGAAAAACACTGTGGATTTTGATTTAATGACTAAGGTTTTTCGTGATCTTGCCCTAGCTGGCGGTACGAAAATTATGGAAATTTATGACCGTGACGATTTTGAAATTAAGTCAAAATCAGACGACAGCCCAGTAACCGAGGCTGACGAGGCCGCAGATGAAATCATCTCGGCAGGTATCCGCGCAGCATTCCCTGACGTTTTGTTGGTGACAGAAGAGCAATCCGCATCGCACACGAAAACCGGCACTGAGTTTATTATTGTTGATCCTTTGGACGGCACGAAAGAATTTATCAAACGTCGCGGCGATTTCACTGTGAATATCGCATATGTCAAAGACGGCGTGCCAATCCGTGGTGTTGTTTATGCACCAGCCAAGGGACGCATGTTCTTTACCCAAGCAGATGGTTCAACCGTCGAAGAAGCTGGTCCTTTTGGCGCAGAAGTTGGCGCATTGTCAGCGATCAAAGTTTCCAATCCAGACAATGCCGCATTGCTGGTCGTTGCATCCAAAAGCCACCGTGATCAGGCCACGGATGATTACATCGGCAAATACAACGTAAAAGACATGAAAAGCGCGGGATCCTCGTTGAAGTTCTGTCTTATCGCTACTGGTGAAGCCGATATTTATCCTCGTGTTGGACGCACAATGGAATGGGACACAGCCGCAGGTCACGCCGTTCTAAATGGTGCCGGTGGCGCAGTGGTTCGTTTTGACGATCACAGCCCGCTAAAGTATGGCAAAGAAGATTACGCTAATCCATTTTTCATTGCTTACGCCCCCGGCGTAACACTGCAAAAGCCATAATATGTCAGTGCTGATCGTCATCCCCGCGCGTTATGCATCCACGCGATACCCAGGCAAACCATTGGTTTCGTTGACGGGCAGCATCGGAAAAAGTCAAACATTGATCGAACGCTCATGGTTGGCCGCCAGCCAAGTTGTGGGCGTTAATCGTGTGGTTGTGGCCACCGATGATGAACGCATTCAAGCCGCCGCCGAGGGTTTTGGCGCCGAGGTTGTGATGACGTCCAGCGATTGTGAAAATGGTACTGAACGCTGCGCCGAAGCCCATGAAAACCTTGGTGGTGGATTTGACATTGTGGTCAACTTGCAAGGTGATGCGCCTTTGACGCCTGCTTGGTTTATTGAGGACTTGGTTGAAGGACTGAAAAATGATCCGTCCGCGGATGTTGCCACCCCCGTTTTGCGGTGTGACGGACGTGCGCTTAATGGCTTTAAGGAAGATCGTTCCAAAGGGCAGGTCGGTGGCACTACGGCGGTTTTTGCGCGCGATAAAACCGCGATGTATTTTTCCAAAGAAGTGATCCCCTATACCGACAAGCCGTACTTGGATCATGATGAAACACCTGTTTTTCACCACGTGGGTGCCTATGCGTACCGTCCCAAAGCATTGTCAGAATATTCAAAATGGACAACTGGCCCCTTGGAAACACTTGAGGGCTTGGAACAGTTGCGGTTCATGGAAAACAATCGACGTGTTTTGTGCGTTGAGGTCGCGGCCCGCGGTCGGCAATTCTGGGAATTGAACAATCCGGATGACGTGCCGCGATTGGAGATGATGATGGCTGAAATGGGAATGCCATGAACAACAAAACAACGATCAGCGTGATTGTGGTCAGCCAAGGCCGACCTGATCACCTGCGCCGTTGTTTGTTGGGCCTTTCTCAACAGTATTACAAAGATTTTGAGGTCATCGTTGTGGCCGACGAGGTGGGTTGCAAAACCGCTGCTAAATTTCCCAGTGCTAAGACGCAAAAAACTGACATAAAAAACATTTCGGCGGCACGTAATCTTGGCATTATGCAAGCCGCAGGAATGTTGATCGCGTTTATTGATGATGACGCAGTTCCTGAACCAACGTGGCTTTGCAATTTATCCGAAGCGTTCAAGGATCAAGGGGTCGCTGCCGCCACAGGATTTGTACGCGGCCGCAATGGCATTAGTTTCCAATGGCGTGGCCGCTTGGTCAACGGGCAAAGTCAAACCCTGCCCATAACGACCAAGTCAGATGACCCAATGATCGTGGGGCAACAAGACGGGTGGGTGCTAAAACTTGAAGGCACCAACATGATGTTTCGGGTGGCAGTTCTGCGTGAAATCGGTGGTTTTGATGAACGGCTGCATTTTTATCTGGATGAAACAGATGTGGGTGTGCGGCTTGGGCTTGCAGGATACAAAATGGTGTTATGCCCTATGGCGCAAGTACATCATGGTTTTGCTGCCAGCCAACGTCGAACACAATCACGGGCACCCAAATCCTTGGTGGAAATCGGGGCCAGCTTGGCCATCTATCTGAACAAATACCATGAAAACGACGACTACCTTGCTGAGGAACGCACAGCACAACGCAAACGCCTGCTGCGGTTCATGGTTAAAGGTGAATTGGCGCCAAGCCAAATTGAACCCTTATTGGACAGTTTTGATGTAGGTGTAGCCCAAGCGAGGACGCGTGAAATCACGATGCCCAAATTGGCGTGCGCGGCGAATTTCAAAACCTTTAGGACATCGACACATGATGTGCCAACGCAATTTTTGACGGGCCGTCCGTGGCAAAGAAAACAACTGATGGCACAGGCACAATCGATGTTGGCCATTGGGCAACGGGCGCATATTTTTGTGTTTTCCCCCACCGCCCTTTTTCACCGTATTGATTTCACCAAAGCGGGTGTTTGGGTGCAAGCCGGGGGAATTTTCGGACGCAGTGATCGAAATCAACCCTTGGTTCAACGCATGACATTCAATGCCCGCGCTGCGCATGAAAAGTGTAGCAGAAAAACACTACAGCACCCAAAAATACCCCAATAAATTGCGAAACTTTGTTCAGTAGGGTTGAAAACGTCCCTTTATAAAGGGAGAAAGGTAAAAAACCGGCAGAAGCGCCGTACTTTCTTATTCAGTTTTCTTTTATCAGTGTCGCAAAATAGCCAATATTTTGAATGATGCAGATATTCATTAATTGTAACTAGTACGGCAGTAAAAAAGAAAGACGACATATGAAACGTCGAGTGACTAAAGCAGTATTCCCAGTGGCAGGCTTGGGTACGCGGTTCCTACCAGCAACAAAATCGATCCCAAAAGAAATCATGACTTTGGTTGATCGTCCCTTAATTCAATATGCGATTGATGAGGCCCGTGCGGCCGGCATCAAAGAGTTTATCTTCGTCACCTCGCGCGGCAAAAGCGCGCTTGAGGATTATTTTGACCACGCGCCAGAGCTTGAAAGTTCTTTGCGTAAAAAGGGCAAAAAAGAACTGTTAAAGACATTGAAGTCCACCAACATGGAAAGTGGTGCGATTGCTTATATGCGGCAACACAAGGCGCTGGGTCTAGGTCATGCGGTTTGGTGCGCGCGTCGTTTGATCGGCAATGAACCGTTCGCAGTGATCTTGCCTGACGATGTTATTGCAGCGGAAAAACCCTGTTTGCAGCAAATGGTTGAAGCCCATGCCGAAACCGGTGGCAACATGGTTGCAGCTATGGAAGTCGCACCAGACAAGTCGTCATCATATGGTGTTTTGGATATCGCCAAGGATATGGGCTCTATGGTTTCTGTCCGTGGCATGGTTGAAAAACCTGCACCAGAAGAGGCACCCTCAAATTTGGCGGTTATTGGCCGTTATATTCTGACGCCTGAAATTATGAGAAACCTGAACAAAATGAAAAGTGGCGCGGGTGGTGAAATCCAGCTAACCGATGCGATTGCTCAGGAAATCGAAAAATCTGATAACGTTTATGGGTACCGTTTCCGCGGCCAACGTTTTGATTGCGGTTCCAAAGCTGGCTATTTGCAGGCAACTGTTGCCTTTGGTCTTGCCCGCGACGAGCTGTGTGATGAATTGTCAGATTATTTGGAAAGCATGGTTAACATGCGTCGTGCCGCGCAATAGTTCAGCGTGATGCTGGCGATACCTTTATCAGAATAAGTTGTTTCAGCCTGTGTTTGCGTGCTGGTAATGTTTCGGCGTACCATCGCGCAAAACAGGCGAACTACTTTGATGATCTCAACCGAAAACCAAGCATTTGTTCTTGATTTAACACGCCTGATTTCGCGTGTTGGAACAGGTGTGTTTACAGGTGTTGATCGCGTTGAATTAGCCTATTTTCGATACATCCTAAATACACCAAAACCTTGTTTTTTCTTAATAAAAACTGGCAAAGGGTATTTGTTATTAGACAGGCATGGCGGGTTGAATATTCTGCCAAAAATCTTGGGTGAACAGAGCTGGGGCACCCCTGATATTATGTCTGTAATTTCGCGCGCTTTGCATCCTTTTCGCCGTCGCGCCGAGGCGGATTTACGGCGGCTTGCCATTGATCGCGCATTGCCTCCCAACCTTGGTAATATTTTTCGCCGTCAAAAACTGGAAAATTTCACATATCTTAATACTGGTCATAGCAATCTTATCCCGCGCACTTTGAATGCTGTGAAACGCCAGAAAGGTACCAAAACAGCGGTCTTTATTCACGATACTATTCCGCTAGATCATCATGAATACCAAACAACGCAATCCACCTTACGGTTTGAAAAATTGATGCAATCAGTACAAGAATTCGCCGATTTGATTATCTATAATTCAAAGCAAAGCTTTGATGATGGGACGCGTTATTTCGGGGAGGGGCGGCAACCAAAGGGTATTGTGGCCCACTTGGGTGTAGAGGCAATGCCTATTCAACCAAATTTGTTGCCAAAAGGACTCGATTATTCACGCCCGTATTTTTTGATTGTCGGTACAATCGAGCCAAGAAAAAACCACCAGTTGTTATTGGATATTTGGTTGGATCTTGCGAATACCTTTAAGCCATCTGAAATCCCAAATTTAATTATTGCAGGGTCCCGTGGATGGAAAAACGAAATTTTTTTCAGATGTTTAGATGACAGTCAACTGTTGGGAAATTCGATATTCGAATTTCAAGGATTGCCTGATGGTGCCATTGGTGCGTTAACCAAAAACGCGTGTGCGGCGCTGTTTCCCAGTTTTGCCGAGGGGTACGGTTTACCCCCTGCCGAAGCCGCGCTTTTGGAAACGCCTGTGATTTGCTCGGATTTGGCGGTGCATCGTGAAATTCTTGGGGACTATCCTGTTTACCTTGGGCCTGATGATGCGTATTCTTGGAAAAAAGAAATAATACAACGCACAGTTGATTTCAGGGGTGGTCAAAACGTGAAGAAAAGAGCGCAAAAAACAGCAGTTCTTTCATCGTGGGAAGATCATTTTGAAAAGGTATTTCACGAGCAATGAGTATTCGCACGTCATATAAGTTGCGCCTGATGCGCAAACGGTGGCGTATTCGTGCGTTTCGAAAACGGCGTGAACTTAAGCAGATCGTGAATAATACGGCCAAAATTAAGCCGGATGATATTCTGGTGTTTTCAACGCTGCGCAATGAACGGCGTCGTTTACCGTTTTTCCTAAAATACTACCGCGATTTGGGTGTGAAGCATTTCATCATTGTCGACAACAACAGCAATGATGGATCGGCCGAATATCTGATGGAACAACCGGATGTTTCGTTGTGGTGGTCCAAGGCCAGCTACAAGCGGGCGCGGTTTGGTGTTGATTGGCTGAACTGGCTGCAAATGCGCCATGGTCACAACCATTGGACCTTGACCGTCGATGTCGATGAATTCTTTGTTTACCCGTTCTGTGATACTCGGCCCTTGAATGCGTTAACGGATTGGCTGGATGCGTCGTCTATCCGCTCGTTCAGCGCGATGTTGCTGGATATGTACCCAAAGGGTAGCATTGATGACGCGGTGTACCACGAGGGTCAAAACCCGATTGAAGTAGCGCCTTGGTTTGACAGCGCCAATTACAGTTTCAAAAAGAACAAAGAGATCGGCAACCTTTGGATTCAAGGCGGCCCAAGGGCACGCATGTTCTTTGCTGACAAACCGGAACGCGCGCCTGCACTGAATAAAATCCCCTTGGTGAAATGGAACCGAAATTACGTCTACGCCAGTTCCACGCATATGTTGCTGCCACGTGGATTGAACCAAGTTTACGATGAGTGGGGCGGTGAAAAAGCATCGGGTTGTTTGTTGCACGCAAAATTCTTGGATACTTTCACGGAAAAATCCCACGAAGAATTGGCGCGAAAACAACACTACGCCAACAGCCATGAATACAAAGCCTATTACACGACGCTGAAAGAAAAACCGGATATTTGGTGCAAGTGGTCTGAAAAATACATCAACTGGCGCCAATTGGAAATTTTGGGGCTTATGTCCAAAGGAAACTGGGCATGAGTCTTGGTTTCATCATGCTGGTTCACACGGCACTTGACCGTGCAGCACAGGTCGCACGTCATTGGGCGACACGGGATTGCCCCATCGTTATTCACGTGGATCAACGTGTTTCACGCCGGGACAATCGGAAGTTTGCTGAATCCCTTGCGGATCTAGACAATATTGTTTTTTGCCGACGTCGCCGGTGTGAATGGGGCACATGGTCTTTGGTTGGTGCCACACAAGATGCGGCCGAAATGTTGTTGGAAAACTTTCCCGAGGTTCGACATATCTACAATGCCTCTGGTTCTTGTTTGCCGCTGCGACCTGTTGAGGATTTGAAAGACTATCTACAGCAACGTCCCCGTACAGATTTTATCGAGTCCGTTACGACCGAAGAGGTTCCTTGGACCGTTGGTGGGCTAGACAGTGAGCGTTTCTCGCTGAGGTTCCCTTTCTCGTGGAAACGGCATCGGTTTCTGTTTGATCGCTATGTTGAAATTCAACGTCGGCTAAAA
This sequence comes from Rhodobacteraceae bacterium HTCC2150, assembly GCA_000169395.1. Taxonomy (GTDB): domain Bacteria; phylum Pseudomonadota; class Alphaproteobacteria; order Rhodobacterales; family Rhodobacteraceae; genus HTCC2150. The sequence goes on from AAXZ01000001.1 coordinate 399,693, forward strand.
GTGAAACGCAAAATGCCGGAAAACGCTGTGCCGCATCTTGGATCACAGTGGTGGTGTCTAACCCGTCAAACCCTGTCTGCCATTCTCGAAGATCCTAAACGCAAACAGCATGATCGTTTTTTCAAGCGGGTTTGGATACCGGATGAGGCGTATTTTCAAACACTGGCGCGGCTATATTCCACAGATGTAGAAAGCCGTTCGCTGACACTGTCAAAGTTTGACTTTCAGGGTAAGCCACACATCTTTTACGATGACCACTTACAACTTTTGCATCGTTCTGACTGTTTTGTAGCCCGCAAAATTTGGCCCAATGCAAATCGCCTGTATGATACGTTTTTGTCTGGTGATCGCACGTCCATGGCCTCGGCTGAACCAAGCCCCGAAAAAATTGACCGCGTTTTCACACAAGCCATTGAACGCCGTACCCGTGGGCGTACAGGGCTAACTATGCAAAGCCGGTTCCCTAGGGATGGGTGGGAGAACGGAAAAACCGGTTCGCCGTATTCTGTTTTTGAGGGCTTTAACTGCCTGTTTACCGATTTCGAACCTTGGCTGGCGCGTCGCACGGGCGCACGGGTTCATGGAAACCTTTATGATCCACGACGTGCGATGTTTGCGGGTGGTGAGAAGAATTATTATGGATCGCTGTCAGGTAATGCGATGCTGCGGGATTATGATCCAAAGGCGTTTTTGACGAATTTCTTATGGAGCACACGCGGCGAGCGTCAGTGCTTTCAATTTGGGCCAAACGACAAACAGGCAATAACGTGGTTCGTTGCCACGGATAACAACGCCCAAGTAAATGTAATATCCGGCGCATGGGCATTGACGCTGTTCCATTCCAACAAAAACTTTTCCACCATCCGAAAAGAGGCGGCGCGTTTGCAGAAAATCGAGATGAAGCATCTTGATATTTTACGATCCCCTTACACGAAGGCGCGGGTTAGAATTTGGACATTGGCGGATTTCCTAGAGGATCCGATGCATCATTTTCAGGTGATTTTGGATGAAATCGGTCCTCGATCGAACCGTCGTCTGACCGAGGTGCCAACGATGGTCGACCTAAAGGGGTTCGGGCGCTTTTTGCAGAACCTAAAGAACCAAGGAATGAAACCTGTGCTAATGGGGGATTTCCCTGTTACGCCAAACAGTGACATCCAAAAACCCGATCCGCAAAAACCCTACTTGGTGAGGTAAGACCTTGGCGCGACGTTATGATTACTTCGTTATTTTTGCTGAAATGCGCACAGGCTCGAACGTGCTTGAACGTAACCTTCGCCAACTTAAGGCGGTTAAGGTTTGCGGCGAGGCGTTTAACCCCGATTTTATTGGCCAGCCAAAGTGGGGCAAACTGTACGATGTTACCTATGAACAGCGGTTAGAGGATCCTTTGATGCTGTTGGATAATATGGCTGCATCAAAGAACATTCTGCCAGGTTTCCGGTTCTTTTTTGACCATGACCCGCGCGTCGTGGACAGCATGTTGGGCGATCCGAGATGCGGCAAAATCATTTTGACGCGCAACCCTTTGGACAGCTACATTTCCGTTAAATTGGCTACGAATACAGACACTTGGGTTATGACCCACATGACCCATGGCAAAAATGCCAAGGTTAACTTTATGGCTGACCATTTTGATGAATTTTTGGACAACCGCATTGGGTTTCAAGAACGCATTCAGCGGGCCTTGCAGGTCACAGGACAATCCGCATTTTACCTGCGTTACGAGGATATCAACGATCTGGACGTGTTGAACGGTATTGCTGCGTTTCTTGGGGTTGAGGATCGAATAGACGACGTTCAAAAACAATTAATGCCGCAATTCCCCATCCCGATGGAGGAAAAGGTTCAAAACTTTGATGAGATGAAAGACCTACTCAAGGCGCATGATCCGTTTAGGTTGAACAAAGTACCAATGTTTGAACCCGAACGCAGTACCTCGGTGCCCAATTTCGTTACTGGTCATTCTGTTCCCTTAATATTTTTGCCCATAAAGGCGGGCCCATATGATGTCGTTTTGCAATGGATGGCTGCCTATGATGGTGGCTCGCTTGAAGCATTGCATAGTGGTTTTGATCAAAAAACACTGCGCAAGTTGCAGCGATCCAGACCAAATCAACGCAGTTTCGCCGTTCTGCGGCATCCGGTGGCGCGTGCGCATGCCGCATTCTGTCGACAGATTGTTAACCCGCCCTCAAAATACTGGGACGGCGTTCGCAAGCGTTTGTGTACAAATTTCAATCTAGGATTACCACCATCACCAACAGGTGCTGATTATGACATCGACACCCATCGTGCGGCCTTTATTAAATTTTTGGGGTTCTTACGTGGAAACCTACAGGGTCAAACCCACATAAAAACGTCATCGGAATGGGCAACCCAGTTCGCGGTATTGGAAGGTATGTCCAAAGCGATCATTCCAGATGTTATCATTCGCGAAGAAGCATTGAACGATGAGTTGAACACTCTGGCACGCAAACAAGGCCTGCCAGAATATGCGATGGGCGCTGAGATGAAGGATACGCCCTTCACCTTGAAGCAAATCTACAGCGCAGAGGTAGAGGCCGCCGCAAAGGCCGCCTATCAACGAGATTATGTTGCTTTTGGGTTTGCCCCGTGGGGCGACAGCTAAACGGTGCCTAGGCAGCCTGAGAGTTTGGCCCTACAGACAGAATAGAATACAACGTCGCTGGGTCGCTGTTTGCGCGTAGTTTTGCACAAACATCCTCGTCGCGCATTGTCCGCGAAACCAACGCCAATGATTTTAGATGCTCAACACCCGCTTCTTTGGGTGCAAAAAGAGCGAAGATCAAATCAACAGGCTGTTTGTCCACGGAATCAAACGCAATGGGTTTTTCAAGACGCATGAAAAGGCCAACAACGCTTTCGGGTGCTTCCATTCGTGCGTGGGGCAAAGCAACGCCGCGCCCCACACCAGTAGCTCCCAGGTTTTCGCGTTCTTGCAGGGCATTGAACGTATCGGTTGAATCCAAGCCATACGCTGAAAACGCCATGTCACCTAGTTCTTGAAACAGACGTTTCTTACTAGAGATTTGACCAACAAATCTTACGGCCTTCGGATGAAGGAGATTCACAAGTTCCATAGCGCTCTAAATTCCTGCGTTTTGCCACAGGATGATCAGCCAGTACGCGTTGGGTCAATCCAGCCTATATTGCCATCATCCCTGCGGTACACAACATTCACACCACTGTTGCCTTCGTTTTTGAAAACCACGACTGGGCTCGATGACAATTCCATCTGCATCACTGCTTCACCTACCGATAGCGAAGGTATCTTCGTCTCGATTTCAGCAATGATTATGGGTTGCAAAGAATCCGGTTCTTGGTCGTCTACACCACTTTCTGCTGCGAGGATATAGGACGAAGCGTGAGAAAGTTCAACCGGTTCGGCACGTTCGTTGTGGTGGTTTTTAAGACGGCGTTTATAGCGCCTTAATTGTTTTTCCATTTTTGCGCCGGCGGAATCAAAAGAAGCGTAAATATCGTTCTCTTGACCTTTGGCCTGCGAGGATAAACCTGTCGATAAATGGACGATCACTTCTGTTACAAATTGGTGACCGGATTTAGAAAAAATAACTTGCGCGTCTGTGGGTCGTTCCGCATATTTTCCAACGATTTCAACAAGTTCAGTTTTTACGTGGGTTTGCAGTGCTTCGCCGATGTCGATATGTTTGCCAGTTATTTTATAGCGCATAGCTGTTCCTTTTTTGGTTAAATGCCCACCCATAGTGCATCAGAATTTATTTCGAATGTGTTATGATTGGGTTGTGCTGCCAGAGGCATCAAAGTGCCTTTATCTGTCGCTAGTTTTGCAATTTTTACTAAACCGCGAGGGATGTTGTTGCCATCCTGCATGTCTTTAGTGTCAGCAGAAAACAGAAAACTGTCAAGCGGTTCCGGCAAAATAGTGAAGGAATCAGTTGGCCTTGAAGTTTTGACCTAAATAAACACGACGCACGTTTTGATCGGCAACCACCTCGTCTGCAGTGCCGTTCATCAATACTGTTCCATCATGCAAGATATAGGCGCGATCGACAATTTCTAGGGTTTCACGCACATTGTGATCAGTAATTAAAACACCGATACCACGGTTTTTCAATTGCCCGACCAGCCCACGAATTTCGCCCACTGCGATGGGATCAACGCCGGCGAATGGTTCATCAAGCAACAAGTATTTTGGATCAGACGCCAAACAACGTGCAATTTCCACACGTCGCCGTTCACCACCCGAAAGCGACAATGCAGCGGCCTGTCTAAGATGTGAAATAGAGAATTCGTTAAGCAACTCTTCTAATCGCGCGCGCCGTTTGGTTTTGTTTTTCTCGGTGATTTCTAGAACGGCGAGAATGTTGTCCTCAACACTTAGGCCGCGAAAAATGGAAACTTCTTGTGGCAAGTATCCGATGCCCATTTTCGCCCGTCTGTACATGGGCAACAATGTAACGTCTTGACCGTCTATCAACACTTCGCCACCCTCTGGCGTCACCAATCCAGCGATTGAATAAAAGCATGTGGTTTTGCCCGAACCGTTCGGCCCCAGCAAGGCAACAACTTCGCCACGACCCAATTCAAGCGAAACATCACGGATCACAGGGCGACGCTTATAGCTTTTGCGCAGGTTAGAGACCTTTAGACCTTGAAAGCCTTCCGCAACCTTAAGGGTGGGTTTTGAATTCACGGGTTACCCGATCGTAAAATGGTTTTCACGCGGCCAATCATTTCGCCTTTGCCGGTTTCCAAATTGACCACCATTTTTTGCCCTGATAGCGCACTGCGGCCCTGGGTGACCAACACATCACCTGTCATTACGATTTCATTGGTTGCCAAAGTATATTCGGCGCGCTGTGCTTCGGCTGCTTCGGCTCCGTTGACGAATGTTACATTTCCAACCGCGATCACGGCTGATATGTCATTGCTTTCATCAGATGCATATTCAACATTCACTTGATCCGCAGACAGGCGAAGCAATCCTTGAACCACAAGCACGTTACCCAAGAAAACGGCCAAATTTGTAGATTGATCGACGGAAAATTTGTCGGATTCAATTTCAACAGGGGCGGATGCATCATGTTCCATATCTTTAAATGCAACATCAGCACCTTGGGCCAAAAGAAGTTGAGGCAAGCAAACCAAGGCAATAACAGCCCAAAAATGGCGAAACATGTAAATTTTCCTTATCGTTAAGGTTGATATACCATTTTAACACCCTGTTTGAAAACAATAAGATGGTTTTCATCAGAGTTTTCAATTTCAGTGATATTCATCGAGCCCGCGACAAGGCTAAAATTGTCGCCAGTGATTGATATTTTGTTTGGTGCGGAGAGGTCCACCTTATCCAATTTTGTATGCAGATTTTGGGTTCTCAGAACATAATTTGTAGCGGTTTCGATCTGAACATTGCCCTCAAAATCCGCATATTGCGCAGACGTATCAATTTCGGCGTTTTCTGCCTTTAGTTCCGCCCAATCAACACCGCCACCTTCAATTTGGGCGGTGATTGATGTTGCGAAAGCCATATCTGGGTTGGCGGCATTGGGCAAAACCGAAAGGGCGGAAATCGATATTGCAGCACCGTTTTCGGTCATTGTCGAAAATGTCGGTGAACCGATGCTTTGATTCTTGGCTAGATTTTCGACATCTGATTCAGCGAATGGAATCGCTTGTTCGGGATCAATGCGTTTAGAAAACAAGACTAAGGATGACAGCATCGCCAGCGCAAGCACAGGTAAAATGATTTTCACCCATGTTATAAATCGCGAATATCCTCGGGTGGCCATTTAGGCCACGCCTGCGCGCAAGCAATCATGGATATGAAGGATACCAACGGGTGTTTGATCGGGCGCATCCTGCACAAATAAACAGGTGATTTTCATCGTATTCATAACCGCAACCGCCTCTTGTGCCATGGCGGTAGATGCGATTGTTCTGGGATCCCGCGTCATGACCTCGTCGGCGGTAAGATCAAGTAAGCCTTGCATATGGCGACGCAAATCCCCGTCTGTAATTGCACCAAGCAGCGTACCATTTGAATCCAATACGCCAGCAACGCCAAAACCCTTTTGCGAAATGGTCAGCAATGCCTCGGACATCTTTGAGCCGCTTTCAACAAAAGGTAATTCATCGCCGCGATGCATCAAATCGTTGACGGTGGACAGCTGTGCGCCTAACTTGCCGCCAGGATGAAATTGACGAAAGTTTTCCGGTGTGAATTTCCGATGCTCCATCAATGCGATGGCCAATGCATCACCCAGCGCCAGTGTCATGGTCGTGGATGTTGTGGGTACAATCCCCTGATCACAAGCCTCTTCGGCGGCCGGTAAAACCAATGATACGTCGGCTTGGTTTAGCAAAGTGCTGTTAATCCTGCCTGCAACGCCGATCATAGGGATCTGAAAACGTCTGGTATAGCTTATGACATCGGCCAATTCAGGAGTTTCACCAGAGTTTGACAAAACAAGAACCACGTCACCCGCAGCCATCATTCCTAGATCGCCGTGGCTCGCCTCGGCAGGATGAACAAAGTGTGCAGGCGTACCAGTGGATGCGAATGTTGCCGCGATTTTTCGCCCGATATGACCGGATTTGCCCATGCCACATACAATCACGCGGCCGGTTGCATTTAGGATCATCTGAACGGCGTCTGCGAAGCTTTGATCGAGCGACGCGTTCAATTTACTAAGCGCCTCTGCCTCGCGCGAAACAACACGGCGGCCAACGTCTAAAAGCAGGTTTTTCTGATCGTTTGTCATTCGTTGTCCTTAGTGGGCGAATATATCGGTTTCTGGCCAACCTTTAAGGTCTAGCAAAGCGCGCGACGGCAAGAAGTCAAAACAGGATTGGGCCAATTCCATGCGACCTTCGCGAACCAATAATTCGTTCAATCTGTCGCGTAATCGATGAAGGTGCAAAACATCCGATGCCGCATAGTCCAATTGTGCCTTGGTCAATGTTTCGGCACCCCAATCAGACATCTGCTGAAACTTGGAAATGTCGACTTTCAACAATTCTTGCAACAGATTTCTTAGGCCGTGCCGATCCGTATAAGTGCGTACCATTTTGCTGGCGATTTTTGTGCAATAAACAGGTTCTGTCAGAACCCCAAATGCATTGTGCATCGCCGCAATATCAAACCGTCCAAAATGAAACAGTTTCAGTACATTTGGATCGGCCAACATGCGACACAGATTCGGGGCCTCGGTTTGACCCTTTTCGACCTGCACCATATGGGCATTTCCGTCGCCGTTGGACATTTGGATCAAACACAGGCGATCACGGATGGGATTAAGCCCCATGGTTTCACAATCGATTGCCACGACAGGACCCAAATCCAAGCCATCTGGCAGATCCCTTTTGTAAACTGTATTGCTCATGTCATAGCCAATCACTGGTGTTAACGCGCGTGACTGACGAGATAGGGGGTTTTTCCCACTAAAACAACATTAGCCTTTCTCAATAGGCGGAGCATTACCGAAAACCTGCCGAGATTAGCTAACGTTTTTAAGGGATGTCTCCACTGCGTGCAAAAATGTTCCAGCAGAAGAGCTGGCGGACATTAACTGGAATTGATCTTCACCAGTACGAATAACCATGGCACCCATGTGTTCCATCGTGCTGCGGGCCGCTGTATTTATCGGGAAGGCATCGCGGTGCAAATCAATCTGGCAAATACGTGCCATTGCGGCACGCGCATTGGGACCGCTGATTTCAAGCGTGACCCAAACATCGGTTTGGTCCGTCGTGTAACACGTGCCTTTCAGTGCCTTGTTTACCTCGGAATTGGCTTGATTTGTGTCAGAGCCAAAAACCACAAAGATCTGATCCGGCGCCACTTGCACCAAACGGGTTTTCCCATCTTTTGAAACATGTGTTTCAGTTGGTGTTGGCAAGCCACCATAAGCCGCCTTGATGGCGGCATGAGCTGATTTTTCATCGCCCTGCGGAATGGCCGCGGCGACGATCGCTAGAGGCGTGATTTCAGTCAATGTGGTGCCGCTAAAATCATGTGCAAAACCACCCAAGGTGGCGGCTGCTGTAAGGGTCAAATCAGTCACGTAAACGTTTCCCTTCTGGGTCAAAGAAGTGGGCCGAGACAACCTCAACTTCGCAATCATTTCCACGCAAAGCATCATAGGCCAACAGCTGTTCCCCCATGCGATCACTGCCGCTGTTCAAAAAGCCAAGCCCGATAGAATGGCCCAACATTGGGGAATAGGCGACCGAGGTCATCCACCCTTGGTCAGTATCCATGTTTGGCGTCGCGCCCTTCGTAAAGAAGTGCGAACCGGCAGACAGTGTTACTGATGGATCAACCGGTTTGAAACCAACAAGGCGCAACCCATCATCTGTATTCATCGCCGCGCGTTCAGAAAGGGTGCTACCGATGCTGTCTTTCTTTTTGGACACCATGCGCCCCATGCCAAGATTTTGCGCCGTGGTCTGACCGTTCAACTCATTGCCGGCAGCGTGGCCTTTTTCAATGCGCATCACGCCCAGTGCCTCGGTGCCATAAGGTGTGGCATCAAATTCTTCGCCAGCATTCATTAGGGCGCGGATCATGCTGTCACCATAACGTGCCGGCACAGCCACCTCATAAGCCAGTTCACCCGAAAACGAGATACGGAATAGGCGGGCAGGCGTGCCGCCGCAAACAGTGACCTCACCGCAGGCCATGAAGGGGAAACCCTCGTTAGAAATATCTGTGCTTGGGTCCACAATTTTTTGCAGCAACTTGCGGGCATTTTGACCGGCAACAGCAAATTGCGCCCAGCCATCAGTGACCGAAATGAGATGCACATCCATATCGGGGTACAAACACTGACGGGCAAATTCCATGTCGCGGAAAACCACGACAGCATTTGCAGTTGTTGTGGTCATAACAAAATGGTTTTCAGCTAATCGCGCTGTGGTGCCATCATCATAACAAATGCCATCTTCGCGCAACATGATACCATAGCGCACCTTGCCCACGGGCAGTTTCGCAAACGCGTTCGCATAAATCTTGTTCAAAAATTCCGCGGCATCGCGGCCTTGTACATCGATTTTACCCAGCGTGGTTACGTCACAAATGCCAACGGAATTGCGCGTGGCCAAAACTTCGCGATCCACAGATTGGCGCCAATGGGTTTCACCTGGCTTGGTGAACCATTGCGCGCGCATCCACATGCCTGTTTCAACAAATTCGGCGCCGTTTTCTTGGGCATATTTATGCGACGGCGTTAAACGTGTTGGGCGGAAATCCTTGCCGCGAGCACGTCCAGCCAACGCGCCGATTGGCACGGGTGAATAAGGTGGGCGAAAGATTGTTGTGCCTGTTTCCGGGATTGATTTGCCACTGGCATCGGCCATGACGGCAAGGCCCAGAACGTTACTGGTTTTGCCTTGGTCGGTTGCCATGCCCAATGTTGTGTAGCGTTTCAAATGCTCAACGGAACGAAAGCCTTCGGCATTAGATTGCTTGACGTCTTTGGTGGTCACGTCGTTTTGCAAATCAATCCACGCACGCTTCTTGCTGGAAACTTGCCAGAACGCCGTAATGTCAGCCGCTTCATCTACTGCCTTTGGTGCGGCTTTGCGTGACGCCGTTGCACCCAATTCTTTGGCAACAGCATTTGCAACCGCGCGGCCATCAGCCAAGGCAGCCGCCAATGTCATTGTGCCATTTGCAGCACCTGCCACATGTTGACCGACGGGCAGATCACCGCCTGGGACAAACCCAGCAATGCCATCATTCCACGTAGGACGGCCCCGTTGATGACAGGTCAAATGTACGTTCGGTGACCAACCGCCAGCGATTGCCAAACAGTCGGTTTCAACGGTTTCGCCCCCAGTCAGGGTGACTGATTTAATCAGCTTGCGACCAGCAGTATCAGCCACACATTGACCTGCGATTGTACGCACGCCAGTCAAGCCTTGCGTGGTTTCAGCGCGGGTATCGATGACAGCGGCCAAATCAATGCCTGCTGCCTGTAGATCACGCGCGGTGTTCCAGCCATCGTCATTGTTTGTCAGTACAGTCACGCGCTTACCAGCGGCAACGCCCCAACGGTTTGCATAGGCTCGCACAGCACCTGCCAACATGACGCCAGGCCGATCATTGTTGGCAAAAGCAATTGATCGTTCGGTTGAACCTGCGCAAAGAATTGCGCGTTTTGAATAGATGCGCCACAAAACCTGACGGGGTTTGCCATCACTTGAAAGCAGGTGGTCCGTTTTTCGTTCAAGTGCGCCGTAAACGCCGTGATCAAACGCACCATAAACAGTGGTGCGCGTCATTAAATTAACGTTGTCCATCGCGGCCAACTCATTAACAGCGGCACTTGCCCAATCTGCAGCGGCCATTCCGTCAACTTCGTGGGTTTCCGCGTTCAGGCGCCCACCTGGGCGAAAATCTTCATCCGCCAGAATAACGCGCAGGCCTGCGCGGCCAGCAGCCAAAGCCGCCGAAAGACCAGCAGGACCCGCACCAATAATCAGGACATCACAATGCAAAAATCCGTGGTCATAACTGTCGGGGTCTTCCAGTTTTGAAAGGCTACCCAAACCAGCGGCGGATCGAATGATCGGCTCATAGATTTTTTCCCAAAAGGCGGCAGGCCACATAAATGTCTTGTAGTAAAAACCCGCGCTTAGGAAATTTGAAAAGAGATCGTTAACCGCCAACAGATCATTTTCCAATGAGCCGCGATGGTTTTGGCTGGTGGCAGTCAACCCATCGAACAGTTCCGCCACGGTGGCGCGGGTGTTTGGCTCTTGTGCGGCACCCGAACGCAGTTGAACCAACGCGTTTGGCTCTTCTGACCCAGAAGAGAAAATTCCCCTTGGACGGTGATATTTAAAAGAACGGCCAACCAGGTGTTGTCCGTTTGCCAACAGGGCAGACGCAAGAGTGTCACCAGCGTGACCTTGCATTTGTTTGCCGTTGAACGTGAAATTGAATTTTTGACTGTCGTCGGTCAGACCACTGTTTATGCGATATGTCTGGCTCATTTTGAACGCCCTCTTGCGCGGGCCACATCACGGGCCATTTCAACCTTGGTCACTTCATGCGTCAGAGTGTTGCGGGTGACGACAAGCCACGAGCGATCTCCCTGTTCGTGATACCAAAGCTCGGCGTGTTCACCGGCTGGATTGTCCCGAAGGTACATATAGTCGTGAAAGGCATCTGTTGCGTTTTCGGCCTGCCAGTCGGGACGATCGATTAGGCTGGCGGCACCTTTGACGACAAATTCGCTGGCATCACGTGGGCCTAGAAGGGGATGGTTGATAATCATGGTTTCTCTCCCCCAATCAATGCAGGTTTGGTTGGGCGCCAACGCCCTTTTCATCAATCATTGCACCGCGTTTAAAGCGGTCCAGTCTAAACTCGGTAGCATTTTCGTGCGGGCGGTCGGTGGCCAGCAAATGCGCATAACAAAAGCCGCTGGCAGGCGTAGCCTTAAAGCCGCCGTAACACCATCCGCCGTTGAAATAGAGTCCGTCAATATCTGTTTTGTCGATATAAGGTGACCCATCCATCGACATGTCCATAACCCCGCCCCACATGCGTAACAGGCGTGAGCGTCCGATCATTGGCATGATTGCCATGCCGCCTTCGCAAACGTCCTCTACTACGGGTAAGTTCCCGCGTTGGGCATAGGTATTGTATCCATCAAGATCGCCTCCGAAAACTAAGCCGCCTTTGTCAGATTGGCTGACATAAAAATGACCCGCGCCAAATGTTATGACACCAGGAATTGTGGGTTTTAGACCCTCAGAAACGAACGCTTGCAAAACATGTGATTCAATCGGCAAGCGCATGCCAGCCTTTTCCATAACGCGACCAGATGAGCCAGCAACACAAACAGCGACTTTTTTGGCGCGAATGTTGCCCTTTGATGTTTGCACACCAACACAGGCCCCGCCATCCATTTGGAAACCGGTAACTTCACAGTTTTGAATGATGTCCACACCGCGCATGTCAGCGCCGCGGGCATATCCCCATGCAACAGCATCGTGGCGCACCGTGCCGCCGCGCTTTTGCAGTAGGGCGCCTTTGATTGGGAAACGTGCATTGTCGTAATCCAAAAACGGCGCCATTTTACGCACTTTATCTTGATCCAGTAGTTCCGCACCCGCACCTGCTAAATGCATCGCATTGCCGCGACGCGCAAAGGCGTCGCGCTGGGCGTCTGAGTGGTAAAGGTTCAAAATACCGCGCTGCGAAATCATTGCGTTATAGTTAAAATCTTGCTCGAGACCTTCCCACAACTTCATTGATTGTTCATAGAATGGCTCATTGCCTTTCAGCAAATAATTGGAACGTACAATGGTTGTATTCCGTCCGATGTTGCCGGAGCCGATCCAACCTTTTTCAATCACCGCAACATTGGTGACCCCAAATTCTTTTGCCAGATAGTAAGCGGTCGCCAGTCCATGACCACCACCACCGACGATGATCACATCATATTCGGCTTTGGGCTCTGGTTCACGCCAGACAGGTTTCCAGCCTTTGTTGCCGGTTAAACCCTGCCATAAAACTTTTAAACCTGAATAGTTGGTCATGATGCGCTCCGCGTTTCTTCGACAAAAGAGTGCGTCTAATTCTGGCATTGTACTTTCATGAAATAGACGTATACGATCAAAATATGGACATCATCGAAGAAAACATGCCTTATTCAATTGGAATTTTTGCGGTCGATGATTTCGCGGTCATGTCCTACGCTGGCGTGACAGATCCGCTGCGGGCGGCAAACCTGTTAAATGGGTCTACACTTTATGATGTTACCCACTTCGGCTTAGGTGCAATTTGCCAAAGCTCATCGGCGGCACAAATTGTGCCTGACAAAAAGGTCGGCGAGTTTCCTAAGTTGGATTATCTTTTTGTGATTGCGGGCGGCTCACCTGAATCGTTTAACGACAAAAAGGCGCTTAACTGGTTGGCTGGTTATGCGCGGCGCGGGACTGTGATTTGTGGGGTATCAGGCGGGCCCGTAATTTTGGCCAAAGCTGGTCTGATGTCAGCTCGAAGGATGACGGTGCACTGGGAACATGCTGCCGCATTAGCCGAAGTTGCCCCTGATCTAAAAATTGAACGAAATTTGTTTGTTGTGGAAGGGAATCGGATCACCTGTGCGGGCGGCACAGCACCCTTGGATTTAATGCATCGACTGATCAGCGATCATCAGGGAAAAGCCTTCGCACTTCGTGTTTCTGATTGGTTTATGCACACGGACATTCGGTTGGCCAGTGGTGCACAGCGTGGCGGCTTGGTCGAACGCATCGGCACCACGAACGCCCCAATTCTTGATGCGGTTGAAATGATGGATGCCAATATCAGCGAACCGGTGTCCTTGGATGACTTGGCGAGTTTCTCAAACCGATCAAAGCGTCAGCTGAACCGACTATTCGGTCAAACGCTTGGTTGCACAACAATGGAATATTATCGGCGAATACGGTTAGAAAAAGCACAAAATATTTTGCGAAATTCCGCACTAACTCTTACTGAAATTTCTCTTGCAACAGGGTTTTCAAGTTCGTCGCATTTTTCACGGGTTTTTCTTGTGCATTTTGGGTACCCGCCATCCAAAGAACGACATCTGGTTTAAGCCAACCGAATTTAAACGAAAAACGCCGATGAAAACAATTCACCGGCGTTTCAAAATTTAGTTATATTGGAGGGCTTAGAACGCCATGCGATAGGTTAATGTGGCACCTACTGATGTATAGTTTCCTGATCCAAGTCCACCGGCGTTTACCGCGAATGAAAGGTTGCCGTTTTCGGTTGGCAATGAGAAACCAAATCCTGCCCGCAGTGATAAATTATCGGCAAAGGCCGATGAACCAGCGCTGGTCGAACCATTATCGGAAAAATCATATTCTGCATTCACAGAAATCCAAGGTGCCAGACCGTTGTCTTTGGGGTCAAAATAAATTGTTGGTCCCAAGGATAGACGGCCTGCGGTCACTTTTTTCTCTGCATGGGCAGTTGCGCCGCTGTCTGTGTAGGCAGCCTGAGTTTCGCGTGCGTAAATCAAGTTGGCGTTTGGTTCGACTGTCATGCCGCCAATTTCCATTCTATTGGAAATCCCTACCGACATGCTTATGCGATTTGCATCAAACGCACCGCTTACCGCACCGTTTACAACGCTGTAATCCAATGCCGAATAGGCCAACATGCCATCAATCATCAACCCGTTGTCCATACGACGCCCACCATAGACACCAAGCGTATAACCCTCGGCATCCAAAGCGCCTGCTGTACCGGCACTAAGAGTTGTGAAATCAGTGGTGTCATAGCTAAGCAAACCACCAACAACCGTATCGGGGTCAGGTTTGAAATCTAAGCCAAATACCAAATTAGCTTGTGAACCGTTTAGGCTGTTGCCGCTAAATTTGTTGTAATCACCTTTGATCCACAGATTCCATTCTGGATCTACACCGCGTCCGCGACGGGCGGCCAATCCCAAGGTTTGAAGAAAGAAACCGTTTTGCGTGACCGTAGGACGATTACCGCCGCCATTCAAAACACCTTTGACGTTGTTTGAAACAGTCTTTGAAAGACTCGAAAGCTGCGCTGTGATTTGCGAGCTGGAAAATCCTTCTTGGGTGTCTTCCGTGGTTTCAGAAGGGCCCGAAGAACAAGTGAAAACAGCACCAGTTGGACGTTCAAAAATGTAAGTCCCGGCACCGCCAGCGGGTACATTGTAGGTAATGGCAGATGTTTCGCCAGTTGCCGTAGGTGGTGCACCTAAGGCAACCGCACTTGCATTTGATGACGAAAGAAACGGTTTACCCCTCCCCGCCAGGAGGGGGCGTCGGTTTTGTACCCCAAGTGGTAATGCCAACTTGCACATAGCCGGGGGCAAGTAAGTAGAACTCTTGATATAAAACACCTGTTGATACCACTGCCTTTGCCGTCAGGGTGTCACCAGCGGCCAAAGTAATACTGATACTTGTACCTGAGACACCACTGTAAACGTAATTAGAACCAATGCCCGCACAAGTCAGCCCGACAGAGTTGGTTGCAAATGATTGACTGGAAAATGCTGCACCGACAAGCAGCGATGCGCCGAAAACACGCGCAATTTTTTTGATACTGATAAAGTTTTTCATCGCCCTAACGATGGCCCCCTTCTGAATAAATACCCGTTTTGTTTAAAAGAAACAGGGTAAAAAGTGCAAAAAACCTGAAATAGATTCGATCTTTGATGTTGATATTGTTGCGAATTTAGCACTTTTGGGCATAGTGAACGGCACATACAATGATTTTCATCCACCCTTGCGAGAAAGCTAAAATTGCAATGCACTCAAGACGGGAATTTATAGGTGCGGCAGCAGCGATTGCCGCAACATCGACCTTGCCATCGGTGGGATTTGCAGGGCCAATTCCCGATATCAAGGGGCTTAATCCGATATATGATACGGACCATCTAAGTGCCGAATTTAACAAAGCCTATGCCGCCCAACGAAAGCATTTACCAAAATTGCGATTGATGTGTGGCAATGAAACTGCCGCACAAGCTGCTGTGAAATGGGCGCGAAATGCGCGAAATCAAAGTTGATCCCGCTGCGCGCCGTTTGCGCGTTGGATCAGGTGCGCGGCTTGATATCATTTACAATGCTATAAATCCCTTGGGCCTGTCCCTTGCGGGGGGCACTTTTGGCGGTGTCGGGATCGCAGGACATACGCTCGGCGGTGGATTTGGGGCAAGGTGCCGTGCGGACGGGTTATTGATCGACAATCTTTTGGCTGTTGACCTGATTACAGCCGACGGATCGAAAGTCACAGCAAGTGCGACGCAAAATTCCGATCTATTCTGGGCGTGTCGCGGCGGCGGCGGCGGGCAATTTGGGCTAGTAACTTCGTTTACTTTTGCCCTTCAAAAACGGGCGCCGACGCACCGAATTGCCATTATTGAACCAGCAAATATTCAAAGAACAGCCGAGATTTTGTTTCTGTGGCACCATTGGACCTTAAACAGCCCGCGCCATTTAACGACCCACTTGCAGATCGGGCGGCGAGGCAAAAATGGTTTTCTTATTTCCCTCAAAGGACTGGCCGAAGGAAATCGAAACGATTTGATGGAAGAATTGCGCCTATTGCTAAGGCGTGATGCGCCTGTTCATGACAATTTGGTAACATCGAACTCAACAGGAGATCTGATTAAACAACCTCACGAAGGAAAAAGCACAACCCAAGCAAATTTGTTAACACATTCGCATTTCTTGAAAGGCGCATTAAGTGAGCAGGCCGTGGCTGATATCATTACAGCGATACAGCGCCACCCCAATGAAGCCATGACGGTGAACTTTGAACCTATTGGCGGTGCCGTATCAGATATTGATGCCAAGGCGACCGCCTTTCCACATCGGAATGTGGATTTTGTTGTGCATGTTCAGGCCGACGTTCACCAACCCCAATATATGGGGATGAAGCAAGCGGCTTTGGATGAGATGCGTTCAATTTTGACACCCATTGCGACAGAAGGCGTTTATGCGAATTACCCCGACCTAACACTTGAAAATTGGGGGCATGCTTATTGGGGTGAAAACCTCTCACGCCTTAAGCGGATTAAACAAAATGGGACCCCGACAACTATTTTGATCACGCTCATTCGATTGCCAAGGCTTGAACCGAAGGGTTTTCCATTTCATAGTTTGAGTGAAATTAATGAGGGTATCACAGTGACAGACACCATGGCAGATCGTTTAAGTCGCGCAATTGACCAACGCAAAAGCGAACTGGTCACTTTGACCCAAGAGTTGATCCGCATTCCGACCCTAAATCCGCCTGGTGATAATTACCTAGAAATTTGCGAGTATTTGAAAGACCGATTGGAAAAATCGGGATTTAAAATTGAGTTGGTTCGCGCATTTGGCTCACCCGGTGACAGTGATCAATATCCCCGTTGGAATATCGTTGCTCGGAAAGAAGGTGCGCGTGCCGGCGAGTGTGTTCATTTCAATTCACATACTGATGTTGTTGAGGTTGGCCGCGGTTGGACGTTTGATCCTTTCGGCGGTGATGTGCGTGACGGCAAGGTGTATGGGCGTGGCGCCTGTGATATGAAGGGCGGCTTGGCCGCGTCGATTATTGCGGCTGAGGCTTTTATCGAAGTGTACCCCGATTTTGCTGGTGCTATCGAAATTTCGGGTACAGCTGACGAGGAATCCGGTGGTTTTGGTGGCGTTGCTTATTTGGCGGAAAAGGGATTTTTCACACCCGAACGCGTGCAACATGTCATAATTCCGGAACCCTTAAACAAGGACCGAATTTGTCTTGGGCATCGCGGTGTTTGGTGGGCCGAAATCGAAACCTTTGGGGAAATTGCCCACGGCTCGATGCCGTTTTTGGGTGACTGTGCCGTTCGTCATATGGGCGCGGTCGTTCAAGAAATGGAAGACACACTTTACCCAGCTTTGGCCCAAAAACGAACCGACATGCCGGTGGTGCCAGATGGAGCAAAACAATCGACGTTGAACATAAATTCAATGCATGGAGGGCAGGCTGAACAAGCGGCGGATTATACGGGTTTGCCATCGCCCGTCGTGCCTGACAGCTGCCGCATGGTCATTGATCGACGTTTTTTGATCGAAGAAGATATTGATGCCGTTCAAGAAGAAATCACATCGGTGTTGGAAACGGTGAAATCAGCGCGGGATAATTTTTCCTATGATATGCGCGAAATGCACCGTGTTTTACCAACTATGACCGAAAAATCATCGCCTGTCGTTCAAACCGTTGCGCGTGCGATCAAGGATGTGTTGGGGAAAGAGCCGGAGTACGTGGTTTCACCTGGAACTTATGATCAAAAGCACATTGACCGGATTGGTAAGTTGAAAAACTGCATCGCTTATGGGCCAGGAATTTTGGATCTTGCCCATAAACCAGATGAATATGTGGGTATTGATGACATGGTCGACAGCGCCAAGGTAATGGCACGTACGTTGGTTGAACTTTTGGTCGAACCCTTAGGGGACTAAATCGCGATGTTGTCGATCAGGCGCACGTCATCCAGATAGGCCGCCGCAAATAATCGCGCTGGTCTTTCAGGCGTGTCCAATTCGCCCAAGTCATCCATGGCCCGCAGATCGAGGTAATCGATGTCCCCAAAACCCGCTTCTTTTAGTCGAGCCAGCGCGGTTGGGCGCAATTTTCCCATGGCCTTTCCTGTACGCAAACCTGCAGCGACATCCTGCATGACCTGCTGCAAGGTAGCTGCCGTTTTGCGCGCATCGTCAGACAGGTTCAAATTTCGTGATGACATAGCAAGGCCGTCGTCTTCGCGAATTGTGGGGCATCCAACGACTGAAATTGGAATGTCCAAATCTCGGGCCATGCGGCGCACGACTTGCAATTGTTGAAAATCTTTCTCGCCAAAGAACGCTTGATTGGCCCCGGATTGCAAAAACAACTTTGCAACAATTGTTGCAACGCCGTCGAAATGCCCAGGCCGATGCGCCCCACACAAAACGTCAGTTAAACCCGCAACAGAAACGTTTGTTGCAAACTCCTTGGGATACATTTGATCGCCATCAGGGACATAAATCGCATCCACTTCCAATGGCGCCAATTTTTCGGCGTCATCATGTTCGGTGCGCGGATAATTTTCCAAGTCTTCAGGGTTGTTGAACTGTTTTGGGTTTACAAAAATCGTCACAATAACACGGTCGCACGCATCACGCGCCGCTTTTGCAAGGCTAAGGTGACCAGCGTGTAGCGCACCCATAGTCGGTACCAAACCAATGGATTCATCGCGACGTACCCATTGCGCGGTAAGTTTGCGCAATTCAGAAAGGCTGCGGATTATAACCGGTTTCATTTGCCACCTTTTGGTGTTGGTGCGTCCATGGCAAAGGTGTGTTCCGGCGCTGGAAATGTGCGGGAACGAACTTCGCTTGCGTATTGTGCAATTGCGGCGGCTCCGCCGCGGCCCAATTGCCCATATCGTTTGACGAACTTTGGTTTGAATGCGGTAAACAACCCCAGCATATCATCGACCACTAAAATCTGCCCATCACAACCGACAGATGCCCCAATGCCAATGGTTGGAATTGTTAGTTCCGTCGTTAGATCATCGGCCAGGTCGGCCGGAATTTTTTCCAAAACAACAGCGAAAGCGCCGGCTTCTTGAACGGCCTTTGCATCGGCCAAAACGGCGGCGGCTTGATCGGCACGACCCTGAACTTTGTAACCACCCAATGTGTTGATGGATTGTGGGGTCAAACCGATATGCGCCATTACAGGTATGCCTCGGGATGTTAGAAATGCGATGGTTTTAGCCATTGTAACACCACCCTCAAGTTTCACCGCTGCGGAACCTGTTTCAGACATAATGCGCGCGGCATTTCGAAATGCTTGTTCAGGGCTCTCTTCGTAGCTGCCAAAAGGCATATCAACCACCAGCATGGCATTA
Source organism: Rhodobacteraceae bacterium HTCC2150 (assembly GCA_000169395.1). Lineage (GTDB taxonomy): Bacteria > Pseudomonadota > Alphaproteobacteria > Rhodobacterales > Rhodobacteraceae > HTCC2150. The sequence continues at coordinate 419,108 of AAXZ01000001.1, forward strand.
GAAAGCCCACGCGCAACGGCTTGACCATGTAAGATCATCATTTCCATTGTGACGCCAAGTGTTGATGGTAAGCCGTGAAGAACCATGCCAACGCTGTCACCAACCAACACAAAATCACAATGTTCATCCATCATTTCCGCCATTGGCGTTGTGTAAGCGGTTAAACTGACAATCGGTGCGCCAGCTTTCATTGCTTTGATGTCATCTGGCATAGGTGCCGATTTTTTCGCGGTTGCGCTCATGTCGTTGCCCCTTCGGCACGGTTTTGCTGCGTCGCAGCGATATAACAATCTTGCGATCAGATTGCCAGTATAATCATTTTATTACGTGACGACTGATCAAACGCTTTTTGAAGTAAACTGCTTTTTGTGGGGTGCTCTTAAACAAACATCGCCAACACTGGATAAAAAACGAAACAAAAATCAATTATTGCAGAAACAGTTCAGTTGTTCGATCATATCCGGAACGGAGGACACAATGACCTTGGAAAACGATCTTTGGTTTAACCCAAATAAATGTTTCATCAATGGCCGCTGGATACAGTCGCAAAGTGGCAAAACCCTGCCAATGGTAGATCCATCAACTGGTGAAACCATCTGTGAAATTGCACGGGGAAATGCGGCTGATATCGACGCGGCCGTGAATGCAGCCACCGATGCACTGATTGGGGAATGGGGCCAAAAAACCGCAGCGGAACGTGGGCGTATTCTAACCGCGCTTGGTCAAAAGATTTTGACCAAAGTTGATGAACTAGCAAGATTAGAGGCGCTTGATGTTGGCAAACCTTTAAAACAAGCGCGGGCAGATGTTTTGGCGCTGGCGCGGTACATGGAATTTTATGGTGGTGCAGCGGATAAATTGCATGGCGATACGATCCCCTATTTGGACGGTTACACTGTTTATACACTGCGTGAGCCACATGGCATTACAGGTCATATCGTGCCCTGGAATTATCCTATGCAAATCATTGGGCGATCGGTTGGTGCGGCACTGGCCGCAGGAAATGCCGCCGTTTTAAAACCTGCTGAAGAGGCATGCCTAACAGCCCTCGCATTCGCTGATCTTGCCCGTCAAGTTGGATTGCCCGAAGGTGCCCTTAACGTCGTTCCCGGTTTAGGGGCCGAGGCGGGTGCAGCCCTGACTGCGCACGCGGGTATTCATCATGTTTCTTTCACCGGATCGGTGGCCACAGGGTCACTGGTTCAGGCATCGGCGGCGCGTCATACGGTGCCAGTAACGCTGGAATTGGGCGGGAAATCCCCGCAATTGGTTTTTGACGATGCTGACATCGATGCCGCCCTGCCGTTTCTGGTGAATGCTGGCATTCAAAACGCGGGGCAAACATGTTCCGCCTCGTCCCGCATTTTGGTGCAACGTGGTGTTTATGATCACGTCGTCAATCAAATGGCGAAATGTTACCAAAACTTGCGCGTTGGTCCCGCCCTAAATGATCTTGACGTTGGTCCCTTAATTTCTGCCCGTCAGCAGCAGTTGGTTTCAAGTTTCTTAGATCAAGGGCAAGATTTGGAAGTCGCTGCTAAAGGCGTGATTGAAAAAGATGTCCCAAATGGTGGGTTCTATATTCAACCAACTCTTTTCACCAATGTTCCTGCAACGCATGCATTGGCGCGGGATGAAATATTTGGCCCCGTTCAAGTCGTCATTCCATTTGATGACGAGGCCGAGGCATTGGCCATTGCAAATGGCACTGACTATGGGCTCGTGGCATCGATATGGTCACGAGATGGCGCTCGCCAAATGCGATTGGCACGCTCCATAAAATCTGGCCAAGTGTTCATCAATAACTATGGTGCTGGTGGGGGTGCGGAATTGCCCTTTGGTGGTTCTGGCAAATCTGGTCATGGTCGGGAAAAGGGTTTTGAAGCGCTTTACGGATTTACGAAACTAAAAACCGTTGCGGCATATCACGGATAGGAAATTATAATGAAACTTCAGGGTAAAACTGCAATTGTGACAGGTGGTGCATCTGGTTTTGGTGCTGGTATTGCGGCGAAATTTGTCGCCGAGGGTGCGAGGGTATTAATTGCCGACATCAACGGTGCTGCTGCAAAAAGTATGGCCAATGAAATTGGGGGTGGAACGGTTTCGCACGCTGCAAATATGGCGCTAGGAGATGACGTCAAAAAATTGACCGAAGCGGCGATTGATGCATTTGGGCACATCGATATTTTGGTGAACAACGCGGGTGTCACCCATCTACCTGCCGCAATGGAAGACATCACAGAAGAAGATTTTGATCGCGTCTTGGCGGTAAATACAAAATCGGTCTTTTGGTCGGCAAAATACATTATTCCACACATGAAATCCCGTCAAACAGGTGCCGTTCTAAATGTGGCATCCACCGCAGGCGTCAGCCCACGTCCACGCCTAAGCTGGTACAACAGTTCCAAAGGCTGGATGATAACCGCCACAAAATCGATGGCTGTTGAACTGGCCCCAAACGGCGTTCGCGTAAATGCATTAAATCCTGTGGCAGGCGAAACCCCTTTGTTGAAATCTTTCATGGGGGAAGACACGCCTGAAATGCGTGCAAAGTTTCTTTCAACCATCCCAATCGGTCGTTTTTCCACGCCCCAAGACATGGGCGCGGCGGCAGCTTTCCTTTGTTCTGACGAGGCCGGTATGATCACCGGTATCTGCATGGAGGTTGACGGTGGGCGCTGTATCTAAAGTTCGGCTTTAATTGGTATGAATTGTCGCGCCTTGGGTTAAGGTAATTGATTGTTAGCAGCGACGGGCATATTGGGCATCGACAACATCCAACATGATTCCGTTTCTTGAAAGCACGTCGCCGATGAATATCGCCGGACTATTTCCTGCCCGTTTGTGGCTTCATAAAATCAACGGCAACAGCTTAAGAGCCGATGCTTTTGCTGGCTTCACGAATGCGGCTTTGGTTCTACCGCAAGGTGTTGCCTTTGCCACCATTGCGGGATTGCCGCCTGAATTTGGTCTTTACACGGCGATGGTCACAGCGATTGTTGCGGCGATTTTTGGATCATCCATGGTGATGATCTCTGGCCCCACAACGGCGATTTCCGCCGTACTATTTGCCACGCTCAGCGACATGGCGGCTTCAGGAACCGCACAATATATTCAACTGGCACTATTGATGACGATTATGGTTGGCATCTTTCAAATCGCAGGCGGCATTGGTCGTCTTGGTGGTCTTGTGTCTTTCGTTTCACATTCGGTCCTTACCGCCTTTACAGCCGCGGCTGCCTTGTTGATTGCGGTCAGCCAACTGGCGGGTCTGTTTGAAGTTCACGTTGAACGTGGCGGCAATGTATTTGAACGCATCGTTCGGTTGGTTGAACATTTTGGCGAGGCCAACCCATTGGCTGTTTTAATCGGCGGAATAACCTTAGTTAGTGCCATAATTTTGCAAAAAATTGCCCCCAAGTTACCAGGGTTTCTAATCGCACTGATCATTGGATCTGTCGTTGCGTGGTTGCTTGATGCCAGCGCCAAGGGCGTGTCCATGGTTGGGCAATTGAATGCGTTTTTGCCTAGCTTTGATGCCCCCTCAATCCGCTTAAATGACGTCGCTGATCTGGCACCAGGTGCCGCCGCAATTGCGTTGATCGCGTTGCTAGAGGCGATTTCCATTGGCCGTGCATTTGCCGTACGTCGCCGCGAAGATTTTGACGCGAACCAAGAAATGATCGGCCAAGGTTTGTCAAATGTTGTGGGTGGATTTTTTCAATGTTACGCGGGTTCAGGCAGCTTTACGCGATCTGGCGTGAATGCAGCAGCAGGTGCTGTAACGCCAATGTCTGGCATTTTTGCCAGCGCATTCTTGGCCCTGATCCTTTTGTTGGTGGCGCCTTTGGTAGCCTACATTCCGACGCCCGCGATGGCAGGGCTAATCCTGGTCGTGGCCTACAAATTAATCGACATCAAAGAGCTGCGCCATATCATTCAATCCAAAAGCCCTGAGGCGATCGTTCTTTTCCTAACATTGGGTTCGGGCCTGTTTATTGAGTTGGATTTTGCGATTTATGTTGGCGTAATCGCGTCACTTTGTGTGTTTATTTATGACAGCGCACACCCTGAATTACCCGTCACTGCGCCGTTTGTTGCACCTTCTGGAGAACGTAAATTTCGAAGCGCAGACACCCACGGATCAAAGCAATGTCCGCAACTGCTTTCGTTGCGTTTAGATGGCCCGTTGTTCTTTGGATCGGTTGAGCATGTCGAAAACAAGATTAAGGCTGTCCGCAAACAGCATCCTGGGCAAATTCACATCGTGTTGTACCTTAAAGGTGTGGGTAAAGTAGATTTGGCTGGTGCCGATCTGTTGATCAAATTGATCCGTGATGTAAAATCGATTGGTGGCTCCTTTCGCATCGTAGCTGTTTTCCCGCCATTGGTACGCAGCCTTGAACGGTTTCACGTGTTAGAGGAGTTGGGTGAAAACAATCTACATAGTTCCAAGGGTGATGCTGTAGGCGAGGCAACGGCGCAACTAAATTTCAACATCTGCAAAATTTGTATGCTGGATGTTTTTCGGGAATGTGACCGAAATCGGGATACTGACCTTCCCTTGTAGGGTTGCCAAAGGCTTACGCCCTAAAAAAACCACATTAGTCGGGCAAATTAACCAAGTATTAATTCAATAGGCGTGTGCCGGATTGCGATTTTATGTGCGCGTAGGGCGCCTTAGTAATTAGTGTGCAAGGGGATTGCCCGTGACGTTTGAGGAAATTGAACTTCCGTCGAATCGAAAATTTGGTCTGCTTTTCACTGGAATTTTCGCGCTAATTGCTTGCTATTTTTGGTACAAAGGCGGCGTTAACGTGCCACTCGGTGCTGGTTTAGCCAGCGCACTTACGTTGACCGTTACATTGGTAAAGGCGGAAATTTTGCATCCACTTAACAAGCTGTGGATGCGGTTTGGATTCCTTTTGGGCAAGATCATTGGACCCATCGTACTTGGCTTTATTTTCTTCGTGATCATTACCCCAATTGCCATCGGTATGCGTCTTTTTGGACGTGATGAATTACGGCTGAAAAACAAAAACAGAGATAATCATTGGAAAAAACGCGATCCGATAGGGCCGGAACCAACGTCGTTCACCAATCAATTTTAGGGACAAATTATGGGTATCATTGCTGAACTATGGGCCTTTCTTCGAGTGCGCAAAAAGCTTTGGCTTGCACCGATCATATTCATCATGTTGGTGTTGGGCGGTTTGTTAATTCTTGCCCAAGGGTCGGTCATCGCCCCGTTTATTTACACGTTGTTCTAGGCCGGTCATGTATATCTTAGGGATATCGGCGTGGTACCACGATAGTGCGGCTTGTTTGATCAAGGACGGTCAAATTTTGGCCGCTGTTCAAGAGGAACGGTTCACGCGCAAAAAGCATGACGAAGGCTTTCCAAGCAACGCGATCACCTATTGTTTAAGTGCTGTGGGTATTGATGCTGAACAACTGGATTCTGTCGTATTTTATGACAAACCGTTTGTAAAATTTGAACGTCTTTTGGAAACCTATTTGGCCTTTGCTCCGCGTGGGTTCAAAAGTTTTGCCACCTCTATGCCTGTTTGGATCAAGGATAAGCTTTTCCAGAAATCGATGATCGTGAAAGAACTAGAAGCGATGTTTGGCAAGAGTGGAAGGAAAGCCAAGTTGTTGTTTTCCGAACATCACCTGTCGCATGCGGCTAGCGCCTTTTACCCATCCCCGTTTGATCGCGCCGCCGTACTGACATTGGATGGTGTTGGCGAGTGGACAACGACGTCACTTGCAATCGGCAATGGCAATGACCTTAAAGTGCATCGTGAAATTCATTTTCCGCATTCATTAGGATTATTGTATTCGGCATTCACTTATTACACGGGCTTCAAAGTAAATTCGGGTGAATATAAAATTATGGGGTTGGCGCCTTATGGTGTGCCGCGTTTTGTGGGCCTGATCAAAGATAATCTTATCGACATCAAAGAAGACGGCAGTTTCCATTTGAACATGGATTATTTCAATTACTGTACCGGCCTTACTATGACCAACAAACGATTTGATAATTTGTTTGGCGGACCACCACGCAAGTCTGAATCCGAACTGACGCAACGTGAAATGGATCTTGCAGCATCGATCCAAAAAATTACCGAAGAAGTTGTTGTGAAACTGGCCAAAGGGATTGCGGCTGAAACCGGTGAAAAGAACCTTTGCCTTGCCGGTGGGGTTGCCCTGAACTGTGTGGCAAACGGCATTTTGTTGCGCGAAGGCATTTTTGAAAACATCTGGATTCAGCCTGCTTCGGGTGATGCTGGTGGTGCTTTGGGTGCGGCTTTGGGCGCATATCACATCATGCACGACAAACCGCGGGAATTGTCCAAGGGCCGTGATGCAATGCAAGGTACATATCTGGGTCCTGAATTTTCGACGTCAGAAATCGAGATCGCTTTGGCGCAATCTGGCGCAAAATTCACCACACTTTCTGACAGTGAGCTGACCGAGAAAACCGCTCAGGTGATGGCGGACGGTAAGGCGGTTGGGTTTATGCAAGGACGCATGGAATTTGGTCCTCGTGCCCTTGGTGGGCGCAGCATTATTGCCGATCCGCGATCCCCTGCGATGCAAAAACAATTGAACCTAAAGGTGAAATACCGCGAGAGTTTCCGCCCCTTTGCGCCAAGTGTTCTGCGCGAGCACGTAAGTGATTGGTTTGAGATGGACACCGACAGCCCGTATATGTTGCTGGTGGCGGATGTTGAAAAATCTAAACGCCACAAAATGACCGCAGCAGAAGACGCGCTATTTGGGATCGAAAAGCTGAACATCCCACGGTCGGAAATTCCGGCAATTACCCATGTTGATTATAGTGCGCGTGTGCAAACCGTTCATGCCGACACTAACCCACGGTATCATGCGGTGATCAGTCGTTTTCATGAATTAACCGGCTGCCCGATTGTGGTGAATACATCGTTCAATGTTCGCGGCGAGCCGATCGTTTGCACACCCGAGGATGCATTTCGCTGTTTTATGGGTACGGGTATGGATGTTTTGGTTGTGGGCAACTGTTTGCTACACAAAGAAGAACAAAATCCCAGCTTGCGTGAAAACTATGAGGAAAAATATGAATTGGATTAAAAACACAGCGCTGTTTTTGTGTTCAATTTTGTTCTCATTGATTGTGCTTGAGGTTGGCATGCGATTTGTCTTTCCTGACAAATTAGCGGTGCAACGCGATCACTCCGACCCTTTGATGCCTCGACAATCGGCGGGTGCGTTGAAGGATCCGGCGTTTAGGTCAACGGCCACTTTTGATAGCACCGGCCTGCGCGTAAACCCGAACAATTGTGCGAACGTTGTGGATCGGCGAATATTGATCGTGGGTGATTCAAATATTGCAGCATTGTTTTTGAACGATGGTTTGGACTTGTCCGCGCAATTGGCACAACTATTGAATGAAACGGGTTGTGTGATCGTCGACAGTTTTGGTGTTGCGGGGTATGGGCCTGATCAATCGGTTTTTGCGGCGACGCACTTGTTAAAAGCGCAACATTATGACGATGTAATTTTCCATATTTTTGCCGATAATGATGCTGGGGATTTGTTGCGCAACAACTATCCACTAGAAAATGGCAGGCTCACGAACACGGGATATTGCCATCCCAACAGATCATTTTTGGATAGGTTAGTTTTACCCCAAGCTGGTCGAAAACTATACTACGCCGCTACAGGCAAAATTCTTGATTGGCACAGTTTACGCCATTCACTGGGTGATGATGCGCGGTGCTTGGCCTCAGATGTTACGACAGTGGGCAGCCAATTTGATCAATTGCAAGCACGTGCCGTAAATGATCTAAAAATCAATCAGGCCAATGGGGCACAAGCCTATATGAACGATCGGTTTGATGTCGAGTTCGCCTGTCAATCAAGCCCCGTGTCTCAGCAAATTGCCATGTCTAAAATGTCTGCCATTGTTCAAGGTGTCTTGGATTTGGCCACGGAAAAATCCTTCAATCCGATGTTTTTACTGCAACCGTCTGAATTTGATGTGACTGCAAATCATGCTGATCTGTCGCAAGATATTCAAACGAGTTGTCCCAATTATGCCCCGACAAACAACACTGATTTTTTCGTACAAGCGATTGGCGAAAAGGTAGCAATGATCAATCTTTATGATGCCTTTTCAGATTGTGGAGATTGCTTTTACACAATGGCCGAGGCTGGCGGGGACAACCACTGGAACGCATATGGTATTGGTGTTGCCGCCAAAGAACTTGCCACTGTTTTGGCAAGGTAGTTGGTCGACAACATTATTACATATTCAGGGCTTTGCTTATCATTTGCGCCTTGTTTTCAAACACGCTTACATCAACGCCACGTTCACTTAGAGCGTCGCGTAATTCATCCTCAGGCAAGGCCTCAATTGCATCGGACGTCATGTACATAAAGTTGATTTTGCGTCGATGTGGCGGGTTGATAGCCCCAAAATTTTCCAGATTTTCGAACTTAAAATCAGTGGCGTATTTGCCCAAGAAATGCGCAAGAAACGTGTTGATGGCGGGCCGTACACGGGCGTCATCGGTCATAAGAAGTGCAGATGTATCCAGCGTTTCCACCATCAAACTGACCCACCGTTTTGCCCCTTTTTCATTCATAAGCTGATGCGCATTGTGGGTGTGGTGAAAGTTTAATCTAAACTCCGCGCCATGATAATAGGGGCCACCCCCCATCACGTCGATCCACATGCTGGCTTGAGTGCCAATATGGTGGTTCAAATCCCCTACCTTTTCAAAAACCGAAGTAAACCAAGTTTCATCCTCAAAAACACGTTGATAAAAATTTGCAACAATGCCGACGATGCGATCTTGACCCAAGATGGAATACAGTTGCCAAAACTGAATAGGCTTTTTGGGATCGGTTGGTGCGGTCAACGACAGAATATCCGCCATGCGAAAAGCATCACGAGGCAACAGTTTTGCCGCCACCGCGTTCTCGATGTATTTTTGGCGCGTTCTTTCCGTAAGATACCCGTTTTGGGTTGGAAATTCTGGATAACTTGGTGTCGTCATGGCGCGTACGCTTTCGTTAGAGCAAGTTGGTTGGCACCAAATAGGCATGGATTATCAGAATGGAAGAGGTTGCGTCTGTGTTTTCTTTGGATCAGATTACGGACAAACCTTAAAGGGAAAATTGAAATGTTGATCTATGGGCTTAGCACATGTTCCGTTTGCCAAAGGGCGCGAAAAACTTTGGAGGCTGCAGGAAATACTGTGACATTTCGCGATGTCAGGGCAGAACCATTATCAGAAGTCGAGCTTGCCGAACTGATTACAGAATTTGGCGATCGTTTGGTTGACCGAAAATCGACGGATTATCGGGCATTGAATGACTGGTTGAAAAATTCCGAAGCCGAGGCACAGATCGCAGCAAAACCCAAAGTCATGACGCGCCCCGTAATCCGTGATGGTAATATCCTTCACCTTGGGTGGGACGACGCGGTTGAGGCGGCTTTATTGGCAAAATGACACGGTAGATCTGAAAAATTCAGAGAATGCCTCAGAGAATGCCAATGTGCAGGTTCAAGGCGATCCCGATCAGAATGAACCCGCCAGCCCATGCAAGGTATTCACGAAACGCTTGGCTTTGGTTGATGGCAAGGGTCATCGAGCCGCCCATATAGGCGATTAATACGTCCGATGGAATTGCCGTCAGTGGAATTAGAACGCCAAGCGCGAGCAGTTGAAATTGGATATCGCCCGCACTTAATAGTCCGCCATTCATGTTCACAAAGGGCGGCAAGAATAACGCGAAAAACAAAACGGTTTTGGGGTTCAGGACTTCAACCAGAATGCCTTGCCAAATGACGGTGCCGAAGGACTTTCTTGTGACGCTATCGACGGCAAAGGTCGTGTGCGAATTGGCGCGTGCTTTGTGGATCATGCCAATGCCTAGCCATATCAAATAGGCCGATCCAACGTACCGGAGCGCAACCACCAGCCATGGAAATTTTGCAAAAATGGCCGCTAAACCAAGGGCCGTTGCCACGGCAAGTATGATCCCCCCAAGCGCCAGCCCTAGGGCCGACGCAAGGCCCGCTGTACGGCTTTGGCCAACACTGCGTGACAAGACGTACAGCATTGATGGTCCAGGTGTTGCGCTCAGGGCGAAGCCGGCCAAAACGACGGCCAAAATTGCATCAATAGGTGGCATCTCTAAATTGTACTCTGATTTATGCGTTGTTCAAATGGGTTTTGGGTCGAGTTAACCCCATCAACAGAAAATGATGCCGTGTTTTGCAATTGGGTGTCTCGTAGGTAGGGGAAATCACGAATAAGCATGCGTTCTAAGTGGGAACCGGCGGTGAATGGTTCGTATTTGACGGGTCGATCGGGTGTGATCAATTGCGCAAATGGTTCAATAACGGTGTCGTAATTCGCGGCCAAAAAATACGGCAAAGAATATCGTTCTGGGCTGTGATTTAAAACGCGATGGGGGGTGGAACGCAGAATGCCGTTGCTCCATGCCTCAAGCATGTCACCGACGTTGACGACAAATACATTCGGATCAACGGGCACGTCGATCCAGTTGTCTTGTTTGGTCATCACCTGCAGACCCTTGTTACGGGTATGAAGTAGGGTCAAGCATTCATAGTCTGTATGCGCACCCATGTTAACCGATTGATGGTCAGCAGTGCTTTTTTGACGAACGTAATGCAACAGCCGAAGTTGAGAAATTGGTTTGCTCATCTGATTTGTCATGGCCCCAAAGGGCAGTTTCAAATGTGCCTCAAGGGCGGAACAAACCAGTCGGCCAAGTTTTGATATTTGGGAATAATACCGCGCGACGGTGTCCCTAAATCCAGCAACCTCTGGCCAAACATTGGGCCCCAACAACCTGTTGCCCATCATATAGTCAGGATCATCGTGGGGCAGGTCTAAACCTAAATCGAAGGCTTCGTAGCTGCGGTTCATTTCATCGGGGTAGTCACCCTTTTCGGTGAACGGAACATAGCCGCGGTGGTTTGAGCTGTTGCCGATATAAATTTCGCGTTTCACGGCATCTGGTAAGGCAAAAAATTGTGCGCCGGCTTGATATGTTGCCTCGATAAGGTCAAAGTCAATACCGTGGTCACATATGCGAAAAAAACCAAAATCGCGGGCGGCGTTCCCGATAGCATCGGCCAGTTTCATGAATTGAATTTCATCTTTGTGATCAAGCCCACGTACACTAATTAAGGGAAGTTGATCGAAATTACCTAGTCGTTGTGAATTTGAAATCGCAGCCTCCCAAGCGGTGTAACACTTGGTTAACCACTAAAGGTTAACAAAACCTTATTTCAGGGCTCAATCGCCGGAAAATAGAGGTGAAATGTACTGCCGTAATTTGGTTTCGTTTCAACGGCAACGGTTCCGCCAGATTGCTGCAAAAACCCTAATATCGTTGACAGGCCCAACCCTGGGCCAGCCCCAATAATCTTGGTTGTAAAAAATGGATCGAAAATCTGAGGGACGCGATCGTTCGGTATTCCGACACCCTGATCTTTAACGCTTAGACGCACATAAGAACCCGGCGCTAGATCGGTTATAAACACACGGTGTTCATTCAAATTATGCAAAACGTTCTTGGTGCTGACACAAAGATTGCCCCCCTCGGGCATGGCGTCATGGGCATTCAAAATGAGGTTTAAAAGGGCGCTGGATGTGGATTTTTGATCGGCATTGATTTGCCAAAGATCATCTTGCAAATCCGTTTCTAGATGAACCCCTTTTTGCAACATCGGTAGACAGTTTTCACAAACTGTAGCGGCCAGATTATTTACATCAATATTTACAGGGTTTAGTCGAGTTCTTTGTGAATAAGCCAACAAATCGCGAACCAATTGCACCCCGCGCGCCGTCGCTGTTTGCGCATCACTTAAACATTCTAACATTTCAGGGTTCTGTAAATCACTTTCAAGGAATTCCAGATTGCCTGAAACCACTGTTAGCAAATTGTTAAACTCATGGGCGAACCTGCCAGATAAATGACCTATCGCTTCTAACTTTCGGGCCTCAAATAACTTCGCCTCAAGCGCTTTGCGGTTTGTAACTTCCTCGGCCAATTGGGCGTGCGATTGGGCGATTTCATGATATCGACGTTTGGAACGATCTGACTCGGCTAACAGTTCAAGCTTTGCACTTGTCATGGCTGCAACCGTCGTCAGAACATCCAGCTCAGCCTTGCCGAATGCGTTTGGTTCAGGATGTTCGCTGTCAATGACACCCACAACACGATCACCGATTACAAGAGGGACACAGATTTCAGATCTCGCCAATTGTGTGTCGGCAATATAATTTTGATCCTTTAGAAGATCGTCAACAATCACTGCCTTACGATTTTCTGCAACTTGTCCGGTAATGCCATCGCCAAATTGAATTTTTAAGGGATTGATGATGTTGCGTCCAAAAGGGTTCTTTTCACCAAGTGCCGCAACCTGCGTCAGTTCGTTTTTGGATGGGTCGGCCTGATAGATAACACAATCTATGAAATTCAGTCGCCCAACGACATTTTGTGCGACATACCAAAATAGGTCTTCAACGCTTGGAATCGCAATTACGTCAACGGCAAAAACATTAAGCGTACGAAGCGTAGCCGCCTCGTCTTGTTGGGTTTGGATGCGTCCGTACTTAGGCACAGCGTTCATCAAAATAAATCCTCTGACTGCCCCCTACTACAATGTTAGCCTGATTTCGCGTTCTGGTATAGTTGTTTCTATTGATGGATTTACAACTCATGATAGATAACGAGTGCTAAATGATCGAACGCCCGCAATTTACATTGCAAAAAGATTTATGAATTGCAGACAATTCAGGCTTCTTTAATCGGGTTTCCGTAGCCATTTCTTGAGTAGCGGTTGCCGACACATCAGTGCAAACATTCATCGATTTTTGTTTATTTCTTGCAGCATTTTATGAGAGCTTTTGGGTGTACGAATTTGGGTCTCAAAATCTACGTGAACAATACCAAACCGTTCCTCATACCCAAATGCCCATTCAAAATTATCCATCACAGACCAAGCGAAATAACCATTGACCGGCACGCCATTTTTGCGTGCGTTTAACGTCGCTTGAATATGGTTTTGAATATAAGTGGCGCGGGTAGTGTCATCCACGCCATTCGCCGATATTTGATCGTGCAAGGCCATGCCATTTTCGGTGACAAACAAAGGTAAATCCCCTGTGTAATCTTTGTGCAAACGGTTCAGAAAATACTCTAAGCCATCTGGATAAATCTCCCACCCCATAGAGGTTTTGTTGAGCGGGCCAGCCACAGATTTGCCAAACGGAAATTGTCCAGTACCATCATCGGCATGAATTGATCGTGTGTAGTAGTTTAAACCAAGCCAATCGATCGGCGTTTGAATAAGAGGCATCTGATCTTGCCAACTAGTGGGAAAATGTGGCTCTAAATAGGGTAAAACATCGCTTGGGTAGCGGCCCTTGGTAATCGCCTCAATGAACCAGCGATTATAAATTCCATCGTAAAGCTGTGCGGCCTTCACATCAGCAGGCTTATCGCTCGCAGGTTGGGCGTATTCCATGTTTAGCACAATACCGAGGTTTTTGTGGCCCGCATCACGCATCGCTTGCGTGGCCAATCCATGGGCATATAGAACATTGTGCATTGTTTTGCTTGCGGCAGGCAGGTCGGTTTTTCCGGGGGCATGATGGCCCAAGAAATGCGACAGCCACGTTACGCACCACGGCTCATTTATTGTGGCGATACTTTCTAATCGATCCCCCAATCGATCCGTAACAGTCAGCGCATATTCTGTGAACCATTTCGCAATGTCAGGGTTTTCCCACCCGCCATGATCGGCCAAGGCTTGCGGCAAATCCCAATGATAAAGCGTGGCGTGTGGGGCAATGCCACGGGCAAGCAAACCATCCACCAAGCGATCATAGAAATCCAATCCCTCGGGTGTAACTTGCCCTGTGCCATCAGCCAAAATTCTGGGCCAAGCGACGGAAAAACGATAGGCGTCAAAACCACCTTGTTGGATCAAGTCCAGATCGGATTGCCAGTGTTCATAGTGGGCACAAGCAATATCACCATTTTGCCCCTGAAACGTGCCACCCTTGGCGGCAAAACTGTCCCAATGACTGGGGCCACATTTCCCAAATGACGTGCCTTCAATTTGATAGGCTGCCGTGGCAACACCCATTACGAAATCATTCGGAATTTTCATATTAGTCCCATATGCATGTCAATTTTCTGTGGCTTAGATGCTTGCACATCTCACCTCTACCACATCTTTGTGTGGCCGCATTCTATCAATATTGCACGCGCAATTTAGATCAAAAAAGGGCGACGTTTTTCAACGCCGCCCTAAACCTAATTCCCGTAGGCCAGCGCAGGTAGCCACGTGGTAAGCGATGGGTAACAAAATACAATCGCCAAGCCTGTAAGTTGCAGCAATACGAATGGAATGACACCCTTATAGATGTGACCCAATGTAATATCTGGTGGGCAAACACCCTTTAGATAAAACAGCGCAAAGCCAACCGGTGGTGTCAAGAAACTGGTCTGAAGTGTTACGGCCACCAAAATGGCGAACCATACGACAGACGGATCATCAACGATGCCAAAGCCCTCGACTGGAATGTTTAAACCCAAAACAACAGGCAGCATCAGCGGCATGATGATCAGCGTGATTTCGATCCAATCTAGCAGGAAGCCAAGCAGGAAAATGATGAACAAGATGAACAGGATTACCATGTATTTGTTGTCAAAAGAACCAAGCACCAAGTTTTCGATGATTTCATCACCGCCAAAGCGTCGCAGGATGAAGGCAAAGAAATTCGCCGCAATGAAAATTCCAACGATGTACCCTGATGTGTTCAACGTTTGACGCATCACATCCTTAAGAACCTTTAGGTTCAGATTGCGACTGATAAGGGCCAGCAGCGTAGCACCCAACGCACCAAGACCAGATGCCTCGGTAGGTGTGGCAAGGCCAAAGAAAATTGAACCCAACACAAGAAGGATCAATAGCATCGGTGGCACAACCGACAGGCCCACATCCAGCACGGCCTTTAGCGTGATTTTTTCATGATCATCGGGCAGCGGCATAGATTGTGGGCTAAGCAGGCCATAAATGATGATGAACGCGATATATAAGCCACCCAAAATAAGGCCGGGTATCAACGCACCCATGAATAAATCACCCAAGGAAATCGCCAACTGATCAGACATGATCACCAACATGATTGAAGGTGGAATGAGAATACCCAAGGTGCCAGAGGCGGCAATTGTTCCCGTGGCAATCGGCTTGGAATAATTTTGCCCCATCATAGCGGGCAGACCCATAACACCCAGCAATACAACCGAGGCGCCAATAACACCTGTCGAGGCCGCAAGGATGATACCAATCAACATGACAGAAAGGGCCAAACCACCTTTTAGCGCGCCAAACAACACCTGCATCGAACGCATCATGCGCTGGGCGACGCCGGATTGATCCAACATGAGGCCCATAAAGATAAACATTGGCAGGGCGACCAAAACGGGGTTCTTGATGATACCGCCAAAGAACCGCCCACCATTGGCAAACAGTTTGATGTAAGCGATGCCGGTTCGATCAAACTCGATATATTCGTTGATCAGCTTACGTGAAGGATCAAGAACCACCTCGCCGACAATCACAAACAAAAGGCTGACACCAACAAGGGCATAAGCCACAGGAATGCCGTTGAACAAAAAGAAGATGAAAGTGATGAACATCAACAGAACCATCCATTGGTTCAAATCCATCAACGCGCCGAAAAGGGATAGAATTTCCATATTACGCGTCTTTCCCAGCGACCGAGCGCTGTTTCGTATAGCCAACGACAATGATCGCAACGATCACAGCCAGCGCCAGATAGGTTGTGTATTCAAAAATGGGTTCACGGTTAATGCGCCGCGGATTTAGTTCCGGATTGGACAAACGTGTGAACCAATAAAAAATGTAGTAAAAAACGCGATCAACAGCGAACCAAACGAAGGGTAAGGCACCGATCACTTTTTTCCAAAGTGTGGGTTCCATCACGCGACGCATGTTGCGCACCATCACAGCCCAAGCCGCCATGATTGATAGCAGAAAGATAAGGGGGAGGGTGGTTTTCAGCAAAAAGAGCATGTGCAGCCCGTTCGGGCTGTCAGACCCTTCGCGCGCTGTTATCGATGACCACGCGTAGTGGATCAAAATATCAGTCATGATCCCCAAAAACGGCAACAGCAGCCAACCAAGGCCGAATATTTCAATACGGGCCTGTTTAAGCGGCGTAAAATGCTGGTGCAAAATGTCAACGCGAACGTGGCTGTTGGTTGTGATGGCATAAGCAAAACCAACCATCATAGCAAAGCCGTAAATCCACCATTGGGCATCATCCAACCATGCTTGGTTGTGGCCCATTTTGCGGATAATCACTTGGGTCACGATTGCGACCATCAAAAGCGGGAATAACCATGCCGAGATATTGGCAACGCCAACAACAAGGCGGTCTACCCATGTATGTTCAGAACGGCCAACTTCGCCGGGATCGGAAATTGCGACCGATTGGTCGATGGCTTTAAGACTTCGGTCTGGCATTGCTCGCTCCCAATTATAAAAAAGGGCGGCTGAAAAACTGCCGCCCTTTATAGCTTTATCCTATTCGCTTAGTTGCGAGGTAGGTAAATATTGTTTGACCAAACTTTGTAGCCAGCACGGTATTCTTGCATGTCAGCCCAAACTTTTTGGAAGAAGGGGTCACCGTCAGCCAATTCAGCCGCAACTTCGTTCCACTTTTCTTCAAACAAAGCCAACATTTCTGGGCTCCATTGCTTCAGTGTCACGCCGTTGTTTTCAACGTTATCAACCATAGCGGCATAGTTTGTCGCTTCGCCCTCGGCCAAGTTGGTTGTGATGTTTGCAAGACAAGCAACTTCGATCTGTTTTTTGGCAACGTCTGATAGATCTTCGTAAACGTCTTTGTTGATCAGCAATTCAAACAAAGTCGAAGGCTGGTGCCAACCAGGGAAGTAGTTGAACTTGGCAATTTTGTGGAAGCCAAGACGCGCATCGATTTTTGGCATAGAGAATTCAGTCGCGTCAATCGCGCCACGCTCTAGTGCTGGGAAGATGTCGCCCGCACTTAGCAATGATGTAGAAACACCAACTTTTTCCATCACTTTAGCACCAAGGCCAAAGAAGCGCATGTTTAGACCTTCTAGGTCTTCAACGCCGTTGATTTCGTTTTTAAACCAACCGGATGTTTCAGGCGCGATAACACCACAAGGTGTGGCAACAACGTTATAGCCGTTGGTGTCATACATTTCCTGCCATAGGGCAGCACCGTCATCATAAAGGATCCAACCCATGAATTCGCCTGCTTCTGGACCGAATGGAACAGCAGCGAACAAAGAAGCAGAGTTGATTTTACCTTGCCAGTAACCGGATGTCGCATAAGCGGCATCAACGGAACCAGAAGAAACAGCATCAAGTGCCTCTAGTGTTGGAACAAGTTTACCTGGATCGAAGTGTTCAAATTCAACGTCCGAAGAAATACCATTGATTTTGTCAACAAAATCCAAGGCCGCCGTACCAAGGATAGGTAGGTTTTTGCCAAATGCAGATGTCATTTCCAATGTGTCTTGTGCGCTTGCGGCACCAGTCATCATGGCGACACCCGCGATGGATGCGAGTAGCTTACTTTTCATGTTATTCCTCCCAGAATATGTGCCTTGTGGCCCAAACTGTTTGTCACGCGGGAATCGCGTGTTGTTTGGTAAATAAACCTTACCAAATCTGACTTGGCAATGTTTTTTCTTAAAATGGTTCACCAACTTTAGTCTTATCGTTCATGGGGTCTTGTTTTTATTGACCTGCCAGCGAACATTGAAAAAATTCAGAATAGGAACGCTTAGGTCCAGAAAGCCCTCGGTTGATGGTGTGGGGTGTTTTGTTTTTGGGACGTCGATTTAGCGAAGGTCATAGTGCTCATGGAAAACCATAGCTCACAAAATAGGATACTAAATACGCAGAGATTAAAGTTGATCCCCTTTGCGGAAGAACATTGCAGCGGTTTGAACTTGCTGGATAGCGACCCTGATGTGATGCGATATATCGGTGATGGGCGAACCAAATCTGCTGAAGAAACGATGGAAGTGATCCAAAAAGTGAAATCCCGGTGGCAAGAATTCGGTTTTTCTTGGTGGGCAATAGTTCACAAAGAACTAGGTGAAATTATTGGCAGCGGTTGTTTGCAGCATATTTCTAATAAACCAGACGCAGCCCTTGAAATTGGCTGGCGTCTTCGCCCAGACACCCAAGGTAAAGGATACGCAACAGAAGCGGGTTTGGTGATTATTCAGTATGCTTTTGAAACAATTGGCGCACCAAGTGTACTGGCCGTCGCGAACCCTGAAAACGGGCCATCCCAACGGGTGATGCAACGATTGGGAATGACGTATATTGGTATCCATAACTATTATGATCAGCCTTGCGTTACCTATGAACTTTGCAATCCCAAAGGCACTGGATGACCGTTTTTTCGTTCTTGCGTGGGGGCAATTTTCTGCGCACTCTAATTTGCAAGATGATGCATTGGTGAAATCAGAAAGACATACAAATGGCGGCGCCTACAATTACAAATATACCTAGCAGAAAAGCCTATGACGTCGTCATCGTTGGCGGTGCGATGTATGGATCGTCAATCGCTTGGTTCCTGTCTGCCAATCCGGATTTTGATGGATCTATCTTGGTGGTGGAACGCGATCCAACCTACGAATTCACCTCAACCAGTCACACGAACAGCTGTATTCGCCAACAGTTTTCCAACGAGATCAATGTGCGTATCTCGCAGTTTGGCGCAGAGTTTATCAAAAACTTTCAAAGTTACATGGGTGACGATCCGCGTGTGCCTGAAATCACATTGCAAAGTTTTGGCTACATGTATTTGGCAGATAATGAGGCGTTTGCCGGAACTCTTCGCGAGGCGCAGAAAGTTCAGCAAACGTTAGGCGCAGGTACAAGATTTATGACGGCGGATGAAATCAAACAAGATTATCCGTTCTATCAACTTGATGACATTGTCGGTGCCAATCACAATTTGATCGACGAAGGTTATTTTGACGGGAACACCATTTTCGATTGGTGGCGCAGATCTGCCCGTGAAAAGGGGGCAGAATACATCACGAACGAAGTGGTGGCGATGACGATGAATAGGGGCGGTTCAGCCGTCGAAACCGTCACGTTAAAATCTGGAGAGGTGATCGCGGCGGGCACCGTTGTAAACGCTTCTGGTCCGCGGGCTGTTTTGACATCGCGCATGTTGGGGATCGATTTGCCGATTGAGCCACGCAAAAGATACACTTTCATTTTTGACGCTGAACAGCCGCTTGAACAGGATTTACCTTTAACGATTGATCCCTCTGGTGTTCATATGCGAACCGAAGGTAAATACTATCTTGCAGGGTGCCCACCCGATGAAGATCCAGCTGTTGCTTACGATGATTTCATTCAGGACCACAGTCTTTGGCAGGAAAAGGTTTGGCCAATCATCGCAACACGCGTTCCGCAATTTGAGGCCGTAAAACTGATAAATTCATGGGCAGGGCATTATGCCTTTAACACCCTTGATCAAAACGCCATTATCGGCGCCCATACGAAAGTGAAAAACTTTATTTTTGCAAATGGATTTTCCGGTCATGGATTTCAGCAATCCCCAGCGATGGGGCGCGGAATTAGTGAATGGATCACCTACGGCGAATATCGAAATCTTGATTTTTCGCCCTTTGGGTACGAAAGAATTGAAACAGAAACTCCATTTCTTGAAAAGGCAGTCATATGAAACTTGCGATAAACTCATTCACCCACGCGTTGCGTAGCGGCAAAAAACAGGTTGGCATTTGGATTTCGCTTTGCAGCCCGTTTGCCGCTCAAGTGGTCGAACCTTCGGGTTATGACTGGGCCCTTTTGGATATGGAGCATGCGCCCAACGATCTGGTGACGGTGATGGGGCAACTAGAGGCCTTTAAAGGCAGCAGCACAACAGCAATTGTTCGCCCCCCTTGGAACGATTCAGTTGCCGTGAAAAGATTGTTGGATACTGGCGCAATGGCGCTGCTGTTTCCAATGATCCAATCTGTTGAAGAAGCAAAATCAGCGGTTGCCGCAACGCGCTATCCACCTCGTGGTATTCGCGGTGTTTCTGGTTCGACGCGGGCCAACAAATTTGGTCGGGTAACGGACTATTTCAAACGTTTTGAAGACGAGCTTGCAGTTTTGCTGCAGTTGGAAACCTTGTCGGCAATTGAAAAAGCCGAAGAGATAGCCGATGTCGATGGGGTGACAGGCATCTTCTTTGGGCCTGCGGACATTGCTGCGGACATGGGTTTATTAGGGCAGCCAACAGCACCAGAAGTGTGGGAGGTCATTCGCGAATGCGCGGGGAAACTAATGGCCAAAGGCGTGCCCGTTGGAACATTGGTTTTTGATCCAAAATTTGCAAATGAATTGCTTGAAAGCGGGTTCACATTCGTGGCGGTTGGCTCTGATATTAGTTTGCTGACTAAAGGCGCAGACGCCCTTCGACGTGAAATTGATCCAACGCCGAAGGATTAGAATTAGTGGGTTAATCGAATAATTCAGCGATCTATTGTCGGTTATTCTGACTGGGTTAGAGCAGGCAATTTTAGACGCTGAATTTTTCCTGACGGTCCCTTGGGCAACTCTTCAAAGAAATGAACGTGGTCCGGGCTTTTGAATTTCCCAACGCGCGCTTCGCATAAGGCGATCAAATCTTTTGCGGTTGCTTTTGAATTGGCGCGCAATGCCACGGCCGCCTCAACGCGTTCTCCATAAGAATTGCAGGGTCTTGCAAATGCGGCCGCCTCAATCACATCGGCGTGGGCATAGAGCGCCTCGTCAATTTCACGAGGGGCAATGTTTTCACCGCCCTTAATAATCAATTCTTTCAGGCGCCCCGTGACATAGATATAGCCGTCAGCATCAACCTTTCCCAAATCGCCAGTGCGCATCCACCCATCGTCGGTAAATGTGGCTTTGTTGGCCTCTGGGTTTTCCAGATATTCTTTCATCACATTTGGTCCGCGTACAGCAATCTCACCTTCTATTTCGGGTGTAAGCGGCTTTAGATCTGGTGATAAAATTGCGACCTCATTACCAAAAGCAATACCGGGTGAACCGATTTTACGAACGCCTGGTGGTAATGGGTTCGAAAGGATTTGCGCGGCAGTTTCCGTAAGACCCATGGTTTCGACGATTGGCACATCAAAGCGGGCTTCAAAGGCCGATTGTACCTCTGGGGCCAAGGCAGACGAGGCAGATCGCCCAAACCTGATCCGTTCCTTCGTCTCATCATCTGGTTCAGATGCACCGTGCAAAAGATGCGAAATGATGGTTGGCACAATGGAAAACCATGTGATTTTTTGGTCGCTGGCTACTTGCCAAAACTTGCTGGCTGAAAACTTGGGGCACATAACGATTGAACCGCCAGATACCAGCGAACCCATCACACTGACGCAAAGGCCATTGATGTGGTAAATTGGCAGAACACAAAACCCGCGATCTTTGGGGCCAAGTTCATGGGCAGTGGACGTTGTCCAACCACCCGCTAACAGGCTGGATTGCGTGTGTACGACCCCCTTAGGCCGACCTGTTGTGCCTGATGTATACATCAACAAAGCAGCATCTGTTTCCGTGACATGGTGAAGATCGCCTGTGCCGTTTGCCAAGGGATCAACGACAGATACTTTACCGTCGGTGTTGGCGGCATCGAAAATTTCTTGCGCTGATGAATGAACATAGGCAAACCGCGCGCCGCTATGGCTAAGCGCGTATTGAATGGCATCGGCACCGGCGACAAGATTTACAGGTGTTGCGCGAAACCCGCCGTATAAAACGGCATATAAGGCCAATACTGCATCGCGACCGTTTGGTTGAAAAATCGCAACGCTTTCGCCTTTTTGGACCCCCAATGAAGACAGATGTTTTGCCATCCGCATCGCATTTTTTTGCAATTCTGACCAAGGTAGATTGGTGGTTTCTTCTGGAAAGAAAAAGGCGATATCATCCGTATCGGCGCGAAGGTTTATCCAATCACGCAGTGTACCGCTGGGCGCAGATTTCACGTCATCAATCATTTTCCTGCCGTCGCCCAATAAGTGCCAAAGATTTCATCCAATGCAGGCTCTCGTGCTGGAATTTCACGAACAATCTTGGTTGTTTGCATGAAGTGTTTGTAACTTAGGTTTTCGTCAATGGCGTTTCCGCCCCAACTGCCGCAACCCATTGAAAGGGAGAACGGCAAACCGTTGTTAAACGCGCCACCTGTTGCAAAACAATGGGCTTGGTTAACAATCACACGACAGGTGGGAATGGTGTCACCAAGGCTCATGATACGGTCGGCGTCGGTTGAATGTATGCCCACTGAATGCCCTGCACCCATGTGACCCAGAATGCGCCCAACAGTTGCGGTGGCATCGTCAAAATCACGGGCGCGATAAAGCGCAACAACACGGGAAAGTTTTTCACCTGACAACGGGTGTTCTGCCCCGATGCCATCGGTTTCAACAGCCAAGAATTTGGTGCCTTCTGGCACCTGATCAGCCATATCCAGCGCAACCAACATCTTGTCGGCATCTTGGGCTATTACAGCACGGTTTAAATGACCCTCGGGCCACAATTTTGAGATGATACCGGGTGCTTGATCGGCCTTAACCAGTGCGCCACCTTCGGCAGCCATGGCCGCGATGAACTGGTCGTATATTGCATCCACCACCACAAGGGCATTTTCTGACGAACAAGAAGTAGCGTTATCAAATGTTTTCGACGCTGTAATTTTAGCAGCAGCAGCGGCCAAATCTGCGGTCTCATCTACAATAACCGTGACGTTTCCGGCACCAACGGCAACTGCAGGCGTGCCGCAGGTTTGGGCACGTTGCACGTTGTTTTGACTGCCGGTGGCAATCACACGATCCACAGTTTGCATCAGACGCTGGGTCTTTTCTTTGGAACCCGGTGCAGGGATCATTTGCACGAGATCTGGATTTTCACCAATTTTGGCAAATTCAGCGTGAATATTTTGCAGCAATAATTCGCAAGCGGCAATGCCCTTAGGGGAAGGGGCCACAACAATCGCATTGCCACATTTCAGCGCGTTGATGATATTGTTGGCAGGCGTCGCGGCTGGATTGGTAGAAGGCACAATCGCGCCAATCACGCCAATTGGCCGTGCAATTTCGGTGATGCCAGTTTCAGCATCGTCGGCAATAACACCGTGGGTTTTCGCATCAGCGATGTCGCGCATCAAGCCAAGCGTTTTACGGTGATTTTTTGTAACTTTGTCAGCAACATTTCCAAGTCCTGTGGTTTGGACAGACAGTTCAGCCAAGGCAAGGTTGCGGCTGGGTTCCATAATCGCCCAAGCGACGGCCTGTGCGGCGGCGTCATATCTTGCTTGATTGCCACTTTTTTCAAAGTCGTCTTGTGCAACGCGTGCGCGTGTCACGATCTGGTCTAAAGACAAAAGGTCGTCCTGAACGGTCATAGTAATTTCCTGAGTTTAGATTGAAACGGGACATCAAAGCCCCGTTTCTGTTGGTTTTATTGTAACTTACAAACCTGCAAGTAGTTCTTTCAATGTTTCTTCACGAGCAGCCCACATTGCTTTGACTTCGTCGCGTGTCATGATGTGCATTGGTGAACCACCAGCTTTCATTTTGCCAGCAACGCGGCTGTTGGCAAACATTTCTGGTACTTTAGCAGCCAACTTGTCGATGATGCCTTGTGGTGTTCCTGCTGGAACCATCACACCGCGGAAGTTCACGGATGAATTGTCCACGTCAAGACCTTGCTCCATCATTGTTGGAACGTCTGGCAAAAATTCGTTGCGCTCTAGATCGGCAACACCAAGAATTTTTACGCTACCTGATGCGGCGGCGCGGAATGCGTCTGAAAGGTTGTTTACACCACCCAAAACATCACCAGCAATCACAGCCTTCATCGCAGCGGCACCGCCACCTTTGGTTGGGATGTAAGCCATTTTAACACCGGCTGCTTTTTCGATTTGCAAGGCTGCAATGTGGTGACCCACAAACAGACCCGCGCCTGAGAAAGTTAGCTTGCCTGGGTTTTCTTTGGCGAACGCAACAACGTCAGCCATTGAATTGAAATCGCTGTCAGCACCAACAACAAACACAGCAGGATCAGCACCCCAGTTCGCAATGGGTTCAAAACTTGCTGCTGAATATTCAACGCCACCTTTGATTGACTGCGCGATAAAGTGTGGAACGTTATAAGCAGAAAGTGTGTAGCCGTCGTTGTCAGCCTGTGTCGCAAACCAGTTCCAACCGACACGTCCACCAGCGCCTGGTTTGTTGATGATTGCAATTGGCATGCCAAGCGCATCTTCGTTGCCAGCCGTCATCGTCACGATACGTGCTTGGAAGTCAGTTGCACCACCAGCGCCATAGCTGACCATCATCATGACTGGACGCTCTGGATAGTTTGCATGGCCGTCAGCGCTTGCAACGCCTGACATTGTCATTAGGGCAATTGCTGCCCCTGCGAGTAGTTTTTTCATATTTTAGTCCTCCCTAGGAATGAAATCTGCCGCTTTTCGCGGTTCAGAAGAAAATCTCTCGTGGTGTGTACACTTTCAACAAAAGTGCAAAGAGACAGTACATAACGGCCAAAAATCCTGCCGTGATGATCGCGCGCTTGATCCATGATTTCGCCTGATCGTGTGGGGCGGGATCATAAAGGGTCAAGAGTATAAAGAAGGCGACGGTTGAAGCCGTATAAAAACCAACTGCTTTAGCCGCCCAAAAGACGTATATTATGGTGACGATCAAACCCGGTGCCATTCGAAGCAGCGCTTCTTTTGACACACCATCACCTGTTCTGGATCGGCCAAGAACAGCCTTGCCAAATGTCCAAAGTGCCAAAATCACAAATACGGTTGAGATAAGGCGTGGAAACAGGAATGCTTCGGATGGTTGTTGGGTGAAACTGATGTAAGCGACAATCAATCCGACCGAAGCGATAGCGCCTGATGAAAAGACATGTGTTAATTTGTTCATGACGTTGTCCCCTCATTTTTGGTGTCTGACCGACTGCTGATTTCCATCCAAGCCGAATACCCAATCGAAAGAATAACGATCGCAACCAACAACAGGTTCAGATTACCGGTAAAGAAATAGGCAAGACGCCCATCTGTCGCGTTGGCAATCATCGAACCTTGAATAAAGTTGGCTTCTGCGATTGGTCCCAAAATTAGGCCAAGTACCAAAGGTGCCGCAGAGAATCCAAACCGTTCTAGGAAATACATCCCAATTCCCAGTGTGGCCATGACGTACACATCACCAATTGAGTGTTGGACAGAATAGCTGCCAAACAGTGCCAAGCCAAGAACGACCGCTGCCATGACTGATTGGGGAACACGGGAAACGCGCGCCGCAAAGCTGGCGATGTAAAGGCCAAAGATACACATCAGGATTTGACCAATCAGCATTGAATCAATGAAGGTCCATGCCACGTCAGGATTGTTATCAAACAGATCGCTGCCTGGGAAAATGCCATGAATTAGCAGGCCGCCCAAAAGAACAGCCGCCGTTGGACTGCCCGGAATTGAAAGTGTCAACAATGGCACCAATGATGGGCCAACCATCGCGTTGTTCGCGCTTTCCGCTGCAATAATACCTTCAGAGTGGCCGGTACCAAACTTGTGGCTTTCCTTTGAAAACTTTTTGGATTGATCATAGGCAACAAGACCGGCGATTTGACCACCAACACCTGGAATTAAGCCGATGATGCTACCGACGGCCGTACCGATTGAAAGTGCGCGAGTACGGCGCGTTAATTCACGAATAGCGTCAAATATTGAGTGCTTTTCAATTTGAATAACCTCGGCATCAACCTCGACGCGGCCTTTGGCGAACATTGAGATGACCTGAGGAATTGCGAATAAGCCGATCAGGGCGGCGATGATGTTGATGCCGCCACCAAGGGATGAATGGAAAATAAACCGTTGTGCGCCCATGATGTCGTCAAAACCAATAGTTGCAAGCCACATCCCGATACAGCCGGACAAGAGCCCCTTAACAACTGAATTGCTGTCCAGTGATCCGATGATCGTGACGCCCAGAATGGCGATCCAAAACAATTCAGAGGGACCAAAAGCAAGCGCCGCTTTTGACAGAAGCGGTGAAAGAAAGATTAAGAGAAATACACCAAAGACGCCGCCAACAAGGCTGGCAAGGAACGACAATTGCAATGCCTCAGCACCGCGCCCCTTTTGAGCCATGGTATGACCGTCCAGAGTTGTAGCGATATTCGCAGGTGCGCCGGGAATTTTCAAAAGAATAGCAGAAACGGCACCACCCGCGACGGTCGACGTGTATGCAGCCCCCAACAAGATCAGCCCCTGAGCAGCCTCAAGATGGAAGGTGAATGGGATCAACAAGGCCACAGCCATCGTCGGAGAAAGACCAGGGGTGGCCCCCAAAATCAGACCACCGATTGTGCCGATAAGCAAAAGGCCAAATGATATCGGCGTGAAAACCTCGCCAAAGTAATAGATAAATTCCATTTCAGGGCCTCCCAACCCATCGATTATTGACATCCCACGTTAAGCGATGAAAATAGTATTGCAAATGTTTTCATAAAAATTGGTGATGAGAGCTATATTATGGTTAAAAAACAGAACACTAAGGCGGATATTGTTGACGTTGCGCGTGCTGCAAAGGTATCTGCTTCAACTGTCTCACGCAGTTTTAATCACCCGAATTTGGTCAATCCAGCGACTCGGAAAAAAATTGATCGAGCGGTCAAGAAACTTGGCTATATCCGAAATCGAGCGGCCCAAGCGATGCACGGCAAACGCAGCGGAACGATTGGTCTGATTGTGCCGACAATTGACCACGCAATTTTTGCAGAGGTTGTTCAAAGCTTTTCTGAAGTGTTAGAGGCAACTGGATTTACCATCCTTATGGCCAGCCACGGTTTTGATCTTGATCGTGAATACCAAGTGCTGCGTAAACTATTGGAACATCGCGTTGATGGTGTCGCACTGATTGGTTTGAACCACACCGAGGATACATTTCAATTATTGGAACAACAGGAAATTCCTGCCGTTGCGATTTGGAATTATTCTGATCAATCGCGTATTTCTTGCGTAGGGGCCGACAATCATTTGGCAGGTCAATTGGCGGCGCAACATCTTTTGGCGCTTGGGCATCAGGATATAGGTTTGATTTTTCCAGCAACCGACGGAAATGACCGCGCGTTGGGGCGTATGAATGGTGCTGTGGAAACGCTTGCTGCGGCGGGGATTTCGGTGCCGGATGAGTGGCGGTTTGAGGCACCTTATGACATTGGGCGTGCAAAAAAAGTATGTTTAGAAATGTTTCAGCACCCCCATCGGCCCAAGGCGCTTTTGTGTGGAAACGATGTTATCGCACAGGGTGCCATTTTTGCCGCCCAAAGCGAGGGCCTTAACGTGCCACAAGATATGTCGATCATTGGGGTAGGTGATTTTAAAGGATCGGCAGAAATTGAACCTGCGCTATCCACCATTCGCATCCCCGCGAAAAATATTGGGCGGATCTCAGGCGAACTGATCGTTGATCTTGTGGCCAGCGGTAGCACAACTCCCGAGCGCATTTTGTGCGACGTGAAACAAATTATACGGAATTCTACAACATTTTCGTAACATAAAATTTCTCCGATTGTTGACTCTCCGAAGTTTTTGCGCCGATAGTTGTTTTGATAAATAACTTTGGGAGGAGTTTTGATGAATTATCTTGTAAAAGGGCTTAGCGCATCTGCGATCGCACTAAGTGCAATGGTATCAACAGCAACCGCTGCGGATCGTGTTTTGACCGTTTCACATTGGGCTGGTCCAAACCACGCGATGGCAACAACAGTGTTTCCTTGGATGAACGACGAGCTAAGCGCGTGTTCAGGCGGATCACTAACATTGAAAATTGAAAACGGCTTGGCGCCACCCCCTGCACAATACGACACAATTCGTGATGGCGTGGCAGACATTGGTTGGATTGTTCACGGTTACACACCAGGTAAATTCAAAACCACAAAAATGATCGAGCTTCCGGGTACGTCTGGTAACGCCGAACAAATGTCAGTGGCTTTTCAATCAACACATGAAAAATATCTAGCTGCTGTCGGCGAGGCAAAAGGTGTTCAGGTTCTAACGAATTTTGTACACGGCCCTGGCAACATCAACTCTGTTAAAGAACTTTCTTCACTTGCTGATATGAACGGCATGAAAATGCGTGTTGGCGGCGGTGTTGCAAACAACGTTGGAACCGCTTTGGGTGTTGCGGGCGTAAACGTTCCTGCCCCAGCAGTGTATGAAACTATCGCTTCCGGTGTTGCGGATGGTGTTTTCTTCCCGATGGAAACTTTATTCTCGTTCAAAATTTCCGAACTGGTGAAGCACGTTTACACAAATCCAGATGGCATCTACACAACATCCTTTGCGATCATCATGAACGACGATGTTTATGATGAACTTGACGACGCACAACAGGCATGTGTTGACGGCATGCGTGGTGTTGAAATGGCCCGCAGCGTTGGCGCATTCTGGGACGAAGCCGATCGTGTTGGTCTTGAGCAAGTCATCGCGGCTGGTGTTGAAGTTCACGAACTAAGTGCTGATCAACGTGCCTTCTTTAAGGACGCGACATCTGGCATCGAAGCTGACGTTTTGGCTGAGGTTGATAGCCGTGGCATCAATGGTCAAGAAGCGCTGGATTACATGCGTTCAATGTTGCCATAAGACTGGCACTAAAGAATGCGTAAGTTTCTAAATAAGACTGAAAGGCTGGCGGATTCCGCCGGCCTTTTCGCCGCCAACGTGTCAGCGATTATTTTGCTGGTGCTTGTGGCATTAACCTGTGCCGATGTTGTCGGCCGTTATTTTTTCAGTCGTCCCGTTGTTGGCGCGGTTGAATTGGTGCGCATCTGCATGGCCGGAATTATTTTCTTTTCCTTTCCGCTGATGTTCCTGCGCAACGATCAAATCATCGTCGATTTGGTGCGCCCATTTCGCAAAGGTTATCTTGGATGGGTCATTGCCATTGTCATATTAAGTTTGACCGTTTTTGTGGCCATCAAACTGGGAGATCGCGTTTTTGATTATGCCGTTCGTGCATTTGAGGACGGCGACACCACCGAATATTTGGGCATCCCGCGATACATCGTGGTCAGCTTTATAACCATGTCGATATTTATCGCCGCGATCATGACCCTGTTGCGCCTTGCCCTAACATTGGCGAGCCCGGGCGAAGATCAGGCTGCCGAATTTGAGGATGACGACGTATGACCGTTGCATTGATTGGCTTTGCAGCCGTTTTACTTTTGGCCTTTATGCGCATGCCTTTGGGGCTGGCGTTAGGTCTTGTTGGTGTCATTGGTTTTGGCGAATTGTCCAGCTACCGCGCCGCGATGGCGAGTGCCAGCCGTCTGGTGATTGATTCCGGGCAATCCTATGGTTTGTCGGTTGTTCCCTTGTTCATTTTGATGGGCTTGATGGTAGAACGTGGCGGAATGGCACGCGAACTTTATCGCGCGGCTTTTGTGTTTTTGGGTCACAAAAAGGGTGGCCTTGCGATGTCTACCATTTGTGCCTGTGGCATGTTCTCGGCAATTTGCGGATCATCTTTGGCCACTGCGGCTACGATGTCAAAAGTTTCGATGCCGGAAATGCGTCGGTATAAATACAAAGACAGCCTTGCAACCGCATCGATTGCGGCCGGCGGTACGTTGGGAATTCTTATCCCGCCTAGTGTGATTTTGGTCATTTATGGCCTGATCACTAATGCCTCTGTCGGTAAGCTTTTCATCGCGGGCATGTTGCCGGGTCTTGTGGGGGTAATGTTCTACCTCGGCGCCGTCAAATATGTGGTGTGGCGTTCACCTGACGCGGGCCCTGCGGGCGAACGTAGCAATTGGGGGGATCGTCTTCGTGCCCTTCGTGATGTTTGGACCACGCTTGGCCTGTTTATTTTCGTGATTGGTGGCATTTATGTTGGTGCGTTTACCCCAACAGAGGCCGCTGGAATGGGGGCTGCAGGCGCTATTGCGATTGCCTATGCGCGCGGTGTTCTAACATGGAAAGTCGTTCTTACGGTTGCACGTGAAACGACATTGACTACCGCCAAATTGTTTATGGTTCTGTTCGGTGCATTGATTTTTTCAAACTTTGTGAATCGTGCGGGATTGCCGGATGGGTTGATTAATATCGTCAACAGTTTTGACGTGTCACCGATGGGTGTGATCATCGTCATTTTGCTGATCTATTTGGTGCTGGGTTGCGTTTTTGAATCATTGTCGATGATCTTGTTGACCGTGCCGATCTTTGCACCTGTTGTCCAAGGTTTGGGCTTTGACCTAATTTGGTTTGGTATATTGGTGGTTGTTGCCACTGAAATCAGCCTGATCACACCGCCAATTGGATTGAACGTTTTTGTGCTAAAGGGCGTGTTGAAAGACGTATCAGTCAAAACGATCTTCGTGGGTGTTACACCTTTTTGGATTGCAGACATTTTCCGTTTGGCGTTGTTGGTGTCGATCCCTGCGATCTCGCTTTGGTTGCCATCTTTGATGAGCCATTAACGCCATAGGGCCGCTCGCTTTGTAAGCGGTAAGGCAACTCGAATGGACATAATATCGCTTTTGGCTGTTGCGACAGCTGCATTCCTTTTTGCTGGCACCGTCAAAGGGCTGGTGGGCATGGGGTTGCCCACTGCGGCCATTGGCACCATGACGTTGTTGATTGAACCGCGACTAGCGGTTGCGATTATCATCTTGCCGATGATTGTTTCAAACGCTTGGCAAGTTTATCGCATGGGTCACATTCGGCGAACCTTGTGGCGTTATCGTTGGTTTATCCTGATTTCGATGGTGGTTGTGTTTGGCACACTTTTGGCATCTGCCGAGGTTTCAGACAAAGTGCTGTACGGCGTTGCAGGTACGATTATTTTGATTTTTGTGGCAACAAATCTTGGCCCCAAACCACCGCGTTTGCCAGAACGATTGGACAGCATTGGACAATTCATTTTTGGTATCCTAGCAGGAATTGCCGGCGGCCTGACCGCCATGTGGGCGCCGCCAATTGCGATTTATCTGATGATGCGTGACGCGGACAAAGATGAATTTGTTCGTGGATCTGGCTTGCTGATTTTCATGGCCAGTATACCGCTTGCCGTTGGGTATCTTCAAATTGGCCAATTGCCACGCGGCGTTGCCTTAATCTCGGCCTTGATGATTGTGCCAACGTTGTTGGGGTTTTCATTGGGGGAAAAACTGAGGGCGCATCTGTCACCAGCGCGTTTTCGCATCGCGTTGTTGGTGGTTTTTTTCTTCCTTGGGCTAAATCTTTTGCGTCGGGCATTTTTCTAACGGGATTTAACCTGTCGTTACAACGCCGCCGTCTACCACCAAAGTTTGGTTTGTAATCATCCGACTGGTGCCAGAGGCCAAAAACAACACGGCATCTTTGATATCTTGGGGGTCTAGTGTTTCTTTTAAACACTGCTTTGCCAAATGGGCCTCAAGTGCCTCGGGCGTTACCCACATGTCTTTTTGCTTTTGGGTCAACACCCAACCAGGTGCTAAGGAATTTGCCCGAATTTTGTCGGGCCCAAATTCCCGCGCCAAGCCGCGTGTCATGCCGTTGATGCCCGAATTTGCTGTGATGTAACTGATATAGCCCGCCTGACCCATCAAATATGAAATCGACGTCATGTTGATGATTGAGCCACCGCCAATTGATTTCATATCTCGCGCAGCTTTTTGTGCGGCAAAGAAATAGGCCTTTAGGTTTAAGGATTGGTTATTGTCCCAAAACGCTTCGTCCACTTCGTCGATTGAATGACGCACATCGTTAGCAGCATTGTTGACCAAAACCCCAATTGGACCATGGGCCGCACTTGCCTGATCCATAGCGGCCTGTAATGCCGGAACATCGGTGATGTCGCATTTGATAAACAGCGGAGAAAATCCATATTTGGCCGTCATTTCGGCTACAAATTCATCGGCAGGTGAACGCTGAACAAACGTCACTTTCGCGCCCTGTTCCATGAACCCGTCTGTGATTGCGGCCCCGATACCTGAACCGCCGCCTGTGATGAAAACGGATTTGTCTTTTAGGTCATGAAAGGTGGCAATCTTGGTCATTGTCTTATCCTATAGGGCATCGCGGGTAACAGAAATGGGGGCAAAATCGCGCCCCTCAAGAGAAATCGTTTCTTGCGTGGTGTTGAACCAAAACCGTTCAGCGCCCGTTTCACGCACGCGCAGACCCATAGGAAGGTCGAGAGTTTTCAGGCCCACTTCTTGCAATTCACGTTTTAAAATGCGTTGAAATGCAGCTGTATCAGGCCAGCCTGCAAGGTAGCTCATATTGCCCGATCGCATCATCGCGGGGCTGGCATTCTGAGTTGTCTCAATCACATCCGCCGCGCCAGATATCTCCTCTCGGAAACCTTGGAATGCACCACCTTGAGTCAATTCAATTGGGCTGTCAGAGCGGAAGGATTCCGTATATTCAACCGTGACATCCAATTTGGAAATTGCAGGTGGTAAGGGAACGGGCGTCGCCATATGCACGTCGCGCGCGCCAGAACGTGGACCAAAAATTACATTCGTTTTGGCCTGTGTTAGAGCCGTTTTCAACTCTTCTGTCATATGCATCAAGCCAGGGGCCATTACCAATTGGTAGCCCTCAAAATTCCGGGTGGTTGGTGGCAAAATGTCAACTGATTGCCCAAGCCGGCGCAGCGCGCGATAAGTTTGGAAAACGAGATCAAAATAGCAAAGGCCCCGTCCGTGCGGCTGGATTGACCACATGTAATCCGCTGCATAGTCAAAGATCAGCGCGACCTTGGCCTTGGCTGGGGTAACACTCGGTGCATCGCTTAATTCATGCGCAACTTGTGCGGCTTCGGCCATTGCCGGGGCAGGTGTTGCATCCGGTTTCTGCAGCCCTGCGTGCATTTGCTCTTGGGCAAAGGGGGCCTGACGCCAACGGAAATAACAAACTGCTTCGGCACCATGGGCAAATGCCTCCCATGACCAAAGGCGTATCATCCCGTCAAGGGGTGCCGGATTATATGGGGCCCAATTCACAGGGCCCGGTTGTTGCTCCATTACCCACCAACGACCTTTGCCGACAGTGCGGTACAGATCGTGGTGAAAGGCTTGAAAATCAGGATCGCCCTGTCGCGCGAATGCGCGTTTGTGTTCCTCGGGCGCATTTACGCGATCTTCGAGAAAGCCAAGGGGGTAACTGTCCCAACTAGCAAAATCCAAATCATCCCCGACCTCATAGTGATCAAAGTCAGTGATTTGACCCATGAAGTTATGAGTAATTGGTGCAACTGAATGGGCGCGGATAATGTCGCACTGACGTTTGTTGAAGCGCACAACTTGATCGGACGAAAACCGACGAAATGCCAACAGGTGGGCCGGATTTGCTTCGGTAACTGTTAAGTTTGGTAAATCGATTTCGTCAAAATCAGCATAGTCCATTGACCAAAAAACATTGCCCCAAGCCGCGTTTAACGCTGAGATGTCACCGTCATTCGCACCCTTTGGTGTAAACGAGGCGCGCAGCCAATTGCGAAAGGCAGATTGGGCAGCCGAGGAATACGAAAGCGTTGTGTCGTGACAACTGTATTCATTATCGGTTTGCCATGCCGCAACATGGGGATTGTTGCCATAACGTCGGGCCATTTCTTCGACGATCCGATCGCATTCCTGCGCGTATCCTTCGTGGCTAAAGCAATAATGGCGACGCGAACCAAACTTTCGTTCCCGACCTTGTTCGTCAACGGCCAACATATCTGGATGTCGATCTAGCATCCATCTTGGGGGCGTGGCGGTTGGTGTGCCCAAAACAACCTTTAGACCCGCATTCCCCAGTATCTTGATAGATCGATCCAACCAATCAAAATCGAGATTGCCTGCAGCATCTTCCATGCGTCCCCATGCAAATTCGCCGATGCGCACCCATGTCAATCCAAGCGCGGCCATGTCGGCGGCGTCTTTCATCCAGATCGCTTCATCCCAATGCTCTGGATAATAACAAACACCAAGACTGCGTTGCATTGTCATCGGCCAATTGCCGCATCATAGGCGTTTGCGATGGTTTCGGCTTTGACCTTTACATCAGCGGCCGTGTCGCCGGGGCGATAGATGCCCGTACCGATGCCAAATCCATGAATGCCGACGTCCAGCCAATCAGTGAAATTGTCAGGACCGACGCCCCCAACGGCATAAGATTTTGTGCCATTTGGCAATACCGCATTTAAGGCGGAAAAACCTTTGGTGCCCATTAAAAACGAGGGGAAAAACTTCAACCCGTCGGCACCTGCTGCAAGGGCTGCAAAGCATTCAGTTGGGGAGAATACGCCCGGATAAGAGGCCATGCCTGCGGTTTTAGTGGCCTCGATCACGCTTGGGTTGCAATCAGGTGAAACGATGATTTGGCCACCTGCATCGCGAACTTGACCGACTTGATCTGGGGTCAAAACAGTACCCGCACCGATTACCGCAGAAGATTTAAATTCGGCGGCCATTGCTTTGATACTTGCCATGGGGTCAGGCGAGTTAAGCGGCACTTCGATCGTTGTGATGCCTGCATTAACCAGTTCATGGGCTATGGGCATTACCTCGGATGGGGATACACCGCGCAAAATTGCGATGACGTTTCTAGGTGCGGAACTGCTCACTGTGCGGCCTCTTTTTGTTTTTGATATGCGAACTTTAAGCCCGAAAGGGTAATGTCTTTGCTAGGAAGTATTTCAGCCATAGCGCCAAGATCGGTAAGGGCATCAAGGTAGGCATTCGCGATACCTTCTTCGCCCACCAAGATGACGTTCTGGCCCAACCAATAGGGTCGCGCGCCAGCCAGCTCTAGACCGATTAACAATCCTGACAATCGAGATCGCGCATCTGGTGCATTTTCTTGACCAACCAAACCTTGCGCACGCAGTGAAAACAATTGCGCCGCTATCGTTTTTGGATTGCTGACGGCATCGTTCACGGCACATGTGAAATCTGCACGGTTCCAGTCTGAATTGCTGATGGAATGCTGAAGGATCGAGTTTTTTGACAATAATGCGAAAATTTCACCCGTCATAAAAGTTTGAAAACTGACGATTTCGCCCGCGCTAATATGCACCCATTTGGTGTGGGTGCCAGGCATACAGATGACGCCGTCAAAATCGGGGCGTTCTAGCAAGACACCAGCGATCTGGGTTTCCTCGCCACGCATAACATCGGCCGGCTTGAGTTGCTTTATGCCGGGCAAAATTTTCACATGAAGCCGAGGATCGGTCGTCGGTACATCCACACCAATGCTTTGATCTGGTGGGGGGCAGGGTGTGGTTACATAGGGCGCTTCGTGCCAGCCTTGACGTGACCCTGCCATGCCACAACACAGGACATGAACTGGATTGGACGGATGCAAAATTGGTTCCAATACAGACATCAATGTTGGTTCAAATTCATTTGGGGCAAGGCCAGCCATTCCCTTGGGAACACTGCCTTGTTGGATCACATCACCTTGTTTGGACATCGCCCAAAATCGCAGGTTCGATGTTCCCCAATCAATGGCAACCCAAGCCGGAAATAGTTTTTTGTCGGACATTAGGCATCAACCCTTTCGCCGGTGATCACTGAAATACTAGCGGGAAAATCCCAAGGCAAATTGATCCCGTGGTTCATTAAATACGCACCGCTTTGTATCATCGGCGCGGTTTTGATTTTCGTGGTGCCGCGTGACAGATTTTGCGTCTGTTCGGGGCTGGTCAGCTTTAATCGGTACATCGCGCTGGGATCAAGCCCCGTTAGGCGAACGGGGCGCGGCAAAATCTGTGAGGATGGATCTGTTTTCGTGACGAACGTCGCAAACTGGGACCCATTTCGGGCGATTTGCATTTCGGCGATCACGCGTGCGTCGCTGCTGTCTAACCGATAGATATCGCCGCTCATCATCCAGTAGCGATTTGCTTTGTACCAATCGGTGACAGATCGCAAAACCTTGGCCTCATCAGGTGTCAATTCGGTTGGGTTCATTTCAAAACCCATATGTCTTTGCGCGGCGGTCCATGCCCTAAGTTCCATGCTAAAGACACGACCCGAGGTATGACAATGGCGTGGGCCAACATGGCTGCCTGTTATACAGGATGGTAAAAACAGTGCGGCGTTGTGTTGGATTTTTGCCCGCTCCAACGCGTCATTGCTGTCAGACAACCAAACCCTTTGCGTGCGTTCCAAGATGCCATAATCAAGGCGCCCGCCACCTGATGCACAGCTTTCAATTTCAACATGGGGGAACGTTGCGCGCAGACGATCCATCAAGGCATAGGTTCCATGGGTTTGCGCAACATCGGCCAAGGGCAGAACGCGATTGTGATCCCACTTCACATAAGAAATATCGTGGTGGGCAAGAACTGCGCTTATGCGATCAAAAAGGTATTCCTGAACTTCGGGATTGGCCATATCGAGCACCATTTGCTGTCGCCCTAGGATTTGATCCGTGGCGCCCAACGCCCATTCGGGGTGGTTGCGATAAGTTTCGGATTCTGCATTGATCATTTCGGGTTCAAACCAAATGCCAAAATCCATTCCCAATGATTTGACATGATCGATTAAGGGATTCAGCCCGTTGGGGTATTTGCGCGCATCCACCCACCAATCACCCAAGGATGTTGTGTCGTCGTCGCGTAGCCCAAACCAACCATCATCTAAAACAAAACGCTCGGCACCTAGGTCAGATGCGCGATTTGCGATGTCTTGCAGTTGATCGATCTTGTGATCAAAATAGACGGCTTCCCAACAATTATAATGTACACGGCGGGGTGGTAATTTTGGCAATATTTGATCGCGCACGTGTCGCTGCATTGCAATCGCGCATCCGTTGAAACCTTGGTCTGAAAACGTCAGGTACAGGGGGACGGTATGAAACTCACGCGCCTTTGATCTATGCGTACCGCTTGCATGGCCAAATTGAACTTGGCGACGCCCATCGGGCAGTTCTTCGGCAATCATCCGATGACCGCCAGCCCAACCATATGTCATCGCATAAGCATTTCCATGGGTATTAGTGGTGCCAGTTTCTGGCATTATAAGCGCTGGAAAATGTTCATGCCCGCTGCGCCCTGTGGGGTTTTCGCGCAACCGCGCTCCGGGTGACCACGGTGTAATGACCGATTGAAACTCGCCACACCATCGACCGGAAAAATCCATCATTTCCGTTGCGTTTTGAGGCGCGGCAACAACAGGTGCCGCTAACCAGTTTAGATCGTGAAGTTCGTCTGCCTCAAGACTGGCACTCGCAGTGATGACACCCGTATCTGGATGCATCTCAAAACGGGCTGTGTAGGCAAGGCCCAGCGATTTATCGTGATAGTTCAGCGTAATGTTGTTCTTTGTCGCCTTTACTTTTTTAAGACAAAACTTGGGGAAAAGCTGTTCGCCCAAATTGTTGCGCAGATGCATCCCAACTTGACCTGCAAAATTCTGCAAGGCCTCAGGGCAAATCGACAAAGGTGGATTTTGGTCCAACATGCCGCCGGTGACATCCATCTGATGCGCATCCAGCAGTGAGGGCAAATCAGTATCATTGGGCAAAGAGGGTCCCCAATAAACAACCTGTGCCAATTCACGACCATCAGCCGCCAAAACGAAAGTTTGGCGATCATCATCTAAACGCCAAGCGTTCGTCATTTTACAGCGCCCAATGTTAGACCCGCGATGAAGTGTTTTTGCATTAGGAAGAACATCGCTACAGGTGGCAGGGCGGCAACGATGGCACCAGCGCTTACCAAATGCCAACGGGAAATCCATTGACCGTTCAACGATTTTAGCGCGGCTGTAATGGGTTGAACATCAGACCCTTGCGTCAAAACAGTGGCCCAGAAATAGTCATTCCAGATGAACGTGAACACCAACACCGACAAAGCCGCCATTGCGGGTTTCATCAATGGCAAAACCACATACCAGAAAATTTGAATTTCGGTGACGCCCTCAACGCGTGCCACTTCGATCAGTTCATGGGGTAGGGCACGGATAAAGTTACGCATGAACAGCGTGCAAAAACCGGTTTGAAACGCGATGTGGAATACGGCCAAACCAGCGGAAGTATTATAAAGTCCGATGCCAACTGTTAGGTCACGCACAGGCACCATCAAGATTTGAAAAGGTACAAAGTTGCCTGCGATGAATAGGAAAAAGATAAACAAATTCCCTTTGAATTTATAAACGGCCAAGGCAAAGCCCGTCATTGTTGACAGGGCAACCGCGCCGATAACCGTTGGGATTGTGACGCGAAAACTGTTCCAGATGTATTTGGCCAAAGGGGTGTCTTGAAACACAGCGGTGTAGTTTTCCAACAGATTAAACGACGTCGGCCAACCCCAGTAATTCCCAGATGTGATGTCGCCGCCGGACCGGACCGAGGTTACGGCAACAGCGATCAGGGGCAAAAGCCACAGGATCAACGAGATAGGCAAGGCCACTTTATAAAGCCACTGGGCGGGTTTTGATTGGCGTTCTATGGGTGCTGGAAACATGGCTTATAACCCCCGCTCGTCGCGATACATTTTCGTCAAGAAACCGGTGATGTAGATCATCATGATCAGGAACAATACAACGGCGATCGCCGCGCCATATCCCATTCGAAATCCGTATTCTGAGAACGCTTTTTCATACATGTAATAGGCCAACACGCGGGATGAACCCCAAGGGCCGCCTTGGGTCATGATTGCCACCAAATCAAACGAACGAAGCGCGCCGATGACGGTGACAACAACCGCAATAAAAGTCGCTGGTTTCAATTGCGGCAGCACAACGTACCAAAGCATTTTCCAACCTTTGGCGTTGTCTAGGCGGCCTGCCTCGATTTGTTCAGGGTCAACAGCATTGAGGCCGGTCAAAAACAAAATCATGCAATATGCGGTTTGCGGCCAAAGGCCAGCGACAATGATGCCATAAGTGACATAGCGTTCGTCAGACAAAACTGGGATGGGGTCTAGACCCACAGATTCTAGAATTAAGCTCAACAAGCCAAAGCTTGGATCATAAAACCAGCCAAAAACAAGGCCGACAACGACCTGTGAAATTACGAATGGGAAGAAGAACAACGACTTAACAAGTCGAATTCCAAAAACCGTTTGGTTCAAAAACAGTGCTACAAACAGGCCCATGGGAACGGCCAACATATAAAGGACCAACCAAATGATGTTGTTTTTGAATGAGGTCCAAAATGCCTCATCATCCCAAAGTTCGACATAATTAGCGAAACCAATAAAGGTTTTTTCACCCAATCCATCCCAATCATAAAGCGAAATGTTCATCGATTGGAATACCGGGAAAACTACATATGTCAGGAATAAAAGTACGCCAGGTGCAAGGAACAAAAACGGCGCTACCTTGCGTTGGTTGATTTTACCTTTGAACATGATGCGCGCTTTCTATTGGCGAAAGAAAAAGATAAAGGCGCCCGCTTTTTGCAAAACGGGCGCCTTTGTTAGATATTAGTAAGCTTTGGCGCGAACTTTTTCTAGGCGCTCAAGGATCGCGTCTAGACGCTCTGGCTTAACCATGAACTCTTGGAAACCTTCCATGCCAGCAGACGCCATTTCAGCGGTTGCGTCACGGTCAAAGAACTGTGCGATACCATCTGTTGTGCCTGACAACATGGATTGACCAGCAACCAAGAACTTGTCGTCGGAAACTGTCGAGTCTTTGTTGATTGGCAGCTGACCCAATGTTGCGTTCATCGCAGTTTGAACATCAGCACGTGCTAGATACGCAAGGAAACGCTTGGCGTCGACTTTGTTTTTCGCATTCGTAGGAATGTGAATTGTATCTGTCGGGGCTTCTTCACCCATGCCAGCGGCCTCGTTGATCATTGGGAACTGGAAGAAACCCAGTTGATCGTCTGTCAAGCCAGCTTCACGAAGTGGTGCAACCGCAAAGTTGCCCATCACGTACATTGCCGCGTCGCCCTGAACCATTGGGGCCAGCGCTTCTTGCCAAGACATTGATGCGTGGTTGTCGATCCAGAAACCAGCGTCTAGCAATTCTTTCCAGTTGGCGAATGTCGCGCGAACACGATCATCTGTCCAAGCGATTTCACCGCGTGTTAGTGCCATGTGGAAATCATAACCGTTTGTACGCATGTTCAGATAGTCAAACACACCGCCAGTTGTCCAAAGGTACTTGGAACCGATTGTGATCGGCTTAACGCCATTTTCATTCAGCGTTGCACCTGCCGCTTTGAAGTCAGCCCAGTTTGTTGGAACGTCGATGCCTAGGTCAGCAAAGATGTCTTTGCGGTAATAAACACCCCATTGGTAATACGTGTATGGAACGCCCCAGATTTTGCCATCGATGGTCATTGAACCTTCGGAAGAGGCCAATGATTCGTTCATGCCCTCTGAATTCCAAAGGTCAGTGATGTCTTCAAACAGGCCAGCATTTACATATGGCAACATACGGTTACCCGCATACCAGTTCGCCAAATCAGGCGCGTCTGCTGTCAAAAAGTTACGGATCGAAGTTTTGTAACCTTCGTGGTCAAACAAGTTCCATTCAACAGTTACGTCTGGATTTTCTGCTTTAAATCCGTCGATTGCTGCCTGAAACGCTGCTTTTGGTGCAGGGTCTGACGTGTCGGTATTGATAACAAGTGTACCCGCAAAGGCGCTTGTCGCCAATACGGTTGTAGCCGCCAATGTGGCGACCAAAGTTTTGAGTCTTAGAGTCATGGTTTCCTCCCAGAAACGGTTTCAAATAATGAAACCTAGTTTTAACTATTGAAAACTGTCGGGCGAACGACTACAAAAGTCAAGTCGTTTCCGACAACACATTCACGAACTGGCGCCCTAATGAGCACACAAGCAAACAATGACGGAACAGTCGGCAAGGCCCTTTCGGTCCTTGATCTGGTTGCTGATTTTGGCCGCCCTGTTCGGTTCA
Source organism: Rhodobacteraceae bacterium HTCC2150 (assembly GCA_000169395.1). Taxonomy (GTDB): domain Bacteria; phylum Pseudomonadota; class Alphaproteobacteria; order Rhodobacterales; family Rhodobacteraceae; genus HTCC2150. The sequence continues at coordinate 460,125 of AAXZ01000001.1, forward strand.
GTGAGATATTGGAAAACAGCAATCAGCCCAAGGCGACTCTGTATCGTTTCCTTCAAACGCTTACGAACCAACGGCTGTTGTCATATGAGGCCGAGCGCCAAACATACTCTCTTGGGATGCGTTTGGTGGGGTTGGCTCATTTGGCGTGGAAGCAATCCTCGTTAGCCCCAATTGCGAGACCTTTTTTAGACAAGCTATCAGCGGCAACCGGTGAAACAATCCACCTTGCTCAGCTGGACAATGGTCAGGTTTTATACGTCGACAAATGCAACGCCAAAAACCCAATCGACATGTATTCACAGGCGGGCAAAGTAGGCCCCGGTTACTGTACCGGTGTTGGTAAGGCGATTATGGCTTTCTTGCCGAAAGAAAAACAGGAACGCGCCCTTCGCCAGCAAGCCTATTTTCAATTTACTGAGAAAACCCATTTAAACGCTGCCACGTTGCGCGATGAACTCGACGTCATCGCCGAGACGGGATTTTCTTATGATCGTGAGGAACATGAGGCAGGGATCATTTGTATCGCCGTGCCGATTTTGACCGAAAACAAGCGTGTGTTGGGTGGTATATCGATCACCAGCACCACGACACAAACGAGCCTAGAGGGTATGGATGTTTACAAATCCATCCTTTCAGAAACGGCGCAACAAATTGGAACCACGGCCGCGAATTGGCAATTTCCAACCTAACGAAATCCGAAGGAACCATTATGACTGGCGTTACACTTTCCAAAGCGATCAAAAAATATGGCGATGTTCAAGTCATCCATGGGGTCGATCTAGAGATCGAAGATGGTGAGTTTTGTGTTTTTGTTGGCCCATCTGGATGTGGTAAATCCACCTTGTTGCGGATGATTGCGGGGCTTGAAGATACAACATCGGGGCAGATTTCCATTGGTGCGCGTGACGTAACAAAAATGGACCCAGCCGAACGCGGTGTTGCGATGGTGTTTCAAACTTATGCTTTGTACCCGCACATGACGGTCGAACAAAACATGGGTTTCGGCCTGAAAATGAATGGCGTGCCCAAAGATGAAATAGAACGCAAAGTTTCCGAAGCTTCGGCTATTTTGCAGCTTGATGAATATCGTAAACGCAAGCCAAAGGCATTGTCTGGTGGTCAGCGTCAGCGCGTTGCAATTGGCCGTGCGATTGTTCGTGGCCCAGAAGTGTTTTTGTTTGACGAGCCGTTGTCCAACCTTGATGCAGAACTGCGTGTTGATATGCGGGTAGAAATTGCGCGTCTGCACAAAGAAATTGGCGCAACGATGATCTATGTAACCCACGACCAGGTTGAGGCGATGACACTGGCCGACAAGATCGTTGTTCTGCGGGCAGGTGTGGTCGAACAGGCCGGTGCGCCTATGGATTTGTACCGCGACCCAGACAACAAATTTGTTGCCGGTTTTATTGGATCACCCGCCATGAATTTTCTTGATGGTGTGATCGAAGGTGGCAAAGTACGCGTGCCCACGCTTGCCAATGCTTTGATTTCCGTAAACGCAACACTTCCTGCCGAGGGAACCGAGGTTTCCGTTGGCGTCCGTCCACAAGATTTTACAATGAGCGAAGCGCAAACGGGATCAATTGTGGAACTGTCTGAACAGTTGGGCGGCGTGACATATTGTTATTTGCGGGCAACAACTGGCGAGCGCATCGTTGTCGAGGTGAAAGACGGCAGCGAGCAGAAAATTGGGGCAACCGTTTCTGTTGCATTTGATCCTGAAAATGCTCTGTTGTTCGACCGCAAAACCGAACTTCGCATCAGATAATTTATAGGTGTCGTAATGATCCAACAGGAAATCGGACAAAGTGGAATTCAAGCTTCGGCCATTGGGTTGGGTACTTGGGCAATCGGTGGGTGGAAGTGGGGCGGTACTGATGATGCGGCCTCAATCGACGCAATTTCGGCGGCGATAGACAACGGCATAACATTGATCGATACAGCGCCCGCCTACGGCATGGGCCGATCCGAGGAAATCGTTGGGCGCGCTATTCACGGGCGTCGTGACAAAGTGGTGATTGCCACGAAATGCGGGCTTGTCTGGCACCATCAAAATGGCCCGCATCATGTGGATCAAAACGGTCAACCTATTCACCGCTATTTGGGCCGCGCATCGATTATTCACGAGGTTGAGCAAAGTCTGCGTCGATTAAACACTGACTACATCGATCTTTACATTACCCATTGGCAAGATACGGTGACGCCAATTTCCGAAACAATGGCAACGCTGGAAGAGTTGCGCGATCAGGGCAAAATTCGCGCTATCGGTGCAAGCAACGTTTCCGTCAGTGATTTACAAGCCTATATTGCGGCGGGTCAACTTGATGCGATCCAAGAACAATACAACATGGTGCATCGCGATATTGCGAAAACACTTTTGCCAATCACCGTCGCGAACAATGTTGCGACCCTAAGTTATTCCAGCCTTGCGCTGGGCCTGCTTAGTGGGGCCATGACAAGCACGCGCGTTTTTAAGGGCGATGATTTGCGACAAACAAACCCACGTTTCAGCCCTGAAAATCGCGCGCGGGTCGCCGCCTTTATGACGGCGATAGAACCGATCGCGACAATACATGACGCCAGTTTGGCGCAAATTGTAATTGCTTGGACGCTTCAACAGGCTGGGGTTACTTTTGCCCTTTGTGGCGCTCGAACGGCGATGCAAGCACAAGAAAATGCCAAGGCTGGAACAATTTCACTTACGCCAAACGACCTTGCAAAAATTGACAGTGAAATCGAAACCCATTTGGCCGCTATTTAGCCATCAGTTGCGTGGACGGTAGTCACCCACATACGCCAAAAAATGAAAAGCTTGCGCTAAATCGACGATTTTAGAGGCATTGCCCGCAACCTCGTTCCGGCCAGTCAAAATCGGCGCCACACCATCAAAAACGTCCGCAAAGTGATGATTGGCCATGCGCGTGGCAATGCCAAATTTATCAGCCAATGCAGCCAACGAATAGCGAGGTGAGGATGCCAGCGCGCGCAGCAAGAAAAGCTGAATGGGCGAACGCTTCGTCAGCAAGGTGAGCCACGCCATCATCGTTTCGCGATCAATAATATCCCAACGCGCTGCCCAAGCAATATAAAACGGGATCGAAAGATATTCGACCTCATCCTTGGTTAAGTTGGCATCAAAGCGGTTGGATACGTCTTTGAAATACGTCATCTGAAGTCGCTCTGCCCCCTTATAAGGAATGGCAAATGACAGACTGACCGAGTGCAGCATATTCAGGGGTTGATAGTATTCTCGAAAAATTTGCGTTTTGCGCCATTCACTAAGGGATCGGAAATCTGTGTTGAAAACCGCCGTACCGATGTTTCGCAAAATGGCAGGCCGCGTCACGTCCAAATGTTGCACGCGACGATAAACATCAAGTTCGTTTTCGCCCATGTTGTAATTGGATACGGCCCGCGTTCCTGCAATCATTTGATTGCTGTCGATTGTGCAATGTACGACTGACAAAGCATCAGCAGAAAACGATCTGTGCAGACCGCGCAGGGTCTCTACTTGAAATGAAGAGAAGTTAAGATCGGTCAAACCCATTGCTGCCTCGGGCAGTTCTTGGCACAAAAACTGTTCTGAATATGCAAGGCGAAAACCACCGGTATTCTTGATTCGAACGACTTTCGACATTTGGAAACAATCCATCATCAATATAGTTAATGTTCCGTTATCATAAAGTTTACACTGTAAATTTGCAATAAAATTTTGAAATGAATGGCCATAATAAGGCCAAATGTCACAAAATAATGTAAATTTACAGTTAAATGCTGATTTGTCATTCCTTAATATAGTGTCAACAGAGTTTAACAAGTGCAGATCCAACGCGGATCTCTAAGGAGTGCAAAATGCCATTTTTCTTTGACTGGTCGGCTTATTCGGATCCAAACGGAACATTTACGCTAAACGATGGTTCAGAGGACCTAGATGTAACGGTATCCGCAGGTTCTAACCAATTTATCGCCAACATGGCCGGCAATGACGTTTTGAAATCTTACGAACAAACTGGCCCGGTTTCGACAACCATTGGTTTTGATCAAGTTGTTCAAGGCGTATCCTTTGAAATTTTTGACGTTGATCAGGGTACGGACATTGAAGGGTGGCAAGGCATTGGTTCTGGTGGTTGGGATGATGCAATCACAATCACTGCATTTGATGAAGCAGGCAATGAAATCCAAATCCCTGCGTCGGCAATCACACTTACGACCCATCACTCGGTGACATCGACACCAACTGGTACGACTATTGATTCAGGTGGTGCTGATACCCCAAACCTAGAAGGTACTGGCGCTGCTGATACCGTTTTGGTGACGATTGATTTCCCAGTTGCCAGCATCCAAATCACGCACAATGTCGGCGATAATGGTGCAACATCTACGGGTACAATCGGTGTCAGCGATATAACAATTGATACAATTGTTGATCCTGTTGATCCAGCAGGCCCGGTTGACGGTGAAGAAACCAGCGAAGCGATGATCCTTGGTTACGATGATGCGTTAGGCGCCACTGATGGTGGCGGTGATATGATCACCACTGGCAATGATTCAATCTTGGGTAACGGCGGTGATGACTTCATCGATGGTGATGCGGGCGACGATACCATTGACGGTGGCCAAGGTGACGATACCATTCAATTGTCTGACAACTTTGGTGATGACACAATCGCCGGTGACGAAGACATCTGTAATCAGGACATCGACACACTTTCTGGCGAAGGTATCACAGGCGAGGGCGTAACAGTTACGTTTTCAGGTGATGAATCCGGTACGTTAACCGGCAATACAAGCGGTGACGAAGCCGATTTTATTGAAATCGAGAAAGTTGTTACAACCGATCAAGATGATACAATTGATGGCACTGGTTCCCCTAACGGCATTGATGTCGACGCGGGTGATGGTGACGACACCATTACTGGTGGTACAGGTGGTGACACGATCGACGGCGGCAACGGCAACGATGATATTGATGCAGGTGAAGGCGATGACGTCCTCAAAGTTGGGGGGAGGGGACAATACCCCTGATGGCGGCAAAAGGCAAAAATACTTTTGATGCCGCAACTGATCCTACAACACCAACAGAATCTCTCACTGTTCACGTAACTGACGATGGTGATGGGCACGCTTGAATTGAACCAAAAAAGGTTCAATTGACAGACTTTACCAGGTGTCGAGGATTTCCCTGGCGGGCGAGGGTCCAAATGATGACGAAATTTTCCTTGATACCCCGGTCACTGACATGGCGGACATCAGCGGACTAGATGATACTGCTGAGGGTACATTTACACCCGAAAACGGCGGGGCGCCTATCAGCTTTGGTCCGACGTCAGACACGTTGCTGTCTACGCTTTTGGCCGGGGGTTATATCCCAGCAGGTGAAACCGATCCGATCGAACCAAAAGGTGATTTCCAAATCACCGCAGGTGACGAGGATGGTGTGATTGGCGATATTTCGTTCAGCAACTTTGAAACGATTAACTTTACGTTCATCTGTTTTGGTCGCGGCACCATGATTGCCACGGACAAGGGTGAAAAACTGATCGAGGAATTGGTTGTTGGTGATATGGTTCAGACCAAAGATCACGGTATGCAAGAATTGCGCTGGGTCGGATCAAAATCTGTACCAGCCACACGCGACCTTGCACCGATCGTTATCAAGGCCGGTGCCATGTCCAACGTTGCGGATTTGACGGTTTCCCCGCAACACCGCATGTTGCTTGAAGGTTGGCGTGCGGAATTACTGTTCAGTGAAAACGAAGTTTTGGTTGCAGCCAAGCACTTGGTTAACGGCGATACAATCTATCGCGCCGAAGGCGGCGAAGTTGAATATTTCCACCTATTGTTCGACACACACGAAGTAATCTATGCAAATGGCGCTCCTTCTGAAAGCTTCCACCCAGGTCAGCAAGGGTTTGGGGCATTGTCAGAAGAATCGCGTCAGGAAATCATTGGTTTGTTCCCTGAATTGGCAACAGATGCATCTGCTTATGGTCCATCCGTTCGCACAAGTTTGAAAGCGCACGAAGGTAAAATCCTCGCGGATAATCCCGATTTCTTACGCTAAAGCAATTTAGCGAAACCAACTATTTGGGGGCCTTCGGGCCCCCTTTTTCATGCGATTTTTTGATTTTGAATCTCGGTTGTGGTCGAGTTTTTTACAGCAATTGCAATTCCCATCTCACGGATCAAAATATCCTGTTTGATAGGCTTTGAAAGAAAACTGTTCATGCCCGCGTTGATGCATTTGTTTTGGTCTTCCGCAAAGGCGTTAGCCGTTAACGCAAGTATCGGCGTCTCCGGCCAACCTTTGGCGTGCTCAAAGGTTCGGATTTCCTTGGCCGCCTCAAGACCGTTTTTAATTGGCATGGAAACATCCATAAGAACGATGTCAGGGCGAAAACTCTTGAACTGATCAATAGCTTCATTTCCATCGTTCGCAAAGGACAATGATACAGAAATTCTCTCGAACATTTTCCTTAAAAGCAGACGGTTCGTGCGGTTGTCTTCTGTGATCAAAACCCTTTTCCCAGCAATCAAGGCTTCGTTGTTTTCAACATCTGGATTGTCAGTTTTCGTAAGTTTTGAAATGTGACTTTGATGCGCTTTATCGCCAAACAATTTTACTTGAAAACAAGAACCCTCACCGACGGTTGAGGTGACAACGATGTCGCCGCCCATTTGTTTGGCCAGCCTTTTTGAAATGCTTAGGCCCAACCCGGTTCCGCCATATTTTCGCGTTGTATCGCCATCGGCTTGGGTGAAGTTTTCAAAAATACGATGAAGAGCATCTGCCGGAATGCCAATACCAGTGTCACTTATATTGATCGTTACCTCAACATTATTTGAAACCTCTTGCATAAGAACGTCAATAGTTACGCCGCCCGTGTCAGTGAATTTGATGGCGTTGCCGACCAAATTCAAAACGATCTGTCGCAGTCGCACAGGATCAATCAAAAGAAATCCAATGTCAGATTGAACGGACGTCATAGACAAAGCGATATCTTTATTTCTGGCCACTGCTCGAAGGGTTTCAATGGCGCGACTGATTACATCGGGCACAGAAATGGCTTGGGGCGATAGTTCTAGTTTGCCACTGCCAAGTTTTGAAAAATCAAGAATATCGTTGATGATATGTAGCAGGGATTCACCTGACTCGATGATAGTTTTTGTCAATTCAAGTTGTTCTTCATCTAACTTTGATTTCACCAACAAATCGGCCATACCAATCACCCCATTCATTGGCGTGCGAATTTCGTGGCTTATGGTGGCAAGAAATGCAGATTTTGCGGCCGCTGCTTGTTCTGCCTCTGAACGAGCCAAGGCCAGATCGACCTCGCGTTGCTTAATCAGGGAAATGTCACGTTCTATGCCCACGAACATTGTTAATTCACCCGTGTCATCGAAAATTGGTGAGATACTGGTTTCCACCCAAATCTTTTGGCCGGACTTGGTGTAATTTACGATCTCGGTTCTGACGGGTTCCAACTTATTTATTGCATCAATAATTTTGCTGTTCGCCGATTTTGATGTCTCTGGCCCATTCAACAATTCACCTGGGATTCTACCGATCGCCTCAGTGAAAGAATAACCGGTTGTTTTTGTGAAAGTATCATTAACCCATTCAATTCTATTGTCTGTGTTACTTATGATGACGCTATCATTTGCACTTTCGGCAACGGCAGCAAGCCAGCGAAAGTGTCGTTGTTTTTTACGCAAGGTTTCGTTGGCAATCTCTGTTTGACGCCGTTCCAAAATGATTGCGTGTTCAAACCTTTGGCGCCTTTGTTGATAGCCATGGGTGAATTTTATAAACAGAATAATCAAATAAATTAGAAGGGTTGATGAAAAGGCATCAAACCAAAAACGACGATCCAACCAACCACCGTTTGCCGCATCAAGAACCAGCATTGAAACTGCAAGCAGGCCGTAAATTCGCAACCGCGCCATCGAGGCGGGTTTGTTGTAAAACAGAACCAAACCCGCATTCAGCATTGCACCTGCGATAAAGACCATCGCAAAGAAACGCGTGTTTTCGCCGCCTGTTTGCCACGTGATCGCGATGCACCCACTGATTGATGCCGCCTGTAAAATTGCCGTGGTAACCGCGCCCTTTTCCCAGTTTTTAATGGGTGTGTCGGGTTTGGTTTTTTTCAGTAGATGAGACAGAAAAATACAATCAATTGCCTCACCAAGAATGGCCAAAGCAAAGGTTAAAATGCCAACTAAGGGCCCCATCAAAAAATAGAGAAACACAGCGCCAACAAGTGTTAAAACCTGCCGTTGCCTAAAGTTTCGCACGCGACCATATGCATAGCGACGCAACAGGCCTCTATGATTATTGTCTTCTTCGAAACGGGCAAGTTGCGAAGCAGCGGAAATGTTGTTCTCTTGCATATGGTTCGTCGAAATCCACAAAAACCAAACTTTGGGGTATGGTTCTGCTTTTACAAATGCGGAACTTAACAAAACTAAAATGCTGGAAATAAATTATCTAAAAGTTGATCGAATAGATTGAGATCAAGCCTGCGGTTTAACCGCCTTTTATGCGTTGTAAGACGAATATTTCACTGTCTTCATTAACGGGTTCAACAAGGCTCTGTGCGATGATGCGCCCATCAACAGCAAGGGATACGCCGGCCTTTATTGGTGCTGCTAGCGCTGGATGTATCAAGGGCAATTCGCGCAAAATATCACCAACAGTCGAGGCGCGAACCTCGACTGTTTCATTTCCTTCGGCCAAGGATCGAAGCCCAGACCATAGATGAACTTTAACCTTTGGCTTGATTGTCCAAAGCCTCCAAAATACGGGGGGGTGACATGGGTAATTCCTTAAGGCGTACACCGGCCGCATCAGACACCGCGTTGGCAATCGCAGCCAATGGCGGGCAAATTGACGTTTCACCGACACCGCGCACACCATAAGGATGGCCTGGATTTGGCACCTCGACAATAACCGTGTCAATCATCGGCAAATCAGAGGCAACCGGGATACGGTAATCAAGGAAGTTGGCGTTCTGCAGACGGCCATCCTCGCCGTAAATGTATTCCTCATTCAATGCCCAGCCAATGCCTTGGGCGGCACCACCTTGGTATTGGCCTTCAACATATGTTGGGTGAATGGCCTTTCCCGCGTCTTGAATGACGGTGTAACGCACGATTTTGGTTTGCCCGGTCTCTTTGTCAACTTCTGCGTCCACGATATGTGTTGCAAAGCTTACGCCTGCACCCTCTGGTGATGCTTCATAGTGGCCAACAAGCGGGCCGCCTGTTGCACCCATGTTGGCGGTGATATCGGCCAATGGCAGCGGGTCAAAATCGCCGGCATTCGGGCCTGATGGAATGGCACAGCCATCTTCCCAAGCCACAGCATCGCGATCAATGCCCCATTTTGCAGCCGCGCGATGACATAGCTTATCAACCGCGTCGCGGGCCGCTTTGATCGTGGCCAGGCCACTGGCATAGGTTACGCGTGAACCATGGCTAACCTCGTTATATCCAAGGGTCGCTGTATCGGCGATCGTGGTGCGGATATTCTCATATGGAATGCCCAGTTCCTCGGCGGCCATAAGGGCCATTGAAGCGCGGCTGCCACCAATGTCCGGCGTTCCCACAGAAATCGCGGCGGTGCCATCTTCTGACAGGGCCAAAGACACGGCTGTTTCACCACCATGGTTAAACCAAAAACCACAGGAAATACCACGGCCTTGATTTGGCTTTAGCGGTGTTTTGTAGTGATCATGTGCCTTGGCTTCTTCCAGTGTTTCCACCAAACCAATGGCTTCAAATTTTGGCCCATAGGATGCTTTGGTGCCTTCGTGCGACGCATTCTTCAGGCGCGTATCAAGGGGATCGAGATCCAGTTTACGGCACAATTCATCGATCACGGATTCCACGGCAAACGCCGCCATTGGCGAACCAGGTGCGCGATATGCGGCCTGTTTTGGACGGTTGCACAAAACATCATAAGCGATTTGGCTGACGTGTTTAAGATTGTAAGGTGCAAAGGCACACATGGCCGTAAATTCAGCCGGTGCACCGGGAAATGCACCACCTTGCAGGCGGAACACACCTTTGGCCGCTGTGATCTTGCCGTCTTTTGTCATCCCAATCTTAACATCAATAGAAGTAGAAGATGTAGGGCCTGTGGCGCGGAACACTTCAGAGCGTGACATCACCAATTTGACAGGACGGTTTGCTTTGCGTGCCAATGCCAATGCAACGGGTTCGATAAAGACAGCGGTTTTACCGCCAAAACCGCCACCAATTTCCGAGGCCGTTACACGGATTTGACTGGTTTCTGTTCCAACCAAAGCAGCACAGATTTTTTGTACGTTAAAGTGACCTTGGGTGCAGCACCACAACTCGGCTTTGCCATCGGTTCCCATCTGCGCCAAACAGGCATGGGGTTCGATATAACCTTGGTGTGTGGCTTCTGTGCGAAAACTATCTTCGATCACCAGGTCGGCGGCTGCAAAGCCCTCGTCTACATCGCCGTGACCACTTTCGTGATAGCGCACAACATTGCCATTCATGCCCGCGGGTACGGATGCATCAGCCGTGCCTGCGCGAATGATAGGGGCGTCATCTTCCATGGCTTTGTCCACGTCCGTGACATGGGGCAAAATTTCGTAGGTTACCTCGATCAACTTGATCGCATCGCGCGCTGCAAGCGCACTGGTTGCCGCGACTGCTGCAACTGCATGACCATCATAAAGCGCGGTGTCACTTGCCATGACGTTTTCAAGAATGTCCCAATTGTCGCCTTCCAAACCTTCGGCGAAATCAGCGCGGGTAACGATCGCTTTCACGCCCTTCGCGGCTGCCGCCTTGGTCGTGTCTATCTTTAGGATTTTCGCATGGGCATGCGGGGATCGCAAAATGGATGCGTGCAGCATGCCGGGCGCGCTGGCATCGGCGCCAAATTTTGCGCGACCCGTTACCTTGTCAATGCCATCGGGTCGCTTTGGGCGTGTGCCGACAAATTTAAAACCAGAAGTTTTCAGATCATCTAAAGCCATTATGATGCCTTCCTTAGATCAGCAGCCGTATCCATCACGGCGCGAATGATTTTGTCATAGCCTGTGCAACGACACAGATTTCCAGCCAGCCAGAAACGCACTTCGGTTTCAGTTGGGTCAGGATTTTTTTCCAATAACGCCTTGGTGGCCACCAAAATGCCTGGTGTGCAAATGCCACATTGAAGGGCCGCGTATTCGATGAATTTTTCTTGCAATGGATGCAGGTTTTCACCCTCGGCAATGCCCTCAACGGTCGCCACTGATTTCCCTTCGGCCTCGGCCCCAAGCACGAGACAAGAACAAACCAAACGGCCATCGATGGTGACGGAACACGCACCGCAATCGCCGGTGCCACAGCCTTCTTTTGCGCCGGTCAAATTCAGCTTGTCGCGAAGGACATCAAGCAGTGTTTCGCGTGGGTCGCACAGATACTCGACCTCGTCGCCATTAACAGTTGTGTTTACGTGGATCATGCTCATTTTTGTGCCCTCGCTCGTTCATAGGCGATTTTAGCGGCGCGTTGGGCAAGAACCCCGGCCACATGGGTGCGGAACTTTACGGTGCCGCGTTTGTCGGTGATTGGATTACAAGCAGCAGAGGCCGCCGTCGCCAAGTTTGCCAATGCATCCTCGTCCAGTGTTGTGCCGATGATGGCGCTGGCGGCGTCGTCAACCAGCAACACGGTCGGGGCAACGGCCCCAAGGGAAACCCGCGCCTCAACAATCTTATCCCCGTCCAAACGCAGACTTACAGCAGCACCAACCACAGCAATGTCCATTTCGGTGCGCGGAATGAACCGCAAATACGCATCACCTGCGTTTGCCCCACGGGCGGGTAGGTTGACAGCTGTCAACAATTCGCACGCTGCAAGACTTGTTTTGCCAGGGCTAACTGGAATGTCCTCAACCGCAACTTCGCGTGAACCATTCGGGCCTGACACCGAAACAGTTGCACCGGCGGCAACCATGGCTGGTACACTGTCAGCGGCCGGTGAGCCGTTGCAAAGATTACCAACCAATGTGGCGCGTCCTTGAACCTGTGTTGAACCGATTAGATCCATCGCCTCGACCACACCTGGCCATTCATTGTGCAAATCTGGATGCTCACTCATTTTGGCACCCGAAACAGCAACACCAATGCGCCACCCACCATCGGGTTGTTGCGTTATGTCTTGGACGCCAGCGATTTGTTTGATGTCGATCAGATCATCTGGGCAAACAATATCGGCGCGCAATTGCACCAAAACATCGGTGCCGCCTGCCAAAAAACGGGTCAAGCCTGTGGCGTTTGCAGCAATCTCGCTGGCCGCCTCAAAGCTTTGGGGTGTGTGGTATCGCATAGTTCCTCCTGCCCAAGGGCTACGTGCGCCTTGCGTCAGCAATAGCCAATCAGATTTATTTATCTTGTTCAACCATTCTTGGCCGATTTAAGGAATGATTTCCTAGCGTCCGGTGATCTTATAACGCGCATCTGCTGCAAGCGAGCCAATAACCGATATTTCACCGTCGGGCCAAGTGATCATGCCGCTAACGATGCCCGTGTTTTCGCCAAGACCGAAATGCATGCGCGGGACATCGAATGACATGAAACCACCGCCAAGTTGCAATTCGCGTGTTTGCATGATGTTATTGGTGGTTTTCACCATTACTTTGACCCCAACCCCAAATCGATTGCCTTTTTCGTCATCAAAATCAAATGCAATGGCATTGCCTGATTGTGTGTTGTTTTTGAAAACAGTGATTGGACCATTAACTGGATGACTGATAATGTCCAAGTCACCATCACCCTCAAGGTCAAACGAGGTTGCCGCCGCTGTCATCAAGTAATCCTCTAGACCGAATGGGCCGGACGCCTCGGAAAAAGTCCCGTCCCCTTGATTGTGAAAGAACAGATTTGAGGGGCTGACTTCGTTGGAAACCCATCTGCCATTCATGATATAAACTTCTTGAAAACCGTCATAGTCGAAATCAGCGATCTTGGTGTCCCAACTCCAACCGCCGACGTCCAAACCATTGGTTTCTGCCTCATCTGCAAAACTGGAACCTTGCCCACGTGTCCAAAGCACGTTGGATCGCAGTATTTGCGGAGTAGAGGCGTCAGCCTCGGCGCTGGTGATCGGTCGCGAAGGCCAGAAATGGATGTTGCAAGCGGCTTGCGCACTCCATTGTGATTTGGGGATCAGTTTGCAAACTTCGGGATCACGCCGCTGAATGGCAAGATCCTTTATCAACATGGCCTTACATTCTGCCTGATCGCGCCCCGTTAGATTCTGACATTCGGATGCATAAGACGGATCGAAATTGTTACCCGAATTATACCACGTTTTGATTTCCATGTTTCTTGCGCAGGTCGCGTGATCTTGCGGGTTCTTGATCGTATCACAATAGGCGGCTAGTTTTTGCATTTTCAGGGTTTTTGAAACGCCAGAAGATCGCCCAGCAATTTGCGCCATATAAATTTCTGGCACACCATCATTGTGCAAATCCGCAGTTTTCTCGGCCATTGTCGTGGTTGTTGAGTGGGGAATTATTTTGTCGGCAAACGAAATAGGCGCCAAACCACCCGAGCCGTCACTGATGAAAAACGCATCTGGAATGTCAAAACCATTTCCCTCGATCAGATCAAGATTGCCGTCGCCGTTTATGTCTGAAAACAGGATTGAGAGTGTTTCAACAGGCGGTGTTGGAACGGCCCTCCCAGAAAGGGGGCCACATATCGCGAAAGGAAAACTCTATCGGGTTGTCGGTGATTCCACCAGTGGCGATGCAATTGGTAAACGCTGGCGAAGCATCAGCCAAACTGGCGCGCATGTCTGAGCGTGCCGCTGCCCTGGTCGAGAACTGGCTTGGCAATGAACGTAAACGATTTGCGGCTCTTATAGACCCAATATTGATGATGATCGTCGGGGCCATGGTTCTTGTGATCGTTTTGTCAATACTTTTACCGATCTTTGATCTGCAAGCGGTGGTGGGCTGCTAGGTCGAAAGATGAACTGTTTGGCCCGTTGCAGCGGATGACTTCACGGCGTCTAAAACCTGCTGGTTTCGTAACCCTTCACTCGCGCTAACCAAGGGTTCGGCCTTTCCCGCAATCACATCGGCAAATTGTTTTAGTTGCAAAACCAATGGGTCTTCAAAATCAAAAACAAGTTTAGTTTTGCTAATCGGTTCCCACCAACTGTTCTTCTGGGGATGTGTCCACATCGAAAGGTTAGGCAAGGACAACCCACCGATAGTGCCGCCGATTTGATAACAGGCTTGGTCTGTGGCGGGGTACATCGGGTTTTCACGTGCTGTTAATTCCCAGCTCCATGGGGAAACGACGGCATCTGAAACGTTTACTGTTCCCAAGGCGCCATCAGCAAATTTCAACAGGATGACGGCTGTATCTTCGGTGTCAAAACCGCGCGTTGCGTTGGATTCCATTGCGTGCACGCTGACAATTTCACCGCACAAATGGCGCAACAGATCGATGTCATGGATTAGATTGATGTAAACGGGTCCAGCACCCTTTTCCCGCCGCCATTGGACGTCAAAATAATCATCGGGTTTGCATAACCAAGTACTGGCCTGAACAGCTGTTATCTTTCCCAACTGGCCGCTCTCGATCACCTCTTTTGCCCTCGCAATCAGCGGATTGTGGCGGCGATGATGTCCTGTCAAAACAGGCACGCGGGCTTGGTCAGCGGCTTTTACGATTTGGGCCGCACCTGCGACATCAATTGCCAAAGGTTTCTCGACCAGGATCGGTATACCTGCGGCGATACATTCCAATGCATTATCAACGTGAAACTGGTTGGGTGTTGCCAGAACAATGCCATCGGGGCGATCGTTGGTGATTAACTCAGATAGCGTAGCGTAGTGCGGCACATCGTATTCGCTGGCCACTGTTGCCCCGATCGGAGCCGGATCAACAATTGCACAAAGCACTGCATCCTTAAGTGGTTGCGAGGCGGCCGCGTGCCGGTGTCCGATAAGACCGGCACCTGCTATTGCAATTCTTATGGTCATCAGGCCAGCAAACTTGCCATTCGTTGCATCGCCAAGGCGTAACCTTGAATGCCAAAGCCAGCGACCACACCGTCGGCACGTAGGGAGACGTATGAATGATGACGAAAGCTTTCGCGCTTGTGCACGTTCGAAATATGCACCTCTAGGACGGGGCCTTCAAAGGTATGTAACGCATCAAGCAATGCCACGGATGTGTGGGTGAAGGCAGCAGGGTTGATAATGATGCCTGCCGAGTTTTCACGCGCCTCATGCACCCAATCGACCAAAATGCCTTCGTGATTGGTTTGCCGTAAAATGGAACTCAGGCCAAGATCCTTGGCCACAATGCCACAATTGTTTTCGACATCCGCAAGGGTTTCACTGCCGTAAATTTCAGGTTGTCGCAATCCCAGCAGGTTCAAATTCGGGCCGTTGAGAATTGTTATTAGTTTGCCCATAGGTATTTCCATTTCGCGTAATTGTTCAATTTTCTAATTCCTACACCATCATTGATGTTGCGGCTAGTATATCTGTTTCTTTCCGATGTTCGAATTTGCATGACTATTGCTTTCGTAAGGCTGGAGTTTACACTTCAAACTGAAACGTGGACAAATTTTATCCCTCGGTTGGAGAAAACAAATGGCTAAATCTGTTATTATAACTTGCGCTGTTACTGGCGGCATTCACACGCCAACCATGTCCCCGCATTTGCCTGTTACGCCAACGGAAATCGCCACAGCGAGCATCGAAGCAGCCGAAGCAGGTGCCTCGATCATCCACCTACACGCACGCGATCCTGAAACAGGTAAACCGGACCCTAGGCCCGAAGTTTTTAATCAGTTTTTGCCTATTATCAAGCAATCCACTGACGCGGTGATGAACATTTCGACTGGGGGCGGCTTGGGCATGTCCATCGACGATAGATTACAGGCAGCAACTTCTGCTAGTTCGGAAATGGCCTCGCTAAATATGGGATCAATGAATTTTGGCCTTTTCCCATTGTCGAAGAAATTCGACGAATTCAAGCACGACTGGGAACGGCCCTATTTAGAAATGACGGAAGACTTTATTTTTCCGAATACATTTAAAACCATCAGATATGCGTTAGAAAAATTGGGCCAAGAGCATGGCACCAAATTTGAATTCGAGTGTTATGACCTTGGACATCTTTACAACGTGAAATGGTTTGTCGACCAAGGGCTGATCAAGGGGCCGTTTTTCATTCAGATGGTTTTTGGAATTTTGGGTGGCGCAGGGGCGGATCTTGATAACTTGATGCACATGCACAAGGTTGCTGATCGTCTGTTTGGGGCAGAAAACTATGAATGGTCGGTTCTGGCCGCGGGGCGAAATCAAATGCCATTTGCGACACAAAGCGCCTTACTAGGCGGCAATTTACGCGTCGGGCTAGAGGATAGTTTGTATATTGGCAAAGGTGAACTGGCGACATCGAACGCACAACAGGTTCACCGCATTCGTCAGATCATTGAAAATCTTGGGCTTAGCGTGGCGACCCCACAAGAGGCACGCGAACGCTTGGCGCTTAAGGGCGGAGACCAGGTAAATTTCTAGGCCGTGTACTGCGATGAAAACGAGTGCTCTTTTCGTGAGGTAATGAAATACCAAGCAAATGCTTGTCGCAAAAAGCAACAAGCTGCGTGCATTGGCCGTTGTTTCAGATCACTTTTTGTCGCGGGCCGCTTTTTCTTCGCGTGTCAGTTTGTTGTTCCAAACATTGTTGCTTAGGCCAAGTTCGGCCGCCAATGGTTTGGTTTTTCCAACGCTGACTTTGCCGCCTTTGTTCAGGAATTCCTGAATAAGCGCATCATCTGTGGTTTCTTTGGGTACATGTTTCATGTGTTATGCTTAGCCTTTAAGCCAAGGACCCGCAACATCACGCCAATGAAATTTTGAAGGACTAGTTTTCAGAGATCGATTTGGGGATTTGTGCCCAAGCATCTTTCATGTGAAATCGCAAAGCGGCCTCGGCCAAATCAGGATCGCGCATCAAAATGGCCTGAAAAATTGCTTTGTGAGATTCAAAGTTGAATTGGTTTCGATCGGCTGACCTTGGCATCATTTTCCAGCGCGGGCCTAGCCATGTCATATAGGCCTTGTGTATTGCCTCGGCGATTGGATTTTTGCTGATCGTGTAAAACACCCGATGGAAAGCCATATCAGTTTCATAGAACTTATCGATCTCAAAAATTGCAGCCTCATTCACATCCAATGCAGCCTTAAGTGCCTGCAGGTCATCCTTGGTGGCATTCTCGGTGGCGGATCGAACTAGCCCAACCTCCATGAAAATTCGTGTATCGAACAGGTTTTTTACACCACCAGCTTCATTAAGCAAATGATGGACAATGCCTTCTAAGGCACCCATGGCGGTATCAAAGTTTGGTTTTTTGACCGTTGGCCGGAAACGGGGGCGTGATTCAACCAAGCCGCGGGATGACAGAATATGTGTGGCCTCGCGAATAACTGTACGACTGACACTAAATCTTTCCATCATGTCGCGCTCTGATGGCAGCATTTCGCCATCATGCAGCACATCTAATTGGATGTCTTTTTCTATCGCCCGAACAACGGAACTGGCAGCTCTTTCTGAGGGATTGCTTTCGGGTTTTGGTTCTTTTTGCTCGTCTATCATGGTTTGATCAATCGCCGCATTCGTTCCACATATTTAATGCTAATACGACCAAAATAGAAAAATTCCAAGACTTATTGACAGGTTTCGATGTTTTGGGCTAGCGTTCTCGGACTTTGGTCATACCAAATTGATAAATCGGGGAATTAGATTGAACGACGCAAGCACTCTGCTGCGAATTAAATCTGTTACAGCGCAGCTTTTTAAGTTGCCGCTCGATGAGGTGCTTTCTGATGCCAAACATGGCGATCATACGCATTTTGAATTGGTTACCGTTACAATTAAGCTCGAAAATGGGTTTGAAGGTACGGGGTATACGTACACTGGTGGCAAAGGTGGATATTCTATCCTTGCAATGATCGAACATGATCTTGTGCCATTTTTGATCGGTCAAAATGCCGAAAATGTAGAAGCGCTGTACGAGATGATGCAATGGCATGTGCATTATGTGGCGCGCGGGGGCATTGCCAGTTTTGCCATTTCCGCCGTGGATATTGCCCTTTGGGATATTCGCGGCAAATCAAAGGGCCAGCCTTTGTGGCAAATGGCGGGTGGTGCGTCTGATCGTTGCAAGGCATACGCCGGAGGCATTGATCTGAATTTTCCACTGCCCAAATTGTTGGATTCCATCCGTGGATATTTGGCGCGTGGTCACAACGGCATTAAAATCAAGATTGGCCAGCCTGAATTGGCCACCGATTTGGCACGCATGAAGGCAGTGCGCGAATTGGTCGGGCCTGATATCGCGTTCATGGTGGATGCAAATTACGGCATGAGCGTTGATCAGGCGATCGAGGCTGCTCATGCCTTTAAGGCATTTAATCTGTTGTGGTTCGAAGAGCCGACGATCCCCGATGACTATATCGGATTTGGCAAAATTTCTGATGCAACGGGTATGCCGCTGGCCATGGGTGAAAACCTGCATACGATTCATGAATTTGAATATGCTTTTGATCAGGCAAAGCTGTCGTTCATTCAACCTGATGCCTCGAATTGTGGGGGCATAACAGGCTGGCTTCAGGTTGCGGCATTGGCCAAAGCACACGGAATACCTGTTTGCAGCCATGGCATGCAAGAATTGCACGTAAGTCTGATGTCGAGCCAAAAAAATACTGGTTGGTTGGAAGTACACTCTTTCCCAATCGATACCTACACTCATCGACCTTTAGTCATTGAGGATCATCTCGCCGTTGCGCCAAATATTCCGGGCGTTGGTGTGGAGTTTGATTGGGACTTACTGAACAAGAAACACCAAGGACACTAAGAATGATTGAAACTAAAATATCTGCGGCATTTTACAGGGGCGACAAAAGCTTCGTTGTCGAACAAACCGCAGCCCAAGTTCCAAACGCTGGTGAAGTGGCTGTGCGCGTGGCCTACTGTGGGATTTGCGGCACAGATATGCACGTTTATCACGGCAATATGGATGCGCGTGTGGGTCTGAACCGTGTGGTTGGTCATGAAATGTCGGGCACAGTTGAGGCCATCGGAGCAAACGTCACAAACGTAAAAATGGGCCAAAAAGTTGTCGTGCGTCCGTTGGATCACTGTAACGATTGTCCCGCTTGTGATGCAGGTCATTTTCACATCTGCCATCAGCTAAATTTCTTGGGTCTTGATACAGATGGCGCGATGCAAGAAATCTGGACGGTTCCAGCGCATACGCTTCATGTGCTGCCGGACGATCTGCGCCTTGATCATGCCGCGCTCATTGAACCAGTGGCTGTGGCTTGTCACGATGTGCGCATGTCGGACCTAAAAGAAGGCGAAGATGTTGTCGTTATTGGTGGTGGTCCAATCGGGATTTTGGTTGCTATGGTCGCTCGGGACTATGGTGGCCGCGTCGTGGTATCCGAGGTTAACAAAGCTCGTTTAGCGATTGCACAAAAGCTTGGTTTTAAAATCATTAATCCAGCCGAGGTTGACCTTAAGGCTGAAATTAACACGATCACAGGCGAAAAAGGTGCAGACGTTGTGTTTGAGGTTTCAGGCACCCAGCCGGGTGTCGATGCCATGACAGAAGTGGCGGCAACGCGTGGGCGAATTGTGATGGTGGCCATACACGCTCAAAAACCAAAGATTGATCTGTTCCAATTTTTCTGGCGTGAATTATCGCTTGTGGGCGTTCGTGTTTACGAGCCGGTAGATTATGAAAAAGCCATCGGTATCATCGCTTCGGGTGGGGTGGATGCGAATACTGTGATCACCGACGTGGCCCCGCTTAGTGACATTCAAAAAGCGTTTGATGATTTGGATCGTTCACCAACGGCATTGAAAAGCCTTATCAAAGTAGAAGCCGACGCATGAGCCTTGGTTTATTTGATTTGACGGGAAAAACCGCTCTGGTAACAGGTGCCAAACGCGGCATTGGCCGTGGTATTGCCGAAGGTTTGGCCGGCGCTGGTGCGGACATTGTCGGTGTCAGCGCAACGCTCGCCCCTGGCAGTGAAGTCGAAGAATCAGTCAAAGCAATGGGTCGTGATTTTAAAGGCTATGCCTGTGACTTCAGTGATCGCGCAGCACTTAAAGCTTTTATTGCCCAACTTGATGCAGATGGCGTGATGCCTGACATTTTGATCAATAATGCTGGAACGATCATGCGTAAGCCTGCCGCCGAGCATCCTGATGATTATTGGGACACGGTCATTGATGTGAACCTTTCCGCCCAATTTATCTTGAGCCGTGAAATAGGCAAAGGGATGATCGTACGTGGTTCAGGCAAAATTATTTTCACCGCGTCTTTGTTAACGTTTCAAGGCGGAATCACGGTTCCTGGCTATGCCGCATCCAAGGGTGGTATAGGTCAGCTGACCAAAGCGTTAGCTAATGAATGGGCTGGCAAAGGCGTGAATGTGAACGCAATCGCGCCAGGATATATTGCAACAGACAACACACAAGCATTGCAAGATAACCCTGACCGTTCCAAATCAATTTTGGAACGCATCCCTGCAGGGCGTTGGGGAAAACCAGAAGATTTTTCCGGTAGCGCTATCTTTTTGGCTTCAAATGCTTCTAACTACGTAAATGGAGAGATCTTAACCGTCGATGGCGGTTGGATGGGTCGCTAGTTTCGGCCCTATATTAGCCGGTGACATTCTTGTCACCAAAACCTCGGAAGGCCGGAAAGAGCAGAAAGCTTAGATCCGGTTCTGACGTCCAACAGACTTTGGGAGGAAACTATGAGTCTGACTAAAAAACTAACCCTAGCGGCATCTGCTGCTGCTCTTACTTTGGGTGTGGCATCCGTTGCCAACGCAGAAACAACAAGCCTGCGTATCCAAACACACTTTAGCCAAGAAACTCTTTCTGGCAAAATGGCCGGTGAGTTCATCAAAGACGTGACAGCAATGTCCGGCGGCGACATCCAAATCGAAATGTTCTATTCAGGTGCTGTTGTTAAAGCTGCTGAAACATTTGACGCGGCTGTTACAGGCATTCTTGATTGCGACATGACAGGTGGTGCTTACCAAACTGGTAAAAACCCTGCGTTCCAATTTGCTGGTGACTTGAACGGTGGTTATGCAAACCCATACCAACAAATGGCTTGGTTGTTGCACGGCGACGGTTATGCCTCTTTGAACAAACTATATAACCAATACGACATGGAATTTGTTGGTTGGTGGATCCCTGGTCCAGAATCATTGGTATCAACACGCCCAATCCGCGGCGTTGATGACTTCAAAAACTGGAAGTTCCGTTCACCTCCAGGCATGATCACAAACATCTTTGAAAACCTTGGTGCGTCTCCAATCGTTATGGATTTCAACGAAATCTTTACAGCGCTTGAAACAGGCATCATCGATGGTGCGGATGCTGCCAACTTGACCAACAACATTGGTCTTGGTCTTTATGACATTGGTAAACACACAAACTATCCTGGTTTCCACTCAATGCCAGCTGACCACCTTGCTTGTAACAAAGCAGTTTGGGATGCAATGCCATCAGCACACCAAGCTATACTAAAAGTTGGTATGCAGGCTTTGGCTTTGAAAAACACTTCAATCAACGAAGTTGAAAACGCCAAAAACTCTGTGAAAATGGCCGAAGCTGGTTTGAACATGTACGAATGGGCACCAGAAGAGTCAGCAAAATACCGTGAAGCAGTTCAATCTGCTTGGGGTGAGTTTGCGACAACACCAGAAGCAAAAGAGCTTTTGGGTAGCCACCTAGACTTCCTTCGCGGCATTGGCGCGATGAAATAAGGGTTACCTTTTAGATACCTTTTTTCGGCGGGGCCTTTGGGTTCCGCCGTTTCTAACACAAAGAGCTCCGCATCCTGATGAGAATCGTCGAAATCAAAAGCCACGTTCTTGAATATGACTTGCCTGAACAGCTTGGTTATTCGCAGCAATATTATGTGAAACGCTCGGCCCATTTGGTTGAGGTTATTACAGACGAAGGCATCACCGGTTGGGGTGAATGTTTCGGGCCAGGTAATGTGGCGCGTGCAAATAAGACAATCGTTGAAAAAGTAATTCAGCCCATGGTTTTGGGAATGAACCCGATTGAACGGGACGTGATTTGGCACAAGGTATATAACCTTCTGCGAGACCACGGACAAAAGGGAATGCCGATGCAATCCCTATCCGGCGTCGATATTGCGCTGTGGGATATTGCAGGCAAGGTTGCGAACTTGCCAATCCATGCCATGTTGGGTGGTGCGCATCGCACGGATGTATCTGTTTATGGGTACGGCATGATGTTGCGCCCTGAACCTGCCGCAAGTTTGGTTTCCCGTTTTGAAGATGAAGCCGCCGCGATCAAGGACATGGGCTTTGTGGCCACCAAGATGAAAGTTGGTCTTGGCCCGCGCGATGACATCAAGTTATGCGAAGCGGTGCGCCGTGGCATTGGTGATGAGTTTCCGTTCATGGTGGATGCTAATCATTGTTACACAACGTCGGATGCCTTTAAGGTTGGTTGCGCCTTAGAAGAGCTGGACGCTTATTGGTTTGAAGAGCCAATCGCACCAGAGGATCACGACGGATATCGCGAATTGCGTGCTAGATTAGAGGTGAACATTTCTGGTGGCGAAGCCGAGTTTAATCGTTGGGGTTGGCGGCAAATTTTGGAAAATCGTGGCCTTGATATTGCGCAACCTGAAGTTTGCGCACTTGGCGGTATTTCCGAATACCAGCGGGTGTTGGCCCTGTGTCACGCCCATTTCACACCTGTTGTAAATCACGTTTGGGGATCCGCGATTGCGATCACCACCAATCTGCATCTGTTGGCATCTATGCCGCCTATGCCAGGTGGATTGCATCCGTGGGAGCCGATGTTGGAATTTGATACGACACATAATGCGTTTCGAGATGATCTTTTAACGCAACCATTGAACATACAAAAAGCGGTTAAGGAAAACGCGGGTCGCGTGTCGATCCCAATGGGCCCCGGCCTTGGCGTCGAACCTGATCGTGAAATAATTGAACACTACAAAGCAGCGTAACGGAGAAATCAAATGACCGAAGAAACCGGCAGTTTTAGTGAATGGCTTTGGCCCACCGCGTTTATGATAGCGATGGGTTGGGTCATTTGGCACATGCCCGTCTTTATTCTGGATTTTGCACCCCACGCGAATGAATCGATGTTCGCGCAAGTCAGTGCAATTCACATCAGTAAGGATGTTACCCCAAATATGGCAGGATTGTTTGGTGGTTTTGCTGATCCTATTGATTGGCTCGCGTTGGTTTTGGTGCCAATTTTTGCGTTCATGGGGGTCCATACGTCGCGTGTTGCAGCAATGGAATTTCAAGAATGGCGCCGCATCGATCGCTTTTCGATCTTTATTGGTCGCGTCACGATGATTTTGATTTTGACGATGACAACCGTAATGCTGTACGAGGTTTTCGTTCGTTATGTAGTAGAGGCGCCGACGAAGTGGGCAAACGAACTTACGCTTTGGATAGCCGGGTTCGTGTTCCTTCTGTCAGGTCTTTATGCCATGCAGCAACGCTGTCATATTCGTATTTTCATCATCTACGATATGCTGCCGCGAAATGTTCAGCGATTTTGTGATGTTCTTTGGACTTTCATGGTTATGGTTTTTGCTATTGGGTTGGTTTATGGCAGCTACAAACAAGTGTTCATCAGAAAATTCTATAACTGGGAAATGATGGGGACGGCGTTCGATCCGCCCATTCCAGCGATCATTCAGCCTACAATTTTAATCATGATTATCCTCATCTCTTTGCAAGCAATCTCAAACCTAATTTGTGATTGGAACGCAGAACCTAAGGTGCATACGGCAGCGGATGATGTGGACGAAGAAGAACTGGCTGCAATCAAACGCGCCATAGGAGAAGAATAATGGATATCGGGACAATATCAATTGTACTTGTGCTAGGGCTGGTAGTCCTATTGGCAATCGGGATGCCGCTTGGTTTTGCTTCGGCGTTCTTGGCGTTGGTCGTTATGGTTATGAAATTTGAACCTGCACTATTGAGCAATCCACTAAGTTTTGGTGACGGGTTGTTGTCAGGGCGACCTGGGACAGGGCCGCTCTATATTCTGACGCAGAAGATATATGATTTAATGACGGAATACGTTCTCATATCGGTACCGTTGTTTATCTTTATGGCCTCGCTTTTGGAACGTTCCGGCATTGCCAAGCAAATGTATGACAGCCTTGATTTTTGGCTAAGCCGCGTGCGTGGTGGTATTGCGATCGTGACCTCGATCATGGCTGTAATCATGGCCGCCATGTCTGGTATCATTGGTGGTGAAGTTGTGTTGTTGGGTCTTATCGCCCTGCCACAGATGTTGCGTCTTGGTTACAATCAGAACCTTGCTATTGGTACGATTTGTGCATCGGGTTCTTTGGGCACAATGATCCCACCATCGATCGTTTTGATCATCTATGGCTTGATTACTGAAACATCGATCAAGGCACTGTTCACTGGCGCATTTGTTCCAGGCTTTATGCTGGCGTCGATGATCATCCTTTATATCGTCGTGCGAACAAATCTAAACCCTTCACTTGCGCCACTTCCTGAACCTGCTGCAGATGATCCAGAGGGTGGTGAAAAATGGGCAATGTTCGGTGGATTTATGTCGATTATTGTTGCTGGTTTTGGTCTGGTTTTGTTGTTGCGTGCGTTGTTCTTTACCGTCACTGGCCAGAACGTCATCGTCGAGGATGACCACGTCGAACAAATCTTCTTGGGCATGGTGCATCACCTGCCTTATCTTGTTGGTGCCGTCATTCTGGGCGTCGTACTTGCGTTGTTTGTCTTTGGTCGCGAGCGTTCCGCACGTGGTTGGGAACATGGTCGTGGGCTTGTGCCACCATTCACGGTTATTGGTGTTGTTCTTGGATCGATCTATGGCGGTATTTCCGGCATTACCGAGGCGGCTGGCATGGGTGCCTTTGCGGTACTTGTTATTGCGATTTCCCGCGGTGAGGCATCAGTTGCCTTGATCTGGGATGCGGTGATGCGAACACTTCGTTCGACGGGTACAATCATCTGGGTAACCATTGGTGCGGCGGGTCTTGCGGGCGCTTATACGCTGGCGGGTGGTCCTAACTATATTGCCAACCTAATTGTGGGCAGTGACATGCCAACGATGCTGGTTCTGCTTACGATGATGGCGATCTTGTTGTTCATGGGGGCGTTCATGGATTGGGTTGGTATCGTGTTGCTGATCATTCCAGTATTTTTGCCCATCGTGAAACGCTTGCCGATTGAAGAGATTGGTTTGATTGGTCAACTTGAACCAAAATATGTCGCCGTGTGGTTTGGGGTTTTGTTCTGTATGAACATGCAAGTCTCCTTCCTATCGCCGCCGTTTGGTCCGGCTGCGTTTTATCTGAAATCTGTGGCACCGCCCCATATTTCACTGACCGACATCTTCAAAGGTTTCTTGCCGTTCATCGCAATTCAATTGTTTGCCCTATCGATTATGTTGATCTGGCCGCCGATTGTAGAAATCCTGTTACCCTAACAAATCAAAAAGCCCCGCATCAAATCTGATGTGGGGCTTTTTTTGCCTGAACGGTTGATTTTTTAGTCAGAACTGACCGACCGAAACGTCCTTGGCTTTCTGAATAAGTCGGTTAACTTACCCGCCGCAGCGTTTGTCAGCCTCGTCTAACGCCGCTGTGAAGCCTAGCAAAGAAAAGGTATCTTTTGTCACGGTACCTTTGGATGAACGGGCTGTTAAAACGGCATTTGCACCGCGCTTCATCGCTGTAATAATTTTTGCATCATCGGAAGGTGACGCAGGCCACGCCCATTCACCATCGGTAAATAATTCAAATTCGCCACCGCTGATGTTCACGTTAACCGTTGAACCAGGTGCGAAAGGATAACCGCCCGTAAAGCTTACCTCTTGGGTGACATTGTTGCTGGGTCGATTTGAAACCAGTAACAAAATATCGCTTCGTCTTACGGCCACAACGTTGCCGTCGCGGGTATTAACGGTTTCTTGAGGTGCCGAAACGGACCAGCATTCTGTTGGGTTATCCTCAACAAAAACGCTCCAGTTGGTTTTAGCTGCCACGCGGTTGGTGGACTCTTGTGCGAATGCACTGCCTGCTGAGATGGCCAATGCTGCACATAGACCGGCGCATTTGGCGGATTTTAAGACCATAGATTTCATCGCTTTACAGCCTCCAGCTGCTAACTGCCTCTTGCTCTGTCTTTATCGTCTGTTATCAGACTTGTTAAAAGGGCCAGAATATTTTTTACTTGATGTCATAGTTTAACGCGAAAATGTCCAATTGTGAAAGACCCTTTGGCTGATTTTCGCTGATCAGAAGTGGAAACGACAATGGCAAGTGCAGAACCTTTAGCAGAAGTATGGCGCAATGACGTTTTAGAAAGCGTTCATATGGGGCACGCTGTTGTTGTTGATGAGACGGGCCAAGTGCTTCGTTCATGGGGAAATCCTGATCAAATCATCTTTCCAAGGTCATCCTCAAAAATGATCCAAGCTCTGCCGTTGATTGAAAGTGGTGCTGCGGCCAATGCTGGATTGAACACTGAACAATTGGCTTTGTTGTGCGCATCCCATCAAGGTGCGGCCATTCATTCAACGCGGGTTTTGTCTTGGTTGGATAACTTGGGTCTATCGGATGATGATCTGCGATGTGGTTCAGAACCCATTCGCGACACAGACGAACTTCATGCAATGATAAGTGCGGGTGACGTGCCCTGTCAGTGTCACAACAATTGTTCTGGTAAGCATTGCGGATTTTTAACTTTGAACAAACATTTGGGCGGTGGTTCTGAATACATCGAGATTGATCATCCTGTGCAAGTGGCGGTGCGTGCTGCTTATGAAGAGGCGTGCGGGGAGGCAAGCACAGGTTATGGTATCGACGGTTGTTCGGCACCGAATTTCACCACAAGCGTCACTGGTTTGGGCCGAGCGGTGGCCGCCTTTGCTAGTGCTGATGTAAAATCAGACACGCGCAGCAAGGCAATGGTTTCCTTGCGTGATGCCATGCGAAAGCATCCTGAACTGGTGGCGGGGGAGGGGCGTGCTTGCACAGAACTTATGCGCGCATCAGAAGGGCGTTTGGCGCTTAAAACGGGTGCAGAAGGTGTATTTGTAGCTATAGCCCCAGAGCGTAAATTGGGTATTGCGTTGAAGGTGTCCGATGGCGCGACACGCGCATCAGAAGCGGCGATTGCCGCGATTTTAGTAGGGTTGGATTTGTTGCCACGCAATCATCCTATGGTGCAAAAACGCATGAATGCTGGATTGTACAACCGCCGCAACATTAGGGCAGCAGAAATTCGGCCCGCTGCTGGTTTGGCCCGCATATAGTTCTGAATTTAGGGCGTGACGAATTCGTCTTTGGTATAACCCTGTAAATACAGCAACGCGGTCAGATCACCATGGTTGATCCGGATATCACATTCGGCGGCAACGGTAGGTTTGGCATGCAGGGCAACGCCTGATCCGGCTAAATGCAGCATGCCCAGATCGTTGGCACCGTCACCGACGGCCATTACGTTCTGCGCGGTCATACCTTGTTTTGCGGATATTTCGTTCAGCGCATTGATCTTGGCTTCGCGACCCAAAATCGGGCGACCAACATCGCCGGTTAATTTGTTGTTTTCAACGATAAGGGTATTGGCACGGTTTTCGTCAAACCCCAGATGGGCGGATACTTTGGCGGTAAATGCAGTGAAACCACCAGACACCAAGGCCGCATGCGCGCCATTAGCTTTCATCGTCGCCAAAAGCACCGCACCACCCGGCATATAGGTGATCCGTTCGGCCAAAACTTTGTCTATGATGCTGACAGGCAAGTCTTTCAACAATCCAACTCGCTCAATGAGCGCCTCTTCAAAATCAAGCTCGCCATTCATAGCACGCGCCGTGATGTCGGCCACGCGGGGACCAACCCCTGCCTTGGCGGCTAATTCGTCAATACATTCCTGACAGATCATCGTGCTGTCCATATCGGCCAGCAACATCTTTTTGCGACGCCCTTCTGCGGGTTGCATTACCAAGTCAACGCCAAGGGTTTGCAATTCGGCCCACACATCCCACAAATTGGCAGGGGCTTTCATGACATGAAATTCCGCCGCTTGATCTGCCGCCAGCCACAAAATGTCACCACCGCCCCATGCGTTACGCAAACTGTCCAGCAATGTGCCCTCAAGATAGGCGCCAGATGGGTTCGTCATCAAGGTAAGCGTGAACATGGCTATGTTTCCGATCGTAAATTTTTGTGTCGTTACTTGTATTTTATGCGGCGCTATAAGCCTATTTTCACGGTTGTGAAAGCCCTCAAGACCCCACACCCCCGTGTGTGGGACACCCTTCCCTAACGAAGGGTCATGTCATATTGATTTTATCCTTTTATTTTGAATGACCGCTCCGCATGGCAGCTGTCGAGACGTCCATCGGCCAACGTCAGCTTAGTCCGCATGGCGATCATTAGTTCAGGCCGCAGCTAACAGCAGGAAAAGGCCCAGACCCCCGTTTTTCTGTAGTGCAGTGAATGTCTGCAACGCAGAAATTTGAATTTCACCCAAGGTAAGTCGATAATCTGACGGTTAGGCATGTGATCACCTCGGCAAGATGTCACCAGATGCGCCAACTCATCGTACAGTGACTGCAGCTCTCGCTGCTACTTTTTGATTCATTCCAATCGCTGGGACGCGATGCGCTTTACTTCCGAACTTGTACGGTCCTGATTTTGATAAAGGCTCAGAAGTTCGTGGCATGCTTCGATACTGAACCCGAACGCACGTGATCATCTAACAAACACCAGCTTGCGAACAGCCACCTTGTCAACGGTGCGGTATACTGAATTCCTAATGACTCATGTTGCTTGTATTTTTTGGGCAAGTATAGCGTGACCACTAAAGTGCTTTGATATGCTTATATATAGTGTTCCTTGATACTCCGAGACGACGAGATACTAGGCTTATGTTACTCCCAGAATCTAAAAAAGTTTTCTTGATGAGAATGCAATTTTCTTTTTTTATTGGTGACTTAGCGCAGGAAATGCATGGGACAACTTGGTCTAAGTTAAAATTTTGATCACCCTCAATAAGCTCAGCGTGCAAAGTTAAACCATCTGATTTAGCTACCATTAATTTTATTGTATTTTTCAATTGCTTGATTTGACCTGGCCAATCCATTTCTTTTAAGACGTCTAACGCCATCCGGGAAAATTTGTGTTCGCTTGAGATTTGCCTAAGGATTTCTATTGCTATTTTTTTGAATTCTATTCTTTGATTTATGCTGGGCACTACAACCTTGGCACCACATATATTTTCTAAAAAAATGGGATCCATGTCTTTTGATGCATGCAGATCTGCAATGGATATTTGGCTGGAAACGAAGGTAGCTCTAATCTTATTTTCTTCCGTTTCAACTTCTTGGTTTGCTTCAAGAACTTGAGCTAATACCTGCTGAATTTTTAGAGGAGTGTGCTCTACATTGTTCAAAAATAAGCTTCCACCTATAGCCTTATATAATGTGCCTTTTGGAATGGCTGGTTGATTTTGGCGAAAGAAGGCTAGCTTGCCTTCCTCACCAAAGAGCTCGTTTTCGAAGTTGTCTTCAGACAATAAATCACACTTTATTTCTATAATTTTTTTTGAGTTAAGAAATCTTCTATGTAATTCGATAGCGGTTGTTTTTTTCCCAGATCCTCTTGGACCCTCTATGAATATACACAGATTTTGTTTAAGAGCTTTACTCGCAACATTTAGATGTTTTTTTAGACTGCTATCTTCAATAATATAATTAAAATAAGATTTGTTTTTTTTCTCTTCGTTAACACCTTTTTGTTCTGGATGGCTTTGGATATTAGCCATCAAACTGTTTTTCCTTTTGTTTGAGTTTAATTCAACTATTCGTTTATTTGTCGATTCACTTAACTCCATAAACACAGCAGACCCCATAACGTCGTGTATTCTGATAATCTCGTTAGAGCCAAGCCGAGTAATTGCGTTTGAAAAGGGTATTTCAAAAATGTCCCCAAAGTGACGTTTTTGTGAAATATGCAAACCGTTCAACATTATTTGTGCATTTGTATTAGCGCCTTCAATAAAACCAAGTTCGTCAACTGCTAAAAGTGCTACGCTGGTGGTCGAAAGGTATTCGTGCCGAGCGTGGAAACTAATCACTGAATGACCTTGAAATTCATCGATGAATAAGCGATTTTCAACATTCATGCAGGCCAGTTTTACTAATGCTAAGGTATGATGCTGCCGAGAAGATGCATCTGATGTTGCATCAATCATTCCTACAATTTCGTTTCTTGGATTGTAAATTGGTGCAGCGAAGCAAGACAATCCTCCAAGTTTTCGAAAAAAATGGTCCTTGCCTGCTACTATTTGAGATGAACCCGTATGCAAGCAGAGGCCTAAAGCGTTGGTGCCGCGATATTGTTCTGTCCATATTGACCCAGGAACTACTGCGCGACCAGCGTCGCTATTTTTAAATTCTTCATCTCGGAGTGCGTCTATCACGATGCCTGAGCTGTCTGCGTAGGCAACCATGAAGTTAGTACCCGCGATTTGGTTATAGAGTAGTTCTAATTCAGGCATTACAAATTGCTTAATGCATTCATTCTTTTGATTGACCTGATACAAATCTTCTTGGGATATCACTGCATCGACAGGTTTCCCATTGGGGTCCAAACCATACGATGAGCTGCGCTGCCAACTGTCATCAAGTGACGCTTTAGATATTTTGATCTCTGTTCCTAAAGCGGTCCGTGCTTCAAACTCATCGATATTTGTGGCGGAATTTTCATTCATATTCAGCTCCAATTGCCACCGTCATATACTATTTTACTCAAGCGGTAAATTTAGCATATGTTCATTAATTGAACAATTATTAGATACTTATGATCAGAAGTGAACACTAATGAGCGTTGTTTGATTTTGAAATGCGTGTTCCGAATGTCCAACCCGTATCGAAAGGCAGAACATGAAAGCGCAAGTTTTAAAATATTATGATGACCATTTGACGGCACCATCGTGGGTAGATTTAGAAAACGTTGCCGACCCTAAAATTGAAAAAGCCAGTGATGTTATCGTTAGAATTGGTGGTGCGGGGGTTTGTCGAACAGACCTTCACATAATCGAGGGCGTTTGGCGTGAAGCGACAGACCCAGACCGCAAATTATTGCCACTAATAATGGGGCATGAAAATGCTGGTTGGATTGAAGATGTAGGTAGTGAAGTCGAAGGCCTCAAGAAAGGTGACCCAGTTATTGTTCATCCTAAAATTACAGGTGGTACGTGTTTGGCGTGTCGCCGCGGACATGACATGCATGGAGAAAATGGATCGTTCCCAGGCGTTGATTGTGATGGTGGTTATGCAGAAGCACTCAAAACCTCTGTTCGAAATATTGTGAAATTGCCTAAAACTCTAATCCCTAAAGAGGTGGCGGCCTATTCAGATGCTGGGCTAACTGCATACCGCGCCGCTAAAAAAGCATCTCGCCATCTATTGCCTGGTCAAACATGTGTTGTGATTGGCTCCGGTGGCCTTGGCCATATTGGCATACAAGTTCTCAGGGCAATGTGCGCAGCTGAAATCATTGTCGTAGACCCATCGGAGATGGCACTGAAGCTTGCAGAAAGCTGTGGAGCTGATGAGCTTGTCAAAGCTGATGGAAATGAAGTCCAGCGGGTTCTTGAGCTGACCAAAGGCAAAGGAGCTGAAGCGGTTTTGGATTTTGTAGCTGAGAGGGGGACAACCTCGAAGGGACTCGCAATGACTCGTGAGATGGGAAGTTATTACGTTGTCGGATATGGTGAAGATATCAACGTAAGCGCCTTCGAAATGGTCACAACAGAAAAAAATATTATCGGAAACCTGGTTGGAACGTGGGCGGAACTGACTGAATTAATGTCTTTGGCCGATAAAGGTAAAGTTAATCTAGCGACAAAAGAATATAGTCTGGCAAATGCGAATTTGGCTTTGCAGGATTTAAACAACGGAAAAGTAAAAGGCCGTGCTGTACTCGTGCCTTAAAAAAATTGTAACCGGGAGGAACTAAAATGAAAATAACATCAAGTGTAAGTTTGTTAGCTATTGGCGCTGTCCTGCTAGCAGGCACTGCTCAGGCTGATAAATGGAGTGATCAGTTTCCGCATATTAAAAATTCAGGAGACATTCCAGGTCAGTGCTCTTACGAGGCTATGTCTGAGAAAGATTATTCAGGTCAAAAGTTGACTATTAATACCCATGCAGTGCCTGTCATGGGTGAGCCTACAGCACTCCACGCTGAACAGTTCAGTGCTCTAACTGGAGCAGAAGTGAAGGTGATCCATACGCCAGCTGGTGACCTCTACTCCAAAGCAATGATCCCGTTTCAAGCGGGGCAAACCCCTTATGATATTGTGTTTGGCTTCTCAAACTTTCTTCGAGATTGGAAGCAGTATCTTCAGCCTATTCCTGCCAAGTATGTGAATATGAAGCAAATGAAAGATGTTACTCAGGGTCACATTGATGTGAACTCGTGGGGTGGCGAGATGATACAGTTTCCAATTGATGGAGATCGTCATTACCTGAAATATCGTAGAGATGTGATTGATAATCCCGAGTATAAAGCTAAGTATAAGGCTGAGACTGGTAATGAGCTGCGCATCCCACAAACGTGGAAAGAATATGCTGAAATGGCAGAGTTCTTTAACGGATGGGATTGGGATAATGATGGTGAGCTAGAATATGGCTCTGCTGAAGTCATGAAAAAAGATGACCTGATGTATGCTGCGTTTTTTAGTCGGTCGGTAGCTTATTCAAAAAACCCACGCGTGAAGGGTGGTTTCTTCTTCGATCTGGAAACTATGGAACCGTTGATTAATGGACCAGGTTTTGTGGCGGCACTCACAGACTGGGTTGAGGCAACAAAATACGTACCACCTGGTGGTATGAACTTTGGACTAGGCGATGAAATCAACTCATTTGGTGGAGGTCAAACTTTATTTAGTTATTCATGGGATGATGCTTTTGTGGCTGCAATGCAAGACGATAGCCCAATCAAGAATAAAGTCGGTGCGGCACCCTTACCTGGCTCGGACAGAGTCTGGAACAGATTGAGTGGAGCGTGGGAAGATACATACAACCAAGCACCATATATAGTATGGGGTTGGACTGCTGCGGTCGCCAAGGAAAGCAAAAACCACGACATGGCTTTTGACTATCTTTGCTTCTTCGCAAATGATGCTAACCACCAAGCTGATATTGCGATTGGTCGTTTTGGAGTAAATCCATTCAGAAAATCGGATTTTCTTCCTGAGATTTACATCAAAAATCAAGGTTGGGAGCCAGAAATTGCGCAGCAGTATTCTGAGACATTACTCAAAATGGAAGAAGGAAGCTCAAATCTCGTATTCCCCTTACGTGTGCCAGGTGTGTTCCAGTTTAACAGTGCGGTTGCAACGGGAACAGCTAAGGCCTTAGCAGGTCAGCTTTCACCACAGGAAGCATTAGACGAAGTCGCTGTTGAGTGGAAAAAAATAGTGAAGCGTATTGGAGCTGATACAATTCGCGAAGCTTATGCTATCGGTGTTGCTCTGGAAGATGCAGAGTAAAGCTATCTAAAAAGTGGAAAAATTGGAGTGTCCCGTTTGGGGCGCTCCGTAAACAAAGGAAAGACGATCAATGAATTTTAAACATAAATATATGTTTTTACTTCCTGGACTTCTCGTTCTGCTAGCAATTTTGATTTTCCCGATTGGCTTTACGGTTCGGTTAAGTCTGTCGAGCTGGGACAGCTTTTACCCTGGCCTAGACTTCATTGGTTTGGAAAACTATATCAGACTGTTTACTGATGATTCACGCTTTTGGGAGGCATTTGGTCGTCTAAGTTTACTTTCTCTAACTACGGTATTTCTCCAATATATTATAGGGTTCTCTTTAGCTCTTTTGGTATGGAAAGAGATCAGATTTCAGAGATTATTTAGAGTTCTGTTCTTGATACCAATGATGACCACACCGGTCATAATGACAGTTGTTTGGAGAACCTTTTTCAATGAATCTTTGGGCCCAGTGAACGATTTTTTTAATCTTTTTGGAATGCAACCACTTTGGCTTAGCAGTGAGATTTTATCCAAATTCACAGTGGTATTAGTAGAAGTTTGGCAGTGGACGCCATTTATGTTCTTGCTATTGCTTGCCGGTCTTTTATCACTGCCAAAAGAGCCCTATTTAGCAGCTTCTATTGATGGAGCAGGTCCCGTCCGAACTTTTGTCTATGTAACATTTCCATTGATGGCACCGATTTCAATTGGTGCAATCATTATTCGTTTAATCGAAGCATCAAAAATTATGGACACAGTCTACGTGCTGACTTCGGGCGGCCCCGGCACTTCTACGGAAACATCAAGTTTTTATATATTTATAAAGGGATTGCGTGAATTCCAGTTTGGGTATTCAGCGGCACTCTCCATAACGTACTTAGTTGTAATGATTATCAGTTTCACTGTAATTGCAAAAATTCTAGTAAAAATGATGGTACGAGGTGAATGACATGAGCTTGTTCTATTCCACGCTAAAATATCTTGTGGTCACACTTTGGAGTATTTTCGTGATTGCTCCATTTCTCTGGGCACTTACAACATCGTTCAAAGACTTTCAGTCAGTGACGAATGGTGCAACGTATATTCCTTGGGTTGATTTTGAACCAACGCTTGATGGTTGGCGATCGCTTTTCAAGTCACCGGCACAAGGTGGTGTCGCCATCGTTGAGCCGTTTTTTAATAGTGTCATTGTGACAGCTGCGGGTAGTGGCATAAGCATTATTCTTGGAACTTTAGCGGCCTATTCTTTATCGAGGTTTACTTTTCGGGTAGGTCCCATCCGCAACGGTGATATTACCTTCTTCTTTATTTCGCAGCGGATTATGCCACCGGTTGTTTTGTCTATACCGTTTTTCATCATGCTAGGTAAATTAGGTTTGCTCGACACGTTGTTTGGATTGATTTTGGTTTACGTAGTATTGTTGATGCCAATTGCGGTTTGGATCATGGTGGATTTTTTCAATAAAGTACCGATCGAAATTGACGAAACTGCTCTGATTGATGGGTGCAATCCCTATCAGGCGTTTTTCAAGGTGGTTTTGCCAAATTCAGTACCAGGTATCATTGTGGCTGGAATGTTTTGTATGATCTTCGGTTGGACCGACTTTTTCTTCGCCTTTATTTTGACGTTTACTGAAGTACAACTTCTGCCTGTAGCTATTGTAGCTTTGAACTCCTCCATCACACCATGGTGGAGCCTGTCAGCCGCAGCCTTGGTCAGTGTTGCTCCATTGGTTGTCGTTGCGTTTATCGTGGAACGTTACTTGTCAAAAGGTAATCTGTCAGGAGCACTTAAGTAAATGACACTAATAGCTTCAAATTTAAGTATTAAATATGAGAGAAATTTTCATCTTAATGACGTCAGTTTTTCAATGTCAAAAGGTGAAATTTATACAATTATTGGCCGTACATTGGCGGGTAAAACCACACTATTGAAAACTATAGCTGGTCTAATTTCTCCAGATAGTGGGGGATTAGCTTTTGATGGTCACGATTTTGGAAGTATCCCTGTTTGGAAGCGTGAAATTGCGATGGTTTATCAACAATTTATTAACTATCCGCACCTGACAGTTTATCAAAATGTTGCTTTCCCCTTGAAACAGCGTGGTATCCAAAAAACAGAAATTCATCGTCGTGTAAAGGCTGCGTTGTCCCAGGTGGGACTTGGAGGTTTTGGAGATCGAAAAATTCAGGCCTTGTCTGGTGGGCAGCAACAAAGAGTCGCTTTAGCGCGATCACTTGTCAAAGAAGCAAAGATTGTTTTGTTAGATGAACCACTTGTCAATCTTGATTATAAATTGCGCGAACAATTGCGCGAAGAGTTTCGAGGAATTTTTGATACCAAGGCTTCAGAGGATTCAATATTAATTTATTCTTCGACTGATCCTGTGGAAGCCATGCAGTTAGGTGGTCAAATTTTAGTAATGGATGAGGGACGTATTCTTCAGCAGGCCAGTGCTAAAGAAATCTATGAAAACCCAATCTCTGCGAAGGTTTCCCAAATTACAAATGATCCTGCGATGAATTTGTTTGATGGAAGGATTGAGGACGGTTGTATTGTTTTGAGCCCAGAAATTAAGTTTAATTTACCGTCACATTTTAATGGATTGCCGCAAGGTGACTTTACTTTTGGCTTACGGGCTGCAGCCATTAGCTTAGATGATAATGGATTTCCGTTTTCAGTTGAGTTGTCTGAAATTAGTGGCTCGGAAACCTTTCTCCATGTGAGACATGAAGGCTTGAAAATTGTTGGTTTGTTGAATTTGGTTCAGAATTTTCCAGTTGGGGGCAAAGTGTCAATAAGGTTTGATACAAAACATTTGTACGCGTTTGCGCGAGATGGACGTTTAAAGTCTTCTCCATACGGTGGGTTACAATAATGGCTAAAATTACGCTTCAAAATATAGCTCATTCGTACAATCCGGGAGCAGCAGAAAAAATATATGCTTTAAACTCTTTTGACATGACCTGGGTTGATGGTGGACGTTATGCAATCCTTGGTCCATCAGGGTGTGGCAAAAGTACGATGTTGAACATTATGTCGGGTATTGTGACGCCGTCTGAAGGCAAACTATTGTTTGATGGCGTGGACGTCACAAACGTATCAACCTCGGAGCGTAACATTGCCCAGGTTTTCCAGTTTCCAGTGATTTATGGGACTATGACGGTTGAACAGAATTTGGCATTTCCATTGGTGTGTCGGAATTATGACAAGCCTGTGATTGCTGCCAAAGTTCAGGAGGTGGCAGAAGCATTGAGTTTGGAAAAGTTGCTGAAGAAATCTGCAAGTAAACTAACTGCCGATCAAAAACAGCTAATTTCACTGGGTCGTGGATTAGTCCGTGACGACGTTTCTGCAGTCCTGATGGATGAACCTCTAACTGTTATCGATCCTGATCTGAAATTCCGGCTCCGTAGGCAACTCAAAGAAATTAACCATAAATATAGTTCAACTCTGATCTACGTTACTCACGATCAGAATGAGGCGATGACTTTTGCAGAAAATATTATTGTTATGGATGAAGGTAATATTGTTCAGGTCGGTACGCCAGCTGAGCTATTTGAGAGGCCTAAAACGACTTTTGTTGGGTATTTCATAGGTGCTCCAGCGATGAATTTTATTGATTGTGAAGCTTATGAAAATAAAACTGTTCGCCTGGGAGATGTAATGATCACCACAGACACAGATATGTCTAGTGTTAAGTCCAAGAGGTTGAAGTTGGGTATTCGGGCTGAGTACATTAAAATTGCGGATAAGATGGGTACCAATAGAATACCAGTAAGTATTCAACGTGTTGAAGATTTGGGTAGTCACAAGTTGGTTACAGCAGTATTTAACGGGCTTAACCTAAAAGTTAAGGCGGATCGAGACAAATTGATCTTGAGTGAAGATGTATATCTTGAACTGCCCCCAGAAAATTGCTGCCTGTATGTAGATGATACCCTTATTTAGTTACTTTAAAAACAATATTCAAAATGTTGGGTAAAGCTCACGAAATAATGTCAAGTGTATGCTGCCAGAAAGTATCATAGGCCGAAGTCTTTGCGCGTGGCGGTCCCAAAGACGTTATGGTCTAAAACCAAGTCAACGAATCTGCTAAGATCAAGTGGCTGGCCGAAGCTTAAGTTTGGCTGCCGTGCCCTGGTTTGTGTCGACGATCCAGAGAACGCAGATCCGCAACAGAAAACTCTGCATATGCGGTCCCCGGCGCTCATTTAGAAACCCACTTCCATGCCAACGCCTTTGGTCTTGGCAATTTCAACAGTGCTCGCAGAAACTGCGAGGTCTTGAAGGCCGACCCCTGTGCCATTAATCAAAGTGATCTCATTGTCATTTGTGCGGACTGCGTGGATGCCATTGATATCTGCGCCCAGTTTATGGATGTTGTCGCGTGATTTGAGGCCATTGGAAACTGCATGTTGTGCTTCGCCCAAAGTCACCAATTGTGCGATCTCATCGATGAACACGGTCGCTTTGACGATCAGATCGATTTCGCACCCTTGCTTACCAATGGTGTCAGTACCGATGCACGCGATGTGTGTGCTGTCACTGATGTGAGCGGCGCCAAAGATCGGGTTGAATGAGGATATCATGGAAATCACCACATCTGTGGCGTTCATACCTTCAAGCGGAACAGCCTCGAATGGCAAATAAAATTCCACAGCAACCTCTGTGAGGCTTGTTAGCATTTCGGAATGGTAATTCCAGCCAATTACCCTCTCGAAGATGTTAGTTTCAAGGGCGTGACGCAGTTGGAATTTTGCCTGATGGCCTGCACCGATCATGCAAATCACTTTGCTATCCTTACGCGCAAGATGCTTGATGGACACTTAGAAAGCAGCAGCCGTGCACAGGTGTGTCAACAAATTGCCGCCAACTATTGCCGCGATATTGTCGGTATCTGGATCAAACAGGAATACGGTAGACTGATGGTAGATCAATCTCCGCCCTTTGCAGTTTTGCTTGGGTGCAGCCCCCTGACTGTGCAGGTGTGCGATGCTGGTCCACCAATGGGCCTCATCCTTGCCAGCTAGAAACGGGGGCTATGGCTAACGCACAGGTTTCAGTACCTTGGCCGCAACCAGTTCGGCCTGCAGTGGTTCAAGGTCGCCAAGGGCGTCACCAGTACGTTGAACGTGGGATTGCAGATCATTGGGGATAAGCAGTGCGATGTTCATGCCGCGAGCCCCCAATGCGTCGCAATTATGTGGTGAGGTGACTCCCGACCTGGAAGAATGTCTTTGAGTGAGTTTTTGATAGATTCACAGTTTTTAGCGCTGTTGACCTTTGCAGAGGTCGTGGCGTTTTCTTTTTGCATCATTGAACTGATGGGCAAAGTGAGAACGGGTGATGAATGGCGTTGTGTCAGATTTGTGCCAATAGGAAACATGTGTTCCTTCTTCGTTCTGCAAAAGGCTACATTTATCTTCATAACAAGTATCTTTGCTTGTTGCTGTTTTTACTGCGGTTCCGTATGTCTGGCGGTGGGACACCCTTCCCCAACGAAGGGCATATATCTGTGAGGATAACATTTATGACTATACAACCGGTCGCGCGGCCTAATAACGCGCGTTTTTCTTCTGGCCCCTGTGCCAAACCCCCTACATGGACAGTAAACGCATTGGTCAATGCCCCTTTGGGTAGATCGCACCGTGCCGCCATTGGTAAAAGCAAACTTGCAACAGCCATCGATTCCACTCGTGCACTTCTGGGCGTACCGGATGATTACCGCATTGGTATTGTGCCTGCATCCGATACGGGTGCTGTTGAAATGGCGTTGTGGAACCTGCTTGGCGAACGGCATGTTGAGATGCTGGCCTGGGAAAGCTTTGGCGCAGGTTGGATAACGGATGTGGTTAAACAGCTGAAAATCGAAGCGACAGCAAAAACCGCCGATTATGGTCAGATCGTGGATTTGGCTTCTGTTAATTTTGACAACGACGTTGTGTTTACATGGAATGGCACAACATCCGGCGTTTGCGTGCCAAACGGTGATTTTATCCCAGCTGACCGTGATGGTTTGACGATTTGTGATGCCACTTCTGCGGTGTTCGCGATGGATTTACCTTGGGATAAATTGGATGTGACAACATTCAGCTGGCAAAAGGTTCTGGGTGGTGAGGGTGCACATGGCGTGATTATCCTTTCACCGCGTGCTGTGGCACGTCTTGAAAACTATACGCCAGCATGGCCCTTGCCCAAAATCTTTCGCATGACCAAAGGCGGTAAATTGATCGAGGGGATATTTACCGGTGCCACGATCAACACGCCATCCATGTTGTGTGTCGAGGATTACCTGTTCGCGCTGGATTGGGCGCGCTCTGTCGGTGGGTTGAAGGGCCTGATTGCGCGTGCAGATGCAAATGCTGCGGCGGTTGCCGAACTGGTTGATGCCGAGGACTGGATCGATTTCCTAGCCGAAGATCCAGCAACGCGTTCTTGCACATCGGTTTGTGTGAAATTCACGGATGATCGCATCAAAGATGGTGCCGCTTTCGCCAAAGCCATTGCAAAGTGTTTGGATACCGAAGGCGTTGCCTTTGATATCGGTGCTTATCGCGACGCACCTGCTGGCTTGCGTATTTGGTGTGGTGCAACGGTGGAAACTGCTGACGTTGCCGCCCTAATGCCGTGGATCAAATGGGCCTTTGAGGCCGAGATCGCCGCCCAATAATTTTTCGGTGTGCGGGCAACCCTCGCACGCCCATTCCCAACATTCTTAAAGGAGAGGCATCATGGCCCCCAAAGTACTCGTATCTGACAAACTATCCCCAACCGCCGTTCAAATTTTCCGCGACCGCGGCATTGACGTGGATTTCCAACCTGATCTGGGCAAAGACAAAGCAAAATTGCTGGAAGTGATCGGACAGTATGATGGTCTTGCGATCCGTTCTGCCACCAAAGTTACCGAAAAGATTTTGGCGGCCGCGACAAATCTAAAAGTGATTGGCCGCGCGGGCATCGGTGTGGACAATGTAGATCGCGAAGCGGCATCAAAAAACGGTGTGATCGTAATGAACACGCCATTTGGTAACATGATCACAACAGCAGAACACGCCATCGCAATGATGTTTGCTGTGGCGCGTCAAATCCCAGAAGCCAGTGCAAGTACACATGCCGGTAAATGGGAAAAATCAAAATTCATGGGCGTTGAGCTTACCAGCAAAACCCTTGGTGTGATTGGTGCGGGTAACATTGGCGGTATTGTTTGTGACCGCGCGCTGGGCCTAAAGATGAAAGTGGTCGCGTATGACCCCTATCTAAGCCAAGAACGCGCCGATAAATTGGGCATTCAAAAGGTGGAATTGGATGAATTGCTGGCGCGTGCTGATTTCATCACGTTGCACGTTCCGTTTACCGATCAAACAGCCAACATTCTAAGTGCGGAAAATATCGCGAAAACCAAAAAAGGCGTGCGCATTGTGAACTGTGCCCGTGGTGGTTTGGTGGATGAGGCGGCATTAGCCGAAGCGTTGAAATCTGGCCATGTTGCCGGTGCCGCGTTTGATGTATTTGCGGTTGAACCGGCCACAGACAGCCCCTTGTTTAACCTGCCAAACGTAGTCTGTACGCCGCACTTGGGTGCAGCAACAACCGAGGCACAAGAAAACGTGGCACTGCAGGTTGCTGAACAAATCAGCGATTATTTGTTGACGGGTGCTGTGACCAACGCCTTGAACATGCCGTCTGTTACGGCAGAAGAAGCCAAGGTTATGGGCCCATGGATCAAATTGGCCGATCACCTGGGTGCTTTCATTGGGCAAATGACCGATGAGCCGATCAAAGCGATTAACATCCTTTATGATGGGTCGGTTTCTGAAATGAATTTGGCGGCTTTAAATTGTTCGGCTGTTGCGGGCATCATGAAAGCCGCAAATCCTGATGTGAATATGGTTTCAGCACCAATCATTGCCAAAGATCGTGGCATCAAAATCTCAACCACCAATCAGGCGAAATCTGGTGCTTTTGATGGATACGTAAAAGTAACTGTTGTGACGGATAAACGCGAACGTTCGATCGCGGGTACTGTGTTCTCTGATGGCAAGCCACGCTTTATCCAAATCAAAGGCATTAACATCGATGCAGAAATCGGTGCACACATGCTTTACACAACAAACGAGGATGTGCCCGGTATCATCGGTACGCTGGGTCAAACCATGGGTGGCAATGGCG
This sequence comes from Rhodobacteraceae bacterium HTCC2150, assembly GCA_000169395.1. Lineage (GTDB taxonomy): Bacteria > Pseudomonadota > Alphaproteobacteria > Rhodobacterales > Rhodobacteraceae > HTCC2150. Next base: position 501,962 of record AAXZ01000001.1, read on the forward strand.
TGAATATCGCCAACTTTACCCTTGGTCGTTCCGAGGTTGGTGGTGAGGCAATAGCGTTGCTTTATGTTGACAGTGCAATTCCAGCGCCAATTTTGGCAGAACTGAAAACAACTGGCATGTTCCAATCAGTGAACCCATTGCGTTTCGACGTTTAAGTACAACCAATCCGTTTTGGGGCGCGTATCAAATTCGATGCGCGCCCCTTTTCTTTTGGTCATTAGGTTTTTATGGATATGCCAAAGGCAGGACATCATGAGCATTTACGCAATAGGCGATATTCACGGGCATTTGGAAAAACTAAAGGATGTCCTTGATCTGATTATCGCGGATCAGGCAAAATATGGCTTGCAAAACGCAAGCGTGGTGTTTCTGGGTGACCTAACAGATCGTGGACCCGACAGTCGGGGCGTCATGGATTTTGTGATTGATGGAATTGCTGCTGGAAAACCTTGGATCGTGATCAAAGGCAACCATGACAGGATGTTTCAATTCTATCTTGATGACCCATCTCGTGCCGATTCCAAATTGCGTGTTGATCTGACTTGGATGAATCCACGTTTGGGCGGGGACACAACCTTGGCCAGCTATGGTGTTAAGGTTGGCGAAGATGGGCCTGAACAACAAGCAGCGGCACGCGCCGCTGTGCCGCAATCACATGTTGAATTTTTGCAGAACTTGCCGTTTTTTCACGCACATGAAGGCGTATTCTTTGCTCATGCGGGCGTGCAACCGGGTATTGCCCTAGCGGATCAGGTTGAGGATGATTTGTTGTGGATCCGCAAAGAATTCCATGACAGCGACTTGGATCATGGGGCGTTGATTGTGCATGGCCACACCCCCGTTGAGGCGGCCACGCATTATGGCAATCGAGTGAATTTGGATACAGGTGCCGGATACGGCAAGGCAATTTCGGTCGCGGTTTTTGAAGGACGGGATGTTGCTTTGTTAACGGATACTGGCCGCGTAACCTTGGACCCTAGCGCCTAAGGGCAATCATCCCAGCCACCGCGATAAATCCGATACCAATTAGCGACACAGCATCAGGAAATTCGCCGAAAAACATCATACCCCAAATGACGGCAAAAACCAGATACGAGTAATCGAATGTGGATACGGTGACCGCGCGCGCGGATTGATAGGCGACAACGGTATAATAACTGCCGATTAACATAGCCAATGCCAACGCAATCAGCGCCAATATGTGCATGGTGCCAAGGGACAACCAAGGTCCCCAAACAAACCCAACACCGTCGGTCGGCGTAACAAACAATAAAAAACTAACGATACCGCCGACGACCAAATGGGCAATGGCAGATGCAATTGACATAACCAATGTGTCTTCTTGTTGGCATTTGGTACCCGTAAGAAGCATCGCAACTGCATATAAAAAGGCCGACAATAGCGGCAAAAGGGCATAGGCGTTGAAACCTGAAGCCTCTGGTTTAAGCAAGATCAGCACACCGATGAAACCAAGGGTGACAGCAATCCAACCTTTTATGCCAACGGGAACACCTGCAAATAAAGCCGACAAAAGCGCGATAAACAAAGGTAGCGTGTAAAATGCAGCGGCTGCATTTGACAGCGGTACATGGGGCAGGGCGATATAATAAGCGACCCACATCAAAGCCAGCAACAAGCTGCGCAAAGCGGTCCAATAGGGCGCAATAGGCCACCAGTTTTGAACGCGTTGGCGACGCATCATCAACAGAAATACAGGAATGATTAAAAGTGACCGAAGGACGAAGAGTTGCCAAACCTGAAACCCGACACTCATCAGTTTTATGATCGCATCACCTAGCGATAAGGCGAACACAGCAAAAACAATGGCGGCGATTGCACGGGGTACATTTTGTTCAGTCATGGCCAACTCCTAACTTACAGCCATTGCATTGCAATCAGTTTTTCGCTCATGATGTTTTTACAGGAGAATTCAGTTGCCGCATCTTGCCCCAGAAAATACCGACATCAATTTGGCCCAACTTAAATCGGATCCTTATTCGGTTTACAAATACTTGCGGGCAAACGCGCCGGTTTGTCGGGTAAAGGCAACTGGGCGCACGATGTTGACCAAGGCGGCGGATATCAAGGCCGCCAAAGATAATCCAAAAGTGTTTAGTTCCAATGATCCAAACACACCTATGGCGCGCGCATTTCAGGCCCATACATTGATGCGCAAAGATGGTGATGAACATCGCAGCGAACGTATGGCAATGGCCCCCGCCTTTAGCCCGCGATTGATCCGTGACCATTGGCAACCGCTTTACCAAAAATTAGCGGAAGATTACGTTTCAAAATTGCCCCGTGGCGAGGTCGTCGATCTTTTCCCTAATTTGGCGGGGCCATTTGCGGCAAGAACACTTGCCTCTCAAATGGGTATGGCCGAGGCGTCGGATGCGGACATGCAGCGTTGGTCCCAGACCTTGATTGATGGTGCAGGTAATTTTGGTTTTGCGGAAAAGTTTTTTGATGACAGCGATCTTGCAAATGCCGAGATGAACGCGCTTTTTGAAACCATTTTAGAGCGTGTCAAAAAAACACCGGACAACAGCGCCTTTTTCGCCATGGTGAATGCGGAAATCCCTATTGCGCAAAGTCAGATGTATTCTAACGTCAAAATCGCCATTGGCGGCGGCATCAATGAACCACGTGATGCCCTATGTACAATCTTGTTTGGATTGCTGGACAACCCTGCACATATAGCTGCGGTAAAAGACGATCCAAAGTGGTTTAGCGAAGCGTTTGAGGAAGGCATTCGTTGGGTTGCCCCGATCCAAGTGTCATCACGTTTGGTGACCGAGGATATCGTGGTGCGCGATTGTCTTCTTCAACAAGGTGACACTGTTATGACCATTCAAGCAAGTGCCGGTCATGATGAAGAAGTGCATGAAAATGGCGAGGTCTTTGATCTTTTCCGTGCAAAGAAAACCCATCAATCTTTTGGAAATGGACCGCATTTTTGCCAAGGTACCCATGTGGCGCGAATGATGTTGGTGCAGATCATGTTGCCGATGCTGTTTGATCGCTTTCCCAACATGGAACTGGCGGATCGTGATGCGGTGATCTGGTCGGGCTTTGGTTTTCGTGGGCCCTTGAACCTACCCGTGCATCTGAAATAAAAACGGGGGGCTAAAACCCCCCGCCTTTTAGATGTTAGTGTGGCTAAAGATTAGCCAGCGATCATGTTGATTCCGAAGAAGATCAAGCCAGACAAAATCGCAGCAGCGGGCACAGTAATGACCCAAGCCGCAATGATTGTCATAAAGTGAGAACGGCGCACCAATTTGCGGTGACCGCGTTCTTCTGGTGCGACGGTCGCTGCTGATGGCAATTCGACGTGTGCTTTGCGCATCCGGCGTTTGGTGTCCCATTCGCGATAGAAACCAACACCAAACACAGCACCCACGGCGATATGCGTGGAGCTAACAGGCAAGCCCAACCAACTGGCAACGATCACGGTGATCGCCGCTGACAATGCAACACAGTATGCGCGCATTGGGTTCAGTTTGGTAATTTGGCTGCCGACCATGCGGATCAATTTTGGTCCAAACAAGAACAAACCAAAGGAAATACCAAAGGCACCAATCATCATCACCCAAAACGGGATGCTGACAGCGGCTAGGAAATCACCAGATTGGCTGGCTTGAACGATAGCTGCCAAAGGACCAACAGCGTTTGCAACATCGTTGGCACCGTGGGCAAAGCTAAGCAATGCAGCGGAAACGATCAAAGGAATGCCAAACAAAATCTTCAGCGATTTGTTACGGTTTTCCAAGCCAATGCTTTGTTTGCGAATGATTGGGATCATCACAAGCCAAATCAAAATACCGATTGCCAAGCCGATTGCCAAAGCCGTTGTAAGGTCGATTTTGAAAATCTTCTTTAGGCCCTTAAGCGCAAGGTAAGACGCAAACGTGCCGCCCATGATACCAACCAATGCAGGCACCCAACGACGGGCCGCTGCAATTTTATCGTCTTGGTAAATGATACGGGATTTGATTAGCGCCAAAAATGCCGCTGCAACCAAACCACCCAGAACCGGTGAAATCACCCAGCTAGCAGCAATCTTGGTCATTGTTGGCCAGTTGACCGCTGCAAATCCAGCGGCCGCAATGCCCGCGCCCATAACACCACCCACAACAGAGTGTGTTGTTGAAACCGGCGCGCCGATCCAAGTTGCGAGGTTCACCCAAAGGGCAGCGGCCAAAAGTGCCGCCATCATCGCCCAAATAAAGGTTGATGCGTCTTGCATGCTTTCAGGTGAAACAATGCCTTTGGCAATCGTTGAAACAACGTCGCCACCAGCGATCATTGCACCCGCACTTTCAAAGACAACTGCAATCGCAATTGCGCCACCCATAGACAGGGCATTGGCCCCAACCGCAGGGCCCATGTTGTTTGCTACATCGTTTGCACCAATGTTCAGCGCCATATAGGCACCTAAACCGGCGGCGATAACGACGATAAATGTGTTTGTACTTTGTCCAAACAAGAAGGCCGCGGCCAATCCTGCAAGAACAATAAAGGCAAGCGAAATACCTGTGCCAACCATTGGGCGGGCTGCATAGCTTCCTAATTTATCTAAGTTTGAATATCGTCCCAGATCACGGTCAAGTGTCTCTAGGTGACGTGCATCGTTGTTAGGTTCTTGGGTCATCTCATACTCCAATTTTCCGATGCGCGAGGTAGTCGCCTACTTTGGAAAATTAAGCAACCCGTTTGTTGTTGACGTTGTGTCGCGGCTACAACATTTGAATAACGTCCTTATCAATAGCCAACATATAGCCTTTTCGCGAGATATTTTTGATTAACAATTCACTAACCATTTGGTTGCCTAATGTATCGCGCAGACGTTTGATTCGCGTGGCACCTGCGGCCTCGTCACAATCTGCAGAGGACTTTCCTGAAATGATTGATTCGATATCAATGCCTGACAATACATCGTCATCCATGCGGGCCTCGGCCAAGATCGCCATGGTTTCTGTTGCGGCTTGGGTTAGTTTAAATTCCATATTGTTCAAATAAACGGTGTTTTCATCGCGGCTAACCACCAGCGAAGATACCTGAATGCCGCTACGCTCGACCTGGGCCATCCGACGGTTAAGGGCGACAAGCATAACAAGAAAGGCAAGCGCCGCCAGCAAAAGTGCCGTTGCGAATAACAAAAGCACAAAAATCACGAAACGATATGACGTCAGTGTTTCCGAGAACGATGTGCCGGATTGGGCTAAAATCTCCAGCAATTTGATGTCACCGCTATTGGTCAGCGCATCATTGGTAATGAATATTTCCTCGACCCGCATATTAAATGCATTGGCATCCGGAAGGTTCAAGAACAGCAACAATGCCGCCACGACAAGAATCGCAACAATCGCCATGACGCCGATAATGATAACACGGTCTGTTTTACGCCGCGTTTCAGTAGCGGAGGAAATATTGTCCTGCATTGGATTCCTTTGTGCTCAGTTCGTCGTCACCAAATACTGTTATTACATTAAGCAACTTCCAGCCATCACTTGATAGTGTTGATTCCAATTTTGCATGTGCAGCCGCCTTGGTACAGGTGGCTTCACTTAGTTGTGTAACCCCATAATGCAGTCGCAAAGGGTCGTCTTGTTTTGCTTTGTAATCGGCATAACAGCCTGCGTTAGCGGCCGATACGGACGCCAAGAAGGCAAGCACGATGGATATTGAGGTAAGTGTTTTCATCATGGGCATAGAATGGGCTGAACAGGGATTGATATTCAATAACAACCCACATTTTTGTGCGTGATATTCGATAACACTGTGACGTTATTGCCTGTCAAATCCGGTTTGAGCCAGTGTGAGGCATCAGCTTTGAAACACCTCGTTCAAGGCGCCCAATGAAAAGGATATCACATGTTTAAGAAACTTACCGGCACTATACTTGGCCTTAGCATCGCATTCACCTCATTGTCTGCAGCACCTGCAAGAGCAGGCGACAAAGAATTGGCTGCATTTTTATTTGGTATTGGTGCAATTGCGATCATTGCGAACCAAGCAAATAAAAAGAATGAAACGCGAAAAATCATCCCGAAACCAGTACCACCCAAGCATGTTCACAAACATAAAGGCAACAAATGTATGCTGAAACGTTGGACACATAATGGTTGGGTATCCTACCGCGATCCAAAGTGTGGCTATGTTCATAAACCAAAACCAGTCGCCAAACCCAAAGTATGTTTGCGCAAAAAGTGGGCACCGTCTGGTTGGAAAAACTACTACTCCGCGCAATGTTTGCGTCAGCACGGTTTCAAAGTTTAATTGCTGCCCGCAGAATTTTCAAAAATGCCCGGCCTTTTGGTCGGGCATTTTTCTTTGGAATGAAATGTGCAAGAAGGACGAATGGAAAAAACAGCCCCAGATTATTCGTTTGAACGTGCCGCAATTGATAAAGGCATTAAAATTGTTGCAGGTGTGGATGAGGTTGGCCGTGGACCGCTCGCTGGGCCTGTAACCGCTGCCGCTGTAATTTTAGACCCTGATAATATTCCAGAGGGCCTAAATGATTCAAAAAAGTTGTCTGCCAAGAAACGTGATTTGCTTTTTGATCAAATAATGAACGTCGCGATGGTTTCAATCGCACACGCAAGCGTTGCAGAGATTGACGAGATAAATATTCGCCAAGCCAGCCATCTGGCAATGGTGCGCGCTATCCAGGGGCTGGATCAACTTCCACAACTGGCATTGATTGACGGGCGCGACATTCCCAAAGAGACACCCTGTTCAGGGCAAGCAATCATCAAAGGTGATGGCAAATCAATGTCGATTGCGGCGGCTTCCATCGTTGCCAAAGTCACCCGCGATCGGTTGATGGTGGATTTAGCGCAACACCATCCGGGCTATGGATGGGACAAGAACGCAGGTTATCCCACAAAAAGCCACATTGCTGCCTTAAATGAATTGGGGGTTACACAACATCATAGGTGTTCCTTTGGTCCTGTACACAAGATGTTGAGCAAGCCCTTTTCTTAACACATTGATTTAATAAAGAAATTGACTGCGATTCGCAGATGAATCATGATTCCAGACAACGACAGAGTGGAAACAATCCACCTGAACCGAGGCAGAAGAGACGGATATTATGACAACATCAAAGGCGGCTTTGCCGCTCAATCAAATATTAGATGGCGATTGTGTAGAGCGGATGAACGCCCTGCCAGAAAACAGCGTTGATCTGATTTTTGCGGACCCACCCTACAACTTGCAATTGAAAGGCGATCTACATCGTCCAGATAATTCCAAAGTGGATGCGGTTGATGATCACTGGGACCAATTCGACAGTTTCCGTGTATATGATGAATTTTCCAATGCGTGGCTAAAAGCGGCGCAGCGCATTCTAAAGCCTGACGGGGCGATCTGGGTCATTGGGTCATACCACAACATTTTCCGCGTTGGCACAGCGATGCAAAACGCAGGTTTTTGGATGTTGAACGACGTGATTTGGCGCAAATCTAACCCGATGCCGAATTTCCGTGGAAAACGTTTTACCAATGCTCATGAAACACTAATCTGGGCGTCAAAGACTGAAAAATCTAAGCCGACATTCAACTACGAAGCATTGAAAGCCCTTAATGAAGGCATTCAAATGCGCAGCGATTGGGTTTTACCCCTTTGCACTGGCCACGAGCGTTTGAAAAACGAAGACGGCGACAAAGCACACCCAACGCAAAAACCCGAAAGCCTGTTGCATCGTGTTTTGGTGGCAACCACAAATCCCGGTGACGTTGTTTTGGATCCGTTCTTTGGTACAGGCACAACGGGTGCTGTGGCCAAGAAATTGGGCCGCGATTTCATTGGTATTGAGCGCGAAGAAGAATACCGCAAAGTGGCAACCGCGCGTTTGCGTGATGTACGCAAATATGATCGATCGTCACTTGAAGTTACGCAATCCAAACGTGCTGAGCCAAGGGTGCCATTCGGCCAGATTGTTGAGCGCGGCATGCTGAACCCAGGTGAAAACCTGTTTTCGCTGAATGGGCGTCACAAGGCTAAGGTACGTGCTGACGGCACATTAATTGGGGATGACGTCAAAGGCTCAATCCATCAAGTTGGTGCGGCCCTTGAGGGCGCGCCCAGCTGTAATGGATGGACATATTGGGGCTATAAATCCGAAGGCAAAATGGTGCCAATCGATTTGCTGCGCCAACAAGTTCGCGCCGAAATGAGCGACCGTCCAAACTAATACTGACACAAATAAGTTTACCGCCTGTGCCCGTAGATTGTACCTTCGGGGCACATACCTTGACCTCGTCACACTGTTTTTTGGACTGTGTGCGGGGTCTTTTTTTGTTCTCGTTAATCCAAAGGAATGGGCCTGACCGGCCCATGCTGTTTTCCACCTGCATTCCCTTTCAGGGAATTTGGCAAGTTGGCCCTGTGATTTCAAATGTTCGCCATCTTCTTGCCCGTTGGGGCAAGGGAAACCTGTGTGGCGCAGCCACTCCTTTTAACAGCAACTATCTTGGTAATGGATTGCTTGCGGTTTTATAGGCGTTCCAATCCTCAATGTGAGGATAATGTTCCCGTCGCCACGCACGAACACGTGGATTCATGACGCGACGCCAAAGAGGTGGAACCATCGCAAGCACACTCATCACAGGATATCCCTGCGGCAACTGCGGGGCCTCGCCAATGTCATAAGATTGTAGCAACGGAAATCGACGATTGGGTTTATAGTGGTGATCAGAATGGCGTTGCAGATTGATCAGCAGCCAATTTGAAACTCTAAAGGGCGCATTCCAAGAATGGCGTGGTTTCACATGTTCATATTTACCATCGCCCAGATGTTCTCGCGTCAATCCATAGTGTTCCACATAATCTATCAATTCCAACTGCCAAATCGCAGTGAGTGATTGAAACGCAAACAAAACCAAACCGAAAAATCCACCGACCCAAAGCGCCAGAAAGAGGAAGGCACATTGTAAGGCCGCATACCGCCAAAAGGGATTTGAGCGATGCGTTGCAGGCAATCCTTTGCGTTCCAACATCGCCTTTTCTGCTGACAAAGCCGAGGTGAAACTCTCTGGAATGACGCGCACAAAAAAGCGATGAAATCCCTCGTTGTAGCGTGCGGTAACGGCGTCGCGCGGGGTACCGACATATCTGTGATGAACCAACAAATGTTCCGAGCGAAAATGACCGTACAAAACCGATGCCAACAATAGGTCGGCCAGCCAACGTTCCAAACGATTTGTTTGATGCATTAGTTCATGAGAATAATTGATCCCAATTGTGCCTGAAACGATACCCATGCTGAAAAATGTCATGAATTTTCCAAACACAGATAAGTGTGTCGCGTCTGGAACATAGGCCAGCATCCAAATCAACAGCACAAGCTGAACAGGAAACCAGATCAACGTGATAAGACGATAATAATAAAGTTCGTCATCGGGCGCATCAGAGACTGGGTTTTCCTCATCTTTGCCAAAAATACCGTCTAGCACCGCAAATAATGTCCACGTACAAAGTGGTGGCAAAGCAAGCCACAGCCCGCCCATAACAGTAGAAAATACAATTATAGGCACCAACAACAAAGACGACCAAAATGGCATCGCGTTTTTGAAGGTTGAAAAATTTGCCGAAGGTTTCATTGCATCACTTGCCTCGTTTTCAGGAACTATAAAGCTTGTGACCGGAAACTCAATTCACCAGTTTTGCACTTATCGCCGCGTCATATGCTTTGCGCATGGCTGTTGGCAGTGATTTTGCGTCGAACGCGTTTGATCCGACGAAATCGCCAATATCTGGTTTCACATGGTGGTCCACTGTTCCGAAATGCACCGTCAAAACAAGATGGAAATGGGTAAATGTATGCGTCACAGTATCAGGTAGAGTATGCCATTTGGTTTGGACAGGCGGCGTTTTGGATGGGGCATCACCCCATGCCCCACCTGGCCAGCCTAACATTCCACCAAGCAACCCTTTTTCTGGGCGTCGTTCCAACAACCATGCACCGTCATTTCGTTGGGCAAGATACACATGCCCGTATCGAGTTGGTTTTGGGGGCTTTGGTGTTTTTGCGGGCAATGTGTGGGCAATGTTTTGAGCCAAGCCCTTGCAGTGGTTTTGAATGTGACAAATATCGCATTTTGGATTTCGCGGTGTACAAATTGTGGCGCCTAAATCCATTACAGCTTGTGCATAATCACCGGGGCGATTGCTGGGCGTGCAGTTTGCAGCCAGCCTTGTTAGCGTCTTTTTTGCTTTGGGCAATGGTTCTGTATGGGCAAAAACGCGTGCCATAACACGTTCGACATTTCCATCAACAACAGTTGCGACATTATCAAAAGCAATCGAGGAAATTGCCGCTGCCGTGTAAGGCCCAATTCCAGGCAAAGCGAGCAATTCGTCTAGTGTGTTTGGAAACTGCCCGTTGTGATCGTCTGTCACGACCCTTGCGCATTTCAGCAAATTTCGAGCGCGGGCGTAGTATCCGAGACCCGCCCAGGCCGCCATCACATCCGCATCATTGGCCGCGGCAAGATCTTGAACGGTTGGCCACAATGAACGGAATTTAAGAAAGTAGGCTTTCACAGTGGCGACAGTCGTTTGTTGTAACATCACCTCGGACAGCCAAATCGCATAGGGGTTTGCATGATGACCACTATTCGGCGGCACCCGCCAAGGCAAATCACGGGCATTTTTATCATACCAAGCCAATAGATCATCGCTGATCCCGCCATTTTCGGCAAATTCACGCAAGTTTTATCCTATCAATAGATTTAAAGGCTGGCACCGTGGTACTTTCAATCTAGAATAGCGCTAAGTTAGGGAATGAAAACCGAAATGAACAAGAATGCCAGATCAGGGACTGCGACCCAAAAGAAGCCTTTTACTAGGTATTCAAAGGGTTTTGTGCAGACGGCCAATCTTGTTCGCCCGCAAGTGCGCAAAGCCAGCGAGGAACGGGGATTCGTTGAAAGCAGGTTGTTGACCCATTGGGCCGAGATTGTTGGCGAAGATACAGCCGCCATGGCACGCCCCGTTAAGGTGGGATACGGACGTCAAGGCATGGGGGCCACGCTTACGTTGCTGACAACTGGTGCGCAGGCCGCAATGTTGGAAATGCAAAAGCCCAAAATCAAAGAAAAGGTAAATGCTGTTTATGGCTATGCGGCCATATCGCGTGTGTCGATCACTCAAACAGCGCCGCAAGGATTTTCCGACGGTGAAGTAGATTTCACCCACGCAAAACCCAAAGAAAAACCCCCGATTGATAAGGAAACGATCGCCGCCGCAAAATCTGTCGCGGCACCCGTTGCCAGCAATGAATTGCGTGCGGCATTGCAAGCTTTAGGGGAAAATGTCATGACACAATTGAAACAAAACGGAAGTATTAAAAATGGATCGTAGAGCCTTATTGATGGGTGGTGCCGCGGTTGTGGTTGCCGGTGGTGGATATTATTTCCTAAACCAAGGTCAAACCGAATTGCCTGGCATCAATGCTGCCAATGCGCAATCGGATACGGAAATCGACACATCAATTGTCGAAGACAAGTTTTTGGGCGACCCGGATGCGCCGATCACTGTGATTGAATATGCATCATTCACATGTCCACATTGTCGCCGTTTCCACGTAGATGTTTTTGAAAAATTGAAAACTAACTACATCGAGACAGGTAAAGTTAAGTTCATTTATCGTGAAGTGTATTTTGATCGTTATGGCCTTTGGGCGGGTATGGTCGCACGTTGTGCCAAAGAAAATTATTTCGGTGTAGCCGATTTGATTTATCAAAATCAGCCAACATGGACGAAGGGCGCCAGCGAAACTGAAATCGCGGGCAATTTGGTGAACTTGGGTAAGGTTGCTGGTCTTGGCGAAGAAGAAATCTCGGCCTGTTTGAATGATGGCACCAAAGCACAAGCTATGGTCGCGGTGTTCCAAAAGAACGCGGATGTTGACGAGATTACAAGCACGCCTTCGTTCCTGATTGACGGTGAGAAATACAGTAACATGAACTATGCTGATTTTTCCGCAATCTTGGACAAAAAGCTTGAGGGCTAATGTCTGAAATGATGAACGCAGATGGCCCTCTTGCGGGTCTGAAAGTTCTTGAACTTGCAAGAATTCTGGCTGGCCCTTGGGCCGGTCAAACGCTTGCAGATTTGGGTGCAGACGTCATCAAAGTGGAATCAGCAAATGGCGACGATACGCGCAAGTGGGGCCCACCGTTTGTTGAACGCGACGGCGCACAGTCAGCGTCTTACTTCAATTCTACGAACCGTGGAAAACGATCAATCGTTGTCGATTTCACCACTTCCGATGGTCAAGAAGAGATTAAAAAACTAGCCGCTGAAGCAGATGTTTTAATAGAAAATTTTAAACTTGGTGGTCTAGCAAAATACGGTCTGGACTATGTCTCTTTGGCGGCGATCAATCCAAAACTTGTTTACTGTTCCATCACTGGATTTGGCCAAACTGGACCTTATGCCCACCGCGCCGGATATGACTTTATTCTGCAAGGGATGAGTGGCCTGATGTCGATCACCGGCGAGCCAGATGGCCAACCCCAAAAAGTGGGTGTCGCGGTGACGGATATTTTCACGGGGCTTTATTCCGTCATTGCCATTCAAGCAGCGTTGGCACATCGCGCAAAAACTGGTGAGGGGCAGCACATTGATATGGCATTGCTGGATGTTGCAACCGCCGTGACTGCCAATCAGGCGATGAACTTTCTTACGACGGGAACAGCGCCGCACAGAATGGGCAATGCGCATCCAAATTTGACACCCTATCAGGTTTTTGATTGTGCAGATGGGCACATAATCATCGCCACCGGCAATGATCCGCAGTACGGGCGGCTTTGTGAATTACTTGATTTGGTGGATATGATTGAAGATGCAAAATTTGTGACGAATGCTTCACGTATCGCAAATCGGGACGAAATGACGGCGCGGCTGACATCGCGCACGATGACCTTCACCAAGGCAGATCTTCTTGCGGCATGTGAAGAACGCGGAATTCCAGCAGGCCCAATCAACGATATGCAAGAAGTGTTCCAAGATCCTCAGGTACAGTTTCGCGGCATGGCTGGCGAAATTGAAGGCGTTCCAACCATACGCAGCCCGATGGTTTTTTCAAAAACACCGACGCAATATCCACGCCCCGCACCAAATCTAGGCGAGCACGCTGGGCAGGGATTTCAAAAGCACGACGACTAGGTTCGCGTGTCTAACAACTGATTAATCACGGCCCAATCATCTAATTGCAAACGTACCGGCATTGTTAAAACCTCGGCACGCATGGATTGCGGCAGGCGAACGGCGTCTTTTTCTGTGGTCACCAATTGGGCGCCACGCAATCGTGCCTCGGCTTGCAGGCGTTGCAACAGGCTGGTGCTAAGGGGTTGGTGGTCATCTAAGGCGACAGATTGGACAATCTCAACGCCTTCGTTGCGCAAAGTTTCAAAAAATTTCGCGGGATGCCCAATACCTGCGAATGCCAATGCACGTAAACCCTTCCAATCAATCCCCATGGGTAAAGGGGCCAAATGGCCAGCAATTCGTGGAACTGAAACGCGGGGTGCCCAATCGGCATCAAAGCGTGCTTGCGCACGTTCATGACCGATGCTGATCACGACATCCGCACGCGCTAGACCTTTTGCTACCGGTTCACGTAACGGGCCAGCGGGCAAAACCCGCCCATTGCCAAAACCACGTGATGCATCAACAACGATTACAGAGATATCCTTGGCTAAACCTGGGTTTTGAAACCCGTCATCCATGATCAAAATGTCAGCCCCATCCGCGACAGCCTGCTTGGCCGTTTCGGTGCGATCGGCCCCGATCCACGTGGGGGCAAAAGCGGCCAACAACAAGGGTTCATCACCGACACGACTGGCAGGCATATCTTCGCGGACGCGTAATGCTGATTTTTCATCACCACCAAAGCCGCGCGACAGGATGTGTGGATTTTTCCCTCGCTCAATCAAATGTTGAACAAGAGCGATCACAGTGGGCGTTTTGCCAGTACCACCTGCATTTATGTTGCCTATGCAAACAACTGGAACCTCTGCATTGAGGGCGGGTTTCTTGGCGATGCGTCGCGCTGTTGCAAATGCATATATTGAGGCTAACGGCGCTAAGAATGCTGATTTCCAACTTGGTTTTTGGTACCAAAACAGGGGTGGTTTCATTGTTTTTGGTCCAATGTTTCAAAAATAAGCGAAACGGCGCGTTCCGTGATTTCCGCCCCAACTGACGATATTTCCCATGCCGCGTGGGCCATTTGCGCGGTGCGCTCAGGACTTAAAAGGTATTGGACAGCCGTTGCCAGTTCTTTTTCATTATGAACCAGTTTACTGGCATCGACTTTTTTCAGACGAGCAAATATTTCCGCAAAATTAAAAACGAATGGCCCATGCAATATTGCCGATCCAAGAGACGCTGGTTCAAATGGATTATGCCCGCCGATTTTTGCCAGTGAACCACCCAAAAAGCTGATGGGTGAAAGTCGATACCACAATCCCATTTCGCCCATTGTGTCGGCCACGTAAATTTGTGTCTCGGTGGTGATTTTGTCACCGCGACTGCGCAATCCGATGTGAAGGCCGGTTTCTTGTAGATCGCGAAAAATTTCGGGGCCGCGTTCAATGTGCCGTGGCGCAACGATCAACAATAATCGGTGCGTACTTCGCAGGGCAATTGCATGCGCCTTGGCAACAATTGCTTCTTCACCTTCATGTGTAGAGGCAGCAAACCATAAAGGACGACCATTGATTTGCGCGGCAAGATCAGCACGTGTTTGTTCGTCACAAGGTGGGGCAGAGGCCCCCTCTTTTAAAGAACCCGTTAGTTCAAGTGTTTCTTTCTTGGCCCCAAGACGCATTAAGTTTTTGTGGGTCACATCGTCTTGTGCCATTATATGATCAAAGCGAGACAAAATCGATTTTGCAAATCCTGGCAACCAACGCCATTTTGAGGCTGACTCTTTTGACATGCGTGCATTTAATAACAGCATCGGAATTTTGCGATCATGGGTCAAGGTGATCAACGCTGGCCAAAGTTCACTTTCGGTCCATATGGCCAAGTCTGGTTTCCAATGATCCAAAAAGGATTGAACGTAGGGCACGATATCAATCGGAATATATTGATGCTGGCAACGTGGCGGCATGCGTTCGGTCATTAAATCAGCTGATGATTTAGTGCCCGTCGTCAATAAAAAAGATAGGTTTGGATCGTCGTAGGACAACAGCTTTATCAGTTCTTGGATCGACAAAACTTCACCCACACTGGCGCAATGAAACCATATTAAGGTTCCTTTTGGACGCGGTAATCCAGCGATGCCGTGACGTTCATCAATCCGGTCTGCATCTTCTTTGCCAGCAGACAGTCTGCGCGCAAGTGTGCGATCGCCCATCCGGCGCAGCCGCGCAGATACCATCAAATAAAATGCTAAACCAACAGAACGACCCATACGCGGTGTTTACTTCCGCTGTTCAAGGAAAACAGAACAAGTGATGTTCTTTGGAAGATCAATCAGTTCCCTGACGATTACATGTTGAAGTCGTTGGGTCATACGTGACCTCCAAAACAATTCTGTCGGGGTCAACTTACCTAATATGCAGTCTAACGAAAAGGGGGCGCGATTGGGGCTGGTCAAAATTGTGGTTTTAAATAAAGGTGCCGTTTGAAAGGAAACGTTATGTCGCAAATTCAAACTTCATCAACCCTAAGTACGCCCGTGAAAGGTGTTCTTTTGATGCTGGGTTTTGCGGCGTTCGCCCCGATCATCGACATATTTGCGAAACTTGCCGGAACCGAGGTGCCGGTGGGGCAAATCACGCTGGCACGTTTCACCGTACAAACCGCCATTCTTTTCCCAATCGCCTATATGTTGGGAACGCTACATTGGCCGGATCGCCGTGAAATCGGGCTGCACCTATTGCGTGGATTGTTGATCGTTCTTGCGACGACTGCCTTTTTCTATGCCCTAAAATTCATGGCCGTCGCTGAGGCGATTTCGATTTTTTTCGTCGAGCCCTTAATTGTCACATTATTAGGCAGCCTGTTTCTTGGCGAAATTGTAGGTTGGCGTCGTGTGGTGGCAGCATTCGTGGGATTTGGCGGCGCGTTGATTGTTATTCGCCCAAGTTTTGTGGAATTTGGCTGGGTCGCTCTTGTTCCACTAATTACCGCGTTCTTTTTTGCGTTGTACCTTCTTTTGACCAGAACAATGGCGCAGCGAATGAACCCGCTTACTTTGCAAACATATACCTCGCTAGCGGGCCTTGTTATCGTCGCGCCAGTGCTTTGGCTTTTCGATGGAACAGGTCACATATTACTTGATCCAGTTTGGCCAGAACCAGTTTTTTGGGTCTATTTGGTTTGCACGGGCATTGCCGCAACCTTTGCTCACTTGCTTTTGTCGTTTGCTTTTAAATTCGCGCCGGCCAGCACGTTGGCGCCGCTTCAATACATGGAAATCGTTTCAGCGACTTTCCTTGGGTTTCTTGTTTTCAGCGACCTGCCTGATGCAATGACATTCCTTGGGATCGCAATTATTATCGCATCCGGCATTTATATCTTTTGGCGGGAACGCAGCCTAAGCCGAGAGTTAGCAAGCGAAGTACCTGCCGAAACCATTTAGGGGCGTCGTTTGTTCGGCCAATCAGTGGCTTGATGATAACGATGTCCTAATTGCAAAGCCGCAAGATCAGCACCGGGTTTGGCAATAATTTGCATACCCATGGGGCGACCTAATTCATCAAAACCACAAGGTACATTTAGTGCAGGTAAACCAAGTAACGAGACTGGCACCACGCATTCCATCCACCGGTGATAGGTATCCATCGGCTGATTGTTGATTTTTGTTAGAAAATCAATGTCCACATCGAATGGAAACATCTGAGCAGTTGGAAGCGCCAGAAAATCATAAGTTTCAAACAATTCCATCGCCGCGCGATACCAATTGGTTCGTGCCTCGCTTGCCGCGTGAATTTTTGATGCATTCAATGATAACGCATTTTCAACTTCCCAAATCACGGCGGGTTTTAGTTTCTTGCGGTGATCAGGGTTGTCATAAAGTGGTTTAAAGTTCGCTAATAATTGAAATGATCTTAAATCAATCCACGATTGCCAAATGCTGTTTGATGAAACAGGCGGTGCGATTGGATCAATTTTGGCACCAAGTGATTCAAGCGTTTTCAATCCTGTTTCACACAAGTCCAAAACACCCGGCTGACATTGATAGGCACCACCCCAATCACCAAGCCAGCCAATACGCGGGTTAGCAATACCCGCATCAAGTTGACCAGAAAACGGGCCGTCAGAAAATTGGGGATGGAATGGGCCGATTGATGGTGCGGACATAATATCTAAAAGTGATGTTAAATCAGCAATGTTGCGCGCCATCGGTCCGCTGGTTGCGAGTGAGTGCAAGTACTGATCACCAACATCATCACCGGGCACGCGTCCAAAACTGGGCCGAAATCCATAGACGTTACAATAGCCAGCGGGGTTGCGAAGTGACCCCATCATATCAGAGCCATCGGCCACAGGAAAATATCCCATCGCCAAAGCAGCCGCCGCACCACCAGAGGAACCGCCAGCGGTTTTTGATGTATCAAACGGATTTTTTGTGGCACCAAAAACTGGGTTGTACGTGTGCGAACCTAGACCAAATTCTGGCGTATTTGTTTTCCCTATAATTATGGCCCCCACTGCACGAATGCGGGCCACAAAACTGGCATCATTATTAGGGATATTATTCGCCAAAATCGGCGATCCGTAAGTGGTTTTCAGATTTGCGGTGTCTGATAAATCCTTGATCGCGATGGGAATGCCAGACAAGGGACCAGCAATTGGTTTGGCGGCCTCGGCCAACAAATCATCACGATTGCGCAGACTAACAACAGCGTTGATGGTCGGATTGGTCGCGTCAATGCGATCCAATGTGTCGTTCATCAAATCTACAGCACTGATTTCACCAGAATCGATTTTATTCCTAAGGTCGGATAAAGGTGCGAACGCCAAACTCATTGTCTAATTCCCTTTGTGATAAATTTCATCCACGCCACAAAATTCAACCAACTTGTAACCACGCGATTGCATCAATTTTGGTATTTCAGACGTGTGGGAATTATTCTCGATGCTTAAGGCGGTGATGTCGAAATCCGCAAATGGGAAATCGTTCAAAATAGCTAATTCACCGCCCTCAACATCAAGCGATAGGTAATCAATTTGGCTAAGACCTGAATCGGCCAAAATATCGGGCAGTGTTTTGGACTCAACCTTTAAAATCGCTTCGCGGTGGTTTGGGTTTTCGCGGACTTTGCCCAAAAGGTTTTGATCATAACTGTCTAAAAACCCGCTCATTTGCGTATAACCAGATTCAATGTGCAAGAAGTCCATTTCACCAGCAACAGCACCTGCGCCATACCCTAAACAGGGGCAGCGGCGAACCTCTTTTGAACGTTCTAAATTGTCAGGTGCTGGTTCAACCAAAATGCCGGACCATCCACGGAAAGTTTCAAAAAACAGTGTGTTAGACCCTGTTACGCCATCATATCCGCCAATATCAGCAAATACACCGTCACGTTTGTTACCCAACAAATTGTCGATAAATCGATCTTGGCCTGATTGTGAGAAATACTGTTGCACGCGGCCCAGCATTTTTTGAACTTTCCACAATTCGTGGGTCAAGTTTCCGCGACGGCGAGATTGTTCGCCTTGAATCGAGGCACCCAATTCTTGCATCGCCTCGCCCAATAATTTTTCGGCGCTTTTAATTTTGTCTGTTGGTGTCACTTGATGGCCTCTTTTAAAAGTGGCCTCATAGAAACAACTGGGTGCGCTTTTATCAAGCGGATTGTTTTGGTTCTGGCATGTCGGTGGGCATTAACGGTTATCGCGCCAGCGATTAACAATAGGATAGCGACGGTCCAACCAGAAAGCGCGGCCAGTTAGGCGCGCACCTGGCGCGGATTGAAACCGTTTGTGTTCCGAAATGTAAATTAGATGCTCGATCCGTTTTACGGTTTCTCGGTCAAATCCGGCCGCCACGACGTCGGCGACGGAAAAATCTTGATCCACCAGCATTTCAAGGATGGCATCTAGCACCTCATAAGGGGGTAAGCTGTCCTCGTCTTTTTGATCATCGCGCAATTCGGCTGATGGTGGTTTGTCGATAATACGTTGCGGAATTACCTCGGCCTGTGGTCCAAGCATCCAATCGCGGTGGTTTTCATTGCGCCAGCGGCACGTTTGGAAAACCCGCATTTTGTAAAGATCTTTGATGGGGTTATAACCCCCAGCCATGTCGCCATAGATCGTGGCATACCCAACCGCGACTTCGGATTTATTGCCAGTTGTCAGCAACATTTCCCCAAACTTGTTGGAAAGCGCCATTAACATCAGCCCGCGCAACCGTGATTGAATATTTTCTTCGGTTAAATCAGGTTTTGTACCCTCAAAAAGTGGCGCCAAAGCTTCGGTAACAGCGGCACGAGGGCCTGCGATTGGCAACGTATCCATGCGCACGCCCAACGCGCGGGCAGCTTTTTCCGCGTCTTCAAGCGAATGGGATGAAGTGTACTCAGACGGAAGCATAACGCATCGAACGTTTTCTGGGCCCAAGGCATCAACAGCAATGGTCGCGACAAGGGCTGAATCAATACCACCGGACATGCCCAGCAGAACCTTTTTGAAACCCGTTTTTCCCATGTAATCACGCAAGGCGGTAACCATCACGTTATAATCTTGTTCATATTCGTCAGGACGCGGTTCCAATGGGCCTTGTTTAATTGTCCAGCCTTCGTCGCCCAATTCCAAATCCAGATGACAGATATCTTCGTCCAATGTCTTCATTTGGGCGGCCAATGCGCCACCACGATTTAGGGCGAAGCTTGCACCGTCAAATACTTGATCATCCTGCCCGCCCACGAGATTCAGATAGATCAAAGGCAGGCCTGTTTCGACAACACGGGCGACCATCAAGGCAATGCGGTGATCCTGTTTAGCCCGCATATAAGGCGAGCCATTTGGCACAAACAAGATTTCGGCACCTGATTCTGCATGTGTTTCGGTAACATCATCAAACCAAGCGTCTTCACAAATTGGCGAGCCAATGCGCAGTGGGCCGATGCGATAGGGGCCAGAAACATCGCCAGAAGCAAAAATGCGGGCTTCATCAAAAACATCATCAATCGGCAAATGGTGCTTTAATACCTGCGTGGCGATTTCGCCATTTTGCAGAATCAAATAACAGTTGTGACGCTTGCCATCGACGATCATTGGCGCGCCGATGCCCAAGGCAGGTCCATCAGCAACATCAGCCGCCAACCCCTTTAAAACATCGGCAACATCGGCCAAAAACGCAGGGCGCATTGCCAAATCTTGTAGCTGATAACCTGTTAAAAACATTTCTGGCAGGGCGACGAAATCGGCGTTGGCTGCCTTGCCAGCGGCCCAAGCCTCGCGCGCCTTGGTGGCGTTTTGCGTCAAATCACCCAAGGTTGGGTTTAGTTGTGCGAGCGTGATGCGAAATTTTTCTGCCATGGAACCTTTGCCTTTATCTAAAGCGGATATAAGCCGACAAAGCGCAAAGGAAAAGATGCCTGTTCAAAAGCGTTGTCAGGGGGGGCCAGCTCAAGTAGGTTCTCTTTAACAAAATGCTAAGAACTTCGGGGAACTTATGACAACGTTTAAATGTATCGGTCGACAGGCCTTTTTGATCGGCGCCTTTTTTGCGTTCTCCTCAGTGAGTGCGATTGCGCAATCCGGCGATGTCATTTCCAAGCAATATGATGATGGTGGCATTTACGAAGGCACCTTCAAAGATGGCAAACAACATGGCCAAGGAACTTATAAGTTACCCAATGGATATGAATATAGTGGTGCATGGGTTGATGGGGAAATCGTCGGTTTAGGCGAAGCGGTATTTCCAAACGGTTCCGTCTATGAAGGCGCATTCGCCAAAGGCAAACCCGAAGGTTTCGGCAAGATCAATTTTGCGGACGGTGGGTCATACGAGGGTGATTGGCTGGACGGCAAAATTACCGGCAAAGGCGTTGCGTCTTATGCAAATGGTGTTCGCTATGAGGGTGAATTTCGTAATGCGCTGCACCACGGCGTCGGCACCATGTCCAGCCCGACCGGATATCGATTCGAAGGCACATGGATAAATGGTGTCAAAGAAGGTCGCGGCAAGATTACTTATGCCGACGGTTCTTTCTATGATGGTGACTTGCTTCGGGGCCAACGCCACGGCGAAGGTCATCTGACGATGCCCGACGGGCTAATTTATGCAGGCAGTTGGTCAGAGGGCCAAATCAATGGCATCGGTACCCTGACGCAAACCAATGGCGATGTTTACGAGGGCAATCTAGTTGCCGGTGAACGTTCTGGTGCTGGGCTGGTCCGCTATGCCAACGGTGATGTCTATGAGGGTGATTTTGCGGGCGATAAGCGCAGCGGGCAAGGTACTTTTACGGGTGCTGATGGTTATGTCTATGCGGGCAATTGGAACGATGGACAAATCACAGGCGTTGGTCGTGTGACCTATCCTGACGGGTCAATCTATGAAGGTACGTTTTTGGACGGGCGCGAAAGTGGTCAAGGCATGATCACATATAATGATGGTTCTTCTTACACCGGCGACTGGGTTGATGGCGTGATCGAGGGGCGCGGAACGGCCAAATATACAAACGGATTGGTCTATGAGGGCGAATTCAAAAATGCCAAAAATCATGGCCAAGGCAAGATGAGTTATACCGATGGTTATGTTTACGAAGGTGGCTGGGTCACTGGATTGCGCCAAGGACAGGGTCGCGCGGCATACGCTGATGGCACGATCTATGAGGGCGAATTTTTTGCTGGCCAACGCGAAGGTACCGGCAAAATCACCATGGTTGACGGGTTCGTTTATGAGGGCGCTTGGCGCAATGGCGAAATCGACGGTGTGGGTGTTGCAACCTATTCCAACGGCGATGTCTATGAAGGCGCGTTTAAAAACGGCAAACGTGCGGGAACAGGCACGATGCGCTATGCCACGGGTGAGGCCGAAACCGGAATTTGGGAAAACGGTGCTTTGACGCAAAAGGCTGACCCATAGGTTTTGCCGCGTATTTACGAATAATTAGGAAGCAACATGAGCGATTTTGACCGCCGCTATAAGGCTGCAATCGACGAGGCCGCAATGGCGGGACTTACAGGAAATCGATGCGATCCCCCTGTGAATAAGCTGGCTCGAAAATTGGGCTTCCAAGTGCCGCCTTCATATTATGCGCCGTTTGGTACGAACGTTTTATTACAGGGCGTTTGGTTTGGCACAATTTGGGGCGTTTTAATGTATTTTCTTGTTTGGCAGGATCAAAACATGCCGCCGCTGGGCATTGCGTTGTCATTCATCGGAACAGGGACCATTTTTGGCGTGTTGATGTCCTATTTATATTTGTCTGGCCGCAAACGGTATAAGCTAAGCAAATGGGATGATCTTTGATCGAATAATAACGATCGTTTGTATTTACCTGCAAAAGTTTCGTTGAATAATTCACAGCCAATACGCTTGTGTGAAAAAAGGCTTTCCAACAGCTAAACTCTTTCCTATGGTGCGGGCATGAACGCATCTACGCATATATCCCTGTTGAAAAACCAGCCTTTGGCCGGTTTGCTGCGTAGTGCCCTCCTTCTTAGTTGCCTCTGAGCGTGCCTTGTGGCGCGACCGCTCAGGGGGATCATCGCGCCAAATTATCACACAACTAAGAACCTGAAAAAGAGATACCCCCATGACTGATAAATCCAAACAAGACCGCGTCTTGATATTTGACACAACCTTGCGCGACGGCGAGCAAAGCCCTGGCGCGACGATGACCCATGCCGAAAAGATGGAAATTGCCGGTCTGCTTGATGATATGGGCGTGGATATTATTGAGGCTGGTTTTCCGATTGCCTCTGAAGGTGATTTTGCCGCCGTTTCCGAAATTGCAAAAAATTCCCGAAATTCGGTTATTTGTGGCCTTGCCCGTGCGAAATTGATCGACATTGATCGATGCTGGGATGCGGTACGTCATGCTGCACAACCACGCATCCATACTTTTATTGGCACGTCACCTTTGCATCGCGCGATCCCGAACTTGAACAAAGATGAAATGGCCGATGTAATTCATCAGACTGTCAGCCACGCGCGCAATCTTTGCGACAATGTGCAGTGGTCCCCAATGGATGCGACCCGCACAGAAGAAGATTACCTGTGCCGTACCGTTGAAATCGCGATCAAAGCAGGTGCCACGACGATCAATATCCCCGACACAGTTGGGTATACCGCACCAGCAGAATCGGCTGATTTGATCCGGATGTTGCTTGAGCGTGTACCGGGTGCAGACAAGATCATTTTTGCAACGCACTGTCATAATGATTTGGGCATGGCGACAGCGAATTCATTGGCTGCTGTTGGCGCGGGTGCGCGTCAGATTGAATGCACGATCAATGGTTTGGGCGAACGTGCGGGCAACACAGCCTTGGAAGAGGTGGTCATGGCGATGAAAGTGCGCAATGACATTATGCCTTATGCCACGCACATTGATACGACCAAGATCATGAACCTGTCGCGCATGGTGGCGAATGTTTCAGGCTTTGCGGTTCAATACAACAAAGCAATCGTCGGTAAAAATGCCTTCGCGCATGAAAGCGGGATTCACCAAGACGGCATGCTGAAAAACGCAGAAACCTTTGAAATCATGCGCCCCGAAGACGTGGGTCTTAGCGAAACTAATTTGGTCATGGGCAAACATTCTGGCCGTGCCGCATTGCGCAGCAAGTTGGAAGAGCTCGGTTTTGAACTGGGCGACAATCAGTTGAAAGATGTGTTTGTTCGTTTCAAAGAATTGGCCGATCGTAAAAAGGAAATCTTCAGCGATGATTTGATTGCCTTGATGCGCGATGAGGCAGCAACGGGTGAGGGTAATCATCTGGTCATCAAATCATTGCAAGTTGTTTGTGGCACAAGCGGCCCACAGACAGCAGATTTGGTCATGGATGTGGATGGCGTTGAGAAAAGCGCGCACGCAACTGGCGATGGCCCCGTTGACGCAAGTTTTAACGCGGTGAAAGCGTTGTTCCCACATTCAGCGCGTTTGCAGCTGTACCAAGTAAGTGCCGTGACCGAGGGTACTGACGCCCAAGCCACCGTTACTGTTCGCATGGAAGAAGACGGTTACATTGTGTCTGGCCAATCGGCAGATACGGACACGGTAGTTGCGTCTGCCAAGGCTTATGTTGCAGCGCTTAACAGCTTGGTTGTACGTCGATCCAAATCCGGCGGGACAGATCGCAAGGAAATTAATTACAAAGACGTATCCTAAGTAATTAGCGCCTTAAAAAGCCAGAAAAACAAAAGGCCTGTGTATTGTGAATGCATAGGCCTTTTTTGTTGCGAAATTCCGCCTATATTGACGGCATCCAACAGGAATACACCCTTTCCCCCAAAGGGTCATTTGCGTATAAGAGCGTGCAACCCTCGGCGTGGTCTGCGCAGGGTTTTTAATAAATACAGGAACAAACGATATGGCATTCGGAATCGGTGGGTTATTCTCGTCAGACATGGCGATCGATTTAGGCACCGCGAACACGCTTGTTTATGTAAAAGGTAAAGGGATCGTTCTGAATGAACCTTCCGTTGTAGCGTATCACATCAAGCATGGCCGCAAAGAAGTGTTGGCCGTTGGCGAAGACGCAAAGTTAATGCTTGGTAGAACACCCGGTTCCATTGAGGCGATTCGCCCAATGCGTGAGGGTGTGATTGCTGATTTTGACGTGGCCGAAGAGATGATCAAATACTTCATCCGCAAGGTTCACCGCCGCACCACGTTCACCAAGCCTAAAATCATCGTCTGTGTGCCGCACGGTGCCACGCCCGTTGAAAAGCGCGCCATTCGACAATCTGTTTTGTCAGCAGGCGCCCGACGCGCTGGGCTGATTGCAGAACCAATCGCCGCTGCCATTGGTGCGGGCATGCCAATCACTGATCCAACGGGTTCTATGGTTGTTGATATCGGTGGTGGTACGACCGAGGTGGCGGTTCTGTCACTTGGCGATATCGTTTACGCGCGTTCTGTACGTGTTGGTGGTGACCGCATGGACGAGGCGTTGATTTCATATCTTCGCCGTCAACATAACCTTTTGGTGGGCGAGGCAACAGCAGAACGCATCAAGACATCAATTGGTACCAGCCGCATGCCGGATGATGGCCGTGGTGCCACCATGCAAATTCGCGGGCGCGATTTGCTAAATGGTGTGCCGCGCGAATTGGATATCAATCAAGCACAGGTTGCGGAGGCTTTGGCGGAACCTGTTCAACAAATTTGCGAGGCTGTGATGATCGCCTTGGAAACCACGCCACCGGATTTGGCTGCCGACATTGTGGATCGTGGCGTCATGCTTACGGGCGGTGGCGCATTGTTGGGCGAGCTAGATTTGGCCTTGCGTGAACAAACTGGTCTGCCGATTTCTGTGGCCGATGAATCCCTAAATTGTGTGGCAATGGGCACCGGCAAAGCGCTGGAATATGAAAAACAGCTGCGCCATGTTATTGACTACGACAGCTAATCCCTGATTTTTGGGAAAATTAGTTCCTGAAGGGGAGTGTCCGTGGCCCGTCCGCCCAATAAAACCCAAGATTACAGCGGTGCAATCCGCAGAATCCTGATTGGGATTTTGGTATTTTTTCTGCTGGCGATATTCGTGCTGTGGCGTATCGATTCCGTGCGAGTGGAACGTCTGCGCAACCAAATCATCGACAGTGTTGTCCCAAACTTCAGTTGGGCGTCGGCACCTGTGACGGGCATCATGCGGATGGTTGATGATTTTCAGGCCTACGACCGAATTTACAATCAAAACCAAGAACTCCGTCGTGAACTTCAACAAATGAGCGCGTGGAAAGAGGCGGCTTTGCAATTAGAACAGCAAAACGCCAAGCTTTTGGATTTGAACAACGTCCGTCTTGCGCCGAAGTTGACGTTTGTGACGGGTGTCGTGATCGCAGATGCCGGTAGCCAATTTCGCCAGTCAGTTTTGTTAAACGTGGGCGCACGTGATGGTATTATCGACGGATGGGCCGTTACGGATGGGCTGGGGCTGGCTGGCCGTATTTCTGGCGTTGGGGCAAATACATCGAGGGTGTTATTGTTAACGGATGGCGCAAGTCGAATGCCCGTTACGGTTTTACCGTCTGGTCAACAGGCCATTCTTAGCGGTGATTCATCTCCTGTGCCAACATTGGAATTTGTTGAAAAACCCGACTTAGTACGCCCTGGTGACAGCGTGGTTTCATCCGGTGATGGGGGCGTGTTTCCCAACGGTCTACTTATTGGTCACGTTGTGCGTTTGCGTGATAATCGTCTGCGCGTGCGTTTATCTGCTGACTACGAGCGTCTGGAATTTTTGCGCGTTCTGCGGAGCCATGCGAACCCCGTTATTGATAACAGTGGCAATATGATCGTAGCACCAGCGGCTGAAACAATTGCGCCCTTGCCCGCCGAAACTGACACCCCAACAACAGGTGGGGACAATGGCTAGCAAATATGTAAACTCTGGCTGGTACGCCCCGCTGATGTATACAAGTTTTGCGTTCTTGATTCTGTTTGTTCAGCTTTTGCCGTTGTCACGTGGCTATGCAGGTCTGCCTTTCCCGGACCTATTATTCTGCCTAACGATGGCTTGGGTCATTCGGCAACCTGAAAACTTGCCGCTCGGCTTGATTGTGATTTTGTTTTTGTTGGCCGATTTCTTATTGTTACGCCCGCCCGGATTATGGACAGCATTGGTCGTAATTGCGGTAGAATTTATGAAGTCGCGAATTATCAAATCACGAGAAATCAGCTGGGTTGTAGAATGGTTCACAACTTCGACAGTGATGGTAGCGGCGATCTTGCTCAATCGTGCTTTATTGACGATGTTTGTGGTATCGACCCCGCCGTTTAGTTTGGAAGCGTTGTTAATGCTATTCAATGTGCTCGTTTATCCATTGGTTATTCTTTTTGTTCGTTTCGGTCTTGGGCTTGAACGATCAAAAAAGGGTGACACCTCGGCGCAAAAGGTTATCTGATGCGACGCACACCCAAAGACGTTGAGCAGAATGCACGTACCGTAAGCCGGCGAGGGATAATATTTGGCGGGCTACAGTTGTTGATGTTTGGCACGTTGGGTTGGCGGATGCGACAATTGCAATTGCGGGATTCAGAACAGTTTCGCCTGTTGGCGGATGAGAACAGGATCAACATTCGCCTTTTGCCACCGGCACGCGGTTTGATTTTTGATCGCAACGGCAAAGCATTGGCCATTAATGAGCAGAATTATCGCGTGGTGATTGTACGTGAAGATGCAGGTGACGTTGAAAAGGTATTGTCTCAGCTTCAAATGCTGATCAACTTGTCGGATGAGGATGTTGCCGCCGCCCTTAAGACCGTAAAACAACGCAGCCCCTTTGTGCCAATCACGGTTGCCGATCATTTAACGTGGGATGACGTTGCAAAAATTGCGGTGAATGCCCCAGCTTTACCCGGTATTACACCTGAGGTCGGGTTTTCCCGTGTATATCCGCGTGGCAAGGATTTTGCCCATGTTATCGGTTATGTTGGTCCTGTCAGTGATTACGATTTGGCCAAAATCGATGATCAGGATCCTTTGTTGCAAATCCCCAAATTCCAGATTGGCAAAACGGGTGTTGAAAACAAAAAGGAACGTGATCTGCGCGGTAAGGCGGGAACCAAAAGTATCGAGGTAAACGCTGTTGGTCGCGTGATGCGTGAACTTGAACGTCAAGAAGGGCAAAGCGGCGATGATCTGCAACTGACCATTGACGCTAGTTTGCAAAACTATGCCGAGGCCCGATTGGCAGGTCAAAGTGCGTCTTGTGTCGTGATGGATGTTAAATCAGGTGATCTGATTGCTATTGGTTCGGCCCCTAGCTTTGATCCAAACAAATTTGTTCGCGGTATTTCCGTGCCGGATTATCAAGGTTTGCTAGACGACGAGTTTCGCCCCCTTGCCAGTAAATCTGTTCAAGGAACGTACCCTCCTGGTTCAACGGTTAAGATGGTAACAGCACTTGCGGCGTTAGAAGGTGATTTTGCCGACGCTGCTGACACAGTTAGATGCAATGGATACACAGAAGTTGCAGATCGTAACTTTCACTGTTGGAAACGTGGCGGGCATGGAAAGGTTGATCTGGTTTCCAGTTTGGTTGAATCCTGTGATGTCTATTATTACGAAATGGCCCAGAAAGTCGGCATTGAAAACATTTCGGCGATGGCAAAACGCCTTGGGTTAGGGTCGAAATTTTCGCTGCCATTGTCGGCTGTCGCCAGCGGCCTTGCCCCAACCAAGGAATGGAAACGCAAGCGCTATGGCAAAGATTGGGTTATTGGTGATTCACTGAATGCTGCGATTGGGCAGGGGTTTGTAAAATCATCACCTTTGCAATTGGCGGTGATGACAGCGCGTATCGCGTCGGGAACCGATATTACGCCGCGATTGGTGAAAACGATAAACGGTCGTGAAACACTCGCGCCTAAACCCGAAAGCCTTGGCATTGCGACCAGTTCTCTTAAGGCTGTTCGTGACGGAATGTTTGGTGTTTCTAATTTGACGCGAGGTACAGGATTTCGCTCGCGGATCATCGCAAAAGGTATGCGGATGGCAGGCAAAACTGGCACCAGTCAGGTACGAAACATCAGTGCTGCTGAACGTGCCAGTGGTGTTATCCGAAATGAAGATTTGCCATGGAAACGACGCGATCATGCGTTGTTCGTTGGGTATGCCCCGGCGGATGATCCGAAATATGCTATATCAGTTGTCGTCGAACATGGTGGTGGTGGCTCCACCGCGGCCGCCCCGATTGCGCGTGATATCATGTTGCAAGCGCTTTACGGTGAATTGCCACCGCTGGATGCATACCCCACCAACCAACGCAGCACGATCCGTCGCCAACAACGTGAAATCAATATCTTGGCCAGCACGCGAAAAGCTGGTGCCAAAGACAGCACGTAGGGCCGCAGATGAGTTATCTTGAATATAACATCAAACACGTGCCAACGGGATTACGCAAAGTTTTGCACGTAAACTGGCCATTGGTATTGCTGATGATTGCCATCGCAAGCTTTGGTTTCTTGATGCTGTATTCCGTAGCAGGTGGATCGTTTGATCCATGGGCATCTGCACAAATGAAGCGTTTTGCTATGGGGTTGGGATTGATGTTTTTCATCGGTTTCGTTCCGATTTATTTGTGGCGAAACCTGTCACCCCTTTTCTATATCGTCAGTTTGGTACTTTTGGTTTTGGTTGAACTAGTGGGTGAAACCGGCATGGGTGCGCAGCGGTGGTTGAACCTTGGTTTCATGCGATTGCAACCATCGGAATTGATGAAAATCGCCTTGGTTTTGGTTTTGGCGGCCTATTATGATTGGTTAGACAACGAACGCCGAAGCAAGCTTTTGTGGGTTCTAATTCCAGTGCTTTTGATCGTGATCCCCAGCTTTCTTGTGCTTCGTCAACCTGATCTGGGTACCACGTTATTACTAATGATTGGTGGCGCGTCGGTCATTTTCTTTGCGGGTGTTCATTGGATGTATTTCGCGGGTGTAATCAGTGCAGGCATTGCCACGGTTGCGGGGGTATTCTTGTCGCGTGGCACACCTTACCAGTTTTTGAAAGACTATCAGTATCGCCGAATTGATACCTTTCTTGATCCATCTGCTGATCCTTTGGGTGCTGGTTATCACATTACCCAAGCTAAAATCGCGTTGGGTTCAGGCGGATGGACGGGTCGCGGTTTTATGCAAGGCACGCAAACGCGTTTGAACTTCGTACCTGAAAAACACACAGATTTTATCTTTACCACGTTGGCCGAAGAATTCGGATTTGTTGGCGCCGCCAGTCTGCTTGCCCTTTATGCAGGGGTGTTGATTTTTGCATTCGCCAGTGCCTTTAAAAACAAGGACAGGTTTTCATCGCTGATGATTATGGGTTTAGCCGTGACGTTCTTTTTGTACTTCGCCGTAAACATGTCGATGGTGATGGGGCTTGCGCCTGTAGTAGGTGTGCCCCTGCCGCTTGTTTCTTACGGAGGCTCGGCGATGCTTGTGATTTTGATCTCTTTCGGGTTTGTTCAAAGCGCGCATATCCACCGACCAAGATAAGGTAAAAACATGTTGAATATTCTGTTTGCGGGCAATCCAACACTTTGGCCAAACTACGAACCTGCACTAAAGACGGCATTTGCCGACGCAGGGCTTGAGTTTGAATTATCCGACAGCTGTGATGATCCTGCGATTGTGGATTATATCGTGTTTTCCCCCGCAGGGCCGATCAAAGATTTCTCACCTTTTGTACGGACCAAAGCGGTTTTGAACCTTTGGGCAGGTGTTGAATCTGTCGTGGGAAATAAAACCCTAACGCAACCTCTTACCCGCATGGTTGACCCTGGTCTGCGCGAAGGGATGGTTGAATGGGTGACGGGGCATGTTTTGCGGCATCACTTGGGAATGGACGTTCATATTCATGGTCAAGATGGCGTCTGGCGCGAGGGTAAGGTGCCCCCACTTGCACGGGACCGCTGTGTTGGAATTTTGGGGTTGGGTGAACTGGGCGCCGCATCAGGACAGGCTTTGGCCGGTTTGAACTTTGATGTTGCGGGCTGGAGCCGAAGCCAAAAATCGATCGAAGGAATTAAGTGTTTTTCCGGCGAAGAGGGTTTACGCGATGTTATGGCGCGCTCGGAAATCCTGGTTCTTTTGCTGCCTTTAACACCAGAAACCACAAACGTACTAAATTCGGAAACTTTGGCTTTAATGCCAAAAGGCACCGTAATTATTAATCCGGGTCGTGGTCCAATGATTGATGATGCTGCATTGTTGAATGCGCTGAACAACGGTCAAATTTCACACGCCACATTGGATGTATTCCGCGTGGAACCATTGCCGGTTGATGACCCATACTGGGCACACCCAAATGTAACCGTGACGCCACATATTGCGGCAGAAACGCGTGTGACATCATCCGCACGAATGGTTGCTGAAAACGTGCGACGGGCTGAGGCGAATGAACCGTTGATGAATGTTGTGGATCGATCTGCGGGTTACTAATCCTGCCCTTAAATCAAGCGCGGCGGTTTATCAGGGTCACTTCCAGGTGCTTTGATTTCCTGTGCTTCTGGATCAATGGGCAAAGGCAAGTCAAACTTTAGCCCGTGTCGCGCCATAGGCGCGGTTAATGGATCTGTTGCGCGGAAAAAGGAAACGTCAAGAACACCTGCTTCTATCCCTGAAAAGGTAAGTGCTTCGGCCACCGCTTGGCTAAGACTGCTTTCCGCACCCGGCACCGTTTCTAAAAACGCGAGCATATGCCCAGCAATACCGCCTTCATATCGCACACCTACCAGATATGCTGCGCGGGCAAGACCTGCAGCAAGGGCCAGTTTGCTGTCCAATGCCGTTATCAATGCTTCTGGCAATCCAGCGGGGGGTAATATTTCCTCTACACGCTTTGCCATTTCTTCGGGTGCTTTCGCGCTTGTGTCAGCCAGCCAAGAAATTGCATCAGTTGGCAAAAGGATAGAAGAAGGGGCCACACCAAGATTTAGCCCTAGACCAATTTCTTGATCCTTTAGCATGCTGGCAAGCGCTCGACCTGACAGGCCCACATACGGCGCCGCTGAACCCACAAATTCCAACAACCGAGCCTCACGATCAAATGCCAGAACGAAGTTTTGCCCTTCTACTGGAAATACCTGCGGAGAAAGACTTTCGTCGGTGGCCTCTTTATCAAGCAACAAAAACAGTTCAGATTCAGCGATGCGCTCGAAAAAGCGCAAGCGAGCACCATCGGATTCATCTGCCTGCATTGCGTTGTGGGCTGCATCAAGGGTTGTGATTTCGGACATTGGGCACCTTTAGAATTCTTGCCAGTGGCATAACGTTTGTGGCAGGTTTTGGAAAGTCGACAAAGGGAATGGTTTGTAATGGATGATCTAGTTTCAGAAATGCAGGCTTGCATGATTTGTCATGATCTACCCTTGGGACCAAAACCAATATTCAAGATCAATTCAAAGGCGAAGATACTTATCGCAGGGCAAGCACCGGGTCGTATCACCCATGCCAAGGGTGTTCCTTTTGATGATCCTTCGGGTGACCGGCTTCGGGATTGGTTGGGTGTGGATCGCGATACATTTTATAATGACCCAGCCATTGCAATTTTGCCCATGGGCCTTTGCTTTCCTGGCACTGGTAAAGGGGGCGATCTACCGCCTAGGCCGGAATGTGCAATAGCTTGGCGTGGACGTGCATTGGCCAAGATGCCTCGGCTTGAATTGACACTGATCATTGGGCGGTACGCAATTGATTGGCATCTACCGGAAATGGCGAAATTGACCGTCACAAAAGCGGTTGAAATGGGGAAGAATGACAATCAAATGATCCTACCTCACCCGAGTCCACGCAATAATCGTTGGTTGAAACAAAACCCTTGGTTTGAAGTGGATGTTTTACCAGATCTTCGCGCCAGAATAGAAAGGTTGAGAAACCAAAGCTGCACCTAAGCAGCAGGTGAATTTTCTATTCATTCAACCCATCCCCCATTGCCAGTTTGAAAAGCTGTGCCTAGGCTGCCGGAAATTGTCTTTTTGAGGATCACTGCCAATGGCGCCGTCAAATCTGCCTTTTACACTTGCTGAATATCAAGCCCGAATTGCTAAAACGCGGCAAGCAATGAATGTCGCTGGACTAGATGCGATATTTGTCACCGACCCATCCAATATGGCGTGGTTAACAGGATATGATGGGTGGTCATTTTATGTACATCAGGGTGTGTTACTGACCCTTGATGGGGACCCAATGTGGTGGGGTCGCGGCATGGATGCCAATGGTGCCAAACGCACGGTGTTCATGGGGCATGACGATATTTTGGGTTATGATGACACATACGTCCAAAACCCTGAAAAACACCCGATGGAGGATTTGTCTAAACATATTCGCGCGCGTGGGTTGGACACGGGCCGCATCGGTATCGAGCTTGATAACTACTATTTTTCTGCGGCGGCCTATCTTTCCCTGACAAAGGAATTGCCAAGTGCGAAGTTCCAGGATGCGGCAGGGTTGGTGAATTGGCAGAGGGCCATAAAATCGGACACCGAAATCACCTACATGCGTCGTGCAGCACGGATTGTGGAACACATGCATCAAGTCGTGCTGGAAAAGGCCGAAGTTGGCATGCGCAAGAATGATTTGGTCGCGGAGATCTATCACGCAGGCATTATGGGTGTTGATGGTCATTGGGGAGATTATCCCGCAATGGTTCCAATGGCACCAAGTGGTGAGGACGCAACGGCGCCACACTTAACATGGGACGACAGCCTACTCAAAAAAGGCGAAAGCACGTTTTTTGAGATCGCAGGATGTTACCGTCGTTATCAATGCCCACAATCGCGGACGTTGTTTTTTGGAAAACCGCCGCAAAAATTTCTTGATGCTGAAAAAGCGGTGCTTGAGGCGGTTGTTGCGGGTCTTGAACAAGCTAAGCCAGGCAATCGCTGTGAAGACATTGCCAATGCATTTAACAGTACGTTGAACAAGTTGGGTTTTGAAAAGGACAGCCGTTGTGGGTACGCTATTGGTCTGTCTTATCCGCCTGATTGGGGGGAAAGAACGATGTCATTTCGTAAGGATGACATGTCCGAATTAAAACCGGGCATGACGTTCCACTTCATGCCTGCTCTTTGGTTGGATGATGGCGGTTTAGAAATTACAGAGCCTGTGGTGATTACGGAAACTGGCGTTGATTGCCTTTGCAACACGCCGCGTGAATTATTCATTAAGGATTAGGGCAATGGCAAAAAATCCAATTTCACCAACAATCCCATTGGATCAGGATGGTGTGTACCATGGGCACCTGAAACTGCCTTACAGTCGCGACGATAGTGCATGGGGTTCCATTATGATCCCTATAACAGTTGTGCAAAATGGTGAGGGACCGACGGCGTTGATCACTGGTGGAAATCATGGTGACGAATACGAAGGACCAATTGCGATTTTAGACATGGCCGCAACCTTACAGGCAACCGAGATTAAAGGTCGCGTGATACTTGTGCCTTACCTAAATTATCCGGCTTTTTTGGCAGGCAAACGAACATCGCCAATTGACGGCGCGAACATGAACAGAATTTTCCCTGGTCAAGCAGATGGAACCCCTAGTCAAAAAGTGGCGGACTACTTCCAGAATACTCTGTTGCCGATAGCCGATATCGTTTTGGATTTTCATTCAGGCGGTCGAACGCTTGATTTTCTGCCATTTGCAGCCAGTCATGTGTTGGATGACAAGTCGTTAGAGGCGAAATGCGTGGCTGCGCGGGATGCGTTCAATGCGCCGTTTTCTGTCGCGATGCGTGAAATTGATGCGGTGGGCATGTATGACACCGCAGCCGAAGATATGGGTAAAGTTTTCATCTCGACGGAACTAGGAGGTGGCGGGACGGCCACACCACAGACAATTGCCATTGCCAAAAAAGGCCTGCGAAATGCGTTAATTCATGCAGGGATTTTGGATGAACAATTAAGCATGGCGAAAACGCGTTACCTAAGCCAACCTTCGGACGATTGTTTTCATTTTATCGCTGATGGGGGCATGGTGGAATTTTGCGCCGCACTGGGTGACCATCTGGCAAAAGGTGACGTGATCGCACGGGTATGGCCAACAGGTCATACGGGGAGGACATCGCAAGAAGTGATTGCGAAAATGGATGGCCTATTGACGGCGCGACATCATCCAGGCCTTGTGCAATCGGGTGATTGTGTGGCCGTTTTGGCCGTTGAAGAATAACAAAAGAAAGACTGGAAAAATCATGCTGCGAAACGATCAACTGGCCGAATGGGACCGTGAAAACTTCTTTCACGCGTCAACGCACCTTGCGGCGCATGCACGCGGTGATACGCCAACACGTATCATCACAGGTGGTGAAGGTGTGTATATTCAGGATCGGGACGGCGCCAAGATATTGGATGGTTTCGCCGGTCTTTACTGTGTAAATGTTGGTTACGGACGGCGTGAAATAACCGATGCAATTGCGGCGCAAGTGTCTGAATTGTCGTATTATCATGCCTATGCGGGTCACGGTACTGAGGCGTCCGTTACGCTGGCCAAAATGGTGTTGGACAGGGCACCAGATAACATGTCCAAAGTTTACTTTGGCCTGGGTGGTTCTGACGCCAATGAAACTAACATCAAGTTAATCTGGTATTACAACAACATCTTGGGGCGGCCAGAAAAGAAGAAGATTATTTCGAGGTGGCGTGGTTATCACGGCTCTGGCCTGATGACGGGTTCATTGACGGGTTTGGGATTGTTTCATGCCAAGTTTGATTTGCCGATGGACGGCGTGCTTCACACCGAGGCGCCGCATTATTTGCATCGTGCCGATCGCAATCAAACCGAAGAACAATTTTCCGCCTATTGCGCAGCCAAGCTTGAGGAAATGATCTTGGCCGAAGGGCCCGATACTATCGCGGCATTCATTGGCGAACCTATTTTGGGCACGGGTGGAATTGTTCCGCCTCCAAAAGGGTATTGGGCTGCGATACAGGCCGTTCTGCGAAAGTATGACATTTTATTGGTTGTGGATGAAGTGGTCACTGGCTTCGGTCGTCTTGGCACAATGTTTGGCAGCGAACACTACGGGCTTAAGGCTGATCTAATCACCATCGCCAAGGGTCTGACATCAGCCTACGCGCCATTGTCTGGGTCGATTGTATCCAAGAAAATGTGGGCAGTGCTTGAAAAAGGTACCGATGAAAACGGGGCGTTTGGCCATGGCTGGACCTATTCCGCACACCCGATTGGGGCCGCGGCAGGTGTTGCCAATTTGAAATTGATCGATGATTTGGGATTGATTGCGAATGCTTCTGAAACGGGCGCTTATCTAAAATCAGCCTTGCAAGCGGCGCTGGGTGATCATCCAAATGTTGCCGAAATCCGCGGCGAGGGCATGTTGGCGGCTGTGGAGTTTTGCGCCGATCGTGATGATCTGAAGCAGTTTGATACAAGTGCTACAATTGGGCCGCGTTTGGCGGCAGAATTGTTAACGCGCGGTGTGATTGGGCGGGCAATGCCACAAAGCGACACCATAGGGTTTGCACCACCTTTGTGTATTACACGCGCCGAAGTGGATCAGATAGTCGCCGCAATGAAAGGTGCTGTTGACGCGGTTCTACCGGCCTAACCGGTTTCGCACAGCGGCATTTCATCGTGTTCCTGCAACGTGTTCTTTAACGTCTGAACCTGTTTGTTCTGTTTCACAAACAAACGGGCAGGTTCGGGTGTTGCAGTGCCATTCACAATTTCGGGAAACAATTCCAACAACTCGGCGCGGGCATCACGCGCAAGACCCTTGATCGCCTCGTTGCCAATGAACATACTTTCGGTAGGCGCGCCATTGCTGAAGATGACATGATGATCCTTAAGCAAAATATGGCAATAAGTTACATGATCTTGAAAATCACAAATCGAGATTCCGGGAAGACCCGCCAATTTGAACGCAGGTACTAAAACCTGTGTTTCGCCGAACAGATCCTTCGCAATTGGCGAGTCGATTAACACCCGGTGTTGCGGAGAAACGCGTAATTCAACGCGGGGCAGGCCATTGCCTAAGGCCCCATCCTTTATGCGAACGGGCCGCAGTTTAGGTTTTTTTGATAGTCCAGCATTGTCTAAATGCTTCGTTCCCACCCATTGAATTGGCTGAAACCCAGCATCCATGGTGCGTACCATGTCGCCCGCTGACAAGTTTTCGACCAACACTTGGCCCCTGTTAGTTTCAATCATCGTGCCTGCAGAAAAACATGGCACGCCGGAAATCGTAATTGTCACAACTTGGCTGTCGCTTTGCCCGTTTGAATCCAGCATGAAGACGGTAAACATATCCTCTAGTGAATCCCCAAAACCCAAGTCGTTTACAATTGAATTTGCATCGTCCAGATCGTAAGTCCAAGTGCCCGTCGTGGGATCGATGGTCGCCGTACCATAGCTAGCGCCACTGGTGATCGAAAATGTATCATCCGTATTGCCAGCAAGAAAACCAACGTCATCCAAATCGCCTGTAATGATAATACCGCTGTCCTCGGTAACCGCGCCGGTAATGTCACCGTCAATGCTAGGAACACCCATTCTTAGTTCCCTTTAAGCAAGTTACTAAACTGCCCCATGCCATAGGATTTCACTAAAATGTGCCCACCTTCAAACGGGCGCCACCATTCCACAACGCGCGCTCTTGTTCCTTTTTTGTTGTGCCAAAGGGTGCGCAATCTGTTGATGTCGTTGTTGCGGGTCATTTGGGGGATCATCTGGTCGATATGGCCAAAAGGCGCGACGAAATCGATCAACCAAGTAGAACGCCCGGAATTCCATTGAAAAGGGTTCAACGGCTGATGGTCGATTGCAAATTGTCTTTCGGCTTCTTTGTCTAAGCCGGCCCATGTAATGAATGCGCGCGGACAACCGTTGGATCGGAAAATCTTGTATTGCCCCAGACGAAGAGGTGACTCTAACTGGTTGGTGATCTGGGCAAGACTTCGATCGCGATTGAATTTTGAAAGGGAAGCCAGAAAATACATCGCCCCGAAATCGGCCATTATGTTTGGGGGAAAGTCGAACCAATCATTTGGAAAACGTGTCTTATTTTTTGATGGCTCAAAGCCAGCGTCTCGCAATACATCGAAATGCTGCATTGTCGCTTTGACAAAGTCTTTCTCTGAACTACTCATTCATTTTGCCTTTAAAAGTGCAAAATGGCGGGAAATTTTTTTACTCGTAACTAACCATCAAACGAAAAATGCCTGATTTACTATGCCTACTGCCCGCCTATTTTTTGACGTTTTTTCCAATATTCCATGTTTTTAAAGGGAATGCACGCCAAAGATGCAAAATAGATCGCATTTTGAAAATGAGGCGTTGCCCTTGGGTAACGTTATAGGTGGGACGTTCGATAACGTGCTGTAATACTGATGGCATTGCTGCAATTGAATTTTGGTAAAGGGCGAACTGGGATGGCGCAGCCCAGAATTATTGGTATCATGCCAAAAAATACGCAGAATTTTCCGCCTAGGCACCTATGCGTGAAATGAAATCTAAGGAAAAACCCATGGCCCAATCCCTTTCCCCCCAAAGCCAACCTTCGCTTGGTTCTTTTGACTGGCAAGACCCTTTCCGTTTTGACGCGCAGCTGACCGAAGACGAGCGTATGTTGCGGGATGGAGCACGTAGTTTTGCGCAAGAAAAGCTGCAACCTCGGATTACAGACGCCTATATGAACGAAGAGGCGGACGCGGGCATTTTCCGCGAAATGGGTGACATGGGATTGCTGGGTATTACGGTTCCTGAACAATACGGCGGCATCGGTGCTGGATATGTGGCTTACGGATTGGTGGCCCAAGAGGTCGAGCGCGTAGACAGTGGATATCGGTCCATGATGTCGGTGCAAAGTTCGCTCGTTATGTATCCGATCTATGCTTATGGTTCCGAAGAACAACGGATGAAATATCTAACTAAACTGGCCAGCGGTGAATACATTGGGTGTTTTGGTTTGACCGAACCTGATGCTGGTTCTGATCCGGGTGGCATGAAAACCGTCGCGAAAAAAACCGCCAACGGGTATGTTTTAAACGGCAGCAAAATGTGGATTTCAAACGCGCCAATTGCGGATGTCTTTGTCGTTTGGGCAAAATCCGAAGAACACGGCGGAAAAATCCGTGGGTTTATCTTGGACAAAGGCATGACTGGCCTATCCGCGCCAAAAATTGGCAACAAACTTTCGTTGCGTGCATCAATTACCGGCGAAATCGTCATGGATGGTGTTGAGGTGGGCGAAGACGCCTTGCTGCCAAATGTCGAAGGTTTGAAAGGCCCATTTGGGTGTTTGAACCGTGCGCGTTATGGCATTAGTTGGGGCGTTATGGGCGCGGCTGAATTTTGTTGGCATTCTGCCCGCCAATATGGTTTGGATCGCAAACAATTTGGTAAACCATTGGCTGGTATGCAGCTTTACCAGAAGAAACTAGCCGATATGCAAACCGAAATTTCATTGGGACTGCAGGCCAGCTTGCGGGTGGGACGTTTGATGGATGAAGGCAATGCAGCCCCTGAAATGATCTCGATCATCAAACGCAACAACTGTGGCAAGGCGCTGGATATTGCGCGGATGTCTCGTGATATGCATGGCGGCAACGGGATTTCGGCGGAATTCCAAATCATGCGTCATATGTGCAATCTGGAAACGGTGAACACTTATGAAGGTGCGCATGATGTGCATGCCTTGATCCTTGGTCGTGCGCAAACCGGCATTCAGGCGTTCTTTTAGACCCTAAGTATCAAACGCAAATAAAGGCCGTTCGGGCGGTAAAGGTGGATTGTTTACAATCATATCTGCCGCCCGCGCCGCTATCATTTGTGTTGGGGCGTTTAGGTTGCCGCTGACAATCTTTGGCATAACGGACGCATCAACAATTCGCAGCCCTTTTATGCCGTGAACACGCAATTCTGGATCCACAACAGCGTTGGCATCCATACCCATTTTACAGGTACCGCATGGATGAAAGTCCGTCACCATCTGGGCGCTAATCCACGCACGGATATCATCATCAGTTTTAACGCTGGCGGATGGATCGATTTCCTGACCACGCAGACCATCATAAGGGGCTTGCGCCACCAATTCGCGCGCTTTTTTAACGCCCTCAATCATTTCCTGCATGTCACCCTCACCAGACATATAGTTAAACAGCATTGCTGGTTTTTCTGTGGGGTCTGCCGATTTCAATGTGATATTGCCGCGTGAATTGGGTCGCAGGGTATCAACGTGGATTAGGAACGCTTGAGTGACCGAAATCTTGTTGCCAGAATATTCAAAACCAATGGGGGCAAAATGATATTGAAGATTGCCATGAGGTACAGTTTCATTACCGCGGACCACACCACCGGTTTCAAATATACTGGATGACGCCAAACCCTTGCGCGTAAAGACCCATTGCATACCTGTGGCCAGCTTTCGATGCGGTTGATCGACCTTGTGAATTGGATAAGATTTCAGGCTTTCAAATTGCAAGATAACGCTTGGATGATCTTGTAAGTTTTGACCAACCCCCGGTAAATTTTGGACGATTTCAATGCCGTGATTGCGCAAATGATCAGCGGGTCCAATGCCAGACAACATCAGCAATTGTGGTGAGTTTATTGCGCCACCCGACAATATGATTTGATCGGCTTTGATATGTCGTTGGCCGCCTTTGTGGGAAAAATGTACGCCTGTAGCGCGGCCATTTTCGGTGACAATTCGATGAACCATTGCATGGGTAAGCAGGGTTACGTTGCCGCGCCTAAGCGCTGGGCGCAGGTGGGCGACAGCAGCGCTGCACCGACGACCATTTTTCTTGGTGGCATCCAGCCTTGAAACACCTTCAGGGTTATAACCATTTGGATCATCTGTTTTGCCTTGGCCCGCCGCTACGCCTGCCTCAAGAAAGGCGTCAATCAACGGGTTGTCAAAATCCGAACGCGTCACACCCAGTGGGCCATTTGCACCACGATAATCATTGCCCCCAAGACTATAGTTCTCGCTGGATTTAAAATAGGGAAGACAATGTTCATAGGCCCACTGTTCCATGCCTTCACCCTTGGCCCAACCATCGTAATCCATCGGGTGGCCCCGCATATAAACCATAGAGTTGATGGATGATGACCCACCAACCACGCGGCCACGCGGCATGAAAACGGGCCTGTCGCCTATGAATTTCTCGTCCTCGGTATCGTAATTCCAGTTCAGTTTAGGATTGCGCCAAGCGCTGTAAACACCAGCGGGAATATGGATCATCAGGTTGTGATCCATTGGGCCTGCCTCAAGGATCAAAATTGACTTTGATGTATCTGCCCCCAACTTGTTTGCTAAAACGCAACCTGCGGATCCAGCACCGACAATGATATAGTCAAACTCGCTCATAGATGTTCCATAGAAACGGAATTCCCGTCACTTTGAACAATACGCACGTGGTGCGGTTTTAACTGGCGTGGTTCAGAAACACCGACAGAATGCGCAATGGTTTCTACCTCTTTGGTTAAACCTTTGGCATAATGCGCAACCTTTAGATATTTATCTTGAACAACCAAGCCTTTTTGCAGCCGCGCGTCATGGGTTGTGATCCCTGTCGGGCAAGTATTCTTATTGCATTTCAACGCTTGGATGCACCCCAGCGAAAACATGAAACCGCGTGCAGATGTCACAAATTCAGCACCAGCCGCCAGTGCCCATGCAACATCGCTTGGGTTAACTAGTTTACCTGCTGCAATCAGGCGAATTTGATCCTTCATTCCATATTCGCGAAGAATTTTGGCCAAAATTGGCAAGGCCTCGCGCACAGATAAGCCGACCAAATCCATCAAAGGCATGGGCGCTGCCCCTGTACCGCCGTCACCGCCATCGATAGTGATGAAGTCAGGTGCACAATCTATGCCGCGCTCTTTGATCAAATCCAGCAGCTCGCGAAATGGCACATCGGATCCGACAACGGTTTTAAATCCAACGGGCTTGCCGGTGACCGTGCGAATATGACCGATCAAGTCGAGCATCCCATTCCAGTCATCAACCTCGACATGACGGTTTGGGGAAATGCTGTCGCTGCCTTTGGGGATGTCACGGATCGCAGCGATTTCTGCGGTAACTTTGGCCCCAGGCAAAATTCCACCCTTGCCCGGTTTGGCACCTTGGGACAGTTTTATCTCGAACATTTTTACTTGTTCATGGGCCGCCACATCGCGCAGTTTTTCGTCGCTTAGGTTTCCTTCGTCATCCCGTACGCCGTATTTTGCTGTACCGATTTGAAATACGATGTCTGCTCCGCCTTCAAGGTGGTAGGGCGACAGACCGCCTTCGCCCGTATTCATCCAAATTCCGGCTTCTTTCGCGCCACGACTTAGGGCCAACACCGCAGGGCGAGATATGGCGCCATATGACATGCCGGAAATGTTTACGATCGATTGGGCCGCATAAGGGTGGCGCGTATTTGGACCGATCACCAAGGGAGTTGTTTTTGTGACTTGTTCGTCAAGCGGTGGGAACGCTGCGTTCACAAATAGGGTCGTGCCAGGTAGGGAAATGTTGCGTGTTGATCCAAAGGCAATTGTGTTGCCACGGCCATCAGCAGATCGTTTTATCCATTCACGTTGCGCACGATTGAAGGGTAATTCCTCGCGGTCCATGGCAAAGAAATACTGTCGAAAGAATTCACCAAGCGTGATGAACAGGTGTCTAAACCGGCCAATTACGGGATAATTTCGTCTGACGGCGTCACCCGTTTGCATGCGATCAGCAATAAACAGAAACACCAAAAATAATGCGGCCAAACCGATGGTAAAGACAAAAACTAACACAAGCCATTGAATGGCTGAGCCTGCTAAATCCATAAAAAACATGTCGTGAACTATCCCTATTTGATGGTGTTAGGACAGATTAGGCTTGGTTCCGCAGCCTAAGCAATAAACAAAGCAGTGTGTAGTTGTTACAAGTCCAATCCCAATAGCTTTGGCAACTTGGCCATATCATCAAATAATGCATCACAATATGGGGCAAGGGCGTCGGGGTTCGTGTCGTGGGTAAATCCAAATGTATACATATTGGCGGCCAGACCAGCACGTGCACCATTGGCGCTGTCCTCAATCACGACGCAATCGCCAGGGTCAACACCGGCGTCGCTCGCAGCCTTTAGGTAAACGTCGGGCGCGGGTTTAGGGGCAGCGCAATCTTGACCGGAATACATCCGGTTTTTAAATCTAGCCAAAAGTCCCGTTCGCCCCAGCGTCAAATCCATTTTTTCCAAGCGGCCATTTGATCCGATTGCATAGGGAATATTTGCCGCATCCAGCGCATCAAGAACAGCTTCAATATGTGGAATAGTCGTCACTGTATGTTCAAGGGCAGTGTAAATTTTTGGATATATTGTTTCTAACCAATCGTCCGGAATGGTGGCACCACGTTTGTGGGCCTCGACAGCAACGCCCGCCATAACACCGCCAACAAACAGGTGCATGATTTCGTCTAGGGGCAAATCTAGCCCGCGGGCGGCCAGATCATCGCGCAATACTTGGTTCGTGACACGTTCGCTGTCTACGACAACGCCG
This sequence comes from Rhodobacteraceae bacterium HTCC2150, assembly GCA_000169395.1. Taxonomy (GTDB): domain Bacteria; phylum Pseudomonadota; class Alphaproteobacteria; order Rhodobacterales; family Rhodobacteraceae; genus HTCC2150. The sequence continues at coordinate 545,120 of AAXZ01000001.1, forward strand.
TCACAGTCGAATAAAACCATTTTGGGCGGAAAATTCATGGGTCATCCTGTAATAACAAAGGGCCCGTCATTCCTGACTGGCCCTTCGCAAATCGTCAATGGTAGTTCATCAGTGAATGACACTGTCCTCTGGTGGGGTACGATTAGAGGTTGCGACGCGATCTCCAATCAAAAGCCCCTCGGCACCCGCGGAAATGGGAATAACGTCCCCATCACCCAGATCGCCGGCCAGTAGCATTTCAGCCAACTGATCTTGTAGGGCACGCTGGATGACGCGTTTCAACGGACGCGCCCCAAAAACGGGATCGTACCCTTCATTCGCCAACCAGTCCCGTGCCTCGGATGCCAAGTCCATTTTGATACCTTGCATCGCCAACCGTTTTTGCAGCAAGCCAATTTGGATATCCACAATACCGGCCATGTCATCGCGTGCCAAACGATCAAAGATGATGGTTTCATCAAGACGGTTCAGAAATTCTGGTCGGAAATGCGCACGTACTGCATCCATAACATCCCGTCGCGCGTCAGACGGATCAGCGCCTTCTGGCATGTTGCTTAGGGCTTGCGCACCTAGATTGCTGGTTAGGATTATCAACGTTTGTTTGAAATCCACTGTACGGCCTTGGCCATCTGTTAAAATACCGTCGTCTAGTACCTGCAACAGCACATTGAACACATCGGGATGAGCCTTTTCCACCTCATCAAACAACACCACTTGATAAGGACGACGTCGGACCGCCTCGGTCAGAACCCCGCCCTCTTCATAGCCGACATAACCGGGGGGTGCCCCAATAAGACGTGCCACGGCGTGCTTTTCCATGAATTCGGACATATCGATCCGCACCATCGCACTGTCGTCATCAAACAGGAATTCGGCGACTGCCTTGGTTAATTCAGTTTTACCAACACCTGTTGGCCCAAGGAACAAGAAACTGCCCAAGGGACGCGCCTCGTCGTTAAGGCCAGCGCGCGCACGTCGAACAGCGTTAGATACCGAACGCACCGCAGATTTTTGACCAATAACGCGACGGCCAAGTTCATCTTCCATTCGCAGTAACTTATCCCGCTCGCCTTCCAGCATTCTGGTTGTTGGAATTCCTGTCCAGCGTTCAACGACCGCGGCGATTTGTTCGGGTCGCACAGCCTCTTCAACGACAGCGTCGCTTTCGTTGGCTTCAGATTCGGCCAACGCTTTTTCAAGATCAGGAATAACACCATAGGACAACTCGCCAGCCTTGCCTAAATTACCCTCGCGTTTGGCGATATCAAGATCAGCACGGGCACGGTCAAGGCGTTCCTTAAGATCACGAGCTACCGCCAATTTATCACGTTCTGCTTGCCATTTTGCCGACATTTCCGAGGATTTCTCCATTAACTCGGAAACTTCTTTCTGTAACTTAGCAAGACGGGTTTTACTGGCCTTGTCGTCCTCAAGTTTGAGGGCCTCTACCTCGATTTGCTTTTGCATGATGTCGCGATCAAGGGCGTCCAAAGCCTCTGGTTTGCTGTCGACCTCCATCCGCAGACGGCTGGCCGCCTCGTCCATTAAATCAATCGCTTTGTCAGGCAAAAAACGATCTGTGATATAACGATGGCTTAACGTGGCGGCTGAAACCAATGCACTGTCAGATATACGAACACCGTGATGCAATTCGTATTTTTCCTTAATGCCGCGCAAGATGGACACCGTATCCGTAACCGTTGGTTCAGCGACAACAACTGGCTGAAAACGCCGCGCAAGGGCCGCATCTTTTTCGACGTATTTGCGGTATTCATCCAAGGTGGTTGCACCAACACAATGCAATTCACCGCGCGCAAGGGCAGGTTTCAACAGATTGGATGCATCCATTGCACCATCTGCTTTACCTGCACCAACAAGCGTGTGCATTTCATCGATGAATAAAACGATTTCACCAGCGGCATCTGTCACCTCACTAAGGACTGCCTTCAGGCGCTCCTCAAATTCACCGCGATATTTCGCACCAGCAATCAGCGCCCCCATATCAAGCGATAAAAGGCGTTTGTTACGCAGACTTTCAGGAACATCGCCGTTAACAATGCGCAAGGCCAATCCCTCGGCTATTGCTGTTTTACCAACGCCGGGTTCGCCAATCAGAACAGGGTTGTTTTTGGTGCGACGGCTAAGAACTTGCATGGCGCGACGGATTTCTTCGTCACGACCAATGATCGGGTCAATTTTACCTTCTTGCGCGGCGGCGGTCAGATCATGGGCGTATTTCTTTAACGCATCATAACCGTTTTCAGCGCTGGCGCTGTCAGCTGTACGGCCTTTGCGGATATCATTGATCGCAGCATTCAGTTTCTGAGCGGATACACCGCCTGCATCCAAGGCCTCGCGGGCTTTGGATTTCACCATAGCAAGAGCCGTGAGAATGCGTTCGACTGGTACAAAGCTATCGCCTGCTTTTTTGGCAACTTTTTCAGCTTCGATCAGAACTTTATTGGTTTGGTTGTCCATATAAAGCTGGCTGCCATCACCAGACACTGACGGCATTTTTGCCAATTCAGCACTTGTGAGTTCCAAAACTTGTTGGGCATCGCCGCCAGCATTTGAAATGAGATTCGAAGCCAGCCCTTCCTCGTCATCAAGTAGTGCCTTGAGCAAATGAATAGGCAAAAGACGTTGATGATCTTCGCGCTGGGCAATTGTTTGTGCGGCTTGCAAAAAACCACGTGACCGTTCGGTGAACTTTTCAAGGTTCATGTCGTTCTCCTTATAAAGCGCTGCGTTTGACCTGCCCATCTTTGGCACAGGTATTGTGCAGCCTTGATACTGATATGGGGACACCTGATTTTATGATCAAGGTTAGGCCAAGAAGATTTCGCGTTGGGGGGAGAAATTTTAATTCTTTCACCCTAACCCTAAAGGCGAAACAGATTAGGTAGGGTTCAACGTAAAGGGGCTGCTATGATTATTGATAATGTCGAAATCGCTACACCAGAGTATATCGCCAGCAAGGGTGAATACAGTGCCATGGTACGATTTGAATATCATAGTGGCATGGATGGTGCTGCTGGTCAGATCAATCTGATCTGTCGCACTGCATCCGACGAATCTGAGATTTTAAAAGTGATCAAAGAACGGTTGATCGCGCACGCTATTTATCAACTAAAGTGGATGCCAGAATTTCAGCAAGGTGATGAATCCCTTACTGTTGTTGATGCAGTTGATGGGATAAAGCCTATACACGAAAGACATAAGCATGAGCCCAAATTGGCGTATGCTTAAGTCGACTATCTTGGGTTAGCCTTTGCTTTCCTAAATCCCCTGTATTTTTTACGAGTTGCTTTCAGTTTTTATCAAAAAAGGTAGAAATAATGCAGATCAAACATGTTCTAATTTCTGATTTATGTCTTGATGACGACACGGGGTTAGCCCGTGCCTTGGCGACGGTGAAACTGGCAGATACGTCAGATGAAAAAATCGATTTGGTGACGCTAAAAGTGCAACAGCATTTCTTTGGCAATCGTAATATTCCGCGTTTGACAGCTCGATTTAAAGAGGATGCAGAACGGTGGATGGGGCTGATGAATTTCGTCGAACTAGAACCGATAAAGGCTGCGGCCTAGGTCTTTGAAAATGGCGAAACGATGAAACGACTTGCTCTTGGTTAGGTGGTTCAGCTATAGCACGTCCGTTTGCCATTTGACCCAAGGATACCGCCATGACCAACAATCACCCTGCCACCCTTACCGAAAAATTGATCGTCGCTTTGGATGTGCCAAATGCGTTGGATGGATTGAAACTGGCAGAAACGCTGGGTGATGCCGTCAGTTTTTACAAAATTGGTTTGGGCATGTTAACGGGCGGTGGCTTGGCCTTGGCAGCCGAGCTTAAAGATGAACACGGCAAAAAGATTTTCTTGGACATGAAACTGTTTGATATTGGCGCTACGGTCGAAGCGGCGGTCCGTGGATTGACACAATTCGATATCGATTTCTTGACGGTTCATGGTGATCCGCATGTGGTGAATGCAGCTAAACAGGGCGCGGCTGGCAGTAATACAAAAATTCTTGGTGTGACGATCCTGACATCGTTGGATCGTCAAGATTTGGATAAATGCTTGATCAAAGATGGCGACATTCAGGATCTCGTTTTGGAACGTGCGGGCCTTGCGTTTGAGGCAGGGGCCGACGGCGTTATCGCATCTCCTCAAGAGGCGCCGATGATCCGCGCGCTTCCTCAAGCCAAGGATCGCTTGATCGTAACTCCTGGCGTTCGTCCAGCAGGTGCAGCACTTGGTGATCAGAAACGCGTGGCGACGCCTGCGCAGGCTGTTGCTAATGGTGTGGATCATATCGTTGTTGGCCGTCCGGTATGGCAAGCGGCCGACCCGCGAGCCGCTGCAATGGCGATACTAGATGAAATGGCCTAAGACTTAGTCGATAAATACATCGCTAATCTTTCCTGAAGATAGGTAACTGCGCAATCTTGTGCCAGAAACTCAGAACAGGGCATTAGGCGGCATTCTTGCCCTTCGTCGCCTAGTCTCGCACTCTGTAAGATGGTCTTGGAAACTTCAGCCACGAAAAACCAGCTTCGCTGTGTGCCGTCAAGTGAATGAAACGGGCGCGCCCATGAAATGGCAGTTGCGGGTATTGAAAGCCCAACCTCTTCTGTGGTTTCGCGAAGGGCGCAATCAATGGGCGTTTCACCAAAATCCACACCACCCCCAGGAAAATCCCAACAATTTGGAAATGGGATTTCCGCAAAATCATCACGCAGCAAAACTAAAACTTCGTCTTTCGCCAGTAACGCAATTTTGGCACCGTGAAATTTGGGTATATCTGTTGGGTTGTCCATGCGACCTAACCTATGGTTTCCGGTTGAGATTGCAAACTGTCGAATTGTAATGTGACTAGAACACGCTTAAAATTGAGGTATGTCCTCACTTTGTCGCGCCTGTTTTCATCTGTTTGAAACCGTTGCCAAACGGTGCCCGAAGTGCGCCAGCCCACGGGTGATAACGCATTCTGAACTGACAAGTTTGTCGATTGCGCATATGGATTGCGATGCTTTTTATGCATCGGTTGAAAAACGAGATAATCCGGATTTGCGAAACAAAGCTGTCATTATTGGTGGCGGTAAAAGGGGTGTTGTTTCAACAGCTTGTTATATTGCACGGATCAAAGGCGTACGATCCGCGATGCCGATGTTTCAAGCACTAAAACTGTGCCCAGAGGGTGTGGTGGTTCGCCCGCGGATGGACGTGTATGTGGAAACATCAAAAGCGATTAAAGCGTTCATGAAAGAGCTGACGCCGGCGATCGAACCTTTGTCATTGGACGAGGCATTTTTAGATATGACGGGCACTGCTCGCCTACATGGTGCCCCACCTGCGGTGATGTTGGCCAAACTGGTGGCGCGGATGGAAAATGAGTTGGGGATCACGGGGTCCATCGGTCTTAGCCACAACAAATTTTTGGCCAAGGTCGCATCTGATTTGGATAAACCCAAGGGCTTTGCCATGATTGGTGCAGCAGAAACGATGGATTTTTTACGGCCTCGATCGGTACGTTTGATTTGGGGAATTGGACCTGCTGCACAAGTAAGCTTGGACAAGGCCGGCATCAGAACATTTGCTGATTTGCTGCGTTGGGATCGCAAGGATTTGTCTGCTCGGTTTGGGTCTACGGGCGAACGTCTGTATCATCTTGCAAGAGGCGAAGATCGGCGACGTATTTCAGCGAATGCACCTGTGAAATCTATTTCTAAAGAAACGACCTTCTTTGAGGATACTTCCGATAAGGATATCCTAGATGGTCATATCTGGCGGTTGGCAGAACAAGTCGCGGATCGTGCCAAGGCACGTGGTTTAGCGGGGCGTGTCGTCGTTCTCAAACTCAAGCGCAGCGATTTTTCAGCCTTGTCCCGACGCATTTCTTTGCGCGATGCTTCGCAAGTTGCTGATCGCATCTATCGGGCCGCGCATGAGCTGTTTGTAGCCGTTGGAAATCAGGGTCCTTATCGGTTGATTGGCGTTGGAATTAGCGACCTGATACCCGAAGATGAAGCAGATCGATCCGGCGATCTTTTGGACCCTGATGCCAACCGGCGGGCAGATGCTGAACGCGCCACCGATAAAATCAGACAAAAGTTTGGGAACGATGCAATTTTAAAGGGACGCGCGTTGCGCTAGCGGAAAAGTGGATTTTCAGGTATAGTCACCTTATTTAGACTGACTATTTTTTGAAAGGATTTCCCATGCCGATTACAACTGGCGACATGACCGTTCACTACGGCCCGCAAGAACACGGCGGCGCAGATTCGCTATTGGCGCCAATTATTGCGTTTATTGACCGCGCTAAAAGGCGGCAAAATTTGATGATCGCCGTACAGGAAATCGATAATCAAGAAATCGCCGAAGCCATCATTCGCGTGCGTTTGCGTGGGGTGAATATCGATTTGGTGGTCGAACAAAGTTACCTTTTAGCAAAGTCTAAGCCCAAATCACTTGAGGGCGCTTTTGATGCAGGTGGCAGTCATGAAATAAATCGCACGCTATTTTCCGCAATTTTGCGATCCACAGCGGATGTAAAAGTTGATTTTAATCCCGACATTTTTCACCAAAAATTTATGATCCTTGGGAATTCAGTTCTGACAGGATCAACGAATTTCACCACAACTGGCGTCACTAAAAATCTAAACCATGTGGTGGTAATCAATGATGCAGAAGTTGCCAACGCCTATAAAAAGGAATTCGCTGAAATTCGCGCGGGCCGCTTTGGTCGTAACAGTTTAGACCCCAGCGAAGTGCCAAAGGAAGCCCGCGTTTCCGGGATGCGTGTCAAGCCACTGTTTGCGCCTGATCACTCGCCCGAAATGGAAATCATGAAACAAATTTTGAAGGCACGAACACGTGTAGATTTTGCGGCTTTCACGTTTGCGCAATCTTCGGGCATCGATGACGCATTGGTTGCTGCGCATGATCGTGGTGTAAAGGTCCTAGGCGTTTTAGACCGCCAGCAGGCCAATCAGAAATGGGCCGCAAAGTCGACGCTGCAAAATGCGGGCATTACAGTAACTGTGGCGGGTGGCCGTGCAGGTTTAGGTAAAGTGCACCACAAACTGATGACGATCGATGATCAGGTCGCAATTTTCGGCAGTTTCAATTACACAAAACCAGCAAACAAATCGAACGACGAAAACATTATTGTTGTCGGGGATGTTTCAGAAAGCGATGCAGCAGCACGAGGTTTGCAAGAGCAAGTTGCCTTGGCAGCGCGGAAAGAAATCACGCGGATTGCTGATGATTTTGGCAGTTAAAGCCTCATTCTGCGGCAAGGGATTTGTTTGGCTGCGTTGATGAAACTATCTGTGAAATAACACCGGTCATCAAATCACGGAACTGGGTGAAATCAGCCCGCGGTGTGATGGTCGGCTCATCCATATATAAGGCGCGATCTATTTCGATTTGCACGGCATGCTGATTGCGAGACGGGCGACCGTATCGCTGAGTAACGTAAGCCCCTGCAAAGGGTGAATTGCGAACGACACGCAGTCCTGCGTCCTTGAAAGCATGTTCAATTTTGCTGACAATTTCATCTGATGCGGCGGAACCAAAACGGTCGCCCAAAACAATCTCGGGCCGCTTGTTGATATCGCTTGTTGTGGCTTCTAACGCCTCGTGAGGCATAGAGTGCAAATCGATCAAAATAGCTTGGCCAAAATCATTGTCGGCCTCATCCATCAGGGTCCTTAATTTCGCGTGATAAGGGTGCCAATGATTTGCAAGGCGGATTTCCGCCTCGGCATAGTCAATCTTTCCGCTGTAGATCGCACGCCCATTGGCCACCACGCGGGGAATCACCCCAAGACCTGAACTGATTCTTGGATTTAATTGTCTTGCCACGACGTTTTTTATCAACGCGGGGTCTAATTCATCGACAGATCGGTTAAGATCAACGAAGGCGCGCGGCGTTAATGCGCACAATAATGGGGCGCCGTAGCTCGGCACGTTTGAAAACAGTAAATCGACAAAAGCGTCCTCTGAACTGCGAATTTGATGCTCATTTAAGGTAGATTGGCGCAAAAACGCCCGACTATAGGCGCGACCGGAATGAGGCGACGCAAAAACCACCGGCGAATTGCGGGTTTCTGGGCTGTGAAGATGATAGCTGTCTGTCGTCATATACGCCTCGTTACGTGTGTATCTTGGCGGATTTATGACGACACCGAAAGCCCTTGATCTGCTGAGTGGAACCTTTTATACGATCCCGACCTGACGCGGTTTGCCCCGCGTCCTGTTTATTTATAGGCAGGGCGTTAGACAGACCACTAGGGTATCGGGTGATTAGCTCAGCGGTAGAGCACTTCGTTGACATCGAAGGGGTCACTGGTTCGATCCCAGTATCGCCCACCATGGTTCCATGAGGAGCCAGTTGAAAGTTTAACCCAAGGCGTCGCGTGCTTGCGACCCTAATGAGATAAAGAGGAGAGACCAAATGAAGGTCAGAAACTCACTCCGCTCGCTGAAAGCCCGTCATCGCGATTGCCGCGTTGTACGTCGCAAAGGCCGTGTTTACGTGATCAATAAAACACAGCGTCGGTTCAAAGCACGCCAAGGTTAAACTTTGGTTTTGCCTGCAAGTTTAAAAAAGCCGCTCCTCGATATGAGGAGCGGCTTTTTGACGTTTAGGATATGATTAATCTCTTTAGTTGGCGGCGATTAACCTAACAACGGTAGATCGAGAAAGATAGCCGGTTACTGGCAAGTTAGCAGCACGTTGAAAACGACGAATTGCGCGACGCGTTTCCTCGGATAGCTTTCCGTCAATACGGCCGGGTTCAAAGCCTAACTTGGTTAGTTTCTGTTCGACCAATAAAAACGTAACCGGTGCGAGGCCCAGTTTACTTTCTTCGATGCGTGCGGCTTCGATTTGCTCGGAATTGGCACCCTGCAGGGTGGCTATTCTTGATTTAGCTTCTTCAACGAAGCTGCCATTTGGAAACTCATTCAAATATTGATTGTATGACACCAAATTGTTGGCAGCCAATGTTTGATCCCAAATTGAGCGTTCGCGTTTGGCAACACGATCGCGTTTTTCCTGTAGAATTGCGGATAATCGTTCATTGGCAACATCAGAAAAAGCACCATCTGGATAGCGTTTTAGATAACTGCGCAATCCCTTTTCTGTGCCACTTTTGCCGGTTTCCTGCCAATAGCTGCGATCTTGTCGACGCAATAACACTTCGCGTTTTCTGGTTTCTTCTTCTAATTGCTTGCTACGTTTTAATGCTTGAGCATTTAGGCTCACCAATTGTTCTTGATTGATGAAACCGGTTTTTGCAAAACCCGCGTCTGCTTGCCAATTTGTCAACGCACCTCTTGTGCCGGCCCCAAACAAGCCGTCAATGCCGCGTGTGTTATAGCCAAGCAACGTCAAATCACTTTGAATTTTCCGGCGCTCTGTTCGTGTTAGGTTAAGGGCCTTTTCTGCGATCTCGGCATTTCGTTCAGGGGCGTCCTTGATGAATGTTATTTCGCGCCGAGCGTTGGTGGCGAAAATTCCACGCGGGTATGATTTTAGATAGGCCTGATATGCCTCAAGGGTTCCCAGATCATTAGCAAATTGCCAATATGCTCGTTCTCGTTCCAGTTTTTCGTTAACCACTGGCGTTGGTGCAACCTCTGTGGCAACGAAAGCTGTTTCTGGCAAGAAACCATGCCCATAGACTGACATTCGTGAATCGCGGACTGCCTTGGCAATAACGACGCCTTCTTTAAGAACCTCTTGATTTAAGAAATTGGACAGTTCGCCACTTGTACCCGTAAGAACAGTAACGCCTTGTGGTGGATCAATGATCCCGATGCCCGCAACTATTCCTTGTGAGGTGGGTGCCGGATTGCTCGCGGCCCCAAGGGCAACAAGCACGTTACCAGAATGACGAGCGGCAATATCAAAGATCAACGAAAGTGGGACGGCGTGTCTGCTTAGATTTGCCAAACTGGGCGTTCGCGCATCCGCCATCAAAAACCAAGTGGTTTCACCTGAAACAACAAAATGGCCTGTCAAAACGATTGCCACTTGATCCGTGGACTCAGCCTGATCAATCAGCGCACTGAGGCTTGTTTCAATTTTGGAGGCTGAGGTATCTTGGGCCGTTATCACCTTAAATCCAAGTCTCTGAAACGTCTGTTTGGAGTTTACAGCCGCTATGCCATCACTAGCACGCGGCAAAGATTGATACCGTTCGTTACCAATCAAAAGAGCGGTGTCGGCGGCCCATGTAGTTGAACCAATAAGACCTGCCATTACGGCGGCAATCGTTGTTGAAGTAAATCGTTTCATCATTACCCCCTTTGAAATTAAGTGTCGTAATTCCGCTTATCCTCAATCACTAACCCATCCCGGGGTAGATTTCCGGGGGAATGAACCGTGACAGTTCCCCTAAGCTTGAGTGTATTCATAATCGCTGTTTCAACTTCAGCGGTATTAATATTGGTGCCTTCGACTTGCACCTCCATCGTGTCGTTTTGACCATCACGGTTTGCAATGACACGTGCGCGATCAACGCCTGTTTTTGCCACAAGTTCTGCAACCTGTTCAGGGCGAACAAACATGCCTTTGATCTTGGCCGTTTGATCCGCACGCCCCATCCATCCCTTGATCCGCATGTTGGTACGCCCACATGGGCTTTGGCCCAGCATTTGGGCAGAAAGATCACCAGTTGCAAAACGGATCAGAGGATAGTCAGAATTTAGCGATGTCACAACAACTTCGCCCACTTCACCAGGTTCCACTGGGATGCCCGTGCCAGGGGTAACAATCTCTACGATCACGCCTTCATCCACAATCATGCCTTCCATTGCAGTGCTTTCATAGGCGATGTTGCCCAGATCTGCGGTGGCATAACATTGCACACATTGAATGCCGCGATCGACGTAGGATTGGCGAAGCGACGGGAACAGCGCGCCGCCACCTACCACTGCCTTGTTGATTTTTAGATCCAACCCCATTTCATCGGCTTTATCCAAAATGATGTTCAAAAAATCGGGGGTGCCCGCATAGGCCGTGACACCAATGTCATGGGCTGCGCGTGCTTGTAGTTCGGTTTGCCCCACACCAGCGGGTAATACACAGGCGCCAATCGTACGCGCCCCGCTTTCAAACATCATGCCAGCAGGCGTTAAGTGATAAGAAAAACAATTTTGAACAATGTCGTCATGCCGTAGGCCCGCAGCATAAAGAAAACGACCCATTCGCCACCAATCAGGTGACGTCATGCCGGGTTCATAAATCGGGCCGGGAGACTGAAAGACATGGGAATAAACTGATGGTGCAAAGGGCGTGTAATTGCCAAAAGGTGCGGAAGTCGCCTGTGCCCCGCTGAGGTCAGATTTTCTAAGAACCGGAAGACTGGCTAAATCAGCAGGCGAAACAATCTTGTCGGCATGAATGTCTGCATAACCTGCGCCATATCCTTTCAATGATTGGGCAAGCGCTACCTGACGCGGCAGGTTTATTGCCAGATCACCTAAACGTTGATCTTCGCTTCGTGTCTCTAGGGTGTCGAAATATTCCATGTATGTTGCCTTTGCTGTCGGGCCTACTGTTGAAACAAGACTAGGCGCATATAGGATTGTTATTCAATATCACTGGGCCGATGTTTGATCGCTCAGCTCGATTACCTGCGGGGATTTTTTCGGAATGCGACTGATTTCGCGGCGCACTTCCATTTCCAATTTAACCGACACTGTGTGCCAGCCGAGCGAACCCATTTTGGCCAATTGATCAGCCGTTAAATGGGCACGGGTTTTGTCGGCTAGATCATCCCACAAGATCGGCCCATCGCCTAATGTCTTTAATATCGCGCCACGAATAGCGTCAAATTTCCACGTGGGAATACGCGTAGTGCTGGGTTTGTTTGGGGTTCGGCAAGTGGTTTTGGGTTCGATCAGCTTAGCCATCTTTTGCGGCGACGATAACTGCGAACATCACGGAATGATTTACGTCCTTCTTCGGAAACACCCAAATAGAATTCTTTCACGTCTGGGTTTTCGCGTAATTCAGCGGCAGGGCCATCCATTACCACGCGACCACTTTCAAGGATGTATCCATAATGGGCAAAGCGCAGTGCGACGTTGGTGTTTTGTTCAGCCAAAAGGAACGACACTTTTTCGCGTTCGTTCAAATCCTTTACGATACCAAAAATTTCTTCGACCAATTGCGGCGCCAAACCCATCGAAGGTTCATCCAGCAAAATAGTTTCGGGATTTGCCATCAAAGCCCGTCCAATGGCACACATTTGTTGTTCACCGCCGGATGTGTATCCAGCTTGCGACTTGCGGCGTTCTTTGAGGCGCGGAAAATATGTATAAACAAGATCAAGCGCTGCATCAATTTCACCGCGACCACTGCCGCGTGTATAGGCACCTGTCAGAAGGTTTTCTTCGACGGTTAGGTGTTCAAAACAGTGACGGCCTTCCATCACTTGTACGACGCCGCGTTTCACGAGAGCGGCGGGATTATTCAGATGGGCCACGTCATCGCCACGATAACTAATGCTACCCTTCGTAACTTCGCCACGCTCAGAATGTAAAAGGTTAGAAATTGCTTTTAAAGTTGTTGTTTTGCCCGCGCCATTACCACCAAGCAAGGCTGTAATCCCGCCTTGAGGCACCTTTAAGGAAACACCCTTAAGCACCAGAATAACGTGATTATAGATCACCTCGATGTTGTTCACTTCGAGTAAGGTTGTCTCGGTTTTTGCGGCATCAAGCATGGCAGATCCAAAAGCTATATTAGAAAAACTGCGGCCCCGCCCAACAGGAGCAGGGCCGCAATGGTGTGTTTAGTTACAACGCTCTGGCAGGTTGTTTTCAGTCGCATAAGCAGCTGAGTCAGCCATGATCAAAGGATCAACAATTGAGCTGTCAGATGCTGAGAAGTCTGAAATCAGGCTCCAGCTTTGTGACGCTGCATCCCACTGACTAACAGCGGCCATGCCACCACCACCGTGGTTTTCACAGGTAACTGTGAAAGTTGGACCAAAGCCCGGCAAACCAGCCGCGGCCATTTTAGCCTCGTTGATTTCAAGTGCTTCCATGGCGTCGCGCATATCACCAGCGGTGATACTCGAGTTACCGGTTGCGGCTTGTGCTGTTGCAGCGGCTTCTGCGGCCAAGAAGGCAGCATAAACACCACGGTTATAAAGAACCGTACCAACTTGATCGCCAGCGCCAGCAGCCTTGCCCGCATCAACAACGTATTTTTGGATGTCTGCAAAAACAGGGAAATCACTGCCAACATTGTGGAACTGAAGTGCTTTATATCCGTTTGCACCAGCACCTGCTGGGATCACGTCATTTTCAGAACCAGACCACCAGATACCCATGAAGTTTTCCATGTTGAACCGGATGTTGGCAGCCTCTTGAACCGCAACTTGGTTCATCACGCCCCAACCCCAGAACAGAACGTAATCAGGACGCTCACGACGAATTTGCAGCCATTGTGACTTTTGCTCTTGGCCCGGGTAATCAATTGGGATCGCGTTAAAGTCAAAACCTTCAACTTCAGCCAATTTAGTCAGCGTCGGAATAGGCTCTTTGCCGTAGGCACCGTTAAAGTGCAAAAGCGTAATTTTTTTGCCTTCAAGTGATCCACCAGCTTGTTCCTTAAAGTGGTTCACACCAACAGATGCGCCATCCCAGTAGTTTACTGGATAGTTAAACACGTGGCTGAATACTTTACCGTTTTTCGCACTTGTACGGCCATAACCCATTGAGTGAACAGGAATGTCGTCAGCAGCAGATTTTGGGATCAACTGATACGTAATACCTGTTGAAAGGGGTTGGAATACCAACGCGCCTTCGCCCTTAAGGGCCTCATAACACTCAACACCTTTTTCAGTGTTATACGCGGTTTCGCACTCTGGCACGCGAATAGCTTCGCCACCAATGCCGCCGTCACGCTCATTAAGCAATGTGAAATAGTCTGAATACCCGTCGGCAAACGGAATACCACCTGCCGCGAATGGGCCGGTACGGTAAGACAGTGATGGGAACACAAGGTCCGCCATTACTGGGGCTGCGGCCATTACGGCACCTACAGCTAAGGTTGCTATTTTTAGTTTCATCGGGTCATTTCCTCCCTTTAGGTTATTCCCAATTGTGAAGACGGCAAACCGCCTGTTGCCACGATTTCTCCCTCGTGGCCTCGTTATTTTTGGCCCGTCCTAATGCGGGAAGGGCCAAAGTCTTAATTTCTCTTTTGCCAAGCGCCAAAGTTGTGCCAAGCCGTGTGGTTCCATGATCAAAAAGATGATGATCAATGCACCGACGATGACAAATTCCAAATGCGCGGCCAAATCCGTGGCCCACCCAAGTTGGCCAACCAGCACATTTTTCAGCAATACCGGCATCAACACCATGAAGGCCGCGCCTGCAAAGCTGCCAAATATTGAACCAAGCCCGCCAATGATGATCATGAACAGAACAAGGAAAGACTTCGTGATACCAAAACTGTCACCAGCCTCGGCGGCACCTAGATAGACGGCGAAAAACAACGCGCCAGCAATGCCTATGAAGAAACTGGAAATGGCAAAGGCGCTTAGTTTTGCCTTCAATGGATCAACACCAATAATTTCTGCGGCAATGTCCATGTCGCGGATAGCCATCCATTTACGGCCCAATGTGCCACGGGTCATGTTGCGTGCAAGAACGGCGCACAAAGTTAGGAACACCAAACAAATCAGATACTTTGCCCATGCTTCGGTGCTGGGCCCCGTCACGATATATCCGAAAATAGTACGTTCTGGGGAATTGATCATGCCAGATGCAGAATAGTTATAGAACCACGGTACGCGGTTAAACAACCAAACAAGGAAAAACTGTGCAGCTAGCGTTGCCACCGCCAAATAGAACCCTTTGATCCGCAGGCTTGGCAATCCGAACAAAATGCCGACGCCTGCTGTAATCAGCCCTGCAAGAAGCACGTGAATTGCAATGTTTACATCTGGAAATGAGGTCATCAGTTTATAGACTGAATACCCGCCAACGGCCATAAAGCCGCCGGTGCCCAAAGAAACCTGACCACAAAAACCAGTTAGAATATTCAAGCCAATGGCCGCAATCGCATAGATAAGAAACGGTACGAAAATCGCACTAGCCCAATAATCATTGATGATAAATGGGATGATGCAATAGGCAACAAACACAACAGCATAGAAACGGTAACGGTCAAATCTGATCGGAAAGGTCTGGCTGTCTTGGGCGTAAGTGGTGCTGTAATCACCGGATTCACGATAAATCATGGTCTATACCCTCTCAATAATCTTATCGCCGAACAACCCCTGGGGGCGGAAGACGAGGAACAGTAAAGCCAAGACATAGGCAAACCAGTTTTCTGTAGCACCACCAAGGAACGGTGCGCCGATGGTAAATTCAAACAATTTTTCACCCACACCGATGATCAAGCCACCAACGATGGCACCAGGGATAGATGTAAAGCCGCCCAGCATTAGAACGGGCAGGGCTTTTAGTGCGATTAAGGATAGCGAGAATTGTACGCCAGATTTTGATCCCCACATGATGCCTGCCACCAAGGCGACGATACCGGCAATAGCCCAGACTAAAACCCAGATGTACCTTAATGAAATGCCAACGGATAAGGCTGCTTGGTGATCGTCTGCCACCGCACGCAGGGCGCGACCTTGTTTGGTGTATTGTGAAAACAGCGTCAGTGCCAAAACCAATATGGCCGCGACAATGGCCGCTACGATATCAAGGCGATCAATGAAGAAGCCATAGAAGTTTTCGCCGCCAAGCCATGCTGTGTTTTCTTCAATCCAGAATGAGCCCCCTTGCGGCAGACCAATATCAAGGGTCTTAATTTCGGATCCCCACATAAGATCGCCGAAACCCTCCATGAAATAGGCCAAGCCGATGGTGGCCATAAATAGGATGATGTCTGGCTGGTTCACCAAATGGCGCAGGATGTATCGTTCCACCAGTATCGCAAGTAACACCATGACCGCGACAGTCATCGCAATGGCAATGACACTGTGAATATGCCATCCAAAGTGATGGATATGCGTACCGAAAATGGCGTTTATCAGGTGGGAAAACGGGATTTGACCTTCTTGAAGGCCAACAAGGGTTAGCGCGGCAAATAAAGCGAAAACCCCTTGGGCATAATTAAAGATGCCGGATGATTTAAAGATAAGAACAAAACCAAGGGCCACAAGCGCGTATAGCACGCCTGCCATAAGGCCGTTAATCATCACCTCAATTGCGAATAGAAACTGATCAGGCATGAAGGTTTCCCATCGTCATTGGTGTTTTCGTGAAATCAGTCATGAGCCACCCCCAGATACGCATCGATCACCGCTTGGTTGTTGCGTACTTCTTCGGGTGTGCCGTCACCGATCTTTTTGCCGTAATCCATAACAACCACGCGGTCGGATAAATCCATGACCACGCCCATGTCGTGCTCAATCAGGGCGATGGTTGTGCCAAATTCGTCATTTGCATCCAGAATAAAGCGGCTCATGTCCTCTTTTTCTTCTACATTCATGCCGGCCATTGGTTCATCAAGTAGCAATAGTTTGGGTTCTGCGGCCAATGCACGGGCAAGTTCTACGCGTTTTTTCAAACCATAAGGAAGTCGACCAACGGGTGTCTTGCGAATGTGTTGAATTTCTAAGAAATCGATGATTTTCTCAACGATTTCGCGATTTTGAAACTCTTCTTTTTGCGCGCGCCCATACCAAAGTGACTGGGCGATGATCCCTGTTTTCATTTGGGTCAATCGGCCTGTCATGACGTTGTCCAACACAGACATGCCGTTAAACAAAGCGATGTTTTGGAAAGTACGAGCAATTCCCTGACGCGCGACGTTGTGGGGCTTCATTGTTGGCCGGCGTTCGCCACGAAACCAAACTTCGCCTTCTTGGGGGTGATAAAATCCGCTGATGACATTCAGCATAGAAGATTTTCCTGCGCCATTTGGCCCGATGATCGCGCGAATTTCACCTTCGCGGATATCAAAAGAAATATCCTTGATCGCGACCACGCCGCCAAAGCGTAGCGTGATGTTTTTCATTTCCATCATGACGCCACCAATGGTGCGCCCGTCAGCGGTTACATAGCTGTCGATTGTATCTTTCATTCCGCGGCGATCCTTGCGTTGGTATCTTGAACGATTGCATCCTTGATTTCCAAAGTCGCGGAAATTGACCCTTTGCGACCATCTTCATAGGCCACCTCGGTCACTGTCGAAACAGAGGGTGATCCATCATAAAGGGCGTCGATCAAGTCCTTGAATTTCTCTTCGACGATGCGACGGCGCACTTTTCGTGTGCGGGTCAGCTCGCCATCATCTGCATCAAGTTCTTTATGTAAAACCAAGAACCGGTGAATTTGACAGCCATGCAGCATTTCATCTTGTGCGACTGATTTGTTCACCTCATCAACGTGTTCTTGAATGGTTGCCAATACCTGAGGGTGCCCTGCAAGTTCTTGGTACGATGCATATGCGATATTATTTCGTTCTGCCCAGTTTCCGACAGCCGAAAGATCGATATTGATAAAGGCAGTACAGGTTTCGCGTCCAGCGCCAAACAAAACCGCCTCTAAGATGTTGGGGTAAAACTTTAGTTTGTTTTCAACGAATTTGGGTGCAAACAGGGCGCCTGACGCCATCTTGCCGACGTCTTTTGCGCGATCAATGATGCGCAATTGCCCGCTGCCTTCTTCTATGTAACCGGCGTCGCCGGTGGCAACCCAACCTTCGGCGTCCTTGGTGTCTGCGGTGCTGTCGGGATTGTTGTAATACTCTACAAATACACCGGGGGAGCGATAGTAAACTTCGCCATTTTCGCGGATGTCCAATTCCACGCCCGGACTTGGCACACCAACACAGTCTGCACTTACGCCACCATCAGGTTGCTGGGTGATGAAAACACATGCTTCGGTTTGACCATAAAGTTGCTTCAGGTTGATCCCAAGTGAACGATAGAAACTGAAAATTTCAGGGCCAATTGCTTCACCAGCGGTGTAACCGACACGGACCCGCGTTAAGCCAAGTGTATTTTTCAACGGGCCATAGATGGCAAGATCACCAAGGAAATATTTGATGCGATCAAGCAAACCGACTGGATTTCGATCTAGAATATCAGGTCCAACCCTTTGCGCATGATCCATGGATTTTTTGAACAACCACTTTTTAAAGGGGCTGGCGTCTTCCATGCGGATCATCACGTTGGTTAGCTGTGTTTCAAAAACGCGGGGTGGAGCAAAATAATAAGTGGGTCCGATTTCGCGCAAATCAAAATTCAAAGTGTCCGCATTTTCGGGGCAATTAACGCAAAAACCCGTCCAAAATGCTTGGCCAACAGAAAAGATGAAATCG
Source organism: Rhodobacteraceae bacterium HTCC2150 (assembly GCA_000169395.1). Classification (GTDB taxonomy): domain Bacteria; phylum Pseudomonadota; class Alphaproteobacteria; order Rhodobacterales; family Rhodobacteraceae; genus HTCC2150. The sequence continues at coordinate 563,494 of AAXZ01000001.1, forward strand.
CCAACCCATGCCATAGGCAAGTAAGCTAAAATTTCGTCACCAGCCTGTAGATCATCAAATTCTGATGAATTGCGTGAGGTTTCGATGACGTTCCGATTAGAAAGCACAACGCCTTTAGGGCGGCCGGTGGTGCCGGATGTGTAAAGCATCACGCATGTACTGTCGTAGGTCAGTTCATCTGTACGCGCCGCCAATTCAGATGCGAGTTCTGATTGCTTTTCACGGCCTAATTCTTGGGCCTTGGCAAAAGGAGTTAATCTGCTGTGGTCATATTTGCGCAACCCGCGGGGATCCAGATAGATAACATGATGCAAGTTTTTCAGATCGTCCTGAACATCGATGACTTTGTCGACCTGCTCTTGGTCTTCAGCGATAATGAAACGGGCGTTACAGTGATCCAAAACAAAGGCAATCTCTTCGCCTACAGAATCTTGGTATAATGGTACAGGAATGGCGCCAGCGGCCTGGGCTGCAACCATGGCCCAATACATATAGGGGCGGTTACGGCCAAGAATTGCAACATGATCACCTCGGTTCAAACCAAGTGCGACAAGACCTAAAGCAAGGGCGTCAACTTCTTTCGCCGCTTGGGCCCACGTCCACGATTGCCAGATGCCAAATTCTTTTTCGCGATACGCAGCAGATGTGCTGTGAATTTTCGCGTTGCGCGCCAGCAAGGCTGGAATGGATGCAAATTCAGGTTTCCCCGTTTCTTGAACCGTCACAAATCTCTCCCAATTGGATTAAAAAATCCTGCCCTGTTTTCAGGGTCAGTCTTCATTAGGGACATTCATCGGCAAGACGTCAACTAAAATTTTTGAACAAGCGTTCAATTAATTTCGGATTTGGCCCATGTTTATTGAGATAAGCGATGTATGAAATTTGGATTTTTCTATGAAAAGCACGGTTGCAGGATATGATTTATGCTTGGTGGCGCTATCAACCGCGGATCTGGTGTCGCGCTAGGGGCACGAAGATGTGATACTTTTCAGGCGGTTTTTGTGCTAAGTTAGGCGCATGGATATTTTCACATTGTCGTTCTACGCGGCTATTTGCGGTGTGCTTTCTTTGATCGCCCCAGGTTTGGGTCGAGCGCCGAATCGATTGTTTTTTGGAATGATAGTGGGCGTACTTGCCGCTGTGAGTTTGCCGACAGTCCGCAATATTCTTCTAGGATAGGCGGTTTGGGTAGGGCTTTATTCGCCCCAGATCGGTGCTTCGGCTCGGTTCAAAATCATACCCAAAACAGGTGTATGTTTCCCCAACATTTGTTCAACCTTGCGGATTTCTGTGGCCGTCGTCATGCCGCCACCCGCAACAATTAGAACGCCATCAACGTTTGGTAGAAACCCAATAACGTCGTCATTATCAAGCGCCGGTGGCAAATCATATAAAACGGCCGTTGGATAAAATCCGTCTTGCATATCAATCAGAACGTCTTCGGTCATGGATTCTTGCAAGATTTCCGCCGCAACATCTGTTGGTTGATCGTTAAGGCCGACAACCAAATTATCCGTTACTTTCATCAGAAAATCCTCGGGTGCGATGTCCCCTTCGAGAAATTCCTGCATATCCGATGTTTGTTCGGCACCAAGAATGTCTGCGATACCCGGATTACGAAGATCCATGTCCATTAAAATTGTGCGGCAAGAAGCCAGCCGCGCCATTGAGAAGGCGAGATTTGTCGCGACAAAGGTTTTACCACATCCAGCCGTCGGCGAAGTGATCGCAACCCTTCCCCACTTCTTTTCTGACAGCACTTGCAGCAAGCGTGTGCGCAACATGTCAAAGGACTTATAGGCCTCATCGGTGCGGTTTGCGCTGATCACGCGGTTCTTGGTCAAGGTCTTTTTATTAAGGGCCAATCTTTCGCATTGTTTCCATAAATCAAGTTTTGCCAACGCAGATGAACGCGCTGGCGCGACCTCTGTATTTGCGGAACCAGCATTCAAGCCGTCTTGATTTGGTGTCTGCGCCATGGGCATTCTTTTCTAATTTGACTTAACGTTTGTTGTATTATTTCTTAAAATTTCGACCAAATAATGGCGAAATCGCTGGTTTTTAGAATCCAAGCAAATTGGCATCAGTAATTGCGGCCTTGATGAAGGCTCGTTTGTCGCTTTCAGGCCGCCAGCCAAGTATTTGTTGTGTGTGACTGCTGTCAAACTGTGAAAAATGGCCTCGGCTTTGCCAATCGCGCCGTGATGGGTTGCTATGCCCGCGTTGTTGCAGAACAAATCGTTTCAATCCATATTTTACACAGGCCGACAGATAAAACGTGGTTAAGTTGCCGCTTTTCACTGTGATTTTTGCACCGAGTTCCTGATGAATGGCATCGAAATATTCCCGCCCTGTCATCATTGGAATGCCTGTCAAATTAAAGCTGTCACCTATGGCAATGCGAACCTCAATCATACGAACCAAGGCTTCGGCAGTATCCTCGATCAAAACGAATGGCAGGATGTTTTCACCCTTGCCCCAGACCCGTACAGCGCCTGCACCATGCCAACGGCCTATGCCCCAATGCTGTAATGGCCCACCATGACCGACAACAATACCCGGTCGTGCGATGACCAAGGGCAGTTTGTCTGACGTGTGCAATTCACTAAGGCGTCGCTCGCATTCTGCCTTGGATCGAGCATATAAATTACGATCGCCCATTGTCGTTTCCAGTGGGGTTCCATCCAAAATAACCCGCGCGGGATCGGCCATGTCATAGGACGCGATGGTGCCCGTATAGACGAAAGTTTTCACTTTTGTGGCCAACGCTGCCTTTGCAATGCCCACCGTTACGTCGACATCATTTTTCAGGCAATCTTCCCAAGTGGTGTCCATTGATTTGCCCAAATGATAAACGGCATCGATCCCTTGCATGGCTTGGGCCAAACCTTGGGGATCCTTAAGCGAAGCCGAGAAAAGTTCAACGTTTCCGGAAATATCATCAAACGGGCCAGATTTACCGCGACTTAGCACCCGTACGTCATGGCCGCGTTCAACAAGTTTGCGGGTTAGGGCACGACCGATAAAACCGGTGCCGCCAATCACCAGAACCGATGGTTTTGGTTTTTTGCGACGTTTTGGTTTGGAAGTTTCTGGTTCAACCGGCAGCAGCGCCAAACTGGCGTCGATCGCAGATGCGACGGCCACAGCAGATTTCCCGTCAAAGCGCGTGTCTAATGTCTGACCTGTTTGGATAGCTTGATAAAAACTGGCCACAGCTTTGCGAAACCCAAGTCCATAGGGTGATTTTCGGTTCAACGAAACCAGTTGCCGAGAAGCGTTAACGAAACCTTCCCGCAAATGGTTCCAAGCATCAGAAAACTGACGTCGTAAAGGGTTTAAGACCAAGTCTGCCGCGTTTTCATGAGAAATAACCAATGTGTCGGCTGCATAATCTAGCCGCGCTAAACCCGATGTGCCGCGCAGAGTTACACTGCGATCATCAAATGTTTCTACAAGTGACATGTTGATTGTCACGTCCACGTCGCCCGCGCGGCCAATTATGCGCCAGCTTTGGGGGCGTGCGCCGTTGTTTCCCGGTAAATCAATCGGTTTGCCAAGGCTGACATGTTCTATGGATAGGGGGCCGAACAAATCATTGGCAAAGGCATAAAGGTGCGGACCTAATTCCAACAACAGGTTTTCGCGCGCAGCAAGCAACCAGAAACCAAAGGGGCCTGATCGAAGGGGGGCGAGGGGAAAATGCCAGTTGATTTCAGCACTTGTAATTCGACCCAAATCACCGCTTTCTTTGGCGGCCTTCAACCGTTCATATGCAGGCACACCTAGAAAATTGTGACCGGCTGCAAAAATCTTTCCTGCGGTTAGGGCCGCATCATGAATCGCTTGGGTATCCTCTAGTGACAAGGCAACAGGTTTTTCAACATAGACATGTAACCCTGCGCGCAACGCCTGACAGGCCAATTCTTTGTGTAAATGAGGGGGCGTCAAAATGTGAACAGCGTCGCAAACCTTGGCCTTAATCAGGTCTTCAAGTGAGGTGAAATACAGCGCGCCCACGCGTGCGGCCAATGCGGCACCAGCTGGGGCAGGATCGACGATTGCATCCAATGAAACATCGGGCTTGGCATTGATTGCGGCCACATGCCAATCGGCGATATATCCGGCACCGATGATAGCGCACCGTGTGGGTTTTGTTGGGATTGAATTGTTCATCACGCTCACTTGTACTCGATAATATTGATGTTACGCCGCATCAAATGGCGAATATAAAAACGCGCCATGCCGATAATATTGGGAAACTTTGAAATGACTAAAAACACGGCCTGATGGGCCGCGGATTTTGGTTGCAAACCTTCTCGCAACAGACCGAGCGTGGATTTTGCAAACGACCACAGATAGGCTGCCAAGACCAAACAAATCAGCCATGGGAATGTGAACCAAAAGAAGATTGCCAAAGTTGGCAAAACAGCACCATAAATGGCGACCCGTAATCGTTCACGACGAAAATAATCTTCGTGCAGATGCCCAACTTGTGCGAAACCATGACCGCTGCGAACCGCCCGTCGCCACCATTCCGAAAAGTGGAACATATTTGCGTCATGAACGCTCATGGCTTGAGGTAAACGAACCAGCCGCCAACCTGCCTTGCCAATACGGACACAAAATTCATCATCTTCGGCGGCAATGACATCTGGGTTAAACTGGCCAACACTGTCAAAAACCTTGCGCCGCACCATTAGATCACCGCTACACGCCAGAATGTCACCAGCTGGGCGATGCCATTCAACTTGGCTGATGGCATTGTAAATACTGGCATCTGGGTTGATCTCGCGCCGCCAACCCGTAACCAAAGCGATGGTGCTATCGTTATCCAATGTATCAAGACCTGCCTTAAGCCAGCCATTTTCAAACGTACAATCCCCGTCTAAAAATTGAATGTAATCCGATGCGATACCGGCATTTTGCAAGGCAGCAACACCAGCATTTCTGGCGCGGGCGGCTGAAAATGGGCGTGACAAATCCAGTGAAACAGTCACTAATCCACGGTTTTTTGCTTCGGACAGGCTGTCATCAGTTGAACCGCTGTCAACATAAACAGCGGGAACATCTTTCGGTAAACTTTCCAGACAACGGATCAATCGCGTACCTTCGTTACGACCGATTATCACAATTGATAGACGGGTCATGATGAAGTGCCTTTGAAGAACATGGCGAGTTTTGCAGCCTCGGTTGTGATGTTGAATTCCGCCTGAACTTTTGTTCGGGCTTTGGCGCCTAGGCGATCACGTAAAGCTGGATCATCCAGCAAAGTTGCCAATGATTGGGTTAGGGCGTTTTGATCACCTGGGGTGACAAGCACACCTGATTGCCCATCCTCAATGAGTTCGGGGATGCCGGCAATACGGGTGGTAAGAACAGCGCGTTTTGCGGCCATTGCCTCCATCAGAACGACGGGCACACCCTCTGCGAAGCTGGGTAATACGAATAAGTCAGATGCACTAAGCGCCTCGCTGACGGCGGCTTGTGATTGGTATCCTTCAAAGGAAACGTGATCGATAATCCCAAGCGTTTCGGCCTGTTTTTCCAAGGCTGCCCGATCAGGACCGTCGCCAATTAATGTTAGGTGCGTTTTGGGGTGTGATTTTGACAGACTTGCCACGGCGTTTAATAATAACGGCACACCTTTGACCTGCGCCATTCGCCCAACAAACAAAAGTTGATGACCATCTGTGTTTACAGTTTCTTCATACCGTCTTGGATCAATTCCACAGTGTACAATTTTTAGTTTCTCTGTGTCCTTTGCACCAGAAAAAACCATTGCCTGAGATCGGCAAAAATTACTGATGCAGGCCACAAATTTCGCCCGTGCAATTTTTTCATCCAATCGCCAGTGTTTTGGTTCAAAAAAGATATCGGGGCCGTGCAATGTAAAGCTGAAAGGAATGTCACTAATCGCACTTGCCAACATTGCAACTGTACAGCTTGCCTTGGCGATATGATTGTGAAGATGCGTAATTCCATTGCGTTTCATATGGGCGGCCAAAACGCCAGCTTCGACAATATAGATCAATTGATAAAGCAACCCACGAAACCCTCTGGGTGCCGTTCTAAAAGCCAGGGCCAAGCCGCGAAAATAGCTAACTGGATTACGCATGATCCAACCAAAATGATCAAGTAACACCCTGATGGGCCCCATCGCGGCAAGAATGTAAAATGTTCGGGCCGCTTCTGAAACTTGTTCAGGGCCGACCAGATGTTCGCGGCCCGTTCGTCGAATTGAACACGTACTAACATCAAGACCAAGATTACGAAGGGCGGCGACCTCGCGTTGAATGAATGTATCAGTCGCCCGTGGATATTCACCTGTTAGGTAAGCAATCTTCATCAATTGCCTCCTTCTGTTGCTTTATCAAACCAAGGCATTGGTTGCATCGGTGTGCAGCGTGTTTTCATGGTGCGCACGCCATCTTTGTCACCAGCGTTATGAATGGCCAGAGCTACCTCTGTCAGGTGAAGTGAAAAATCAGAACCAATTCTACAGGGGCGATCTTCGGCAATGGCAGATGCCATTTCAATTGGACCAAGCCCAAAATTCATGGCAGCCGCACCCCAGCGCCCAACTTTGGGGTGGGTTTTACGTGTCGCCTTGATTTTGCGTCCAACTGGGTTTTCCAACAGGCGACGACGAATGCGCATGCGTCGATGAAAACGTACCGCGGCTGCATTGTTCCATGCTTGTTTTACAACCAGAACACCATCGTCACCTATTACACGAATTCGATGATCGTGGGGTGCAGTTATAGAGCAGGTAAGTCGCGCCACAACGCCATTTTCGAAAAATAATGTGGCGGTTGAAAAATCGGGCCCAGCATCATTTGGCAGAAGGTCAGCAACAACATTTCCAGAAGCAGCAACAACACGGGTCACGGCCCCGTTCATCGCAATCAACCAAGACAGATAATATCCTGCATGTTCTAGTGTACAGCCGACACGGAATTCATCCTTTGCGGGCCAAGGGGCACCACTTTCGCTGATCCAGTCTTTAAAGGGGGCTTGTGGAATGAAACCGTCGTCCAGATCGGCGTAGATTAATCGGGGTTTACCCGCTGTACCTGAATTGGATGCGTGGATAAGGGTTTGCGCCGCTTCGCCCAAAACCGAACAAGGGGCAGCGGCAACCCTCAAATTTTGTTCCTTAGCCAATTCGCAAAGTGCCACAGCATCGGGCATATTTAGGGCCAAAGGCTTTTCACAATAAACGTGGTGTCCCGCGTTCAAGATTGCCGAATTGATTTCAAAATGCGCTGATGGATTGGTAAGATTAAGAACAATGGATTGCTTGGGAAGATCGGCCAAAAAGGCCTTAAGATCAGATGCAGTTTTCACATTCCAATGCTTACCAAAAGCTGCCAACCGGTCAGGGTTTTGGTCATAGGCAAGCGCAACACTGACCTCATCATGGACAGCGAAGCTTCGCATATATAAATCCGCGACAAAGCCGCAGCCAATGATCGAAAAGATCGTCATCTTATCCTCGTTACGCGCATCGCCTTTGTTGAAAGCGGTACTATTCTACCGTCATTTGCCACCAGAAGTTGGCAAAAATAGGGCCGTGGCAGAGGATTCACAATGTGCTAAACGGTTTTAACAAAGGTGAAAAAGGTCTGTTCAGTGGAATTTCAAAGCGGTTCTGAAAAAGTTGTTGTGAACACGAGGGACAAAACTGCGTTGTGGTTGGGTTTAAGTAATTGTTTTTCAGATGGAAAAGGCTTCGCACTGGCGACACTGAATTTGGATCATTTGGCTAAAATTCGCAATAATCCAGAATTTGCCAAGGCGTACCGCGCCCACGAATTTGTTGTGGCTGACGGAAATCCAATCGTTTGGCTGTCAAAACTGGCAGGTCAACCGGTTTCCTTGATGCCAGGTGCGGATTTGGTTGTTCCGCTTGCTACATTGGCGGCCAATGCGGGTATCAAAGTTGCATTGGTTGGTACGACCGAGGCAGCATTGTCAGCCGCCGCAAATACACTTTGCGAAAAAGTTCCAAACCTAAAAATTGCGTGCCAAATTGCACCGCCGTTTGGGTTTGATCCAACTGGTTCGTCAGCTCAGGACATCTTGTCCGAACTTTCTTCAAAGGATGTTGGTCTTTGCTTTGTTGCGCTGGGTGCCCCTAAACAAGAAATATTCGCCGCATTTGGGCGTAAGGTTGCACCCAAAGTTGGTTTTGCCTCAATCGGGGCAGGCTTGGATTTTCTGGCTGGCCAACAAAGCAGGGCGCCTAGATGGGTGCGTAAACTGGCGCTTGAATGGCTTTACAGGCTGTTAAGCAACCCGCGTCGATTAATTGGGCGTTACGCCAAATCCATGCTGATCTTTCCAGGTTTGGTTTGGCGGGCTTTACGGCGTTAAGCGACGTGGTTTGGCCCGTTTTCCTAACAATCGATTCACCATGCGGCGCTTAAACGACAGATGTGGCAGCATTTCAGTATCGCGTTCAAAGACAACACCGTTAAGCGAACGATCGGTTAACAAGGCTAAGCTTGCGCCCCATTTCGCGGCTGTTTTTGGATCCAATCCGTTTCCCAACCCCATGTCGGTCGCCAGCATACCAGGTAGCCAAGTTGACAATACAATATTGGGAAAGCGGTCGGCCAAATCGGCGTGAAGGGCACGGCTGAAAATTCGCTGTGCACCCTTGGAAATCGAATAAGCGGCACTTGTTGGAATTGGCGCGATGTCGGCAAAACTTGCGACATCGATAATCCGCCCATGCCCCCGTTTAACCATCCCTGTCAGGGCCGCGCGGCTGCAGGCAATCGTGCCGCCAAGATTTATGTTAACCGTTTGCATTAAACTTTGCGCAGTTTCTTCCAAAATGTCCAACTGCGGATAAACAGCCGCATTGTTGATCAGTATATCAACAGGACCTTGTGAAATTTCGATCTGATCAAAAGCCGCATTCACCGCGTTATAATCAGAGACATCAACCACCATCGGGACGAAACCTTCGCCCCCCTTTTGTGCCGTTCCCTGAAGGGTGTCCTGTCGCCGCCCAAATCCGATAACCTTTACGTTCCGTTGAACGAGTTCCAAGGCCAAGGCGCGACCAAGGCCAGATCCAGCACCAGTAACAACGGCTATTTTTTGTTGATTAGTCATGATTTGTCCTTGAATTCTTTCGCAATGTGATCCCCGACGCGCAGGGCGTTTGCGGCTATCATCAAACTAGGATTCACACCCATCGAGGTTGGAAAAAATGATGAATCCACGACATACAAGTTTTCAATATCATGGGCCCGGCAGTTCATGTTCAAAACACTTGTTTTTGGATCGTCTCCGAAACACACGGTACCACATGGATGACCAAAATTCAGTTCTGCTTGTTGATGTAAAAACAGTTTTCTGTGTCCCCGAAAAGCCCGGCGAATTGCCCACCTAAATTGCCGCCGCCGCGTGTGCAATTCGGATGGCAGTTGATATTCAAATGCAATGTCATCGGGATCATCCGTCGCGATCACGCGATTATGGGCATAAGGTAAATCCTCTAGAATGCCGACAAATATTTGTGCCCCACCCAACAATTTTTCTGCCAACATGGCCGGCAGTCGTAGAATGGGTTGTAAGAACGAAAATTTAGCAAGGCGCGACCTATCATACATCCGGTTTAGATAGTGCAGAATTTCACCGTAACGCGCAGAAATCCCCATCGATTGAACCATGCCAAAACGAGTTTTGTTTTGATAGTAGATGTCCCGTGACGCGATGGTTTTGCTGTTTTCTTGACTAGAAAATTTGTCCTTTGGTCAAAGAGCAAACATTTCGTTTAAGTGAAACATTAGGTTGCGCCCAACCAAGCCACTGGAATTTGCCACGCCCTTTGGCCAATCAGAATTGTTAGAAGCCAGCAGAATATTTGGCGATGCAAAGGCCCCCGCTGCAAGGACATATTGGTTTGCGGTTATGACTGTTTTTTCGCCATTTCGTAGTATTTCTATTCCAGTGATTTGGTCCTTTTTTGTCAAAAATCGGGTGACGGTTGCGTTGGTCCACAATGTAGCGTGCCCGGTCAGAAGCGCCGGTTCCACACCAGCGCTACGCCCATCCATTTTACAAGCTTTTGGACATTTGTGACCCACGCAATTCAGACATTCCGGTAAGCGGGCAATAGCTGTGTGGGCGTGATAGGGTTGCAAGCCTTGTGCACTTAACGATTGAAAAAGGGATGCATCGATTGCAGCTAATTGTTGAGGTTGTGAAAGATTTGCATTCGGCTCGCCCAACGGATCTTCGGTACCATGAATTTGATACATCTTACGTGTTTGATCAAAATATGGGGCGAATTCATCAAATTTGACGGGCCATCCACCGGTGGGGTGGGGGTGATTTTTACTGTCATCTAAATCGTGGCGTTCTGGTTGTTCTAAGGTGGCTGCATAAAATACCGAACTGCCGCCAACACCGGAACCGATCGGGGCGAAAAGCGTGCTGTCCCGACCGTCGATTTTTGCTTTGGCTGCGTTTGGCGAAAGCCCGCGTAACGATCGCGCATGGGCTTGCCAAACGTCGCCAGTGATGGGTGTTTCCTCTAACCGATGCCCCGCATTGCCTTTTTCGACAAACAAAACAGACAAGCCGCGTTCGGCCAAACGTCGCCCAATCGTACCGCCGCCTATCCCAGTACCGATAACAACCACATCCCAAGGCCCATTCATCGCGCAGGCCTTTCAAATACAGGGGCAAACAAAGTGGACAATTCCCGCGCACCGGTGTTGGTGAGGTGGTTATTATCAAAATACAATCCGCGCATATTGTGAATGGCGTGGCAGTTTTCTTTATCGCAAATTTGTGGCCACGGATCGAGTAAAGTCACATTTTCCGATTGCGCAGCTTGAACGAAAAAATCACCCCCAATTGCATCACGCAGTGTTGCCGTTTCCATCGAAATGGTGCTTTGTTCCGTTACCTGGCCATGGGCAAGCTGTCTTGCGAATTTTCGACTGTCATAGGTTGGAATTTCTGGAACCTGCCGAAGTAAAAACACCTTTGAAAACTCTGATGACATTTCGTTTAATGTATTTGATGCAGCCGTTATGAAAACTTCGTTTTGGGGCATTTCCTTATTCGAAGTGGACGACAAGGTCACAGAGTTTTCCAAATCATCGCCTATGCCGTGACCACTCGCGTAATATGACCATCGCCCAACCAAAAGCAGCCGTTCAATATTTGGCAATGCACTTAACCGCGCGGGCATCTGGGCATTAAATTCATTGCAAGCCGTATCCTCTTTTGGTGTGGCATAGGTTTCGTTCTTGTTTATTCCAAACAAAGGCGGGCAACCGGCGTTCCAAATCAGCAATCCTGCGGTACCCGCTTGGTCGGCTGCTTTTGCGATACCTTCGGCAAATGCACAAAGATGGCTATCCCCCCAAACAAGGACCCTTGGATCTTGGCCACTTGGGCCCAGGGCACAGACGTTGTGTCCGGCGAACACGCCATCTGTTGCAACCTCACAGCGGGAAAAATCCTGTAGGAAGTCGCCGCTGGCCTTGATGTGAATCTGAGTTTCTGCATCAAATCTTTGGGGAATGCCTTGGTTTTTGTAGATCAAGAAACCAAAGAGTGAAATGCCAAGTGAGGCAATGATTGTTAAGCCAAAAACCTTAGATATTGAGGTGTCCATTTGCTGGGTTGGGCGTTCGATAAAGCGCCAAGAAAATACACCCAAAACAACGCAAATGAGAACCCAAAAAACCGTTTCTGTGGCGGATTGATAGGTTTCCCGCCAATATTTTGACAATACCAAAACCGGCCAATGCCAAAGATAAAGGGAATAGGAAATCAACCCAAAAAATACAAAACCACGGCTGCTTAACGTTGCATTTACCGGATTGATCTGTCGACCATTTAGTAAAAGTAAAACTGTGCCTAAAACAGGAAAAACTACCTGATACCCCGGAAATCCGGTGTCTGGTTTTATCAATACTATCGATCCAACAATCAGGCCGATCCCAAGCCAGGAAATAGGTTTGCCATAGTTCCAATCGCAACGTCGCTCATATCCCCAGATTGCGAGTAAAACACCTGAAAGCAATTCCCAAGCGCGAAATGGGAAAAGGAAAAATGTGGCGGGCTGCATGTCGGGAGTCAGCAGAATGTTGGCGAAAAAGGATGCGAACCACAACACAACAAGTAAAGCCAAAAGAAGTTGTTTTGATCGGGCCACTAAAAGGATCAACAAAGGTAAGAATATGTAAAACTGTTCCTCAACAGACAACGACCATGTGTGTAACAGGGCCTTTTCTTCACCTGCCGTATCGAAATAACCTGTTTGGCGAAAAAATAAGATGTTTGAAAAATAGAACGTCGCGGCGATCAGCATTTTTCCAAATTCGCGAAACTCATAGGGCAACAAGATTGCCCAGGCAAAAGCCGATGTAACTATCGCCATTGCAAAATATGCTGGTGCCAATCTTTTGATCCGACGCTGGTAGAAACGCGCTAAAGAAATGCGGCCTGTTTTGCGATACTCTTTCCATAAAATCCTGCCGATCAGAAAACCTGAAATAACGAAAAATATGTCAACACCGACAAATCCACCGCCTAACACTGGCGTATCGAAATGGTACAAAACGATAGCCAAAACCGCGATGGCGCGCAGGCCGTCGATTTCGCGGCGATACATATGGTCGGAAGTGCTCAATTTAGTGCCTGTTTGCTTTGATTCAAGTTAGCTGCTTTTTGCGCGACTGCCCAGAATTCCTTGACGGTTGAGTGGTTTTACTGAATTAAGATTGACAAAAAGGTCAATGGTACCTGTTATCTATTGTTTAAAAACAAGGAATGCCACGTGTCACAGGACGACAATGTTTCAGCCGAAATCCCCGACTGGTCACGAGAGCAGGTACGGAGTTTTTGGGACGCTGGCCCCAAATTGCTGCGCAGCATTCGACGATATCAAACAGCCAAAAAGCGTGGTGGTGTTTGGGCGGCGATGTCCGCACGTTATTGGGTCATCATACATCGCTTTTGGTCGATTGTTTCCCAATGCGAAATTCATCTACATACCAAAATCGGTGGTGGATTACGTATTCCGCACCCCCAAGGAATTATCCTGCATCCTGATGTTGAAATTGGTGTTAATTGCATGATTTTTCAACAAGTTACACTTTCTGGTCCTGTCGTGATGGGTGGCCATGTGGATGTCGGGGCAGGGGCAAAATTGATGGCGCCTCTGCGTGTTGCTGATCACAGTACCATTGGTGCCAATGCGGTGGTGACCAAAGATGTTTTATCGGGGCAAACCGTTGTTGGCGTGCCCGCAAAGCCAATCTAATTTAGTCAAACAAAGACGGTTTATCGCCGCCGTTCACCACCCAGCTATAGACCTTCAAAATTTGTTTTGCTTTGGCATCCCAAGTGAAATTTTTGGTCACGTTTTTAAAGCCAGCCTGCCCTTTAATTGCAATGGTGTCTGGTTCCGCAATCAGCTTTTCAAGCTGGATGCGAAACGCTGAAACGATCTCGTCTCTGTTGCCAATCGGCACTTTCCACCCGTTTGCATCATTTACCAACTCGCCGGGTCCGGCATAATCAACAACCAATGCGGGCAGGGAAAGCGCCATTGCCTCTAAAACAACACCGCCACCAAATTCACGGATCGAGGGAAAGGCCAGAAAATCGCACGAGGACATCACATTTTGAACGTCTTCATGGGCAAGCCAACCATGAAATTGTACGCTGTCCGCTAGATCGGCAGCTTGCGTTTTCAGGCTTTCCATCATTGGGCCATCGCCGATAATTGAAAGCGAAAGCTGCCCAGACTGTAAGAATGGCTTGGCGGCTTCAATCAACATATCGGCTCCTTTATAGGGCACCAACCGGCCAATAAAACAGGCCCTTAATGGGGTATTCTGTACCGACTTTGTTTTTGAAAACCGCGTCGGGTCGATTGCATTTTCGGGTAAATGAAACGTCTTTGATTTGTGCACGGTTGGAATTTCGCCCTGCGTGTGGCCTGATCCAGTTAGTATCGCTGCCGTATTTTTCAAACTGCGGTGTCGCCCAGGTTGAAGTTTATATGCATTGCGTAAATAAGAAAGCCATTCACGTTCGCGACGCCTTTCGGCATCAAAACCTTTGGGCCAAGGAACGCCACCGTTAAGTGGACCGACAACAAAAGGCACCCCAGCATGGGCGCATTTTTTGGCGATGGGGCTGGATATTGTGGGGCTTAAGGGTGTGATCCTGTGAACGATGTCATATTCTCTATCGGCGATCTTTTTACCAAATTTGCGCCAAACCAAACGTTCAAAATATGGATATGATAGGGCTGAAATTGCCTGCATCATCGTCCATCCTTTACCTTCGCCCATTCGAAGTTTTGCCCCCAATCGCCAAAGTGGCCCTGCGAACGCCTCTGAATCAATGGCGGTGAAATCTTGCCCTTCGATCAATCCTGCACGCAAAAACGCCTCGCGGTTGCGGATTTGTGTAACGATATGAACGTCGGCAACTTTGGCCAGATGCGTGGCCAGGGACCAGCCAATCAGCGGCACAGAAACCCATTCCGGATTGGCCGCTTCTGCGATCACCAGTACCCTTAATTTGCGTTCCATTACATCAACACCTTGAGTGGCCTTTGAACATCATTGGATGCAAGTTCCTGTTCGAATGCGGGCTGTTTTTCAACTAAACGTATTCGCCTAAGATGCTCGGCATACCCAAGTAAGGCTCCCGAAATAATCCACGTTATTGGTGTCAGTGTGGCATTGGGCAACAAGTCAAAAAGGTTAATGGCCAACATCAAAGACAAAGGGCCAATGAAGTTTGAAAAATCCTTGGGATCAGCAATCCGCGCCTCGCGCCACAATAACAGCAAGGGGATGGATAATAAGCCAAATTCGGCAAGATACCCAAGCCATCCGTAGACCCCGTACGTGATGATCCAACGCCCGTCGGTAACGGTTAAGATCGTGCCATCAACAGCATTGTGAAGGTGGTTGCGGCCCCAAGACCCCCAGCCAAACAGTGGTTTTTCATGGGCGCGTTCCAACAGCCGGTCCTCGTTTTCAAAACGAAATTTAAGCGAGTTCGCGCGTTCCGCACTTACCTTTTCGGCCTGTGCCAATATTGCTTGGCTTGGCACAATGTCGGCGCCTTTCAGCATTGGATATGTGAACGCAACGAATGCCAGAACAATTGCAATTCTCATTTGGGTTTTGCTGGTGGCAAAACAAATGAGTGGTGCCAGTAGGATGAAATACAACAGCGGTGCCAAGGTCTTTGTTAGGATCAGGACACCAATTAGATAGAACGCTGCAAAAACATACAGTGGCAACCTTTTGGCCCCAAACTTTACCCGTGTCGATTGATCGGAAATAACCGTTGCAACAGGGGCAAAAATTTCACTTTTGGATCGATCATTTCGCCACAATGCGAATGCCGCAAGTGCCGCCGTCATGGCGAAGAATGAAACCCATATGCCGTGAAATAAGAATACGACAGGGCGAAAGCCACCACCACGCATCGATTGTTCAAACAGGTGTTGATAGTAGCCATAAACCCAAAGGTTGATCTGTGGGCTCAACCGAACCTCAACCAACATCGGAAATGAATACACCATGCCGCAAATGAATATTGCAGCAAGCAGATCGCGTTGTGTTTCTGCGGTTTGTAGCAAAGGTCGTGCCATCATAAAACCGAGCAGCAAAATTGCTTGATTGATCGACAAGGCAAGCGCATCGGTAATCCGCAACCCGGGCAATTCGCCAATGACGAATGAAACTGGTTCGCGGTTGGTTAAAACTGTCGCAATGGGCGACAAAATGAACAAAAGCATCAATGCGCGCGCAATGTGGTTTTGTGGAAGGATCGACAAACGTCCGGGAATAAGCAGCAGACATGCAATAAAGACCGTGATGTTTGGCAACGTGTCCTTAGTGATCGGCGGCATTAAGGGAAAATCAAAACCTGCTGGCGCAGGAGGTAGGAAAAGATAGGCCAATAATAGCGACCAAATTAACGCGCGCGCTGGCGGTAGGCGCACGAAAAGAGTCGCCGCCACGGCGGGGTAAATCAACAGCACCAAATAAGCGAGAGCGTTTGGCATTCTCAGATATGTTCCGTTCTGTTTTTCTGCCCCAACAGCATAAAACCTAACAGTTTTTGCCGGATTTGTCTTGGCTTGTGGGTTGAAAGTCACTCAGTTATTTTACGGTATGTGCCTTTGTCGCCACGTTATTTCCAGCGTTCCGGCTTGCCAAGCCCTGTTCCAAGATGGTTTGGTGTATTTAGGGGACACAAAGGAAAACTTGCCTGTGAAAATTGCGTATCTTTGCGATATTAGCCCGCTGGAAACTTGGGGTTATTCAGGTGGGAATAGCAACATGTATCGCGCCCTTTGTGATCAGTTTGATGATGTCCATATTCTTGAAAATTCTTGGGGATGGGCGGAACCTCTGCGCCATCTTGTTAATGCAATGCCAGAGGCAATTACCTTACGCGCGCGGTGGCGGTTGCATTTGTTGTTTGGCCCGATCATTGCAAAAAATGTGGCGCGGCAATTGGCCAGAGATAAATACGATGTTCTGTTTTGCCCTTATAGTTTTCATTCACTGGCAGGTTTGAAACTGCCTTATGAAATGACGACAGTGTATACGTCGGATGCCACGCCAACCAGTTACAAGCGCAGCAGCATCGGGGCAGCGTTTGGATCGTATTTTTCGGCATCGCGCATTCTTGACCCCCTCATTCTGCGGACGGAAATGCGTGTTTTTGGTGCGGTGTCTTTGGCTCTTTGGCCGTCAAAATGGATGGAAAATTCGGCGAAAGAATTTTTTGCTATTACGGCGCCGCAATCGCAGGTCGTGCCGTGGGGGGCGAATTTGCCGGACAAAGATATTGCTTATTCTGGGGATGATCGACCAGATATGCAAAAAACAGTGCGCCTGTTGTTGGTTGGTCGCGATTGGTTTGCCAAGGGTGGCGCAACAAGTTTTGCCGTTCTGAAGGCGCTGATGGAAAAGGGAATACCCGCCCGATTGGATGTGGTTGGCTGCATGCCACCTGATGAACATCGCAATGAGAATGTCAAAGTTCATGGTCTTTTGTCAAAATCAGATCCAGTCGAATTTCAGAAATTCATGGATCTGTACCAAAACGCGCATTTCATGGTTATGCCGTCGTTTGAATCCTATGGATTTGCGTTTTGTGAGGCGTCGGCTTTTGGTTTGCCATCTCTTTGTATGGATATTGGTGGGGTGCCGGTTGTTGATGGGGTAAATGGTTTTGCATTCCCGCCAGAGGCAAATGTTGATGCCTATGTCGATTGTATATTGGAACATCGAAACGATGCCAAAAAATATAATGCGCTAAGTAAATCTGCGCGCGCCTATTATGAAAAGCATCTTAATTGGGGTGCTTGGGCGCGTAGTGTTAAGGCGAAAATTATCGAAAGCCGCGTTGGTCTTTAGATCGAAACTACTGACCTGTGGCGCGGAAAATCACAACAACCGTTGCCATCATCACGTTCAAATCTGTTCTTAAGGATTGCTCGTGGAAATATTGGTTATCAAAGAACGCCCGTTGCACAAAACTGCATTCGTTTCTTTTTGAGATTTGCCAATAGCCCGTCAAACCAGGGCGCATAGAATAATACGTAACGCCTGGGTAAATGCCGACTTGGTTTTCCATCATCGGGCGCGGCCCAACGATTGACATTTCACCCCTGATAACATTCCAAAGTTGCGGCAGTTCATCCAAAGATGTTTTGCGAATAAGACGGCCGATCCGTGTGATGCGTGGATCGTGACGCAGTTTTTGCATCTGATCCCATTCGGACTTTGCCTCAGGGTTTTGCAACAGATGCTTTTCTAGTCGTGCTTCGGCATTGGGCACCATGGTGCGCAATTTCCACATTTTGAAAATCTGCCCATTTCGACCAACGCGCTTCTGAAGATAGATCGGCGCAGAGCCATCAAACATGATGATCAAAGAAAGAACAGCAAGGATAACCAGAACGGGCAGGGCAAATACTGCAACCAAAACCAAATCAAGTACGCGTTTCAGAAAGCCACGATAAGGCCCCCACGCGCTGGAACTTACGGCATCAGCTTGGGCGAAGCTGTGGTTGAAGTGTATCGACATGTCGTTCCTTTCACAGGATGCCCGCAGTCAAAAAAACACGCACTTAGCCAACCGCAAAATCAATCGCGGAAAGTCCATTTCTTCCCTAGAAGAATTAGATTTTATTTAAAATTTAGATTGATGTTCTTTGCCTCAAAACATCGATCAAACTTGGCAGCACTTGTTGACCGGAAACCTCTTACAAAATTTTACAAGTAAGCTTTTACCATTTTGCCCTTAAATTGCCACATAGTTATTTAGACAGGTGTTTTTAACATATTGAAAATAAGTATTAAAATTTATGATGGGGTGAATTAAAGCGACAATGTGGCGCAAATCATCACTCTTTGGCCACATTATTGTTTCCGCAAGTTAGCGATTTGCACATGCACGAATAGATTGTTTCCATTGCGGACAGGTGCTCTGCCACATTTGATTCGTATTTTTGAGAAATTTTGAGGTACTTTGACGAAAGCTAAGCTTGATCTAACTTAACGCTAAGGCAAGCAAAACCAAAACACCACAAACCATGATGCCGATTTTGGTGCGTTTGCCCAAATTGAAAAAACGTGTTTTTTCGATATTGGGAATGCTGACGACAGGGCGTAAACCTAGTTGGCGCTCCATTTGGCTGGCCGTACGAATTACCGGATTTCGCAACTCTAGCAACAACACCAAGCCTAATCCAATTATCGCGCTAAGCATTGTTCCAGCCAGAACGATTTTTCGACGATTTGGGGCGATGGGATGTTCTGGAATCAAAGCGGTTTCCAGCACCAGAAAACTTTCAGTTTGGCTGCTGTTTTCCATCATTTGACCCATCTCGGCCTCTGATCGATTGCGGGTAATAATGGTGAACTGATCCGTTAGTTGTTGAAGCTGTCGATTAAGCGACGCAAAGGATTTTTCCACTTGTGGCGCACGTTCGATATTGGCCTCGATCAACGCACGTCGTGTTTGGATCAAGTTCTTTTGTTCTTGCAGCTTTTCATTGCGCAAAGCGGCCCTTGCGGCCGCATCCCCACGCAAGCCGGTCGCGCCCTCAATCATCTCACGATCAATGGCCAATTCGGCGTCTTCAAGATTGGCTAATTGTGTGCGTTGTGCCAGCAGACTTTCGGGTAAAGCATCCGCATTATTGCGTTTAAATTCGGCAATTTGCGCGTCCATGTCCGCGATTGCGGCACCAACTCGTTGTTCTTCACTTTCAAAAAATTCTAATGTTTCATTCACGCGTTCTGCGCGGCTGGATCGGCTTTGTTCCAACATGTTGTTTAGGAATTCATTCGCGATCAATGCCGCGCGTTCAGGGTCGGCATCTTGAACAACAAAAGATAAGGCTGAAGGTGAAACATCGGAACGCCATCGCATGGTTGGATCTGTGATGCGTTCAATCCGAACAGAACCGCGCAAGGCCGATACCAATTCGTTCATGGTTCCGTCATCGGCACCATCAGCCAAATTCAGCTTTGTGATGATCGACATAAGATTGTCGCGGGCCATCAACCGTTGTTCGATTATCTGAAGCCGTTGCAAATTAGAGCCAGCGGTCGCGTTGCCAGAAAGCGTTTCCTGTAAACGGGGTTGTTCAATTTGAACCACAGCTTGGGTTTGATACAGACGAGGTTGCCCAAGTGCGTAGAAGACGGAAAACACAAACCCGGCCACAACAACAGCCGCCAACACAATTATGTGCCGGAAAAACGCACTTAGCAGTTCGTTTATTGATGGTATATTTTCCACTCGCCAACTCCACAACATTAGGCCGAAACTTGGTAATTTTTGGCTTAATGGTCCTCGTACAACTTAAAACCACAGAATTTAGTTAAAGTTTGTCTAATGGCGAATTGTGGTGATGCCGTGGCAAAATTGCGAAAATGCGACGATCAATGCGGAATTTTCACTGTTGAAACGACGTGATCACCAACGATTGCCGAGGTTCCAATAAGGACATCGCCTGTTTGGAAGGGTGCGAAGTCGTTGCAAAACCGTGCCTGAAATGTGTCTTGAGAAAATGTAATTTGCATACATTCAAACCCAAACATAGCCTTTGTCATCGCGTATTGCGCTTTGAAGGCGCATTCTTTTGCACTGAAAATACGCAACACGGCGATTGATTGCTGGGCGGGTTCCAAAAGGTCAAGCTGGGCGCGTTCTGATGCGGTTAATACAGTTTGGATAATACTATCGTCCATTGCGGAACAAATTTCCAAGTCTATCCCAATACCCCGCCAATCCGTGGATCTACCAACGGCGGCGGCACAAATTGTGTCTGTGTGACTGATGGAGCCAACGATTGTATCTGGTAAAATGGGCGTGCGATCTGATGCCACCGGCACCGCGCATTCGGGCGGACCGATTGAACGCATGGCATTTCTTATGGCGGTGCGACCAGCCGAAAATTCCAATTTTCGCTTAGGTACTGCCCGTGCAATTGCCGGTTCTTCCTCTGGCCATAAGTTATGATTTTTGACGCATGGATTGGTAACTGAAATACCAACCAAGGGCCCAAGTGCCAATTCTAACGCACCTTGAACGGCATTAAAGGGCGGGCTTCCGTTCATCAGTTTTTAATCTTTTGCAATCGCGCGGCGCGCATCGCACGGCGGCGTGACATTGTATCATTTCTTGTGGTTTTTGGTGCGCTGGTGATTGGCTTGGTGTCATCATCTGGCGTTGCCAATTGTGCGCAAAGCCCGTCTAGCGTTGGAAAGCGGAAAATGTCTGTGATACTAAGGTTGGCCAAATTTAATTGATCCCGAATGGCACGGTGCGTTTGCACGGCCAACAAGGAATGGCCGCCAAGATCAAAGAAATTATCCTGAGGGTTAACCGAAGTGACCCCAAGAATATCCATCCAGATTGCCCCAATTTCACGTAAAAGATCAGTTTTGGAGGCGTTATTTTGTGGGTGATTTAGTTTTGGCAACGGTTTGGCTTGGTCGCTTGTTGGTTGTGCGACTTTCGGGGCAGGTAATGCTTTTCGATCAATCTTTTTATTGGGTGTAAGTGGGAAGTGATCGACCTGAACAAAATGTGACGGCACCATGTAATCAGGTAAAACGCCCAAAAGGTGTTGTCTCAAATCAAGGGTCTTAATAGGGGACGCCGCCATCAGATAGGCAACCAATCGAACGTCGCCAGGGCGATCCTCGCGGGCGACAACCACAGCCTGATCCACGTTTTTAAGCTTGCTTATTGCGGCATCAATTTCGCCCAATTCGATCCGATACCCGCGCAATTTCAGCTGTTGATCGGCCCGACCAACATAATCCAATTTGCCATCCGAGCGCCATTTCACCAAATCGCCTGTTTGGTACATACGACCGTTGGTGAATGGATTTGGAACATAGCGTTCATTCGTCAGTTCTGGCCGTTGCCAATATCCGCGTGTAACACCATCCCCCGCAATATAAAGTTCACCTTCTTCACCCACGGCAACAGGATTTTTGGCGCCGTCCAAGACATAAACCTGCGTGTTGGCAATTGGGGTTCCGATATTTACAATGGCCTCAGAACCAGATTGGACGTTTTCGCTGGTTGACCAAATCGTGGTTTCGGTCGGCCCATACATGTTGCTAAGAGAAGCATTCGTCACGGTTTTTACATCTTGCACCAAATCATCGGGCAACGCTTCGCCACCCAAAAGTACATGTTTTAGACCGCCAAATGCTTGTCGTGCGGATTGATCCGCCAGCATCATACGCGCCATTGAAGGCGTGCACTGCAAGTGGCTGATATTGTGGCGTTCAATTTGCGCCGCAATGCTGAAATCGTCTGGCGCCATTTCGGTCGTTGCGTTTGTTTCGGCAACGACGGCCGCCAATGGGCGCAGCCCCTCAAGAACTTGATTGGTATCAATGCCGTAATCAATAAGACAAGCAACCTCACCCACGCCGATAGCCTGTAGTTCCGCCACCCGTCTTGCGGCGTCATCTGGCGTGCCAAACAATCCGCTATCCTCAAAATATCGGGTAAAGGCAAAATCTAAAATTGCCTTAAGCTCATCAGGTTCAAGCGAGCCAAGATCAAAAGTGGTTTCAGCACCTTTTGTCTTTTTGAATGCAGGAAAGGCATAAGCGTATTGTTTGATCAGCCCAGCGGCGGAACGCAGATAATCCTTCATCGGTTCACGCGCAATTTCACGGACCACTTCGCGATCTTCACCAATTAGGGTATGAAGCATAACCGTTACTTTGAAATCTTTCGGATCATGCCCAGCTGCGCGAAGTGCATCGTGATAGATTTCAATTTTTTCGCCGACCTCGGCCACGGATTGACCCAACAGATGCGTCAAAACATTTGCACCCAAATTGGCTGCTTCAACCCATGTTTCTGGGTTGCCAGCGGACGTAACCCAAATCGGCAAGGTTTTTGACAGAGGGCGCGGTTGGGTCACAACGGCGTGTGGCGTGCCTTTGGCCGTGGGGAATTCAACAGCTTCACCTTCCCACAAACGGCGAACTGTTTTGATCGTTTCAAACAGAGCGGGTTTGTTGTCGGGGGGCGTGTTTTCAGGGCGCAAAACGAAATCATCTGGTTGCCATCCTGATGCCATTGCAAGACCAACACGCCCGTTTGTAAGGTTGTCGATCACCGCCCACTCTTCGGCAATACGTGCGGGATGATGCAAGGGGGCAACGCAACTACCGGCACGAACGGCGATGTTATTGGTGACGGCTGCAACAGCCGCACCAGTGACGGCAGGATTTGGATAAGGACCACCAAAAGCATGAAAATGCCGCTCGGGCGTCCATACCGCAACAAAGCCATTTTGATCTGCAAACTGCGCACCTTTCAGCAAAAGGTCATATTTGTTCGCACTCGTTTCATCATCATTTCCCCAGTAATAGAGACTAAAATCCATCGCGCTGGTTTTAGGTTTGCCGTTCGAAATCAACAAACGAGAGTCGTCGGAAGACAAAATCAGTTTGATGCCTCTGGTCAATGTGAACAGAAGCTCAAGAACTGAAATGTCAAAGCTAAGGCTGGTAACCGCAAGCCAAGAGTCACCGTTTTCATAAGAAACGCGATCATCCATAGCCGACATAAAATTTGCGACATTGCCATGTTCCACCATAACGCCTTTTGGGGTGCCGGTACTGCCGCTGGTGTAAATTAGATAGGCAAGATCGTCTTTGGTTACAGCGGTATTTGGATTGTTCGCCGCCGTATCGAGACTGATCGTTTTAATATCGACAGTTTGCGCATCATGGCTGGGCAATTCTGACATCAAATCAGTTTGTGTGATGATGATTTTAGCGCCGCTGTCATTTACATAATGTGCGATACGATCCGAAGGGTAATTTGGATCAAGCGGAACATATGCCGCGCCGACCTTCAAAGTTGCCAGAAGGGCAATGATCATTTCAGGTGATCTTTTTAGATGAATGCCAACGCGATCACCCAGTTTCACACCCATTTTCTCAAGCGTTAGTGCGACGGTATTGGCGCGGTTGTTTAGCGTTTGAAAACTCAGCTGCTGTTCTTCGAAAACCAACGCGGTTTCGTCTGGAGATTTTGCTGCAATTGTCTCGAATTGCTTATGAATGGGACAGTTATCATAGGCTTTCTTCGTGTCGTTCCACTGGTTCAGAACCAGATCCAGTTCAATTGGGTTCAAACGTGGAATATCAACGATGTTTATCGACGCATCTGTGTTTTGCAGTTCCAGCAAACGCGCGGCGTAGATATCCACGCTTGCCCTATCAATTTGATTTTCATCAAAATGTAAAACAGTGCAGTTTTCATTGATCTCGAATGAAATGGCTGTTCCACAAATACCTGCACTCATATGCGTGATGCCAAATATCGGCGTTTTGGTTTCGCGCAAATTTGGTGTTCTTGCGAAAAGATCAGCGACAAAAGCGCCGCGTTTGATCGTTTCACCGTGGCATGTTTTTGTAGCCTCAAGAGCCATCTTAATTGTTGTTTCCGCTTTCGGTGTGGCAAGCGGCATCCACGAGCAAATTAAGGGGTTTTGAAATTCTGTTTCTACAGCAAGTGCTACATGACTTTGGCCATGGCATCGCGCAAAGATGTTGATCAAAGCCAAACGTTTGTCTGCGTCGCCCTTCAAAACGATGTGGGAGGATTGCCAGTTTTCCGGCAAATTTCTGTCTCTAACAAACGACTGATCTGTATTCTCTATTTTGGATAGTTCTTGAACTAAATCAGCTTCGGCCTTTGCTAACGGCGCAAGCAGGCGATCAATTTCATCGCGGCTTACCTGCGTAAGTTTATCACCGGATTGCACCAATTTTGAAACATCCAAAGCGTGGCGGTAAACACTTTTGATATCCGATAGGGCAACAGCACCGTTATGACAGGCAATTGTCAGTTCATTGACGCCGGTTTTTAAAACAGTCCCGGCATTTCCAGTTTGATCATCGATCGCTGATGCGTTGCCAACCAAGAATACCTGATCTTCAATGATAATTTTCGCGACGGCCAAAGGGTTCGCGTAATTCCCGTGATCAAGGGCATTAACAAAGCGAACAACATCTTGGGCGGAGGTCGTGAAATCTAAAACGCCAGCGGCTTTTGGGCGTGCGTTTCGACCAAAATAATGACGGTTCTGCGTGTCTTGGCTTTCGGGCGCAAGGTTTCCCGCAATCAAAGGATCAACCAAGGCGGTAAAACCATCAATGCCTGCCGCATAACATTTTGCATTCAGCGATAACGCGGTTTCACCAGCAGGTATTTCAAAAATACGTTGTTCAACAATATCACCGGTGTCCGCGCGATCCTGCATTAAATGCCAAGTGATGCCGTGGCGTTTTTCGTGGTTTAGCAATGCCCAGACAGGTGCATTCAATCCCGCGTAACAGGGAAGTGGGCCGTCATGAAAATTAAGAGCGCCAATTTTTGCAATTTTTAGAAAACTAGCAGGCAGCATCTTTAGATTGGCAACGGAAAACAACCAATCAACGGAAACAATGTCGACCTGACTGTAGTCTGCAAAAACTGGAATTTCTTTGCGAGCAGCCCATTCGCGAATTTCTGCATTTTCACTAATGATGCCTGAAATTTCTTGCCTGCGATCCAACCAGATTTGGGCGCATTGAATAAGAAGGCTGCCATTGCCAATCATTAAAGCATTCATGATATGACCTCTTCGTCTTTGCCTAATTCAGGTTCATTGACAGTTCGGTTTAGGTGACGACTTGTTAATGAGAATAATAAAAGATCGCGCAAGAACCATTTAGGACCAATAACGCGCTTACCAGAAAGAATTGCTCTTGTTCGATGAATAATCGCACCCAGCATATGTAAAACAGTCGCGCAAGCGGTGTAGAAACGCCCATGATTTTTGATGAAATAATGTTGTCGGGATTGAAACCAAAACCGTGGCATCCGCGTCCATTTTTTCATGCCGGTTGAAACCGACCCGATATGCGTCACCGCGCTTTCGCAAACGTAAAGTGTTTGCCACCCCGCGCGCGCCGCCCTTTGACAAAGATCGGTTTCCTCAAAATAAAGAAAAAAGGTTTCATCAAACAAACCGATTTCGTCCAAAACTTCGCGACGCATCATAAGGCTTGCACCTGCTAACCAATCGACGGTTTGCGTTTCTTTTGGCATTGGTAAAGCAACTGTGAAATTTGCAAGCTTCCGACTGATCGGGCCAAATCGTGCGGCACCTTCTAGTTCTGAAAGCATTGTTGGAAATCTAAAGGCTGTGATATGTGGTTCACCCTCGGGGCCATGAATATAGCTGCCCGCGAAACCGGCCTGTGGATTTTGTTTTAGGCCTTTGATTAGAGCCGAAATAGAGCCCTGATCAGGAAACGCGTCTGAATTTAGAACATAAACTAAATCTGGTTTTTTGTTCGCTGCCATTCCGGCCCGTATTCCAAAATTGTTACCCGCGCCAAAACCCCCATTTTTTGGTGATTGAATGACTGTTACCCGATCTTCTTCGTTCCACCCTTCACCATTTGGTCCGGCTTGCAAAATTTCAAATGAACCATCGTCAGATGCGTTATCAACGATCACGAGGGATGCAGACATGCCCTTGGTTTGTGCCAACAAGGCGGTGGCTGAATTCAACGTCATCTCAGGCGTGCGATAGTTCAGAATAACGGATAAGAGGTGCTGATTTTCCATGTCTATTCGGCCACCTTTAACAAGGTGGCACCATTGTTCTTTTCTTCGGCCAGCGCAATTTGCGTCTTTAGGGCGGCTGCAAGAACACGCACGTTGGGTTCTAGAACCATTGAATCGTGGTCACCTGGCACCTCAACAACTTTGATGTCAGGAACAAATTGCCCCCAGTCATTGTCGTCAAAAAGATAGGCCCGTTGATCATCGACCCATTGTCCCCCTGACACACGCCATTTCCCTACTAAAGGTGGTCGGTAAAGGACCATTGCTCCGTTCCATGGTTGCATTTCATAAGATGAAACAGCAGTCATAAAACTCGCCTCAATTGCGGCGTTATGAAAGGTTGGCGCGGTGGTTTCAGAAACGGATAAGTCAGATGCACGGCGTTTGGAAATTTCCCAACGCAGCCGATTTGCAGCCCACACGAATGGATAGGAAAAACCACGGCGACGCAATTCTTGCCACTGAACGATAAGGCGATCTTTGCCTGCTAGAATGCGACGAACGGGTAGAGGCGTATCCAGAAGAGCGACCAAAGAAACGGTATCTCCTGCCGCCTCAAGTTGTTGGGCAATTTCAAATGCCGTTAAGCCACCACCAGAAAATCCACCCAACAAATAGGGGCCTTCAGGCTGCACCACTTTGATTTCCGCAATGCAATCAGCCGCGGCAGTTTTCAGATCATCGTGGGGGGCATCTTCGCCATATAATCCACGCGCTTGCAAGCCATAGAAAGGACGATCAGCCCCAACAAGTTGGGCTAAGTGACGAAGGTTAAGAACGTTGCCAAACATACCTGCCACAAGGAAAAATGGCCGTGCTGTGCCGCCCTCACCGTCATGCATCGGTACAAGATGGGTAAAACGACGCGCCAATTTCGGCACAGACGTGGTCTGAACAGCTTCATTGCTGTTTGGCTCTCCAACACGTTCGATGATCATCGCGGCACATTTGCCAATCGTTGGCGCCTGAAACAGCACTGAAATTGGGAAATCAACCTGATAGGCTTTCTTAACCATGGCAAATAGACGAACGGCGATAAGGGAATGCCCGCCAAGGTCGAAAAAACTATCGTCCATACCGATTTCATCAACACCCAAAAGGGTTTGCCAAAAACCAGCCAAGGTCCTTTCGACATCATTGCGAGGTGCAATAAATTCGGTATCCAGATTTGGACGGGCAAATTGTTGGTTCGTATCTTCAGCAGTAAACATAGAGGTTGCTGTTTGCTGGATCAGATCAGGCAATTCCAATGAAGAAATGTAGATTTGACGTTGATCCATCGACATTGCCCGCATGAAGGCTTCGGCCCCATCCGCGGGCCTGATGCCTTGGGATATGTTATGATGCAACAATTCCTTGGCGGCTGATAATGGCTTTTGCTGGTTGGGATCCTGATCAAATACAACGTCATCACTGCCTGCGTGACCAGCTTGCGCAAACCCAGCAGTGTTAGCTAATTTTTTTATTGCAAAACGGCTTATTTCCACGCAAACGTTTCCGTCCGCGTCACAAAGTGTGATATCAAATTCGGCAACATCGTCAGTACTGTAATTGGTGGCGGCGTTACGCACCCAACTAAGAACTTCGGCGCCCAGCGGTTGGTAGACGCGTATCATTCCATAAGACATCGGCACCCAAAGATTGGCCGACTTGTATCCATCAATCAGTTCCATCGCCCAACCTGTTGCGATATCAAGCAAGGCTGGATGCAATTGATAGCCAACATTCAGATCGACCTGTGCATCTGTCGGCAGTTTTAGCCGCGCCAAGCCTTCGCCTTGTCCGACCTCTATTTCCTGAAGAACCTGCCAACGCGAACCGAATTGTAGATGCTTTGATTGCGCGCTTGGAATGGCTTGACCGTTTTTGGCATGGTTTCTTTCGCCACAACGCTCTGAAATAGAACCCAAATTTAATGGGGATGGTACCTCTTGTGTACCAAGGCCGATTTGGGCTTGGGCCAACAATTGAAATCCTTGTTTTCCGCCGGAAATAACACCGCCTTGAACCTCAAAATCATAGCCAGCATCATTTCTTTGCAACTTGATGCGCAAATCACGGCCACCCGTTTCGGCAACCTCAAATGGGCGCAAGAACATAAGGTCACGAACAGCAAAAGGACCCGTTTCACCCTGTTCCAACATGGCTTGCGCGGCTAACTCAATGAACCCGGTGCCTGGCAACAATGCTTGTCCTGATTTTGTGCGGTGTTCGTTTAATATCCAATCGTCCTGTGCATCAAATCGGGCATTGAATATTCTGTTTCCAGCGACATCAAAACTTTGATTGTCTAGTAATGGGTTTTCAATAATTTCAACTGTGGCAGGCGCGCTTGGGTCTGTCCGATCCGACATTGATCCTGCGGCCATACCTATTTCAGCCCATACACCCCAATTGATTGCAAATACTGGTGTTTTTCCACCGGACCGAGATTGCGCCAATGCGTTGAAATATTCATTGGCAGCCACGTAATCTATCTGACCAGCAGGTGTGGTGATGGTGCTGGTGGATGCAAAAAGAGCAAGGAAATCCAATGATCCATCCGGAAACAATTGATTGATCACCTCGGTGCCGTGAATTTTTGGTGTGAATACATTTTCAATTGATGCGGATGTTTTTGCCAGTAATGGTCCATCATCAATGACACCAGCGGCATGAATAACACCGTTTATGGCACCGAACGTTTCAGCAATGTCGCGCACGATTTGGCGCATTTCGGCAATGTTGGATACGTCGGCATTCAATGCGGCAACTGCGCCACCCATTTCTCGCAGGTTTTGAAGCGCGGTAATGTTTTTATATACGGTATCAGTGGGCGCGTTTTTGGCAAGATAAGCGGCCCATTCGTTTTCTTCAGGCAATTTCTGTCGTGACAGCAAAACAATTTTTGCGTCAAAATCTTTAATAAGGCGTTGGGCCAATGTCAGGCCGATGCCACCAAATCCACCTGTGATGAGATAAACACCTTTTTCACGGAAAACCTGTGGTTCCGTTTTTCCCGCCAATTCAATTTTTCGCAACGTTTGTGTGAAACGTCTATCGCCGCGATATGCAAGTCGCGCATTTCTTGCGGGGGCGACTAAATCCTCAAGAACGCGCAAGGCCAATTTATCCAAGGTCTCGGATTTGCGTTTGCGTGGCAGGTTCAATTCAATATCAATACCCGCACAGGTAACGCCGGGCATTTCACGGGGAATAACGCCAAGTGGGCCAACAGAGGTTGCTTTTTCAGGATAGCTAAGTGCCTCACCACGAACACTTACTGCGCCGTTTGTAAGGGTGGTAATATGCACCGGCGTTGGAAGGTTTTCGGTCGCAATCGCTTGAGCCAAAAACAACAAACTGTAGAAGCCCTGCTCTTGATTTTTGTGAAAGAAACTACCGCCAGGTCGGTGGCTTTCATCGCCGGTCACAAGCCATAGATGCACGATGCGATTAGGCGCACGGCCATTGGCGACAAGATCTGCCAGCAAGGCATCATAGCCTTCACGGCCGCGTTCAGGCGACAAAACATAACTGTGTGCACCAATTGGCGCGAATGTATCGCCAGCGTAAACCTCGACAACAGATTGGTCAGCATCACGCAGACGCTTGGCAATTGCGGTCCCTAGACCAACAGTATCCATAAAGATCAGCCAACTTTCGCGGCTCGCTTGATCAAGCTCGGTGGCAATATCCAAATCGCAATCAGCAAATTCTGGTTTCCACGCCATGCGATACCCCCAATCTGCGATATCATCTTGGCGCATCAATGGGGCAAGTGGTTCTTCACTTGCGGTTTTGCTGGGTTCAATAAAATACGGCGAACGTTGGAATTGATAAGTTGGTAACGGCACGCGATTGCGACGACCGTCGCCCCAGTATTGTGACCAGTCTGCCTGATATCCAAGCGCCCAAAGCCGACCGATGATGCCTAGAAAATAGACATCATCTTCAATCATCTCATCCACATGACGCAGACTGGAAAGGATTTGATTTGCAGGAGCTGACCCATGAATGCGCGTCAACGAAGACAGAGCCTTGCCAGGGCCAACTTCCAAAAATATTCGTGCGGGATCTTGGCTTAGTGTCGAAATGCAATCGGCAAACAATACTGCATTGCGCAAATGTGAAACCCAGTAATCTGGATCAACGGCGTCTTCATCGGACAGCACTTGTCCGCTTCGATTTGAGATGATGGGAATATTTGGCGCAGACAATCTAATGGATCGTAAATAGTCGCCAAAACGCCCCAAAATAGGCTCTAACATTGAGGAATGTGCGGCGATATCGATTGGGATACGTTGGCAATCTATGTCTTGGGCAGCCAGAATTTCGGCCAATTTTTTCAAAGATCCGTCTGGTCCTGAAACAACAGTTAATTCAGGTGCGTTGATCCCTGCAATTTCAAGATTTCCATCAAGCAATTCACCAAGATCGTTTGCCGCCATTCCGACGCTTAGCATCCCACCTGCGGGCACTGTGTCAAACAATTGACCCCGCAATAAGACCAGACCAATGCAATCTTCATAGCCTATGACACCTGCCAAACAGGCGGCTGTATTTTCGCCCATGGAATGACCGACCAAAGCATCAGGTTCAACGCCCCACGACATCCACAATTGTGCTAAGGAATATTCAACGATCATGATGAGCGGTAATTGAACAGATGGTCGCGTTAAAGTTTTCTCTGCTTGTTTGGCAGCGTTACCCTCAGCTAACCAAAGGGCGCGAACGTCGTAATCCACTTGTGGCTGAAGAATGTCCAAACCCCTGTCCATCCATTCGGCAAAAACAGGTTCCGTAAAGTATAGATCCTTTGCCATACCGACGTATTGCGACCCACCGCCAGGGAACATGAAAACAGGTTTTGGTGGCGTGTCGATGGTTGTGTGATTGAACACACGACGCGGATCGTTCGCGTCCAACATTTCGGCTGCTTCTTCATGTGTTGCGGCGACAAGGGTCCGACGCTTTTCAAAGGCGCGACGCCCTTCTTTCAGGGTGAATGCCACATCGACCAATGGTTGATCTGGATTAGCGCGCAAATGTGCGGAAAGGGCTGCAGCATTTGCGTCAAGGGCTGCATTGTTACGACCGGAAATCGTGATGATTTGTACCGGCCATTCTGCATCGTCTGACGGGGTGGGAATTGGTGCCTCTTGCAAAACAGCATGGGCGTTCGTGCCGCCAACACCCAAGGAATTAACCCCTGCTCGACGCGGGTGATCGGTTTCAACCCAGTCAGTTAGCTGTGAGTTTACCTGAAACGAACTATTGTCAAAATCAATCGCAGGATTGGGGCTTTCAAATCCCAAACTTGCGGGAAGTTCTTTGTGGTGCAAAGAAAGAGCGACCTTGATCAAGCTTGCAACACCTGCCGCCGTATCAAGGTGCCCGATGTTGGTTTTCACCGAGCCAATTTTGCAAAAACCCGTATCGTTTGTGGTTTGACGAAACGCGGCCGTAAGAGCGGCAACCTCAATAGGATCACCCAAGAATGTGCCTGTACCGTGGCATTCGATATAATCGACAGTGTTGGCTGGCACGTCAGCAATGGCTTGGGCCTCGGCAATTGCGGCGGCTTGACCATCAACACTTGGGGCTAAATATCCGGCCTTGGCCGCGCCATCATTATTGACGGAACTGCCCTTGATGACACCCCAAATATGGTCACCATCAGCAATGGCATCGGCAAGGCGGCGCAATACAACAACACCAGCGCCCGATCCAAAAACAGTGCCTTCTGCACGGGCATCAAAAGCGTGGCAATGGCCATCGGGTGATAGAATTTCGCCTTCTTCAAACAAGTATCCACGACCATGAGGCAATTCAATCGTAGCCCCACCAGCCAACGCCATATCGCATTCACCGTTTAACAACGCGGCACACGCGTAATGGGTGGCAACCAATGACGTTGAGCAAGCGGTTTGCAGATTAATACTTGGCCCTTTTAAATCTAAAACGTGACTTAGACGGGTCGCCATAAAATCTTTGTCATTGCCAGTGTGGCGCAACAAAAACATACCTGTGTCACGGACAAGGTCAGGATTGGAACAAACGTTGAAATAGAAATAACTGCCCATCCCGCTACCGGCATAAACACCGATTGGGCCGTCGAAATTTTCAGGTGGATGACCCGCGTTTTCAAGTGCCTCCCATGCGCATTCCAAAAACTGGCGATGCTGGGGGTCCATGATTGCGGCCTCTTTGGGAGAGAACCCAAAAAAATCGGTGTCAAACTGTTCGAAATTGTCAAGGATCGCGGCGGATGGCACGTAATTGCGTTGGTTGATACGGGCGGGGTTTTCGCCAGCGGCCAATAATTCGGCCTCGGTTAATTTGCGGATGGATTCAACACCGCCACGTAGATTTTGCCAAAATTCATCAATGCTGGCGGCACCAGGCAAATGCGCAGACATACCTACGATGGCAACATCGTTGGCGTCAGGATCGAATTCATGCGAACTGTCGTTCATCATCTTTACCCAATGCGACGGGACAGGATTTTCACAATAGATCACCCGCGCCGCGTTACAAAACTCTACAACTTCATCAAAGAAGGTACAGTGTTACCACACGCACTTCATGAAAGTTTTAAGGTAATTTTATGGCAGAAGCTGAATTATAGCGGCCCAATTGACCCAAATCGCGCAAAAACCCAACAAAATTCCAGCAATTGTGACGGCGGCATCATGCAATGGATCCCATGCGCCTTGTTTTTTGGCGAGCCAAACCACGACCGGATAAGCCAGCACCATAGCGATACCTTGACCAATTAAAGCACCCAACAATCCCGCATAGACCACGCCAACCACCAGCCCAGTTATCGTTAGAACGGCACGTGTGGCGGCAAGGATGAAAAACTGATGTGAATCCCCAGCTGCCAAGGCAGATTGATCATAGGTCAGGGCCACCAAATTCGGCAATTGCATCACCGCAATGACGACGACAATGGCGCCGGCCATATGATAAC
This sequence comes from Rhodobacteraceae bacterium HTCC2150, assembly GCA_000169395.1. Classification (GTDB taxonomy): domain Bacteria; phylum Pseudomonadota; class Alphaproteobacteria; order Rhodobacterales; family Rhodobacteraceae; genus HTCC2150. Next base: position 596,651 of record AAXZ01000001.1, read on the forward strand.
GCGGATCATACAAAAACTGGACCAAAACAACGCCAGAAAACGCGAAAATTGCGATTGTAAGTAGGATTAACCCGCTTAGCGTAAAGCGCATTTTTTGCAAAACAGCAAAGTTTTCAACTGATTTACTGGGTGGTTTTTCGCGATAGATCGGGATCAATAATCGACGAACAATCATACCGCCAAGTAACAAAGGAAACGATGCCAGAAAGTAACCAATGTTATAAATCCCCAGCGTTTGCAGGCTTAGAAATTTACCCAAAACAGCTTTGTCACCTTGAGAAAGAGCAAAGCCAGCAACCGTTGACAGGAATATCCATCGGCCGAATTTTATCAGCTCTGCACCTGCGGATTTTTCCCAGCGAAAACGATTATGAACACCAGGTAAAAACGCCATATATAGGATCACTTGTAAGGTGGATCCAATGACCCCGCTGATGACTAATGCCCAAACCGATCTGAATGCAAAGGCTAGCCCAACGGCCAATGCCAAACCGATCACCTGATTGATCAGATCAAGCACGGTAACACGACCGATCATCAGGTGTCGGTTGGCTGTTTCATACCGTGTTGGAATGAAGCCCATTACCAATAAAGAAAGTGCAGCAGCGGGCAAAAGTTGTACCAAATCCGGCACGCCATAAAACTGTGCCATTGGCCATGCTAACAGACAGGCCGCGATCCACAAAAGGACGCTACGAATAACTTGGATTGTCCAAGCTGTATCCAGAAAATCTCGATCATCCCCGCGTTTGTTTTGCATGATCGATGGGCCGATGCCGACGTCTGAAAACATCGCAAGGCCCATCATTATCAAACCAACCAAAACCATGACGCCAAACGCCTCGGGGAACAAAAGGCGGGTTAGGATAAGATTGGATGCAAGGCGCAATGCCTGACTGGCGCCAAAACCAAAAACAGTTAACGCGGCACTGCGCATGATGCGCGCGCCAAGGCCATCGCCGGAAAATTTGGCGTTCAGTCCCATCATCGACCGCGATCCCATTCAGATGTACCCGTTGTATCGGGTCGAGCGTAATAAGATACGGCGGCATAGATCACAAACCCAATAGGGTGTCGGATCGCCAGACTTAGAATGCCTTGGGTGCCCAGTTCCGCTGTGCCAGAATTTTTCGTCAGTTCAGGAAACAGTTTTTCTACTTCGGCCACACCAGCATTTTGACGGCGGCGCACGCGGATTAAGTTACTAAAACCTTCGACAATTGGCCAAAAATACAGCTCGGATACCGACATGCGTTCGGAAGGCGTAAATTGAAGGCGCACAAATGTATCGTCAGAAATGATGTTTGGAAAGGCACCCCAACGCGCGCGACCAGCAGAATTGACAGCAAACAACCCAGCACCGGGAACACCTGTTCGAATAAAGGGGACCTGCCGATAAATGCGGGCGTATGCCTGACTGACCCATGATTTGGGTCGCGGTATGGTCAACAAACCACTTGCGTATCGTGGTGCATCGGTAGTCAACACATCATGCAATTTTGCCAAAAGACGTTTGGAAACGATGGTGTCCGCATCCAGATAGGCGCGTTGGTCACCAGACGCTGCGGCATCACCCGCATTCAGGGCCGTGGGTTTATGCCCTTCTGGTAAATTCAACACAATCAATTCCCATCCCATTTGTGATGCAACTTGTGTGAATGTCTTTGCTGTTTCAACGGTGTCATCCGTGCATCCGTTCGCCACCACAATCACTTGGGCCTTTGATAAACCTTGGCTTGCAAAGACAGCCGACAGGCAATCGTTGATATAATTTCCTTCGTTATGGGCGGGGATGATGATGCTTAACAGCGGCATGGTGTACTTGTTCTTTCCTCATGCGCGTTTGGCATGTTTGCCTTTTTGGGTGCTCGCCAATGGTTGCGACCGCAGGGTGCCTGTGCTTCTATCCCGAAAATGACCGAAAAACCAAATGAAAAACAATCTATGACACCCAAAGGCGATACAGTTAAGCTTGGTTATCTTATCCCGCAATTTCCGGGACAGACGCATATCTTTTTCTGGCGCGAGATTTCTGGACTAGAGGCAATGGGTGCTGACGTAACCTTGATGTCAACGCGCCGCCCGCCTTCTGGTTTGATCAGTCATGATTGGTCGGACCATGCGATAGCGCGTACAAGCTATCTTGGTGAATATGGGGCTGGGTCGGTTCTGACAAGTCTTTTGCACCTGCGACCGTGGCATTGGTGGCGTGACATCGAAGGCTTAAGTTCAATTCGTGACATACTGATTTGCCTGCCAGCGGCGCGGCGAATGATAGCCGCGTGTCGCGCTCGAAACATCAAACATGTTCATGTTCATTCGTGTGGTCGCGCAGCATTGATTGCGGCCCTTGCGCAAAAAATGGGTGGGCCTTCATACAGTCTAACATTGCACGGCCCCGTGTCGGATTATGGCCCGATGCAGGGCTTTAAATGGCGGGGCGCAAGTTTTGGCACGGTCATAACAGAAAAGTTGTTGAGCGAAATCCGCCGCGATATAGGTGCCGATTTGCCCGATCGTCTTGTGGTTCAGCCCATGGGTGTGGACACCAATGATTTGCGACGTGACACAGTCTATGAACCTGCTGACCTTAAAGAGCCAATTAGGTTGTTTTCTTGTGCAAGATTAAACGTCGTGAAAGGGCATCAAGATTTGATGGCGGCCGTTCGTATCCTCGTGGATCAGGGTCTGAACATTCAATTAGACATTGCCGGTGAGGATGATGACGGCGGAAACGGTTTTCACAACGATCTTGCGGCCAGGTTGCATGATCTTGGGTTGCAAGATCACGTACGTCTGTTGGGGGCAATCAGTGCACAAAAGGTTCACGAACACCTTCTGAAAACGCATATTTTTGCATTGGCCAGTTGGCACGAGCCATTGGGTGTTGCTTATATGGAGGCGATGAGCTGTGGGGTGCCGACGATAGGCACGAACGCGGGTGGCGTGCCTGAATTGATACGTGACGGAGTTGATGGAGTGTTAACTCCGCCTCAAAATCCAGAAGCCTTGGCCGACGCAATTCTGGTGCTAATTAGAAACCCAGATCGGGCGAAAACTTTGGCCGCTGCTGGTCGCGCGCGGATACTTGATCGCTTTCATTCCAACATCGGGGCTGAGTGTATTTTGACGCAAATTGCTGCGCTAGTCGGACAAAAGTGATGCGGGTTGTTTCGCTTTTGCGGGCGGTAAATGTTGGGGGAACAGGCAAGATACCGATGGCAGATTTGGTAGACATTTGCGTTCGCTTGGGGTTTGAAAATGTCAGGACATATATCGCCAGCGGGAATGTGGTTTTTGATACTGAAATGGATGTAGCAAGCGCGCAAGCGATGCTGTCCGACATGTTAGAAGTGTATGCAGGAAAGGCCGTTGGACTGTTTTTCCTTACAGCATCACAACTGGAACAAATTTTGGCGGAGAACCCTTTTGCTGATAAGGCTGGAAATACCAGCACAACGTTGTTTCTTGGCCGCGCGGCGATTGCTGATGACATTCAAGACTTGCGTGGTCAAACAGATGAAGTTGTACGCCTTGGGTCACAGGTTATCTATTGCCATTATCCCAGCGGCATGGGGCGTTCAAAGCTGAAAATAAAAGCGTCAGATTATGGAACCGTCAGAAATATGAACACGGTGGCAAAATTGGTAAGCATGGCCCATCAGACGTTTTAGTAAAAATCGGCCAAAGCAAAAGTTGCGTCAGGCGCGTCAGAGAAGGCTACCTCTTCGATAGCTGCTAATGTGAATGATTTAGCGCCCGCGCTGGCGATGACCAAACCTTTCACAGTTTCAGTGGCATCAAAAAATGTGTAATCGGTGATCGATCCGGGCAACATTGCCAAATCCCGGCCTTTGCCGCCGTGCAAACGATCGCTACGCCCGTTCGCAACTAGGATGTCGTCACCCAATCCGCCGATCAAAATATCCGGTTTGCTGGTGCCCTCAAGACGATCAGCGCCTTCGCCACCTATGAACAAATCACCGTGATCAAATGTGCCTTCGCGGCCCGCTTCCCACCAAGCAGGTGTTTCGGCATGATAAGCCTCGACTGCAGTTGCTCTTGGATTTTCATCTTCAATAAAGCGGCGCATGCCCCAGCTGCCGTGTTCGCTGGAACTGGCAACATCGACGAACAAATTGAACATTGTACCACCAGCCTTGCGCCAGCCAGAAAGCAGCTCTTGGTAAAGTTCACCCATTTCTGCTGTATAATTTAGATGTTGGAAAAACCCGGACAAGTCCTCGTTTAAGGACCACTCACCGATCCCGACGACGTGTGTGCCACCCTCGTACATGATCATTTTTAGCCCATGTTCATTTGCGATGTTCGTTTGAAGGGGCAGAATAGATTCTGTCAGTTCCTTTAGCGACCCCGATCTTAGTGCCGCAATGGCTGGTGCCACGGCGGGTTCAAACAGCCGTTCTTCAACATACAAGCGCAAGCGAACGCGACTGTAGCCTAACTCTTGGCCCTCAGCCGTTGCATTTGCGCGTGCGTCTTCAAGCCAACCCAACACCTTTTCTGGCCCGTCTTCATATCCAAGATCAAACCCGAAATATCCGGTGACGGCATAAGCATCAAATCGTTCAACAGGGGGCCGATTGGTGGGATCCTCCGCTAACCAAAGTGGGGCGTAGAATAGCCCCTGTTCTAGGCCAACCCAATCAGTGTGTGTTGCCAAAACTTTGACCAGCCGTTCAGATTGATCACCAAACGCGGCATCCCAAATATCAGCCATTTGCGCTGCTCGCATCCCAGTATATTGCATCCATGAATCATCTGCGGCGTTCTTGCCCCAACGTTCGTCGGCACCGACACGCGCCCAGACCGCCTGTAAGAAGGTAAAATTCCAAATCTCATTGGAAAATTCGACATAGGCGACAAGTTCCGGATCAAGGTAATCACGTACAAATGCGGCAAATTCGGCCATATAATCATCAGTCGCCATATGAGGCATGTTGAACCAAGGATCGGCGGATATTTCATTGGCAAGTGCAACCATCACTTCAACAGGTGCCCCGCGCCAACCCCAAGTAAAATCATCATAGCGGGGACGGCTGTTCCAATCTGTGGCAGGGGATCCATTTGTGAACATCCAATCCATAAAACGAACAGAACGTGCATCTGCGACGCGTTTGATCCAATCAGGATTGAATATTGCACCGACCTCGGCCAATTCAATTTGATCTTCGCGAACGACATGAATGTTTCGAATGTAATCACCGGTGTTTTCTGGATCGGTGCTATTTAACCGAATGCCAACAAGGCCCTCTCCAGATGTGTAATCAAACCAAATCTCACCATCGGAGTATTTTGTTCGGCGCACGCGTCCTGTCATGATGATTTTGCCACTGCCCTCATAGGTTAGGCGATAACGGGCGTTGAGGGCTGTTGCCGCTTCGGGTTGGTTTGTCAGAAACAAAGTCTCTAAGGCATCGGCGCCGTCTGGAATGAATTTGGGCCATCCTTGATCATCTAAGGCACCTTGGGCGACGATTTCTTTGAACAACATTGACCCCCATTGTTCACCTTTATGCCCAACCCAAGGTCGCGCTGATTTCATATAATCGATAAAGGGTTGCTGGGTGGACCAATCGGCAATGCCATTTAACCCCATCGCAAGCGAGGGATTTGACAAACCCAATGCCGGCGCACGTTCAACACGTGTTGGGATAGGCTTTGTTATTTTTGGGGCAGCAGTTACCTGAACTGGTACTTCAACGTCCTCGGATTGAGGAACTTCAGGCAATGGCTCTGCCTTTAACGGTGCAGCAAGTGCCTGTTGGTTTACGGCTATTTCAATTGAGATCAGCGCGCGAATGTCTTGCCAATTGGCAGCAATCAAAGGATGCAAGCTTTCAGGTAACTCTGCGAAGTTGGGCAGCTCGCTGTCAAAAAGTGCCGCGTAGGTTATCGCGCCTGCAAGAAAATAAAGATTGGCCGTGCCGTGTGGTGCCTCGTCTTGATAAAGGTCCTCGGCTGAAATTTTTGATAATTCAGTATCCTTGAACAGTTTTGCCAAAACAGTCGCGACTGGAACAAGTTGTATTTTAAGATCCGGCCGCGCCTTTAATAGGCTCTCGTGATAGTTAACAAACCAGTCATGATACTGTGTTTGCGTAAATTTGTGATAACGGCGCAGGTCTCGTGCGCTGGGCGGAAAACGTCGTGCAACGCCAGCCATTTCTGGCCACCCTTCGTATAATAGAAATTTGGGTGCGGAACCTGTTGCTGTTACCTGATCAATGATTTGCAACGTAGCTGACAAGGGGCTGGCGTTTTCTGGATTATCGCCCTCATAGGGCAAGTCTGGGCCTTGGTATTGAATGAAATTGGCAGGCGTGATCATCACATGATCAAAACCCGCCCGTCCAAATGGTTGGTTATCGGAATCCCAAACACTTTGGACTCCGCGAAAGGACCAATTTGCAATAGGTGGGAAATCAGTCGCAAAATTTCGAAGGAATCCCCATTGGCCATCAATAGCAAAACTCTGTCCATTGGCGTCTGCAAAGAAATCGACCCAATAAGGAACAGTGGTTTCATCACTGTCAGTCAGATGATGCACGAGTGAATTGCCATAAATAAAGGCTTTCACCCTGTCAGGGGCGGCCAATACGGGGGCAATCATTACACAAGACCAAACAGTAATGGCCAAAAGAAAACGGGACAAATTCAGAATCATGGGGCAACTATGGCGCTGCTTTGTGGCCTGATAAAGGAAATTCTGGCACATAACGTGGGTTTGATTTACCAAGATGGTTCTGATCAAGAAATATATGAAACGAGGCGACGGTTTATGGGCGAAATAATGTTGGTACGTCACGGTCAAGCCAATACGGGTGCGACAGACGAAGCAAGCTATGACAAATTGAGCAGTCTTGGTCATACACAGTCAAAATGGTTGGGTGATTATTTGCACGATCACGATATGAAATTCGATCGTGTTGTTTCTGGAACTTTGCGCCGACATAAAGAAACCCGTTCTGGAATGGGTCTTACGGCATGTGCCGAAGACGACAGATTAAATGAGATGCAATATTTCCCAATGGCCGAGGCGCTTGAACGGCGCACAGGAAGGCCCGTTCCCACAGACCCTGTAAGTTTTGCTACCCACGTGCCGATCACGATGCAGGCATGGAAAGACGATGAACTAAGCGACATTCCCGAAACTTACACAAGTTTTGAAAACCGTATTTGGGATGTTATGCAGGAAGCACTAATCAGCGATCAACGTATTGTTTATGTAACCTCGGGCGGCGTCATTTCCGTTGTTATGGCGCGAATATTAGGGCTGGAAGTGCCTGCCATGGCATCGATTTTACTGCAAATTCGAAATAGTTCGTATCATCGTATTTCTCGCCACAACGGCCAACTGCACCTTCATCAATTTAACGCGACACCGCATTTGGCACACCCAGAACGCGCCCATGCGTTGACGTTTGTTTAAGGATACCAAATGACACATTTATGGGTAAGAGCTGAACAACGGGCACACGAAAAACGTGTTGGCATAACGCCTGAAGGTGCAATGGCTTTGATCAACGCGGGCATGAAAGTCAGCGTTGAGGAAAGCAGCCAAAGAATTATTCCCATCGCTGACTACGCAGATGTTGGCTGTGATATTAAGGCCGAAAATTCGTGGCCCGCTGCACCGGCAGACGCAATAATTTTTGGCCTGAAAGAATTGCCAGACGACGGAACGCCCCTGTGGCACCGACACATCATGTTTGGGCATGCCTTCAAAGGTCAGCCATCAGGGCGCATTTTGCTGGACCGATTTGTTGCAGGCAACGGTACACTTTTTGATTTGGAGTATCTTGTGGATGAGGCTGCGCGACGTGTAGCCGCCTTTGGGTATTGGGCTGGGTATGCTGGTGCCGCAGTCGCTCTGAAGTGTTGGGTGGCACAAAAAAATGGCGGAACTGCTGGTGCCGTGCATGACTACACAAATGCCGAAGAACTTGTGGCTGAATTGGCGTTAGAGCTGGGGCAGGGCGATCGACCCTCCGCGTTGATCATTGGCGCACTTGGTCGTGTGGGAACAGGCGCTGCTGATCTATGTGCAAGATTGGATGTTATGACGACAAAATGGGACTTGGCTGAAACGGCAAGTGGTGGTCCTTTTCCAGAAATCATGAATCACGAAATATTCTTGAATTGTATTTTGGCGCGCCCAGGAACGCCCACTTTTGTGCCAGTATCAGCTAAGCAAAGCGAACGAAAATTATCGGTTATTGGGGATATTGCCTGTGACCCTGACAGCGATTTTTCCCCGATCAAAGTTTATGATCGTGTGACAGATTGGGAGGCACCAGCATTGCGAGTCGCTGATGCGCCAGTTTTGGATGTTACAGCCATAGATAATTTGCCGTCGATGTTACCACTGGAAAGCAGCCAAGATTTTGCTGCTCAGCTATTGCCAAGTTTACTGGGCCTATCTGATATTTCCTCAGGTGTATGGACGCGCGCATCTGCTACTTTTGCTGAGCACGCATAACAATCAAGAACGTCTGTTAACCATTCCGAATAAATCGCGGGGATCATCTGGGTCAGCCAGCATGTCAAGTTTTTCAAAAAACGCAGTACCTGCAATTTTCGTATGCACATATCGAAGGGCTGAAAAATCTTCGATGGCAAAACCGACGCTGTCAAATAATGTGATTTGATCCGCATTTGTCCGTCCCGACGCTTGGCCTAACATTACCTTCCACAGCTCTGTGACGGGGAATTCAGGGTCTAATTGCTGAATTTCACCCTCGATACGGGTTTGTGGGGGATATTCAACAAAAACGGATGACCTGTGCAGAATATCTTGGTGCAATTCTGTTTTTCCCGGACAGTCGCCACCAATTGCATTGATGTGTACGCCTGCGCCAATCATGTTGTCGGTTAAGATTGTCGCGCTTTGTTTATCAGCTGTGCAAGTGGTGATAATTTCAGTCCCCTCGATTGCTTGTTCGCTACTTGAGCAGGGCGTCACTATTAGCCCGGTTTCCGACAGATTTTTTGCCGCCTTGCGGGTTGCTGCTGGATCAATATCAAAAAGGCGTACGTGGGTAATTCCGCAGATGGCTTTCATTGCCAGCGCCTGAAATTCACATTGCGCACCGTTGCCTATCAGCGCCAATGTCTTGGCGTGCTTCGGTGCTAAATACTTTGCAACCAATGCCGAGGTTGCGGCCGTACGCAATGCGGTCAGAATTGTCATTTCTGAAAGTAATATTGGATACCCGTTTGAAACGGAAGAAAGTACGCCGAAGGCCGTGACCGTCTGAAATCCTTCTTTCATGTTTTTTGGGTGACCGTTTACATATTTGAAACCATAGTTTTCTGCGTCCGCGGTTGGCATCAATTCAATTACACCGTCATGCGAATGGCTGGCCACACGGGGTGTTTTGTCAAATTCGGGCCAGCGTTTGAAATCAGCTTCAATAAAATCCGCCAACTCACGCATGCATTCTTCAAGGCCGATGTGGTTCACCAGTTGCATCATGTTGTCCACAGAAACAAACGGCACATAGGCAAGGTTCGAGGCTTTGGGGTAAGTCATATTAATATCTCGCTGTTTTACGATCAAGAACGCGACGGCCAAACAAACTGGCGGTTAGGTCGCACAATAAATGGGCCGTTTTTCCACGTTCATCCAAAAAGGGGTTCAATTCGACGAGATCAAGAGAAGTTACAAGCTCGCTGTCGTGAAGCATTTCCATTATTAAATGCGCCTCGCGGAAAGTGGCACCGCCTGGGACAGTTGTACCAACCGCTGGGGCAATTGAGGGATCCAGAAAGTCTACGTCAAAACTGACGTGTAAGTGGCCGTCCGCCGCCTTTACACGTTCTAAGAATTCAGCCAATGGTTTGGCCACGCCTAATTCATCAATGGCACGCATATCAAAAACATTGATACCAAGTTCATCGATACGTTTAGACTCTGCCGGATCAACCGACCGAATACCCATCATTGTTATGTTCTTTGGGTCAACACTTTTGGCAAGGGGCGGAAAGCTATCAAAACCTTCTTGTCCTGTGAAATAAGCCACAGGGGTTCCGTGTAAATTGCCGCTGTCCGTACTGTCTGGGGTGTGCAAATCGGGATGCGCATCCAGCCAAAGGACAAAAAGGGGCTTTTTCTCATCGGCTGCATGCTTTGACATACCAGCGATTGTTCCCGCAGAAAGGCTGTGATCGCCCCCAAGGAAAATAGGAAAGTCACTGTTCTTGGCCGCGGAATATGCCGCGTCGGTTAGAATTTTGGTCCAACCAACAGTTTCGGCAAGATTATGGATTGCCGAATTTGGATGGGCCACAACATTTGCTGCTACATTGACTAAATCGCCTTGGTCACTAACTCGCCATCCCATGGTTTCCAGCATCTCTGCGATGCCCGCAGTGCGCAATGCAGCTGGACCCATCACACATCCTGGTTGACTTGCGCCGGTTTGCACAGGTGCACCGACAATTTGACAGGTTTTGGGAGCCATTTGAACGTTCCTTGATTTTCTTTTCATCAAGGTACTTTGCAATTTGTGTATATTTTACCACCTAAATAGATCAAAATGATAAGAAATTTTGACAAATTGATAATTAAAAATTACAAAATGCATAATGAAACAAGTTTTGGACCAGACAGACCACCGAATTTTATCGGCATTGCGCAAAAACGCACGCGCGTCTTTGACCGAACTTTCCGGCTTGTTGGGCATTACACGCGCTACAACAAAGGCGCGACTTGACCGGCTTACGACCACAGGCGTAATTAGGCGGTTCACCATCGAAACTGGTCTGCAAGAAAACGATTTAGTGCGTGCGGTCATGACAGTTCAGTTGCAAGGGTCGATGTCCCGCTCGGTCATTCGAGCACTGAGAGCAGTGCCAGAAATTCAGAACTTGTATTCGACCAACGGCGCGTGGGATTTGGTCGCCGAAATTCAAACCGAAAATTTACAAAGCTTTGATCGCGTTCTGCGACAAGTGCGAGAAATCAATGGCGTATTAAATAGTGAAACAAGCCTGTTATTGGATGTTGCGTGATGGATGAAATGAATGTTGGAACTTCTGTTTCTAGGGCGGATGTAGATTTAGGGTTTAATACCCTAAAGTCTGTTTCCCTTCACCTTGGCGCCCACAAAACGGCGACAACCCATTTGCAACGATCCCTAGCACGTGCCCATCGCCGATTGCGACAACGTGGAATTGGTCTTCATGTTGCCGAGAAATTGCGCAATGAAGGCGTGATTATGGGGCCTGATGTTGAAAAAAGCGCAAGTCCCGAAACAATTCAAACTTGGCGAAATCATTTCATAAAGGCGACGGATGGTTTTGAGCGGGTGGTTATTTCTGACGAAAACCTTCTAGGTGCGCACCATCGCCCAGGTTTGCCACCTCATTTGAAGATGTACAAAACGGCTGCCAAACGGCTGGCGAAATTGGAACAAGTTTTTGCGGATACAGAAATGACGGTGTTTTTAGGCATCCGAAACCCAACTGATTATTTAGAATCTAGTTTTTCGCAATCTTTGGTTCATGGGCGCTGGGCCTCGGTCGAAGAATTTTTGGAATCTGCACCGGTTGCATCAATCCAATGGGCACCACTTGTAAAGAGTCTTGCCGAAAGGTTGCCTGTAGTTTTGTGGCGATATGAAGATTATTCGCAATTGTTCCCACAAATCATTTCTAATCTTGTCGATCCAGAATTGGCGGATCGAATTAAGCCAGAAGGCCAGAAGCACCAGATTGGCCTGTCGGTGAAGGCTGTGGAAATGATTTTGGATAATAAAGTTCTGCACGCCGTACGGACCCGTGCAGAATTTGCCCTATCTGTGCGTGATATGTTTCCACCGGAAAACGAAACCGACAAATTCCGCTTTTATGACCGCCTCAGCCGTATGGAAGGAATGACGGCTTATGAAAAAGACGTGGAAGAGATAAAATCCATTCCTAATGTCACATTTTTGCGCCCGTAACGAAATCTTGCGCGATCGTTTTCGTACTATGCCTTGAAATAGGCGGGATTAACTCGTATCTGGCCAGATAAGTGAAAAAACAGGTGATACATGGCTACGGCAAATCCACTACAATTTCTACAACAAGTACGGGCCGAAGTGGCCAAAATCGTTTGGCCGACTCAACGCGAAGTTTTGTTAACCACTGCGATGGTATTTGTGATGGCGACGTTGACGGCCATCTTCTTTTTCTTTGTTGATCTGATCATCCGCACTGGCTTGACGTCAGTTTTGGGAATGTTTGGATAAGCAAAGTCTTTCAAACGGCGGCACGGTTTTTACCCCAAAGCCCTTGAAAACACTTAGGTTCAGTTGTAAGCGGAGCCCTACTTTCCATGAATGGCGTGCAATGATTCGAGTTGCGCGCTGTTTTTTGTTAGGTGAGCAGTTAGCTAACTAACTGAAAAAATGAATGAATAACCGGCTTGGGCCGGTCAGAACTAGGATGACGAGCAGCATGGCAAAACGTTGGTATTCGGTGAGCGTTCTCTCGAACTACGAGAAAAAGATCGCCGAGCAGATCAGAACAGATGTCATCACGGCCGGTCTTGAGGACGAGATCGAAGAAGTGCTGGTTCCTACAGAAGAAGTGATCGAAGTGCGCCGCGGTAAGAAAGTTACCGCCGAGCGTCGTTTCATGCCGGGCTATGTTTTGATCCGCATGGAAATGTCCGATCGCGGCTTTCACCTAATTAATTCAATCAACCGCGTCACTGGCTTTTTGGGTCAGCAAGGTCGCCCGATGCCAATGCGTGATGCAGAAGTTAATCAAATTCTGAACCGTGTTGAAGAAGGCGAAGCCGCACCACGTAACCTAATCTTCTTTGAGATTGGCGAAAAAGTGAAAGTGAACGGCGGACCGTTCGAAGGCTTTGAGGGCATGGTTGAAGAAGTTGATGACGAAAACCAACGCCTGAAGGTGACGGTTTCAATCTTTGGCCGCGAGACACCGGTCGAACTAGAATACACCGAAGTTACTAAAGAGCTTTGATGGTGAGTGCTGCACCGTTCCTTTAGGGGGCCGGCGCAGATGTGGGAGGTAGACCAAGCGCGCTTGGTAAATCGGACCACAGCAACAAGAAGGTCACTGGATCGCGATCTGGTGGACGTTGAAACAAAAGGAGAAGCCACATGGCTAAGAAACTAGTAGGTACGCTTAAACTGCAGGTTGCTGCAGGTAAAGCCAACCCATCCCCACCCGTAGGCCCAGCATTGGGTCAACGCGGCATCAACATCATGGAATTCTGTAAAGCTTTTAACGCTAAAACACAGGAAATGGAGCCAGGTGCGCCTTGCCCAACCGTGATCAGCTATTACCAAGACAAATCCTTCACAATGGAAATTAAGACGCCACCGGCATCTTATTACCTTAAGAAGGCTGCCAAAGTTACTTCCGGTTCAAAAACTCCGAGCCGCGATACTGTTGGTACAGTGTCTGCCAAGCAAGTGCGTGAAATCGCAGAAGCTAAAATGGCTGACTTGAACGCAAACGACATTGAAGGCGCAATGATGATCATCAAAGGATCAGCACGTTCAATGGGTATCGAGGTGAAAGGTTAAATCATGGCTAAGCTGGGTAAACGTACCACCGCTGCTCGTGAAGCACTCGCCGGTAAAATGAACGTATCAATCGCCGAAGGCGTTTCATTGGTTAAAGCCAATGCAACTGCTAAATTCGACGAAACAGTTGAAATCGCTTTGGCTTTGGGTGTTGACCCACGTCACGCTGACCAAATGGTTCGCGGTGTTGTTGGTCTGCCAAATGGCACAGGTAAAACTGTTCGTGTTGCAGTATTTGCACGTGGTCCAAAAGCAGATGAAGCCACAGCAGCTGGTGCCGACATTGTTGGCGCCGAAGATCTGATGGAAACAGTATTGTCCGGCAAGATCGAATTCGATCGTTGCATCGCGACACCTGACATGATGCCCGTTGTTGGTCGTCTTGGTAAGGTTCTTGGCCCACGCAACTTGATGCCAAACCCTAAAGTTGGCACCGTAACTATGGATGTTGCTACTGCTGTAGCTAACGCCAAAGGCGGCGAAGTTCAGTTCAAAGTTGAAAAAGGCGGCGTTGTGCACGCTGGCGTTGGTAAAGCGTCATTCAGCGAAGAGAAATTGGTTGAAAATGTTCAGTCAATGATCGACGCAGTGCAAAAAGCTAAACCAGCTGGTTCCAAAGGTACATACATGAAGAAAGTTGTAATTTCTTCTACTATGGGCCCTGGCATCACACTTAACGTCGAGCTTTAAGCCCGAGGTTAAAAAGTTTCTTCGTTGCCCTGTTAAAAGGGCAACGTCGAATGCAGTACCGCAAATGCGGTCCTGTCTGTCCGAGACGGAGGGTGGGCTTAGGTCCTTAATGTCCTTCCTGAGACGGGAAGCGAGAGATGAAGACCCGCAGGTGTAAACCTCGGGCGATCTGGCCTCGGGACCCGTAATTATGGACCCGAACGTCGGACCTAATCCTTAGGTTCGGCAAAATGAGCCGGAAGGGGTGAAATCCTTCCATACTTGGAGTGAAACTGTGGATAGAGCACAAAAAGAAAAAGTGGTCGAAGAACTCGGCCAAATCTTTGAAAGCTCTGGCGTTGTAGTGGTTGCCCACTACGCGGGTATCACGGTTGCTGAAATGCAGGACCTACGCGCTAAAATGAGCGAAGTAGGTGGGTCCGTACGCGTTGCCAAGAACCGGCTTGCCAAGATCGCCCTTGAAGGAAAGCCATGCGAAAGCATTGGTGAATACCTGACGGGCATGACCGTTCTCGGTTACTCAGAAGATCCAGTTGCAGCGGCGAAAGTTGCTGTTGAATATGCTAAGAGCAATCCAAAGTTGCAAATTCTTGGCGGATCAATGGGTGAGAACGCGTTGGATCCAGCAGGTGTTGTTGCTGTGTCGAAAATGCCATCTCGTGACGAGCTTATTGCTTCGATCGTTGGTTGCATTGGCGCACCAGCCTCTAACATCGCAGGGGCCATTGGCGCACCGGCTTCTAACATCGCGGGCATTTTGTCTGAAGTTGAAGACAAAGCTGCGGCTTAAGCAATCAGGATACCGGCTATGGGTTGAAAACCCGGCGTTGGAACACAACTTAAATTAATGGGAACAGTAAAATGGCTGATCTGAAAAAAATGGCTGAAGAGATTGTCAACTTGACACTTCTTGAAGCACAAGAACTAAAAACCATCCTTAAAGACGAGTATGGTATCGAACCAGCTGCCGGTGGCGCTGTGATGATGGCTGCTGGCGGCGACGCTGGTGAGTCTGCTGAAGCGCAGACTGAATTTGATGTGATCTTGGTTGCGGCCGGTGCACAAAAAATCGGCGTTATCAAAGAAGTACGCGCGATCACAGGTCTTGGCCTGAAAGAAGCGAAAGACTTGGTAGAAGCTGGCGGCAAAGCTGTCAAAGAAGGCGTCTCACAAGCTGAAGCTGACGAAATCAAAGCTAAGCTGGAAGCAGCTGGCGCAGAAGTAACTTTGAAGTAATCAATGCGCAGCCCCAAGTGGGCTGATGTATTGACTATTTGGCTGGTCCCGAGGGAAACTTTGGGTCCAGCCGTACCTGTCTTAGCAAGCCCCTTCTTGGGGTTTCCTTAGGAAGGTTCAATGATCGGGCGTCACCCTTGGGCGGGATGACTAGAATAGATCGAACACTCTGTCTCAATGGGCGTGTCGCCGTGACCCAACGGTGGATACGTTTAAGAGAAACAAGAAGGTAAAGTTCTTATGGCGACGACCTATTTAGGCCAAAAAAGACTCCGTAAATATTATGGTAAAATCCGTGAAGTTTTGGAAATGCCAAATCTGATCGAAGTACAGAAATCATCTTATGATCTGTTCCTGAAATCAGGTGATCAGCTTCAGCCGCTCGACGGCGAAGGCATCAAAGGTGTTTTCCAATCGGTATTCCCGATCAAGGATTTCAACGAGACAGCAATTCTGGAATTCGTGAAATACGAACTAGAAAAGCCAAAATATGATGTTGAGGAATGTCAGCAACGCGACATGACCTACAGCGCGCCACTGAAAGTGACGCTGCGCCTGATCGTATTTGAAATCGACGAAGATACAGGTGCCAAGTCTGTCAAAGACATCAAAGAGCAAGACGTATTCATGGGCGACATGCCTTTGATGACACCAAATGGTACGTTCGTTGTGAACGGCACCGAACGTGTTATCGTTTCCCAAATGCACCGCTCACCTGGTGTTTTCTTTGATCACGACAAAGGTAAATCACACAGCTCTGGTAAGCTATTGTTTGCATGTCGCATCATTCCTTACCGCGGCAGCTGGTTGGACTTTGAATTTGACGCCAAAGACATCGTTTTTGCGCGGATCGACCGTCGTCGCAAATTGCCAGTAACCACTTTGCTTTATGCATTGGGGCTGGACCAAGAAGCGATCATGGACGCCTATTATGAAACCGTGACGTACAAGTTGGATAAGAACAAAGGTTGGGTCACCAAGTTCTTCCCAGAGCGTGTACGTGGTACACGTCCAACATATGACATCGTGGATGCAGCAAGTGGTGAAGTGATTGCCGAAGCTGGCAAGAAAGTAACTCCTCGTGCAGTTAAGAAGCTAATCGACGAAGGCAAAGTATCCGAAGTTTTGGTGCCATTTGACGCCATCATCGGCAAGTTTGCGGCCAAAGACATGATCAACGAAGAAAATGGCGCGATTTATGTCGAAGCCGGTGACGAGTTGACTTGGGAATTGGATAAAGCGGGTGAAGTATCCGGCGGTTCTTTGAAAGAGCTAGTTGATGCGGGTGTTAAAGAAATCCCAATTCTGGATATCGATAACGTCAATGTGGGCCCATACATGCGCAACACTATGGCTGTTGACAAAAACATGGGTCGCGACACTGCGTTGATGGACATCTATCGCGTTATGCGTCCAGGCGAGCCGCCCACCGTTGAAGCAGCGAGTGCTTTGTTTGACACATTGTTCTTCGACTCAGAGCGTTACGATCTTTCCGCCGTTGGTCGCGTAAAAATGAATATGCGTCTAAACTTAGATGCCGAAGACACAATGCGCACGCTACGTCGTGAAGACATTGTTTCTTGTATTGGTGCGCTGGTTAACTTGCGCGACGGTAAAGGCGATATCGACGATATTGACCACCTTGGTAACCGTCGTGTGCGTTCTGTTGGCGAGTTGATGGAAAATCAATACCGTGTTGGTTTGTTGCGCATGGAGCGCGCGATCAAAGAGCGTATGTCATCCGTTGAAATCGATACAGTGATGCCACAAGATTTGATCAACGCGAAACCGGCTGCTGCGGCTGTGCGTGAATTCTTTGGTTCATCTCAGCTGTCTCAGTTCATGGACCAAACCAACCCCTTGTCAGAAGTTACGCACAAGCGTCGCTTGTCTGCGCTAGGACCAGGTGGCTTGACACGTGAACGTGCGGGCTTTGAGGTACGCGACGTGCATCCAACGCACTACGGTCGTATGTGTCCGATTGAAACGCCGGAGGGGCCGAATATTGGTCTGATCAACAGTCTTGCGACTTTTGCACGGGTGAACAAATACGGCTTTATCGAAACACCATATCGTAAAGTGGAAAAAGGTCAGGTTACCGACGAAGTTAAGTACATGTCGGCAACTGAAGAAATGCGTCACACAGTGGCACAGGCCAACGCTTCACTTGATGAAAAAGGTCGTTTTGCAAACGATTTGGTATCAACACGTCGTTCCGGTGAATATACATTGGCGCAACGCGATGCCGTTGATTTGATCGACGTTAGTCCGAAGCAATTAGTTTCTGTTGCGGCGTCTTTGATCCCGTTCTTAGAAAACGACGATGCTAACCGTGCCCTAATGGGTTCAAACATGCAACGTCAGGCTGTTCCCTTGCTACAAGCAACGGCGCCACTTGTTGGAACTGGTATCGAAGAAGTTGTTGCCCGTGATTCTGGGGCGGCGATCATGGCGAAACGAGCAGGTATCATCGACCAAGTTGACGCCACTCGTATCGTTGTTCGCGCGACTGCTGACCTGGAAATGGGTGATGCAGGCGTAGACATCTATCGCATGCGCAAATTCCAGCGTTCAAACCAAAACACCTGCATCAACCAACGTCCGTTGGTTAAAGTTGGTGACGTTGTAACCAAAGGCGAAGTAATCGCTGACGGTCCTTCAACTGACATTGGTGAATTGGCTTTGGGTAAAAACGTGATCGTCGCGTTTATGCCTTGGAATGGCTACAACTATGAGGATTCGATCCTAATTTCAGAGCGTATTGCACGCGACGACGTGTTCACATCTATCCACATCGAAGAATTCGAAGTGGCTGCACGTGACACGAAACTAGGACCAGAAGAAATCACACGGGACATTCCTAACGTCGGTGAAGAAGCACTGCGCAACCTCGACGAGGCTGGCATTGTTTACATTGGCGCAGATGTTGAACCGGGTGATATCCTTGTGGGTAAAATCACGCCAAAAGGCGAAAGCCCAATGACACCGGAAGAGAAGTTGCTGCGCGCCATCTTTGGCGAAAAAGCTTCTGATGTTCGCGATACTTCACTTCGTGTGAAACCGGGCGATTTCGGTACAGTTGTTGAAGTGCGTGTGTTTAACCGTCACGGCGTAGAAAAAGACGAACGTGCGTTGCAAATCGAGCGTGAAGAGGTCGAAAGCCTTGCCCGTGACCGCGACGACGAATTCGCCATTTTGGATCGTAACATCTATGCCCGTCTACAAGGCATGATCTTTGGCAAAGAAGTTGCTAAAGGTCCAAAAGGTGTGAAATCCGGCACAATCGTTGATGACGAATTGCTTGAAATGGTTGGCCGTCATATGTGGTGGCAGTTGGCTATGGCTGACGAAAGTACAGCACAGAACGTTGAAGCGTTGAACACTCAATATGAGTCCCAAAAACGTGCGCTAGAAGCACGCTTTGAGGACAAAGTTGAGAAAGTGCGTCGCGGCGATGATCTGCCTCCGGGTGTGATGAAAATGGTCAAAGTATTCATCGCGGTGAAGCGTAAGCTTCAACCAGGTGATAAAATGGCTGGTCGTCACGGCAACAAAGGTGTGATTTCACGCGTTGTTCCAATGGAAGACATGCCGTTCTTGGCTGATGGTACTTCTGTTGACTTCGTTCTTAACCCGCTGGGCGTTCCTAGCCGGATGAACGTCGGTCAGATCCTTGAAACCCATATGGGTTGGGCCGCACGCGGTTTGGGTCTGAAAATTGACGACGCTTTAGGTGAATATCGTCGCAGTGGTGACGTGACCCCAGTTCGTGATGCATTGAAAATCGCTTATGGCGAAAATGTATACGACGAAGGTCTTGCCAACATGCAAGAAGCTGATCTTTTGGAAGCGGCTGGTAACGTTGTAAACGGCGTTCCAATCGCGACACCAGTATTTGATGGCGCCAAAGAAGCTGACGTTAACGACGCGCTTGCGCGTGCAGGCTTTAGTGAAAGCGGACAGTCTGATCTTTATGATGGTCGCACTGGTGAGAAGTTCTCTCGTCAGGTGACTGTTGGGGTCAAATACTTGCTTAAACTGCATCACCTTGTGGACGACAAAATCCACGCGCGTTCTACTGGACCGTACTCACTTGTTACACAGCAGCCGCTGGGTGGTAAGGCACAGTTCGGTGGACAGCGCTTTGGTGAGATGGAAGTTTGGGCGCTTGAGGCTTATGGCGCTGCTTACACCTTGCAGGAAATGCTGACCGTTAAATCGGATGACGTTGCTGGCCGGACGAAAGTCTATGAAAGCATCGTGAAGGGCGAAGACAACTTCGAGGCCGGCGTGCCTGAGAGCTTTAACGTACTTGTTAAAGAGGTCCGCGGCCTTGGTCTGAACATGGAACTCCTGGATGCGGAGGTGGACGAATAGGGTGCTCAGCACCCCATTCAATCTTCCCCTTCCTCTCCTAAATTAAGGAACGCTAAATGAACCAGGAATTGACAAACAACCCGTTTAACCCGCTGACACCACAACGTCAGTTCGACGAAATCAAAGTGTCTTTGGCCAGCCCAGAGCGGATTTTGTCGTGGTCTTTCGGTGAAATTAAGAAACCAGAAACCATCAACTATCGTACGTTCAAGCCAGAACGGGACGGTCTTTTCTGTGCACGTATCTTTGGACCAATCAAAGACTACGAATGTTTGTGCGGCAAATATAAGCGCATGAAATATCGCGGCGTTGTCTGCGAGAAATGTGGTGTTGAGGTTACGCTTCAAAAAGTACGTCGCGAACGTATGGGCCATATCGAATTGGCTGCACCAGTTGCGCACATTTGGTTCTTGAAATCATTGCCATCCCGCATCGGCTTGATGTTGGACATGACTTTGCGTGATCTAGAGCGCATTCTTTACTTTGAAAACTATGTCGTGATCGAGCCCGGTCTGACAGAGCTTCAATTCGGCCAAATGCTGAACGAAGAAGAATTCATGGACGCGCAAGACCAGTATGGCATGGACGCCTTCACTGCCGGTATCGGTGCTGAAGCTATTCGTGACATGTTGTCGATGATCGATCTAGAAGCAGAAGCCGAACAGTTGCGTGCCGATTTGGCCGAGGCCACTGGTGAACTTAAGCCTAAGAAAATCATCAAACGTCTTAAGATTGTTGAAAACTTCATCGACTCTGGTAACCGTCCAGAATGGATGATCATGACAGTTGTACCTGTGATCCCACCAGAGTTGCGCCCGCTTGTGCCACTTGATGGCGGTCGTTTTGCAACGTCAGATTTGAACGATCTTTATCGTCGTGTGATCAACCGGAACAACCGTTTGAAACGACTGATCGAATTGCGTGCACCAGATATCATCGTACGTAACGAGAAACGTATGTTGCAAGAATCTGTGGATGCGTTGTTTGACAACGGCCGTCGTGGCCGTGTGATTACGGGTGCCAACAAGCGTCCGTTGAAATCATTGTCTGACATGCTGAAGGGTAAGCAAGGTCGTTTCCGTCAAAACCTTTTGGGTAAACGCGTAGACTTCTCTGGTCGTTCAGTAATTGTGACGGGCCCAGAGCTGAAACTGCATCAATGTGGTTTGCCTAAGAAAATGGCGCTCGAGCTGTTCAAACCGTTCATTTATTCCCGCCTAGAGGCCAAAGGCCTGTCTTCGACTGTGAAACAGGCGAAGAAGTTGGTTGAAAAAGAACGTCCCGAAGTTTGGGACATCTTGGACGAGGTTATCCGTGAACACCCAGTTATGCTGAACCGTGCGCCTACTTTGCACCGTTTGGGCATCCAAGCGTTTGAACCTGTTCTAATCGAAGGTAAAGCTATTCAGCTGCACCCGCTGGTTTGTTCTGCGTTCAACGCTGACTTTGACGGTGACCAAATGGCGGTTCACGTTCCTCTGAGCCTAGAGGCCCAGTTGGAATGTCGTGTTCTTATGATGTCTACAAACAACGTTCTGTCACCAGCAAACGGTGCACCGATCATTGTTCCATCTCAGGATATGATCTTGGGTATTTATTACATCACGATGATGCGTGAAGGCATGAAAGGCGAAGGCATGCGTTTTGCCGACGTTGACGAAGTGCAGCACGCTTTGGACGCTGGTGAAGTACACATGCACGCCAAAATCGAAGCGCGTATTCCGCAAATCGATGCCGAAGGTAACGAAGTGATGGTTCGCTTTGAAACCACACCGGGCCGTATCCGTTTGGGTGCATTGTTGCCCCTAAACGCTAAGGCACCTTTCGATCTGGTCAATGGCTTGTTGCGCAAAAAAGAAGTGCAAAATGTTATTGATACCGTTTACCGGTATTGTGGCCAAAAAGAGAGTGTTATCTTCTGTGATCACATCATGACCATGGGTTTCCGCGAGGCTTTCAAAGCCGGGATTTCCTTTGGTAAAGACGATATGGTTATCCCAGTGTCCAAATGGACAAACGTTGACGCGACACGCGATCAAGTTAAGGGCTTTGAACAACAGTATATGGACGGTCTGATTACTCAGGGCGAAAAATACAACAAAGTTATTGATGCTTGGTCAAAGTGTAACGACAAAGTAACCGATGCGATGATGGACACGATTTCAACCGCTGGCAAAGACGCCAATGGTGCTGAAAACGAGCCAAACTCTGTATACATGATGGCGCACTCTGGTGCGCGTGGTTCTGTGACACAGATGAAACAGTTGGGCGGTATGCGTGGTCTGATGGCGAAACCGAATGGCGACATCATCGAAACACCGATCATTTCAAACTTTAAAGAAGGTTTGAGCGTTCTGGAATACTTCAACTCTACCCACGGTGCTCGTAAGGGTCTGTCGGATACGGCGTTGAAAACAGCGAACTCTGGTTACCTTACACGTCGTTTGGTTGACGTGGCGCAAGACTGTATCGTTCGTATGCCTGATTGTGGCACTGAGGCTGCGATTACGGCTGAACCAGCTGTGAATGACGGTGAAGTTATCTCTTCATTGTCAGAGCGTGTTCTTGGTCGTATTTCTGCCGATGACGTTCTTGTGCCTGGCACAGAGGATGTGATCGTTAGTGCAGGTACTTTGATTGACGAGCGTATGGCCGATGCTATCGAGGCTGCTGGCGTGCCGAAAATGCGTATCCGAAGCCCACTGACTTGTGAAGCCGACGAAGGCGTGTGTGCGGCGTGTTACGGTCGTGACCTTGCACGTGGTACTGTTGTGAACCTTGGCGAAGCTGTCGGTATTATTGCCGCGCAATCCATTGGTGAGCCTGGTACTCAGCTGACTATGCGTACGTTCCACATTGGTGGTGTTGCTCAGGGTGGCCAACAGTCATTCTTGGAAACCAGCCAAGAAGGTAAGATCGAATTACGCAACGCACAGTTGTTGAAAAACGCAGCCGGTGAAACCGTGGTAATGGGCCGTAATATGGTTCTTGCGATCATGGGTGAAGGCGACGTTGAACTAGCCAGCCACAAGGTTGGATATGGTTCTAAGGTCTTCTTGAACGACGGACAAACTGTTGGTCGCGGCGAAAAGATGTTTGAATGGGATCCTTACACGCTTCCTATCATCGCCGAAAAAGCCGGTACAGCTAGATACGTTGATCTGACCGCGGGTATTGCCCTGCGCGAAGAAACTGATGATGCGACTGGGATGACGCAAAAGATCGTAACCGATTGGCGTGCTGCGCCAAAAGGCAACGAGCTTAAGCCTGAAATCCTAATCGCAGGTCCAGACGGTGAACCACAACGTAACGATGCGGGTAACCCAGTTACTTACGCAATGTCGGTTGATGCCATTCTTTCAGTTGAAGATGGTGGGGAAATCCAAGCTGGTGACGTTGTTGCGCGTATCCCGCGTGAAGGTGCCAAGACCAAGGACATTACAGGTGGTTTGCCACGTGTTGCGGAATTGTTTGAAGCCCGTCGTCCGAAAGATCACGCGATCATCGCCGAAATCGATGGTTATGTGCGCTTTGGGAAAGACTACAAAAACAAACGTCGTATTGCGATTGAACCTGCTGATGAGTCCATGGATAAAGTTGAATACATGGTGCCAAAGGGCAAACACATTCCGGTTGCGGAAGGTGATTTTGTTCAAAAGGGTGATTACATCATGGATGGCAACCCTGCACCGCATGACATTCTATCCATCATGGGTGTCGAGGCCTTGGCTGACTATATGATCGACGAAGTGCAAGATGTGTACCGTCTACAAGGCGTGCGCATCAACGATAAGCACATCGAGGTTATCGTGCGTCAAATGCTGCAAAAATGGGAAATCCAGGACTCTGGTGAAACCACGTTGCTTAAAGGCGAACATGTCGACAAGACCGAGTTTGACGAGGCAAATGCCAAAGCTGTTGCGGCTGGTCGTCGTACAGCAACAGGCGAGCCGATCCTTCTTGGGATCACCAAAGCAAGCTTGCAAACACGTTCGTTCATCTCGGCGGCATCGTTCCAAGAAACCACACGCGTTCTGACAGAAGCATCTGTTCAGGGCAAACGTGACAAATTGGTTGGCCTAAAAGAGAACGTCATCGTTGGTCGTTTGATCCCAGCGGGTACTGGTGGGGCTACGCAACAAATGCGCAAAATCGCGACTGATCGAGATAATGTGGTTGTTGCAGCGCGTCAGCTTGAAGCCGAAAAAGCCTTGGCTTTGGCGGCACCTGCGATGGAATCCGAAGATGCAGCAAACGCGTTCAAGGTTTCTGATCCGGTCGAAGACGTGTTTGGCGTTGTCGACACACCAGAAAGCCGCGATCTGTAAAAGCCGCACGCTTTATTAACAATTTAAAGCCCCCTCAAGCACACGCTTGAGGGGGCTTTTTCTTTGCCAATTAATCTAGGCAGGGCAGAGACCTCTTTGATGTTAGGAACACCCATCTACGAATTCTGTTGTGATTTTCAACGCGAATGATATTGGCGTTTTATGGCTCAGATTTCCCAAAATACACGCGGCGCGCTCTTCATGATCGGCAGCATGGCGTTCTTTACGATGAATGACACCGCGATGAAGGCTGTCGGCACCAGCCTGCCCATGTTTCAAAGTCTGTTCATTCGCGCGTTAATATCGGTCATTCTGATGACTATGGTTGTTGTATGGCTGGGACAGCATCGCCAGAAAATTCCGCGTAGGGATATTGGCCTAATTGCGGCTCGATCCACTATGGATGTTGTGTCGGTCTATTTCTTCTTCAACGCACTATTTAACATGCCATTTGCAAACCTCGCGGCGATACTACAAATCTTGCCACTCACCGTTACTCTGGCCGGCGCTATCTTCCTTAGTGAACCAATAGGGTGGCGAAGGATGGTTGCCATCCTTGTTGGATTTGTGGGGGTATTGTTTATTGTCAAACCCGGTGCCGAGAGTTTTAATGTTTATTCAATCTATGGCCTTGCAACAGTAGTCGTCGTCACAGCACGAGACATTTTTGCACGGAAAATATCCTCAAATGTACCCTCGTTTATTGTGGCCCTCGCAAATGCAATGGCGATTCTTTTGTTTGCCGGTTTGGCGTTGCCTTTTACGCCGTGGGAATCGGTTAGCCTCGAGCAGCTTGGATTGATTGGCCTTGCAGCATGTCTGATCATTTTGGCGTACTTCTTTTCGGTGGCCACAATGCGTGCTGGTGAGATTTCATTCGTGACGCCATTCCGCTATTCAGGCCTTTTGTTCGCAATTTTGCTGGGATTCATTGTTTTTGGCGAATTGCCAGACGTTTGGACAGTGTTTGGATCGGTGATTGTCGTAGCGACAGGATTGTTTACGCTGTTGCGCGAGGCGCGGCTAAAACGCCGAAATCGAACAATCGTTTAGCTGGTGTTGACAGCATGCGCGACTCCCCTTATGAAACGCCAACTTAGTCGGTGGACCTGTGTCCGGAAAACGGCTCGGTATCAAAAATTTGAGTGGTCACGACCCAGCCTTTGTGTTCGGTCCTCTGGAATTCCATCGCGTCGTTCCTAGAATTGGGAGCGAATGCGGTTTTTGCGTTTTGCGGACGCGTAAAATGTACTGAAAGTTGGCGTCGTACGGGCGTCGAAAATGAAATGTTGCAACCCGGGGGAAGTGAAGCCCAATGCCAACGATCCAACAGCTGATCCGCAAACCGCGCCAGCCTAAAGTAAAACGTTCGAAGTCACAGCACCTAGAGAGCTGTCCTCAAAAGCGTGGCGTATGCACACGCGTTTACACAACTACGCCTAAGAAGCCGAACTCGGCGATGCGTAAAGTAGCCAAGGTTCGTCTAACGAACGGCTTTGAGGTGATTTCTTATATCCCTGGTGAAAGCCACAACCTTCAAGAGCACTCTGTTGTTCTGATCCGCGGCGGTCGCGTAAAAGACCTTCCGGGTGTCCGTTACCACATCCTTCGCGGTGTTTTGGATACCCAAGGCGTTAAAGACCGTAAGCAACGTCGTTCGAAATACGGCGCTAAGCGTCCGAAATAAGGAGAAGCCAAAATGTCACGTCGCCACGCCGCTGAAAAACGCGAAGTTCTACCTGACGCCAAATTTGGCGATAAGGTTCTGACCAAGTTCATGAACAACTTGATGATCGATGGTAAAAAATCCGTCGCTGAAAGCATCGTTTATAACGCCCTAGATCGCGTTGAAACAAAGCTAAAGCGCGCACCGATCGAAGTGTTCACAGAAGCATTGGACAACATTAAGCCAGCTGTCGAGGTTCGTTCTCGTCGTGTTGGTGGTGCCACTTATCAGGTACCAGTTGAAGTTCGTGTTGAGCGCCGCGAAGCACTTGCCATCCGTTGGATGATCAAAGCTGCCCGCGCCCGCAATGAAAACACAATGGAAGAGCGCCTAGCAGGCGAACTTATGGACGCAGTAAGCGGCCGTGGTTCTGCTGTTAAAAAGCGTGAAGACACCCACAAGATGGCCGACGCTAACAAAGCGTTCAGCCACTACCGCTGGTAATAGAAAGCAAACGACATGGCACGCGAGTACACTCTCGATCTATACCGTAACTTTGGTATCATCGCACACATTGATGCTGGTAAAACAACTTGTTCCGAGCGCATCCTTTACTACACTGGTAAAGAGCACAACATCGGCGAAGTTCATGATGGCGCAGCCACTATGGACTGGATGGAGCAAGAGCAAGAGCGTGGCATTACGATCACGTCTGCGGCGACAACTACATTCTGGGAGCGTACAGAAGACGGTGCAACACCTGAAACTGCTAAGCACCGTTTGAACATCATTGACACACCAGGCCACGTTGACTTCACTATTGAAGTTGAGCGTTCCTTGGCTGTTCTTGATGGCGCTGTTTGTGTTCTTGATGGCAACGCTGGTGTTGAACCTCAAACTGAAACAGTTTGGCGTCAGGCTGACCGTTATAAAGTTCCTCGGATGGTTTTCATCAACAAGATGGACAAAATCGGCGCGGACTTCTTCAAATGTGTAGACATGATCGAAGATCGTACTGGTGCTGTTGCTGTGCCTGTTGCTTTCCCAATCGGTGCCGAAACTGAACTTGAAGGTTTGGTTGACTTGGTTACCATGGAAGAGTGGTTGTGGCAGGGTGAAGACCTTGGCGCGTCTTGGATCAAAGCACCGATCCGTGATGATCTACAGGCGACTGCTGCTGAATGGCGCAACAAACTTGTTGAGAACGCTGTTGAAATGGACGACGACGCGATGGAAGCGTACCTTGAGGGTAACGAGCCAGACGTCGCAACATTGCGCAAATTGATCCGTAAGGGTTGTTTGTCTTTGTCATTCGTTCCAGTTTTGGGCGGTTCTGCTTTCAAAAACAAAGGTGTTCAACCACTTTTGAACGCGGTTATCGACTATCTTCCATCACCTTTGGACGTTGTTGATTACTTGGGCTTTAAGCCGGGCGACGAAACAGAAACTCGTGACATCGCGCGTCGTGCGGATGATGACATGGCGTTTTCTGGCCTTGCATTTAAAATCATGAATGACCCATTTGTTGGTTCATTGTCCTTCACTCGGATTTACTCTGGTACATTGACCAAAGGCGACACGCTTTTGAATTCTACCAAAGGTAAAAAAGAGCGTGTTGGTCGTATGATGATGATGCACTCAATCAACCGTGAAGAAATCACCGAAGCATTCGCTGGTGACATCATCGCGTTGGCGGGTCTGAAAGCAACTACAACAGGTGACACGCTTTGTGCGGTTAACGATCCTGTGGTTCTTGAAACAATGACATTCCCTGATCCTGTGATCGAGATTGCTGTTGAGCCAAAGACCAAAGCTGACCAAGAAAAAATGTCTCAAGGTTTGGCCCGTTTGGCCGCCGAAGATCCATCTTTCCGTGTTGAAACTGACCTAGAATCTGGTCAGACCATCATGAAGGGCATGGGCGAGCTTCACTTGGACATTCTTGTTGATCGTCTTAAGCGTGAATTCAAAGTTGAGGCCAACATTGGTGCGCCACAAGTGGCATACCGTGAAACTATTGGTCACGAAGTTGAGCACTCTTATACGCACAAGAAGCAATCTGGTGGTTCAGGTCAGTATGGCGAAGTGAAAATGATCATTTCTCCAACTGTAGCTGGCGAAGGTTATAGCTTTGAAAGCCGCATCGTTGGTGGTTCTATTCCTAAAGAATACATCCCAGGTGTTGAAAAAGGCATTAACTCGGTTATGGATAGCGGCCCCTTGGCTGGCTTCCCTGTGATCGACTTTAAAGTTGCTTTGATCGACGGTAAATTCCACGATGTTGACTCCTCTGTTCTAGCGTTTGAAATCGCTGCTCGTATGTGTATGCGTGAAGGCATGCGTCTAGCGGGTGCAAAATTGCTAGAGCCAATTATGAAAGTCGAAGTGATTACACCTGACGAATACACAGGTTCAATCATCGGCGATCTGACGTCGCGTCGCGGCATGGTTCAAGGTCAAGACACTCGCGGTAACGCGATTGCCATCGACGTATTTGTACCGCTGGCCAACATGTTCGGCTATATCAACACGCTACGTTCCATGTCTTCGGGCCGTGCAAACTTTTCGATGCAGTTTGACCACTATGATCCAGTGCCAAGCAACATCTCGGAAGAAATTCAAGCGAAGTTCGCTTAATCATAACCAACGCCGGTGGGGCAGTGCCCCACCAACAGATATTAAGAGGAGGCCACCATGGCTAAGGAAAAATTCGAACGTAATAAACCACACGTCAACATCGGCACAATTGGTCACGTTGACCACGGTAAGACAACACTAACAGCTGCGATCACTAAGTATTTTGGTGACTTTCAAGCGTATGACCAAATCGATGGCGCGCCAGAAGAAAAAGCACGTGGTATCACAATTTCAACTGCACACGTTGAGTATGAAACAGAAACTCGTCACTACGCACACGTTGATTGCCCAGGCCACGCTGACTATGTGAAAAACATGATCACTGGTGCGGCTCAAATGGATGGCGCTATCTTGGTTGTTAACGCAGCTGACGGCCCTATGCCACAAACACGTGAGCACATCTTGTTGGGTCGCCAAGTTGGTATCCCATTCATGGTTGTTTACATGAACAAAGTTGACCAAGTAGACGACGAAGAGTTGTTGGAATTGGTTGAAATGGAAATCCGTGAGTTGTTGTCTTCTTACGAATACCCAGGCGACGACATCCCAATCATCCGTGGTTCAGCTTTGGCTGCTATGGAAGAGCGTGACGACAACATCGGTAAAGACTCAATCGTTGAATTGATGGCTGCTGTTGACGACTATATCCCAACACCTGCACGTGCTGTTGACCAGCCGTTCTTGTTGCCAATCGAGGATGTATTCTCAATTTCCGGTCGTGGTACAGTTGTAACTGGCCGTATCGAGCGTGGCATTGTTAAAGTTGGTGAAGAAATTGAAATCGTTGGTATCAACGACACGAAGAAAACCACTTGTACTGGTGTTGAAATGTTCCGCAAATTGCTTGACTCAGGTGAAGCTGGCGACAACGTTGGCATCTTGCTTCGCGGCATCGACCGTGATGGCGTTGAGCGTGGTCAGATCCTTTGTAAGCCAGGTTCTGTTATGCCTCACACTAAGTTTGAAGCAGAAGCATATATTCTGACTAAAGACGAGGGTGGCCGTCACACACCATTCTTCGCTAACTACCGTCCACAGTTCTACTTCCGTACAACAGACGTTACCGGTACTGTTCAGCTGCCAGAAGGCACTGAAATGGTTATGCCAGGTGACAACCTGAAGTTCGACGTTGAACTAATCGCACCAATCGCGATGGAACAAGGTCTACGCTTCGCGATCCGCGAAGGTGGCCGTACTGTTGGCGCCGGCGTTGTTTCTAAAATCAACGAATAATACCTAATATCTGAACTTCGGGTTCGATGAGGGGCAGGGAATAACCTCTGCTCCTCCTCTCAATCCTAACGCCGCGAAAGGCTCAAAAATGCAAAGCCAAAACATTCGCATTCGGCTGAAAGCATTTGACTATCGTGTACTGGATGCCAGCACACAAGAGATCGTCAACACTGCTAAACGGACAGGCGCGCACGTGCGTGGCCCGATCCCACTGCCGAACAAGATTGAAAAATTCACCGTTCTTCGTGGTCCACACGTCGACAAAAAATCCCGCGATCAGTTCGAGATCCGTACGCACAAGCGTCTGCTCGACATCATCGACCCAACACCACAAACCGTAGACGCGCTGATGAAGCTCGACTTGGCTGCCGGCGTTGACGTCGAGATCAAAGTTTAAGGAGGGCAGAACAGATGCGCTCTGGTGTAATAGCAAAAAAAGTCGGCATGACCCGGCTTTTCATGGAAGACGGTCGTCAGGTTCCTGTCACTGTTCTTCAATTGGACAACCTGCAGGTTGTGTCACAACGTACTGCTGAGCGTGACGGTTATACCGCTGTTCAGTTGGGTACTGGTCTGGCCAAAGCAAAACGCACATCGCAAGCGATGCGCGGTCACTTTGCTGCTGCAAAGGTTGAACCAAAACGCAAAGTGGCTGAATTCCGCGTTGCCCCTGAAAATATGATCAATGTTGGTGAAGAAATCACTGCTGATCACTATTTTGAAGGTCAAATCGTGGATGTGTCAGGCACGTCTATCGGTAAAGGTTTTGCCGGTGCGATGAAGCGTCACAACTTTGGTGGTCTTCGTGCCACGCACGGTGTTTCTATCTCTCACCGTTCACACGGCTCTACTGGACAGTGTCAAGATCCTGGTAAAGTTTTCAAAGGCAAGAAAATGGCCGGTCACATGGGTGCTGCCCGTGTAACGACGCAAAACTTGCAAGTTGTTAGCACAGACACCGATCGTGGTCTTATCATGATCAAAGGCGCCGTTCCTGGTTCCAAAGGTGGTTGGGTCACAATCAAGGACGCGGCTAAAAAGCCTACGCCTGAAAATGTGAAACTGCCAGCTGGTCTGCGTTCTGCGGCTGTAGAAGCCAAAGGTGCTGACGATGCAGCAGCCTCCGAAGAAGGGAGTGCCTCATGAAACTCGACGTGATTAAACTGGACGGCAAAAAAGCCGGTTCTGTGGATCTTGCTGAGGACCTATTCGGTCTAGAAGCTCGTGCAGACATTCTGCACCGCGTTGTGCGTTACCAATTGGCAAAACGCCAAGCTGGTACACACAAAGTGAAGACTCGCTCGGAAGTTAAATATTCTACCAAGAAGATTTATCGTCAGAAAGGTACCGGCGGCGCACGTCACGGTGCACGTTCTGCGCCTATCTTCCGTGGTGGTGGTGTCTACAAAGGCCCAACACCTCGTAGCCACGCACATGATCTGAACAAAAAGTTTCGTGCTTTGGGTTTGCGTCATGCGTTGTCTGCTAAAGCAGGCGCTGGCCAATTGGTTGTATTGGACGAAGCAGTTGTTGCCGACGGCAAAACCGGTGTTCTAGCCAAAATGGTGAAAGAACTTGGTTGGAAACGCGCCTTGGTCATCGACGGTGCCGAAGTAAACGCAAACTTTGCGCAAGCTTCTGCTAACATCGACGGTCTGGACGTACTGCCATCCATGGGTGCAAACGTATATGACATCTTGAAGCGCGACACTCTTGTTGTGACAAAAGCTGGTCTAGAAGCATTGGAGGCTCGTCTATCATGAGCGACAAAGCCGTACTATATGATGTGATCCGCAAGCCGATCATCACTGAGAAAGCAACAATGGCTTCTGAAGCCGGCGCTGTCGTTTTCGAAGTAGCGATCGACAGCAACAAGCCACAGATCAAAGAAGCTGTGGAAACTTTGTTCGGTGTTAAGGTTAAGGCCGTAAACACCCTGATCACTAAAGGTAAAACAAAACGTTTCCGCGGCATGCCGGGCAAACGTAAAGACGTAAAGAAAGCCTATGTGACGCTTGAAGAAGGCAACACAATAGACGTTTCTACTGGTCTTTAAGTAGCGTTTTACAATTAAAATTCAAAACCCCGGTCGCGAAAGTGGCCGGGGTTTTTCTTTGTTTGGCTTTCTGAGCTCGATCGCTTACGTTCATTTCATGCGCAAAATTATATTACTTGGGACACACACAATAATGCTGGCCATTGGGTTCGCACTTGGTGTCTATTTCCTTCCGATACTCACAGCCCCATCGGCCCCAGACAAAGCGACATTAGAAGCCTCTTTAGAGGGAACTATGTTTTCCGGCGAATTTACCAGAAAACTGAAGGGCAGTGATTTTTTGCATTGGGGACAAGGAATGGTGAGCATTACGCCAAGCCAAGTTGTTCACATAGGTGACCTCGCGCCGGGTCCCGACTACATGCTGTATCTTGTTCCAGAATTTGTCGAAGACGAAGCATCGTTTGAAGTAGTGAAGGACAGCAGCCTAAATATTGGATCGATCAAAACATTCGATGGCTTTATTGTTGATCTGCCAACTAATGTTGACCTTGCTGCCTATACAACCGTTCTTGTGTGGTGTGAGGCATT
The DNA here is from genome assembly GCA_000169395.1 of Rhodobacteraceae bacterium HTCC2150. Classification (GTDB taxonomy): domain Bacteria; phylum Pseudomonadota; class Alphaproteobacteria; order Rhodobacterales; family Rhodobacteraceae; genus HTCC2150. Next base: position 628,973 of record AAXZ01000001.1, read on the forward strand.
TGGTGAATTTATTACAGCGGCGCGTTTTCGATAAAAATCATTGGTCGCGCCGCCTTGATCAATGAATTAGATCAATCGTAAGCCGCTTCGACGATGAATTCCACTTTCAATTCTGCGCGCGCCAGTTTTGCTTCGCCGCATGCGCGGGTTGGGGCGTGGCCTGTGGGAACCCATGCGTTCCAGACTTCGTTCAGCCCCGCAAAGTCGCTCATGTCGGCCAACCAGATGGTAACACGCAGCATTTTTTCGCGTGATGATCCGGCTTGAATAAGTAAAGCGTCGATCTTTTCAAGGCAGGTGGTTACTTGATCTTGGATTGTGTCACCCTCGGCCACTTGGCCCGTCAAATAGGCCACGCCATTGTGTTTCACGATTTTAGAAGAGCGTGCGCTTACGTCGATACGTTCAATCATTTCATAGGGTCCTTTGTGCCTGTTTCTATTGATCTATACGCATTCCCGAACCAGCGTCCAGCCAAACATCAATGGGTGTGCCATTTCTTGATTCCTGGTGCCCCATACGATAGTGATTTGTTCACGGTCAAAGTGCCCTAAAAACTGAGCATTCCTATAGACACGCCCCCCCAACCCTGATAGTTCCAGCCAATCATTCGGCCTCAGATTCGTTCTGGGGCCGAATGCTGTTTGGAATATTGGGCCATCTGGCCCTTACACCGTGGACCTAGGGCGTTTTCAAAAACGCATAAGGGGCCACTTAAAATAGCGGACCTACGGGGCCGCGCACACTTTCAGACCTTGAAATATTCAAGGCTGAGCATGAAACGGAAGACAGAAAGCATGGCTCTAAAGTCGTATAAACCGACGACGCCAGGCCAACGTGGGTTGGTTCTGATTGACCGTTCCGAGCTTTGGAAAGGACGCCCAGTCAAATCTCTTACTCAGGGTTTGACTAAAAACGGCGGCCGGAACAATACCGGACGGATCACAATGCGTCGTAAGGGTGGGGGTGCAAAGCGCCTTTACCGTATCGTGGATTTCAAGCGCAACAAAATGGATGTTGCCGCCACAGTAGAACGTATCGAATACGATCCTAACCGGACCGCATTCATCGCTTTGGTCAAATACGAAGATGGCGAACAGGCCTACGTAATTGCACCACAGCGTTTGGCTATTGGCGACAAGATTATTTCTGCTGCTAAAGCTGACATTAAACCAGGTAATGCGATGCCATTCTCTGGTCTGCCAATTGGTACAATCGTTCACAACATCGAGCTTAAGCCTGGCAAAGGCGGTCAAATCGCTCGTGCTGCTGGTACTTATGCCCAGTTTGTTGGTCGTGACGGTGGCTATGCGCAGATCCGTTTGTCATCAGGCGAACTTCGTTTGGTGCGTCAAGAATGTATGGCCACAGTAGGTGCCGTATCCAACCCAGACAACAGCAACCAAAACTTTGGTAAAGCTGGTCGTAACCGTCATAAGGGCATTCGTCCGTCGGTTCGTGGTGTGGTTATGAACCCTGTAGATCACCCGCATGGTGGTGGTGAGGGTCGTACGTCAGGTGGTCGTCATCCAGTGACACCATGGGGCAAGCCGACCAAAGGTGCTCGCACTCGTAACAAGAACAAAGCGTCACAAAAGCTGATTATTCGCAGCCGTCACGCTAAGAAGAAGGGCCGCTAATAATGGCACGTTCTGTATGGAAAGGTCCTTTTGTCGACGCGTACGTCCTCAAGAAGGCAGAGAAAGCTCAGGAGTCTTCTCGTAATGACGTGATCAAGATCTGGTCTCGTCGTTCGACTATTCTTCCTCAATTCGTTGGTCTGACATTCGGTGTCTACAACGGTAGAAAACATATCCCAGTAAACGTTACTGAAGATATGATCGGTCAGAAATTCGGTGAATATAGCCCGACCCGTACGTATCACGGTCATGCTGCCGACAAAAAAGCGAAGCGGAAATAAGTCATGGGTAAAGCAAACAATCCCCGCCGCGTCGCAGATAATGAAGCAATGGCAAAAACCAAAATGCTTCGTACTTCTGGTCAGAAACTTAACCTTGTTGCGCAAATGGTTCGCGGTAAGAAAGTTGAAGCAGCTTTGACTGATTTGACATTCTCTAAGAAGCGTATCGCTGGTGACGTGAAGAAATGTCTTCAGTCCGCCATCGCCAATGCAGAAAACAACCACAACCTAGATGTGGACGAGTTGATCGTTGCAGAAGCTTATGTTGGTAAAAACATGACTTTGAAACGTGGTCGTCCTCGGGCACGTGGCCGTTTCGGCAAAATCTTAAAGCCGTTTTCTGAGCTGACGATTGTCGTACGCCAGGTAGAGGAGCAAGCATAATGGGTAATAAAGTAAATCCGATTGGCATGCGTCTTCAAGTCAACCGTACTTGGGACAGCCGCTGGTATGCAGACAGCAAAGATTTCAGCACATTGTTGTTGGAAGATTTGGCAATGCGTAAATTTATCGGCGAAGAGTGTAAACAAGCCGGCATTAGCCGTGTGATCATTGAGCGTCCGCACAAAAAGTGCCGCGTCACAATCCACACAGCCCGTCCTGGTGTGATCATCGGCAAAAAAGGCGCCGACATCGAAGGTTTGCGCAAGAAGCTTGCTGACATGACAGACTCTGAATTGCACCTCAACATCGTTGAAGTTCGCAAGCCAGAAATGGATGCGCCACTCGTTGCTGAAAACATCGCTCAACAGTTGGAACGTCGTGTATCCTTCCGTCGTGCAATGAAACGTGCAGTTCAAAACGCTATGCGTATGGGCGCCTTGGGTATCCGGGTGAACGTAGCTGGTCGTTTGGGCGGTGCTGAAATTGCCCGTACTGAATGGTATCGTGAAGGCCGCGTGCCTTTGCACACATTGCGTGCTGACATCGACTATTCACACAAAGAAGCCCTAACTGCTTATGGTATCATTGGTATCAAAGTTTGGATCTTCAAAGGTGAGATCATGGAACATGATCCTGCCGCACGTGATCGTCGCCAACAAGAAATCCAGGATGGTCCTGCGCCCCGCGGCGCTGGCGGCCGTCGCTAGGAAGGAATGAAAAATGCTACAACCAAAGCGTACAAAATTCCGTAAGATGTTCAAAGGCCGTATCCACGGTGAAGCAAAGGGCGGGTCTGACCTGAACTTTGGCACCTACGGTCTTAAAGCAACTCAACCTGAGCGTATCACAGCGCGTCAAATCGAGGCGGCTCGCCGCGCGATGACACGTCACATGAAACGTCAAGGCCGTGTTTGGATCCGTATTTTTCCAGACGTACCTGTTACTGCAAAACCTATCGAAGTTCGTATGGGTAAAGGTAAAGGTTCTGTTGATCGGTGGACAGCCAAGGTTAAACCTGGCCGTATCATGTTTGAAATCGACGGCGTTGATGAATCAGTTGCACGTGAGGCACTTCGCCTTGCAGCAATGAAGTTGCCTGTGAAAACACGCACAGTGGTTCGCGAAGACTGGTAAGGTTGATCGTTAGATCAACTGGCGCGGTGTAGCGGGTTTTCAAAGAAAACCTGCGGGCCGCTTCCGCAAGAAATAAAAGGCCTCCGCCAAGAAATTGGTGGAGGCCTTTACTTATCTATGGCGGTTCCCAAAGGGTTTTAGCTTTCGGCGAATTCCATGTGGTTCCAAGTGCCTATATTTTCCCTTGGAATAATAACCGCCATCCAGTGCCAATCCGGCCTTAACTATCTCTGCACCGATGTCGCGACCATCTGGCAAATAACAATAGCCGACCAATCGATCATAAGTAGTTTCTCCGGTAAGCTTGATGTCAAGAACATGACCTTTGCAGATTTTTACCATTTCCCATTTGGATTTTTGCCCCCATGGTTGATCTAATTCAGGCGCATCAATTCCCGCCAATCTGATTTTAGTTTTGGAAACGATAATTGTGTCTCCATCAATAACGTAGGCTTTGCCTTTTAGAGTCTTTGATAAGGGAATTAGAGGCGGTGGATTGTGATGAACCGTTTCCTTAATCGGATAGTTCTTGGATTTAGCGGACTTTGTTACACTTTTTTTAGGTGGTACACGGGATTGACTGGGGGGCCTTTTCTTATCTGGCGACCCAATCACAAAGTAAACTACCCCAATAAGAAGAAGTAACCCGAGTAATATTTCCATTTTAATTTCCATTAGTTTTTGAATGAACTTAGCTTAAGAAAGTTGAATTGAGAGTTCAATCATCGCGTTATCGATTAACAGAAAAACACTCAAAATATGAACTAGGTTCAAAAATCTTCCCATAAAGTCTACCTCAAACTTGATCAAACGGTCAAAACGGCCCTATACTCATGCGCAACGTCCATTGATTTTTGGGTCGTGGAATAATTGAGATGGCAATTCAGTTCGTTATCGTTGTTTGTAGATATTGAAAGGTTGTCGAATTTTTTGGATCGGAAATTGTGCCCGATCTTTACTAGGGTGGCTTTGTAATGAACGACAAAAACTATAATAGCATCAAAATGACCATGGCATCATGTAGCCAGTTTCTTAAATCAACCGCAAATTCAATTACAGTGCGAAAAGTACAGGTTTTAACCTCGGCGATCGTGGCGTCTTTCTTTGTTTTCCAATCAACGACTGAGGCGAACGCGGGGTTGGAAATTTGCAATACTACTGGTGATGTTCAGGGAATTTCCATCGGCTATAAGGGCGATGGTGGTTGGACTTCCGAAGGGTGGTGGCTCATCGAGCCCACCAAATGTGCGACACCAATCGGTGGTGATCTAAATCAGCAAACCTATTATTATCGCGCTGAAATAAATGGCGGCCCGTTTGAGGGTGGTAGTTATTATTTCTGTACCGACACAGCGGCCTATACCATTGTCGGGGACACAAATTGCAAAGACCGCGGATATGATCGCGAAAGTTTTCAGCCATTTGATGTTGGTGAAGGTACCAAAAATTACACTCTTACTTTGACGTCTGCCAACACGACATCGGCAGCAAAAGACGAAGGATTGAGATTTTGCAACGAAACCAAAGACAGCCAAAGCGTTTCCATCGGCTATGAAGGCGACGAAGCGTGGACATCCGAAGGCTGGTGGGTGATGGAACCTGGCAAATGTTCAATGGTTATTCGCGGGGAATTGAAAGATACCTATTACTATCGCGCCGAGGTTAATGGTGGCGATTTTGATGGCGAGGCTTACTATTTCTGCACAACACCGACCGAGTACACCATTCTTGGCGACAAAGACTGTAAAGGTCGTGGTTATGATCGTGAATCATTCCGTTTGATCGATACATCCAAGGCAGACGGCGTATTCACTCTGACAATGCAGCCATAATCCGATACAAACAATTGCGGCTGGTTGTGTTATGACCAGCCGTAATTAAAGCTTACGGAAATTCGTTCTTCTTCGGCCATGTTCATCGGCACTTCATGGCGCAACCAACTCTCCCACAATAAAACATCACCAACATCTGGTTTGGCATAAATGAAATTGCGCAGTTCGGGTTTTGCGTCTTTCAGGCGTGTCGGTGCGGCCATCATCATTTGCAGGCGCGGATCTTCAAATTTGATCGCACTCGTGCCTGTCGGCATTGCAACATAGGTTGTTCCAGAAACGACCGAATGCGGGTGGATGTGCGCGGTGTGGATACCGCCTTGGGGCAGGATGTTGATCCAGATGTCTTCGAGTTGAAGTTTCTTGTCACCAAGGTCGAATGCGCAATCCTTTGCAAATGCTGCGACATGTTTGTCCAATGAGGCAACAAGATCCGCGAAAATTGGCGAACGCCAAGGCAGGTCGGTAAGAGAGGCGTAGCTTGTGTACCCAGGGAATTCATTTTCCTCGCACCAGTTTTGACCTGCCTGGTCATCATCAGCAATGCCCAAACAAGAAGCGTTCAACTCCTGTGGATCAATGCTCTTTCCATGTTCAGATAGTTTGGCCCGATAAAGGCGGGTCACGAAAAGAGAATCTATTTGGGGCATGTTCCGACATTTCTTTGGATTGTGTGTTCAAGGGCTAACGTATAGGAACAGGCTCATTGGCGTCGAGGCCTTATTTCCTTCATTTATTGCGGCCATCTCTATAGGGGGTTGCTATGTGAGGGAAGGGGGGATAAACGACCATTTCATTACTAACTCCACCAGATTCGCGGTGACCTTTAAGGGGCCGTCTGGTGATGTTGAAAGGAAAAGCGCATGAGCGCCCAAGAACTACGCGACAAGTCGCCCGATCAGCTGCGCGAGCAACTGGCAGATCTAAAGAAAGAATCGTTTAACTTGCGTTTCCAAGCGGCCACAAGCCAATTGGAAAACACTGCACGTATGAAAACAGTACGTCGCGATGCCGCTCGTGTTAAAACGATCCTCGCAGAAAAAGCAGCAGCCGCTGCAACATCAGAATAGGAGCCTGAAAGATGCCCAAACGTATTCTATCTGGCACCGTGACCAGCAATGCAAACGCGCAAACTGTAACTGTTTCAGTTGGCCGTAGCTTTACACACCCTGTTCTTAAGAAAACCATCCGTAAGTCCAAAAAATATCGGGCCCACGATGAAAACAATGCTTTCAATGTTGGTGACTCAGTCCGTATCCAGGAATGTGCACCTCGTTCGAAGACGAAACGCTGGGAAGTTATCACCTCTTAATGAGGTGCTGACTAACTAGTTTAGTGAAACCCTGGGGAAATGCCGAGATTGGCCCCCACAGGTCCGGAGAAACCAAATGATCCAGATGCAAACAAATCTGGATGTAGCTGACAACAGCGGCGCTCGCCGTGTTCAGTGCATCAAGGTTTTGGGTGGTTCTAAGCGTAAGTACGCTTCCGTAGGCGACGTTATTGTCGTTTCGGTTAAAGAAGCCATTCCACGTGGTCGCGTAAAGAAAGGTGACGTCCGTAAGGCCGTCGTCGTACGTACCGCTAAAGAAGTCCGTCGTGCAGACGGTACAGCAATCCGTTTTGATCGGAATGCTGCAGTAATTCTCAACACAGCCGGTGAGCCTTTGGGCACACGTATCTTTGGGCCAGTTGTTCGTGAACTACGCGCTAAGAACTTCATGAAGATCGTCTCACTCGCGCCGGAGGTGCTGTAAGATGGCTGCTAAGTTGAAAAAAGGCGACAAGGTCGTCGTTTTGACCGGTAAGGACAAAGGCAAGCAGGGCGAGATTTCGTCTGTATCGCCATCCACTGGCAAAGCCGTAATCGAAGGTGTAAACATCGCCATTCGTCACGTTCGTCAATCCCAGAATGATCAAGGTGGCCGCGTTCCAAAAGCGATGCCAATCCAATTGAGCAACCTGGCGTTGGTAGACAGCAACGGTAAAGCAACCCGCGTAGGCTTCCGCATGGAAGACGGCGTTAAGGTTCGTTATGCCAAATCAACAGGGGAGGCCGTATAATGTTGGACAATGCAACTTACACACCCCGTCTGAAGACTGTTTATCGTGAGACTATTCGTCCTGCGATGAAAGAAGAGTTCAACTATAAGAACGACATGATGATCCCTCGTTTGGACAAAGTCGTTTTGAACATTGGTGTTGGTGAAGCAACCAAAGACACGAAAAAAGTGAAAGCTGCTCAAGAAGCGCTTACATTGATTGCGGGTCAACAGGCGCTTATCACTAAAGCCAAGGCTTCTATCGCTGGTTTCCGCGTACGTGAAGATATGCCATTGGGTACGAAAGTAACCTTGCGCTCTGACCGTATGTACGAATTCCTAGATCGTCTGATCACCATTGCGATGCCTCGTATCCGCGATTTCCGCGGCATATCTGGTAAATCTTTTGATGGCCGCGGCAACTATGCCATGGGCTTGAAAGAGCATCTCATCTTCCCAGAAATCGACTTTGATAAAGTTGTCGACGTTTTGGGCATGGATATCGTAATTTGTACCACTGCATCTACGGACGCAGAAGCGAAAGCGCTGTTGAAGCTATTCAACATGCCCTTCAACAGCTGATCGCGGGGAGAATTTTAAAATGGCTAAAAAAGCAATGGTAGAGCGTGAAAAGAAACGTGCAAAGCTTGTGGCTCAATATGCTGCTAAGCGCGCTGCGTTGAAAGAGATCGCTGCCGACCAATCAAAGCCAATGGAAGAGCGTTTTAAAGCGCGTCTTAAATTGGCTAAACTGCCGCGCAACAGCTCGGCTACACGTTTACACAACCGCTGTCAGTTGACCGGTCGTCCTCACGCTTATTACCGTAAGCTGGGCGTATCTCGGATCATGCTGCGGGAACTTGGCTCTGTAGGCCAAATCCCCGGTCTTGTGAAATCAAGCTGGTAAGGGAGAGAACGATATGAACGATCCTATCGGCGATATGCTCACCCGTATCCGTAACGCTCAAATGCGCGGCAAGTCAGTGGTGGAAACACCAGCGTCTAAATTGCGTGGCTGGGTTTTGGATGTTTTGGCTGACGAAGGCTACATCCGCGGCTATGAAAGCACGACAGGTAAAGATGGCCATCCTGCGATGGAAATCAGCCTGAAATATTACGACGGTGTCCCCGTCATTCGCGAACTTAAGCGGGTTTCTAAACCTGGCCGTCGCGTTTACATGGGCGCTCAAGGCATCCCAGCAGTCCGTCAGGGCTTGGGTGTGTCGATTGTCTCAACACCTCGCGGTGTTATGTCTGATGCAAAAGCACGCAATGCCAACGTTGGCGGCGAAGTGCTCTGCACCGTATTCTAGGGGGTCTGGTATGTCTCGTATTGGGAAAAAACCGGTCCTTTTGCCCGAAGGTGTCAGTGCGACAGTTTCTGGTCAGACCGTGGAAGTTAAGGGCCCAAAGGGTACCCGCAGCTTTCAGGCTACGGATGACGTGACAATCACGTTGGAAGAAAACGGCGTTGTTGTAAAACCTCGCGGCTCTTCTAAGCGCGCACGTCAACAATGGGGCATGACCCGTACAATGGTGGCCAACTTGACCACCGGCGTAACCACTGGTTTCAAGAAAGAACTTGAAATCAACGGTGTTGGTTATCGTGCTGCCATGGAAGGCAAAAATGTCAAATTGCAGCTGGGTCTATCACACGATGTGGTTTTCCAGGTTCCTGAAGGCGTTACTGTTACGGCTCCTAAGCCAACAGAACTCGTCGTTGAAGGCATCGATCAGCAGCTTGTAGGCCAAGTAGCGGCAAACATCCGCGAATGGCGCAAACCCGAACCTTACAAAGGTAAAGGCATCAAATATAAAGATGAATTTATCTTCCGTAAGGAAGGCAAGAAGAAGTAAGGACGCAAAAAATGGCAAACAGCAAAAGACAATTGTTCTTGAAGCGCCGCATGCGCGTTCGGAACAAGCTTCGCAAAATGGCAAATGGACGTCCGCGTCTATCTATTCATCGCTCCAGCAAGAATATCAGCGTACAGTTGATCGACGATCAGAACGGTGTGACATTGGCTTCGGCTTCGTCACTCGAGAAAGATCTGGGATTTGTTGGCAAAAACAACATCGAAGCAGCGACCAAAATTGGTGCTGTAATCGCCGAGCGCGCGCAAAAAGCGGGCATCGTCGATTGTTACTTCGATCGTGGTGGTTTCCTCTTTCACGGGAAGGTAAAGGCTTTGGCCGATGCTGCTCGTGAAGGTGGCATGAAGTTTTAAGGAGAGACGATTATGGCAGAACGTGACAATCGTCGTGGTGGACGTCGCAATGAGCGCGAAGAAACCCCGGAATTCGCAGATCGGCTAGTAGCGATCAACCGTGTGTCAAAAACTGTTAAGGGTGGTAAGCGTTTTGGCTTTGCTGCACTTGTAGTTGTTGGCGATCAACGCGGTCGCGTTGGTTTCGGTAAAGGTAAAGCGAAAGAAGTACCTGAAGCGATCCGTAAAGCAACAGAACAGGCCAAGCGCCAGATGATCCGCGTCGCATTGCGCGAAGGTCGGACATTGCATCACGATATGGAAGGTCGCCACGGCGCCGGCAAGATCGTGATCCGCACAGCACCAGAGGGTACAGGCATCATCGCCGGTGGTCCAATGCGTGCCGTGTTCGAAATGCTTGGTGTTAAAGACGTGGTTTCCAAGTCAATTGGTTCCCAAAACCCATACAACATGATCCGCGCTACGATGGATGCTTTGGTTAAGGGTGCAAGCCCACGCGCCGTTGCACAACGTCGTGGTAAAAAGGTTGCAGATATTCTGCCCAAAACCGATGCGCCGGCTGCTCCTGCAGCTGAAGCAGAAGCTGTGGAGGCCTAAGATCATGGCAAAAACCATCGTTGTAAAACAGGTTGGCTCGCCAATCCGTCGCCCCGCCATTCAACGTCAAACGTTGATTGGTTTGGGTCTGAACAAGATGCACCGCACACGTGAACTAGAAGATACACCTTCTGTTCGCGGCATGGTGAACAAGATTTCTCACCTTGTAGAGATCATCGAAGAAAAAGGCTAAGAACCAAGTTCTTAGACCGTAAGTTAAAACGCCCCGCAGTTTTCTGCGGGGCGTTTTCTATTGTTAGTGTTGGTTTTTCGGATAGGGAAAAGTTAAATCCTTTTCCTTTGATTAATGATTTTTGCGGATGACATCCGCTACGAGTAGCCCAATGGTTCGACTGGCTTTGAATGACGGATGAACCATATCAGCGCCGTGAAATGAACGATCGCCGTGCGGGACAAGATCTGCCAATGAAACGTGGAAAACCCCTTCGTCCTTTGATGCAAGCGATGTCATTCTACGTTCAAGCTCGATGCCTTCATCTTTGCAACTTTCTATTGGCGAGCCACGTCCTGGGCTTCGAAGGTAGCCAATATAAACAACGCGGGATCCGTTCGAGCGAATTTTTTTGATGAGTTTAGCAATTTCGCCACCGCTACCGTTCTTGCCAACCAAACGGTTCATTTTTCGATCGCAACGATTGCACGCACAGCCGAAAACCAAATCGTTTCCACCGCCGTTAACAACAACCCAATCCCAGTCACCGGACCGGTATTGTTTGGGAATGCTAAGGCCGATGCTGCCTGTAATCGGCAATTTGTAGATCATCCGTGCGCCCAAGAACGATCGGTCTGTCGATTGAATTTTTATAACTTTCGATGTTGCGTGGGAAATCGCGCGTGCAGAAAGCTTGTGCGCCGCCATCAATGAATCCCCAATAAACAAAACACGTGGTGACTCTTGACTAAACGCCACTGAAATCATGGAAGCCAATGCAATGCAGCTGCTGATAATATAACGGATCATCTTGTGACCTCAAATTGCGTACTCATACCTATTTCTCCACTCATAAAGATTTTCTTACAATAACCAAAGTCTCTGACTTTTGACGGTCAGAACGTTGCGGGTGAGTATTTCCAAAACTTGTGTCGAAATGTAGGAAGAATTTAGGTAAATGTTAGCGTGAGCCGCTCGCGATGTGAAAATTGAAATCACCATAAGCAGAAAGGCTTGATTGCTGGAAAAACAGCGGCTATACGCAGCCGGTGTCCCACTTGGGGCAAGAATCAATCTGATGTAACGCCGTGGTTACCCTTTTCGCTTCGTTGGGTATATCCGGTATAAGGAGAAGCGATATGAAACTACATGAATTAAGCGACAATCCAGGCGCAACCAAAGCACGCAAGCGTGTTGGCCGTGGTCCAGGTTCTGGAACAGGTAAAATGGCCGGTCGTGGTATCAAAGGTCAGAAGTCACGTTCAGGTGTATCGATCAATGGTTACGAAGGCGGTCAAATGCCATTGTACCAACGCCTTCCAAAGCGTGGTTTTAACAAACCAAACCGTAAGAAATTCTCAGTTGTAAACCTTGGTCTTATCCAAAAGTTCATCGACGACAAAAAATTGGATGCCAAAGCAGCGATCACCGAAGATGCATTGATCGCATCTGGTTTGGTTCGTCGCAAATTGGACGGCGTTCGTGTTTTGGCTAAGGGCGATTTTTCTGCCAAGGTTACAATCGAAGTAACTGGCGCATCAAAATCAGCTGTTGCTGCAGTAGAAGCCGCAGGTGGCTCTCTTTCAGTAACAACTGCGTCGGCGGCTGAATAAGACCTTGTGGGGCGGGCTTCGGCCCCCTACATATTCTTAATGTTTTCCAAAACGTCGCTACGGGAAGACCGAGGCGGCGTTTTTTATTTCTAAAGGGGGCCTGAATGGCATCTGCAGCAGAGCAAATGGCGGCCAATCTGAGTTGGGGTGCCTTTGGTAAGGCCACCGAGCTTCGCCAACGTATCGTTTTCACACTTGGTTTGTTGATCGTTTATCGTTTGGGTACATATATTCCTGTACCTGGCATCGACGCATCGGCCCTTCGCGAATTCGTTGAAAGCGCTAGTTCTGGCCTAGGTGGCATTCTGAATATGTTCACCGGCGGTGCCATCGGTCGGATGGGCATCTTTGCTTTGGGCATTATGCCTTATATTTCTGCCTCAATTATCGTTCAGCTTATGACAGCAATGGTTCCATATATGGAACAGCTGAAAAAAGAAGGCGAGCAAGGCCGTAAGAAGATCAACCAATATACCCGCTACGGCACGGTCCTGTTGGCAACATTCCAAGCCTATGGTTTGGCGGCCAGCCTAGAGGCAGGTGATTTGGCGCATGAGCCAGGCCTGTATTTCCGCATCGCGTGTATGATCACGCTGGTTGGCGGTACAATGTTCCTGATGTGGTTGGGTGAACAAATAACTGCACGCGGCATCGGTAACGGCATTTCATTGATCATCTTTGTGGGCATCGTTGCTGAAATTCCAGCTGCCTTGGCGCAATTCTTTGCCTCGGGCCGCGAGGGTTCAATCAGCCCGTTTGCCACAATATTCGTTATTGTTATGGTAATTGCCGTTATTGGCTTTGTGGTGTTCATGGAGCGCGCATTGCGCAAAATCCATATCCAATACCCACGTCGTCAAGTTGGCATGAAGGTATATGATGGCGGTTCCAGCCACTTGCCTATCAAAGTGAACCCAGCCGGTGTTATCCCTGCGATTTTCGCCAGCTCACTTTTGTTGTTGCCGACAACCATTTCGACATTCTCTGGCGCCCAAACTGGCCCAATTATGAGCACGATTTTGGCCTACTTTGGTCCGGGTCAACCGCTTTATCTGTTGTTCTTTACAGCGATGATCGTTTTCTTCACATTTTTCTACACAGCTAATGTTGCGTTTAAAACTGATGAAGTTGCCGACAATCTGAAAAGCCAAAATGGTTTTGTTCCGGGCATTCGCCCTGGTAAAAAGACCGAAGAATACCTTGATTATGTGGTGACACGCCTGTTGGTTGTTGGTGCTGGTTACTTGGCTCTTGTTTGTCTTTTGCCAGAAATTCTTCGCAGTCAGTTGGCAATTCCGTTTTATTTTGGCGGCACTTCGGTCCTAATTGTGGTGTCTGTGACAATGGATACCATTCAACAAGTGCAGTCACATCTGGTAGCACACCAATACGAAGGCTTGATTGAGAAATCACAGCTACGCGGTAAGCGCCGGAAAAAAGGAACTGCTAGACGATGAATATTATTCTACTTGGACCACCAGGTGCCGGCAAAGGTACGCAAGCTAAACTTTTGGTTGATGCTCACGGCATGATCCAGCTTTCAACAGGTGACATGCTGCGTGAAGCACGCACATCTGGCACAGCCATGGGGCAAAAAGTTGCTGCCATCATGGATGCGGGTGAACTTGTTACCGACGAGATCGTAATTGGTTTGATCGAAGAAAAGCTGGCCGGTGACAATGGCGGTGGTTTCATCTTTGATGGTTTTCCACGTACATTGCCACAAGCAGATGCTTTGGGTGAACTGTTGGCTAAGTCGAATAAAACATTAGACAGTGTTGTTGAAATGCAAGTGGACGACGAAGCGTTGGTACGTCGTATCACAGGCCGCTACACATGCGGAAACTGTGGTGCTGGTTATCACGATGATTTCAAGAAGCCGAAAGTCGAAGGCACTTGTGATGATTGCGGCGAACAACAAATGAAGCGTCGTGCGGATGACAACGAAGAGAGCCTGAAAACACGGTTGATGGAATATTACAAAAAGACATCACCGCTTATCGGCTATTACTACGCCAAAGAACAACTTGCGTCTGTGAATGGTCTTGGTTCGATGGAAGAAGTTTCCAGCGAAATCAATGCGGCTCTTAAAGTCTAAACAATAAATGAATCAGTGGGGTGGGCTTGACCTAGACGTGTTCTGCGCGTAGTTCACACCCTTCTGAACGAATCTTTTGATTTGTGGCTATTCGTGCCCGAATCAATCAAATAAAATCAGATAGCGGCCCAACACCAAGATGGCGTTGGGCTTCGTTGTGAAAACAGGTTCCGGAACTACGGAACCGCAACATGAAGGAAGTTGAAACGTGGCACGTATTGCTGGCGTTAATATCCCAACTGGGAAACGCGTACCCATTGCCCTGACTTATATCACTGGCATCGGAACAACCTCAGCCGCAGCTATCTGCGAAGCTGTTGGAATTGAATCTACTCGTCGTGTAAATGAACTGTCTGACGCCGAAGTATTGGCTGTTCGTGAGCACATCGATGCGAACTACAATGTAGAAGGCGACCTGCGCCGTGAAGTAACAATGAACATCAAACGCTTGATGGATCTTGGTTGCTACCGTGGTCTTCGTCATCGTCGTAACCTGCCTGTTCGTGGTCAGCGTACGCATACTAATGCGCGCACCCGTAAAGGCCCGGCAAAAGCTATTGCCGGCAAGAAGAAGTAGGGAGACTGACAGATGGCACGTGATAAAGTTCGCGCAAAGAAAAAAGAGCGTAAAAATATTGCCGCTGGTGTGGCGCATATTAACAGCTCATTCAACAACACAAAAATCCTGATTTCTGACGTTCAGGGCAATGCAATCTCATGGTCCTCTTCAGGCACATGTGGTTTCAAAGGCTCTCGGAAATCCACTCCTTACGCGGCTCAGATGGCTGCCGAGGATGCTGGTAAGAAAGCACAGGAACATGGTGTTAAAACATTGGAAGTTGAAGTTCAGGGCCCAGGTTCTGGCCGCGAAAGTGCCTTGCGCGCTTTGGCAGCAATCGGCTTGAATGTTACGTCAATTCGCGACGTAACACCAATTGCACACAACGGCTGTCGCCCACCAAAGCGTCGGCGCGTTTAATACCTTTCCTTGGCGCGTCACCTGAGGCGCCAAGGTTTTCGACTTTTTTACCTCGGGCGTCTCTCACCCCGGATCCTGGTGAGAAACATGGATGGAGGCACATATGATCCATAAAAATTGGCAAGAACTGATCAAACCAAATCAGTTAAAAGTACAACCTGGTAACGACCCGTCGCGTCAGGCGACTGTTATTGCAGAACCGCTAGAGCGCGGCTTTGGTTTGACAATGGGTAATGCGCTGCGCCGTATTTTGATGTCGTCCCTTCAGGGTGCGGCGATCACTTCGGTTCAGATCGACAATGTTTTGCATGAATTCTCCAGCGTTGCTGGCGTTCGTGAAGACGTGACCGACATCGTATTGAACCTAAAAAGTGTTGCGATCCGCATGGAAGTGGAAGGACCTAAGCGTCTGTCCATCGCAGCCAAAGGTCCAGGCGTTGTAACCGCTGGCGACATTTCTGACAGTGCAGGCATCGAGATCTTGAACAAAGATCACGTCATTTGTCACTTGGATGATGGCGCTGACGTGTTCATGGAATTGACTGTAAACACTGGTAAAGGTTACGTTTCTGCAGAGAAAAACAAACCAGAAGATGCGCCAATTGGTCTTATCCCAATTGATGCAATCTTTTCACCAGTGAAAAAAGTTAGCTATGATGTTCAACCTACCCGCGAAGGTCAGGTTCTGGATTATGACAAGCTGACATTGAAGCTTGAAACAGACGGCTCTTTGACACCTGACGATGCTGTGGCTTTCGCTGCACGCATTTTGCAGGATCAGTTGTCGATCTTTGTGAACTTCGATGAGCCAGAAAGCGCGTCACGTGCTGACGAAGAAGACGAGTTGGAATTCAACCCGTTGCTTCTGAAGAAAGTGGACGAGTTGGAATTGTCTGTCCGTTCAGCAAACTGCCTGAAGAACGACAACATCGTTTATATCGGCGATCTTATCCAAAAGACCGAAGCAGAAATGCTTCGTACGCCAAACTTCGGCCGCAAATCTTTGAACGAGATCAAAGAAGTGTTGTCAGGAATGGGTCTGCACTTGGGTATGGATATCGTTGATTGGCCACCAGACAACATCGAAGATTTAGCCAAGAAATTGGACGATCATCTGTAAAGAATACTTCGGGGGTCCAATGGGCCCCCGATTTTAAATGCCCGCACTTGGCGGGGAACATATGGGCAATAATGCCCCAAGGAGAACGGCCGCACGCACGGACCGTCAGACAAAGTATAAACGCTTAACTACCTAGGAGACTATCATGCGTCACGCACGGGGCTATCGCCGTTTAAATCGTACACACGAGCACCGCAAAGCGCTCTTTTCCAACATGGCCGGCTCGTTGATCGAGCACGAGCAGATCAAAACGACTCTGCCGAAAGCCAAGGAATTGCGTCCAATCATGGAAAAGATGATCACGCTTGCAAAGCGCGGTGATCTGCATGCGCGCCGTCAGGCTGCAAGCAAGCTAAAAGAAGACAAAGATGTTGCGAAACTATTCGCTATTCTTGGCCCACGGTACAAAGACCGTCAGGGTGGATATGTTCGCATCATGAAAGCGGGCTTCCGCTATGGTGACATGGCGCCAATGGCGATCATCGAATTTGTAGACCGTGACGTTTCCGCCAAAGGTGCGGCAGACATTGCACGCGTTGAAGCAGAAGAAGCAGCCGAATAAACTTCGGCTCATTCTTTCAAAGAATTAAAAAAAGCCCCGTCAAACTGACGGGGCTTTTTCTATTCACTCACTCGTTAATAAACTATTTGATTAGGCTGGGACGAGCAGATAATCCGAACCAGGCTTTTCAACATCTGAAATTAACTTTTCCAGATGGGTACTCTCTAAGGCAGCAGCAGCGGCAAAACCCAGGATATCTAAACGCCGTGAGTCTGGCAGCAGCATAAGCCGCGCGAAGAGCTTCGGGTTTAAATTCATCTCCATAAGTTCGCCTTTAACTGAAATCGTATGTACTAGCTTTAGTGTTTTGGGCATTTTCAAACAACTTGTCTAAAAAGACAGGTGAGTTGTCGCCCACGTCACTCGCGGCCTAGTTGTGGCCACATTTTTGCCCAATATCATAAGTGCCTTCCCCTTTTGTGCCTTAATCCCTATTGATTGCCGCATGAATGACTTGTTTGAGCATGAAAAAGACGAATCTAGTGATTCTAATTCGAATCGACCTTTGGCGGATAAATTGCGTCCAAAGCAGATTTCCGAGGTTATTGGGCAGGCTCATGTATTGGGCCCCGAAGCGCCACTTGGCGTCATGCTTGAAGCTAAAAGCCTAAGCAGTTTGATATTCTGGGGCCCTCCCGGTGTGGGGAAAACCACGATTGCACGACTCTTGGCAGATCATGTCGATTTAGCCTTTGTTCAAATCAGTGCGATTTTTTCGGGTGTGGCGGATCTAAAGAAGGTTTTTCAGGCGGCCACTATCCGGCATCAAAATGGTCAAGGGACACTTTTGTTTGTCGACGAAATTCACCGTTTTAACAAAGCCCAACAAGATGGTTTTCTACCCTATATGGAAAACGGGACAATTCTGTTGGTCGGGGCGACGACGGAAAACCCTTCGTTTGAGTTGAACGCGGCGTTGTTATCCCGTTCGCAAGTTCTGGTTCTGGAACGGCTTAGTTTGATCGATTTGGAATTTTTAGCCCAACGTGCTGAAAAACTGTTGGAAAAGAAATTGCCCCTCACAAATGACAGTCGTGATGCCTTGCTTGAAATGGCGGATGGTGACGGGCGAACCTTGCTGAACTTAATCGAACAAGTTTCTGCTTGGAAACTTAATGCATCACTTGATCGGGACGCCCTTGCTAAGCGCCTTATGCGCCGAGCAAGCAAATATGATAAAAACGGCGAAGAGCACTATAACCTGATTTCGGCGCTGCATAAATCTGTGCGTGGGTCGGATCCCGATGCGGCGCTGTATTGGTTTGCCCGAATGTTGAACGGCGGAGAAGATCCACGTTTTCTGGCACGACGCATAACGCGAATGGCGGTCGAAGACATAGGATTGGCCGATCCCCAAGCACAGGCAGTTTGTTTACAATCTTGGGAAACGTTTGAACGGTTAGGCTCGCCCGAAGGTGAATTGGCCCTATCCCAAGCGGTCGTCTACCTTGCGCTGGCCCCGAAATCGAATGCAAATTATGTGGCCTACAAGGCGGCACGAGCATCTGCCACTAAAACAGGTTCAGAACCGCCACCCAAACACATTCTTAACGCGCCAACGAAATTGATGGCCGAACAAGGGTATGGTGATGGGTACGCCTATGATCACGATGCCGAGGATGGGTTTTCGGGCCAAAATTATTTTCCCGAAACAATGAAGCGTGGTGTTTACTATCAACCCAAAGAACGAGGTTTTGAGCGTGAGTTAAAAAAGCGACAGGATTTCTTCGTTGGTTTGCGGGCAAAGCGCCAGAAAACTTGACAATTCCACCCTTTGGGCAGAAGAGCAGCCATGGCTATTTTTTACGTTGCACTAGGAGGCGCTATCGGCGCCACCCTTCGGTATCTGACCACTCTTTTAGTGGTCTTTCCGTTTGGCACGCTTGCTGTAAACGTTGTCGGATCATTTTTGATCGGATTGGCATTTGTTCATCTAACAACGCGCGGGTTTGATCGCGCGATGTTGTTTGGTGTGACGGGTGTTTTGGGTGGCTTCACCACATTTTCCGCATTTTCCTTGGATACACTAAAGTTGGTTGAAAAAGGGCAATGGGGTTTGGCCGGTGCTTATGTCGTGGGGACAGTGACCTTGTCGCTAGCTGCGGTTTTCGCCGGTGTATTTCTTGCAAGGGGGACCAGCCTGTGAGTGCTGTTCAAACAATCGCTGTTGGCGAAAACGAAGCTGAGCAACGTCTGGATCGCTGGATGCGTCGTCATTTTCCCGACCTAAGCCAAGGTCAGGTTGAAAAGATGTGCCGCAAAGGCGAAATTCGTGTTGATGGTGGCCGTGTAAAGGCAAATACACGTGTGACCCAAGGCCAATTGATCCGTATTCCGCCACTTAAAGATGGTCCTAAGAAGGTTTACTATGATGAGCCGAAAATATCGGATGCTGATCGTAAGCTGATGATGGATATGGTGATCTATAAGGATGATTACATTATCGCATTGAACAAGCCGCCAGGTATTCCTGTGCAGGGTGGCTCTGGGCAAAAGCGGCACATTGATGGTTTGAGCGAAGCGTTGCGTTTTGATTCCGACGAAAAACCGCGCCTTGTGCATCGTTTGGACAAAGACACATCTGGCGTTCTGTTATTGGCGCGTAACCAGCGTAGTGCATCCGAACTGACAGCCGTTTTTAGATCACGCGAATCCCGTAAAATCTATTGGGCTGCCGTGGGTGGCGTACCGCATCCAAAAATGGGCACTATCCGTTTTGGATTGGTCAAAGCACCAGGACATGGCCCAAGTGGCGGTGGAGAAAAAATGATTTGTATCCACCCCCGCGACATCGACAAGACCGATGGCGCAAAAAGGGCGACGACAGATTATGCCGTAATGACGACGCTTGCGCGACGTTCCGCATGGATGGCACTGGTTCCAGTAACAGGGCGTACGCACCAACTTCGTGCACATATGGCCGAATTAGGTCATCCGATAATCGGTGATGGAAAATACGGTGGCTCAGGTCAAGAAAACCTTGGTGATGGATGGGGTGCCCAACTGGGCGGTGATATCAGTAAAAACCTGCACCTTCATGCGCGTTCATTGACTTTGAAACACCCAGTAACCGGTGCCCGATTGCATTTAGTTGCTGAGCTGCCCCGCCATATGGCGGCAACGTGGAAAACGGTTGGATGGCATGAAAACGACGTGCCTGAAGATCCGTTTGAGGACTTGGTATAACAAATCAAAAGTGTTGCGAATTTTTCTGGATGAGTTTTACCAACTTGGCCACGAATTGAATGACTATTGGGGATTGAAATGAGTGAATGGGCAGCCAAGCGGTTTTGGAAGACAGTTGAAATTTCTGAAAACGACCAGGGGTTTGGTATAACTTTGGACGGAAGATCTGTCAAAACACCGCTCAAAACCGCATTGACTGTACCATCCAAAAGTTTGGCAGAACGTGTTGCAAGGGAATGGGAAGCGGTCGAAGAAAAAATTGATCCGCGCGAAATGCCGTTCACACGTTCGGTAAATGCTGCCTTGGATAAGGTTTCAACGCAACACAGCGAAGTTGCCAACTTGATTGCCGATTACGCCGACAGTGACCTGCTTTGCTACAGAGCAGACACACCAGCCGAGCTGGTTCAACGTCAGGATGATGCTTGGGAACCATTGCTGGATTGGATAAAGTCTAAACACGGCGTGGAATTCACGGTTAACACGGGAATAATGCATCGCGCACAGCCGGCCAAAACCGTCGCCTATTTACGTGATTGGACGCATAGTTTGAATAACTTTCAGCTAACTGGTTTTCATGATTTGGTCAGTTTGAGCGGATCGTTTATTTTAGGAATGTCAGCAGCAGAGCGTGCATTTGAGCCAGCAAAGATTTGGGCGTTTTCACGAGTTGATGAAAATTGGCAGTCAGAGCAGTGGGGAAATGACGATGAAGCTGATTCGGTCGCTGCATTGAAACAACGTTCATTTCTTCATGCCTGTGAATTTTTTCAGTTAATCGAACAATAGTTTGCTAAGAAAGCAAACGAAGATGATCGGTGAAACTGTATTAAATTTTTTGAGTCTTGATTATAGGTCAATATAATTGACCTTACCTTTGATCCTTGCATAAATATCCCTATTTTTTAAGACAAACCCATAAAGACCTTGCCAAAATTCTTTTTTCACACCCAAAGACGAATAAAAACATTCCTAGGAAGAAAGTTAGTTGACAGATTTTGACAAAATTCAGCTTTCATTGGTCATAATCTATGACCTTTTTTTGAAGTAGTCCCAATTCCTTACGTAAACTCATTTCTTCTTGACCAAAGTGGCACCTTCGTTGATGCTTTGAAAACGCGGGAAGAATCTCGCTATAAAATTCGTTTAATGGACGAGTCTTGCCACCGAAAGTTTTGGTGGCTGAACAGGGAAGAGAAAAAATGAAAAAATCTGTAATCTTTAGCGCGCTCACAATCGCTGGCCTATCGGCTAGTGCTGCTGCGGCAGGCACGCTCGATGATGTTAAAGCACGTGGCAAACTAAACTGTGGAGTTACTACTGGCCTAGTTGGCTTTGCTGCACCTAACGCCGATGGCCGTTGGGAAGGGTTCGATGTAGCTGTATGTCGCGCTGTTGCTGTTGCGACTCTTGGCGATGAAAATGCTGTAGAGTTCGTTCCAACCACTGGTAAAACACGTTTCACAGCACTGGCTTCTGGCGAAATTGACATGTTGGCTCGTAACACAACTTGGACGCTAAGCCGCGACGCTGATCTGAAATTCACATTCGTTGGCGTTAACTACTATGATGGCCAAGGCTTTATGGCTCCTAAGGACTTGGGTGTTGCATCTGCAAAAGACTTGGACGGCGCAACTGTATGTATCCAAACCGGTACAACAACAGAGCTAAACTTGGCTGACTTTTTCCGCTCAAACAACATATCTTATGAGCCAGTGCCAATCGAAACAAATGCAGAAGCACAGCAGCAGTACCTAGCAGGCGCATGTGATGTATTCACAACTGATGCATCTGGCTTAGCTGCTACTCGCGCAACATTCGAAAACCCGGCCGATCACGTATTGCTTCCAGAAATCGTATCAAAAGAGCCTCTGGGCCCGCTTGTACGTCATGGCGATAGCGAATGGGGCGACATCGTGCGTTGGTCCTTGAACGCAATGATCACAGCTGAAGAGCTAGGTATCACATCAGCAAATGCTGCTGAAATGTCTGCTGGCACAAACAACCCAGAAATCAACCGTTTGTTGGGATCTGAGGGCACTTTGGGCGAAATGTTAGGTCTATCAGCTGATTGGGCTAAAAACATCATTATGACACAAGGCAACTACGGTGAAGTTTTTGAGAATAACATCGGTGAAAACACAGCTATCGGCCTTAGCCGTGGTTTGAACTCACAATGGACAGATGGTGGCCTGATTTACTCACCTCCTTTCCGTTAAACAGTTTGGAAAGGGCGCGGTTTATCCCGCGCCCTTTTTTTATTTCACGCAGACAACGATCTGCGAGGCCAAAGGCCAACAGGGGAATTTACATGACAATAATGACAGAACCTCCAAAGGAGGCGTTTAGGCTGTCAATGCTTATCAACGATACCCGGTATCGGTCACTCACGTTTCAAGCGATCGCCGCGATTGCTCTTGCTTTGATCATTTTCTATCTCGCCAACAACGTTGCAACGAATCTTGCCAAACTAGGATTGAACATCGATTTTTCATTCCTTGGTGCTCAGGCCGGTTATGATATCAACCAAACCTTGATCCCTTATAGCAGCCAGTCAACGAACCTTAGTGCCGCGTTTGTTGGTATCTTGAACACGCTGCTTGTGGCCTTCCTCGCTTGTATCACAGCGACCATCTTTGGTGTGTTGGCAGGGGTGCTGCGCCTTTCAAATAACTGGCTCGTCAGAAAGCTGATGTCCTTTTACGTTGAAATTTTTCGGAATATCCCAGTTCTGATTTGGATTTTGATGATCTATGGCGTGATGACAATTTCATTGTCTGGCCCGAAGGCCTATCTTGGCGCAGAACCATCCAAAGAACTATTTCTTGGCCTATTCGCCTTTACAAACCGTGGTATCTACGTGCCTGCACCGATTTGGGGGCCTGGGTCTATGGTGGTTGTGGTTACTTTTATCTTATCAGTAATAGCTGTGATTGCTTATCGCAGATATGCCACTAATTTACTGTACCGAACCGGCAAGTTATTGCCAACCGGTTTGCCGACAATTGCAATTCTGCTTATTCCCACAATTTTTATGTTTTTTGTAATGGGGCAGCCTATTGGTTTGGATCTACCTGATCCACTTGCGAACCGCTTTAACCTTAGGGGTGGGTTGCAGATCGGCGCACCGTTGATTGCGATCTGGTTTGCTTTGTCCATCTACACCGGCGCATTCATTGCTGAAAACGTTCGCGCAGGCATTCAAGCGGTATCCAAAGGACAGACAGAGGCTGCAGCGGCGCTTGGTCTTCGTTCTGCTCGCATCATGAGCCTTGTTGTATTGCCCCAGGCATTGCGCGTTATTATTCCACCGCTTATCTCGCAGTACCTTAACATCACCAAGAACTCGTCTCTTGCGATTTTGGTGGGGTATGCGGATGTAACGGCGACTTTGGGCGGAATCACGTTGAATCAAACGGGCCGCGCAATTGAATGTATTTTATTGCTAATGTTGTTTTATCTGATCATTTCGCTGACAATTTCATCGGTGATCAATGTATATAACAATTCAATTAAATTGAAGGAGCGTTGAGCAATGGTTGATAGCACTAAATCTGTTGCGTTTGTGCGCACCGAAGACGCGCCATCTTTGCCGCCGCCGTCGTCTGCAGCTGGGCCGGTTAAATGGCTGCGCGAAAACTTATTCGCTACACCAGCGAACGCAATCCTGACGGTATTGTCGTTAATCGCGATTTATCTGCTGCTACGGGATTTTCTGCCTTGGCTTTTAAATGGTGTATGGAACTCAGATAGTCTGGCCGGCTGTCGCGAAGTTTTGCAGGGCGCCACTGGTGGTTGCTTTGCTGTTCTGACTGAGCGCTGGAACCAGCTGTTGTTTGGGTTCACCTACCCAACAGATTTATACTGGCGTCCGACGGTTGCATTTGCGTTGTTCTTCTTAGCTGCGGCGCCAGTGCTGTTCTTTGATCTTCCGCGCAAGCTTTTGATCTTCACAGCACTGTTTCCTTTCATTGCGTACTACTTGATTTGGGGTGGCTCAATCTGGACACCTATACTGTCTCTTGTCGGTATAATCGTCGGTTATATTGTGTATTCCCGATTGGTGGTCAGTAGCTTTGCCGCTGGCTTCTTTGGCGCCATTTTGGCTGCTGTGATCGTCTGGATAGTAGGTGGCTCTTTTGTCCCTGATGGATTTGCCGTAGAAGGTTCAATGCGGTCAGTACCATCGCGGGACCTTGGCGGTTTCATGTTGAACATGATGCTGGGCGTTACGTGTGTTTCACTGTCTGTGCCGATCGGTATCGCGCTGGCCTTAGGGCGCCAGTCGTCCATGCCATTGATTAAATTTGTGTGTGTAATCTTCATCGAGTTTATTCGCGGTGTTCCATTGATTACTCTGCTATTTGTGGCCAGTGTGATGTTGGCGTACTTCTTCCCGCCAGAAGCGACCGTTGACTTATTCTTGCGGGTTGTCATCATGATTACCCTATTCTCGGCGGCGTATATTGCTGAAGTTGTTCGGGGTGGTTTGGCGGCTTTACCAAAAGGCCAGTATGAAGCAGGCGACAGTTTAGGCTTGGATTATCCCCAAGCCATGCGACTAATTATTCTTCCACAGGCGCTAAAAATTTCCATTCCAGGGATTGTCAATATTGCGGTTGGTCTGTTCAAGGACACGGTTCTTGTGTCGGTGATTTCAATGTTTGATCTGATTGGTATGATTCGCGGGCCGATTCCGGCGTCACCTGATTGGAATGGTGTTTACTGGGAACTGTTTGGTTTTGCGTCTGTTCTATTCTTCATCTGCTGTTATGGCATTTCACAATACTCACAGTGGTTGGAGCGTCGTCTCGCCACCGATCATCGTTAAGGAAAGGGCAAAATTATGGCTCAAACTCAAATGAAAGTTTCGGACGAAGTTGCGATTTCGATTCAGAATATGAACAAATGGTATGGTACATTCCACGTACTACGCGACATTAACCTGACGGTTAATCGTGGTGAACGCATTGTCGTGTGCGGCCCGTCTGGTTCAGGTAAGTCGACATTGATCCGCTGTATCAACGCTTTGGAAGAGCACCAGCAAGGTAGTATCGAAGTTGATGGCACTTTGCTGTCGTCTGACTTGAAAAACATTGACAAGATCCGGTCCGAAGTTGGCATGTGTTTCCAACATTTCAATTTATTCCCGCATCTTAGCATTCTGGATAATCTGACTTTGGCACCAATCTGGGTTCGTAAAACACCCAAGAAAGAAGCTGAAGAAGTGGCGATGCACTTCCTTGAAAAAGTGAAGATTCCTGAACAAGCATTAAAGTTCCCTGGTCAATTGTCCGGTGGTCAGCAACAACGTGTGGCGATTGCCCGCTCTTTGTGCATGAAACCACGTATCATGTTGTTTGACGAACCAACGTCAGCGCTTGATCCAGAAATGATCAAAGAGGTTTTGGATACAATGATCGAACTTGCCGAAGAAGGCATGACAATGATCTGCGTGACGCACGAAATGGGTTTTGCCCGCCAAGTTGCTAACCGCGTGATCTTTATGGATCAGGGTCAAATCGTTGAACAAAACGAGCCAGAAGAGTTCTTTAACAATCCAAAAAGCGAACGGACAAAGTTGTTCCTATCGCAAATTTTGGGCCACTAAGAACCCCTATTTCAATTTCTTGAAAATTAGAAAACCCCGCAGAATATGCGGGGTTTTTTACTTTTGAGGATTGTATTTTTGTGTTGATTATTGATTTTTGGGAGACGCAAAGTTTTTGAAATGTACGGATTGTGGCGCAAGTTCTGACCAATTTTCGCTCGCAAATTCCAATACAGCTACGGCACCCGTTGGAAAATGATCTAACGCATTCACGTAAGTTTCATTTTCAACACTGGCAACTAACGTGCGCGCCAACGTACTGAGGCCAGGTTCGTGATTGATAATCAAAACGGTATCTATCATATCGTCTTGCCTACGGATTAAGTCCGCCAACTCGCTGGCCCACGCCAAATAAAGGGAATCCAGTGCATGTGTCGGCAAATCAGTAGGTAACGCCTTGGTTACGATCTTTGCTGTTTGTCCTGTGCGCACTGATGAGGACAAGAGCAGGGCCTCGGGCCGAGGCGTTTGTTTTGCCAGCCATTCGCCCATCAAATGCGCATCGTTCTTACCGCGTTCGGTCAGACCACGGTTTTCATCAGCCAAATCTGATCGCCCTGGTTCGGTGTTCGCGTGGCGCATCAAGAATATTGTTTTCATTTTGTGACCCCTTTTGCAGGATGGAAGTAACCCATGTGAAATGCGGATTGTTCTTTTGCCCGCCCATATGATTGGCTGATCGGACAAGCTAGGCGCACTTGGCAACCTGCGTCTAGGCACTCTTGTCCCTCTGGTTGGTCCAAATATGCATGACAAGCTGGCACATCGTAACCTGCCCCCGTAAGGGCGCCCACAGGGCAGGCCTTAAGACAAGGTTTGTCATCACAGATGTCACAAGGATTGGCCGGCAAGGGGGGCAATTCTATTCGTTTGTCAAACCCAAGCGCGCCACGAAACGAAACCATTGTTCCGGCCTCATCATGCACTAGCCACATAACGGGGGATGACCAACAACGGCCAGAAGCAGTCGCCCAAGTGAAAAAGGGATGCGGTGGTGTGGTTCCAAAAGGAAAATATGCCTGAGCGCCGTATTGGTTTGCTGAAACTGTGATGACACGTTGTGACCAACGGTTCATAGGGTCATTTGACCCGTCACCAAACTCCGGCGTTTCCTTGAAGTTTGTCCAAAAATTGGGCTCCAACGGTCCAAGCAAAAGCAATGTTTTGCACCCGTCGGGCAGGGGTGTTTCACCATCTTGAATACCACCCAGAACGGCCAAATTGATGTTGGCCATATCCGTACACAATTCTGAATAGGTATAACTTGCCATTAAGAACGGATCAGCGAACCAGCCCCATGATCGGTGAATAATTCCAACAAACATGCATTTGGTGCTCGTCCATCTAAAATTACAACAGCACGAACACCACCATTCAGCGCGGCCAAAGCTGTTTCAGTTTTCGGGATCATTCCACCGGCTATTACGCCTTCTTCAGTGAGCTCGATAATCTGCTGTGGAGTCATTTCAGTTAGGACTTCACCATCTGCATTTTTTACGCCTTCAACGTCCGTTAGCAAAAGAAAACGATCCGCCTTTAATGCTGCCGCGATGGCACCGGCAGCTGTGTCGCCGTTAACATTGAATGTCTCGCCATCACGACCTGCACCAATAGGTGCGATCACTGGGATAATACCGCTTTCATGAAACTGCCGAATGACGTCTGATGAAATTTCAGCAGGTTCGCCCACGAAACCCAAAGCTTCGTCAGCAGGATCACAAACCATCAGGTTGGCGTCTTTGCCTGATACCCCAACTGCACGACCACCTTGGCCGTTAATTGCTGAAACGATGCGTTTATTAACACGGCCTGATAAGACCATTTCAACAACCTCGATGGTTGCCTCGTCTGTCACTCGTTTGCCGTTAACGAAACTGGATTCAATATTCAGGCGCGAAAGCATGTCATTGATCATCGGCCCACCGCCATGCACAACAACTGGATTAATACCTACTTGTTGCATCAAAACGATGTCACGCGCAAAACTGTCCATTTCCGCAGCGTTGCCCATGGCATTGCCACCAAATTTTATCACTACCGTCGCCCCGTCATATCGTTGAAGATAAGGCAACGCCTTTGAAAGTGTTGAGGCCGTCGCAATCCAGTCAGTGTTCATCATATCCTGCTTTTTCATCATATAATCCTTGGCTCGTTTCTATGTGATAATCGGTTGCATGAGCGCTGCCAAGTGATAAGCACAAGAGAACGGCACCTCTTTCAAAAGGAAAGTTGAATGACTGATCGGCAAAAAACACTTGTTTTGACAGGCGCAAGTCGCGGAATTGGCCACGCGACAGTGAAACGCTTTTCGGCAGAAGGCTGGCGGGTTTTGACATGCTCGCGCAATGCATTTGATGATCGGTGCCCTTGGCCGGGAGGTGCAGACAATCATGTGCAAATTGATTTGGCTGATCCCAACAATACCATCGCCGCCATTGAAACCATTCGAGAAAAACTGGGTGGAAAATTGGATGCATTGGTTAACAATGCTGGCATTTCACCCAAGACCGAAGGTGGTGGGCGTTTGAATACACTTGAAACGGATCTGCGTACTTGGGGGCAGGTTTTCCACGTGAATTTCTTTGCGTCTGTTGTCTTAGCTCGTGGTTTACGTGCTGAACTTGCCGCCGCAAAGGGCGCAGTTGTCAACGTAACCTCGATTGCTGGGTCACGGGTTCATCCATTCGCAGGGGCTGCTTATTCAACATCCAAGGCGGCACTAAAATCGCTAACCCGAGAAATGGCTCATGATTTTGGGCCTTTAGGCGTCCGGGTGAATTCCATTGCGCCAGGTGAAGTGGAAACATCAATTCTTTCGCCCGGTACTGACAAAATCGTCGATGGATTGCCAATGCGACGACTGGGACAACCCGCCGAGGTGGCTGATGTCATTCATTTTCTATGCTCTGATCAGTCATCATATGTCACGGGCACTGAGATTGAGGTAAATGGCGGACAACACGTTTAATGACCAACGACGAGTTCAATGAATTTTGCGGTGCCTTAAACGGTACAACTCATGTCGTTCAATGGGGTAATTCTGACGTTTGGAAAATCGGTGGAAAGTTGTTTGCTGTTGGCGGCTGGAATAGTGGCGAGCCTGCTTATACTTTCAAAGTAACGCCTTTGGTTTTTGAAGTATTGTCCAATGAACCAGGCGTTCGACCTGCGCCCTATCTAGCAAGCCGCGGGATGAAATGGCTACAATGGTATGATGAGGGAGCGTTGTCGAAAACTGAATTAAAGCGCCACATCGAATTTTCGTATCAAATGATTTTTGACGCCTTACCTAAGAAAAAGCAGGCGGAAATTCTAGCGGCTTAAATCAACGTGTTCACTATGCTGCGCAAATTTTCAATGCCTTCGCCTTTTTCAGACGATGTTACCAAAATTTCGGGATATGCCGCTGGGTGCTTGGCCAATGCCGCGCGGGTTTGCGCTAATATTTTTTCACGATCCGCTTCTTTTACCTTATCCGCCTTGGTCAAAATGACCTGAAACGTCACAGCGGATGAATTCAAAAGCTGCATGATCTCGTCGTCCACGTCTTTCACACCATGGCGAAAATCGATCAACACAAATGCACGGCGCAGGTTTTGGCGACCGGACAGATAGGCCTTTAGTAAAGCTTGCCATTTTTTGACGGTGGGCAAAGGCGCCTTAGCAAAACCATATCCCGGCAAATCCACCAAATAGTGACTTTCGGCTACCGTGAAAAAGTTAATCTCTTGCGTGCGCCCAGGAGTGTTAGACGTACGAGCCAACGCTTTGCGGCCAGTAAGGGCATTAATCAGCGTTGACTTGCCAACGTTTGAGCGACCAGCAAAGCAGACCTCTAAGCGATCAGCCGGCGGCATGCCGTCCATGGCCACTACGCCCTTTAAAAACTCGGTCCCTGCGGCGAAAAGCAAACGGCCGGCTTCGGTGGCTGCTGCATCAGGTTCTCCTGCGATGGGGAACTTAGGTGTCATGATAAAACCGTTACAGTGTCGTTAGCGCGAATAACGCCTGATTTCGTTACTTCGGCATAAATGCCAAAATCTTTGTGCCCGAACCCGTCTTGCAATGCGCTAAGTGTATCCGCATCCCGCTGACCCGTTTCAGGATTTGCTGTAGTTGCCAAACAACGGGTTACGGGTTCACGGACCATTAATTCAGCAGTCCCGATTGTGATTTTTTTGCCGATCCAGTCGAATTCTTCCCATGGCTTCATACCGTCTAACCAAAAGTTTCCGCGCCAGCGTCGGATATCCAACTTTTGACCCAAACGCTCTTCTACCACTTGGTTCGTCGCTAAATTCATCAGACTAACCGAAGGAAACGGTGTGTCAGTCATGCCGCGATTTGCGACACGTACAATCCGAGAAGATTGGGCACGATCCGACGGCGTCAGATCGCTGGACCATTCCAGAAACGGTTGCACATCTTGATCTGGGCGAAATATTAACGGTTCCTTATCAGGATGCATCAAAGTTACCGTTTCTGTCGCTTCATCCAAAGCAGCGTCAATCGCCATCAATTGGGGCGATTTAGCCCCACGCGAAAAGTTGGCGCAGACTGCCCATTCGGACCCATCTGTTTTTGCCGCCTCATGGGCAACAGCCCAAGTCCGATCCCATGGCATTGTTTGACCAGCGTTCATTGACACCTCTGTCAATGTTTCACGCCCGTGAGACTTGATAGGATGACGCCAGATATGTGCGACAGTGATTGTCATTTTTTGGGGTTCTTTTTGGATTTATTGGAAACAGGTGTTGGTGCCACCTTTACGGGCTCTTTCTTTTTGAAAGAGGACATAATGTTTCCAAATACGTCAGGTTTGAAACCCTGTGAGCGCATGATCAGGTATTGTTGGGTGAATGTGATAGTGTTGTTTGCGATCCAGTAGACCACCAGACCACTGGCGAAACTGCCCAACATGAACATGAATACCCAAGGCATCCAGGCAAATATCATCGCCTGTGTTGCGTCAGTTGGGGCTGGGTTCAGTTTTTGCTGCAGCCACATTGAGATACCCAGCAACAACGGCAGAACACCAATGAAAATCAAAGCCATGATCGAACCGGGTTCTGGGCTGTCCCAAGGGAGGATACCGAACAGGTTGAACAACGATGATGTATCAGGTGCCGAAAGGTCTTTGATCCAACCAACCCAAGGTGCGTGGCGCAAATCGATTGTGACGAAAATCACTTTGTACAATGAGAAGAAAATTGGAATTTGTAATAGGATTGGCAAACAACCAGAAGCTGGATTTACCTTTTCCTTCTTATAAAGTTCCATAATTTCTTTCTGGACCTTCGATTTATCGTCACCGGCCTTTTCTTTGATTTCAGCCATTTGTGGCTGCAATTCTTTCATTTTTGCCATTGAGACATAAGATTTATAGGCAAGCGGGAACAACAATGCTTTGATCAACAATGTTAGACCGATGATTGACCAACCCATGTTGCCGATAATGCCATTCAACGAATGTAGTACCCAGAAAATCGGTTTTGTCAGGAAGTAGAACCAACCCCAGTCGATGCTATCGATAAAGCGATAGATGCCATTGTTGGCCTCATATTCACGAATTACGGCCCATTCTTTGGCACCAGCAAAGAAATGCGTCGTTACTGTATTGGTTTGACCCGCTTCAACCGTCAATGTTGGTAGGCGTGTTTCAGAAAGATAGACGTCTTGCTGTGCTTTGTATTGAAGCACGGATTTGAAGGGTTGCGCTGATTCAGGGATCAATGCGGTCATCCAGTAGTGGTCGGTGAAACCAAGCCAACCGTTGCTTGCAACATCAACCACATCAGAACGATCGCCCCATTGATCATCGCGATCAAAGTCGGCCAAATCGGAATAGTCGTATTCTTTTTGGCTTTCGCCTGATTGACGAATTGCCCCTTCGTGCAAGATGAAGAAGCCTTTCATGTCTGTGGGTTCACCATGACGGCGGATTTGGCTGTATGGTGCAAGGCGGGCAGCAGTTGAACCATTGTTGGAAACTTCTTGCTGAACAGAGAATAGGAAATCTGCATCAACTGAAATAATTTGACGGAAGGTCATTCCCGTCGTGTTTTCCCAAACCAATGTTACAGGTGTTTCAGGCGTTAGCTTTTCATTGCCTTCAATTGCCCATTGGGTTTCTGGTCCAGGAACATCGTCCCAACCCAGATCGCCGCCAGGTGCCCATCCGTAAAGGGCATAATATGCGTCTTGTGTGCCTTCGGGTGTTAGCAATGTGACAATGTCTGATGCTTCATCCAATTCAATGCGGTAATCTTTCAATGACAAATCATCGATGCGGCCGCCCAGAGTAGAGATTGAACCAGATAGGCGCGGTGTATCAATGTCTGCGCGCGTAGCTGATGAAAGTGCCGCGGTGCGTACCTCGGCGGACGTCGGAACATTGCTAACTGCTGCAACGTCTGATCCAGCGTCGGCACTAACGCCAGCGGTTGTAGATTGTTCGCCAGATGTCGCGGCAACCGGTGTTTCATCCACAGGGGCTGGGAAGAAGATCGACCAAGCGATAATCACCATTACACTAAGGGCCATAGCCAATAGTAAATTCTTGTTTTCGTCTTGCATTTTCTTGCACGCCCCGTCGATTGATAATCCTCAAGGGTTCAATCGTTTGCAGGGCAAAAGGTCAAGGGGTTTTGGCGTCTTTTACAGTGACATTCCGCCTAAATAGCCAATTTTTCAACGGATTTACCTCTTAGCAATTTTTCATTGTAGCTGGTTAGCCAAGTTAGGGCATCATCAGCGGGCATTGCGCGGGCAATGCAAAAGCCTTGAACAAACTCACACCCCATTTCGGAAAGCAATTTTAGTTCTTCAATATCCTCAGCGCCGTCAGCCAACGCCTGAATGTCCAACTGGTCAGCAAGGTTCATAATTGCACGCATCATGTTCTTTTGACCCCGTTCAATATGGATGTTTTTCACGAAGCTTTTGTCGATTTTTATTCGCTTGATGGGAAACTGTCGCAATGACGTGATTGAGGAATGTCCTGTGCCAAAGCAATCCAAATCGATGTTACAACCGGATGCCGCCAATTCCCGAATGTTATTGGAAATATTGATGTCTTTTGGGTCGGCTAGAACTGTTTCCAAAACTTCGAAGTTTAGACGATCCGGTGACATTCCAAAGCGATCTAATTCCCAGTTGATTTGTTCCAACAATCTTGGATTGCAAAGTTCTTGATCAGAAAGATTTATTCCAACGCGATCAACGGGGTGCCCTACATCCTGCCATTTTTGCATGGCCGAAAGCGACTGGGTCAGCATCATTTCACCTAGTTGAACGAAAAGACCCGCGCTTTGAATGGCGGGGATGAAATCGGCGGCCTGTAAAATTCCGCGTCTTGGATGCAGCCATCGCGCCAAAGCCTCAAACCCTACAACTTCGCCGGTTAATGTTGAAATTTGAGGTTGGAACCACGGAATAATTTGACCACGTTTCAATGCTTCTGTGACTTCGTCGTTTAGAATTGATCGGGTTTTGTGACGGATACTTAGGTCACTGGAATACCCACGAATGCCACCTGCGCCATTTCGCCGAGCCTCTTTCATGGCATTTTTTGCTGCTTGTACCAATGATTCACCCGTGTTTTCGGGACTTCCAGAGCCAAGACAGTACCCTGATGAAATCGAGATAGCGATTGAGGAACCTGCCAAATTCATCGGGTCGTGAACAGATTTTTGAATGTGGCGAACGACAGACAACGTACTTTCAAGGTCGACCTTATAAACGGGATCCAGCGCAATTGCGAAACAGTCGTTTTCTAAACGCACGACAACATCCTCCTCGCGTACAGCAGCAACGATGCGATCACTGATCCGCTTTAGCACATCATTTCCACGGGCTTGACCGAGCGAGGTATTTAACTTGGTGAACCCGTCAATGTCGACGACAATACATGCGGTATTAAGGCCCGTTTTGTGTTTGTTTTCAAGCGTATGACTGAGAAGGTCAACAAGGATTTTAGGTTGAGGTAGATCAGTCAGGGCATCGCCTAATCGATTATTTTCGGTACTTTCATTTGGCCGAATGAATGCCTGAATTGCCAAGATGACTGGCAAGATCACGGACACGGCAAAAAGCACCGCTTGATTTCCTAGCCAATAGGCAGTGATCGTGGCCAAAGGGAATAATGACAGCACCTTGGCACGAGTCATCACTCCGAATATTGCAAATACTTTTCGTTTACTGCCGCGCCATTCTGCCCGCATTTGATAACCCCGCTGGTGTTTCGGGTGAATCTAAATGCAAGCTGTCCCTAGGGCGTTAACGCGGGCAGTTTGTAAAACAATAATTTTAGTCGATTTGTTCCTGATTGGTTGTAAGCCCCGCAAAATCGAACAAATTCGCATCAAGCAAATGCGACGGACGGGTATTCATCAATGCGCGAAACATCACTTGGCGGCGTCCAGGGCTGTTCTTTTCCCAAGTATCCAAAATCTGTTTTACCTGTTGGCGTTGAAGGCCATCTTGGCTGCCACATAGATCACAAGGAATGATTGGATAATTAAGGGCTTGGGCGAATTTTTCACAATCAACCTCTGCGACATGGGCGAGGGGGCGATACAAAAATAAATCGCCTTCTTCGTTTACCAATTTTGGCGGCATCGTTGCCAGCCGGCCACCGTGAAACAGGTTCATAAAAAATGTTTCCAAAATGTCGTCGCGGTGATGCCCTAATACAATTGCACTGCAACCCTCTTCGCGGGCAATTCGGTACAAATGAGATCGGCGTAGACGGGAACATAATGAACAAAACGTGCGACCGGCGGGAACCTTGTCCATCACAATCGAATACGTGTCCTGATATTCGATCCGATGTGGAACGCCTTTGTCAGACAGGAATTTTGGCAAAACTGTTGCGGGAAAACCGGGCTGGCCTTGATCAAGGTTTACGGCCAAAATATCCACCGGCAGCAAACTGCGCCACTGTAATTCATGCAATACAGCCAGCAAAGTATAACTATCTTTGCCGCCCGACATGCACACCATCCAGCGCGCACCGCGTTCTATCATCCCGTATTGTTCAATCGCTTCGCGCGTTTGTCGTACAATACGTTTACGCAATTTTTTGAATTCGGTGGTCGAAGGGGCGCCGTCAAAAAGCGGGTGAATATCTTTGGTATCGTCAAGCATGGGGTACTCATGTCAAGAAATGCGGTGGCAGGAATGCTAAGGGATGCAGTATCGCGTTGACGTGGTATAAACAAGGTAATCAAAAAGCGAACGAAGGCAATGACGGATGGATGAAGTTTCTAAAAGTGGCGGTGCAGCGATCCTGTCTGTGTTTGATCATATCTATATCGTGAATTTGCCAAGCCGAACAGATCGGCGGCGGGAAATGGAAGAACAGCTTCGCGGCATTGGTTTATCGTTGGATCATGAACAAATCACGCTGTTTCCAGCAATTCGCCCTATTGAAAAAGGTGAGTTCCCTTCGATCGGTTGTCGGGGCTGTTTTGAAAGCCATTTAACGATTTTTACCGATGCGATAACCGCTGGACACGAAACCATTCTGATCATTGAGGACGACACGAACTTCAGAACCAATTTTAACTTTCGTTTTGGGGCCATGGCGAAACGCCTATTGGCTGAGCCATGGGATATTTATTATGGCTGGACACGTCAGACAGTCGGTCACGAATTCGATGCCAATAGTATTGAAATGATTGAACTAGAGCCGAGCGAAGCACCCTATTCTTTGCATTTCATCGGGTACAAACAATCCACGCTAAAGATTTTGGTGCCTTATCTTTTGGCAATTGCGGCTCGTCCATTGGGTGATCCCAAAGGTGGGCCGATGCATATTGATGGGGCTTTTGGTTGGTTTCGTGCGGCTCATCCGCAAATAAAAACACTAGCATCGCTTTATCCCGTAACGCGTCAGCGACCATCGCGAACTGATATTCAGGATGTACGTTGGTTTGACCGGATCAAAATTTTGTCGCCCCTAGTTGCGTTTTATCGCCGAATAAAAACCACCTTTCGCAAGGAATAAACGTAAATCGCTTTCCAAATTCCAAAATCTGCCTAGACTGATCCTTATTGAATTAAAAATTTAGGAGTGGGTAGATGAATTATGTGTTCACGGTACGCAGCGTGCGAAAAGGTAAATTTACGAATGAACCCGGGGCCATGCATTTTCTTGCAATTCCTGATGGGGCAAAAAAACCTGATACCGACCACGCTGTTCGAAAATCTGACTGGTTTAAAACAGTCTTACATGAAGCCGAACATGATGGTCCAGAGCACCAACATGACGAGGGAAATCCTTGTGGTGATATCGTTGTCTATATTCACGGTTTCAACCACACGCCTGAGGAAATGTTGGAACGTCACAAGGCCATTCGCAAAGGTTTAGAGGCGGAGGGTTTTGAAGGTGTTGTGGTCAGTTTTGATTGGCCATCCGCGAATACAGCCGTCAATTACCTTGAAGATCGCAACGACGCGAAAACATCGGCGCGACGTTTGGTCGAAGAAGGCATCGTAAATTTTGCGGCTCTTAAACGGCCTGAATGCAAGATTAACGTGCATCTCTTTGCTCATTCTATGGGCTGTCATGTTGTGCGCGAGGCGTTTGATGATGCCGATGACCGCCCTGCTGTTGCCGCCAGAAATTGGTCGGTCAGCCAAGTCATTTTGGTTGGGGTAGATGTTTCTGCTGGTTCCATGAAAGAAGGCGGTTCTAAGTCTTCGTCCCTTTATCGGCACTGTGTGCGGTTAACCAATTATTACAATCCGTTCGATGGCGTTTTATCGCTATCAAACGTAAAGCGGGTAGGGGTTTCGCCACGGTTGGGTCGCATTGGCTTGCCCGAAGAACGGCCAGAAAAAGCGGTGAACGTAAATTGTGGCCATTATTATAAGTCGCAAGAAAAAGTGTTCAAAAAGGCAAGGATAAAGAACCCCGGTCATATTTGGTATTTCTTTGACCAACGGTTGATGACGGATGTTTATCACACGATTATGGGTGAGATTGATCGCGAATACATTCCAAACAGATTTCGAGATACCAAAGGACTGGCGATGGAATACGACCGAACGTCTTAATCAGGTACGTTGTCAATGCCACTCCCGCCAAGAGGGTGGCATCTGCAAACACGTTTCGTAGTTAGCCAAGCGCCTTTGACCGCCCCGTGTTTTTCCAGTGCTTCAAGCGCATAGGCAGAACACGTCGGTTGATATCGGCAATTAAAACCCACGTAGGATGAAAACGTTTTGCGATAGGCGTGAACGGGCCATGAAAAAACGTGGGCAAGGGGGCTCATTTTTTTGCACCGTGCAATTTTAAAAGGGCATCGCGTAGGTTTTGTTGCATTTGATCAAACGGGTGATCTGCAGTTTTACCCGCACGACCGATCAAAACGTAATCCCAACCTGGATTTCCGTGGTGCGGAATGACCAGTCGGGCAATTTCACGCAAACGACGTTTTGCACGATTACGCGCCACCGCGTTGCCCACTTTTTTGGAACACGTATAGCCAATTCGAATCAACGGCGCGGGTGGCTCTTCCTCACTACGGGGGCGTGCCTGAATCAAAAACCCATTCGTAACCAAACGTCTGGCTTTTGCTGCCTTGAGGAAGTCAGCGCGCTTTTTCAAAACAGATGTTTCAAACGTAGAAACCGCCAAGGATACACCCGTGTCAGCATTTCTGCTTGCATTGGGATCCATTGGCGGTGTCATAATCGTTGCCTTTTAGGCGGTCGCCTTATGCGCTTAGGCTCTTACGGCCTTGCGAACGACGAGAATTCAAAATTTTGCGGCCAGCTTTAGTTGCCATGCGCGAACGAAAACCGTGGCGCCGCTTGCGCACAAGGTTGGAAGGTTGGTAGGTGCGTTTCATCGCTCCGGGCTCCGTTTATATCTTCGGGATTCTCTCCCGGTTCATCTTGAAGCCCGTTTATTAGGGCCGGTATCACTTAAAGTCAACGCGCAAAGACGTGAACTCCGTCAATTTTCATACCAATTACAGCGCCCTAATTAGGCATTGCCGCGATCTTGGAAGGAAAGTGGCGGACCGAGGAGGATTCGAACCCCCGACCCCCTGATTCGTAGTCAGGTACTCTATCCAGCTGAGCTATCGGTCCGTAGGGGGCGGTTTAGTTTGCTGCAACGGGCAATGCAAGGCCCTAAATCATGATTCTTAGACGATATTCCCTTTCGGGATGCAAATTTCAAACGTTGTACCGTCTTGATCTGTCTTAACCAGTTCAAGCGTGCCGCCATGACCCCGAATAAGTTCGGCTGCGATGGATAAACCTAGGCCGCTGCCCTCTTTGCGGGTGCCGCCGTGAAATGCTACAAATAAATGGTCCTGCGCGCGTTTTGGCAGGCCCGGCCCATTATCTGACAGGCGTACCCGCCAATTTTGTGGATCTTCTTCGGCGGAAACCCGAATCTCACCAGTTTTGCCAGAATCAATGATCGCTTGGCGTGCGTTACGGGTCAGATTGGTAATTATACGGTGCATCTGTTCGCTGTCGCACCTGATTTCCATGTCGTTTGGAATATTGTGAAAGAAATCCACCTTATCGCCACCACGGGCGAGATGCTCGTTTTCAAAAATATCTGCAACCAATGCATTCAAATTGTGAAAATCTAATTCGGGGGCCGCTTCTTCGGCTTTCCCAAAGGCTAGTGTCGATTCGCACAAACGGATAGCCCGCGAGATTGACGCCTCAAGTTTTGGTGTGGCTTTTTTGACCATGGGATCGTCTGAATTTTCCATCCGGTCAGCGAACAACTGGGCAACGGTCAAAATGTTACGCAAGTCGTGACTGATTTTGGATACCGCACCGCCCAATTGGGCCAAACGTTCACGTTGTTTAAAGGCGCTGGTCAATTGGGTTTGCATAGACTTCAAGGCGTCTTCAGCATCGCGTAATTCTGTTACCCCCGCGCTGGGCATGATGACATTACGCGCATCTTCTGGGTCGGCGGCATAGGTGGCCAAGCTGCCGACCACGCCTTTGATTGGCTTCACAAGAAAGCGGCGTACAGCCAAAAACAGCATAATCGCTGTAATGACGGAAATAACGGCCGACAGCAAAAGAATGCGCAGGCCATAATCGATCAAAGCAGCGCGCAGTCCACCCGTGTCCATCGTGACCTCTATCAAAACCCCCGCGCTGCGCACCGGATTGCCGATCACCCTGATGATACGCTCTTCGGGATGAAATAATTCCATCGTGGCATCCCTCATTAATTGCCATGCCGAAGGGTCGCGCATGTCATAGCTGGCGTAAATCGGGCCAGGTACAGGGGAGGAAAGGATCAATTGGCGCATTTCATCACGTCGCAGCACTACGTTAAACACGCCGGCGTTCACGAGCAGTTCTTGTTCAACTTCTTCATTCACCATGTTGTCATCAAGCAGGGCAAGCGAGGCGATTTGCGCGCGATCAAGACGCGTTAGTAAATATTCTTCGCGAAACCGCGCGACAGACGGAACAAAGATCAAAACTTCTGCCAGCATGACAAAAATGACGGTCAGGATCAAAAAACGCCCTGACAGCGAATTAATGGATTTTGACAGCGTAGAAGTATTGGCCATATTTTAGGGCACCATTCGTTGAACCAGTCGCACAACCCGCTTAACGGTCGGATTATCAAACAGCTTGGGTGTAAAATAGGCACCGGCCGCGCGTTTGTTAACCTCGGATAAAGTCGGATATGGCGCAATCATCGCTGCCACTTGCGCCATTTTCAAGCGATTAGCAATTGCCAGCGACCATAGGCTGACCATTTCACCGGCACTTGGCCCGACTATTGATGCCCCAACTGGCCGTCCCTTTACCACCATGACCTTGATCAATCCCATGGCCTTACCCTCAGCTATAGCGCGATCATTTTCGCCAATGTCAAAACGCGAAACGAATAGGCCGTCGCCATATTTTTCCCGCGCTTGGGTTTCGGTCAATCCAACTTGTGCCAGTTCTGGGTCTGTATAGGTAGCCCAAGGAATGTGATCTTGTTTGGTGCGGCTGGGCAACGCAAACAATAGGCTGCGAATGATGACGCCCGCATGATAACCTGCAACATGGGTGAATTGAAGCTGTCCTGCAACGTCACCAATGGCATAAACACGACGGTTCGTTGTGCGCAAATCACTGCCTACTTTGATGGTGCGGTCCGCTTGAACTCCAGCTTTCTCGAGGTTCAGTTTTCCGATATTAGCCTTGCGCCCGACAGCCATTAACAGGTGCGTTCCTTTGAAAACTCGACCGTCCTTGGCCTCGATTTCAATGGCACCCGATTTGCCGCGAATTTCAGCCGCCAACGCGTCTTCGGCAATTTCTAAACCGTCGGCGCGCAATTTTTCCAAGACAATGCCAGCCATTTCCGGATCATCACGACCCATCGCTTTCATGCCCTCAATTACTGTCACTTTGCAGCCAAGCCGCAAATGCGCTTGTGCCAATTCAATGCCGATAGGACCACCGCCAACGATCAACAAATGTTCGGGTTTTTCACGCAGATCAAAGATGGTCTCGTTTGTCTCGTATGGAACCTTGTCTAATCCAGGGATTGGCGGGACAAAGGGCGATGAACCCGTGGAAATAACAAATCTGCGGGCTTTGATGATGGTATCGCCTGCTTGAACTTCGGTTTTTGATATGAAGTGACCGAATTCGCGAATAACTTGTACACCCAAACCTTCGAACCGTTCTTGGCTGTCTACGGGCGCAATATGGTCGATGACACGACGAACGTGATCTTTGGCACCTGAATAACTGACATCAGGAATGACATTGGCGACGCCAAATTTTTCGCCGTTACGAAGCGCATGCGCCTGTTTGCCTGCTGCGATCAGTGCTTTTGACGGAACACAGCCAAAATTCAAGCAATCACCCCCCATCAAGTGACCCTCAAGTAAAACAACCTTGGCGCCCATTTGCGAGGCACCAGCCGCCACAGAAAGACCACCAGACCCGCCGCCAATCACACAGATATCAGTTTTAATCCGTTTCATTGGGTTTTTCCTTTGCGTAGCATTTTGATGAGGATTGGAAGGGCCGCCAGTAAGGCGAGACCCAGTAAGGGTAGAATAATTTGAGGCTCAAAAATTATGCCTAAATTGGGCGTTTCACCCTTTGCAAACACTTCTCCAAGGCCAGCGCCAACGGATGTGTAAACAAGCGCGCCGGGCATGATGCCAAAGAATGTCGAAACCACGAAACGGTAAAGGGGAACTTCAAGGAATGAGGGAACAAGGTTTGCGATAAAGAACGGCACAGCGGGCACGAGACGGATAAGGAAAAGCATGGACCATTGGTTTTCATCAATGCCGTCTTTGATCTTTTTCACGGCGCCGTCTGAATGTTCCAGCTTTGCACCCAAGCTTTCGCCAAAACCCCAACGGGCGGCTAGAAAAATCGCGGTGGCACCCAAGGTTGCCCCTGTCACGTTAAACAAAACACCAGGGAAAGTTGCGAATAGAAAGCCGCCGGTCAATGTCGCGATTGTCGCCCCAGGCAGGCTGAACCCAACAATCAACGTGTAAACGCCAATGAAGCCAAGAACAGCAAGCAAATAATTGGCATCGCGATAAGCAAGCAAGCTTTCGCGATGTTCGGCCAATGTTTCAAAGCTAAGACTGTCTTTCAGTGTAAATGCGCCAATAATAGCGACGGCGAAAATCAACAAGATTGGGAGACGTTTCATTAAGGTGTTACTTTCATCTGCACTCACGGATCGATCCCGCTTGCTGTGGAACATGCCTATAAATGATTGTCAGCGAAAGGGTGCTCACGCCGCGGTGACGGGGCGTGAGTGTTTTTGCGATGTTGTCGTGAATTGCCGAAGTTTTTGTAACAATGATCGGGATTTGATTACAAAGATGTAACCAAATGACCCAAGTCTTCGATTGAATCAGTTTAGAAGTTAACCGTCACGCCAGGTAATTTTAGCGATTTCATCAATTCGCGCAATTCTTGACGTGCTGCGACGTTTGAAAGGTTCATTTGCTGAACGCCCACATCTTTCAAATCAAGCAACGTCAAACCACGAGGGAATAGTTCGCGGAAAATGACACGCTCATTGAAGCCAGGGGCGACACGAAAGCCAATGCGCGTGGACAATTCATCCAATGCATCGCCAACCTTCTTTTTGTTGTGCATATTTTGCGCGCCAAGACGGTTGCGTAAAACGATCCAATCAATCGGATCAAGACCAGCTTGTGATCGTAATTGACGGGCATTCCAGACCATTTCAGAATAAACGGAAGGCCCCTCAATGTTGCCATTTATTGGGTCGCGTTTGGCGAGCAGATCAAAATCAACAAAACTATCGTTCATTGGGGTGATCAACGTGTCCGCCAGCGAATGTGCCACTTGGGAAAGACGAGTGTGTGAACCCGGGCAATCAATAACCACGAAATCACAACGTTGTTCCAAACCAGCCACCGCGGTGGACAGACGCACATCATAGATGTTTTCACCTGGACTTAACTGACCTTCGTCAATTTCAGGCAGCTCAGCAATTTCAGGACAAGGCAGTTCAACGTTTTGCGATTTTGCATATGACTGGCGGTTTTCGACGTAATGCCCAAACGTGCGTTGACGCAAATCCAAATCCATGCCGCCCACGCTAAAGCCCATGCGAACAAGCGCTGTTGCCACATGCATGGTTACGGTGGATTTCCCCGATCCGCCTTTTTCGTTTCCACAAACAATAATATGCGCCATTTACCCCGTTCCTTTTTCTTTTTGAAAAGGTGTTTTCCCACGCGATCTATATTGTGGGATCGAATAATATGAAAGCCTGACCATAGAGAAAGCACTGCTTGATCGGCGAATTTTGTGGAAATGATGTTTTTTTAACTCTGTCAGATTTTATAAGAATACAGCGCCAATCCAAATCGCTTTACTTTCAAGATCAGATTATGCATCCGTTTGCTGATGAACAATCAACTTAAAGGTCTATTGATAACAACGCTTGGCGTGCTTTTCGTTGTGCCGGATTCACTCTTCATTCGACTGCTGGACGCGGAGCCTTTGGTGACGGCTTATTGGCGATCCATGACAGTGGGCGTGTTTGTTTTGATTTGGGTGCTAGTTACGCAAGGTATTAAGGGATTTGGTCCCGTGATGCGTACAGGGCGGGCAGGGCTGTTGTATGTTGTGGCGCTGGGCGCAATGGCACCCGCCTTTGTAATGGCTATTGCCAATACAAGCGTGGCAAATGTGGTATTTATTCTCGCGGCGATCCCTGTGTTTTCGTTGTTGTTTAGTCGCCTGTTTTTGGGTGAACCGATTAGCAAACGTATGGTCATGACAATGGCGGCCGTCGGGGCAGGTTTGGCAATTATTGCTTATGGGTCGGGTTCATCTGAAATTGCTTCATGGAAGGGTGATTTATGGGCCCTTTATGCAGCTGGCATGTTTGCGGTCGCGCTGACGGCTGCCCGAAAAATGCGCGAGGTTTCCATGGTGCCGGCTATCCCCGTGGCATCAATCTG
Source organism: Rhodobacteraceae bacterium HTCC2150 (assembly GCA_000169395.1). Lineage (GTDB taxonomy): Bacteria > Pseudomonadota > Alphaproteobacteria > Rhodobacterales > Rhodobacteraceae > HTCC2150. Next base: position 671,926 of record AAXZ01000001.1, read on the forward strand.
TGCGGCATTGTTGATCGGTTTGTTTGTTGATCCGTTTCCTGCATTCAAAACCCAGTACATATTGTTCCTAGGGCATGGCGCCTTTATTGCCATTGCCAGTTGTCTGATGATGCTAGGCCCCCGCTATATTACTTCCGCCGAGGTCTCTTTGCTGATCCTGCTTGAGTCTGTCTTGGCGCCTATTTTGGTTTGGTATGTTATCGGCGAGTATCCCGGCGAATTGACATTGATCGGTGGTGCCGTGGTCATTGGGGCGCTGCTGGTCTCAAATTTTGTAGTTTTAATGCGGCAAAGAAAAAACCGAAATGGGTAGGAAGGTTGTGGCTAACCGGCGATTTTGACTTCTTTAGGCACTAGGATCAAACGCTAACAAATTCTGAAGTTCCGCCAGATTTTCCTGACCAAATTTTTGAATTAGCTGGTCATCCAATTCAAGAAAGTATTCCCGCGCGCGTGCCATCATGCGTTCACCCTCTGCTGTGAAAACAATCACCCTTTGATTTTTTAGGGTCTCATCAGGGCGCGTAGCCAACCAGCCATATTTTTCCATTTCTTTGACCGTTTTGTGGACTGCCTGTCGTGAAATACCCAAAGAACGAGCCAAAGCGGCGGCATAATTTACACCGCAATCTAGTGATCCAAGAAAAGTAAGTTGATTGGCTTTTAAGCCGTCAAAGCCATCGTCTGACAGGCGAGAAATAAGCCATGCAACCATGCGTTCTCGGAACATTTGCGTTGATTGGGTTAACGCAAGTGATTGACTTTCGACCAGGGGATGGCCCGCCACAGGTGAATGTCTTGTTAACTTGGTGACATGATTTCCGGCTTTCAATAGTTGTCACCTCAGTTAACAACATGAATGGCTGGAATCAATGTTATACAAAGTTCTAAAAACCAACGCTGCATCATGCCTACTTTTTGGCGTGCTTTTTCTAATAGCGCCGGTTGTCGTTGCAAATGCCCTTGGAAACCCGCCGGTATTGCTTTTGCAAATTTTGGGATTGGGACTGATTGGGAATGGCCTGCTCATTCTTTGGGCCGCATCAAAAGCTGTTCCGAATAGGGCGGCGGTTTTGTTTTTTGCCATTGGTGACGCCATCTGGGTCGTTGCAACCTTGATACTTATTTTGACGGGCCTTTGGATCACCACGGTGCTGGGCATATTATTGTCGATAGCGGTTGCCATCTTTGTCGGTGCATGCGGATTTTTACAGTGGCGGCTTCTACCGTTGTAAGACGCCTTCGGTATAGGCGCCTCTTTTCGTCCATCAACGTCTTTATTGATTGGCGACTATCTCAAAGAAATTCTCAACAAGTTTGTAACCATTATCCTCAGCGACATAGTTATCCATCAGCGTTGGCCGCTTAAACCGCCAAATTGTGCTAAGTTGATTGTGGGTGCATTCCGGGTGGAACTGAGTTGAATAACAGTGATTGCCAAAATCCAAAATCGCCATTGGGTTTGTTCCACTGCTGGCCAACAAAGTCGCATTGTTTGGTAGGTTGGCAACATGTTCTGAATTCCCGAATTGAAAGCATGCATTCGCAGGAATGTTTTGCAAAATCGGGCTAGTGTTCCCGCTGGGCGTCATGCTGATGGGCATCGTTCCTGCATAGGGGCCATCCGCAAAGGGCTCGATGTTGGCACCACCGTCTTGTGCCAACAATTGATGCGCGCCACAGATCGCAAGGATCGGTATGCTTCTTGCCCGCAGTTCGGGCAACCACGCGCGAAGCCTTTGTTGCCATTCAGTGTTGTCGTGAACTGAATTATGGCTGCCGCCAAGAACAACCCCGTCCAAGTTTGAAAGATCGGGCAGGGGATCGCCGTGGCTAATGTTGCACGTGGAAATTTCAATGTTTTTGACGTCGCCAAATCTGGCCAAAAACCAAGCGCTCTCATCGTCTTTGTGATCCAAATCGTCATAGACGGTCGCGTCATAACTGCCACGTCCGCCGAGCATTCCGACAAAGCAGATATGTTTGGAATGATGCTGTGGTGGGTGGGACACTGCGGAACCTCAACTAGATCAACTCACCTCAAATCTAACCCTATTGACGGACTCGATAAAGTCAAAAATGGCACGGGGTGAGTATATGTCAGCAAAGACAAACCAATGGCATAAATCAACATCAAAGTAATTCACCTTCTTTCATTTTCCGCATCCGCGAAAAAGCAAAAGCCCGCAGCAATTGCCGCGAGCTTTCGTATGACGCAAAAGACTGACTATGCCTACAGGCTTAGGCGTTTGTAGTTTTTAGACTATATCATGGCGAATATGCGGGCAGGTCCGCCGGTGCCGCCTTTGTGTTTGGGGGCGCCGATAACCAGCGTCGCACCCGCTGCAGGGACTTTATCTAAATTGGCTAAACATTCGATCCCAAATCTTCCCGTTGGAAGCCAAGCATAGTGGCTAGCAAAGTCAGCGGAAATTCCGTGATCCAGCGATAAGGTGTCGACGGCGATCGACTGGGCACCCGTCTGTTCAAGCAACATTTGCGTGGCTTCGACATGAAAACCTGGGTAATGCTGGGCGGTACCGTCGAAATTGCGAAAACCATCTGAATTAACTTTGGGTCCCCAACCTGAATGCATGGCGACACAGGCGTTTTCTGGAATTTCACCATGCTTGCTGATCCATGCCTGTACATCTTCAGGCGTCACAGGCGTATCGGCATCTTCAGCGGCACGTGCCGCGATATCTATCACGCAAAGTGGTGCAACGAGGCTGGAAACGGGGATTTCATCGACAGATGTTCCATCGGCTGAAAAGTGCAAAGGCGCATCAACATGCGTGCCGGTGTGTTCATTAACCGTTAGCTGCTGCAGATTGAAAAAATGCTCTGCATAATTAAAAACTTGTTCACGGGAAAATCCGCTTTGTCCAAAATACGTTGGGAAATCTTCATGCAAGGTATGGGTCATGTCCTCGACCGTGCCGTGACCACCCGCCATCGCTGGTGTCGTTGCGGCCGCTGCACCAACAGCAGCCAAACCAGCCGCCGCAGTTCCTTTAAAGAAATTTCGCCGTGAAAGCATCTTGTCTTTTACGGAATTCATTACACAAATATCACACATAATTTTGCTCCTTTTTCAAATTGGAAAAAGTGGTTTTAATCAGTTCCACAAAGTGGCTGACCACTTATCAAAGGTCATTATGGTGTTAGATTATTTCTTGTGTAAAGAAATTTCGGTCCAATAGACGTCAAAGCGAATTCACTTCGCTCACCAAATAAGGCACAAAAAAAAGCCCACGGCGGTAACCACGGGCTTTCAAAATTTCTAAAAAGGAAAGGCTGCTTAGAAGCCAAGACCTTCGTATTTTTTCTTAAACTTGGAAACACGACCGCCGGAATCCAGAAGACGTGTGTTGCCGCCTGTCCATGCAGGGTGCACGCTTGGATCGATGTCCAAGGCCAGCTGATCGCCGTCTTTGCCCCATGTGGATTTCATTTCCAGCATAGTGCCGTCGGTCATTTTCACAGCGATTGTGTGATACTCGGGATGGATATCTTTTCTCATCAGACCGTTCCTTATGACTTAGCCGTTGGGGCTTTGTAGTTTGTTTTCTCAGCAATACGCGCGGATTTACCACGTAGGGCACGCAAGTAGTACAATTTGGCGCGACGAACGCGGCCACGACGTACAACAGTGATGCTGTCGATGTTGGTGGAATAAAGTGGGAAAACACGTTCCACACCTTCACCAAATGAAATTTTGCGAACAGTGAACGCGGCTGCGATACTTGAACCACCTTTGCGTGCGATACACACACCTTCGTAGTTCTGTACACGTGTGCGGCCACCCTCGGTAACGCGGAAACCTACACGTACTGTATCACCGGCTTTAAAGTCCGGGATGTCTTTTGCCAAAGCAGCGATTTGCTCGGCTTCTAGTTCTGCGATAAGATTCATCGCTATTCTCCTTTTGCTCGTGGTTTTTCCACGAAGATTAAGACATCCTCAGAGCTCTTGGTCTTCATCGGTGTCCCTACCGTGTTTTTCACAGTAAGCCCGCCAGAGATCAGGTCGTCGTTCCTTTGTCAGCCTTTCGGCCTGGGCCTGTTGCCAATCCGCAATCTTCGCGTGGTGCCCAGAAAGAAGGATCTCTGGGATATCACGATGATGCCAAGTGGTCGGCCGTGTATACTGGGGATGTTCAAGCAATCCGTTTGAAAACGATTCGTCCTCAATGGAATTTTGATTCCCAAGAACGCGCGGTATAAGACGAACCGTGCAATCAATCAAGGCCTGTGCGGCAATCTCACCACCCGTTAAAACAAAGTCCCCAATTGAAACTTCTTGAATGTTGAAATGTTCGATCACGCGTTCATCTACGCCCTCAAATCGCCCACATAATAAGGTCATACCTTCGGCCTCGGAAAATTCTGCCGCCATTGCTTGGGTCAATGGTTTGCCGCGAGGTGACAGATAGATCACAGGCCACGCGCGGGCATCTTTTGGTGTGCCAGCGGCGGCTTGTTCAAGCGCTTTGCCAACGATATCTGCCCGCAACACCATGCCAGCACCGCCACCTGCTGGCGTATTGTCTACATTTCGGTGTTTGCCTTCGCCAAAAGGGCGCAAATCGATGGTCTCAAGCGACCAAAGACCATCCTTAAGGGCCTTGCCCATCAGGCTTTCGCCCAAAAGCCCAGGAAAGGCCTCTGGAAATAACGTAACCACTTTGACAGCAAACGCGTTTGCCAACCGTGGCAATGCGGTCATGAGTTCGCGCGGTTTAACCGAGGCGGCAATTGAAAGGCGGCCATGCGACTTGCTGGGTGAATTTTTCTTATCATCTTTTGACATAGGCGCGGTTTAGCGTGGTTGCGTGGAATTGCAAATGCCTTTGCAAAGGCGTTATTGCTGATGCCATGAAATCTGAGGCAGAAAAGCGACTTTTTGAACAGGCCACCCAAGGTGCAATTGAACTGGGTGAACGAGTTGGCATTGCTTGAATGGCGCGAAATTCGTGCCGTTGTTGATGCGATCTGCTGAACATAGAGCGGCTGTCGTTTTAAGATTGCATAGAAAAGGGGCCGAGGACTTAATTTACAAACAAGTTTTCGCACCATTTGACACAGCGGCGTTTCAGCAAGGTGTCGAGGCACATAAACGGGCACTGGAAAGGTTGATCAAAGCCAAAGGCGTCGGTGTTCCCAAAATATTGGCCGTTGATAACGTTACACAATCCGTTTTAATGCTGCGGGTTTCTGGAAAGACCCTCAACGACCACATGTTGCAATCCTATGCGAATCCACGAAAACAACACGAACTATTAACGCGCTCTGCCGCTTGGCTCGCGGCATTTCACCAGCCTGACAGCGTGAAAAAATCCACGTTCTACCCGGGTTTTATGATGGACCATCTGCAAGCGCAGATAGACAAAATTGAAAATGGGGATAAATCAGTGCCACACGCTGATCGCCTTAAAGCAGCCCATAAAGTTCTATTGGACAGGATCGACCAGTTCCTTGGCGGTGAAACGGTAACTGTTGCAGCGCACGGCGATATGCATACACGCAACTTGTTGATCAGTCCCGACATGGTTTCTGGTATCGATTTCAATTTCACCCATAACGCACCGATTGGCCACGACATTTCTCGTCTTCTGATCGATTACGCCACGAGATTTGCCCAAGATCAGTCGCTTGAGAGTGAAAATATAATTCCAGCAAACGACATGGATGCCTTTTTTGCGGGCTATGGGGCGCAGTATCGAAACGATGCCAGCGTCCGCTTTCTTTTACATCAACAGATACTTCTCGAATGGCTAGCAATTCCTGCAAAAGAGGATAGCCGAAGTTATTTTCAGTCGCACCGTTTAGACGGCGTTCTTAGGCTGACCAACCATGTGTTCGGCGTTTAAACTGCCGTAATATCGTCGCTAATGGCGGTAAATTTTTTGACGATCTGATGAATCCCGTCGGCACCACCTGCTAAAAGGAAAGCAGTCAATACAGTGTCTGCAAACATAAAGAACTTTGTTTGGAAAACCGGAGCATCAGCAGGAAAAGCGTCAACCAGTTGCGTAAGTGTGTGAACACCAGATAATGCCACAATTGCTGCGAGGAATGTAGCGGCGGTCATCGCCGCGCGTCTTTTGGCAACTTTCAACTTGTCCAAAGAAACGGCAGCAGATTCCTGAAATTGGGCTTTCTTTTCCAGTGTTTCAGAAATTTCATCATTCCATTTGCCGATGCTTTCTTGTTTGGCATTTGTGGCTTTAGCAAGCTGGTCGGCGCTTACACCAACTGGCAAGGCGCGAGCCGTTTCAGCATCTAGTGCTGCTTGCAACGTTTTTACTTTCGCGCCAGCAAGGCGGGATTGACGGCTGTCATCAAGTTGTTCGCCGGCAAATCGGTTGTTTACATAAACTTCAACGGCGCGTTCGATGACCAGTGCAATGAATGACAACATCAACAATTGCGTACCAATTTGGGTGGCGGTCAAATCTTTGATGCTTAATGCAACCATCCCATTTTGCGCAGCTATCATCGCTGAAATGAGTACCAAAATAATTGCAACGCCGGGGGCAATAAGTTCACGCATAATAACCTCGTGGAAATAAGTTTAATATCAACAAGCGTAACAGGCTGGCGATGCAAATCAAGAGATCGATTGGGTGGAGTTATAAAAGTCCCTCGGGCGGATCTATGATAATACGGCCACTTGCCATGTCCACGGTTGGTACAATTTCCCGCGTAAACGGAATAAGGGCGCCATCTTTGATGCCTTTTCCCCGTACTTCAAGCAAATCATCGGCGCCGTGGTTCATTACATCACTGACTTTGCCCAACTCTTTGCCGCCTGTATCAAGTACAATCATACCAATTAGGTCGGCGTGATAATATTCTTCATCAGGCAAGTCGGGTAGGGCTTCGCGTGGCGCATAAAGACGAACGCCCTTAAGAGCATCCGCTTGTTCTTTGGTGTTCACATTAGACAGTCGCGCGGCAAATCCTGCTTTAAGTGTGCCTTTAAGGGAAATCGAAAACTCGCGTTGTCCGTCTTCGGATGTCAGCGGGCCATAATCAGCAATTGCCCGTGGGTCAGCACAAACGACTTTATGCGAGCATCGCCCTTTACACCATAAGAGCCACCAATTGCTCCTACACAAACCATTTGCTCGTTCATTGTTTTGCCCCCTGACAAATATTTTGTGCGCCGAGACGCCCACCTAAATCCAGACATTTGTCGGCGTGAAGTGTGCTTTGCACATACATGCCCAATCCAAATGCCGCCAGCGGAATTAGCAATTTACGGGTGAGCCAAAACATTATTGCCCCCGCATCGCAGTGGCCAATACATGAAAGTCAGGTTCCGAAATTTCAAATTGCGATCGACGAAAGGCCATACCCCAGTAACGAATATCCTTAACAAAGCTTAGGCTTTCTAAAATGGGACGAATAGGAATTTCAGAAATTTCTTCATAGGTTGCATCGATCACCCAAGGGCGAAAATCGGTGTCCGGCATATTACGCTCATAAATTTCTGTGCCGGTGATTGTGGCAAGGGTGATTACCGCTTGAACTGCGTCGCCTTCAAAATCGGTTTTTGGCGCATAATAAATGACACCATCGCCCGCACTTAGTTTTGAAACTGCAGATTTTTTACCGTGGGACAGCGCAACAAAGCCTACTGATTTTGCCGAAAGCGCTTGTTTGCGATGGGCAACACCGATCCAATATTTGGCCATAGCCTGTCCAACTTGATTTCAGTTTGTTGTTTCGCCCTTTCAAATGAAAGGCTTGTTTTGATGCTAGCGTTAGTGCGCAAAACAATCAAATAGGACTTGTTCAAAAGACGCGTTTAGACGGGTAGTTTTGTGCAAAGTCATTTGGTTTTTCAAGGCGGCAGAAAACCACCGCCTTGAAAAGATAGTCAATTTATTCTGCAGCAGCTTCTTCAGCTGGCGCTTCTGCTGGTGCAGCAGCAGCTTCGGCAGCGGCGGCCGCAGCTGCTTCGGCTTTGTCAGCTTTTTCTTGAACGCGTTCTTGGGCTTTTTTGCCTGGGATCGCTTTCTTAGGGTTGTTGCGTGTTTTCTTTTCAACAAGGCCAGCGGCTTCAAGGAAACGGGATACACGGTCAGATGGCTGTGCACCTTTGCTCATCCAGTATTGAACGCGCTCAACGTTCATCTTCACGCGCTCTTCGCTGTCTTTAGGAAGCTGTGGGTTGTATGTGCCCAATTTTTCGATGAAACGTCCATCGCGAGGCATGCGGCTGTCCGCAGCTACGATTGCATAAGATGGGCGTTTTTTAGAGCCGCCACGGGCAAGTCTGATTTTCATTGACATTTGATAGTCTCCTTAGGGTGTCTGTTTATGGGGAATGCCCCAGATTATTCAGTTAATGTTGGAATTTCTTGTGATGATGGATCACTTCCTGAATGATGAAATTCAGGAATTTCTTAGCGAAGTCGGGGTCCAAAGACGCGTCTGCGGACAGTTGTTCAAGGCGTGCAATTTGCAAAGCCTCGCGTGCTGGGTCTGAAGGCGGTAAATCATGTTTCGCTTTCAACTGCCCAACGGCTTGTGTGTGTTTGAAACGTTCAGCCAGCGTGTAAACAAGAATGGCGTCTAACCGATCAATGCTTTCGCGATGTTCAGCTAGAATTTCAGCGGCTCGTTTTGTGGTTTCGTCAGTCATATCTATGCCTTTGATCCCAAGCCGAAGAATTTTATCGACGGCTGAATGTACATGCCCGCAATCATTGCAACCATAAAGGAGAGACCGCCAAAACCGCCAAATGATAGCGATGCCAGCGCTGGGCCGGGGCAAAAGCCTGCAACCGCCCAACCAAAACCAAAGATCGCGGACCCAATGATCAAACGACGATCTAATGCTGGATCAGCAGGTGTTGGAATTGTGGTGCCCAGAAGGGATGTGGTTTTTACTTTGGTCAATTGCCACGCCAACAACATTGGAGGGATCGCACCACCCAAAACAAACGCCAACGTGGGATCCCACGCGCCAAAAACATCCAGCCAACCTTGGACTTTTTGTGTGTCGGTCATGCCCGAAATCATCAAGCCAACACCGAACAGACCACCAGCCATTAATGAAAAAAGTATACGCATTAGATGACCCCCAAACCGTGACGCAGGACCAACATGGTTACCCCGCCTGCAAGTAGATAGATCAATGTGGCGGCGATACCGCGAACCGAAAAGCGTGATATGCCGCAAACGCCATGGCCAGAGGTACAGCCATTGGCCATGCGTGTGCCAACACCAACGGCAAGGCCGGCAACAAGCAAAACGAGCATATTGTTTGAAACATTGGTCGCTGGCGCACCAATGGTGAAATATACGATCGCAGGTACGCCGATGAGGCCAGCAATAAATGCAAGGCGTTCTTTCATGTTGGCTTTGCCTGTGCCGTCGATAATGCCACCAAGCAGACCACTTGCACCCATGATGCGCCCATTGATTAACAGGAACATTGCGGCAGCAGCACCAATCATCACCCCGCCAATTAGGCCATAAATCCAATCAGTAGGGATCATACCGCCACCTCAGATGTTGAATGTTTCATCATTTCTTTTTCCCAAAACCAGAAAGGCCAGGGGGCAATCCGCCACCGCCGCCGAGACCAGGGAAACCAGCAGGCATGCCGCCGGGGGCTTTGCCTGCCTGCATTTGCGCCTGTGCTTGTTCCATTTCCGCTTGTGATGGGCCGCCCTTACCGAACATGGAACCAAGCGCGCCTTTCAGCATGCCTTTCTTGCCCATTTTGCCCATCTTTTTCATCATATCCGCCATCTGACGGTGCATTTTCAGCAATTTGTTCAATTCAGAAACTTCTAGGCCTGCACCTTTTGCAATCCGCTTTTTACGGCTGGCTTGCAACAACGACGGATTGGCGCGCTCTTTTTTGGTCATGGAATTGATCAGGGCCACTTGGCGCGCCAAAAGATTGTCGTTCAGGCCTGCTTTTTCCACCTGACCGGCCATTTTTTTCATGCCAGGCATCATTCCCATCACGCTTTCCATGCCGCCCATTTTTTGCATTTGCAAAAGCTGGTTCTTTAGGTCGTTCATGTTGAACATACCTTTTTGGAACCGCTTCATCATGCGTTCGGCTTGTTCGGCCTCAATGGTTTCTTGGGCTTTTTCAACAAGACTGACGATGTCGCCCATGCCAAGGATACGGCCAGCAACGCGTTCTGGGTGGAATTCTTCCAGCGCGTCCATCTTTTCGCCAAGACCAACAAACTTGATCGGCTTGCCAGTGACCGCGCGCATTGAAAGCGCAGCACCACCACGACCGTCGCCATCCATACGTGTAAGGACAACGCCAGAAACACCAATCTTGCCGTCAAATTCTTCGGCAACATTCACCGCATCTTGGCCAGTCAGACCATCAACAACCAACAAAGTCTCGCGTGGTTTTGTTACGTCACGAACGGTTTCGACTTCTTCCATCAACACTTCGTCGATGTGCAGGCGACCGGCAGTATCCAGCATGTAAACGTCATAGCCGCCAAGTGTGGCTTGCTGTTTGGCGCGTTTCGCGATGTCGACCGGTTTTTGGCCGGCAACGATTGGCAATGTATCAACGCCAATTTGGTTGCCCAAAATGGCAAGCTGTTCCATCGCGGCAGGGCGGTTAACGTCGAGCGACGCCATCAAGACGCGTTTGCCGTTCTTTTCAGTCAGGCGTTTTGCCAGCTTGGCAGTGGTCGTTGTTTTACCAGAACCCTGCAAACCAACCATTAGGATCGGGGCAGGGGCATTGTCGATTTTCAATTCACCCGGAACGGCATTGTCGCCCGCCAGAACATGAACCAATTCGTCATGAACGATTTTGACGACTTGCTGGCCTGGTGTCACAGATTTTGTAACGGCTTGACCAGATGCTTTGTCTTGAACTGCTTTTACGAAATCTCGTGCGACAGCCAGTGAAACGTCAGCTTCCAACAAGGCAACACGCACTTCGCGAAGGGCGGTTTTTACATCCTCATCCGAGAGGGCACCTTGTTTGGTGAGCCGATCAAAAACGCCAGATAAGCGGTCAGATAGATTTTCAAACATTCGCTCGGCCCTTTCGCCGTTTCAACAATAGTCCGTATATAGGAACGGACCGCACAAACCACAAACGCCCCCACGGGCGTAACACGCTGGTGGAGGGCGATCCCAAGCATCACTTGGGACCGGAAGTTATAGCACTTCCGGAATAGGGGGCGTTTACATTGCTATGTGTATAAGAGTCAACAACCCAGATTGGTGACGTTCAAAGACCTGTATCGGAATTTAGTCAAAGAAGTGCCCAATGGAAAATCTCGCTGGGCACTAAAAGAAAATTACAAAACTTGATCTTTGTGTTTGAAGAGGATGTAGGCGGACAGCACACCCAAAACGGCGGCAGGCATGGCGCTTGGTCCAATGACAAAAATGTGTGCTACAACGGCGCCGATCATTGTGCATGTTAATAGGCCAGCGCCGATTGCTTGACGGCCATTAACCCACAACAAAAGGGCACCGCCCACTTCAATGATGCCTGTGACATACCGAAACCATTGCCCGACACCGACAGCGTCAAACGTGGCGACCATCATTTCTGCGCCCATAATCTTGGCAATCCCTGCGGCCCCGAATGCCAGTGTCAACAGCACCTTGATTAGGATGATGATATTGCTTTGAATTTTTTCCATGGTTCTTCCTTAACGTATTCAATCAAGCGGCAATGGCATTGATCTTCGTTGTTGCTGCCTCAAGCTTTTCTTTGGCGCCTGCACCCAGTTGATCAGCGTTTACAAACGTGACGTCTGTAATGCCAACAAAACCAAGCATATGCTCTAGATAACGCCCTGCAAAATCGATGTCACTGCCAATTTCGGTGCCCCCCGATGCAATCGCCACAATTGCGCGTTTTCCAGTAAGTAATCCAACTGGCCCGTTTTCAGTGTACTTAAAGGTAACGCCAGCACGCGCAATTTGATCGATCCATGCCTTCAGGGTTGATGGAACGGAAAAATTGTAAACGGGTGTACCGATAACGATTACATCCGCTGCCTGAAGTTCTGCGACCAATCGATCGGATAATCCAAGTGTATCGATTTGGGTCGCGGTGCGATCATTTGCAGGGGTGAAGTTGGCCCCAACCCAATTGGTGTCAATAAGTGGCAAAGCGGTTGCAACATCACGTGTTACAACTTTTGCATCTTTGAAATGCGCGATGATTTGATCGGTAAGTTGGCGGGAAACAGATCCCTCGCGGCGCGCTGAGGCATCGATGCGAAGAAGTCTAAGTTGTGTGCTCATGGTGTAGATTCCTGATTTCTGAATAAAGATAGCATTGAAATAAGCTGTGCATAGAATGTATAAAGGTCAGGAATGGCCAGTATTGTGTGCGTGATTGCACAATGAAATTTGAAAAATAGGGGATGCACTTGGCTTTTGATGATTGGGATCAGGTTCGTACTGCGTATCACGTGGCGCGATTAGGCACTGTTTCGGCAGCGGCTGAGGTTATGGGCGTACATCATGCAACTATTATTCGGCATATTGATGCGCTTGAACTGCAACTTGGAACGAAACTCTTCCAACGGCACGCGCGAGGGTACACAGCCACAGAGGCGGGAAATGACCTTCTTCGTGTGGCGGATGCGACGCAAGATCAACTTAGCCAACTTGCTGGCCGCCTAAAAGGACAAGGCGAGGCGATCAAAGGTGATTTGATCGTGACCTCATTGGAATTCATGTCGCCTTATATCTCGCCGATATTGGCAAGGTTTCAGCAAAAACACCCAGATGTGGAAATTCGCTTCTTAACAGATGAACGCCTTTTCCGAATGGAATACGGCGAGGCGCATCTTGCCATTCGCGTAGGTCAAAAACCAAGTGACCCCGATTATGTCGTTCAACCCTTACGCCAGTTTTCCATGGGTCTGTTTGGCGCAAAATCATATATTGAAAAATTTGGTCAGCCCAAAGGCTTTGCCGATCTTAAAGATCATCGGTTTGTGGGGTTTGAAGGCGGTGGATCACGGGCGCCAACCCAGACGTGGTTGATTGAAAATGCATTGGCGGAAAACGTTACCTATAAAGTTACCTCAACGATGTCAGCTTTTGACGCAATTCAAGCTGGCGTGGGGCTTGGTTTTGTCAGTCATGACATTGGCGAACGCGATTCAAACTTAGTACAATGTTTGGAACCAAAAGCAGAATGGGAGGTTGCCAGTTGGCTGGTGACACATGTTGATTTGCATCGAACGCCAAAAGTTCAGCGCATACTTCGGATGATGAAGGAAAACTTGACGTAGCGTTTTCGCAGGTTTGGGCGGGATTGGTGATGCTCAAATGCTGCAAGCGAAAGATTGATCAAGGTTCACAAATATTTGTGTTTCAATTGTTGAATTAATTTGTCACTTCGCAGTCAGCTTTGCTCGGATGTGAATTTGAGCGACCAAGCAAAACACCGGCGGTTGTTGTTGTTGTGATCGCTGTACCTCGAAAACAGCATGCAACCGCCCGGTGCGTTTTTGGCTATCCCGCTATTTCATCCGTACCCTGCGACAACTGTTGGGATAAGAAGCTTTCGAATTCATCCAGATTGACGGATTCAAATTGGCCAAAACTTTCCATCCATAATGATGCACCACGCATGGCCATTGGTTCCAACTTGCACCACTTTACCCGCCCCCGTTTTTCTTGCGTGATTAAACCAGCGCGGGTCAAAATCATCAAATGTTTTGAAATTGCAGCCAGTGACATTTCAAACGGTTCAGCGACATCAGTGACGGCCATGTCATCTTCTAACAGCAAAGTTAAGATATCCCGCCGTGTGGGGTCGGCGAGTGCTTGAAATGTCATGTCTAACGCGTTGGTCATGAATTCTGACTATGGGCTGCAGAATGACCCGTCAACCAGCATGCGATAAAGATCAACCAAATGGTTGAATGTCAGTTTCTATGGAAATGTTGAGTTTTGTTGTGGTGGTACAAGCTGTCGCAGGTAAATGCACAGAAATAAAAGGTATTTAAAACATATGTTTAAAGAATTTTTTGAGTCTCCAACCATTCGTTGACTCTGTGGCGGTGACTGCCTAGAAACGCCCAAACGCAAATCACACGGTGTATTTGATGTCCCAAGGTCCTGATCCGGAACGGCTTAAACAGCTAGAAGAAAAGATCGCCAAGGCTAAAGGGGTTGAAGAAGGCACCAGATTTGTGGACGAGCATCACGCGCAGGTCCAACATGGATGGCGGATGGTGACCGAGTTAGTGGCCGGTTTGTTGATCGGTTTCGGAATTGGATTTGGATTGGATAAGGTCTTTGGAACCTTGCCGCTATTTTTGGTTCTTTTTACATTGCTGGGCTTTGTTGCCGGTATACGCGTTATGATGCGAACCGCAGCCGAGATGCAGCGCGAACAAGATACGCCCCAAGCGGGCACGAACGAAAAGGACTGACATCGTGGCAAGCGAAGCAGCAGCACCAAGTGGCCTACAGATCCATCCAATGGATCAGTTTGTTGTACATCCTCTATTCGGCGATGGCCCGATTCACTGGTATACGCCAACAAACGCAAGTCTATGGATGTTGCTAACTGTTGTTGCGGTTGTCCTTTTGTTGGTTATCGGCACACGCGGCCGTGCAATCGTTCCAAGCCGTTCGCAATCAATTGCGGAAATGGCATACGGTTTCATCTATAAAATGGTAGAAGACGTCGCCGGCAAAGACGCTGTTGGCTACTTCCCATATATCATGACACTGTTCATGTTCATCGTTATGGCGAACTTCTTGGGCCTTATCCCTATGTCATTCGCGACAACATCGCATATCGCCGTAACAGCGATCATGGCGATGGCGGTGTTCCTATTCGTTACATTGCTGGGCATATTTAAACATGGTTTTGGCTTCCTTCACCTGTTTTGGATCGGCTCTGCACCCCTTATCTTGCGCCCAATCTTGGCCTTGATCGAGGTTATCTCTTACTTCGTGCGCCCTGTTAGCCACTCCATTCGTTTGGCGGGTAACATGATGGCTGGCCACGCGGTTATCAAAGTTTTTGCTGGCTTTGCTGGTGTACTAGGTGTGGGGGCGGTTGCGCCTATCGCGGCAATCACTGCCGTATACGCGCTAGAAACACTGGTGGCTTTCATCCAAGCATATGTGTTTGCAATCTTGACCTGCGTTTATCTGAAAGACGCACTGCATCCACATCACTAAGAACACTACGAAACTAATCTATCAAACTAATTCCAAGTCGTAAGGAGACTGATCATGGAAGGCGATATCGTACAAATGGGCGCATACATTGGTGCCGGACTAGCATGTACTGGCATGGGCGGCGCAGCCGTTGGCGTGGGTACTGTAGTTGGTAACTTCATCTCGGGTGCCCTACGTAACCCATCAGCTGCTGCTAGCCAGACAGCGACAATGTTTATCGGTATTGCGTTTGCCGAAGCGCTAGGGATCTTCTCGTTCCTTGTAGCACTTCTGCTTATGTTTGCTGTTTAATTTCTGACGAACCACCCTTACGTGCTGGGCGGGTCTGTTAGGATCCGCCTTTGGCATCATCCGGTTCCAGGAGTTTAGACATGGCGACTACAACGCATACTAACACAGAGGCGGCACATGGTGCCGATCACGCAGCAGAAGCCGTAGGCATGCCGCAGCTTGATTTTTCCTCGTTTCCCAACCAGATTTTCTGGCTGATTGTCACACTTGTGGCGATCTATCTTGTGCTGTCGCGTGTGGCCTTGCCACGTATCGCGTCTGTTTTGGCTGAACGCCAAGGCACAATCACAAAAGACATCGCGCGTGCCGAAGAGCTTAAGCAAGCTGCGGTTGATGCCGAAGCTGCCTATAACAAGGCGCTGGCTGATGCCCGTTCTGAAGCGCAAGAAATCATCGCTGCTGCGAAGGCTGATATCCAAAAAGAACTGGATGCTGCCGTTGCTGTTGCAGACGCTGAAATTTCTGCGAAAGCCGCTGAATCTGAAAAAGCGATCACTGCCATCCGCGACAGCGCGATGACCAGTGTAACTGATGTTGCTAATGATATTGCCAAAGACATTGTCTCAGCAGTTTCTACAGCAAAAATCGACGCTAAATCGCTAAAGGCCGCTGTTAGCAGCCGGTTGAAAGGGTAAGACAATGAAAAAACTGACCCTTCTCATTCTCGCCGCTAGCGCAACACCTGCTTTTGCCGCTTCTGGTCCTTTCTTTAGCCTTTTCAACACCAACTTCGTTGTTTGGCTGGCTTTCATCGCGTTTATCGCCGTGTTGGTTTACCTGAAGGTTCCTGGCAAACTTGGTGGCGCACTTGATGCGCGTGCAAATGACATTCGTTCCGAGTTGGACGAAGCCAAAGCACTGCGTGAAGAAGCACAAACTTTGTTGGCATCTTACGAGCGCAAACAGCGCGAAGTTGCGGAACAATCCGAACGGATTATCGTCACAGCTAAAGAAGAAGCCGCGGTTGCTGCTGCAAAAGCTAAAGATGAATTGAAAACTTCTATCGAACGCCGTCTGGCTGCCGCCGAAGATCAAATTACTTCTGCTGAAGCGAAAGCGATCCAACAAGTGCGCGACTCGGCTGTTTCAGTTGCAATTGGCGCCGCTGGCGATGCGATTGCTGCAAAAATGACAGCCGCAGACAGCAACGCGTTGATCGACGAAGCAATTGCTAACGCAGGTTCAAAACTGCACTAAAGCGATTTCAATAAATTCGAAAAAACCCGGCCATTGCGTCGGGTTTTTTTGTGCCTCTTAGCAACTAGTGCGGATCAAGCTTATGACAGAGCGGGCTATAGGCTAACTCTCGTTGATATGGGCTAGCCTTAGGCGCGAAATTTTTTCATTTCTATCGGCTTTCTGTCCCTGATAAAGAGCGTTTTCAACGAAGCTTAGATGATCACTTACGGCCATTCTGGCGGCCGCTGGATCGCGTTTCTGCAATGCGTCATTTATTGCACGATGCTGATCTAAAAGCGTGCCACGCGTTGTGCGTTGTTTGAAGATGACCTGCCGATTGTAAAATACGCCTTGTTGCAGCAAATCAAACATTGAACGCATCATATGCAGCATGATGACGTTATGGCTGGCCTCAATGATTGCCATATGAAATTCAGCGTCAAGTTTTGCCTCAATGGCTGCATCGCGTTTTTCATGTGCGATTTCCATCTTCAAAAATATAGCATTTACAATTTGGAGATCGGTTTCAGAACCCATAGCCGCGGCGCGTTCAACCGCGAGGCATTCTAGGTCGCGACGAAAAGCGATGTAATCGGTGACCGCGGCATCATGGCGTTCAAACAACCGGATCAAAGCAGGTGAAAAGGCCGACCCCAAAACATCAGCGACAAAAATCCCGGAACCAGCCTTGCTTGAAAGAAGACCGTCATTTTGCAGCTGGGCAATGGCATCACGCAAAGAAGGCCGAGAAACACCCAATCTTTCAGCGAGTTCACGTTCAGCGGGCAAGCGTTCACCTGGGCGTAGAATGCCACGAAGGATCAAATTTTCGATTTGATCCACTACCGCATGAGATAGTTTTTCAGATTGGATGGGTTGAAATGGCACAGTATTCCCCTGTTGAAGTGGTCAGTTTATATGACCACTTCCCAATTCTATCAAGATTTTTAGCGTGACACCTAGCCAGTTGGCAGGATAATAATTTCTACCCTGCGGTTTTCCGCGCGACCTTCTGCAGTCAGATTGGTGGCAACAGGTTGATCTTCGCCACGGCCAAATGAAACCACACGACCTGCAGCAACCCCGCCGTCAATCAGAATGCCGCTGACGGATCCTGCGCGTCTGGCAGATAGGTCTTGGTTGTGGGCCGCGGAACCAGAGTTGTCGGTGTGGCCAATGATTTGGATGGTTGAGTTAGGATAGCTGTTCAGGTTGTTTGCAACTTTGTACAAATCTCCGCGCAAAGAGGACGATACAAAATCGCTGTCTACGTCAAAAAGGATATCTTGGGGTAGGGTTACCACCAATCTATCGCCTTCGTTTACAATTGAAACATCATCATTATCCAAGGATTTTTCTAGATCGGCAGCTTGACGATCAAGGCTTTGACCAATCGCACCACCAATGGCAGCCCCAATGCCCGCGCCCACGACGCCTTTTAACAATTTATTGTCGTCGGACTTTAGACCAACAAACCCACCTAGCATGCCACCAATCGCGGCACCTACGTTTGCATTGGCATTGGGTCCGTTACGTTCGTTATTTGCGGCCGTGTCGCAGCCTGCCAAAACTAGGGTGCTAGCTAGGGCCAAAGCCATTTTTGATTTCATGTTCATCGTTTACTGCCTCATTGTTGTTGTTTTGCCGCTTTCGCGATTGGGGACAGTATATGATCTTTCTGACCTGATTTAACAGCTTCTTCATTTTTCGGCGACGTTTTGCCGATTAGCTTTCAATTCTTGCTGCTTCGTAGGCCAACATGGCGCGTTTCACGGGCAATCCCCAGTGGTATCCGCCCAAACCACCGGATTTTCGCATCGCACGATGACAAGGGATCAACCAGCCAATGGGATTTCGACCAACGGCGGTTCCAACAGCGCGCACAGCTTTTGGATTTCCAATGCTATTGGCAATTTCACCATAGGTTGTCACACTGCCGGAGGGGATTGATAACAATGCCTCCCAAACCTTGATTTGAAACGGTGCGCCAATCAAATTTAGGGGTGTTTCCGATCGATTGGTTCCGCGATCAAATATCGATTGAACCCAACTATCTAGGGCCTTGGGATTTTCGACGTAATTTGCATTTGGCCATCGTTTGCACATGTCAGCGAATGTAACGTCTTTGCTTAATTCGGCTCCAAACGCCAATCCACAAATGCCGCGACTTGTTCCGATGACAAGCATTGGCCCAAACGGCCCCTCAAACCAGCCAAAATTCAGAGTCAACCCGGCGCCACCTGCCGCAAATTCGCCCGGACTCATGGCTTCCCATCGGATGAAAAGATCATGCAGCCTGCCGCCACCAGAAAGGCCTACATTGCCCGCCGTTTCAAAGGTAGAATAATGATCACGCAAAAGGGTTTTTGCATGCCCTAGTGTCAGATATTGTTGATAGCGTTTTGGGGAAACGCCAACCCATTGGCTAAATGTGCGTTGAAAATGGGCAGGGCTCATCTGCATTTGTGCAGCTAATTCATCCAGCGACAGTTCTTGGCCTTCGGCGGCGTCGATCAAATCGATTGCGCGACGCATGACGCCATAATGGTAATGAGTTTCTGACATTGCTTGCCCTCGTTGTAGCTTCCTCAAACTTACGCAAATGCAACAGTTACGTCGATCCGATTCCTGCGGCTTGCGGTAGATGAAACCCCACGCCATAAGGCGGCTATGATCAAACAGATGCCCTACCAAACTCTTCATGAGATATTCTCAAGGTTCCAAACCCAAGAGGCGGAACCAAAGGGTGAATTGGATCATGTCAACGTTTACACATTGGTCGTTGCGGTGGCGCTGTCTGCCCAAGCAACCGACGTTGGCGTGAATAAGGCTACGAAAGAACTGTTCAAAATCGCCGACACGCCAGAAAAAATGCTGGCTCTTGGTGAGGCTGGTGTCATCGAGCACATCAAAACCATTGGTCTGTTTCGTAATAAAGCAAAAAACGTGATCAAGCTAAGCCAAAAACTGGTTGATGAATTTGGCGGTAAAGTCCCCTCATCACGCGCGGCGCTTGAAAGTCTGCCTGGCGTTGGGCGTAAGACGGCCAATGTCGTGTTGAATATGTGGTTTCATCACCCCGCCCAAGCCGTCGATACGCATATCTTTCGCATCGGCAATCGAACCGGTATTTGCCCCGGTAAGGACGTGGTTGCCGTTGAACGTGCCATTGAAGACAACATCCCCGTAGAATTTCAACATCATGCGCATCACTGGTTGATCTTGCATGGTCGTTATGTGTGTAAGGCGCGTGCGCCAGTTTGTGGCAATTGTATCATTCGTGATCTATGCCCCTTTGAGGAGAAGAACCTATGAAGAAGAATTTTCAAGTTGTTGGCATTGGTAATGCCATGGTGGATATTCTTGCCACTGAGGATGATTTGTTTTTGGAGCGCTACGGCGTTGAAAAAGGTATCATGCAACTGATTGATATGGATCGTGCGGTTTCGCTGTATTCCCACATCGGTCCTGCCAAGGAAATCAGTGGGGGTTCTGCCGCTAACACGATTGCTGGGATTGCGCATTTTGGTGGCCGAACAGCCTATGTTGGTAAAGTAAAAGACGATCAACTAGGTGCGATCTTTGCGCATGATTTGCGCGCGCAGGGTGCAGTTTATGAAACGCAAATGGCCCCACATGATGCAGCCGATGAAACTGGTCGTTGCATTGTCGTTGTAACGCCCGATGGCGAGCGCTCGATGAATACCTATTTGGGGGTGACAGAATTCTTAAGCCCAGATGATATTGATCCCGTTCAAATGGCCGATGCCGAATGGATTTATCTTGAGGGATACCGTTTTGATGGTCCTGCCAGCCACGAAGCCTTTGCCAAGGCCATTAAGGCCTGTAAGGGCGCCGGCGGCAAAGTTTCTTTAACTTTGTCGGACCCGTTCTGCGTTGAACGTCACCGCGATGCGTTTCGTGAGGTGATCCGTAAGGATGTTGATCTGCTTTTCTGTAATCGTGCTGAAATGTTGTCGATGTACCAAACTGATGATTTTGATGCCGCATTGAAAATGGCCGCATCAGAAGTAGAAATCGTGGCCTGTACTGATGCTGAAAATGGTGCGCATATTTTGCAAGGCAAAAAGCGTTGGCATGTTTTGGCGACGCCTGTGAAAGTTGTTGATGCAACAGGTGCTGGTGACATGTTTGCTGGTGGTTTCTTGTGGGCCTTGGTTAATGGTTACGACTTGGAAACCTGTGGTAACGTTGGCTGTGTTTCAGCTGCTGAAATCATCAGCCACATTGGCGCGCGGCCAGAAACCAACTTGCGGATTTTGTGTGAAAAACAGGGCGCTTTGTAAGCCCAGCTTGATCCAACTGAATGGGCCTCGTCGGCCCATACTCTATTTTTGGCATTATATTGAAAGGCTGTTCATTTTTCGTGAGCAGCATTAATACTTGGGATCAGTCACCCAATTTGGCGTGCACTTCGTCAAGATCGATTTCGCCAATTTGAAATTTATTTGCCGGATCAAAGAAATCATATTTGAATAAATCAAAGTCGCGTTTGTACATCTCGTAGACAAGGTGCATTGAAAGATCATCAAAATAATCCTCAACTGGGTGCGCCCTTTTTGGACCGTGACCTTCGGATTCGTTGAACCGTGGAATATTGGCCAAATCGACTTCGTGCGGCATGTGAATTTTGTCTAATACTTCTTGCATCCCGTCATTGAAGCTCTCGGTTGCAATGATCTTATTGTAGTGCCCACCGTTTGCCACGAACGTTGCAACATGGCTGGACATGGCTGACCAGTGAATGTCGGGTTCCATTGGACGGCGCCAGCGAATGGTGTCGCGCGCGAAAAGTAAAAATCGGCGGAATGATTGAATTTGGTCAAATTCCTCTTTGCCGTCGTCGCCCCCGACCTCTATCCCGTATTGTTGGATCAAAAGGGGTACCAGTTTGCCTCTATAGCGATTGCCATTGCGTTGAATGCCGCAAATCTTATCAAAGAAAGAGGACAAGATGCGGGTGTAAGGGTTCCGAACACAGGTAAACGAATAGGATTTGTGCGCTTGAACATTCTTTTCGATTTTGGGTTGGCTTTTGTCGATGGCCCATTTGTGCAAGCCGCTTGTAGCATCATGAATATCGCCGTCAAAAAACTGGCCATTGTCAGAATAATACATGATTTGGCCAATGGTCGAGCAGGCACATTTAGGCACAACACGATAAACCACGCTTTCGCTTTCGGTCATCCAGGTTCCGGGAAATCCCATTTTAGCTTGCCTCCGCCGACTATTTACTTTTTGCCACTACTCAAATTGGCCTGTTTTACAGGGTTTAGCGCAAGATATTCGCAATGTCTTTATAGTTTACTGCGAAAAATTCACTTGAACAGATGCCTTGCGACTTTTTATGTATTGTTATCTAAGTCGCAACAATAAGAAAGAGAAGGGGTTTAGGTTTCCAAAATGGCGCGAATTGCCTTCATTCTTCTATGTCACAAAGATCCAGAGTCGATCATCCAACAGGCAAACCAGCTGACTGGGTCCGGCGACTTTATGGCGATTCACTTCGATAAAAGTGCAAAAAAGGAACACTATCAGGCATTGCGCGATGCGTTGGATGACAATCCGAACGTAGTTTTTGCCAAGAAACGTGTGAAATGTGGCTGGGGGAAATGGTCGCTTGTGCAGGCGACGATACACGCATTGACCGCTGCGGTAGATGAATTTCCCAAAGCAACGCATTTTTATATGTTGTCTGGTGACTGTATGGCGATCAAATCCGCCAGCTATTCCCACCGTTTCCTTGATAACAATGAAAAAGACTTTATCGAATCCTTCGATTTTTTCGAGAGTGATTGGATAAAAACGGGAATGAAAGAAGATCGATTAGTCCTGCGTCATTTTTTCAACGAGCGAAATCACAAAAACCTTTTCTATTGGTCTGCTCAGGTTCAGCGCAAGTTAAGATTGCAACGTAAAATTCCAAACGACATTCAGATGATGATTGGATCGCAGTGGTGGTGTTTGCGTCGGCGAACCGCCGAATGGGTGCTGAATTACTGCAAAGAGCGCAAAGATGTGATGACGTTTTTCCGCACGACGTGGATTCCGGATGAAACGTTTTTTCAAACCATCGTTCGTCATTTGGTGCCTGAACGGGAAATCGAGACACGAACTTTAACATTCTTAATGTTTTCTGATTATGGCATGCCGGTAACGTTCTTTAATGACCATTATGAAATGCTGCTAAGCCAAGATTTTCTATTTGCGCGAAAAGTTTCACCACAGGCCAACGAGTTAAAGGCGCGATTGGGGGATTTGTACAATTCACGCCAATCCGAATTTTCGATTTCAAACGAAGGGCGGCGGCTGCACAAGTTCTTAACCGAACGCGGCCGAATAGGGCGGCGTTTTGCGCCAAGGTTCTGGGAAACAGAAGCAACGCTGGGCCGCGAACGGGAATTGATGATTATCACGTGCAAAAAATGGCACGTGGCCAAGCGATTGTTGTGGCAGATCAAGCGTGTGACAGGCGTGCCCGTAATTGAATACTTGTTTGACGAAGAATCCACGCCGATGCCAAATTTGGGTGGGATTCAAACGACGCTGGATAAGCGTGCGCGCCATCGCCGTGCATTGTTGCGGATGCTATTTGACTTTCATCAAACGGACCGAATGGTTATTTGTTTGGATCCTAAAAACCTGTTTATGCTTCAGGATTTTTATGCAGATCGCTGTACAACACGTTTACTGGAATTGAATTGCAACTTTACCGATGACTATTTGATTGGGCACGCAACACGCGTTGGCTTGGCGTCAGAAACAACGCCCGAAGAAACCATACAACGTCTCTTACCAACCGTGCGTTACGACGTAGCGTTTGAAAGTGACCAAATTCGAGATGCTAATTTCACTAACCTTTTCCGAGTAAGCGAAGAATTAGACAGCGAAGAAAATGTTGTGCCATTGGCAAATTTCTTGGAAATACCTTCCCACCAAGCGCAGGATATTTTATCGCTTGATCATCTGTTTGCCGATTAAAGGACGACCATGAGCTATACTTACGATTCCCAAAATATTTTTGCGAAAATATTGCGTGGTGAAATTCCAAATTCAACCGTCGCTGAAACGGATCACTCATTGGCGTTTAAGGACATCAACCCAGGTGCGCCGCATCATGTCTTGGTGATCCCAAAAGGCGCATATGTGAATTTTGATCATTTTTCGGGTGCTGCGAGTGACACAGAAATTCTTGATTTTTACCGCTTAGCTGGCAAAATCACGAATGATTTAGGCATTAGCCCTGACGGTGGTTTAGGGTATCGCGTTATTGGTAACTCGGGCGAGCACGGCGTTCAGGATGTGCCGCATTTTCACCTGCATATCCTTGGTGGCCATTCCATGGGGCGGATGTTGCCAAAATAGACGTAGAGTACAGGGACTGAAATCAGCATTTTCGGTTGCTCGTTCTTGCTGGATCGCGTATTTAACAGCATTCGAAAAAAACGGAACCAAAGCCTATGACAACGCAAGCGCCTGAAATCCAAGTGACCGATAAATGGCGTGTTGCCTGTGATGGTGGTGATGGTGCCTTGGGGCATCCTCGTGTTTGGCTTTCATTGGATGAAAAAACCGGCCAAGCGGTATGTCCGTATTGCGACAAACAAATCGTTCACGAAAGTGTCGCCAAGGGCTAACAAAGCCAAACTCGGTTTATTTGTTTGCTGGTGATTTCGATGCATATAGGGCATCAATGATTAAGCAAAATAAACTGGGGAATCTCACATGAGCACGCAAAATTTTGGCGAAGGTTGTCATCTGCATCTTATTGATGGGTCCGCCTTTATTTTCCGTGCGTATCATGCGCTTCCACCTTTAACACGAAAATCTGACGGGTTGCCAGTTGGGGCGGTAAGCGGCTTTTGTAATATGCTATATCGCTATTTGGGTGGTCTGTCTGGGTCAGATGCACCAACACATGTGGCGGTGATCTTTGATTATTCTGGCAAAAGTTTTCGCAACCAAATTTATGATAAGTATAAAGCGAACCGTCCACCTGCACCCGAAGATTTAGTACCGCAGTTTCCGCTTACCCGTGATGCGACCCGCGCTTTTAATATCGCGTGCTATGAGGTTGAAGGATTTGAGGCCGACGACATCATCGCCACTTTGGCCAAACAAGTGCGCGATTCCGAGGGGCGTTGCACGATCATTTCATCTGACAAGGATTTGATGCAGTTGGTTGGCGATGGCGTTCAAATGCTGGACCCAATGAAAAATCGCATTATCGACACAGATGGTGTTCGTGAAAAATTTGGTGTCGCGCCGGATCGTGTTGTTGATGTTCAGGCACTAGCAGGCGATTCCGTTGACAATGTGCCAGGTGCGCCGGGCATTGGTATCAAGACGGCGGCCTTGTTGATCAATGAATATGGTGATCTAGACAGCCTGCTGGAACGTGCTGGTGAAATCAAACAACCCAAACGCCGCGAAAGTTTGATTGATAATGCCGATCTTATCCGAATTTCACGTGATTTGGTTCAGCTTGACGAAAAAATGGCGCTGGATTTCACACTCGATGATCTAGAGGTTAAGCCAGCCGATCCAGAGGCCTTGTTGGGGTTTCTTGGGGAAATGGAATTTCGCACCATGTCAAAACGTGTGGCGGATGCTCTTGGGGTTGAGGCACCAGTTGTGGCGGAAACCGAAGCTGCGGCAAACCCTGTTGAAACGGTGCCAATTGACCCCGATAAATATGAATGCGTTTCGGATGTTGCCGCACTTCAGAAATGGATCGACCACATTCGTGCGATTGGCCACGTGGCGGTTGATACAGAAACGACATCGCTCAATGAAATGCGGGCCGAACTTGTGGGTATTTCGTTATGTGTCGAGGCGGGAATTGCTTGTTACATTCCGCTAATTCATAAAGCGGCCGCCAGTGATGATTTGTTTGGTTCCGCTGACTTGGCCGAAGGGCAATTGGACACAAATGTGGTCCTTGACCTGTTGAAACCGGTTCTAGAGGATCCTGCTGTCCTAAAAATCGGGCAAAACATGAAATACGACGCCAAAATTTTTGCGCGTTATGGCGTGAAGGTCGCGCCATTTGATGACACCATGCTGATGTCCTATGCGCAGAACGCCGGCAAGCATAACCATTCAATGGACAGTCTCTCAGAACGTTACCTGGGTCATTCCCCGATTTCGATCAAAACGTTGCTAGGAACGGGTAAATCCGCGATCACTTTTGACAAAGTGCCAGTTGCAGATGCCGTCAAATACGCCGCCGAAGATGCAGATGTCACGCTGCGTCTTTGGCAGTTCCTTGGGCCTTTGTTGCACATTGAAAAAGTTACCAAAGTCTATGAACGTATGGAACGCCCATTAGTGCCTGTACTGGCCGAAATGGAAATGCATGGCATCAAAGTTGATCGTGATACCCTAAGCCGAATGTCTAACGCATTCGCCCAGAAAATGGCGGGGCTTGAGGCGGAAATTCACGAAAAAGCGGGGCAAAGTTTCAATGTAGGTTCGCCCAAACAATTGGGTGAAATCCTTTTTGACAAACTAGAGTTACCAGGTGGCAAAAAGGGTAAAACGGGTGCCTATTCAACTGGTGCCGACATCTTGGAAGACTTGGCAACAGAACACGAATTGCCTGCACTCGTTTTGGATTGGCGGCAACTATCCAAACTAAAATCCACCTACACCGATGCATTGCAAGATCACATCAACGCTGAAACGGGGCGCGTGCACACATCCTATTCGATTGCAGGGGCCAACACTGGGCGCTTGGCGTCAACCGATCCAAATCTGCAAAACATCCCGATCAGATCAGAAGAGGGCCGTCGTATTCGCGAGGCATTTGTCGCCGAAGAGGGCAACGTTCTGTTGGCATTGGATTACAGCCAGATCGAGTTGCGAATTTTGGCCCATGTCGCGAAAATCGATGCCTTGAAAGAGGCGTTTTATAATGGTGTTGATATTCACGCGCTCACCGCCAGCCAGATGTTTAATGTACCACTTGAAGGCATGGACCCGATGGTTCGTCGTCAGGCAAAAGCCATTAACTTTGGAGTGATTTATGGCATTTCAGGTTTTGGGCTTGCGAGAAACCTGCGCATTCCACGTGCCGAGGCTCAGGCATTCATCAACACATATTTTGAACGGTTCCCTGGCATTCGGACATACATGGACGAAACCGTGGAATTTGCCAAAGAACACAATTTCGTTCAAACACTGTTTGGCCGCAAAATTCACACACCTGACATTAACGCCAAGGGGCCCGGTGCAGGATTTGCCAAACGTGCTGCGATCAATGCACCGATCCAAGGCACCGCAGCAGATGTCATCCGCCGCGCTATGATCCGAATGCCCGCAGCGATAAAGGATTTACCAGCAAAGATGCTGTTGCAAGTTCATGATGAATTGGTTTTTGAGGTTGCCGAAGATGCGGTAGAAGACGTGACCAATGCTGTTCGTAAGGTAATGGAAAACGCTGCTGAGCCCGCAATCAAATTGACAGTTCCGCTAACTGTGGATGCAGGACAAGGGGCCAATTGGGCCGAAGCGCACTAAAA
The DNA here is from genome assembly GCA_000169395.1 of Rhodobacteraceae bacterium HTCC2150. GTDB lineage: Bacteria > Pseudomonadota > Alphaproteobacteria > Rhodobacterales > Rhodobacteraceae > HTCC2150. The sequence goes on from AAXZ01000001.1 coordinate 699,122, forward strand.
TCGGACGGCATATTTGCCCAACGCTTTACGCGACGCCTTCCTTGTAAAGGTGTAAAACTTGTTTCATGTTGCACGCTACAAATGAGGGAACAGTTATGAATGACATTGTCACGCTTTCAACTGATGACTTGGGCATTGCCACTGTCACGTTAAACAGGCCCGAAAAAAAGAATGCTTGGGCGCTGGATACATTTCGCATGCTTGGCGAAATTGGTGACGGCTTGAAATCCCAAGATGGCCTGCGTGCAGTAATTCTAACGGGTGCTGACGGATGTTTTTCCTCTGGCATTGATTTGGCTGTTTTTGGTGAATTTTCCCGTCGCATGGAAGATATTCGCGCCCAAATGCGAAACCCCCCTCCAGGTGAGGTTGCCAATCATTTTCAAAAACCTGTGACGGTTTGGTCAGAACTGTCCGTTCCTGTAATTGCAGCGATCCAAGGGGTTTGTTTTGGGGCAGGCATGCAATTGGCACTGGGTGCCGATTTTCGCCTTGCCGCGCCGGACACAAAATTTTCAATCATGGAATCGCGTTGGGGGTTAATTCCAGACATGGGTATCACGCGTAGTTTGCCCAAGTTATTGCGCGCAGATCAGGCCAAAGAGTTGATGATGACGGGGCGCATTTTTTCAGGTCCCGAGGCACATGAAATGGGATTGGTGACACGTTTAACCGATGACCCACTGGCTGCTGCACAAGAAATGGCAAAAGGTTTGGTTGGGCAAAGTCCAGATGCTTTGTCGGGTGCTAAGGCGCTTGTGGATCAGGCGTGGCTGATGGATGCACCACAATCCTTATCACTTGAGGCTTTGTTGCAATCCGAAATTTTAGGTTCGCCAAATCAGGCAGAGGCTGTCGCAGCGTCTTTGCAAAAACGCCCGGGAAAATACTGAAAGAAAGAAAACTAGCTCAAACACGACATATGTTGGGTCGAGTTTGAAACAGCGTGCCTCATTGATTTTTGTTTAGGTGGCCAAAAACCCACCTATTTAAAGTTAATCTAATGCGCCTACCTCAAAAACGCCCGATTCCAAAACGTTTTCGCAAGCCTTCGATTGGCATGCAGGCCAGTTCCAACCTGCTGTTGGTGCTTTCGATGATTATGTTTGCAGCGGGCTTCCCTGCGGCTGAGTATTTATTGGATGAATGGTCGCCAATTGCCCTGTCATTTGCACGTCTTTGTATTGCCGCCGCTGGAATGGTTGCAGTTTGGATCATTGTCGATGGTTGGCGCCGTGTTGTTGGGGCCCCATGGATGCGGGCAATGTTTGTTGGGGGAGTGGGCTTTGGTTTTGGCAGCCATTTGCTGTTGATTGCGCAGTCTATCTCTGATCCTGTCACCGCCGCGATCATGGTGACGACAATGCCCATAATGGGTATGATCATGGAGGTGTTTCTGGATGGGCGACGGATAACATTACGCCTCATGCTCGGCGTTAGTGCTACGTTCGTTGGGGGTGTCTTTGCCACTGGCGGCAATCCACAAATGATTGATGCAGGCGCTGGTGCACTCATAGCCTTACTCGCAACCATCCTGTTCACATGGGGATCACGCGCAACGGTCAAAAGTTTTCCTGACCTCACATCAATTGGCAGATCAAGTATTACAATTGTGGGGGCCATGATGGCGATCGCAATGATTTTTGCGATCAGTCTTTTTACAGGCACGACCACGTTGCCGCCAGTCCAATCCGCCCAAAACTGGGCGTTACTTGTATACTACGCGCTTGGCGCGCTGGGTCTTTCACAGGTGTTTTGGATCATGGGTGTTGGTCGCATGGGCATTGGAATGGCCTCACTTCACATGAACCTGACACCGTTTTATGTCATGTTGTTGATGTTGGCACTGGGTGGTTCATGGCAATGGGGCCAAGCATTTGGGGCGGGGATCGTGGCTGTTGGGGTGTTCGTGGCGCAGTTGAAAAATCCGCTTAGACGTTCAGTTCCACAGACGGAATAATTGGAAAGAAAACCCCACCTGAATAAACACCAAACCAATCTTGACCATCGTGATTTGCGTGCGTGCCTATATCAACCAGACGATAAAAACTTTTGCGATCAATCAACGCCTCCAAATTGGTGCGAACCAAAACATAGGGAGATGGCTCACCAGTTTCATGGTCTCGCACAACTCGGATTGGATGATCCGACCCAGCAGGCGCAAAATCGCCAGTCTGCGTTTCAAAGGTTAGGGTTTGATTGATCCCTTCACCAGAAACTTCAAAGTCCACTGCGACAAAAGGGGCGTCATCAACTGTGATGCCAACCTTTTCGACAGGCGTGACAAGGAAATACTTTCCGTCTTCGTATTTCAAAATCGTGGAAAAAAGACGAACCAGTTCAGGACGCCCAATCGGGGTCCCCAAATAATACCACAGACCGTCGCGTGCGATACGAATATCCAAGTCTCCACAAAACGGCGGGTTCCATAGATGCACAGGCGGTAAACCCTTTTTACCCGCAGCTCGGGCAGCGTCAGCCAATCCTTCAGCGCTTGGTGTCGGCGTTTTCACGATCTTTTGTCTCCCATGTCAGTTCGTATTTGTGTTAGCTATAATAAGCCCCTTTAATAGCAATTACCGCACCACGAAAAGGAAGCAATATGGCAAAACCCGAATCTTTGGTCGCCGAGATCGAAAATCTTTCTGTAAAACTGGCAGAAGCACGTGCGAGTTTGGGCAAAAGGATCATCGGACAAGATCGCGTGATTGATCTGTCAATGGCAGCCTTGCTTTGTGGTGGGCATGGTCTTTTGATCGGTTTGCCAGGTTTGGGGAAAACTCGTTTGGTGACCACGTTGGCGACTGTGATGGGGCTAGATGGATCAAGGGTGCAATTTACGCCTGATTTGATGCCGTCCGATATTTTGGGGTCAGAGGTGTTAGAAACCGACAAAGACGGTGGACGTTCGTTTCGTTTTATTGAAGGTCCAATATTTTGCCAGTTGTTAATGGCGGATGAAATCAACCGCGCCAGCCCTCGTACACAGTCCGCGTTGTTGCAAGCGATGCAAGAACGCGAGGTGACAGTGGCCGGACAAACACGCCCTCTTGATGTACCTTTTCACGTGTTGGCGACGCAGAACCCGTTGGAACAAGAGGGCACCTATCCTTTGCCCGAGGCGCAGTTGGATCGCTTTTTGGTGCAGATTGACGTGCCTTATCCCGAAATTGATGACGAGCGCGCCATATTATTGGCAACGACCGGTAACAATGACGCGCAAAGCGAACAGGTGTTTACGGCTGCTGAACTGATCCGTGCCCAAGAAGTGATCCGCCAAATGCCAGTAGGGGAAGGAGTGGTTGAGATGATTTTGGAATTGGTACGTTCTTGTCGGCCGGAGGATGCCAATGCATCCGAGCGGGTGCGAGAATCCGTAAGTTGGGGGCCGGGGCCACGTGCGGCACAGGCCTTGATGTTGACGGTGCGGGCCAATGCGATGCTGGCCGGGCGTCTTGTTCCCTCTGCCGAGGATGTGGCCGAGATGGCGCTGCCAGTTTTGACACACCGTATGGCTTTGTCTTTTGGTGCACGTGCCCGTGGCGAAAACTTGGCTGATCTGATTGCAGAAGTAGTGGCAACCGTAACAACACGGAAAGCAGCGGCTTGAACCAAGAAAGCCTAGAAAAAAAGGTGCAAACCCGTGCGGCTGGGGCGACCCTAGCTAGCACGTTGCCGCCTTTACTTGCCGCTGCTGAGAAATTGGCGGCAACGGCACAGATGGGCGAACATGGAAGACGGCGTACTGGTCTTGGCGATGAGTTTTGGCAATATAGACCTGCCCAATCGGGTGACAGCCGTCGGCATATCGATTGGCGGCGCTCGGCCCGAGGCGATGTGCATTTCGTTCAAGAAAAAGAATGGAAAGCGGCGCAATCGGTTTTGTTCTGGGTTGATACAGCCCAATCAATGGGTTTTTCAGGTGCAAAAGAGCGCGGGACCAAACGCGATCGTGCGCAAGTGTTGGGTTTGGCGTTGGCCAGCTTGTTGATCGATGGGGGCGAGCGTGTGGCACTTGATGGTCTTGATGGACCACCGAGATCTGGGCGTGCACATATGTTACGCATTGCCGAGGCAATGCTCGTGCAACATTCCGCAGATTACGGTGCCCCCCAAATGACGCGATTGCCAAGTGGGGCGCAGGCGGTTTTCCTGTCTGATTTCTTGGGTGATTGGGATACGATTTTACGCACACTTTCCCGCGCTGCCGATCAGGGCGTGAAGGGTATATTGGGGCAAATCTTGGACCCTATTGAAGAGGTGTTTCCTTTTGATGGGCGCACAGTGTTTGAAAGCATGGGCAACCAAATTCGCCATGAAACGCTTAAGGCAGGGGGGCTTCGGGATCGTTACCTTGAACGTTTAGCGGCCCGAAAGGATGCTTTGCGTGAATTGGCGGCGCGAACGGGATGGCAGTATCATTGTCATCATACCGATCAGTCGGCTCAATCCACATTGTTGTGGTTTTATTCTGCCTTGCGGCGAGGGCGTTAAATGCAATTTGGTGCACTCGCCTTTTCCACACCGTGGTTGCTAATTGCGCTAATAGCGTTGCCGATTTTGTGGTTGCTATTGCGCGCTGTACCGCCTGCGCCGATCCGTCGAATGTTCCCGGGTGTCATTTTACTGTTGGGTCTGAAAGATGATGAAAATCAGTCCGACAAGACACCGTGGTGGTTGCTGTTGCTGCGCAGTTTGATGATTGGCGCGCTGATTTTGGCCTTTGCTGGCCCTGTATTGAACCCCCAACAAAAACGCGCTGGTAGCGGACCGTTGTTGATCCTTTTAGATGGAACTTGGGCCGATGCGCAGGCATGGTCTGCGCGGCTGGATCGTGTCGGGGCATTGCTGGATGAGGCGGGGCAATCTGGGCGTCCTGTAAATGTGACTTTGCTAACTGATCCACCGCAAGCCATCACTTTTAGATCTGCTGATAGTTGGGCAAGTGGGTTGGCAGGATTTACGCCTAAATCATGGACCATTCCGCGTGAAAAAGATTGGATTACCAGTGCAGAAACTGGTTTTGACACCTATTGGTTGTCAGATGGCCTTGCGCGTGATGATCGTATGGATACGCTTAATGCACTTGAAACTCGGGGAACCGTAACGGTTTTTGAAGGGGGTGTGCCGCCCGTAGCACTAACAGCTGTGCGTTATTCAGATGGCGGGGTTTTGATCGATGTTATTCGATTGGCGGTTGGATCAGCACAAGAAATTACCCTTTCCGGTTATGGTCTTGATCCTCAGGGTCAAGAACGGGTGTTGGTCCGTGGAACAGCGAATTTTGCAGCCGGCGAAAACCAATTTGAGGTCAAAATGGTTTTGCCTGCGGAATTGAGAAATCGGATCACACGTTTTCAAATTGATGGGGTACGTTCCGCTGGGGCTGTGACGTTGACTGATGATGCATTGAAGCGTCGCGAAGTGGCGCTAATTGCCGGACGAGATGATCGCGAAGGGTTGGAATTACTGGCCCCCTTGCACTACTTGCGTAAAGCATTGGCCCCTACCGCTGATTTGTTAGAGGTGCCACTGAATGATGCGTTGTTAAGTAATCCTGATGTGATCATTATGGCTGACGTTGCCAAAATTCCAGAAACGCAAGCATTGGAACAATGGGTAAACGATGGCGGTATGCTGGTACGGTTTGCGGGTCCTCGGCTTGCGGCAAGTGATGTTGCGCGCGATGCAATTGATCCCTTGATGCCAGTGCGTTTGCGCCAAGGCGGGCGTAACATCGGTGGCGCGATGAGTTGGGGAGAGCCAAAATCGCTGAGGCCTTTTGCCAAAACGTCGCCGTTTTATGGTTTGCCAGAATACCCAGAGGTTACCGTTTCCGCCCAAGTTGTGGCGCAACCTGATCCGGAACTGTCATCACGTTCAATCGCTACTCTTGCTGATGGTACGCCTTTGGTTACGCGTAAGGCGTTAGGGCAGGGACAAGTCATTCTGTTTCATGTCACCGCAAATGCGGAATGGTCTACTTTGCCGCTGTCAGGGCTGTTTGTTCAGATGCTGGAACGCCTTGCAATCACCACACGCGCAACGACACCGAGTGAGGCTGATCTTAGTGGAACGGTTTGGGCAGTGGAACACATGTTAGATGGCTTCGGCGATCTTGGGAACGGTGACAATATTGCAGGTGTTTCTGGTAAGGTGTTGGCAGATGTCCTGTCTACTGGTGCTGCAACGGCCCAAGTTCCCCCAGGGATTTATGCAACCGATGATCGCCGGATCGCCTTGAATGTGTTGAAAGCAGACGCCGAATTGAAATCAACTGCTTGGCCCGTACGCATCAGGGTCGAGGGTCTTTCTGTATTGCCAGAAGTAAAATTCATGGGCTGGTTGTTGTTGGGGGCAATGGTTTTGTTGATGTTGGATGTCATTGCATCACTTCTGTTATCAGGTCGGCTGCGGGGTGGCATGGCGACCGCGATGTCTGTTTTGATATTTAGCGTTTTCAGCATTCCAGATGCGGCCAAGGCGCAAGATGACATTCGTGCGATCGAGGCGACAGCCGAGGTTGTGATGGCCTATGTTTTAACAGGCGACACAACACAGGATAATTTGTCCGCAGCAGGATTGCGTGGGCTTGGTGATAATCTGTTCCGCCGTACATCAATTGAACCAGCAACGGCCATTGGCGTGGATTTAGAAACAGATGAATTGGCGTTCTATCCGTTGATTTATTGGCCCATCGTAGCAACCCAAAAAATGCCCAGCAACGCGGCATACATCAAGCTTAACAGCTACCTGCGAACAGGCGGCATGATCTTGTTTGACACTCGTGATGCCGATATTGGCGGATTTGGCGCAGCAACAGCCGAAGGACGACAATTACAACGCTTTGCTGCGCCTCTTGATATTCCCGCACTTGAACCTTTGCCAGAAGACCACGTTTTGACTCGTAGTTTTTATTTGTTGCAGGATTTCCCTGGGCGCTATCAAGGACGCGATATTTGGGTCGAGGCATCCCCGCCTGTAGCCGACGCGGCCGAAGGGATGCCATTTCGCAATCTGAACGATGGTGTGACGCCTGTGGTGATCGGTGGCAATGATTGGGCCGCTGCCTGGGCCACTGATCAGGCCGGTAATTGGATGTTACCCGTTGGGCGCGGATTTGCAGGCGAGCGACAGCGTGAAATTGCGCTGCGGTTTGGGGTGAATTTGATGATGTACGTCCTGACCGGCAACTATAAATCCGACCAAGTGCATGTACCGGCCTTGCTAGATCGTTTGGGGCAATAGATGACTCGCGAAATATTATTTGATCCATTGTTTTCATGGCCCATTTTGGCGGGTTTAATGATTGTCACGATGGTCGTCGTGATTTGGGCAAAATCACGGGGCTTGTCTGGTTGGGGCCTTCGTGGGCTTGGTGTTTTGGTGGTGTTGCTGGCCTTGGCAAACCCTTCCTTAAAAGAAGAAGATCGAAACCCGCTGAGCGACATAGTCGTTGTGGTTAGCGATGAAACAGCCTCACAATCGGTGGCAAAGCGTCCTGAACAAATGGCGGCTGCGCGAACTGCCTTGTTGGCAAAACTTAACGCCATGGAAAACGTTGAGATCAAGGAAACCACTTTGCGCGACGGCGAAGGGGATCAAGGCAGTTTGTTAATAGGTGCCTTGCGAGAAACGATGGCTACAACACCTAAGGGGCGTTTGGCAGGGGCATTTTTGCTAAGCGATGGTCAAGTTCATGATGCAGATATTGCCCCTGAATTTCCGGCACCCGTGCATGTGTTGTTAAGCGGTGAACCCAATGATTGGGATCGTCGATTGGTGATCAAAAACGCACCGGCTTTTGCGATCTTGGGCGAAGAAATTTCGCTAACGCTGTTGATCGAGGATCAAGGAGATGCGCCAGATTTGGGAATTACCGCGCCCTTGCAGGTTTCTATCGATGGCGCTGAGCCGTTGAATTTCAACGTAGAAATTGGCCGTGAAATCAGAGTGCCGCTCGTTCTAAGTCATGCGGGTATGAATATTTTACAGTTCACCGTTAAAACAGAAGATGGCGAGTTGACTGATCGAAACAACACAACCGTTGTTCAAATAAATGGCGTACGGGATCGGTTACGTGTTTTGCTTGTTTCGGGGCAACCACATGCCGGAGAGCGTACTTGGCGCAATCTTTTAAAGTCGGACAGCGCGGTCGATTTGGTCCATTTCACCATTCTTAGGCCACCTGAAAAACAAGACGGGGTGCCGATCTCAGAATTGTCCTTAATCGCTTTCCCCACACAAGAGTTATTCATGGAGAAAATCCATGAATTCGATTTAATCATCTTTGACAGGTATCGTCGGCGCGGCCTTTTGCCCAGCATCTACCTGAATAATGTACGAAACTATATTGAATCTGGTGGCGCGGTGTTGATCGCTGCGGGCCCGGATTTTGCTACGGCAGAAAGTCTTTATCGCAGCCCGCTTGGCGATGTTTTGCCTGGTGAACCGACATCAATCATAATTGAAGAGGGTTACAAGCCTCAAATTTCTGAACTGGGCGCGCGCCATCCGGTTACTGCCGGATTGGAAAAATTTTCACCTAATCCAACAACTGATGACGGTCCGGGTTGGGGGCGTTGGTTTCGCTTAATTGAATTGGGAAACACCCGTGGCCACACCGTCATGACAGGGCCTGACGAAAAGCCATTACTCGTGCTTGATCGTGTTGGCGAAGGGCGCGTTGCATTGTTGGCGTCTGATCACGCGTGGCTTTGGGGCCGCGGGTATGAAGGCGGCGGCCCACAGTTGGAATTGTTGCGCCGATTGGCGCACTGGATGATGAAAGAACCAGAACTAGAAGAGGATGTTTTGACGGCCATAGCAGATGGGCAAAACATCACGATTACACGTCGAATGATCGAAGGGTCACCCAGTGACGTGACCATCACAGCGCCTAATGGCGCAACCGCAACAATCACCCTGTCAGAAACCGCACCTGGTGTGTTCAGTTCGGAATACCGAGGTTCGGAAATGGGTTTGTTTCGAGTTGTCGAGGGCGACAAAGAAACCGTCATTGCGTTGGGTCCTGCTGCACCTAAAGAATTTGAACAAACCATCGCAACTGGCGATGTGCTTGCCCCGATTGCTGATGCAACAAATGGCGGTGTGCGTTCCGTAAGTGACGGCGTGCCAAATATTCGCAAGGTACGCGCTGGGCGCGTGGGTGAAGGGCGTGGATGGTTGGGAATTACACCGCGCGGGGCATATGAAACCGCTGATGTACGGATCAAAGCATTGTTGCCAATGTGGTTGATGTTGCTTGCCGCGGCGGGATTGTTTGTTGCTGGTTGGCTGCGCGAGGGGCGACGTTAGAAACTACTCCCCAAGATCCAAAAGGAAAAGCTCTTTGCCAAATCCAGTTAAATCACGCGTACGGATGAAAACCTGTTTTAATTCTTCTGGAATTTCAACATTGCTAAGACTGCGTGTGAAAGGTTGCTCATTCACATGCGGGTGCGCCAACAGGCGAAAGCCTAGCTCATTTCCAGCGGCATCCTCAATCGCCCATCCATCAGCATAATCTTCCCATCCTGTGTCGCCGTGGCGGATAGTGACTGAAAAAGACCAAGTTCCGCGCGCGGTTTCTGTGGCGGATGCACGAACAACCACCGGCTCATCGGCGGTTGCTTGATTTGCGGCCAAGGTCAAAAGGACAGCAAAAAGAGGTGGGGTTAGTTTCATGTTAATCCTTCGATCGGCTTTTTCGCCATATCGGCCAACAGAATGTCGCGGCTGCGCGATTTGAACTCGCGGCGATAGAGCACAAGAAAACTTAGCGTTGCGGCTGCAAGAAGGGCGATTGGGTCAATTAACCAAGCGAGGCCCGCAAGTGCAAAATACAAAGATCGTAACCCTCTGTTAAAACTGCGCGATGCAGTTGTGCAAATCTCTGCGGTCTTTGCAGCCATTGGATAAGCGTTTGGGTCGTCTTCCTTATTCGGAACAGATGCCATCAATACGGCGCAATATCCGAACAAACGATGCGCCCAGACGAATTTTAAAAATGCATTACTGATGATTGCGATGACCATCAGTATTTTGACCTCCCAAACAAAGGGCGATGTGTTTTGCAGGGCAAAATCCTCTGCCACACCAGACAATTGTTCGGTGTTGCCCAACATGGCAAGGCCGCCACCAATGACCAGCAACGTCGTTGACGCAAAAAATGTACTTCCTTGTCGCAGAAAACCCAGAACGGCTGTGTCAACGATCCGAGGGTCCCGCGTTACCATCACCCGCATCCAATCGCGACGAAAAGTGGCCATAATCTGCGTCATTGATTGGCGATGTTTTGGGGCATTTTCGATGATGTAGTTCGTGGACACCCACAAACACAAAAATGCAACGACGGCCGCCACGTCAACAAGGGAAAACCCGCTAAATTTGTCTAAGAATGTCATAGAGGGATCATAACTGGTTTATGGTGGTCTTGCCAGTTCTGAAAATTGGTTATAATATTTTACCAATTCAACCGCCGAGGATCGACTCCATGGAAATGCCTATACCGAATGCTGATATTTTGGCCAAAAAATCCCGTTTGGTAGAACGCCTTTTACAGGTTCTGCCCAATGAAGCGGTCATTCACAGTGAAAATGAGACGAAAGTATACGAATGCGATGGGCTGACGGCCTATCGTTGCCCGCCTCTTTGTGCCGTTCTTCCCGCCAGTACTGAAGAAGTGGCCGCGGTTTTGAAAATTTGCCACGAGATGAATGTGCCCGTTGTGCCGCGTGGGTCAGGCACATCCTTGGCAGGCGGTGCACTGCCCACTGCCGATAGTGTGATTTTGGGCGTTGCGCGTATGAGCGAGGTTCTTGAAACCGATTATGAAAATCGTTTTGTGCGCGTGCAGACAGGTCGCACCAATCTAAGTGTGACTGGTGCCGTTGAAGAGGACGGATTTTTCTATGCACCCGATCCATCCAGCCAGCTGGCTTGCGCAATTGCAGGGAATATCGCGATGAATTCTGGCGGTGCGCATTGTCTGAAATATGGTGTCACGACGAACAATTTGATGGGTGTTCGTATGGTGATGATGGATGGCAGTGTTGTTGATATTGGTGGCGCGCATTTAGATGCGTCTGGGCTGGATTTGCTTGGTGTTATTTGTGGCTCCGAAGGGCAATTGGGCGTGGTTACCGAAGCAACTCTGCGCATTTTACATAAGCCAGAAGGCGCGCGACCTGTTTTGATGGGCTTTGATAGCAATGAGGTGGCAGGCGCTTGTGTGTCTGACATTATTAAAGCAGGCGTTTTGCCTGTTGCGATCGAATTCATGGACCGCCCCGTGATTGAAGCGACCGAGGCATTTGCCGGTGCGGGTTATCCCGATTGTGAGGCTTTGCTGATTGTCGAAGTCGAGGGATCAGACCAAGAAATCGATGATCAACTTGATCTGATCTGTTCAATCGCAGAACGTCATAATCCGGTTGAATTGCGGCAAAGTAAATCCGCAGACGAAAGTGCACGCATTTGGTTGGGACGAAAGTCAGCCTTTGGCGCGATGGGGCAGATCAACGATTACATGTGTTTGGACGGGACAATCCCTGTTTCCGAACTTCCTCATGTTTTGCGGCGAATTGGCGAGCTGTCGGATCAATACGGCCTTAAGGTCGGCAATGTTTTTCACGCGGGCGACGGAAATATGCACCCGCTCATTCTGTTTGATGCCAACAAAGAGGGTGATCTTGAATTATGCGAGGCCATGGGCGCTGATATCTTACGTTTGTGTGTTGAGGTTGGCGGGTGTTTAACTGGCGAACATGGAGTGGGCGTTGAAAAACGCGATCTGATGTTTGATCAATTCACAGCAACAGATCTTGAGGCGCAAATGGTGGTCAAAGACGTGTTTGACCCAAAGTGGTTGCTTAATCCGTCCAAAGTTTTTCCATTGTCTGCCAGCGAAGAACGTATGGCCAGTTAAAGAAATTGCCCAACCATATGCATGACAATTTGATACCCGCAAGAAAGCTAAAGCGATGTTAATACCAACCGACGAAAAAGAATTGGCAGACGCAATTTCTAGTGCAAAGGGCCCTCTGTCTATTCGGGGCGGTAACACCCGTGGTTTTGCTGCGGATGGCACACCACTTGCGACCACTGGTTTGTCAGGTATTTCACTTTATGAACCCGGTGCACTTACACTGGTGGCGGCCGCTGGCACACCAATTGACGATATTCAGGATGCATTGGCTGCCGAAGGTCAACGGTTGCCTTTTGAACCAATTGATCATCGTCCCATATTGAACAGTCAAGGCACCCCAACAATCGGTGGTGTGGTTGCGGCAAATGTTTCTGGGCCGCGTCGCATCCAAGCGGGCGCTTGTCGCGACAGTTTGATCGGTGTGCGGTTTGTTGATGGACAGGGCACGATTATCAAAAATGGCGGTCGCGTGATGAAGAATGTGACAGGCTATGATTTGGTGAAACTTATGGCAGGCTCATATGGCACGCTGGGTGTTATTAGTGAGGTTGCATTTAAGGTGCTACCAGCGGCCAGTTCTGCTGCTTGTGTATTGATCGAAGGTTTGACAGACGCAAATGCCATCAAAGCCATGTCGCGCGCATTGGGATCACCCTTTGACGTATCAGGTGCAGCCCACGTGCCAGTAGGTTTGGATGGGACCCCTGTGACCATGATCCGTCTTGAAGGGTTCGAAAAATCGGTTCAATACCGAGCAAACGAGCTGAAAAACATCTTGGACGAATTCGGTGACATCAATATTGAACTTGACCCTGCTAACGTCGCCAAAGGTTGGGCATGGGTACGCGATGCAACGCCTTTTGTCGGCACGAACGGGGATATTTGGCGTATTTCGGTAAAGCCAAGTGATGCACCAGAATTGGTGGCCAAGATTGCCCCCCAAAGTCATCTTTATGATTGGGGCGGTGGGTTGATTTGGGTTGAGGTCGCATCAGGCACCGACGTACGCGCGGCTATGCGCAATATCCAAGGTCACACCACGCGTATTCGCGGTGATGGGCACGCGCCAAAGTTTCATCCCGAGGCGCCGTTGTTGGCGAAAATCAATCGCGAGTTACGACAAAAGTTTGATCCGCGCGGCATTCTAAACCCCAGTTTGATGGGCTGAAAGACAAGACAATGCAAACAAACTTCACCCCAGAACAACTAAAGTCATCTGCTATTCAACGCTCGAATGAGGTGCTGCGAGCCTGCGTTCATTGTGGTTTTTGCACGGCGACCTGTCCAACTTATCAAGTACTTGGTGATGAACTCGACAGTCCGCGCGGCCGAATTTACATGATCAAAGATATGCTTGAAACGGGGCGACCTGCGGATGAGCAAACGGTCAAACACGTGGATCGCTGTTTGTCTTGCCTTGCCTGCATGAGTACGTGCCCGTCTGGCGTGCATTACATGCATCTTGTTGATCATGCCCGAGAATATATCGAACAAACCTATAAACGCCCCTTTACGGATCGCGCATTGCGATGGATTCTGGCGCGTGTTTTACCCCATCCAATGCGGTTTCGCGTTGCCTTGCTTGGGGCGAAAATTGCGTATCCTTTTCGTGCACTGATGCCTGATGCTCGCCTTCGGGCGATGCTTGAAATGGCACCTAAAACCATTCCCCCCGTCAATCGAAACGATGATCCACAAACATTTGAAACACCCGCACCTAAAAAGATGCGCGTGGCATTGATGACGGGCTGCGCGCAAAAGGCCTTGAACACAGATATTAACGACGCAACCATCCGTTTACTTAACCGCAGTGGGGCCGAGGTGGTGGTTGCAAAGGGGCAAGGGTGTTGTGGTGCGTTAACTCATCATATGGGCAAAACTGCTGAAAGCCATGCAGCGGCGCGCGCTAACATTCGCGCATGGATCGCCGAAATGGACGGTGACGGGTTGGATGCAATTGTTATCAATACCTCGGGATGTGGCACTACGATCAAAGACTATGGTCACATGTTTCGTGATGATCCCATGGCCAAAGATGCAGCCCGCGTTGCGGCAATTGCAAAGGATGTATCCGAGGTTCTGATGGATCTGGAGTTGCCGATTGGGGCCGATCAAGACTTGAAGGTTGCCTATCACTCGGCCTGTTCCTTGCAGCATGGTCAGCAAATTAAAACACACCCTAAAACCTTGTTGAAAAATGCAGGGTTTACTGTGGTTGAACCGGCTGACCCGCATCTTTGTTGTGGCTCGGCTGGAACCTATAATTTGATGCAACCGGAAATATCAAGCCAACTAAAAACTCGGAAAGTGAAAACCCTTGAGGCCAAGAACCCAGATGTAATTGCGGCGGGCAATATTGGGTGCATGATGCAAATCGGTTCTGCCAGCCGTGTACCGATTGTACATACAGTTGAATTGCTTGATTGGGCTACCGGTGGACCAAAGCCGCCGGCCTTAAATAACGCGTCATAATCTTGCCGCAAGCTTTGGTTAATCTGTTTTTTCGTTAACAACGGGAAACCAATGCGCCAATTATTTATTCTTGTGACTTGTTTGATGGGATTTGCCACCGCAGTAGGTGCGCAACAGGCGAATTCGTTAGTGGCCAGCCCACTTGCGGCACTCAACAGCATGAACGAAGGCGCCGAATGGGATGCTGTCGGTCGATTACACATGGGGCAGAGAAGTTTTTGCACTGCGTCGTTGATTACAGAAGATTTGGTTTTGACAGCAGCGCATTGCCTTTTTGAAAAACATTCTGGCCAACGAATTGCAGACAGCGACTTACAGTTTCAAGCGGGCGTTCGATTAGGGCGCGCAGCAGCCTATCGCAACGTACGGCGCAGCGTCGTATACGAAGGATATGATTATGGATCACCCAGTGATGCCAACCGCGTAGCAGCAGATTTGGCATTGATTGAACTGGATAAACCAATCCGTACCAAAACGATAAAACCATTTTACCAGATGTCCCGCGCAAACCCCGGTGATGCGGTTCAAGTGGTATCTTACGCCGTTGAACGCGAACGCGCGCCAAGTTTGCAAAAACTATGCCATGTCTTAGGCGCAATGAAAGCATCACAGGTGCTGTCATGTGATGTAGATTATGGCGCCTCAGGTGCACCGATATTCTTGATGAAAAATGGAGAGCCTACAATTGTTGCGGTGGTTTCTGCTGGTGCCAAGATGGATGGAAAATCTGTGGCCCTTGTTGCGCCTGTGGCCGACAAGTTGGTTTTGATGCAAGCAGAATTGGCGGCCTCTGATGGGGTGTTCCGTCGCCCTGTTGCTAAGGTACGTCGCCTAAGCCGCGATGAAGATGCAGCCAGCACAGGCGCAAAATTTCTCAAACCGTAATTTTATCTACCCCTTGAACCCCCAAAAATCATCCCTAGCTTAGTAGTACCAGACGCCGAAAAGGGTTTGGTACAACTGATGAGGGCCTGTCCAAAACGGAAGGCTCAACCAACCATCGCTTTGAAAAGGATGACAAAATGAGAAACTTTGATTTTACCCCAATGCACCGTGCAACTGTTGGCTTTGACCAAATTACGGATCTTTTGGGACGTGTAATGAGCAATGACGTGGCCCAGCCCGCATACCCCCCATATAACATCGAAAAGACCAGTGAAGAGGGCTATCGCATTTCTTTGGCGGTTGCCGGATTCGCCGATGAGGATCTTTCGATTGAAGTGCGTGAAAATGCATTGATCGTCTCTGCGAAAAAAGCTGATGAAGCGGAAACCTCATATTTACATCGTGGCATTGCCACACGCGCATTTGAACGTCGTTTCCAGCTGGCGGATCACGTCAAGGTAACGGGCGCTGTTAATGTGAACGGAATTTTGCAGATTGAACTGATGCGCGAAGTGCCAGAGGCGTTGCGCCCACGTCAAATCGCGATTTCCAAGGCGCCTAAATCGGGCATGAAGGCTGTAACAAAGGCCGCTAAAGCCGCCTAACCAATGCTAGTTTAAATTCATGCGCCCCGGCCACGTGTCGGGGCGTTTTCGTTTTGTAACGGCGGTTTTATCGGCTGAGGGCGAAATCCCAATACATTTCACGGACACGTTTGGTGATAGGGCCCATCTGGTAATGTGTACCGTCAAACTCGCTGACGGCGGTAACTTTTGCCATATTGCCTGACATGAACACTTCGTCTGCGGCGCGAAAATCGTCAAAACTCAGCACGCTTTCATGGACTTGGAAACCATCGGCCCTAAGGTTTTTGATGTGTCTTGCGCGTGTGATGCCTGACAAAAATGTGCCATTGGGAACGGGTGTGAAAATCTCGCCGTCTTTTACCATAAACACGTTTGCCGTTGCACTTTCAGCAACATTTCCAAGTGCATCAGCCACCAATGCATTGTTGTATCCTTTTTGACGAACTTCGGCCAACATACGGGCGTTGTTCGGATAAAGGCAGCCCGCTTTGGCGTTAACGACACTGCTTTCTAATACTGGGCGACAAAACTGGGTTGTGGTCAGCGTGACTGAAGCCGTGGGTGCCGCCATGGGAAATTCTTCAAGACATATGGCGAAACCAGTAGAGTTTTCTTTGGGAACGATGGCTGTGGTATCCCCATCAAGACCCCAGTACATCGGGCGAATATAGACGGCAGATGTCGCGGCAAAATCTGCAAGTCCTTCTTGCATTAGGGCGACCATGTCGTCGGTTTTCATGGTCGGCGTCAGCATCAATGCCTCGGCGGATCGGTTCACACGATCACAATGCGCCCAAAGGTCTGGTGAAACACCTTCAAAAAACCGCGCTCCGTCAAATACCGAACTGCCCAGCCAAGCCCCATGATCGGCAGCGCGCATAATAGGTTCGTCGCCCATGTGCCATTTTCCGTTGAAATACGTGCGAATTGTGCTGCCAAATGCCATGATGAATCCCTTCGTTTAAGGAAAAGTTATGCCTAGATAGGTCATAAGTCCAGACATATTTACGCAAGGCGAAGCTCGCGCGTTTTGTGATTAGAATCGTATTTTTTTAAAATGCCGTGGGCATCATTCACAAAATGCCCACAGCCAAATCATTGCGTTGGAACTAGCGTACCATTCCTACTATCTCATAGGTTTTTTCTAAAATCGGCGCGGCAATGGCACGGGCGCGATCGGCACCAGCACGCAATACAGCGTCAATTTCATCTGGTGCCTGCATTAGACGTGCCATTTCACTGGAAATTGGCGAAAGTTTTGACACCGCCATTTCAGCCAGCATTGGCTTGAATTCAGAAAACTGACGACCGCCAACATCTGCGAGAACTTGTTCAACGCTCATGTCGGCAAGACCTGCATAGATGTTCACCAAATTGCGTGCCTCAGGGCGATCTTTCAGGCCCGCGGCCTCGCTTGGCAACGCATCAGCATCTGATTTTGCTTTGCGGATTTTCTTTGCAATGGCATCAGCATCATCCGTCATGTTGATACGGCTGGCGTCTGATGGATCAGACTTTGACATCTTTTTGGATCCATCGCGCAAAGACATCACGCGCGTGCCGGCACCCTCAATAACTGGTTCTGTCATTGGGAAAAAATCGACGCCGTAATCGTGGTTAAACTTTGCCGCAATATCGCGGGTCAGTTCGATGTGTTGTTTCTGATCTTCGCCAACCGGAACATGTGTTGCGTGGTAAAGTAAAATATCAGCCGCCATCAACGTAGGATAGCTAAACAGACCAACGGAAACTTTTTCGCGATCTTTGCCGGCCTTATCTTTGAACTGGGTCATTCGGTTCATCCAACCCATGCGGGCGACACAATTGAATATCCAACCCAATTGCGCGTGTTCGGCAACTTGGCTTTGATTAAACAAAATGGATTTATGCGGATCAAGACCGGCGGCAATATAGCCAGCCGCCAGTTCACGCGTTTGACGACGCAAGGCAGCAGGGTCTTGCCAGACAGTGATGGCATGTAAATCAACCATGCAATAAACGGTTTCAATGCCGTTTTCCTGCATTTCAACAAAGCGTTTGATGGCGCCTAAATAGTTGCCAAGTGTCAGGCCGCCGGATGGTTGGATGCCTGAAAAGACGCGGGGTGTGTGGACCACCTCGGACATATGCGTAACTCCTGTCTGGTATATCGCTGGCCGTTGGCTTACCCATGCGTTTGATGTTGGTCAACCGAAAGCCGAAAAAATGTCCTTTGAACCTGATGCCGCGCCGTTTAATCCATTGCCGCCTGTCGTGGTGGCATTGGTTCTTTTTATTCTGGGTATTGAGGCGGTTTTTAGTCTTGGCGCGCGGGGGATACTGGGTGGTGCCGACGCCATTGGCTGGCGCATTGAGGCAATGCAGGAATACGGATTTTTTACGCAAATTTTTGATTGGATGGTTCAAAATACAGCGGCACCGTTTGAATTTTCAAAACGCTTTTTGTCCTATGCCTTCGTGCATCCAAGTTTTGCCAGTGCGATTTTCGCCAGTGTGATCATCTTGGCCATGGGGAATATGGCAGGTCGCGTATTCAGTGGTTTTTCAATTTTGATAATTTTCGTGGTTTCTATCGTGCTTGGTGCCGTGATGTTCGGCTTGTTTGCACCGGATGGGTCAGTGTTGTTTGGATCATTTCCCGGGGCATACGGGCTGATTGGTGCGTATTCATTTTTGATGTGGGTGTCTTTGGTTCATACTGGTGGCCCGCAAATGCGAGCGTTTCGCCTCATCGGTGTCTTGATGGCTATTCAATTGGTATTTGGTTTGATTTTCGGTTCACGGCCAGATTGGATCGCTGATTTATCCGGTTTTATTGGTGGGTTTGCGGCATCAATGGTTTTGGCACCTGGTGGATTTGCACGGGTAATGGCAATGATCAAACGCGATTGATTTAGCGGCGTAAACTTGATTTTAACTCGGCAAACTTGATCGCACCGATCCAGCCGCCAACGACAAAATAAACGATACTGCCGCCAATCACTAAAATGGCTAATGCGATATATCGCAAACCTGCCGTGCCCAGCATTGGTCCCAAGACCAAAGTCATCCCAAAAAGAGCAGCTCCCATGATGACGGCTGCGGCGCTGATTTTCCAAAGGCGTGTTTTGAACCGTCTGTCAAAACGCGCTGCCTGACCCATACTGCGCGATCCGATCCATAACAGAATGACCATAACCCAGGCCGAAAGGCTGGTTGCCAATGCGGCTGCCATAAATCCAATCCAAGGCATAAGACCAATCGCGATCCCCGCATTCACGATCATTGCAACGAGCGCATAGCAAAAGGGGCGCTTTGTGTCTTCGCGGGCGAAAAATAGCGGCTGCATTACCTTTTGCATGACAAATGCAGGCAAGCCCAAAGCATAGACCATTACGGCCAGCGCGGTGGCCGCACTGTCGTCGGCACCAAAGGCACCGCGTTCAAATAATACGGTAACCAGCGGCAATGGGATCACGATCAATGCCACGGCAGACGGCAAAGCAAGCGCCAGAGCAACCTCGCCCGCGCGACTGAGGGCCAACTGGCCACCTTCGGTATCACTTGCCGCTAAACGGCGTGAAAGATCAGGCAACAGGACAACGCCAATGGCGATACCGACGACCCCTAAAGGTAACTGGTAAAGACGATCAGCGTAGTTTAGCCAAGCAATAGCACCGTCATAAAAACTGGCGACTTGCCGACCCACCAACAAATTTACCTGCATAACCCCACCCGCTAGCGCAGCAGGAGCCGCGATAAGCGCAAGTCGCTTTAACTCAGGCGTTATTTTGGGGCGCCTTAGGCTTATTGGATAACCCGCCCGGGCCGCAGCAACCCACAGTAACGCAAGCTGGCCGATGCCCGCAAATGGAACAGTCCATGCAAGGGTTAAACCAATCGGCCAACCAGCAACATAAGCCAGATAGAGTGCTGCAATGAAAAATACGTTTAGCAAAACGGGCGCGGCTGCGGCGGCCATAAAGCGGCCCGTGGCATTCAGAACACCTGACAGCAGTGCGGCAAGTGAAATGAACAAAATATAGGGGAATGCAATGCGCCCAAATTGGGTCGCCATTTCAAATCTCTCGTCAGCAAGAAAGCCCGATGCCATCGCCCAAACCAACCATGGCATAAAAAACTGTGCAACCAATGTGAAAATGACCAAAACCATGCCAAGGCCCATAAAGGCAGTGTTGGCAAAATCCTGCGCGCCTTCATCTGCCTGCACTCGTTTTGAAAACATCGGCACAAAGGCCATGTTGAATGCGCCTTCGGCAAAGAAACGTCGAAACATATTTGGCAAGGAGAAAGCGACAAGGAAAGCCTCGGCAACGGGGCCTGCGCCGAGAAAACCCGCGATCATCACATCACGGACAAACCCTAAAATGCGGCTGGCCAATGTCCACAAACCAACGGTCGCAAAGGCGCGACCCATGCGAATTTTGCTCATCCCTTGGCCCTTTCGGCGCCTTGTTTGATCGCGTTTATCAATCGTTTTTCCAGCGTTCGTTGCTTGCCTTCGTTGTGAAATTTCAGGCCAAACATGTCTTTGACATAAAACGTATCCACCACCTGCACACCATAAGTCGCAATAACAGCAGAAGCGATATAGATATTTGAATTTGCCAACGTACGTGCCAGATCGTGCAATAAGCCAGTGCGATCGCGGGTATCAACCTCGATGATCGTGTAGATGTCAGAACCCTCATTATCAAAGGTGATCGTGGTCGGAACCCGAAAGTCTTTTTCGCGTTTTTTGATTTTGTCGCGATCTACCAAGGCATCGCGTGCAACGACTTCGCCCTTCATGGTTTTGTCGATCATTTGTGTCATGCGTTTATAACGGGTTTCGTCATATGGCTTGCCGTCATGATCTTGGATCCAAAAAACAGCCGTCACCAAGCCGTCTTTGGTGGTATATGACTTGGCATCAACGACATTGGCACCTGCAAGTGCCAGGGCACCAGCCATGCGAGAAAAAATGCCGGGATGGTCGTATGATGCAAAACAAGCACGCGTTGCATCGCGATCTTGGTCCAAGTGTAAATCAATATGGATTTCATCGTCAGATAAGTCCCGCAGTAGGCTGGCAAACACGATATGTTCGCTGGTTTGCATGCCTTGCCAATAGGGGCCGTAATGGCGCGAGGTTTCATCGCGCAATTGCTTTTTGTCCCATCCTGTTAAGGCATCACGCAACGCTTTCTTCGCAACACTTTCACGGCTTGAACGATTGATTGCCTCTAGCCCATTTTCCAAGGCATCCGCTGTGGCTGCATAAAGTTCGCGGATCAACATTGCCTTCCAATTGTTCCAGACACCCGGCCCAACACCGCGGATGTCACAAACAGTTAGAACCGTCAGCAAATCCAAACGTTCGACGCTTTTCACCGCCTTAGCAAAATCGCGAATTGTCCGTGGATCAGCTAGATCGCGTTTTTGTGCCATGTCAGACATCAAAAGGTGGTACCGAACAAGCCATTCAACGGTTTTCGCGTCCTTAGCTGACAGGCCCAATCGTGGTGCCACAACCCTTGAAATCCGTGCGCCAACAATTGAATGATCCTCGCCTGAACCTTTGCCAATGTCATGCAGCAAAAGTGCCACGTAAAGAACTTTGCGGTTAACGCCTTTTTTCAAAATTCCCGTTGCAACTGGCAACTCTTCTATCAAATCACCACGTTCGATTTTGTTCAAAATCGAGATGCACTGAATTGTGTGCTCATCCACCGTATAATGGTGGTATAAATCAAACTGCATCATGGCAACGATGCGTTGGAATTCGGGAATATATGCACCCAGAACGCCTAATTCGTTCAACCGACGAAGGGCGCGTTCTGGGTTGCCATGTTTCAGCAACAGATCAAGAAAGATGCGTTTTGCCTCAGGCGTTTCACGCATTTCAGTATCAATTAAGTCCAAATTTGCAACGACAAGACGCATGGCGTCAGGGTGGATCAATAATCCCGTCCGTAGCCCTTCTTCAAAAATACGCAAGATATTTAACGGATCATTTAGCGCCGTATCTTCGTTCTTAAATGTCAGTCGGTTTTGGGCAACCGCAAAGTCTGGCTTTAACTTGCGCAATCGACGCAGAATACCCGAAAGAGATCGGGGTTGTTTGATGTGCGTGGCTTCAAGGGCCGTCAAGAAAATGCGCGTTAATTCACCCACCTTCGTGGCGTAAAGATAAAAATCTTGCATGAAGTACTCAACAGCGCGACGACCGTCCTTCCCCTCATATCCCAAGGCGTGTGCACACTCGACTTGTAAATCAAAGGTTAATTGATCCTGCGCGCGACCCGTGATCAGGTGCAAATGCCCACGCACTGCCCATAAGAAGTTTTCTGCCTCGGCAAAATCTTTAAGCTCACTTTCGCGAAACAGATTTTGGGCCAGAAGATCGTCAATACTGTCGACGTTATGCGCATATTTTGCGATCCAGAACAGCGATTGAAGATCACGCAAACAACCTTTGCCCTCTTTGACATTTGGTTCCAAAACATAACGTTGTCCGCCTTGTTTGATATGGCGTGCCGCGCGTTCTTCTAGCTTGGCTTCAATGAATTCGGGTGTGGTATTTTGAAATAAATCGCGTTGAAGGCGGGTTTTCAATTCCTCGGCCATCAGGGTTTCCCCGATCAAGGGGCGCAGCTCCAATAGGGCGGTGCGAACTGTGTAGTCTTCGCGCCCAATACGAATGCAATCTTTGATGGTACGGCTGGCGTGGCCGATTTTCATCTTTAGATCCCAGAAGATGTAAAGCATCTGTTCGATCACGCTTTCGGCCCAAGCGGTGATTTTGTACGGTGTCAAAAACAGCAAATCGACATCTGATCCCGGGGCCATTTCTGCGCGCCCATATCCGCCAACCGCGAAAAGCGTTAGTTTTTCACCTTCAGTTGGGTTGGGGTTGGGATGAAAATGTGTCGTTGCCGTATGAAAAACAACCTCGACAAGGCAGTCGGTTAGATAGGAATACGACCTTGTCATAGGACGGGCGTTCAAAGGGTCTGCACGGAAGGCATCAGCAATGACCTTGCGACTTTGTTTGTTAACGTCTTTCAAAGCGTCAACGACCGCGGCACGGCCAGTGCGCCCATCCATATCGTCGTTTAATGCTGCCAAAACGCGTTTGGCAACATCCTGTCGATTGAAAATTTCAGCCGCCGGACAAATTAAGTTGTCGGGATCCGTAAAGGTGAACATGTCTTGGGCAGTATTAGAAGCCTGCACCACCAAAGCTGCTTGGGGCTGGGTCAATGATTTTCACCAATTTGTTTTCGATGGTAGCAATAGCCAACGCACGTTGATTGGTGCCATTGCTGCGGAAACGGAATGTGCCATTAACACCTGCAAAACCGGATCCTTGCGTCAATTTTACTGTTGTCAAAGCATCATTGGCCCCTGTTCCCGCAAGCGCGCCGATAGCCGCAATGCCATCATATGCCAAGCCCGCCAATGGGTGGGGATTGCCACCGTACACGGCCTTGTACCGACTGGAAAACTGGTTGTAACGGTTTAGGTCTGGCATTGTGAACCAGCCGTTGTTCAAGCCCGCCATTGCATGCAATTGAGGCGCTAAATCCCAACGGGTTAGACCCATGTATTGATAGTCAGGAAAGCGAAGACCGTTTTCAGGTAACAGTTGCCCAACGAATGGCAAATCAGAATCAACACCCGCAGTTAGGAATACCGTGTCAGCAGAATTTGATTTTGCTGATTGTGATGCGGTTGCCATCGCCGAGATGATGCCTTGTTGCGAAAAGTCGTAAGAAACGCTTGAAACCACGGATGCGCCACTGCGAGCGGCGGCTTTGCGCACGGCGTCTGCGCCCAAATTGCCAGCTGCATTATTTGCGTGCACGACGGTGATCTTACGTTTGCCGTTTTTTGCACCATAGCTAACAAGGCGATCAGCGGTGTTTGCAAAGGTGTTACCCAAAAGGAAAACATTGCCCCCCGCGATTTCGGTGTTGTTAGAAAACGTCAAAACATTCACGTTTCGCGCACGCGCGGCAACGCCAGCGGCGTTCGCAGCACTTGCATATAATGGCCCGATGATGATCTTGGCACCCTCATTTACAGCCTTGGTTGCTGCGTTTGTTGCACCGGCCTCAGTGCCAGCCGTTGAATAAACACGAAGGTCAATTTTTACACCTGCCAAATCGCTGATCGCCAGCTTGGCAGCATTTTCCAAACCACGGGCGACAACCTGGTCTGTCGGCTGGGCTGAACCATAGGGAACCAACAAGGCGACAGGAATTGGGGCGCTTGTGTTGATTTTCTGACCAGAGCCGCTTGTTTCAGTACAGGCAGCGAGGGTTAGACATCCCAATCCAAAAAGGATAGGCCGCATAGACTTGTGAATTTTAGACAAAAAACTAAACATGGTGAAACGGGCTCCTTGGCGCTGGGATGCTTTTAGTCGAAAAATACGCAATGCGCCGCCTTAAGTAAACGACAGAAAGTAGAATTAACCGCGATGGTTGCAAAACACACACCCCTAGACGCTGGATTGTACTTTGTATCGACCCCAATTGGTGCGGCACGCGATATTACACTGAAGGCGTTGGATATTTTGGCGTCGGCCGATGTATTGGCCGCTGAGGACACGCGCACCGCGCGACATCTGATGGATATTCATGGCATTGCGCTTGGTGGCCGTCCGCTGATTTCGTATCACGATCACAACGGTGATTACGCACGGCCCAAATTGATTGGTGCTATCAAGGATGGCAAATCGGTCGCCTATGTCAGTGAAGCAGGCACGCCCCTTGTGGCTGATCCCGGTTATGGGCTGGGTGTGGCTGCGATCCAAGAGGGTTTTGAAGTTTACAGCGCGCCGGGTGCCTCGGCCGTATTGTCTGCCCTGACCGTTTCAGGTTTGGCGTCAGATCGGTTTTTGTTTGCCGGATTTGCCCCAACGACCCAATCAGCTCGCCAGACATTTTTAAGGGATTTTGCCGAAGTTCCTGCAACGCTGGTGTTTTATGAATCCCCTAAACGTTTATCAAAACTATTGGCGGATATGAGTACGGTTTTTGGCGATGATCGCCAAGCGGTGGTTTGTAGAGAATTGACCAAGAAATTTGAGGAAAAAAGACGGGGAAATTTGGCCGAATTAAACGAAGAACTGGCCGACATTACCTTGAAAGGCGAATGTGTCGTACTTGTCGCGCGTGGTGAAAAGAAAGCCGTAGAAGAGGGCGATGTTTTGGATCAGTTACGCGAAGCACTGAAAACCCACCGCGTGAAGGATGCAGCTGCACTAGTTGCGGCTAATCTGGGCATGGCGCGCCGCGATGTATATCAAATTGCACTGAAATTGGGTCGCGATTAACATTATTGAAACAGTTGGCCTCCTAATTTTGCGGTATGACTGGAAAAACATCTTACCTTGCGGGCTTGTCCGCTGAAGAGGCCGTTGAGCGGCACTGCAAACGACGCGGCAAAACAATTTTGCACAGACGATGGCGGGGCTCAGTTGGCGAAATTGATATCATTGCCCGTGAACAGGATCAGGTAATCTTTATTGAAGTTAAGAAAAGCAAAAGCTTTTATGACGCAATTTCACATCTTAGCGTGGCACAGCAGCAAAGAATTTATGCTACTGGATCAGAGTATTTGGCAAACGAGGAATTGGGGCAAAACACACCTGTGCGTTTCGATGTCGCCTTAGTTGACTCAATGGGGCAAATAAAAGTGATAGAAAACGCGATTGGCTTTTAACGTTTCGGCGTTGCAAGAAACCGCCGCATCCGGCACTAAGGGGCAACAACCGGAGAATAATCATGGCCCTAAAAATCGCCCTGCAAATGGATCCTTTGGGACCAATCGACATCAACGCTGACAGTAGTTTTCGAATTGCCGAAGAAGCTCAGGCGCGCGGCCATTCTTTATTTTACTATACGCCTGACAAAATCAGCTTTCAATCGGGTAAGATCATGGCGCGTGGCCAAGACATCACATTGCGCCGCGAAGTTGGCAATCATTTTACAGCAGGTGAAATGCGTGAGGTGAATTTGGCCGATTGGGATGTGATTTGGCTGCGCCAAGATCCACCATTTGACATGGGCTATATCACGACGACGCATTTGTTGGATTTTTTAGAAGGCGAAACGCTTGTCGTGAACGACCCATTTTGGGTGCGCAATTATCCTGAAAAGCTGCTGGTTTTACATTTTCCAGATCTAACACCGCCGACAACAATCGCGCGCGATCTTGATACCTTGAAGGCATTTAAAGAGGAACATGGCGACATCATTCTAAAACCGCTTTATGGGAACGGTGGCGCTGGCGTATTCCGCCTTGGACCGGATGATCGCAATCTAAATTCGTTGCACGAACTATTCACCAGCATCAACAACGAGCCATTGATTGCCCAAAAATTCCTGCCGGATGTTTCAAAAGGCGACAAAAGGGTGATTTTGATCGATGGGGAACCTGTTGGTGCGATTAATCGCGTGCCGGCCGCTGGTGAAACACGATCCAACATGCACGTTGGTGGGCGGCCTGAAAAAGTTGACCTGACAGAGCGCGATCTTGAAATTTGCGCGGCTATCGGACCCTTGTTGCGCGAAAAAGGTCAAGTTTTCGTAGGAATTGACGTGATTGGCGGATGGTTGACGGAAATCAACGTAACATCGCCTACAGGCATCCAAGAATTAGAACGCTTTGATGGGATCAACGTTGCAGCCACAATTTGGGACGCGATAGAAGCTAAACTCGCTTAGGACGCTTTGCGTGGTTTTTCGGCTGTTATTCTATCAGATTGTACCAGCCGGAAACTAATTGCTTCGGCGATATGGTCGCGTTGGATTGTTTCGCATCCTTCAAGATCGGCAATGGTGCGCGCAACACGCAAGACGCGATGATATCCCCGCGCCGAAAGCCCCATGCGTTCTGCGACTTTCAACAATAACTTAAGGCCTGCAGGTTCTGGCGTGGCGATCTCTTCTAGAATGTTACCCTCAGCATCGGCATTCACTCGATGGCCTTTGATCCCCTCAAACCTTTGCGTTTGCACATCGCGTGCCTTTTGAATGCGGGCGGCAATTGTGGGTGAACTGTCGCCCGGATCTGGAATGTTTAAATCTGAAAAGGCAACCGGCGGCACCTCGATACGCAAATCAAATCGGTCCATAAGCGGCCCAGAAATGCGGCCCAAATAATCCTCGCCACAAATGGGAGCACGCGCACAGGCTCGCGCCGGATCAGCCAGATACCCACATTTGCAGGGATTGGCCGCAGCCACCAACATGAAACGGCATGGATAGCGCACATGCGCATTTGCCCGAGCCACGATTACTTCGCCGGTTTCAATCGGTTGGCGTAAGGTTTCTAAAACGTTTCTGGGAAATTCTGGAAATTCATCCATGAATAAAACACCATTGTGAGCCAAAGATATTTCGCCGGGTTTCGCTGTTCTTCCGCCGCCAACAATCGCAGCCATGGATGCGGTGTGGTGTGGTTCTTGAAAGGGGCGCGTGCGGGATATTCCACCTTCATCCAGCAATCCCGACAGCGAATGGATCATTGAGGTTTCCAATGCCTCGGTTGGTGTCATGGGCGGTAATATTCCAGACAAGCGTTTCGCCAACATCGATTTTCCTGACCCCGGCGAGCCAACCATCATGACGTGATGTCGACCGGCGGCGGCAATTTCTAAGGCGCGTTTAGCACGTTCTTGACCTTTGACGTCACGCATATCCCGATGATTGGTTTCCCTTGTCACTTCGCCTGCGCTTGCTGGTTCAATCAAACGCTGCCCTGTGAAATGCTGAATTACCTGCGTCAGATCATTGGCCCCAAGAACAGAGGTTGCATCAACCCATGCGGCCTCGGCGGCACATAGTTTTGGACAAACCAATGACAAATCATTTTCCGCAGCCGCCATAGCCGAAGGCAATGCGCCATTGACTGCGATCAATCCACCATCAAGAGACATTTCGCCAAGGGACATGATGCCTGCAACGGCATCCTTTGGCAAAATTTCGAGCGCCGCCAACAAAGCCAATGCAATCGGCAGATCAAAATGTGACCCCTCTTTGGGCAAATCGGCAGGCGACATGTTGATGGTCACGCGTTTTGACGGCAAAGCAATAGCCATAGCCGTCAACGCCGCGCGTACACGTTCGCGCGCCTCGCTGACGGCTTTGTCTGGCAGGCCGACGACCGAAAACGCAGGCATGCCCGCGGTTACGGCGCATTGCACCTCGACCAAACGGGCATCAACGCCTTCAAATGCCACGGTAAAGGTACGGGCAACCATCGCGTGATTCCTTGGTTAATAAAAATTAACCAAGGATGCGCGCCAGAGTGTTTAAGATTGGTAAATTTCCATAAATGCCGGCCAAGCCGCAGGATCGGGGCGGGTTTTATCGCGACAGAATTCATTGCAAAACCCGAAAACGCACCCATCAATTGACAGGAAATGTGTAACAGGCAGTCGTGAATAAGGGCACAGTGTATTTTCGCTTGGCCCTTCTGCATTTGTGGCCAAAATTGGGGTTGGGCCAGGCCAATTCACTTGCGGATAGTCACGTTCATACCACGGCAAATGTGCGCCTTTGATCATTCCCATTGCACGCCAGCGACGAAAGGCCGGATCAGCAAGATGTGCTTTCACATAAGCAGCGGCATCAGGCCCGACGGTTAAACCATAACCGGCTATCCGCGCCGCAACGGGTGCAAAAAATGCATCAACAGCGCCGTACTCACCACAAAGCCAAGGACCTTCGGAGCCGACAGTTTTTCGCGCATAAGCCCAGATTTTCTCCAAACGAGCTAAATCTTTCTTAACTTCATCCGAAGGAGAGGTTTCGCTGTAAGCCACACGCAAATTCATCGGGCAATCATTGCGCAAGTCACCAAAGCCTGAATGCATTTCGGACATCAAGAAACGTGCAACAGCCCGAGCAGCAGGATCTTTTGGCAGAATACCCGCGTCTGGGTAACGGCTTGCCAGTTCTTCGGCTATGGCAAGGCTGTCGCCGACAATCACCCCCTCGGGTGTACGAACCGTTGGCACGGTTTTGGCCGGTGCGAATTCTGGCATTTGTTCTTCGACCAATCGATCATCAATGAAAGACACATGGTGAAGTTTGTGTTCAATATTGAATTTTTCAAATAACAACCATCCTCGTAATGACCAACTGGATGGATAGCGATCGCCAATAACTAAATCAAAACTCATAGACTTGTTCCTTTATATTTTCTTAAGCTTAGGCCCGTTACCCAAAAGATGGAAATTCAAATTTGTGGGCTAATGGATCAAGCGATGTGATTGATAAAGGCAGGCTTTGCTGGCGTAGGATAGGTAATTTTCGTGACAGACAGGTTGTCGATTTTATGGGCAAAAGCTTGATAGGGACTGACATCCAAGGCTCGAGCGATTTGTGAAACAATAACGCCAAAATGTGCCACAATGATCAAATCCTCATGCGGTTGTTTAATCAGCTGATCCACCGCGCCGTTGATGCGTTCCGCGAAGGCATTCCAACTTTCGCCATTAGGTGGGGCAATATCGCCGGGTTGTTCCCAAAAGGCGCGAATAAGTTCTGGCGATTCCGCCTCAATTTCATTGAATGCGCGTAATTCCCAATCGCCAAAGTGAATTTCGCGAAGTTTGGCATTTTCACCCAGCCGCGTGCGCGGTGCAATTGCGTCGCCGGTTTGGATTGTACGGACAAGATCAGAGGTGAAAATTGGGGCTTGAGGCAGGAATTTGTCTAATCGCGAAACAGCGTCGTGATCAGAAAGATCTGCGTCGACATCAGACCAGCCAACCATCGTTTTACGATGGGTTGGGCCATGACGCACCCACCAGATGTTCATGCCAGTTTATCCGGCAATTGACCCTTTAAAACCATTGGCAGGCCTGAAATGACGACTGCGACCGTTGATGCCTTAGCCGACAATTGTTGATTAAGTTCGCCTTGGGCCTGTCGAAATTTTCGTGAAAGTGCATCTTGCGGCACAATTCCACTGCCGACTTCATTTGTCACCACAACGATGCTTGCTGAACTATCAGAAATGGCCGCCAACAGGGTCGATGTCGCCGCAGAAATATCGCGATTATCCAAAAGCAAATTAGTTAGCCAAAGCGTGGCGCAATCCAACAGCAAAATGTCATTTTCTCCTAAATTTGCGATAATCAAAGCTGGATTAAATGGTTCTTCGTATGTGATCCAATCTTGGCCACGCATGTTTTGGTGTTTCTTTACCTTTTCGCGCATTTCATCATCAAATGCCTGTGCTGTAGCCAAATAATGCTTTTGCCCCCCATTGGTACGAACAAGTCGTTCAGCAAAGGCTGATTTGCCAGACGCGGCACCGCCGGTGATCAATGTTAAATTGGACGTCATGTTTTCCACGTGCTTAAAACTGCATTCGCGTCTTTATAGGGTGAGAGTTTCCAGATCAAAAGCATGTGCTTTACCTTGAATGCCTAAGATTTCGTCACTACTGTTTCTCGTAACGCGAATAGGGGACATCGTAATGTTGCATGGCAAACGCATTTTATTGATCATTGGTGGCGGAATAGCAGCTTTCAAATCATTGGAATTGATCCGAAAGTTACGTGAGGACGGTGCCAAAGTGACACCAGTTTTAACAAAAGCGGGCGAGCAGTTTGCAACCCCACTTACAGTTTCCTCATTGTGTGTGGACAAAGTTTATCGTGATCTTTTCGATCTGACTGACGAAGCGGAAATGGGTCATATTGAGTTGTCTCGCGCCGCAGATTTGGTTGTGGTTGTGCCCGCAACGGCTGATCTATTGGCGAAAATGGCAAACGGCATGGCGAATGATCTTGCCAGCACGGTATTATTGGCGACGGATAAGCCAGTATTGGTCGCCCCTGCTATGAATGTACGTATGTGGCTACATCCAGCGACCCAGCGCAACGTTGCAACATTGCGTGAGGATGGCGTTTCCTTTGTTGGGCCAGTTGAGGGTGCGATGGCCTGTGGTGAATATGGCCCAGGACGCATGGTTGAGGCGCGTGATATTCAAGATGCGATCACCGTTGCATTGGCGGATAAAGCGCTAAAAGGAAAACGAGTTTTAGTGACGTCAGGCCCAACCCATGAACCTATTGATCCTGTTCGCTATATTGCGAACCGATCATCTGGAACACAAGGAACGGCGATTGCCAAAGCATTACAAGGGCAAGGGGCCGAGGTTGTTTTTGTAACGGGCCCAACCAACATCGCACCACCCGCAGGCGTCGAGGTTGTGAATGTAGAAACAGCGGCCGAAATGCTGTCGGCTGTGGAAGATGCCCTGCCTGCTGATGCCGCAATTTTTGCTGCAGCAGTTGCGGATTGGCACGTAACCAGTGCGAGTGATTCAAAAATTAAGAAAGACATAAACGGCATTCCCGCGCTTGTGTTGGCCGAAAATTCAGACATCCTGGCAACCGTTTCTCAATTGAAAGAAGGGCGGCCAGGTTTGGTTATTGGCTTTGCTGCGGAAACGGATGACGTCATTGCGAATGCAACGTCAAAACGCGAACGCAAAGGATGTGATTGGATTGTTGCCAACGATGTCAGTCCGCAAACTGGCATTATGGGGGGTGACGAAAACGAGGTGGTTTTGATTTCCGCAGAGGGGGCTGATGCTTGGCCCAGAATGGGTAAGACCGCCGTTGCCGAATTGCTTGCCTCACGAATTTCCCTTGCATTGGGCGGGGAAGAAACATGAGCACGACAATATATTTTCGTTTTCTTGATGGTGCTGATCAAGCCGTGGGTTTGCCCTCGTACGAAACGAGTGGCGCCGCTGGGGCCGATCTACGTGCAAATCTACCGGCAGAAAATAGGGCAGGCGGCGTTGTTGTTCCGTCGGGCGCACGTGCCTTGATTCCTACTGGATTTGCCATGGAGATACCGCAAGGATTTGAGGTTCAAATTCGCCCCCGCTCAGGGCTGGCCCTAAAACAGGGCATAACCTGCCTTAATACGCCGGGCACGATTGATAGCGATTATCGCGGGCCTGTTGGTGTCATTTTGATCAACCATTCAAGTGCGGATTTTGTGATTTCGCACGGCGACCGCATTGCCCAAATGGTTGTGGCCCCTGTCGTACAAGCCAAGTTTAAGCAAGTTGATGAATTGGATGAAACTGATCGCGGTGCAGGCGGTTTTGGTTCAACTGGCTCTAACTAATGCTTTGGGTGATTGCTTTTGCCTGTGGTCTTTGGCTGCTGGGATTTTTCTTAAAGGTACCAAAACAACAGCGATGGCTATTGATCGCCATTCTGTTTTTGGCCGTCATTTTGATACAGCTAACGTTACCATCAGAAAATTCGCTGCGTGTTGCGACGGGTGATTTACGGTCATGGGCATTATTCGCCGGCTTTGTCGGTCTAATCGTCGCCTATCGATACGCTCTAAACAAATTAAAGAAACGCGCGGGACCAAATAACGAAGATGCCCCAAAATCGGATAAGTTTTCCGACGCCGAGCTGGCCCGTTATGCAAGGCACATCATGTTGCGAGAGGTCGGTGGGCCCGGCCAAAAACAGCTAAAGAACGCTCGCGTTTTGGTGGTTGGGGCAGGTGGGCTTGGTTCACCTGCGTTATTGTATCTGGCGGCGTCAGGTGTTGGAACGATTGGGGTGATTGATGGGGATGATGTTGACGACAGTAACTTGCAACGCCAAGTCATTCACACCGAAGAACGCGTAGAAATGGCCAAGGTTTTTTCTGCTGAAATCGCGATGAAAGCGATTAACCAACACATCAACATTAAGCCATATTATCGCAATCTGGATGAGGATTTTGCAAAAGAATTGCTTGCCGAGTATGATTTGGTTTTGGATGGAACGGACAATTTTGAAACGCGCTATTTGGTAAATCGCGCAGCCTGTGCCACACAAACACCCTTAATTTCTGCGGCGATAACCCAATGGGAAGGTCAGATAAGTTTGTTTGATCCGGCCAATGATGGCCCATGTTATCAATGCGTGTTTCCGAAATCACCTGCCCCAGGCATGGTGCCCAGTTGTGCCGAAGCAGGAGTGATTTCACCCTTGCCGGGCGTTTTGGGTACGATGATGGCGCTTGAGGCGGTTAAACACATAACAGGTGCGGGTCAGGGTCTTTCAGGGCGATTGATGATGTATGATGCTTTGTTTGCAGAAACCCGTGTGATTAAAGTTGCGCGTCGCACAAATTGTGAAATTTGCGGCTCCACTCAGGGATAATCAGCCTGACATTGTTGCGCCGCAACTGTTGCGCGTTGGCCTAATTCACGTTCTTTCGTGCGCAGCTCTTTCAGATTTTTGCGCTCGGCGGCAAAATCAATAACAACAGGCTTATCAACAGTTGTAGTTGTTTGATTTAGGCAAGTCGTCAACGCGCCGTTTTGATTGCAAAAGGACATCGTGAAATTAGGGACAGTATCTTGGCGAATGGCATATCCGCGTTCCAAGTTTCCTTCTGTTTCAGAAATCAACGCCCGAACAACGCGCAGATCTTTGCTGGCAACTGCAATGCAACGTTCCTGGGGCGTGGCACAAGCGACAAGAAAGGCAAGGGGCAACATAAAAAAGGTAATCTGTCGCACTATCGTTTTCCAATGTGTTGGGTGTAGGTTCTTAGCATCACAGTAGGATGCTAAGAAATGACAAACAACTTTGATCAGCAAAAATCACAAGCCTCGGCATGGTTTCGCCAGTTGCGAAATGAAATTCGAACAAGCTTTGAGGGGCTAGAAGATAAATTTGGGGGTGATGCGCCAGCTGGGCGATTTGAGGTCACCGAAACAACACGGACATCTGATGATGGCAGCGATGCAGGCGGCGGAGAAATGTCCGTGATGCGCGGTGGTCGAGTTTTTGAAAAAATTGGTGTGAATATTTCGACTGTTTACGGCACGTTGGGTGAACGCGCGCAAAAGGCGATGGCGGCGCAGAAAAACATTCCTGAAATGAGAGATGATCCGCGTTTCTGGGCGGCTGGTATTTCCTTGGTTGCCCATATGCAAAATCCACATGCGCCCGCCGTTCACATGAATACACGCATGTTTTGGACACCCCACGCATGGTGGTTTGGTGGCGGGTCAGATTTGAACCCCTGTATTGAGTATGCAGAAGACACCGAACATTTTCATGCCACGCAACGGGCGCACTGTGACCCGCATGACGCGGGCTATTATGACAAGTTTAAAGAATGGGCCGATACGTATTTTTATATCCCCCACCGTCACCGCGCCCGTGGTGTCGGCGGCATCTTCTATGATGATTTGAATACCGGTGACTGGGACAAGGATTTCGCTTTCACACAGGATGTTGGTCGTGCCTTTTTGCCAGCTTACGTGCCGCTGATCCAAAAACGTATGCAACAGCCATGGAATGATGCTGACAAAGATGCGCAACTAATCCACCGTGGCTTATACGCGGAATACAACTTGGTCTATGATCGCGGTACCAAATTCGGCTTGGAAACCGGACATGATGCCAATGCCGTTTTGATGAGTCTGCCGCCAATGGCGAAATGGTTTTAAACTGAATTTTCCTTTCATGCTGGACTTGTCTTAGCGCTTCACTCAAAACTTGTGAAAAGCAAAGCACGTCTTAGTAGAGAGGATAGATCATGGATTTAGGCATTTCGGATCGGGTAGCCCCGCTGGTAGATCAAGTGCGCAGGATGATCCGCGATGAGATCGCGCCTCTTGATGTTGAATATCATGCAGAGGTCGGAAAGCATGCCTCTGGTGATCGCTTTCAACACACTGAACGCCAGCTTGAAATCCTAAACGGGTTGAAAGATCTTGCGAAATCCCGTGGCCTTTGGAACTTTTGGCTGACGGATTCTGCAAGTGGTTTTGGTCTCAATACCGTTGAATATGCTTATCTGGCAGAAGAGATGGGCAAGGTTTCAATCGCCGCAGAAATCTTTAACTGCAACGCACCCGATACAGGCAATATGGAAGTGCTTGAACGGTATGGCACCGTTGATCACAAGGAACGTTGGTTAACCCCTTTGTTGAACGGAGACATCCGATCAGCATACTTGATGACTGAACCTGATGTGGGCAGTTCAGATCCTACCAACCTTGCCTTGTCAGCCGTGCGTGACGGTGATGATTGGGTTCTTAACGGCGAAAAGTGGTGGGCAACAGGTGCGGGGGATCCGCGCTGTGAAATGTATATCGTTATGGCGAATACAAATCCTGATGCGGCAAAGCATAGCCGGCACTCGATGTTTTTAATGTCAGCAAAATCTGATGGCATTGAAATTTTACGCCCCATGCAAGTGTTTCATCACGATGACGCGCCGCATGGCCATATGCATATTCGATTTACGGATGTTCGTGTCGCCAATGCCGATCTGGTTCTTGGCGAGGGACGGGG
This sequence comes from Rhodobacteraceae bacterium HTCC2150, assembly GCA_000169395.1. Classification (GTDB taxonomy): domain Bacteria; phylum Pseudomonadota; class Alphaproteobacteria; order Rhodobacterales; family Rhodobacteraceae; genus HTCC2150. Next base: position 734,340 of record AAXZ01000001.1, read on the forward strand.
ATTTGAAGTGGCCCAAGGTCGTTTGGGACCAGGGCGCATTCATCATTGTATGCGGGCAATTGGACAGGCTGAAATGGCGTTGGAATTAATGTGCCAGCGGGCGTCAAGCCGTCACGCGTTTGGGAAAAAACTTGCTGAACTTGGTGCGAACTATGACATCATTGCCAACGCTAGAATGGAAATTGAACAAGCGCGTTTGTTGTGCCTAAAAGCCGCTTGGATGATGGATACAAAAGGTAAACGCGAAGCCGCGCCTTGGATTTCTCAAATCAAAGTTGTGGCACCGTTGATGGCACTGAAGGTTATTGATGAAGCCATGCAAATGCACGGCGCAGGTGGAATTTCACAGGATCAACCCCTTGCCGCAATGTGGACCCATGTGCGTACCTTGCGATTGGCTGATGGCCCTGATGCAGTTCATCGCCGCCAAGTGGCGCGTGCAGAATTGAAACGCTATCAGAACGACGGCGCATGAACGACGCAAACGAACTTGATTTAGTGGCCGTTAGGGCATTCCTCGGTGATAAATTAGCGGGGTTTGATTCAGAAATTACAGCAACCAAATTTGCCCATGGTCAAAGCAATCCAACTTTTTTGATCGAAACTAAGGCTGGCAAATATGTTTTGCGACGTAAACCGCCTGGGATTTTGTTGAAATCCGCACATGCTGTTGATCGCGAGTTCAAGGTGCAGTCCGCTTTGTCGGCAACACCTGTGCCAGTCGCAAAGATGCATTTACTTTGCGAGGATGAAACGATCATTGGATCAGCATTTTATGTGATGGACCATGTGATTGGCGACACGTATGACGATCCCTCCATGCCTCAGCTATCTACCACCGCTCGTGGTGCAGTGGTTGCGGAAATGGGGCGGGTTTTAGCCGCACTTCACAATGTCGATCCTGCACAAGTCGGCTTAGCGGACTATGGCGCACCTGGTGATTACTGCGGTCGTCAAATCAAACGTTGGTCAAAGCAATATTATGATAGTGAAACAGGCGCAATTTCTGACATGGATCGCTTGATTGTGATGCTAAACGAGCGTCTTCCGCAGGATGATGGACAACGAACTTTGGTGCATGGCGACTATCGGTTAGACAATCTGATCATTAAATCTGGCGGCACCAAAATTCGCGCGGTTTTAGATTGGGAACTGTCGACATTGGGGCATCCATTTGCAGACTTAGCTTCTGTGATCATGCAATGGCAAATGCCCCACGGTGCCGAGGGGCGTGGCCTTGCTGGGATAGATCGTGCTGCCTTTGGTTTGCCGAGTGATCAAGAATTTGTTGATCGCTATTGCGGTGCGCGTGGCATAGATCGGATCCAAGATTTCGGGTTTTATCTGGGATTTTGCTTTTTTCGAATGGCGGCAGTTTTACAAGGTGTAAAAAAACGGGCGCTGGACGGGAACGCGTCAAATCCGAAAAAGGCAATATCACTGGGTGCGCATGTTCCCGCGTTTGCGGCGGCTGGGCTTCGTGCCCTTAAGCAAGATTAAAAAGGTCTGACACAATGAATGATGTATCAACCCCAATTGAAGACGAATATGAGTTTCAAAAACTGATGGGCTATCAACTGGTTGAATGGGAACAGGATCGGGCCGTGTTAAACTGCCCGATGAAACCCAAACTAACTAACCGTCAAGGTCAGCCGCATGGGGGAATGTTGGCCACGTTGATGGATACAGCTATGGGTTATTGCGGCTGTTTTGCAGGTGCGGACGAAGTCAGTATTCACTGTATGACCTTGACCCTGACCAGTAATTATCTTTCTCGGCCCAAAGGCAAAATGTTGATTGCAGAAGGGCGCAAAACGGGCGGTGGAAAACGCGTATTCTTTGCAGAAGCATCCGTGAAAGACGAAACAGGTGAACTAATTGCGACCGCCTCTGGCAGCTTTAGGTATCGTCAAACATATCAAGATCCACCCAAAAATTAATACTTTGAGTTCTGTTTAGGCGTTAATCTATAGCCACACAAACTTTGCCAAAGTGGCCAGCGGCGCGTAAGTAGGCGAATGCTTCGGGGGCTTTCTCGAAAGGAAAAACACGATCAATAACGGGTTTTATCTTATTCAGTTCAATTGCGCGGTTCATTTCTGCAAATGCTTGTTTATGCCCGACAGAAACCGCCTGCAGATTGATGTAACGGGTCAACATTAAAGGCAACGGAATAGTGGCCAGTGATCCGGTTACATTGCCAATCGTCACAACAGTGCCGCCAACACGCACGGCACGAATGGATTGTTCCAATGTTTCGGCCCCACCTAATTCGATCACCCGATCGACACCCTTACCGTTTGTCATGGTTTTGATCATTTTTGACCACTTTGGTGTTGTTTTATAATTTACAACGTCTTGCGCACCTAGATCATTCAGCATCGCTATCTTTTTATCGCTCGATGTTAAAACAATCGTGTGGGCACCCATTGCCCTGGCAAATGCCAATGCGAACAATGCAACACCACCTGTACCGAGAATTAAAACAGTTTCACCTGCGCGGATTGGTGTGGGGTTGGTGAGCGCTGACCATGCAGTCAGGCCAGCACAGGGCAAGCACGCGGCTTCGGTTGTGGTAAGGTTTGAAGGTGCCTTAATAACGGCACTTGCATCCGTGGTGAAATATTCGGTCAAGACCCCGTCAGCGGGGCCGCCCAGCATCCAAGAGTGCATATCTGTCGGTGGTGTGCCAGCGACCCAGTTTGGAAAAAATAACGGACAAACCATATCGCCGAGATTGAATTCGGTTACACCCGCGCCAATGGCAACAACATGTCCGGCACCGTCAGAAAGCGGAATTAACGGCGGTTGAACTGATGCCCCGTGCTTGCCATCCATCACCACCAAGTCGCGGTAATTTAAACTGGCCGCGGCCATTTTGATCGAGATTTGACCAGCTAATGGTGCAACATTTTCTTCGGAGACAACCACAAGGTTGGCGTCACCCAAACCATTTAAATATTGCCAAGCAAGTTTTGTTTGTTCCATTTCCCCAAACTCCCATTTCCAATTTCAGCGTCGGGCTCGAAGGGCGTACTGTCAAGATGGCGCACGAAATTCATGGGCTTTTTCGTCCAAGTTTTTCTGTTAAAACCAATGTCAAAATTAGGAGTTTGCAATGCGTTTTGTGTTTCTCATCGTGGGTGTAGCAATTATTTTGACCGCAGGTGTCGCGTGGTTTGTTTCTCGCGAGGATGGCTCGCGCACTATGGGTAAACCAGAATTGAGCAGCGCTGAGCGCGGTAAATTCGTGTTCCGTAGGTGTCAGGCATGTCACGCTATTGGTGAGAATAAAAAGCTAACCGGCCCAAGTTTGGCGGGTGTAATCAATCGCCCGTCAGGCAGTATTGAGGGATACCGATATTCCAACGCCATGGCGGCGTTGTCAGTCATCTGGGATGAAAAGACATTAACGGAATTCCTAACAAAACCTCGCGCTTTCGTGCCAGGTACAAAAATGGGTTTTGGTGGCATTAAAAAGCCGCAAGAAATTCAAGATTTGTTGGCCTATCTCGTAGCCGAAGGGGGTCTTCATGATGCTGAGGCCACCCAATAAGCCGATGCATTGCTGGGTTTAATCAACTTAGGTGACGGTTTAATCGTTTGTTCGCCCAGCCAAATAACAGGATCAAAAGAATGGTGAACAGAATGAAAAACCCTGCAATGATTGGGTAAGGCACAAAAGGATTGAACGTTTTGTCCGCAAAATAGCTGGCATAATAGAGTGAATCACCGCGTTGTTGCCATGCAGGAAAACTGGAAAAGAACACCAAGGCCGTTGCGTGAAACAGAAAGATCGCCTCGTTTGTGTAACTTGGCCACGCAAGGCGCAACATGGTTGGCCAGATAATGCGACGGTTGATCTGGACGGTATTCATGCCAATGGCGCGTGCAGCTTCGATATCGCCACGTGGCACTGATTTTAAGGCGCCATAGAATATCTGCGCTGTGTAAGCCGATGTATTCAAGAACAACACAATCGCGGCACCCAACCAAGCGCGTGTCAACCAACGTGTTTCAATGCCAATTTCGATGAAGCCCAAATTAATGTCCCAGCCGACTTTGGGCAGTAAAACGAATGTTTCGTACACAATGAAAAACTGAATGAATAAGGGCGATCCGCGGACCAAGAAAATGAATGTGGCAGCTGGTAACGAAAGCCACTTTCGATCACTGGCTCGACCAAAGGCAACGAGGGAAGCAAAGAAAAAGCCAAAGCCAAGCGCAACAACCGCAAAATAAACGTTCCAGATCAAACCAGACCCAATAAGGACGATCTGTTCGCAAAGGGAAATGTCAGCTTTTGGCAAGGCGCGTTCGCCGTATCCAAGGGCACGAAATGCATAATCCGTGAATGTTTGAGCGCAACTCATACGGTGCCCCCAATCGTTGTTTGGCCTTTAGAAACGCGGCGCGTTAGATTGTTAAAGAACTTTTCACTGACCCAAGTTAACCCAAGATAGAAAACCAACAGCACAAGGAAATAGCCCAAACGCCAATCAGGGTGTGGGTAAGCAAAGCGTGCGGTTTTTGTGCCTCCAAGTTCACGCGCCCAATATACGATGTCTTCTACACCAAGTAGGAACAACAACGGTGTGGCTTTGATCAAGATCATCCACAAATTTGATAGGCCGGGCAGGGCATACGCCCACATTTGCGGCAAATGAATGCGTCGGAAAATTTGTCCACGGCTCATACCGAACGCTGCGGCGGTTTCTAGTTGTGCTTTGGGTACAGCGCCTAGGGCACCATGTAGGGTATTTGCCGCAAAAGCCCCGAAAACGATGGCAAAGGCCAAAGTCGCCAGCAAAAACCCATAAGTTTCATGGACCCATTGCGGCGAAATTCCCAATGGCATTTTGGCAGCCGTACAAACAACAAAATCATTGCCTTGTCGGACGGGTTCTAGCCAATCGCTACACTTCCATTGGTGGCGAAGATATTCAATGCCTTGGTCCATTGCGATGGGGACGAACAAAAAGAAAATGATGTCAGGGATACCGCGCACCATGGATGTGTACCCAAGGCCAAACCACCGAACTGGCAACATTCGTGATCGGCGCGCCAATGCACCAGCAAACCCAAACGCCAAGATAATTGGCACGGTCAAAAGCAACAAGGCAAAGACGACCAAGAACGATTGATAAAAATTGATATGTTTGCCTGTGGTCAGATAACACGACCACCAACTTAGGCCGTCCACCAAACTTGGATCTGCGCAATGATTAAACATCGGGGCCTTAACTTTGTTAGATTAGAAGTGGAAAAGGGCCACCCGAAGGTGGCCCAAAACCGATAAACTTAGTATTTAACCATGCGGCCGTCGAACCATTTTGCGATCAACGCAGTCAATGTTCCGTCAGCTTTGATAGACGCGATTGCAGCGTTCATCTTGTCTTTCAGCTCTGTATCAGACTCGCGGATACCCATGCCGATACCACCGCCGATGCTTACAGGCTCGCCTGTGAAAGCCAATTCGCCGTTTGATGCGTTTACGATGTCGGCCAAGAATGCGTCATCAGCCAAAACTGCGTCAGCTTCGCCATTACGAACAGCTGCAACTGTTTCTTCTGGTGTTGCGAATTCAACCAGTGTTGCACCAGATGAAGCAATATATGATGCTTGGATCGTTGAGGTTTGTGCCGCAACAACAGCGCCAGAAAGGTCGCCGTCATAACCAGCCAAAGCAACATATGTTGAGGGATCTGGCGGGAAATATTCGGATGTGAAATCGATGACTTCGTCGCGCTCGTCTGTGATCGACATACCCGCAATGATCGTGTCATAGTTGCCAGATACTAGGTTTGGAATGATGCTATCCCAGTCATTCGTTACCCATGTACATTCCAGTTCAGCGCGCTCACAAAGTGCATCACCAACTTCACGCTCAAATCCATCAACTTCGCCTGCGTCGTTTACGAAGTTATATGGAGGGTAGGCACCTTCAGTACCCATGCGGATGGCGTCAGCCATTGATGCAGATGCAATGCCAGTGGCCAAAGCAGCAGTGGTTAGAAGTGTTGTTAGTTTCATTGGTCTCTCCCGTTTCATGGTTTTAGTAAATTGATCAAAGCGAGCTTGCCAAAAAGGCGCGGCATCGTTCGGATTTCGGATTTTCAAACACGTCGCTTGGCGTGCCTTCTTCTTCGACTTGGCCTTGATGAAGGAATATAACACGATCGCTGACTTCGCGGGCGAAACCCATTTCATGGGTGACCACGATCATGGTGCGGCCTTCTTCGGCAAGTTGTTTCATAACGCGCAAAACTTCGCCCACCAATTCAGGATCGAGGGCAGAGGTCGGCTCGTCAAATAAAAGTGCTTTGGGTTCCATGGCCAGTGCACGCGCAATTGCGACGCGTTGTTGTTGGCCACCCGAAAGCTGACTTGGATAAGAGGCGGCTTTTTCGGCGATACCAACCTTTTCCAAATAATCCATAGCGCGTTTAACGGCGGTTTCACGGTCCAATTTTTGAACCTGAATGGGGCCTTCGATCACATTTTCCAAAACCGTCATGTGAGACCAAAGATTAAAACTTTGGAAAACCATGCCGAGTTGGCTGCGTAAACGTTGAATTTGCTTGGGATCAGCCCCTAACAGGCGACCCTTACGATCGGTTTGAACCTCGACCTCTTCGCCATCCAAAAAGACACGGCCCTGATCTGGGGTTTCAAGAAAGTTGATGCACCGCAAAAATGTACTTTTGCCCGATCCTGAACTGCCAATAATTGAGATTACATCGCCCTTTGAGGCGCGAAGAGAAATCCCCTTTAGCACGTTTAAATTGCCAAAGCTTTTGTGAATGTCTTCTGCGACAAGTGTATGATTCGTAGTGTTCATGTGGCCCCAAATGCAGTCGCATGACGGTAAAGGATTGCGGTGTTCATGCAAGCGCTTAGTTTGCTTTACCTAGGGTTCCCCTCAATAAATGCCATGATCTTACTGGTTAAGGTAGCAAAATCGGTGCGCGCGCCCAGTCTTTGATGCCCTCAAGATGAATAGAGTTGCCTTTGGCGTCGACTGCCACGGTCACGGGGAAATCAAGGACATCAAATTCGTGGATTGCCTCCATGCCTAAATCTTCAAATGCAAGGACACGCGACGACTTGATCGATTGCGAAATCAGGAATGCGGCACCGCCTGTTGCAATCAAGGATGCTGCTTTGTGTTTCTTGATGGCCTCAATGGCCAAAGGGCCGCGTTCGGCCTTACCAATCATCGCAACAAGCCCTGTTTGATCCAGCATTTGTTCGGTGTACGGATCCATGCGGGTTGCGGTTGTCGGGCCCGCCGGACCCACGATTTCATCTCTGACCGCGTCAACTGGACCAACATAATAGATGACGCGCCCTTTAAGGCTGACGGGTAATTCTTCGCCTTTATCTAACATCTGACAAATTCGACGATGGGCTGCATCACGACCTGTCAGCATTTTACCCCGCAATAACAGTTGGTCACCGATTTTCCATTTGGAAATTTGCTCTTTACTAAGGGTGTTCAGGTCAACATGTCGAATGTTGGCGTCGGTTTTGGCGGTGATTACTTCGGGCCAATCGCTGGTTTTTGGTGGATCAAACGTCGCCGGCCCGTTGCCTGTAAGGGTAAATCCGATATGACGGTTTGCGGCGCAATTCGGAATAAGCGCAATGGGAAGCGAAGCAGCATGGGTCGGTGCTGTTTCGATTTTTACGTCTAGTACTGTTGTTATGCCGCCCAATCCTTGTGCGCCAATACCCAAATCATTCACTCGATCCGCAATTTCAATGCGCAATTTCTCAATTCGATTTTGCGGGCCTTTTGTTCTAAGTTTAGGCATATCAACCGGACCAAGAAGCGATCGTTTGGCCATCAACATGGCGTGTTCCACACTGCCGCCGACACCGATACCCAAAACCCCCGGTGGGCACCAACCAGCACCCATTTTCGACACCTTATCGACGACCCAATCTGTAATGTTTGCCTCAGGCAAAAGAACGGCAAATTGGGTTTTGTTTTCGCTTCCACCGCCCTTAGCCGCGACATGAACTTCGATTTGATCACCCGTTACCAATTCGGTGTGGACCATCGCAGGTGTGTTATTACCGGAATTTTGGCGCGCACCTAATGGGTCAACAATCATCGATGCCCGCAATGGATTGTCTTGATCTAAATAGGCGTCTGCCACAGCTTGATTTACCAACGCTGTCAAATCCGGTGGGGTTGTCCATTCAACAGAAATGCCAATTTTTAGGAACACATTGACCACACCGGTATCCTGACAAATCGGTCGGCGGCCCAGCATTGACATGCGAGAGTTGGTCAGAATTTGGGTGAGTGCCCCCTTGGCGGTGGGGCTTTTCTCAGCAATCCAAGCGTTGTGTAAGGCTCGGACAAAATCGCTTGGATGGCACCAAGAAATCAATTGAATGGCGCGCCTAAGGCTGAGCTGAAGATCATCTGGATTGTGGGGCATGAACGGACCTTAACAGTGGGGTGTTTCCCCCAAGTTATCAGGCCCGTTCAAATTGTCGATTAGCTATTCGTGTTTGTCCGCGACCAGACATTGGCGAAAACCATACCTAAAGTAAGCCAAACAGCAGCCCCTACTGCTAGGGATCTAGCTGAAAACAATGCGGCCAGTTCTGGTGGTGCCATGCCGAAGTGTTCATTTAAGTGCGGAGCGCCGATGATATGTGGCGCTAAGATCAAGACCACGCCAATGGCCATAAGAACGGCGGTTTTGCCATAGGCAAATAAACCAAGTGCGATTGCCGTGGCAATGATCGTACCGCCCCACCAAAGTTGTCGTGCAACGATGTCCGCGGCAGGCGTTCCTGGTAATTCAGGTGGTAAACCGACTGATGGCGCCAGATGAGCGGCGACAAATCCGGCAATTCCCCACAAAAGACCATCACGTGGCGACAGTGTTTCGTCGTTCTTGCCCAGCGCAGATACAACCGCACCCATTACAAAAGCAAAGCCAGCATAAACCACAAAGTTCATGAAAAACGTCAGCATGTGACGCTGTGTTTCAAATTCACCCGCAGCCATATCGTGCCCGTCGGTCGCGTGATCGTGGGCTGAATGATCGTGTTCTGCTGCTGCTTCAGCGGCGCCCCCGAAATGAACGAGTGCGCCAGTTTCATAAAGTTCAGCCTCTTGAATAAGAGGGAAAACCAACCAAAGTTGCAGCAGTGTCGCTACGACAGCCGCTGCAAGGCCAGCGAACAACGCGCTGGCAAACAATTTTTTAATCATGATGTAAAGTTGTGCTGGTGCTTAGTGGCAAGGCGCAACAACAGCATGACGTGTGTCATGTGAGGCGTCGTGCAATACAGCAGCTTGCGAAATTGTGCCAACAAACAAAAGTGCCATGCCAACAAAAGCGGCGGCAACAACTGGAAGAACACGTGAGGAAACTGTTGTGTTTGAAAGTGCGATAGTCGTCATATTTTTTCTCCTTACCGTCTACCCCGACGGTATTTGATTTCGTTCTTCACAGGCTGGTCTCCTGGCTCGCGGCTCAACACGTAACGTTCCCTTCCCAGCCAAAGCCAGTGGATATGAACGCACGCTCGCCGCTTACAGTCGCGGGGGCGGCCACAGTTTAAAGCCCCTTGTTGGGTAGGCTCGTTCTGTGTTCCCAATTAAATCCCCTGTGCTTTGCACAATAAGGATACCTATGAATCACTCGTGCAAGTTTTGGTGCAATGAGTCAAGAGATTTGCATCGCCCAAAAATGCGAAAACTGCGCGGTCTATTCCGACAAAACATGTGCCTCACGCAGGGCATTCCGACTAGGAATCCAAATTTCCGAAGGTGGCGTGCTGAAAATTTGGTCGGTAAAATCTGAAGTTACGCCCTTTGATTTAAAATATTCGCGATCTTTGTTTTCTTGTTCAGTCAAATCCACAAATCGAACCTGATTGGTGCCGTTTGACCGCTCAATGCCCTTAAATTTGTATCCATGAAAACCCAATTCACCCTCGGGTCCAAGTGTATGTTCGCTGCCTGCCATAAAAACGAGCGTGCAAGATGAAAAACATTGTTCGCTTACTTGCGTATCCAATCCATGTTTCGCGATGTCTAAAACCAATGCGCGCGCTGCGAAAACATTGCCGCCTAAACTGTTCAAATCAACAGTGACGATGTCCGGATTGTTTGAAAGCGTAAAAAGTAAACGCTTGCGCAATGGGTAATCCAGCGCACCCGTCAGTCGCACAGTTTGGCCATCAGGCGAAATCGACAAGGGAATGATGGGCGCCACCAATGGTTTGATCGGTTGAACCATGGAACTGTGCCGTAAAACGGCTTGAAATGTTACGATGCTGGCGCCAAATGGGCCAAGGATCGAGAGGAAAAAAGCGGCCCAAACTAACATCATACTGCCGCTATCGTGGGTGATGCGATCACCTGTTCGAAACGCACCAACAGCTAACCAAATTGCCGCGGAAAATGAAATAAACCCAAGGCTAAAAATCGACCAAACCGCCCATTCGCGATTGGTGCTTGCGAATGGAAAATAGAGACATGTACAAAGAAACAACAAACCAAGACTGGCAACAACGCGAAAATCACATGATCCTCGCCAGTATTTGCCAATGAAATTTGTTATTCCTTTCAATGCGAACCCTCTTATTTATTCCTCATCCAAAACCTTCTTGGCCACGCGAAAGCATTCCAATGCCTGTGGTACACCACAGTAAATGCCTATTACATGAATGATTGCACGGATTTCTTCACGACTAACACCATTTGTGATCGCCCCGCGGCAATGGATTTCCCATTCGTGCATCTTGCCCAAAGCGCCAATCATTGAAAGATTCATCATTGAACGCGTTTTGGCCGGAATAACATCGTCACCCCAACCAAACCCCCAACACCATGCGGTCATCGCCTCTTGAAACGGGCGCGTGAAATCATCGGCGGCGGCCAAATTTTTTTCAACATATTCGGCGCCTAGTGTCGCTTTGCGTTGCTCTAAGCCTTTCAAAAACAAGTCTTCATCGAACGTATCAGCCATCGTGTCTTCCTTTTTGATTGAGGTTTTAAAAATAGTGGCAAATTGCGCTGTAAATGTACACGTCGATAAACGACATGAATTGGCGCAAAGTTGCATTCGTGTGCTTGCAATTTCTGCAAAAAAGAGTGGAACTCGGCGCATCCCGTGAACACAAGGAATCAACTAATGAATTTCGGCATGACAGAAGAACAGACAATGATCGTGGATACCGTTCGCGCCTTTGTTGAAAACGAAATTTATCCGCACGAGGCCGAGGTTGAACGTACGGGTATCGTACCAGAAGAAGTTGCGGCAACGATCAAGCAAAAAACCATTGATCTAGGGTTTTACGCCTGCAATTTTCCAGAAAGTGTCGGTGGCGCGGGGCTAAACCATTTGGAATTCGCGTTAGTTGAGCGTGAACTTGGTCGTGGCAGCATGGCCTTGAACCATTTCTTTGGGCGTCCGCAGGGAATTTTGATGGCGTGCGAAGGTGAACAGATTGAACGTTATCTTTTGCCAGCCGTGCAAGGTAAACGCATGGACGCTTTGGCCATGACCGAACCGGGCGCTGGTTCTGATGTGCGTGGCATGAAGTGTAACGCTGTGCGAGATGGTGGTGATTGGGTTATAAACGGCACCAAGCATTTCATTTCAGGGGCAGACCACGCTGATTTCATCATCGTGTTTATTGCCACAGGCGAAGATCAAACACCACGCGGCCCCAAGAAACGCATCACCGCCTTTTTGGTAGATCGTGGCACGCCCGGCTTTACCATTCGGGATGGGTATAAATCAGTGTCCCATCGTGGATACAACAATATGATCCTTGAATTTAACGATTGCCGTTTGCCAGATGCACAAGTGTTGGGCGAGGTTGATGGTGGATTTGCTGTCATGAATGAATGGCTTTATGCCACGCGGATTACGGTGGCGACCATGGCGGTAGGTCGTGCCCGTCGCTGTTTTGATATGGGGCTGAATTATGCCGCGGAACGCGAACAATTTGGTCAGGCTATCGGCAAATTCCAAGGTGTCAGCTTTCAGTTGGCTGATATGATCACAGAAATTGATGCAGCGGATTATCTGACATTGGCGTCCGCTTGGCGTTTAGATCAAGGGTTGCCAGCCAACCGTGAAATCGCAAGCGCGAAAGTCTATGCATCCGAAATGTTGGCCCGCGTTACAGACGCCACGTTGCAGATATTTGGCGGTATGGGCTTGATGGATGATTTTCCAATTGAACGGTTCTGGCGCGATGCGCGTGTTGAACGCATATGGGACGGTACCAGCGAAATTCAGCGTCACATTATCAGCCGCGAATTGCTGCGTCCCTTGGGTGCATAATGCGGGATCTAAAACGACTGCTTAACCCCAAAACCATTGCATTTATTGGCGGCCGTGATGCCGCCGAGGCTGTCCGTGTGTGTCGCCGGTTTGGTTTTGAGGGTGAGATTTGGCCCATCAGTCCCAGCCGAAGTGAAATGGACGGGATCAAAATTTTTGCCAGTTTGGATGATTTACCAAGTGTCCCTGATCTGGCTTTTGTCGGTGTGAACCGCAACGCGGCCCTTGGGGTTGTGCGGGATCTTGCGGCCATGGGCGTTGGCGGAGCCATCATTTATGCCAGCGGATTTCAAGAAAGCGTGGCTGAAATCGATGGTGGTGCCGAATTACAGATCGAACTGCTGGCCGCCGCTGGTGATATGCCAATTATGGGCCCAAATTGTTATGGCATAATCAACGCGGCCACTGGGGCATGTTGTTGGCCCTCAGAACATGGTGTGGCGCGGGTGGATCGCGGGGTTGCGATCCTTTCACAAAGCACAAACATCGTGATTTCCATGAGCATGCAGCGGCGGGCATTGCCTGTGGCCTATATCGGCACGGTCGGCAATCAAGCCCAGTTGGGGTTTTCTGATATCGGTGCCGCCTTGTTGGAAATGGATCACATCACGGCGCTGGGCATGTATGTTGAGGGCATCGACAGTGCCGCTGGATTTGAAGAATTGGCGGCCACCGCTCGGCGATTGGGCAAACCAATTGTTGTTGTGAAATCTGGCCGATCAGAAGCCGCCGCCAAGGCCACGCTTTCGCATACAGCGGCGTTAGCAGGATCAGACGTTGCAGCGGATGCGTTTTTTAAACGCCTCGGAATGGCGCGTGTAGACAGCTTTACGGAATTTTTGGAAACGCTGAAACTTTTCCATGTGCATGGCGCGCTGACTGGAAATCGCCTGTCAGCAATGTCATGTTCTGGTGGCGAGGCTGCGCACATCAGCGATGTTGCTCGTGATCTGAATGTTGAGTTTCCAGCGCTGACAGACGCCCATAAGAAGCAAGTTAAAGATACGCTTTCTGATATGGTCACAGTGTCAAATCCACTTGATTACCATACATTCATTTGGGCCGATCAAAAACGAATGACCGCGTCTTTTGGGGCTATGCTGTCTGGTGATTTTGATCTTTCTTTTTTGATTTTGGATTGGGTACGACAGGGTCGGTGCAGTGAGGTTGATTGGCAGCCCGCAATTGCCGCCATATTAGAGGCCGCGCGGACGACTGGCCGCAAAACCGGCGTCTTGGCCTCTTTGCCAGAAAACATGCCCGAAGAAGTGGCCGAGCAATTGATGGACGCTGGCGTTGTGCCCTTATGTGGCTTTCATGATGCATTGGTGGCGGTGCAAGCATCGGCTTTTGTTGCGGATATGTGGGCAAAACCACCCGCCCAAGCATTGGCTGGTGTTGGCAATGGTGAAGACGAAAGTGAAACCTTGGATGAAGCAGCCTCAAAGCAAGCTTTGGCCGCCTTTGGTGCGCCCGTTCCTATGGGGAATGTTTTGTCCAAACCTAGTGATGTCGAGCAATTACGCGGCGATAAATATGCGCTTAAGGCTTTAGGCATTGCCCATAAAACAGAATCTAAGGCGGTCGTCTTGAACCTAACACTCTCGGGTATTCCCGCGGCAATGGACGAAATGACCCATAGATTGGGTATCACGCGTTTCATAGCTGAACCCATGGCCCCGAAACCGATGGTGGAAATTTTAATTGGGGTTACCCGTGATGCACCGTTTGGTTTGTCCCTGACTTTGGGCGCGGGTGGCGTTTTGGCCGAAGTGATGCGAGACAGCGAAACATTGTTGTTACCTTGCGATGAAAATGACATTCGCTTAGCGCTGCAACGTTTGAAAATCGCGCCAATTTTAAATGGGTATCGCGGCGATCGCGGTGCTGACATCAACGCGATTGTTGCAGCGGTGAAATCGATTGCCGATTATGCGGTGGCCAATCACACCACCATACAAGAACTTGATGTAAATCCTCTGATGGTCTGGTCCAATGGGGCCTTGGTCGTAGATGCGCTGATTGTGCGCAACAAAGCTGTTTGAAAGGCAATGCTATGGAAGTTTTGAAAAACCCGTTTCTGGGTCGTGGAATGGAATGCGATGCATTCCAAGGCGTACCGTTTCCCAGCGTTGATGTGGCTTCGGTTCGTGCGTTGCTGGATCGTTGCCCAAAACATGGGGCAACGGAATTGGTTGATGCACAGTTTTTGGCGCAACAGGCAGGCGTTGCCAAGTTTTTCGTAAAAGACGAACGATCCCGCATGGGTTTGGGCAGCTTTAAGGCGCTAGGTGCAGCATTTGTAATTGCGTGCGATGCCGTCACTGAAAACGCAATCAATCCTGAAGGTGCCTTGGCAGGGCGCACATATGTGACCGCATCCGCTGGCAATCACGGCATGTCTGTCGCTGCTGGGGCCAAGGTTTTTGGTGCAACGGCAGTAATTTATTTGGCCAATACTGTTCCTGAAAGTTTTGCTGGCCGTCTGGCGGCAATGGGCGCAACAGTTGTTCGTGCGGGCGATGATTATGAGGCCTCAATGGCCGCCGCGCAGCAAGCTGCAGCCGACAACAATTGGGCGCTTTTGACCGACAGTTCATGGGCGGGTTATACGGATATGGCCCATGGCGTTATGCAGGGATATATGCAAATGGCGGCAGAGGCGATTGAACAAATGCCTTGCCCGCCAAGCCATGTTTTCTTGCAAGCAGGTGTTGGTGGCATGGCGGGTGCCATGGCTGCCCTTATCCGTAAAGAATGGAATACAACACCAGTGATTGTTGTTGTTGAGCCTGAATTTGCCCCTGCTTTGATCGACAGTATTCGGGCGGGTAAACCCGTTGCGACCACCGGACCAGTATCTGATATGGGTCGTTTGGATTGCAAAGAACCGTCCTTTGTGGCGCTTAAAGGATTGGCACGAGATGCTGATTATTTCCTGACAATTACAGAAGAACAGGCCGCGTGTGGCGTTGAAATCATTGCCAAAGCGGGTCTTGAAACATCGGCATCTGGTGGTGCTGGAATGGCAGCGGCCCTGATTGCACCGAATGAATTGGGTTTGGATGAAAATTCGGTTGTTCTAACTTTCCTTTCAGAAGGGCCAGCATGATGCAAAAACGCGGATTTCCAAAAGCAGAATTTCAACAAAGAGTCGCCAAGGCTCAAGCGCGCATGGCAAAGGTGGGCTTAGCGGCACTTTTGTTAACGACTGAAACCGAAGTACGTTATTTCACTGGGTTTTTGACGCGGTTTTGGGAAAGTCCTTCGCGGCCTTGGTTCTTGATTGTGCCTGCAAGTGGCGACCCCATTGCTGTGATCCCGGCGATTGGCGGGGTTTTAATGGGTCAATCGTGGATCACAGATATTCGCACATGGTTGTCACCTAATCCCGAAGACGAAGGTATTGGCCTTCTATCTGAAGCGCTGTGCGAAGTTGCTGAAAATGGTAACGTCGGCTTACCCATGGGCCCTGAAAGTTATTTGCGTTTACCCTTGGCTGAATACGAACGACTAAAATCACTGACACCATGTAATTTCGTTTCTGATCAAGACATTGTCGCCGATCTTAGGGCGGTTAAATCGCAGGCTGAAATCGCCAAAATAAAAGCATCCTGTGATGTTGCGGCGCGTGCTTTCGCTAAGGTGCCTGAATGGGCTGCCGAAGGTATGGGTCTTGATCAAGTGTTTCGGCAGTTCCAAAGCAGTTGCCTGCTAGAAGGTGCCGAATTCTTAGCCTACCTTTCTGGTGCTGCGGAACAAGGTGGTTATGGTGATGTTATTTCCCCCGCAGGCCCCAAACCTTTGGCCACTGGCGACGTATTGATGCTGGATACAGGCGTGGTTCTTGACGGATATTTTTGTGATTATGATCGCAATTATTCTGTTGGTATGCCTTCAGATGCTGTTCGATCTGCCCACGCACGTTTAATCGAGGCATCAGACACGGCGTTTTCATGTGCCAAACCTGGTGTAACGGCGGCGGATTTGTATCATGCAATGGATGGGGTTTTAACCGGTGGTCAAGGCGGCGGGGATGCAGGGCGTTTGGGCCATGGATTGGGCATGCAGTTAACCGAAGGCTTGTCACTGATCCCCCAAGATCAAACTGTTTTGACGGCAGGCATGGTTATCACTTTGGAACCGGGCATTGAGGTTTCCGCAGGCAAAGTCATGGTTCATGAAGAAAACGTAGTAATAACAGAAACCGGTGCTGAATATTTATCACCAAGAATGGATGCTGAAATTCCAAGAATAGGCTGAAAATGACAAGTTTTGAGTATGAAATTGGTGATGTTATCGGCACGCGGGCAACGCTAGGCCTTGTTGCGCTGCAAACCGACGAAACGTTGGAACACGATCTATCGCGTCTTTTGCCGCGTGATGGGGTGACGTTGTACACAAGTCGCGTTCCCTCTGGAGCAGAAGTAACCGAGGAAACATTAGGTGAAATGGCATCGCATTTAACGGCGTCGGCGGCACTGTTCCCACCAGCGGCGCCCTTGGATGTCGTTGGGTATGGTTGCACGTCCGGCACGTCGGTAATTGGGGCCCCAAGCATTCACGAATTGATCAAAAGTGGATGTAATGCGCGCCGTGTCACAGAACCGGTTTCCGCACTCATTGCGGCGTGCAAAGAGCTTGGCATAGCAAAACTTGGGTTTTTGTCCCCTTACATAGAAGACGTTTCTATCCATCTAAGAACAACTCTTGAAAAATCCAGCATACAATCACCGGTATTTGGCAGTTTTAATGAAGGTGAAGAGGCCAAAGTTGCACGGATTGATACGGCGTCAATTGTGAATGCTGGGGTGGCATTGGGCCAAGATCTAGATTGTCAGGCACTCTTTTTGTCGTGCACCAATTTGCGTACTTTGGATGCGATCCCAGAGATTGAAAAAACAATAAATAAACCTGTTTTGTCATCAAATTTGGTGTTGGGGTGGCATATGGCCAAGCTTGCTGGTTTGCCCGAGGCCGACAGTATTCTCTCCGCTAAATAAAACGCAGTTACGTCTAATTTTAAGTATTTGATGTACCTGAAGGCTTGGCCCCCAGGCTATAATTAACATCATATTTATTGTACGCACGGCAAGTTCCCCTGAGATTGTTTTCCCGTTGTAGGGACAAAGAAAGGGATAAGAATGAAATTGCTTGCGAGATTGTTTAAACCAATCGCACGGGGTGCGTGCGCCAGTGTTCTAATGCTTGGGTTCTTGCCATCCACTGTCATGGCTGATGTGCAGCTGGTTTTTGGGGCGTATACCGCAGATAAACCCACGGCTGTTGTAAAGAAATTCCAGCCGTTTCTGAATCTATTGGCGCAAGAGTTGACCCAAGAAATGGGTGAACCAGTCAAAATAAAGATGAAAATCGCCCGCAGTTATGACGCTGGCATTGACGATTTGGTACAAGGTCGCGTTGATTTTTCACGCTTTGGTCCCGCTTCTTATATTACAGCAAAAAACAGTGCCCCAGGTATCGGTATCATCGCCATGGAAACAACAGATGGGCAGAAGGTGTTTAACGGTGTGGTCGCGGTTCACAATGACAGTGACATTACCTCAATTGCGGATATTCGCGGTCGAAGTTTTGCATTTGGTGATAATCTATCAACGATAGGGCGGTATTTAGCACAGGATTTGCTGTTAGGCGAAAATATCAAGGCGAGCGATCTTTCAAAATTCGACTATTTAGGTCGGCACGACGCCGTTGGTGCCGCGGTTGGTGCTGGCACTTTTGATGCGGGCGCACTTAAATCTTCGACTTTTAACAAGCTGGTCAAAAAGAGTGTTCCGATCAAAATATTACAGACCTTTGACAATGTAACAAAACCTTGGTTGCACCGCGCCAGCCTTGACCCTCGAACGGTATCGGCAATGCAAAACGTCTTCATTGAAATGGCATCATCAGATGTTCGTGACGCCATCACTGGCACAGGTTTTGTGGCTGGTACTGACGAAGACTATCAATTAATTCGCCGCGCCATGGAACGCAGCGTCAGCTTCGGAGGATAATTAATGCGCGTCTTCAATAAACGGCATCCAAAACTGTCGATGCAATTTTTCCTAGCCCTTTTCATGATCGTAGCCGTGGTTTTGGTTGTGGTTGGTCAAAGCGTTAAGGTGATGGAAAACAAACGGCTTGCAGAAACATTTGAAGAACGCGCAGAAATTACCGCCTCGGTTATCGGTGCTTTGATGATTGAGGCGATCATCGTTCAAGATATTCCCCTAATAGAAACGGCGTTGACTGAATCAGCATCTTTGATTCCATCCATTCTAGAAGTCTCAGTGACAAGCGATAGTGGGCAAGAATTAGCACGATATAAGTCACAATCTGAAAATGCGGACAGCGGGACCTTTGGTTTTTCTAGAACGCTTGAGTTTGACGGCCTGGAATTTGGCGCGATTTCGATGGTTTGGTCGACGGCATCTGGCCAAGCTGCAATTGACGCCTCGGTTTTTCAAGCCAGCCTATATACGGCCATAACACTTGGAATGCTGACACTTCTATTCCTGTTGGTCACATCGGTTTTGGTTTTACGTCCGTTAAGTCTGGTGCACGCGCGGCTAGAGGCGACGATGAAAGGGGAAATAGCCCAACATCGTACCCTTGGGCGTTTTGCGGCCGACGAATTTTGGACATTCTCTGCATCAGTTGATGCATTGGAGTTTTCGCTGACAGAACGCGATGAAAGAGAGGCAGAATTAAATGCCGCCATGATCAAGGCAGATGCGGCAAACAAGGCAAAATCAGAATTTTTGGCGAATATGAGCCACGAAATAAGAACACCCATGAACGGCGTCATCGGCATGGCGCAATTAATGTTGGAAACTGATTTAAGCGATGATCAAAACTTATACGCAAATACAATCCAATCCTCGGGTTCTGCACTCGTCGAAATAATCAATGACATTTTGGATTATTCCAAGATCGACGCTGGAAAAATGACGCTAAAGAACGCGCCCTTTGATCTGGAACAAGTAGCCCAGGATTGCAGTCCTCTGATGTCTGCTCAGGCATTGCACAAAGGATTGGAGGTTGTATTAGATTTCTCGCAAGACTTACCAAAGGGTTACATCGGTGACTCGGGTCGAGTTCGACAAATATTGATGAATATTCTAGGCAACGCGATCAAATTTACAGAAAAAGGCAGTGTGGAATTCGCAGTAAACGGAATACAATCGGGCGATGAAATTGCCTTAGAATTGTCAATCAAGGACACTGGAATTGGAATTCCGCAAAACAAACTTCAAAGTATTTTTGTGCCGTTTGAGCAGGCTGAGGGTGCAAAAAACCGTCAATTTGACGGCACCGGCCTTGGCCTTGCGATCGTTAATCACATGGTTGATTTGATGGGTGGCAGCATTTCTGTTGAATCCGAAATTGGAAAGGGCAGCGTTTTCATATTAAAAATTGCCTTACCGATTGCGCAAAATGTTCCTCAGCAAAAACGCGAAAAATTGACAATGAATTCGATAAGAAGTCGAAATATTCTTGTAGTTGATGATTTGGAAATCAATCAACGTATTTTCAGAGAGCGTTTGGAAAAATGGGGGCACAATATTTCGGTTGCGGGTTCTGCTGACGAGGCCCGAAAAATACTAGAAAAAAATGAAAGTTTTGATCTTGCGATTTTAGATTATCAGATGCCAGTAGAAGATGGGATTTCCCTTGCCAGATGGATGCAAGAACATGCCAAATTTAGGAATGTACCACTTCTTCTGTGTTCGTCTGCAGAACTTGGGCAAGGGAAGGGCGATTCTTCGATCACTGATGTAGATTTCTTTGTCGAAAGGCTCCAAAAACCAGTGATTTTTGATCGACTTTTACAGGTCATAAACAATGCTTTGACCCTACCCTCTGTTGAAAACCTTCCAAAGGCGCAGGACAACACGAAGTCAAAACCTCTAAATGAAAATTCTTCAATTGATAAACTTCGCGTACTTATTGCTGAAGATAACAGAACCAATCAGATCGTGATCAAATCGATGCTAAAAAAAGAGCAAATGACTCTGAAGTTTGCCAACAACGGTAAGCTGGCCGTTGAAGCCTTTGAGGGTGAAAAACCCGACTTAATTTTGATGGATATATCTATGCCTGAAATGGACGGCCTGTCTGCAACGCGGGCTATTCGAAATCTGGAAGGCAGCGTGGAAAAGGATCACTGCCCCATCATTGCGCTAACAGCCAACGTGATGGCAGGTGATCGCGAAACATGTTTGAACGCGGGAATGGATGATTATTTGGCTAAACCTGTAAACAAGACTGCACTTTTGAAATTGATTGCTCAGTGGTCGAACCGAGATTTGGCGGCATAAACATTGAGCCGCTGATATTAAGCGACATTTGAACTTGCGGTTTGTGACCATTCGAAAGTGGCTGTCGAGACAATGAAGCGGCAGCCAGAGGAAACAACGTCCTATTTGTTAGATACTGTTAGTTTTTGTTTTACGTCAGCGACATTTTTTTCGATTGTCACAATGCCCTCTTTATCCAACTTTATATAGTCGTCCATTTGTGATTTTTGCCAGATAGCCGCGCCCACAAACATTGAAATATTTCGCTCTCGAGCAACGATTGCCATGTGACTAAGAAATCCTCCAAGCTCGCTGATAACACCGCCTGAACGCAACACAAAAGGCAACCAAGTTGGATGTATAAAGCGGCAAACCAGGATTTGCCCATTGCGAAAACCGTCAAGTTTCCCTCCAGTTTCGCACTGCGTGGGGGAAACGACATAAACGTCGCCTTCGATTGCGGCGTTTCCGGCAACACATTTAAGTTTGACGGTGTCATCATTTAGGCCTGTTGAATTTCTTAGTACTTCGGCGACTTCTATTTTTTCCAATGAAAGAGATGATGGTAAGGGGTTTTCAGTCAACAAAGCCTTTCGTTCCTCGCGACGTCGAATTGAAAGTTGCTGCATTTTTTTTCGATCGAAAAGAGTTTGCGACAATTCATTAGGTGTTAGGTAAAAACAGCCATCATTAAATCCTAGTTTTTCATCAAAACACTTTATTGCGCGCCGGATTTGTGAAAAATACAGCAACGAACGATGTTTTGCGGTTTCCTTTAGAGATTGATACCGAACGGCATAATCAATTGTGTTTCTTAGATCAGGCAAAGTATGTTTTTCTTGTTGCGCGAATACTTCTTTGCCAGAAATAGCCAATAAAAATGCTGCATCCAAATCCTCTGAGTTTTCATCATAGCGAGGATAAGAAATTTCATAGTCGAAAGTCGCTCGGTGGCCAAATTTCAAGGCAAATAGTGGTCTGTCTGAATGCGAATTCAGATGTCCTTGTTGTTTGAAAAATGGTGCAAAAGGAGAGGCATTAGCCCCACCCAAAGCGTCGTTTGCATCATACCCCTGTGCGGAACAATTCTCGAGCGCACGGTCTGTGAAATATTGTGCTGCGATATTAATCGTTTCGATTTCACTATGAACGTCTGTCGTGAACTCAGCGATCATTTCAAATATTTGATCCAACAACGCGTGTTTTGGCATTTTCGAAAAATCAATAGTTGCAAGCATTGAAACCTTTTTCTCAAAAGGTTGTAAGAATTTTTCAAAATGGGCGCGATGAACGGCCAATGGATCTCGATCAAGTGATCTTTGCGCGCGGCGTGTCATTTTCACCGCAGTTTTGGCCTTAAGATTTTCAATCGAATAAAGTCGGCCCATTAACGTAGTCAGATGTGAACTGTCATCCCTTGAGGGGCGGTAATTTAAACCCAATCTATGACAGGCGATATTAACGCTATTTCCGGGTCTCCAAAGCCGCTGCATTATTGCCAGTGAAAGCGGAAGGGGCGTGGGCAGAACTTCGGCCATTTCATCTTGTTTGAAAATTACCTGATCAGTGGTTTTTGAAATAGGATTCGCAAGATTGATGATCCGCTCCCATTCTTGCCGAACTGGATCTGCGGCCATATCTGGTTGCACAGTAATGTCGCGGCTTTGAACAATGGAAAAATTCCCTTCAGAAAATATCCATTCTATATCTTGTGGACGGCCAAAAAGGCGTTCTATTTTCAGCCCTAAATTGATAAGTGGCGCAAAATCTATCGCACTTTTTGTGCCTAAAGGCAGGTTAGACTTACGCCCGTATCTAAATATGTCAGGTGTTAGACGGCCAGATACCAATCCTTCGCCAGCGCCTTTCACATATTCAATTAACATTGCACTGGCGTGTTCTGGATCCCTTGTGAAAAGAACACCTGAAATTTCGCCGCCGACCATTGGCTGGATTAGAATATTTGATTTTCCACCTTCGCCATATGAACGCGCAGCGTCAGTGCCAAATGAGTTTGAAACGGCAGAAAGTGCATCATTCAACCCAGCAGGTTCGACATCTGTAATGCTATCAAATACACCGGCGAAACTGTTGTTCATTCCGTCTTCGGCAGAGCCGGAGGATCGAACAGCAAAGGGGCCTTTCCCAAGACGTTTAACAATTCGTTGGCTTATCTTTTTCTTTTGTTGATCAGGAAGGTTTTCATAATTGGCTGCAATGTTGTCAGATAGAACCACACCATTGGGCACAGGTAATTTTATCTTGCGCATTTTGGCAAGATGGTAGGCTTTGTTGCCACAATTTTTCAATAATTCCGGATGAGAAAGCGGAATTACCCCGTCGTTTGTGTGCGTGAAAAATGCAGATTTTATACGGTGCAAAGTTGGGGCCATTATTTTTTGTACGGCCCCCAGTACAAAGGCGCGTTGAACGAACAAAAGTGCGAGTGCAAATAGAACATAGATATTTGCCGCGACACTCAGAGCAAGAAAAAGGTACCCAATCAATGGCATGACAAGCGCCCAAATGATGATGGCCGCGCGACGTGTGCCGCCAAGTGTTAACTGAAAATAAAGACATGCAAATGCAGTCGCAAGAATTGGCGTGATAAAGCTGGCGTCTTTGGAACCCAAGTTGGAAAACCCAATCGCAACATAGCCTTCGCTGGCCATAGACACAGCGGAAATTCCCAACATTGTTATGGGTAAAAATACCAATGCAAGCATATTCCGCCCAGGGGTCAGGCCGTGTTTTTTGTAAAACGCCTTTGTTGCTGTACTTCGCGCAATCGGATCTGATTTGTGCTGTTTTTTGATGTCAGAAACCGTTGATTTGTGACGGCGAAGAACCAACTGATCGCGATCAGATTTAAGCGCGACAGGCAAAATGGCAAGACGCGTTACAATCGCAAGGCAAACAATGGCCACCAAGAAATTCGTACGATCTGCGATTGTTCTAAGTAATGACGCAATAGCTTCGATCGCACGTGCCCACATTGTTTTGTTTTGTTCAAGCAGCCACGCCTCAATATGGGGTTTTACTGTTTTTGGGATGAAGTATTCCCAAGGAACTGTATAGCGACCCATGAAATCTTGACCGGTTTTTGATATTTCATACCCAAGTACTTGGCTGATGAAACATCCACGGCGATCATAACATGCTGAAATCAGGGGCTTGTCGGTTGGTAGGGCTAATATTGCCTTGGTCAATTCTGCAGTTGGCATGGCGCGTAACGGAATGTTAATTGCACCAGGTAAATGCCCCAAGGCGAATTCTTTAGGATAGCGAACGTCCAGAAACTGAACGTCATCGTTGGCAACCAAAGACTCAATTTCGCTGGTATCAAAGAGAACTTCTTTCCCTGAATACTCTGGAATGGCCCTTAGATCAGCCAATCCGCGGACAGCGGGATCAGAAAAAGATCGCCCTTCGACGATCCATTTTTCAAGACCGCCGACCACAAAACGGCAATCAATACCCAAGGCGGCCAGATTGGCACATACTTCGGAACTGCGGTTGCCGTTGTGACAGAATAAAACGACGGGCTGTTCGCGAAAAACAGGGTCGTTCAGATCAATATCGGGAAACCGGATATGACTTGCGCCAGGGATTGTACCCATTGAGGATTCAGCGTTTTCCCGAACGTCGATAAGTAAAGGCGACTGCCCCGTTTCCATCAATGTTTCAAGACTTGCCCCATCAATACCGTTTAGGCTTTGGGTTTGGGCGAAAAGCGATGTTTCTTTTAGCGTAGGATCATTGATTTGAGTACCCTGTGAAATTGCAGGCCGATTTAAGGTTTTTTGCAATTGCGCCAACCGCGCATTTTTCTGGGAATTGAATTGATATATGTTACCCGCAACGGCGACTATTAACAGCGTTGCACACACAAGAAGTGCAATCATAAATCTCTTTTGTGCCTTTTGATTGAGGCCGTTCTTGCCGTTTCGCATTCGAAATGCGGCCGCACCGCCACCCAATGTTGCACCCAAAAGTGCTAGTAATTGGCCGACAGACGCGGCCGAACCGATGACTAATTCTGGCGAAGGAATGGCGTATAAATATTTGGCTGATATTAACCAAATTGAAGTTCCGATGATGCCCGTTTGTATGAATTTTTGAAAAGTCATTTCACCCTCGTATTCTTTCGAAAAGGGGTGTCATTCGTTGTTTGGTCGTCGCTCGTAGATCGAAAATTTGGACCCCTTGCTCGCTTTTTTGCAACCTAGAGTATTAATTTTGTGTAAACCGATGCGTTTTTTGTTACATTTTGTTAATCAATCCTGCAATCTGACGAAAGGAAAGTCGCAGGAAGTTTGATAAAATCCTTTGCAATTTTTGTGGAATATTAGGCGCAAGTTAGGCACGCGTGTCTAATATTGAGTGGTACTGAGTTAAAAGAGTTCGTTGAATGCAGCTGGAAAGAATAGACTCCATTTCAGAACAGGCGCTTAAACTGCATCTTTCGGCTTATTCAGACAGTGAAATATTGCACCAAATTTGTGAAAAATGGCCCAAGGTTAGTGGCCTTGAGATATGTTTTTCACTGACCAGCGCCGGTGTAGCGCTGGAAAGGATGTTTAAATCGGAAAAAGCCTCGCAGCAATCGTCATTGCGATTTTACAAGCTGACATCAATTTTGTCAGCGGACCTTTTTGAACTACAAGTCGTTGGGAATTTAAACGCTTTGGGGCGCGACTTGTTAGTGCATTGGAATGACCGAGATTAGCAAACAGCGCGGATCGCACGCATGTTTTCGCCATATACCTCTGGCTTACTAACAGAACCACCTTTGAAAACGGCTGATCCGGCGACCAAAACGTCGGCCCCTGCATCAACAACAGATTTCGCCGTCAGTGGTGAAACGCCACCATCGATTTCGATGTGAATTGGACGATCACCAATCATAGCACGCAGAACGCGTGTTTTTTCCACTTGGGATTCAATAAACGATTGCCCACCAAAGCCAGGGTTTACCGTCATCACGCAAACCAAATCCACCATGCCCAAAAGGTTTTCAACGGCACTAACGGGCGTTCCAGGATTTAGCGCAACGCCGGCTTTGCATCCAGCACCGCGAATGGCCTGTAGTGTGCGGTGAATATGCGGCCCTGCTTCTACGTGGGCGGTAATGAAGTCGGCACCAGATTTGGCAAAAGCCTCGATATAAGGGTCCACTGTTGCGATCATCAAATGAACATCCATGATACCCTTAATGTGGGGGCGAATGGCGGCACATGTGCTGGGACCAAAGGTAATGTTTGGAACGAAATGCCCATCCATGACGTCAATGTGAACCCAATCAGCGCCTTGCGCCTCAATCGCTTCACATTCCGCACCAAAATTTGCGAAATCAGCAGACAAAATGGACGGGGCGATTTTTACAGAACGATCAAAGGACATGGGCAGCATTCTCCTGATTAAAGTTGAACTTGCTCTACCGCTGTTCATAAGGATTGTCACGTAGGCAATACTTGTAATAGGTGACTAAAAATGGCAATTTGACCGAATGGTAAAGGAATGATCCTCAAATGCTGACCCAAGATATAACTTTGACAGAAACGCATCTGCCGACAACGACAGAACCGCGAAATCCGGGTATGCCGCTTGATTTAGATTGGGTTGCCCGTGTTCAAGCAAATACCTCAGCGATTGAACGCCGGTGTGCGACATTGCCCGGGCGGCGATCGGTCAAGAAAGAACATCAGGCAGCATGGTTGCTAAAGGCGATCACACTGATTGATTTAACCACGCTATCAGGTGATGACACAGCGCGGCGTGTTCAGCGACTGTGCGCCAAAGGGCGCAATCCGGTTCGTGCTGATATTTTGGCGGCCCTCGGCATGGATCAAATCCACACAGGTGCGATCTGCGTTTATCACGAAATGGTTGAAACCGCGGTTGCCGCTTTGGCTGGATCGGGCATTCCTGTGGCGGCCGTGTCTACGGGGTTTCCTGCGGGACTTTCACCGTTCCATCTGCGGGTTGCTGAAATCAAAGAAAGCGTGGCCGCTGGGGCCGCTGAAATTGATATCGTAATTTCGCGCCGGCATGTTTTGTCGGGAAACTGGCAGGCGCTTTATGACGAAATGTCAGAATTTCGCGCAGCCTGTGGCGAGGCTCATGTTAAGGCGATTTTGGCCACTGGCGAACTTGGTACCCTTCGAAACGTGGCGCGTGCGTCATTGGTTTGCATGATGGCGGGCGCGGACTTTATCAAAACCTCGACTGGCAAAGAAAGCGTGAATGCCACTTTGCCTGTAAGCCTAACGATGATCCGCGCAATTCGCGACTATTATAGCGAAACAGGATTCCGCGTTGGCTACAAACCAGCAGGGGGCATTTCCAAAGCGAAAGATGCGATAACCTATCTTGCCCTAATCAAAGATGAATTGGGTGATCGCTGGTTGCAACCCGACATGTTCCGTTTTGGGGCATCGTCACTTTTGAACGATATCGAGCGTCAACTTGAACACTATGTCAGCGGTGCCTATTCCGCGACGTACCGCCACGCGATGGGATAACAGATGAGTGTTTCTGAAATTTTTGAATCCATGGAATACGGCCCAGCACTCGAAAGCGCAGGCCAAGCACATGCATGGATTACCGCAAACGCGCCTTTTGGCCATTTTATTAATGGTAAGATGACGGCGCATTCCGATGGGTTTGCCAGCAATAATCCCGCTACGGGTGAAGAGCTTGCGCAACTAAGCCAAGCAAGTGCGGATGACGTGAACACCGCCGTCAAAAGCGCGCGAACGGCCTTTAACTCTTGGTCGAAAACCACTGGGCATGAACGGGCAAAGGTGCTGTATGCCTTGGCGCGTTTGATGCAAAAACACAGTCGCTTGTTTGCGGTTTTGGAAACCATGGATAATGGAAAGCCGATCCGCGAAAGTCGTGACATCGACATCCCATTGGTTGCACGCCATTTTTATTATCACGCAGGCATGGCGCAATTGATGGCAGCAGAGCTGCCTGACCGCGCGCCGCTTGGTGTGTGTGGACAGATCATTCCATGGAATTTTCCTATGCTCATGTTGGCATGGAAAATCGCGCCTGCTTTGGCGATGGGCAATACAGTTGTCTTGAAACCTGCGGAATTTACCTCATTGACGGCGCTTTTGTTTGCGCAAATTTGCAACGAGGCTGGCGTGCCAAAAGGTGTGGTCAATATCGTGACAGGTGATGGTGCCGTTGGTGAAATAATCACAGCACACAAAGATATCGACAAAATTGCCTTTACGGGTTCAACGGATGTTGGCCGCGCTATTCGCAAAGCGACAGCGGGCAGTGGAAAGTCCTTAACGCTCGAACTAGGTGGGAAATCCCCATACATCGTATTTGACGACGCCGATATCGACAGTGCAATTGAGGGATTGGTTGATGCTATTTGGTTCAATCAAGGTCAAGTGTGTTGTGCAGGATCGCGGTTGTTGGTTCAGGAAAACATCGCCGAAACCTTTTATGAAAAATTGCGTACACGTATGGATGGTTTGCGCATTGGGGATCCACTGGATAAATGCATCGACGTGGGTGCCATGGTGGACCCTGTTCAGGTTGCACGTGTCCATGCGATGGTTCAGGCGGCTGATGGCAATGTATATCACGCCGGCACAGATTGCCCGTCTGAGGGGTGTTTTTATCCACCGACGTTGATTACCGATGTCGAAACCTCATCCCCCTTGATGCAAGAAGAAATATTTGGCCCCGTTTTAGTTGCCACGACTTTCCGCACCCCGGATGAGGCAGTGGCATTGGCGAACAACACGCGCTTTGGTTTGGCGGCCACGGTTTGGTCTGAAAACATTAACCTTGCTTTAGATATTGCACCGAAGCTTGTGGCGGGTGTGGTTTGGGTGAATGCGACCAATCTGTTTGATGCAGCAGCCGGTTTTGGCGGTACACGTGAAAGTGGTTTTGGTCGCGAAGGTGGCTGGGCTGGTCTTGCGGCCTATACGAAACCTAGCAAAATCGAAAAAACGATCGCAGCGGCACAACCAATGCCTGCGCCCAAAGATGTTCAACCCAGTGGTTTGGACCGTACGGCCAAGTTTTATTTCGGTGGTAAACAAGCACGACCCGATAGTGGTTATTCCACCCCGATCTGGTCTGCCAAAGGCAAGTTAATTGGCCATGTTGGGCAAGGCAGTCGCAAGGATATTCGTAACGCTGTTGAGGCGGCAACCGCGGCCAAAGCTTGGGCCAAAACGAGCGGGCACCTTCGGGCACAAATCCTTTATTACATCGGGGAAAACCTTAATGCGCGGGGGGCGGAATTTGTCGATCGCTTGATGGCCATGACTGGCATGAATGCAGGCCATGCCAAGGCAGAGGTCGCCGCAAGCGTTGAAAGCTTATTCACCTTCGCAGCATGGGCTGACAAATTTGAAGGCCGTGCTGCGGGTGTTCCATTGCGCGGCATTGCGCTGGCGATGAATGAACCAACTGGCATCATTGGTACGCTGTGCGGCGATCAATCATCTTTGTTGGGTGTCATTCGCCCGATGGCGGCAAATCTGGCGATGGGTAACCGGTCAGTAATGATTGCCAGCGGTGCATATCCACTTGCGGCCACTGACCTTTACCAAGTGCTTGAAACCTCAGATGTGCCTGCGGGTGCCGTTAATATTCTTTGTGGGGATCACGCTGAAATGGCGCCGCATTTGGCGGCACACATGGGGGTGGATGCGGTATGGAATATGGGCGACCCATCGTTGGCCGCCGCTATCGAGGTCGCATCAGCCAGCAACATCAAACGCACGTGGAATGCACAATCGCCCAGCGACAAAGACATGCTTGCGCAAGCTTGCGAAGTGAAAACCGTTTGGGTCCCTTACGGCGAATGATTTAGCTACGTGGTTTTTTGCGCCACGTCGCCAACCAGCTTCCGATCCGACCGAAGAACCCGCGTGCAGACGCACGCGCGGCGTCGGCGTGACCATCTGCAACGCCAATCATATCACCTACATCCTCGATGACCGGATCAATCCGTGCTTTGCGAAAATTCCTCCAAAGCCGCCAAATCGTTAGGGCAATTACTGCAAGTAGGATCAGAATGAATGTGTTGAGCCAAGGAAAGGCAGTATACTCAGGGCCACTTACTTCTTTTACTGAAACGGCATTTGGATAGATCGTTAAAAATTCATTGCGCCATCCATAATGACGAATGACGACCCATTTTGGGGCCTCTTTGCTGGACACCAATTCTTTAGCTTCGGCATTCAAATTAGAACTGTCGAGTTTAAAATATGGCGGCCAACCCCATCCTGTATCCTCGTTGCGGTAAACCATGACGCGCCCATTGGTTTGTACCGTATCGATGAAACGCACGTCGCGATTGGCTAACGTTTGCGTGCCTGTGTCGGGTGATGCCCAAAAGATTGAATTTTCACCGAAATCTACACGTTTTTCATAGGCGTCAAGCACCCGCACCACGTCGTTTTGTGGCAAGGTGTAATGCAAAAACGCAAACACGAATAAAGCAAGGGTGACACGTATACCCCATTTTACATAAAACATATCAGTTCCTTACCAAAAATTCGTCACATAAACGAGAAACGTAACCACCGCGATGGGCACAACATAAACACCCCAAATCAACTTGGCGCGCAAGGATCGGTCGTATTTTTCCAACCCTTCCTTTTTAAAGGAATACCAATCACCTGATTGATCTGTTTCTTGCCATTCTTCGCGCAGTTTCGCCTTGCGGCGCGAACGAGAATACAGCGACAAGCAAAGATAAACGATGCTTAAGCCGATCAACAACATTATTCCAAGGCGTACCAAAGCAAACATATTAATCATCATCCTCATCATCATCGTGCCGATAGCGTCGGCGTTTCTTCTGTGGGCGCGGCACCGCACCCCATGGCCCGACCAAATCAATTATATCGCGCTTTTCTTTTTTCTTTTGCGGCGCGGGTGGGACCACGTCAACCTCATCAAACAGTCGGTGGCGCACAGCGGCTTTGTCACTAGCATAAGCGCGTGCAAGATAATCCGCTACAAAAGTCTTTTTGGGTTCTGACCAACCGGCATAAGCCGCATAAAATGCCTGTTTATGACCGATAAACAGCTGGCGCACATCAAGTGGTGTCAGTTCCGCAAGTAGCATATTCACAAGGTCAGTATTTGGCCCCTGTTGCGCGCGGATGGTGTAAAAATATGCAGGGTGTTCTGATGTGATATGGGGAAAATCACGATCCCCTTCGGCCCAGCGAAGCAGATCAGCGAGCAGATGAAATTCTTCGGGCAATTGGTGCCCAAAACGTCGCGCAACACGCCGCAAATCATGGGCATCGGCGTCTGATATATCTTCGCCCGCGTTGGCCGCGACATCCACAAGAATGAATTCCATTTTCTGGCGAATGATGTCGGCGCCGCGGGTGCTGCGGGTTTTGACAATTGGTTCCACTAGATCGTTTAGTTCAAAGAAATGCGCGATTTCGTTGCGTTGATCTGGCCCAAAGGTAAAAGGAATAGGCATCTCGCCTGCCTGTTCTTTGTTGATGGCAATGGCTGCTGGGTGTTCCAGATCGCGAAAAATATATAGCCCGCCAAAATGCGAGGTCCACATGTTGTTCTGTTCAAAATGTGGACGTGCAAGTGCGATTGGGTTGCGTGTCACGTCACCTGTGGTTTTTGCCAACGTGATCATATTGGCAATTTTTACGTCATCCCACCAACCATCCGCGTCGTTGCGAAAGTTCGCAATCATTCGATCCAGTTTCCGCGCATCAGCCACAAGGCCGCCTGTTGTGTCCGCCTCTATGCGAACGCGGCGAATGCTGAACAGTTTTTCAGGTTTATCAACGGAATAAACCGAATTGAACAACTCGCCTGCCACCGCGTCACGCGCGGTTAACGCGAAAAGCTGTGCCTCGTTTTCAGTAATGAACTGACGCATGATACCGCGACTGGTGGAAAAATGAGCGTCCAACAAAGGCGCGGTTTTCTGATCTGTCGACAATAGGATAAATTGGCGGTTACAGCCGTTGGGGTTCAGATAAAGATCATCCCCTAATTCATCGCCAATCTCGGGCGAAAAGCCGGAAATATCGATATGAAAATCCGTTAGTTCGGTGGTCTTGCCCGTCAGATGTTTCAGCGCACGATTATAGCGATCCACCAAAGCGGGGGAGGTGACAGGGAATAAGTTGCCATACATCAGGCCATGTTTGATGAGGCGGATCATTGGCGGCATTCCAATGCACGGGTGGTGGCGACTTTTGTGTTCGGCATCGCCGAACCGCGCCTGACCTCCCCCAAGGGAGGGCGCATTGTTGATGCTATGCCAAGACGTGTTTGCTCGTGAATACAAACGTAAACTATTTCACAATTTGGGTGCGGCGCCCACCCGAGGTCAGGCACGGTGGGGCTTTGGGGCAAATGGATCAAGATTTACTCTCCAAATACTGCCGCTTGGCCTCTTCATTGCGCCCAAAATCACGCACCATGTTTTCAATGGCGACTTCATCGGATTTATCGGCATAGCGGAACTCTGAGTCTGCGTAGCGGTTGATTTCTTGGATAACAATTTCCACCGTGATCGGTTGGCGTAGTTCTGAAATCATGCCCAGCTTGGCGTCATAAGGTTTGAACAGGAACAAATCAGGTTCTTCCATCCATTCATCAGGCAACTCGAAATCCATCGCGCGTACTTTGACGGCATCTGTGATGTTCTTGATTGCACGACCTGTGAAACGTTCATCCGCTTGTTGTATGGCCTTCAGATAGCTGCCCATTTTTGCGATTGTATCCAAATCACCAATCTCACCAGACACACGATCAAAAACATTGGCCAAGCCTTCCTCGTGGGGGCGCGAATGCCCTTCAAAGCTGGCAGCGACGGCGCGCTTGATCTCTTGGGCCTCAAACAATTTGTGATCGCCCGTGGGGATGTCGTGGTTTTTGCCCATTAGCAAAGACAAAATATCAATGTAATCCTCGCGCGTGATCGGCCCATCCACCAAGAAGCGCGCGCCAGCACGTTGGCGCAAGGCATCATCGACGTTTTCAGGATAATTTGAGAACATCCCAAACGTGCAATTGCCGCGCACAACGGTGTTCGCGCCAGCAAAGCTTTCCATCAAAACAGCGGTGATTTCCAACTGACCCGCGCTGGATTGACGATCCCCGCGTTTGCCAGCCAGTTGATCAATGTCGTCAATCGTACCAAAGCCAATGACATTGGGATCGATGATGTTGTTGATAAATGCCTTGGCGTTCTGGCCCGACTTGCCCTGATAACTGTCAATGTTGTCTGTCGATAGATTTTGATAGCGAAACGCATAGCCTGCTGTTTCACAGTATCCCGAAATTAGACCGGCCATCATTTGAATAAGCGTGGTTTTACCCGTACCCGGCTTGCCGTCACCCATGAACGTAAAGATGAAACCACCAAGTTCGGCAAAGGGATTCAGCTTGCGTTCAAAATCATAGGCCATCAGCATTTTGGCCAGTTTCATGGATTGATATTTGGCGATGTGATTGCCCACAACTTCATGTGGTTTTTTGAACGTCATGGTCAATTTGCTGCCACGACCACGGCTGGCGGGCGTAAACCCATTCAACGTGAAATCATCGGCCTCAACGCGATAAGAAACGCTGGTGAAAGGTTCCAGTCGGCTGGCGGTTTGCGCCCGCAGTGCCAATTTTTCCATCAACTGTTCGGCAAATGCGGCAAGCGTTGCAATGAGGCTGACATCATCAGGTGCGTGGGCGGCGATTTTTTGATCCAGTTCCCACAAGGCACCGTGCAAGGCTAATTGGGCGTTGTCGGTTAAAACTTCTTCCACTGCACCAATTTCCACCGTTTTTTCGGTGGTGTGTTGTGACATCAAGAATGCCAGACCATTGGCAAAACTATAAGCAACGGCCAATGCCTCGGCGGTCAAAAGCTCGGTGAATTCTGCCTTTTTCGCGTCGCTCAAGGCACCGGCTAGGTTTTCACGTTTCAGGGCATCAAGACCAGTTTGTTCCTCAAAACTTTCACCTAGGGCCAAGGCGATGGCCATGGCCCGGCGAAGGCCATGCAAAGCGGTCGCCTGAAGGGGCGAGGTGATGGGATCATCTGCATCCGCCCCCTTGATACGGTCGATCAAATGTACCCCGTCTGGGCGAGATGTTGATCGTGTCACCAATCCGGGTGTGGTGGATCGAAAGCGGCGACGCGTGGGAATACCACTGGATTTTTCACCTTGTGGGGCGGCGGCTGTTGGTGTGCCAACGCGCGGTGTGTGATCAAAACCCATAAGGTTCGTATTCGCGGCTGCGAAGTGTTTCAATATTTGTTCTTCGGATAATTCCATTTGATCAAGCACAGTGCTCATCTAAGCGGCTCCTTTTGTGGCCCATTGGGCCTATCTATGACTAATGACGCGGCCTTTGGGGCTGACTACAAATTTGCGAATTTGGCCGAAACCGGCGGGGTTCTTTTCGGCCAAAACTTGATAGGGGCGTTCTGGCATAATCAACGAGCGGCTGATGCTGCTGGCGCCTGTGTCAGCGCCACGGCCCGCAAAGGGATCTAATGCGTAAACTTCTCGTTCAACGGTGGAAAACCACCCTGATTTCTCTGATTTTACAGATTCAGATAACAAATCCTCAATCGTCCATGCCATCGCCCAATCTTCGCCAACAGGTGAATTTGCCTCGGCCAGAACCTCGCGTAGGGGACCCGTTTGTTTGGTGAATGCGTTTGAATACATTGGACCGACGTGAATGCGGCGCAAACGCTTTGGGTGAAGATCATCAAAATCTTCGTCAAAACCCTTGGCGATTGTCAAAACCTTAAGCCCAGCAAGCGACTGCGCAATCAGATGGTTTTGTACCTCGGGCCAGCGTCGTTCATCACGGGGCAGGGGGCCGCGCCCGCTGTCCTCGACATCCATCAAATAGATTGTTGGCAGGTTGGTTTGGCTGTCATAAACCGCCCAATGCACAACATAAGTCCGTCGATCAGTATTTTCTTGCCACAAGGCCTCGGGATCGTTCTGAACCCAAAACAAATCCTTGTCTTGAAGGGCCTCATAATAAAGCCGCTGAGACATGGCGAATTGCAGCTTTGTTGGGGGTGTCAAATCACCAACAATTTGCCGGATCATATCGTCCTTTAATTTTTCAACCGAAGGCAGGCCCGCCAAATGGCGCGCCGCTTGTTGCGCATCATTCGCCATGGTTAGGATTTCGCGATGCACAGGAAAGCCACTTTCAACACGATCCATTGAAAGCGAGCCAAAGAACTTGCCTGTATCACGGCCCGTTAGCAAATATTTATGCCCCAACGCCTGAAATGTATTGGCCAAACGTTCGACATAGGACGCAATGATACCCGCATCCAAATCATTAAGGGCACCATCTTTGACCATCTCGTCGCTAACACGCAAAAGGTGATCCGAAATGCTACGGAACTTTGCAAAATAACGCCTAGCGGCCAACCCATCGGTCAGCGCCGCATAATCGACGGTAAGTTCTTTGACGTCTGGCATTTAGGCGCCGTAGATGTTTTTGTCGTGCTTCTCGACGATCTTCTCAAAGCGTCGCATGAAACGCTCATCCGCCTTGGCTTTTTGTTCCAAAACTTCGCGGGCAAAGACCATGTGATCTTCGTGTTTTTCCATCATTTCAGCCATACGAGAATTCGTCGCCGTGCCAATTGCCGCCATCGCTTCTTGGGCAGATTTGTCTGTTTCAACACCAATTTCATTGATCTGGTGGGCAACTTCTTGTTGCTGCGCCGTTTTCAAAGATTTGGTTAATGCATCATACAGAACCACACGCTGTTTGGTGTCAGTTTCCAGTTTGTTGATCAAAACCATTTGTGTTGCTGCTTGGTTTTGCAATGAATCAACCCAGGTTTTACCTTTTTCAATGTAACGCTCTAGGGTTTGTGATTTTGCAATTTGAACCTGTTCAGCTTGGGCCAACTCGTTGAATTTTTGGTTCAAAGCCGCCAATTCCGTTTCCAGCTTGGTCCGCGCCGCTGCGTCTTGTTCAACCGAAATTTTACCCTCAAGTGCGATGATTTTAGGATCCATCGCCATGATTTCGGCCTTGAGGTTTTCAAGTGTTGAAACTGTTGCTTCGCGATCATCCAAGGTTTCGGTCAGATTAACCTCAACTTTGGTTTTTTGATCATTCAGCATCGTCAACTGACCCTGCAAAAGGGTAACAATGGTGTCAGATTTCGCGATAAGATCCTGCAACTTGTCATCAATCGACGCTGAACGCAGGCGTTCTGCACGCATTGACTCAGACTTGGCACCTGCAAAAATTCCAACGAAGTTTTCCCAACCCGTTTTGTTGCGAAGCCCGTTAAAATCCTCGGAAAATCCTGATGTTACGTCATCCAATCCCATGATCAATTCCGCAATATTCGCGTTCATTGATTCTGTATGTGCATGAACGTCTTCAAGGCTGGCATTTTCGATGTCGATCGACTTGCCCTTGGCAATGTCTACACGTGCACTTTCGATCTTGGCTGTCAGTTCACTAATTTGCGTTTGGGTTTTTAAAACTTCTGCTTGGGATTGTTTAATCTGACTATCAAAATCGGCCATTTGTTCCTCGGGTTATGAAAAGATATACTTTATATGGGGATGTTAACCGAATTTACAAACAAACGTCACTGTCTTTTTTAATGATTTACCTTGCCCCGTCCGAAAACGGGGCAAGGCAATAGTTTAACCGATAACGTTGAAATCAGACCCGTATGGATAGCCTGTGATATTTTCTGCGCCATCTTCGGTGACAACCAAAATATCATGCTCGCGATATCCGCCAGCACCGGGCTGGCCGTCTGGAATGGTCAACATTGGCTCCATAGAAATCACCATGCCTGGCTCTAATTTCGTGTCGATATCTTCGCGCAGTTCCAAACCAGCCTCACGACCATAGTAATGCGAAAGAACACCAAAAGAGTGGCCGTAACCAAAGCTGCGATATTGCAAAAGATCGCGTTCGGCAAAGAACTCGTTCACGCTATGTGTGATACCTGAACAAGTTGCACCCGGCTTGATCAATGAAATACCCAACTCGTGTGCACCAACATTGGCATCCCAAATTTTAGCCGAAGCGTCATCAACTTCACCCACAAACATTGTCCGTTCTAGGGCTGTGTAATAACCGGAAATCATCGGGAAAGTGTTCAAGGACAAGATATCACCGTGCTGAAGGGCGCGGCTTGTCACAGGGTTGTGCGCACCGTCAGTATTCAGGCCGGATTGAAACCAAACCCAAGTATCGCGGTATTCTGCGTCGGGGAAAGTTTTGGCAATATGCGCTTCCATTGCGTCGCGGCCAGCCATGGCGATTTCGATTTCTGTGGCACCAATTTTGACGGCATCCTTGATGGCATATCCACCAACGTCAGCGGCAAGTGCACCTGCGCGGATCAATTTGATCTCGGCCTCGGATTTATGCATGCGTTGCAACATTGTATCTGGTGCAATGTCGATGACGTTTGATGGTTCCAAGTAGGCGGCCAATTTGTCGGATTGCATCAAGCTTAGGTGATCACCCTCAACACCGATGGCACGGTTAAAACCAGTTACAGAACGAACAGCACGCCAATAATTGTCGCGTTTCCAATCTGTGTATGTGATGTTGTCGTGTACGGAACGACGCCAAGGTTGGCCAGCATCAATGCCCGCAGAAATTGTCACACAATCAGTTTGCGTTACAACGCAAGCATAAGGGCGACCAAAGGCACAGTACAAAAAACCAGAATAATAAGCGACATTATGCATGGAAGTCAGAACCGCGGCATCGAGGTTCAATATCCGCATCATGATGCGCAATTTTTCAAGGCGCACCTCATATTCGGCGGTGTCAAACGGCAAAGCCGCTTTTTCACCATTGTGAAAACGCATGAATTCAGGGCGGTTGTTTAGTTGGGTTTCGAGAGTCATTTTGACCTCCTTCGTAAAAAAAGAGGTCCCGGCGTTCAGGACGGGTGTAAGCATGGATCGTACCATCGGCGACGCCATCGCCTATGCTTGAACGCTGATTACTGTGACTGGCTTTCTCAATCAAGAAAAAACCTTTGCCCCGCGCGTTTTTCATGAAAGGTTTCAAGGATGGTTGCGAAAGGAGTGCCCTGTGCAAGAAATGAAAACTGGTCCGCGTAATTTAATCACGGATGTTCCAGGCTTTTTGGTGGGCAATGCCACAGATATCTACGTTAACACTGGGGTAACTGTGTTGACAGCTGTCAACAAATTTACAGCGGGCGTTCACGTAATGGGTGGGGCGCCGGGCACGCGGGAAACAGATTTGCTGGCGCCTGACAAAATTGTGCAAGAAGTGGATGCCTTGGTTTTATCTGGTGGCTCTGCGCTTGGTTTGTCCGCGGCTTCAGGCGTGGCGGATCAATTACGTTCACTAGGGCGCGGATTTGATGTGGGTGGGCAAAAGGTGCCGGTGGTACCTGCGGCCATTTTGTTTGATCTGTTGAATGGTGGCAATAAAAACTGGCACGAAAATCCATATTCTAAACTGGGTGCACAGGCACTTGGCGCGGCGGATGTGTCATTTGAACTGGGCACTAACGGCGCAGGAACCGGTGCTACGACCGCTGATTTGAAAGGTGGTTTGGGGTCCGCTTCGATAGTGTTGGAAAGTGGTATTACCGTTGGTGCGCTGGTGGCGGTTAATGCGCTGGGTTCAGCTGTGGTAAATGGCGGGCCACATTTTTGGGCAGCGCCTTTTGAAATGGATAATGAATATGGCGGACAGGGCGTGGCATCGGATTATTCACCCAATCAAATGCCGCCGCGAAAGGGTATGGCGCAAAATACGACAATCGCGATTGTCGCAACCGACGCCAGTTTGAACCAAGCCCAAGCCACAAGAATGGCGGTTTCGGCCCACGACGGCATGGCGCGTGCACTTTGGCCAAGTCACACGCCGATGGACGGAGATTTGGTCTTTGCAGCGGCGAACGGCCAAGGGGTTGAGGCGGATTTAGACCTGCAACTTGAACTTGGGCACGCAGCGTCCCTGTGCCTTGCTAGGGCCATAGCACGCGGCGTTTTTGAGGCAAGCGTTCAACAAGGGGATCACTTGCCAACGTGGCGAACTAAATTTGGCGGTATCAACGCCTAGTTTGTTAAAACCAGCGGTTTTTTGACGACTTTATAAAAGCTGGAAACCAACCCTGAAGGGGCTGAACTGGTGTCCATATGCAAAAGATCGACGTCGCGATCAAGTTCACCAAATAGGCGAATGCCCTTGCCGATTAGAATTGGAATTTGCGTCAGGACCATGTCGTCAATCAGATCGTCGCGCAAAAAGGATTGGATGACCTGACCACCGTCAATGTAGGCGCGATTCCAACCTAGATCAGTCAACATACCCATCAATTCAGGTGGAGAAAGCTGCGATAAGATGACCTTGTCGGCGATGTTTTCTGGGATATCATTTTGGGAAAGTGTGTTGCTAAGCACAATAACTGGCAACTCATACGGCCATTCCCCAAAAGACAAAACATTCAAAAACGAACCCCGACCCATAACGATGCAGTCCATTGAGGAAATGAAATCGCCATAACCGTTATCGTCATCCTCAACTTGAAATTTCATTAGCCAATCAAGCCCATGATCCGGACGGGCAATAAACCCGTCCAGTGATTGTGCGATGAAAATGTGGCCAGTGGTCATGTTGGATTAGACCGACATGCAGAGGTATTTCATTTCAAGATAATCCTCGATGCCGTGGTGCGATCCTTCGCGGCCAAGGCCGGATTGTTTCACACCACCGAAAGGTGCAACCTCGGTTGAAATTAGACCAGTGTTGATGCCAACCATGCCGTATTCTAGCGCCTCGGCGACTTTGTAAACGCGGCTTAGGTCTTTGGCATAGAAGTATGACGCAAGGCCAAAGATCGTGTCGTTTGCCATTTCGATAACTTCGTCTTCATCGTCAAACTTGAACAACGGCGCAAGTGGGCCAAACGTTTCGTCTTGTGCGACCATCATTTCTTGGGTGACGTCGGCGACGATTGTCGGCTCATAGAATGTGCCGCCCAATGCGTGTGCTTTGCCGCCTGTCAAAACACGACCGCCTTTGGCAAGCGCGTCTTCAAGGTGTTCTTCAACCTTTAAAACGGCGTCATTGTTGATCAAAGGACCGGTTGTAACACCATCCACCAGGCCGTCACCGATAGACAGTTTTTCAACTGCAGCGGCCAGCTTTTTGGAGAACTCTTCATAAACGCCCGCCTGCACATAAATGCGGTTGGCGCAGACACAAGTTTGGCCGTTGTTGCGGAATTTACAGA
Source organism: Rhodobacteraceae bacterium HTCC2150 (assembly GCA_000169395.1). Lineage (GTDB taxonomy): Bacteria > Pseudomonadota > Alphaproteobacteria > Rhodobacterales > Rhodobacteraceae > HTCC2150. Next base: position 774,254 of record AAXZ01000001.1, read on the forward strand.
TCATCGCGCCCTCAACAGCGGCATCTAGATCGGCATCGTCAAACACGATGAACGGCGCATTGCCACCCAATTCCATGGAACATTTCATGATTTGATCGGCTGCTTGCTTTAGCAAAATGCGGCCAACTTCGGTTGAGCCTGTGAATGTTAGTTTGCGTACCACTGGGTTTTCGCAGAACTCTTTGCCGATCTCGGATGAGCGCGATGATGTGATGACGGTGTTAACACCTTTTGGCAATCCGGCACGTTCACCAAGCAGGGCCATGGCAGTTGCCGACAACGGTGTTTCTGCAGCAGGGCGCGCAACAAAAGCACAACCAGCAGCAATTGCTGGTGCCGCTTTGCGACCGATCATGGCGGATGGGAAATTCCAAGGTGTGATCGATGCAGCAACACCGATCGGTTGCTTAATCACAGTGATGCGTTTGTCACCTTGGTGACCTGGAATAGTTTCACCATAAACGCGCTTGGCCTCTTCGCCGAACCATTCGATGAAAGACGCTGAATAAATGATCTCGCCTTTGGCCTCGGCCAATGGTTTGCCCATTTCAGCCGTTAGGATCATTGCCAAATCATCGGCGTTTTCAATCATCAAATCATACCATTTACGCAGAATTACGGCGCGTTCTTTGGCGGTACGTGCGGCCCATTTCTTTTGTGCAACAGCTGCGGCGGCGATTGCTTCATTCGCTTGGGCGCGGGAAAGGTCTGCCATTTCTGCAATTACATCACCGCGCGCAGGGTTCGTTACGGCAAAGGTTTTACCATCTTCACCATCAACCCATTCACCGTTTACCAATCCTTTGGTAACCAAAAGGGAAGGGTCTTTTAGTTGGCTCGCAAGGTCCGTTGTTTGATCAAGCATTGCATTCTCCTGCAGAAAAAAAACGTGTGTCGGCGAAAACTTGTTTTGCCAAGTATCGACGATGATTACCGATCTCTTATACCTTAGTTATGCGTCTGACCAGACATGGATCAATTGTGACATACCAATTTAGAGCCATTCCAATTCATTGACATTTTTCGCGGCAAGCCTCATATCCGTAATCCAAGCATTAAGGACGTATACAAATGTTCATTCAAACAGAATCTACACCCAATCCGGCCACGTTGAAATTTTTACCGGGCCAAACCGTTTTGGAAACTGGCACGGCGGATTTTCCATCGGCGGAAACAGCTGATCAATCACCTTTGGCCACACGTATTTTTGGCATTCAAGGTATTGCAGGCGTGTTTTTTGGGAATGATTTTGTCACTGTGACAAAGGCGGAAAACAGCGAATGGGATCACATTAAACCGGCCATTTTGGGCGCGATAATGGAGCATTTTCAATCTGGACAACCCGTTTTGTCCGGTGAAAATACTGCGCCCGCTCATGCAGAGGCTGCTAACGAGGAAGACAAAGAAATCGTTGGCCAGATCAAAGAATTGCTTGATACGCGTGTTCGTCCGGCAGTTGCCCAAGATGGTGGCGACATCACTTTCCATGGCTTTGATCGTGGCATCGTTTATTTGCATATGCAGGGTGCCTGCGCTGGTTGCCCTTCATCGACATTGACGTTGAAAATGGGCATTGAAAACCTGTTGCGTCACTATATCCCCGAAGTGGTTGAGGTGCGTCCGGTTGCCGCCTAAGCCGTTAATATTGGCGTTTGATACATCGGCCGCGCATTGCGCGGCCGCTTTGCTGTCGGGCGGCGAGGTCATTGGGGCCGTTCATGAGGACATGGCCAAAGGGCAAGCGGAATCGCTTTTCCCAATTTTAGAATCTGTATTGAAAGACGCTGGCGTGAATTTCCAAGATTTGTCCGCGCTGGGCGTTGGCACGGGGCCAGGAAATTTTACGGGAGTTCGAATTTCTGTGTCAGCAGCACGCGGGTTGGCACTTTCGCTTGGTATCCCTGCTGTTGGGGTTTCCTTGCTTGAGGCGGCTGCCTTTGGAAGCGACGGTCCAGTCATCACAGCCTTTGATGCACGGCGAAACGCCGTTTATTTTCAAGGTTTTGAAACCCCCTACGAAATTCCCGCACAGATGTCAGATTTGACTGATTTGTCACTTGATCCAATTGACGGTTTAACATGTATTGGGCCCATGGCCGACGTGATGGCAGAAAAACTGAATGGGACGGTGGCACCAGCGAAATATGCACCCGCCTCGGCGGTTGGCAGAATTGCTGCGATGCGATGGGACAAACAACCAACACGTCCAGCGCCATTGTACCTTAGGGCACCAGATGCGTTGCCGCCGTCAGATCCACCGCCGGTAATTTTGTGACACCCGAGAACCTTGCCCAGTTGCATGCCCGTTGTTTTATCGCGCCGGCCCCATGGAATGCGGCGGCGTTTGAGAGTTTTTTAACCCAAGACACGGTCTTTATGGTTGAGCATTCGGCGGGTTTTCTATTGGCGCAGAACGTTCTTGATCAGGCAGAAATTCTTACTCTGGCTGTTGATCCAGAATGTCGCCGACAGGGAATTGCCGCCCGTTTGATCGCAGAATTTCATCAGAGCTGTTTAAAGCGGGCTGTTTCCAAAGTCTTTTTAGAGGTCGCCGCAGATAATGCCGCCGCAATCGCATTATATAGGGTGAATGGTTACGACGAGGTCGGGTTGAGAAAGCGATACTACAGTCACCCAGACGGGCGACGCATTGATGCTTTGGTTATGGAAAAACGTCTTTAGATTGCACTTCTGCTAGTTGACGCTGGGTTTTGGGCAATAAACTGTGGATCAAATGGTCAAATTTACAAAAACGGGTTGACGAATTAGTGACCGCGAGTCCTAATCCAAGGTGATCACCAAAGATCTGCTCGCAGGAATGCTAACTGCAAACCTGTGCTGATAATCAACCTGGGAGAGTCCTTATGACCCTTATGACAAAAATTCTTGGTGCAGCGGCGACGCTAGCACTTAGCGCTACGGTTTCCGTGGCCGAACCTGCCGTGATCTATGATCTTGGCGGAAAATTTGACAAATCATTCAACGAATCTGCGTTTAACGGTGCACAACGTTGGGCTGACGAAACAGGTGGCACATTCCGTGACATCGAATTGCAATCCGAAGCGCAGCGTGAGCAAGCGATCCGTCGTTTTGCTGAAGCCGGCTTTAACCCAGTTGTAACAACTGGTTTTGCAATGTCTTCTGCTTTGGGTACGGTTGCTGCCGATTTCCCTGACACAACGTTCGTGACAATCGATGGTTATGTGCCAGACGCGCCAAACGTTCTAATCGTTTCATTCGCAGAGCACGAAGGTTCTTACCTTGTAGGCATGATGGCTGCGATGGCGTCTGAGTCTAACACCGTTTCATTCATCGGTGGTATGGATATTCCACTTATCCGTCGCTTTGCATGTGGTTATGCACAAGGTGCAAAAGCTGTAAGCGGTGATATCAATGTTGTTTCTAACATGACCGGTACAACACCAACAGCGTGGAATGACCCGGTAAAAGGTTCTGAACTAACACGCGCACAAATCGCACAAGGTTCTGATGTTGTTTATGCTGCCGCCGGTGGTACAGGCATCGGTGTTTTGCAAACTGCTGCTGACGAAGGCATCCTTTCAATCGGTGTTGATAGCAACCAAAACCCAATGCACCCAGGCAAAGTTCTGACCTCTATGTTGAAGCGTGTTGATAACGCGGTTTATGCAGTGTTGAGTGCGGGCGACGATGCTAAAGGTGGTTTCCAAAGCCTAAGCCTTGCTGATGGTGGTGTAGATTTCGCCATGGACGAAAATAACGCGTCATTGGTTTCTGCCGAAATGCAAACCGCTGTTGAAGCTGCTAAAGCACAAATCATCGCGGGTGAGCTTTCAGTTCATAACTATACCGATGATGACAGCTGCCCTGCTTTGAACTTCTAAGCATGACTGGCAAAGAACAACAGGGGCGGCCTTCATCGGCCGCCCCAGCCGTTGCAGCCCCTGCCATTGAATTGGTCGGGATTTCCAAGGCATTCGGGCCAGTACAGGCCAACAAAGATATTTCCATCAACGTTTCACGCGGTACCATTCACGGTATCATCGGGGAAAACGGGGCTGGAAAATCCACCTTGATGTCAATCCTTTACGGTTTTTACAAAGCTGATAAAGGCGAAATTTACATTGGTGGCAAACAAGTTCAAATTCCAGACAGTCAGGCCGCGATTGCCGCCGGTATCGGGATGGTGTTCCAGCACTTTAAACTGGTTGAAAATTTCACAATTCTGGAAAATGTTGTGCTGGGCGCCGAAGATGGCCCTTGGTTGCGCCCGTCGTTGGCCAAAGCCCGCAAGCAATTGACCGAATTGTCCGAAGAATATGAATTGAATGTTGATCCAGATGCCCTGGTTGAAGACATCGGCGTGGGCATGCAACAGCGCGTGGAAATTCTTAAGGCGCTGTATCGCAAGGCCGACATTCTGATTTTGGATGAGCCAACGGGCGTTTTAACGCCAGCTGAGGCTGACCATCTTTTCCGCATCCTGCGTGGTCTGCGCAAAGAGGGTAAGACTGTCATTCTGATTACCCACAAATTGCGCGAGATCATGGAAGTAACCGATACCGTCAGTGTGATGCGGCGCGGTGAAATGACGGCCACGGTTAAGACAGCGGAAACAAGCCCCGCTGATTTGGCCGAACTGATGGTCGGTCGTAAGGTGTTGCTGCGCGTTGACAAAGAACCCGCCAAAACAGGGGCGACGGTTCTGGATGTGCGCGATCTGCGTGTCGTGGATGAGGACAATGTTGAACGCGTGAAAAACATCTCGTTTGAAATCAAAGCGGGTGAAATTCTGGGCATTGCAGGTGTTGCAGGAAACGGACAATCCGAATTGCTAGAGGTGTTGGGTGGTTATACCAACGGCACTGGTACAATTACAGTGAATGGTCAAGAAATTGATCTAAGTGGCAAGTTTTCAGACGGTCAATCACGGCGTGCACGCGGCATTGCCCACGTGCCAGAGGACAGGCAATCCGAAGGCTTGATTATGGACTTCTTTGCCTGGGAAAACATCGCCTTTGGTTATCACAATGACCCTGCGTACCAACGTGGCATGTTGATTGATAATGCGGCCATTCGCGCGGATACCGAGGGTAAAATCGAACGCTTTGATATACGCCCTGCGAATGGCTGGCTGACGGCCAAAAACTTCTCTGGTGGTAACCAGCAAAAGATCGTTTTGTCCCGTGAAATCGAACGTAATCCTGATTTATTGCTGGTTGGGCAACCAACACGCGGTGTTGATATTGGTGCGATTGAATTCATTCACCAACAGATTGTCGCCCTACGTGATGCAGGCAAAGCGATCCTTTTAGTCAGCGTTGAGCTTGAGGAAATCTTGTCTCTGTCTGATCGTATTGCGGTGATGTTTGATGGTCGGATAATGGGCGAGCGTTTGCCCAATGAAACAGATGAAAAAGAGCTGGGCTTGTTAATGGCAGGCATGGAAACGGGGGCTGCTTAGATGGATAAGATGCCAAAATGGGCTGACGTTGTTTTGATCCCATTGATCAATTTCGCACTGGCGATGTTTGTTTCTGGACTTGTAATTTTGGCCATTGGCAAAGATCCGATTGTTGCCATTAAGACCATGATTGAAGGCGCTTTTTATACAACGAACGGCGTCGGTTATACGCTGTATTATGCCACCAATTTCATCTTTACGGGCTTGGCTGTTTCGGTCGCGTTTCATGCACGGATGTTTAACATTGGTGGTGAAGGTCAGGCACTGTTGGGTGGTCTTGGTGTGGCGTTGATGTGTCTTTGGATTGATTGGCCACACTGGACGATCGCGTTAATTTTTGCGGCGGGTGCTGCTGCAGTATTCGGCGCGGCTTGGGCGGCTATTCCTGCATGGCTGCAATCAAAACGTGGCAGTCACATCGTGATTACCACGATCATGTTCAACTTTATCGGCTTTTCATTGCTGAATTACGTCTTGGTGAATAATTTGCGACCCACAGGGTCAATGGATCCGGCATCGGCTAAATTTGTTTCCAGCGCGCATTTGCCTACGTTCCATGAAATGCTGGCGCCATTTGGCATCGCGTTTTCCAAACACTCACCCGCTAATGTGACATTCCTGATCGCGCTATTGGCGGCGGTGTTGGTGTGGATTTTGATCTGGCACACCCGATTGGGCTATCAAATTCGCGGCTACGGCCATTCTGAATCGGCTGCAAAATACGCGGGAATATCACCCCACAAAATTATCATGATTTCGATGCTTATATCCGGTGGATTGGCTGGTATGATGGCGATCAATAACGTTATGGGTGAGGCCGAGCGCCTTGTTCTGAATGCAACCGAGGGCGCGGGCTTTATTGGTATCGCGGTGGCCCTTATGGGGCGGTCGCATCCTGTCGGCGTTGTGATTGCTGCTGTGTTGTTTGGGTTTCTTTATCAAGGCGGGGCTGAACTGGCGCTTTGGCAAAACATTCCGCGCGAATTGGTTGTCGTGATCCAAGCCTTGGTGATTTTGTTCACGGGCGCGCTTGATAATATGGTGCGTGGTCCAGTGGAACGCGTGTTCCTGCGTCTGCGCGGGGGGGCAAGCTAATGGATTTTATGACCATCATCCAAATTCTAGACAGCACGATGCGTCTGGCAACGCCTTTGTTGTTGGCTTGTCTTGCGGGTTTGTTTTCAGAGCGCGCTGGTATTTTTGATATCGGCCTAGAGGGTAAAATGCTGGCCGCGGCCTTTGTTTCTGCTGCTGTTGCCGCGGTTTCAGGTTCTGTCTGGGTTGGGTTGCTGGCGGGCATGGGCGCGTCAATCTTCTTGTCGCTGTTGCATGGCCTTGCCTCGATTACATTTCGCGGTGATCAGTTGATTTCAGGCGTCGCAATCAACTTCCTTGCCGCTGGATTAACCGTTGTTATTGGCCAAAGCTGGTTTCAAATTGGGGGGCGCACGCCGTCGCTTTCGGGCGATGGGCGTTTCTTGCCGATAAATTGGCCCTTTGCAGAGGCGTTGAGCGAAACACCTGTTATTGGTGGTATTTATTCGGAACTAATTTCTGGTCATACCATTCTGGTCTACGTTTCGCTGTTGATTGTTCCGCTGTCTTGGTACGTGCTTTTCCGCACGCGTTTCGGTCTTCGCCTACGCGCAGTTGGGGAAAACCCAGCGGCTGTTGATACGGCGGGTGTTTCCGTCATTCGTTTGCGTTATTCGGCGGTCATCATTTGTGGCGTTCTTTGTGGTTTGGCAGGGGCTTATCTTGCCACTGGCTTGGCGGCTGGCTTCGTTAAGGAAATGACGGCTGGCCGTGGCTTCATTGCGTTGGCTGCGCTGATTTTTGCAAAATGGCGCCCATGGCATGCGCTTTATGCCTGTTTGCTGTTTGGTTTCTTAGAGGCGATCGGAAACCGTTTCCAAAGCATTGAGATCATCGGAATTTCGGTTCCAGTTCAGTTTATGCAAGCGCTGCCTTATATTTTGACAGTGGTTATTTTGGCTGGTTTCGTTGGAAAAGCGGTTCCACCACGGGCGGGTGGTCAACCTTATGTTAAGGAACGATAGCTTCTTTAACCGACTTTAACCGCGCCCTAGGTAAGGCATCTGATTGGCCATAATCGTCATCGTTTGCACATTCACATCAAGCGGCAAGTTGGCCATGTGAAAAACCGCGTCTGCCGCGTGGCGTACATCCATCATTGGTGGGGGTGTCGCGGCGGCGGCGGCGATTGCCTCAACGATTTCGGTGCGGGCATTCCCGATGTCAATTTGGCTGCACACGATGTTTAGGGGACGCCCATCCAACCCGATGGATTTGGTCATGCCAGTGATGGCGTGTTTGGTCGCCGTGTAAGCCAGTGAGCCCTCACGTGGGGTGTGCGCTGAGATGGATCCATTGTTGATAATTCGGCCACCCTGAGGCGTTTGTTTGCGCATTTGGGCAAAAGCAGCACGCGCAGTGTAAAACATGCCAGTTAGGTTTACATTGACGGTGGTCAGCCAATCTTCATCTGTAATTTCATCCACGACGGCGCCGCTTGGAAAAACGCCAGCGTTGTTAAATATTGCATCCAACCGTCCACATGATTTAGCGAATTCTGAAACAGCTTTGTCCACGGCGAACCTGTTGGTCACATCCACGGCGTAAATTTCTGCGTTCTGATTTCCGTCGGCAATTTCGCTTAATTTGTCAGCGCGGCGTGCCAACAAACCGACGTGCCAGCCTTCGTTCAAAAACTTTTGTGTGGTTGCACGCCCGATCCCCGAACTGGCACCTGTTATCAAAATCGAAGGCATTATGTTTCCTCAGTCTCTGTTTGCAAGGTTAAGGGCGCTGTCACACCACTTAGATCAGCCACTGTTAGGGGCGTCGTTGGTCGCGATAAACGATTGCGTGTTACCCAAATAAGCCGATCAGAGGCGCGGGTGATGGCCACATAAGCAAGGCGTTTCCACAATGGTTGCCCCGCCTCAATGCGCCCCGCCCGAGAGGCTGCATAAAGATCGGGCGCAAACACTTGAACAGTGTCCCATTGTGATCCCTGTGCTTTGTGAATTGTCACGGCGGCACCATGTAAAAACGTAGCCCCCATGCGGGCGGCAAAGGGAATGAACGGTTCTTCGTCTTTGGTTGATTCAATCTTTACAATCGATGCTGCGCTGATTTGTGGATCGTCCGCGCCAAATATATGAATTCGCGAAAAACCAGGTTTGCGACCAGGCCCCAAATAGACAACCTGCGCGCCCTTAATAAGGCCGCGTGCCTCTAGGTCGACGCGCTTTTTGCGGTGTTTCATCGGCAACTCGATCCCGTCACAAATAAGGGGTTCGCCAGCCAATAATTCATCTTCGGGCGCACCAAAGGCGGCGCGAAATGCATGTATCAAACGTATTCGTGTATTGTTGCGCCAGACCAGAACAGGGGATCGCGCCATCAAATCGCTTTCAACCCTTTGGCCTAAAACGACACGTTCATCTTTGGCCGCAGCCTCGGCCACTAAGCGTTCAAACGCTTCAAACCCGATACTGTCATCACCCAAGGCGTGTGCCAAATCCAAAATCGGGTTGTCATTTGCTTGTCTGTGAACCCGCGACAGGATCATTTTGCGACCTTCGGGTAATTGATCAAAAACCATTTCACCGGATTGCCCTACAGGGGCCAATTGGGCGGGATCACCAAATAAAACCAGCGTGGAAAAGATTTCCTTCAAATCATTCAACTGTTTTTCATCGAGCATTGAGGATTCATCGACAAAGCCAATGTCTAGTGGATCTTCGCGCCGCTTCCATCCTGTGATGAAATCAGAACCACGCAGACCTGCGGCTGCTAGTGCACCTGGAATAGATTTGTTGGTTTGATAAAAGGCAAACGCGCGATCAAGAGCAACCTCGGTCAAGCCTTCGATTTCAGGTTTTTCGCCCTCACCGGCCAACCATTCGGCAATCCGCTCATATTCAGGATCATACATCGGCGTGTACAAAATGCGGTGGATTGTTGTTGCTGGCACGCCGTGGTTCCGCAAAACACTGGCGGCCTTATTGGTTGGTGCCAAAATTGCCAAAGTGCGGCGATCTTGTTTTTTGCGCCCCTCGTAGTCGCCAGAAATTACCTCAACACCTGCTTCTGCGATGGCTTTATACAGCTCAGATAACAACAGTGTTTTTCCAGAACCCGCCTTGCCGATCACCGCTTGAACGGTTGGTTTGCTCATCGATTGGGGCATGGTGGTGCCCTCAATTAAATCGACTCCAGCCTTTTCCAACACTTCTGCAACCCGATCATAGGCATCAGTTTGATCGTCTGAAAATACGATGTTTTGTGGGGTGCTATGTTCGCTCATAGGGGCGACCATAAAGGGCCAATTCAGCCATGACCAGCGATCAAACGCATCTAGGCGGCAATTGGGCGCCCTTGGTCCCGTTGCCAGCAATGCGCCGCAAATTGGCTTGGCAATCCGGCAAGGCGCGCCAATCTTAAAGGGACAATTTTGTCGAAGGTCCAAAGGCCGGCACTGATTGCGTCGCGACCTTTGCCAGCGGTTCCTAGAACCTTGGGTGACCATTGCAATGTGCGGTAAATTCGGATCATGCGTTTGTCAAAAACGCCAACGGAATGTGAAAGGCCCATAGCAAGGCCCAGTTCTGCACCTGCTAACATCAAAGCGGCTGTCACCTTACCTGGGGCATCTGGAGCCAAACAAAATCGGGTGGTTTCCCAGATGTTTTTGTCCACAATTTTGTGGCCTGCGACATGGACAAAATGATCGTTAATCATCGTAGCACCCGTTGTTGGCAAAAATCGCATTGATCCACCATGTCGGCCATCTTTTCGCTGCCAAATAGCATAAATTGCGGTGTCTGTGTCATAGTTGTCTTGTTCCCATCCATTTGCATCAACTGATACGTCCCATTTTAAACGCGTGGAAAACTGATGGGCACGATCCTTAAACATACTGTCTTGCAAATAGGGATATTGGGCCAGTGATTGTGCAGTTAAATACCGGATCATTGAAAGGCCTCTTGTTAGTGAAAGGGCCTTTGAATTGCGGGTTTTAACTTAATTTTTTCCTAGCGTTCGAGGGCAAAAATTACGGGCAACGGGCCGCGCGCGCCACGGTTGAATGCTGATTTTTGACACATTCACGGGCTGAAAGGCGAAATTTTTCGGTGTGTTAAGAAGGGGATTTTCTTACTAATCCACATGGATTTTGCACGATTTTGTGGATGAAATTGTTCAATTTTTTGGAAAATTTTCGTCAGTTTTAGCGGCTAGACAACGATTAATCCACGCGAAAGAGCGGCCGCCACGGCGTGTGTTGTGTTTGCAGAACCTAACTTGAAACGAGCCGCCTCGATGTAAACGCGCAGGGTGTGTTCTGATATTTTCAAAGTGTCCGCAGCATGGGCACGGCTGTACCCCATGGCCAATAGGGTCAATGAATCTGACTCGCGCGGGGAAAGCGCTTTGACTGGCGACATCAGCTTTCCGTGTTCAATTTCTAGGGCTTTGTTATTTAGATAGTGGGCAATCAAAATCATTTGGCGATGATGTTCAGCGGTAAATTTTGCCCAACATCCATCCTTGCAATTGTCGTTGACGGTGAACAGAGCAAATTGTCCGGCGGGTCCCCTGATCGGAACAGATAGCCCCTGATTTCCAACCCCATTGTCTAACGCTTCACCTAAAAAACGTCGCGAACCCTTGCTAGACCAATCCAGTTCTTTCCATGTGACGGGTTGAAAGCTTTGGAAACATCCCAGAACTACGGGGTCAATGCGTTCATAGTTTTGTTCGACATAATGTTGGGTCCATTCGTCGGTGTATGTCAGAACGCCATATTGTTCGCCGGTGCTTTTGACGGAATGGTAAACAAGATGCTCTACATCATAAAGATCACGTATTCCAAGAATTACGTTTTGCAGATCATCAAGCGTCTTCGCCTGCTGCAACTGATCGATAAACGCTTCCAGTTTGTTCTGCATTTGTAACGGATGCCAACCCTAATTCTTGGCCGGCCGAATTTGCGTTTGATGCCATTTCAGTCGTCGCCACCATCAGTGCATCATCCAATTGCTCAGCAAGCTGGGGCATACGATTATTAACAGCAAACCTGCGAATATCGGCCAGTACGTCTAAAATCCATTCTTGTCCCATTTAAACCTCGTTCATTTTGGTTAATGTTTCGTTAAAATTGGGCTTTTGAAGCTCGCCCTAGCTCGGATAAATATTGGTTAACCAAAAGAATATCATTGGATTCAAATATTTACCTACTCACGACTTCTTACTCCCCAATAATGGCGAGGTGTGAATTTCCAAGTTATTGAAATAGCTAGATACGAAAAAACCCCCACTCTTTAGTTCTAAAGGACGGGGGTTTTTTATTGTTTTCGAATTTCCAAAGAATCGCCGATGACAGACTACTTTTTGACACTGGCCTCTAATGTTTCTGCAAAGGTACGCAGACCGGTTTTTGAGGCAGAAACCAACACAGACATGTTACCCGGTTTATGTTCATTCTTGCGCATTTTGATGTGTGCGTCTGGGATTTTGTTCCATTCGAACACCTCAGACATGCATGGGTCAAGTCGGCCCTCTGACATCAATTGGTTAGCCGCACTGGCTTGCTTTAAGTTGGCAAAGTGGCTGCCTTGCACGCGCTTTTGATGCATCCACAAGTAACGCGCGTCGATGGTCAGATTGTAGCCAGTGGTACCGGCACAAATAACGACCATGCCACCCTTTTTAACAACAAACGTAGAAACAGGGATCGTGGATTCACCTGGATGTTCAAACACCAAATCAACGTTGTTACCTTTGCCAGTGATATCCCAAATGGCTTTGCCGAACTTACGAGTTTCGTTGAACCAGTTTTTGTATTCTGGTGTGTTTACCGTTGGCATTTGACCCCAACAGTTGAAATCCTTGCGATTGATTACGCCCTTGGCACCCAATGACATAACAAAATCACGTTTGGTTTCATCTGAAATGACACCGATTGGGTTAGCACCCGCAGTTTTGATCAACTGAATGGCAAAGGAACCAAGACCACCGGATGCGCCCCAAACCAAAACGTTTTGACCTGGTTTAACTTCGTGGGGTTGATGACCGAACAACATGCGATAAGCGGTTGCCAAGGTCAGCGTGTAACACGCGCTTTCTTCCCAAGTCAGGTGCTTGGGGCGTGGCATCAACTGTTGGCTTTGAACACGAGTGAACTGACCAAATGAGCCGTCTGGTGTTTCATAGCCCCAAATCCGTTGGCTGTTGGAAAACATGGGGTCGCCGCCGTTGCACTCTTCGTCGTCGCCATCGTCTTGGTTGCAATGAACTACAACTTCGTCGCCTACTTTCCAGCGTTTAACTTTGTCACCAACGGCCCAAACGATACCCGAGGCATCGGAACCAGCAATGTGATAATCTGCTTTGTGTACGTCAAACGGGCTGATTGGAATGCCTAGGCCAGCCCAGACTCCGTTATAGTTAACACCTGCGGCCATCACGAGGATAAGCACCTCATTGCTGTCCAGTTTCGGTGTGTCGACAACCTCAAGCTTGAAAGACTCATCTGGTTCACCATGACGTTCACGACGAATAGCCCAAGCGTGCATTTGTGTAGGGACGTGGCCTAATGGTGGAATTTCACCGACCGCATACAGGTCTTTTTTCGGCGCATCATAGGTGGTGATGTCAGGGTTGGTGTCCAGGGCCATTTCTCTACTCCGTTCTTACAATCGTTGCTGCGACGCAGAATCGTTTTGCTGCAGTTGCGTAAGGTTGAGTAAAATTCTTTGAGTAATTATGCAATGAAAAAAGTACAAAAATTGTAATTTTATTGCGTGATGATTTTTCTTAAGTGCGGCGCTATCGAAGCTGTATAAAATGAAATCATTTGTTTTTCGGCCTCTGGCACGATGATTTTTTCACCTTCTTTGATGACGATCTTGCGCAATACCAAGCCGCGCAACCCAACTTTAGTGGCGTAATCGACGTCTTCGCGGGGTAAATGGGCGTGGACGCCGGTGGCTTCTAGTAACTTGCGCCGTTCAGCCACCAATTTGAAAAGTTGTGTTTCTTCTATTTCAGAATGTTCGTTCAACACCGAGGCAACCAATGGAACTGGCAACACTGGAACGACGGCCTCTACGTTTTTCATCAAATGCTTGCCCAATTCGGCTTGCAATTTTGGGCCTTGATGATCCTTCATAAATGATCGCATTGAAATCGCTTTGCCGAACGAAACAGAGGCATACCCAAAACGGTGCCCTCGTGCTGTCAAAGTCAACCAAAGCTGTCGCCAGCAGAATTTCAAAAACACTAGGATGCGAAAGTTGAATTTCCGTTCGCCGCGAATGTTGGCATCGATTAAAACGCGATCTTCTAAGATGCGATCATAATTCACGCCAATCGGAACAAAGACGACATCGCGACTGGTTTCAGGATCAAAGCCTGCCAAAATATAGCTGATCAAACCCAGTTTCGGTGGGGCGACACGGCCATCCAAGCTTAACCCGCCTTCGGGGAACACAGCTTGTGTCACACCAGCATCTGTCGCCATTTGCACATAACGCGCAAGAACGCGTCGATAAAGCGGATTGCGGGATTTACGACGAATGAAATAACCGCCCAGAGATCGCAATAGACCGGAGAGTGGCCAAACATGTGCCCATTCGCCCATCGCAAAAGAAAGCGCACTACGTTCTGCGGCCAGATATGTCAGCAACACATAATCCATGTTGGAACGATGATTCATGATGAAAATGACGGTGGCATCGGGATCAATGGCCGCTTGATCCGCCTCATCTACATACCCAAGTCGCACACGATACAAAGAACGGCTTAACCATTTTGCGAGACGGATGGCAAAACCGAAATAGATCGTTGCACTGAAGCCGGGCACAATTTCACGCGCGTATCTTTGGGCTTCTTGAAAGGCGACGTTTTCAGGTAAACCTTCGCTGATTGCATGATCACCCACCGCTTTAATAACCTCGGGATCATAAATGAGCCGCTGAATCATGTCGTAACGACGGGCCAGTTTAAAGGGTTGAATGGGGCGGGCCAAACGTTTGTTCAGACGCGTTACGACCCTTTCCATGCGGCGCCGAAAGAACCAACGCACCGACGGCAACAAGAAATGGCTAAGGGCGGTGATTGCTGCAAAAAGCAGGATCAAAACAAAGAGCCATAAAGGAAGGGTAACGGGTGCGTTCATTCCAGAATGTTATACATAATTGCTTGGCTGGAACAATCATCTCTTGGTCTGAGAATGCCGCAGTGCAGCGTGTTGACAGCGCCACAAAATTACGATTTATCATTCTTTACGGTAATTATATTACAAGGGCCTTGGATTCGATATGACACAAACCACGCAAAAATCACGACCTTGGCTATTCCGTACTTATGCCGGCCATTCAACGGCGGCGGCGTCGAATGAATTGTATCGTGGAAATCTGGCCAAGGGACAAACTGGTTTGTCTGTAGCATTCGATTTACCCACGCAAACTGGATACGACTCTGATCATGAACTTGCGGCAGGCGAGGTTGGTAAAGTTGGTGTGCCGGTCAGTCATTTAGGCGATATGCGGGCCTTGTTTGCGGATATTCCGCTGGATCAAATGAACACATCTATGACAATCAATGCGACCGCGCCTTGGCTGTTAGCGCTTTATATCGCAGTGGCCGAGGAACAAGGTGCAGATGTTTCTGCCCTGCAAGGCACTGTGCAGAACGATCTGATTAAAGAATACCTGTCGCGTGGCACATATATTTGCCCCCCCAAACCAAGCCTTCGGATGATCACAGATGTCGCGGCCTACACGCGCGAACACTTGCCGAAATGGAACCCGATGAACGTCTGTTCGTACCATTTACAAGAAGCTGGCGCGACACCCGAAGAAGAGCTGGCCTTTGCATTGGCAACAGCAACAGCCGTATTGGATGACTTAAAAGGTAAGGTGCCAACCGAGGCGTTCCCCGCCATGGTTGGTCGCATTTCATTCTTTGTGAATGCGGGTATTCGGTTTGTGACTGAAATGTGCAAAATGCGTGCATTTACCGAACTTTGGGATGAAATTTGTGCTGAACGCTATGGCGTTGAAGACCCCAAATTCCGTCGTTTCCGATACGGTGTTCAGGTGAATTCACTTGGATTGACCGAACAACAACCTGAAAACAATGTATATCGCATTTTGATCGAAATGTTGGCCGTCACACTTTCGAAAAATGCACGGGCACGGGCTGTGCAACTGCCTGCATGGAACGAAGCCTTAGGTTTGCCACGCCCCTTTGATCAGCAATGGTCACTGCGGATGCAACAGATTATGGCGTATGAGACCGATCTTCTTGAATATGGCGATTTGTTTGATGGTAACCTAGTCGTTGATGCCAAGGTTGAGGCGCTAAAAGATGGCGCACGGGCCGAATTGGCGCAAATCGATGCCATGGGCGGGGCGAACGAGGCGATTGCCTATATGAAGGGCCGTCTTGTCGAAAGTAATGCCGCTCGCATTCGTGCGATTGAAAGTGGCGAAACAACCGTTGTGGGTGTGAACAAGTTTACAACATCCGAAGAAAGCCCGCTTACCACTGGTGAAGACGCCATCATGGTTGCCGATCCTGCGGCTGAAGCGGATCAAATTAGTCGTTTACATGCCTGGAAAGAGGCGCGCGATGATACGTCAGTTCAGGCTGCACTTGCTGCTCTTCGCGCGGCCGCCAAATCCGGTGAAAACCTGATGGGCCCCTCGATTGCCGCCGCAAAAGCAGGAGTGACAACGGGCGAATGGGCAGGCGTCGTGCGCGCCGCCTTTGGTGAATACCGCGCACCAACTGGCGTTTCACAAAACCCATCAAACCGCACCGAAGGGTTGGATGAAATCCGTGCGGAGGTTGATCGTGTTTCCGATCAATTGGGTCGTCGTATGAAAGTGTTGATCGGCAAACCTGGCCTTGATGGTCATTCAAATGGCGCCGAACAAATCGCATCCCGCGCCCGTGATTGCGGAATGGAAATTGTCTATGGCGGCATTCGTATGACGCCGAGTGAAATTATCAGCAGCGCACAGGACGAAGAAGTTCATGTTATCGGCGTTTCCATTCTTTCAGGGTCACACATTCCGTTGGTAGAGCAATTGCTGAAAGACATGATCGAGGCCGGTCTGGGTCATATCCCATTGGTCGTTGGCGGTATTATACCAGAAGACGACGCATCGCGTTTACGCGCGTTGGGTGTGGCGCGTGTCTATACGCCCAAAGACTTTGAGCTAAATAAGATTATGGGTGATATGGTAACCTTGGTTGACGCTGCATAAATCCTTTCACCTTTGGTAACCTGCGCTATACTCGTCTTGAAATGCGAGAAATAAAGGAGCGCGTCATGACCATCCATATCGGTGCCAAAGAAGGCGATATTGCTGAAACAGTTTTGATGCCGGGGGATCCGTATCGGGCGAAATGGGCCGCGGAAACCTTTTTGAAAGACGCCAAACTGGTGAACGAAGTGCGTGGTATGCTTGGATTTACCGGCACGTGGAACGGGCACCGCGTTACCATTCAAGGTTCTGGCATGGGCATGCCAAGCCTTTCGATTTACGCCAATGAATTGATACGCGATTATAATGCGCAGACACTAATCCGTATTGGATCCACCGGATCAATGCAGGAAAACGTCAAGGTGCGGGATGTTGTGTTAGCGCAAGCTGCTGCCACTGCCGGCAGTCCTTCGCGCACAATCTTTAAGGATTTCAATTATTCACCCGTTGCGGATTTTGATCTGTTGCACAAGGCTTTTCATGCCGCCGAGGCGAAAGGAACGCCAACGCATGTTGGATCGATATACTCTTCTGACACGTTCTATGATGAACGCAGTGATTTGACCGAGCAAATGATGCGTCATGGTGTGTTGGCCGTGGAAATGGAGGCTGCAGAACTATATACGCTTGCGGCTCGTTATGGCCGTCGTGCGCTCGCAATTCTTACGGTTTCTGATCACTTAATCACTCACGAAGCATTGCCCGCAGAGGATCGCGAACGCACTTTTGGTGATATGGTAGAAATCGCACTTGAGGCGGCATTCAAATGAAACAGCGCAAATTAGGGCAAGATGGCCCAATGGTATCTGCAATCTCCCTTGGTTGTATGAGTTTTGGTGGCATTTACGGGGAAACACAACACGACGAAAGTTTTGCCTGTTTAGATGCCGCTTGGGATGCAGGCATCAATATTTTGGACGTGGCAGAAATCTATGGTGCTAACCTGTGTGAACAGATCATCGGCGATTGGCAGAAGTCACGTAAAAAGCAGTTTCACATCGCAACCAAAGGGGGGATTGTGATGGGGGCTGAGCGGGGAAAGACCGACAATACCGAGGCCGGTTTGCGCAAGATGTTAACTGGGTCATTGAATAGACTAGGTGTTGATTTTGTCGATCTTTACTATGTGCATCGTCGGCAGTTCGATCTGCCAATCGAAGAAGTTACCTTGACCCTAGCTAAGTTTGTCAAAGAAGGATTGATAGGCGGGTTTGGGTTCTCAGAGGTTGCCCCATCATCATTGCGTCGTGCCCATGCGGTTCATCCCGTTGCAGCTATACAGAATGAATATTCACTTTGGACGCGACAGCCTGAATTGGGAATGTTGCAGGCGTGCAGGGAACTGGGCACTACTTTTGTACCGTTTTCCCCGCTGGGCCGCGGCATCTTAGGCGATCATATTTTGGAGCCTCAGAATTTTCGTGATACTGATTTTCGCCAAAATCAACCAAGGTTCTTGGAGCCAAATTTTTCAGCCAATGAAGCGATTGTTAAACAGTTTCGTGAATTTTGTGCGGATCGTGGATGGACGACGGCGGGTGCCGCCATTGCTTGGACGTTGGATCAAGGCGACAATTTGATACCCATTCCAGGCACGCGAACTGCGGCACATTTGTTGGAATGGGCTGATGCGGATCAAATCAGTTTTACTGATGATGATCGCGCAGAAATCGATCGAATTATGCCAGCAGGCTGGGCGCATGGTGATCGATATTCAGATTACCAAACGATTGGCATTGAAAGATATTGCTAGTTTAATCGTCTGACAGGCTTTCGCGGCCATATTTTGCTAAAGTTTCAATCGCGGTGGCGATATGGCTACGTAAGATATGGTCGTCACCGGCCGCGACACGTACACGGTGGGACGCAAGCAAAACATCTGAATGTGTGAAACCCTCTGGCGGCTCAAACGTATAACATGCCAACTCAATCAGTAATCCAAGCGGGTCTTTGAAATAGATTGAGTGCATGAAACCGCGATCTTTGGGGCCGGTAAATCCAATGCCCCGTGCACGAAGTCGGTCTGGTACTTGCTCTAAGCTGGCGGCCGCCACCGCAAAGGCGACATGATGAACACAACCCGCGTCCGTTGGCGTACGCTTGTGTTTGGCCGTGCGTGCTTCGTCACAGAAAATCGTGATGAGGCGACCGTCGCCGGGATCAAAATACAAATGGCTTTCGCCAGGGTTATCCAAGTTGGGTTGTTCAAAAATGAACGGCATCCCAAGGACACCTTCCCAAAATTCAATTGAACTGGCGCGATCGGCACCCATAATCGTGATATGGTGCAGGGCAAGTGATTGTGCGGTTATTTTATTATCTTCCATGGCTGCCATTATAAGCATTTTTTGCAGGGCTTTGCCAATTTGAAAGTGCGCCTTCTTTAGGTTGAAAAACCTCCATCAAAAGGGGATGACAGGCCGCCGTATCGCTGGAATGTTCTGACGAGCAATCACCACCAGGGCAGGCAGATAAAACAGCCAACAGATCAATCTCGGCAAGTAGATCCAAATGATCACCGGGGCGAACGGGGCTTGCCTTCATAAAATACTGGCCCGTGTCACGCGTGAAACCAGTACACATAAAGACGTTGAGTACATCATGAACAAATGGCTCCGCTTGCGTCATGGTCATGCCTGTCGCATCAGCCAAGGCACGGGTCAGATTAGAATGACAGCAATGATGATACTGTGTGCCTGCCAACAAATTACCTGTGTATGGATCGCACCGTGTGCCGATGACGTCATGAACGGCACCACCAAAGTCATCAAACCCGTACCAGTCAAGCGTGTCATCAACCACCATGGCCATAGGGCGAAGATGCGGAAAGGATGACCACATGCGATCACCTGTTGAAATATGCGTGCCGTGCAGAGCCCGCGTTTTGCCAGAATAAAAGCGCTCGTCTAAATCGTTGGCGTTGAACAAATTCAAATCCCCAACCTGCGGTCCGTTAACAGACGATATTCGTAAAACTTGACCTGCTTTTAGTTTGATGCTCGCGGCCTCGCGCGGGGCCGCTGTCGCCTCGGCAACTTTAACCATATCCCTTAGAGCAGCCTTGTACATCGGCATGTCAGGGGCTGGCAGCGTGTCAATTGGATAACAGATTACTGGCTTGGTGGCCTTGGCTTGGTCGGCATACGCCGGCGCGGGGTGTTCACGGGTAAGTTTCATTTGAGGACCTAACTAATATTTGTTTACAGCTTGACCCAAAATGTGCCGTGGCTCAATCCTAGCAGACAATTTTGTTGGATTTTGAATAATGTGTAAACAGAAACACTTCTTGAAATCACGTGCCGTTTATTGTCCCCTTTCAGCAGAAATTTTTAGAAGGATAAAGTTTGATGCTTAAGGACAAATATGGAAATGCGATTTCGGTTCAGTCCCAAGTGGCATTGGATCATTATGATCGAGGCGTACAATTGTTTCTGGGCGCCAACTACGGGGCAGTAGAAGCGTTTCAGGCGGCTGTAGATGTTGATGACAGTTTTACTCTTGGTTTTGCCGCTTTGGCGAGGGCCTTTATGATGGCAGGGCATATGCCTGATGCGCAAACGGCTATTGCGACCGCTCAAGATTTGGCCGCCAAACTGGACAGTCGACAACGCCAACATGTCGAATGTTTTGCATTGCTGCTTGCTGGAAACCCACAAGGAACCAGAGCACTCGTTAAGCAGCACGTCGAAGAATTTCCAAGGGATGTGTTGACCGCGCAATTAAACGCCAGTGTCTATGGTTTGATTGGATTTTCAGGGCATGTTGGCCGCGAGGCAGAACTACTGGCTTATACAGGTTCACTCATGCCGCATTGTGGGGATGATTGGTGGATGATGTCGATGCACGCGCTGTCACTTTGTGAAACCGGCCAAATTGATCGGTCCAACGAACTGATGGCAAAGTCTTTGGCAATCAATCCAAGAAACGCCAATGGTGCGCATTTCAAATCCCACGCCCAATATGAAGGTGGCGAAACGGTCGCTGGCCGCAGTTACCTGAAGTCATGGCTTGTGGATTATGATGATAGGTCTTTGTTGCATGGGCATTTATCGTGGCACGCGGCCCTTTGGGCACTACAAGATGGCGATATAGATGCAATGTGGCACGTCATTGATAATGGAATAGGGCCAAGTTCATCCAAGGGCTTGCCGCTTGTGACGCTGACCGACACAGCTGCCATTTTGTATCGCGCAAAACTTGCCGGTGTTTCGGTTGATCCAAAACGTTGGTCTGTGCTTAGCGATTATGCCGCCAAATTTTTCCCTGAAACGGGGCAAAGTTTTGCAGATATTCATGCCGCATTAAGCCATGCGATGGCGGGCAACGGCGATCGGTTGGCATATATTGCCGATACGGCCAAGGGATTTGCTGGCGATCTTGTGAAACCCGTTGCAAGAGCATGGCGTGAAATTGCCAATGAAAATTGGGCGGTAGCATTGGAAGAGTTGACGATTGTTATGGGGCAAACCGAAAGATTTGGCGGCAGCCGCGCACAGCGTGATATTTTGGAACTGACATATGCAAACGTCTTGTTAAAACTGGGCCACTCTAAAGAAGCCCACAGGTATCTGAGCACCCATAGAACGATACTTGCAAAATCGCCGCCCTTAGCTGGTTTTGTCTAGTTATTAGATAGGTCTAAAAACACAAACGGCGCGATCCATATTGAATCACGCCGTTTGAAAAATCTAAGTGTTTATTCGCTAGACGACGCGTTCAACCATCATCTTTTTGATCTCTGCGATTGCCTTGGCTGGGTTCAACCCTTTAGGGCAAGTTTTGGCGCAGTTCATGATGGTGTGACAGCGGTACAATTTGAACGGATCTTCAAGTTCGTCCAAACGCTCGCCCGTGGCCTCATCACGTGAATCAATGATCCAACGATAGGCGTGAAGCAATGCAGCTGGTCCCAAGTACCGATCGCCATTCCACCAATAGGATGGGCAGGACGTGGAACAACATGCGCACATAACGCACTCATACAAACCGTCCAACTTGCCACGATCATCAATGGATTGCTTCCATTCTTTGGCTGGGCGATTGGTCTTGGTTTCAAGCCAAGGCATGATACTGGCGTGTTGCGCGT
Organism: Rhodobacteraceae bacterium HTCC2150; assembly: GCA_000169395.1. GTDB lineage: Bacteria > Pseudomonadota > Alphaproteobacteria > Rhodobacterales > Rhodobacteraceae > HTCC2150. The sequence goes on from AAXZ01000001.1 coordinate 796,089, forward strand.
AAAAATGCGTCAGATCAGGGATCAAATCGCGTACAACAGGCAGGTGAGGCAGGGGATAGATTTTTACGTCACCCTTGATGTCGTCCATGCCGTAGATACAAGCCAGCGTGTTGATACCGTCGATGTTCATGGCACAAGAACCACAGATACCTTCGCGACACGACCGACGGAATGACAATGTCGGATCAATTTCGTTTTTGATCTTGATCAGCGCATCCAAAACCATTGGGCCGCATGTGTCCATGTCGACAAAATAGGTGTCGAGGCTAGGGTTTTTACCGCCTTCTTCTTGCCAGCGATAAATCTGAAATTTGCGGAAATTCGTCGCGCCTTCAGCCTTGGGCCAGACTTTGCCCTTGGTGATCTTGGAGTTCTTAGGCAGAGTGAATTCAACCATGATGTTGCCTCTTCGTTATCAACTGTGTGTCGCGCAAATTTGTGTGGAAAAAACTTGATATATCATTCTATCCACCCAACAGCGCGATGCTGTTTTTTGCTATACATTGTGCGGCTTTGGGGCGTTGGGCGATTTCCAGCACCAACGCGGTTGCATCAGGCGTCACGCCAATTATGGCTGATTTCGATATCTGCACGAATTCAATCGCCGATGCACTTTCAATGATGCAATCCGTCACAGGTGCCACAGACAGGCCCGGAAACTTTTGTGCTACTACGCCATTAACCACGCCTTTGGCCGTGTCGCGGGTAACGTTAGTCACCGCGCTTTCAGTCGCAGCACAACCCGTCAAAGCAACCAAGAAAAGAAGTACGAAAGCACGCATTAGTAAACACGCGCTTTTGGTGCGATGCGTTTCAGATCAATGCCGCCGTCTTTTTCTTCGGTTAGTGGGTCAACCGTGACGGGGCGATAAGACAGTTCGGTCTTGTTGCCCTCTACACGCGCAATTGTATGAACGCGCCAATTTTTGTCGTCACGATCCGCATAATCCTCGTGGGCATGTGCACCACGGCTTTCTTTGCGCGCTTCGGCCCCAACGATTGTTGCCAAGGCGTTTGGCATCAAGTTCGTAAGCTCCAGCGTTTCCATCAAGTCAGAGTTCCAGATCAAAGACCGATCCGACACTTTCAAGTCATCCAGTTTAGCCGCAACGCCAGACATTTTTTCAACGCCTTCGGCCAGTGTTTTATCCGTACGGAAAACAGCGGCATCTGCCTGCATGTTTTTTTGCATCTCTAAACGCAACTCGGCGGTTGTGACGCCGCCAATTGCGTGACGCAATCCATCAAAACGCGCCAAAGCGGCATCAACGGCCTTTTCATTCAGGGCAGGAACCGGCGTGCTAGGATCAACGATTTCACCAGCTTTGATAGCAGCAGCACGGCCAAATACCACAAGGTCAATCAACGAATTTGAACCCAAACGGTTGGCACCGTGAACAGACGCACAGCCGGCTTCTCCCACTGCCATTAGGCCGGGGGTGATGGCGTTTGGATCGTCCTTCGTTGGGTTTAACACTTCGCCCCAATAGTTCGTTGGAATGCCGCCCATGTTATAGTGCACAGTTGGCAATACTGGGATCGGCTCTTTGGTTAGATCGACACCTGCAAAGATACGCGCACTTTCTGAAATACCCGGTAGGCGCAGCGCCAAAGTTTCTGGTGGCAAGTGGTTCAGGTGCAAATGGATGTGATCACCTTCGGCACCAACACCGCGGCCTTCGCGAATTTCCATCGTCATACAACGGGATACAACATCACGAGACGCCAAGTCTTTATAAGTCGGCGCATAACGTTCCATGAAACGCTCGCCTTCAGAATTGGTTAGATAACCACCCTCACCGCGTGCACCCTCTGTAATCAGACAGCCGGAACCATAGATGCCCGTTGGGTGGAATTGTACAAATTCCATATCTTGCAAAGCCAGACCAGCGCGCGCTGCCATACCGCCGCCGTCACCTGTACAGGTGTGTGCAGATGTGGCGCTGAAATAGGCTCGGCCATAACCGCCTGTGGCCAAAACAACCATCTTGGCGTTGAATACGTGAATCGTGCCGTCGTCCAATTTCCAGCATACAACACCGGTACACTGACCGTCATCAGACATAAGCAGATCGATGGCGAAGTATTCGATGTAAAATTCCGCGTCATTCTTTAGGGACTGGCCGTAAAGCGTGTGCAAGATCGCGTGACCGGTACGGTCAGCGGCGGCACATGTACGTTGAACGGGTGGGCCTTCGCCAAATTCTGTTGTGTGACCACCGAAGGGGCGTTGGTAAATTTTACCGTCTTCGGTACGTGAAAACGGAACACCGTAATGTTCCAGCTCATAAACCGCTTTGGGTGCCTCGCGTGCAAGGTATTCCATGGCATCAGTATCACCCAGCCAATCAGAACCTTTGACCGTGTCATACATATGCCACTGCCAGTTATCTGGACCCATGTTGGAAAGGGATGCCGCGATGCCGCCCTGTGCCGCAACAGTATGCGAACGCGTTGGGAAAACCTTTGTCACACAGGCCGTTTTCAGCCCTTGTTCGGCCATGCCCAGCGTTGCGCGCAGACCAGCGCCACCAGCGCCAACAACAACCACGTCATAGTCGTGGGTTTCATATTCATATGCAGCCATGATTAGGTGCCTTTTCAGTTACAACGCGATGCTGGCAAGGGCGAAAAGCCCAGTTGCCATAGCGGCGTAGGAAAGCAGGGAAACAGCGATGATTGTGATTTTACGAGCGCCACCTTTGACATAATCCTCGATCATCGTTTGCGCGCCCATTTTAAAATGCGTAAACGCGACAATTAACGTAAGCCCCGTCAGAATTGCAGGATAAGGGCGGGCGAAATGTGCCTGAACATCGGCATAACTTTCGTCCAACATCGGACCAAAGTTAAAGATGAACAAAGGCATCAGGATTGCCAAAGCAATTGAGCTGACGGTCATTGACCAAAAGTGATGAGTGCCTTCTTTGGCAGAGCCCATTCCGTTGGCGCGTTTGCGGTCGGTCATAAAAGCCATGTGTTTGCCCTTTAGATCAAAATGAGTGTGAGGACGGTCAGAATGAAGGAACCGGCAATAACCATGATCCCCAAACGTTCGGCCTGTTTGATTTCAAATCCACGACCTGTGTCCCAATACAGGTGACGCAGGCCTGCACAGAAGTGATACCACAACGCCCAAAGTGAAAGTATCATGATTAAACTGCCAAACCAGCTTGTGATCACAGTTCTGGCGAGGTCGTAGTAGCCCGGCCCAGTCGCGGCGGCCAAAAGCCACCAAACGATCATCAGGGCTGCCAAAAGCATGGCATTACCAGTAATTCGCGTGAAAATTGACGTCATAGAAGTCAACTGTGGACGATAAATCGTCAAATGAGGTGAAAGTGGGCGTTTGCCTCGGTTCACATCTGCCATTGTGGTGCTTCCTTTGAAAGTAAAACCATGGAACATGCGGGTGATACCCAATAAATTATCCAAAGTCACGGGTGGTAGTGCCTGAAAATGCGGCTTTTCTTGCTGAGAGGTACATTTTATTGTCATGTGTGATCACAATATTTATTTACGTGATCACGTTTCTTGCGGGATGTTCAGGTGCCGGTTGTTTAGGAATACCTAGATGAATCGGTCTGTTTTGTTCGATTTTGAGAATGAGTAAGTGTATCTATGCCAATTATCATGGTCTTGTGATGTTTGTTTTTCTACTTTTATAGGTAGTTTAGATTAGTAAATATTTTGTGATTACAATGGCGCCCCCAAACTTGCGATTCCGAATTTTGGGCTTGAGCTTCCGACCCATACAAATTGATATAACTGTTTAAGCCAAATGCAGGGGGCTCAATGATGGCACATCAAAACAAAGTAATGCGATCAGTGAATCTGTTTGGCGACAATGTATGCGTTGATGTTTTTATGCGGCCCGATGGATCCTTTGGTTTTGACGAGTTCCGCCGCGACCCAGAGGATACGCGCGGTTGGTACAGCATTGGTCACTATGGAACTCAGACTTTTGATAGTGAACAATCCGCCCTAAAGGCAGCCATTCAAACAGTAGATTGGCTTGCCGATCAAATGTAAACTCGTGGCTTGCGAATAGCTTTACATTTCACCGTCTACGCCCATATTTGTCGTCAACTCAGCGTACTAGGGGCACAAACATGACAGATTTCTTACTATTGGCGTTCATTTTTCTTATCGCAGGTGTCGTCGCTGTACCGATCGCATCGCGTTTGGGCCTTGGGTCTGTACTTGGTTATTTAATCGCAGGGATCGTAATTAGCCCAGTTTTGGCCTTCCTGCATGTGGATGTGATTTCCATTCAACACTTTGCAGAATTTGGCGTTGTGATGATGCTGTTTCTTGTGGGGCTCGAACTTGAACCCAAAATGCTGTGGTCCATGCGCGCTAAATTGATCGGTCTTGGGGGCGGGCAGGTTGGCTTGACTGCGGGTATCGTGATGTTGGCTGCTATGGCGATGGGCCAAGTTTGGACGGTTGCTTTGGCGATCGGTTTGGTTATGGCGCTGTCATCAACTGCAATCGTTTTGCAAACTTTAGGTGAAAAGGGTTTGATCAAAAGCGACGGCGGGCAATCTAGTTTCTCGGTTCTTTTGACCCAAGATATTGCCGTAATCCCAATGCTGGCCTTGGTGCCGCTATTAGCGATGCCAGAGTTGGTCGAGGCCTTGTCACATGCCGCACACGGTGCTCATGGTGACGAAGGTGGTCATGGCGCCAGCATGAGTTTGACCGACGGCTTACCCGGATGGGGTGTGGCGCTTGTTACGCTAGGCGCAATTGCCTCAGTGATCGTAGTGGGTTCCTATCTGACCAGTCCAATTTTTCGATTTATTGCCGAGGCCAAGCTGCGTGAACTTTTCGTGGCAACGGCCCTTATGATGGTTATTGGCATTGCATTGTTGATGACGCTTGTGGGGCTTTCGCCCGCGCTTGGCACCTTTCTTGCGGGCGTGGTTTTGGCGAACAGTGAATATCGCCATGAATTAGAAAGCGACATTGACCCCTTCAAAGGCTTGCTCTTGGGTCTGTTCTTTATGACCGTCGGTGCAGGTATCAATTTTGGCCTTATGTTTGATAACCTAGGAATGATTGTTGCGCTGACGTTGGGATTGATGTTCGTCAAGGCGGCTGTTCTTTATGTTTTGGCTGTAATCTTCAAGTTGCAAGGTTCTGATCGCTGGTTGTTCAGTTTGGGATTGGCGCAGGCTGGTGAATTTGGTTTTGTTTTACTGTCATTCACCGTTGCCAATGCCGTAATCCCAAGCGAATTGGCCGATCGACTGTTGTTGATTGTTGCCTTGTCGATGCTATTAACCCCTGCGTTGTTCATCCTTTATGACAAGGTGATCGCGCCGCGTTTCTCGGCACTTGAAGAACGTGAAATGGATGAAATTTCCGAAACAAGCGACATTATCATTGCGGGGCACGGTCGCGTTGGTGGTATCGTCAGTCGCTTGTTGCGAGGTGGTGGGATGACACCAACAGTGATGGATTTCAGCTCAAAACAGTTGGAAATGCTTCGTTCTTTTAATGTTCAGGCTTATTATGGTGATGCAACACGACCTGATCTATTGCATGCCGCCGGCATAGCCGAGGCCAAACTTTTCGTTGTTGCAATCGACGATAAAGAACAAATCACAGAGCTCGTTAAATATGTGCACCATCATTATCCTGATCTGCATATCGTTGCGCGTGCCGTTGATCGTAACCACGTTTATGATCTGTGGTTTGCGGGGTGCCGTGACATTATTCGCGATACTTATGACAGCTCGCTTCGGATGGGTCGCTCGTCTATCGAAGCACTTGGTTATACGCGTGAACAGGCGGATCGCATGGTCGAGGTATTCAGTGAAATGGATCGACGCAGCATGTTGGCGGTTGCGGAACATTACGATCCAGAAATTCCAGCGATTGAGAATGAAGTGTATATGAACAAGCTGCGTGAATTGCAGGGTGATTGGCAGGCTGAATTAAATGAACGAATGGGAAGTATAATGGCAGAAGGCAAGGTGAAAGCCTGACCGCCTTAAATTGGTTCGATTGAATGGAATATGACCAGCCACGTGAGGGTTCGCCCCGTTCGACAGAATTTTGCCCGTTTTGACAAAACAAAATCGGGTGAAAACTATCGCTCGTTTTTCGTTGAATGTGAAAAAAAGCCCCTGCTGAAACCATTCAGCAGGGGCTTTTTCTAATTAGTAGCTTTTACAAGTCTGAATAGATTGGGAAACGATCGCACATGGCTTGAACTTCGGCTTTGACAGCTGCTTCAACAGCAGCATTGCCTTCTTCGCCATTGGCGGCCAAACCATCAACAACCTGTACAATCCAATCTGCGATTTGACGGAACTCTGCTTCGCCAAAGCCGCGGGTTGTGCCCGCTGGTGAACCAAGACGGATGCCAGATGTGATCATTGGTTTTTCTTCGTCAAACGGGATGCCGTTTTTGTTGCATGTGATATGCGCACGCCCCAGTGCTTTCTCAGTGGCGTTGCCTTTAACGCCTTTGGGGCGCAAATCAACCAACAGAACGTGGGTGTCTGTACCGTGGGTAACTGTGTCCAAACCACCTTTGATCAATTGATCAGACATGGCTTGCGCATTGGCAATCACTTGTTTGATGTAGTCTTTGAATGTTGGCTGAAGCGCCTCGCCAAAAGCGACGGCTTTTGCGGCGATGACATGCATCAAGGGGCCGCCTTGAATGCCGGGGAAGATCGCAGAATTTACTTTTTTGGCGATTGCTTCGTCATTGGTCAGGATCATACCACCACGCGGGCCACGCAAAGTTTTGTGTGTCGTTGTTGTCGCTACGTGTGCGTGTGGAAATGGGCTTGGGTGTTCGCCAGCAGCCACCAAACCAGCAAAGTGCGCCATATCAACGTGCAAATAGGCACCGACCATATCGGCAATTTCGCGCATCCGTGCAAAATCAATTTGGCGTGGAATGGCTGAACCACCGGCAATGATTATCGCTGGGTTGTGCTCTTTGGCCAATTCTTCAACTTGGTCATAGTCTAATTCCAACGTGTCACGACGAACGCCATATTGAACAGCGTTAAACCATTTACCAGATTGGTTTGGACGTGCGCCGTGTGTTAGGTGACCGCCAGCGTCCAAAGACATGCCCAAAATCGTGTCACCTGGCTTTACCAAGGCTTGCATTACACCTTGGTTCGCTTGGGAACCGGAATTAGGCTGAACGTTTGCAAAGTCACATCCAAATAGTTCTTTTGCACGGTCAACGGCAAGATTTTCGGCGATATCTACAAACTGGCAACCACCATAATAACGACGACCTGCATAGCCTTCGGCGTATTTATTGGTCATCACAGAACCTTGTGCCTGCATTACAGCGCAGCTGACGATGTTTTCAGATGCGATCAATTCGATTTCATCTCGTTGACGTCCAAGTTCCAACTCGATGGATTTGAAAATCTCTGGATCACTTGTTGCAAGATCGTCTTTGAAAAATCCAGCGTGGCGGGTATTGGCAGTCATAGCAGCTATCCTTTGAAAAAGCCTTTGTTAGCGATCAAATAGCCCACGATTCGAGTTTTAGGAACGTTGTAAAACGACGCACTAGTGGGCAAAAAGGTCTTTTGCACGGGATTGCCCCTTGTGTTTTCATGCCACGCGAAACATTCTTTCTTATAGACGTAAAAAAGGGCCTGACATGGCACGTAAAATCGCATTCCTCGCTAGCCGTGAACCAAAAGCACAAACAGCTCTTGAAGCTTTGACGGCGCGATTTGGGCAAAACGCGCCTGAAAATGCCGACTTGATCGTTGCCTTAGGTGGTGATGGTTTCATGTTGCAAACCATCCATGAGGCACAGGAATCAGGATTGCCAGTCTATGGAATGAATTGTGGAACCATTGGATTTTTGATGAATGAATTTTCCGAAGACGATCTTTTGGAACGTTTGGATGATGCCGAAGAAACATTGATTAATCCGTTGAAAATGAAAGCCATGGCAACGGATGGTAAAATCCACACGGCTTTGGCGATCAACGAGGTTTCGTTGTTACGGGCCGGGCCACAAGCCGCCAAATTGCGCATAACCGTGAATGATCAAGAACGTTTGCCTGAACTTGTTTGCGATGGCGCACTATTGTCGACGCCAGCAGGGTCAACCGCTTATAACTATTCCGCACATGGCCCAATATTACCTATCGGATCAGACGTTCTGGCACTAACAGCAATGGCTGCGTTTAGACCCCGCCGTTGGCAGGGGGCCTTGCTGCCTAAATCTGCAAGGGTTCGTTTTGATGTGTTAGAGCCGGAAAAGCGACCCGTCATGGCAGATGCTGATGGCCGCTCGGCCTTGAATGTTAAGTGGGTGGAAATTCAAAGCGATCCAAGTGTTTCCCATCGTATCCTGTTTGATCCAGGCCATGGACTTGAAGAACGATTGATGCGCGAGCAGTTTGCTTAGGCCGACACGCGATCAATTCTGCCAAGCGTCACGTTTTCGATAAATCGTAGAAGGTGCCACATCCAATATCCGTGCCGCACGGGGAACTGAACCACCCTCTTTTCTAATCGTTTCCTCAATAAGCCAGCGCTCTACTTCTAGCAGCGTCTTGCCAATAAACATCTCTGCCGCATTATCATCAAAACTTGATGTCGCTTCCGCGCCACGTTCAACGGGCGTTCGCAGAAATTGATCTGCTAACATTTCAGGTGTGATAACCGGGCCCTCGTTCAAAACAATCATATTGCGTAGTGTGTTTTCTAGTTGTCGCACATTACCTGGCCAACCGTAGTTGCTAAAAATTTCCAAAACACTCGTTGATATGCTTTTAAAATCGCGATTTTCCTCTTTTGAAATATCAGCCAAGGAACGGGTTGCGATTTGTACGATGTCCGTGTCACGATCGCGCAGTGGCGGCATTTCAATGGGAATAACGTACAGTCTGTAAAACAGGTCCTCTAAAAATGTGCCGGAAGTAACGGCATCCCAAGGGTTCACAGAACTAATAGCAATCGCACGAAGATTTATTCTTCGTGGGCTTGCCTCGCCGGAAATCAGCAACTCTGAGGTTTGAAAAAATTCCAAAAGTTTCGTTTGTAAGATTTTTGGCAGGTCACAAATTTCATTAAGCACCAATATACCTTCATCGGCCGCAAGAATGCGCGCATTCAGCCGATCAATGGCGCCTTGAAATGAGTTGGGCATTTGCCCATAAATTTCTGAATCAGGCCGTTCCGCTTGAAAGGTGCCGCAATTAACCTGGATTAAGGGGCCAGAGGAACGTGGCGAATTATTGTGAATGCTTTTGGCGCATGTGACTTTTCCTGTACCGCTTTCACCGGAAATGAAAACCGCCGCCATCGAACGCCCTACAGAACCGATCTTTTTAAGGATGTCCAAAATTGCTTGTGACGACCCCGTTAATGCATCTGCTTGGCGATTTTCGTCAAAGTTGATTTCAACGTTGGTTGGGGTATTCGCATTGGCAACGCATTCAACCAGTTTGGCATCCAAAAATGGCTTTACCAAATAGTCGTTGGCCCCCAACCGCATGGCCTCAATTGCTCGATTAATAGAGCCATCTGAGGTGACGACAATGAATTGAGCCGTTGGATTTAAGGCCAGACATTCGCGCATAACATCCAAGCCGAATTTGTCGGGCAATAGTAGATCAAGCACAACAATATCGGGTCTAAGTGTTGCGAATTTGGCCTTTGCTTGCATGCCGTTGTTGGCGGTTTCAACAATATGTCCCGCACGGCGCAGGGCACTGGCATAAATCAGTTGCAAACTGGATGTATCTTCTACCAGCAAAATCGGTTTACTCATCCAGATGTTCCTTCGCTGTTTTTTCAACGATACTTATGACTTGGTTCAACAAGTTCAGGCAGTATGCGGCCTCTTGGGAAACCATATCTTTCTCGCCTTTGCTCGCCAGTTGGTTCAGTTTCTTTGATGACAGCTGCAAAGGTTTGGCGCCAATTGCCCCTGCCAGTGCGATAAGGATATGAGTTTGGGCGCGGATCGCCGAATAGTTTAAGGTTTTTGCATCTTGAGCAATGCGTGCTTTAACACCGCGAAGATCGGAAATGATCCGACGCAACAATTCGGCGCGGGTATCTTTGTCAGTGAGATCCAAAAGCGAGTTTAGTTGATCATTAGAAATTACAGGTTCATCTGGTTCAAATACTTCACGAGAAATGACCAAGTCTTGTGCCTGACACACACGCAAAATCGCCGCACCAAACCGTTCTATTCGTGTTAAAGGTTTTGCGATGATGCCATCAGCCCCAGCCGCATAAATTGCCTCTCGGTGGCTGTTAAGTACAAATGCCGTCATCGCAATCATCGGTATGTCGGCTAAGGGTTTTGGCATTTTGCGAACAGATTTCAACACATCAATGCCCGACATGTTTGGCATTTCGATATCCAATAAAACCAAATCAAAGCTCTCGCGCTGAAGCCAATTAATCGTTTCAACACCGTCTGCCGCCATTTCAAATTCGGCGCCCAGTTTTTGCAACATTTGGGCAACCATCAATTGCAGCGTTGGACTGTCCTCTGCTGCCAGAATTTTCAAACCAGAAAGATCAGGGAAATCGGTTGCAAAGTTGGTTAAGCTTGGATCTGACCAGACGACCAAAGGCAGGACCAGTGAAACACATGCGCCATTGGATCCATCGATTTCTATGCGGTTCTTTACGCGGATTTCGGCGCCCAATTGCACGGTCAGGTCATGGGCAATGAACATGCCCAAACCCTGACCGGGTTGGTTCAAATTATCAGAGCGTTTGGCCCGTTTGAACAGATTGAAAAGTGCGGCTTTATCAAAACCGGGGCCATCATCCAAAATTGAAAAAATCAGATTTTCCGTTTCATCAAGGCGAAGTTTGACTGAAATTCGCCCGTTTTCACAAAACTTCATCGCGTTTGACAGAAAATTCGTCAAAATTCGATCTAGAACAACGCGGTTGATGTGAATGGTCGCGGGGTAATCTTTTGGTAAGTCTAGGGAAAACGCCAATCCTTTTTCCACCGCACGTCCGTGCCAACGAGAGGCGAGATTTTCAAGATAACGTGGAAGATTAAGGTTGCTAAGGCCAAGGTCGTCTTGGCCAATTTCACCTGGTGCAGTTAACGCATTTTCAACAAGCCGAGCAAGTAATTCAGCGGCAGTACGAACCCGCTCTAATTGCAGTTTAGCCTCGTCGGGCAATTGATCTTGGTCGACCAAACGCACGCCACCAATGACGTCTGAAACGGCTGATTGAATATCGTGACTTAGCAATGCCAAATCCGGCATCGTCGATTTTTGCGTGTCGATCTGTTGTGTTTCGGGCTTCTTGGATGGCACCCCTATCTCCTGCAAATTAGTGGCCCACACCAAGCTAAGTGGCGTGGGCTCACAAATGCAGCCTATCCAAAATGCAACGATCTGTCAGTCATTAATTGCAATTTGCAATCAGTGTTAACGATTAGGTTTTCGCAGGGTAGCCCAAAGTGCCAAGTGCAACCTTGATTTCATCCAAAATTGCTGGATCATCGATGGTTGCAGGCATTTTATACGGTTTCGCATCAGCAATAGACACCATGGTGCCGCGCAGGATTTTACCAGAACGCGTTTTGGGGAGACGATCAACAACTGTTACCAATTTAAATGCCGCCACAGGGCCGATTTTTTCGCGGACCAGTTTAACGCATTCTTTGCAAACATCCGCTGCATCGCGGTCAGCGTCGGCATTCAAACAAACAAACCCCATGGGCAATTGGCCCTTAAGTTGATCGCTTACGCCGATGACGGCACATTCGGCCACATCAGGATGACTGGCCAAGACTTCTTCCATACCACCTGTTGAAAGGCGGTGACCGGCGACGTTGATCACGTCATCCGTGCGCGCCATGATGTAAAGATATCCATCATCATCAATATAGCCCGCGTCACCAGTTTCATAATATCCTGGGAAGGCATCTAGATAGGATTTGCGGAACCGATCTTCGGCATTCCACAGTGTGTTGAAAGTGCCTGGTGGCAAAGGAAGTTTGGCAACGATTGCACCTAATTCACCAGCTGGCAAAGGCTTTCCATCATCATCCAAAATGGCCATTTCATAGCCCGGCATTGGCAGCGCAGGTGAGCCAAGCTTTACGTCTTGCAATTCAATGCCGAACGGATTGGCGATCGCTGGATATCCCAGTTCGGTTTGCCACCAGTGGTCAATCACGGGTATTTTCATGTGATCCTGCGCCCAAACGATTGTGTCTGGATCGGCGCGCTCACCTGCAAGAAACAAGGCGCGAACAGATGAAATGTCATATTTTTTCAGAAATTCACCCTTGGAATCAACGCGCTTGATGGCTCGAAATGCGGTTGGTGCCGTGAAAAAACTGGTGACTTTGTATTCTTCCATAACGCGCCAGAAAGTGCCTGCATCAGGCGTGCCAACTGGTTTTCCTTCAAAAACCACGGTCGTGTTGCCGTGAAACAGAGGTCCAAAACAAATGTAAGAATGGCCAACCACCCAACCAACGTCAGATGCCGCCCAGAATACTTCGCCTGGGTTGACGCCGTATACGTTTTTCATGGTCCAGTTCAGTGCAACGATGTGACCAGCAGTTGGCCGAACAACACCCTTTGGCTGGCCGGTCGTGCCAGACGTGTATAAAATATATGCTGGATGGTCGCCTGCCAAAGGCACACAATCAGCAGCGGAAACACCCTCTTGGAACGCGTCCCAATCGTAATCGCGCCCTTCAATCATGCTGGCGCGTGCTTGCTCGCGCTGTTTTACGACACAGAATTCTGGCTTGTGGGCAGACAATTCAATCGCATCATCAAGCAATGGTTTATATTCTACAATCCGGCCAGGTTCGATGCCGCATGAACTTGCAATAATCGCCTTAGGGGTGGCGTCTTCAATGCGTGTTGCTAACTCATTTGCAGCAAATCCACCGAACACAACGGAATGAACCGCACCAATTCGTGAACAAGCCAACATGGCAACCAATGCATCCGGTGTCATTGACATATAAATGATGACGCGATCACCGGCGACAACACCCTTGGCGACCAATCCACCGGCCAAAAGGGAAACACGGCTTTGCAAATCGGTAAACGAGATTGTTTCTTTCGTATCGGTAACCGGGCTGTCATAAATGATAGCTGCCTGTTCACCGCGACCGTTTTCAACATGACGATCCACAGCGTTGTAACAGGCGTTAACCACACCATCTTTGAACCATTCATAAATGGGGGCGTCTTCAGCAAACAATGCGCGGCTAGGTTTCTTTATCCAATCCACGGCCTCGGCGGCTTCCATCCAAAATGCTTCAGGATCGTTCTTCCAACCGTTGTAAACGTCTGCGTAAGTCATGGTCACTCCCTTTAGATTTCGCCATAGTTCTAAAGTCATGAGAATTCGGTGCAAGGGGCGCATTGTCGCCCTTTGTTGGCGAATTTCGATGTGTTTCTAAGGTTGCGGCTTGCAACTAACCTTTTGGCACGACAGTCTGTCTTTAAACGAAGTGAGGAATGAAAATGACGTTATTGAAAGATGCCTTAGCCGCGCGCCTTAATGCGCATGCGCCGTATTCTAAATTTTTGGTTGGTGCCGCTATTCGCACCGCTGATGGCACGGTTTACCAAGGTTGCAACGTCGAAAACATTGCCTATCCCGAGGGTACCTGCGCTGAAGCAGGCGCGATTGCTGCCATGTGTGTGGCTGGCGAACGCAAGATTGCAGAGGTGTGCGTGGTCGCAGACAGCCCCTTGCCTGTGACGCCCTGTGGCGGATGTCGTCAAAAGCTGGCGGAATTTTCAGCACCTGATGTTGTGGTGACAATGGCGACACTCGGCGGTGAGGAAATTAAAACCACCGTTGGTGAATTGTTGCCTGGCGCCTTTGGCCCAGATCATATGGATTTTTGAAAAAGTGGATACGCGCAGCATCATTGAATTGGTCAAAACCAAGCAAAACCCAACGCGCGATGAGTTCGCGTGGATCGCAAAAGGTTTGGCAAATGGTGATGTGTCTGATGCCCAAGCAGGCGCTTTTGCTATGGCGGTTCGTCTGTGTGGTCTTACGGATCAATCGCGCGTTGATCTAACTTTGGCGATGCGCGATTCTGGCGATCGTTTGCATTGGGATTTGCAGGGACCGATTTTAGATAAGCATTCAACTGGTGGGATCGGTGATGCGGTATCACTTGTTCTTGCACCTGCATTGGCTGCGTGTGGGGCCTTTGTGCCGATGATTTCAGGGCGCGGTTTGGGCCATACAGGCGGCACATTGGACAAACTTGAGGCAATTTCAGGGGTGGATACCAACCAAAGCGGGGAAGCCTTTCGTTCAATTGTATCAGTTGTGGGTTGTGCAATCGTTTCCGCATCATCTGATTTAGCCCCTGCTGACCAACGGCTTTATGCAGTTCGGGATGTCACGGCCACGGTAGACAGTATTGATTTGATCACATCATCTATTTTAGCCAAAAAGCTGGCCGCCGGATTGGACGGTTTGGTGTTGGATGTGAAATTTGGTTCAGGAGCGGTGTTGCAAGAAATCCAAGCCGCACGCGCCTTGGCACAAACGATGGTCGATACAGCGAACCTTGCGGGATGCAAAACCACGGCCATTCTTAGCGATATGAACCAGCCAGTGTTAAATTGTATTGGCAATGCCGTGGAAATACGGGCCGTCATGGAATGCCTAAGTGGCAGCAAAAATCATCCACGCATGATGGAATTGGTAGAGGTTCTGGGTGGCCAACTTCTTGAAGGCGCTCAGTTGACAGCTGTCAACAATGGCCGCCAAGCAATAGCTAAAGCGATTTCCAGTGGTGATGCATTATTGCGATTTTCGCGGATGCTGATTGCAATGGGCGGCCCCGTGGATTTTGCTGAAAACTGGGATCAAATCTTGCCCAGCGCCCCAATTGTGATGCCTTTGGTTGCTGAACAATCAGGATATTTGGTGGGATTAAACGGAACAGAACTTGGTTTCAGTGTGGTTGAATTAGGTGGTGGTCGGCAATTGCCAGAGGACGTAATCGATCCAAGTGTTGGCCTATCTGATCTTTTGCCGCTTGGTGCCAAATTGAACAAAGGCGACGCATTGTTGAAAATTCATGCGTCAAATGAAGCTGATGCCAGAACGGCCGCAAAGCGGATAATGGCCACGATATCAATTGCGGATGAACCACCAGCAGACACAGCAATTGTTGTCGAAAGGATTTCCTGATGCCACGTGCCTTTTTAATCGTTTTGGATTCTGTGGGATGTGGTGGTGCACCAGATGCGGCGACCTTTGGTGATGAGGGGGCAAACACACTTGGGCATATTATTGAGGAATGTGCAGCTGGGCGTGCAGATATTGATCGACAAGGTCCCTTACGGGTGCCGAACCTAGATGCGCTGGGCCTAAGTGCGGCTGTTCAACTATCCACCGGATGCAAAACCGAAGGGTTAAATGCCGTTCCACAAGGGCTATGGGGCGTTGCGCGGGAGGTTTCAAATGGCAAGGACACACCATCGGGCCATTGGGAGCTAGCTGGTTTGCCTGTGCCATGGGATTGGCATTATTTTCCTGACGAAACGCCCGCATTTCCAACAAAACTGGTCGCTGAGGTATGTCGGATGGCGGACACTGATGGCATATTGGGAAACTGTCATGCCTCTGGTGTGCCAATAATCAATGAGCATTGCGCCGAGCATTTGCGCACGGGGTGGCCGATTTGTTATACTTCGGCGGATAGCGTTTTCCAGATAGCGGCCCACGAAGAAAGTTTTGGGTTAGAGCGGCTGTTGAAGTTATGCCAAGATTTGGCCCCGACGCTGCACGCCATGAAGGTTGGGCGCGTCATTGCGCGGCCTTTTACAGGCGATCTAGAGAACGGTTTTCAACGTACAACAAACCGTCGGGATTTCGCCATCAAACCGCCGGCGCCTACGCTGTGTGACTGGGTGCAATCTGTGGGTGGTAAGGTGCAAGCGATTGGAAAAATTGGCGATATCTTCACGATGCAAGGTATTGATAGCGTGGTCAAAGGCGATGATGCGGCATTGATGGATCACTTGGTGGATCACGTCAAAGATGCGCCCGACCAATCACTAACTTTTGCAAATTTTGTGGAATTTGACAGCCTTTATGGCCATCCGCGCGATGTTGCGGGATATGCTCGCGCGCTTGAATGGTTTGACCGCCAGATGCCGCGTTTGTTGGAAAACTCACGCCCTGATGATTTGATGTTCTTTACGGCGGACCACGGTAATGATCCAACATGGCGCGGAAATGATCACACCCGCGAACAAGTGCCTGTCCTTGCACATGGCGGGGGATTGCGCGAAGTTGGTGTGCGTGGCTTTGCAGATGTCGCCGCGAGCATTGCCCATCATTTGAAAATCCCCAGCCAAGGTTCCGGAAAGTCGTTCTTATGAAAAACCTACCCAAAGTCGAATTGCACTTGCATCTAGAAGGTGCGGCACCACCCGCGTTTATTCGTGGTTTGGCCAAAGAAAAGAACATCGATATTTCAGAGATTTTCGATGAAAATGGCGGGTATAAATATCGGGACTTCAACCATTTCCTGAGTGTCTATGAGGCAGCGTGCACAACACTTACTGGCCCAGAAGAGTTCTATCGTTTAACCAAGGCGGTCCTTGAAGAAAGTACTGAGCAAGGCGTCATTTACGGCGAAACATTTTTGTCACCTGATTTCTGCGGCGGCGGTGATTTAACCGCGTGGCGCGAATACATGGCGGCTATCAAAGAGGCGGCTGATGCCTCAGCGACGGCAGGTGGCACCATTTTGCGTGGCATCGTTACGCCCATTCGCCATTTTGGCCCAGAGGCGGCAAAACCAGCAGCCATGTGTGCGGCGGAAACTGTTGGGGATTTCATTACTGGATTTGGCATCGCGGGTGCCGAGGACGCAGGCGAACCACGTGATTTTGCCTATGTTTTTGACATGGCGCGTGAGGCGGGATTGGAATTGACGGCGCACGCTGGTGAGTGGCGGGGTCCAGACCATATTCGCGATACATTGCGTGACCTAAAGGTCAGTCGCTTAGGCCATGGCGTGCGCGCCGCCGAAGATCCAGCTTTGGTCGAGGAATTGGCCGAAAGCGGTGTCATGCTGGAAGTTTGTCCCGGATCAAACGTATTTCTTGGCGTTTACGAAAAGTTAACCGATCACCCCATCAACATGTTTGTTGAAAAAGGTGTGAAGGTTTCGGTCTCAACAGATGACCCACCCTTTTTCCACACAACAATGACGAGAGAATACGAGGATTTGGCCAGCACGTTTGGCTGGGATGAAGAACGATTTCAGAACGTAAACATTGATTCCATGCAGGCGGCCTTTTGTGACGCTGCAACACGTGAAGCAATGATCAAAAAGTTAAAGGAAACCTGATGGACCAGCACCTGACCGTAATCAACCACCCGTTGATTCAGCACAAGCTAACTTTGATGCGCGAAAAGGGGACGTCGACAGCCGTTTTCAGACAGCTTTTGCGCGAAATTTCACAGCTTTTGGCCTATGAGGTGACCCGTGGTTTGCCGATGACAACGCGGCAGATTGATACGCCAATGGAAACAATGGATGCGCCTGTGCTGGATGGTAAGAAACTGGTTCTTGTTTCAATCCTGCGGGCGGGCAATGGTTTGTTGGATGGTGTCTTGGAACTGATCCCATCAGCGCGTGTTGGTTTCGTTGGGCTGTACCGTGATGAGGAAACTTTGCAGCCGGTTCAATATTATTTCAAAGTACCGGAATCCATGGGTGACCGTTTGGTTATTGCCGTTGATCCCATGCTGGCAACGGGAAATTCGTCCGTCGCGGCGATTGATTTGTTGAAAAAATCTGGGGCGACGAACATCAGGTTCTTGTGTCTTTTGGCATCACCTGAGGGCGTGAAAACCATGAAAAAAGCCCATCCAGACGTGCCAATTGTCACCGCAGCAGTAGACAAATGTCTGAATGACCATGGATATATTGTCCCTGGGCTAGGGGATGCGGGTGATAGGATGTTCGGCACTAAATAGAGTGTTTCCATCTTTACACCAATCGCCTTAGTTGACATTATGGCCCTGTCTGATGGGGGTCGACATGAAAAATGTAATGCTACTGGCTTGCGCAAGCGCGCTGGCAATTTTCGCCGCACAATCTGTAAACGCACAATCCTTGCGCAACTCTAACGGTCCGGCAGAACGCCCACCGTTAAGTTACAAGGGTACGCAATTTGTCGACTCAAACGGTTGCATATTTATTCGTGCTGGCTTTGGCGGATCAGTCACTTGGGTGCCGCGCGTAAACCGCAGTGGTAAATTGATGTGCGGTGCACAACCAAGTGCGGTAGCGGGCGTCGAGGTTGTTGATCCAGTCGGTGAAAGTGCCACCAAAGAAACCACCGTTACAGCGCGCGCTCCGGCAAAGGCACCTGTTGCAATTCCAGCGATGAAACCTGCAATGGGGTTGGTTAAGAAACCTGTAGTGGTTGCCGCTGCGCCCAAAGTTGTATCCGCCCCCAAGCCAGCTGCTAGAACTGTTGCTGCGAAACGCCCGACCAATGGCGGGTTTTTCAACGTATTGTTTGGTGGAAATAAGCGCACGACAAGCGCGAAAACGGTGACAGCCCCTGTACGAACTGTCGTGGCGACAGCTAAACCAGCATCGGCGCCAACAGTTGATAATAGTGCCGCGACAGCGGTGTTCCTGAATACGAACAATCACCGTGTGCAAAATCGTGTGACTGCTTCTGGCGGGAATTGTGGCAACAATCCTTACATGCAAAATGCTCGCGGCTTGGCTGTGCGTTGTGCACCGCAAGCTTATCACCCATCGACCCTTAGCCGCGTTTCTGGCGCTACATCCGTGACCTATTTGAATACGGCCACTGCTGGCCATGGCACCAAACAAGTCTTCACCCAAACGCCAAGGGCTGAGGCTGTTATGCCTGCTGGATATGTGGCCGTTTGGGATGATGGTCGCTTGAACAAGCGTCGCGGTGTTGGCAAACTGTCTGGCGCGATTTCACAATCATTGGTGTGGACCAATACAGTTCCCCACCGGTTGATTGATCGCAATAACGGTAAAGATGTCACGCTGAAATATAGCTATCTGGAATACCCATACACAGATTATGCAGATCAGTTGGCTGGTTTGAAAGGCAACGTAGCAGTTCAAGAGGTAGTGGTTGTTTCAGCGGCCGCCGCTGCGACGGTGAAACCCCAAATTCGAGCGCGCACGCAACGTTCAACGGCTAAAATTGCAACGACTGCAACCAGTAAAAATAGTGGGTATGTTCAGGCGGGTGTCTTCACAGATGCAGCCCAAGCTAAACGTGCGATTGCAGCGCTCAGAGCCCAAGGTTTGCCTGTGAAAGTTGGCAAAACGGTGCGCCGTGGGAAACCCGTGCAGATTTTGATCACCGGACCTTACGCGGCAAACACAAATTTGGTGCCGATCTTGGCGCAAGTAAAACGCGCAGGCTTCCCCACAGCGGTTATCAAATAGCAAACTTGTCTGACGAGGCGGTCTGAAAAACCTATTGGTTGCATGGATTGGTCCCTGTCGGGGCTAATCAGTTTGTCTAAGGATGCGTATTTTGGATCATCACAAAGGAAGTTTCTTGTGCGGGGATGTGCAAATTATTGCAGTAGGTTCCCCTTGTCGGGTGGGTGTCTGTCATTGTTTCGATTGCCGTAAACATCACGGCGCCATGTTTTACGCAGCTGCGATTTTTGCAGAAGCATCGGTTTCTGTTGTTGGCGAAACAAATGATTTTCGGGGTCGCCATTTTTGTGTGCGATGTGGTTCATCCGTTTTTGCAAAAACAGATGACGAAATTGAGATTCATTTGGGCGTATTGGATAATACGGAAGGATTGTCGCCAACATATGAATGTTGGGCGACTAATCGCGCATCTTGGTTGCATGAGTTTCCGCAAACCAAGCAGTTTGAAAGAGATCGCGATGAGAAAAGTGGCATTAAAAAGCCGTAGAATTATCCCAGCAATATGCCAACGATAACCATGATGAGACCAAGCACTGATAGGCAAAGTGCGCCCATGTTGATGGCGACAACGCCTTGAATGCGTTCACGCATAGCGGCCTCGTCCAAACCGGCACGTTTAGCGCGTGCAACGATTACAATGCACCACATCAGACCTACAAGGCCGATTACGGACACAATGGCGCCAAGCCAAACTAAAACTTCCATAGGTGTATTCCTTTTGCGTGGTTCGCCGCCTGCCATAAAAGAATGTGGCCGCGCCCGCAACATCTGCCTTGTCCTATGCGCGTTGCAAAGCTAGGAAGCAGGACCAGAAAACTAGCGAGGCCGCAAATGAACGACGTATCCGACACCACATACCGTGTAACCGCAGACGAATTGCGTCAGTTCATCGAGCGCATCGAACGACTTGATGCCGAAAAAACTGAATTGGCCGATCAACAAAAAGAAGTCATGAGCGAGGCGAAATCTCGTGGGTATGACACAAAAATTCTGCGCAAACTTGTGGCACTTCGTAAGCGCGACAAGGATGATATCGCCGAAGAAGAAGCAGTGATGGACATGTATCGCCAAGCGTTGGGCATGTAAACGCGCGGCTTTCTTTATCTTTTTTGTGGGGCTAATCTGATGAAATGAAAATCATCACGTTTCCGCACGATCAAATTCCACCTGAATTACTTGACGATATAGATAGCCTATATGCCGAGGCATATGGGAATGTTTCAGATGAACAAAGAGGTGATAGCCCAACGGAACCGCCTCTTTCCGAGGCGTTTCAACACTTTGTAATGGTTGATGAAAAGGGCACTGTTGTGGGGAATCTTGCGGCGTATGTTCGTGCGGTGAAACACAAGGATCAAGAATTCCAGCTTGGAATGATTGGCGATGTAGCCACCAGAACCACCCACAAAAAACAGGGCGTCGCGAAATCTTTGGTAAAAGCTGCGCATATGTATTTCGCAGAGCAATCAATCGAATTTTCGGTTCTGTTTGCCTACGATCCGCCCGTGTACAAATCATCCGGTTACAAGATGATTGAAAATGAAATTCGGTTTGTGGACGGGCGCGGCGAATGGCGAACGTTACGGATTAAGGGAAGTATGTTTTGTGAATTGGGCCAAGCGAAATGGCCAGCAGGCGAAATCGATTTATGTGGACCGCCCGTTTGAAGCGGCTTGTTTCCTAACCGTCGGTAAATAATGTTTCCGCAGCACTACCCAGAAAATCTGCATATTCTACGCACATCGTGATTTCGCGGCTGGATGGATCATAAAAAGCGTTTGCCTCGCCGCATTCCGCCACTGTCACCTGCAAAGGCGTGTCCAATTCTAGCCATTCGTTTAGGGCCTGAACCTCGGCCTTTGTCTCGGTTGCCCAGATTTGACGAGCGGGTGTATCAGTGCCAGCGTCGATTTTTATGGCGAGGAAATCTTGAGATTTATCCGGATTTTCAAGATCATCTAAGACGTTGCCCCAACTGTCGTCCGCAAGCGCGCGTTCTTCTTCGCACGTGTATGAACGATCTTCTGGCAATCCCAATTCATCGGCAAATTCGCTGCGTTCATCAACGTTGCCACCGAAATAAAGACAAACCGTATTGTAATACCGTTGTTGGCTAATGCCGTGGACATCCCAGTATGCCGGTGCATATCCGTTTTCTTCGGCCTCAAGCGTTTCGTAATAAAACCCATTGGCGGTGTCATAAGCGATTGCGGCAGATGCGTCTTCTTCAAACAAATAGTCGATCATCAGGATGCTGAAAACGTCGGCACCATCTTCTTCTTGGCCAAAAACGGGCAAGCGTTGAATGTCGATCAACGCATGAGCCAGCTCGTGATAAAAGATCGCAATTGCGTTTGCCCCAACATAATCAGCCTGACGATCGGTCAAAGGTTGTGCGCCCGCTGTGGCGGGCAAGAAAACACACAGAACAAAAGCAAATATACGCATGGTCTACTCCGGTATGAGAGCCCAATAATCTAAATCAAGCAGGACACCTGGCAAATACTTACCGTCATCACCCTTAAGGGCAAAGGAATTTGTTGTGGTTGCGACCATGCGCAAACGTATCGCGGCCACGCCCGGGGCGCTGGTTGGGGCGATATCCAGCACCTCGGACCAAGCGCGAATTGTGTCGCCTGCAAAACACGGATTGGCGTGCGCACCTGCATTGATACCGGCGATCATTTGGGCATTTGCCAAACCGTTAAAGGACAAAGCCCGCGCCATAGAAATAACGTGACCACCGTAGATCAAACGACGACCATCAGGGCGGTTTGTAGCGTCAAAATGCACTTTGGCGGTATTTTGCCAAAGCCGCGTTGCGATCATGTGTTCGGCTTCTTCGATGGTAACACCATCAACGTGGTCGATTTTTTCGCCAATTTCATAATCACTTGCGCGATGTGGCTCGCCCGCTAACGTGAAATCATAATCAGAAAAATCCAACCCAGCCGGAATGGTCAATTGATCCGCAGTTAAAGCTTTGGCTAGCTCTGGGATCACTGTTTCCGGTGCAGGTAGGTCCAAATTGTTTTTGCGAACCATGACCCAGCGAACATAACTGATAACCGCGTCGCCATGTTGGTTCCAACCTGTTGTGCGCACCCAAAGCACACCGGATTTTCCGTTTGAATTTTGCTTTAGCCCAATCACTTCGGAACTGGCGGACAAGGTGTCCCCAGATTGGATTGGCAATAAAAACCGCCCCTCGGCATAACCAAGATTGGCGACCGCGTTTAACGAGATATCTGGAACAGTTTTACCAAAAACCAAGTGAAAACCTGCGATGTCATCGATTGGGGCACCGTTTAGCCCACAAGAACGCGCAAATTCATCTGACGAATAAAGGGCATGACGGGCGGGAAACAGCGCGTGATACAACGCACGTTCGCCCCCTGATACCGTGCGAGGTACCGCGTGGCGGATCACTTCGCCAATTGTGTAATCCTCAAAGAAGCAGCCGGTGTTGGTTTTGGACATTACTGTGCCCCCAATTTTAGATCTGCGTGATATTCGGTTTCAACGTCTTTGGTGACTGCCTGTCCGCACCGCATGACACCGCGTGCGGCATCAAAGGCATAAACCGGGTCACCTTGAAGTTCCCAACCTTTGGAAATCGCCTCTGACACTTTGTGGCAAAAGGCCGAGGTGTCGTCTTCTGTTAACAAGCGATAGAGTTTCATTCTTGATCTCCTAGAAAGGGCTGTGCCCAAGGTTGTAGTGCAGGCCAAAAATCGCCGCATAGACAAGGCAAACGCCCAGCAATAGGAACAAATCCTGTTTCGGCGTTGATTTGGCTGGTTTTATCCAAACGTCATCTTGTAACCAGATTAAAGACATCTGAAGTAACGCCCAAAAGCCGAGCGTTCCAAATAACAACGCACTGGCCAAATCGCCATTGGACAGAAGATGCGCAAGGGACCACAGTGATGTGGCCATCAATAGGGGGTGGCGGGTTTTTGAGTAGAATAGGGTTTTTGACATAGAGGATCCAGCCAATAGTAGGGCTAGAAACATCAAAGCTGCGGCTGCAATCCCACCCCAACTGGGCGGTTCATAGATTGGTTGAAAAGATGCGTGTAAATAGCCAAAAATGATCATAACCAAACCAAGAATGATCAAGATCGCCAATGTGCCTTTGGGAATGTCCTGTCCAAAAATAACGCTTAGATCATACCGCACTCTTGGCGAAAATCGCTTAAACAGGTGTAAAACCACCCACAAAAGCAAACCTATGATCATGACTGTCATGGGTAAGACTTACTTTACAGCTTTGGCAATGGCGAGGATTTTTTGGGCAGTTGCCACATGTAGGTTTTCAACGATTTGACCATCAACAACGGCAATCCCTTTGCCCTCGGCCTTGGCGGCTTCGTAGGCTTCGATTTGACGTTCGGCCAGGTTCACTTCGTCCTCACTGGGTGAGAAAATCTCGTTGGTGGCGGCAACTTGTGCTGGGTGGATCAATGATTTGCCATCAAATCCATAGTCGCGACCTTGGGCGGCCTCAATCCTAAGACCACCGTCATCTTTAAAGGCATTGTAGACACCGTCGATGATCGTCAATCCGTGTGCCTTGGCCGCAACCACGCAAATTGACAGGCTTGCCATGAGCGGCGCGCGATCATTTCGAAACTTGGTGCTAAGATCTTTGGCAAGATCATTGGTGCCCATGACAAAGCCCGCCATTCCAGGTGCTGATGCAATGTCAGCAATGTTCAAAATGGCCAGCGGTGTTTCGATCATCGCCCATATTGGCATGTTTGGTGCGCCCAATGCGGTCAGGCGTTCCAAAAGGTCGGCAACTTGCGCGGCTGTTGATACCTTTGGCAACAAGATGCCATCAGGTTTCGCTTGAACGGCGGCGACTAGATCGTCCTGACCCCATTCGGTGTCAAAGCCGTTGATGCGGATGATGCGGGCGCGATTGCCGTAATCGCCGGTGGTCAAGGCATTCAGCAGCGTTTGACGTGCATCTGCTTTGGCAGAAGGGGCAACAGCATCTTCAAGATCAAACAAAATCGCATCAACAGACAGTGTTTTCGCCTTTTCCAAAGCGCGCTCGTTTGCGCCAGGAATATACAAAGCAGAACGATACGGTTGAAATTTTTGTTGCATTTTGGGCCCCTAAACTTTCTGAATCTTGCGTTGCCGCCCTTATGGCAAAAGATGAAATCACTTACCACCGGTGATGACGTTGCTGCGGTGGTTTTTCGCACCGCACGCTTGATTAACCTGTTTTTTCACTTTCACTAGCAATCTTGCCCGTGTTGATCGCCCAGAGGAAGCCGTCCTGTTTGGCCACAGAATAACGGTGCAGAACGATCACCCCCTTTTTCAGGGACTATCCGATTTGCTCGATGGTGCAGCGTATCATTGGGTTTGGCCACGAACCGGTTTTGCCCCAAAATGAGGTAGTGACATGAATAGAATATTAGTGGCGACGTCTTTAGGGATCATGGCATTGGCAATGCAGGCTGTTCAAGCGAACGCCCAAGCAGGCCAACAACGAACCTGTGGTCCGCGCGCGGCGATCGTTGAAAAACTGAACAACAATTATGGCGAAACGGTTCAGGGATTGGGTTTAGCCGCAAACAACGCCATTTTAGAGGTATATTCCTCTGATGAGACGGGGTCTTGGACTGTAACTGTGACAATGCCAAACGGGATGATGTGTCTTGTGGCATCTGGGCAAAATTGGGAGCCTGTGCAATCGGGGCCAGTCAACCGAGGCGAAGATGCTTAAAGTGAAATCCAAATCAGGCGCAATCCTGTAACGGCCAGCAACGCATAAGTTATCGTAAAAAACAGGCGTTCTGGGATCATCCAGTGCGCCTTTATGCCGATATAGGCCCCAAGCACGGCGAAAGGTGCCAGGAAGACGACGGCCAGGAATGTTTCGCCGGAAAATATGCCCAAGAACGCGTAAGGCACAAACTTCAAAATATTTATAAGCCAGAAGCACAAAACTGTTGTGGCTTGGTATGCTGTTTTTGACATGCCTTGTGCCAAAAGAAAAACGGCAACAGGTGGGCCACCTGCGTGGCTGACAAAACTGCTGAACCCACCGGTTAATCCTGCTAGATACCCCTCGCGCGCCTTAAATGGGCGTGGTGCAACAGACAAATATCCAAGATGACGTGCCAATTGGTAGGCCACAAAAATCAAACAGATCGCCCCAAGCAATAATCGAATGGCTTGATCGTTCACCATTGAAAAGAAGAACGCACCTAGAATGACGCCCGGAAGTGCGCCGATCATAATCGTCTTTGCGCTGGGCGTGTGCCACTTCCCCCAAAATGGTTTTAGGGCGGCCACATCTGCGAACATTAAGAGGGGCAACATGATGCCCAACGCAATTGTCGGCTCTAATATCAGTGCAAGAATCGCCGAGGCAACAAAGGCCGCACCAGAGCCAAATCCGCCCTTTGAGATGCCGGCAAAGATTGTTGCGGGGATCGCAAATGCAAAAAATGTAAAATCAAAAACCATGGGGATCAGCTCGCAACATTCTGGATTTCCACCTGTTTAACGTGGTTGTCGGGGCAGGGGAATGCGAATTTTGGAAATGCCGCGGTGCAGCACACTTGCGCATTCTTTTCAAAACACTTAACCAACGCGCATTCAAACCTGACCGGAGAAAATGAATGGCCAGATCTAAAATTGCCCTAATCGGTGCTGGACAAATTGGCGGCACACTTGCCCATTTGGCAGCAATGAAAGAATTGGGCGACGTCGTCCTATTTGATATCGCTGATGGAACACCTCAAGGTAAAGCCCTTGATATCGCTGAATCAGGCCCTGCTGAGGGTTTTGATGCGACGATGAAAGGTACCACAGATTACGCTGATATCGCAGGTGCTGACGTATGTATCGTAACCGCTGGTGTTGCACGTAAACCAGGCATGAGCCGCGACGATTTGCTGGGCATCAACCTGAAAGTTATGAAATCCGTTGGCGAAGGCATTGCAGCCCACGCGCCAAACGCTTTCGTTATTTGTATCACAAACCCGCTTGATGCGATGGTTTGGGCTTTGCGCGAATTTTCTGGCATGCCTCATGAAAAAGTTGTTGGCATGGCTGGCATCTTGGACAGTGCACGTTTCCGTCACTTCCTAAGTGTTGAATTTGGTGTTTCCATGCGTGACGTGACTGCGTTCGTTCTGGGCGGACACGGCGACACAATGGTTCCTTTGACACGTTATTCCACCGTTGGCGGTATTCCTCTGCCTGACATGGTTAAAATGGGCTGGACGACACAAGACAAACTGGACGCAATCGTTCAGCGTACACGTGACGGCGGTGCTGAAATCGTTGGTTTGTTGAAAACTGGTTCTGCGTTTTATGCACCAGCAACATCTGCGATTGAAATGGCCGAAGCTTATTTGAAAGATCAGAAACGCGTGTTGCCATGTGCGGCATATGTTGACGGCGCTTTGGGGCTAAACGGCATGTACGTTGGTGTTCCAACTGTTATCGGTGCCGGCGGTATCGAGCGTGTTATCGACATCGAATTGTCAAAAGCTGAACAAGCAATGTTTGATAAATCAGTGGACGCAGTTAACGGTTTGGTTGATGCCTGTAAGGCCATCGATCCTAGCCTAGCTTCCTAAAACTTTTAAGGCGTGCCTTTCAAAGGCGCGCCTTTTTTCTGTCTGGCGTTATGCCGACGTCCCCTTTTCCTTTTAAATCAGATTGATTCGTTGTTTTGCGACGTTACATGCGTTTTGTGATCACACAAATAATTACTGTGATCACAAAAATGGATAAATCACACTAATGCGTGAAATTATGCGGTTTTTCCTTCTCGCACAGGTATTTTCGTTGTTTAGAGATAAGCAATAGGACGCAAGTAGGACTGTCACTGATGTGGACAGACATAAAAATGAAACCCATTGATGTGCCACACATGTTTGGCAGGGACTGCCGCGATGCGGTTTTGATTGGGTTTGTTGTTTGATGATGATTTGGCGTTCCTCAAAAACCTGTCTCAAGAAATTCGCAACGTTTGCTGGTCGTGCATCGCGTGCCGAATACTGGGGCTTTCTAGTTTTTTGCGTTCTCGTGGCATTCCTTTTCTTATTGGTCGATGTCATCGCGTTTAACGACGGGGCCAGTGCGGAAAAACAAAATCAGCCAGAAAGTGAAGCGTTCATTCCCTTAACAACGATCTTTATGTTGTTTGCAGTGATCCCTCTTGTGGCCGCCGGTTGGCGCCGGATGCATGACACAGGTCGGGCAGGAATTTATCTGCTTTACCCGATCATCGTCGGTCTTGGCCTTTCCAGTTTAATTTCTTACGTCGGACAAGACAGCGACTTTGCGACCATCGCAATTGGACTTGTTGTTCTTGTACTGGCGATTTCTCCGTTGATTGTTTTCTGGTGGCTTTCCCGCCCCAGTCAACCAAGCGACAATATTTACGGTCCTAACCCCCATGAGGTATCCCCATGACAGACCATTCGGGCAACGCCCAGTTTCACGCACTTTCCTTTATGCAAGGACACAATGCGGAATATCTGGAACAGCTTTACGCACGCTATGCCAATGATCCGAACGCGGTAGACGCCGATTGGGCCGCATTTTTCGAACAGATGGGCGATGCAGTTGGCGCACCTCAAGCCGAAGCTGCAGGGCCAAGCTGGGCACGTGGTGATTGGCCGCCAATGCCAAATGATGATTTAACCCAAGCGTTAGATGGTCAGTGGGCCGCTGAGGCACCTGCCGCCGCAAAGAAAATCAAAGATAAAGCGGCCACGGCGGCAACACCCGTAACCGATGATGCAATCAAACGCGCAGTTTTGGATTCGGTTCGTGCGCTGATGATCATTCGCGCCTTTCGTATTCGGGGTCATTTGGTTGCAGATCTTGATCCACTGGGCATGCGCAGCACGACACCGCACCCAGAACTTGATCCTGCCTCATACGGTTTCACCGAAGCGGATATGGATCGCCAGATTTTCATTGATAATGTTTTGGGTCTGCAATTTGCAAACATGCGCCAAATAATCGAAATTGTGCGCCGTACATACTGCGGCACGTTTGCCTTGCAATACATGCATATTTCCAATCCAGAAGAATCCAGCTGGTTGAAAGAACGCATCGAGGGTTTGGGTAAAGAAGTTCAATTTACCACCGAAGGTCGTCGCGCCATTTTGAAAAAGATGGTCGAAGCCGAAGGTTTTGAAAAGTTCCTGCATGTTAAATACATGGGCACCAAGCGGTTCGGTCTTGATGGCGGCGAAAGCTTGATCCCAGCCATGGAGCAAATCATCAAACGCGGTGGCAATTTGGGTGTTCAAGACGTTATCGTGGGCATGCCGCACCGTGGTCGATTGTCTGTTTTGGCGAATGTTATGGCCAAGCCATACCACGCGATTTTCAACGAATTTCAGGGCGGCAGCTTTAAACCTGAGGACGTTGATGGTTCAGGTGATGTTAAATATCACCTCGGCGCTTCATCTGATCGCGAATTTGACGGAAATTCGGTTCACCTTTCGTTGACAGCAAATCCAAGCCACCTTGAGGCGGTTAACCCTGTTGTTTTGGGCAAGGCTCGCGCCAAACAAGAACAGCTTAACGATGTGGATCGCACTAAAGTTTTGCCAATTCTGTTGCACGGCGATGCGGCCTTTGCAGGTCAGGGTGTCGTTGCTGAATGCTTTGGTTTGTCTGGCCTAATTGGTCACAAAACTGGCGGCACAATGCATATCGTTGTGAACAACCAAATTGGTTTCACAACTGCACCGCATTTTTCCCGCAGCTCACCTTACCCAACAGACATTGCCTTGATGGTGGAAGCGCCGATTTTCCACGTGAATGGCGATGATCCTGAGGCCGTGGTTCACGCGGCGAAAGTGGCGACAGAGTTCCGTCAAAAATTCCACAAAGATGTGGTTATTGATATTATTTGTTATCGTCGATTTGGTCACAACGAGGGTGATGAGCCCATGTTCACCAACCCGATCATGTACAAAACTATCAAAAAGCATAAAACGACGCTTACGCTTTATACCGAACGTTTGGTCAAAGACGGGCTTATCCCCGAAGGCGAAATTGAGGACATGAAAGCGGCATTCCAGGCGCATCTGAATGAAGAATTTGAAGTTGGTAGAACTTACAAGCCCAACAAAGCTGACTGGATGGATGGCAAGTGGTCCCATTTGGACAAACAAAAAGAGCCTGATTACCAACGTGGTAAAACCTCTATCGAAAAAGAGAGATTCGACCAGATTGGGTCTGCATTAAGCACTGCACCAGATGGTTTCCCAACCCACAAAACAGTCGATCGCCTTTTGGGTGCCAAGCAGAAGATGTTTGAAACCGGCGAAGGCTTTGATTGGGCAACGGGCGAAGCTTTGGCTTTTGGCTCATTGCTAACCGAGGGCTTCCCTGTTCGTCTGTCTGGTCAAGACAGTACACGCGGTACATTTAGTCAACGTCACTCTGGTTTGATCAATCAAGACACCGAAGAACGTTACTATCCGTTAAACGCAATTCGTGAGGGTCAGGCGCAGTACGAAGTCATCGACTCTATGCTGTCTGAGTATGCCGTTCTTGGATTTGAATACGGCTATTCATTGGCGGAACCAAATGCGTTGACGATGTGGGAGGCGCAATTTGGCGATTTCGCGAACGGTGCCCAGATCATGTTCGATCAGTTCATATCCTCGGGCGAAAGCAAATGGTTGCGGATGTCTGGTTTGGTGATGCTGCTACCGCATGGTTTTGAAGGGCAGGGACCAGAGCACTCGTCGGCCCGATTGGAGCGCTTCTTGCAAATGTGTGGTGGCGACAACTGGATCGTTGCCAACTGTACAACGCCTGCGCAATATTTCCACATTCTGCGTCGACAATTGCACCGCACTTTCCGCAAACCTTTGGTGATGATGACGCCAAAGTCATTGTTGCGGCATAAACTGGCGGTTTCAAAAGCCGAAGAATTCCAAACAGGCAGCTCTTTCCACCGCGTTTTGTGGGATGATGCGCAGCACGGCAATTCTGATACCAAACTTGTGGCGGACAAGAAAATCAAACGTGTGGTTGTGTGTTCCGGTAAGGTCTACTTTGATCTGCTAGAAGAACGCGACGCTCGGGGCATCGACGATATTTACTTGATGCGTTTGGAACAATTTTATCCATTCCCTGCAAAATCTATGCTCACCGAACTAAAGCGTTTTGAAGGTGCAGAAGTTGTTTGGTGTCAAGAAGAACCCAAAAACCAAGGGGCTTGGACGTTCGTTGAGCCAAATATTGAATGGGTGCTAAACCGCCTAGAAACAAAATCAAAGCGACCCGTTTACGTTGGTCGCCCTGCATCAGCCTCACCTGCAACAGGTTTGGCGAGCCAACACAAAGCACAACAAGCCGCGCTCGTTGATGACGCGCTGACCATCGAAGGAAAAGAATAATGACCGATATTCGTGTACCCACATTGGGCGAAAGCGTGACTGAGGCAACCGTGGCAACATGGTACAAAAAACCTGGTGATGCTGTGGCTGTTGATGAAATGCTGTGCGAGCTTGAAACGGACAAGGTAACGGTTGAGGTTCCGTCCCCTTCGGCGGGTGTTTTAGGGGAAATCGTTGCAGGCGAAGGTGTAACAGTTGGAGTTGATGCTCTTTTGGCAACATTGAGCGAAGGCGCGGGTGCTGCGGCCCCAGCGGCGACAACGCCAGTTGCAAAAAGCGATGCGGCGCCAGACGGAGGTTCTGTTGATGTGATGGTGCCAACCCTTGGCGAAAGTGTAACCGAAGCGGTTGTTGCATCATGGTACAAGGCTGTTGGCGATAGTGTGGCACAGGACGAAATGCTGTGTGAGCTTGAAACGGACAAAGTAACCGTTGAGGTTCCAGCACCTGCGGCTGGTGTTCTAACAGAAATTTTGGCCGCCAGTGGTGCCACCATTCAAGCCGGTGGAAAATTGGGCGTTATGTCATCGGGTGGCGCAGCAACATCTGCAGCAGCACCCGCCGCCGTTGCCGCTGCCCCCGTTTCAAATAAAGACATTGAAGATGCGCCAGCGGCCAAAAAAGCCATGGCTGAAGCTGGTTTGTCTGCTGATCAAGTTACAGGTACGGGCCGTGATGGCCGCGTGATGAAAGAAGATGTTGCCGCAGCCCTTGCTGGCGGTGCGGCGGCCCCAGCGCCTTTGGCGGCTGTGCCCACCCCACCGAGTGCCCAAACAAGTGCACCGCGCGCACCCGTTGCGGCAAGTGACGCATCTCGTGAAGAACGCGTGGCAATGACGCGTTTGCGCCAAACAATCGCGCGTCGTTTGAAGGAAAGCCAAAACACCGCCGCTATGTTGACCACATATAATGAGGTGGACATGACAGAGGTGATGGCGCTGCGTAATGAGTATAAAGATTTGTTCTTGAAAAAGCACGGTGTGAAGTTGGGCTTTATGTCGTTCTTCACCAAAGCGTGCTGTCATGCCTTGCGCGAAGTGCCCGAAGTAAACGCAGAGATCGATGGTACGGACGTTGTATACAAAAACTTCGTTCACATGGGGATCGCGGCTGGTACGCCAACAGGTCTTGTGGTGCCAGTTATTCGCGAAGCGGATTCCTTATCGTTTGCACAAATCGAAAAAGCGATTGCCGAAAAAGGTGCACGTGCGCGTGACGGCAAGTTAAGCATGGCGGAAATGCAGGGCGGCACGTTCACCATTTCAAATGGTGGTGTGTATGGCAGCCTTATGTCCTCGCCCATTTTGAACCCACCGCAATCGGGTATCCTTGGCATGCACAAAATCCAAGATCGTCCAATGGCGATCAACGGTGAAGTTGTTATTCGCCCGATGATGTACCTCGCCTTGTCCTATGATCACCGTATTGTTGATGGTAAAGGTGCGGTGACCTTCCTTGTGCGCGTGAAAGAAGCGCTTGAAGATCCTCGTCGTCTGTTGATGGATTTGTAAATCAGCAATGGCGTGCGGTTTGGGCATAGGTGAAAGTTGGCGTCGATGACCCATAAAACGGCTGTTGTCTGTTGTGTGCGCAATGAAGGGCAATTCATTTTAGAATGGGTTGCCTATCATAAGGCCATTGGGTTTGATGATGTTGTTATTGTGTCTAATGCTTGCACTGACGGATCAGACGCATTGTTGAACTGTTTGGCTGATATGGGGGAAATTACCCATTTCAGTCAGGACGTGCCAACAGGTAAAGCCCCGCAAACCCATGCGTTTGCCAAACTTTTAACCGACGGTAGTTTGGCGCAATACGATTGGGTTTTGCACATCGATGCAGATGAATTTCTTGAGGTGACATGTGGCAATGGTGATGTTGCATCGTTGCTAGAAAATCTGCCTGAAGCGGATGCGGTTGCAATCCTTTGGCAATTGATGGGCGACAACGGATTGACTGAATGGGATGGTGGTTTTGTCATTCCAGCGTTCACCAAAGGTCAGGCTGCGCCTCAGCCGCGTGTTCAGTTACATAAAACAATGTTCCGCCCTTCAAGTTTTCGAGGTGCACGGGATCACATGCCCAAACACCCAATTGATGACGCCCGACAAGTTGTTAATACGGCAGGCAACCCAGTGCCAAGTGGGGCGTTAGGGAAGTGGCGCCTTAATCGTTATGGAATGGATTTTGAAGATTGTACTTGGGAAAATGCTCGTATTCGGCATTATGCAGTGAAAAGCCAAGATGTGTTGTTGATGAAAAACGTACGTGGCGACGGTATGGGAATTGTCAGTGACAAGTACTTTTTGGGATCGAAATTCCAACGCAGTCACAACATGAATGATGCTGAGGATTTGTCGATCCAAGTGCATTGGCCAAAAACTAAGGCCGGGATTGATGCGCTATTGCAAGATATAGAACTGCGGGCTTTGAATGATGCATGCAAGGCTTGGTTCCAAGAACAAAAAACGTCGGCTTTAACGCCGGAAAAAATTGCTGAATGGACGGTTTGATGGATGATCACGCTAGACCGTCAATTGAACTGATAAATTGCAAAGGTAAGCTGGAAAACAGTGCCTTTTACAAACCTGAGAGAAAAGGAAAATCCTATGTCCAACTATGATGTTATCGTCATTGGGGCCGGTCCTGGCGGCTATGTTGCTGCAATCCGCTGTGCGCAATTGGGTCTGAAAACCGCCGTCGTTGAGGGGCGTGAAACCCTTGGCGGCACATGTTTGAACGTTGGGTGTATTCCTTCCAAAGCGTTGCTGCATGCGACCCACAGCTTGCACGAAGCGCAGCATAATTTTCCAGCCATGGGCCTTAAAGGTAAGGCGCCCAGCGTGGATTGGAAACAAATGCTTACGTACAAAGACGACGTGATCGGCCAAAATACTGGTGGCATCGAATTTTTGTTCAAAAAGAACAAAATTGATTGGCTTAAGGGTTGGGGCAAGTTGTCTGGTAAAGGCGAAGTGACCGTAGGCAAGGATGTACATCAAGCCAAAAACATTATTATCGCTTCTGGGTCAGAACCATCCGCACTTAAGGGTGTAACGGTTGACGAAAAGATTGTCGTTACATCAACGGGTGCTTTGGCATTGAACAAGATCCCCAAGAAAATGGTAGTCATCGGAGCGGGTGTCATCGGGCTGGAACTTGGGTCAGTTTATGCGCGTCTTGGGGCCGAGGTGACTGTTGTTGAATTCCTTGATGCCATCACGCCCGGCATGGACAAAGACGTTCAGCGCGGCCTGAAGCGTATGTTGGAAAAACAAGGACTAAAATTTGTAATGGGTGCCGCGGTTCAAGGTGTTGAGACCAGCAAAAGTAAAGCCAAAGTTACCTATCAAGTTAAAAAGACCGAAGCGATTGAAACACTTGATGCGGATTGCGTTCTTGTGGCGACAGGTCGTCGCCCATTTGTTGATGGGCTTGGATTTGGCGATCTTGGTGGTGAAATGACCGATCGTGGCCAGATCAAAACCAATGATCACTGGGCCACAAATTTGCCTGGCGTTTATGCCATTGGTGACGTGATCACAGGGCCAATGTTGGCACACAAAGCCGAGGACGAAGGCATGGCTGTTGCCGAGGTAATTGCAGGCAAAGCTGGCCACGTAAATTACAATGTTATCCCAGGAGTGATCTATACACATCCAGAGGTCGCGAGTGTTGGTTTGACTGAAGTGGAGGCCAAGGCCGATGGACGCAAAGTCAAGGTTGGCAAGTTTTCATTTATGGGCAACGGACGTGCCAAAGCAGTATTTGCAGGCGAAGGTTTTGTGAAAATTATCGCGGATAAAGAAACGGATCGCATTTTGGGTGCGCATATCATTGGGCCCGCCGCTGGTGATTTGATCCATGAAATTTGTGTTGCGATGGAATTTGGGGCCTCGGCACAAGACGTGGCTTTGACGTGCCATGCGCATCCGACATATTCCGAAGCGGTTCGTGAGGCTGCATTGGCTTGTGGTGATGGGGCCATCCACGCGTAAAGAAACTTCTGCAAAAATATTCGAAAAAAGGCGCGTTCTTCTGGATCGCGCCTTTTTGCTATTTACGCAAGGCAGGTAATCCTACGCCCGTGCTGTCAAACCCACCATCAGCGGCCATGACTTGACCCGTCACATAGCTGGCTTTGCTGGAACACAAAAAGGCAATGACTTCGGCGATCTCATTTTCACTGCCATAGCGATTCAGAGGAATTGCATCGTGGTAGGCATCGATGATCTCTTGTGAATGCACAGCCATTGCCAGTTTCGTGCGCACAGGGCCTGGGCATACACAATTTGCGCGCACATTAAATTCACCCAATTCAGCCGCCTGTTGTTTGGTCAATTGAATAACGGCGGCTTTGGACGTGCCGTATGCCACGCGCAGGGTCGAAGCGCGAAGGCCAGAAATGGACGCAATGTTTACGATCGCGCCACTGGTTTTCTTGAGGGCCGGAATAACCGCCTGAGATACCAAGAATACACCGTCCAGATTGGTTTCCATTACGCGCCGCCAACGGGCGAAATCAGTTTCTTCCATTGGACCGAAGTCTGCAACGCCTGCGTTATTCACCAAAGCATCGATTTGACCAAATTCGGCTAAAACCTCTTGGGTCATTTTTTCAACGGCATCCGGATTGGAAACGTCAAAAGTAAAAGATTGGGCACCATCAATGGCACCCAATGACGTCAATTCATCACCATCACGGTCAATCATTGCAACCCGCCATCCATCAGCGATTAGCAACTTGGTGGTGGCCAGCCCAATGCCGCGCGCGGCCCCTGTGATCAGTGCGACTTTGCTTGGCATGGGCTGTTCCTTTGGTTCTAGGCGCTAGCGGCGATTAGTTCGGCTTGGCTAACGATTACTTCGGCTTGTTTAATCGAGGCTATGTCGACAAGGCGACCTTTGTAAACCGTAGCACCCGCTCCATCGGCCTTGGCTTGTTCCATTGCTGTAATAATTTCGCGAGCTTCAGCGACTTGTTCCTCGGATGGGGTGAACACGTCATTGGACAGCGCGATTTGTTTGGGGTGGATTGCCCATTTCCCAACCATGCCCAAAGTGGCCGAGCGACGGGCTTGGGCCACAAAGCCCTCATCGTCGGAAAAGTCACCAAAGGGGCCATCAACTGGTAAAACACCGTGCGTACGACAGGCTGCAACAATGGCGGCTTGTGCCCAGTGCCAAGGATCAGACCAATGGTTCTGCCCATTATGCGCCATGTAATAGTTTTCCTGCGTGCCACCGATACCGGTTGTTTGCATCCCCATAGAGGCCGCAAAATCAGCGGCCCCCAATGACATGGCTGCCAAGCGTGGGCTGCTGGCGGCAATTTCTTCAACGTGGGCAATGCCAGCGGCGCTTTCGATGATCACTTCAAACGTGATTTTCTTGGTGCGACCCTTGGCGGTTTCAATGGCCGTAACCAAAGCATCAACCGCGTAAATGTCAGCAGCACAACCAACTTTGGGGATCATGATTTGATCCAGACGTTCGCCGGCCTGTTCCATTAAATCAACAACATCGCGATACCAATAGGGTGTATCTAAGCCGTTGATGCGCACAGACAATGTTTTGTTGCCCCAATCAACATCAGAAATCGCGGCAATGATGTTTGCGCGGGCTTCGTCTTTGTCATTGGGTGCAACGGAATCTTCAAGATCAAGGTTGATCACATCGGCCGCAGATGCCGCCATCTTTTCAAAAATCGCTGGGCGTGAACCTGGCCCAAATAGTTGGCAGCGATTGGGGCGGGACGGGGGTGTTGGTTGTAGGCGAAAGCTCATGGTGGCTCCTTGAGAGGGTAAGGAAGTTACATTTTTTGTTACGTCAGAGTTAGAATATTGCGCGTCTTGCTGCAAGTGCAAATGAGCTTAGTGGGGTATTGCGCCGCAGCGCAGCACTAAAGTAGGCTTTCACAAACCAAGGGAGAGTACGATGCGCCAGCTTAAAACATATACATCTTTGTGGGCGATGCAGCCCCATGATCAAACCGGTACCAAACTGCCTTATGAAGAAGTTTGTGAGATGGTTGCTGGCGCGGGATATGACGGCATGGCAATTGATCTGGGTGCAGGGGATGTGGCGCAAGCGTATGAAGTGCAACCCATGATGAAAGCCGCCGGTTTGACGCCATTAATCGTTGCGTTTCCCAAGTCCATTGAGGAATTTCGCGATACCCTGCAAATGGCGCGGGAATTTGGATCACCCTTTGTGGATTTGATTGGTCAGGTCATGCCGTTAAGTGTTGAAGGTATGATCCCCGTTGTGCGCCAGTGGATTGAAATGGCGGCAGAGGAAAATATGCCAATTCAATTTGAGGCGCACAGAAACTGTATTACAAATGATCTGTATTCGACGTTGTGCCTGCTTGATGCCGTGCCCGAAATGCGGATGTGTGCCGATCTTAGCCATTATGTGGTAGACCGTGAATTCAAACTGCCAATGTCGGATCGTGACATGGGGTTGATCAGTCGAATTCTTGAACGATCCGACAGTTTTCAGGGTCGTGTCGCCAGCCGCCAGCAAATTCAACTACAGCTGGATTTTCCACAACACGCGCCCTGGGTCGAACTTTTCAAAGGATGGTGGAAAGAAGGTCTAGAAGGATGGCGGCGTCGCAATGAAGATGGCGACTGTATTTTCCTATGTGAACTCGGCCCGCCTGAATATGCCATGACAGGACCCGATGGGCGCGAAATGTCAAACCGTTGGGAAGAAGCCTTGGTGATAAAAGGTTGGATTGAGGACATGTGGGCCGAAATGGAATCCTCTGGCAAATAAGGTGAATCAATCGTCTGTTTTGCATTGTATGTTCGAATATAATTCGAACATATTGTTATTTGTGCGTGATAAGTTTTACAAATTTTGATTTTTTGGATAGTTTTCGAAGAGAATGCCGTAATTCGCATGCTACATCCGCAGGGCTTATTATAGCCGATTTTAATGACCTTGGGGGCAACGACGATGATCAAAACACCATACCTTTTGTTTTTGGGCGATGCGCCTGACCAACTAGCTGCAAAAGTTGCACAGGGTATTAAAGACTGGCGTCCAGACAACGCAGTTGGACAATACCGTATGCCTTCTTGTGGCGCGGATCTGAAAATTGCTGACATGACATTGGCAGAGGCCAAAGAAGCTGGTGCCAAGACTTTGGTTATTGGCGTTGCGAACCGTGGCGGCATTATTTCGGCGGCGTGGAAAGAAGTGCTGATCGAAGCCATGCGCATGGGGTATGATCTGGCCAGCGGATTGCACAATCTTCTGTCAGAAGAAGCTGATCTAGTGGCCGTTGCTGCGGAAACCGGCGCAACACTTCATGATGTACGCATTGCTTCTGTTGATTACCCAATTGCCAATGGCATCAAGCGCAGCGGCAAACGTTGTTTGGCTGTAGGCACCGATTGTTCCGTTGGTAAAATGTACACAGCTTTGGCCATGGACAAAGAAATGCGCGAACGTGGTTTGAAATCGACCTTCCGCGCGACGGGTCAGACCGGTATTTTGATCACTGGTGATGGCGTGCCACTTGATGCCGTTGTTGCTGATTTCATGGCGGGTGCGGTTGAGTATTTGACACCAGACAATGATGCGGATCACTGGGACATGATCGAAGGACAAGGCAGCTTGTTCCACGTTTCATATTCCGGCGTCACAATGGCACTTGTACATGGTGGTCAACCAGATGCGTTGATCCTGAGCCACGAGCCAACTCGTGAGCACATGCGTGGTTTGCCAACATATCAACAGCCAACCCTTGCCGAGTTGCGCGATGTCGCATTGACGTTGGCCAAGGTCGGTAACCCAGATTGTAAAGTGATTGGCATTTCGGTGAACACCCAGCATCTGAACGAAGAAGAAGCTGTCGCTTACATGGCGAAAGTTGAGGCTGAAATGGGTCTGCCTACTGTTGATCCATTCCGTCACGGTGCGGGCCGTCTTGTTGACGCGCTAGAAGCTGTCTAAAACTTAAAACGGGTATCAGTTTAGGCTGGTACCCGTTTTTACATCATTGGGGCATTTCATGATCAAAGTAAGCCGAGACAGTTTTAAACTTGCCGAAGTTTTCACAATTTCACGCGGGTCTCGTACGCAAGCCGATGTTCTTACGGTTCGGATTACCAAAGATGGCATCACTGGCTGGGGCGAATGTGTGCCCTATGCGCGTTACGGCGAAAGCATGGACAGTGTTACGGCTGAAATCGAAGGTTTAGCAGGCGATTTGACCCGCGAAAACCTGATGCACAGCCTGCCTGCGGGTGCAGCTCGAAATGCAGTCGATTGTGCGTTGTGGGATCTTGAGGCGAAAACCAGTGGCCAACGCGTTTGGCAATTGGCCGGCTTATCAAAACCTGGTCCTGAAATTACCGCTTTCACATTGTCATTGGGTACGCCCGAAAGCATGGAAATTGCGGCGGCCAAGCATGCGCATCGCCCTTTGTTGAAAATCAAACTTGGCACTGCTGATGACATGGCCCGCCTTGAAGCGGTGCGTCGTGGCGCACCAGACGCGGCAATCATTGTTGATGCCAACGAGGGCTGGTCCGCTGATGTATACAGTGATCTTGCCCCGCATCTTGTTCGGTTGGGCGTGAAATTGGTGGAACAACCGATGCCCGCTGGCCAAGATCAAATGCTGGCTGAAATTGAGCGACCTTTGCCTGTTTGTGCCGATGAAACTTGTCACGATCGTGCCAGTCTGCCTGATTTGGTTGGCAAATATGATGTGGTTAACATCAAACTGGATAAAACCGGCGGATTGACCGAGGCGTTGGCCCTGAAACAAGCCGCAATTGATGCAGGCTACGGTGTAATGGTCGGATGTATGGTTGGGTCATCCTTGGCGATGGCACCGGCCACTTTGGTGGCGCAGGGTGTGGCATTTACCGATCTTGACGGGCCGCTTTTGTTGGCCCAAGACCGCGAACAACCATTGCAATTTGACGGGCAGGGCGTTCATCCGCCACTTGCCACCCTTTGGGGATAAAATAGGAGATAAAGATGAGCCGCACAGTTTACGTTAATGGTGAATACGTCGCCGAAGAAGATGCTAAAATCTCGGTCTTTGATCGCGGTTTTCTGATGGCCGATGGTGTGTACGAAGTAACATCAGTTCTTGATGGCAAGTTGATTGATTTCGAAGGGCATCAGGTTCGTCTAAATCGTTCGCTCAATGAACTTGAGATGGATGCACCAGTTTCTGATGATGATTTGCTGGAAATTCACCGCAAGCTGGTTGAATTGAATGACGTCACAGAAGGGCTTGTCTATTTGCAAGTAACACGTGGTGCTGCAGATCGCGATTTCGCCTATCCAAAGGGTGTTGCACCAAGTTTGGTGATGTTCACCCAATCCAAAAACGTCGTGAACAGCCCCGCTGTGAGCACTGGCATCAAGGTCATTTCAATTGATGATCTTCGCTGGGGTCGCCGTGATATCAAAACCGTTCAATTGCTATACCCCGCTATGGGCAAAATGATGGCCAAAGCGGCTGGTTGTGATGATGCATGGATGGTTGAAGATGGCTTTGTCACCGAGGGCACCTCTAACAATGCTTACATTGTTAAAGACGGAAAAATCATCACGCGCCAGCTGTCTAACGATATTTTAAGCGGTATTACACGCGCGGCCGTCTTGCGTTTTGCCGTTGAGGCGCAAATGGAAGTAGTTGAACGTCCTTTCACAATTGACGAAGTCAAAGACGCCGATGAAGCATTCATCACATCAGCCACAACATTCGTACAAGGTGTTGTTGAAATGGATGGCGTAGCAATTGGCACAGGCAAACCGGGTGAAATCGCATTGCGTTTGCGTGAAATCTATCTGGACGAGAGCCGCAAAAAAGCGATCTAATTCGTCTGAAATCAATCAAAAAGCCACGCAGCTAGTGCGTGGCTTTTTGCATTTTTGGACTTAGGTGTTGTGAGACTTTTTAAAAGCGTCTTGTTGATCTTGGCTTGCTTCTGTTTGATGTGCGTCGCGCCATTCTGCAAAGGGCATGCCGTAAAACGCCTCGCGACCTTCGTCCTTGTTCATTTCGATGCCTTTTTCGTTTGCGGCCTCTTGATACCAGCGACTTAGGCAATTCCGACAAAAGCCAGTCAAATTCATCATATCGATGTTTTGAACATCCGTGCGCTTGGCTAAATGATCGCGCAATCGGCGAAATGCTGCGGCCTCTAATTCGATTTGGGTCTGTTCGTCCAGTTGCTTATCCATGGGGCAATTCCTGTGTAGATATATCTGCCAATGCGGCGGTGAAAATGGGGGCCAAACGGGTGGCCCAATTAAGTTGTTGTGATGGCGTCTCAATCAAATCGTTTCGCACTTCGACCAAAACATGCAAGCGGTCATGTTGCAGAGCATGACGATCCATAGCGTCCCCGGGTAGTTTCCCAAGGTAAGGTTCATTATCGCCAACACAAAGGTCATCCTCTGCCATCAAACGCGCAAGCAACGGGTTTGCAAGACGTCGATCTTCGGCTGAAAGAATACCAACATGCCAAGGTCGGCCTGGGCGCCCAGCAAGTTGCGGTGTGAAAGAATGAATAGATAGGATCACAGGTTGGGGTCTTGCTGCAATCACACGCGTTAATGCATCATGATAGGGGCGGTGAAGCGCATCAAGACGTCGCTCAACTTCATCTGCATCGGCATGGCGGTTAGCCGGTATCAAGGTTCCATCATAAAGCTTCATCAACAAGGTTGGATCG
Source organism: Rhodobacteraceae bacterium HTCC2150 (assembly GCA_000169395.1). Taxonomy (GTDB): domain Bacteria; phylum Pseudomonadota; class Alphaproteobacteria; order Rhodobacterales; family Rhodobacteraceae; genus HTCC2150. Next base: position 837,677 of record AAXZ01000001.1, read on the forward strand.
TCTTCACCACGGTTTGGATCAATCACAAGGCGCGAGAAATTTGAAAGAACGGCAGGGCTGTCCAATTGATCAGCCAGTGCACGGACTAATCCAGCGGCGCCGACATCATAGGCAATGTGTCGCGCCATATCCTTGGACGCCAAACCAAGGCAGCCGTTGTTTGTACAATCGGGCACACGATTTGAAGCGTGATCGCATGTAACAACCCAAGCACCTAAACGGTTTTCGCCGATAATTTCAAAGGGGGCAGTGGTCATGAATTATACCTTATTCATCGGGGTCATCGATCGATAAGAGTCTATTTATCCCTTGTTGTCACAAACTTCCAGTTGTCTAAGTGCTTGTTTTCCGCCATATGGAAGGCGGCCCACGTAAATGAAAACAACAAAGAGGATGCGACAAGGATGAGACGCCTGCGCAATGTGAAGATTGTGGCCACGCTTGGGCCTGCTTCTGATGACTATGAAATGATCCGTGCCCTATTTGAGGCTGGTGCCGACGTGTTCCGCCTGAATATGAGCCACGGCAGCCATGATGAAATTGCTGTTCGTCATGCAATCATTCGCAAAATTGAACAAGATGTTGGTCGCCCGATTACGATTTTGGCCGACCTTCAAGGGCCAAAACTACGTTGTGGTGAGTTCAAGAATACCTCTGAAGAGTTGGAGGTTGGTCAAAAATTCCGATTTGATTTGGATGATGCACCGGGTGATGCGACCCGTGTTAAGTTGCCTCATCATGAAATTTTTGAGGCCCTTCGCCCCGGCGCGACACTTCTTATTAATGACGGTAAAATCCGTGTAACTGTAGAAGACTGCGGTAAAGATTTTGCCGATTGTGTGGTCGTTGCAGGTGGTACGATTTCCAACCGCAAAGGTGTGAACGTTCCTGATGTCCTTTTGCCGTTGAAAGCCTTGTCAGAAAAAGACAAACGCGATCTGGAATTTGTATGTGAACTGGGTGTTGATTGGTTGGCGATGTCCTTTGTCCAACGTCCCGAAGATGTATATGAGGGGCGTGACTTGGTTAAAGGTCGTGCAGCAATCCTGTCTAAAATCGAAAAGCCAGCGGCGGTTGAGGCGTTCAAAGAAATTTTGCGCGCCTCAGATGGTATTATGGTTGCCCGTGGGGATTTGGGTGTTGAGCTGCCTGTTCAAAACCTGCCGCCTTTGCAAAAACGCATGATCCGTGCATGTCGTCGTGCAGCCAAGCCTGTGATTGTTGCAACCCAAATGTTGGAAAGCATGATCGAAAGCCCAATGCCCACACGGGCCGAGGTGTCTGACGTAGCTACAGCCATTTATGAGGGCGCTGATGCAGTTATGCTGAGTGCGGAATCTGCAGCTGGTGATTTCCCAATTGAAGCTGTGACGACGATGAATAACGTCGCGATTGAGGTGGAAAGCGATCCAACCTACCGCGATGTTATCACCGCTAGTCGTGGTGCTGACAAAACGTCGGTTGCCGATGCAATCGTTTCTGCGGCACGTGAAATAGCCGAAACCACCGATATCAAGGCGATTTGCTGTTTTTCTCAATCTGGGTCCACCGCCTCACTTGTGGCGCGTGAACGACCTGGTGTGCCAATCATTATGTTGACACCACTGGTTTCAACCGCCCGTCAGTTGACGTTGACGTGGGGTTTGCATTGTTGCCAAACCGGCGAAGTGAACCGTTTCAAAGAGGCTGTGATTTCGGCTGTACGCGCAGCACTCAAGTTTGAATTTGCGACACCCAAAGATCAGGTTGTGGTGACGGCGGGTGTGCCGTTCAACCAACCTGGCACAACCAACATTCTTCGCGTGGCACCATGTGAAGAAAGGTTGATTTCTCGAAGTGAACCCGAATAGGGTCACTCAACTAAAGCGAGAAAGGACGGAAATTGCACCCTGATATCATACTTGTTTTGGGCTTAGCCCTATTGGTTCTGACGATTCCCGGCCTTATTTCTACGTTTTCAGAAGGGCGATCCATACGTTTTAGTGGATTGTCTTTCTTGGCGTCTGTTGGGCTTGTGGCTTATGCATACACGCAAAAGCCGGGCGGATACCAAATTGATGAAATTCCCGACGTCATCGTGCGTGTAATCGGGCAGTTAATTTAATCCCAATTTTTGTTGTAAAAAGGGATTTTGTGCTTGCTAGTTAAGTGACTGATCCCTATACGGCACCTTCAATCCGTGTGACCGGCCGAAGTGGCATGCCGAGTCGCGCGTCTACCGCTCAGAAAATAGAGGAGACGGAAATGCCAAAGATGAAGACTAAATCGAGCGCCAAAAAGCGCTTTAAGGTGACGGCCAATGGCCACATCAAAGCAGGTCACGCTGGCAAACGCCACGGCATGATTAAACGTTCAACCAAATTTATTCGCACAGCACGCGGCACTCGACTTTTGTCTAAGCCAGACGCTGCTATCGTGAAAAAATATATGCCGTACGCGCGCTGAGGAGAATGAACCATGTCTAGAGTTACCAGCGGTAAAGTTACCCACGCTCGTCACAAAAAAGTAATCAAAGCGGCTAAAGGCTATAGCGGTCGTCGTAAGAATGCTTTCCGTACTGCAACGCAGGCGGTGGATAAAGCTAACCAGTACGCAACACGCGACCGTAAAGCGCGCAAGCGTAATTTCCGCGCTTTGTGGATCCAGCGTATTAACGCGGGTGTTCGCAGCATCGACGCCGCATTCACATACTCACGTTTCATCAACGGTCTGGCGCTAGCCGGTATCGAAGTTGACCGTAAAGTTTTAGCTGACTTGGCCGTACACGAGCCAGCAGCATTTGAAGCCATCGTAAATAAAGCGAAAGCTGCGTTGGCCTAATACTTCTGTAGAAGTTTGAAATTTGGAACCCCGCGCGGCATTGCCGAGGCGGGGTTCTTTCGTTTTAGGGTTTGATCAAAAGGAGTGCCTTGCGGCACACAGTTTCCCTTGATCAGCCCCTTATGGGGCCGCTCAAGATGCGGGCGCACCCTTGCAATCAGGGCTTTGTGTGATAGCAAGCGTTGGACTAATTTGGAGGGCCGATCATGGATGATCTGCGAAAGAAATATCTGGATGCCATTGCAGGCGCCATGGATGAAAGCACGCTGGAATATGTGCGTGTTTCGGCAATTGGCAAAAAAGGCGAAGTGGCCCTTAAGATGCGTGAACTTGGCAAGATGACGCCAGAGGAACGCCAGACGGCTGGTCCTGCGCTGAATGCCCTAAAGAACGAGATTAATTCTGCGTTGATGGCCAAGAAAGAAGGGCTTGCTGACGCTGCCCTAAATGAACGTTTGCAAACCGAATGGTTGGATGTATCCCTGCCCGGTCGCAAACGTCCTGCCGGCACAATCCACCCAATTTCGCAAGTAACCGAAGAAGTTACCGCCATTTTTGCAGACATGGGTTTTTCCGTGGCTGAAGGCCCGCAAATTGAATCCGACTGGTTCAATTTTGATGCTTTGAACATTCCGCCAGAGCACCCTGCGCGCCAAGAACATGATACGTTCTTTATGTCTTTGCCGGAAGGTGCAGATCGTGCGCCTCATGTTTTGCGCACCCATACCAGCCCCGTTCAAATCCGCGCAATGTCTGAACAAGGCGCGCCCATTCGAGTGATTGCACCAGGTCGCGTCTATCGCTGTGATTATGATCAGACGCACACGCCAATGTTTCACCAAATCGAAGGTCTTGCCATCGATAAGGACATTTCAATGGCGAACCTGAAATGGGTGTTAGAGGAATTTGTGCGTTCCTTCTTTGAGGTGGACAATGTCGAGTTGCGTTTCCGCGCATCACACTTTCCTTTCACTGAACCAAGCGCCGAAGTTGATATTCGATGCAGTTGGAAAGACGGCACACTAAAAGTTGGCGAAGGCGACGATTGGTTGGAAATTTTGGGTTCCGGCATGGTGCACCCCAAAGTTTTGGCGGCTGCGGGTGTTGATCCAGAAGAATGGCAAGGATTTGCCTTTGGCTTGGGTATCGATCGGATTGCGATGTTGAAATACGGCATTCCAGATTTGCGTGCGTTCTTTGATTCAGACTTGCGCTGGTTGCGCCATTATGGATTTGCGTCACTTGACCAACCAAATTTGCAAGGGGGATTAAGCCGATGAAATTCACTTTATCATGGTTAAAGAAACACCTTGAAACTGATGCGTCAGTTGATGAAATTCTTTACGCGCTTACCGATCTTGGTCTTGAGGTTGAGGACGTTGTAAATCCTGCGGAAACGCTGAAGGATTTCACTATTGGTTATGTAAACCACGCAGAAAAACATCCCGATGCGGATAAACTGCGGGTTTGTAAGGTCGATACGGATGAAGGCGAGTTGCAAATCATTTGTGGTGCGCCCAACGCGCGTGAGGGAATTCACGTTGTTGTCGCCAAGCCTGGTGTCTATGTGCCAGGAATTGATACCACCATTGGTGTTGGCAAAATTCGCGGCGTTGAAAGCTTTGGCATGATGGCGTCTGAACGTGAAATGGAGCTGTCAGATGAACATGATGGCATCATTGAACTAGAAGGCGCGCCAGAGGTAGGCAGTCGTTTTGTTGATTATCTGGCCGAACACAATCCAGGTGCGGTTGATCCGATGATTGAGATTGCAATCACACCAAATCGCCCTGATGCTTTGGGTGTTCGCGGTGTTGCCCGTGATTTGGCAGCACGCGGGTTGGGAACATTGAAACCCCTTGATGTGCCACATATTGAAGGCGGTTTTGCCAGCCCAGTTGGCGTCAGCATTGATGAGGATACTTTGGATGGGTGTCCTGTATTTTATGGTCGTGTCATCAAAGGCGTGAAAAACGGGCCAAGCCCCGTTTGGTTGCAACAGGCACTTAAGGCCATTGGTCTGCGCCCAATTTCCACATTGGTCGATATCACCAACTATTTCACCTACGATCAAAATCGTCCGTTGCACGTATTTGACGTTGATAAAATGTCGGGTGATTTGCGCGTTCATCGTGCAAAAGGCGGCGAAGAAATCGTGGCGTTGGATGATAAAACCTACAGCCTAAATGAAGGCATGATGGGCATTTCGGACGATAACTCTGTTGAAAGTATTGCTGGTGTAATGGGCGGTGCGGAAACCGGTTGTACACCGGAAACCGTGAATGTCTTCGTGGAAAGCGCTTATTGGGATCCAGTCACAATCGCGGTGACAGGTCGCAAACTAAAAATCAATTCAGACGCGCGGTACCGTTTTGAACGAGGTGTCGATCCGGAATGGACATTGCCAGGTTTAGAACTGGCCACACAGATGATTATGGATTTGTGCGGTGGCGAAGCGTCGGAATTGGTTAGTGCTGGTGCGGTCCCCAACACTGCGCGTTCATACAAGCTTGATGCAAAGCGCGTACAATCGCTGGTAGGCATGGAAATCTCAGAGGCTGAGCAACGTCAAACACTGACGGCGTTGGGCTTCAAACTTGAAGGTGATCAAGCCCATGTTCCTAGCTGGCGGCCTGATGTTTTGGGTTCGGCTGATTTGGTTGAAGAAGTGGCGCGGATTGCGTCCCTTACCAAACTGAAAGGCAAGCCATTTGCGCGCGCAATGGAAGGTGTGCCATCAGCGATCCTGACTCCAATGCAAAAACGCGAACAAATCGCCCGTCGGACTAATGCTGCATTAGGGTACAATGAATGTGTCACCTATAGCTTCATTGATCAAAAATCAGCAGCCCTGTTTGGGGGCGGTTCTGATGCCACAATGTTGGAAAATCCGATTTCATCTGAAATGAGCCACATGCGCCCCTCGTTGTTACCAGGATTGTTGCAAGCCGCGGCCCGTAACCAAGCGCGTGGGTTTGCGGATATGGCCCTGTTTGAGGTTGGACCCGTTTTCCATGGTGGCGAGCCAGAAGATCAAGAATTGTTGGTGGCCGGTATCTTGGTTGGTCACACAGGCCCCAAGGATGTGCATGGCACACGCCGCGCGGTTGATGTTTTTGATGCCAAGGCCGATGCCGAGGCGATCTTGGCAGCAATCGGTGCGCCAGCAAAACAAATGGTGCAACGTGGTGCCAAAGGATGGTGGCATTCAGGTCGTTCAGGTCGTTTATCCCTTGGCCCCAAGAATATTCTTTGTGCGTTTGGTGAATTGCACCCCAAAACACTGGGCGTGATGGACGTAAAGGGACCAGTTGTTGGTTTTGCTATTCATCTGGCAAATGTTCCTTTCCCGAAATCCAAAACGGCCACACGTTCGGCACTCACCCTGCGTGATTTGCAGGCCGTGGATCGTGATTTTGCCTTTGTAGTTGATGAGAAAGTCGAAGCATTGACCTTGGTGAATGCGGCGGCTGGTGCTGACAAGGCGTTGATTGATGCGGTAAGTGTTTTTGATGAATTCAAAGGCGAAAAAGCCGAGGCCCAAATGGGTGAAGGTAAGAAGTCTTTGGCGATCACAGTTCGACTTCAGCCAACTGAAAAGACACTAACCGATGAACAAATTGAAGCGGTGTCCGAAAAAATCATCGCGAAAGTTTCTAAATCAACAGGTGGCGTTTTACGCGGCTAAAGCTTTGTCAAAACTCTGAAACATGTTAGCCTCTCAAAGAATTTATTTTTTGAGGGGTTTTCTATGTCAATTGATAGAAGCGAATTCCGTAGTGGTAAGCGGTTCTCGGGAATATTAACGCACTTTTTTGAGAATACACGGCGGTTGCTTATCAACGGAACGGTTGTTGCGCTTATCCTTGCGATGATGCTTGTCCTGATACAGGATTTACGCCGTGACAGTGTGGTGATGGAGGCGATCACCCTGCCTAAAGTTCTGATAAATAGGGGATTTACCCCAGTTGGAACATCGCATTGGCTAAATCATCACGTACTGGCCATTAGTGATTTGGCAGCAACGACTAAAAGCCAAAACTCCTTCCAAGATCAAGACAGCGAAATCGAAATTGATGTGCCGGGAGCAGGCATTTCCTTGCGAAGCATTAGTAAGGCACTAAGGGCGGTCCTTGGGATTAAGCAAACGCGAGTAGCTGGGGAAATCATTTGTACGGATGACATTTGTAGCGACGCAAACATGGAGATGAGGTTACGGGTTTATGATAAGGAAGGGATAAAAATTATTCCCGTTGGAACATTCGGCGATGTTTTGGCCGCGAATTTGAACGATGATGATTTAGATTTATATTTTGAAACAGCGGCTCTCAAGTTGTTTGAATATTTGGACCCATACATCGCGGCCGCCTATTTATTTCAAACCAAAAAAAGTGGGGGTCGAGAGCGCGCGGTCAATATGGTTAAGGCCAATCACCCTGATCGGGCGTGGGCGGCGAATTTGATTGGCTTAATGGACATGCGAAATGAAGAGTTTGAGTCTTCTGATTATTGGCTAGAGCGCGCGATCGAGTTTTCAGAAAATGATGATATTGCTGGGTTTGCACGACCAATTGCGACGTTTGGGTATAGCTTGCATCGCCGACATCTTTGGGACGAAGCTTTGGAAAAATATGATATCGCGATTAAAGTTGATCCAACTTATCCAAACGTGTATTTTCTGAAAGGCCTAACCCTTTTTAGAATGAAAAAGTTTTTGCAAGCCAAGAATGAATTCCAAACCTCGTCGGAAATAGATCCTGCATCGGTGCGGTCATTCCACATGTGGGCGCGAAGCGCAGCCGCGTTGGGTTCAAAAAAAGAAGCCGAAAAAATGTTCCAAAAGACTGCTGCGATGAAGCAAGTAGATATGCAGCTCTATCCTCAATGGTACAATTTCAGGGAAGGTCTTGGTGAAAACGGCGACGACATTATGAAATCTTGGGAAATCAATCTTGGTATTGTCGCCAAGGATCTATTGCCAGAAGAGTGCATGCCTTTGCTTGTACTTATGGCGCGTTTTGCTAAGTTCAATCAGAAGTGCGACTGGCCTTATTATCAGGGTGAGTTGTTGGAGCACAAAGAATTCTGTGAAAGCGAGATGTTAAATGAAAAATCAGCCCCTTAACGTGTATCTTTCCGGGGAAATCCATACGGATTGGCGCGAACAAATTATCGAAGGGGCATCTGCATTGGATGTCAGTTTTTCAGCGCCCGTTACTGATCACGCGGCGTCTGATGATTGTGGCGTTGCCATTTTGGGTGCCGAAGAAAACAAGTTTTGGCATGATCATAAAGGTGCAAAACTAAACGCCTTGCGTACACGCAAGGCGATTGCAGATGCGGATATTGTCGTGGTGCGTTTTGGTGAAAAATACAAACAATGGAATGCAGCGTTTGATGCTGGATATGCGGCTGCATTGGGGAAATCTTTGATCGTGCTGCACGGTGCTGATCACCAACATGCCCTCAAAGAAGTCGACGCAGCAGCGTTGGCCGTTGCTGAACACCCTGCACAAGTTGTTGAAATGTTGCGTTATGTTCTGAACGGTCAACTGCCTAAGTCTTAGGCGTTTTGATTTTTCCACTTGGGCCGTATTGAGTAGCCCAAGTGGAAGACCGTTTATTAAGGACGTGGTGGAATGTTCAAGCCTGCTTGAACAGCTGGCCGCGCTAGAAAACGATCAAGATAAGCCGTGACATTAGGAAGTTTATCCATCTGCAATACTTCGCCTGCACCATAAAAATCGCGCACAGCGCGCAACCAAGGTGCGATGGCGATATCAGCGATGGAATATTCGCCGGTTATCCAATCTTGTCCCTCTAACTCTTTTTCCAATACAGCCAAAAGGCGGCGACCTTCGGTGATATAGCGATCCAATGGTCGCTTATCCTCAATCTCTTTGCCTGCAAATTTGAAAAAGAAGCCAATCTGTCCAAACATTGGGCCCAGTCCACCCATTTGAAACATCAGCCATTGAATGGTTTTGTTGCGCCCAACGGCATCGGTAGGCAACAGTTTACCGGATTTTTCGGCCAGATAGATCAAGATGGCCCCACTTTCAAATAAAGCTATGGGTTCCCCATCAGGGCCATTAGGGTCGATGATCGCAGGAATTTTGTTGTTTGGGTTAAGCGAAAGAAATTCTACGCTTTTCACATCACTATCAGAGAGCGTCACCAAATGAGGTTCAAATTCTATACCCATTTCCAGAAGGGCAATGGAAACTTTCACGCCATTTGGGGTCGGGAATGAATATAGTTGCAGTAAATCAGGGTTGGTGGCTGGCCAGCGTTTGTTAATCGGAAAATTGTCAAAATTGCTCATTTAGGTGTCCGTTCTCTTTTTGATTTGATCAAGATAGTGATTTTTTCCCCGCAAAAAAGAGGTGTTTTTGTTAAAATGACGGCCTATAGCTGTGCGTGTATGCACATCAAAAGAATGTGCGCGGAGAAAAAGGGACAGCAAATGCTAAAAGAATTCAAAGATTTTATCGCCAAAGGCAATGTCATGGACATGGCCGTTGGTATCATCATCGGTGCGGCCTTTACGGCCATCGTTAAATCACTGGTGGCTGATTTGATCCAACCGATCATCGGTATCTTCACGGGTGGTGTTGATTTCACCAACAAATACATCGTTATCAACGGCGACGGCTCAGTATATGAATCACTGGCCGCCGCGCGTGAAGCCGGGGCATCTGCCTTTGCTTATGGTAGCTTTATCATGGCGATCATCAACTTCTTGATCATTGCGTTTGTAGTTTTCATGTTGGTTCGCAACGTGAACAAGCTAAAAGAAGCTGCGAAAAAAGAAGAAGAGGCCGTCGCGCCGGCACCTGCTGGCCCAAGCGAGTTGGATATCCTTAAAGAAATCCGTGATTCATTGGCCAAAAAATAAATGAGATAAGTGTGGAGTGTATCCGCATGAAAAAGGCCCGCCAGTTTAGGCGGGCCTTTTTGTGTTTTAAATTTCCATCGCGGCTGTGGCATCCATAACGTCAATACCAAGTGCTGCGCCAACGGCCTCATAGGTAAGATGGCCAGCGTGCACATTTAGGCCGTTCAACAAGTGATGATCATCAGCGCAGGCCTGACGCCAACCTTTGTTAGCCAAGGCCAGCATGAAAGGCATTGTCGCATTGCCTAAGGCCAGCGTAGACGTCCGTGCCACGGCACCTGGCATGTTGGCCACACAATAGTGCATGATGCCGTCTACGTCATAAATTGGATCGTGATGTGTGGTTGCCTTGCTCGTTTCAAAGCAACCGCCTTGATCAATCGCGACATCCACCAACGCAGCACCGGGTTTCAATTCAGCCAATTGCGCGCGTGAAATAAGCTTGGGTGCTGCCGCACCAGGAATAAGAACTGCACCGATGATAAGGTCTGCTTCGCGGGCCAGTTCAATTGTGTTGCCTGCACTGGCATATGAATTTTTGAAAGAACCACCAAAAACATCGTCCAGATATCTAAGCCGAGGCAAAGATCGATCAAGTACCGTTACATCAGCACCCATTCCTGCGGCAATTTTGGCGGCATGCGTACCTACAACACCACCACCGATGACAAGAACCTTACCAGGGCCAACACCTGGCACGCCGCCAAGTAATACACCCCGTCCACCATTTGCCTTTTGTAAAGTCCATGCACCAACTTGGGGTGCCAATCGGCCTGCAACCTCGGACATAGGTGCCAACAATGGAAGGCCGCCGTTGCGATCCGTTACCGTTTCATATGCAATCGCTGTGCAGCCAGAAGCCATAAGATCGCGAGTTTGCGCCTCATCCGGTGCAAGGTGCAAGTAGGTGAACAGGATTTGCCCTTCGCGTAACATCTTTCGCTCGACCGCTTGGGGCTCTTTTACCTTCACAATCATATCGGCCGTGGCAAATATTTCTGATGCTGTGCCCATAATGTCGGCACCCGCATTTATGTAGTCTTGATCCGTGAAACCAGCACCAAGCCCTGCGTTGGTTTCAATGCTGACTTTATGACCATTCACCACCGCTTCATGCGCGGCGTTTGGCGTTAGGCCAACTCGGAATTCTTGTGGCTTTATCTCTTTTGGGCAACCGATATGCATAGTATCCTCCATCTGCATTTGACTTGATTAAGCATCAGGTTTTTAAAAAATATTGTGCAAATAATTTGCTATTTTATCACAATTGCGCAATGATCAGTGAAAATTTTGCCAATTAGGTTATGAAAGTTGCGCCATATGGATATAGACAGCACGGATCGTCGAATATTGATGGTTTTGCAAAAGCAGGGCCGCATTTCCAATGCAGATTTGGCCGATAGGGTGAACCTGTCTGCTTCTGCCTGTCATCGGCGTGTGAACAGGTTGGAAAAAGAAAAGTACATTCGGGATTACGTTGCACTTCTTGATCCCAAAATGGTGGAACGTTCCACAACCGTGTATGTTGAGATCGCATTGAATGGGCAATCAGATGATGTTTTGTCTGATTTTGAAAAGGCCGTGGCACGGGTGCCGGATGTCTTGGAATGCCATCTGATGGCGGGTCGCGCGGATTATCTGTTGAAAGTTGTGGCAAAAGACACAGAAGATTTCGCACGTATCCATCGAAAATTTTTAGCGAATTTACCGGGGGTTGCCCAATTGCATTCGTCTTTTAGTCTTAGAACTGTTCGACAAACGACGGAATTGCCTGTTTGAGCGTATTTCTACGCAAATAATATTAACATATTTAGGAATAGAATTACGCCACCCATACCGTAAATTGTTGGCCAGATGCGTCCTTGATCGAAAAGGGCAAGTTTTACCGGCTCAAGTAACTTGGGGGTTGTTGTATTTTCAATTTCATAAAGCGTTCGAGAAATAGCAAGTGCCGCTGTTGCTCGTTTCAAAAGAGAAATCTGGCCGGAAACCATTGTTATGCTTGCAGCTGAAAAGATAAAGGCCAACGCCCTTTTTTACCGATGGCAAGATCATGTAGTGAGCCTCCTACAGCAATCCAACCACCAAAGAGCGAACAAATACCAATAAAAAAGCCTAAGTTTTTCAACATTAAATCGACAATTTTCGCGGCAATATCATAAGCGTCTTTGCTATTCATAAATTATCCAATCGTCTTAAATCAATTGGGTTCAAGTTTTCATGAAATGGTGTTTCTGTCAAACTATCGACAACAAAAAACCCCCGAAGCGAGGCTGCGGGGGTAATTGTTCGAGGTCGAAACCTCTGTGACAAAAGTGCTAAAGGATTGCTTTAAAGCATCCCTTCGCGCTGAGCTTTCTTACGTGCCAGTTTACGGGCACGGCGGATTGCTTCTGCGCCTTCGCGCGCTTTTTTCTCCGAAGGTTTTTCGTAATGCTGCCGAAGCTTCATTTCACGGAAAACGCCCTCGCGCTGAAGTTTTTTCTTCAGAGCACGCAATGCCTGATCGACATTGTTATCGCGAACACTCACCTGCATGTGGTGTCACCACCTTTCTAGGTTAAAGTTGAATTAGCAGGAATGCGGCGTATAACAGCGAGCAGACGCGTTGTCCATATTTTTACACGAGGGCCAAATGGTGCAATCACACAAAGAAATAAAAGCGCAATTATTGGCGGCTGCATTGCCGAATGTTGCCTTTGATGGCTATGCAAAAGCAGTTTTTGAACAGGCGGTCATTGATTGCGATGTCGACATTGGGCTGGCAAAGTTGATTTGCCCGAATGGTGCCACGGATTTAGCAGCTTTTGCCCACGAATCGGCTGATCAGGAAATGATTGAAACTCTGCAAGACGCAGCGTGGGAAGATATGCGCATTCGTGAGCGAATTTCTTTTGCAGTGCGAACGCGCTTGGAAATTGCAGCCCGTGACAAAGAAGTGGTTCGCCGTAGCGTGGCCCATTTTGCGTTGCCTCAAAACGGAGCGAGGGGATCGGCTTTGATTTGGGGAACGGCAGATGCGATCTGGCGAACATTTGGCGACACTTCCGAAGATCTAAATTTTTACACAAAACGCGCGACATTGTCGGCGGTTTATTCGGCAACCTTGCTATACTGGTTGGGCGAAGAAGATGCAGACATGACTTCAACACTGGAATTCTTGGACCGCCGAATAGAAAACGTAATGCAGTTTGAAAAAATTAAATCGGGTCTGGGAAAATTGCCTTTTGCAGGGCGGATGCTGGATATGGCAAATAACGCAGCAAGCCGTGCGCGCGAAGGTGCGCGTTTTCAAAATATGCCAGGATCTGTTGGGAAACAAAATGACAATACCTGAAACAATGAATGCCGTTGAAATCACGCAATCTGGCGGGCCCGAGGTTTTAGTATTGAATGAAAACCGGCCCGTACCCACCGTTGGGTTTGGCGAGGTGTTGATCAAAGTGGCGTATGCTGGCGTGAACCGACCAGATGCCTTGCAAAGAGCAGGATTATACAATCCCCCAAAAGGTGCATCAGATTTGCCGGGACTTGAGGCGTCTGGGCATATTGTGGCAATTGGCGCCGGTGTATCGAAATGGAAAATTGGTGATGCAGTTTGCGCGCTGTTGCCTGGTGGGGGCTATGCTGAATACGTAACAACAGAAGCCTCTCATTGCTTGCCCATACCGGCTGGTATGTCTTTGCTAAAGGCGGCAGGGCTGCCCGAAAACCACTTTACGGTATATAGCAACTTGGTAGTGCGGGCAGGATTGAAATCCGGCGAAACAATTCTCATTCATGGCGGAAGTTCGGGGATTGGCACAACAGCGATCCAACTCGCCTGTTCAATGGGGTGTCGTGTCTTTGTAACGGCTGGATCAGAAGAAAAATGCGCAGCTTGTGTCGCATTGGGTGCTGAGGCTGCGTTCAATTATCGTGAAACGGATTTTGTTGCCGAAATGAAGCAACGCGGCCGTGCGGATGTTGTTTTGGATATGGTTGGCGGCCCGTATATGCAGCGCAACATAAAGGCATTGGCCGACGATGGACGTTTGGTTCAAATCGCTTTTCTTCAGGGACCAAAAGCCGAGTTGAACATGGTTGAAATGATGACTCGCCGCCTAACACTGACGGGATCAACTTTGCGACCACAATCGATTTTGGCAAAATCCCGCATTGCAACTGGATTGTCGGCAGACGTTTGGCCCAAGCTTGAGAATGGGCAAATCGATGTGGTTATTGACAGTGAATTTGCGCTTTCGGATGCCGCCAAGGCGCATGAACGGATGGAAACATCTGCACATATCGGGAAGATTATGTTGAAAGTTAGCGACTAATTCTGCGTTGTAAAAAAGTTAGGTGCCTCCGGCGGGGATATTTTTGCCCAGAAGAAATGAATTGTTAACCAAGAATATGACATAAGAAATTTACGGTACAGGCGGGGACGCCGATGGCCGTACCAGGAGAAGCGATTTGCTTTTCAAGACCCGCGCAGCCTTCATTGGATGCGTGGGTCTTTGTTTCTTCTGGCTCTAAATATCCCCGCCGGAGGCTTCTTAGTTTGACCAAGCCGGCGAAGATAATTTGATTTTACGCAAGTTGTCCAAGGGCAATTTTGAGTTTGGCAGCTTCTTCTTCTTTGCTCGCCAAATTGGCGCGGGTTTCGTCAACAACTTCGTCCGGCGCGCTGGCGACAAAATTCGGGTTGTTCAATCGTCCTTTCATCCCGCCAATTTCTTTTTCCAGCTTTTTCATCGTATTCTCAAGACGTGCTTTTTCTTCGGCAACATCGATGACATCCGCCAATGGCAAAGCAAATGTACCCCCAGACACACCAAGTGTCACCGCGCCGCTTTCAAAGATTTCAACTTCGGTAAGGGTCTCTATTCGTGCCAAACGCGTGATGAGGGATGCGTTTTGATCCCATGCTGAACGTGCCTCTGGGCTGATACCTTGGACAGCCAGTGGAATAAAGGCGCTGGCGGGTACACGCATTTGGGTGCGTACAGATCTGATTGTTTCGATCATTTTTGTTACCCAAGTGAGTTCCGCGTCGGCTTTGGTATCCACCATTTCAGCCGTTGTGTAAGTTGGCCAATCTGTGTGGATTAACATTTTTGGTCGTTGCTTTTGGCCCCAAATTTCTTCTGTGATGAACGGCATGATGGGGTGCATCAGGATCAAGCATTGATCCAGTGCCCAAGCGTATGTTGCCAATGTTTCAGCCGCAGCTGCTGCATCTTCACCATCTAGAACTGGTTTGGTGTATTCCAAGTATTGCGAACAAAAGGTGCCCCAAACGAAAGCATACAGCGCATTGGCAGCATCGTTAAAACGGAAAGCGGCCAGCGCATCATCAACGGTTGCCAATGTTTTGGCGATTTCGCCTTTGATCCATTTGTTTAGCGGCAATTTCGTTTCCGGCGCATTATCAGTGTGCGGCAAAGCAAAGCTGCCTTTGAAATCGCCATAGCTGGCGGCATTCCATAGTTTCGTACCGAAGTTGCGATAGCCTGCGATGCGTTGCGTATCGAGCTTCAACGCGCCGCCGATAGAAGCCATGGACGCATTGGTGAATCGCAAAGCATCCGCGCCAAATTCGTCGATAATATCCAATGGGTCAATGACGTTGCCCGTAGACTTGGACATCTTTTTACCTTTGGCATCGCGTACAAGGCCGTGCAGGTAAACCGTATCAAACGGGATTTCATCAACAACCGCTATCTGCATCATCATCATGCGCGCCACCCAGAAAAACAGGATGTCTTGTCCGGTGATCAGCGTGGACGTTGGGAAGTATTTGTCCAACGCATCGGTTTGTTCGGGCCAACCCAAAGTTCCAATCGGCCAGAGGCCTGAGGAGAACCAAGTGTCGAGGACGTCTGGGTCGCGGCATAGACCGATTTCTGAGGCTTTGAATTTTCCACTTGGTAGTTCTATTGTGTCCCAACCAACACGGATTGTTCGATTTGAATTCGTGTGTCTGATTTTGAATTCGGGACCGCAGCCTTCTACGTTTTCAATAATACTATCGGTACCATAGTACTTCTTGGCTTGTGCTTGTACTTCTTCAAAATTTGGAGCGCAGAATCTAACGAATCCATTTGACGATGGACCATTGGTCTCACTAATCCCACCCTCAGGAAATAGGGGCCCATACCAAACCGGAATCTGATGCCCCCACCAAAGTTGACGCGAGATGCACCAAGGCTCGATGTTTTCCAGCCAGTGGTAATAAACTTTTTCACCACTTTCGGGAATGATCTTAACCGTTCCGTCTTTGACCGCATCAAGAGCTGGGCCAACGATTTTGGCGGTGTCCACAAACCATTGGTCAGTTAACATCGGCTCAATGACCACTTTGGAACGATCACCAAAGGGCTGCATCACGGGTTTATTTTCAACATAAGGAATGCTGGTCGTCGTCTCATTACCGTCATCATCTGTTGAAGTCTGATCAACCATCACGGCCAAACCTTCGGCGGTGATGTCGGCAATAACGGCTTTGCGCGCATCAAAGCGATCAAGGCCACGGTATTCTTCTGGTACCATGTTCATCGCAGCAATTGACGCTTCGGTAAATTCAGCTTTGCCAATTGCGATAGCTTGAGCGGTGGTTGCTTCGTCAACATAGGGTGGGCCATAAGAACGCATATTCCCTTTGGTATCCATCAAGGAATACATTGGAATTCCACCGCGTTTTGCGACTTGGTAGTCGTTGAAATCATGAGCACCCGTGATTTTCACCGCACCCGACCCAAAATCTTTGTCAGGGTATTCGTCAGTGATGATTGGGATCAAACGGCGCTGGGCCTTGGGGCCAACGGGGATTTCACAAAGCATGCCAACGATGGGCGCGTACCGTTCATCTGTTGGATGAACTGCAACAGCACCGTCGCCCAACATGGTTTCAGGGCGTGTTGTGGCGATGGAAATATAGTCACGTTCCTCAGAAAGCGTTACGTTTCCATCCTCATCTTTTTCCTCGTACGTGTAAGTTGCGCCACCTGCGAGAGGATATTTGAAGTGCCACATGTGGCCCGCAACCTCGATGTTTTCCACTTCAAGATCGGAGATCGCAGTTTCAAAGTGTGGGTCCCAATTGACCAAACGCTTGCCGCGATAGATCAAACCTTTGTTGTACATTTCAACAAATACTTTGATTACGGCATCAGGAAAGTTGCCGGACATTGTAAATGCCTCGCGGTCCCAATCACATGATGCACCAAGGCGTTTTAGCTGGTTGATGATGGTGCCGCCGCTTTCGGCTTTCCATTCCCAAACTTTTTCCAAGAACGCCTCGCGGCCCATTTCAGCGCGGCTGGGCTGTTGCGTTTCGGCCAATTTGCGTTCCACAACCATCTGCGTAGCGATACCCGCGTGATCCGTGCCAGGCTGCCAAAGGGTGTCAAAGCCCTGCATGCGTTTCCAGCGGATCAGAATGTCCTGAAGCGTGTTGTTAAAGGCGTGACCGATGTGCAGGTTGCCCGTCACATTTGGCGGCGGGATCATGACTGAAAAACTGTCTTTACCATCACGGGCATTTGCACCAGCTGCGAAAGCCTTGGCATCTTCCCACTTGGCGTAAATCTTTGCCTCGGCTGTGGCCGCGTCAAACTTCTTTTCCATCGCCATAATCTTGATCCTGCGTGTTAGTTCCTTGGGTGAGGGATCAATTACCCAATGCAGCGGCCAAGGGAAAGGCTTTAGTCTGCTTTCACCGCTTTTGGTGTGATTTGAACTGGTGCCATTCGACGCACTTGCGGGCCAAAACTGCGGGAAACTGGCAATTCGCGACCATCCACAAGATGCGCCATCAAGCGGCCTTTGACACGCGACGTGCCGGAAAAGGCGTGGGCAGACATCCAATGAGAACGGTGAACTTGTTGCCCGGGGTAATTTGCCAATTCTTCTAGGGCATCAGAAAGACGCATATAGATCAAATCTTTGCCTTTGGCTGTCGTTACCTCAATGTAATGATCAAAGCTGCTAATTGAGATCAACGCGGATCCCAAAGTTGGAGGCAACCTATCCAAAAATGTGCATCGGTCAGGTACGGGGGCAGGTTTAATCATGCGTGGTTTTATTCGCATAATTATCACGCTGGAAATCAGGATGACCATGACGCCCACATTCATAAACATCGTCGGTGAAAGAGGGATGTCAGAATTTGGATTAATAATTTTGTCGATTTGAACGACAAGTAAAAATATCGGGATGGCGGCCATGGCAATGGCAAAAACGATGCGTAGTATTGATTGCCAATTTGCAAATACCGGCAGGCGTTCGGACGTTAAAATGAACGTAACGGAAATTACCCATCCCGCCCCGATGCACAACGTCCAATATAATGCACGTGTAGCCAGATCCATGGTGTAAGTTTCAAACGGCCCCATCACGACAAATAGGATGACCGTTAAGAAGTACCCGATGAGTTGTTCAGGTATATGCTATGGAGGAAGCGTTGTTTTATTGGGTTTTTGGGATGTGTCGTTCACGAAGGATAGCCTGTTGTTCACGTAAATAGGGTTGAGCCAACTTTTGTTTGGGCGTTTTTGATAACGCAATTCCGCAGAACAGAAAAGGATTTGGCGATGGAAAAGACATTTAACAATTTGGGTCGCTTTTTCGGCCGTATTACATTGGATCGCCGAGATCGTCTTGTGGTCGGTGTGGCCGGTTTGATGTTCGCCAATATTTTCTTAAGCAAATTGATCGGTCATGGCGCTGCAGCCTTCGTTGGATTGGCTCTTTTCTGGATTGCTCTGCGTTGGGGAGAAGGTAAATGATTGACGGAATTTTAAACGGTGTGCCAACTTGGGTTTGGTTTTTGTTCGTCTTCCTTTTGATTTTGGGGTTGATCGATACGCGGGCCAGAAAGTCACCTTTGCATGTGTTCTATTTGCTGCCTTTGTTGGGGGCGATGTCGTTGCGAGCGGTGAATGCTTTGGATGTTGTATTCGCTGTTTGGGGCGTTGTTCTGCTCGTTTACGTGTTTGGTGCGTGGGTTGGTTTTCGGGTTCAGAAAAAGTGGATTGTCGCAAAGTCCAGAATGTTCGTTTCACTGAAAGGGGAATGGCTGACTTTGGTGCAAATCATGTCCATTTTCGCGATCAATTTTGCCACAGGTACGTTGAAGGCTGTCTCACCTGAGTTGTTAACCAGCACGACGTACCACATCATATTTGCGGCAATCGCTGCTATGGTTGCTGGATTGTTTGGTGGTCGCACGCTTTCAGTGGCGCTTGCACCAACAACCGAACTAGACGAAGTTCATCGCGTGGCTTTCGGTCTATAACGCGCGGTGTTCGGCGGCAGTCGGGTTTTGCAAGGCAACTTGCACGCCCGGCTGAACCACGTTGGGGTCATAGGGTGTGCGAGCAAATACTTCTCGTACCATTGGGGCAAAAAAGTCGATGTCCAGTGTTTCATAGTCTGGATTGAAACTGTTTTGATCCCATCGCGCACAAAAGGTCGCGCAATCGTCAAAATATTGGTGGTCTTTATACATGTCTCGTTTGTTTGGATCTGCGCCCACGTGCTCGCCATAATAAATGATTTGAAAATCGCCGTGTTTTTCAACAACCCAAGTGCATTGTTCGCGCACAAACGGGCGTAAAATGCTGGCGGCATATTCATCGTGATTGTAAGGCGCAAAAATGTCGCCGATGTCGTGCAGCAATGTGGATACGATCCAGTCAATGTCGGCACCATCCCGATAAGCCCGTGTTGCCGCCTGTAAGGAATGACCAAGGCGCGTAATTTTGTACCCTGAAAGCCCTTCATCCAACCCAACCAGTGCCTTTAACAGACGGTCTGCTGTGCCACGCGTGAATTCAATTTCATGTTCGGTCAGAAAGTCGTAATCTTCTTTGTCGCCGTCTTTCATTTCGACAAATTTAACATGATCCATTGGCTTTTCTTTCTTTCAAAGGCGGATGTCGCGCACGAAAACTGTTAGTTCTTCCGAGGGCTAGGTCAAGAAAATATTTCGCGTGCTTTGATATTTAACATTTTGGGCAAATCATCTTCACCAAAAAGTTCACGCATCATGCTTGCCAAAGAAACGCACTTGGCTAAGTTTACGTCAAGCCATCTAACGGTGGGGCAGAAACATTTTTGTTGGATGATGAGATCGTGAAAAATTTATTGTCCAGAATTTTTGGTCTATTTTCAGAACAGGATGAAACGACAGTTGTCCCGTTGTCCAAAAGTCAGCGTGGATCAATCACGCATATTATTATCTTGGATGGAACGCTAAGCCGTCTTGATAAAGGGTATGAAACCAATGCTGGTTTGGCTTATCTTTTGCTAAAAGAAGCTACCACAAAGAATACCACGTCACTTTACTATGAACCGGGCTTGCAATGGAAACATTGGGGTGGCGCGCTTAGGGTGATGACGGGCAGTGGACTTGCTGATCAAATCAGGCGGGCCTATGGAGCGATCGCATCGCGCTATAGGCCCGGCGATAGAATAATCTTTTTAGGATATTCACGCGGGGCATTTGCTGTGCGTTCGTTGGCTGGCGCCATTGATTTGATTGGTTTGGTAAAGGCTGAACACGCAACTGAACGTAATATAAAACAAGCATGGCGATTGTACCGCGACGGTCCCAACACAAAGGCCGCCAAGGCGTTTGCGGCCGCCTATTGTCATGAGGCGGCGCCTATTGAAATGATGGGGGTGTGGGAAACCGTCAAATCCTTGGGCATCGTTTTGCCGTTCTTTTGGCGATTGTCACAACCAAAATATGCCTTTCACAATGATCAATTAGGCAAATCGATTGCAAATGGTTTTCACGCATTGGCGATCGATGAGCGACGCGTTGCTTTCTCGCCGGTATTGTGGCGGTGCCCACCGAATTGGCAGGGCCATCTAGAACAGGTCTGGTTTAAAGGTGTTCACGGGGATATCGGCGGGCATGTTGATGATTTTGCCGATGCGCGACCACTGGCAAATATTCCGCTGGTATGGATGTTAGAGCGGCTTGAAATGTGCGGCGTTGACTTGCCAGAAAACTGGCGTGCCAGCTATCCACAGGATGTCAGTGCGCCCTCACTTGGGATGAACCGCAGTTTTGGGAAATTCTTTTGGATGCGCCGCCGCCGGATCATAGGTCAAGATATTTCCGAGGCAAAGCACGCCAGTCTGGACATTACGGTTTTAGCACCAGACAAGTCGCAAGGCCTGTTGCATAGGTTTTTCCGTCCTCAACGCCGCGAATGATACCTTCGGCAACGCCGGTAGAGCGGCCTGAATGTTGGATGGTTCCGATGGCCTCAATTTCCATGCCAACCGGAATTGCGCGGGTGATGTTGGTTTTGAACTCCAGCGTTGTATATCCCGATCCTGCGGGTTGCATGGTTTGAACCGCGCACGACATCGTGCTGTCAAGAAGTGTGCCGTACCAACCGCCATGCACACCACCCATGGGGTTCAAGCTAGAATATTGCGGGGCCCCTCGAAACACTACCCGACCTTTTTCAGCCGAATGAAGCCAAAAATTCAGTGTCTGTGAAATTGGTGGTGCAGAGTATTTCCCTTCCAGAATGCCTTGGACAAACTCCAAGCCACTAATTTTCAACATTTCATTGAGCGATATAAGTTCTGACGGAGAGTCGACAAAAAATGGTTCTGACATTGCTGGCCTTTTGAGGTCTTATAAAAAGTAACAGATCAAAGGCTAGTATTGTTAAGCCACCTTTTCCAGCGTCATCTGTGCCTGAATGCCCATTGCGTGACAAACTTCGCGCGTTAAGTGGGGTTTATTGAGCGTGTAAAAATGCAAATCCTCTACACCGCCCTCGATCAAGTGACTGCAAAGCTCGGTGGCTAAGGCAATTGATAAAAGTTCCTCGCGATCATCACGCATAGCTTTTTCATAGGCTTCATCCAGCCATGTTGGAATAACCGCACCACTACGGGCGGCAAATCCACGAATTTTCTTCCAACTATCAATCGGTAAAATGCCAGGAACAATCGGTGCAGCAATGCCAGCGGCCGCGCATTTGTCGCGAAAACGGAAAAATGTATCGGCCTCAAAGAAGAACTGCGTGATTGCCGATGAGGCGCCTGCATCGATTTTGCGTTTCAACCATTCAACGTCGGCATCCGTGCCGCGTGCATCTGGATGTGGGTCTGGATAGGCGCCAACGCGAATGTTGAAATCGCTCGTTTCAGAAAGAGCCGCAATGAGTTCAACAGAATTTGCAAAGCCATCTTTATGGGGAATGAATTTGTTCTGACCTTTCGGCGCATCGCCACGAAGGGCTACGATGTCTTTTATTCCTGCCGCCGCATAGGCGCTGGCGATCTTCAGCGTTTCTGTCCGACTTGCGTCAACACAGGTCAAATGTGCCGCAACTTTCAAGCCATAGTTTTTGTTGATGGCCGCCACCGCTTCGTGAGTTAGTTTGCGCGTTGTTCCGCCAGCGCCATAAGTGACCGATACAAAATTCGGATCGAGTGGCGCCAAATCTTTGACAGTCTTCCAAAGGCGGAAACTAGCGTCCAAAGACTGTGGCGGAAAGAATTCAAATGAAACATTCGGTGTCATGTCGCGGCCCTTTATATATGTTGGTTCTTGTATTTCACGCGATCTAACATTAAACAAATTCATAATATTCAAGATAATTATGAGGCTGGTATGCATATTGAGTTTCGTCACCTACGAACTGTCAAAGCAATCCATGAGGCAGGTGGTTTGGCACGGGCTGCAGAAACACTGCATATTACGCAAAGTGCGCTTAGCCATCAGATCAAAGGGCTTGAGGACCAAGCGGGCGTTGAATTGTTTATCCGCAAAACTAAACCTATGCGCCTGACAGCAGCAGGAATGCGAATGTTGCGATTGGCTGAACGGATATTGCCGGAAATCACCGCGATGGAAGAGGATTTTCGTTCCTTACGATCTGGTAAGTCGGGGCGGTTGCATATTGCCATAGAATGCCACGCTTGTTTTGAATGGCTTTTCCCGGTGTTGGAACAATTTCGCCAATCTTGGCCCGAGGTTGACGTCGATATTCGCCCCGGTTTGTCGTTTGACGCCTTACCTGCGCTGGGCCGCGAAGACGTGGATTTGGTCGTTTCATCTGATCCAGAAAATATCCCTTTCACAGATTTCACCCCTTTATTTGATTATGATCCGGTTTTTGTGGCGTCTTCTGCGCACCCGCTGGCCTCAAAAGAATATATCGACGCCGCTGATTTTCGCGATGAAATGTTGATTACATATCCAGTTGAACGCACGCGGTTGGATATTTTTAGTCAACTTTTGATCCCAGCCAAAGTTGAACCCCGCGCAATAAGGCAAGTCGAACTAACAGCTGTAATATTGATGCTGGTCGCCTCAAATCGCGGTGTTTCGGTCTTGCCCGATTGGGTCGTACGTGAGGTTCGGTATTCATCTGATTATGTCACCAGACCGATAACCAAAGATGGCATTACCCGTCGATTGTTCGCTGCAACACGCCAAGAAGAGACCACAAAACCTTTTATGGCGCATTTTTTACGATTGGCCAGTACACTGCCTGTAAAGTTGCAAAGAGGGGAAAGCCTCTTGTGACCTTGGCTTAGGGGGCGTATAGCCCCGCATGCTCATGAAAAGGAATGCCCGCGATGCAACAAGGTAGCGCAAATCTAAACTTAATGATTAATGCCGCCCGCAAGGCTGGCCGTTCACTGGCAAAAGATTTCCGCGAAGTGGAAAACTTGCAGGTTTCTTTGAAGGGCGCTGGAGACTTCGTTTCCAAGGCTGATCTACGGGCTGAAAAAATCCTTAAAGAAGAATTGATGGAAGGCCGCCCAAATTATGGTTGGTTTGCCGAAGAAAGTGGCCCTGCCATCGAAGGCAAAGATCCAACGCGTCGTTGGATCGTTGATCCGCTAGATGGCACCACAAATTATCTGCACGGCATGCCGCATTGGGCGATCTCTATTGCGCTTGAACACAAAGGCGAAATCGTTGCTGGTGTTGTTTTTGATGTGGCAAAAGACGAAATTTTCTATGCTGAAAAAGGTTTTGGCGCATTCATGAATTCTACGCGATTGCGTGTTTCGGGTCGCCGTAAAATGAGCGAAACTGTTTATGCAACTGGCATGCCATTTGCTGGTCGTGGCAATTTGCCAGCGGCTTTGCAGGATTTGGCGCGCTTGATGCCACAATGTGCAGGTGTGCGTCGTTGGGGTGCTGCCTCACTTGATTTGGCATATGTTGCCGCTGGTCGTTATGATGGTTTCTGGGAACGTGATCTTCAGCCATGGGATATTGCAGCTGGCATCATTCTTGTGCGCGAAGCGGGGGGGTTGTTAGAGCCTCTTCAAGAAGGTGGCGATATCATGGAATCAGGGTCATTGATTTGTGCCAATGAGCCAATGTTTGCACCACTGTGTAAAGTTATCCGTAATAACTAATAACCTACACGGGTCATCTGTCTGATGGATGGTTGACCCCGTCTGCCCATTTTATTTCGCCCAAATCGCGTGGGTTTATCCCTTTTAACGCGCCAACGTTTACGCCGTATTCATTTGGGTTTGATCGACGTCGATGGTGCGTATAGATCCCACAAACAGAACAAAAATAGTGCTGCGCGGTGTGGGTGTTAAAGCTGTATTTAGACAGTTTGTCTTCGCCCTTCGTAACCTTAAGGTTTTCAGGCAATACAGTGGCAGCAATCGCACCACGTCGGCGACAAAACGAACAATCACAGCGTCGCGCACTGGAAAAACCACCCTCAAGAACAACACTCAATTCAACAGCGCCACAATGGCAGGATAATGTATGAGTGTTCATTTTCGACTAACCCTTGGGATAGATGTTCGCACCAATTTGTATTCGGCCTCTGGATGCGGTGGTGCGCCGTGATTGACGCGCCAAAAGTCTTTGCCACCTAAACGGAACCACAGCGGAAGAGCGAAGAGAAGTCCGATGATAAAGCCACCAGCATGCGCCCAATAGGCAACGCCACCTTCACTGCCACTTACCGCGACACCGTTGAGAAGTTGAAGACCAAACCATAGGCCAAGCATGACCCAAGCCGGAATGGGCCATATTTTAAAGAAGATAATAAAGATAAACAGGATGTCCACTTTGGCACGCGGGAATAACAATAAATACCCGCCCATAACGCCTGCTATCGCGCCAGATGCCCCAACCAAGGGCACGTTAGAATACGGTTCGGTGTAATATTGCGCCAATCCGGCGGCAAGGCCCGCCATGATATAGAACAACAGAAACCCAAAGTGTCCCATTTCGTCTTCCATGTTGTCCCCGAAAATCCACAAAAACAGCATATTGCCCGCCAAATGCATGAAGCCGCCGTGCATAAACATATGGGTGAACAGGGTGTAATAATGCGATCCATCGCTGATTGCGCTGGGTGTCATACCCCAGTCGTAATAAATCTGACCCAACCTATTTTGATCATCAAACGCCATGGCATAAGAGAGGAAAACTAGTATGTTGGCCGCCATCAAAAAATAAGTGATGTAAGCGGTGCGCTGGCTCGGGTTGTGGTCGCGAATAGGAAACATGCGGGTCAGCCTCGCTTAAAGGTGAACAATCGTCAAGAGTTTGAGCTTGACCAAATGCATCGCCCAATACCAAGGTTAATCATGCGTCTTCTTATCTTGATTTTACTTTTTTTGCCTGCCGTTGGTTTTGCCTGTCCGAAGTTATTGGATCAACAGCATCTAAAAGACGAATTATTCGTACAATTGAAAAATACACCGAATGAAGCCGCGGCAGGGCGGATTGTAGAGAAACTTTGGGATGTATGGCTGACTGCCCCTGATGAAAAATCGCAAAAGACGTTGGATTTGGGTTTGCAATTGCATGCCCAAGGGCAGTTTGACGCTGCTAAAGGGGCATATGATGCATTGATTGAATACTGCCCTGATTTTGCAGAAGGTTATAATCAACGTGCTTTTGTTTACTATCTAACAGGGCGCTGGGCGTTGGCATTGGCTGATTTGGATCGGGCGATTGATTTGTCGCCCCGTCATCTTGGTGCGTTATCTGGAAAAGGCTTAACATTGATGCAATTGGGCCGCCAAGACGAGGCCCAATTGATGTTTCGCGAGGCTTTAAAACTGAACCCATGGGTGCCCGAGCGAGGTTTAGTAAAAAAACCTAAAGGTATTGAACTTTAACCCCTTCAAATCCCCGACAGGCTTGTCTATCACAGTGAAAGTCGCCCGCGTGATGGAATGGTAGACATAAGAGACTTAAAATCTCTGGGCCGAAAGGCCGTGCCGGTTCGAGTCCGGCCGCGGGTACCAATTGACGTTTCCTTTTAAAACGTCACAGTTGCATCATGACTTCGTTTCAAAAATTTGTCTTGGCCAGCGGATTGACCAATTTGGCCGATGGCGTAGCGGTTGTGGTTTGGGCATGGGTTGCCAGTTTGATTAGCCGTGATCCATTGATGATTGCGTTGGTGCCAGTAGCCCTGCGGATGCCTTGGTTTTTATGCGCAATTCCTGCGGGCATTATCGCAGATCGAGTGGATCGGCGTCGCCTAATTTTGGCAATGGATGCAGCAAGGGCAGGGGCTTTTGCCTTGGCAGCCATTTCATTGTGGCTCGCTCTTCCTTTGAGTGATGCGCCGACGCGTGGTGTTTCAAGCGTGCCTTTGTTCTTGGCCGTTCTGATTGCAGCCACGATTGTCGGCGTCGCCGAGGTTTTTCGTGACAACGCGGCTCAAACGATGTTGCCAGCACTTGTACCGCATGATCGCCTTGAACAGGCAAACGGGCGTCTTTGGTCTGTGGAACTTGTCGGGAACGCGTTGATCGGGCCCGCGCTGGGCGCATTTTTTATTGCCAGCTTTATACCACTGCCCTTTGCATTGAACGCCATTGCATATGGCATTGCGATTGTACTTGTGGCGCAAATTGCTGGCCAGTTTAAACCGCCCGTGCAAAGCGCGCGAAATTGGCGTCGCGAACTGGCCGAGGGTTACGCCTTTTTAAGGGATGCAGCATTGATCCGATTGTTGGCCTTGCTAACAGGGGGCTGGAACCTGTTGTTTCAAATGAAATCCATCGCGCTTATTTTGATTGTTCAGGAAAACATGGGGTTGGGTGCAACGGCCTTTGGTTTGATCCTTGCGGCGGGTGCGGTCGGGGGCATTATTGGTGGACAAGTCAGTGCGGCAATCATCAAGACTGTAGGACGGGGGCGCACAGTTCAACTGGCGCTGGCAGCAACCCCGATTACGTTTCTTTGGATTGCCTTTTCAAACGGTCCGATACAATTGGCGGCAGTTATCGCCGTTTTTGAATTCACAGGGCTGGTTTGGAACACCGTGTCCGTTTCATACCGCCAACGACAAATTCCTGATCATCTGCTTGGCCGTGTTAACAGCCTTTATCGTTTGCTGGCTTGGGGAATGATGCCAGTGGGTTTGGTTCTGTCTGGATTGATCGTACGCATAGGCGAAACCTTTATCGATCGTGCCTACGCGCTGATATTGCCAATATATGTGGCCGCTTTCGGTGGGTTGATCCTGACAATTCTTGGTTGGCGGGCTTTAGGGCGTGGTTTTTCGGGCACCTAAGGGTCGTTTTTGCCCAAGATTCGGCGCGAAAACCTAAAACCGACTGGAAATTTGTACGATTTTGGTGGCTTTAAAGACGCGCAGTTTGTCGCATAAGAAAACAAACCCAATAAACTAAGGGACTTAGCTGTTATTGAGGGTAATACTTCATGGTTGATCGGTAGGAAATGCTCTGTTAGACCGACGCAGATTTTCAAGGTTATCCATTTTGGATGACCCAAGTCCAATGCCTGAACGTTTTGTAAGGGCCAACCAACCGTCGAAAGGGAAGACGTGTCTGAACCAGCTTCGATCTCTTCCGGCATTGCATCACGCTATGCCACGGCTGTCTTTGAACTAGCCAACGAAGGTAAAAAACTGAAAGCTCTAGAAGCTGATGTTGATGCCTTAACTGCCGCTTTGTCTGACAGCACTGATTTTGCCGCTTTGATCAACTCACCGATCCTTTCGCGTGAAGAGCAAAGCAATTCCATTTCCGCCATCGGGGCGAAGATGAAACTTAGCGACACTGTGGCCAACACTTTGACGCTAATGGCCAACAACCGCCGTCTATTTGTATTGCCGGCATTGTTGACCAGTCTTCGCGATTTGATTGCCGAAGAAAAGGGCGAGGTCACCGCAGAGGTGACGGCAGCCAAAGCACTGACCAAAGCGCAGCAAGAAAAGCTTGCGAAATCGCTGAAGGCCAGCGTTGGCAAAACTGTAAACATCAATCTGGCTGTCGATGAATCAATCATCGGTGGCCTTATTATTAAAGTGGGCTCTAAGATGATCGATACGTCGATTGCCAGCAAGCTTTCAAACCTTCAAAACGCAATGAAAGAGGTCGGATAAATGGGTATCCAAGCTGCAGAAATTTCTGCCATCCTGAAGGACCAGATCAAAAACTTTGGCAAAGACGCCGAAGTTGCTGAAGTTGGTCGCGTTCTGTCAGTTGGTGACGGTATCGCGCGTGTATATGGTCTGGACAATGTTCAAGCCGGTGAAATGGTTGAATTCCCAGGTGGAATTCAAGGCATGGCACTTAACCTTGAAGCTGACAACGTTGGTGTTGTTATTTTCGGTTCCGACCGCGACATTAAAGAGGGCGACACTGTAAAGCGTACGAACTCTATCGTGGACGTTCCAGTTGGCGACGCCCTATTGGGTCGTGTTGTTGACGGTCTTGGCAATCCATTGGATGGCAAAGGCCCAATCAAAACAAAGACACGTTCAATTGCCGACCAAAAAGCACCTGGCATTATCCCACGTAAATCAGTTCACGAGCCGATGGCGACTGGCCTGAAATCCGTTGACGCGATGATCCCGATTGGCCGTGGCCAACGCGAATTGATCATTGGTGACCGTCAGACTGGTAAAACAGCTGTGGCACTTGATGCGATCCTGAACCAGAAGTCATATAACGCGGCTGCTGGCGACGACGAAAACAAAAAACTATACTGTATCTATGTAGCGATCGGCCAAAAGCGTTCGACTGTTGCTCAGTTGGTTAAGAAACTAGAAGAAACTGGCGCGATTGAATATTCAATCGTTGTTGCGGCGACTGCTTCTGATCCTGCACCTATGCAGTTCTTGGCACCTTATGCGGCGACATCCATGGCGGAACACTTCCGCGACAATGGCCGTCACGCTTTGATCATCTATGATGATTTGTCAAAGCAAGCTGTCGCTTACCGTCAGATGTCTCTATTGCTACGTCGTCCACCAGGGCGTGAAGCTTATCCTGGTGACGTTTTCTATCTTCACTCTCGTTTGCTTGAGCGTTCTTCAAAATTGAACGAAGATAACGGTTCTGGTTCTTTGACTGCTTTGCCAATCATTGAAACTCAAGGCGGTGACGTTTCTGCATTTATTCCAACCAACGTGATTTCGATCACTGATGGTCAGATCTTCCTAGAAACCGAATTGTTCTATCAAGGCATCCGTCCTGCTGTGAACACTGGTTTGTCAGTTTCTCGTGTTGGTTCATCCGCACAAACAAACTCGATGAAATCAGTTGCCGGTCCAGTTAAATTGGAATTGGCTCAGTATCGCGAAATGGCTGCTTTTGCGCAGTTCGGTTCCGATCTGGATGCCGCGACACAGCAATTGCTGAACCGTGGTGCCCGTTTGACCGAGTTGATGAAACAAGCACAGTATTCGCCTTTGACGAACGCTGAAATCGTTTGCGTCATCTACGCTGGTACAAAAGGCTATTTGGATAAGATCGAAGTTTCTGACGTTGGTCGTTACGAAAAAGGTCTATTGGCTCACTTGCGTGGCAAAAACGCTGATTTGTTGGATTTCATCACAACTGAAGATCCAAAGATCAAAGGCGACGCTGAAGCGAAAATCAAATCTGCGCTCGACGAATTCGCCGCTGATTTTGCTTGAGTTGGGGTTAGGACAGTAACATGCCAAACCTTAGTGACCTAAAAAACCGGATCGCGAGTGTTAAAAACACTCGCAAGATCACCAAAGCCATGCAAATGGTTGCGGCGGCGAAATTGCGCCGGGCACAAGAGGCGGCCGAAATGGGCCGTCCCTACGCCCAGCGTTTTAACGCTGTTCTTGGTGGTCTTGCAGCGTCTGTAGGCAATTCGGCCGGTGCGCCGAAATTGTTGGCAGGCTCTGGTGCGGACAAAGTACACCTGTTGGTGGTGATGACGTCTGAACGCGGCCTTTGCGGCGGCTTCAACTCAAACATCTCTAAACTGGCCAGAACACGCGCAGCAGCGTTAATCGCTGCTGGCAAAACGGTGAAGATTTTGACCGTCGGTAAAAAAGGGCGCGATGCTTTGCGCCGTGAATTTGGCGATCAAATGGTTCACCACGTGGATTTGAGCGAAGTTAAAAACGTAGGCTACGATAATGCCGCGTCAATCGCCAAAGACATTCTCGGCCGTTTTGAAGGCGGTGAATTTGATGTTGCTACGATCTTCTATGCGCGCTTTGAAAGCGTAATTAGCCAAGTTCCAACTGAGCATCAGATCATTCCAGCCTCTTTTGAAGCGGATGAAGAGACGGCGGGCGAAAGCACCGTTTATGACTATGAACCAAGCGAAGAAGGCATTTTGGCCGATCTTTTGCCACGTGGTGTTGCGACACAAATTTTCAGCGCGTTGCTGGAAAATGGCGCATCCGAACAAGGCGCGCGTATGTCCGCTATGGATAACGCAACGCGCAACGCGGGTGAAATGATCGACAAATTGACGATCGAGTACAACCGTTCACGTCAAGCCGTCATTACAAACGAGCTAATTGAAATTATTTCGGGCGCGGAAGCGCTCTAAGAGAGAACCGGAGAAACGATATGGCAAATGCAAAAGGCAAAATCACCCAGGTGATTGGTGCTGTTGTAGACGTTCAGTTCGCAGGCGACCTGCCTCAGATTTTGAACGCTCTGACAACATCTAACAACGGCAAGAACTTGGTTCTTGAAGTTGCACAACACCTTGGTGAAAACACTGTTCGCGCCATCGCGATGGACGCCACCGAAGGTTTGGTTCGCGGCCAAGACGTAACTGACACAGGCGGTCAGATCATGGTGCCAGTTGGTACAGCCACACTTGGCCGTATCATGAACGTGACCGGTGATCCGGTTGACGAAAAAGGCCCAGTGAAAACAAAAGAAAGCCGCGCCATCCACGGCGATGCGCCAGCTT
Source organism: Rhodobacteraceae bacterium HTCC2150 (assembly GCA_000169395.1). Taxonomy (GTDB): domain Bacteria; phylum Pseudomonadota; class Alphaproteobacteria; order Rhodobacterales; family Rhodobacteraceae; genus HTCC2150. Next base: position 868,582 of record AAXZ01000001.1, read on the forward strand.
TTGCTGAGCAATCAACAGAAACTGAGATCCTGGTAACAGGTATCAAAGTTATCGACCTTTTGGCACCATACACTAAGGGTGGTAAAATTGGTCTATTCGGCGGTGCCGGCGTTGGTAAAACAGTTTTGATCATGGAATTGATCAACAACATCGCGAAAGTGCACTCTGGTCTGTCCGTATTTGCGGGTGTGGGCGAGCGTACACGTGAAGGTAACGATCTTTACCACGAGATGATTGAATCTGGTGTTATCGTACCTGACGATCTAGAGAAATCTAAGATTGCTCTTGTATACGGCCAAATGAACGAGCCTCCCGGTGCGCGTATGCGTATTGCGTTGTCTGGTCTGACATTGGCCGAGCAGTTCCGCGATGACTCTGGTTCAGACGTTCTGTTCTTCGTTGATAACATCTTCCGCTTTACACAAGCCGGTTCTGAGGTTTCTGCGCTTTTGGGTCGTATTCCATCAGCTGTGGGTTACCAGCCAACATTGGCAACCGACATGGGTGCGATGCAAGAACGTATTGCGTCAACAAAATCAGGTTCAATTACGTCTGTTCAAGCCGTTTACGTTCCTGCGGATGACCTTACTGACCCTGCACCTGCGACATCGTTTGCTCACCTTGATGCGACAACTGTTCTTGACCGTTCAATCTCGGAAAAAGGCATTTATCCTGCTGTTGACCCACTTGGTTCAACATCACGTTTGCTTGACCCGCTGATCATTGGTGAAGAGCACTACAAAGTTGCAACTGACGTTCAGCAAGTTCTTCAGCGCTACAAATCTTTGCAAGACATCATCGCGATTTTGGGCATGGACGAATTGTCAGAAGACGACAAATTGGCTGTGGCTCGTGCTCGTAAACTTGAGCGTTTCTTGTCTCAACCATTTGACGTTGCGAAAGTATTTACTGGCGCGGACGGCAAGCAGGTTCAGCTAGAAGACACAATCTCGTCGTTCAAAGCTGTTGTGGCTGGCGAATACGATCACTTGCCAGAAGGCGCTTTCTATATGGTTGGCGGCATCGAAGAAGTGATTGCTAAGGCAGAAAAACTGGCAGCAGACGCTGCTTAAGGAGGCCGATCAATGGCTATGATGCAATATGACCTCGTCTCACCCGAACGCAGCCTTGCGTCGGGTCAGGCATCCGAGGTGCGCATTCCAGGTTCCGAAGGCGACATGACGGCGATGGCCGACCACGCGCCTGTTATTACAACACTGCGCCCAGGTGTTCTGACAATCGTCAGTGATGCGGGCACAGCTGAGTATGCGGTAATTGGTGGTTTTGCTGAAGTCACAGCAACAAGCACTTCGGTTCTGGCTGAAAAAGCGATGCCAGTTGCCGAAGTGACAGCCGATGTTTTGGCTGGTCTTGTAAGTGACGCTGAAACAGCGTTGGCAAATGCCAGCGTTGACGGCAAAGATAGTGCAGTGAAATATCTGGACGATCTGCGCAGCCTAGGCAGCACATTAGGTCTGTAATACAACACTAAATTCAGAAAAAGCCCCCGTTTTCGGGGGCTTTTTTGTTTCTGCCCTTTTTTCGTCAGTTTTATAGGTTATCAATAACTAAAGATGATTAAGAGTAATTGGTATGAAGCGTTTAAGTAGTCACCTTATTGGCATTGACCAGGGATCGGAAATTTTGTTTTCCGATTTTGAAACTGGTGGTGTGATGTGGACGGGATCGGATTACCGTGAATGTCGCGTACCTGTAAAATTTTCCGAAAAATATGATCAAATGCCGACGGTTCAGGTTTCGATTGCCATGTTTGATATTGGGCATACCAGCAACCAACGCGCCGACATAACCGCCGAAAACATCACTGAATCCGGCTTTGAAATCGTTTTCCGCACGTGGAGTGATACCAAAATCGCCCGCATCCGCGCCAATTGGATGTCCATTGGCGCGTTGGCTCACGTTGATGATTGGAACCTATATTAGGTTCTAGCTTTGGTGGTAGTGGCCTTCATAGATCGGGATCAAAGTCTCGCGATCAAAAAGGCTGGAAACTGACGTACCATTCCAAGTATTCAGAATTGCCTGCGCAAACAGCGGCGCGGTTGGTACAACGCGAATGTTTGAACATTCTTCTACTGGTACAGTGGCTTGGATCGTGTCTGTAATAACCAAAGACTTCATTTGCGAATTGGTAATGCGTTCCACAGCTGGACCGGAAAGGACACCGTGCGTGATGTAAGAGTGTACTTCTTTCGCACCTTTTTCCATCAACAGATCCGCTGCTTTGCAAAGTGTACCTGCGGTGTCGCAAAGGTCATCAACGATAAGGCAGGTTTTGCCTTCTACATTCCCGATGATCGTCATTTCAGCAACTTCGCCGGCTTTCTCGCGGCGTTTGTCCACTATTGAAAGGGGTGCATCGATCCGTTTTGCAAGTTCACGAGCGCGTGCCACGCCACCAACGTCTGGAGAAACGATCATCAAATCGTCGCGTTGATCCTTAAAGTGATGTTCAATGTCGAGCGCAAAGATAGGCGAGGCATAAAGGTTATCAACGGGGATATCAAAGAAGCCCTGAATTTGTGTTGCGTGCAAATCCATGGTCAAAACACGTTGAACGCCGGCTTCAACCAACATGTTGGCAACCAACTTTGCGGTGATTGGTGTGCGTGCCTTGGTTCGGCGGTCCTGACGGGCATACCCAAAATATGGGATCACGGCGGTGATGTGACCAGCAGACGAACGACGCAGCGCATCAGCCATGACCAGCAATTCCATCAGGTTATCATTCGCTGGGTTCGATGTGGATTGAATGATGTACATATCCTCGCCACGAACGTTTTCAAAAACTTCTACGAATACTTCGCCATCGTTAAAGCGTTCGACACGCGCATCAACCAATTTGGTCAAAATGCCACGATGCACAGACATCCGGCGGGCAATTGCTTCGGCCAACGGTGGGTTGGCATTGCCGGACATTAGTTTTGGGTCATTGTTCGTTGGCATAAGAGTTTTCCTTTGGGCGCTAAGAAACGAGGTGCAGAATCCAGATTCGTGACGTTGACACCGCTTAGCATCCAACTAGGGTCTGGGCCAACCAGTGATCCAACAAAGGGGCCTAAAATGCCGCATATAGACTACTATTTTGCAACGATTTCACCTTTTACTTATTTGGCCTCCGGAAGTGTTGAGAAAATCGCATCCAAAAATGGTGCGACGCTGACATATAAGCCGCTCGATATCATGGGGTTGTTTTCCCAAACGGGTGGGCTGCCGCCGAAGGATCGCCATCCAAATCGCCAACAATACCGTCTGCAGGATATGGAGCGGCGGGCAAAAATTGCAGAAAAACCATTGAACATCAAACCCGCGTTTTGGCCAACTAATCCTGCACCTTCGTCCTATGCCATTATCGCCGCACAAAATGCTGGTGGTGGGGATTTGGGTCAGCTTGTTGCATTGATTACGGCTGCATGTTGGGCTGGTGATGAAAACGTGGCCGAGGACGAAGTTGTGCGTCGCTGTCTGTCAGAGTCGGGGTTTGATCCGGCATTGGTTGATAGTGGTATGTTAAGCGGGGCGGAAACCTACGCACGAAATCTGGAAGAAGCCGTTCAAAAAGGTGTTTTTGGGGCCCCATTTTTCATCACAGATGATGATCAACGTTTCTGGGGGCAAGACAGGTTACATGACCTTGATTTGCATTTGTCCGGTAAAATTTAGGCTTGTCGTAGTCAAAGTTGTTTGAACGGATCAAGAGCCACCGTTCGATCTTCATGAAAAACTGATTCCCACATTATTCCAATTATTCAGAACCAAGACCGCTATTGAGGAGCAATTCCCAATAGCGGTCAAATTTTTTCGAATTTTCCCACGTGACACAACAGGTTGCGAAAACATTTGGGTCATTCGAATTCAGGTAGGGTTTTAACCCTCGCGTGGGATACAGGGATAAACACCAAGAATAGATAGCTTGTTGGTAAACAGACCTAATTCTTCCATCGCCAATGCAACATTTTTGTCATCCGGATGGCCAACGATATCCGCATAAAACTGTGTCGCTGTAAACGAACCGCCTACCATATAGCTTTCGAGCTTGGTTATGTTCACGCCGTTGGTGGCAAATCCGCCCATCGCCTTATAAAGCGCGGCCGGAATATTTCGGACCTCGAAAATGAAGCTGGTCATCATTGGGCCGTCGCCGCGGCGTGTCAAATCGGCTTTAGGACCCATGATCAGAAAGCGTGTTGTATTGTTATGCGTGTCTTCAATGTCACGGGCGACAACGTCCAAATTGTAAATTTTGGCAGCAATTTCAGAGGCTAATACCCCCACATTAGTTTCTGGCGTGTCCGCAAGTTCAGCCGCTGCGCCCGCACTGTCACTTGCGGCCTCGCCTTTGATGTCATTTTCTAACAAAAAATTTCGACATTGGGGAATAAGAACCATATGTGCACGAACAGTGTCGATGTCGCCCAAAGTGACGCCGCGGTTGGCCATCATCGCAATTCGCACGCGCACAAAGGCTTCGTCCAAGATGTGCAGACCACTTTCGGGTAACATGCGGTGAATGTCTGCAACGCGCCCATAAGTCGTGTTTTCAACTGGGACCATCGCAAGATCTGCTTTGCCATCATTCACGGCTGCAAAAAGGTCGTCAAACGTCACACAGGGCAACGGTTCCATGTCCGGACGGGCGTTTTGACAAGCCTCGTGCGAGTACGCACCGAGCTCTCCTTGAAAGGCAATTGTTCCACTCATGTCATTTTTTCCAAAAAAGGGCGTTTGGTCGCGGTACCTACACCTTGCGCGAGCCTAGGGGAAGCGGTTAGTAAGCTTGGAAAATAATGACCACGACTAACAATGGGACAAAATGATGTTCGACACGATGACCCTTACTAAAATTACAGCCGCTTTGTGTGGCGCTTTGCTGATCTTTCTTATGGGCAGCTGGGTTGCTGAAACGGTTTATCACGGTGGTGGTGGACATGGGCACCATGCAGAAGTTGTTTACCCACCAGAAGCTGAAGGCACCGATGACGCTATCGCCGAAGAAGAAACAGTTGATTTCGCAGAAATTCTTGCGGCTGCAGACGTTTCTAAAGGCGAAAAAGTTTTCAAAAAATGTTCCGCATGTCACAAACTTGGTGAAGGCGAAAATGGAACTGGCCCAGCATTGTACGGTGTCGTTGGCCGCGCGGCGTCCGCATCAGACGGATTTGCGTATTCTGGTGCATTTGCTGAAGTTGGCACATGGACGCCAGAAGCGCTGCAAGCGTTTCTTGAAGCGCCTAAGAAATATGCGCCAGGTACCAAAATGGCATTCAATGGCCTGAAGAAAATTCAGGATCGCGCGAACGTGATTGCCTACATCGACAGCTTAGACGACTAAGATCGTTGAAAAACTTGGATATAAGCCGCCCTTTGAGGCGGCTTTTTTCATTTCTGATCACGAATGCTTCACTTTTGTTCAATTGCCGCTTGGACTTATCGAATTTTAGATTAATCTTAATCATAATGTGTTTGACCATATAGACCGACACCAAAGGAGAACTTGGATGAACCGGAACAAAACAATTGCCAAAACGAGTGGCGTAACACGTCAAGGATTTACCATCCTTTGGATGGGCGTTGTTGTGACGATGGCCGCTTTAGCACTTTCGGCCAAAGCAGCCCTATCAGAAGGGCATGTGATTAAATCGCACGGAATTTCAATATTTGGTGAATTGAAATACCCGGCAGGATTTACACACTTAGATTACGTAAACCCAAACGCGCCAAAGGGCGGCGAAATTTCAATGGGTGTTACAGGTGGCTTTGATTCCATGCATCCTTATTCTGTAAAGGGACGTGCAGGGGCGCTTAGTTCGGTTTTCTTTGAATCACTTTTGACGGGTACGGCTGATGAGATCGGTAGCGTCTATGGTTTATTGGCAGAATCGTTAGAATACCCCAAGGATCGGAGTTGGGTCGTTTTCAATCTGCAACCAGAAGCAAAATTTTCAGATGGTAGCCCAGTAACAACCGAAGATGTGATGTTTTCTTATGAGATATTGCTTGAAAAAGGTCTGGTATCGTTTCGCACGCAATTGCAAAAGCAGATTGAATCCGTTGAAATCCTAAGCCCACACAAAATTAAATACACATTCAAAACGGGCATACCTACACGCGATTTGCCTTCGGATATTGGCACGTTACCTGTGTTTTCCAAGGCAGGGTATGAGGCCGCGGGCTGGGAATTTGATAGCGACAGCTTGGTTCCTTTGATTGGTTCCGGTCCGTATGTGTTGGATTCTTTGGATGTTGGGCGTCGCATCGTATACAAACGTAACCCGAATTATTGGGGGGTGAACCAACCATTGATGAAAGGTACGAGCAATTTTGATCGTATACGCATTGAATATTATGGTGATGGTTCTGCTGCGTTTGAAGGGTTTAAAGGGGGCGATTATACGTTCCGCAGCGAAAATTCATCCAAACAATGGGCGATGGAATATGATTTTCCGGCCATTGAAAAAGGCTTCATCAAGAAGGAAGAGATCGCGCATGGCAACAAGTCGCCCGGACAATCGTTCGTTTTCAACCTGCGTCGTGAAAAATTTCAAGACAAACGTGTTCGTGAGGCTTTGGGTCTAGCGTTTAACTTTGAATGGTCGAATGAAACGCTGTTTTACGGCATTTATCAGCGCACATCATCGTTTTGGGGTAACAGCTATCTAGAGGCGCAAGGCATGCCATCAGCCGCCGAACTCGCCATTCTTGAGCCGCTGGCAGATATTTTGCCAGAGGGTGTTTTGGATCAAGAAGTGTTTTCTTATCCAGTTGCCAATTCTAGCCAGAATGCAGATCGACGCATGTTGCGAAAAGCGTCCAAATTGTTGGAAGATGCCGGTTGGATCGTTGGTGATGACGGAATGCGCCGTAATGCGGCGGGCGAAACCTTGACTGTTGAGTTGTTGAACGACAGCCAAGCATTTGATCGCGTTTTAAACCCTTACGTTGAAAATCTGCGCCGAATTGGTGTGGATGCGACGCACACTCGGGTGGATAACGCTGAATCAAACGAGCGCGAGGGACCGCCCAACTATGATTTTGATGTGATTACTTGGTTCACGCAAACCGGCTACATTCCGGGATCTGAGTTGCGCCAATGGTATGGTTCAGAAACGGCTGACAGTTCAACGTTTAACAAAATGGGTCTCCGAAGCCCTGCCGTTGATGCGCTGATCGATGTCGTCTTGGCCGCAGAAACACAAGCCGAATTGAACGTGGCTGTTTCGGCCCTTGATCGTGTGATGCGGTGGGAAAAGTTTGCCGTTCCAGAATGGTTCAAGGGTGCGCATACAGTTGCTTTTTACGACATGTATGATCGCCCTGAGAACCTGCCGCCCTATTCCTTGGGGCAAATGGATTTCTGGTGGTACAATGCCGAAAACGCTGAAAAATTGAAACAGGCAGGCGCGCTGTAGCGCCACAGAAAGGGCAGATCTTTGGGCGCCTATATCCTTCGCCGCTTGTTGCTGGTGATACCCACTTTGCTAGGTATCATGATCGTCAACTTTGCACTGATCCAATTCGTACCCGGCGGGCCGATTGAACAAATCCTTGCCCAAATGGAGGGCGAGGGGGACGTTTTTGCAAGCTTTACCAGCAACGCGGATGCGGGTGCTGACCGTGTTGGCGGTGACGAGCGCTATCAAGGTTCACGTGGCTTGCCACCTGAACTGATTGACGAGCTTGAAAAACAGTTTGGTTTTGACAAGCCACCAGTGGAACGATTTTTCAATATGATGTGGAATTACGTTCGCTTTGATTTTGGCGAAAGTTATTTCAAATCGGCGGGCGTGATGGAATTGGTTTGGGATAAGTTGCCTGTTTCGATCACCCTTGGTCTGTGGGCGACATTGATTTCCTATATGGTTTCCATCCCTCTAGGCATTCGCAAAGCGGTGAAAGATGGCAGTAAATTTGACAGCTGGACGTCAGGCATCATCATCGCAGCCTATTCCATTCCTGGGTTTTTGTTTGCGATCCTTTTGTTGGTCGTTTTCGCCGGTGGTTCGTATTATCAATGGTTCCCTTTACGAGGGCTTACTTCGGATAATTTTGATGATCTTTCGGTCGTTGGCAAAGTGGTTGATTATTTCTGGCACATCACATTGCCAGTGATTGCCCTGACGATTTCTTCATTTGCGACCCTAACTTTGCTGACAAAAAACAGTTTCCTTGATGAAATCCGTAAACAGTATGTGGTTACGGCCAAATCCAAAGGTCTAACCAGTTTCCGTGTTTTGTACGGGCATGTTTTCCGCAATGCGATGTTGATCGTAATTGCAGCTTTCCCCGCCACATTTATTGGTGTGTTCTTTGGCGGGTCGGTGATTATTGAGACGCTGTTTTCCCTAGATGGCCTTGGCCGTCTAGGTTTTGAAGCTGTGGTTGCACGGGACTATGCGTTGGTTTTCGGAACGCTATATGTCTTTACCTTGTTGGGTCTTTTTGTCGGTATTCTGTCTGACCTGATGTACGTCTTCGTTGATCCGCGTATCGACTTTGAAAAGCGCGAGGCGTGATCATGGCCCTTTCCGGATTAAATCAACGCCGCGTTGCGAATTTTAAGAAAAATCGGCGAGCATATTATTCGCTGATCATCTTTGGCATTCTGTTCACGGTATCGCTGTTTGCCGAATTGATAGCGAATGATAAACCCATTTTGGTTCGATATCAGGGACAGTTTTACACACCGATTGTCAGCTTTTACCCCGAAACAAAATTTGGTGGTGATTTCAAAACCGAAGCTGTTTACCGAGATATCGAGGTGCAATGCCTGATCAAATCAGGTGGGTTAGACATCTGTTTTGATGATCCCGAGGGCATCATTGCTGATGCTGCTGACGGGGTGGTGAACGGGAATGAAATTCAAAAGGGGTGGATACTAAACCCTATCATCCCCTATTCTTATAACACCATCGTTGATGTGCCAGGTGTTGCCCCTGGGCCACCAGACGGTACCAATTGGCTGGGTACAGACGATACCAAACGCGATGTGCTTGCCCGCGTTATTTATGGGTTTCGATTGTCGATTGTGTTTACATTGATTGTGACCGCGGTTTCATCTGTCGTTGGGATAATCGCGGGCGCTGTACAGGGATTCTTCGGTGGACGGTTGGATTTGTTTATGCAGCGTCTTCTTGAAATATGGGGCGGCACACCCAGCCTTTATGTGATCATAATCCTATTTGCCATCTTGGGCCGCAGTTTCTGGTTGCTGGTTTTTGTGACAATTTTGTTTGGATGGACCGCACTCGTTGGCGTGGTCCGAGCAGAGTTTTTGCGCGCTAGAAACTTTGAATATGTGCGTGCCGCGCGCGCCTTGGGCGTTTCAAATTGGACGATTATGTTCCGTCACATGTTACCCAATGCAATGGTCGCAACGCTGACGCTGATGCCGTTTATTGTGACAGGCACCATCGGCACGTTGGCAGGGCTTGATTTCCTTGGTTACGGGTTGCCCTCTAGCCTGCCAAGCCTTGGGGAAATGACATTGCAAGCCAAGCAAAATCTACAGGCGCCATGGTTGGGTTTCACCGCCTTTATCGCATTTGCCGTTATGTTGTCTTTGCTTGTGTTTGTTTTTGAAGGCGTCCGCGATGCGTTTGATCCTAGAAAGACGTTCAAATGAAAACAGTTTTAAACGTCAAAGATTTAAAAGTGTCATTTCGCCAAGACGGGGAAGTTACCGAAGCTGTGCGCGGTGTTTCATTTCACGTAGGCGAAGGTGAAACCGTTGCTTTGGTAGGTGAAAGTGGATCTGGAAAATCGGTAACCGCGCTTTCAACCGTTGATTTGTTAGCGGATAGTGCGCGCAAAACGGGTTCAATCAACTACGAGGGCGATGAGTTGATGGCGGCTGATGAGCCGACATTACGGCGCGTTCGTGGTAACGACATCAGTTTTATTTTCCAAGAACCGATGACATCTCTAAACCCACTGCACACTATTGAGAAGCAGTTGGGCGAGAGCATTCGTCTGCACCAAGGTTTACGCGGTGATGCTGTTCGTACTCGGATATTGGATATGTTGGCTAAAGTGGGTATTCGAGATGCCGAAAACCGTCTTGAATCATATCCTCACCAATTGTCCGGAGGGCAACGTCAGCGTGTGATGATTGCGATGGCTTTGGCGAATGGTCCCAAATTACTGATTGCGGATGAACCCACAACTGCGCTTGATGTTACAATTCAGGCACAAATTTTGGATCTTTTGGCTGATCTGAAACGTACCGAGGAAATGAGCCTTTTGTTTATCACGCACGATTTAGCGGTAGTTCGAAAGATCGCGGATCGGGTTTACGTGATGAAAGATGGATTAATCGTAGAAGAAGGTGTGACCAAGGAAATTTTTGAAAATCCTCAACATCCTTATACTCAACAGTTGTTGGCGGCAGAACCTACTGGGCAACCAAAGCCTGTTGCGAAAGATGCACCTGAAATTGTCAGTACACAGGATTTGCGAATCTGGTTCCCAATTCAACGTGGTTTCATGAAACGTACTGTTGGTCATGTTAAGGCTGTGAATGCTGCCACGTTGTCGGTTCGTGCTGGTGAAACACTTGGGATTGTGGGGGAAAGTGGATCGGGCAAAACCACGCTTGCCCTTGGGATTATGCGTCTTTTGGGCTCTGAGGGGAAAATTGTTTATCTTGGGCAGAATATTCAAGGCTTGAACACGAAAAGCTTGCGTCCTTTGCGTTCTGACATGCAAATCGTTTTTCAAGATCCGTATGGCTCGTTGTCACCGCGCATGACTGTTGAACAAATCGTGGCCGAGGGGCTGACCGTGCATGGTGTGCCAGAAGGATCAACAGAGCGCGAGATGGTTCAGAATATTCTGACAGAAGTCGGACTAAAGCCTGAAATGATGCAACGATATCCGCATGAATTTTCTGGCGGTCAAAGGCAGCGTATCGCCATTGCGCGCGCCATGATCTTGCGGCCCAAACTGGTTGTGTTGGATGAACCCACAAGTGCGCTAGATCGCACCGTTCAGGTGCAAATTGTCGATTTGCTACGTGAGTTACAGGATCGTTATGGGTTGGCCTTTTTATTCATTAGCCATGACCTAAAAGTGGTGCGCGCGCTTAGTCACAAAGTGATTGTGATGAAACAGGGTGATATCGTTGAAGAAGGCAGTCGTGAAGAGATCTTTGATGCACCTAAGACTGATTATACCCGCCAACTAATGGCAGCTGCTTTTGATTTGGCGTCTGTTGAAGATGACGATTAAGTTGCCTAATTGTTAGGGCCCGAAGGGTGTGCACTTAAATCCGCGAGCATTTAGGCGTGAACAGGCAAGGCTTGCACGGTGTTCTGACATGCCGACAAAGTTGGCTTCCCATCCACGGCTACGCTTGACGACTTTGCGCAATGCATCCTCTAGGGTTTCAATCTCTGACAACGCCGTTTTCAAAAGCAATCGTTCGGCCTTTGCGTGGGTGTAGTAATACCCCAGTGATATGCCCCAATGTTTACCACCTGATGTTGTTGCGCGCGTAACAACCTCAAGGGGCGGGGGCTCTGTTGGGAATACGTGTTTTGGCAAGGAGGCGGCCAAATCTGCAGGTCTAGCCACTGGTACAACCGCCGAAACGGTTTGCACGTTTTCTATCTTTTCATTTTCAAGAACCGCAACAACCTCGAGCGCTTGGGCAACGCCATCCGCGACCGCGATCATGGTTTCTTCTGTTGGCTTTGCTGTAATTGGGCGTGACTTAGGGCGCAGGCTTTTGTTAACGGCCATGACCAAACGAATTGTTTTGCCTTTGCCGCCGGCAACGACGTCATTGCCATACACGGGCGCATTAGGTTTGATGACTTTGCTAGTACTTGGCGCGCGGCGGAAACCAAGGTCAAGTAATTCGGCAACCTTGGCATTGCGGTTCGCAGTTGAACGACCGCCAAACACAGTGGCAATAATCCGTTCGTTTCCACGTACGGCTGAGGCCACAAGGTTAAATCCAGCCGCATTCGTGTAGCCAGTTTTAATCCCGTCTGACCCACGATAGCTGTTTAGGAATCTGGTGTTTGTGTTGTTTACCTTCTTTACGCCTGCATCCGTCGTGCGGCGGGAAAACAAATTGTAATATTGCGGATAATCGAAAAACAAACGGCGACCCAATGTGGTCATGTCTCGGGCCGTTGAAAGATGCCCACTTTCCGTCAGTCCGTGTGCATTTTTGAACGTGGTCCGTGACATACCCAGTGCCTTGGCAGTACGATTCATACGGCGTGCAAACGCGGCCTCAGACCCGGAAACCGCTTCGCCCAATGCTGTGGCAGCGTCATTGGCAGATTTAACCGATGCTGCGCGAATAAGGTAACGCAACTGAATGCGCTGACCCGCTTGCAGTCCCAATTTTGATGGCGGTTCTGCGGCGGCCTTTTTGGAAATACGAACGCGCGTGTCCAGTGAAATTTCGCCCTTACGAATTGCTTCAAAGGTTACATAAAGTGTCATCATTTTTGTCAAAGAGGCAGGGTGCAATCTGGAATCTGCATTGCGAGAGTGCAAAACCTCTCCGCTTCGAGCATCGATGACCATGGCGGCATAAGGTGCGGCAATAGCAGAAATAGGCGCCAAAAATAGGGCGCAAAGCATCAGGACAATTACAAATTGTGACTGCAAAAACTGCAACAGACGTGTGTTCACGTCGATTTCCTAACTCTGCCTCGTGGCCCATTTTTGGACCATTTTTATTATGTATTACCAATCAGGTAACACTTTTCGGCCTTCAAAGGAAGTTTTTAATAAAGGCGTTTTGAGGGCGGAATGTGGCAGGAATGTGTTTTTCCCGTAATGCGTGCATCTAAAATAGATCATCAATCAATTGGGGCAGATTGCTGAGATTATTAATTTCCCGATACATAGGGTGGTTTTTGGGTTTTGGGGCAGCCTCAAGCGCCCAAATTTCACCGTGCGGCACGTAAACACCCCAACCGCCAGCTGCAATTGCAGGCAAAACATCGGATTTCATCGAGTTGCCAACCATCATAGATTGATCCGCTTGGGCACCAGCCTTGGCAAATGCATCGCGATAGATTTCAGGCGTTTTGTTTGAAACTATTTCCACTCCATCAAAATAATCACCCAAACCGGATTGAGCTAACTTCCGTTCTTGATCAAGTAAATCCCCCTTTGTGATAAGCAAAAGATGAAAATTTGGCGTCAATTCCAAGATTGTAGACTGAACATGATCTAGCAATTCAATGGGATGGCGTAACATATCCCGCCCCGTATCTAGGATTTCCTGAATAACATGGCTGCCAACTTTACCGTCTGTAATCTCAAGCGCGGTTTCTATCATTGAAAGGGTGAACCCTTTAATGCCAAAACCATAGTGGCCAATATTTTTCCGTTCGGCGGCCAATAATCTTTCGTCCAAATGATCAGCATCCGCAAAATCCGCTAGTAGTTCCGCGAATCGATCTTGGGTTAGTTTGAAAAACCTCTCGTTGTGCCAAAGCGTGTCATCCGCATCAAATGCGATGGTTGTCAGGGATTTGGCCATAGATATTTACCTTTGTTCAAAACAACTTCGTTTGGCCCCTTTTTGTGGCGCGTTAGGTGGTTTATATTGAAGCCAGCATATGCATGCAAAGCTAGGTTTTGAGGCGAGTTGTGACCCAAGATTATCAAATTAAAATGTCGTCCGACGATGACGGTGATAACAGCGAAGGCGACGTCGCTACTAAAACGCGTGCGCGTACAAAACGCCCGCCGATGTACAAAGTTTTGTTGTTAAATGATGACTATACGCCAATGGAATTTGTGGTGCATGTGTTGGAACGTTTCTTCGGGATCAACAATGCGCAAGCTGTTGAAATCATGCTGACAGTTCACAAAAAAGGCATGGCCGTTGTCGGTGTTTTTTCCCATGAAATCGCCGAAATGAAGGTGACACAAGTCATGGATTTAGCACATCAGCAAGAGCATCCTCTGCAATGCACTTTTGAGAAAGAGGACTAGGTTTAAAGCCTAGATTTTTCCATGACCCAAGAACGTATTTCTCTTTTTGTCGATCATATCGGCCCTTTTGACGCTCAAAAAATTGGTGTCCTGCGTGGTAAGGCAAACAGCGGGCTTGAATTGCTGAATGGACATAATATTGAAGTAGTTCAAGGGTTTGCTTGTGAATTTGATCGTTTAGAACGATTTGGCTTCTCTCCTGGTGCCAAGATAGGATCGGACTTCGGCGACTTGGATATGGCGCTCGTGCAAATCACGCGATCTAAGGTCGAGACCAAATTGTTAGTGGCGCAAGCTTGGGACGCGACGCGCGTTGGTGGGCGCATCGTGGTTGATGGCCAAAAGACTGATGGCATAGAGAGTATCTATAAAGCGTTGCGCAAACTTGGCATAGAGCCTGACACTTTGGTCAAATCCCATGGCCGGATATTTTGGTTTGAACGTGATGAAACAAGACCATTTGCTGATTGGTTGGAACCCAAACTTAAGATGCCTGATGGTTTTGCCACGGCGCCTGGTGTTTTTTCCGCTGAAAAGCTAGATAAAGGGTCCTTGGCCCTGATTGCCGCATTGCCACCTTTGGCGGGACATGGCGCAGATATTGGCGCAGGATGGGGTTTTCTGTCACGTGCTGCATTGGGCCATGAAAAAGTAACGAAACTTGACCTGATAGAGGCTGAAATTGCTGCCTTAGATGCTGCCCGCGTTAACATAATAGATGAACGTGCAAATTTCGAATGGGCGGATGTGACGAAAACCTCCGGCCGATTTTATGATTTCATTATTGCCAACCCGCCATTTCACACAGAACGCACCGCGAATACTGATCTTGGTGTGGCGTTTTTAACAACTGCTGCCCGAAATCTAAAACCCAAGGGTCAGTTTTATTGTGTAGCGAATCGTCATTTGCCGTATGAAGTGGTGTTGAATGAATTGTTCCGCAATGTTGCTGAAATTGGTGGGACATCTGCGTTCAAAGTGTTTCAGGCGGCTCAACCCCGTCGTTTGTAATTGGTGCCAATAAGAAATCGTTTGAATCCAAAGGGCTGTGAATGTCATTTTCTATTTCTGGTAAAACGGCGATTGTAACAGGTGCCGCAAATGGCATCGGTTTGGCGATTGCACGTCATTTTGTTGATCAAGGTGCCAATGTTGTATTTGCAGATCGGGACGAGGCCGCGTTGTTGCATGAAGTCGGTGAAAACACCAATGATGAGGCCACAGCCCGAATTTTTGCAGGCGACCTTCGTGAAAAACTGACGATTGAAAACCTTTTGTCATTCACTTTGGACGCGTTTGATCGTGTTGATATTCTGGTGAATGCTTCGCGGCAATTTGGCCTTACGGATGTGCATAATCGTGACGACGATAGTGTCGATTTGCTTCTGCAGCAAAATATGGGTTGTGCAATGCAACTTAGCCAGCGGATTGCTGCACGGATGATAAAACAAGCAGAAGGTAACGAGGATGATCGGGATCAGATAGGTTCGATCGTGAACCTATCTTCAATTGCTGCATCCATGACAAACCCTGATTTGATGGGTTTCTCTATTGCGGCGGCGGCGATGAACCAGATGACCCGTTCGATGGCGGTTTCTTTAGCGCCTAACCGAATTCGTGTGAATGCTGTGGCTGTTGGTTCAATGATGAGCGCAAGTTTGATGACCAAATTGCAAGGTTCCGAAGAAATGCGCGAAACGATCACAGAGCACACTCCCCTTGGACGCATCGCCTTGGCAAGTGAAGTGGCGGGTGTCGTGCAGTTCCTTTCAAGTGAAGCTGCAAGTTTTGTAACTGGACAGGTTATCTCGGCCGATGGTGGGCGAAGCTTGCTGGATCCAGTGAAACTGTCTCAACACTAAAGACATCATGAAATGAAAAAGCCCGCCTGAAACCAGACGGGCTTAGTTCTATCTAAATAGGGTAGTCTTATTGCGCGGCAATTAGGCCCAAGCTTTCTAGTTTCAGCAGAACTTGATGCGCACAGTTGTCTACATCCAAGCCTTCTGTTTCCAAAACCAATTCCGCGTTTTCTGGCACATCATATGGATCAGAAATTCCTGTGAATTCTTTGATTTTGCCAGCACGCGCCAATTTATAAAGACCTTTACGATCACGTTTTTCACATTCTTCAATAGACGTTGCGACGTGTACCTCGATAAAGGCACCGTATGATTCAATGTCTTCACGAACAGCACGACGGGTCGTTGCATATGGCGCGATTGGCGCACAGATGGCGATACCACCATTTTTGGTGATTTCTGATGCAACATAACCAATGCGGCGAATGTTCAGATCGCGGTGCTCTTTACTAAAGCCAAGCTCGGAAGATAGGTTTTTGCGAACAATGTCACCGTCAAGCAAAGTAACAGGGCGACCGCCCATTTCCATCAACTTTACCATCAAAGCATTGGCGATTGTTGATTTACCCGAGCCAGAGAAACCGGTGAAAAATACAGTGAAACCTTGTTTAGCCCGTGGTGGCTTGGTGCGACGCAATTCCTTAACAACCTCTGGGAATGAGAACCACTCTGGAATTTCCAAACCTTCAGCCAAACGGCGACGTAGTTCTGTACCAGAGATGTTCAATACAGTGATGTCATCTTTGTCTTCGATTTCATCAATTGCCTCGTATTGCGCACGTTCTTGTACCCAAACCATGTGTTTGAAATCGACCATTTCACAGCCAATTTCGGATTGATGGGCGCGGTACATATCTTGTGCGTCATAGGGGCCGTAGAAATCTTCGCCAGCAGAGTTGCTGCCTGGTCCAGCGTGGTCACGACCAACGATGAAGTGTGTACAACCGTGGTTTGCACGGATCAAACCATGCCAAACCGCCTCACGTGGGCCGGCCATGCGCATGGCTAGGTTCAAAAGGCGCATGGTTGTTGTGGATGCTGGATACTTATCCAGAACCGCCTCATAACAACGAACGCGGGTAAAGTGATCAACGTCGCCCGGTTTTGTCATGCCAACTACAGGGTGGATCAACAGATTTGCTTGGGCTTCTTTGGCGGCACGGAATGTCAATTCTTGGTGGGCGCGGTGCAATGGGTTACGTGTTTGAAACGCAACAATTTTACGCCATCCCAATTTGCGGAAATAAGCGCGCAATTCATTTGGTGTGTCGCGGCTGCCGCGGAAATCATAGTGAACGGGTTGTTGGATACCAACAACGGGTCCGCCCAAGTAAATTTCGCCAGCAGTGTTGTGCAAATAGTTTACGGCAGGGTGGGCGACATCGTCGGCACCAAATACTTTTTCGGCTTCGCGGGATTTGTTTGGGGCCCAGCTGTCAGTGACAGTCATCGTCGCCAAAATCACACCTTCTTGGTCGCGAAGAGCGATATCTTGGCCGATCTCAAAGTTTTCGGCAACTTGCTTGGAAACATCCAAGGTGATGGGCATTGGCCAAAGAGAACCGTCAGCGAGACGCATATTTTCAACAACGCCGTCATAGTCAGCTTCGGTCAAGAAACCTTTCAGTGGGTTGAAACCACCGTTCATCAGCAATTCAAGATCACAAATTTGACGCGGTGTTAGATCAACCGACGGCAGTTCAGCTGCCTCAAATTTCAACTTCTGCGCTGAATCATAGGAAACATATAGCTCAGAAATCGGAGCCAGATTTTGTGTAGACATGGTAAATTCTCACTTTAAGATCGGTAATCATTTTCGCCAAAGCCCCCACACTCCGGTTGGGGGCCTTTAGGACCATATTTGAGGGCTTTTCAAGGATTATCAGCAAAAAAAAGTGCCAGATGCGGCAATTTAGTGCCGTTTTGCTATTCTTCTTCTGCCAAGAAACGTTCAACCTCAAGTGCTGCCATACACCCCATGCCAGCACTTGTAACCGCTTGGCGGTAAATATGGTCTGTCAAATCACCAGCCGCAAATACGCCGGGAATAGATGTGGCTGTGCTATCAGGTGCCGTTACAACATACCCACCGCTGTGGGTTTCCAGCTGATCAATCACCAATTCAGATGCCGGCGCGTGACCGATGGCGACGAAAAAGCCCTTGCACGGAACATCTGTAATGTCGCCGGTCTTAACATTTTTCACACGAACGCCTTCTACACCTAATGGGGCGTCTGTTCCGGTAATTTCCTCGATTGCGTGATCCCACAGGATTTCAACTTTGGGGTTTTTAAATAAACGATCTTGCAGGATTTTTTCGGCGCGCAGACTGTCGCGACGGTGGATCAACGTCACTTTGTTGGCAAACTTCGTCAAAAACAACGCTTCTTCAACGGCGGTATTCCCACCGCCCACAACAGCCACATCCAAGCCGCGATAAAAGAAACCGTCGCATGTTGCACAAGCAGAAACGCCAAAGCCTTTGAATTTTTCCTCGGAAGGCAAGCCCATCCATTTCGCCTGCGCACCCGTTGCCAAGATCAAGGCATCAGCCGTATAGGTCGTGCCGCTGTCGCCCTTTGCCACGAATGGGCGTTTGTCTAGTTCAACGGCATTAATGTGGTCGCTGATGATTTCAGTCCCAACTGCCTTGGCGTGGGCTTCCATACGAACCATTAGGTCTGGGCCCTGAACCTCTGTGTCGCCAGGCCAATTTTCAACTTCTGTTGTAATGGTCAACTGACCGCCAGGCTGAATGCCTTGCACCAAAATTGGTTCTAACATTGCACGGCTGGCATAAACACCGGCTGTATAGCCGGCAGGGCCGGAGCCAATAATCAAAACTTTGGTGTGGCGCGTATCAGACATAGAATCCCCCAGGGTTTGCTTGTTCAAACCGATATAGTCGTGTGGGTCAAAATGGGAAAGGGCCATCACGGAAATGCGATGTTTGAATTATAAAGATTATTTTGTTGCGCATCTTTGAAATATTATTGCGCGCAGGTCTGTGGTTTTGTAAGGTCACGTAAATCAAAAAGGAATACCCATGTCTGGCAGCAAACTTGATCCAATCGACCGTCAGATTTTGGCTGAATTACAGGCAGATGGCCGTATGACCAACGTTGATTTAGCTAAACGTGTTGGAATTTCCGCCCCTCCTTGTCTGCGACGGGTTCGTACATTGGAAGAGGCGGGTTTAATCCGCGGCTATCACGCAGATGTTGATGCGCGTAAGTTGGGTTTTGAAGTGCAGGTTTTCGCCATGGTCGGTTTGCATTCTCAGGCGGAAGTGGACCTCAGCGCATTTGAAGAACAGTGCAATGGTTGGTCGTTGGTTCGTGAATGCCACATGCTCAATGGTGAAATCGACTTTATTCTAAAGTGTGTCGCACCCGATTTGTCGACATTTCAGACGTTTTTGACAGAAAAACTGACAGCGGCCAGCAATGTGGCAAGCGTGAAAACCTCGCTGGTAATTCGCGGTGCCAAAGATGAGCCAGGCGTACCTTTTGACGTTTTAGAGGAACGAATGATCGCGGAAGATTAGATTTAACCTTTACAGGGCGGGATCAGTTGCAACGCGAACCAGCCCAGTTAAATCCGCTAGTCTTTCCCTTTGACGACCAGTTTGATCAAAATTTGAGGGCGCCAACCAAGCCTGAAAAGCCGCTTTAAGTGCCGGCCATTCTGCATCAATTGCGCCGAACCATGCGGTGTCACGATTGCGACCTTTTACAACGCCGGCTTGGCGGAAAATGCCTTCGTAGCTAAAGCCCAATCGTTGTGCTGCCCTTCGCGATCCAAGGTTTTGTGCGTTACATTTCCACTCATATCGCCGATAGCCAGCCTCAAATGCCCATTGCATCATTAGAAACATCGCTTCTGTGGCGGCGCGGGTTCGTTGCAGTTCCTTTGAAAAATTTATGTGCCCAACCTCGATTGAACCGCTTTCAGGGCTAATTCTTAAGTAACTGGCAACACCGCAATAATGGCCGGTGTTTAGGTCCTTTATCGCATAGAAAACCGTATCATCTGCCGCTTCAAAGCCGCGTACCCAGCGGTGATATGCCGAAGCAGAACTGTAGGGGCCATAAGGTAGGTATTCCCAGATACTATCGTCTTGAGAATTTGCGCGGAATAGATCAGCAGAATGTTTGTTGGCTGATAGAAATTCTAGTTGAACCAAATTACCGGTAAGGACGTCAGCGTTCGGGCGTGGTGGTTCTTGCCAATTGTCGACCTTGGCGCCAATATCACGCGTTTCAAACATGCTTGTTCACCCCTTACACTTGTTGCAACCTTACAGCGTGCGCACGTCTATGCAAGTATTCTGGGATCACGGCCCATATCAAGATCTGGAAAAATTGTGGATTCTAACAACGATTTTTCGATGCCATAAAGATTATGCATTGCCCATGCCGCGTAACTACGCACATCCGTTGCAGGCATTAAATCACGGCCCCCATAAAGGTCACGGTCGCGTAAACCGGGCCATTTTCCATGTACCTTTGCCCCTGACAAGGCGCCGCCTGCCATGATCATTAGTCCACCGGTGCCATGATCGGTGCCGCCGGTACCATTTTCACGAACAGAACGTCCAAATTCTGTCATCGCCAAAACAGTGGTTTTTTCCCAAATTGGGCCAAGATCTTTTTTCAACGTAAGCAAGGCAGATTGCAGTTGCCCAGCTCCACGTTTTAGCGCTCTGGATTGGTTGTTGTGTGTATCCCAACCACCAATTGAAAAAGACGCAATGCGCGATTCTTCTTGCAAACGTGCGGCAGTGAATGACGCCAGTTGTCTAGGGGCGTCGGCCTTGCTGGCGGCCTTGTCGGTCATCATTTCCATGGACATTTGTGAAGGGAGTTCGCCATTTTCGTCGATCATTGCATTGGCATCTAAAGTTTGGGCCAAGTTCATGGCCTCGGTGCTAGCCATCTGAAATAGGGGATCATCATGATAAATCAGTTCCAGCAATGACCGGCTGGCTGGCGATATGTCTAATCGGGTTGAGGGCGCCCAATTTAAAACGGGGGCATCACCAGATAGAATTTGCAATTGATCCCGCCCAACGGCGAATGCGGTTTTTGCATGCACACCGGGGACCGTTTGAAGTACCCGATTTAACCACCCATCTTTGATGCGCCCATCTGGTACGTCCAATCCAGTTCCTGCCTCTAGGATGTCTTGTCCGTCAAAATGACTTCGTTTGCTGCGATAGGGCGTTGATACCGCTTGGGCAAAGGCAAGTTCGCCCGCCTTCCACATTGGTATTAAGGCGCTGAACGCTGGATTTAATGCGTAAAACCCGTCGAGGCCATATTTTGTTAAGTTGCTTCCAGCCAGAATACCTGGGCGCAGGTTTTTATAATTTTTGTCACCGATTGGCCGGACGACATCCAAGCCATCCATGCCGCCCCGTAAAACGATAATAACCAAGCGGTTGTCCCAAGGTGCCGATGCGGTCGTGATGCAGGACACCAAAGGAAAAGCAGCCGCAGAACACCCCAAAATCGAAGCGCTTCGGGTTAGGAATTTTCGTCTGTTAAACTTGTTTTCCACTTTGTTTCCTAACGGCGGTTAAAATCAGGTGAAGCAAGGATTAGGCCAATTCCTTCCCATCTGCTTTCGGCCGCTTTCGCGGCAAATCGCAAATTGTCGCTGGCAATGTCACCAAGGGCACTTTTCACAAATTCGCGCGGGTCTATATTTGAGCGTCGAAACGCGCGCGGCGCGGCCATGGCCCATTGAATGCGTCCCGCAAGGGATTGCGGTGAGGTCCATGCTTGGGCGTCCTCGGGCCATCCATCTGGTCCAGAAGGTTGTTGGAATGGTTGGTCCATCAACGCCAAAGGTCCAAGCAACAATCTTGAAACGTTCGTTTTATTCATGCCTAACAGCGTTCCCTGGCGAACCCCCAAAGCGCGTATGGCTGAAAATAAATATTCGTCAGGCCTTTTAATTTTCGCACCAAAATTATTCCAGGCATCATCATGCGAAAGCATGGCTGCATATACGGCCATGAAATCCCCATTGCTTTTGGTATATGCCGAAGACATTTTTTCAAGAATGTCATCGCCAGGTTCATCCGAAATAAAATGAACAGCTAATTTTTTGGTAATGTGTTTGGCGGTGTTTGGATGTTGTGCCAAATCCCTTAGAACCAGTTTAATATCGTCAATACTAGGAAGGCCACCGCCATATTCCGTTCCTAAAATCGTTTCAGAACCTGGCTCGGCACGCGAAGGAACAAATTTTAATTCTCTTTGTACGTTCCCAATTAAGCCTGTCAGCAATTCAGCCAATTGGCGAACGTCGTTCTGAGAATACGCTCCGGCAACACCCAACGTATGAAGCTCGAGAACTTCGCGGGCCAAGTTTTCATTTAAGCCACGACTTTTTGATATCCCAAAATCGGAATTGGGCCCGACAGAAGCATTCTGATCTAAATATACCAACATTACCGGATGTAATGTGGAGGCGAGCAACATATCGGTAAAGTTTCCGGCGACATAGGGGCGGATTGCTTCTGCGACAAAGCTTGAAACAAGGCCCTCATTGACTGTTCGTTTTGCACGTGTCGTAAAGTGATCCGTCCAAAACATAACCAGCCGTTCGCGAAATCCGTGGGGGCCATAGATTGGCTGTGCCATCGAGTTCAAAAGATCGGCTCTTTTGGTTTGATTTAACGTTTCTTTCGCGGCAAGAAAATTTGGCTCTTTGGTTTTATCCGTCTTACGTGCGCGATTAGTCTTGTCATAGGTCACCGACAATTTTGCGCGGTCCCTGAATTGCGTGATTGGAAAAGAATTTGCCGCTAAGTCCACATTAGTCAATTGCGCGAGCAAGGCATCCGCGCCAGAAGGCGGGGTTTCGTTAGGGCTAAATCCTAGTCCGAACCTGATAGCTGAGTAAGTCGATTTGTTATTCACGCGCACCGCCTTTATTGTTACCAAATTCTACTCAAGATGGCGAAACAATGAAAGGCGGTAGCATTGCCGGGTGGCGATCAATCGCCTATGTTTGAAATCAATCTTCTGGCGGAAGAACGCGCAAGCGCAGTTCTCGAAGTTGTTCGTTCAATGGCTCGCTTGGGGCTTCCATCATCGAATCTTCGGCGCGTTGGTTCATTGGGAACATGATCACTTCGCGAATGTTCGCCTCGTCAGCCAACAACATTACGATACGATCAATACCTGCGGCACATCCACCGTGGGGGGGCGCGCCATAGGTGAAGGCCTTGACCATGCCGCCGAAGCGTTTCTTGACCTCGTCATTGCCATAACCAGCCAGCTCAAATGCTTTGAACATGATTTCAGGTTGGTGGTTCCGGATTGCACCCGAGATTAGCTCATAACCGTTACAAGCCAAATCATACTGGTAACCAAGAACTTTAAGGGGATCTTGGTTCAATGCCTCAAGGCCACCTTGCGGCATCGAAAACGGGTTGTGGCTGAAATCAACTTTACCAGATTCCTCATCAACCTCGTACATTGGAAAATCAACGATCCAAGCAAAAGCAAAACGGTTTTCATCAACCAAGCCTAGTTGCTCACCAATTTCGGTACGCGCACGACCTGCAACAGCCTCAAACGCTTTGGGTTTACCGCCCAAGAAGAAGGCCGCGTCGCCAACACCAAGATCAAGTTGCTTGCGGATTGCTTCGGTGCGTTCTGGACCAATGTTTTTAGCCAATGGACCCGCGGCTTCTAGATATTCTTCGCGCAGCTGAACCGCTTTGTCTTCAGCACCTGCCGCAACCAGTGCACCGATAAGATGCGAAAGAAACGGTGTTTTGATGCCTGAAACGGCCTGACCCTTTGAAACAGCGGCCATGCCCATCTTTTTGGCAACGGCTGCGTTCACGTCAGCAATCAATTCCATGAATGCATCGTCAACCTTAACGTCTGGTTTAGCCCGCCAGAAGATATAACCCATTCCAGGCAAACCCTCTTTTTGAGCGAATGCGTTCATCCGGTCACAGAATTTGCGGCTGCCGCCACCTGGGGCGGGGATGGCGCGAATTTGTGTGCCTTCTTGTTCAAGAAGCTTTGCAAAAATCGCAAAACCTGATCCTGCAAAGTGCTCGGACACAACTTGCATCTTAATTGGATTACGAAGGTCAGGTTTGTCTGTGCCATACCAAAGTTCACTGTCTGCATAGGAGATTTGTTCCCATGTTTGGTCAACTTTGCGACCCTTGCCGAATTCTTCGAATACGCCGCCAATTACTGGTTGGATTGTATCAAAAACATCTTGTTGCGTGACAAACGACATTTCCAAATCCAGCTGATAGAAATCAGTGGGCGAACGGTCAGCGCGTGGGTCTTCGTCGCGGAAGCAAGGCGCGATTTGGAAATATTTGTCAAAGCCTGACACCATGATCAGCTGTTTGAACTGCTGGGGCGCCTGTGGAAGCGCGTAGAATTTGCCTGGATGCAAACGTGATGGCACCAAGAAATCACGCGCGCCTTCAGGGCTGGATGCCGTAATGATCGGTGTTTGGAATTCATTGAACCCCTGATCCCACATACGTTTGCGCATAGAGGCGACTACATTGCTGCGCAATAACATGTTGTTTTGCAGCTTTTCGCGACGCAAATCCAAGAAGCGATATTTTAGACGGGTTTCTTCTGGGTATTCTTGATCGCCAAACACCATCAACGGCAATTCAGCCGCGGCACCCAAAACCTCAATGTCGCGAATGAACACTTCGACTTCACCGGTTGGGATTTTGGTGTTGATCAGGCTTTCGTCGCGAGCCTTAACTTCGCCGTCAATTCGGATACACCATTCAGAGCGTACCTTTTCAACGTCTTTGAAAACAGGACTGTCTGGGTCAGCCAAAATTTGCGTCATGCCATAATGATCGCGCAAATCGATAAACAAAATACCGCCGTGATCGCGTACACGATGCACCCAACCAGAAAGGCGAATGGTTTCGCCAACGTTTGATTTATTCAACTGATTGCAGTTATGAGAGCGGAAACTGTGCATTTTACGGGCTTTCTAGGCGTATTTATGAAACGCTGTTGATAGACGGGTTAGGGGGCAAGTTGTCAAGGGGCAAAGGTCAGGAATCCATGACTCGCGTTCATGAAAGATTTCAAGTAAAGTGAATAGATAATTAACTACGTGATTAGTGAACGATTAAAAGGTCTGACATGGCAATTTCTAATTCAGAACAATCTATTGAAATTTTTTCTAGAACAGAAAGACGAAAAGACTGGCAAAAACACATGGTTATTTGTCTAGCATTGGCAATATTGGCCGCAGGTGCGTTTTTCCTTTGATTCTTTAATTTACTGCATTTCTGGGTAATGGATTGGTCGGCTCGGTCATTTGGAAGCCTAAATTCACCCTTTCAAACAAATTCGATCATTTTTTGTGAAGTTGTGCAGAATTTCGGGTGGAATAGGTCTTGCACCTAAGGGCGTCAAAACGATAAACCCTCAACAATTTGCGCGATCCTGCCTATCGCGCCCAATGTTGTCACTTGGGGATCATCATATGCCAAAACGTTCAGATATTAATTCAATCATGATCATCGGTGCGGGCCCCATCGTGATTGGGCAAGCCTGCGAATTTGACTATTCAGGCGCACAAGCTTGTAAAGCCCTTCGCGAAGAAGGGTATCGTGTCATTCTGGTTAACTCTAATCCAGCAACGATCATGACAGATCCTGGATTGGCTGATGCGACATATATTGAACCCATCACACCTGAAATTGTTGCAAAAATCATCGAAAAAGAACGTCCCGATGCATTGCTGCCAACGATGGGCGGGCAAACGGGTCTGAATACGTCTTTGGCCTTGGCTGACATGGGCGTTTTGGAAAAATTCAACGTTGAACTGATCGGGGCAAACCGCGCGGCCATCGAGATGGCTGAAGATCGCAAATTGTTCCGCGATGCCATGGATCGTATTGGTCTTGAAAATCCACGGGCAACAATTGTTACCGCACCTAAAGATGAAAATGGCAAATTTGATCTTAAATCGGGCGTAGCAACAGCACTTGAGGCGCTTGAGGATATCGGATTACCCGCAATTATCCGCCCCGCTTTTACCCTAGGGGGTACCGGTGGTGGTGTTGCGTACAACCGTGAAGAATACGAACACTTTTGCCGAACTGGTATGGATGCTTCGCCAATGGGGCAGATACTTGTCGATGAGTCACTGCTTGGGTGGAAAGAGTTTGAGATGGAAGTTGTGCGCGACACAGCCGACAACGCCATCATTGTTTGTGCCATTGAAAATGTTGATCCAATGGGCGTGCACACGGGCGACAGTATAACTGTGGCGCCTGCATTGACGCTGACGGACAAAGAATACCAAATCATGCGCAACGACTCGATCGCTGTATTGCGCGAGATTGGTGTTGAAACGGGTGGCTCTAACGTTCAATGGGCAATTAACCCAGCCGACGGACGTATGGTTGTCATTGAAATGAACCCACGCGTGTCACGTTCATCTGCTTTGGCGTCCAAAGCCACAGGTTTCCCGATTGCCAAAATCGCGGCGAAACTGGCTGTTGGTTTCACGTTGGACGAATTGGACAATGACATCACAGGCGTAACACCTGCCAGCTTTGAGCCGACTATTGATTATGTCGTCACTAAAATTCCACGCTTTGCGTTTGAAAAATTTGCAGGATCTGAGCCATACCTGACGACAGCGATGAAATCAGTTGGCGAAGTGATGGCAATTGGCCGTACGATCCATGAATCTCTGCAAAAAGCACTGGCGAGCATGGAGACGGGTTTAACCGGTTTTGACGAAGTTGAAATCGAAGGTGCGCCTGAAAAAACAGCTATTGTGGCGGCGATATCCAAACAAACACCTGACCGGATGCGCACCATTGCCCAAGCAATGCGTCATGGATTGACCGATGATGAAATCCACGGCGTAACGTTGTTTGATCCTTGGTTCTTGGCGCGTATTCGCGAAATCGTTGATGCAGAAGCTGTTATTCAACGAGACGGTTTGCCCACGACAGAGGCTGGTTTGCGAAACGTGAAAATGTTGGGCTTCACTGATGCCCGTTTGGCAACCCTATCAGGCCAATCAGAAACTGATGTTCGCCGCGCCCGTCGTGGATTAGGCGTGAACGCAGTGTTCAAGCGGATTGATACTTGTGGTGCCGAATTTGAGGCACAAACGCCCTATATGTATTCAACCTATGAAAACCCAGTGATGGGCGAAGTAGAGTGCGAGGCGCGCCCTTCTGATCGCAAGAAGGTTGTTATTCTGGGGGGTGGTCCAAACCGCATCGGCCAGGGGATCGAGTTTGATTATTGCTGTTGTCACGCGTGCTATTCGCTGACGGATCAGGGCTATGAGACGATTATGATCAATTGTAACCCAGAAACGGTTTCTACGGATTATGACACGTCTGATCGCTTGTACTTTGAACCATTGTCTTTTGAACATGTGATGGAAATCCTACGTGTTGAACAGGAAAATGGCACCCTTCACGGCGTTATCGTTCAATTTGGTGGTCAAACACCACTTAAATTGGCCAATGCTTTGCACGATGAAGGTATCCCAATTTTGGGTACCACACCGGATGCCATCGATTTGGCTGAAGACCGCGAACGTTTTCAGCAGTTGGTTCAATCGCTTGACTTGATGCAGCCAAAAAATGGCATTGCGCATTCTGACGCCGAGGCGATGGCGATTGCTGATGAAGTTGGTTACCCACTGGTTATTCGTCCAAGTTACGTTTTGGGTGGCCGTGCGATGGAAATCGTCCGAGATACGCCTCAATTGGAACGCTACATCAAAGAGGCGGTTGTTGTTTCTGGTGACAGCCCAGTTTTGCTGGACAGCTATCTTGCCGGTGCGATTGAGATCGACGTCGATGCAATTTGCGATGGGGAAACGGTGCATGTTGCTGGCATTATGCAACACATCGAAGAAGCCGGCGTGCACTCTGGTGATTCTGCGTGTTCCTTGCCGCCTTATTCATTGTCTGCTGAAATTATTACTGAATTGCACCGTCAAACAAAACTGTTGGCCCTCGCGTTGAATGTTGTGGGTTTGATGAATATTCAGTTTGCGGTGAAAGATGGCGATGTCTATTTGATCGAAGTGAACCCGCGTGCCTCTCGTACGGTGCCGTTTGTGGCCAAGGCCGTAAACTCACCTATCGCCAGTATTGCGGCGCGTGTCATGGCTGGTGAAAAGCTAAGCGCATTCGATTTGGTTGATCCAAATATCGACAGTTTTGCCGTTAAAGAAGCCGTGTTGCCTTTCGCACGTTTTCCTGGTGTTGATACCGTTCTTGGTCCAGAAATGCGCTCAACAGGCGAGGTTATGGGGTCTGACAAAAACTTCCATCTCGCATTTCTAAAGGCGCAAATGGGGGCGGGTACGTCTTTGCCGACTGAAGGCAATGTTTTCATCTCGATTAAAGATTTTGACAAAACGCCGATGATGTTAGAGGCGGCACAAGTTTTGACCGAATTGGGATTTGGTATCTTCGCAACTGGCGGCACCGCCGCATGGCTGAACGAGAATGGTGTGAGCTGTGAAAAGGTTCTTAAAGTTTACGAAGGACGCCCAAGCATTGTGGACCGTATGAAAGACGGCGACATTCATCTTGTAATGAATACAACTGAAAGCATGCAGGCGGTTAACGATAGCCGTGAAATTCGCTCGGTGGCATTGTACGACAAAATTCCATATTTCACGACAGCAGCAGCCAGCCATGCAGCGGCATTGGCCATGAAGGCGGCGGTGCAAGGTGTGATTGGTGTAAAGTCGTTGCAAAACGCCAGCTAATTGAACGCCTTGCCTTTAGGTCAGCTTTTTCAAAGAATTTTGCTCACAGTTGAGTGAAATTCTTTGAAAACTGAAAATATTCGAATTTTGAAAGATTAAAACGCAAGTATTAAGATTTCTAAAGCGTTTTGAGCAGTTTTTCGTTTTTCGGTAACGCCGCCCAAATTCAATGATTCTATAGAAAATTGTGCCTTAGGTTGAAGATTCATCTTCAAGGTGCAACTTCATTTCCAACAGCACTTGTTGAATTTCTGTCGTTTCACGAAGCAACCTTTTCGCCTCATTGATCGAGATGATCCCATCCGCAATCGACAAGTTATATTCGCCCATTAAAGACGCAAATCGTTGGCTAAGGGCCACAACGTTTGCATTTACACCACTGGTTCGCAGTTCTTTGTTGTCATTTTAACTTATTGTTATTCCACCTAAATCTGCAAGTGCAGACGTGACATGAGGAAAGCTAGAGGCTTGTTCTAGCGCTGCAACCGCATCCACAGGCATAAATCTATCAGCGTGTTCTGGGGCCGAAGAATAGTAACGACCCAAGGTTGCCTTAGACTTGCCAGTCAATGCACAGGCCGCTTCAAAACCCACATCCTTGACCAATGCCTCGGTGTGTTTCTTTAGATATCCACCATTATTCCCCATGGTCCACTCTCTGCTTTTCTTGTTTCTTTATTAAGAAGGGGGAAAACCGAAACGGCTTTCCCATTTTTGCTATGACAGAATCTGCGTAATTTTCAAGGTATTCCAGACATTGTTTGGAATGCGTGCGCGTGGTCGGAGCTGGTTCCGGTGCGTTTGCCCAGTGGATGATGCAAAGTCCCTAACTTTGCTGTTAACCGTCTTTGGGCCTAACATTGGGAACAGACAAGGATCGTCCCCAGGCTTCCGCCAGTCCTTGTTGATGTCTCATATGTCGTGATTTTCCGACCACCGCACTGCAAGTTTCATAAGACGTAAATCTAAACTTGAACCCATCGCTCGTCACGGTTAGGCCATTTAGATGGCCAAACTATATTTTCACTATTCGACGATGAATGCAGGCAAGTCGACAATTTTGCTGCAGGCATCTCACAACTACATCGAACGCGGAATGCAGACCTATCTGATTACCGCACAGCTGGATAATAGGGCAGGGGATGCGCGGATCGCCTCGCGCATTGGCATTGGTGCCAGTGCAGATACTTTTTCAGATGAAACCGATCTGTTTGCCAAGATTCAAACGCGGCTGGAAACAGGGCCTTGCGCCTGTATTTTCATCGACGAAGCGCAATTTCTATCTGATGAACAAGTCTGGCAATTGGCCCGAGTTGTTGACGATTTGAATGTGCCGGTGATGTGTTACGGGTTGCGCGTGGATTTTCGTGGTAAGTTGTTTCCTGGGTCCGCAACATTATTGGCGTTGGCAGACGTCATGCGCGAAGTAAGAACCATTTGTCATTGTGGAAAAAAGGCCACGATGGTTGTACGTCGCGATGAAGACGGCAAGGTGTTGGCTGATGGTGAACAGGTTCAGGTAGGTGGAAACGAAACCTATTTGTCATTGTGCCGTGTTCATTGGCGCCAAGCAGTAAACGCAGATTAAATCGCGTTCGGAACTGGATTTCCATCAAAAAACGCGATGAGATTGTCCAATGCCATCATGCCCATTCCCGTGCGTACATCAAGCGCGGCCGTTCCAAGATGCGGCAGAAGTGTTACATTCTCCATAGATGTTAAAGCGGCTGGAACCCTTGGTTCGTGCTCATAAACATCAAGACCAGCACCGGCAATTTTGCCAGTCTCAAGGGCATTGATTAACGCTGCCTCATCCACAATATCACCACGTGCGATGTTCACAAAAATAGCGGTAGTTTTCATGGCATTGAAAAATTCAGCATTGATCATGTGATACGTCGCGGGGCCGCCGGGTAGGGCAACGACAACAACATCTGCTGCGTTGGCAACGTCGAACATAGTTTCAAGTTGTTCTGCAGGAACACCTGCATCTTCAATCTTTGATCGATTGAAAAATACCACCTTCATACCAAAACCAAGGGCGGCGCGTTTAGCAATGGCTTTGCCGATGCGACCCATCCCAATAATGCCCACCGTTTTTCCCGAAACATGAAGACCTAACATTTGTGTTGGGTGCCAGCCTGCCCAATTTCCGCTGCGCACCAATCGCTCGCCTTCGCCAGCGCGGCGCGCGCTCATCAGCATTAATGTTAAGGCAATGTCAGCGGTCGCGTCGGTTACGGCACCAGGTGTATTTGAGACGGTGATGCCAGCAGTTTTTGCCGCGGCGACATCAATATGGTTATACCCGACTCCAAAGTTGGCGAGAATTTTTGCGCGTGGCGATACAGGGTTGAATATTTCAGCACTGAAATGATCACCCAATGTAGGAAGAACTGCATCATAATCGGTTAGTGCGCTTAGCATTTCGTCTTGTGACAATGATGTTGTTTTATCCCGCAACGTAACATCAAAAAAAGTATTGGCACGATCCAAAACGGTATCGGGTAGACGACGGGTAATCAGCAAGCGTGGTTTCAAAATAATCGTCCCCCAAGTGGTACGTCTTGGTTTGGCGAAATTAAGACAACCTCGCCGTTTTCATCGGGCACCCCCAAAACCAATATTTCGGACATGACTTTACCGATTTGGCGCGGAGGGAAGTTTACAACCGCCATCACTTGCAGGCCCATCAACCCCTCGGTTGTGTAATGTGCCGTGATCTGTGCGCTGCTCTTTTTGGTGCCAAGATCGCCCCCAAAATCCACCCATAGTTTAAATGCTGGTTTACGCGCTTCGGGGAATTCTTCGGCCTGAACGATTACACCCACGCGGATATCTGTTTTCAAAAAGTCGTCAAAGGTAATCTCGGTCATGATTTACCCAATTCACGGCCGCGATCTGCAGCGGCTTTGACGGCCTTGTTTAGTAAGGTTGGAAATCCGATCTCTTCATCCATCAAGACGTCTAGTGCCGCGGCGGTTGTACCGGCTGGGCTTGTGACATTGATGCGCAATTGGGCGGGATCTTCATTGGCATCCTCGGCCAATTGCCCTGCACCTGCGACGGTCGCTTTTGCCAGCTTCATTGCAAGATCGGCGGACAGCCCTTGGGCGACACCTGCGGCTGCAAGTGTCTCAATCAGATGAAATACATAGGCAGGGCCGGACCCAGAAACAGCAGTTACTGCATCCATGTGAATTTCATCGTCTAGACGCACTGTTTGCCCAACAGCGGACAACAATCCCTCGGCCATGGCCAGTTGGGATTCGTCAATCAATTCATTTCCAACCAATGCCGTAATTCCACGCGCAATTGCGGCAGGCGTGTTGGGCATGGCGCGAATAATTGGGGTGTTTTCACCTAGAAGGGCGGCAAAACTGGCAATCGATGTGCCCGCCGCGATGGATAGAAAAACGGTTTTTCCATCACCCAGTGGGCGTAGAACTGGCAATGCATCGCCCATCATTTGTGGCTTTACGGCAATCAGCACAATTGCGGGGTTTTCAGGAACATCACCATTCAACGTCAGCCCGTCGGCAACCAGCCCTTGCACCCATTCAGATGGATATGGATCGATTACCGAAACGGCGCTAGCGTGCAGACCATTTGCAAGCCAACCTTGCAACATTGCAGAACCCATTTTACCGCAACCCAACAACACTAGCCCTTGAGCAGAAATTTTACTGAAATCCATAAGTTCCCCGTTTGTGTTTTAGGCGCTCAAGTCGCACCTAAGTTTGGGGTAGTCTAGGCCCGTCCGTAGGCCTCGGCAATGGCAACTTGCAACGCTTCTTTGCCGTCGCGTTTGCCCCAGCTAACCAATTGGAAGGCTGGGTAATACTTTTCGGCGTTTGCAACCGCGGTAGACATTAAACGATCGATTTGCGCAGGGGTTGCAGCACTGTCTGGGCATAGAACTAAACCGTATCGATACACCATTAGGCGTTGTGTTTCCCAATATGAAAATGCCCCAGCCCAACACATATCATTGGTGCGATTTAACATTTCATACAATGCTGGCAGGCGCTCTTTGGGCGGATCCATATCAAATGTACAAATCATTCGCAGCATTTCGTCATAATCGGACCATGCCAAAGTGATCGAATAATTGCGCCATTGACCCTCGATTGTCATGGCAATTTGGTCATCGGCAACGCGATCAAATTCCCAATCACGATGTTCAGCCAAAGATTCAACAATATCAATTGGATGCATGTCTTCTGCATGCAGAAACTGCTCGGAAAATGCCATGCTCGCCCCTTTTTGTTGTCACCTGCGGATTATCAACCACTAGGCGCTGGGTGTTTTTCTAGGGGTTTTACGTTTGCCTGTTGCCCCTACTAGATATGGTGTGCCTAAATCGTTGCTGAGTAAAGGTATTTTTAAGAGTTTTCCCCAAGTTATTGGCTATTTACAGGGTTTTCCACAGTTTCGGCAGGGTTTCGCCTGAAAGGTGTAAACAGCGCGCGCGTTTTTTGGGCTTCCAGCGAAATTACTGCGATTTTGTGCTGCCCTGGGTTGCAGCAATGGTCACGATTCAATCACGTTTCGGTTAGGTAACTTGCGCAACAATGTTGTGTGACTAGGGTTAATGTCATTGGGCCGAGGGGTAACTTGGTCCAATTATTTGCCATTTAAGCGCCTAATTGCGCACAGATTTATGAGGAATTTTATGACCAACCCCATCACCCGCCGTGCCTTTATCGCCACGACACTCACAGTTGCAGCCGTAGCTCAAACCGGTGTTGCCTTGGCACAATCCACGGAACACGCCGTTGAAATTAAAAGTTTTGCATTCCAACCGGCGGATATCAAAGTGAAAGTTGGTGATACTATCACATTCACAAACGCAGACGGCGCGCCGCACACAGCGACATCCAAATCGGGTACTTGGGGTACAAAACGACTTAACCGCCGTAAATCCGAGACAATGACCGTGACCAAGGATTTCGCCGGTGAATACTTCTGCAAATTCCATCCCAATATGAAGGGATCGATTACAATCGTTGGTTAAACAACTTTACGCTTTTAGGTTTTAGGCTTGGTCGCCTTTTTAGACTTGGGCGCTGGTTTGCTTTCTAGCGCATCAAGGCGCGCGCGTAACGCTTCGTTTTCTTCGCGGGCCTTTTGTGCCATTGCACGCACTGCATCAAACTCTTCGCGGCTTACAAAGTCACGATCTGCAAGCCAGCGATCCATCATGCTTTTGGCTGCGGTTTCAGCCTCGGTTTTCGCGCCCTGTGCCACGCCCATGGCGTTGGTCATTAGTTTGGAAATATCATCCATAATTTTGTTGCGTGTTTGCATGTGCAATCCTCCGAGATACTGAGATGTATATGGGCATCTTTGTTGCCGTCTTCAAGGTTGACTTCGTCGCACCTAAGGGCAAGGTAACGGCTGTTAGATAGGATGTACAATATGCAGGCTGTTCTCAACTTTCCGAACGTGTCGCCGGAACTGTTCAGTATCACAATCGCGGGTTTTGAATTCGCATTACGCTGGTATGCGTTGGCCTATATTTTCGGGTTGTTGATTGCATGGCGCATGGTGCTGATCTTCATTCGGAAACCAGAAAAATGGCCCAATGAAAAGCCACCCTTTACCCCAGAATTGCTAGAAGCATTTTTGACGTGGGCAATTGTCGGCGTGGTCATCGGTGGGCGTGTTGGATATGTTTTCTTTTACAATCCACAAGACTTTCTGCGTGACCCCTTGGAAATATTGAAGGTTTGGCAAGGCGGCATGTCATTTCATGGTGGTTTTGCCGGTGTTGCAATTGCGGGTCTCCTGTTTAGCCTTCGTCATAAGTTGCCAATTCTGTCAGCGGCAGATGCCATCGCCATGGCAACGCCGCCAGCCTTGTTATTGGGGCGACTGGCAAATTTCATTAATGCGGAATTATGGGGGCGACCAACGGATATGCCATGGGGCGTTATTTTCCCCGGTTTTTATGCCCAAGATTGCCCTGATGTTGTTGGAGAATGTGCAAGACACCCCTCGCAGTTATACGAGGCGGGTCTTGAGGGGGTCATTTTGGGGGTGGCCGTTCTAATCCTTGCGCGAGGTACAGCGTTCTTGCGCCCAGGCCTCATTACAGGCGTGTTCATCGCGGGTTATGGAATGGCGCGGATAATCGTAGAACTTTTCCGCCAACCAGATGCGCAATTCACAAGCGATACAAACCCAATCGGTTACGCATTTCAATTTGGTGAATTCGGATTGACCATGGGACAGGCTCTTTCATTACCGATGGTTCTTGTCGGTCTGATGTTGATTATTTTGTCGCGACGTTCTGCATGACGAAACTAAACGCCATATTACAAGCCCGTATTGGCAATCATGGGCCAATTTCAATCGCTGATTATATGGCCGAATGTCTGTTGCATCCGGAATTGGGATACTATTCGCGACGTGACCCATTTGGGGCCAAGGGCGATTTCACAACTGCGCCGGAAATTTCCCAAATGTTTGGTGAGCTTTTGGGGTTGTGGCTGGCGCAATCTTGGATTGATGCTGGGCAACCGCCATCATTTGTGTTGGCCGAGATCGGCCCTGGGCGCGGAACTTTGATGGCTGATGTGTGGCGCGCGACCAAGGGTGTGCCGGGTTTTCACGACGCTGCAAAACCATATTTGATAGAGGCTAGCGCGCATTTGCGTAGCGTTCAAAAAGCTACGTTGGGTGGCGTAAATGCCAATTGGGTTGGAACGATTGACGAATTGCCGGATGCCCCACTGTTTCTTTTGGCAAATGAATTTTTCGACGCTTTGCCCATTCGTCAATACAAACGCCAAAAAAGCGGCTGGTCAGAATTATTGATTGGTGGCAATGCTGATGGTCTTTGTTTTGGGCAAGCTGCACCAAGCCCAAATACATCGCTGGATCACCGATTGGATGACACGAACGAGGGTGATTTGGTCGAGGTTTGCTCGGCAATGCAAGGTGTTATGGAAACCGTAAATGATCGGATCAAAACCAACGGCGGTGTTGCCTTGGTTGTTGACTATGGTGATTGGCGGTCGCTTGGATCAACGCTGCAGGCCATTAAATCGCACGCATTTGTCGATGTGTTAACGAATTCAGGGGAAGCAGATTTAACGGCGCATGTCGATTTTGAAGCCTTGGCAAATGCTGCACCCGATCTGAATTACAGTCGATTAACGCCACAGGGAATTTTCTTACAACGGTTGGGCATTGACCATCGGGCCGAAGTTTTGGGCAACCAGTTAAGCGGAGCCGCGCTTGAATCGCACAAGGCAGCCCACCACCGCTTGACGGCAGCCGACGAAATGGGGACGCTGTTCAAAGTTATGGCTTTTTACGCCCCCAACAGCCCTTTGCCGCCCGGATTTCAACAATGACTTTGAATATCATCACGCATCCATCCCTTGCCCCCCTAAGACACGGCTTTTTCACACGTAAAGGTGGTGCATCTTCTGGTGTTTTTTCGGGATTAAACTGTGGGTTGGGATCATCAGATCAGCGCGAAGTTGTCATGCTTAATCGCGCACGTGTCGCCGAGGCAATGAACGTGCCCGCCTTGGCGTCTGTTTATCAAGTGCATTCAGCGGATGTTGTTGTGGTTCACGATCCAAGTGATGCCGAGGGTATAAAAGCGGATGCAATGGTTTGTAATGCACCAGATGTTGCGTTGGGGATATTGACGGCTGATTGCCAACCCGTGCTGTTTGCGGATGTAGAAAACCACGTCATTGGGGCCGCGCACGCAGGATGGAAGGGTGCATTAAATGGCGTAATGGACGCCACCGTTGAAAAAATGATCGGTTTGGGTGCACAACGCGAAAATATCGTCGGTGTTATTGGGCCATCCATAAGTCAGAAATCCTACGAGGTAGGGGCTGAATTTCTTGACGATTTTATGTATGAAGACGACCAAAATACCCGTTTTTTTGCCAATGGCCAAAAAGGAAAATATCAATTTGATTTACCAGGATATGGTCTTCATCGCTTGCGCGCGGCTGGCATAAAATCCGCCAAATGGACCGGGCATTGCACTTATAGCGATCCTAACCTTTTCTATTCTTACCGTCGTACGTGTCATGAAAATGCCGCAGACTACGGCCGGCTTATTTCCACAATCAGCTTGTAAATAAGAAGTTTTGGTTGGTCAGGTATTTCTGTGAGCGGCGTGACTTTCACTAAAAAGTACATCTAACGCCCAAGCATTGTCACATTCCTTTGGCATTTTGATCGTGTTCCAAAGATGCATCTTCGGGGAATGTTGGTGCGCGGAATGTCGTATGTAGTAATTTAGTGAGTGAGTAGTAAAATGAAAAGAATGCCACGATGGTTAGTCAACGTAATCCACGCAAGCAAAACTGAAAAAGTTACGCTGCCTTGGACTCGTGCGACACAAGCAGAAAAATTGAAAATGGCGAAGTCTGCCTGAAATCAATAAGCTGGCCCAAACAGATTCTTAGATTGTTGGGGCCGCTTCAATTTTCTTGCGAATTAAGCTTTCCAACGCATTCGCGCAGTCATGCGCGGCGGTTGTTCCCAAAGAGTTTTGCAACTGACCGCTTGCCTTTGACAGCGCTTGGTCCATTGTTTCGTTGGCAATGCTGGCCGAAAACTGACAGATATAACTCAAATAATTTTCGCGATCGCTTTGTGACAACAATTCCTTCTTTTGCATCAAATCATCGCGCAATGCGATAAGATCGGGATCAACCTGTTCATTATGGACAACCCGTAAACCAGGCGGTTGCGCATTTGTTGGTAAAATAGACAATATTTGGTTTTGAAAAACTGACAAGCTTGGGATGGGTTTGCTCAGGAAGCCATCCGCCCCCGCGTTTAGTGCTTTTTTGGCTAATTCATCTGATCCACTGGTCGCTAAAACAATGGGTCCACCTGGATGCTTTTTTAGTTCCAAAATTAGATCCAATCCCGATCCATCTGGCAACCCAATATCAATGATTGCCAGTCCGGGCCTGTATACCCCTAGATGGCGCCTTGCCGAGGCCACGCAATCTGCGCGCCGCATCCTTGCGCCACTGGTGCGCATCATTAATCGAATGGCTTCGGATGCAAAGCGGCTGTCTTCGACCAGCAATGCGGTAAGATCCGTCAAAGGGCGTTCTTTTGTGGGAGCAGGGCTAAAGAAAAGATCGTTGATGTCATCCGTCATGCATTTTCCTTTCAAAAACGATTTGCCCTCAGTTCGAAGGCGTAGCCCCATCAAAGCGCCAACATCTTTACCAAAATGTAAAAAAATCGAGGAAAATTTGAAAATCGCAAGAAAGTGAAGGAATTGATCGTCTAAATATTCAAACTGCGACTTTGCGACCCTTGCGTCAGTGCAATTAGCATCACAAGTATATGACAAATTGAACAAGGAATGTCAGATGATTGGCAAATTAAACCACGTCGCGATTGCGGTACCAGATCTTAACGCCGCAGTTGCGCTTTATCGTGATACGCTTGGTGCCGATGTTGGCGCACCGCAAGACGAACCAGATCATGGTGTCACAGTTGTTTTTGTAACTCTGCCCAATACGAAGATCGAATTTCTGTATCCCTTGGGGGAAAATAGCCCAATCACCGGTTTTCTTGAAAAGAACCCAGCCGGTGGCATTCATCATATTTGTTATGAAGTCGACGATATCATCGTTGCACGCGACAAACTTAAAGCAGACGGTGCGCGTGTTTTGGGAACGGGTGAACCAAAGATTGGCGCCCATGGAAAACCTGTTTTGTTTCTGCATCCCAAAGATTTCACTGGAACTTTGGTCGAACTGGAGCAAGTGTAATCATGTCAATAACTGCTATTCTTGTCGTCTTGGCGATCTGTTGGTTTATGGTCCTTTACGTGGTTTTACCGCTTGGCGTGAAATCCCAAGGTGAATCAGGCGAGGTTGTACCTGGCACACCCGCATCCGCACCTGCGGGGGCGGTGATCAAACGAAAGTTCATAATAACAACCTTAGTGGCTGTACCGATTTGGGGCATTATCTGCGCCATCATTATGTCGGGCGTTATTTCGTTGGCTGATATTGAATCTTTCCACCGCTTTCTGGGGAAGCCAGTCGATGGAATAGGTGAGTAAAAGTTGCTACGCCCAAAATCGGAATCAGTAGGTTAATAACCGGGATCGACAAAGGCATAACCATCAAAATGCCCGCAAACCAAATCACTGGCATGTGTTTGGCGCGGGCTTTTCGGGCCTCGGTGCGGCCCAAGTGACGCACAGCGACCATGAAGAAATATTCCCGCCCTAACAAAAATCCGTTCAGGCCCCAGAAAACAAATGGTGCAAACGGGGTGAAGTAAAGGATCAATGCCAAAACATTGGCCCCGATCATCACACCCAAAAATGACAAGCTTTCGCGAATGTTTTCACCCAAGGACACTGGTTTTGCGCTTGTTAAATGGGGGTAGTGCTTGTCTTCAACGGCCTCGGCAACTTCGTCCAAGAAAAAACCTGTAAACGCTGATGCAACAGGTACCATCAAGAAGACTGAAAATACCATCATCATCAAAATGCCTGCTGCTGATGCGACGGATGAAAGCCAAGTGACCTCGCCAATCCACCAGATGTTCACAGTGTCTGGTACAAAGAGACCGATGAACCACAGGAATACTGATGTGATTGCAACCAGCAAGGCGACGGTCAAGCCAAGACCCATCGCTAATACACGTAAAAAGCGGGGGTCACGCATTTGCGCCAGTGCATCAAAAAAGGATGTAAAAATCATGATTTAACCCACGTAGTGATACGGGATAGATCGGGGCGAGGGCGTTCAGGTGGAATGTTTGTTTCTGTGCCCAAATGTATAAACCCAGCAACGGTTTCGTTTGCGTCACAGTCCAATCCTTGCCTGATGAAATCAGGATCGTGGGATGCCCACCCCGACAACCAATTGGCACCCCAACCCATAGCCAGCGCGGCATTGACCATCGCCAGACATACAGCACCCGCTGAATGTTGTTGTTCAATCAAGGGGACTTTGGGTGAATCGACGGGGGATGATATTACGGCAATGGCCAAATCTGCCTTGGCAAACTGGCCGTGCATTTTTGTGATTTTTTCAGGCTCAACATTCGTCGTTGAACCTATTTCCGTCACCAAATTCGCCAATCTTTGCAACGCGGCTTTTTCTAAAACGATAAAGCGCCAAGGTTCCAGTTTACCGTGATCCGGGGTTCGTGCCGCCGCTGTCAAAATTGTCATAACCTCATCATGCGATGGGACGGGCCCTGTTAGGGTTTTTGCCGGGCGAGAACGGCGAGTAAGTAAAAATTCCAGAGCAGAGGGATTAGGCGTTGGCACTATAATATACTTTCAATTGTTTGTTCAGACCTAGGGTGAAGTACATTTTTTTCAACCTGATACGGGTAAATTGGGAAAATTTTGTTCGATTATTTCGTCCAGATGCGCAGAATAAGCCGCCTCAAATTTTGAACTTGGCTGGCGCAAATCAAATGTTTTGCCAAACGGATCAGGGGCTATGATTTTACTACCCGTCATTTCAGCCAAAACAGCATGTCCACAAAAGGGGACATAAACCTCTGAATATCCACCTTCATGCGCCATCATCAAACGGCCATCGCATATTTTTGACGCTAAGGTTTTAACCTGTTCAGTCATGGCGCGGAAAGTTTCCATCGTTGCCAACATCCGTGACAAAGGATCAACCGCCGAGGCATCAAAACCACAAGCGATGATAATGATATCGGGCGCGAAATTTTCAATCGCGGGCAGCGCGATGCGTTCCATTGTTTCAATATACGTATTGTGACCCGCACCAGGCGGTAGTGGGATATTCATGTTGTATCCCAGGCCGGCACCCTTGCCTTGGTCATTAACGCTGCCTGTATCCATCGGATAGTTGTTTTCTTGGTGAATCGAGATGGTCAAAACGTCATTGCGATCATAAAAAATCGCCTCGGTTCCGTTACCGTGATGTACATCCCAGTCCAAAACGGCAAATCGTTTTCCCTTGCCTTCAGCAATGGCCGCTTTGATGCCCACAGCAATGTTTGCAAGCAAGCAAAATCCGTTTGGGAAATCTGGCAGACAATGGTGACCCGGCGGGCGGGACAGAGCATACGAATTTTCATGTGTGCCGTTGAGAACAGAAAAAATCGCGGATTTTGCAAGGCCCGCAGACACGGCTGCGATTTCGTAGCCGCCTTTGCCAAATGGCGTGCGAAGCCCCAACTCGCCGCCGCCACCATCGGAAAGGCTTTTAAACTCATTCAAATAGTTTTCTGGATGCACGCGTGCCAATTCTTGAAATGTTGCCGCATCAGAACCCAGCATATCTAGTTCCTGACTAAGGCCTGTGACATCCATTAGATTCTTTAAACGACGTTTGGTTTCCGGGTTCTCAGGTAATCCACCAAAGATTGGCTGTACCAAATCCCCAACGGGCAGGGTGAACGCATAGTTGCCGCCACCATGCCAAAAACATCGCTCGTCGTAAAAGAAACCCGTTGTCAATTGTTCGCCCTCTCGTATTGGTCAGACGAAGCCTATGACAAAGTGTACTTAGGTTCCAGCGCTCGCTTGTCGGGAAACCATTCTGTTGGTTTGCAGCCCAAAACCAATATTAGGTGTCGGCATCACTGGGTTTGTTGATGCGATACACACCCTCTGGTAAATCCAAAGCGGCGGCCAAATCCGTCATCATTGCCAGGGATAACGTCAGTTTGTTCACCCTATCTAATCGTGGATCCCATTGTTCAACTGTAATGCATTCCTCAAAGGCATGGATAACCACGTCTTCTTGCAAAGCGCTGCTTTCTTCGTCGATCAAAGTGATGATAGTCGCGTCAAAATCGTGCTCAATTGTAAACATACCTTCACTGTAGATCGCTTGGTTATCTTTGCAAGTATGAGAGCTGAAATTGAGTGAAATGAGGGCAATCAGGTAAAATTGTTGTTAAAAACTAGGATGAAAAGTTTGAAATTGCTGTACTCTGAATGGGGCATTTGATTTTGAAAGACCAAACTAATGTCCGTTTTTGGGAAAATGATAGGTGGAATCGCGATATGGTTTGTGCCGCTGGCAGCAAATTCATTCAACGTTGAAACGCTTTATACCCCCAAAGCCGCCATCCTTTTTCAACAAAATCAAATGGTTCAAATTGGGCCGCTGTCGGTGGGAAAATATGCGCTGAATAAAAATGAAACCGCCTTGATTGATTTGGGCCATACAGAATGGATCGTGGACTGTAGCACCGAAAATTGCTCAGCTGAAAGTGGACCCGTTGCATTGGTTTGGACCGCTGAAAATCAAATGAGTATGAATGTCGGGACCATAGAAACGGCAAGGGTTTCTTTGAAAAGATCAAACCGGACACGTGATTTTTTCGTAGATGACGAAACTGAATTGTCAGAGGCAGAGATTCATCTGCTTCGCACCGGAGGGATACTAATATTTGAGCAGGATGAGTTTATTGTCGCGAGCGTGAATTTCACAGACTTTGATGTGGTTTTCCGGTTTGTTCAGTGGTTGCGTGCCGATCAACGGATTGACCCTATTACGATTAAATCTCCTTTAAGCTATCTTGGCACAATTCAGGATATCGCCAACGCGCCTCCTAATATCCTTGTCCCATTTACCAAGCCGCAGGTTCAATTTGCGGTAAGGGGACAAAACGGAAATCCCTTTGTGCCTTGATGGTCGTTGACAGTTTGAACCGCTTTTTAAACATTCTGATCATTTGGGTTTTCACTAAATATAAAAATATTCCTCTTATGCCGAG
The DNA here is from genome assembly GCA_000169395.1 of Rhodobacteraceae bacterium HTCC2150. GTDB lineage: Bacteria > Pseudomonadota > Alphaproteobacteria > Rhodobacterales > Rhodobacteraceae > HTCC2150. The sequence continues at coordinate 910,950 of AAXZ01000001.1, forward strand.
TATTAGCAAAATTCAGGGGCAATATGATGAATATAAAAACTGGCAAGCGTTTCGGGTTGGTTCTGTTCGTAAGTAGTATATTTTTGATTGCCCTTTCAGGATGTGCGACGATCAACCCGTCGCTGGCACCAAAAGTTGCACACCCACGAACGCCCCCAGCGCGCAATTTCACCTCATTTAATGACACCCTAAGATGCATGGATAACATGTTGGCGCGAGCGGGCCGTAAAACGGTTTTAATCTCATCATCAGGAATTCCTGATCTAACAAGTAAGATCAGGGTGGGGGCGGATGATATGTTGGTGAATGCCGTTAACCAGATGAATGTTAACAGCAAATCCTATGTATTCATCGATCAGCCACTTGAACGAAGAGATGCCCAGATTGTCTGGTTAACCAAACGAGAGGGCGATTTGACGCCACAATTCTATATTCGTGGATCGATCTCTCAATTGGACGAGGGCGTGGTGAAGGACAGTTTTTCATTTGGAATTAACAATGATCTTGCACCCAACCGAGACGTAGAAAGTGGTTCAAATCGGTTTTCGCGCAGGCTGTCTGTGGTTACGGTTGATTTGCATTTAGTCACTTATCCCGACCGCAAGATTATTCCTGGCGGGTCCGTTGCGAACTCTATGGTCATTGTTGGGGCTGGGCTTACTGGGATCATCGACTTATCTGAAATTGGGGTGACCATTGGCATGGAACGCATCGAAAGCATTGGGCAAGCTGTTCGCAATTTGGTGGAATTGGGGGTGATTGAATTACTTGGTAAACACTCGCGTCTGCCTTATTGGAATTGCCTAAGTCTGCCCACGGTGAAAACTGAACGCAAGGGCGTAAAAGAAGTCGCCGCAGCAGCACTGGGCGCCACGCCGATTATCTCAAAGGCACAAACCCTTTTGTCAGAATTAGGGTATTATCATGGTACAGTCAGTGGCAATCGCGATAAGGCCACGCGATTGGCAATTGCCCAGTTTCAATCTGACGAAGGTTTAATTGCATCAGGTGAGGCAGACTATGATTTGTTGCGCCGATTGCGTGAAAAACAGGTTGTTTTGAACCAAGTGAAGGAAAAATTACGTGCGCAAAGACAGGCCGCTGCTAAGTTAAACGAGACGGTTGCCGAACCTGTTGCTACCGAAATTAAGGCTATGGCTGTACATTCGACACCATTGTGCCCCGAAGGGCATGTATTGTCGCAAAACGAATGCGTTACAGAAACCAACATTCTCGCCGGATACCTAAACTAGACAAGGCAAGTGGTATCAGGCGGTATCGACTAGCCGCCCCCAAAGATCGTAATCACCGGCCTCATCCACCTCTACTGTCAACAAATCACCGGCGACAAGTTTTTCAAAGCCTTCATCAATGAATAGATTGCCATCGATTTCAGGTGCGTCGGACATTGTGCGGCAGGTGGCACCATCGTCTTCTACTGAATCCACGATTACCTCAATCTTGCGGCCTACTTTTGTCGCCAGCTTAGCCTCGGAAATCGCTTGAGATTTTTCCATGAAACGGTTCCAACGATCCTGCTTAATCTCATCGGCTACGTGATCTGGCAGGGCGTTTGACCGTGCTCCTTCGACGTTTTCGTACTGAAAACACCCAACCCGATCAAGCTGTGCCTCGTCTAACCAATCAAGCAGTGTTTGAAATTCTGCCTCGGTTTCCCCGGGATAACCCACAATAAAAGTACTGCGTAAGGTTATGTCTGGGCAATCTTTACGCCAAGCTGCGATTTCATCTAGTGTTTTTGCCGCTGCAGCTGGTCGCGCCATGCGACGTAAAACATCTGGATGGGCGTGCTGAAATGGGATGTCCAGATAAGGTAAAACGCCATTAGTGGGATCAGCCATGATAGGAATTAGATCGCGCACATGCGGGTAGGGATAAACATAGTGAAGGCGAACCCAAGCCCCCAACGAGCCCAAATCCCGCGCCAAATCTGTTATATGTGCACGGTGATCCCGATCTGTCGCATGCCGCAAATCCAAACCATAAGCAGAAGTGTCTTGCGAAATAACCAATAATTCTTTGACACCGGCATCCACCAACCGTTCAGCCTCGCGAACAATTGCATGGGCAGGGCGTGACGATAAACGACCACGCATATCGGGGATGATGCAGAATTTGCATTTGTGATTACAGCCTTCGGAAATCTTCAAATAACTATAGTGGCGTGGCGTTAGTGAAACGCCTGACGATGGCAATAGATCAATAAAAGCATCTGGCGCAGGGGGTACGGCCGCATGCACGGCATCCAAAACCTGTTCATATTGATGCGGGCCAGTAACGGCCAGAACTGTTGGATGGTGCCCCAAAATGTATTCAGAATCCGCACCCAAACATCCGGTAACAATGACGCGCCCGTTTTCCTGAAGTGCCTCGCCAATGGCCTCGAGGCTTTCAACCTTGGCGCTGTCAAGAAAACCGCAAGTGTTCACAATCACAGCCTCTGCCCCCGAATAATCAGGGGAAATTGCATAACCTTCGGCTCGCAGGCGGGTCAAAATGCGCTCGCTGTCTACAAGTGCTTTGGGACAACCCAAAGACACCATGCCAATTTTTGGCTGACCCGGACGAGCGGATTCACGAATTTTGGCGGATGGGGCAAGATCGGGGCGAAGGGAAGGCGGATTTTGTGTCATATCCGCCCTATAACGGCATGCGTCGCTTGGGGGAAGGGGCAGTACAACCCTTTGTTGCGCGAATGCAGAGCCTAAAATATAAGTGCGGAAAGAAATGGGCAGGGATAAAAAATGCGATTTTTGATTCGAGCATTGTTCGTCATAATGTTGGCCGTCGTTGTTTTTGTTGTTGGTGTCTTTTTCTTGGTGCCATCCGATCGCATTGCGCGCGTCGTTGAAAATCAATTTCAACAGGCAACAGGGCGGTCCATGCACATCGGGGGTAAGATTAGCCCAACGTTTTTCCCAAGCATGGGCGTCAACGCAACCGACATTCGGATTGATAACGCCGATTGGGCTGGGACAGAACCGATGGTTACAGCCCAAAACTTGGCAGTGAATGTTTCGACACTGGATTTTTTCCGCGGAAAAATCACGGTCCAAGGCATAGACCTAAAATCCCCGATAATTCGTTTGCAAGTTGCCACTGATGGACGTGCAAATTGGGATTTCTCAAATGGTACCGAAAGTTCAACGAACGATAACGCAGTGGAAACCGGCGGTGGCGCGACAGTGCCGAAATTTACCATCGACAAAGGTGAAATTTCTAATGCGCACCTAATTTACGATGATGCGGCTGGCGGACAATTTTATGATATTTCCTCGCTTAACGCCCTTTTGCAATTACCCGACTTTGACGGCGAAGCACAGATTGATGTCGATGGTGAAATGAATGATCAAAGCTTTGCTATTAAAGGAACACTCGCCGAATTTAGCACCTTTTTGGCAGGCAAACTAACGCCAGTTTCATTGAACGTTGGGGTTGGGGCAAACAGTGTAAGCGTTGAAGGGAACTTGGGGCATGCACCACTTGCCGCAGATATGAAGATTGATGCAGACGTGCCTGAATTATCCGCTGTGTTTGCATTGATAAATCAAGTGGCCCCTAAATTGCCTCTTGGGTTTGGCCAAAAAATCGCGGTTAAGGGGGATCTTAAATACACACCAGACGGGGCCGTATATTTAAGAGAAACGGAAATAATTCTGGATCAGAATAGTTTAAATGCTGATGTAGATTTGTTTTTAACTGATAAGCCCAAATTACGAGCACTTGTTTCGGCAGATACGCTTGATTTTTCGGGTGCAATGGCAGGTGGTTCTGAGGCGTCTGCCGAAGCAGAGAATGCCGCGGATACTGGTTGGTCCAAAGCACCGATGGATTTCAGTTTTCTTAGTCTATTTGACGGCGACATTGCCTTGCGCGTTTCAACTGTAAACCTTGGTGATGTAGTGATCGGCCCGATTGACACGCTTTCAAAACTTTCAAACAGCCGTTTGGTTAATGAAATCAACAAAATGGGTGTCTATGGCGGCGATGTCGACGGTAAGTTTGTGGTAAATAATCGCAATGGATTGTCGGTCGGTGGCAACTTGGCGGTCGCAGATATTGCGCTTAATCCGCTATTGAAAGCGATGGCGGGCTATGAACGTGTGCAAGGTGCGGCCAAGGGGAAAATCAAATTTCTAGCTTCTGGCAATTCTCTGAATTTAATCATGAACAGCCTTTCTGGTTCTGGAAAATTCAATATTGGAAAAGGCGAAATAATTGGGTTCGATTTGGCCGGTATGTTGCGCAATCTTGATGCATCTTATCAGGGCAGTGGCAACAGCACGATCTTTGACGGAATTTCTGCCAGTTTTGATATCGAAAACGGCACACTTTCTAACAACGACCTGTTGTTTGATGCGCCTTTGTTAACAGCAAAAGGTGCTGGCGACGTTGGAATTGGGAAACAAACGCTTAATTATCGCGTGACACCCACCGAGGTACTGGGTGGAAATATCAAAGTGCCTGTTTTGATTTCAGGAACTTGGGCAAATCCAAAATTCAGACCAGATCTTGAAAACCTCTTTGATGCTGAATTGGAAGAGCAAAAGAAAAAACTAGAAGCTCAAGCCCAGGCAGCAATCGATGCCGAAAAGAAAAAACTTGAGGATAAAGTGAAAGACAATCTTGGTCTTCAGCCTGATGGCGAAGGTTCTGTTGAGGACCAATTGAAAGAAAAGCTCGAGGACGAGCTGATCAAAGGTCTTGGAAACTTGTTTGGCAATAATTGATCAAAAAAAATCCAGGTTCATGACCCGGATTTTTTCAATCTAATTTTTTCAAACTAAACTAGCGACGACGATCGCGACGTGATGACATTGGCTGAAATGCTACGCCCACATGCGCCTCGCAGTATGGTTTGCCCGTTTCAGATGGCAGGCCACAGAACCAAAAATCATCGGTCGCTGGATCACCAACAGGCCACTTGCATGTTCGCTCTGTCAATTCCATCAACGAAATCTTTTTGGATTTCTTTTCTACTTCGGAAACGCGCGCCAATGCTTCGGGGCTAATTTCATTGGCAGAAGGCTGTGGAGGCAAAGGTTGCCCCGCAGGAACAATCGCTTTGCGTGCTGGAATTGGGCGTACGTTTTCGGCTGCTGCACGTGCTGCTGCTGGTGCCGGTTTAGCAGCGGCCGCTTTGGGTGCAGGTTTTGCCGCAGGTTCAGCCTTTTTCGCCGCACTCGCCGCTGGTTTTTCTTTAACACTGGCTTTGGTCGACGTGGTCGCGCGGTTAGATAAGCCCAAGCGGTGAACTTTACCGATCACAGCGTTACGGGTCACACCACCAAGTTCTTTGGCGATCTGTGACGCGGATTTACCCTCGCCCCACATGGTTTTCAAAACTTCTACGCGTTCATCTGTCCAGGACATTCTATCACCTTATTTTTCAGCGACCCCTAATATATGAAACACGAGAGGCTTTTACCAGCGCCTTTGACGCCTTGATATTCAAGTGTTTAATTTAGCGCTGTTCGGGGACAGGTTACAAGTTGAGATGTGGCTAAAATGCTAAGATCACGTCTGGACAGCGCGTTATTTTGCCGCTAGGTCTGCGTTTATGAACAATATTATGGCTCTCCGACGATAAATTGCCCCCGCCCATGGTACGCCTTGGGCGCATGTTCTGCCGCGCTATTGCGCAATCTTCATTCAAAACTTGACGTTATGCGAGTGTTCAGGCACTCAAACACCCTCTTTCGAAGGAAATACAATGACCAATTCAATTCTTCCGACATACGCACGTGCCCCGATGACTTTCGTCAAAGGCGAAGGCAGCTGGCTTATTGCGGACGACGGTCAGCGATATTTGGATTTGGGGGCAGGTATTGCTGTGAATGCACTTGGTCACGCAAACCCCGATCTTGTAGCGGCCCTTACAGAACAAGCGGGCCAACTTTGGCACACCTCAAATTTGTATAATATCCCGGGGCAAGAAAAACTGGCGGATCAGCTGGTCGATGCCACGTTTGCGGATAACGTATTTTTCACCAATTCTGGAACTGAGGCATGCGAGCTGGCCGTCAAAATGGCACGCAAATATTGGCATGAAAAAGGTCAGCCTGAGCGGGTCGAAATTTTGGCGTTTGAAGGATCATTCCATGGCCGCTCATCTGCAGGGATTGCGGCAGCTGGCGGTGATAAGTTGACCAAAGGTTTTGGCCCTTTATTACCTGGTTTTAAACATTTGCCGTTTGGGGATCACGACGCAATTATTGCTGCAATTGGTGACACGACTGCGGCTATTATCGTTGAACCAGTTCAGGGCGAGGGTGGTATCAAACCCCTTTCAGATGCGTGTCTCAAAGGGTTGCGCGATGCGTGTGATAGTGCGGGCATCTTGTTGATTTACGATGAGGTGCAATGTGGCGTTGCGCGTACAGGTAAACTATTCGCGCATGAATGGTCTGATGCTGAACCCGACATCATGATGGTTGCCAAGGGTATTGGTGGTGGCTTTCCACTGGGTGCCGTTTTAGCCACGAATGAAGCCTCAAGCGGAATGGGTGCTGGCACACATGGGTCCACATACGGCGGTAATCCACTTGCTATGGCGGTTGGAAATCGGGTTGTGGAACTGGTCAATGATCCTGAATTTTTGTCCGAAGTGAACCGCAAGGCGGGGCTAATGCGTCAGAAACTAGAGGGGTTGGTCGCCAGCCATCCTGACGTGTTTGAAAGCGTTCGTGGCATGGGATTGATGTTGGGCATAAAGTGTAAAGCCGTGAACATGGATGTGGTCAATGCCGGCTATGGTGCTGGTGTGTTGACGGTGCCAGCCGCCGATAATGTCATCCGTATCTTGCCTGCTTTGAACATTCCTGATGAGGACATCGGCGAAGCGATTTCTCGTTTAGATACAGCGGCAACGACGTTAGAAAAATAGCCAGTGCGGGGCAAGATACAGCTTGCTGCGACGGTTTCACCATAAAGTAACACTAAGAAAAAGGCCGAAATTTTCATGGCACACTTTCTAGATATTCATAAAACAGACAAAGCCGCATTGCGCGGCATCATTGATCAGGCGCGTGGCATGAAAGATGCGCGCGGTGATGCTAGCAAAGGGGCATTGGATGCAGCATTGCCACTAGATGGTAAAATGGTCGCGATGATTTTTGAAAAACCGTCAACGCGGACGCGCGTTTCATTTGATGTGGGCGTTCGCCAAATGGGCGGTCAATCGATGATTTTGTCAGGCGCTGATATGCAGTTGGGTCACGGCGAGACAATTGCCGACACGGCAAAGGTTTTGTCGCGCTACGTGGATTTGATTATGATCCGTACGTTTGACGAAAATACGCTGTTGGAATTGGCCGAGGCATCTGACGTGCCGGTGATTAATGGCCTAACGGATCGTACGCATCCTTGTCAGATCATGGCGGACGTCATGACATATGAGGAACATAAGGGACCGATAAAAGGCAAAAAGGTGGTTTGGACAGGCGATGGTAACAACGTTTGTGCCAGCTTTCTACATGCAGCGGGTCAATTTGGTTTTGACTTTACCTATACCGGCCCTGAAACTCTGGATCCAGAGGCCGAGTTTATTGAACTGGCTCGTAAGCAAGGCGTGAATGTAACGATTGATCGCAATGCCCAACGTGCTGTTGAGGGTGCTGATTTGATTGTCGCTGATACATGGGTTTCCATGCACGATCCGCAATCCAAACGAGAACGCCGCCACAACCAGTTGCGCCCCTACCGTGTTGACGATGCGTTGATGGCACAAGCGCCGAACGCATTGTTTATGCATTGCCTGCCAGCTCACCGCGAAGAAGAAGTGACCTCATCTGTAATGGACGGGCCACAATCAGTAATTTTTGATGAGGCAGAAAACCGACTGCATGTGCAAAAGGCAATTATGCGCTGGGCGCTGGACGTTTAGAATTATACTCTAATTCTGGCAAATGCCCTGCAATCGGACCCAATCAGCATCAGGCAACAAAGGTGGCGTAATTTCGTTTGCTAACGTATCGCCTTCTATCAATGCCAAGGTGGATTCCCCTAAAGGATCCAATGCATATGCAAAAGGTGTCGAGCGAAGCTGTGCTTGTTTGAAGCGATTCAAAAGAATTTCCATATTGGGCAAATTTGTCGCTTCGCTTAGAACATGCTCGGCGTAGGCGTCAGTGGCCTCTTTGGAAACGGCACCTGTTGTCAAAAGACGAAAACTGACTTTGATGCCACTAAAGCGTAAGAAACCTTCGAATGGGTCAAAATGTTCGTTGTGGACGAGCGCGGACAAAATGAACCCGGCGGCAACTTCGGGGCTTTCGTAGTCTTCAACAAGGGTTCTGTTCAATAGAACGAATCCCCCCGGTAAGTTGGTCGTGGTTGTCGTCATGCCGCGCATAACAAGCGCACTTCCTTCGCTTTTTACACCTAGGCGATCATAAAGGTCGGCTAATGTGCCAGCACTTCGGCGGCTGTGGCACGGGCTGCCTGCCAGTGTTTTTACATGTTCCAACATGGTGTTCCCAATCTCAGCCTTGGTCACGTTGGGCACAACTTTCAATGTCTGCAAAACCAATTGTTCGGGCAAGGTGAACAGCGCAAATGCGCCTGCCGCCAACAGAAAGAAGGAAAAGATAAATATTCTAAGACGGCCTGGTCGAGGGCGCCGATTTTTGATGACGCGACGCAGTTTTTCAATCGCACCAATCATGACTTCGTCATCAATCTCGATTGTTTCGTCACCCTCTTCGTCAGGGTGATAAATGGCGGGTCTATGGCCTTTGTTTTGTCTTTTGACCGTTGGTAATGACCAATGGGCCAGTGCCGTGCCGTTTGACGCAGATATCACCAAAGAGTTTTGGCCAAGCGACACCAACACGTCACGACGTTGCTCATCTGGCGATGCGCGCCAAATGCCTGTGGATTCCAATCGGTCGAATTCTTTTAAGGCCGTCATTGCGGCAATCTGCTCTTATTGGTTATTGGGTGAGGCCACTATAAACTGGTTTTAGGGGCTGAACAACTTTCACAAGTCTTTGGCAACACCACGCAATTCAAACTTCTGGATTTTACCCGTGGATGTTTTAGGAAGTTCTTGGAAAATAACGCGTTTTGGGGTTTTAAAGCCTGCTAAACGTTCGCGCACGAATGTGATAACTTCGCTTTCGGTGGCGGTTTCGCCCTCTTTCAATTCAACAAAAGCACAAGGTACCTCGCCCCATTTATCGTCAGGTTTGGCGACAACGGCACATAATGAAATTGCCGGATGGTTCATCAGTGCACCTTCAACTTCGACTGATGAAATGTTTTCGCCACCTGATATGATGATATCTTTGGCGCGATCTGCGATTTGGATGTAGCCGTCGTCATGTTGATTGGCCAAATCGCCGGAATGGAAATATCCACCCGCAAAGGCCTCTGCCGTAGCCTCTGGATTTTTCAAATACCCTTTCATCACGGAGTTCCCGCGGATCATTATCTCGCCTTGTGTCGCACCGTCGCGGTTCACCGGCTGCATATCGCCGTCCAAAACGGCGATGTCTTCCATCATTGGAAAGGCCACGCCTTGGCGTGCTTTGATGTTGGCACGATCTGCCCCGTTAAGTTCGCCCCAACGTGTATCATCCCAAACGCATTCGGTAACGTGACCATAGGTTTCAGTCAGTCCATATACCTGCGTGATGTTGAACCCAAGGCTTTCAATTGCGGCAAGGGTTGCAGGTGCGGGTGGGGCACCTGCCGTAAACACCTCAACTGTGTGATCAAAGTCGCGACGATCTTCATCTTTGGCGTTCACAATCATATTCAAAACAATCGGTGCGCCACCGAAATAAGCCACGCCCTCGTCGGCAATCGCATCATAAATGGCGGCAGGCGTAATATCGCGGCAACAAACTACCGTTCCCCCAAGAACAGGCATCATCCAAGTGTGGTTCCATCCGTTGCAATGAAATAGTGGAACGATCGTAAGATACTTGGGGTAAAGTTGCAGTCGCCAGCTAACAACCGTGCCCATAGTCATCAAATAAGCACCACGGTGGTGTGCGACGACACCTTTAGGGCGGCCAGTTGTGCCGGACGTATAGTTTAAGGAAATGCTTTCCCACTCATCCTCGGGCATTGTCCAAGGCGCATTTGGATCACCAGCAGCCAGCAAATCATCGTATGTCTCATAACGACCTGTTGCAGGGAAACCTGCGCCTGCATCAGGCACCTCAATTACACGAGGTTTTTCGCCAGTCATATTTGCGATTGCCGCTTCGGCCAAAGGCAAAAACTGTGTATCTACCAATAGCGCGACTGCTTCGCCGTGTTCTAAAATATAAGTGACAGTATCGGTGTCTAGGCGGATGTTGATCGTGTTCAGGACACCACCCATGGCGGGTACGGCAAAATGGGCCTCTACTTGAGCAGGGATATTGGGTAAAATGGTTGCCACAACATCACCGGGCGTGATCCCTTTCTTGCGCAATCCATCTGCAAGAGAACTAACACGATTGTGGTATTGCGCGTAACTTAAGCGCAAATCTTGATAGACAAGGGCTGTACGGTCCGCAAAAACAATCGCTGCGCGTTGTAAATGCGATAGCGGGGTTAATGCGACGTGGTTTGCAGGGGTCCGGTCCAACCCTGTTTCATCATTCATCCAGCCCATAACAAATCCTCAGCCTAGTGGTTAACTACGACTCTACTATTGGCAAAAAGAGGATGCGTTGGAAAGGGGTTTTGAATTCCGACGTTACGTTTGAAAATCCTTTTATCTGTCAAAGATTGCTTTCACAAACCGTGGTCGCGACTTAGGTTGTTTTCATGATAATTTCTCATGGCCGAAAATACATCTTTGTACATATTCCAAAAACTGGCGGCACTTCTATGGCGCTGGCTTTGGAAAGCCGTGCGCAAAAAGACGATATTATGATCGGCGATACGCCCAAAGCACTCAAACGTCGGCGGCGGTTGAAGGACGTGAAATCATCAGGGCGCCTTTGGAAACATTCGCGCTTGATCGATGTTTACGGGCTGATCAGTGATGCAGAGATCGCCGATTTTCATGTATTTACAATGGTACGAAATCCCTGGGATCGCATGGTCAGTTATTACAATTGGCTTAAGGGTCAAGGCTTTGATAATCCAGCTGTAATAGCAGCCAAAACACTGGAATTTAGCGATTTTATTCGCGATTCCGCAGTTGTTTCTTCGCTTCAACAGAACCCTTATTCAAGCTATGTCAAAGATCGATTTGGTCAGGATCAATGTAATTTTTATATACGCTTGGAGAACCTATCCGAAGATGTTCCAAAGCTTGAAAAAACGCTGGGCGTAAAAATTGGTCCACTTCCGGTATCGAACCAATCCAAACGGAAACAAGATTACCGTCTTGCATATTCAACCGCTGATCAGGCGTGGATAAATGAACTTTGCGCTGAAGATATCGCGCAGTTTGGGTATCGGTTTTGATGCTTTAAAAAAGGTGGGAAAAGTCGAAATGCCCAACTTATTTCACAATTACCCCTCAACTTCGCCTTTTGCCTTTAGTTAACCTAACGGAAGTCTGCTAAGGCAGGAAGGAACTAGAATGCCACTTTTTGGTTTGCCACGGTTAACGTTTGGAAGATCGTCGTCCGTGACAGAAGAGAATTTCGATACGCAAAATGACGTATCGGCTGCACCGCCTGATTATGTCGGCGATGCGGGTGGTATTGTATGCGATACTTTGATCGGCAGGTCGCGTGGCTGGCTGCAGGCGGATGAAATTCAAGTTGGCGACAAGGTCTTGATGGCAGACATGGTTTGGCAAAAGGTTGTTAGCGTCGCAAGCAGTCACCTTTGGTCCGGATCTGCGACATGCCCAGCACCCGCATGTCCCTTGTTTGTGCCCTCGTGGGTTTTGGGAAACTCTGAGCCAATGACGTTGTTACCCGAGCAATATGTTTTGTTTGAAGACATTGAGGTTGGCGATTTGATCGGGGAAGAAGGTGTTTATATCAAAGCCGAACATCTTGAGGGTTTCTTTGGTATATATCGATTTTCGCCTGCAGAACCCGTTGCTGTAATTCACTTAGAATTTGAGGATCCGGAAATTGTTATGGTGCAAGGTGGCACCAAGGTTTTGTGCCCTCATGGTATCGTTCACCGTGGCAAAATGGGTGAAATAACGGATACTGATTTGATCAACGACCCCCTCGCACCGGCCATGGGCATCATGGCTTTGGATGCGAAACAGGCCCAACATTTACTGTCGAGCCTGTATCGGCAAACTGCCACCAGTAGGGTCGATCCCTCACTTTACGTGGCTTAATCTTTAGGCGGCTGTTGGTTGCGAAAAACGATCGTAGAAACCTTCGCCTTTATCAGCAAGTGAGCGCAATAGGGCAGGTGCCGTAAAACGATCGCCGTAGGTTCGGGTCAAGTGTTCACAAATTTCTACGGCTTTGGCGGCGCCAATCATATCCAACCAACTAAGCGGTCCACCGGACCATGGGGCAAACCCCCAGCCCAAAATAGCCCCAACATCACCTTCACGAATATCCGTCAAAACGCCGTCTTCCAATGCGCGAACCGCCTCAAGCGCTTGTGCCATCATCAAGCGGTTTTGTACGTCATTTAGGGATGGTTGAGAACTGTCCACAGGATATTTATCCCCAATGATCTGTGTAAGGCCAGTACGTTTCCCTTTAGAATCATAGTCATAAAAACCAGCGTTCGACTTACGACCCAAACGACCCTCGGACTCCATCCAAAAAATGATTTCATCCACAACACCATCTGGATAAGAATCTCCCATAGCGGCTTTCGTTGCGCGGGCGATTTTTGCCCCTAAATCAATGGAGGTTTCATCAACCAATTGAAGTGGGCCCAATGGCATGCCCAGCATTTTAGCGCCGTTTTCAATGAATGCTGGTGCCACACCTTCGCCAAGCATGCGAATACCCTCGTTGATGTAAGGAATGATGCAACGGTTTGCATAAAAGAACCGCGCGTCGTTCACAACGATTGGAGTTTTTCGAATCTGGCGTACGTAATCCAACGCTTTGGCAACGGCGCGATCACCTGTATCGCGACCTTTGATGATTTCAACCAATAACATTTTTTCCACAGGACTAAAGAAGTGAATGCCAATGAACTGTTCTGGTCGTTTGCTTGCACGTGCTAAATCGGTGATGGGCAGTGTTGATGTGTTGGTCGCAAAGATACAATCTTGGCCAACAACGGCCTCGACCTTTGCGGTAACTTCAGCTTTGATTTTAGGGTCTTCAAAAACCGCCTCAACGATTAAATCGGAACCTTTCAACGCATCATAATCTGTCGTGGCCGTAATCAACGCCATGACCGCGACCTTTTTCTCAGGTGACGTTTTCTTGCGCTTTATTCCTTGATCCAGATACGCCTCGACATAGGCTTTGCCTTTGTCAGCGGAATCTTGGTTTTGATCAATTAACACAACTTCAATACCAGCCATCGCTGAAACCAGCGCAATGCCCGCACCCATCATGCCAGCACCCATTACGCCAACTTTGGATACCTTTTGATCTGGCACATCAACAGGACGAACCGCACCCTTTTCCAGGGCTTCTTTGTTGATGAATAGGGACCGGATCATGTTTGTAGAAGACGGGTTCATCAAAACATTGGTGAACCAACGCGCCTCAATCTTCAGTGCGGTGTCAAAAGGAACCAACGCACCCTCGTAAACCGCTGAAAGCAGGGCCTTGGCCGCAGGGTAAACACCCTTTGTATTCCCATTTACCATTGCAGATGCCCCAACATAGGTCATGAACCCAGCTGGGTTATATGGGGCGCCACCTGGCATTTTGTACCCTTTGGCATCCCAAACTTTAACGCAATCAGCATCTGTCGCATTGGCAACCCATTCACGCGCGGCGGCCAATGGATCGGCGACAACCTCGTGCACCAATCCAGCAACCTTTGCCTTAGCAGGATCAACCAGTTTCCCCTCAAGCAGATAAGGACTTGCCGCCATAGCACCCATCAGACGAACAAGTCGTGTCGTGCCACCGGCACCTGGGAAAATGCCTACTTTGATTTCGGGCAATCCAATCTTGGCCTTGGGATTGTCAGCGGCAAAAATACGATGACAAGAAAGGGGTAATTCTAGCCCAATTCCAAGGGCCGTGCCGGGCAGGGCCGCAGCGATCGGTTTGCCACCCTTTTTGGTTTTCGGATCCATTCCCGCCAGCTCGATTTTTCTCAAAAGGCGGTGAATGTTCATGACGCCATCAAACAGCCCCTTGGCAGGGTTATCGCCTGCCATGGTTTTCATTTTGGCGATAATATTCAAATCCATTCCACCGGCAAAACTGCCAGCCTTACCAGATGTAATAACCACGCCTTTGATGGCCTCATCATTCAAAACGGTATCGATCAAAGCCTCTAAATCAACAAAGCCCTGATCGCTCATGACGTTCATGGATTTTCCGATGGTATCCCATGTGATGATTGCGACGCCGTCGGCGCCTGTTTCTAAACTAAAATCGCTCATGATTTGTCCTCCTCGATGGGAGAGCCATCTTTCTTGGTGAAATTGAAACCGGATTGATCGACCGTAACTTTCATGTCGATATCACTGTAATGGGCGCGTTCGGTTGGCGTATGTGTTCCAACAACGACAAAGGTAGCAGGCGAATTTGTTTTGTTTACGAGGTGATGACCATTCGCGTCACCGGCAGGAAATGCGGCTGTTTCCCCCACATGCAGGTCAGTTTCTCCGTGTTCATCTATAAGCGTGCAAACGCCTGACGTTACGACCAAAAATTCGTCTTGGTTTTCGTGCCAATGGCGCAGGGATGACAAGGCGCCTGGGGCCAATGTTACAAGGTTGGCGCCAAATTGGGTCAAACCGCTTGCCTTAGATAGGCTTTGTTGGCTGCGACCATCCATTTGTGCGGATAGTTTTCCGGGATAAGAGGAACCAGTTTTTACGGGGATTACGCTGTGATCAATTTTCGGCATTATACACGCTCGATTATGGTTGCGGCACCCATGCCTGATGCGATGCACAGTGTGGCCAAGCCAACCTCTTTGTCGCTGCGTTCCAATTCGTCCAGCAATGTGCCGATGATGATGGCACCTGTGGCACCAAGTGGGTGACCCATGGCAATAGAGCCGCCATTCACGTTTACTTTGTCGGCATCAACATCAAAGGCCTGCATAAAGCGCAGAACAACCGAAGCGAAAGCTTCATTAACCTCAAACAAATCAATGTCACCAATTGTCATGCCATGATCGGCCAAAATTTTCTGGGTCACGGGAACCGGGCCTGTCAACATGATCGTCGGTTCAGTACCGATTTTGGCAGTTGCGCGAATGCGTGCGCGGGGTTTTAGGCCATTGGCAACGCCGAACTCTTTGGATCCAATCAAAACGGCCGCAGAGCCATCCACGATACCTGAGGAATTTCCAGCGTGGTGAATGTGGTTAATTTTTTCCAATTCAGGGTACTTCATCAACGCGACTTTGTTAAAGCCGGGCATGGCCTCACCCATCATTTGGAAAGATGCATTTAATGCGCCCAAGCCCTGCATGTCGGTGCTAGGTCGCATGTATTCATCATGGTCTAAAATTGTTAACCCGTTGATGTCTTTGACGGGAATAACCGATTTTGAAAACCGATTGTCTGCCCATGCAGCGGCAGCACGTCTTTGGCTTTCGACCGCCAATGCATCAGCATCATCCCGCGAAAATCCATATTTCGTAGCAATCAGATCAGCAGAAATGCCTTGCGGAACGAAATAAGTGTTCATGGCAATTGAGGGGTCAACAGCAATCGCGGCGCCATCTGACCCCATGGCCACACGACCCATCATTTCAACACCGCCTGCAATATAGGCTGAACCCGCGCCGCCGCGCACTTGGTTTGCGGCCAGATTTACGGCCTCCATACCTGATGCACAGAAACGATTGATTGATAAACCTGGTATGCTTTCGTCTAAATTGGAGGCCAAAACAGCGGTACGTGCCAAGCAGCCGCCTTGTTCGCCGACTTGTGTAACGTTGCCCAAAATGACGTCTTCAACGGCATGCCCCTGCAATCCATTTCGCTCATGTATTGCATTCAGCGAAACGGCGGCCAATCGGGCGCTTGTTACTTCGTGCAGGGATCCGTCTTTGCGGCCTTTGCCGCGCGGCGTACGAACAGCGTCATAAATATAGGCTTCGGTCATCATTATTCCTTTGGATATTAGGCGCGGTCGGCGGGGCTGCCGGGCATCAGGTCATACGGGTGTGCCCATCCAGGTTGTTCGGACAAGCGGGTTAACCATGCGTCTATGTTTGGAAATTCCTTGCGATCAAATCCAAATGGTTCTGGGTAGTAAAGGTAACCACAGCAAGAAATGTCCGCGATCGTGGCGTGATCACCAACAACCCATTCGCGTCCTTCAAGATGTTCATCCAAAACTTTGTAGGCTGCATTAAGACGGCCTTTGTTAAAGGCAATAACTTCTTGTGGGCGCTTGGCTTCGGGCAGAAAATTCATCAAAAACCGTGTTGGGCCAGCCATAGAAGACAGCTTGTGATTATCCCAAAGAACCCAACGCAAAACCTCGCGGCGTTCTTCGGGTGTTTTGCCTGTCAATTTTCCAGACAGATGCACGACATAATCTTGGATAGCCCCAGATTGTGTTAGGTGGTAATCATGATCTGTGTCGATCAACATCGGCACTTCGCCCATCACATTCAGCGCGCGATATTCTTCGGATCGCGCTTCGCCGTTGAAAAAGTCGACATAAACAGGCTCCCACTCAAGACCAGCCATATTTAGCGATAAGGCGGCTTTATAGGCGTTTCCGCTCTCGCCAAAACAATACAATTTCAAAGTCATATGAATTCTCCGTCTTAGAAAAGTGGCCTGAAATTAAGAATTGCAGGTCGTAATTAGAAGTTTGCAGCGTCCAACGCCATCACAGTATCTGCGCCACTTTGAATCCGCGCAAGGTGCATTGCTACCGCTGGCAATTGACGCGCCATATAATAGCGCCCCGTCGTGATTTTCGTTTCATAGAACGACTTGTCACCGTTGCCATTAGCTAACGCTTTGCCAGCAGCTTGTGCCATTTGTGCCCACATTAAGCCCAAACAAACGTGCCCAAAAGCATGCATGAAATCATACGAGCCAGCCAATGCATTATTAGGTTTCTTGGCCGCATTTTCTAGAAAATACATAGATGCTGTTTGCAAATCTTTGCTGGCATTTTTTAGCGGTTCAAGAAAACCGTTTTGAAGAATTTCGTCTTTTTCATTTTCCTTGATAAAGTCTTTGACCAAGGCGAAAAACGCCATGACGTGTTTCCCGCCGTCTTGCCCCAGTTTCCGCCCAACTAGGTCAAGGGCTTGAACGCCATTGGCACCTTCATAAATCATTGCAATCCGAGCGTCGCGGGCAAACTGCGACATGCCTGATTCTTCGATGTAACCGTGGCCACCATAGATCTGTTGCGCCGCGATTGTATTTTCAAAACCTTTGTCGGTTAGGAAACCCTTTAACACAGGCGTGACAAGACTGACCAAACCATGGGCCTCTTTGTCATCCATGCGATTTGAGCGATCAATTAAGTTTGCCGCCCAATAGGCAAATGCGCGCGCGCCTTCGACAAAAGACTTTTGATCCATCAAGTTGCGACGAATGTCTGGATGAACGATCAGCGGATCAGCAGGTCCCTCGGGGTTTTTTGTACCCGTCACATCGCGCCCTTGCAGGCGGTCATTGGCGTAAACAACAGCGTTTTGATAGGCAACTTCGGCTTGCGCAAAGCCTTGCAGCGCAACACCCAGTCGTGCCTCATTCATCATTGTGAACATGGCGCGCATGCCTTTGTGCTCTTCACCCAGCAAATATCCCGTTGCTTCGTCATAGTTCATCACACAGGTCGAATTGCCGTGAATGCCCATTTTTTCTTCGATTTTTCCCGCAAATGCGCCGTTTCGCGCACCGAGGTTACCATCCTCATCGACATTGAATTTGGGAACAATAAACAATGACACACCCTTAATGCCATCGGGGCCGCCTGGTATTTTTGCCAATAACAAGTGAATGATGTTGTCAGCTAAATCATGTTCACCAGCCGAAATGAAAATCTTTTGCCCGGAAATTTTGAAACTTCCGTCATCTTGGGGCACAGCTTTAGTGCGCATCAATCCAAGGTCGGTCCCGCAATGTGGTTCCGTCAGGTTCATGGTTCCTGTCCAATCACAGGAAACCATTTTAGGTAGGAACATTGCCTTTTGATCGTCACTTCCGTGGGCATGAATTGCACTGTAGGCACCGTGCGTAAGGCCCTGATACATATTAAATGCCATGTTCGCCGAAACAAACATCTCGCCAACGGAAGAACCCATTAAATAGGGCAATCCTTGGCCGCCGTATTCAGGGTCACAATCAAGGCCAGTCCAGCCGGCCTCGCGTATTTGATCAAAGGCTTCTTTGAAACCTGTGGGCGTTCGCACAACGCCGTTTTCAAAGGAACAGCCTTCCTGATCACCGACGGCATTCAATGGTGCAAGAACTTCTGAGGCAACTTTGCCAGCCTCTTCTAGGATCGCGGAGGTGAAATCCCGATCCAATTCCGCATAACCAGGGATGTCACTTGCCGAAATGTTCATCAAATCATGCAACAAAAACTGGATGTCTTTAGTCGGGGCGTTATAGATCGACATATTAAATTTCCCTATTCAGCAGCGTCTTTTAGCTGAGCCGTTTTCAGCATCTGTTCGCCCCAGACCAATTGTTCCTTCAGTTCCTCAATCGCAACAGAAAGCTCATCTCGTTGGGCAATCATGACCACAAGCCGCTCTTTCGCGATTTCATACGTGCGGGCATATTGGGTGGTTTGTCCTCCGCCGTGGTTGTAAAGATCCAGCAGCTGACGAATTTCTTCGAGCGAAAACCCAAAGCGTTTCCCACGTAGAATCAGCTTTAATCGTGCACGATCACGCTTGGAATAAAGGCGCTTTTGTCCTTCACGGATTGGCGAAATCAGCTCTTTTGCCTCATAAAATCTCAAGGTGCGCGCCGTAACATCGAAGGCTTCGCACATTTCACGGATGCTCATAATAGCGTCGTCCAAAACAAAGCCACTCCCTAATTTAACTAGATAAGAGCTTTACGTTAACGTAAGGTGCTCTGCGGGTCAACTCAAATTCCCGAACCGAACTTTTGCGTAACGCTGCTCTATTTTAGGGCTTTTGCAGTTTCATCTTTTAGATCGGTTAGAAATTGTATCGTTTGATCCAATTGAACGGTCTGTTCCTGTAAAGCCAAAAGCTGGCGATCAGCCATTTCAACAAAGGCTTGCATTTGGGCCTCGTTGCCTTGCTCATCATAAATCAAAAGCCATTGACGCATTTCCTCTAAGGAAAAACCAAAACGGCGGCCCCGCAATATTAATGTCATTCGAGCCACGTCTCGCGATGCATAGTATCTGTTTCGCCCTTCGCGGCGCGGCGACAAAAGTTCGATATATTCATAATAACGCAGGGTTCTTGGTGTGACGTCAAATTTTGCGCACATCTCTTTAAACGTTAGAACTGTATCGTCCATTCACCATTTCCCTTTATGGTATTTTCATTCGACAAGCGCTTTGACAATGGCGCGAATCCATGGCCTTTTGTGCGCGTATTGGGGCAAAATAACTCGCGCCCGTCTAGTGTCATCCGAAAAAAGACCAAAGAAAGTCGCCTCTGTGCAAGATCCCGATAAAAACACCAAAATTGCTCGCCAATTTTTTGATGCCATTCCTTATTGCCGTACGTTGAACATGAGGTTGGATGAAATCGGCGCGGGGCAGGCGGAAATGTCTATGCCTTATGACGAACGATTAATTGGCGATCCCGCAACCGGTGTGATTTCAGGCGGTGCGGTATCCGCTTTGATGGATTCTTGCGGTGGTGCTGCTGTAATTTCGCATCCTGATAACACCAGCGCGACAGCAACAATTGATTTGCGCATCGACTACATGCGTTCCGCGACACCCGGTCAGCGAATCCGTGCAAAGGCAAGTTGTTTTCACGTTACCAGATCCGTGGCATTTGTTCGTGCGCAGGCATTTGACGACGATGAAACGATACCTGTGGCAACAGCTGCGGGTGCATTTACATTTGTGAAATAGAACGATGAACCGCAAAAAACCAGAACCCGTCCAAGTAATCAAAACACGTCGTGACGCCGCCCTTCAAACATTGGTTGGATCAGTACCGTTTATTGATTTTTTGGGCCTAAAATTTGATCGCCGTGGTGATGAATTGACTGCGATTTTCCCGTTTGATGACCGATTCATTGGAAATCCTGTTCTGCCTGCCATTCATGGTGGGGCAACGGCTGCATTCTTGGAACTAACGGCTGTTGTTGGTCTTGCGTGGTCAATTCTGTGGGATGCAACAGAAACGGGTGATTTTAATATAGCGGACATGACCGCTGAGAATTTGCCTCGGTTACCAAAGACCATCGATTTTACGGTAGACTATCTGCGAACTGGCCTGCCAAGAGATGCCTATGCAAGGGCACGCATTACCCGCAGCGGTCGGCGTTATGCGTCGGTTCAGGTTGAAGGATGGCAAGACAACCGCGACCGCCCGTTTGCCCAAGGAATTGGGCATTTTTTGATGCCAAGCAGCAAAGCCTAACCTGTGACTGAAAGCATAAGCCATCAACGCGTCTTGAAGATTGCGGTGCCTATCGTGATCTCAAATGCCACGGTTCCGATCCTTGGGGCTGTGGATACAGGCGTGGTTGGGCAAATGGGACTTGCGGCACCAATTGGTGCGGTTGGCATTGGCGCAATTATTCTAACGGCGTTTTATTGGCTGTTCGGGTTTCTGCGTATGGGAACCGTTGGGCTGACATCACAAGCCTTAGGGCAGGGGGATCACCGCGAAGTTGGTGCGCTGTTAAGTCGTGGTTTGCTCATCGGTGGCGTCGCGGGCATGGTCATTTTTGTGCTGCAAATACCCCTATTTGCGGTAAGTTTTTGGGTTTCCCCGGCCTCAGCCGAGGTTGAAGGACTTGCGCGCGAATACATGCAAATACGGGTGCTGTCGGCGCCTGCGGCCATTGCGATGTATGGGATCACTGGCTGGTTGATCGCACAGGAACGAACCAAGGCGGTTTTGGCCATTCAATTTACAATGAATGCGCTGAATATCATATTGGACCTTTTGTTTGTGATTGGTTTTGATTGGGGCGTTCAAGGCGTTGCCTTTGCGACGTTCATTGCTGAATGGGTCGGTTTTGTTTTTGCGCTTTGGTTGTGTCGCGCCGCGTTTAAAACGCCATATTGGAACGACTGGCCAAGTGTTTTTGATCGGGCACGTTTGAAAAACATGATGCTGGTCAATTCCGACATCATGATCCGTTCTATCCTGTTAGAAGCCGCATTCGTTTCATTCCTATTTTTGGGGGCGCGTTTTGACGATGTTACATTGGCGGCGAACCAAATTTTGATCCAATTTTTGCACGTTACGGCCTTTGGCTTGGACGGGTTTGCCTTTGCAGCCGAGGCCCTGGTCGGCCAAGCAATGGGTGCACGGAATCAAACTGCACTAAAACGAAGTGCTTATCTTACATCCCTTTGGGGTGGAATAATCTGTTTGGGCCTGGGCGTAGTCTTTTGGTTCGCCGGCGGCGTAATAATTGATTTGATGTCCTCGGCGCCCGAAGTCCAAGCCGAGGCGCGTTCCTATCTGATTTGGATGACGCTTGCCCCGATTGCTGGTATCGCGGCTTGGATGCTGGATGGGATTTTTATTGGCGCGACCCGCACCCGCGATATGCGTAATATGATGTTGATATCGTCGGCGTTCTATGCGGTGGTCGTTATGATTTTATTGCCGATTTTGGGCAATCATGGGCTATGGATTAGTCTGTTGTTGTTCTTTGTTATGCGCGGCGTCACATTGGGATGGAAATACCCTGGTCTTGTCGCTGCCGCAGCAAAATAGGGTTTAAAGTATCTTTAGTATGGATTCTGGTGGGCGGCCAAGGGCGGCTTTGCTACCATTAATGACAATGGCGCGTTCGATCAGTTTTGGCGTTTGTGCCATCGCGGCAATCAATTCGTTTTCTTCACTGTCTTTGCTAAGACCTGAAGCCTTGAATTCAGGTTCACCCGTTCGCATCATCTTAATCGCGGAAAGCCCTAACATCGCCAGCACATCGGCGATTTCCTCGATGCTGGGCGTGTCTTTTAGGTAAAGGCGCACTGTTGGTTCAAACCCACGTTCCTTTAACAAGGTCAGCGCCTGCCTTGATTTAGAACACCTTGTATTGTGCCATATCGTCAAAGCCATTTGTTGGTTCCCTGACCGACTGCTTCTGAAATATTGCTTAGACCGTCTGCGTTGACCATTGTATCCAATCCGCGCGCAATTTTTGCGCCAATTGATAGGCCTTGATACACCATCGCTGTATAAAGCTGGACAGCACTCGCTCCGGCTTTGATCTTGGCATAAGCCTGTTCTGCCGTCGCAACACCACCGACACCGATCAAGGGAACCTTTCCGTTTGTCTCATGCGAAAGTCTGGCCAAAACACGCGTTGATTTTTCAAACAGAGGTGCGCCAGACAATCCGCCCATTTGGTCGCGATGTTTATTTTTTAAACCATCGCGGGACAATGTCGTATTGGTGGCAATGATACCATCCAGTTCTAAATCCAGAGCAACACCCGCTATGTCAGAAATTTCTGCATCAGAAAGATCCGGTGCGATTTTCAAGAATATGGGGATGCGTTTGCTTTGAGCATCTCTTGTGGCCAAAACCCCTTTAAGCAAAGCACTCAACGCTTCGGCGCCCTGTAAATCCCGTAACTTTTCGGTGTTGGGCGAGGAAACGTTTACTGTGGCAAAATCCAAATGAGCCCCACAAGTTGCTAAAACGCGGGAAAAATCGTCAGCGCGGTCTTGGCTGTCTTTGTTGGCCCCTAGGTTTAAGCCGATGATTGCATCCTGAGGGCGCTGGGCCAAACGGGCTGCAATGGCATCCGCGCCTTCGTTGTTAAAGCCAAATCTGTTAATTGCGGCGCGATCTTGCGTTAGGCGGAACAATCTTGGTTTGTCATTCCCCAATTGTGGGCGTGGGGTAGCGGCCCCAACCTCGATAAAGCCAAAACCCGCACGCGAAAGCGGGGTTATTGCCTCAGCATTTTTGTCAAACCCTGCAGCGAGACCCACTGGGTTAGGCAAACTTAAACCTGCGACAGTTGTTGTTAAACGAGATGAGGTAACCGTGCCTGCAAGCGGGGCCAAGCCGAGTTTCAGTGCCTTTATAGAAAGCCCATGCGCGCGCTCTGGATCAAAGGTTCGCAACCCATATAGGCCGACACATTCTAACAAATTCATTTCAGATCTTTCGGAAATTCATGGCCTGATGGCCCAAGAGGCAAAGCAACACACCATTTGACATCATCCATGCGCAACTTGCGAAAAAGATGCGGAAATAGTGCACCGCCACGGGATTCTTCCCATTTCAAATCATCGCCAAGGGGAACAGGGTCAACTGCGGCAAGCCATAGGTTTTCGACATCCGAAAAATAAAGCTCAGCAGTTGTCTGAACTTGTTTTGCATCGGAAAAGTGGACGAATCCATCGGCTACATCAATCGGCGCGCCAATTGTTTCGCCATTGGATTGCAGGTCTTGCCACTCGGCGTCTCGGAATAGTTTATAAATCAACATGGGGCACACATGCCCTGCGCCCAAAAAATCGTCAAGTGATTGCCTGCGCGATTACATAACAGTGGGCTAAAAGAAAGGAAGTGTGAAGAGTCTTTGACTCTGGTGAAAATACGGCCCAATCTGAGCGATATACAAAACCTAAAGGGGGTAAAAATGATCTCTCGTATCATGACAACCGCATCTGCAATTTGCCTTATGGCTGGTGTTGCACAGGCGGATTATTCACTAACTATTCTGCACACGAATGATTTTCACGCACGATTTGAACCGATTTCAAAGTACGATTCTGGCTGTTCGGCTGAATCAAATACCGAAGGCAAATGTTTCGGTGGTGCCGCGCGTATGGTGACAGCCGTTGCCGAAGCACGAGCACGTACTAACAATTCGATTCTCGTGGATGGCGGCGATCAATTCCAAGGCACACTTTTTTATACCTATTATAAGGGTAAAGTCGCAGCCGAGATGATGAACAAAATGGGTTACGATGGCATGACTGTCGGTAACCACGAATTTGATGATGGCCCAGAGGTTTTGCGCGGCTTCATGGATACAATTAATTTTCCAATCTTGATGTCTAACGCAGATGTTTCAGCCGAGCCATTGCTTGCAGGTAAACTTGCTAAATCTACGGTTATTGAACGTGGCGGCGAGAAAATTGGTATGATCGGCTTAACGCCGCAAGACACCAATGAGTTGGCAAGCCCGGGCGACAATGTATCATTTTCTGATCCAGTTGCGGCGGTTCAAGGCGAAGTCGATTTGTTGACGTCACAAGGCGTAAACAAAATCATCGTTCTGTCACACTCTGGCTATGGCGTTGATCAACGTGTTGCTGCTGAAACGACTGGTGTTGATGTTATCGTCGGTGGTCACACAAACACGTTGCTTTCTAATGTGAATGAACGCGCTGTCGGCCCATATCCAACAATGGTTGGCGAGACCGCTATTGTTTCATCCTATGCCTACGGTAAATTGCTGGGTGAATTGAACGTTGTGTTCAATGACGCAGGTGACATTGTGACGGCAACTGGTGAGCCAATTGTATTGGATGCGTCTGTTGCCGAGGACAGTGCAACGAAATCGCGTATCACTGAACTGGCTGGTCCACTGGAAGAAATTCGCCAACTTGTTGTTGCTGAATCTGGTGGCTTTATCCAAGGCGACAGAAGTGTTTGCCGTGTGCAAGAATGTGAAATTGGTAATCTGGTTGCTGATGCCATGCTTGACCGTGTTGCAGATCAAGGCGTGACCATTGCCATTGCCAATTCAGGTGGGTTGCGCGCGTCAATTGAAGAAGGCGAAGTGACAATGGGCGACGTGTTAGGGGTTCTGCCTTTCCAAAACACGCTTTCAACTTTTGAGGTATCGGGTCAAACTGTGATCGATGCGCTTGAAAACGGCGTAAGCCAAGTGGAAGAAGTCAAAGGTCGTTTCCCACAAGTCGCTGGTCTGAAGTTCACTTGGGACAGCAGTATTGCAGCTGGTGAAGGTCGCATCACTGAAGTGATGGTAAACGAAGGTGGATCTTTTGTAGCGATTGATCCTGCGAAATCTTATTTGTTGGTTTCCAATAATTATGTGCGTGGTGGTGGTGACGGTTACAAAATGTTCCGTAGCGCATCCAACGTTTATGACTATGGTCCTGATTTAGCTGACGTGACAGCCGAGTACATGGCAAAATCTGGTGCCTATATGCCCTATTTGGATGGTCGTATTACTAAGAAATAAGTTGGACTAATTTGATGTAAAAACGCCCGCGGAAAACTGCGGGCGTTTTTGTTTATGAAAGGTGCCTCTGGCGGGGATATTTAAGACCAAGAGATGCGAAAGAGGGTGAAACCGAATTGTGGACGCATTGTTGAGGATCATGTAGGCTTTTTTTATGTTTAAGCAAAAAAGAGGGCGCAGATGGCGCATGGTTTTATTCTAAAGAAAAGATTTCTTTTATTGGCGGTTTTGCCGATCCTATTATTTTTGATTGGATGTTGAAGAATTTGGGCCAACCCGATTTAGACGTGCCCATTGAAATTCTGCAAGATGCGCCCGCATATTTGGAAAGTATAGGGCGAAATAGATTTATCGGCATAATGATGCTGTATTTTGCGGCCTGTTTGATCGTTCTTGGATACTATTGTTGGGATGTTCGTCAACATGTTCCACGCCAATCATGGATCGCTTTGGCCATTACAGCGTTGCTGCTGACTGTACCAGTTTTCCAAGCGGTGTGGATACATCAAACGGCGGCAGAGACGGCTAGTCGTGCATATGACCAAGTCGGCAGAGATATCGTTTCGCAAACGATGTCCTTTGGTGAAATGCAAGGCTGTCTTGATGTGGAGGGTGTCGTGCAACCTGATACAAGGGTTTTGTTTTGGCGATGCGGTGAAAATCCAGTGTTGTCGATGCGCAATAATATGGGGGATGTTGTGAATATATTTACGGCATTTGTTATTGCTGCACTCGTTACGGGATCAATATCCACGTTATCCAGCTCGTCTATGCAACCCCGAGAAATCGTTTTGTCGCAAATGCAGCGGCGTTTACGATTTTATGCGGAGTTGTCGGGCATTGTTTTGACACTGGGTATGGTCTTCATGTTAACGTGGATGCATTGGCCGATGCCATTTATCGCTGATGAAGCGCGAAGTGGTTATACGGCACTCGTAAATTCAGTTTTGTTTGAATTTGGTGCGTTCTATAGCTTATTGATTGTGACGTTCTATTTGCCCGTTGCCGCGATCCAAAGTCATTGGATTTTGAAGGCCGCACAATTATCGATCGGACATACGAATGCGACGCCTGATGCGGTTTCAAAGTGGCGACTGCAATATGGTCTTGATACAAGTCATTTGAAATCCATACGCACTTTGTTGGCAGTCTCGGCACCCTCATTGGCAAGCTTGGCAGGGGGATTTTTAACGTGACAGTTTGTTGTTTGATGAATTCAGGGTCTTAAAAAATGTGTGGTAGATTTGCTTTAACTTTACCCCATGATGCGATGGCGCAATTATTTGCGGCGGCGCCGGCAAATGATTTACCTGTTGTGCCGAACTTCAATATCTGTCCAACCAATCACGTTCATACGATTTTGAATGAAGAGGGTCGAAAACTCACGTCGATGCGGTGGGGGTTTATTCCGTCGTGGTATAAAAAGCCCGCCGATGGGCCACTTTTGATCAATGCGCGCGCGGAAACGATTGCAGAAAAACCAGCCTTTCGTGAAGCCTACCGTGCGCGTCGTTGTATTATTCCGGCTATGGGTTTTTATGAATGGACCAAAGATCCGGATGGCAATCGTCTGCCTTGGTATATTCACAGCAATACCGAAGTGACGGCATTCGCAGGCATTTGGCAGACTTGGGGCGAGGGTGAGGATCGGCAAAATACATGCGCGATTGTGACGACACCTGCGAACAAAACGATGTCTGCTGTGCATCATCGGATGCCCGTAACCTTATCGCCAGATCAATACGCGATGTGGTTGGGTGAAGAAGGTAAAGGAGCTGCGCGTTTGATGACAGCAGCACCAGAGGATCGGTTTGAATTCTATCGTGTCGAGCCTGTTGTAAATTCCAACAGGGCCAGTGGGTCAGAATTGATTGAACCCTTATGATTTACGCGGTTTAGCGCGTGTTGTTGGTTCGGCAATGCTTGGGTTTTCGGGCCACGGGTGTTTTGGATAACGACCACGCATGTCTTTGCGCACGTCATCATAAGAGGTCGCCCAGAAACCTGGCAAATCCATGGTAGTTTGCACGGCTTTACGGGCAGGCGAAAGCAACTTTATTCTCAAGGGCGCGTGGGTTGGCCCCACCGTTGGGTGCTGGGTTAAGCCAAATAATTCCTGCAATCGAACCTGAATTTCTGGCGCGTCGCCACTGTAATCAATGCCAACGTCGCGCCCTAAGGGGGTTGTGAAATGTGCAGGTGCCAGCTGATTTAACCTTTGTAACTGATCCCAATTTAGCATCGCACGCAGGGCATCTAGTGGGTTGAATTTCTTGATATCAGCCACGGTTTTAACGCCAACAAAATGTGGCAAAAGCCAGCTTTCGAGACTTGCTAAAAGATATTCGTCTGAAACATTGGGCATGTCGCTGTCTTCATTGAACAGTGCCATTCGCGTGCGTAAGAATTTCGCGGGCTTTTGCCAGTTCAGCGCATCCAACCCCAAATCGCGCACGCCATCCATCGCCGCCATTGCGATGTCCGTATCTGGGGCGTCGGCCCAAACACGGTCGTCCAAGATCAATGCGCCAAAAGTTTCTTGGTGACGTGCCAGTACTCTACGATCCATTTTTGACCAAGAACAGACATGCTGCCATTTGATCTGATGGCTGTAGAGCCCGCGCAACTCGGCATCAGATAGTGACACTGCCTGTCTTATTTTGGCTTCACGGGCATCACCGTCCAGATCACTTGCCACAATCAGACGGTTTTGCACCATGTGATCATGCGCGGGCATCGTCGCGCCTTTGCCACCTGACAGAACCCAACGCGGTGCATCGCCTTTACGCTTAAGCCCAATGCGATCTGGATAGGCCAATGCCACCATTTCGCCCACAGACATTTCCAGTTTGTTGGGTTGTTTCTTGGCAAGTCTTTTCGCTTCGTCCTTAATGCGGGCGATGGCGGTTCGGTTTGCGCCGTCTACATGGCGGTTATCTAAAGCCTGCAGACGTAAAGTCAGATCAACACCCGCCCCCCTTAAAGGATCACGATCCGCCAAAAGTGCGGCCAATGGGGCCGCCTGTTTCCCAGCCACAACCATCATATGACCCAGTCGCGGATGCAGGGGCAGGGCGGCCAATGCCCGACCATGCTGACTGAGGTGCAGGTTGTGATCCAGTGCACCAAGGTTTTGCAATAACGCCTGTGCTTCGGCAAAAGCCTTGGCAGGTGGCGGGGTCAAGAAACTCAAGTCTTGCGGATTAGCCCCCCATTGGGCCAACTCGAGTGCCAAGCCTGATAAATCCGTCGCTTCGATTTCAGCAGGCGGGAAGGCAGCAAGCGCACCTTCTTCGCCCTTTGTCCAATATCGATAACAATGACCCGGTGCGACACGACCTGCGCGCCCCATTCGTTGTGTAGCCTCTGCACGGGATACCTTTTCAGTTACAAGTCGCGCCATGCCTGATGCGGGATCAAATCGCGACCGACGTGATCTGCCCGCATCTATGACAACCGTGATGCCGGGTATGGTAAGAGACGTTTCAGCAATTGACGTTGAAAGAACAATTTTACGACCGGAATTAAGGGGGCGAATGGCACGACGTTGATCGGCGAATGGCATGGCACCAAACAAAGGCGTCACATAAACATCATTTGGTAAATCAGATTTTAACGCCGTTTCAGTGCGTCTGATTTCGCCTTCACCAGGAAGGAATACCAATAAGTCACCTTCGGTTTCCGACAATGCCTGACGTATTAGGGCTGCAATTCCATTTTCGAGCCACATGGTTTTTGAAGGCGGGCGATCAAGCCATTTGCAAGAAACATCAAAGGCACGACCAGATGAGGAAACAAGCGGCGCGTCATCCAACAGTGCAGCTACAGGTGCGGCATCCAAAGTGGCGGACATCACCACAATCAACAAATCCTCACGCAATGCGTTTGCAATTTCCCAAGTTAATGCCAAACCAAGATCGGCATTCAGTGATCGTTCGTGAAACTCGTCAAAAATGACGGCACCAATGCCAGTTAATTCAGGATCACTTTGGATCATTCGTGTCAGAATGCCTTCTGTCACCACTTCTATTTTAGTGGCTGAACTGGTTTTGGCCTCACCCCGCATTCGATAGCCAACGGTTTCACCAACCTTTTGACCCAGCGTTTCTGCCATTCTTTCTGCCGCTGTACGTGCTGCCAAACGACGGGGCTCTAGCATCAAAATGCGACCCTGACACAAGCCGGCTTCAAGCATTGCCAATGGAACGCGTGTGGTTTTACCGGCACCTGGTGGCGCCTGAAGGACAGCACGTTTATGATTTGCTAGCGCCGTCAAAAGATCGGGCAAAGCGTCATCAATGGGTAAGGCGAAGGGCGTCATAGCAAAAGTGCGTTCCGGCGAGGATCATCTGGGGCGACAGATGGCCCCAAATTGCATGTATGCGCAAGAGGGTGCTGGACAGACAGGCTCGCTTGAGGGCAAAACAAAACCAAGCAAAGCAAAGGACGTTGTGGTGCAGGATATGATCGCACAATTGGCAGACAATATTTTGGCAGGTGATCGCCGCGCCTTGGCCCGTGCAATAACGTTGATTGAATCAAGTCGGGACGATCATCGCGCAGATGCCACGCGTTTGTTGGAAATTCTTGCCAAGGAAAATCGCGAGGCTATTCGCATCGGGTTGTCTGGTACGCCGGGTGTCGGAAAATCGACTTTTGTCGAAAGTTTTGGGATGATGCTGATCGAACGCGGGCTTCGTGTTGCAGTATTGGCTGTTGATCCATCATCGGCACGTTCCGGGGGGTCAATCTTGGGGGATAAAACCCGCATGGAACGATTGTCCCGTGCGCCCGGTGCGTTCATTCGCCCATCACCAAGCCAGTTGGAACTTGGCGGTGTGGCCCGTCGCACAAGAGACGCCAGCGCCCTGTGTGAGGCCGCAGGATACGATGTCGTGATCATCGAAACTGTGGGCGTTGGGCAATCTGAAACCATTGTTGCCCAAATGAGCGATCTTTTCTTGTTGTTGCTTGCGCCTGCTGGCGGCGATGAGTTGCAAGGCGTGAAACGTGGCATCATGGAAATGGCGGATTTGATTGTGGTGAACAAAGCTGACGGTGATTTGGCCGCAACGGCACGACGCACAATGGCGGATTATTCGGGCGCACTGGGATTGATGCGCAAACGTGACAATGATCCAGAAGGCTTCCCCAAATGTATGGCGATATCGGCATTGCATGAGAACGGTCTAACAGAGGTGTGGGATGAAATGACGACCTTGCTAGATTGGCGGCGTGAACACGGTCATTGGGCCAAGCACCGCGCAGAACAGAGGTCTCATTGGTTCACACAAGAGGTGCGATTGGGCTTGCTGGCCGCCCTGACAGAGAATCAACAGATTCGCGACAAAATGCAGAAATTTTCGGCTGAAACCGCCAAAGGGGATATTTCACCAACAAAAGCGGCCCAAGAAATGTTGAAATTACTATCTTGAAGGCGACTGTGCGCTTGACCACAGGTACCAGCGGGCCTATAGACCCCAGACAGAATTCTGGGCGCGGTTAATAGCGGCGCCCTTCGTCATTGAAAGATGACCTAGATTTAAAAGGATGGATGCCATGTCTCGCGTTTGCGAACTTACCGGTAAGGGCCCAATGTCTGGCAACAATGTCAGCCACGCCAAAAACAGAACCCGTCGTCGGTTTCTGCCAAATTTGAATGCGATCACTTTGCAATCTGATGCGACTGGTCAAAGCTACCAGTTGCGGATTTCAGCAGCAGCCTTGCGCACAGTTGACCACCGCGGTGGATTAGATGCGTTCATGGCAAAAGCCAAAGACACTGAGCTGTCTACAAAGGCGCTTAAGATCAAAAAAGATATTGCTAAAGCCAGCGCAGCTGCTGCTTAAGTAATTCTTTCTATCAAAGTTTAAATTACGGCCCTGAACCTTTTGGTTTGGGGCCGTGACTTTTTCGCGCAATGCACTTTGCGCAAACGGTCCCTATATGTGATTTGTAAGAGATAAGAAAATCGCGAGGATACCATGTTGGTAAGTGCAAAAATCTACAAAAACCTTTCAATGATCATCGGGGCAGTTGGCCTGTCGGTGGGTTCGGCCATGGCTGATGGCATTGTTGTTACCGATGTTTATGCGATCGCATCGTCGCCAATGGCGAAAGCTGGTGCAACTTTTGTGAGTTTGAAAAACGAAGGCGAAACTGATGATCGTTTGCTTTCTGCCACATCAGACGTTGCAAAGCGCGTTGAGGTGCACACGCATCTAATGGAAGATGGCGTTATGATGATGCGCGAGGCCGAAGAAGGCTTCCCAATCCCAGCAGGTGGCGAACTACTGATGAAGCGCGGCGGAAAACACGTAATGTTAATGGGGCTAAATACATCCCTAACACAATCTGTGGAATTCACGCTGACATTAAAATTCGAACACGCCGAACCGATGACCATCACTGTTCCAGTCGATCTTGAGCGAAAATAGAAAAAGATTGCGCCCAGTTTATGCATATGCATCGCTAAATTGGGCGCAATTTTTGGGTATTAGCTGTCTAGTTACATTGTTCCGCAGCGACGTTGCCAAATTTTTTCCAAGCGTCCCACATTTTGTTATCTGCAGAGCGGCTGGATTGTCTTGTATCCTGCGCTTTTTGCGGGTCTTTGAAAAACGTAGCACCCTTACGTTGTTGGCTGTTGCTTAATGTTCGATTTGCCACGCTTTGGATGCAACTGCATTGACTAAGGGTTCCACGGCCTGCCTTTAGGCAGTCCTTTTTTATTGCTTTCGCAGATGAAAGTTGCGGTGTCAGAACAAGCGTTGCAAGCAACGCGATTTGCATTATTTTCATAATTAGCCTCGTAATTTCGTGCCCTTTTTGGAGTGGGCTTGCGAGCAGACATACCAGAATTCAGCGAGATGGGCAATTTTGGTTCCTATATTACCGAAGTAAGGCTAAGAATTGCCGATAGAATGATTTCTTCACTAAAAATCCGCCTTTCGCTCGTTCTATTTTCACAACGAATGCTGCACTTGAAGATGGGCGTCAAATCCCTTATTGCACAGGGAAATAATCACTTGCTAAGTCGCCAAATTTGCCACGCAATTTTCCCGATCCACAACAGCCAAAGAAAACGACCTTGACCCATATCCCAAAGGTCAGCATATC
This sequence comes from Rhodobacteraceae bacterium HTCC2150, assembly GCA_000169395.1. Lineage (GTDB taxonomy): Bacteria > Pseudomonadota > Alphaproteobacteria > Rhodobacterales > Rhodobacteraceae > HTCC2150. Next base: position 943,457 of record AAXZ01000001.1, read on the forward strand.
CCCATCATGACAAAACTTTCTAATATCCGTAATTTTTCCATCGTGGCCCACATTGACCACGGCAAATCCACCCTAGCTGACCGGTTGATCCAATCAACGGGTACGGTCGCTGACCGTGATATGGAAGCACAGCTTTTGGATACAATGGATATCGAAAAAGAGCGCGGTATCACCATCAAGGCCAACTCGGTTCGTATTGAATACAAGGCCAAGGACGGCGAGACATATATCCTGAACCTGATTGACACCCCTGGTCACGTGGATTTTGCCTATGAGGTTTCCCGTTCGATGCGTGCGGTTGAGGGCTCGCTTTTGGTGGTGGATGCATCGCAAGGCGTTGAGGCCCAGACTTTGGCTAACGTGTATCACGCGCTGGATGCGGATCACGAAATTGTACCAGTTCTGAACAAGATCGATTTACCAGCCGCCGAACCGGAACAGGTTTGCGAACAGATCGAAGACGTGATTGGCATTGATGCCTCTGATGCCGTGCATATTTCTGCAAAAACCGGCATTGGCATTCCTGATGTTCTTGAGGCGATCGTGACACGTCTTCCGGCACCAGAAGGCGAGCGTGACGCGCCCCTAAAAGCAATGTTGGTGGACAGTTGGTATGACAGCTATCTTGGTGTTGTGGTTCTTGTGCGTATCATCGACGGCGTGTTGAAAAAGGGCGACAAGATCAAAATGATCAACACAGGCGCACTTTACCCTGTAGATCGCATCGGTGTTTTCCGTCCTGGCATGGAAGTGATTGATGAACTTGGTCCGGGTGAAATGGGTTTTCTGACCGCCTCGATCAAACAAGTTCGCGACACCCGTGTTGGTGATACGATTACCCACGAAAAGAAGGGCTGCACCGAGGCATTGCCCGGCTTTAAACCCTCACAGCCTGTGGTTTTCTGTGGTCTCTTCCCCGTGGACAGTGCCGAATTCGAAGACCTGCGTAATGCGATTGAAAAGCTGTCTTTGAATGATGCATCTTTCAGTTCTGAAATGGAAACATCGGCGGCGCTTGGCTTTGGTTTTCGCTGCGGTTTCTTGGGCTTGTTGCACCTAGAGGTGATCCGCGACCGACTGGAACGCGAATATAATATCGACCTGATCACCACTGCGCCCAGCGTTATTTACAACATCCACATGCGTGATGGGTCGATGGTTGAATTGCACAACCCTGCCGACATGCCCGACCTAACCCATGTCGACCACTTGGAAGAGCCGCGTATTAAAGCCACGATTTTGGTGCCAGATGAATATCTGGGCGACGTGTTGAAATTGTGCCAAGACCGCCGCGGCATTCAAGAGGATCTGACCTATGCCGGATCGCGCGCCATGGTGGTTTATGACCTGCCGTTGAACGAAGTGGTGTTTGATTTTTACGATCGCTTAAAGTCGGTGACTAAAGGCTATGCTTCATTTGATTATGTGATGACAGGGTACCGCGAGGACCGTTTGGTCAAGATGCAAATCATGGTGAATGACGAACCCGTGGATGCGTTGTCAACGATGGTGCATACTGATCGCGCCGAGGCGCGTGGCCGTGCCATGGTGGAAAAACTAAAAGACCTGATCCCACGTCACATGTTCAAAATCCCAATCCAAGCCGCCATCGGTGGTCGGATCATCGCCCGTGAAACCCTGTCTGCCATGCGCAAAGACGTGACGGCCAAATGTTATGGTGGTGACGCCACGCGTAAGAAGAAGCTGTTGGAAAAACAGAAAAAGGGTAAGAAAAAAATGCGCCAATTCGGGAAAGTAGACATCCCGCAGGAAGCGTTTATTTCTGCGTTGAAGATGGATGGTTAGCGAACCCGATCTTTTATTTCCTAGTGGCGGAAACTTGCGCAAGTTAGTGAGTTTTTCTAAATAACTCGCTGAGTTTCCCGAGCAAGAGAAGCTTCTCCTTGATGCAAGTCACGTCACGTTTCTTAGACCTACATGTATGATATTATTGGCGAAAGTTTGCAGAGCTAGAAACCGGTTTTATAAGAATGAAACTTTGACCTATCGGGGCCTCAACAACCTCGAATATGCAAATAATTTGGGATTTTCTGAAGCTCTAAACATAGAGAAAAATCCTTACCCACAAGGTGCATTTGGTGGGAATAGTTATATTCCGCTAAGTATAATGAAGCTTCAAGAATTAGAAGACGAGGCATTGGACATCGAGGGACAACTTGGTGACGCTATTGAACGACGTTGTGAAGACTTATCAAAAATTGTTTCACAAGACTGTTCTGAAGAATTAAGAATGACATTGGCCCGTTCATTTTGCGAAATTTTCCGAAATTGCTTTGAACACGGAAAGTCAGAAAGTGCTGTTTTCTGTGCTCAATATTGGCCGAAGCTGGATACGGTTGAAATTTGTATAGCCGATAGGGGAATAGGTGTTTTCGAGTCTTTGTGTGAAAGTAAGCATACAAATCCCAATAACGATGATGAGGCACTTGCGTATTCGTTGATGCCAGGAATTTCGTCAAAAGCATGGCGGTACAAGAAAAAAAAGGCAGTTCAAAAAACTGTATGGGATAATTCTGGTTATGGTTTGTTTCTTGCGCATCAATTATTCGGTAAACTTGGACATTTTTTCATAGCAAGTGGTAATTCTGCATTGTATCTCGACGCGGATCGCTACCAGAAAATGGATTGTTCGATTGAAGGTACTATAGTTTCAATGCGTATGAAGCTATCAGACGAAAAGAGTATTATAGACGCTTTGAAAACTACTCAAAATCTGGCTGTAGAAGTTAAGGAAACACTTGGTGTCAAAAGCTTGAAAATTGCGAGCGTAGAAGCTTTTATTAAGTCTGGTCGATAATAAATGTTATTAAGAAATTTCTATCCGCAAAGTGATTAGGAGTAACAGAAAACGAATTTCTTTTTGATGGGAACGTGCTTTGCATTGCTCGGGGCATTGGTTCGCCTGCTAACTAATAGCCTAGACTGCTGAGCTACCCTGCAAGCTTCTTGATAGAATTACCAGCAGCACTTAAATCTGACCCTACACCGCGGACTGTGGCGCACGCGGATAGGCCCAAGAAGGTGGTGAGCAACAAAAGCGGTAGTAGGTGTTTGCGTTTGGGCATCTTGGCCTCCGTCAGAATGATTTCCCTTAGCCTAGGGCCCTGTAATCCCAATCTCAAGCCTGCAAATCACAACGTGCCAACCTTTGCCGATGCTTGGCTTGTGCAATTGAATTTTGCCTCCTAAAACCAACGAAAATCAAAAGGACACTCAATGCCGACATGCCCCCTTTGCGCGACCGATGCGAAAGTTAGTGATTATCCTGTAACGGGTGGCCCTGATGGGGCGAGCATTGCGATTTGCCGGCCTTGTATGAAACAGATCAATGGCGAGCTTCAGCCAAACTTTTGGCGCTGTCTTGGCACGGCCATGTGGGAAGAAGACCCTGCGGTGAAAGTTGTGGCATATCGCTTGCTTAACCGACTGCACGCCGAAGATTGGGCGCGTGATATGCTGGATATTTTCTATGCCGATGATGAAACAATGGCATGGGCCAAGGCCGAAGCCATTGAGCAATCGCTTGAAATAACCCACCGCGACAGTAATGGCGTTGTCCTTGAAAGTGGTGACACGGTTGTTTTGATCAAGGACCTGAATGTTAAGGGTGGCGGATTTACCGCAAAACGAGGCACTGCGGTGCGAGGTATCTCTTTGGTAGCCGACAATGCCGCCCATATCGAGGGCCGTGTTGAGGGACAGCGGATTGTAATTTTGACCGAGTTTGTCAAAAAACGCTAAGGCCCAATATTTGTCGGAAATGTCGCTGCGTTTGGCGTAATTTGTCTTGCAATGGGGGTATCGTTCGGGTTTCCCTTGGCGCATAAATTGCGCAAGGAAACGAACATGCCACTAGCTATGAACCGCGAAGTGTTTATCACCGCCGCCATCACAGGATCAGGTTCCACACAAGACCGCAGCCCACATGTGCCGCGTTCCCCCAAGGAAATTGCCGACAGCGCGATTGCAGCGGCCAAGGCGGGTGCGGCTGTGGTGCATTGCCACGTTCGCGACCCTGAAACGGGCGCACCTAGCCGCAAGTTAGAATATTATCGCGAGGTTACAGATCGCATTCGTTCAGCAGACATTGATATGGTGTTGAACCTGACCGCTGGTATGGGTGGCGATATGGTTTTTGGGTCAGGTGAAACACCTTTGCCAACAATTGCTGGCACCGACATGGTTGGCCCAAGTGAACGCGTGGCGCATGTTGCGGAATGTTTGCCCGAAATATGTACGCTTGATTGTGGTACGATGAATTTTGCCGAAGCCGATTATGTGATGACGAACACACCCGGCATGTTGACGGCTATGGGTAAAATGATGACGGCCCTTGGCGTGAAACCTGAAATCGAGGCTTTTGATACTGGCCACCTTTGGTATGCAAAACAATTGGTTAAAGACGGTGTTCTTGACAGCCCGGCATTGGTGCAACTGTGCATGGGCGTGCCGTGGGGGGCGCCGGATGACCTGAACACATTCATGGCGATGGTGAACAACGTGCCAGATGATTGGACCTTCTCAGCATTCGGGTTGGGTCGCAATCAAATGCCACTTGCCGCAGCATCTGTATTAGCCGGCGGTAACGTACGTGTCGGACTTGAGGATAATTTGATGTTGGATAGAGGCGTTTTGGCAACCAATGAATCCCTTGTTGAGCGTGCTGTAAACATTGTTGAAAACCTTGGTGCCAAGATTATTGGACCAGAAGATGTACGTAAAAAATTGGGCCTAACTAAACAGGCACCCGTTTCCAAATGAACCGGTTCGCCGCCATTTTTCTGTTTGTTGTTACCGCTTGCGTGGCTGAGGCTGACGATGGAGTCGTCAACAATGAGGCCGAGGAATGGGCATGCGTTGAAAAAGGCGGACGCTATGAAATCGGTGGCATACTTGGGCGCAATAACTGTGTTCTGCCGACTGCGGATGCGGGAAAAATGTGCACGCAAAACAGCGACTGCGACAGCTTTTGTTTGGCTGAAACCCAAACATGTGCGCCAGAAACACCAATGTTTGGGTGTTTTGACGTGTTGGTTGAATCCAGTCAAAAAGCAACGCTCTGCGTTGATTGAAGATAACAAAGATTAGGAATGAGAATGACAAAAACAGCGGCAATCATTGGTGGTGGTGTAATTGGCGGTGGCTGGGCTGCGCGGTTCTTGTTGATGGGGTGGGATGTCCGCGTATTTGATCCTGATCCCGAAGCCGAGCGGAAAATCGGCGAAGTTTTGGAAAATGCCCGCCGATCATTGCCAGGTCTTGCCGAAGTTGCCATGCCAAATGAAGGCGCGCTTAGTTTTCACGACACGATTGCAGATGCTGTAATCGATGCGATTTGGATTCAAGAATCCGTTCCAGAACGACTGGACATCAAACAAAAGACATTCGCCGAAATTCAGGCAGCTTGTCATCCAGGCGCGGTTATCGGGTCATCAACAAGCGGGTTTAAACCCAGTGAATTACAGACAGGCACCGCGCGTCCAAATCAAATCATGGTCGCCCATCCGTTTAACCCTGTTTACCTATTGCCGTTGATTGAGTTGGTGACCACTGATGCCAACAATGCCGAACTTATTGAAACGGCCAAAGGGCTTTTGACCGGCATTGGGTGTTATCCTTTGCATGTCAAAAAAGAGATCGACGCACATATCGCGGACAGGTTCCTTGAGGCTGTTTGGCGCGAGGCCCTTTGGTTAATCAAAGATGGCATCGCCACAACCGAAGAGATCGACAACGCAATTCGTTACGGATTTGGTATTCGCTGGGCACAAATGGGATTGTTCGAAACGTACCGCGTGGCCGGCGGCGAGGCTGGAATGAAGCATTTCATTGCCCAATTTGGTCCTTGCCTTCAGTGGCCTTGGACCAAGCTGATGGATGTTCCAGAGCTGACAGATGATCTGGTTGATGCGATTGCGGATCAGTCTGATGCGCAATCTGGTATGCATTCTATCCGTGAACTGGAACGCATTCGCGACAACAATTTGGTGTCCATGATGCGCGCTTTAAAGGCGCAAGATTGGGGTGCAGGTGCGCTGTTAAAGGCACAAGATGCACGTTTGGCGGATCCCGTCGTCCTTAGCGATCAGGCAGTACGTACAGTTGCCAGAGCTGTGCCACTCGATTGGACCGATTACAACGGTCACATGAACGAGGCGCGATACCTGCAAGCCTTTGGTGATGCCACGGATAAATTCATGGAGTTGGTAGGTTGTGATGCCGCCTATATTGCGGCTGGGAATAGCTTCTTTACCGCCGAAACCCATATCCGTCACATTGACGAAGTCCATGCTGGTCACAAAATCCATATCGATACGCTGTGTGTGATGGGCGAGGGGAAAAAGATGCATTTGTTTCACCAGATGTTTGAGGGCGACCGTTTGCTTGCAACCGGTGAACACATGCAAATCCATGTTAGCCTAGAAACGCGCCGCGCATGTGATCCACTGCCAGCGGTGGCGGCCGTGATCCAAAAAGTTGCAGCTGCGCACGCACTTCTCCCAAAACCAGCCGGTATTGGCAAAGCTGTTGGTGTAAAGGGTTGAGCCGCGTTTTAATTACAGCGGGGGGATCAGGAATTGGTCTGGCCATGGGTCATGCTTTCGCCACCGCGGGTCATCAAGTCTGGGTTACAGATATTAATGCACAGGCGATCGCGGACATTCCGTCAGATTGGAGCGGTTCTGTTTTGGACGCTTCTGATGAGCAAGCCGTTCAAGCGTTGTTTGCTGAAATAGCTGACGAATGGGGTGGCTTGGATGTTCTGTGCGCTAATGCTGGAATTGCGGGCCCTACTGCTAAAATAGAGGATGTTTCGCTGGCCGATTGGCAGCGATGTGTTTCGGTAAACCTTGAAGGGGCTTTCCTAGCAGCGAAATTCGCAGCGCCCATGATGAAAACAGCAAAGTCTGGTGCACTAATACTAACGTCATCTACAGCAGGCATTTTTGGTTACCCGAACCGCGCGCCGTATTCCGCCGCCAAATGGGCCATTATTGGCTTGATGAAAACACTTGCAATGGAACTTGGCCCTTTTGGTATTCGTGCCAACGTAATTTGCCCCGGCGCCGTTGAAGGGCCGCGCATGGAGGGCGTGCTTGAACGCGAAGCGGCGACCAAGAACATGACCCGTGATCAAGTGTATGATGGATATGCTGCAGGAACATCGATGTGTTGTTGGGTTGAGGCCGAAGATATCGCCAACATGGCGCTATTTCTGGGCAGTGATGCCTCGCGACGGGTATCTGGACAAGTGATCGCAGTGGATGGCCACACAGAAAACCCCGATCCTAAATTATAGATTTTTGGAAAGCATTTTCTAAAGTTGTCATTAACTCAGCGTTGGTGCCGTGTTATTCCGGTGGGCGTCGCAAGAATGCTCGACTTTTCTGATGAAAAGACGCAAAGCAAGACATGAGCCTTTGGATTTTAATAACTATCTGTGCCGCGTTTTTGCAAAACTTGCGGTTTATGCTGCAAAAACAGGTCAAATCGCTTGGGTTAACGGCCTTGGGTGCCACATTCGCCCGGTTTGTTTTTTCGATGCCGGTGATTTTGGTTTTGGCTTTTACGTATTTAAACGTCTCAGGCGCCGCATTTCCAAAAATTGAAACGCAGTTTTGGCCCTATGCGATGGTTGGTGGAATTGCGCAAATTCTGGCCACTGTTTTTGTCGTTGCCTTGTTTTCCGAAAGAAACTTCGCCGTTGGAATGACCTTTAAGAAAACCGAAGTTATGCTAACGGCGCTTATCGGGTTTATCTTGTTGGGTGAGGGGGTGTCCGGCATTGGATTTATTTCAATTGCCGTCGGTTTTATCGGCGTCTTGTTGTTGTCTGATCCCCCTAAACCAGATCCAAAACGAAAACTTTGGGAACGAATTTTCAACAAGGCATCGATCTTTGGTGTTTCTTCGGGGGTGTTTTTTGCCATATCGGCCGTTTCCTACCGCGCGGCCACGCTTTCTGTTGGCAGTGGTGATTTCATTTTAAGGGCGGCGCTATCATTAGCCTTTGTCACTTGCTTTCAAACCGTTGTCATGGCGATTTGGATGTCGGTTCGCGCACGTCCGGAAATGGGTCTGGTGATCCGCAGTTGGCGGATCACGGGGTTAGTTGGCATTTTGGGGATGGGAGGGTCGCTTTGTTGGTTCATGGCCTTCACGTTGCAAAACGCAGCCTATGTTTTCACATTGGGGCAGGTCGAATTGATCTTCGCGTTTGTGGCGTCGTATTTCTATTTCAAAGAACAGCCAACACCAAGGGAAGTTCTGGGCGCATTGGTCATTGTCATCAGTGTCGTCGTTTTGATGTTTAGCCTATAGGCGCTTAAACTCAGAACTGGAGACGCCATGATAAAAGAACGGTACAGTTTGAACTTTGCCGCCTTTTTTTAACAATGCTTGCACCTCGGCCAAAACGACCTCGGTGATGAAGGGCAAATCAAATTCACGCATTTTGGTGATGTCGACCCACTGCAAATGGCTCAACTCATCCGATGCAGCAGAAAAATCATCTAGGTCATCAATCAAGTTTTCGGCATCCACTAGAAAGAACCGTGCATCAAATCGTCTGGTTCGGCCAGGTGGTGTAATCGCACGAAAAATAAATTCAAACCCATGCGCACTGGGCACATAGCCGCCATCAAAGAAACCTTGCCAATCTTTTGGCGCGTTTTCGGGTGCTTGCCCATTGCGTGCCAAACGCAATCCCGTTTCTTCCCAAACTTCACGGACCGCTGCGGCCAAAAGTGGTTCTGCCAGCGTTGGGTCCGTTTCAGCCTGCAAGCGCCGTAAACAATCATCACTAAGATCGTTTACCAAGGTGATGCCGGCGTCGGCTGGATCAAGTGCACCGCCAGGAAATACAAACTTTGAGGGCATGAACGCTGCGTTTTTGCCGCGCTGGCCGATTAATATACGAGGTTCAGGCTGATCACGGCGGATCAGAATAACGGTGGCGGCATGCCGAATTGCTGTTTTATCCATGGTCAGACTTTGCGCCTGTGTCCTAAAATGTGCAATCTCTTTTGTCAGGCTTTTCTAAAGCCATGCATATATTTGCTCCATTGGATCGCCACGATAGCGCCTTTGAATCTTGGCAGCAAAAATAACGATAAGGCGACACAACCAACAGTAAACACAGAAATCATCACCATTGGTTCGGGACGAAATTCAACAAAGAACCAAACAATGAGTGGCGCCATCAGATGGCCAACAACCAAAATGGTCAAATAGGCAGGGCCATCATCCGCGCGGTGGTGATGCAACGCTTCTTTGCAAACAGGGCACTCATCGCGAACTTTTAAAAAGCCTTTCATCATCGGGCCAACGCCACAATTAGGGCAACGCTGTCTCCATCCGCGCTTCAACGCTGGCTTTAAAGGGCGATCATCTTCTTGGATTGCTTGGGTCATTACATTTCCACCGTCTGAAAGTCTCCATGAAATAGACTGCATTTCCCGTAATAACAGTGTGTCAGGATGACATTGCGGCGGGATGTCGCAAAAAAAATTAAAAAACTTCGACGGAAGTTGGTGACTGGTGCGTTTTACCCTGTGAACAACGAATTAGACTGCGTTGTTTTAATGAAAACTGTACCTACGGAGAAATAAAAAATGAAACTTAAATCTGTTCAAGCACTAACAGCCGCTGCCCTTGTATTGGGTGCAATCACTTTGGTTGGTTCTACGTCTGCAATGGCACGTGGCGGCCCAGATGGCGGTGAACGCCCCAGCTTTCAAGAGCTTGATGCAAACAACGACGGCGTTTTGACATTGGAAGATTTCGCAGCGATGAAAGCTGCGCGTCTTGCCGAGGCTGACTCGAACAATGACGGTTCTCTCAGTGTTGACGAATTGACAGCACAAGCCGAAGCCCGTGCAGCAAAGCACGCAGAAGAACGCGCAACCAAAATGATGGAACGCCATGACGCAAATAATGACGGTTTGCTGAGTGCTGCTGAACTTGAAGATGGTGGTAAAAAAGGTGACCGCGGCGAACGTATGTTTGAGCGCATGGATGCAAACGCCGATGGTCAAATTTCTGAAGAAGAATTTGAAGAAATGGCCTCGAAATTCAAGGGCCGCAAAGGTCACAAAAAATCATCCGAATAAATTGATTTGGGGCCCGACCAGATGGTGATCATTTGGTCGGGCGCTTGTGATTTTTGGGAAAACGGGATAACCGCACAGTAGGATGAATATGCCATTTGACGCCATGAACGATACCTCGGATGAGGCGCTGTTGATCCTTTATGGTAATGGCGACAGCTCTGCCGCGCGGGCTTTGGCGTTACGGTTAACTCCGAAAATTCTGGGCATTGCCATGCGGATGCTGGGCGGTGATCGGGCCGAGGCCGAAGATGTCGCGCAAGATGCCATGCTTAAACTTTGGAAACAGGCGGGTGAATGGCGCCAAGGCGAGGCGAAAGTAACGACTTGGCTTTATCGTGTTGTTTCTAATTTGTGTATCGATCGGCGCCGTAAAATGCGCTCAAGCTCGATAGACGAGATTGATGAACCTATGGATGAAGCGCCATCTGCATTGGCGGCCATTCAGAACAAAGCGCGCTTAAATGCACTGGACGAAGCGTTGCAGACGTTACCGGATCGACAACGTGAAGCGGTGGTTTTGCGACATATCGAAGGATTAGCTAATCCCGAGATTGCAGAAATTATGGAAATTGGTGTTGAAGCTGTTGAAAGTTTAACAGCGCGCGGAAAACGTGCCTTGAAAACCGCACTTGAGGCGCGCAAAAATGAACTGGGGTATGAAGATGACGAACCAAATGCCTAAAAAAGATGACGATTTTATGTTGGATGATTTGTTTGATTTGGCGAGCGCTGAGTCTGAACAACCCAGCGGTGATCTGATGATGCGTATCCTGAATGATGCTGATGAACAGATTACATTGAAGAATGAACCTGCATTTGTTGCGGCCCCATCTTTATTCAACAGCCTGATGGATATGGTGGGAGGCTGGAAAGCAATCGGAGGATTGGCGACAGCTACGGCCACTGGATTGTGGATGGGGATAAGCCCACCCTCAGCTTTTGAGGATTTTACGTCTGATTACTACTCGACCGCGAGTGTAGAGGAAACTGGGGCAACGATTGACAATTTGCTGGGTTTTGACACCCAATTTTTGGAGGAAGAGGCATGAAAACCGAGGCGAACCCAAGCACTAATCAGGTATCGCGCAAGTTTCGTGGTGTTTTGTTGATTTCTTTAGCTGTGAATTTACTTTTTGTTGGGCTGGTTGTTGGCATGGTCATCAAAGGGCCACCAGAGCATCAGGGAGGTCCCGGTGGTGATCGTCGGGGTGATACTTTTTATTCCCAAGCACTCAGCAAGGAAGATCGCCGAGAAGTGCGCGAAAAAATGCGAAATCAAGGCCTCAATTTAAAAGAGGGGCGTGAAGCCGCTAGGCAAAACCTTTTGATGATGGTTGAAAGTTTGCGCGCAGAACCTTTTGATCCAGCAGTATTTGCGGCGGCCGTAGCTCTGCAAAACAAAACTATTGATCAAATGCGTACAAAAGGTCAGGAAATTTTTGTGGAACAGGTCAACGGTCTTGATGCGACTGAGCGTGCGGAACTTGCAGATCGCTTAGAAGAAATTTCGCAACGTGGGCCCCGAAAAAGAAAGTAAGCGTTAAGCCGCTGTGCGCGAAGAGGCGATTGTAACTAAATTGCGCCCTTCGGCTTTTGAAGCATAAAGCGCTCCATCAGCGTCTTTTAACATTGCTGCACATTGCGCGCTGTTTGCATCAGATAACGCCATACCGATGCTGACCGTCACTTGAATATTAGTGCCATCAGCAAGGCATACGGGTTGTTCCTGAATTAATCGGCGCAAACGTTCCGCCACAATGACCGCACGTTCCTTGGTTGTGTCTGTTAAAATGGCCAAGAATTCTTCGCCACCAAAGCGGGATATCAGATCAATGTGACGTAGGTTTGCTTTCAAACGAGCGGACACTTCGGTCAGCACAATGTCGCCAGCAACATGGCCATATTTATCATTCACTTGTTTAAAATGATCCAAATCTAGCAACATTACAGCAAAGGGTTTTTGCGTTTCATGAAATTATTTTTCAACGGTGGCCATATGGTGGGTGGCGTAGCGTCGATTAAATATCCCAGTCAGTGGATGGGTCAAAGCTAAATTCAACCCTTGCTGAACCCGTGAGCGTAATCCGTCTGCCAATTGTTTTCGCGCAACATGGGCATTTAACAGCATGGCCAATTCCGCCACCGATGTATCGCCCAATAAAACCTCACTTGCACCCAAATCAAACCCAAGCAACGGGTCGATACTGGTTTTGTGCAAGTGACATTGCGCGCCGTAAAGCAGAACCGAGGAAAAGCGCGTTGAGGACGAAACCAACAAATCTTTTAGGGTCGGAAGAAAATCCTCAATCGAGTTTTGTTTGGGAACGATGACGAAAGCATCGCTGGGCCGTGTATCTTTATTTTTTGAGCCAAAGGTTGCCAGCGCTTCGGTGCGCGACTGAATGATTATGTCATGAGAAATGAGCGCCTCAAGTTGGTGTTTTATCCCCTGCGTTGCGTCATTATCGGACCCAATAAGGGAAATTTGCCCCTTTGGTCTTTGCGTCATTGCCTCAGAAACCAATCCCAACGCAGATGAGGTTTTACACCGTAACATCAATGCCTCAAATTCATGTTTCCCACGCACCATGCCGCGTATACGCGACAGCAAAAGCATTTCATCCAACGGCTTGCTAAAAACCGCATTCACACCCATTCGAAAAGCATCCAACCTAAGATCGGGTGTTACGTTGTTGGCCATTAAAACGATTGGGATATTGGTCGTGGTTGACTGACCTTTGATTTGCGCGGCAATACGGCGCCATGACATTGATTGAACATTGTCATCTACCAAAATAAGATCTGGCTTACATTCCATCGCGGTTGCCAAGGCATCTGCACCTGCGGAAACTGGGATGGTATCGTAACAAGCGTTTGCCAATTTAACCTTCAGCACAATCCGATTAGTTGCGATTTCGTCGATAACCAAAACGCGGTTGGACATTACAATTACCCCGCTAGATGTACTTTGCGTTTGATTGATAATTCTACTAATTGGTTAAGAAAGTATTTCTGGGAAGTGAACAAATGAATAAAGACGCTGCAGAAGTGATCGCGCTTAAGGCCATTGAATGGCTTGCTGGCAATGACGAGCTTTTACCAGTTTTCATGGGCGCGACAGGTTTCGGCGTAGATGAGTTTCACGCGGCCCTTGGCACGTCTGAATTTCAAGTTTCTGTACTTGATTTCATTATGATGAATGACGAGTGGGTGTTGGAATTTTCCGAGGCACAAAACATTCCACCGGAAAACCTAATGACAGCGCGCCACAGTTTGCCTGGTGGCGAGGCGATCAACTGGACCTAGATATCCAGCACAACCTCTCCATCTTTTTGCGCTGCTCGTGATTGGCAAACGATCATTTGTGTTTCGCGTTCTTTGTTTGATAACACGAAATCACGGTGCTGAACGTCCCCTGACACCACATTGCATTTGCAAACACCACACAAACCATCAGAACATTTCACATCAATTGAAACACCTGCGGCCAGCAGTGCATCTGACGGAATGGTATCCGCGGGCACATGCACAACCTTGCCAGATTTCGCCAATTTGAATGTGAAATCAAAATTTTCATATTCGGGTTGTTCTGGCACTGAGAAATATTCCAAATGGCGGCAATCCTCAGGAAAACCATTGTGCTTGGCGGCAGACATGACACTTTCCATGTAAGTGTCAGGCCCACAAGTATAAACATGCGCGTCTTTGTGCGGCTTTAAAACGTGATGCAAATTGGCGCGGCTGTCTTCGTCTGAAAAATGATAGTGCACTTTGTCGGCCCAAGGGACCTTTGCCAAATCGTTAAGAAAACCGGCATTGGCACGTTTTGAACAACTGTAATGCACGGCAAAATCAGCACCAATACTATGCAACCGATGCGCCATGGAAATCATTGGTGTGATGCCAATACCGCCACCCATTAGATAGGTGAAACTGGCGCTCTCAACCAAAGGGAAGTGGTTAATAGGTTTTGAAATAAACAGCTTGCGACCCTCCTGAAAAATGCGATGCATCAGTTTCGATCCACCGCGCCCTTCATCTTCGCGCAGAACTGCAATTTGGTAGTTGTTTCGGTTAGAGGGATCGCCAGACAGGGAATATTGACGGAAAAATTCAGGTGCTACGACGACATCGACATGGGCACCGGCCGTAACCACAGGCATGGGCGAACCATCAGGCATAGAAAATTCGTATTTGGTGACCAAGTCCGTCATGGTCTCGACCTTACTTAGGACGACCTGCAAAACGGGGCTTTCGCCTTGATCAGGGTTGTAAATATGTTCCGGTGGGTCGCCCGCAGCACGGCGGCGTTTATGCTCTTTTGCGTCAATCATACCTTCATAAGCCGTAATCCCAGCCTCGCGATCCATTGGGAACGGATAATTATAGGGTGGTGGGGCCAATGGCGCCGGATAGACCGCCAGTGTTTGATCCTCATACTTTAGATCAAGGTCTTTGGATAAGGCACGGGCATTCACTGGATGTGGTGAAGGATCATAGGGCCCTTCGTCGATCATTTCTAAATCCCACCACCACTTTTTGGCGGCATTGATTTCACCGTTTCCTACCTTGTCATCAAGTTTGGCAAGGGCTTTGGCTGTCCCCGGCAAATTCATGGCGGCCCATCGAAAAGGTGCCTCGGCAAACAGGCCTTCTAGATTCCATGGGCATGTCTTCATACAACGACCACACATCGAACCACCCAGCGTCGTTATTCGGTATGACGTACATTTTTGGCTGTCGGATTTCCATATTTCATACCCATTGAACATCAGTTTGGGGCCGGCTGTGATTGCACCAGATGGGCATTCACGCGCGCATTTATTGCAAGACTCGCAGAATTTTTGCAGCCCAAAATCGATGGGTTTATCGTGATCCATCGGCATGTTTGTGGTCACAACGCCCGATTTTAGACGCGGCCCAAGATATGGGTTCAAGATCACCTCACCAATGCGGGAAACCTCGCCGAGACCGGCCAACAACAAAAGCGGGGGATGCAATACTTCGTCGTCCATTACTGTATGAACGCGCGCGGTGTACCCAAGACGACGCAGGTGTTGTGCTAATACGCCACCTAGCAATGAGAACCGTAAATAGGCACGCATGGATTGCGCGGATGCAATCCAGTCATCTCCAGATGCGCCTTCCATCGTTTCTTGCCCCTGATCGATGATCATGGAGATGGCATTGCTATGATAAGGTGTCAAAGGTTCACCCGCTGCATCGTGGGAATAATAAACCCAGTCAGGGCATGCTGAAAGGCCAGCGGCATCCACACCCAAATAATAAAGCGCGGCCTTGATGTTTGCCGCATTTGAAGTTGGGTCAAGCGTGCTTGGATGAATGTCGCCGGCCTTGCCGTCTTGCAGCAAAATGAATGCGCCAAGACTGGGTCGAAACGCAAAAGCGGCCGCAGACTTGCGCAAATAATTCCCATTTTTTGAGCTGTCCTGAACCTTCTTACCAAGATCACCAAATAATGAACGTGCAAACATATTTGCGCGTTTTGGAACACGCGCAACATTTACTGCATCAATATAAGTTGTTGGATTTTCCACACGCTTTAAGCGCTCAAAAGGGTGCGGTCCATCAGCAAAGTTACGGGTTCGGAAGGGATCAGAGTTTCTCGCATTTTTCGCATTCGTACCGAGGCCCAATTTCCACGAAGCACCAAGGGATTGTTTCGCAGCCAATGGTCGATCAGTTGCCATTTCAAGCGTGGTGGTCACAGCGCAAATCTGAAAACGATTTCCATGAAATGGGCTTTCAACGTGATTACCTACGATGGTTGCCAATCCAGCAGCAACAGCCAATTGATCAAGATTTACGTCACTTTCCGCAGGTGAATGCGCGCGTGCATCCCAACCCAAGGAACGAATATAGTTGGCAAGGGTAACCGCCGTTTCCATGCCGCGTAAACAGGCACGTGGTGCTTGGGCGTTTTGGATCCAATCTGTTCCGACCTCGCCTTGATTTGGATCGCGTGGATATTCGTACAGAAAGAGCAAGGCATGGGTATGATGTGCGCAATCCTTGGGTGGTTTGGCCATAGATTCACGCAAACTCGCCATGATTACATCAACGCCTGCCGCAAATGTCTTGGGTTGCATAGTCTTTAGATTTTCCGCCAACCGACCAACATCTGGGTTCTTAAGCGGTGTTTCCAAATTAGCGGTATTTGGAATTTCGCAAATACCAACCATGGCCGCATCGCAATAATAACCAAATGATTTAAGGTGATCGCTGCGTTCCTGTAGATCACTTGGAATGTCCGCACGTTCGCGTTTTACATATCCTTCGCGCGTTGCGTCCAGCATGGCCTGATATTCTTGCATGGCATTTACAATTGATAGCGGGTCGTCCGGGCGACGGAATGACAATGGCTTAGGGGTTCCAATAGCTGTTAGGTCGGGCATATCATTTTGGCGTACCAACTTTTCCATCGGATACTGACCAAAATGCATTGGGCGATTTTTGTAAGAGAATAACTTGGCCATAGGGTACCTAAATATTAGTAAGGGCGGCGTCTTCGCCTGCACGCAATTTTGAAAGAAGCGAAAGCAGTAGCTTATGCTCTGCATCAGTTAGTTTTTCTGTAAATCTAGCGCGATGAAGTTGCGCCACTGGAACAACTTTCGCTAATACAGTCAGTCCCTTGGCCGTGAGTTTAACACTTGTTGTGCGCTTATCATCTTGGCCGCCAACACGGGCAATAAGTTCTGATTTTTCAAGCGACTTTAAAGCCCGAGATGTGGCGGTTCGGTCTATGCCGATGAATTTTGCGATTGCAGAGGGCATGCTGAGATTTTCGTTTTGCACCGTTATTAGGATGCACCAAGTAATCCGTGTTAACCCAAATGCCTTTAGCGCATCCTCAAACGGCCGCTCGTTTGTACGAGCGGTTAACGACAGCTGATACCCCAACGCGGCGTGCAGATCGTATGGCAAAGGTTCTTGCATAGTTGACAGTGTCAACTATCTTGCAAAAGCTGTCAATCATTAGTGCAATTGCACTGTTCTGATCAGTCGCGCTTGCCCGCAAACCGTTCGGCCCAGCCCTCGCGGGTTTCGTCGTCAATTTTTGCAAACAGTACCTCAGGCACGGTAAACGCGTGGTCTGTTGAAAGGGCGGACAGCGCACTCTCATCTTCAGGCCAAGACCAATCATCCGTGTGCATATCATCCATCATTTGTTGGGCGGCATGCGGAATAAAGGGGCTGGAAACAACTGCAAAAAGGCGGATCAAGTTTAGGGAAACATGTACGATGGCGGCGGCGGCCTCGGGATCAGTTTTGTTAACTGTCCAAGGTGCTGTGTTTTGCAAATATTCATTGCCAACCACCCAAATCGCACGAAGCGTATTGGCCGATTTTCGAACTTCCATCGCTTCCATATGGGTTTCGTATTCTTTAATTAACGGCGCAAGTGACGCCCATAATCCTGCACGTTCTTGTGCAATGGCATCAAGTGGGGCCGCTGGTACCGCCTCGCTGAATTTTGAGCGGCAGAATTTTGTGATACGACTGATGAAATTCCCAAGGACGTTGGCCAGATCTTTGTTTACGGAGGATTGGAAATTTTCCCATGTAAATTCGCTGTCTGAATTTTCCGGCGCGTGGGACAAAAGCCACCAACGCCAATAATCAGCAGGCAGGATTTCCAAGGCTTGATCCATGAAAATGCCACGGCCTTTGGATGTCGAGAATTGACCACCATCATAATTAAGAAAGTTGAAAGATTTAATGTAATCAACCAATTTCCAAGGCTCGTTTGAACCCAATATCGTAACGGGAAACGAAAGCGTATGAAATGGCACGTTATCCTTGCCCATGAACTGAACATATTTTACGTCATCCGCACCTTTGTCGGTGCGCCACCAGCGTTGCCAATCAGCCTCGGATTTTCCGTTTGCTTCTGCCCATTCGGCGGCACAAGCGATGTATTCTATCGGTGCATCAAACCATACATAAAAAACCTTGCCTTCCATGCCAGGCCAGTCTTCTGTTCCGTTTTTGACAGGCACACCCCAGTCAAGATCACGTGTAATTCCACGATCCTGTAGGCCATCCCCATCGCGCAGCCATTTGCGTGCAATCGATGTTGTCAGCGTTGGCCAATCTTTCTTGCTGTCAATCCATGCCTCTAGCTGATCAACCATCGTAGATTGACGCAAATGCAAATGTTTAGTGTCGCGCACTTCTAGATCGGTGGAACCGGAAATGGCGGACCGAGGTTCTAACAAATCGGTTGGATCTAATTGTTTCGTACAGTTTTCACATTGATCGCCGCGCGCGCCATCATATCCGCAATTGGGGCATGTACCTTCGATATAACGATCAGGCAAATACCGGCCGTCAGCATTGGAATAGACCTGTTTACCTGTGACTTCGGCGATCAAATCATTTTCTGCCAATTTACCAGCAAAATACTGTGTTAGCTCACGGTTTTGTGGCGAAGATGAACGCCCGAAATGATCAAATGACATGCCAAAACCTTTGGCAATTGTCGCCTGAACCTCGTGCATTTCTGCACAAAAATCAGCCACTGGTTTGCCAGCTTTTGTTGCCGCCAATTCGGCCGGTGTGCCGTGCTCATCTGTTGCGCAAAGGAACATCACTTCGTGACCACGCGCGCGCATGAAACGGGCGTAAAGATCGGCTGGAAGTTGGCTACCGACAAGATTACCCAAGTGTTTGATCCCGTTGATGTAAGGGATCGCAGATGTGATCAATACGCGCATTTCATTCGTCTCCGTCAAAGTCGAGCCAGCTTTAGCGGATTGTCTGGCCAACCGCCAGATGCATCTACTGGCAAGGGTTAGGGATTGTACAATGGGCACAATCGACCTGCTTTGATTATGCCAAGCGATTTTGTGGCAGCAATGTTTGAGATCGGCACAAACATTGGCAGCAGGTGCAAAAAACAATTGGAAGAAAAATCAGGGTTTTGAAACGAGTAATTCGATTATTGCTCTCAAATATTGGGCGTTTATTTTGGGCTGCTTGCCTAGTTATTTTTTGGAGATTAAAAATGAGAAATGTTTTCCTTTCTGCTGCCGTTGTATTGGGCATGACAGCAACAATTGCACCGACAACTGCACAAGCGCAATCTGATCCGTTATTGGGACAGATGATGACCATTGGATTCAATTTCTGTCCACGTGGTTGGGCGATGGCGGATGGTCAAATTTTGCCAATTTCAACAAATACCGCTTTGTTTTCGTTGCTAGGCACGACCTATGGCGGTGACGGACGTACGACGTTTGGTTTGCCTGACTTACGCGGTCGTTCAGCGGTTCATGTTGGTCAAGGATCTGGACTTGACCCAGTGACATTGGGCGAAAGAGGTGGTGCAAATACCACGACATTGACCGTGGCTACAATGCCAAGTCATAATCATATTGCAACGTCCGCTTTAAAAGCCACGACAGGCGCGCAGGTTAACTCAACAGCAGATGGTAATGCACTTGCGACTGCGCCGCTTTATTCCGGTGGTCGTTCTGCGCCGGCTTTGGACGCGACTTTGGTTGAGGGCAGTGTTGCAACGACCGTTTCAAACACTGGTAGCGGTCAATCGTTTAACATCAATGGTCCGTTCTTGGGCATGTACACTTGCATCGCCATAGATGGTCAATACCCTTCACGTAACTAAGCGTGCAGAGGGAAGACCAACGATTACAGCATGAAGCCTTACATGGTTTCAGAAAGTTCGGAGAATTAAGATGAAAAAATTACTATTATCCGCGTTGGCGTCATTAGGGTTTTTGGCACCAATGGCACCCACTCAAGTCAACGCAGACGCATATATAGGCCAACTTATGAATGTTGGCTACGGTTTTTGCCCACGGACCTGGACCGAAGCAAGCGGGCAAATTTTGGCGATATCGTCAAATCAAACCCTGTTTAGCTTGCTTGGCACCACTTACGGTGGGGATGGGCGAACCTCATTTGGCTTGCCAGATTTACGCAGTAGAAATCCGGTGCACGTAGGATCCGGTCCTGGTGTCAACAATGTCACCTGAGGGCAAAAGGGTGGTGCAAATAGCGTCACACTTAACCAGCTAAATTTGCCCCTCCACACGCACACGGCGACCACTGCTTTGAAAGCGACAACTGCGGGGCAAGTCAATACAACGGCAGATGGTAATGCACTTGCGACTGCGTCAGCATATTCTGGAGGCCGTACCGCGCCGGCGCTTGACGCGACTTTGGTGGACGGTTCGGCGGCAACGACAGTGGCCAATAATGGTGGAAACCGACCGCTGAGCATCACTGACCCTTTCTTGGGGAGCCGTTGGTGCATTGCGTTGTATGGAATCTATCCATCCCGCTCGTAATATCAAAGGCATAAAATAATGGGCCATCCCTTTTGGGGGTGGCCTTTTTCTGTTCTATGCGCCGAATTTTTGTTAAGTCGCGTTGACACTTACGTGCCCAAGAATGATGCTGTTTAAGTGGAATAAAGGACGGAATGTTATGTCGGGAAATTGGGAATTTTGGATTGATCGTGGCGGAACGTTTACGGATGTCGTTGGATTAACGCCCGAGGGCGCGCTTGCGACAGCCAAGTTGTTGTCCGAAGCACCGGAACGGTATCGCGATGCAGCGGTGCAGGGGATCACTGATTTGATGGGTGGCGGCCCGTTGCAGGCACAAGATATCTCGGCCGTGAAAATGGGGACTACTGTTGCAACAAACGCCTTGTTGGAACGCAAAGGTGAAAAAACTTTGCTGTTGATCAATGAAGGTTTTCGGGACCTGTTAAAAATTGGTTATCAAAATCGCCCCAAACTGTTTGATCTTGAGATCAAGCGCCCCGATTTGCTGTATTCTAAAGTTTGCGAAGTGGTTGGTCGCCTTGATGCAAGTGGTCAAGAGGTGACACCATTAGATGTTGCCGCAGCCAAAGCCGAACTTAAACAAGCTTATGACGATGGCTTCCGATCCGTAGCAATCGTTTTGATGCACGCCTATCTAAATCCCGAACACGAAGATCGACTTGCCAAACTAGCCACTGAAATTGGGTTTACTCAGGTTTCCGCATCGCAAGCCACTTCGCGGTTGATTAAAATGGTCGGGCGCGGGGACACAACAGTTGTTGACGCATACCTGTCGCCCATTTTACGTCGTTACGTTGATCAAGTCGCAGATGCCTTGGATATGGGCAAAGGCGGTGCCGATCAGTTGTTGTTTATGCAATCAAACGGTGGACTGACGGACGCGCGTAGTTTTCAGGGACGTGACGCAATTTTGTCTGGTCCCGCAGGTGGCATTGTGGGCATGGTCAAAACCGCTCAGGCGGCTGGTTTTGACAAACTTATCGGTTTCGATATGGGTGGCACCTCAACAGATGTCAGCCACTTTGCCGGCGAATATGAACGTAGCTTTGAAACGATGGTGGCAGGCGTTCGTATGCGTGCCCCGATGATGGATATTCATACAATCGCGGCGGGTGGTGGGTCGATCCTTTCATTCCGTGATGGTCGTTTTCAGGTTGGACCAGAAAGTGCTGGCGCGGATCCTGGTCCTGCCTGTTACAGACGCGGCGGGCCGCTGACTGTAACCGATTGCAACGTGATGCTTGGCAAACTGGCCGTGGAACATTTTCCACCCGTTTTCGGCCCTAACGGTGATCAAAACTTGGATCGGGAAATCGTTGTTGCAAAGTTTTCCGATCTTGCACAAGAGATTGCCAAAGCCACTGGACAGCCTGTCCAAAGTAACGAGGATGTCGCCGCTGGATTTTTGCGCATCGGCGTTGATAACATGGCCAACGCAATTAAGAAAATTAGCGTGCAGCGTGGTCATGACGTGACCCAGTATACGTTAAATTGTTTTGGTGGCGCGGGCGGACAACATGCCTGTCTGGTGGCAGATGCCTTGGGAATGAAACGCGTATTTTTGCACCCTTACGCTGGTGTTTTGTCAGCCTATGGCATGGGGTTGGCCGATATTCGCGTTCTGAAAGAGGCACAACTGGATTGCCCAGTGGCAGATGTCGATGCTGCGCAAAAACTGCGCGATGAGCTTGCTGCTGAGGCGACGCGTGAAGTGGCGGAACATAAGATTGCAGAGAACGAAATTGAAACAATTGCACGGGCTCATTTACGATATGACGGGTCACACCAGACACTAGAGGTTCCTTTTGGAACACCTGCCCAAATGCAGGCGGATTTTGAAGCAACACATAAATCAAGATTTGGTTTTGTGTCTCCTGAACGGGGTCTGTTTATCGATTTGATAAGCGTCGAAGGTATCGGTGGATCAGGTGCCGCTGCTGATCGAATAATATCACAAGACGTTACCCATCAAAGCGCGTCATCATTGGATGTCTATTTTGATGGGACTTGGCAGTCGACGCAATTTGTTGATCGCGGTGCCTTGAAAATTGGTGAGGTCATCAAAGGACCTGCAATTATCATCGAGCCGACGGGCACCAATGTGATTGAACCAGAATGGTCAGCAAGCGTGGATGAAATGGGTAATTTAATTCTGGAACGTCTCGTTGAGAAAAGCCGTGAATTGGCAGCAGGCACAACAGTTGATCCAGTGTTGTTAGAAGTGTTTAACAATTTGTTCATGTCAGTTGCTGATCAAATGGGGGCCACCTTGGCTAACACCAGTTGGTCAGTGAATATCAAGGAGCGGTTGGATTTTTCGTGCGCGATTTTTGATCATCTAGGTGACCTTGTGGCAAATGCCCCGCATGTGCCGGTTCACCTTGGTTCAATGTCAGACAGTATCAAAACTGTTATGCGATTGAACAAAGGGGACATAAAATCAGGCGACGCATTCATGCTAAATTCCCCGTTCCAAGGGGGAACTCATTTACCTGATGTGACCGTGGTTACGCCTGTGTTCGTGGGGGATGATATCCTGTTTTGGTTGGGGTCGCGGGGGCATCACGCTGATATTGGCGGGCGCACGCCCGGCTCGGCACCACCGGATTCCAGTCACATCGATGAAGAGGGCGTTTTGATTGAGAACTTCCGTCTTGTTGATCAAGGGCAGCTGTTGCTTGACGAAACAGAGGCCTTGTTGGGTTCCGGAAAATATCCTTGCCGCAATATCCAGCAAAATATGGCCGATCTAAAGGCGCAAGTCGCTGCGAACGAGACGGGCCGGCAGGCATTGTTAAAGGTCGTGGCGAATTACGGCGCGCAAACGGTTACGGCCTATATGGGTCACGTTCAAGACAACGCAGAAGCCTGTGTTCGCGCGGTCGTTAGCAATTTGAACGAGGGTAGTTTCACCTATCCGACAGACAATGGTTGTGTTGTTAAAATTGCGATACGCGTTAACAAGGAAAACGGCACTGCTGATATTGATTTCACCGGCACATCCCCACAACACAAAGGTAACTTTAACGCGCCGAAATCTGTATCTCGCGCAGTAGTTCTTTATGTGTTTAGAACTTTAGTAGAGCACAATATTCCATTGAATGAGGGTTGTCTAAAGCCACTAAACATAATCATTCCTGATGGTTCGATCCTAAATCCTGTTTACCCTGCAGCCGTGATTGCCGGAAATACCGAAGTAAGCCAAGCAGCCTGTAACGCGCTTTATGGGGCGCTGGGCGTGATTGCTGGATCTCAAGCAACGATGAATAATTTCGTCTGGGGTAACGAGGATTTCCAGAATTACGAAACGATTGCTGGGGGCACTGGTGCTGGGCCCGGTTTTAATGGATGTGACGCGGTGCAAAGCCATATGACCAACACGTTGATGACCGATCCTGAAATTTTGGAAAAACGCTTCCCTGTACGTTTGGAGCGCTTTCAAATACGAGAGAACTCTGGTGGAACTGGAAGGTGGAAAGGCGGCGAGGGCGTCGAACGCATTATGCGGTTCTTGGTACCGGTTACAGTTACGACACTTTGCGGTCACCGTGAAGTTCCGCCTTTTGGCGGTGATGGCGGTAATCCAGGTGCAGTCGGAGAAAACAGCGTTGTTCACGCCGACGGGCGTCAAGAAAACCTTACCGGCAATGCCGAGATCGAACTGGGTGCTGGAGGGGTGTTCGTTCTAAAATCACCCGCTGGTGGTGGTTGGGGTAATTCATGACAATCAAGGTAGCAATTAATGGCTTTGGTCGTATTGGGCGTTCCGTTTTACGCGCTTGGGCCACTCAAAAAGCATGGCCGGAAATTGAAATCGTTCTGTTGAATGATATCGCGCCACTTGATGCATGCACCTATTTATTTAAATACGACAGTGTATTTGGCGCCTATCCTGGCAAAGTTTCTGCCAGCAACAAGGCATTACACTTGGATGGTTGTGTTATCCCGTTTTATCAAGAGGCAGATCTCGGTTCTATCGATCTTTCAAACATCGATATATTGATGGAATGCACAGGATTGGCCAAAAAACGTGATATTGCAGAACAATGTTTAAGGGCTGGAGCGCGCAAGGTTTTGATTTCGGGCCCTTCACCAAATGCGGATTTGACTTATGTGATGGGTGCCAATGATGACGCCCTTACGCCAGATCATTTGATCGTTTCCAACGCGTCTTGCACCACAAATGCCATTGCACCATTGTTAAAAATTCTTGATGACGCGGCTGGTATTGAAACAGGATATATGACTACGATCCATTGTTACACAGGTAGCCAGCCAACGGTTGATAAACCCACAGGTGATTTTGCAAGATCCCGCGCGGCGGCGTTGTCGATGGTACCAACGACAACAAGCGCTTCACGTTTAACGGATTTGGTTTTGCCACATCTTGCAGGTAAAGTTGAAGGGAGTGCGGTTCGCGTACCATCGGCATCGGTTTCAGCTGTTGATTTGACGGTGATGTTGGATCAATCGATGACGGTAGAAGCCGTTAATAAACTGTTATCCGAAACAGGTGGTGTGATTGGTTTTACCGATGATCCAGTGGTTTCCACAGATTTGCGGTCACGACCTGAAAGCTTAATCATTTCCGGTGGTGAAACGGTCGTAACCCAAGGTGGTATGCATCGCGTATTTGGATGGTACGACAATGAATGGGGCTTTTCCAATCGCATGCTTGATGTCGCGAAACGATTGCATTTGACAAGATAATTAGACCTATAAAACGCAAAGTGGATTGCCTGGGTATTTTCGAGCGACCAATAAAAGTTACAAGATAACCTGAAACTCGCGTTGACCTTTTGAAACATTATCGACGAAAAAAGTTTGGCCGGCTTTGGGTTCTGACTTTAGCTGTTCTCGGCTTAGGCCAATGTCGGCGGAAGTAACAAATAATCGACTAAGGTTTTGGCCACCAAAGGCAGGACAGGTGATTTGGCTGGCTGGCAGATCTATTGCCTTTATAAAGACGCCGTCACTAGAATAACTCGCGACACGGGATGCGCCCCATTGGGCGATCCACAGAGTGCCATCAACATCAACCACGGCACCGTCTGGGTTTAAATTTTCAGCGGTTAAATCGATCAAAACCTCAGCATCATCTTCTGGCCATCCGTTTAAAGGTTCCAGTTTTTGGCGCATGACTTTTTTTGTCACAGTATCGGTAAAATAGGCATATTGGCGACACGGTGAAAAACATATGGCGTTGGAAATTGTAATTGGCGAATAAAGTTGTTGAAGTTGTCCACGATAATACCGGTAAATTGCACCAGCATCGGCTTCGGCATTCTTGCCCATGGTTCCAATCCAAAAACCGCCCCACGGATCAGCACGGCCGTCGTTAGAGCGTGTGATTTTGTTGTCGGCTTCAAGATGAGTTAGATGAACACGATCACCGGTTTCCACGTTGAAAGAAAACAGGCTAATTTCATCTGCAATCATCAATGTATCGCGATCCAACCAACCAGCGGCGGAAACATGACGAGAAAACTGCCACACCGAAAGTTCATCACCTTTCCGAGTGAACAGCTTGCGACCAAGAATATCAAACCAGAAAAATTGACCACGTAACGGATGCCAAAACGCGCCTTCCCCAAGCTTACAGGTAGTGTCTTCAAACACATGAACTTCCACAGCAGAAACCCCTAATCGTTGTCGGTCAAGCCAGCGCCCGCACCAGACAAACGCGAAGCCTCGGATTCTGGAACGTAAGTATTTGCAGCAAACGCGTGCAAACTTTCTAGGATTTCATGCGGAATTTCAAGCCTCGCTAGTGAGGACGGGTTTCGTGTCAATGATAATTCTTGGGCTGAAACTTTGATTTGATTGCCTTCTGCCGTGCATTTATAGGCAAGTCCATGTTCAACAGATCCAACAGTCAAATAACCGACCAATAGGTTTGGGGCATCCAAATCATGCAAAGTTACACGCCCAAAATCAGCACCAAGCCAATCAGTGGTCGCAGGTCCAGCAGTTACAATTTGTGCGTTTAGGATTTCAAGATATTGCGTTTCTGAGGTTGCACTTAGTGGGTTTAATTGGTTGCTTAAAGCAACATCAAGCGAACGCCAATCTTCGATGGATGGCATTTCAATTGAAATAAATGCAAGCGCTAGATCTTGTGCTAATGCCCAAGGTAAACCAGCGCCTACGCCGGCTTTGGTTATCAACGCACTAACTTCGTTGCGAGAGTGACTCATTATTCACCCCCATAAACCGGAAAGCACCAATCTGAGGCATTGGCCGTACATATTTCCGCAGCACAGGGTGCGCCTTGGAACATAGTAATCCTTGTCCAACGATCAGACCGTGGATCAAATTTACACGCACCAAAAAAAGCCAGTTTAAAACGAAGTATATCAATCGGCAAACAGGTGTCAGCGATCATATTATCTTGGACTTCGCTAAAAGGGAATTTTTGGGAAGATTGAACACGTCTGATAATTTGACGGAATTGTGGATGACTTTGCAAAAACGTTGCTACAGTATTTTCGTCGTTTTCATCTTTTAACGCTTGTTGAAGCACCTTAATTTGGCGTGCAATATCCAAAGGCTGTTCTTTGTCTGCGCCGTCTTCAGAATGACGCATGCCCAAGCGGGGTTCCAATTTCTCTTCTGAAACATACCAAAATTGCGCGCATTCATTAGGGGCATCAAATTCAATCGAAGTTGCCCATTCAAAATCAGTTTTTATTATTTGCACGAGCGCGTTGACCGTCATCGCAGGGGCCAAACTGGGGTTCGTCGTTGAAACCATTTTATCAACCAAATCATCGACCAAAGCACCGTATGGTTCTAACATCATTGCGACGAGGCATTCTTGGGTTTCAAAGGAAAGGGAATCGCAAAGATCAATGACACGTTGCCAAGGGAAATCGGATGCCAAAAATCCGAAATTCAATTTGGACGCTAGACTAGCCAATTCAGTTTCCAAAACACGCGTGCGTTCTTCTTGCCGTACGTCGGCGACAGACCAAGATTTTACGTGTTGCTGCGCACGTTCAAAAAAAGCCAGAAAAGCGGATATTTCGGTTTCCTTCGCGGCTTTCACCGATAAAACACGCGCCAAAGCTGTTTCACGGGCCATCACCCAATTGTTAATCAAAAGCGGATGGTTGATTACAAAGGGGGCCATGCCAAGACCGGTTGAGTTTCCAATGCCCAAAAACTGTTTTGATGCGGGTGAGAGTTTGGCGGCTTTTGGATTGCGCGCTTTGGCTACATGTTCAACAAGGTCATGAGAAAATTCGCGGATCAACCAAACAGTCAGCATTTCAACTCGGAAAGGATGCGCACCAATGCTGCGATCCAATATTTTGGACCGATCTGCGATGCCAAATTTTCCATTTCCATAAACAGCCGTCGTGCGCATCAAATAACCAGTTTGCTGCAATAGATCAGCGTCCGGTTGGCGACCTTCAGCCAAGGCGCAAACCGTATGTTCAAAGAACCGCATTGATTTGTTGGCACGGCTCAGGACTAGTTCTTTTTCAGAACAACGCCCTGCCTCTTGTTTGGGAACCATTGCTTGAAGGCGATCTAGATCGCTGGTTTCGGGCACACCATCAAACAAAGTAAATGCTGCATCCCAAGCCTCTGCAATAACACGATCGGTACGATTTTGCGGATCCAGATCGTTAGAAAATGCGATCAACGAGTATGTGTCTCCGTCAAGATCAACGGAAAAGACCGCGCGTCCATACCCATCGTTATCCATTTCCCAGACAGGACGGGTCACAGTTGCCTTTTCAGCGCTTAATTGTCGGATCAGGCTGCGCATAAAGCTAAGGCGCGTAGGGAACGATGCGCCCATTCTCGTCAAACGCATAACCTTGCTTGCAGGACGCAAGGGTACGGAGGCAAGGTTTTCCGTCATTTCTTTGCAGGTCCAAACGAGCGATCGTAAAACCGCAACCAATTGTCGCCCATGATACCAGCGACCTCTTCTTTGTTGAACCCAAAGTCAGGCAAGGCTGCCTCAATTCGGGCAAAACTGCGATTGTCATGGAACCAGTTTGGTTGTTCTGGGAAACCTGCGTTGCTGGCAGAGCCTTCTCCAAAATCGACGTCTTTTGTCCAACGGCCATTGCGCATCCATGTAACAATGCTGTCGGGTTGGTCTTGGCACAAGTCAGAACCTAGACCCAGTGCACGCACGCCGTATTTGTCTGCAGCCTTGGCAATCATTTGACAGAAATCATCAAGCTTGCATTTTGAACCATTGTTTAAGTGATGCGGGTACATAGAAAATCCAAGCATGCCACCGGATGTCGTTAGTTCGCAAAGAACCTCATTGGTTTTGTTGCGCAATGCATCGTGCCACCATTTTGGATTTGCGTGCGTAATCGCAATAGGCCGGGTAGAATAATCTATCGCCTCTAATGTCGAGCGGTCTGCAGAATGGCTCATGTCGATCACCATGCCGACACGGTTCATTTCGGCCACGGCCTGTTTACCCATGCGGGTCAGTCCAGCGTCATCGTCCTCATAACAACCCGTCGCTAGCAATGATTGGTTGTTGTAGGTCAATTGCATGAACCGGGCACCTAATCTGTGCCACACTTCAATTAAATCAATGTCATCTTCAATCGGGGATGGATTTTGAAACCCAAAAAAGATAGCAGTGCGCCCCGTTTCGCGAGCACGGCGAATGTCGTCACCGGTAAAGCCTTGGAAAATCAAATCTGGGAATGCCTGAAACCAGCGGTTCCAAGCCTCTACATTCAATATGGTTTCACGAAAATTCTCGTGATATGCGATTGTGACATGGACAGCGTCGACGTTACCGTCACGCATTTGGCGGAATATTTTTTCCGACCAGTTGGCATATTGTAAACAATCGACGCGATATCCCATCTGCCTATTTCCCGTAGTAAAGACCTACAACATGTTCTGCTTCTGCAAAGAACAACCAACGTGTGACAAAGGCGCCTGCCAAATGCAATAGCACAACAACAGCACCGATCAGATGGCCTGCATCAAGCGTGACAAGCAAGGCAAACGGAACAACACTCATCATTAGAATGCCAATGACGCGCAACTTTTGTGCGTGTTTGCGACCAATGCGATAAACCATTTCCTTAAGCAAATAGTTTGTGCCGGTATGTGGAGGTTCCAACATCCGAACGTCGCCCAGACCACCCAAACCTGTAGCCGTTCCCTGTGTGTGGCCACGGTCCACAAATCGTTTGTCGCCCAATGTCCAATATACAAATTGAACAATTCCAAGAGCCGCTAAAAGATACGTCGCAATCGTGGTAGTCCCACTAAGCAGTGCACCACCTGTGAGGCTATAACCCAAAAACAACAATGATGTTGTCCAATGGTTCCAACGCGGTACAGTCTTCAGCTGGCCATAAATCATGGAAGTGGCGTAAATCGTCGCCACGCAAAGTGCCGCACCGATCCAGCCTAGTGCTATGATAGATGTCTCAAAAAATACCAAACCACCACCGTAAACGGCCATGATCAGCAAGGCGGCCACAGCGAACCATCCTTCACGACTAAGCCAACTGGTACGCCATTGTGTGAAAGCACGCAAAGCGCGCTGTGGGTTACCCAAATGCAAAGTCGAAGCCAATAAGCCGCCAACGGCTAAAAGATAGGCAATTGCGAAAAAGGCAAATGCGACCCATCCGGTAACGGAAGGAAAACCAAGCCCTAGAAAGCCAAGCAAACCAAAGCCAATGCCAGATAGGACGGTGAATATTATAACGGAGGGTGCGGGGTGCATGTTAGATACGCTCCAATGCTTTATCTAGCCAACCAAGGAAACCGCCGGCGTCTGTTGCAACGGGTTCAAGCAGTGGGGCAAGAATATCAAATTCTTCGACTGCTTGATCTTTTGGCCGTGGAGGCAGATATTTGTTAACTGGTTTTGTGCCAAGCTCTGGCATCAGGTCAAATCCACCGCGTTCGGCGACTAATTTTGATACGTTGGATGTTTCATCCGCAAAATCACCAAAGTGGCGCGCGCCTGATGGACAAGTGCGTACGCAAGCAGGCTCTCGATCTACTTCAGGCAAATTTTCATTGTAAATACGATCCACACAAAGGGTGCATTTTTTCATAACACCTTCGGCTTGATCCATTTCACGAGCCCCATAAGGACAGGCCCAAGCACAAAGACCACATCCAATGCATGCGTCCTCATTAACTAATACAATGCCGTCTTCGGCGCGTTTATAGCTGGCCCCTGTTGGGCAAACGGTTACACAAGGCGCGTCATCGCAATGAAGGCAACTTTTGGGAAAGTGAACCAATTGTGCCGGCGCTTCCGCCGGTTTTACTTCAAAACTATGGACACGATTTAGGAATGTTCCGGAAGGGCTTTCCCCATAAGGATCTTGGTCCGAAAGTGGCGCTCCGTAACCTTGGGTATTCCAACCTTTACAGGCAACAACACAGGCGTGACACCCAACACAGGTATCAAGATCGATGACCAAACCCAGTTTTTTAGCGGTTTCTGTTGGCAAGCTGGTCATAGCTGAACCCCTTCTTCTGGTGCTAAATATCCCTGCCAGAGGCAAGAAACTTCTTTGGTGATCCGCATTATTTGGCCCCCACTTTAATTTCGTTCGGTCCCTGTCCAATTGGCGATTTGATCGTTCCAAACGAAGGCTCGGATGCGGTGATTGCATCGGTTCGTGTCACATTTACACGCAAGTCAAACCAAGCAGCTTGGCCGGTAACAGGGTCAGAGTTTGACCAACGTAGACCGTCGCCTTTCGGTGGTAACAATTCGTGGATCAAATGGTTCAACAAGAAGCCTTCGTTGGCCTCTGGTGCTTTTTCATCCAAGGCCCAAGCGCCTTTGCGTTTACCAATGGCGTTCCAAGTCCAAACAGTTTTACCGTTCAAGGCTTCCATCAACAAAACTGGAACAGTGATTTCACCGTGAGCGGATGAAACCTTTGCCCAATCGCCTTCTTTGAAACCTTGTTCTTTCCAAATCTCAGCCGACACATACAAAGGATTTCGGCCATGAATTTGGCGAAGCCACGCATTTTGCGTGCCCCAGCTGTGATACATCGCCATTGGGCGTTGTGTCAGTGCGTGATAAGGATATTCGGCCTCATTGACACGTGTGCCTTCAAACGGCGGATACCAAATCGGAAGCGGATCCATCGTCGCCTTAACTTGCTCACGCAAATGATCTGGTGGCTGAATTTTTCCACGCCCTTCCGCAGCAAGGCGGAATTTTTGCATAGGCTCGCTGTAAAGATTAAAGACATAGGGCTGAATGCTGTCATAAATTCCGCGTTCAACAGCCCAATCTTGATACGCAGCATTCCAAGGTTTAAAAAACTGCGCTTCTGTCGGAATATGATCAACCCAGAAACCACCGTTTTCAATATAGGCGTCAAGCTGGCCGGGGTTTACTTCACCACGACCTTTGCCTTGGCCATCTTTACCACGGAAACCAGCCAATGGCCCAACACCGGGTCGACGTTGGTGATTAACCATGTAGTCGGCATAATCTTTATACAGGGCATCGCCATTGTCATCGACAAATCCAGGCAAACCAAGACGGGCGCCCAAATCAATCACGACAGATTGGAAGCCGCGAACATCACGGTCAGGCTCAATCACCGGCCAACGAATGCTGTCTGACATCGCCTCGGCCTCGGAAATTGGGCGATCCAGCAAGGAAATACAGTCATGTCGTTCCAAATAGGTCGTGTCTGGAAGAACCAGATCAGCATATGCCACCATTTCTGATGAATAGGCATCGGAATAGATGATGTTCGGAATCACGTATTCGCCGTTTTCATCCTTATCCGTCAGCATTTCCATAACGGCTTTGGTATTCATTGATGAATTCCATGCCATATTCGCCATGTACAAAAATAACGTGTCAATCTTGTAAGGATCACCTGCGTGCGCATTGGAAATAACCATGTGCATCATGCCATGCGCGGACATTGGGTTTTCCCAAGTGAACGCTTTGTCGATGCGTGCTGCCGAACCGTCTTCGCGCAATGCTAAATGCTCAGGCCCCATTGGATAACCAAGGTGTGGGCCGTCAAGTGCGGCGCCGGGGGTGACTTTACAATGCGGTTTTGGATGCGCTTCTGGTGGTTTCGGATAAGGCGGCTTAAAGCGGAAGCCGCCGGGCACTTCGACGCTGCCGAGCAAGATTTGCAGCATATGAAGGGCGCGACATGTTTGGAAACCGTTCGAGTGTGCCGAAATTCCGCGCATAGCGTGGAATGAAACCGGGCGGCCAATCATTTTGTCATGTTTTTCGCCACGGAAATCAGTCCATGGTTGATCGATGGTGATTTCTTCTTCAAATGCTGTAAAGGCCAATTCGGATGCGATGTGGCGGATACGTTCGGCTGAAATACCACATCGGTCTGCGACGGCTTCTGGTGAATTTTCTTCGCCAAGATATTTCTCTGCAAGTAGTTGGAAAACAGGGCGATACGTGACACCGGCGTTTCGATACGTGCCAGCCATATCTGGTTTAACGCCTTTGCCATCAAATGGAACGGGCTTGCCAGAAGTGCGGTCCAAAACCTGCATTTTTCCGTCGTCATCGCGCAAGAACAATCCATGTTCAGGGTGCGTTTCGTCGCAATTCACCAAGACAGGCGAATTTGTGTAACGGTTTAAATATTCTAGATCAACTTTGCCCGCTTTTATCAAACAATGGATCAACGCAAGAATGAACAATCCGTCAGTGCCCGGTGTGATGCCAACCCATTCATCTGCAATCGCATTATAACCGGAACGGATCGGATTAACGCCAATGATTTTGGCACCGCGTTCCTTCAGTTTTCCAAGACCCATTTTGATTGGATTGCTGTCGTGATCTTCAGCCACTCCGAAAATCATAAACAGTTTAGTACGATCCCAATCTGGTTGGCCAAATTCCCAGAAAGCACCACCCATTGTATAGATGCCAGCAGCGGCCATGTTTACCGAACAAAAACCACCATGGGCAGCATAGTTTGGAGTGCCAAAACCTTGGGCGAAAAAGGATGTCAGAGATTGTGATTGATCGCGACCCGTGAAGAACGCCAATTTTTCTGGTGCGGTTTCACGAAGATGCGACATACGCGATGTCGCCATTTCTAGCGCTTCATCCCAGCTGATTTCCTCGAATGCACCTGATCCACGTGGCCCAACGCGCTTTAGTGGGGCCTTAAGGCGGGATGGCGCATTAATCTGCATGATGCCAGCACTGCCTTTTGCACAAAGGACGCCCTTGTTGACAGGATGATCACGATTGCCTTCGATGTAGGAAACTTTGCCACTTTTCATGTGAACGTTAATGCCGCAACGACAGGCACACATGTAACAAGTTGTCTTTCGAATTTCGTCGGAAACTTCGGGTGAAGTGTCTAGCTGTGGTTGTGTATGCTTCATCTGATCCCTCAATTTCGCGTTTTCGCAGAAACTCTTCCTACTTTCTGTACAGAAATGAAGGAAAACGTCGTTAACAATATTGGTAGAGTCAATTGCATGATATTACCACGCAATTTTTGCTAAACTTGCGGTGCTAAGACCAACGAGTAGCAATAAACAAAATGGCCGATAGTATTTCTCAAGATTTGGGCGGAAAAGAAGTTTTCCAAAGAAAACCCCGGCAATGGTGGGTGGTGCAAAGATTAACCCGCGCACAAAAGATTGACTGTCCATTACCCCAGAAACCAACAGGGTGATTAGTGAGATTGTCGAAGATATGAACAGAAACATGACTAACGTCGCGCGCATAGTTTTGGCCGGTGCATTTCGGGCCATGACGTACAGGGCAACGACCATGCCGCCAACGGATGCAAGGCCAGTAACAACACCAGCAATAAAGCCTGAAATGTAGAGACCGGGTTTTGTCGCGAGAAACGGGCTGTTAACCTTAAACAACTGACATAACGCCAATGTTATGATCACAATAAGGGCAATGGTTTTAGACACTGAAACAGAAACCGCCAACGTTAGCACGATGCCAACAGGGGTACCAATCGCAGAGCCGATTACAAGTCCAAAAGCCGTTGGACGATCAGCCTCTTTCCAGCCGTTTTTCACCATCAAAACGGATGCAGCTATTTCCAAACACCAGCATATGGGAATGAGTTCAACAGGCGGTAGTATGATCACTGCGCTGGCCATGACCAACGCCGAAAGAGCAAACCCTGAAAACCCCCGAACCATACCTGCAAAGAAAACGATAATAACAAGTATAATCGCCTCGGTTTGCGAGAGGTTTAAGAGAGTTGTGAAGTGCTCCATTTATGGCGCTACACCCTTTTGGGCGCTAAAATCGCAGCCAAAGCGATGGAGGCAAGACGTGCTGCAGGCGGATCGGCACGGCTGGTCAACAATATGGGCGTTTTTGCACCCATCACCAAACCAGCGGCACATCCACCTGATAAATAAACCAATGCTTTGAAAAGTGTATTGCCCGAAACAATGTCAGGCGTAATCACGGCATCGGCGTATCCGGCGACTGGATCGTCTGTCATGCCCTTAACCGCTGCTGAATTCGGCGAAAGGATCAAATCAAGGGCTAGTGGGCCCGAAATTTTAAGGTCATTGAATTCTTCGCGGGCCCAATCCTGCAATGTTCGTGCGTCCACCGCACTAGGTACAGATGGAATAGGGCTTTCTGTAGCGGATAAAATGGCGACCTTGGGATCGTTGTTGCCCAAAGCATTCAACATTTTGACAACGGCCCGAATAGATTCCTGACGGGTTTCCAAATTTGGTGCAACGTTTACAGCCGCATCTGAAACGATAACGGGTTTTCCGCCATCAGGGGGGGAAATGTGAAAAACATGCACAAGGCGTGCGCCTGTGCGTAACCCAGCATCGCGGGCGAGGGCGGTTTTCATGAAGACGTCTGTATGCAACTGACCCTTCATTAATACGTCAGCATTCCCGGATCCACAAAGTTCAGCGGCCTTACGGCCGGCTTCTTCTTCGCCGGTTGCGTCGACAACAGTAAATTCTGAAATGTCCCAGTCCAACTTTGCGGCTTCGGCTTGGATATCTGCGGCTTCACCAACAAAAATGGGGGTCATTATGCCAGCTTCAACGCCTGCTTTGGCGGCTTGCATTGGCAATTCAGCACCGGCGCGCGCAATTGCGACCCGTGGAGCAGTGGTGCCTTGCGCCAATTTGATCAAATTGGCGGGGCAAACAGGTTCGGCCGGGCTTAAAAACCCGGCCGACTGTGATGTTTTATTTATACTCATGCGTTGGATTGAGAACGCATGTCAGACTTGGAAATACCAGCAACTTTAACTGGTGTTTTCATCGCGTCGCGACGGAAAGGATCACCCAATTCTTGGTTGATCATGGCTTCGATCAAAGTTGTGATGCCATTTTCCATTTGATCTTTAATGGCTTGTGCCAATGCGGCGGTAAGCTCGTCTTGAGTGCGGGCAATAACGCCTTTCAGCCCACACGCGTTAGCGATGCCAGCATATGAAACTTGCTCGTCCAGCTCTGTACCAACGAAGTTATCGTCGAACCAAAGTGTAGAGTTACGCTTTTCAGCACCCCACTGGTAGTTACGGAAAACGATTTGCGTGATGGCAGGCCAGTCACCACGGCCAATCGCGGTCAATTCGTTAACAGAAATACCGAACGCGCCGTCGCCAGCAAAGCCAACAACTGGAACATTTGGTTGACCAATCTTCGCACCAACAATGGATGGCAAGCCATAACCACATGGACCAAATAGACCTGGTGCCAAATACTTGCGGCTTTCGTTGAACGAAGGATAAGCGTTACCGATCGCACAGTTGTTGCCGATGTCGGAACTGATGATCGCCTCAACAGGCAATGCAGCTTGAATCGCACGCCAAGCCATACGAGGAGCCATCCAATCAGGCTTGTCAGCGCGGGCGCGAACATTCCAATCGGTGCCTGGATCGTCTTGCTCTTCTGTCATGGAGGTCAATTCTTGAGCCCAAGCAGATTTCGTTTGCGCGATTGTAGACTTACGCGCAGCACGATCCGCATCACCAGCTGAATCAGAAAGTTTGCCCGCGATTGCATTTGCAACTTTAGCCGCATCACCAACGATACCCACAGTAACCTTTTTCGTCAGGCCGATACGGTCTGGGTTTAGGTCAACTTGGATGATTTTCGCTTCTGTTGGCCAGTAATCAATGCCGTAACCTGGCAATGTTGAGAACGGGTTCAAACGTGTGCCAAGACACAAAACAACGTCTGCTTTTGAAATCAATTCCATGCCTGCTTTGGAACCGTTATAGCCCAAAGGACCTGCGAACAATGGGTGATTGCCTGGGAACGCGTCATTGTGCTGGTAGCCAACACATACTGGTGCATCCAGTGTTTCAGCCAAGCCGCGCGATGCGTCGATGCCACCAACAGACAAAATTGCACCGGCGCCGTTCAAAATGACTGGGAATTTTGCGTTAGACAAAAGATCAGCCGCTTCTTGAATAGCAGTTTCGCCACCCTGTGGCAGTTCGAAGTCAACAACAACTGGTAGATCGATGTCGATGACCTGTGTCCAGAAATCACGTGGAACGTTGATTTGAGCAGGTGCGCTGGCGCGCTTGGCTTGCATGATCACACGGTTCAATGTTTCGGCAATACGGGAAGGGTCGCGAACTTCTTCTTGGTAAGCAACACAATCAGCGAACAGGTTCATCTGTTCCATTTCTTGGAAACCACCTTGGCCGATTGTTTTGTTTGCCGCTTGTGGTGTGACCAACAATAGAGGTGTGTGGTTCCAATAAGCAGTTTTAACAGGTGTCACGAAATTTGTGATGCCTGGACCGTTTTGTGCGATCATCATAGACATTTTGCCAGTAGCGCGTGTGAAACCGTCAGCCATCATGCCGCCAGAAGTTTCATGCGCACAATCCCAGAATGAGATGCCAGCGTCAGGGAAAATGTCTGAGATCGGCATCATCGCAGAGCCGATAATGCCGAATGCATTGTCGATTCCGTGCATTTGTAGAACTTTTACAAAAGCTTCTTCGGTGGTCATTTTCATGGTGGTCGTTCCTTTTTGGATGGTTTGAAAGCGACACATTCAAAGACAAATTCGAATCGCGCCCGCAAACGGGATATTTCTTGAATTGGTATTAGCGAGTTTGTTCAGCTAATTTTAGGGCCAGATACTCTTTTGGTTTAATACCAGATGAAGAATTGTTGATATGGCCGTAATAATCAGTCATGTATTACCGATGCCAGACGTTTAATGCCCTCTGGAATGCTGCTGCTAGGAATAGAAGAATATCCAAGGCGGTAATAATTTTCACCTTCATTTCCGTTGAAGAAGGGAACGCCTGATTCAATAAGTACGCCGACCTTTCTCGCGGCATCCGCAATTTCTTGGACGGTTTTTTTCTTGGGGCAACGCATCCATAAAGATGAGCCGCCAAAATCACCAGAACCGGCTATTTCCAACCCATTGACCTTTATTTCGCGATCAATGACTTCACGGCGTTCGTGAAATGCCAAGCGAATTCGTCGGATAAGAGCATCGTAATGGCCACGCGATAAGAAATAGGCGGTTGTTCGTTGGATGTGCCCGGGAATGTGCCGTAAAACCGTAGAACGCAACGCACGTGCCTCTGCAATAAACGGGGCGGGGCCAACAAGGTACCCAAGTCTTAAACCAGGAAATAGGGATTTGGAAAATGATCCAACATGGACCACTCGGCCGTCTTCATCCAAAGATTTTAACGCGGGTAAAGCTGGTTGTAAAAACGCCATTTCAAATTCATAGTCGTCTTCTACAATCAAAAAATCATCTTCGCGAGCGCGTTTAAGTAACGCTGTGCGGCGGCTTAGTGGCATCGTTGCGTTTGTGGGGCACTGATGACTTGGTGTCGTGAAAACGACATCTGTTTCTTTGGCAAGCTGAGATAAAACAAGCCCATTTTTGTCAAGCGATGTTGGTGCTAGATGACAGCGTACCTGCCGTAAAATATCCCTTAAGCCAGAATAGCAAGGATCCTCAAATGCGGCTGTTCGGCGTTGTGTTAAAAGAACTTGCGCCGTCAGCCACAGGGCATTTTGCGCCCCCGCCGTAATTAAAATTTCGTCAGCATTGGCAAGAATTCCGCGTCTTGGCAAAGTATGGCGCGCAATAAACGCAACAAGCTGTGGGTCATCCCGATCAGCATAATCCGTTGTCATCGGCGTGAAGTCGCGTTTTCCAAGCGCATCCAAAGCACAAAGTCGCCAGTTTTGTTGATCAAATAGACTGCGATCGGCTTGGCCGTAGATAAATGGAAATTCGAATTTTTCCCAATCAGCCAGTTTTTCCACAGCGCGTGAGCCCGTAAATCGCTGGCCTATAGCGCGCGTCCAATCGACGGAGTCGTGTGATTTTTTTTGAGGAATTTCAGGTGCTGGTGGTGCATTTGTTGAAACGAAGTAACCAGATTTTCCTTTTGATGTCAGATAGTCATCGGCCATTAATTCTTGATACGCCAATGTCACTGTCAGCCGTGATATGCCCAAATGTTGTGCCAATTTACGTGAGGAAGGCAGCTTTTCATCGGGACGGAAACGACCAGAAAGAATGCCACTTGCCACCATCTGACGTATTTCGGTTTGCAAAGTGCCTTCAAAATCAGGCTTAAGAAAAAAAACTTCTTCTGAGATGGGCATTTTCTGGCCTTACTGGGGGTGAGTTCTGGATATACCGCGCAGGGGAAAAAGGCAAATCCAACTTTTGTCTTGAAACTATTGGTCTGTAGGGGTTTCCTGTCATGCAAAAGGAGACAGAAACATGGTGAACATTCCGCTAAAACGAATGCAGCATTTCGCTGTTGAGGTAAGTGATACTGATCGGTCTATTGAATTTTATCGACGTGTATTGGGTTTTAAACTCACGGAACGACACGATGCTTATGAGGTGAAAGGCATTCCTGTTGAACTGACATTTATGCGGCTGGGTGACGTTCATCACGAGCTTGTTTTAATGCATAACCCCGCCAAAAAATACACGGATAAGCTTGCAAGATCCGAAGAGGAAATCGAAGGACCCCCTTCATTTCATCATTTCGCGTTTGAATGTGACAGTCGCGAGGATTGGTTGACCGTTCTTGCCCACGTTAAGGGTGAAAACGTAGAGATTGTGCGCGGACCAGTATTGCATAGTGCTACTGATCCACGGGGTGATGGCTCGTGGGGTGAAAACGAAGCCGTTTATATTCTTGATCCAGATGGTCACCGAATTGAACTGTTCTGCAACTTGGCAACGATTGATCCCGACGGAACCCACCGCAATGGCGAAGGGGTGAGAATGGAAGGAACAACAACGGCGGAGTTGTAAAATGGACGTTTCTATTGTTGGTGCAGGGCCTGTTGGTTTGACAATTGCTAACTTGCTGGCCTTGCGTGGTCACAGCGTTGAAGTCTTTGAAAAACAACAAGAGGCCTACAATTTGCCGCGCGCCATTCATTTTGACGGCGAGGCGATGCGTGTGTTTCAATCCACAGGCTTGGCTGATGATGTGCTGAAGGGAACTTTGGTTGGCAAGGGGATGCTGTTTAAAGATGCCAGCGACAACGTGCTGATTGACTGGTCGCGCGGGCAAGAAATTGGCCCTATGGGGTGGCATGAAAGTTATCGTTTCCATCAGCCAAGTGTTGAGGAAACACTAGCTAATGGATTGAAACAATTTGGAAATGTCACGTTAAGACGCGGTGTTGAGGTTACAGGAGTGTCGCAAGACGAGAGGTCGGTTACGTTAACACTGGCTGATGGAAGTCAGAAAACCAGCAAATATGTGGTAGCGGCTGATGGTACGAATTCAACTCTTCGTCACTTGCTTGGCATCGAAACCGAAGATTTGGGTTTTGATGAACGTTGGGTTGTTGTTGATGCTTTGCTTAAGAAACCTCGGCCAGACTTGGGTGATTATTCCGTTCAGTTTTGTGACCCAATTTCACCTGCTACATATGTGCGCGGGCTTGACAATCGACGTCGTTGGGAAATGCGCTGGGCAGGCGGGAAAGGCGAGGCTGATCGACCCAGCAAAGATGAATTATGGGGTATGCTTGCGCGATGGATCACACCAGAAGATGCTGATCTGGAACGCGACGCCGTCTACCAGTTTCGATCCGCTATTGCTGAAAAATGGAAATCTGGTCGCGTGTTTTTAGCAGGTGATGCGGCACATTCTATGCCCCCTTTCATGGGCCAAGGCATGTGTGCGGGTATTCGTGATGCCGCAAATCTATCATGGAAACTAAGTGCGGTTTTGAGCGGTGCAAAAAATGATCTATTGGACAGTTACGCGAATGAACGCGCCGTAAATGTCCGCCAATTTATTGATATGACCATGCGCCTAGGGCGATTGATCAATCAAACGGGCGCAGGCAAGGCACCAAGTGGGCAAATGAAATCAATCTGGCCGTCGCTGGGTGAGGGAATTGGTATGCGTGATGAAATTGCAGGACATCTTGTAGCGCAACCCACATTTGATGGCGTTTTGACTGACACGGCCAGTAAACATGGGTTTTATGTGTTGGCTGATCAGGATTTTGACGCGGAAATACCCGTATATACAACTGGTAAAGAATGGTTGCGGGA
Organism: Rhodobacteraceae bacterium HTCC2150; assembly: GCA_000169395.1. Taxonomy (GTDB): domain Bacteria; phylum Pseudomonadota; class Alphaproteobacteria; order Rhodobacterales; family Rhodobacteraceae; genus HTCC2150. Next base: position 984,463 of record AAXZ01000001.1, read on the forward strand.
AAAGGGTGTGTTTGCCGTACTTGTGCGACCCGACGGATATGCTTTGGCACACGCAGGCAACCTAATAGATGCCAAGAAAATGGTTCGTGACTGGCAAGAATTGGCCGCATGTGTGCCTAAAGTTACATATCCAATCTAAGCATAAAAAAAACCGCCGCAAAAATGTGCGGCGGTTTGATGTTTTAATGGAATTTAACCAAATACTTTGGTCAACGCCTTATCAACAGAATCTGTGATTGCGTCGATGTCGTCGGCTGTCGCAATCAAAGCAGGGCTAAAGCAAAGCGTGTTGTTAAAGCCAGGCAACGAACGGTTGGTCATACCAATGATCGTGCCTTGCGCCATACAATCAGCCACAACCGCCGCTGCCATTTTTTCGTTCACAGGCTCGCGGGTTTTACGATCTGAAACCAATTCGGCACCCAAGAACAATCCCTTGCCGCGAACATCGCCAATAACCGCGTGTTTCTCTGACAATGCTTGAAGGTTGCCCATCATGCGAGCGCCCATAGCCAACGTGTTATCCAAAAGGTTTTCGTCTTCGATGATGCGCATATTTTCAAGCGCAGCAGCAGGACCTGCAGTACAACCACCAAAGGTGGAAATATCACGGAAAAAGTTCAAAGGATCTGTTGCGTCATCCTTAAACTGATTGAAGACTTCTTCTGTCGTGACCAAACAAGCGATCGCAGCATAACCAGATGCAACACCTTTGGCCATTGTAACCATGTCAGGCTTAACACCGTAGTTCTGATAGCCAAACCACGTACCCGTACGACCAACACCACAAACAACTTCGTCGATGTGGAGAAGGATGTCGTATTTTGTGCAAATTTCTTGAACTTTTTCCCAATAACCGGCTGGTGGAACGATTACGCCGCCGCCCGCTGTAATGGGCTCTAGGCACAATGCGCCAACTGTGTCGGGACCTTCGCGCAAGATGACTTCTTCGATCGCTTCTGCTGCGCGCACACCGTAGTTATCGCAATCCCATTGGGCGCGATATTCTAAGCAGTGGGGCACTTCTACGAAACCAGGTGTGAAAGGGCCATATTGAGCGTTG